>OZ220720.1:0-4119534 GCA_965116655.1 Dehalococcoidia bacterium
TGGAGTCGGTCGATGACCTCGACAGGTCGGTAGAAAACCTGGACCGGCGAGTGGAGGTGCTGGAGGACTCTCAGACACCGGCGCAGGCACTGCTGGAAGTAGAGGGGGACGGCGACCACGAGGCTGAGATGCACGAGGACGAACTGGCAGAGAGGGAGAGGCGGGCAGGATGACCGGCCCGCTGGGGAGCCAAAGCCGGGCAGGTCTGAAGGCAGCCCAGCAGATGGCGGACCCTAGCTGCGGTGACGGGGGGACGGCGGTGTGGGGAAGGCCCCCTACAGGCTGTGACCAGCACGACCTGAACGACAAGGTCAGCTGCGGAACGGAGAACCGAACTGACGGAAATGTCATTGAGACAGGAGGAAACCTATGAATCACACAGGGCATAGCAACAATGGCAGCGGGACGGCTGCCGACATGCACCAGCTTCGGCTGATGTCGCTGCTGCAAGAGCTGGAGCGGGACCACGGGCGGAAGAAGGCCGCCGAGATGCTGGGGGTGGACCGCAGGACGCTGGACGCCGGCCTGTACGACGGGGTGCTGTCGAGGCGGATGCGGTCGGCGTTGGACAGGGCTCTCCAGTCGGGCGTGGGTTCGGCTGCCGCCGAGCAGCGGGAGCGCAACGACCAGCTGGAGGCAAGGGCCGAGGAGCTAGCTGGCGCCATCGAGGAGCTGGGCAGGGAGATGCGGGTCCAGCACAGGGCGCGGGAGGATGCCATCCGGGGTCTGCGAGCGGAGTGGGCCGAGATGCAGCGATGGCTTGAGACTGAGTTGGCGGCCCTCGGCCTGTCCGGCGGAAGTGGGTATGGGGCATCGGAGAAGGAGTCCAGTGCCGGTTCCCAACCGGAACGGAGAGCGTTGCTGCGGCGGGAGTTCCCCGACCTGGTGACGCTGGAGCCTGCGCCGGACGATGAGGAGGTCTTCGGCGCCGTCTGGCCGCTAATCGTCGACTGGCGTGAGTTGAAGGCCACTCATCCGAATCAGGGCAAGGGCCTGTCTTGGCTGCGCACCGAGGAGCGGTTCCTGGCCCTGGAGTTGGCCTTGCTGGAGGAGCACGGACTGACGCTTCCTCCGGCCCGGTTCCCGCTGCGTGGCTTCGACCGCAACGGCCAGGTCAACTGGCGAAGGACAGCGCTCTCCGACACGCGGAGGGCGCTGCACAAGTGGGAGCTGCTGAGGCGGCTGGGGCGGGTTCTCACCCTCGGACGCTGTTGGAGATAGGCGGGGGCCGTGGGTGGCGCGAGGTCAATGCCGGGCACGTGGCTTCATGCCAAGTGCAGAATGAGGGGAGGAATCAGTTGAAGCGGAAGAGACGAGACATCAAGGTCAGCGGCTCCGGCACTGACCTGCACCACCTGCGGCTCATGGCGCTGCTCCAAGACTTGGTGCGGCGGAGGGGATATTCGTGTACGGCGCGGGTGCTGGAGATCGACCCCAGGTCGGAGGCCTCCAGCGTGAAGTCGAGCCAGTTGACCCGCCGGGTGGGCGACAGCTTGGAGCGGGCGCTTCAGCATGGCATCGGCTCCGCAGCCGACAACCCTCTAGGGCCCTTAAGTTCATCTCATCAACTCTGAACAGTTATATGACGTTCGTTAGGGTTGACCCCGACCTCCCCTCGGCGACAATTCGGCCATGGTACTTCGCGCACGCGCATGAGTTGCGGTTGACCCCCGGTCTCCCCTCGGCGACAATTGGAACTCCAAGTCCTCCGCGCAGAGAACGTTGCGGTTGACCCCCGATCTTCCCTCGGCGACAATCGGCATTTGGATTGTGAAGTGGAGGATGGTAACTGTTCAGACTTCGTGAGATTTTCTCGACCAATGGTGTCACTCACAGGGCAACTTAGCTTTGAGAACGGGCGAATTCCCGAATACTGCGGACACTCGCCTCATCAACTCTGAACAGTTGCCCTAGATGGGCTGGACATAAGACGGTAGTGTCGCAGTTTGAAATGTTCTATTTCGCTGAATCCCTCAAAGCCCACCCAGCGAACAAGGCTATTATGCTAATGACAAAGATGCCAAGAGGGATGAGCATACCTTGATCGGTCATGGCTGAACCACAGGCCGCCAACGCGGAGAGTACAATTCCACAGATTCCAACAAAACTTAAAACGTATCCGATGAAATATCTAAAGAACATACCTAGAACGGTTCTTTTGCAATGTAGTTGTTGGCCTCAAAAGCCCCTTCGCCGATTGAATCCCCCATTACTCCGCTTCCTCGGTTCCGTCACTTCCTTTGCCGTGTCGATGTCCACCGTCTGGAAATCCTTGTCGGCTAGGATGCGCTCGTCTTGGGTCTGCCAGTCAGGGCGGTTGGGCTTCGTTATCGGAGTGACCTTCTCCGCCACGTCGCGCCAGTCCTTGAACGGAACGACCATACGCGCCGCCTGTGCGGGGGTCTTCTCATCGACTCCCATGTGAGGCCTGAAGTAGTTGTAGTCAACCGTCCAGCCGTCTAGGTAGTTCTGTCCAGTCTCCCGGAACTTCATGGCACGGAGAACCTTATCCCGCTCACGGATGATTCCCTGCATCCTCTCGCTCAAATTGTTGTTGATTTCCGCCGTCAACCCTTCGCTCCGTAGGTGCTCGGTCTTGGGAAACAGCTTCTTGATTGCAGGGGCGTAGCTGGTGAGCTTATCCGTCCTGATGACCTTCGGCGCGTTCGCGGCTTGGGCTTGCGCTTTCCTCATCACGATTTCAGCCGCTCGCGCATCACGCTTTGGCGTTAGGTGAGTCGCAAGCAGGAAGCGGCTACGCCTGTCCTGTACGTTCCACAACCAGTAAGGCTTACCGCCGAGGTTCACTTGCAGTTCATCGGCTACCCACTCCCTGCCAGTCGGAACCTTGCGCTTCCGCATCTCTTCCGCCGCGCCGCGAGCGTAGCCCTGAACCCAACGGAAGACGTTGGACTCATCGGGAGGGTCCGTGCGGAACGCTCGCCCTACATTCCGAGCGGCCTCGCGGTAGGACTGGCCGTCAAAGTATCCCTGTAGGGCTACGCCTATCTGTTGAATGGGAAAACGGCGGCTCGACTGGTACGTGTCGGCCTCGCGGAACGCCTTGCCGCACGTCTTACAGAGATAGCGTTGCTTCCCTGCTTGCTTCCCGTGCTTGATGATCTTGCCGCCGTCGTTGTTCGGGCAAGATACGGTGTATTCCTCTGTGCGCTTGAAGGTGGTCATTTGGTCTAATCACACACGGCCAGGTGGCTCCTGCATGAGGCTCCCCAAAGCTGTAACATTCTCATGGCAGGTTCTACAGCGCCAGTCTGAAAGAAAAGCAAAGTCATGAAGATGGCGTAGATGCCACCTCCCCTTCGATGCCCAATACACATATGCCATCCTTCCGTCTCTTAGTGTCTCACCGCATTTCGTACAATGAACCCGGCGCCTAGGAGGAGGGGGACGACGGTGCGTCGGCCTTTTCGGGTCAGGACAAGGATAGTTGTGCATTACCGCAACCGGAATTCTGCCCTTATCCAAGACTTCCAAGTCTGCCCCTGCGGAGACATGAACTTCCAACACGGGAAGGCCAGATGCCAATACCGGCGGTTTAGGTCGGTTGGTGACCACCACCTCAATCAGCCCTTTGGGAGTGGCTCCTGCCATCAATGTAATATCGGGGCGAATGTTCCAAGTTGGCAGATACCGTTCAAGGCTGGCGTTGTTCAGAATCCCCTTGCCTAGTAAATCGACCTCATGGACAAACGCAGGCTCTTTATCTGAGCAAGACCACTTGATTGGGAAACCGCTCTTCCATCGCATGGATCGAATTACACGCTCGTAGAGAATCCGTTTTGCTGTCTTGTGAAGCCAGCCTTCGCACTCATGACCGTTAGCCTGATAGTGAGCAAAATGATGTATCCGCTCTTCGCCCTTCCTTGCCACTAGATCGGAACCACAGGCCGCGCACCGGGCACCACAGGCTTTGCCGCGTGGCACGTCGTCTACATGGACTATACGGTCATCTACTAGACCGTATGGGATATGCAAGGTGGTCATCGTCTCCGTCGCCTCATGCTTCTGAGAAATCTAGGCGTTTCAGCAATTCTCCGCTTGCCACCTCGTGGAGTGGGAGCTACCCCATAGACATCTTCCCGAAGTTGCCGAAGGTGCTGGGCCGCTTCCTTGTCCTTCTTCACATGCTCGACTAAACCGCGCTCATGGGCAAACTGCCATAGTTGCCCAAATGCCTCCCGTTGTCTATCCGCTCTAACCTCAAATCAGGTCACCATTCGCTTAGCCAAAACAAGCTGCAAGGTCGCGCCTGTTGCAATACACGCCGTTACGCCGACTGTGATGACCAGCCAATCTGGTGCACCCATAATAATCGCCATAGTTGTTGACCCTCCTGTAGACATGGCTTGGACGATTATCGACCCCACGACCTCGCCACCGACTATGAAATTCCATATACGTCTGAACCTGCCAGCCATAGCGTGACTCCCTTGTACGGCTGGCAGGCACTTTACCACCTCAACCACTACAATGCAAAAGAACCGTTGTATACTATCCCTTAGGAACGTTTTTCAGCAGCCCATTGGACTTTGAGAAAGGGATTAAGGTGCCCAGGATGACTGAAGTGGCAAGTGATGACGATCTGTTCGTGAAGGAAGATACAAGTAAGCCCGAGAACCGGATCAATCTCGCGCTCTTTTCACTGATGCAGCAAGACTGGTTCCGTGAATGGATTCTACATAGACTGTGCTTGCCCGCCGATGCCGTCGTATATCCGTCCACAGACAAACACAGCCGTCGTCCCGATTTCAAGGTAGAGTATGACGGTTCTGAGGTGGCGATGATCGAAGTAGAGCTTGGGACTAATTCCCGCCAGGCTGAGGACTATCGGAAGCAGTTTGATGTGGTGAAGACGATTTGGGGCAAGAAGAAGGACGGTGGTGACCTTAGCCTTGAGGAGATTGCCGAGTTGCTTGAAGAACCGAGGTGCCTTTCGCTACAGACAAGATTCAACGTTCGGCATCTGAGTAAACTGATCGAAGAAGGATTGCGTGAGCACTCGTCTTCAAGGGAGCGGGCCAACGTGTCCAAGGAGATGTGGGAGCACAGCCTGGTAGTCGCGCTGCGCGACCGGCTCGGCGAGAGGCTCGAGTCAACCACCAGTCGGGTCAGAATAGGTCACCTCAAAGTGGACGCTGTTGGAAAGGAAGGCTTTGCGCTGAAGGTAAACAGGCGAGATAAGGCTGGGGATGTTTCTCTTATCGCAATAGGTCGCGGAGCACACCTAATCTTCCCAAGCCGTGAGAAGCTCAACCGCTGTTTGCCGAATCACCGAGCTGAGGTCGATGTCTACATGTCCTTGATTACCACGATGGGATGTGACGTCGATGTGCCCGGCGACAATGCCTGTCCTTATCTCCCCCTTGACTCGAACCTCGATGCCGTGCTCAGTAAGGTTGACGAGTTCGCGCACTGCTTCGAGGCCCTAGCTGGCTAGCTCGTCTAGGTGTGGTGCTCCGAGGTATACCACCTGTTCATGAGCCCGCTTGGCAGTGGCTCATGGCGGGCTGGACCCCGTAGACAACGCAGTGAG
Organism: Dehalococcoidia bacterium; assembly: GCA_965116655.1. GTDB lineage: Bacteria > Chloroflexota > Dehalococcoidia > Lucifugimonadales > VXLM01 > VXLM01. The sequence continues at coordinate 5,555 of OZ220720.1, forward strand.
CGTCGCCGAGCTTGCGGTTGAGGAGTGAGCGATCCGGCTGCTAGTCCCTATCTCAGCAGGGAAGCAGTTTATCGACCTGTCCGATGATATGGCGACCAAGCTGAGCATCATCTACTACGCCGATGCGATAGAGGCTCTACTGAAGGCACTCGGGGACTGATACCTTAGACGCTCTATATCGAAACCTCCCACCTGAAAGTTCGCAATTCAGTATGCCCCGGCTCACTTCCCCCAACCTTCTACAATACAAAGCCTCACGACCGATCTAAGGTTGCCGAGCTCCCTTGACTGAGGCAACTTGCCATGGCGATTCTCCATCGTGCTGAAGCACCTTGCCGATGAGAGCTACTCCTGAGGTAGAGTCCTGCCGCCAATTGGCCCTAACGCAGTATGCCTTTCATGAATCGACTCGGGACCACTAGTCGTGTCACCTTCCTGAGAATTCAGTTCAGAGGTTCCGTTGCCGCGCTCTCCGGCTCGTGATTGAATTACCATATGTGAGGAATTCACCCACGTCGTAACATTAAGCTGATTCGCTGGCGAGGAACGATATGACGGATTTGGACGAGCAGCCGCCGTTCGATACCCATTGCCGAGATTGCGGCGCCCCTTTGATCTTGGCCAAGGCCAAGAAGAAGCGCGTAAGGGGGTTCCTCAGGGGGCAGCAGAATTGGGAAATAGACGCAGTCTGTTCAAGTTGTGGGACCGAATCAGGTGGGAATGTTGTCGTCTTCAAGGTTGGCACACCGGGCACGATTGTGCGTTCCCTTCGCGCATTCCCAGGTGTCATTACGAGAATCTTCCCCTTGAACCGAATTGGAACGGGTGTCGGATTGGCGGGTTCGAAAGGGAAGGAGCGGATTGGACGGCCTGCGCCAGTTTTCGGAAGACCTGACGAAAGCGCAGATTTGGCCCAACTGGTCGCGGCCACACCATTTGAAGTCTACGGGATGAAAGGCACTCCCCTAGGGTTTCATCTTACGAGCTTTGGCTATGGCACAGATGGAAAGGTGATAAACCACATTTCGTTCCGATACGCATCCGGGCGGCGCTCAGTAGAGATTGAGCAGAGCCATTCGGTCTGGAGGCAACGTGACCCGCTGACAGACCTGTTTTCTATCCGGAGTCTGCTGCAAGGAAGGAGAGATTTCCATCGAGAATGGAACCTGAAGAAGATCGAAAGTACCCCAAGCGAGGTGGACACCATTAGGATGGGAGGAACGGATGAGGAGTTGGTGTTGACCTCATGGCATGAGCCTGCAGAGATCATCGTTGCCCGCATGACCATAGGCGACCACTTGATGAGAGTAACGTCCTTAAACCTGCGGCGGCAAGAGTTGCTCCAGTGCTTGGCAACACTGGTGGACCTACAAGAGTACCAGGACGTCTTAGCACGACATCAACAAGACTACGACCGGGCATTTCAGGAGCTCCAAAACCAGTGAAAGCACCGGAGTCATTGACTCGCAAGGTGCACCCACATGGACTCGACCCAGCCAATTTCCACTAGGGTTCCAAGCTAATCCTGAGTTCGAAAGTTCTGTCTACAGTAAGACACGGCTCAGCCGACAGGGATCGAACCAGTGATGGCGTAGACGACTGTCAGCGGCGGTTCACTGATTCGACATTCGTATTACCTAGCCCAGCTGCGTAACCCTGGGTGCGTTCAGTTCCCGTGCCAGCAGGTTTGTCCTCTCCGTCAAAGCCTCGTAGACACCCTATTATCTAGGAATCCACTTAGCTTAGATGGACCTAAGTCGGCCCGGCAATGTGTACCAGAATATTCCATCGCTATTGCGTCTGCTAGATGAGCGCCTGGGAAAGCTCGCAGTAGCAGGCCGTCGGCCGACCGACCCACTGCCTGCCGCCTCTCATTAAACTCTGTCAACTTCCAGCTCGGCTGTCCATGAGAACCGAATTTTGTCGTGTCGATTGACAGACAAATAGCAAGTGAACGTGGCGGAACAGCCCAGCGTGAGGGGAAGGCTTCACGTCGTGCGGTGGGGCAGCGGGCAGCTACGAATAAGGGAAAGAGGAACGTGGACGCCGGAGAGACGGAGGACGGGTGGGAGCTCGCCTCGAAGTCCGCAGTCCGGGCCGGTCGGCCTCTCAGTCTCCGTGTTCGTGCTCCGCCGTCGGATTGTGTGCAGTTCCAGACCGGGACTCCTGACGCCGCAGGTGGGCGCGGGCGATCATCCGGGCGACTACGCGCAGCCCTCGCCGGAGCGTCTCCAGCTCGTCGGCGGTGTCCGCCGTCGCCCGTTCGCCTCTCGATGGGTTGTATCCGTTGGCCTTCTCATCCCGCTCATCGCGCGTCTGGACGTAGGTGTGTGCGTTCCAGTGTGAGCGGGGCCTGGGCGCGACCGCCGAAGTCGCCTCACTGGTCTGGCTCTCGTCGTAGCCTACGTCTTCGGTGAAGCTCACACTTAGCAATCCCAGACCAACCGGGATTGGACTAAAATGGATGAGCATTCAAGGCGTTCAGGTGTCATATCGAATACATTGCTGTGCGATGGGTGGACTCTATGAAAGATCCGACTCCCGGGAACCAGTTTCCCATATGGCCGATTGGTCGAATCCATGCTCCGTCTAGCTTCGACGTATTGCCTGATCTCAGATTTCCGTCCCCAAAGCAAGTTGAGTTGGTTGAGGATTTGAAGAAGTCTCTCGTCAGGGACTCTGGTATCCAACCAGGAGTGTATTCGTCCTTGGACGCCGCTCTCTTTCCGTACGTTCAAGCCGTCTATAACGGCTTGAACGATAAGCTACTGGACGAATTGTCCGGGGTGGATGCGTTTGATCTCTGCATTCGTTTGTACAAGCGCCACGAGGAGTTTCTGGGACACATACTCAAGGGCCATCACTACTTGGCCGCTCACCGAAAATATGGAGATTCTAGGGAATCTTCCATGAAGAACCAGCAGCTATGGGAAAGCCTATCCCCATATACCGAATCTATCCGTTGGCTTATCGAAGTAGCCGTCAAACATTGCAACTCCACCGGCCAAACTGTAGGAAGGTCAAAATTTGACCTCCTGATTGAATTAGCACGTGCGATGGTCGAATGGGACATGGCTTGGGAGACTGTAGTGCATAAGGTCATTGAACACAACGTAGAAGTTGACACTGACTATGTCGCCACCCCTCAGCTTACTCCTCGGGCCACAAAAGCTATGGAGGCCTACCGGCGGGCCTTGATGCCCGGCATGGCCGAGTCAGAAGCCGAGCGCTTCGATATGTTGCAATCGTCCCAGGAGAGTATGTCCATTGAAGAAATGATCGACCAAATTGGCCTGAAGGAACTGGACGAACCGCTCACGTGCGAGCGGGGTTACAGCATGAGTGATTGGATCAGGTTTTCGCTCGGTCTAGTCGATTCATTTGGTGAAAAGGAATACTGTAAGATTTTTAAACAAGCTAGGCTTGCTTCTTTCCTGTCGAAAAAGTGGAAGCTCGATCCGCAACGGCTGGACTACCTACTACGGGACTATGGAATCTCAACCCAGATGCTGAACGGCGTCGATGTCAATGAGATGCTCCCCGTAGAGAACGCCAGGCGCGATTCTCGACTTCTACGTAGGCCCGTGGTGCTATTGGAACGTTTTGGCTCCCGGTACTGCATCTACGGCGTGGAGACCACTAGTATGAGCCTTCAGATGGTCTTAACCCGAATCGAGTCAGGACGCATTGACTTTGTGCATAACCATGAAGGACGACTCAGGGCAGTAGTCGGCACACTCCAAGAGAAACTGGGTCTGCCATTCGAACGGCATCTCGCCGACAAATGCACAGCACTGGGATTCGAAAGTAAGCTGAGAAAAGACAAAATCAGGGGACGACCACTTCCTCAAGGACAAGGTTTCGGTGCTGTTGATGTGTTTATCGTTGATAGGCAATCGCGTAGATTCATTCTAGTTGAAGCTAAGAACAATGCGGACGAAGGAATTGTTCCCGAGATCATGAGTAAAGAGCGACAGAAGTTTATGAAGGAAATTGTCGATTTAGAGTCGCAGGTTTCCTGGTTTGCTGAGAATCTGGCCGAACTTAAGGCTGAATACGACGTCCGACCAGAAGAAGGCTATTCTGTTGAAGGCGTAATTGTCGTCAATCGTCCGCGACCGTGGATGTTCGTAAGTGATAGGCCACTTTGTATCGTCGACTATGACAGATTCTTCAAGTTGCTGAGGCAAGGACAGCAGTTTGTAATCCATCCGGTTGTTGTCTGAGTGGCACTCCAGCACGATCCGCCATCATTTGCACCTGACCGCCCAGATCGACAGCATCTACCAAGGCGTGACACTGGAGGATGGGTATTAACCTGAAATGGTATAACATAGCAGGTGGTACAACTACAGGGGGCAGGTCATATCTACACAACTATCTTAAAGACTTAATTGCTAATAAGAACATCCTAGATAACAGCAATATAGTCATTACCAGGCAAAAGCCGAATAGTACAATCACACGACTAGGATCATCCTCAAATACAATAAGATCAGCATACATATAGCCAGTGGAAATCATAAACACTACGGTTAATCCATCGAACATGTTAGATATAATATTAGCGACTTTGCTAAGCATCTATTTATCCTCACTCTATTCTATGGGGATATTTAGGTCTGGATGAGTTGGACTGATTATTGTATCACCTTTTAGCCAGGATTCCCCATATGTGGGAATCTTCAGGCTCAGTGGGCAGTCCAAACGAGAGGATAGTATCTTAGTCAGGTCCTGCAAGGCCAGTCGTCTGTCCAGTAAGGGATGCGATTCTCGCCGTGAACCATGCTTCTTGTCCATCTTCATCGTCTCTGGGCTCCCCGCCAATGGGATGAAAGCGCATTGAAGACAAGCCGACTCCCTGGAGCGCTCTCCCTCTTGGCAAAATCGTAGTTATACCCTCCCTCAGTTTGGTGCCGGTGCCAACCGGCCGATACGATTCAACACTCCCTCGAACAACTGTCGAGGAACCGACACCTCGGATAACTGGAAGATCAACCGCCGGGAGTGCCGCACCAGACGACCGCCCATCTTGATCAGCTTGACCTGCACGCTCCGCAGCGACCAGTGCTTGAACGCCTTGGGCAGACACAGTCGGCGAAGGAAGTTCCCAAGGTTGTACGCCAGGACGAACAGAGACAGACGCACACGGTTGGCCACGAATCGATGGCACGACAGCCGAGTCCAGTTCAGCGCGTACTTCCCTTCCTTGATCCACTGCTCAGCCGTCCCACGACCATTGTAGAATCGCACCACTCCTTCGGGGCCAGCCGTCATGTTCGTGACGATGAAGCCCACCCGAGGGAACAGCTCTCCCTGATGCCACTCCACCTTGGCCACCACCCGCCGTGCCCGGTCCCAACTCTCAGCACGATACCAAAAGTCGTCGTATAGGATCACCGGACGTTTCGGCAGCCTCCCCACAGGTCGTATCAGCAAGGGAGCGATCTCGCATTGCAACACTTTGTTGCTCGGCAGCCGTATGGTGTAGAAGACTCGCCGCTCCTCCAAGTACTGATAGATGTCCGGCTTGGCGAATGCGGCATCGGCCCGAAAGTACCGGCGCACTCCTGTCGCCCCATAGAAACTGCGACACTACCCGTTTTCAAGAACTATAGCTGTCGCTCATGATAACTGATATGATCCACTATTCGGCTACAACGGTCCCCTATGTTGCTGATTACGGCACGTCATGCAGGGCTGATATGGGGAATGCGGGCTTCAATGTGTGGTCCACAATTGCTCCGCCTATGCAGGTGCATATTTGCTCCACTCTTGCAAAGTCGTCCTCTTTGGCGTCATTAGTATCTACAGCCTCCCCCTTGGTTCGTTTTCGCCTTCGTCGAACCGCAAACTAAATTCAAGGTCGTTCTCTGACAGCGAGCTCAATTCAGCGGCCTGTGCTGCAAAGCGATCATTTCGGATTTGGGCATAGCGAAAGGGACTACACGTAAAAAAACTCCTAATTCACTACCTTCTTGCAAGGGTCGAGGAGTGCGCTATGCTCCCCGCCAGAACCTGAACCCTGTTGACAGCAGACCACTCAGCACTACAAGAGCGGTAGGATTAGAAGGCGGGGCTTGTTCCGATACCCAACTAGGATGTATGTCACACTTGAGAAGTTGTCAGTTGTTAAGGGAATAACAGACGGTGCAATTCTAATTCCCCTCGGATGATCTCGCCATACGGTAACCCACGTTCCGCTCGGTGAATAAATACCTTGGATTCTTTGCGTTATCGCCCAGCTTATGACGAAGATTCGCAATGGTAAGACGAATCAGGTGGCTTTCCCCAGATGTGTACTCCGCCCCCCAAATCCGCTCCAAAAGCTGATCGTGGGTCAGCACTCGCCCAGCGTTTGTGGACAACTCGAAGAGTAACTTGTATTCCGTTGGAGTCAAATGCAGCACCTGGTCCGCAACCGTCACGCCTCGCCTCGCGTAGTCAATCACCAAGTCCCCAAGCCGGTATGGATCGCGCCCTCTTGGTTCATCCTTGCTGGTTCGCTTCCGGAGCGCTGTTCTGATTCTGGCAACTAGCTCGGTCGGCGAAAAGGGCTTAACGATGTAGTCGGATGCCCCCATCTCAAGAGCCCGTACGACGTTTTCGTCTCTTCCGCTTCCCGACAGGAAGATAACCGGTACGTCGGAATTCTCATGGAGAAGCTGCATCAACTCAAAGCCGCTCGTCCCGGGAAGCCCCACGTCCAACAACACGAGGTCTGGTTGTTCCAACTCGAATAGCGTCATCATCTCCTTCGGGTTGGCGGTCGTGATGGCAGCGAACCCGGCGTCTGTGAGGACATTACGCACGTAACGCAACACTTGGGGGGCATCATCTACCGATAGGATTCTCGTCTGCCCGACCACATTGTCGGCTCCGGGCTTCGAAATATGTTCGGGGGTAGGGTCGCACCCCTCGTCACTCGCTATGGGGACCGTAAAGGTGACGGTGATGCCACGGCCTTCGCCTTTGCTCTCGGCCTCAATGCGGCCGCCATGTGCCTCGATAATGCCTTTGCATATGGCAAGACCTAACCCGTGTCCATCGATAGCGTCCTCCTCTTTACTACCGAGGACGCGGGAGAACTTGTTGAACAGCCGAGGCAGGCGGTCTGCGGCCACGCCTTGGCCTTCATCTACCACCGAGATGGACAAATAAGGTTCCCTTAGTGATGCAGCCACCTTGATAGGCGACGCTGGCGGCGAATACTTTGAAGCATTGGACAAGAGATTATTCAGAACCTGTATCAGCCGCTGTGAGTCTACCAAGACTGGCGGAAGGTCGGTCGGGAGATTCACATCAACCTGATTCGTCAGCCCGGCCCGCCGAAGGGTATTGACGGCCTCGTCGACGATGGTTCTGATGTCCGACCATTCAGGCCTCACTTGCAACGCCCCAGCCTCTATTTTGGTCACATCGAGAAGGTTGCCCACCAACTCACTCAGCAGGTCAACCTGTTCGTCGATGATTCGGAAAAACCGACGTGTCTCCACATGATTGATTGGGGTAGACGCGCTCAGCACCGTGGCGGTAGACCCTTTGATCGCAGTCAAAGGTGTCCGCAACTCATGGCTCACCATGGCGAGGAAATCGTTGCGGAGCCGCTCCATCTCCTCCAACGGCGTCATGTCCTGGAGGACCGCAACCGCCGCTACGATATTGCCTTCGTCGGAGTAGATCGGCGTCGCATTGACGAGAATCGTCACCGTGTGGCCGTCGGGGGGAGTCAACAAGATCTCTTCAGCCCGCACGACATCGCCGCGATCGAGAGCTCTGGCCAGTGGGCGTTCAGACTCTTCGTACTTCTGCCCGTCCGTTCGCCGGTAGATTGCTACTTGGTGGTAGCGGACGAGCGAACTGCCAGGCTCCGGCGACATACCGAGGATGCGTTGAGCCTCAAGGTTGACCGACGCGAGGGTTCTGGTGGAAGCGTCGACCACCATCACGCCTACTGGTGACGAATCGACCAATGCGGCCAACCGCCGCCGTTCAGCCTCGGTTGCATCCTTTGAAGTTGCCAGTGACCGGGCGGCCTCTTTGACCTTCTGAAAAGCGCTATCGAGGTCGAGGGTTCCAATGGCGCTGGGAGTGGCCTCACTGATGGAAGAAAGGCACCCTCGCAGGTTCTCTAGTGCAAAGTCGAGCTTATCAGCTTCCCGCAAGCAGAAGATTCCAACTCTAAATGTAAGTCACCGGCACGCATTATAGCACGGAGGAGCGCCCCTTACCCTCCTTTCTATGTCACCGGACCAAAGCCTCACGGCGGGATATCTATACGTGATCTAAACACAAGAGTGGTCAATCTATACGTTCCATATACAATAACTCGTTACTGTAGAGTCACCTGAGCTTAGGGCGTCGAAAAACAACTCGGTATAGACAGGAACGATGAGTAAAGGAGTGCTTTACGATGAAACGACTTATTGCTTTCACGTTCATGTTTTTCAGTGCGGCTCTTGCGGCCGTCGTGTCGGGCGCGGTGTATGCCCAGGAGTCCGACACCTTCACCCTCCCGCCGGAGTATGTGGCCCAAATGCCTTTATCCAACGCCGCGGGCGCAATCCAGAACCTCGTGCGGGACAATAGCCTCGCCGGGTTCGGAGGTCTCCGGCTGGACAACGACAACCATGCCGTACTGCTTCACTGGAAGGGGACGGTGCCCGCTCAGATCTCCAACTACATCGCAGGCAGCGCCGTGACCATCACGGTCGTGAACGTCCCATATTCGAGAACTGAGCTGATAGCCGAGATAGATCGGATCCGTCAGACCCCGAGGATTGGCGACGTGAAGCTCATCAACATCGGTACGAACCGCACCTTCGACGGCATTGATATTGGGATCAATACGGACGGTGACCAAACCGATGCGGCGAAGATCGCGGCCGGCAAGGCAGCCTTCACCAGCACGATCCCACTCAAGTTCGAGGTGGCTGAACCGCTTATCCCTTTTCGCGACCGATGGGACGATGAGGAGCCGTTCTATGGCGGTGCTCAGATGGACCATCAGACCCACTGGTTACCCCCGAGGTATGCATACTGCACGGCTGGCTTTTCCGTGACCAGGGACGACGGGTCCGAAGGTATGCTGACGGCGGCCCACTGCGAACACGAGGACGGTTGGGACTGGAATACACCTGATGGCGACATCGAGATAGGCTACCACTCCTCCACATCGTCCTGTTCGACCGGTGGGGGTGTTCTGATTGGCGAGACCTACGAAGATCGAGTATATCGCGGCAATTGGGAGTCAGGGTCGAATGCCCATGTCCTGTCGACCCATGAGGACGCCGTACTCGACGAATATGTTTTCGTCTCGGGTGGTTCCTCTGGCCAGCACATGGTCAAGGTGGATGAGATCGATCATTACGAGTGGGTAGGGAATTACTGTGGAACGACCGTCGGTCCAGGATTCAGCACGACCGATGAACAGGATGATGGTTCGGTTGGCGAAGGAGACAGCGGAGGACCTGTCTACAAGTACATCGGGGCAAATGATGTGAAGCCAAAAGGAATCATCCAGGCTGGATATCCGAGCACCGAAGAGGACTGCGAAGGCTGGCAGGGTCCCTCCGACGACCCGAGGGTCTGCACCTCACGTAGCTTCCATTCGAACATCGGCGCGATACTGGACCGCCTGGATCTGACCCTACAGTAGGTCGCTAGCGACCCGTTACCAGTGTGGAAAACAACTCGGTATAGAATGAAAGGAGCATCGCAATGAATCCGATAAAGTCTCTCTTCTCCATCATCCGCCGGCGCGCTTGGATTCTGCTGATCGTGGGGGTTCTCGCGGTCGGGAGCCAGGTCGCCTATGCCCACTACGTCTATGATGAGGACTTCACGTACTACACCACAACGCTCCCGTGCGTGGAGGGCCGTTCTGAGATATCGCACGGCAGCGGCTATGGCTACGCTCAGTCGAAAGTGCGAAGTTGGCGGGTACTGAATTTCCCCAATCCCATTCCGCCCGCCTACTGTGCCAAGAGCTTCAGCAGGCCCTCACACCACCTCAAGGCAAAGGTCCAGGTCGTCCGCCTGCCGCCCGGAGAGGACACGTGGCAGATGTGCTACAACCCGAGCTATGACTTCAACCAGTCGTCAGGCTGGGTCCTATATTCGGAAAAGACCTTCACCTCATCCAACTGGTGTGGTTCTGGAGAGTACGGAACATGGGCCTTCGGATACGTCAAGAACAACTCGTGGTACGGCGGTGAGGTCTGGTCTGGAACACACACCCTCAACTGAGGGGGCTAGGCAGCGAAAGGAAAGGTATTATAAAGAAAGGACACTACCATGAAGAACATAATGGAAATCTTTGCAACTGTCGGATTGGCTGCGGTCGTTTTCTTCGCCCTGAGCGCCGTCACAATGATCCTTGTCGGGCCGAACAACACCGCCTCGCAGGCCCAGGCGCATCACGGTGGTAGCGATCCGCCGTGGGTCAACGAGGATGGCACCGCGGACTATAGTCTGATGCCTGACCGTATGCCGGTGCCCGACGGGAACGGCGGCATCATCGGATACGTCGAGATCGACAAAGACCCGAATGATGACCCTGAACCCGGAGACCCCGGCTTCGAGGATCGGAACACCCAGACCGTCTACGCCAGTGAGACGGGCGACGCGATCGCCGGCAAGATCATTTGGGATGGCCCAAACGGCATCAGGGACTTCAGGCCCGCCGAAACAGAAGAATGATCGCCAACTTCTGGGACGTGATATAGGGGCGCGACTCCCCTTTGGAGTCGCGCCCCTAATTTATTTGAACACCACGTCTCTAATCTCCAAGAACAAGCACTTTCAGAGGCTATCAGTCAATTCAGCCAATTGAACAGTTCGGCGCATTCCCGCTTGGCAGTCATGCCGCGGCCACTGGTCATCTTGCTGCCAATCGAGGTCATTCTCCCGTCCATCCCTACTACCCATGTCATGCGTCGAGGCCATGAGACGGAGCTAGGCGAAGATTCTATAGGGTTCCGTCTCCTCTGCGTCAGTGCATGTAAATTTCTTCTCAAAATCAACCAACGAAAAGCAAATGGAACCTCGATCCCAACTGCCTTGACAACGAGCCTTGCATCGGCCGTGCGGTCCCGAAGGCCGAGACTTCGGGACCGAAACCACCGACTCTCTAAATCTGAACCTCCCAACGAAAAGTTCGCAATTCAGTATGCCCCGGCTCCTAGTTATAGAATGGAGGGAGTAGGGACTGGAACCAGTTACTAGCCATCCAGCACTATCCCACAAGAGAGCCAAGCTAAACCTTAGAGAAAAAGTTCTGCCTTTGTACGGTCAGGGGCACTAGAGAAGGCTCGAACCGCACGGGGGTGCCGTAACTGCCCGTCGTTGTCAACTAGCTCCAAACTCCACTGCCCAAGTGTATATGATTTTTGGTGTTGATTGGATAACCGATATCCTCGTCCCTGAGGTCTAGGAACTCCAGGACGAAGGGGGCCTTGATCTGCTCCTGGGGCACTGCGAGGTCTTGGGGACGCTGCTTATGTCCGCTGGTCAGCATGGCGGCCTTGTTCTTGGACAGGGCCGTGCGCTCGTAGAACTGGGAGGCGATCTGCCGGTCTAGCTGCCGGACCGACCATCCTCCTCGCAGCGCCTCAGTCTCGTAGAACGAGCGGGCCGGTTCGTCCCTGACCGAAAGCAGCCGGACGTAGGCCGACCAGGGCAACGGAAAGGCAGCCAGCAGGTCGTCGAACTCCACTCCGACATGGGCGGACTCAGATTCTCCAGACGGCGTCTGGAGAATCTGCCGTCGTGGGGGTGAAACCGATCTTCCAGACACTGTCTGGAGAATCTTGTCGGGCTGATAGGAGACGTAGAACAGGCGCATGTTGTAGATGTTCTGAAGGGAGAAGCCGCGTCCGAACCGTCGCGTCAAGTCCTCTGCGAGCTTGTCGATCAATGCCGCTCCGTACTCGGCCCGCTCCTCTCCCGACTGCTCGAATTCGACGATGCGACGTCCTATCAGCCAGTAGGCGGCGGTCATGGCGGCGTTGACCGAGCGGGCGGCCGACTCCCTGGCCGCGTCGATGATCCTCGACACGTCTCCGAAGATGGCCTGGTAGGGGGCGTCCTGGCTGAGAGCCGAATGCCTCGGCGACAGCTGATTGCGGTTGGGGGACGACTCGGGCCGCATCAGGCTTCTGCCTCCTGGTGGCCGCCCAAGCGCCTGCCGTCCGGGGTCGGCTCCTTTTCGGACTCCGCCTGTCCGTCGCTGGCCGGGGGCTTGAGCAGCAGGGTGAAGAGACGGCGCAGCCGGTCCTCGGCGTCGGGGGCGGGCCTGGAGATGACCCTGACCTCCCCGAACTCCGAGAAGTCCTCTTTGGGCGTCCGTTGCCCGTTCTGTCTGCTCTTGTCGTTCATCGCTCTCTTCGCCGGGCTCGCGTGAGCCCGAAGCGGCCTGTCACTGCCGGTCTGTCTGCCATCGAGTCTGAGGAGGTAAGGGACGAAATACCACGGTGCATGAGGGGGGCACGGCCGCGTGCCCCCCTCATGGGGGAATCCACTCCGAGAGGCCGGATGTGATGTCTTACCCGTGTACAGGGAATCGAGTCAGTTCCCAAAAGGGAAGTCCGGGGCGGATTCGTAGCTGAAACAGGCGGAAAAGAGGGAAGTTGGGGCCGTTGTTGCGAGCACTTTGTGGTAAGGGCAGGTTCACCCGAATTGGGCGAAAGTTCCCAAAAGGGAAGTGGATAAATCGGGGCAGCGGGGCGAGTGCCTGCTAAATCGGAGCGAGCAATTCGAGGTAAGGGCCGGTTCGCCGGCTGGCGGCGAAGAGTGGCAAGAGTCAACGGGGCACTTCTGCCACATCGGAGCGAGCGATTGGACGTGGAGGGTGGGATCGTGGGTAGGCAACCCCCGACCGGACAGCCCTCGACGGGACATGGGGCCAGGGGCAGGAGCCTTCCAGCCTGCTGCCTGGCTCCGCTGGGGGATCGTCGGACGGTTGATTGCGCTCCCAAGTTGATGCCTCCTCGTCGATGGGGTCGTGTTGACTGACGTCGAGTCTGGAGGGTCGGGAAGCCGAGCGTTATCCCTTTGAAGGGACTACATGGGCGTGGTGGCTTTGGAGGGACTACATCGATGAAGTTGTCTCCGAGGGATTACACGAGAAGGAGGCCGCCGCAATGTCAGGGGGCTGTACAGGAAAACGGTTGGCGTGCAAGTTGCAGATCGGGCAGACTGCTAAGCTGAATCGGACGGAAATCGCCCAATATGGGACGCGGTCAGCGAACACTTTCTGTCAGGGGCCGGTTGCGTCGGAAACGCAAGTTGCAGCAAGTTGCAGGTTGGCAGGATTCCGGGCCGTGAGTCGCTCACTCCCATTCCACCGGGTACGAATGGCGGCGATCCGGAGCAGCCTGGGCTTTGGGCGTAGGTTCCGAGGACCTGGGTCAGATGACACGCCAGGCGCATTGATGGGTCCGGGGCAGTTCAATCCTGTTGAGGGCGTTGGCTTTGAGGCAGATCGCCGGGATTTCGTGCTCTGCAACAAAATGTCCGGTTGCGAACTGTTGGGGGCTGACACGGCAAGTGAAGGAATGCCCTTTTGTCCCCTACAGGAAGTCACAGGAACGGACTGGGGCAGGTAATGGAGCACCCTTCTGTGGCCTCATGGGCCTGGTCATCTAGGTCATGGACAAGGGCCGTCGTCGCTAGGAGCCGTAGCTGGTGGACGAGGGTGACGGGAGTTGTGCCGGGACCCCCATGACGTGTCAGTTCTGCAACGAGTTGTACACCCGAGGGCGGAAGGGGCATGAGCGGTTGCAAGATGTAATGAAGTTGTCCCAGCAGCTATGCTGGGACAACCCCTACAGGAAGTCTTCGGAATGGCTAGGGTGGACATGTTGTCATCCTGCAATCGGATACAACTCTGACAGCGGCCTCCTGTCGAGGGAGTGCGGGGGAGGAAATATCCATGCGTCGCCCAGGACGCCATGCTCGGCGAGGGCCTCTGCGTTGGAGGTGACAATGGGGACTCCCTTCATGGTGTCGGCGACGTCGAGGAAGGCGGTCTCGTTGTCCGGGGACTCGAAGACGAAGAGCACGTTGGGCAGATGTCCCCCGTGGTCTCGCTCAGCCCACCCGCTGTCGAAGTAGCGGCGGTAGGACTTCAGGCGAGTCCGGGCACGCTTGGGCGTCGTGGCCCGGCGCTCGAACTCCAGCAGGAAGGGACGCCACCGGCCCCGGTACTCCAGGGTGAAGGAGGCGTCGGGATGGATGACGTAGGTGGTCCAGTCGTAGCGGTAGCCGATGCTGGAGCGGTGTGTGGGCAGCAGGTCCCAGAGGTCATAGTCCGCAGAGGTCGCTACCTCCGTGGACAGGGCTGAGGCGAAGTCGACGACGCCGGCGTGGTGCCGCATCTGGGATGAGAGGGCGCGCAGGGCGGTTCCGGCGTAGATGTCGGCGTTGGCATATGACGCCTCAGGGCTCCAGCGGTCGAGGGTCAGGCCCACGGCGGCCCGGTCCCTGCGGGCCAAGTACGTCAGGCCCTCGTCGGTGAGCATGTGCAGGGACTCATCCTCTCGCACCATGTCGTGTTCACGGAGGGAACGAAGCACCTGGTTGACCCGTCGCAGTGTGACGCCGCCCATCAGTCCGGCCAGCTGCTCGCGGGTGCACAAAGGCCATGCGGACAGCAGGTCGAGGGCGTCCTTCTCGGCCCGGGTCAGCTGCACTGAGAGTGAGGACGTGAGTTGCTCGGCAGGCTCCGGCATGGCGGCCTGCACGCCGGAGGGGTAGAGGGCTTCGGGGTTCGGCTTCGGGCTGTCCCGGAGGAAGGAGTGGGACGAGTCCAGCAGGCGATCCATCCACGCCAGAATGCCCACCAGGGATGCGTCGGGGTCAATGCGCACGGGAGGGTTTTCCCCCAAGCCGCTGCCGCACTGCTGCCAGACGACTCCGGTGTGGTCTCCGGCCAGAAGCTCCCCCTCCGTCGTCACGAAGGTCCTGCGGTGCTCCGACGGGTCGCCCAGGGAACGGACGGCCCTGCGGGTGGCCTGGTCTGTGTGGGTCAGAACGAGTGTCACGAAGGGCCTGTCGTTGCTGCGCATCCGCTCGATGCTCCTGAGGCGATAGCGAAGGTTGGACGTGGGCAGCGCCGGTCCCTGGCGGACCACGCCAAGGGAGCGGCCCCCGGACAGCGTGAGCAGCATGTCGTAGGGGCCATTGCGGTGGTGGTCAACTCGCACGGGGTCGGCGTGCGGGTCGGCGTCGGCGATCATGGCGGCGACGCGGTGCAGCACGGCCACGGCGTCCAGCCGCTCCGCCAGCAGCCGGAACCACTGCCTGGACACCGGGTACTCGCTGAGGAAGTACTCCGTGCCGTGCTCGATCCTGCCACCGGCGACGATGCCCCGCTCCGTGGGGAAGTAGCGGCGCTGCGGGCGGGACCCCAACGCCCCCAGGTGATGTGGGGCGGAGTCCACAAGGCCGCGCTTGGTGAGCTTGCCCAGCCGGTCACGGATCGTGGATGCCGGGACGCGCCCGAAGCGGGACAGCTCGTCCACGGCGGCTAGGGGCGTGGCACACAGCAGCCGGAGGGTGTCTCCGAGACCCTGGCGCAGGGGCTGGGCGACCGGGCCTGCACCTTCCGGCCGTCGCCTGGCTCGCGCTTGGAGTATCAGCCTCTCCCTGGCATCGTCCAGCGCCCGTGCGCTGCCGCCCACGCGCCCCAGGACCGTACGGGGGATGGCGCGCCCCGTGTGGCCACGGTTGAGGAAGCGCCACAGCGTGTGGCGAGACACACCGAGGGTCTCGGCCGCCTTGGGCCGCCCATGCAGCACGGCGTAGGTGCGCACGTAGTCCCGGACCGCCCTCTCAAGGTCCGGTCCGGCCTGTGTCGCACCGTTTAGGCTTGGCGCTCGCTGATTCGCGACATTCAATCGCTCGCTCCCGTCGCAAGAATGTCCCAACATCCCATTCTGAACGTTAAATTGCTCGCATGTAATGCCTTGCAAGACATTGTGTAGGAGGCGGTTTTGTGGTAGGGCGAGGGACGCGGCAACGAAGCCCCTAGTCGCCAGGTTGAATTCGTGGTTAGTGGTTGGTTACACTGACCACAGAAGTCGCGTAGAGAGGATGCATCCATGACTTTGGAGAGGCAGAACGTTCCAAGGAAGAACCCGCCCCATCCGGGACTGACCGTCAGTCAGGAATGTCTGGAGCCCCTGGGTTTGACGGTGACGGAGGCAGCGCGCAGGCTGGGAGTCAGCCGCAATCAGTAGTCGGAGTTGGTGAATCGGCGTTCTGGAATTTCGCCGGAGATGGCGATTCGCTTGGACAAAGCGTTCGGCGGGGGAGCGAAGTCCTGGTACCAGATGCAGGCTGACTACGAGCTCGCCAAGGCGATGACGAAGGCCGACCGGATCACTGTTGAGCGCATCGCTCACGTGAAGCGTGAACAGGAGGCTGCGCGTTGACCACAACTCATCGGTCGATGACTAAGTCTGACAGCAACGACCCAGCCCCGGACTATCGCTCGGAACTCTGGCGCATGGCCGACGCGCTCAGGGGCAGTATGGACGCTGCCGAGTACAAGCACGTCGTCCTCGGCCTTATCTTCCTCAAGTATATCTCTGACGCCTTTGAGGAGCGCCACGCTGAGGTACTCGGCGAATTAGGCGAAGAGGCCGCCGAGGACCGGGACGAGTACATCGCGGAAAACATCTTCTGGGTGCCTCCAGAGGCTCGCTGGCAGTATCTCAAGAACCAGACACGCCAGCCCAACATCGGGCGATTGGTCGACGACGCCATGGTCGCCATCGAGCGGGACAACCCGGCGCTCAAGGATGTGCTTCCCAAGGACTACGCCCGGCCCGCCCTTGACAAGACCCGCTTGGGACAGGTGGTCGACATGGTGAGCAACATCAAGGTTGGCGGTGCCTTAGCCCGCGCCACGGACGTTCTTGGCAACGTCTACGAGTACTTCCTTGAGCAGTTCGCCCTAGCCGAGGGCAGGAAGGGCGGCGAGTTCTATACGCCGCGCTCGGTCGTACGGCTGCTGGTGGAGATGCTGGAGCCGTACCATGGCCGCGTGTACGACCCCTGTTGCGGGTCCTCCGGCATGTTCGTCCAATCGGTGGAGTTCATCCGCGCACACGCCAGCGGCAACGGCAACACTGGTAGAGCCAAGGGCGACATCTCCATCTACGGGCAGGAGTTCAACTACACGACTTGGCGCATGGCCAGGATGAACCTGGCGATCAGGGGCATCGAGGGCTGGATCGAGCACGGAGACAGCTTCCACAACGACCGCCACCCCGACCTGCGGGCCGACTACATCCTCGCCAATCCGCCCTTCAACGTCTCCGATTGGGGTGGTGACAGGCTGCGGGACGACAGGCGATGGGAGCACGGTGTCCCGCCTGTGGGCAACGCCAACTTTGCGTGGGTGCAGCACTTCCTGTACCACCTTGCACCGCGAGGTGTCGCAGGCTTCGTCCTTGCGAACGGCTCCATGTCGTCGAACCAGTCCGGCGAGGGTGCGATTCGCAAGAACATTATCGAAGCCGGTCTCGTGGATTGCATCATCGCTCTACCGGGTCAACTCTTTCGATCCACCCAGATACCGGCTTGCCTCTGGTTCCTGCGCCGGGGGCGGCAGGAAGGAGACCGTCTAGGCGAAACGCTCTTCATCGACGCCCGTAAGCTGGGGCACATGCTAGACCGCACGCGCCGCGACCTGTCCCGTGAAGACATCACCTGCATCGCAGACACCTACCATGCCTGGCGGGGCAAGGACGCTGGCGAGTACGAAGACGTCCCCGGCTTCTGCAAGAGCGCGCTGGAGGAGGAGATCCGCAAGCATGGCCACGTACTCACTCCCGGTCGCTACGTAGGTGCGGGGCTGCAGGAAGACGACGGAGAACCCTTCGAGAAGAAGATGGCCCGGCTTGCTGCCCAGTGGCGTCAGCAGCAGACAGAAGCTCGGCGGCTGGACGCCGAGATCGAGGCAAACCTGGCGCGGTTGGGTTTTGGCGGTCGCTAGGCTAGCGACTAAGGAGGAGATCATGCCGCTCGAACTGGATAGCCTGCGAAACTCCATAAAGGCGCTCACAGACCTGCTGGCGGTCAGCGAGAACGACGCTCGCATGGGACAGCTGAGCGATGTCGAGCGGAACGGAATCCGCTCAGGGGTTATCCAGAACTTCGAGGTCACTTACGAATTATGCTGGAAGCTAATGGCTCGCTGGCTGAACACCTATATCAACCCTGAAATCGCAGACGGCGTTACCAGGCGTCAACTGTTTCGCCTTGCCGCCGAAAACCGCCTCATCCCAGATGTGGACCTATGGATGCAGCACCATGAAGCGAGGAATGCCACCGCCCACATCTACGACGAAGAGAGGGCTATGATGGTCTACAAGGCCACCAGGGAGTTTGCGCACGACGCGCAACGGCTTCTACAGGCATTGGAAGCGCGCAATGATTGACCTCAACCCTAATCACCTCGCAACCGTTGAGCGCATCCTCACCGAGCAGGTGCCGGAATGCGAGGTCCGAGCCTTCGGTTCCCGTGCGACGTGGACCTCCAAAGATTACTCGGACCTTGACCTCGCCATTGTCGGCAGTGGGCCGTTGGACTGGAAAACGCTCGGTCGGTTGAAGGAGGCCTTCGAGGAGTCCGATCTGCCAATACGTGTGGACGTGCTCGACTGGCACGCCATCTCTGAGAGCTTTAGAGACGTGATTGAGCGGGACTGCGTGATCTTGTCGGAAGGGACTGGAGAACCTGCTGCGGCTAGCAAGTGGCGCGAGGTTACGCTTGGCGACCTCGTAGACATAAAGCATGGATTCGCCTTCAAGGGCGCTTCCATCCACGACGAGCCTCAGGGGGATGTTCTCTTGACCCCCGGTAACTTCGCGATTGGTGGTGGGTTCAAGGGCGATAGATTCAAATACTACGACGGGATGGTCTCAGAAGAATTCGTGCTCGGTGAAGGTGACCTGCTCGTCACCATGACCGACCTGAGCAAGCAGTCAGACACACTGGGTTACCCAGCACTTGTGCCCTCGAGTAGCGATGGCCGTCGCTATCTGCACAATCAACGCCTTGGCAAGGTCCTTCCTCGCGACAATGCAGATATCAGCCCTAGGTACCTTTACTACATAATGTGTACGGACGACTACCGTCATGAGGTCCTCGCAAGTGCAACGGGGACAACGGTCAAGCACACCTCGCCCGATAGGATTAGGCAGTACTCGTTAGCTCTCCCACCCCTCCATGACCAGCGGGCCATTGCCCATGTGCTGGGCACGCTGGACGACAAGATCGAGATGAACCGGCGGATGAATGAGACGCTGGAGGCGATGGCCCGGGCTCTGTTCAAGTCTTGGTTCGTAGACTTTGAGCCGGTGCGGGCCAAGAAGGAGAGCCGCTGGCGTCGCGGCGAGTCCCTGCCCGGCCTGCCCGCCGACCTCTATGATCTGTTCCCGGACCGCCTGGTGGACTCGGAGCTGGGGGAGATCCCGGCGGACTGGGAGGTAAAGACGCTGGGTGACGTGGTGCAGTTGAATCCCCGAGAACCAATGAAGCGGGGTACTTTGGCTCCGTACCTCGACATGGCCGCACTGCCTACCTCCGGCTCAAGTACGGATGCCCCGGTCTTGAGAGAGTACAAATCAGGTACGCGCTTCCGCAACGGCGATGCTCTGCTGGCCCGGATAACTCCCTGCTTGGAAAACGGCAAGACGGCCTTTGTCCAATCTCTAGCTACAAGCACGGTGGGTTGGGGGTCTACGGAGTTCATAGTGTTGCGGGCCGTTCCGCCTGTTCCGCCCGAATACACATACCTCCTGGCCCGCGACGACGGGTTTCGGGAACACGCCATCCAGAGCATGACGGGAACGTCGGGGCGGCAGCGCGTCCAAATTGACGCATTGGCTCCTTACCCATTACCCAGCCCGCCCGCTGAGTTCTGGAACAAGTTCAGCGGATTGGTCACTTCTCTATTCACTCAGATTGAGATCAACCGCAGAGAATCACTTGCTCTCGCTTCCCAGCGTGATGCGCTGCTGCCGGGGTTGGTGTCCGGGGCGATGAGGGCTGGGACTACCATGTTGGATAGTCACGGATGTGAATGATGTGGTTCCGCGACAAGAAAGGAACACCGGTCAAATGTCAGGATTGTGGATTCTTGGCGATCCGGGATCCGGATAACTCTGAATTCTTGGCGCCTTCAGCACACTATCGCTCAGAAGGCTTTCAAGGATCCCCGAAACATTTGTGGCCGCACCCTCAACCAATTCCCAATTGTTTTGTGCGTGAGCACCCTATCCACAATGAACGTCTTGTCGTAGAAGGCCGTGTAGTTGGTAAGATGAACGATGAAGCCCCGGGCGATTTCAGAATCGGTGACGGAAAGGGGGGTGATGGTACTGAGGAAGCTATCCTATCAATCATCCAAAAAGAGCGCATCTGCAAGGCGTTCAATCCTTGGGTAGAAGGGTTCTCTCCGAAAGAGCACTATGAAACGAGGCAGAGTGTGCAGACGAGAACCAGCGACCGCAAATGGCGTATCTTTGAACTGGTAGTTGCCCTTTGCACAGGTGCTCTTATCGCGATTGCTGCAAAAGTAGCGGACCATCTGCTTTCATCTGGAGGCGGGAATCCGCCTACGCCTTGAACTCGCTCCAATCGATATCGAGAGCTCGGAGATAGGATGACCACTCGCTGCGCGAGCTCGGCTGGCGTATGGCGCACCGCACGGAAATAGTGCGCAATGCGCCGGGCATGACAACGGGACGCGTTTTTGCCTGGCCTGGTTGGCGGCAAGCCGAGGACAACGTAGTCCAGACAGATAGGAAAGGTTGAACAATGACTGCGAAACGTGCATTCATCAGTTTTGATTTCGATCACGACGACGATCTTCGCAATGCATTGGTAGGCCAGGCCAAGCATCCAAATTCGCCGTTCGAGATTGTCGATGCGTCGGTAAGAAAACACCTTTCCGGTGATTGGAAGGAGAAAGCAAGGAACCGGATACGAAGAGCGGACCTCGTAATAGTGATGTGCGGGGAGCATGCCCACAAAGCAGAAGGTGTTGCAGCAGAGGTCAGGCTTGCTCAAGAGGAAGACAAGCCCTATTTTCTCCTTCGCGGACATAGCGACAGGGTATGCACCAAACCCACGACGGCCCGTAGCGACGATGAGATGCACGAGTGGACGTGGGACAACCTCAAGAAACTGATCGAAGGCAAGACTCTAGTGGAGTCCGTGCTTAGTCACCCGGCGATGTGGCTTGTGGCGGGGACGGGCTTGGCGCTGTGGATTGCGAGGAGGAACAGACGGAGTCTCGCGATGCCGGGGCAGTTCGTAGGAACTCCATACACACAGCCTTGGCCTCGATATTCCCACGTTTGGGAAAGGAGATACTGATGGCGACCACCAAGAGCACGTTTATCAGCTTCGATTGCGACCACGACGAGGAGCTTCGGGATAATCTGGTCGCACAGGCCGAGAACCCCGAGTCCCCATTCAGCATCACGGACTGGTCTGTGAGAGAGCCGTTCGACGAGGCCTGGCGGAAGAAGGTACGGGACCGCATCGACAGGACGGACCTCACGATCGTAATCTGTGGGGAACACACGCATCAGGCAGCGGGCGTGGAGGCGGAAGTCACGATGGTGCAGCAGGCGGGGAAACCGTACTTTCTGCTTAAGGGCCGCCCGAGCAAGACATGCTCGCGGCCTAAGTCGGCACCCAAGAAGAAGAAAATCCATCCCTGGACGTGGGCAACCTTGAAAGAGTTGCTTGCTAATCCGAGGTAGGCATGGACAATCAGGCGCGCGAACCTCTGTTTCTCCAGGCAGAAGAAGCCTACGGCGTCTCGTTCAAGGTGGATCTCCTTGAACAGTACAAACTCTATGTACAATCCGCCGAGAACGTCAGTGCCCGACGTGTCGCATCAAGCCGTTATCTGTTGACCCTCAACATTGCCCTCGCCGCGTTGTACGGGCTTCAGTCCGCTGGTTTGGGTCAAAGCTACTGGACTCTACTGGTTCCAATTATAGGGATTCCCATCTCAGCACTCTGGTATCTGATCATCAAGTCACACGCCGACCTGAACCGCATCAAGTTTGACGTGATACATGAGTTCGAGCAGCATCTACCAGCGGCGATGTACAAGCATGAGTGGATGTTGGCTGAAGGGGGACAGGGTAGGAACTACCGTGCAGTGACCACTATCGAACGGTGGATACCAATCCTGTTCGCTGTGCTTCATGTGGTCTTGGCAATGATGATCATCCTGGCAATCGTCGGCGTCATGGATTGGATGAAGTGACCACCCTCACCGAAGCCGATGTCGAACAGGTTGCCCTTGACTGGTTGTCCGACCTCGGGTGGCGGGTAGTGCACGGCCCCGACATCGCTCCCGAGGCGCCCCACGCAGAACGGGACGAATACGGACAGGTCGTATTGGAGCGACGGCTGCGGGACGCCCTAGCTGAATTGAACTCCGGCCTCCCCGAGTCGGCGCTGGACGACGCCTTTCGCAAGTTGACCCGGCCCGAAGGCTCAACCCTCGAAGCTCGCAATCGCGCCTTTCACCGATTGTTGGTCAATGGCGTGGAGATTGAGTATCGGGATTCTGCTGGACGTGTGCGTGGAGACCAGATCCAAGCCATCGACTTCGATAACCCTGCCAACAACGACTGGCTGGTCGTCAACCAGTTCACCGTCACCGAGGACCCGAACACACGCAGACCGGACGTCGTGCTGTTCGTCAATGGCCTGCCCCTGGGCATCATCGAGCTGAAGAACCCTGCCGACGAGGACGCCACCGTCTGGACGGCGTGGCAGCAGATCCAGACGTACAAGGCCGAGCTGCCCACCCTGTTCTCGATGAACGAGGCACTTGTAGTATCTGACGGGACGGAAGCTCGTATTGGCACACTGACCTCCGGTCGGGAGTGGTTCAAACCTTGGCGTACCTTCACCAGCGAGACGCTGGCCGGTCCCCACGTGACTGAGTTGCAGGTGATGCTGGAGGGCGTGTTTGAGCCAGGCCGATTCCTGGCCCTGATACGCGATTTCATAGTCTTCGAGGATGACGGCAGCGGCGCCCTCGTCAAGAAGATGGCGGGCTATCACCAGTTCCACGCCGTCCGGGTAGCTGTGGATGAGACGCTGCGGGCTGCGATGCTGAAACGCGCAGAGGCGCGGATAACGGAGGAACAGGGACGCTACGAAGCGGGGCGTAAGCTGGGCGGAGAACCCGGCGACCGTCGCATCGGAGTTGTTTGGCACACCCAGGGATCAGGCAAGAGCCTGACGATGGCCTTCTATACGGGCGCCGTCATCAGGGAGCCGGCGATGGAGAACCCGACCATCGTGGTGCTCACGGACCGCAATGACCTGGACGACCAGCTATTTGGCACGTTCTCACGATGTCAGGACCTGCTGCGCCAGCCGCCAACCCAGGCGGAAAGCCGGGCCGACTTGCGCTCGAGGCTGTCGGTGAACGCCGGGGGCGTGGTCTTCACAACCATCCAGAAGTTCTTCCCGGAGGAGAAGGGCGACACGCATCCCACTCTATCGGAAAGGCGCAACATCGTCGTCATCGCTGACGAGGCACACCGCAGCCAGTACGACTTCATCGATGGGTTCGCCCGCCACATGAGGGATGCGTTGCCCAACGCTTCGTTTGTCGGCTTCACGGGCACACCTATTGAGCTTCAGGACGCCAACACCCGCGCCGTGTTTGGAGACTACGTCAGCATCTACGACATCCAGCGTTCCGTCGACGACGGTGCCACCGTGCCCATCTACTACGAGAGCCGCCTCGCCAAGCTCACCCTGAATGAAGGCGAGAGGCCGAAGATAGACCCGGAGTTCGAGGACGCCACCGAAGGTGAGGAGGTGGAGCGCCGGGAGAAGCTCAAGACCAAGTGGGCGCAGTTGGAGGCGGTCGTCGGCGCGGAGAAGCGGGTGAATCAGATCGCCGAGGACATCGTGGCCCACTTCGAGCAGCGGCTGGAGGCCTTGGAGGGCAAGGCGATGGTCGTCTGTATGAGCCGTCGCATCTGCATCGACCTCTATCAAGCCTTGGCGCGCCTGCGCCCAGACTGGCACGACGACGATGACGGCAATGGAGTCATGAAGGTCGTGATGACCGGCTCGGCCTCCGACCCCGTTGACTGGCAGCCGCACATCAGGAACAAAGTCCGGCGGGAGGAGTTGGCTCAGCGGTTTCGCGACCCCGACGATTCCCTGAAGGTGGTGCTGGTGCGGGACATGTGGCTGACGGGATTCGACGCGCCCAGCCTGCACACCATGTACGTGGACAAGCCGATGCGTGGGCACGGGCTGATGCAGGCCATCGCCCGCGTGAACCGGGTATTCAAGGACAAGCCGGGCGGTCTCGTCGTGGATTACCTGGGGCTCGCGCAGGACTTGAAGAAGGCCCTCTCGACTTACACCGAGAGTGGAGGCACCGGCCGCACCGCCTTGGACCAAGAAGAGGCAGTCGCTGTGATGCTGGAGAAGCACGAGGTGTGTTGCGCCCTGTTCTACGGCTTCGACAGGTCAAAGTGGACTGCTGGCACTCCGCAGGACCGCTTGAATCTGCTGCCAGCCGCTCAAGAGCATGTGCTGGCGCTGGAGGACGGCAAGGACCGCTGCATGAACGCCGTGAGAGAGTTGTCACAGTCATTCGCGCTGGCAGTGCCCCACCCGGAGACCACACGCATCCGTGACGACGTGGGGTTCTTCCAAGCGGTGCGGGCGGCGCTGTCGAAGCGGGCGGCGGGTGAGGCGCGTCCTGAAGAGGAACTGGACCTAGCTGTGCGCCAGATCATCTCCCGCGCCGTCGCATCCGAAGGCGTGATGGACATCTTTGCCGCTGCTGGCTTAGACAAGCCGGACATATCCGTGCTTTCCGACGAGTTCCTGGCTGAGGTTCGGGACATACCGCATCGAAACCTCGCAGTGGAGCTATTGCAGAAGCTGCTCAGCAGCGAAGTGTCCACCCGCAGACGCAAGAACGTGGTGCAGGCCCGCTCCTTCGCTGAGATGCTGGAGGAGACCCTGCGGCGGTACCAGAACCGGGCGATTGAGGCGGCGCAGGTCATTGAGGAGTTGATCGAGATCGCCAAGGATATGCGGGAGGCCAACGCACGTGGCGAGCGGCTGGGACTGACGGAGGACGAACTGGCCTTCTACGACGCGCTGGAAACCAACGACAGCGCCGTGCAGGTGCTCGGAGACGATACGCTCCGCGACATCGCCCGCCAGCTCGTCGAGACAGTTCGAAATAACGTCACCATTGACTGGACCCTGCGGGAGAACGTCCGCGCCAACCTTCGCCGCTTGGTTCGCCGCATCCTGCGCAAGTACGGCTACCCGCCAGACAAACAGGAGAAGGCAACGCAGACGGTTCTGGAACAGGCGGAGGTTCTGTCAGAGGGCTGGGCGGTGGCCTAAATCGTGGCTGACACTACCGCGACTACTAGGAAATGACAATGTTGAGTAGCATTCCACAGCCTGATGAGGTTTACAGATTCCGTTCCGTTGATGCTCTCATTGGGTCCCGTAAGGAGCTCTATCGCCAGACTATCTATCTGGCTAAACCAGACCAGCTGAACGACCTGGCAGAGGACACTGTGAACGTGGTTTGGCATGGCGATGAGATTTTGTGGCCCAATCTAATCACATATTATTGGAGGTCATTTGTTGCCTCGGCGATAACGCGGGGCGTCTTCTTGCCTGGGCATCACGTATTACTGCCCGATTACCGTCCGTTGGAAGGATCTGAAGTGTCCTCGGTTGTTGATAAAGAGGTTGTTCGTTTACGTAAGCAATACAGCACTCAAAGGGCCGAGGCGTTGGCGACACTGAGTCAATGCAAGTCTTCTGTCTCTTACTTTGAACTGCCATCGATATTCTCGAAGCTGACACCCCCCGAGCACTATCGCTTCCTTCAACATGCCGGACTTCCGCCGCTAGATGACTTTCCTAGCAGGTTCGTGCAAGCGATGGGTAAAATACTCCTGTCCGAGTGGAGAGTGGCATGCTTCACCAATGATTTTACTAATCCCTTCTTATGGTCGGTGTATGCAGACGATCACGCCGGAGTCTGTTTGGTGTTCGACAGAGAGCATTTGCGGAATGTCCAGCCGCCTGAACACTGCCATGCTTTAGAGCTTGAAGAGGTTTCGTATAAACTCAAAAAGCCAGAGATAGAGTTCTTTGCCAACGTTCCCTCACTAACTGTGTCTGAATACAAAAGGCTGTTCACTGACGAAAACGGTGTGCCTAGTCCCTCTTGTCCTTTCCTGCCAGAGGACAGGGCGAAAATCAGGAAGGCCTCAGAAAGGCAAAGAGACTTTAGCCGCACCAATCTCCTCACCAAACAGAAGTACTGGAAAGCCGAGAAGGAAGTTCGTATGTTCTGTCGGTTGGACTTGCGTGAGGACTTGAGCTCAGACCCTGCCGAATACACGGTTCAGTATCCTATAGAGGCACTGAAAGGAGTGATATTCGGTCGCCGCACGACGCGGGAACACAGGCAAGCCATTTTGGATGTGGTCCTTGCCAAGCACTATGTATCTCCGATGGGTGAAGACTTCTGGTTCACTGAGGCTCACCCACAACCAGATGGCTCCATCCGAAAGAGGCCCTATTCTCCTTATGCGGCTTGGCAACACACATTTGTCTATCCCAAGAAGAGATGACTGGAGCAAATCTCACCGTATTGTGATCCCTGAAGTGAAGGAGTGAAACCATCCATGTGGGAAGTAACCTCCGTCTGGGATAGACACAGCGGCCGCTAACATTCCCGCACTAGTGCAAATCCAGCGCTTCGGGTTTGCTACGCTCGAAATTCAGCAGAACCGGTTGGTTCTGAAATAGTTCCTTGGACGACTCTCCGCATTACGACCATCTGTAGTCGGTTAACTGCTCATAGGCCCAGTCACAGTTCAAATACAGTTCTGCCTACCGTCAACTTATATTAGTCCCACTGGGTGCTTCCCGGTTAGGCGATGCTAACTCCGCCACTCTTTGTCCGTATGGCGGGGAGTAGCTTTATCTCGGTTCCGTCAGCGTACCTGACGGTCACCGCTAGGTCGCCCACCCGCATGGGATTGTTGCGAAAGCCGCCGATTGATGGTGTCCTAACATGCCTCTTGACCTTTGCGGGGGATTGGTTGGTTCTTTTGTGTTATAGTGGCTTCGTTAGTCGGGCAAGCGGCGACGACGGGAGGCGCGATAGTTGTGACGACCCTAATGAATTTGTTTGATTGGATAATTGTAGTGGCGGGTGTGTCAGCCTGGATCACATTCGGCGTAACTATGCTGTACGTGTTGGCAAAACGGGTAAGGATCCGCATGGAGCACAGGTCGGATCCGATCTTTTTCTTTCTAGCGGTTGGTTGGTTCCATGTGATTCCTATTGTCGGTATGCCTATCCCTGCTGGAAAAGACTCTAGTGGTGTGTCAGCCTGCATCACAACCGTCGTAGCTAAACAATACGTGTTGGCAAAACGGGTAGTGATCCGCATGGAGCGCAGGCCAAATCCGATCTACGCCCTTTTCTCTTTCTCGCTAGGGGTTGTATGACCACATTCAAGCGCACCGGAGAATACACTATCTCTTGCCCGAACAACCATGGCGGCAAGACCATCAACCGCCATAACGCAAAAGAACCGATTGGTTCACCAAAGAAGAACTCGTTCACGGTCAGCAGGACCCGACATCGCTGAGGCCGGTCGCGTATGTGTTCTTCCGAACGGAACCGCCAACATCGTCTGCACGACGTGGTTACCGTCCTGCTTGAGGAAGCCGCACAGGGTTTTGAGTCGCTCGGCGGCAACCTCGGCATTTCATCGACTGTACCGCATGAGCAGGTCCTTGCAGCGCTCATTGAAGTCGAAACTGCCGTCCGGCACGAGTCACGCCTCCGATTGCACTATATTCACTGCCCCATCTGTTTCTCAATGGTCTCTTCAATAAATTCGACTGGTATTACATACGCCAAGCCGGAATTTTCCTGAGTGATCAACATAGTCTGACCCGTTTGTGTGCTAATGAGAGTGTCACGATAAGGAATGTATCCTTCTATAACACCCAGTAGTCTAATCTCCCCCGTCTCTTCTTGCCTGATAAAGACAGGGCTACCGCTGCTCCCCGGATAGGCATTGCCATCGATTATGATCCTGCCAGAATTCCCGTCGAACCACGGCTCAATCTGCGAGATTATCCCCTGTCGAACAAAAGGATAGTTAACATTAGCGTGGCTGCCCAAACCCAGCGGAAATCCGACAATGACGATATTGCTCCCCGCGTCTATGACCTGGTCTTTCATAGCGGCACGAGGCGCATAGAACAAATCGGACATAAACCGTGTTCGCATCAGGTGTTGAGATTCAAAGGGGAAGCCCACGGGTAATACGGCGACGTCTGCTGAGTCATGGAAGGTCCATGAAGAAGCGGGAACAATTAGAGTGGTCGATCCGCCCTGCATCAGGTTTACGTGCAGCACCACTCCGGCTGTGGAAGATCGCGTTATGCCTTCTATGACATGCTTATTTGTAATGACAAAGCCAACAGCACTACCATCCTGTAATCTCTTGCCATACAGAAATGCGGTGCCGCTGTATGGTGGAGTTTCACTGGCGCCAACAGGAAGTACCATATCCAGCATTGTGGGGTGAAACGGGGACATCTGCTGCAATTGGCGGTGCTCCTGTTTGTGCGTTCGACTATAGCAAGATACGCCGTCATGCGTTGGGAATCAGCGCACCAGAGTCGTCAAACACCGGCTCGCCATGCTTCGTGGTGATGCCTGAGTCGCGCAGGATACGCGCTCCTAGCACCCGGCATACGAGATAGATGGCCAGCGCGTCGGCCACCGAAAATCTGTGCGCCTCCAACTCCACGTCCTCGATAGTGTGCTTGGCGGCGTTGTAGACAAACTTGTTCAAGTACTGCAACGCGGCAAGGAGGTCGTCTCCCAAAGATCGAGCGTTTGCGCGGCCAAGAATCCTACCGATCGAAAGGTTGCCCTTCACATCCAACTGCCGTTTGAGGCTTCCTTCCACGTGGTAGCACGACTCGGTAACGATGGTCCGAGCAAGCCATTCGAGCTTGATATTGCCCAAGTGCTGCCCCACATACTGGATTCCCCTGAATATCGGGCGGTCTTCTACCCGGTATACGCCTATCCACCAACCGTCTTCCGTCTGTTCGTTGACGTTGTGGAGCCCCAGACCTGGTATGCCGCTGTCAATCTTCACCAAAGCGTCGTAGGCGGATTCCCGTTGGTAGATGAACTCGACACCGACCATCTCATCGGCGATCCTCAGTATCTCGTCCTGCAGGTCAGCCAGCCTCACCGAGTCCAGCAGGTGTCTGGTCTCCTTCCGGATCTTCATGGTCTTGCTCCTTCCTCAGCGCTCCCACGACGCCCACTCTTCCCTGATGTAGTCGTCAACTTCCCTGGCAGTCCTGAAAATGCAGGTTTCCCGGCGCTTCGTCCAGGATGTCAACGACCGACCGCCGCTCCGACGCCAGCGATCGGTTGACGACCACGTCAGCCGATTCCCCCACGGGTAGCCTCTCATCCACGATTTCGATCCTGCCGCCCGACTGCACCTTCGTTCTTATGTGCAACGTCTTCTGCATAACTGCGCCTCCTTGCCAATGTAGACGGCGAGCCGATTGTACAGGCCCGATGTCCCGGGCAACGATTGCAGCAGTCAGCAAGTCATAGGGTAGGGAATCCTGCTCTTGGTAGAGGGTAGGATTATAACCCAAATATCTAGCAGCGAATTTCTGCATGTTCAATTCTAGCCGGAACAAACATGACTCAGCACACTCCTTTGAGACAACCATGCCATCACCGTACCTAGCCCGGTTGCGTAACCCTGGGTGCGCGCAGATCCCGTGCTCAGCAGGATCGCCCTCTCCGTCAGAGCCTTGTGGACACCCTATTGTCTAGGAATCCGGCATATCTTGATGGACCCAAATCGGCCGCCAACGAAATACCTGAGTTCTCCATCGCCATTACGTTTTGCCAGATGACCGCCTGCGAAAGCTTGCACTCGCAGGCGGTCGGCAGACCGGTTCTTTGATCCCACCGTCTCTACTCTCCCACTGCCTGCCGCCTCTTAATTAACCCCGGCTACCTCCAATTCGGCTGTCCATGAGAACCGTATTGTTTTGTGTCGATTGGAAGACAAAGAACGATTACAGCACGTACGTCATGAGGCAGGCTTCCCGCCGCTCGTGGCGCATCGGGCAGACCCGCCCGGTCAAGGTGGTGTTCATGTCGTACAAGAACTCCCTGCAGGCCGACGCCCTGAAGCTGGTGGCGAAGAAGCTGCAGAGCTCGCTGGCGGTGGAGGGGGAGCTGCCCGAGGACGGCCTGGCGGCCTACGGGGACGAGGGCGACGACGTGATGATGGCCCTGGCCCGCAAGATCGTCAGCGGTGACGAGGAGGAGGCCGAGACGCTGGAGGAGGCGTTCGCCCAGGCCAGGGACGCCGAGGCACAGGCCGAGGAATACCTGGTTGACGACGGCTGGAAGGCCGTCGAGGTGGAACCGGAAGCAGTCGAGGTCAACGGCAACGGGACCAACGGCCACCGCGCCAACTGGCATGACTCGCTCGGCCTGACGGTCGAGCTGGCGCCGGTGGACGGGCACACTCCCCCAAACGGCAACGGCCACGCTCCGGTACCGGCCCACGCCAACGGCGCAAACGGCCACCGCGACGGCGAGGACGATGGGCCGCAGCAGTCGCTGTTCTCCTGGGCCGAGTTCATGGCCGAGGAGCCGGCGAAGCCGAAGCGCGGCAACGGCAAGCCCCAGCCCGCGACCCTCTCGATGTTCGAGTGGGCGATGGAGCAGGAGCGGGAGACGGTCGGCGCGGGGCGCTAGATCGCAGTTCACGGGGAGGGGTTGTCGCAATAGAGCGGCGACCCCTCCTCGCATACGGCAACGAAGCAAGCAGTAGCACCGAAAGGAGAAAGACCAATGGCACGGATATTCGTCTACGACGACAGAGAGTTCCCCGACCCCGACGCCGGGATGACCATCGACGAGGTGAAGGCCACGCTCTCGGACTTCTACGGCGAGATCGCCAACGCCTCGGTGAAGGAGACCAAGCGCGGCGAGGACACCGTCTACGAGTTCCAGCGCAGGGTGGGCACCAAGGGGGCTTCCACCCGGTAAGGAGGGCATCCGATGGACACGCGCACCTTCACGGGGCTGCTGGCGGCTTCGCCGCCGGTGGCCCTGAGCATCATCGAGCTCACGGCGGAGCTCACACGGCCCGACGGCGGGCTCGACCTGGACGCCGCGGCCGCACGTCAGAAGGATGTCGAAACGGCCTGCGCCCAAGCCCAGGACTACGCCTCGGCAACGGGGCGCTTGAAGGAGGCGCTGCGGTGGCGGCTGCGGCCCCGGCGCTGATCAGCGGCCTTGCCCAACTGCTCCTGCGGCGTCCGCCGTCGCTGCGGGAGCTGGTGACCATAGTCGGCTACGCCGACGACTACGCATGGTTCGCCGGGCTGGTGCGCCGCCTCTTCCCCGATGAGGCGGAGGCGGCGCTCTCGGCCCCCGACGTGCGCACCAGGGTGGAGCGCTTCGCCAACCTCTTCGCTGATAAGCACTTCCCCCTGTACACCCCAATAATCGAGTTCTGGACCGAGGCCGAGGACGAGCCGCCCTGGAGCTGGCTCAGGAGGGGCATCCCCTTCGACCTGATGGGCTTCGGCTACGACGGCCTACACGAGCTCTGGCACGGCTACCGGGAGGGCATCTCGGCCCTGCTGCTGCTGGCCAGGCCGCCGGACTCCTTCTACGGGGAGTCCGACGAGATACGGACGGCATGGCTCGAGTGCGCCGCACAGAGCATCCCGCAATCGACCCTGGAGAGGATTCCCCGGGGCGGCATACCCATCGAGGCCCTCGCAGAGGCGGTCAGGGATACGAGGTTCGAGGGGGCGGCGAAGGCCGCCTCCTGGGTCTTCGCACAGACCGGCAACTGGTTCCTCGACCACTGCTACGAGGACGGCAGCTACGACGGCTTCGCCGACCCCTGGGAGGACGAGATCATCGCCGAGGGTACACGGGAGTGGCGGAAGGCCAGCGCCCTGATGGACTCGGTGTGCAAGCTCGGCGACTGGCTTGAGGACGACCTCCCCGGCCGCTTCGCCGAGATGCTGGACACCGTCCTGCCCCGGCTCCCCGAACAAGAACAAGGAAAGGAGGACGAAGACCATGACGACCGACGCGGAAAAGACCGAGTGGTCCCTGCCGGGACCGGCGGACATGCCCAGGGACAGGCTGAACCTCCAGCTTGAGGTGTACGACGAGACCATCCTGCTGCGGGGCTTCGAGGGTGACTCCCAATGGGTGAGGACCGTCTCGGCGGACGAGATCGCCAACGTCTTCACCCAGCACCTGGGCTTCTCCTCGGGGCTGCTGCCCCAGGACGCCCTCTGGTGGAACCAGGGCGAGACCGGCCAAGTGGTGGCCCTCTGGCGGCCGCCGCAGGTCTGGCCGGTGGCCCTGCAACGGGAGGCGTTCAAGCCACCCGCCCGGCTCCGGCTTCCCATGCCGGGGCTGGTCTTCGTCTGCTCGCCGGCCCGTGCGCCCTGGGTCTTCGCGGCCCTGGAGCGGCCCACGGACGCCGAACAGCAGCTCTACCGGATGCCCGCCTTCAACGTCTTCAGCGACGGGCGGGTCTGCCCAGGAAGCCACAGGTTCCCAGAGGAGGTGGCACAGATACCGGAGTCCTTCTTCCAGTCCTACTTCTCGGGCACCGGGGACTCCCGCAACCGCTCGAAGAAGCACCCCGACAACCTGCACGCGCTATGGGAGGAATTGGATGGAACGACTGATTACCCGGTTGAGGACCTTGTTCCCCAGTGCACGGTGGCCCAGGTCATCGCGTCATCCCAGGGGAGACGGGCCTATGGCTACCGCTAGCGGCGGCCCCGCCGCGACCGACGGCCCGAAGCCGGTCGGCTACCTGGTCAACCACCGAGGCGGGCTGGCCGGATCGAACGGCATCGGCTACGACTACGTTCTCGGAGCGGGCGGCCTCTACGTCCAGTCCGAGAGCGCCCACCTGACGGCGCGGGTCTTGGTCGCCCCCTGCGAGGTGCGAGGGCTCGCTCCCGTGGCCGAGAAGGTGGAGCTGGCCCATGGGCCGATACCAGCCCGCCTCTTCGAGATGGGGCTGGACTGGTTCCTGGACGACACGGACATCGAGTTTTTCTTCGCAGTCCGCTGGGACGAGGGCTCCTACCGGCTGGTCGTGCCCCCGCAAGAGGGGACGGCCACGTCCCTCGAATACGAGCCGCCCGCCGGGGTGGTCGCAGAGTTCCACTCCCACGGGACCTCACGGGCCTTCTTCTCGAAGACCGACGACAGGGACGAGCAGGGGTTCCGCATCTACGGCGTCGCCGGACGCCTCAACAAATACCGGCCCGAGCTGAGCCTGCGGGTCGGCGTCTACGGCCATTTCGCCCCGGTGCAGTGGTCGCAGGTCTTTGACGGCCTGCCCCACGGTCTCCGGCTGGTGGGCGACGAGCCGGACGGAACGAATCCAATAGAAGGAGGTGAGTGACAATGCCCTACTACCTGGACAACGCGTTCCTGCTGGACAACCCCTGGATCACCGTGGTCGGCTGCGGCGGGACCGGCGGGTTCGTCGCCGAGGGCCTCTGCCGTCTCTTCCAGGGGCGGCAGGTCAACATCGTCCTGGTCGACCACGACCGGGTGGAGCCCCACAACCTGCTCCGCCAGAACTTCTACGCAGAGGACGTGGGTCGCTTCAAGAGCCAGGCCCTGGCCGACCGGCTGGCCAAAGCCTACAACCGTCCGGTGGGTTACTCCGTCTACCCCTTCAAGGAGTACGACATGAACCCACAGGGGCCCTCCTACCCCGGCCTGATCGAGTACGGCGAGAGCCTCGTCATCGGCTGCGCCGACAACGCCACCGCACGGAAGGCCATGGCGGAGTGCCTGCCGGGGCACCCGGCCCGCTGGCTCATCGACGCGGGCAATGACACCAATTGGGGCCAGGTGCTCGTCGGCAACGTGGCGGGCCGGGTGGACTGGGAAGAGCCCGCCTTCGCGGGCGAGACCTGCTACCTGGCCCCCGCGCCCACGCTCCAGCGCCCAGACCTGCTGACCGCCGTGTCGACCCGGCCGCCGGACGTGGATTGCGCCGCGGCCCTTGACCTCACCGACCAGGACCCCACCATCAACCAGATGATGGCGTCGCTGGTGTTACAGGTTGTCCGCCGCATGGTGGCGGGCACCTGCCCCTTCATGGCCCTCTACCTGGACATGGACCTGGGAACGGTCACACCCACCTACGTCACCCCGGAGGCGGTGGAGCCGACGGTGGGGACCTACGTCGAGTGATCGGCGCACGCGAACGAAGCCTTGGAACGAACAAGGAAGGAGAATCCCATGTCTGACAAGAACGGGACCACCACGACCACGACCTGGCAGGACCGCCACAGCGGACTCCGCAGGCACAAGCTGATGACGAAGGAGCTCGGGGAGACGATCCCCGCCCTCTACGCCAACGAGAACGTGGAGGACTACGACTCGGTCGTCGCCCACGCGAAGCTGTTCAGCCCCTACGCCAACTGGACCTGGTACATCACGGAGTGGAACGCCGAGACTGGCGAGTGCTTCGGCCTCGTCGATGGGTTTGAAATGGAACTCGGCTACTTCGATCTCACCGAGATGGCGGAAGCCACGGTGCTCGGCGGCGTGCCCGCCGTGGAACGCGACCTCTACTGGAAGCCGACGACCCTGGGCGAGATCAAGAGGGGGTCGAGAGTCGCGGCGTAGACGGGGCGACCCGCGCACGCGTGCGCAGCACGCGCAACACACCTACATATGGAAAGGAGAAGACCATGCCTGAGGAAGTCGTAACCGAGACGACCCGCTCGGACGCACCGGGCGCGGATGACAGTCCCTTCGGCGATGCGGCGGACGAGACGCCCGCCGCAGTTGCCGGCGAGCAGGACTCCACGGCGGAAACCCCATCGGAGACTGAGGGCTCCGGTGAGACGGACGCCGAAGACGCCATCGAGGAGACCTCGCCGGACGAACAGCCCGCCGAAGATACCGGGGACAAGGCCGCTCCCAAGGAGGAACTGAAGGTGGTCGTGTCCATCAAGGGAGGCAGGGCCATCATTGGGGTGCAGCAGCCCTCGTCGGACCCCCACATCGAGACGTTCGACGACCTGGACGAGTCGGGGCTGACGCAGGAGGTGCCGGCGGTGATCGAGAGGGCCAGGGCCAGGTGGGATGAGTCGCCGAAGCACCCCGCCTACCAGCGGCCCGCTCCCCCGCCCAGACGGCGCAACAGGCGGGGCCAGGAGACGGCCCAGGCCGCGAACGCCGAGACCGAGACGCAACAGCAGACGCTGCGGCTGTTCTAAGGCTAGAGCGCAACGCACGGGGGGAGGATGCCGCATGGCGGTGTCCTTCCCCCGCCGAACCCATATGTGTGGGCTTTCTGCGTTTCAGAGGGAACGCACGTCCATGTATGGGGTGCTTTTGCATTTCAGAAAAGAGACGCCCGATGAGAGCCACAAGTCATGGAGGATTCACATGATGTGAAACAGCTACATATCAGAAACAAGGCTGGTCGACACCGCCGCCAGGAGGTTGTCGCACGTGTTGCATATCGTCCGCTCTCACTCATGCTGCGGTGTCGCCCTCATCAGGCGCAAACACGGGACGGGGCAGGACGCAATCGGCGGTGCGGATACAGAGCAGGCGCAGCACCAGACGCTGAGGCTCCTCCAGGGCCGTCGGGGACTGAATGGCTCATTACGAAGCGTCCTCGTCGCAGAATGGCAATCCCCCAAGATCAGAAGCCTCCATATCCAATTGCTCCTTCAAGTTGCTCGGGATACACCCGCTCAAATAGTTGCGTTCGACTACCGTGTTCTGCGGATCTGATGCTTGTTCGGCTATTTCGTCAATGGCCCTGCTGACGGGGTCCCGTCTATCGAAGCTCTCGGAGAGCTGGTCGAAGAACTCTTCCATTTCTTTGTCCGTCGGATCGTCGGGTAAGTCTCTGAGAAGATCATCGGCAGACTTTCGACCACCGATCTCGATTGACACTCTCGTAATGGGTCGGCTGGAAGTAAGTTCCAACACCCTCAACCTATCGAGATTCCCCAGCTCTGCTGGAATCAATCCCCTCAACTCATTGCCAGGAAGCTCCAACCTGGTTACTCTGCCGTCCTCGTCAGTTGACACACCATACCAATCTTCCAAGGGGGCATCGTCCAACCAGTTGGAGTTACGGAGCCAGTTGGGGCCGTCTGTGGCATGGTAAAGGGCTTCGAGCGCCTCGCGGTCAGTCTCGTGGGACTTGCCACCGGAGCCACAGGCCATTGAGAAGCAGGAAATCACTAGCACGAAGCAAAGGACAGGGGTTAGAGCAAAGTTCGATACTGGCGAATTCAGTCTGCTCAAGTCACTCTCCTCCAAGTCCAGTCTCGTTTAGTCTCCGCTAAGTCGAAGGTCCGACTGTCGTTCGTCTAACCTTCTTGGGCGTCCTGCCGAATCTGCTCCTCGACCTCGGCAACGTCTATCATCCTGGTCTTGACCGTCGTAGGGGAGACGATGCCTCCGGAGAATATAAGCTGCATGGCATCCGGTACCGTAAGGTCCGCGTCCAGCACGTCTTGGGGCGGCATTAGTACTACGAATCCAGAGTTAGGGAGGGGCGCGGTGGGCACGTAGGTCATGATCAGTTTCTCCACGCCTTCCGTATCAGCTATCCCGGTTAGGAAGCCAAGGCTCCATGCACCGGCCCGGGGGAATTGCACCAGCACTACCCGCTTAAAGCCGGTGACACTGGTACCAGAAAAGGACTCAATCAGCTGCCGGTTAGCAGAATAGACCGCCCCGACAAGCGGTATCCGCAGCAGGGATTCCCGGGCCCGGTTGACCGCCGTTCTGCCGAACCTAAGAGATACAAGAGCTCCTATCAGGTACACGATGATGACTGCGGCAACGATGCCGGGACCCGGCAACGACAAGTGAAAACCGAACTGCCCGGCAATCCACTCAATCCAGGGTCGCAGGACGCCATCCGCCAGATCGAACACGAAGCTGACGATCAAATAGGTCAGGGCAACCGGCAGAAGGAGCAGCGCTCCGCTGACCAGAGACCCGCGTATGTGTCTCAGTAAGGAACTTACGATACTGGTTCGCACCACTTCGACCTCCAGGAAACTAGTGCTGATGTCCGGCGAAAATGCCCGCTCAATGTGCCTGCGATAATGTCCATTCTAGGCCTGTTTCAGTAGTCATTTGCTGACGGTATGCGCAATAGCACCTTTCCGAATTGCGCCCAATCAATCACAGTGGTTCGCATGTTGCGCACGAATCAAGCGTCGGCATCGGAGTATCCGAGGACTCTGCCTTCTGAGATAGGCTCTGACTTCCCCTTCCTTATACCCAGATACAAGATGAACACCGGAAGAAGAGGTCAGAAAAACAGGAGCACGAGCACCCACCACGGAGAGTGACCAATGTCGCGCAATCGCTTGACGCAGATTGCGATGGGGGACCAGAGCATCAACACGATCAAACCAAGCGCAAGAGGCGTCACGAAAAGAAGACCCACCAGAGCCGCCAGGGTGCTGTCCGCTTCTTCAAGCACAGCCATAACCACGTAGAGTGGGAGGACAAGGCAATAGGCTAGGAGGCATGGCATGACGCCCTTCAGCCAGAAAGTCCCGCGGTCGATCCGGCCGTGGATACTCAGCAGAACAGAATACAGCGGCATTTCGGTTCTCCCGGTTGTGTGTTGCATATGTCCTCGACCAAACTCTGCGGTATCGACAAGGTAGTCCAGGCCATTCACTATGTGTGCCTAGCCCGCCTCGAACTTGTCCCGTTGCGCACAAATCAAGGGTCCGCATCGGAGAAGCCAAGGACTCCGAATTGCCCGCGTCGTCGGAGGATGAGACCTCGACCTGGAAGGTGTAGCCCTCGTCGGCAGGGATCAGTTCGTAGACCGATCACGCCAAATCTTGAGTCTGTAACGTACCGGGAGTGTGTCGGCAGGCTCCCAAGAATCCCTCGACGGTATAATTCTCCCGTCATCAGTCCTCCAATGCTCTCGCCAGCAACCGCAATCAGGACAGATCCCGACTATGTCATCCTGGGTTTCAACGATTTGGGCAGGCTTGGGGTGGTCGCAATACTTCGATCTGGTCTCGCTTGGATGCCACTCCAATTCCTCAATTGGGACCCACCGGGGGCCACTGATCACGCTATAATCCAAGGCCATTTGCGATTTATCTACGGTCTGCCACACACCACATTCACCGCAGAAACATAGCCTGTGCTCCGGCTTGTACACAGCATGCGCGTGGTGACGGCACTTCCCCAACAGCCCTTCCAAGACGAACAAATAGCCCTTCCACAACAGCCAACATATTCCTACGATCACAGCGATGGGCAACAACACGATCGCCGCTACAATCAACAGCGCTATCGCGCCTTCACCATCTAGAGCAGGTCCCCAACCGCCGCCACCACGGCTGCCTTTAGACATCGGTGCTGAAACTCCGCTGGCATACCAGAAAGCTGCGATAACGCCCATTGAACCCGGACGGCACTCTGAAAAGAGTACCGACCGCGAAAGACTTCACGTCTTGCTTCGTCATGATGTCAGCTCCTCGTAGGTGAGACGCCTGCCTATTATCCGGGCGGTGAATTCGGTGATGTAGCGATTCGTAATCGTTAGCTCCCTGAACCTCTCCTAAAGGACAGCCAAGCCAGGCCACCAACGACCGTACCGATGGAGTAGGCAATTGCTGCCATAAACCAACCTACGTCCCCAAGGTCCAACCCACCAGAGTCTTCGTAAGTCGCAAACCTCCAAAAGGCGTATACCGCCATTAGACAGCCAACGACGGTTCCGGCAGCCAGCAGTCTGACTCTGGTGGTGCGGTGTCTATCGAGAAGGGCCAGGACGCACCCCACACCGATGCTTGCGAACACGGCGAGCATAGACAGTGCAGCAAGTGCGCCCATAGGATCGAGAAGCGCTCCGCCTGCAACCATCATTAGTGGCCAGACGAGAAGCACTAGACTGACGCAAATGCCAACAACGGCTAGGGTCTTCTTTAGCATAAGATTATTCTCCTCGTGATAGCGACTTCAATGCCAAGTCGGCTCTCCAACGCTTTGACTTTTCCCAGCGCTTTCAGTCTCTGGTCATTTTAGTTGTGCGGGCCTTCGCTGATAGGTCTCCTCTATTTGGGCCACAGCAGGTTCTCCCGATCAAACACCAAGCTATTCCAAATCTGGGGGTGCTCGGTGCGCAGCCTGGCGACCAGCGCCCTACCGTCATTCCAGAATTCGCTCGCTGGGAAGAACTCCGTCCAGGGCCTGCCGCTAACCACGCTATTCGCTTCGGGCAACCACTCTTCGAATACCTCAACCTTGCTCCTTGCGACATCTTCGCTTTCGTAGACGAAGACCAGGACCGTGTAGAGGCCGTCCTCGTCATTTCCGACGCCCGTCCCGAGCAGGGTGTACGTAGCGTCTGCGCCCCCGGCGCCCAAGTCGCCAGGGAAGCCAAGGTCCTCCACATTGCCCACCAACAGCGCCGAGTACACATCCAGCGCGTCCAGTATCCCGGCAGCCAGCGCAAAGTCGGGGGCGTTCGCCAGGGAGTCGCCTTCATCACGATAGGCGTCGATAAGGGACCTCATGCCCGGCGTATCTATGGTCCTGAGGACAAGGGAGTCCAGCATTGCGATCCGGCCGCCCCTGCCCAGGAAATCGTATGCTGGCGGGTGCAGACTCATTGAAATGTCAACCTCTTCGTCTGCTCCCCAGCCGTAGAATCGCACTCCCCGGTGTTCCCTAATCTCGGCATCCGGGCACTCGGCGCACGCGGCGAGCGCCCTGTCGGTGGCCTTGGCGTCGATACGCCCCGTTGCGGCCTCCAGGATATAGGGCGGAATCCCAGCCATGATGCTCTGGTTCACATCCCCGATGCCGAATCCCAGGTGTCTCGCCTCCTCCAGTTGGGCAACGGTGGTGTCGACGAACCCTTTCATTTGGACAGAACCAATGGCGTACTTGTTGTATCCGCTTATCCAGGGCCCCGGGGCCAGCCCTGTTTTGTTGAGCGCGAGCACGTATTCCTCCAGTTCCTCGGCGCTTGCGGCGACCCTTGGAGCCTCGATGTCGCGCGCTCCTCGCGCTCGCGCGTAGTCGTTGATGAACACTTCGCCCCGGCTTGCCTCGGTGAGGGGGATAAGCGCCAGCAAGTTGATGAATGAACCCTGGTCCATCTCGTCCGGCGGCCTTGAGCTCGGTTCATCCGAACAACTCATCAGGAGTGTGGCGAATAGCAACGCTAGGGCCACGACCAAGGAGGCAATGGTTCTGGGAAGGCCGTTTTTCTTTAGCACGTACATCCTCTTGACACCTTGCGTACTTGTCTCCGTTCTACAGGCTCAGGGCTAGCCGCGCCGTCGGTGAGCGGGAAGTGGTCGCCCACCTTCCCGTCAGGTCATCAGGGCCCAATAAGCGACTCTGCTCTGGGCTCTTTCATCTCGCAGGTGGTGTGCCCTGACTCTTTTCATAATGCCTCGCACGCAGCGCTCCTTCCCCCCAATTGACTCTCCTTACTCCTCTTTCTTGGTAAACGTGATCGTCCAATCGCCGAAGCTGGATACAACCATGAGTTGTGACCCGGGTGGCAGGTCGTCCCCAGGATCATTCCCAACGACAATCACAGCCTTGCCAATAGCATCCACGGCGTTGCCTATGTATGGGCTTGTGACACTGTTGAGGTCTTCAGACCAGATAACAACCTGGAAGTCGCCGGGCTTGCACTCACCAGAGCTGCAGTCCTGGTTGTTCGTGACGGTCATTTCCACCAGGTAGGAGCCCTCGTCTAGCTCGATGGTCATTCGGGTGTCGCCAGAGCCTTCAGTTTGCCATGACCACAGTGGCGCGCCCTGACCCTCTTCGGTCCCCAAAGGCAAGGGCGTCGGCGGCGCAGGTGGCATAGCTGGTTCTGGCTCATCTTCTTCGCCACCCCAGCATTCAACCAGACCGTCAGTCCTCAACCCGCAGGTGTGTTCATTCCCGGCGCTGACGGAGGCGAACGCCCCGGAGGGCGCCTTGGCTTGTCCCCAGCCGTAGAATTGCACTCCCAGGTGTTCCCCGACCTCGGCGTCCGGGCATGCGGTGCACGCGGGGCCCATCTTCACTGAATCTCAAAGCGTCAACGTCTAATCCACCGCTCCGGCAGCGGTCAATATTTGGACGACTTCAGCATTTCCCTCCAACCTAGCCCAGTAGAGCATCGAATCTCCACGATCTGTCTTCGCGTTGACATCCGCACCTCCATTTACTAAGATCTGCACCCATTCCACCGGTTCGTCTTGCAGAATTGCCTGGAACAGCATGGGATTGCCATCTTCATCTTTGGCGTTAACGTCGGCATCGGCTTGCACCAACACCCGAAGGATTTCAGGGTCGTCTTCCAGAATCGCCCAGTAGAGCAACGGATTGCCGTCGCCGTCCGTGGCGTTGACGTCCGCTCCGGCTCCGACAAGCAGCCCCACAAGTTCCACAGCCTCCTCACGGGCGATGATCGCCCAGTAGAGCATCGGATTGCCTCGGTCGTCCGTGGCGTTGACATCCGCATCCAGTTCTTCAACCAGGCATCGAGCGATCTCTACATCCCCGAAGGAGATGGCATGCCGCAATTCGAGGTGACCGTCGCACGGCTCGGTGGTGGCTGTGGCAACGGGTGAAGGCTGGCTCTGCTGTGCGGTTGGAGTCGGCCGAGGAGAACCTGCCAGTATCTCCAAGATCTCCGGTTTGCCTGCGGCTAACTGAATCGCCGATGCCGCAAACGGCTCGGACTTTGCCCGTACATCTGCCCCGGCTTCCACAAGGACTCTTATAACCACCAGGTTGCCCCACTCAACAGCCGCTCCAATGGCGGTGTTCTCACCACCAACGGAGAAGCGCGCCGGTTTCTCAATTGCGTTGACGTCCGCCCCGGCTTCGACGAGGACGCGCACGATTTCGGGATCGACGCGAAGATGGATGGCCTCGTGAAGAATCGGGTTGCCCAGAAAGTTCGTGCCATTCGGGTCCGCCCCATAGTCAAGAAGGTGCCGCACCATGTGGGGATTGTTCCCGACGATGGCGACGAGGGTGGCCGGATGATCGGCGGCGTCTTTTGAATTGGGATCGGCCCCACCCTGGAGCAGGAGCCTCACAATTTCGGCATTCTCTCGGCGGACGGCCACTTGAATCAGCGGATTCCCGTTGGGGTCCAAGGTGTCCGGGTTGGCCCCGGCCTCGATAAGTATCCGTATCAACTCCTCATGACCGTCTGCTAAGGCGATGCTAAGGGGACTGCTACCAAACGGGGTAGTTTGGTTCACGTCCGCTCCAGGTTCCGCTAGCAGACACCGAACAACCTCAGGGCTTCCAGACCGGATACCTTCCAGAAGATTCTCGTAGCCGCCGCACGGGGTTGTGGATGTTGGAATGGGTGTGGCCGGGAGTGAGCGAGGTGCAGCGGTGGGCAGAGTCTTGCCCGTTAGCCGCGATTCTAGAACAGTGGGCGGGGTGGCCTGGCCAATAAACGTTCCGTCTGGAGCGTGGTTGGAACCCCAGCAGGCAACGGAGCCGTTAGTCCTGACACCGCAGGTGTAGGCTGTCCCGGCGCTGAGCGAGGCAAAGGAGTCACTGGGCGGAGTTGCTTCTCCATCTTCATTCCGACCCCAGCAGGCTGCTACCCCGTTGGTCCTTACGCCACAGGTATGACCATCCCCAGCGGTGACGGAGGTGAACATACCGGTTGGTGGCGAGGCCTGGCCATGCTCATCATCCCCCCAGCATTGCAGGGAGCCGTCGTTTCTGAGTCCACAAGTGTGTATTGCACCGGCGCTGATAGAAGAAAAGGAACCGGAGGGTGCAGTGGCTTGACCATCAGAATTAAGACCCCAGCAAGTTACCGATCCGTTCGCCCTGATTCCGCAAGTATGGAGGTGTCCTGCGTCAACTTCAGTAAACGGTCCTGCCGGCTGGTCGGTGAGACCGGATACGAATTGCCCTCTGTAACCCGGGATTTCTGTCTCGTTTTGGCCCCAACATACTATGGAACCGTCGGTGCTCAACCCGCACGTAAAAACCAACCCGGAAGTGACGGTGGAAAAGAGACTACGCGGGGGGGTGGCCGGTCCGAGGCCAGTGTTGCCCCAACAAGTCAGCGACCCGTCGAGTCTCACCCCGCAGGTATGTTGGGCAGCAGCGGAAATTGAAGTGAACGAACCGGCAGGAGGGGATGATTGTCCATGGCTATTGATCCCCCAGCAGACAACTCCACCCTTGGTTTCAATTCCGCAGGAGTGGGCGAAGCCTGCACTGACTGATCTAAACTCCGCTGATTCAGCCTGTCTGTCTGCTGTCTCACCGCCCTCCGAATCGGGCGAGGTAGGAGTTTCGGTCATCGTCGGGGAGGAGACGGGCGTTGCGGGCACATCCTCCCGAACCTCTTCGCTGCCTCCACAGGCTGCAACGGACATGGCCAAGAGAACGACCGATAGAGCAAGTATGGCTGGGATCCAGGGTCTAGCGATGTTGTTCACAGGAAGTCCCCATGATCTTAATTTGACAACTTACAGTGCCACTGTAAGATCACAACATCGCAGCAAACAATTACCAAATGCCCTGGCCATCTAGGGCATTTGCCCTATCTTGGGCGGTAAATGTTCGTGGGTCGCGCGCCCCAAGTGCCCTACTCTGTCAACTTGCGCCGTGCCAGCAGGGGAACAGGAACACTGGAGCTTAGCCGCCAGTACCCCTGCGAGCCGTTACTGCGGAATGGCTAGGCCCCGCCTCGCGGAATCACACACGTCACGGTCGCGCCGCCCATGGCGCCCCTGTTTTCGACGACAAGGCGGCCTCCCAATCGCTGGGCGTCCCTGTCCATGTTCTCGAAGCCGTGGCCGCGCTGCGCATAGTCGCTGGGAAGCCCTATTCCGTTATCCAGCACGGATAGCCGCACCTCCTCCTTCTCACACGCGAGGTGGATCGCCACCCTGCCTGCCTCGGCATGGCGGTAGGCGTTGGTGAGCGCGTTGTGAGCGATGGAGAAGAGCAGGCCCCTGGTCTCGGTTGAGAGGGACGGCTCGACACCAGTCTGCGTCAACTCACAGGGCACGGACGTGACGTTGGTGAAACTGGCGGCGTGGGATTTGAGAGCGGAACTCAACGAACGACCCTCGTAGATGCCGCCCATGTGGATGGGGTGTCTCAGCTCCCAAATGGCGGAGCGAGACAGCCGGGAGGTCGCCTCGAGGGTAGCGGCCAGCTCCGGGTTGGTATCCCCGGTCTGGGCCCTGGCGGTGTCGATGCCGAGACCGAT
Organism: Dehalococcoidia bacterium; assembly: GCA_965116655.1. GTDB lineage: Bacteria > Chloroflexota > Dehalococcoidia > Lucifugimonadales > VXLM01 > VXLM01. Next base: position 49,988 of record OZ220720.1, read on the forward strand.
CATGTACGCCGACTGGGCTGTGGTGTCGTGAATCGTCTGGGAGAACTCGACCCGCTCACGCTGCAGCTCGCGCTCGCGCTCGACGGACTGCCTCCACCTCATTCGCTCGAACCTGGCGATGACGTTGACGATTGCGGCCACCGTATACATGACGAGAATCCGGGCGAGCAGGGTCCTCTCCTCTGCCGCCGCAGTGTCGATGCTGTCCCCAATGGCCAGGCTGATTACCAGATACAGAACGGCCACAAAGGTCGCGCAGGCCATCGTCAGCCGGAAGGACGTGAGAACCACCGCGTATCCGGCAAGCTGAGGGTAGTACAGTAGGTGCAAGTACTGCTGACTGAATCCCCCGCCTATTGCCACGGCGCCCGAAAGTATGAACACATCGAGCGTCGCATTCAGGAGAATCCAGCCCCGTGTCACGGCCTTCTCCGTCGCCAGCCGGTAGTGCGTGTATCCGTTTAGTCCTACCAGCAGCAACAGTCCCGGCAGATACGGCGGAAACGTCTCCAGCCAATCCACAGATCGGTACACCCAAACCATCAGACCGAAGGCGAGGATGAGCCAGCGCGCCCAGACGAAGGTCCGCGCGAGGAATCTCAACCCGTCCGGGTCGCCGTCGCTGCGCTCCCAGCCCATCATGCCAACGGCACTTGCCGCCGACGTGACCATGTGGATTGCCCGGCTGTAGGGGGATCCTCGAGTCATCTCCACTTCCGAACACCGCCGATTCCCCGGGTGCATATCCCTAGCCCTCCGGGTCATAGTCATCCAGCAGCCCGTTCCGAGCTGCCCATAGCACCAGGCCCTGCATCGACGTGACGCCCAACTTGTGCTGGATGCCGTAGATGGCGTTCCGCACGGTCACCGGCTTGACGCCCCTATGTTCCGCTATCCGGGTGTAAGACATGCCCCCAGCAAAGGAGACGAGTATCTCCCGCTCCCTCGCAGTCAGGCCGGCGGCATCGGCCGCATCGCCCGCCTCTGAGACATCGCGGATCGCTGCGATCACGCCCCGGACAGCTTCAGCGGGCAAGCGAAGCTCTCCCCGGAATACGCCTCGCAACGTCGAAAGAAGCCGTTCCCTGTTGGTTTCCTTCTGAAGGTACCCGGTCGCACCGGCGGCTACCGCCTCAAGCACCGCCGTTTCCTCGTTCGCGACCGTCAGCATGACGACACGCGTCTCTGGGGCGGACTCAATGATTTCGCGGCAGGATTCCACTCCGTCCTTCCTCGGCATCATGACGTCCATCACCACCAGGTCCGGAGACACCTCGGCCGCCACTCTGACTGCCTCCTCGCCGTCCCCCGCCTGTCCCACAACCTCAAACTCTCCAGACTGCTCCAGGACGTATTTCAGCCCCTCCCTAACTATGGAGTGGTCGTCTACTACCAGTACCCTGATACGCTCGTTTGATTTCATGCCAGATTTCGCTCAGCCCGAAGTCCCCTGGAAATTGACCTCGAACACGTCTCGAAGGAGTACGAGGCCGCGGTCCCACAGTACCGGGAGATGCACAGAGGATGCGAAGCAAAATGCAACACGACAAGCCTCCATCAGTTCCGCGGCACCGCGACCAGCCCTCGGGCCTGACTGCCCCAGCAGGCAACGTACCCGTCGGTCTTCACGCCGCAGGTGTGGGCGCCTCCTGCGCTGACTGTGGTGAACTCCCCGGACGGTGGCGTGGCCTGGCCGATAACGTTGCCATCGACGTCCACGTTCGCGCCCCAGCACTCGATGGCGCCGTCGGTCTTCACCTGGCAGGTGTGGAACCCACCGGCGCTGACGGAGGCGAAGATCAACGAACTTCCCTCCGACTCCTCGGTAAGCTCTCGTGTTTCACCGACCTCCGAATCGGGCGAGGTAGGAGTTTCGGTAATCGTTGGGGAGGAGACGGGCGTTGCGGTATCGGCGGAGCCGGAGCTCTGTTCATCGGAACAACCCGTCACGAGTATGCCGGATAGCACCGCGAGGGCCACGAACAAGACGGGAATAGATTCGGAAATGCCGATACTCCTTAGCACCCACATATTCTTGGCACCTCGTTCGCCCATCTCTTCTCCTAATTTCGTACTAACCGATCTAAACCCTTGCATTCTCGCCTCCTCTCAAGACGGGCTGGTTCTTAGATGGCGTCCCCAGCCCATCCATATGTGGGCAATTTTTGCGTTTGCGGGGTGTGCGGCCTAGGGCGCCGGCAATGTATGCAGGCCTTGTTGCGGTTCAACGGAAGGGCGACTCGCCCGGGTCCCAGCGCCAGACGGCATCCAGCGAGTCGGGGATGTGTGCGTTGGTCAGCTCGCCTTTCCAGTAGGCGGCGCGCTCAACCTTGGCGAAGCTGGCCCCCTGAACCTTCCATCCGGGGTTGCACTCCCGGACCGCGCGGGCGATGTCCGCGAGCGTCGCTCCCGCGTGCAGAAGTCGTCGACGACGATCACCAGGCCGGGTTCGCCTCCGATGGGGGAAGCCAGGTACACCCCCTCCACGGTGGCGTCCCGCTCGGCCGCGGAGGCGATGCCGGTGATACTGGGATGCCGGTCCTTGGTAATGTGATGCGGAAGCCACTCCCAGCCGCGGGATAGTGCAAGCGTGGACGCCAGTTTCGACGCCAGCGTGTCGTTTTGCGCAATATTTTGCCCTGAGGAGACCGAGGAGACGACGACGACGCGCGGGTTCCCGGCGGGGAGGAAGTCCTCGAACGCCGCGCAGAACGTGCGGATGGCCGCCTTCGCGGCGGCAGGTTCGCCGTACTTGAACCGGTTGAAGCGCCGGGTCCACTTCTCGCCGGGCCGGTCCGTGATGCGGAAACCGACCGTGAGCAGCCCCAGATCGCCGACCGGGAGCCGGTTGATCTCCATCAACCGGCCCATTACGCCGTAGTTGCCCGCGGCCTCCTCGCCGAACACGCGCGCCGCGTAGGAGGACGGCGATTGCGTTGCCGGTCCCGTTTTCTTGTCCATGCGTTCTGCTCCTCCACGGTCTCGTATGCGACCCCAGCCGCAATGCGGTCAGCACGAGGAGCTGGCGCTCCTCCCACTCCGCCTATCCATCTGTGCGGGCCTCTATTGTTGCCCGGAAGCGGGGGGGGGGGGGGGGCAGGACTACCCGCCGCTCATCTATCGGACTACTCGCGGCGCCAGCCTGAGCCGAACACAAAGCCGTCGTATTCCGCCAGCCACACGCGCAGGGACTCGGTTGCGACCCAATTGCCGTCAGGCGTGACCTCGAGGGACACAGAACCGAACAGTTGCTGAATGTCCAGTCCGATCTTCGACGGGTCCGAGTGTGCCGCCACCTTACCGGCCGGATCACCTATGAAGGCGAACCACTGCCCATCTACGGTCTCGGCGGCATTGTAGTAGTCGATGGCTGCTTCCAGTCCGGCCAGGGCGCTCCCCGGACTGGCGAAGTAGGCGACCGTCGCAGCCAGCCCTCCCTCCCGGAACGTGTCCACCGCGACGGAAACCAGCTGCCTCGTGAACTCGTCAGCGTCGATGTGCCAGCCGGAGGCGAACAGGAGTCCGTCGTGACGCACTACCCAAACGTTCTTTAGTTCCAGGTCGCCGAAATTCCCTGAGCCGACGCCTCCGCTCTCTGGATTCCTGAACACGTAGGACACCCATTTGCCATCCTCGGTGGCAGACAACATCTCCGGTCCAAAGTTATAGCCGTTGGCGTCGATGCTCACCCAGCCCTTCAGGTCCAGGCCCAGACGGTGGGCGTCAGGATGCCCGATAACAAGATCGTTCTCGTCGATGATGAAGACGTACCACTGGCCGTCGACGCTCTGTTCCTGGTTGTAGTAGGCGAGGGTGGCGTCGAGGCCCTGGGTCTCATAGCGGCTGATGGCGTTGTTGACGAAGAACTTGGTGTAGTCGGCGGGGGCGGACCTGGGCGGGATGGAGGCCACGACGCCGCGGGCTATCCTTTCGGCCTCGGCAGACGTGAGGCCGCTCTGCGGTTGAGGCTGCGGGAGGTCCTTGAGGGCGGCTTTGACAATCTCCTCCACCTCGCTCACGGACAGACCCGACTCGGGCTGGGACATGCCCTCCAACGCCCTGCGGATGGCCTCCTCCACGTCGGCTGATGTCAGCGAGGGTTCAGCCGTGGCGGGAGTTGGAGACTGAGCCATCTCCGCGCGGACTATCTCCTGGATCTCGGCTCGGGACAGCCCTGCATCGCTGTCTTGGCAAGCGATAAACAGCATTGGTGCAAGGAGGAAAAGCGCCGCGATTAACCCGAAGTGGAACATCCTGCTGCTCATCAATCCAACACCCTACAACCCTCCCATCACCACCGCAGCCGTCCCCGCGCTGGTCAGCGACTCATCATGGCCCGCGTCGTCGGTGAAGGTGACCCGAACCTTGATGACCTTGCCGTTGTCGGATGACTGGACGGTGTAGGTGGAGCTTGTCGCCCCGTCGATGTCGGCGTCGTCGGCCAGCCACTGGTAGCTGTAGGAAACATTGGTCAGCCCGTCGGCGTCGGATATGCCGGACGTGTCGGCTGTGAGGGTCTGTCCCACCTGGGCCGTTCCGCTGATGGTGGGGGCGCCGGTGGCCGGCGTATTTGCCGCCACAACGGCGGCCGTTCCCGCACTGGTCAGCGACTCATCATGGCCCGCGTCGTCGGTGAAGGTGACCCGTACCTTGATGACCTTGCCACTGTCGGTTGTCTGGAGCGTGTAGGTGGAGCTTGTTGCCCCGTCGATCTCGGTGTCTCGGCTGGATAGCCACTGGTAGCTGTAGGTCACGTTGGCCAGCCCGTCGGCGTCGGATATGCCGGACGTGTCGGCCGTGAGGGTCTGTCCCACCCGGGCCGTTCCGCTGATGGTGGGGGCGCCGGTGGCCGGGCTATTGACTACCAGCGTTGCAGCGTACGGCATGCAGTTGTTGGTCGTGTCCGACTCATCCGTCACCGCGTCCACGCACGAGCCGAAGTAGTACGTGCCTGGTGAATCCGGCACGGTCAGGTTGAACTCGTGATGCGTGATGTCTCCCGGCGCGTGCGCGTCGATTTCCTTCGTGGCCAGCTCTGTGTCCGACGTCGTGATCATGATATCCTCGGACCGGTAGGCCCGGAGGGTCGTGGCCTCGGCTTCGCCGTCTCCCTCGTTCTCCAGACGCGTGGTCAGGGTGAAGGTCCCACCCGGCACAAGCGGTGGACTGTATTCGTAGCCGCCCCCGATCGTCAGCTCCGGATACCCCTTGACGGTCACCTCCACGGCCTCCGAGCAGTTGTTCGTGGTGTCCCACTCGAATAACAGTGTGTTGACGAAGCACGCGCCGTAGTAGTAGGTGCCGGGCGTTGAAGACGCTGTTAGGTCAATTTCATTGGTACTGGAGCTCCCCGCGGCGATTTCTCTGCCGAAACTAAACCCTGCTCCTGAGATATTCGTGTCCGAAGTCGTAATAGTAGAGTCTTCCGACCGGTAGAATCTGACCACAAGCCCGGCATTAGTTCCCATAGACCGCCGCGAAGCTACCGCGTCGCCCTCGTTGGCCAACGTCCCCGACAGCGTGAACTGCCGTCCGGGTCTTACCATTGCAGGCGCCGAAGCCGACATCGTCAGTTCCGGCCAGAACGTGACCCTCACCCCTATGCGATTCGAGCAGTTGTTCGTCGTGGCGGGCTCGCCTTCAACCTTGTCCACGCAAGCGCCGTAGGAGTAGTGGCCATGGGCGTCGCCGAGTGTGGTGGGCGCGGTCAGTTCTATGGACTGGCTACTCTCGCCTCCCGCCGAGAGGGCACCGATCCCGTCGGTGCCCTCCTCCACGTCCAGCCCGCCAATGGACTGCCCGTACTCCTCACTGCCGGTGTAGCCGCTGTAGTAGCGCAGCGTCGTCGCCGCCGATTCCGCGTCACCGATGTTCCTCACCGTAGGCGCCAGCGTGAACGTCGCCCCGGGCCTGACCCTCATATCGACACCCGGTTTCGTCACCACCAGGTCCGGGCTCCCCTGTTGCGCCGAAACACTCTGGAGAGCAGGTGGGGCTGCCAGCAGCAGACCGGCCAGCAGTGCAAGGGCCAGCGCCATCACAAGAATGACCGCCCCCCTAAAGAATCCCGGTGTTCTCGCAGTGCTCATCACAGCCCTCCCATGACCACCGCCGACGTTCCAGCGCTGGTCAGCGACTCATCGCTGCCGGCATCGTCTGTGAAGGTGACACGAACCTTGATGACCTTGCCGTTGTCGGATGACTGGACCTCGTAGGTGGAGCTTGTCGCCCCGTCGATGTCGGTGTCAGTAGTCCCGTCATTGGAAATCCACTGGTAGCTGTAGGAGACGTTGTCCAGGCCGTCGGCGTCGGAGATGCCGGACGTGTCGGCCGTCAGGGTCTGTCCCACCTGGGCGGTTCCGGTGATGGTCGGGGCGCCGGTGGCCGGGGTGTTCGACCGTTCGATTACGATCACGACTACGGGCAGGAAGCCGAGTGAGGAATCGGTGGAAGCCTCGACGAACAGCTCATACACATTGTCCGCCTCGCTGTCCGACGGACTATCATAGTCGGGCGGCGAGTTGAAGGAGAGCACGCCGGAATCGCTTATAGAGAAATCGTCGCTGTCCTCCCCCAGCAGGGACCAGGTAACGGTCGAATCTCCAGCGCCTGACGCGGTATAGGAAGCCACGGATGTCGCTCCTCCCTCTTGGAACGCGTTCAAGATGTTCCCGGTCACCGGGAGAGGAAGGTCTCCGTCATCCACCACGACGTCAATACCCACCCAATAGTCCTCATTGGTCACCGAATATCCGTCCTCATCCCACTCCAGGTAGTGGTGGACGACTCCCCAGGCATCGAAGGGGTCGTCGTCCTCGTAGGTGGATACGGTGACCGTTTGAGGCGTATCCCAGTTGTCCGGGGTGAAAGGAACTATGTCGACAGACGTTACGAGGGTCTTGAACGGACTCACCCTAACGTGAACGTCCTGTGTGGGCTGCGATACAAGAACCACGGTGTACGTTGCGCTGCCACCCTCCGGGATTGTGAGCTCACTAACGGACAGCGCGTAGTCGGGCGTTCTATCGATATCGCCGGACAAAGTGGAATTGTTCTTGACGGGTTGGAAGGAGAAGTACGGCGCGGCATTACCTGAAGCGTCGACGAAAATGCCCCCACCGGACTGTGCGAATATGTTGTCATAGGCCACCTTCACTTCCTGGCCGCTGGATACGTGGGCTGACAGGCTCATCCAGAGCTCACTGCCGCTAATGAAGACGTAGTCGGTCAGCACGTCATTATGGCCGTCCACGGTCACGTCCATGACCGCCTTGGGGAACTGGTAAGGCTTGATTTGAAGCTTTTCTATGGCATAACGCACGACCGGACTGAGAAAGATGTCTTCACTGAAAGTGACTATGACGTAGGCTCCGTCGCTGTCGGTCCTGGCGCTGACAAACTTTGGAGCAACGGTGTCGGGTTCCTGCGCGTGTGCGAGATGGACGGCCGATAGGGCCAGCACGAGGACGGCGAAGAGCGCCATCAACGCCAGCGCCAGGAGCGGCAGTCGGATGGCGCCAAAGATGTTCAGGCAGTTTCCGCTAGTCATTGTTCAGGTCCTCCTCTGAATGCCTTCAGGCGGTTATGGCGGAGCTTCGACGGTGACGTCCACGTTGTCGGATGGGGAGCCGTCATAGCCGTTGTCGGTGGCCACGACCCGGTAGGCATAGTCTTGCCCGGAGGTCACGGCGCCGTCCTGGTATGTAGTGGTGTCGCGGCCGGATACATCGGCGATCTCGGTGTACTGGTCGAGGCCTTCAGAGCCGTGGGTGCTCTTGCGGAACACCTTGTAGCCGGTGGCTCGCCCGCTCCCTTCGCGGTCCCACGTGAGGGTTACGGTTGCGCCGTCGGTGGTAACTGTCAGTCCGCTCACTTTCCATGGCGGCTGTCGCGGCGTGCGGATGTTGAGTCGCGCCGGCTCACTCTCCCTGTTGCCTGAGTAGATTGCGATCAACCGGTACTCATGCCCCAGGTCCCAGGACGTGTCGGTGTCCTGATACGAGGTTACAGATGCGCCGAGCGTTGCGATGAGGGCGTTCTCGTGGAGATATTTGGAGCGCACCAGTTTGTAGCCGGTGAGTGTGTAAGCGCCGGATGTTGGCGCGTCCCAGGTGAGGTTGACCGTCTTGCTGTTGCTTGCGTCCAGCTCGGCCGTGAAATTCCGTGGCGGGTATATTGGCTGCGGCACCGTCGCATCGACGGCGTCGGAGAGCGCCCCCTTGTTGAAGTCCCAATCCTCCGCCTGCACCTTGTAGGAGTAGGTCTCTCCGTGGGTCACCCGGTCGTCCCACAGAGACGTCGCGTTGGTGGACATATAATAGTTGTAGGCAGTATCCCCAGGACCCTTCCGGTGGACGCGGTACCGCATCGCGTTGTCGACGGCGTCCCAATGCAGCGTGATGCCGTCCGACGCCGCCTCCGCGCGCAGGTTCCCCGGAGTGCGGACCCCGTCGACGATGGCCGTCACCTCGATGCTCACCGTCGCGCTCGGCCCGTCTCCCGCGGAGTTCACCCCGACCACGGTGTAGGCGTAGGTCGTGCCCACGGTGACACCAGTATCGGTGTACTCCCGGGTCCGGGCGTCCAGCGTGGTCAACTCCGTACCGCCCCGGCTCACCCGATACCCGGTCAGGTAACGGTCTGACACCGCGTTCCAGCTCAACGCAACCTGCGGGCCCTCCTCGACCGTCGCCTTGAAACCGGTGGGAGCCGGCGGCAACGGCGGCAGGATGACCGCCGAGGCCTCCGCCGAGGACGGGCTGGTTCCGGCCGTGTTCGTTGCCTGCACCTGGTAGTGGTAGGTGACGTCCACCCGTGCTCCACGGTCCACGTAGGTGTTGGTGGTTGCCGAGGCGAGGCGCGAGAACGCGGTCTGGTCCGCCGTGCGCCTGAGCACGTTGTAGCGCGTGGCGCCGGTGACCGCGTCCCAGTTCAGGGTGATGCTGTTCGTGCCCGCTGCGGCCGTCAGGTTGGCCGGCGCTGCCGGCAGGTCGCGGATGGTGATCTCGACGTAGTGGTTGTCCGCCGCGTCGACGCCGTCAGTCGCCGCGAGGCCAAACCCGTCCAGACGGAAGAGCAGTGTCTCGTCGCCCTCGCCGTCGTCGGTGTCGGCAAGGACCATGAGCGTTGCCACCGCGCGGCGGGTCAGGGGGTCAAATTCCACAGACACTTTGGTTGCACTGCTGGCAGCGCCCAGCCAATCGAAGTCGTCGCCGTTGGCCGTGCTGTCGCCGTCCATGGTGAGGTCGACGGTGATTGACGCCGAGACCGGTTTGGGGTCCAGGATGAGGGGTATCTCTATCTCCTGTCCTTCGCGCGCCGTGTAGGACGCCACATAGCGCGTCTGTCCGCTCACCGTCTTCCGCACTGCGTTGGCCACTTTAACGAGGGTCTCGTCGTCGTCGGTGATGCGCCATTCCTGCTCGGAGTTCACGTTAATCCTGCTTGTTCCACGCAGACCCCTGAGGTTGTCGTTGCGCGGAGAGGGGGAGATTTGGAGATATACGCGCTGGGTTCCGCCCTCAACAACCTGGTCGTTTCGGATGGTCAGCGGCACCTCCACCGTGTTGGAGAACGCTGGAATTGTGACGAGATCGCTGGACAGGGAAATGTAATCGTTGCGCAGCGGCAGCGGATTTCGGTCAGCGTCTTCGACCGATAGCCGCGCGTACGTCTCAACCCCTACCGGCGTGGATCGAGTGGATATGCGTTCAAAGGTCACGGTCTGCCGGCCTGCGTTCTCGTCGACGTCAACCTCATGCTCTGCGAAATCAATCTCGGAAACGTCGTCCCGCCACCCCACGTAGGGCTCGGAGAACCGCTCCACGTCTACCTGACGGGACGCGGAACGCAGCGGGTTGGCGCCGGGGCGATACTCCAGCGAGAACAGCCCGTAGTAGGCGACGTAGCGGTTGAGGCGGAGAGTCACCACGGCGCCGCTGATGCTCACGCTGCTTATGCTGACGTCGTTCACTGAGTCGGAGCAGCCGCACGCGGCCGGAGGCTGCGGGCCCCGGTAGCGCAGGATGAAGTCCGACGCCGCCGGCACCGACGAGGCGTCCAGCGACTGGTCGAACCGCAGCCCGATGCTGGACGCGCCTGTGGTGCCGTAGTTGAAGTCGGTCAACGGGTCGATGCCGGGGCGGTGGGGCAACGTGTCCCCGTGGTACGGCACCAGCACCGGCGCCAGGTACTCGAACCGGTTCAGTTCCACTTTGATGACCGCGCTGGGCGAACCCCAGCCCCGGTCGGCGCCGGAACGCAGCCGGCCGTCGTTGGCTATGGTCCAGCCGCTCATGCCGCCCCGGTCCTCGCGGTCCGACCTGGTCCGGCTCACCGGGAACGGGCAGTAATCGTCGCAGCCGAAGATGAGCCAGTAGGTCGTGTTCGCCTGCAGCTGGTAGGGGTCCGTCAGCCGGTATTCGTAGCTGCCCGCGTCGGGCAGACGGGCCGATGCGAACGTCGCCAGCAACGCGCCCGGCGAGGTCTGCGTCAGCCCCCGTTGCGCGTTGATCACCTCGACGTGGTGACTCCACAGCTCCAGGGTCGGCGCGGAGACCGACGTGGGCTCGGGGCCGTTGCCGCCCCACTTGCGCCGGTTCTGGAAGTTCGCCACCACCTGGTTGAGGGTGGCGCCCTCGCGCCCGGTGGTGAACTCCACGGCGCGCTGGGTTCCCGCGGGTATCACGTACCCGATCTGCGGGTTCAATTCGCACACGCTGCGCCCGTTGGCGCAGGGCGCCTGCCCCAGGTTGCTCACCAGCGTGACCGCGTCATAGTGGGACTCGATCACGGTGAGCTGGAAGGTATCGGTGGCCGTTAAACTGCCGACGTCGGTGGCCGTTATGGACACCTGACCGCTGCCCAGGTGGCCAATCCGGGGCGTCCCGGAGAGTCTGTGGCTGGCGGTGTCGTATTCCAGCCACTGGTCCAGGCCGCCTCCCAGCGTAACCGAGAAGGTCATGGGATCATTGTCGGGGTCGGTGAAGATCCGGCTCACGTCGATGGAGAAGAGTTGCCCCACGTCCGCGGTCCGGTCGCCGACGGGGTTGGACACCACCGGCGCGTTGTTGGGCCGGTCGTCGTCGTTGACGGTCAGCATGATGTCGGCGGGGCCCAGGATGCCGTAGCTGTTGGCGGCGGACCCGCTGATGGTCACCGGGCGCGAGCCGTCGATGTTGGAGTTGTCCACGCCGGTGAGCACCACGCTGCCGCTGCTGGCGGTCTGGCCGGCGGCGATGGTCAGGGTGGTCCCGGCCTGGGTCACGTCGGCGGAGGACTCGGACACGGTGATGGTGGTGGCGTGGGTGGACTCCATGTCCAGGGTGGCGGTCACCGTGGCCGTGCCGCCGTTCTCGGAGATGGCGGTGGGCGAGACGGCCAGGGTCACGGTGGGCAGCAGGCTGTAGGCGAACAGCTTGTCGTTGGTCCCGCTTTCTGCCACCCACAAGGTTGTGCCGTCGGAGAATATACCGGTTGGAGATCTGTTGCCGCTGGGCAGCGCGAACTCCTTGGCCATGTCCCGGGTCCCGCCGGACAGAGTGTAGGCGAAGAGCTTGTCAGCCGTGCCGTCTGCTACCCACATGGTCTCGCCGTCCGCCCAGATACTCCAGGGGTCAAAATTGCCGGCGTCAAGGTCAAATTCCTTACCCGTTTCCCGTTGGCCGTGGCCGGTCCCGCCGGGGTGCATCTTGTAGGCGAAGACTTTGTCGGGGTTGTCGTTAGCAACCCAGATGGTCACGCCGTCGGACCACAGGCCAAAGGCGTCGCCGTTGTCGGAGTGCAGGGTGATGTCCTTGCCGGATTCCCGGCTGCCGTGGTCCGCTCCCCCGGGGTTCATCCGGTAGGCGAAGAGCTTGTCGTCGCTGCTATCGGCCACCCAGATGGTGTCGCCGTCGGACCAGATGTCTTGGGGATTGAAGTTGCTGCCGTCCAGATTGAACTCCTTGGCGGTGTCCCGGCTGCCGTGGTCCACTTCCCCCGGGTTCATCCTGTAGGCGTACAGCTTTTCGTCGATGTTGTCCGCCACCCACATGGTGGTCCCGTCGGACCAGATGCCCCGGGGCCGGTTATTCGTCGCCGTATCCAGGCCGGTGAAGTCCAGGGCGCTGTTGGGCGCCATGTCCTGCAGCGGCACGGTCTCGTCGTCCCGCACCACCAGGCGGACGTCGGCCGGCCCGGTCACGCCGGCGGTGTTGACGGCTGTGCCGCTGACCGCGACGAACCGGTTGCCGGTGAAGACGTCGTCGTCCACGCCGGTGAGGGTCACGGTGTCGGTGGTGCTGGTGGCGTTGGCCGCGATGGTCAGGGTGGTCCCGGTCAGGGTCACGGCGTCGGAACTCTCGGACACGGTGATGGTGGTCTCGTGGGTGGACTCCTTGTCCAGGGTGGCGGTGACGGTGACAGTGCCGCCGTTCTCGGAGACGGCGCGGGCTGACAGTTCCAGGGTGACCTCGGGCAGCAGGCTGTAGGCGAAAATCTTGGGGCTTGAGGTATTCGCCACCCACAGGGCCGTGCCGTCTGAGAACAGGGCGGTTGGGTTAGCGTTGTCGCTGTGCACGGCGAGGTCCCTGGCCGCAATTCGGCTTCCATCGGACAGATCGTAGGCGAAGAGTTTGAGTGCTGCGCCGCTCACAACCCAGATGGTCTCGCCATCCGACCAGATGCCAGTGGGTTGGGTGTTGTCGGCGTGGAGGTCGAACTCCTTGGCCGAGTCCCGTTGGCCATGATCGGACTGACCAGGATTCATTCGGTAGGCGTAGATATGGGCATCGTGCCGGTCGAGGACCCAAATGGTCACGCCGTCCGACCAGATTGCGTAGGGGTTGGCGTTGTTGGAGTGCAGACTGAACTCCTTACCCGCCTCCCGGTCGCCGTGGCCTGAACCAGCGGGGTTCATCCTGTAGGCGAAGAGTTTGTTTTCGGAATTATCTACCGTCCATATGGTGGCGCCGTCGGACCAGATACCATAGGCCAGGGTATTGTCGGAGTGGAGGTCAAACTCCTTGGCGGTGTCCCGGTTGCCGTGGTCGGCCTCGCCGTGGTTCATCCTGTAGGCGTACAGTTTGTCGTCGATGGGGTCGGAAACCCACATGGTGGTCCCGTCGGACCAGGTGCCCCAAGGACTGGCGTTCGTGGCCGCATCCAGACCGGTGAAGTCCAGGGGGCTGCGGCGCGCCATGTCCTGGACCGGCACGGTCTCGTCGTCACGCACCACCAGGCGGACGTCGGCCGGCCCGGTCACGCCGTTGGTGTTGACTGCCGTGCCGCTGACCGCGACGAACCGGCTGCCGGTGAAGACGTCGTCGTCCACGCCGGTGAGGACCACCGAACCGGAGCTGGTGGTGGAGTTTGCGGCGATGGTCAGGGTGGTCCCGGTCAGGGCCACGGCGTCGGAGGACTCGGACACGGTGATGGTGGTCTCTTGGGTGGACGCCCTGTCCAGGGTGGCGGTGACGGTGACCGTGCCGCCGTTCTCGGAGATGGCGCGGGCTGACAGTTCCAGGGTGACCTCGGGCATCAGGCTGTAGGCGAACAGCTTGTCTGCTGTGCTATCCGCCACCCACAGGGCCGTGCCGTCGGCGAATACGCCTGTTGACTGGCCGTTATCGCCGTGCAGGTCGAGGTCCTTGGCGGCGGCCCGGCTTCTGCCGGACAGAGTGTAGGCGAAGAGCTTGTCGTCCCCGGTGTCGCCCACCCAGATTGTAGTACCGTCGGACCAGACGCCAGAAGGGGAGTCGTTGTTCGGGTCCAGGGCAAATTCCTTGCCCGACTCCCGGTCGCCGTGGCCGGACTCCCCGGGGGCCATCCGGTAGGCGTAGACCCTGACGACGCTTCTATCGGCCACCCAGATGGTGACGCCGTCGGACCAAATGCCTGCGGCGTTGAGGTTGCTGGCGTCCAGGTCAAACTCCTTGGCGGTGTCCCGGTTGCCGTGGCCGGTCTCCCCGGGGTCCATCCGGTAGGCGAAGAGCTTGTTGTCGGAGCTATCGGCCACCCAGATGGTGACGCCGTCGGACCAGATGCCTTTGGGGCTGCCGTTCTCGGCGTCCAGGTCGAACTCCTTGGCGGTTTCCCGGGCGCCGTGGTCGGCCTGGCCCGGGTTCGTCTTGTAGGCATACAGCTTGTCGTCGAGGCTATCGGTTACCCACATGGTTGTGCCGTCGGACCAGACGCCATAAGGGTTGTTGTTCGTGGCCGTATCCAGCCCGCTAAAGTCCAGGGCGCTGTCGCGCTCCACGTCCTCCAGCGGCACGGTCTCGTCGTCCCGCACCACCAGGCGGACGTCCGCCGGCTGGGTCACGCCGTCGGAGTTGACGGCTGAGCCGCTGACCGCGACGAACCGGTTGCCGGTGAAGACGTCGTCGTCCACGCCGGTGAGGGTCACGGTGTCCGTGGTGGTGGTCGCGTTGGCGGCGATGGTCAGGGTGGCGCTTCCGGTCAGCGTCACGGCGTCGGAGGACTCGGACACGGTGATGGTGGTAACCTGGTCGGACTCCTTGTCCAGGAAGGCGGTGACGGTGGCCGCGCCGCCGTTCTCGGAGACGGCGCGAGGGGTCAGCACCAGGGTGACGGCGGGGTCGCCCAGGTCCTCCACGTCGTAGCGGTGGAGTGGCGCGTACTGGTTGTCGGTCTCGATCACGTGGATGTACTTGCCGCCAAACCAGGCCCCGCCGGGGTCATTGTTGAAGCGGTGCAGCTTGAACTCCTTGTCGGGGCGGCGTTCGCCCTTCTGGGACCCGGTGAGCCGGTAGGCGTACATGTGCAGGTCGTCGTCATCGGTCACCCACAGGGTGGAGCCGTCGGAGGCTATGCCGGTGGGGTCGTCATTGTCGGTATGAAGGTCGAAACCCTCCCCTTCAACGCGCAGGCTGGTGCTCCGATTGTAGGCGTAGATATGGTCGTCATCCACGTCCAACACGAAGAACCGGTCGTCGGTGCCCCAGATGTCCAGGGGTCTTTCGTTGTCGCTGTCCAGGGTCAGGCTCGACGTGGACACGTAGGACCCGTCGGAGACGGCGTAGGCGTAGAGCGTCCTGGAACCCGCCTGTATCACCCAGATGTGGGTCCCGTCGGTCCAGAGACCCCGGACGGCATTGTTGTTGGCATGGGTCTCGAAGGTTTCACCGCTCTCGTAGGAATTGTCCGAGCGGTCGAAGACCTGGACCGTGTCCGGGTCGAAGCTGTTGCTCAGGTAAAAGCGGTCGCCGGTGCCGGCAACGCCCTTGACGTGTTCTTCGTTCACGTCCGAGTTCAGGTGCAGATATTGATTCGCGCGGTCGACGTCGTAGGCAAACACCTTGTCCATTCCATGATCGGATACCCACAGTGTGGACCCGTCGCCCCAGAAACCCCGTGGGAGTGTATTGTCGGAGTGCAGGGCGAACTCCTTGCCGGTCTGGGCCGTTCCGTCGGACAGATCGTAGGCGTACACGTGCAGGTCAACCCAGTCCAATACCCACATGGTCGTCCTGTCCGACCAGATGGCGCTGGGGTCGTCGTTGTTGCCCAGCAGGTCGATGTCCCTCCCGGAATCACGGTTGCCGTTGGACAGGGTGTAGGCATACAGTTTGTCGTCATCCTGGTCGGCGACCCACACTGTAGTGCCGTTGGACCAGATACCCCTTCCATCCGCGTTGCTGGAGTCGAGGGTGAACTCCCTGGATGTCACCCGGTCGCCGTGATTGTTGGAGTTGTCCTCATCTAACCGGTAGACGTACACCAGGCGGTCGTCGTCGTCCAGCACGTAGAGGTGCCCCTGGTGGTTCCACACGCCCCAGGGGTCTTGGTTGCTGCTGTGCAGGTCGAAGTCCAATGAGGAATTGTGGTTGCCGTGGGTACTCAGGTCGGCCGGGGAGTTGCGGTAGGCGTACATTTTGTCGCCGGTGCGGTCCGCCGCGTATAGGTGACCGCCTTCGGCCGCTATGCCGCCCGCGTTGGCATTGTCGTTGTGCAGGTCGAATTCGAGGTCCGTGATGCGCTCGCCAAGGGTGAAGGCGTGAACGGTGTCGCCGCCGCCCGGCGGTAGGATGGCGAGGGCTGCCGCCAGGGCGGCCAGCAGCAGGAGCGCCGCCGCCGACTTGTAGGGGACGAAAGCCTTTCCGGGCTTGCCGTGGGTCTTCGATTTCATAGTCCTGCCTCTGCCCAGCTGATTGCGGGTATGAGGGACTGCCGCCCGCCCCTAATTGCCCGCTGTAATCGTGAACGACACCTCCAGGACGCCCAGTTCGTCGCCGCCTCCGGCCCGCTCCGAGTAGGCCGTGGCCGTCAGGGTGTAGCTGCCGGCGGGGAGGGACTGGCCGGTCAGGGCGTTGGCGCCGCCGTCGCCGTACAGCGAGTAGGGGGCTACGTTCTCGGTCCGGGAGACGGTTTTCGCGCCGCTCAGGGCCAGACTGACGCTGCCGATGGCGGCGTTCGAGTCCACGTCGGCGCGGATGCCGTAGCTGCCACCTGACGGGTCGGCCAGCGCCACGCTGGCCCCGCTGGTGAGCGATGCCAGCACGCTCTGGTCCGAGGCGTCCACCAGGGTGAACCCCGTCAGCGGGCCCGCGGTCGACTCATCCACGTCGGTCACGGTGACGTTCACCGTGGCGGTGTCGGTGCCTCCCTCGCCGTCGTCGGCCTGCACGGTCAGCGTGTAGGAGGGCGTGGTCTCGTGGTCCAGCGCGCCCGCCGTGGTGATGGCGCCCGTGCTCCCGCCGATGGCGAACTTGCCGTCGCCGTTGCCCGCCTCGATGCTGTAGGTGATGCCGTCGCTGTCGGCGTCGGTGGCCGCGACCGTGCCCACAGCGGCGCCGGTGGCCGCGTCCTCGGCGATGGAGAAGCTGTAGGTGGCGCTGCCGAAGGCCGGCGCACGGTTGGCCTGGGTAACGGTGAAGGAGACCGTCAGCGTGCCCAGATCGTCGCCGCCGCCCGACCTCTCCGAGTAGGCCGTGGCCGTCATGGTGTAGCTGCCGGCGGGGAGGGACTGGCCGGTCAGGGCGTTGGCGCCGCCGTCGCCGTACAGCGAGTAGGGGGCGACGTTCTCGGTCCGGGAGACGGTTTTCGCGCCGCTCAGGGCCAGGCTGACGCTGCCGATGGCGGCGTTCGAGTCCACGTCGGCGCGGATGCCGTAGCTGCCACCTGACGGGTCGGCCAGCGCCACGCTGGTCCCGGCGTTGAGCGTTGCCAGCACGCTCTGGTTTGAGGCGTCCACCAGGGTGAACCCCGTCAGCGGGCCCGCGGTCGACTCATCCACGTCGGTCACGGTGACGTTCACCGTGGCGGTGTCGGTGCCTCCCTCGCCGTCGTCGGCCTGCACGGTCAGCGTGTAGGAGGGCGTGGTCTCGTGGTCCAGCGCGCCCGCCGTGGTGACGGCGCCCGTGCTGCCGTCAATGGCGAACTTTCCGTCGCCGTTGCCCGACTCGATGGTGTAGGTCAGGGTGTCGTTGTCGGCGTCGGTGGCGGAAACGGCGCCCACGGCGGCGCCCGTCGCCGCGTCCTCGGCGATGGAGAGGTTGTATGTGGCGCTGCCGAACTCGGGGGCCCGGTTGGCCTGGGCCACCGTGAAGGAGACCTCCAGGGTGCCAAGTTGGTCACCGCCTAGGTTGCTGTCGGAGTAGGCCGTCGCGGTCAGGGTGTAGCTGCCGGCGGGGAGGGACTGGCCGGTCAGGGCGTTGGCGCCGCCGTCGCCGTACAGCGAGTAGGGGGCGACGTTCTCGGTCCGGGAGACGGTTTTCGCGCCGCTCAGGGCCAGGCTGACGCTGCCGATGGCGGCGTTCGAGTCCACGTCGGCGCGGATGCCGTAGCTGCCACCTGACGGGTCGGCCAGCGCCACGCTGGTCCCGGCGTTGAGCGTTGCCAGCACGCTCTGGTTTGAGGCGTCCACCAGGGTGAACCCCGTCAGCGGGCCCGCGGTCGACTCATCCACGTCGGTCACGGTGACGTTCACCGTGGCGGTGTCGGTGCCTCCCTCGCCGTCGTCGGCCTGCACGGTCAGCGTGTAGGAGGGCGTGGTCTCGTGGTCCAGCGCGCCCGCCGTGGTGACGGCGCCCGTGCTGCCGTCAATGGCGAACTTTCCGTCGCCGTTGCCCGACTCGATGGTGTAGGTCAGGGTGTCGTTGTCGGCGTCGGTGGCGGAAACGGCGCCCACGGCGGCGCCCGTCGCCGCGTCCTCGGCGATGGAGAGGTTGTATGTGGCGCTGCCGAACTCGGGGGCCCGGTTGGCCTGGGCCACCGTGAAGGAGACCTCCAGGGTGCCAAGTTGGTCACCGCCCAGGTTGCTGTCGGAGTAGGCCGTCGCGGTCAGGGTGTAGCTGCCGGCGGGGAGGGACTGGCCGGTCAGGGCGTTGGCGCCGCCGTCGCCGTACAGCGAGTAGGGGGCGACGTTCTCGGTCCGGGAGACGGTTTTCGCGCCGCTCAGGGCCAGGCTGACACTGCCAATGGTGGTGTTCGGGTCGACGTCGGCGCGGATGCCGAAGCTGCCGCCGTCCGGGTCGGCCAGCTCCACGCTGGACCCGCCGGTCAGCGTTGCCAGCACGGCCTGGTCCGAGGCGTCCACGAGCGTGAAGCCGGTGACCGGGCCTGTAGTGCCCGTGCGGGCCACGGTGTCTCCCACCTGTATGTCCACGTCCACCGAGGCCGGGGCGCTCCACGAGGTGGCGCCGATGGCGTAAACGGTGTAGGTGTAGGCCGCGCCGTCCGCCACGTCATCGTCGGTGACCGAGGTGGTGTCGGCGCCACCTTTTCCGACGACTTGCGGCAGCGTCGCCGGGTTGTCGTCACGCGGCTCCCTCGTTACGAGGTACGCGACGACAGAATCGTCGTCGGGGTCCGTCCACGTCAGCGTCACCGAACCCTCGCCCACGGCGGCCGACAGGCCCGTGGGCGCCGGGGGCGGCGGCTCGATCTTCGCCGTCACGTCCTGCGAGAATGCGCTGCTGCCGTTGGCGTTGACGGCCTGCACGCGGTAGGCGTAGCCCTGGCCCACGGCTGCGGTGCTGTCGGAGTAGGTGTTGGTGGTGCTCGCGCCCAGGTCGGCGTACTCGCTCCCGCTCTGGAGCCTGCGCTGCACGTTGTAGCCGTCGGCGCGGAACGCCGCGCTCCAGGTGAGGTCGATGCGGTCCGGCCAGGTGGTGGCGGCCAGGTTCCGGGGCGTGGAGGGCGCCGACTGGTCGTTGTCGTTGAAGTCCTCGATGATGACCGGGCCGGAGAACCCGGGCCCGGAGGCGTCCCCGCCGTTTGCGCCATTGGGGTTGTACGGGCCGGGGCCGCCCTCCGAGTAGGGGCGGCTGAGTTCGCTCAGCAAGGGATGCCCGGCGTGAGTAATGCCCACCGCGCGCATCGCGAACTCATACCTTCCGTGCGTCGGAAGGCTGCGGACCGTCAGCGGAGGCCTGTCGGGGGTCTTTGCAAAAGGATCGGTAGAGTCCCTCCGCTCCAAAGACCCGGTATGCGCCACAAAAATCCAGTCGTCATCCGTGCCGCCCGGGGGCCGCACGAAGAAGTCGTACCTGATCCTCTTCACCCCCTTGAGCTCGGTAGCCCCAAAGGGCAGGATTTCTCCAGGTTTCAGGGGCGGCACGTTGATGATTTGCCACCGGAATGTGGTCTCGCCTCCAAAACCCACCGCCGAGAAATTCCGCGGCGCATCCGGGCGCCGCAAATCGTCGTCGAGGATGGTGACGAATATTTCGTCGGGGCCTTGGACCTCGTCGTTGTTGGTGACCGTCCCGATGGTCCGCAGCTCATAATCGTTGAGGTCCTCGTTGTCCAGCGTTGTGATTGTCACAGCCGGCGCAGAGAGCGCGTTGGCAGGTATGGTGACGGCAGCATGGGAGAGGGTTGCACGCCTGGTATTGGTGGTCCGGAGACTGACCGTGGTGTCGTGGCGGGACGCCTTATTCAGTTGGACTTGGAGAACGCCAGTGTCTCCCTCCATGACGGACTCAGACGCGCTGAGCGTCACCTTGCGCGCCATCTCCACCCGGTACGTCCGCGCGGTAACGCCGTCCTCCGCCGTCACCTCCACCGTGATGACCTGGTCTGCCGAGGAAGTGTCAATGGTCACCGTTCCGTCGGCATCCTCCACGCCGTTGTTCTTGATCACCACGGTTGCTTTCCGGTCTTCGGGCGTGGCATTCACCCTCGTCGTGACGGCGCCCACGTCCGCGAACCCGGTGTAGTCGAACGTGTGGCTGTCGAAGGCAGGGGTCAGGGATACGCCGCTGAGGGACAGGTCCGCCAGCCTGGCGTTGCCGGAAGGCGCATCGCGGTAGACGTCGATGTAGTAGTGGCTGCCGTCCACAACGAACTCGACCACGTTGCGGCGGCTCAGCGGGGCCCCTATCTGGATGCCGGCGGTGTTCGGGTCCCGGTCGTTGAGGACATAGCCGTCGTCGTCGGAGAGGCCGATACGGAAGGCGTCTACGGCATCGTCGTGCGGCCCGATCGCGGCGCCGGAATCACGGGGGCCCACGTTGATGGTGAGGGAATCGGCGCCGAAGGGCGCGGTGGCGGAGTACCGGATTACAAAGTTGGAGTTCCTATCCGGCGTGCTGAACTCGACGGACCCGCCGCTGATGGTTATCGAGTCGACGATTCCGGTGGGGCGGGCCTCCGTGACGTAGTACTCCTCGATGGCGGTGAGCTTGGCCTCCAGGGCCGCGTTGGTGGGCGCGGTGGTGAAGCTGTTGCCGGAGAGGTCCAGGAAGGTCAGCGTGTCGGCGAAGGGGTCCAGCTCGTTCAGGTCCAGCGCGGTGAGCCCGTTCCTCGAAAGGTCGAGAATCTGCATGCTGTCCAGGCCGGCAAACAGGCCGGACGGGATAGAGGTGAGGTTGTTGCCCCCGAGTCGGAGCTCCCACATGAAGGTAACCATTTCGACCGGGTCGACACTGTCGAACAGGGTGGCCGGCAGTCCGGATGACGTAATCTGGTTGTCCCGCAGGTCCAGCGACCCCAGCACGTTGTCGTTGAATACGTCCACGTGCAGCGACGTCAGGCTGTTGTTCTGCAACGTAATCACATCCAACTTGCCCAGGCCGTCGAAGATGTCCTGGTGCAGCGACGTGAGGCCGTTGTTGTGCAGGCGCAGGTTGAAGAGCACCCCGGTGTCGCTGAACAGGCCGGAGGGCAGTGAGGTGAGCTCGTTGTCGTTCAGGAACAGGAATTGCAGTACTCGCAGGCCACTGAAGACGCTTGCGTCCAGCGATGAAAGCTGGTTGCCCGACAGGTCCAGGTCCCTTAGGGCAGAGTTGTTGGTGAAGATGCCGGACGGCAGGGACGTCAGCTCGTTGCCCCGCAAGACCAGGCCGGAGAGCATGGTCAGGTCGTCGAATACGCGGGAGTCCAGCGACGAGAGCTCGTTGTCGTTGAGGTAGAGGGTGGACAGGGACGTCAGGTCCGCAAAGGTATCCGGATGCAGGTTGGAGATGCCGTTGTTGCTCAGCCCGAGAAGGGTCAGCCCCGTGAGCTTGCGGAAGTCGTCCCGGCTCACCGGCGCAAGTTGGTTGCCCCCCAGCTGGAGCTCCTCCAGCGTGGAGATGTCGTCGTAGACGGCCGTGTCTATCTCGCTGATCTTGTTGTCCGCCAGGTTCAGGTGGGTCAGGCTTTCGAGGAATTTGAACTGGTCGTCCTCGATGGCCTCCAGGTAGTTGGAGTGGAGCTTGAGTCTTTCCAGCGTGGAGAGGTGGCGGAAGACCCCGTCCGGCAGCTCCTGGATCCGGTTGTAGCCCAGGTTCAGGGACCTGATCCTGGGGTGATAGCCAAAGGCGTCCTTGTCCAGCGATTGGATGGCGTTGCCCCGCAGGTCCAGGTGGATGACGCCGGTGGCGCCGCGGAAGGCGCGGACGGGGATGGTGGTGAGCGTGGCGGACTTGTGGATGGACAGATGCGTCAGCCGGCCCATATCGGCAAAGTCGTTCTCCGAGATGGAGGAGCGCGAGTAGCCGTGCACCGTGAGCTCCGTGATGCTCTCCAGGTCCCTCTTGGTGACGTTGCCGCAGCCGAACCCGGGTCGGGACTCCCCTAACTTGGCGATGATGGCCTCCCGCACCTCCGGGGTACGGTGGCAGACGCCGAACGGGAGCAACGGGGGCAGGTCGACGGTCGGCGACGGCGATTCGCGCGTGATGGTGAGCGTCGAACCGTCCGAGTAAAGGCTGTTCGAAAGAGCATCAAACAGGTGGTGGTCTACGAGAACGAACCTGCAGTTCCCCCGGGTCCACGTGTTCGTATTGGTTTGGAACCGCTGGTTTCGCGCGTTCGTGCCTTCCCTTAGTACACGGCTGTCGGCAAGGGTCAAGTGTCCGGCATCTTTTATCGCGTCCAATTCAGACCGGCAGAGAGTCACCCTTGTCACGTAGCTGTCGAGGTCGACATAGACCGCATGGCTGTGCGTCTCGGTCTCGGTGACGATGTGGGCGGACGCGGGGGCGGTGGGGGAGACGCCGGGAGCGAGGACGGCAAGGGCCGCGGCCAGCAGGGCCAGGGCCGCCAGGAGCGGCAGGCGGATGCGGGTGAGGATGTTCCGGCGGTTTCCGTTAGTCATGGTCTAGCTCCTCCTCGATTGGCAGCATTCCGCGCCTGACGAGCGCCACGCGGACATCTCCAAAGTCAATTGGCACAATTACCCAGTCCAGTATATCCACCGGATATAACACACACGTAAAAAACAACCCCTGTTCTGTAAAAATTGTTGTAAAAAAGGCCCTGAAAGCGGTAAGATGACGCCTGGACCGACCGGGAAGCCCAAATCCAGACGGCAACCAGGAGAGAAGGAGATGAGCCAGCCAGACAGGCGGGCGGGACGAGGAGGTATCGGCCCTACGGGAGAGGTTCGCCAGGCTGGGCGAGGCCAGCTTCCGCATCAACGAGAGCCTCGAGTTCGACGCGGAGCTGCAGGACGTCTCATGTCTGCGGCCACCACCTGCGGGACCGTTCAGAGTGCGTGTCGTCGGGCAGACGATGCGATAGCAGCGTGAAGGGCAACCTGCTCGACGGCAACCTCAGAGCATCGTCAAGCTTGTTGCCCATGGGGGCGCGGGAACCCTGCCCCGTCCTTTACTGGTCCAAAACCGTTATCACCGCGGGGTCGTCCTCGTCGGTGACGGTGATGGTCACCACTATGCTGTCGGCAGCGCCGAACGGGTCTGTGGCGGTCACGACGACCGTGTAGCTGCTCCTGACCTCGTAGTTCAGGGACGCACTCGTCTTCAGCTGGCCGGTCTTCCTATCTATGCGGAAGGACCTGGCGTCCCTGCCGCCCAGGGTGTAGATCAGCAGGTCGCCATCATCGTCGATGGCTTCGACCGGCGCTCCGATATTCTGTCCCGCCTTCGTGTTCTCCGGCACCGTCCGGCTCGTCGTGTCCGACTGGTCTCCCTCGGTGAGAGGGTCCTGGTCGGGGAACACGGGCGCGGCATTGACGAACCCGGCCTCGGGCTCCGGTGGGTCAGCGGAGCTGTGCCTGCCCACCGGGACCTCCGACACTCCCTCTGCTTGCTGGTCGTCGACGCTCAGGTTGTCCGAGTAGGTCGCCCTTGCACGCAGACACCTGTTCAGGTCGGCTTCCTTCGGGGCGTAGACGGCCGAAGTGGCTCCGGGTATCGCGGTCCAGCCCTCAACGGCCGCGATGGTTGTGGCAGAGTCTTCCTGGCACTCGAGTGACGGGATGCCGCGACTCAGGGGAATCACGGCCGACCGTTCCCACGTCCACCTCTTGATCTCCACACCACCGTCGGGATCTCTGACCATGGCATGTATCTCAATGCCCAGCTCCGGCTGTCTCTCGGAGAGATTCACCGATC
Source organism: Dehalococcoidia bacterium (assembly GCA_965116655.1). Taxonomy (GTDB): domain Bacteria; phylum Chloroflexota; class Dehalococcoidia; order Lucifugimonadales; family VXLM01; genus VXLM01. Next base: position 73,771 of record OZ220720.1, read on the forward strand.
CCGCATCCTCCGCATCCAACACGTTGACCCTCACGTCCAGGGAGGAGGTCAGGCTGCGTGAGCCCTCGCCGGAGCGGGCCACTATGGTTATCGAGTACGAGCTCTTCGTTTCGAAGTCGGGCCTGTGGGCCGTCCTGAAGCTCAGAGTGCCGGCCGCGTCGACGGTGAAATAGCTGCGGTCGGCACCGGACAGCGAGTACGTCTCGTTGGTGTCGTCATAGGCGTCGGGGCCGGTGGTCCTGTCCAGATCGGTCGCGGCATAGGCGCCGGCGCCCAGCGGGGTGTTGCTGTCCCCGATTGTGAGGATCGGCAGGCCGCTCGGGTTCTCCGTGGAGGCTACTGGGTTCTCCTCGACTCTCAGCAAGCTCGGTGCGTCCTCATTGAAATCGGGGGGTTCGTTCACGTCGGCAACGGTGACAATGACGTTCACCGTGGCCGAGGCGGTGGACGGGTCGGACACCCTCACCCGAAGGACGTACTCGCTGTTGACAGCGTCATCGGCATCCTCACCTGTGGGCAGCGCCGGGGCGCCGGTGAGAACCGTCGCCTCGTCCTGCCGCTCCCCGGCGTCGGCGCCGAGCTCCTCGCCGATCCTTATCAGGCCGGTAAGGCTGTCGATGGTGAACCTCGCAGCGCCTTTGCCATCCTTCAGGTCGGGGGTGTCCAGGAGCTCGTAGAACAGGATGTCCTCGTCGACGTCGGTCGCCGATACCGGCTCGCCTATGGGCATGCCCACGGGGGTGTTCTCGGGGACCGACCGGAGGACCTCTATGTAGGGCGTGTCTTCATCTTCGTCCTGGTCTGCGAAGGAGGGAGCGGCATTGAACAGGGTGGTCGGCTCCACGGGGTTGGCGCTCACCGCCGAGGCCATCTTTCCCGAGCCGAATTTGTCCGAGTAGGTAACCGATGCCCTCAGGTACATTCCCACGTCGTCGCCGGTGGGGCTGCGTCTCGGCGATGCCGCCCCCTCTATGTTCGTCCAAGAAGCCCTGTCCCCGGACCTCGCCCACTGCCACCTCACGGCGGTCACCCCGGAATCGTCGTCCGAAAGCACGGCTCCCAGGGGCCGGCCTGCCTGCGGCTGGGGCCTGTCCATGGCCGCCGTTCCCGGCTCGTCCACGTCCGTAACGGTTACTTCCACGTCGTGCGTGCCACCGTTGGCCTCGATGGTCACCCTGTACACGTTCCCCGCTCCCGCAGACTGGGGGTCCTCGTAGTCGGGTGGCTCCCTGAAGCGCAGCACACCGTCGCTGATGGTGAAGCGGTCCTCGTCGAGACCGTTCAGGGACCACCTGACGGCGCCTCCACCCTCTTCAAAGGCACTGAAGGTCGCGACCGGGTTCGTTCCGTTCTCGGCGAAGTCCACCGAGTCGACCCCGGTTATCTCTGCCGGATCGTCCTCGTCGGTTAGGTTGATGGTCACCAGAATGATGTCGGATGCGCCCGACGGGTCTGTGGCGATCACCTCCACCGTGTAGCTCCTCCTGACCTCGTAGTTCAGGGGAGCCTTCGTCATCAGCTGGCCATTGTGCCTCGAAATGCCAAAGAACGCGGCGTCCGCACCACCCAGGGAGTAGATCAGCAGGTCGCCGTCATCGTCATGGGCGCTGACCGGCGTTCCGATGCTCTGCCCGGCCTTCGTATTTTCGGCCACCCTCCGGCTGATCCTGTCGGACTGGTCACCCGAGGCGCTGATGTCCTGGTCCACGAAGTGCGGAGCGGCGTTGACTGGGCTGTCGTCCTGTACGGGGGCTTCCGACACCCCCTCCACAGGCGCGGCCGCGTCGCCTATGTTGTCGCTGTAGATGGCCGTTGCACGCAGGCACCTGCCCGCGTCGATCGCCTGCGGAACGTATGCCGGCGACGTGGCTTCGGGTATCGGCTCCCAGCCGCCGATGACAGTCACACCTGGCGTGACTTGGTCGGCATGGCACACGTTCAATGGTTCGCCGTTGGCATCCACCGTGATCTCATCGGACCGATGCCAGACCCACTGCTCGATTCGGACTCCGCCGTCGGGGTCGCTGACCCAGGCCTGGACCTCCGTGCCCACCTGCGGCTCCCGCTGGGACAGGAGCACCTCTCCGTCGTCTTCCGCATCCACCACCTCGATGGTCACGTCCAGCGTGGTCGACAGCCTTCGGGAAGCCAGACCGGAGTGGGCCACGATGGTGATCGAGTACGAGCTCTGCTCTTCGAAGTTGGGCTCGTGGCCCGTTTTGAAGCCCAGGATGTTGGAGCTGTTGAATTCAAGGAACTCGCCGTCGTCACCCGTGACCGAATACGTAAAGGTGGTGTCATCGGCGTCCTGGTCGGTCACGTCGTAGGTGTCCGCATCCACCGGAGTGTCGCCGGACCCAAACGTGATGACCAGCGGGTCGACCTGCGGACCCTGGTTCTCGCTTACTTTCAGCAGGGTCGGCACATCCTTTTCGAACTCGGGGGGCTCGTTCACGTTGGTGACCGTCACGATCACGTTCACCGTGGCGGAGGCAGTCGACGGGTCGGACACCTTCACGCGCAGGACGTACTCGCTGTTGTTCTCCTGACCGGCGGTTTCACCTGGGGGCAGCTCGGGACTGCCGGTCAGGGTCGTCGCCTGGTCTTCTCGCTCGCCGGCGTCCGCTCCCAACACCTTGCCGACCCTTATCTGACCGGTGAGGCTGTCTATGGTGAACCGCGTAACTCCGTCCTCATCCCTCAGATCGGTCGTGTCCAGGAGCTCGTAATACAGTAAGTCGGCGTCCGCGTCGGTCGCCGAGATCGCCCCACCCACGGTGATGCCCACAGCCGTGTTCTCGACGACAGACCGGGCAATGTCGACGTAGGGGGTGTCCTCATCATCGTCCTGGTCGGCGAAGGATGGAGCGGCATTGGACAGGGTCCTGGCCTCCACGCGGTTGTCGCTCCCCGCCGAGACCGTCTTGCCCGAGCCGAACTTGTCAGCGTATGTGACCGTCGCACGCAGGTACATGCCGACGTCGGCGGGCGCCGGACTCCGCCTGGGCAATGTCGCTCCCTCTATGTCCGTCCAGGTGGTCCCGTCTTGGGATCTTGCCCACTGCCACCTCTCGGCCGTGACACCCTCATCCTCGTCCGACAGGATGGCTGCAAGCGGCCGGTCGGCCTGCGGCTGCGGCCTGTCTATGGTGACCGTACCCGGCTCGTCCACGTCCGTAACGGTCACGGCCACATCGTGGGCCCCGCCGCCAGCTTCGATGGTCACCCTGTAGACGTTTCTCTCGCCCTGGGTCGCGCCCGCCGCCGAAGACGGCGGCTGCTCATAGTTGGGGGGCTCCCTGAACCTGAGCATGCCGCCATCGATGGTGAAGCTGGCGGCGTCACGCCCGCTCAGAGACCACTCGATGGCGTCCCCGTCCTGGTCATAGGCGTAGAAGACGCCGACCACCCCGGTACCGTTCTCCGGGTACTCGATAGAGGAGTCGGCCGACTGTGCATAGGCGGGATGGCCTGCCGGACCATGGGAGACCATTGTCGCAATCAGCAAGCCGGCGATGACGATGACCAGCGCCACGACACGGGGATTCCCGCGTGGCAAAGTCCTCGGGCTCAGATGACAACTCAGTCGCTGTGATCGCGTCATAACCGGGTTCGACTTGGAAGACGCCGCCCTGAGACGAGCTCACGTTGGGTTACAGCCCTCCCCCGCCCCATGGTTGTATGCGGGCCTCTCTGCACTTCCGGCTCCCGACACGACGCTGACTTGCTCGAATGAACAGTGGGCGAGGCCCAGTTCGTCGGCCAAGTCAGGCAGGGCTCGTCATGCGCTCCGCATTGGGGCGTCCCCTGACTCCCTCCAACACCGAACGGGGTTACGGTGGCTACCGATGGCATTGGCAGTCTCCAGCCATTCAAGGCCGGACTCCGCCTAGTACAGGTCGTATGTTTCTCGGCACGCGACGGAATGTGGATCCGTCTCATGCCTCGCTCCGGGCCCGCCATACCCTCTCGACTTCCTGACTCTGTTCGATGTTTTCTCATTGCTCCGTTCATCTCTGTTGCGGCATGCATGTTGGCGTCTCGCCTACCTAGTCGGTGAACAGGTGGCCCAGTCCCAGGCTGTCGGCCAGATCATGAAGCGCCCTCAGTTGCCGGTAATTGGGCCGCACCCCATGCCTCCGCCAGCGCCTTATGGTGATGGGCGCGACCCTGAGACGCCGCGCGACTTCCGCCCATGTCAGGCCGGAGGCATGCTTGAACCACTCCAGGCGTTGCGCGAAGTCGTCGGGCGGGACGCCGGTCGCTCGGTTGTAATGAGTGCGTTGTCTCGGCATCGGGCTGGTCCACGTATGGCTCTCTCGTTCGCGGACTCCTCGAGAAGAGAGGCCCGTATGGGTGAATACCTCTCGGTCCCCGCCCGAGGTCCATGCATGTGAGTTTCGTTCGCTTCAAGGCTGCGTCCTTGAGCTACGGCGTCTCCAGGCCGAAGCGGATGTAGTAGTCTCCATCGGGCCGCGCTCCGTCCGGCGCCTAATTGCCCGCAGTTATTGTGAACGACACCTCCAGCGCGCCCAGTTCGTCGCCGCCTCCGGCCCGCTCCGAGTAGGCCGTGGCCGTCAGGGTGTAGCTGCCCGCCGGCAGCGACTCGCCGTACAGGTCCGACGCTGCGCCCTCGTATGAGTCGCCGTACAGCGAGTAGGGGGCGGCGCTTTCAGTCCTGGTGACGGTCTTGGCGCCGCTCAACACCAGCCGCACGCTGCCGACCGAGGCCGTCGAGTCGACGTTGGCGCGGATGCCGTAGCTGCCGCCGTTGGGGTCGGCCAGCGCCACGCTGGCCCCGCTGGTGAGCGATGCCAGCACGCTCTGGTCCGAGGCGTCCACCAGCGTGAAGCCGGTAAGCGGGTTCGTGCTGGGCTCATCCACCTCGGTCACGGTGACGTTCACCGTGGCGGTGTCGGTGCCTCCCTCGCCGTCGTCGGCCTGCACGGTCAGCGTGTAGGAGGGCGTGGTCTCGTGGTCCAGCGCGCCCGCCGTGGTGATGGCGCCCGTGCTCCCGTCGATGGCGAACTTGCCGTCGCCGTTGCCCGCCTCGATGCTGTAGGTGATGCCGTCGTTGTCGGCGTCTGTAGCGGAAAGGGCGCCCACGTTGGCGCCCGTCGCCGCGTCCTCGGCGATGGAGAAGCTGTAGGTGGCGCTGCCGAATGCGGGGGCGCGGTTGGCCTGCGTCACCGTGAAGGAGACCTCCAGCGAGCCAAGCTCGTCGCCGCCTGCTGCACTCTCCGAGTAGGCCGTGGCGGTCAGGGTGTAGCTGCCGGCGGGCAGCGACTGGCCGTGCAGGTCCGACTCGTCTCCCTCGTAGGAATCGCCGTACAGCGAGTAGGGGGCCGTGTTCTCGGTCCGAGTGACCGACTTCGCGCCCGTGAGCTCCAGCTTCACGCTGCCCGCGCTCTGACCGTCGGCGAGGTTGGCTCGGACGCCGTAGCTGCCGCCGCTCGCGTCGGACAGCTCAACGCTCGCTCCATCGGTTAGGCTCGCGAGCACGCTCTGGTCCGATGCGTCGACCAGCGTGAACCCCGTGAACGGGCTTGCCGCCGGCGTGTCCACCTCCACCGTCGCCGACGGTGCGCTCAGCTCGAGCGCAGACCTCGCCGCCACCACGTAGTAGGCGTAGGCCGTCTCCGACTCCACCGTCGCATCGGTGTAGCTGGTAGCTTCGGCAGCGGCCACGTTGTGAAACGCGAACTCCTCCGGCGGGTCGGCGTTCCGCACCTTGCGGTACACGAAGTACCCCGATAGGGTCTCCCCGGGCGCCGTCCAGGTGAGGGTCACCGACGAAACGGTCGCGGTGGCCTGCACGTTGGTGGGCGCGTCGGGCGGCGCCGGAATGTCCGCGGTCACCGCCTCGGTGAGGCTGCCGGCCCCGTCGTCGTCCACGGCCTGCACCTGGTAGGAGTAGCTGCTGCCGCCGGCCACCGCGGTGTCGGTGTATGCGTTGGTGGTGGGCGCGGCGAGCTGGGTGTGCTCCGTCTCGCCGGGGCCCTGGCGCAGCACGTTGTAGCCGGTGGCGTCCTCCACCGCGTCCCAGCCGAGGACCACCGTGCCGTCGCTCACCGTGGCTGCGAGGTCCGTGGGGGCCGCCAGGTCGCTTGAGGCTGCGGGAATGTCCACGTCCACCGTGGCGGCCTCGCTGCGGCCGCCGGCGTTGATGGCCATGACGCTGTAGGTGTAGGCCGCGCCGGCCTCCGGGCTGCTGTCGGTGACCTGGGTTGTCTCCCCTTCTTTGCGCCGCAGCAGCACGGTCTGTGGCGGGTCCGCGTCGCGCACCTGTCTGATCACCTGGTAGCCGGTGATCGTGTCGTCGTCGGAGGCGTCCCAGGACAGCGTCACCGAGGCGTCCCCGACGTCGGCCTCGAAGCCGGTGGGGGCGTCGGGCGCCGGCGGTATGATCATCGCCAGCACGTGGTCGGAGAGCTCGCTGTCGCCGGAGTCGTTCCGCGCCTGCACCTTGTAGGCGTAGCCCTGGGCGACCACGGCGGTGGTGTCCGTGTAGGAGTTGGTGGTGGCGGTGGCGATCTCGGCGTACAGAGCATCGTCCTGGTTGCTGCGCAGGACGCGGTAGCTGTCAGCCCCGGCGGAGGCGTCCCAGGTCAGCGCGATGCCGGCCTCCCCTGGGGTGGCGGCCAGGTTCTGCGGGGCGGACGGGGCATCCGACGGCGCGTCCGAGCCGGTGTAGTGGGGAATGCACCGGGGAGGTCGCTCGGTGTGATACCTGGGCTGGTTCGACACGGAGGCCGGGTCCACCCAGTGGTATCCCGGTCCATAGGTGGGGCTCGCCTCGGTGCCGCCCACCGCCTGGATGGCGTAGAGGTAGCAATAGCCGTGCTCGACGTCGCGGTCTAAGAAATAGGTCCACGTGCCGGTGTTCGGCACCTCCCTGATGACGTAGGCGCCCTCGAGCATGGCGTCGCGCTCCGGCGTGTCGTAGGAGGGCCACTTGTAAGATACGCCCGGATTGAGCGGATAGTGGGCGCGCAGGACCCGGTAGCCTCGGATGGCGCTGTCGGTGCTACCGATCACCTCCACTTCCACCGCGATGTTCCTGGTATTGGCCCTGTCGGCGTGTTTATACAGGTAGGTGCACCTCATACGGTCTCGACCATCTTCCCTCTGGTACCAGCAGCTGTCCGTGTTCACCGGGACGGCATAGCCAGGGCCTTTGACGGGCAGGGCGTCGTTGAGGGGGCCGAACCGGTCCGGCGGGGCAGCCCGGTTGATGGTCAGCGTGTAGGTCTCCCACTCGGCCAACTGCTCGGCCGAGCAGCAGCCGGCGTAGACCCGGACCTCCACCTCGTTGGGGCCAATCTCCAGCCGTTCATACGCCGTCACCGGCTCCCTGTGGCCGCCGTTCCGGGAGTTGCCGTTGGTCAGCATCGTCGTGTACGAGTCGCCGTGTTGAGCGGTCGCGGTAACGGCAATCGACCCTCTCCGTTCGTAGGGGAGATCGAAGGTGTAGGCGTGGCCTTCCTCTACCGTCTCTCTCGGATCGAAGCCGGGCACCATGACGCCGCCCACGGTCAGGGACTTGAGCCTCGTGGGGGACACGTGGCCGAAGCCGAGGTTGATCTGCGCCCCGGCCGCGTGGTGACCCGTGTTGCGTATGGGGTTCGACCCGGGGACCGTGTAGTTCATCACGCCGAAGTCTGTCTCGGTCGCCGACGAGGCAAGGGTCAACACCACCTCACGGCCGCTCACGGCGACGTTGTTGACCGTTACGTCGACAAAGCGGACCCTCACGGCGAAGGCGCTGGTCGCCGGCACAGACCCTTCGTCCAGCAGGTCGTCGTAGGTCAGGGTGATCTTGTTGCCCTGGATTATGGGGTTTGAGAGCACCGGCGCGGTGTCGTCCACCTCCGAGCCGTGGAACTCGAAGTCCAGCTTGGTACCTGACGTTGTACTGCTGCAAGCCCGCCCCGACCCGGTGCAGTATGCGGCTTCGATCGACCATCCGGGAGCTAACGCTGAGTCTGCTACCCCTGAAGTAACACCGGAATATGCCGTAAGATTCAGGTTGCCGTTGCCCTTCCAGACCATGAACCGGTAATCGGTGTTCGGCTCGAGGTGAATCGGCCCGAAGGCGGGGAGGGTGTGTCGTCCGTGCGTGTTGACACCACTCACGTCGAACTCACCGACCACCGAATTGTCACTGTCTCTGTGAATGGCCACACCCCACCGGTCTGGGAGCGTGAGAATGGAAAGGTCAAAAGTTGAGGCGTTGATGATGTAGCCCTGCTGGCTGGGACCCGTGGTGAACTTGTTACTCAGATTCGAGGCTCCGCCGGGCAGAATTCCATTAGCCACGTTCATGGATGTCTTGCTTTGGACGAAGGAGGTCGCTTCCGGCTGGCGCCAGACCCTCATGACGTACTCCCTGGAGGCCATGCCGTCCCTGTCGGTCACGGTCGCGACGATGATGTTCTCGCCCTCCTCCAGGTCCACCTGGTGGCCGGTGGCGGCGTCCGCGTCCGCGGAGTTGTAGGCCACCGTGGCGTTTGGATCATCATTGGCGGTGGCGGTCACGGTGACCTGCGTGGTGGCGTTGAGCACCGCGCTGGCGTAGTGGGTTGTGGCCGGGTCGAAGGCCGGCGTCAGGCCGCTGCTGAGGGTCAGCGCGCTGAGCGCGGCGTCAGCGTGGTAGAACCGGCTGCGCGTTAAGGTCACGATGTAGTCCTTATTGCTTCCGTCTTCGGCAATCCCCACAACCCACAGCTTATTCTCGCCCACCTGCAGGTCCATACTGGTGGCCGGGGGTAACGGTGTCCGCGTCGCGCCGGACAAAGAGCACGGAAGCCAAATGGTGGCGGGCTCTGGCAGACATGGTGACCCGGGAGGTGCCGAAGGGCACGCTGGCGGTATATCGTGTCCTGTCCCGGTGAAAGGTCGGGCTCAGCTCAATGGCCGGGTCCGCATCGCTGCTGAGGGTGAGAGAGCGGAGTTTGCTATCAGTGGACGGGCCGGTTTGGGCATTGGCGACGTCGCCCGGCGTCAACAGCACTGCCAGGGCGGCCAGCAGGGCCAGGGCCGCCAGGAGCGGCAGGCGGATGCGGGTGAGGATGTTCCGGCGGTTTCCGTTAGTCATGGTCTAGCTCCTCCTCGATTGGCAGCATCCGGCGCCTGACGAGCGCCACGCGAGCATCTCCAAAGTCAATTGGCACAATTACCCAGTTCAGTATATCCACCGGATATAACACACACGTAAAAAACAACCCCTCTTCTGTAAAACTTGTTGTAAAAAAGGCCCTGAAAGCGGTAATGTGACCCCTGGACCCACAGAAAGGCCCGAATCCAGACGGCAACCAGGAGAGAAGGAGATGAGCCAGCCAGACAGGCGGGCGGGACGAGGAGGTATCGGCCCTACGGGAGAGGCATGCCGGGACGGTCCCGCAGGCCCTGGCGACACCTCGCCGGTGGGCGTCGCGGTCATCGACACCAGGACCGGAGCGCCGGTGTCCATCAACCGCGAGGCGACACGCATCGCCGGCGACCGGCGGGACGCTCGACGCTCCCAGCCGGCAGCTGCGTTTCCAGCCGCCCTGGCCACTCTCCCCGCAGTCGACCGGGTATGGCGCCTATGGGGTGGCCCGGGTGACGGTGATCGTGTACGCCATCGTGGCCTCTCCGTCGGCGGAGGTGACCGTGACGGTGATGGTGTTTTCGCCGGTGGACAGGGACACCTGATGGCCGGGGTCGGTGCCGTCGGCGTCGGTTGCGGGATTGAAGGCGATTTCGGCGCCGGTGTTGGTGGCGCGCGCCAGGACGGTGACCTCGTCGACGGCGTTGGCAACGGAGGCGGTGTAGGCCCCGACCTCCGGGTTGAAGGCGCGGTTCAGGCTGACGCCGCTGAGCTCGAGCGTGAGGAGCCGCGGGTCGTCGGCCCAGAGAGATGCGATGGACGGGACGTCGAGCGCGTTTCGGTGGTCGGCGCCCCAGCAAACGATGGTGTTGTCCGTTCGCAAGCCGCAGACGTGCCTACCGCCGATGGAGACCGTCTCGAAGGGGCCCGGCGGCTCGGCGATTATGAGGTGGCTGTAGTCGCGCTCTTTACCGCGGATGAGGCACTCCGCCTCGCCGTCAGGCTTGACGATGCAGGAGACGGTCGGGAAATCAACGTCCAGCCAGGTGGCGCTGCTGCCGCCGTGCACGGGGCAGAAGACCGTGTCGTCCGTCTTCAGGCCGCAGCGGAATGCTATGTCGATGACCAGGCGCTTGTAGGTGTTGTTGGTGTCCCGGAGCCGGTCAAAGAGCGCCTTGTATTGCTCCATGTGGAATTCCTGGCCCCAGCAGACGGCATTGTCGTCCATGTTGATGGCGCAGGTGAAGCTGTTGCCGCCGATTTCCACGGACTTGAACTTCCCGCTGGGCGTGTTTCCGGGATCGATGTTGCAGCCGAGGTTGCCGTTGGTCTTCACCCAGCAGATGCGCTCGAGCTTGGCGTCGATCATCTTCACGTCCTCGACCGTGTAGGTCCGGGAGCCGCTCCAGCACGTCGCCGTGTCGTCGAGATCGATGGCGCAGGTCCAGATGTCGCCGACGCGGATGTCGGTGTAGATGCCGGGGGCGGTGCTCAGGTAGCGTTCGGCCGCCCAAGAATCGCCCCCCCAGCAGGCGACGCTGGAATCGGCGCGTATGGCGCATGCACGGCTGCCGTAGAGGCTGAGCTGGGTGAAACCCTCGCCGGCAGTTATGTTGAAGGTGTAGGTGCGATGCTGGCTTCCCAGGACGGTCACCCTGACATTGTTGATTCCCTCCACAAGGTCGATCTGGTGCCCGTCGGCCGCGTCGGCGTCGGGCGGGGAGATGAACACGGGCACGCCATGGACGTGCGGCGTGGCCGTGACCGTGGTCTGGTACGTGCCCGGCGGCATTTCCACCGAGTAGGTGGTGGTATCGGGGTCCACATCCGGGTCCGGGGCGCCGGTCAGGCTGAAGGACCGGAGGCGGCCGCGAGAAGCGATAATGCCCAGGTTGTCGTCCCCCTGGAGGATGCGGATCGTGTAGACCAGGGTCTCCGTGCTGTCGGCCGACGTCACCGTGACGGTGATCTCCGTCTCGCCGTCGTCTTCAAACTCAACCCAGTGGCCGTCAAGATGGGTCTGGGAGTCGGCCGGGGCGATGACGAACGAAGCGCCGGAGGCGAGGGTTACGGGAGTCACCATGGTCCTGGCATTCCGGCTCGGTGAGCTGGTGACGTAGTCGGTCTTATTCGGCGTAAAGTACTTCATGTTGACATGCCGCATGCCCAGGCTGCTCAGGCGCGTTTCCTTTTCCGGGGTGGGAACTTTGGGAAGGTCGTACACGAAGACCTTGTCCGTGGTCATGTCCACGACCCAAAGGTTGTCCCCATCAGACCACATGCCCTGCGGCCGCCTGTTGTCGTGGGCCAGTTCCTCGATGTCGAGCATCGGCTCCCGGGTCCAGCCGGACAACGAGTAGGCGTACACCTTGTCGTCGACGGAGTCTCCCACCCACATGGTCGTCCCGTCCGACCAGAGCCCCACGGGGTTGTCGTTGCCGTCGGCCGTGCGCAGGGTCTTCACGTGGGCCTGGGTGGACAGGTTGTGCACGTAGATGCGTCCCTTGGCGAAGTCGGCGATGTACATGTCGGTGCCGTCGGACCAGAGTCCGACGGGCGTGGTGGCCCCCGCCGGCAGCGCGTCGAAGTCGGCGCCGGGCTTGCGGTCGCCGACGGCGATGGGGGGAACGGCCGTCGTGTCCGCCGTGCGGTGGTATGCCAGCACATCGTCGATCAACGCTGCCGACGCCCAGATGGTGTCGGCGGTCATCCAGAGGCCGGTGGCGCCGTCCCGCTGGCCGAATATGTTTGGCGGGTCGGGCAGGTCGGGGACTGCCAGCTGGATGTCCTTGTCGAAATCTCTTGCGCCGGTGCTCAACACGTAGGCGTACAGCTTCTCGTCCGCTTCCAATGAGGCGCCCCTGGCGGACACCCACAGGGTGGTGTTGTCGGACCAGAGGCCCTGGGGCAGCAGGTACCGCCCGGGCGGGTTCACGGTGATCGGACTCGATGCCAACTGAGGCGCGGATGTATCGATTTCGCTGGGCGGACTCGCGGGGACCCACTCCAGGAACTTCACGAACGGCACGCCGTCCGTGGTTGTGCCCCTCTTCATGGCGCTCAGGGGATCCGGAGCCTGCGTCGCCGTCACGGAGACGGTGACCGTGGCCGTGGCCGTGCCGCCGTTGCCGTCGTCGGCCTGCACCGTCAGCGTGTAGGAGGGCGTGGTCTCGTGGTCCAGGGCTGCGGCCGTCGTGATCGCGCCGGTGCCGCCGTCGATGGCGAACACCCCGTCGCCGTTGCCCGACTCGATGGTGTAGGTGAGGGTGTCGTCGTCCTCGTCGGTGGCGGCGACGGTGCCGACGGCGGCGTTGGTGGCCGCGTCCTCGGCGATGGAGAAGCTGTACGTCGCGCTGCCGAATGCGGGGGCGCGGTTGGCCTGCGTGACGGTGAAGGACACCTCCAACGTGCCCAGCTGGTCGCCCGCCCGACCGCTCTCCGAGTAGGCCGTGGCCGTCAGGGTGTAGCTGCCCGCGGGCAGGGACTCGCCGTTCAGCGCGTCCTCCCCGCCGTCTCCGTACAGCGAGTAGGGGGCGCTGCTCTCCGTCCGCGAGACGGTCTTGGCGCCGCTCAGCTCCAGGCGCACGCTGCCCGCGGTGTCTCCGGCCCCCAGGTCGGCGCGTATGCCGTAGCTGCCGCCGTCAGCGTCGGCAAGCTCCACGCTGGCGCCGTCGGTAAGCGTGGCGAGCACGGTCTGGTCCGAGGCGTCCACCAGGGTGAAGCCCGCCAGCGGCCCCGTGGTCGACTCATCAACGTCCGTCACGGTGACGGAGACGGTGGCCGTGGCCGTGCCGCCCTCGCCGTCGTCGGCCTGGACGGTCAGCGTGTACGACGGGGTGGTCTCGTGGTCCAGCGCGCCCGCCGTGATGATGGCGCCCGTGCCGCCGTCGATGGCGAACCTACCGTCGCCGTTGCCCGACTCGATGGTGTAGGTCAGGGTGTCGTCGTCCGCGTCGGTGGCGGCGGCAGTGCCGACGGCACCGCCGCTGGCCGCGTCCTCGGCTATTGAGAAGGAGTATGTCGCGCTGTCGAAGGCCGGGGGTCGGTTGGCCTGCGTGACGGTAAAGGAGACCTCCAGGGTTCCCAGCACCTCGCCCGCCAGGCCACTCTCCGAGTAGGCCGTCGCCGTCAGGGTGTAGCTGCCCGCGGGCAGGGCCTCGCCGTTCAGCGCGTCCTCCCCGCCGTCCCCGTTCAGCGAGTAGGGGGCCACGCTCTCCGTCCGCGAGACGGTCTTGGCGCCGCTCAGCTCCAGGCGCACGCTTCCCGCGGTCTCTCCGGCCTCCAGGTCGGCGCGTATGCCGTAGCTGCCGCCGTCAGCGTCGGCAAGCTCCACGCTGGCGCCGTCGGTAAGCGTGGCGAGCACGGTCTGGTCCGAGGCGTCCACCAGGGTGAAGCCCGCCAGCGGCCCCGTGGTCGACTCATCAACGTCCGTCACGGTGACGGAGACGGTGGCCGTGGCCGTGCCGCCCTCGCCGTCGTCGGCCTGGACGGTCAGCGTGTACGACGGGGTGGTCTCGTGGTCCAGCGCGCCCGCCGTGATGATGGCGCCCGTGCCGCCGTCGATGGCGAACTTGCCGTCGCCGTTCCCCGACTCGATGGTGTAGGTCAGGGTGTCGTCGTCCGCGTCGGTGGCGGAGACGCTGCCCACGGCGTCGCCGGTGGCCGCGTCCTCGGCTATTGAGAAGGAGTATGTCGCGCTGCCGAACTCCGGCGCACGGTTGGCCTGCGTGACGGTGAAGGAGACCTCCAGGGTTCCCAGCGCCTCGCCCGCCAGGCCACTCTCCGAGTAGGCCGTCGCCGTCAGGGTGTAGCTTCCCGCGGGCAGCGACCCGCCGCGCAGTGCGTTGGCGCCGCCGTCTCCGTACAGCGAGTAGGGGGCGCTGCTCTCCGTCCGCGAGACGGTCTTGGCGCCGCTCAGCTCCAGGCGCACGCTGCCCGCACTCTCTCCGGCCTCCAGGTCGGCGCGTATGCCGTAGCTGCCGCCGTCAGCGTCGGCAAGCTCCACGCTGGCGCCGTCGGTGAGCGTGGCGAGCACGGTCTGGTCCGAGGCGTCCACCAGGGTGAAGCCCGCCAGCGGCCCCGTGGTCGACTCATCCACGTCCGTCACGGTGACGGAGACCGTGGCGGTGGCCGTGCCGCCTTCGCCGTCGTCGGCCTGGACGGTCAGCGTGTACGACGGGGTGGTCTCGTGGTCCAGCGCGCCCGCCGTGATGATGGCGCCCGTGCCGCCGTCGATGGCGAACTTGCCGTCGCCGTTCCCCGACTCGATGGTGTAGGTCAGGGTGTCGTCGTCCGCGTCGGTGGCGGCGGCAGTGCCGACGGCACCGCCGCTGGCCGCGTCCTCGGCTATTGAGAAGGAGTATGTCGCGCTGCCGAACTCCGGCGCACGGTTCGGCGCATGCTCCAGGCCAAAGCGCAGATAGTAGCTGGTCTGGCCGTCTTCCAGCGCCTCCACGAGGACGTAGTACGTGCCGGCGTCGATGGTGATCTGCAGCCACTCGATGTAGACCTGGTCCTTGTTGGGGTCCGCCGGTGGACCGGCGGTTCCCACCACGTTGCCGTTCGCGTCCTCCAGCGCGACCTTCAGCTCGATGGTCTGGTCGCGCGCCCCCAGGCCCAGCGTGTAGCGGTCGTCGGTGGTGAAGGTGTAGTAGTCGACCCCGTCACCGTTGGCGCGGTCCAGGGACTTGTCGTAGAAGAACTGGCGGCCCTTATCCGGGGACTGCGCGCCCAGCGATACCGCGCCGTCGCGGGCGCCGTCCGGGTCAGATTCCTGGGCCAGCGCCGGCAAGGCGTAGGTCAATGCGACGACTGCCGCCAGCATGAGAAAGGCAGGAATCGCTATGCGTACTACCAGGCGGATGTTCCGAATGCCCATGCTCGTCATGGTCTTCTTCACCTCCCGTACCGTCCTGCACGCAGACGGACCAACGCGACTTTCCCTAAAGAGCGCCTTGCCTCAGGACCCGTTTGCATTTATGGCTTCCGTCTAATCAACCTCTAAATATGTGGAGGCATGGCGGCAATCTGCGCGGGCACTAAGAGCCCGCCCCTGAGGCGTCTCCAGGCCGGAACGGATGTAGTAGCAAGTACCAGCGTCGATAGCGCTTTTCAGCCACTCTATACGCACCTGTGCACCTGACGAATGCCAAACGAACGTCTCCAGAGTGAGTTCGCACAATTACCCGGTTCAGTATAGCCACCGGATATAACATGCACGTAAAAAACAACCCCTCTTTTGTAAAAGTTTTTGTAAAAATGAGCCCGAAAGCGACAATATGACCCCTGGACCCGCCGAGAAGCCCGAATCCAGACGGCGACCAGGAGAGAAGAGATGGACCAGACAGACAGGCGGGCGGGACGAGGAGGTATCGGCCCTGCGGGAGAGGTTCGCCAGTTCTCACGGTAGACGGAACTGGGCCGTTCTGCGCGATTCCTCAGCGTGGCTCGACACTGCCAAAAGCGGGCCAGCTACGCACGCGGGGAAGCGCTGACCGGGCGAGACGCGTCTGCCCCGCCCTGTCAGTCCACGTATTCGAGCCTTCCGGCTCTTTCCCGAGGGCCTACTCGTCCGCCGCCGTCAGCCCGGAAGCGTATGTAATAGTCGGTCTGGCCGTCCGCCGGTGAAGGTGTAGTAGTCCACCCCGTCGCCGTTGGCCCGGTCCTGGGACTTGTCATAGATGAGACGACCTTACCCGCTCATTTGCCAGGTCTCCTTGTGCTTCGAAAGCCCGCTACGGCCCATCGGTCACAGTGAAGGAGACCTCCAAGACGCCCAGGACTTCGCCGCTCCCGGACCCTTCCGAGTAGGCTGTGGCGCGTAGCGTGTAGCTGCCCGCAGGCAGGGCCTCACCGTGCAGCGCGTTCTCACCTTCGTCCCCGTAGAGGGAGTAGGGAGCCGAGCTCTCGGTCTGAGATACAGTCTTACCGCCGCTCAGCTCCAGGCGCACGCTGCCCACGGTTTCACCATCTGCGATGTCAGCACGGATGCCGTAGCTGCCGCCGTTGGGGTCGGCCAGTGCCACGGTAGCCCCGTTGGTCAGGCTCGCGAGTACCGACTGGTTGGAGGCGTCCACCAGGGTGAAGCCTGCAAGCGGGCCCGTCGTCGACTCCACCACGTCGGTCACGGTGACGTTCACCGTGGCGGTGTCGGTGCCTCCCTCGCCGTCGTCGGCCTGCACGGTCAGCGTGTAGGAGGGCGTGGTCTCGTGGTCCAGCGCTCCCGCAACCGTGATAGCGCCGTTGCTCCCGTCGATGGCGAACTTGCCGTCGCCGCTGCCGGCCTCGATGGTGTAGGTGATGCCGTCGCTGTCGGCGTCGGTGGCCGAGACCGTGCCCACGGCGTCGCCGGTGGCCGCGTCCTCGGCGATGGAGAAGCTGTAGGTCGAACTGCCGAAGGAGGGCGGACTGTTGGACTCATCCGTCGACTCTCGCTGCCCGGTGTCGCCGTCATCGGACCCGGGTAAGCCGTAGGCGAAGGCATACCCGGAGCGGTCCGAAGTCCCGTCCGTGCTGCGGGCCTGCACCCGGTAGAAGTAGCTACCGGTCTCGGCGACGGTTTCGTCGATGTAAGTTGTTACGTCGCCCACGATGGCAATCTGGCTGTAGGTGGCTCCGTGATCGGGCGGCGTATTCATGTCGCCGTCATCCTCGGGTTTGTCGGCTCTGAAGATGATGTACTCGTACACGGTCGTGTCCACGGCGTCTGGGTCTGCGATGGGTATCGCCGGCTCATAGAACGGCCTGTTGGAGTACAGCAGGGGCCGCTCCCAGGTCAGCTCGACGGGGCCCTCCACACCGTTATCGGTTCGCCGCGCCTTGACGTCCCAGGGCAGGTTCGGTCCGCGCACGGTGAGTGTGACCGGATCGACGAGGCCGCTCAGAAGAGGACTTCCGTCAGGAGTAACGGCCACCGCTTGTATGGCGAATTCGTAAGTTCCGCCGACCGGCAGTCTCTGCCACGTCAACGGACTCTGATCATCATCAGTGGACTCTTCCATATAGTCCGTATGTATCGTGAATTCCCAGTCGCCCTCGGAGCCGCCTGGCTCTCGCACGAGGATATCGTACCTGAGCCTTTCAGCCGCGCAGGGTATGCCGACCTGGTCCCAGTGGAACGTGGTCTTGCCTTTCTCACTGGTCACTCGGAAATTGGCCGGCTTGTGCGGATTCGGTCCATTGCCGTCGGTGATGGTCAGCGTTGTGTCCTCGGGGCCGTCCACGCCCGCGTTGTTGTTGGCCGACCCGCTGACTGTGACGGAGCATGGGCCGTGACCGGCATCGTGATCCAACGCGGTGATGGTCACCTCGCCCGTGCTGGCAGTCTTTCCCGCCGCGATGGTCAGGGTCCTGTTCGCGCTCAGCGTCGTCGTGTCCGTCGGATCCACCGAGACGACGACCGTCGTGACTGCGCTGGAGATTGCGCTCAGCATCGCCGTCACCGTACTGGAGTTCCCGCTGCCGGTCTTGTTTATCGTCGCAGGCGTCAGCACCAGGGTCACCTGGGGCTCTGCGTCTCTTTGGGGGAGGACGAACACGTCGGTGATCGACACCGTGCTGGTGGACGTCGTGCCTGCAGAGATTCTCGTGGGCAGGACGCCGAGGCTGAGGTCCACGCTCTCCCCGGGATCCTGCACCGAGTCTTCCGTCGCGGAGAAGGAGAAGGTCTTCTCGGTGTCGGAGGCGCCGAAGGTCAGGCTCGACGGGACCCCGGAGTAGTCCGCCGCCGATGCGCCGTCCTGGTTGGTCGTGGCGATGGGCACGACGACCTGGCGCTCTGGGGCTGCGCTGAGGGTCACCTTCACGTCCACTGTGTCGCCCTCTATCACGCTGTAGGAAGCATGCTCGAAGCTCACCGTCACCGCCGGCACGTCGTCATCGGCGATCGACACCGTGCTGGTGGGAGTTGTGCCGGCAGAAACTCCCGTGGGCAGGGCGCCGAACGACATAAGGACACTCTCGTCATCGTCGTCCACGTCGTCCGCCGTGGCGGAGAAGGTGAAGGACTTTTCGGTGTCGGAAGCTCCGAAGGTCAGGGTCGACGGGACGCCGGAGTAGTCCGCTGACGACGCGCCGCCCTGGTTGGTCTTCGTGAGCGGTACGACCACCTGGCGCTCGGGGGCTGGGCTTAGGGTGACCTTCACGGTGGCGCTGCCGCCCTCCGCCGCGGTGTAGGCCGACTGCTCGAAGCTCACCGTCACGGAGGGCACATCGTCGTCTGTGATCGATACCGTGCTGGTCGAGGTCGTCCCGGCGCTCACTCCGGTGGGCAGCGAGCCGAAGGCCAGGGCTACGCTCTCATCGTCGTCGTCAACGTTGTCTGCCGTGGCGGAGAAGGTGAAGGACTTTTCGGTGTCGGAAGCTCCGAAGGTGAGGTTCGATGGGACGCCGGAGTAGTCCGCTGACGACGCGCCGCCCTGGTTGGTCTTCGTGAGCGGTATGACCACCTGCCGCTCGGGGGCTACGCTGAGGGTGACCTTCACGGTGGCGCTGCCGCCCTCCGCCGCGGTGTACGTCGCGCTCTCGAAGTTCACCTTCACAGCCGGCACGTCGTCGTCGGTGATCGACACCGTGCTGGTCGAGGTGGTCCCCGCGGAGACTCCCGTGGGCAGCGTGCCGAAGGCCAACACGACCGACTCCCCGTCGTCGTCCACGTCGTCGGCCGTGGCGGAGAAGCTGAACGTCTTTGCGGTGTCAGTTGCTCCGAATGTCAGGTTCGACGGGACACCCGAGTAGTCGGCCGACGATGCGCCGCCCTTGTTGGTCTTCGTGAGCGGTACGACCACCTGCCGCTCGGGGGCCACGCTCAGGGTCACCTTCACGGTGGCGCTGCCTCCCTCCGCCGCCGTGTACGTCGCGCTCTCGAAGTTCACCTTCACCGCCGGCACGTCGTCGTCGGTGATCGACACGGTGCTGGTGGACGTAGTCCCGGCGGAGACGCCCGTGGGGAGCGAGCCGAAGGCGAGGGCTACGCTCTCGTCGTCGTCGTCCACGTCGTCGGCCGTCGCGGAGAAGGTGAATGTCTTCGCGGTGTCGGTGGCGCCGAAGGTGAGGTTTGCCGGGACGCCGGAGTAGTCGGCGGACGACGCGCCGCCCTTGTTGGTCTTCGTGAGCGGTACGACCACCTGCCGCTCGGGGGCCACGCTCAGGGTCACCTTCACGGTGGCGCTGCCGCCCTCCGCCGCCGTGTACGTCGCGCTCTCGAAGTTCACCTTCACCGCCGGCACGTCGTCGTCGGTGATCGACACCGTGCTGGTCGAGGTGGTCCCGGCGGAAACTCCCGTGGGCAGCGTGCCGAAGGCCAACACGACCGACTCCCCGTCGTCGTCCACGTCGTCGGCCGTGGCGGAGAAGGTGAACGTCTTTGCGGTGTCAGTTGCTCCGAAGGTCAGGTTCGCCGGGACACCCGAGTAGTCGGCCGACGATGCGCCGCCCTTGTTGGTCTTTGTTATAGGTACGACCACCTGGCGCTCGGGGGCCACGCTCAGGGTCACCTTCACGGTGGCGCTGCCGCCCTCCGCTGCGGTGTAGGCTGACTCCTCGAAGCTGACGGTCACGGCCGGCACGTCGTCGTCGGTGATCGACACGGTGCTGGTGGACGTAGTCCCGGCGGAGACGCCCGTGGGGAGCGAGCCGAAGGCCAGGGCTACGCTTTCGTCGTCATCGTCCACGTCGTCCGCTGTCGCAGAGAATGTGAACGTCTTTGCGGTGTCAGTTGCTCCGAAGGTCAGGCTCGCCGGGACCCCGGAGTAGTCGGCGGACGACGCGCCGCCCTTGTTGGTCTTCGTGAGCGGTACGACCACCTGCCGCTCGGGGGCCACGCTCAGGGTGACCTTCACGGTGGCGCTGCCGCCCTCCGCCGCCGTGTACGTCGCGCTCTCGAAGTTCACCTTCACCGCCGGCACGTCGTCGTCGGTGATCGACACCGTGCTGGTCGAGGTGGTCCCCGCGGAGACTCCCGTGGGCAGCGTGCCGAAGGCCAACACGACCGACTCCCCGTCGTCGTCCACGTCGTCCGCCGTGGCGGAGAAGGTGAAGGACTTTTCGGTGTCGGAAGCTCCGAAGGTCAGGTTCGACGGGACACCCGAGTAGTCGGCCGACGATGCGCCGCCCTTGTTGGTCTTCGTGAGCGGTACGACCACCTGCCGCTCGGGGGCCACGCTCAGGGTCACCTTCACGGTGGCGCTGCCTCCCTCCGCCGCCGTGTACGTCGCGCTCTCGAAGTTCACCTTCACCGCCGGCACGTCGTCGTCGGTGATCGACACGGTGCTGGTGGACGTAGTCCCGGCGGAGACGCCCGTGGGGAGCGAGCCGAAGGCGAGGGCTACGCTCTCGTCGTCGTCGTCCACGTCGTCGGCCGTCGCGGAGAAGGTGAATGTCTTCGCGGTGTCGGTGGCGCCGAAGGTGAGGTTTGCCGGGACGCCGGAGTAGTCGGCGGACGACGCGCCGCCCTTGTTGGTCTTCGTGAGCGGTACGACCACCTGGCGCTCGGGGGCCACGCTCAGGGTGACCTTCACGGTGGCGCTGCCGCCCTCCGCCGCCGTGTACGTCGCGCTCTCGAAGTTCACCTTCACCGCCGGCACGTCGTCGTCGGTGATCGACACGGTGCTGGTGGACGTAGTCCCGGCGGAGACGCCCGTGGGGAGCGAGCCGAAGGCGAGGGCTACGCTCTCGTCGTCGTCGTCCACGTTGTCCGCGGTGGCGGCGAAGGTGAAGGTCTTCGCGGTGTCGGTGGCGCCGAATGTCAGGTTCGACGGGACACCCGAGTAGTCGGCCGACGATGCGCCGCCCTTGTTGGTCTTTGTTATGGGTACGACCACCTGGCGCTCGGGGGCCACGCTCAGGGTGACCTTTACGGTGGCGCTACCTCCCTCGGCGACGGTGTAGCCCGACTGTTCGAAGCTGACGGTCACGGCCGGCACGTCGTCGTCGGTGATCGACACCGTGCTGGTCGAGGTGGTCCCGGCGGAAACTCCCGTGGGCAGCGAGCCGAAGGCCAGGGCTACGCTTTCGTCGTCATCGTCCACGTCGTCCGCGGTGGCGGCGAAGGTGAAGGTCTTCTCGGTGTCGGTGGCGCCGAAGGTGAGGTTTGCCGGGACGCCGGAGTAGTCGGCGGACGACGCGCCGCCCTTGTTGGTCTTCGTGAGCGGTATGACCACCTGGCGTTCGGGGGCAACGCTGAGGGTGACCTTGACGGTGGCGCTGCCGCCCTCCGCTGCGGTGTAGGCTGACTCCTCGAAGCTGACGGTGACGGCCGGCACGTCGTCGTCGGTGATCGACACGGTGCTGGTGGACGTGGTCCCGGCGGAGACGCCCGTGGGGAGCGATCCGAAGGCCAGGGCTACGCTTTCGTCGTCATCGTCCACGTCGTCGGCCGTGGCGGAGAAGGTGAACGTCTTTGCGGTGTCAGTTGCTCCGAAGGTCAGGCTCGCCGGGACACCCGAGTAGTCGGCCGACGACGCGCCGCCCTTGTTGGTCTTTGTTATGGGTACGACCACCTGGCGCTCGGGGGCCACGCTCAGGGTGACCTTTACGGTGGCGCTGCCTCCCTCCGCCGCCGTGTACGTCGCGCTCTCGAAGTTCACCTTCACCGCCGGCACGTCGTCGTCGGTGATCGACACCGTGCTGGTCGAGGTGGTCCCGGCGGAAACTCCCGTGGGCAGCGTGCCGAAGGCCAACACGACCGATCCCCGTCGTCGTCCACGTTGTCCGCTGTCGCAGAGAATGTGAACGTCTTTGCGGTGTCAGTTGCTCCGAAGGTCAGGCTCGCCGGGACACCCGAGTAGTCGGCCGACGACGCGCCGCCCTTGTTGGTCTTTGTTATGGGTACGACCACCTGGCGCTCGGGGGCCACGCTCAGGGTGACCTTTACGGTGGCGCTGCCTCCCTCAGCCGCGGTGTAGGTCGCGCTCTCGAAACTCGCCGTCACTGCGCGAACCTCGTCGTCGGTGATGGTCAGCGTCACGTCCTCGGGGCCGTCCACCCCGGCGGTGTTCTCCGCAGACCCGCTCACCGTCACCTCCCGGTTCCCCGTGTAGGCCGAGTCGTCGGTGGCGGTGATCGTCACCTCGCCCGTGCTTGCCGTCTCTCCCTTGGCGATGGTGAGCGTCACGTTGGAGCTCAGCGTGCTGGTGTCGGTGGGATCGATGGACACCGTGACGGTGGTTGCCGCGGTGGACTGCTTGTCCAGGCTGGCGGTCACCGTGGCCACGCCGGCGTTCTCCGATATGCTGTCCGGGTCCAGGGCCAGGGTCACCACCGGCTTGGCATCGTCGTCCGTGATGGTCAGGGTCACGTCGTCCGGGCCGTCCACCCCGGCGGTGTTCTCCGCAGACCCGCTCACCGTCACCTCCCGGTTCCCCGTGTAGGCCGAGTCGTCGGTGGCGGTGATCGTCACCTCGCCCGTGCTTGCCGTCTCTCCCTTGGCGATGGTGAGCGTCACGTTGGAGCTCAGCGTGCTGGTGTCGGTGGGATCGATGGACACGGTGACGGTGGTTGCCGGCCGGTCCCCGGCGTAGGCCGAGTCGTTCACCGCGGTGATGGTGACCTCTCCGGTGCTCGTGGTCAGACCCGCTCACCGTCACCTCCCGGGTTCGCCGCGATGGTCAGCGTCGTGTTGGAGCCGAGCGTGCTCGTGTCCGTCGGGTCAATGGACACGACTATGGTGGTCTCGGCGCTGGACTGCTCGCTCAGGGACGCCGTCACCGTGGCCACACCGCCGTCCTCGGAGATGGTGTCCGGGTCCAGCGACAATGTAACGGTAGGCTCATCGTCTTCCAAGACAATCACGTCCATCGACGCGGTGACGTTCGGAAATTCGTTGCTGCGTCGCGGGTTTCCATAGTCGCCGCCCACGGCAGTATGCTCAATCGCCGCCTTCGGGTCCGGCTGCGCGTCCCTGTCCTGGTAGGCGTTCACTATCACGTTTTGCGGAGTGTTCCAGTTGCTTGGGGTAAAGGCAAGCTTCCTGGTATTCACTGAGAATTCGGCGCCTGGAGGCACCTCCAACGTCACATGCACGCTTTGAGTGGGCTGGAGGCACCTCCAACGTCACATGCACGCTTTGAGTGGGCTGCGATTTAAGGACAACCGTGTAGGTCCTGCGTTCGCCTTCCGGCACGCCGATTGTGTCGGAGCTGAGCACCAGCCCCCGCTCGTCGTCGTCCTCGATGGTCCCTTCTACGGACAGAGACGACTCGCCGCCGCTCAGGTCCGCGTTGACGGCGTTGCTCAGCGTCAGCGTGAAGGTCTCGTCGTCCTCATCGACGCGGTCGTTGAGGACGGGTACGCTGATGGTCTTGGTGGTCTCGCCGGCCGAGAAGGTGAGTCTGCCGGCTGTTCGGGTGTAGTCGCTGCCCGCCGTAGCGGTGCCATTCGACGTGGAGTAGTTGACGGTCACAGTCTCCCCGGACTCTATTTGCAGCGACACCACAAAGGCCATGGTCCCCGCACTCTCGGCGGCCTTCACGCCTTCAGTGAGTATGTCCGACCCCTGGAACACCAGCATCGTCACCGTTGTGTCATCAACGGTGACCGTCACGCTGTCCGCCGACTCGGAGGCATAGTCACCACCGCTGACCGCGTGGGTAATGGTGAAGGGCTCAGGGGAGCTCGCGTCATCGTCCTCGGTCGCGGACACCTCCACCTCCTGGGCGTCGTCCCAGTTATCTGAAGTGAAGGTAAGACTGGTCTTGTCCACCGTGGCGCCGGCGTCCGCCGGCACGGTGATCGTGACGGTCACGTTCGCCGTTGGCTGGGACCGCAGCACAACGCTGTAGACCCCACTTTCGCCCTCGTCGAGGCTCAGCGTGGTCGGCGACACATCGACGCCACGCTCGTTCTCCTCGGTGATGGTCACGGTGACCGCGGACGCCGTAACGCTGCCGTAACCGCCGCCGCTCACGGCATGTGTCAGTGTCACAGGCGCGTCCGCCACCGCGTCGTCGTCGGAGAGTGTATTCACGACCACGTATTGGGGCCATCTCCAGTTGCCGGCGGTGAAGGTCAACGTGGTGGGCCCCGCGGAGACGTCGGTGTCCGACGGGACGGTCACGACAACGGTCACGTCGCCGCCCGTGGGCTGGGAGCCGATGGATACCCGGTACAGGTCTGACCCACCCTCTCCGATGGTCAGGGCAGTCGGCTCCACGGTGACGGCGATTTCATCGTCGTTGTTTATCGTCCCGGTGGCCGTGGCATCGGCCAGGGTCGCGTTCACCGGATCGGCCAGGGTTACCGTGAACGTCTCGTCGGGCTCGACCACCCCGTCGTCCAGGACCGTCACCGTAAGTGTGGCGGTGGTGTCTCCGGCGGGGATGGTCAGGCTGCCTGCGGTCACGGCAGAGTAGTCGGTCCCTCCCGAGGCGGTGCCGTCCGTTGTGGACCAGGACACCGCAATGTCCTTTCCCCCGGCCTGGCTCAGGGTCACCGTGAACTCGATGCTGCCGTCGTCCTCGTCGGCCTCGCCGTCGGCGATGCTCAGCGTGGGGAAGTCGTTATCGACTATGGTCGCGGTCACGCCGTCCACGGACACGTTGCCGTACCCACCGCCGCTGGCCGCGTGGGTGAGCGACACCTCGTCGTCGGCGAGGTCGGCGTCCTCGGCCGCGGTCAGCGTGACGGTCTGCGGCTGGTCCCAGTTGCTCGAGGTGAAGGTGAGGGACGTTGGGCTAGCCGTCAGGTCGGTGTTTGCGGGTACGGTGACCGTGATGGTCACGTCCGCCGTGGGCAGAGTCTTGAGCCGCAGGGTGTACTCGCCCGTGCCGCCTTCCAGCATGTCCACGGCCGTGGGTTGGACCAGCACGCCCGCTTCGTCGTTGTCGATGATCTCGGCATCGACGCGAGGGGGCGTGTGGAGCGTCGCGTTGACGGGATTGCGGAGCTTGACCCGGTAGATCTCCCGTTCCTCCACGATGGCGTCGTCGACGATGACGACGTTGAAGTCCTTCTGCTGCTCTGCGGGCTCGAAGGTCAGCGTGCCGCGGGCCTTGACGTAGTCCGCGTTGGCAGTGGCCGTGCCGAAATCCGTCGTGAGCCACTCCACCGTCACCTGCCGCCCCGAGGCGTCGGAAAGTCTCACGCGGAACCGGCCCTCGCCGGAGGCCTCACTGCTCTTCCCTACCTCGGCGATGGTCACCGTCGGCTGGGCGTCGTTGTCCGTGATGGTCACCGTTCCGGGGCCGCCAATCCCGGCGTTTCCGGACACGTTGCTCAGCGCGATGGAGAACGTCTCAGCGTCCTCGTCCAGCGAGTCGTCGGTGATGGTCAGGCTGATGGTCTCGCTCGCGTCATCGGCGGCGAAGGTGAGCGTGCCGGCGGCGGGAGTGTAGTCCCTGCCGGCCTTGGCGGTCCCGTCCACCGTCTTCCAGTCCACCGTGATTGCTTGGTTGTTCGAGGTGCGGTCCAGGGTGACCTCAACCGTCACCGAGCCCGCGTTCTCCGCCACGGTCTTGTCGGCGACCATGAGGACGGGTCTGTCGAGTACGGTCACTTGCACCACGGCGGGGTGCATACCGTCGTAGTCGCTGCCGCTGGGCCTATTGGTGACGATGACATACGGGCTGTTGGTGGAGTCGTCGTCGACTTCGCCGGTGACCGTGACCACCTGGGCATTGCGCCAGTTGTCCTGCGTGAAGGTAAGAGAGGCCGGCGCGACCGACACTCCCCCGTTCGACTGGAGGCTGACCGCAACGGTCACGCCTTCCGCCTCCGCCGGCTGCGAGTTCAACGACACGCTGTATGTGCCGCTGTCACCCTCGTCCAGGGACATCTCGTTTGGGAAGACGGTCACGCCGCGCTTGTCGTCGTCGCGGATGGCCAGGTCTATCGTGCTCGGCGCCGTGATCGTCGCGTTCACCGGGTCGGACAGGGCCACCTGCAGGTACTCCAGGGCGTCCTCGTCCATCATGTCGTTGAGGATGGGCACGCGGATGCGCAGCTCCGTGGTCCTGGGGGGGAAGGTCACCGTGCCGCCCGCGGCGGTGTAGTCCATGCCCACGGTGGCCGCCGCCCTCGCATCGTCCGCGGCCAGGGCCGTCGCGGCCCAGCCCACGGTCACCGTGTCGTTGGTGCCGCCGGACAGGGTCAGCGTGAACTCGGCGTAGCCGGCGTTCTCCGCGACCTCGTTGTCGCCTCCGACCATGGCGAAGGTGATGCTGGGGTTGGTCGCCGGCAGGTCGTTGTCCAGGATGATTCCCACGGCGGCGCTGCGGTCGGCGTCCAGCGTTCCCCCGGAGGGGCTGCTGATGGTGAATATGACGGTCTCGTTGGCCTCCGGCTTGTGGTCGTCGCACACCTGCACGCGCACGAGCTCCTCGGTGTCCCCCGGGTCGAAGGTCAACGTCCCGCTCGCGGGAATGTAGTCGAAGCCGCTCACGAAGTTGACGCCGATACCACCACAACTGGTTGCACCGGCGGTGTTGCCGGTAGCCGTGCCGTCGGAGGTGGCGTACGCAACGGTGACCGTCTCGGTGGACGGCTCATTCAGGGAGACCTTGAAGAACAAGGCCGAGCGATTGCTGTACTCGTCAGCCGGCACCGAGTTTCGGACGGCCAGCGTATGCCCGTCTCCCTGGGGGAAGACCACCTGGACCGCATTGGATTCGGCGCCCGCGGTCTTGGTGACGCTGGCATTGATGGTGAGCTTCCCGGCGGTGACGTCCGCCGCGGTGGCGGCGTAGGCCGCCGTGACGGTACAGCTGCTGTATTCGTCGTCGTCGGACGGTCCCGGGAGGGAGTCGGCGCAGTCGTGGGTGCCCTCCGTGCGGTCGGTCTTCACCTTGACGTCCGTGGCAGCGGTGTTGCTCAGGTTGATGACGGTCCACTTGACCGATACCTCGTCCCCCTGCTGGGCCCACAGAGGGTCCATCTTCTCGTAGGCCAGCACCATTAGGACGCCGGTGCTGGCCACCGCCGTGGAGGCGCTGGCGGGCGTGCCCGGCCGGTACTGGGCCGGTTCCCGGGAGTCCGCCTTGACCGTGACCGTGTAGGCAAAGCCCTTGCCTGCACCGGCGGAAGGGTCCACCTGGGACTTCCAGCGATAGGCGACCCTGGATTGTCCCGGCTCCCCATCGTTGAATCCGGCCCCTTTGAAGGTCACCGTTACGTCGTCCCGCTCGCAGCTGCTTGCCTCCTCCGGGTCGCAGGGGTCATCCACCTGTTCAACAGTGCGGCCCAGCGTGACTACGAGCTCACGGCTGGTATCGCCGTCGCGCCAGACGTCGAAGACCAGGGCGCTGCCCTCGGACACCTTTTCCTCGCGGGCGGTGACGGTGACGTTGTACAGGTCTTTGTCGCTGATGATGGCGGCCGCCTCTCCGCTGGAGATGGAGGCGTTGACCGCATCGTGCAGCACCAGGCCGAAAGTCTCAACGCTTTCCGCCACGTCGTCGTCCACGAGCTGGACGGTGATGGTCTTCTCCGTCTCCCCGGGTGCGAACACCAGCGTGCCGTCAACGGCCGTGAAGTCGCTGCCGGCCTTGGCCTGACCCGGCGTTTCCCGGGTGGTGTAGTCCACCTCCACCCGCCGGCCGCTGGCCGCGCTCAGCTTCACCGTGAACGAAATGGGGCCCGCGGACTCTTCCGCAGACTGGAGGAGGAACTCGAAGAAGAGCCTGGGCGTGCGGTCGTCGTCGACGATGACGCCCGCGGCCGTGCCCTTGCCGGCGGCGATGACGGTCCCGGCGGGCCCGCTCAGCCTGAAGGTGAAGGTCTCCTCGTCCGGCTCGTCCAGCAGGTCGTTGGTCACCGGGACGGAGACGGTCTTGGAGCTTTCCCCGCGAGCGAAGGTGATCCTGCCGGTACGGGCGGTGTAGTCGGACCCTGCCAGGGCCGTGCCGTCCCGGGTGGCGTACGACACGGACGCCGGATCGCTGGTGCTGCCCTGCCGCGTCACGGTGAAGACGATCTCCCCGGCGGTCTCCGCGACCCGCTCCCCCGTCACGGCGAAGCCCGCATCGTCGTCGAGAATGGTCCCCGTGGCCGTTGCCACCGCCAGGGTCGCGTTGGCCTCGCCGCTGAGGGTCAGGGTGAAGGTCTCGTCCTCCTCTCCGTCGCTGTCGTCCGTGACGGGCACGCTCACGGTCCGCGTCCCGGCCGCGCCCGCGGCGAAGGTCAGCGTGCCGCTCGTGCTGGTGTAGTCCTGGCCCGCCGTGGCCGTGCCGTTGGACGTGGCATAGGCCACGGTGACCTGGGACGATGGTCTGCCCGTCAGCGTCACGGTGAAGACGATTGCGCCTGCACCCTCCGGCGCCTCGGCGTCGGCGACGGACAGGGTCGCGCCCGCGTCGCCGGTGATGGTCACGGTGACCGAGTCCGTGGGCGCGGGGCCGTAGTCGCCGCCGCCGGCGGTGTGGGTGATGTCCACCGGTGCGTCGGCAACGTCGTCGGCGTCGGCCGCGGCGGTCAGGGTGACGGTATGCGGCTGGTCCCAGTCGTACGGCGTGAACGTCAGCGTGGACGGCGCGGCGGACAGGTCCGAGTCCGCCGGGACGATGACCGCCACGGTCACGTCGTCGGTGGGGCGGCTGTCCAGCACCAGCGTGTAGTCGCCCGTACTGCCCTCGGCGATGGACAGCGTCGCGGGCGCGGCGGTGACGCCCCGCACGTCGTCGTCCCGGATCCAGCCGTATGCGTCTCTGTTCCCCGAGCGTTCGGCGTTCCGTGCGGCCGTCAGTTGGACGGCGAGCGTTTCGGAGTCCTCGTCGATGTCATCGTCGCGGATGGCTACGCGGATGCGCTGCTCCGTGGTGCCGCGGGGGAAGACGGCCGTGCCTTTGGTGGCGGTGTAGTCCTGGCCGGCCGTGGCCGCGTTGTCGCCGCCGGTAACACTGGTCCTCCAGTCCACCTCCACCGTGTTCTGGCTGTCCTCCGACAGGGTGAGAAGGAACTCGACGTATTCGGCGCTCTCCGGCACGTCGCTCTCCTCCACCGCTTCGATGGACACGGTGGCGGTTGCGTCGTCGTCGTCCGTGATGGTGACGGTGCCGTAGGGCAGCGCGTTGGCATTGTCTGGATTGGAGAGGACGATCTTGAACGTCTCGTCCGCCTCGTCAACGCTGTCGTCGATGATGGGGACCGTGATCTTGTACGTGCACGTAGGCATACCCGGCGGAACTTTGCACGTCCCCGCCGCGACTTCCACGGTGCCGCTTTTGGCGGTGTAGTCGGCGTTGGCCTCCGCGGTCCCGTCCTGGGTGGCCCAGTCCACCGAGGCCAAGCTGCCCGCCACCGACTGGCCGACGAAGGTCACGGTGACGTCGACGCTGTCGACGGGGTTGCCATGGCCGTCGTCGTCGCCCTCCTCCACGGTGGCGTCTGCAATGACGAAGTATGCCTCGTTGTCGAGCACGTCCACCCTGGCACTGGAGGGGTCGCCCCGGACGTAGGAGGAGCGCGCCTCGATGGAGACGGTGACCGAGCCCGAAGGCTCAACCACGGCGTCGTCGACGACGGGAATCCTGAGAATCTTCTGTTTCTTCCCCGCCTCTATGGTCACCGACGACGGCACGGCGGGGGTGGACGGGAAGAAGTCGCCCAGGCGCGCCACGTCCAGGTGCACCACGAGCGCTCCGCTGCCGCCGGACCGGGCGACGACGAACTCGATCTCTCCAGCCGCTTCCGAGACCCACGTCCGCCCTTTGCGCTCGGCGACGGTCACCGTGGGCAGCGGCGGGTCGTCGTTGTCGGTGACGGTGACGGTGGCTGTGTGGGGCGCCACGGCCTCGAAGTCGCCCGTGTATTCCGGGCCGGGGTCCACCGGGGCGGCAACCGAGACGGCCAGGCGCCGGTCCGGCCCGTCCTCGTCGTCGTCCGCCATGGTGAGGGTGAAGGTGGCGGTGGTCTCGCCCCTGGGGATGACCACGGTGCGGGGCGGCGTGCCGGAGATGACGCCGTCCGGGTCGTCGAAGTGCAGGTCCACGTGGGTCCCGGAGTACCGCAAGAGGCGATCGACCCAGATGCGGGTGAGGGTGTAGGTGACGCTGCCTCCCTCCTCCACGCTGGCGGCGTCGGCCTCGATGGACACGCCGGCCGAGCGGTTGGCAATCAGGATGCGGAAGGCGCTGGGCGTGCCCACCTCGTAGCGGGGGCAGTAGTCGCAGACGGGGCCCGGCAGCAGCTCCACGTACTGCTCACCGCCGCCGGGGGCAACGCCGGTCACCCTGCTCCTCCTGTTGAAAGTCGCCGAATCCTCTGGAATTCCGTATAGCGAGAAGAATGAGGCATCAGTTTCTATTTCAGCGGTGGCGCCCGTGCTTATTCGCTCTTTGTCAAGAATCCCTCCTGGTCCGAGACCCGGATCTCGGTACCAACGGTATCGGTAGGAGACCCGATGCGTGGTGTCGCCCGTGCGGGCAACTCGATACTCCTGGGGTTCGTACTCGATAACCTCATAGGTGTAGGGGCGGCCCTCGACAGCATCCGGCGGGTCGACCACCTCCAGGGTCAGGGTCGTGGTGTCGTTGTCTCTGACCAGGACGGTGGCGCTGCTGGGTTCCCGCGTGTAGTAGGTGATGGCCGTGGTCTTCTGCTGAATGTCCACCTTGAAGTAGCCGTCCCCCTCCGGGACCTGGTCCGCCACCGTGGTCAGCGTCAGCGTGGCGGTGTCGCTGCCCGGAGCAAAGTCCACCGCCCAGTCTCCCCGGTGCATGGTCTGTAGTCTCACCGATTGGGGAGCACCCTCAACTAGTCCTGCGCCTAGATCGACTTCCCGCGGCATGAGCGCCTTGGTCTCCGTGGTGGCGTGCTTGAGCAGGCCCTCCAGGTCCAACTCCACCTTGAGGCCCCTGGTGGTGTTCCCGGAGCGGGTGAGGGTGAAGACCACGTCCTCGCCCTCGTCCACGGCGTCTTTGGCGGCGGTGATGGAGACCCGGGGCAGGCCGTCGTCGTCGAAAATCGTGACGGTGGCGCTGTAGCCGTCCTCATTCTCGGCGGGGGTCCTGTACCCGTCGCCGTCCACGGGAGTGGCCGTGACGCTTCCGTTGGGCTGGTTGTAGCTGTTCTCAGCGGTGAGCACCCACAGCGTGGCCGTCGACGCGCCCGCGGCGAAGGTGACGGTACGCTCGTTCCCGGTGGTGTAGCGGGGCGTGTGCTCGTCGGGGACCTCTTCGGTCAACGCCACGGTGACGGTCAGCGAGCCCCGGCCGCTCACGTCGGCGTCGGTGGTGTCATCGTCGTTGATTTGCTTGCGGGTGAGGACGAAGGAGGCGTACCCGCCCTCGGAGACGTTGGGAGAGCGGTGGGCAATGGTGACCAGCTGCTCCTTGTCCTCGCTGGTGACGGTCCGGGAGGCGGTGTTCTGGACGGCTACCCGCCAGTCGCTGCCGGCCACGATGGTCACCGTGATCGTGCCGTCGTCCTCGGCCAGGTCGTCGTCCTTTGTGGGCACGGAAAAGGTGGTGGTGGCGTGGCCCGGCGGAAAATCCGCCCAGACGGGCGGACTGTCCGTCAGGTACGCGCCGGTCTCGCTGACCGACACCTTCACGCGCAGTCTTTCGGTGACGAGGCCGTCACGCCCCAGGGTGAAGGTGGCCGGGTCGCCCTCCTCCACCGTTGTGTGTGACTGTGGGAGTATGGAGACTATCGCATTGTCATCGTCTCTCACCGTCACCCGCGCCTCGTCGGGGTCTCCTGGGCTGTACGTGTAGGGCGCCGTATCCTGGGCCAGGACCGTGACGACCAGCCGGCGGTGCGGGTCGTCAACTTCGTTGTCTTGGGTGGTCACCGTGTGCGTCGCGGTCTCCGAGCCTGCACTGAAGGTCACGGTGGTCGTGCGCACGGTGCAGTCGCCCCCGGTCAGCAGCTTGGAGCATACGTCCACGGTGAGCGCGTTCGTGGTGGCGCCCGTG
The DNA here is from genome assembly GCA_965116655.1 of Dehalococcoidia bacterium. Taxonomy (GTDB): domain Bacteria; phylum Chloroflexota; class Dehalococcoidia; order Lucifugimonadales; family VXLM01; genus VXLM01. The sequence continues at coordinate 105,706 of OZ220720.1, forward strand.
CGCGTGAGGGTGAAGGTGGCCGAGTCGCCTTCGCTGATTGAACCGGCGGACGTGCGAACCGTCACCTTTGGGTTGGGCCTGCCTGTGAAGGTCTCGAAAGGGCCCGCGGCGGCGGCGTTGAGCGCGCGCATCTGTACGGAGTATTGCGTGCCGTTGGTCAGGCCGGTGAGCTCGATGTCGCGCTTGGGGTCGCCGCTGTTTTCGACGCCGGTGCTCTCCCACTCCGTGTACTCGACGTCGTCGCCCGTGCCCGGTCCGTAGCGGTACTGGTAGTCCACGATTGGAGCGCCGCCGTCGTCGGCAGGCCCGATCCAGCTGACTCCCAGCTCTCCGTCCCTGGAGTACTCCAGCAGTATGTCCCGCACCGCGGTGGGCGGGTCCACAGCGTCGAACGTGGCCTTCGTTGTAGCGTTGACCCTCCTGGCGGCGTCATGAACCGCGGTGGCCCTCACCTCGACAGCCACCTCGTCGGCGTCGGCCGACACCGCGACGGAGGCCGTCCAGGCGTTGGTGCCGGAGGAGGCCAGCGAGCTCGCGGTCAGGGTCCCGCCGGTGACGGTGATGTCGCCCTCGGTGAACCCCGTCACGGCCTCGCTGAACTGGAAGGTGACGTCGAAGCTTGCGCCCTTCTGCACGTAGCCCGATTCCGGGCCGGTTATCTCCACCGTGGGTGACAGACCGTCCACCTGGACGGTGATCGTCGCCGCCTCGTTCGGGTTCCCCACGTCGTCCTGCACTACCCCCGCGGGCAGGGTGATGGTGTAGTCGCCCTCGTGCGTTCCCTGTTGGACGTATGCGCGGTACAGGCGTCCGCTTTCGTCATTACTGACCTTCTGGAGCCTGATGACCCTCCCGTCTGTCAGGGTGAGGTCGCTCTTCTGCAGCAGGATGTCGGCCAGGAGGCCGGTGTCGGAGTCCTCGCCCAGCTTGACCGGCTCGCTGAAGGTGAGGTAGGTGTAGAACCAGGGCGCTATGGGGCGGCTGTAGTGGGAGGGGACGGACAGCTCCGCGGCCGGCGCCGTCTGGTCCACCGTGAACGACAGGGACTTCTCGGCGTTGCCCTCGTCCACTGCGTTCTCGGGCAGGGTCACCGTCAGCGGACCCTCGTAGCCTGTGTCCACCGTCACGGTGACGGTCCAATTGCCGTTGGAGACGCTCAGGTCGGACGTGGAGCCGTGGTCCACGTCGAAGTCGTCGGCGGTGAAGCCGGTGACGGGCCTGTTGAACGAGACCCGGACCTCGAACTCGCCGTCCACCTTGTCGGTGGGTTGGGGATGGGTAACGGGGTTGGGGTCTACCTTGCCGAAGCTGGTAATGGTGACCGGGTCCTGCGGCGGCTCCTGGGCCGAGACCGTGGCGGGCCAGGCCAGGAACAGGACTGCCGGCATCGCGGTCGCTAGGAGCAACAGGACGCCCACCGTCCGGATACGCAATCGAAGCGGACGGTCAGACACGGTTTCTCCGTCGCCCTGCCAGTCGTAGATTCACTTCCAGGTCGGCGATTCTCTTCACTGCTCCGTTGCCCTCATTCACCTTCCGCGCCAACAAGACTCCACCGGACCGCATTCATCTATCGGAGGGGCCGTTCACACGTCCCCAGTGAATCAGACTACTCAACGGGTGTGAGACAGGCGTGAAAAAAATCCGTCAGATGCGAGAGTTTTGTGAGAGTTTCCCCCTGAAGGGCGGCTTCACCGCTTCCCGAGGGGCAGGTGGAGCCGAAAGGCAGCCAAACGCTGTTGCCAGCGAAGGTCGGAAACCCCCAGCAATCCGGTGGTTTGTTAACGCCGCCGGTAAGCTCCGCATGCCAGGCGTCGTCCGGCGAATGGTCTCTCCGGGCTAAGTCAAGGAACCGGATTGCCACAGAACTGTAATAGGAAACAGCTTGATTTTTATGCCCGTTTTATACAGGTCGTTTAGACTTCTGTAGTACCGATCCCTTGGATGGGGGGACTATGTTTGTCTGCCCACAGGCGGAGACCCACAAGCGATGTGACGGACAGTGACGGACGGTCGGCGCCCTGCGGCCCGCCGGATCCGGGGGCGCCTGTCGCCGCTCATGACGGCGCAGCGGTGCCGGTGCAAGCTGGACCGCATGACGAGCTCGACAGTCTGAGGCGCGAGAACAGCGCGCTGCGGAACCGACTGGCCACACTTGGACAGGCCTCTCTTCAGATCAATCAGGACGCCGACCTCGATCTGATTCTGCAGAACGTCGTGGACAGCGCCCGTTCGCTGACCGGGGCCTCCTACGGCACGGTCGTGATATTCGACAGCCTGCAGGACCTTAGTGGCATCGTGACCTCCGGCATCGAACAATCCGGAATGGAACATTGGGTGGACCGTATGCCGGAGGTGATGGCGCTCCTGGAGTTTCTGAACAGGATCGACGAACCGATGATGGTCAACGACTTCCCCGAGTTCGCCGGTCCGTTCCAACTACCCGACATCCTGCCCCCGATCCAGTCCTTTATGGCAGCTCCCATCCGTAACCGGCAGGTCCATCTCGGCAACATCTACCTCAGTATTGATGCCGGCGGACACCAGTTCACGCTCGAAGACCAAGAGATGCTCGCCATGTTCGCCGACCAGGCGGCTATCGCCATCTCCAACATCCGCAGATACCACGACGAAAGCCAGTCCAGGGCTGGCCTGCAGGCCCTGATAGACACCGCGCCCGTGGCGGTCCTCGTGTTCGACGCCAAGACCCGTGACCTTATCTCGTTCAACCTTGAGACCAGGCGCATCGTCCGCGGGCTTCATGCCCCGGGCCACGGCCTGCCTCAGTTGCTCGAGGTCATGAAGTTCAGACGCTCCGACGGCAGGGACATTCCCCCCGAGGAGTTGCCGACGGAGCGAGCCATCCGCAGCGGGGAAACGGTGCGCGCCGAGGACGTCGTCATCCATCTGCCTGACGGGCCGCCGGTGCCCACGCTTTGCAACGCCACGCCGATCCGGTCCGAAAACGGTGAAATCGTCTCCGTAGTCGCCACCCTCCAGGACATGACGCCCCTCGAGGACCTGGAACGGCAACGAGCCGAATTCCTCGGCATGGTCAGCCATGAGCTGCGAATGCCCCTGGCCTCCATAAAGGGCTCGGCAGCCGCCCTGCTTGGCGCTTCCTCCCCGCTCAGTCCCAGCGAGGCGGAACAATTCTACCGGATCATCGACCAGCAGTCCGACCACCTGCTGGACATCATCAAGAACCTCCTCGACCTGACGCGAGTCGAGGCCGGAGTCCTGTCAGTCGACGCCAGGCCCGCAGCAGTGGTGGACCTGGTAGAGGAGGCGAGGAGGGCATTTGTTAGCGGTGGGTATAGGAACAGCCTCGAAGTCGAACTCCCGCCCAATCTGCCGTCCGTCATGGCGGACAGGAATCGCATCATCCAGGTGCTGGGCAACCTGCTCTCCAACGCGTCCAATCACTCGCCCACCCAATCAGTCATCCGCATTGGCGCCTCTCTCGAAGTCCCCTATGTCGCCGTCACCGTCTCTGACGAAGGCGCGGGTATCTCCGAAGACCAGCTCCCGCACCTGTTCAGGAAGTTCTCCCGCATCAGCCGCGAGGACGGCGGCTGGAGAACCGAGGGGGAGGGCCTGGGTCTGGCGATATGCAAGGGTGTAGTGGAAACGCACGGCGGCCGGATTCGGGCCGAGAGCCCCGGGCTCGGGTTAGGCGCGAGATTCACCTTCACCATGCCTGTGGCATACGAGGAAGCAACGCCGGCTGCGCAGGACACCTCTATGCCGGCGACGGAGAGGCAGGGGGGACGCATTCTCGCCGTCGACGACGACCAGCAGATGCTCTGGCTCCTTCGCAGGATCTTCGCCGATGCCGGGTACACACCCATCTCAACTAACAAGCCGGAAGAGGTGGAGCGCCTCATAGAGGCGGAGAGGCCCCGGCTCATAGTATTGGACCGTATGCTGCCCGGCACCGATGGATTCGAGCTGATGAAGCGCATCTCCGACATCACCGACGCCCCGGTCATCTTTCTGTCCGGAAGGGGAAGGGACCAGGACGTCGTCCGGGCCTTCGAGTTGGGCGCCGCTGACTACGTGGTGAAACCCTTCTCGTCCTTGGAACTCATGGCTAGGATCAGGGCGGCCCTGGAAAATCAGACAAGCGACTTACAGCGCCATCGAGAACCCTACATGCTCGGAGACCTGGAGATCGACTACACAGAACGCCGCGTGGCGGTTGCCGGCCATCCGGCGCACCTTTCGGCGACGGAGTACAAGCTGCTCTTCGAACTCTCCATCGACGCCGGGCGCGTGTTGACTCACGACCAGCTGCTGAGGCGCGTATGGGGCCTGGAGCACTCCGGCGACCCGCGCTTGGTGCGCACCTCCGTGAAGGCCATTCGACGAAAGCTGGGAGACGATGCCAGGAGCCCGACGTACATCTTCACCGAGCCCCGGGTCGGCTACCGGATGGCGAAACCGTAGAGGAGAGCGATATATGGACCCCTAGCGCAGATGAGGAGGGCATCGTCATGGCAATCCAAGTTGTAACGGACAGCGCATCTGACATCCCGGTCGACGTCGCAACGCGACTAGGCGTTGCGGTGGTCCCGCTGAACATCCACTTCGGCGTTCGGACATTCAAGGACAACGTCACCATAACCGCCGACCAATTCTACTCCATGCTCGCCCACTCCCAGGAGTTGCCGAAGACTTCCCAGGCGTCACCCGGGGAATTTACGGAGGTCTACGACCGGCTGGGCGAGAGCGCGGACGGGATAGTGTCCATTCACGTCTCGTCCAAGATAAGCGGCACCTACAACTCCGCCGTCCAGGCGGCTCGAATGACCGCGGCGGACTGCCCGGTGGAGTTGATCGACTCGGCCCAGGGCTCTATGGGGCTTGGACTCGTAGTCATAGCAGCAGCCGATGCGGCCAACGCAGGCGGCGGCCTCGACGAAGTGGCGGCTCTGGCCCACGATGCGTGCGATAGGGCACAGTGCTTCACCCTTCTTGAGACACTGGAGTACCTGCGAAAGGGCGGCCGCATAGGCCGGGCACAGGCGTTGCTCGGCTCGATACTCAAGATCAAGCCCATGGTCATCCTGAAGGACGGAGTGGCCCATCCACTGGGCAAGGAGCGGACCTTCCGCAAGGCCCTGCTTCGTATGAAGGAGACGGCGCGAGGCTTTGCGCCGATAGATTCCCTTGCCGTGATGCACAGCACCTCCCCCGAACTGGCGAGGGAGCTTGCGGACGACCTCAGGGACCTGCTGCCGGAAGGCGCGGAGCCCTACATCACGCGATTCAGCCCGGTCCTGGGAGTCTACACCGGCCCCGGCGCCATCGGGATAGCGCTCCTCCAGGCCTCACGCACCTAGAATGACGGCTCGGGCAAGCACAGAGCAATCGAGGAGTCGATTGTCCCCGTAGGGGGTAATGGCCTGAGGGGCATTGCCCCGTATTCTGGAGAATCCTGTCTGTGCTCATTATAGTGGCTGCCGTGAGGATGTTCATGTCGTGCTCGTTGGGACGGTGGTGGGACGTACCTTTGCTTGTGGCCGTGGGCATCGCAAGCGTTGTGGCCATTTTATTTGGTACAAGTGCCGGTGAACGCAGGTCCCATGCGGCATAAGACCGACATCGCGGCTGGGACCGTGCTCGAAGGAGCGTAAAGCAACTGAATGCGGGAACAGGCCCGTCATCAAACTCGCCGCTTGGGGACTTTGACGAATAGCCAGTGGCAGCGAGTTCCGGACGTCGCACTAAGGGCGCGGCGAACCACAAGAAGACCGTCTATGGCAACGATCTGAGCAAGTCCGGTTACCGAAGCGGTTCGTTAGTTTCACTCGTCCGCCTGTTCCCGCGTCACCTGCTTCGCCATGTAGTATCCGACGCGGGGCACGGTGAAGATGTAGGAGGGGTCCTGCGCGTCGTCGCCCAGCTTGCGGCGGAGCCTGTTGACCATGGTCCGCACCAGCCCCGAGTTGCCAACTCCCCAGACCCTGCGCAGCAACTGGTCGTGGGTCAACACCCGCCCGGCATGGACCGAAAGCTCGTAGAGCAGCGCGTACTCCGTGGCGGTCAGCTCCACCGGATGCCCCGCCAGCGTCACCCGGCGTTGGGCGTAGTCGATGGACAGCCCGCCCGCGTCGTAGGGTTCGGACGGCTCGGCCTGGTAGGGCGCGACCCGCTTGCGCAGCGCCGCCCTGATCCTCGCGACAAGCTCCGTCGGCGAGAAGGGCTTGACCACGTAGTCGGACGCCCCCATGTCCAGGGCCCTGGCGACAACGTCGTCCTGGCCGTACATCGAAAGGAAGATGACCGGCACGTCCTCGCTCTTGAGGATGTCCTTCATCACCTCGAACCCGTCGTTCCCAGGCAGCATCAGGTCGAGCAGGACCAGGTGGGGGCTTTCCTCATCCATCAGGCGGGGTACGTCCTCGGGGTTCCCGGTCGCTATAGAGACATACCCGGCCCTGTCCAGGGCGTCTCGAACGTACCTGAGCGCCTGGGGATCGTCGTCCACGGCGAGTACCCGCACCCTGCCCCGCACCGGACCGCGGGAGCCCCGGGCTGCGAAAGCGGGCATCTCTGCGCCGTCGATGCCTTCCCCCTCCGCCGCCGGAACGGTGAAGGTGAACCGCGCCCCCAGGCCCGGACCGTCACTCTCGGCCCAGATGCGTCCACCGTGCGCATCCACGATGCCCCTGCAGATGGCGAGAACCAGGCCGGAGCTCGCGATGCCGCTCCCCCGGTCCGCGCCCTCACGCCGCGAGAACCTTCTGAACAGGTGCGGCAGCTCCTCGGCGGGTATGCCCCTTCCCTCGTCGGCGATGGACACCGCGACGTGCACGCCCTCCTGCATGACGCTCACCCTGATGGGCGAACCCTCCGGCGAGTTCGTCGCGGCGTTTGTGAGCAGGTTGCCCAGCACCTGGACGATGCGGCGCCGGTCGGCCATTACGGGGGGCAGATTGGGCGCGAGCTCTATCTGAAGGTCCTCCCTTCCGTTGCCGTCCAGGAACCTTCCCCTGGCCTCGTCCACCATCTCTGCCACGTTGGCAAGAGCCGGCTTGACCGACAGGGTGCCCGTCTCGATGCGGGCCACGTCCAGCAGGTCGCCGATCAGCTCCCGCATGCTGTCGGACTGGTCGCGGATGATCTGGTGGAACTGGCGCATCTCGGCGGGGTCTAGGTCCGCCTCCAGCAGCGTGTCGGCCGAGCCCTTGACGGCGGCCAGCGGTGTCCTCAGCTCGTGGCTCACCATGGCCAGGAACTCGGCACGCAGCCGCTCCTGCTCCTCCAGCGGCGCAAGGTCCTGCAGCGTCACCACGTAGGAAGCTATCCCGCCACCCTCCGAGGGGATGGGCGTGGCGTTGAGCAGAACGGTCACGCTCCGCCCGTCCGGCACCCGCAGAACGAGCTCCTCGGCCCGCACCGTCTCCCCCGCGCTCAACGCCTCGACCAGGCTGAACTCCTCAAGAGAGACCTCCCGCCCGTCGGAGCGGCGGAAGGTCAGCACGTCGAGCAGCTGCTCCGGCGATTGGTCTTCGTCCCGCAGGCCGTCGACGATGCGCGTCGCCTCCCGGTTGAAGGAGACCGGCGCCCCGGTCCCGGCGTCGAAGACCACAACCCCCACCGGCGAGGTGTCCACCAGCGTCTCCAGGTCGGTCCGCGCCCGCCGCTCCTCCCGGTGCCTGCGGGCATTGGCGATGACCATCGCCGCCTGGGAGGCGAACATCACCAGCGTCTCCTCGTCATCCTCCACGAACTCCGGGCCGGACTCCTCTCTTGCCAGGTAGACGGTGGCCACGCTCCGGCCCAGGTGACGGACGGGAGCCGCCAGGAACGGGCCGGCGGGCACCGGCAGGCCCGGCTCGGAAAGCCCCTGCGATGCGAGGTAGCCCGATAGGTCCGGCACCCTGAGCGGTCCGGGAATCCTGCCCAATCGCTCGAAGAACCACGCCGCGTCGGGAACCTTCCACAGCCGCTCCGCCTCCTCGAGCGTCAAACCGGATGAGAGGACGTCCTCCGCTTGTCCTCCTTCGTCCAGGAGGATGATCGCCCCGTATCGGGCCCGAGTCAGGTCGCGGGCCGAGTCCAGGACGCCCTGAAGCACGGCGTCGAACTCCAGGCTCTCGTTGATGCGGAGGCTCGCCTCGCCCAGCCTGGCGAGACGCTCCCGCAGGGCCGATACCTCCTCGTCTCCGCTGGGTAAGCCTTGACGTAGCATGTTTCACATTCCCTTGAGAACCGGGCGCCATCGGCGTTCTGTGACCCACAGTTGTCGTAATGCACAATACCTACCATCCCGGCGGTAGCCACTCCTCGAACCCGAAGGAACGAATGGTCCTCGCCGCGGACGCGGACAGCGGGTAGTCCCAGCGCTCGAAGAATGACACTAGGTCCCGCTTGACGATGGCGCTGGATCGGATCGCAAATCCGTCGAACGCGCCGCCATAGATCGAGCGCGGATAGGCCGGATCGTAGTAGCTATGGAAGACAGCCTTCATGTCTTCCCATCCGAACTCGAAGATGAGATGGCGATACAAGGCCGTCTTTTCACAAGGGTCTGTTGCGGTGGACCACCTCCGGCTGCCAAGCGCAACATGTTCCAACGGAGCGGCACAGCCGTGGGTCGGCCGCGCGGTGTAGACATTGAAGTTATCGCCACTGTAGACGTAGTGGTTCAGCGTGTACATCGGGAACAGCTCGACCGCTGCTTCGATGATCTCACGGGTTTCCCTTCCAAAGCCCCAATCGGCAGTTTGCCACTGCCACCGCGTCCCCCGGCCGAATCGAATCAAGTAGTCTGTCGCATTGCCCTCCAGCCTGACCTCACTCGGTCTGCGTAATCGTGAACGAAATCTCCAGGATGCCCATCACGGCCCCGGCCAGGTTGTCCTCGGCGTAGGCCGTGACCTGCAGGGTGTAGCTACCCGCGGGCAGCGCCTGGCCGTTGAGGTCGCTCTCGTCGCCTTGGTTGGAATCCCCGAACAGGGAATAGGGGGCGATGTTCTCCGTATGCGTGAGCGTCTTGGCGCCACTCAACTCCAGCTTCACGCTGCCCACCGTCTTGCCGGCCGCCAGATCGACGCGGATGCCGTAGCTGCCGCCGTCCGGGTCTGCCAGCGCCACGCTGGTCCCGTCGGTGAGCGTGGCCAGCGTCGACTGGTCCGAGGCGTCGACGAGGGTGAAGCCCGTCAGCGGGCCCGCGGTGGGCTCTTCCACCTCTCTAACGGAGATGTTGATCCAGGCGATGTCCGTGCTGCCTCTGCCGTCGGCGACCTGCACCGTCAGTTCGTAGTCCGTTTCCGTATCGTAGTCCAGCGCGCCCGCCGTGGTGATTACGCCGGTGGCGCTGTCGATGGCGAACTTGCCGTCCTCATTGCCACTGTGCATGGTGAAGGTCAGGGTGTCGCCGTCCGGGTCGCTGGCGACCATGGTGTGCACGGTGGCGCCTACCGCCGCGTCCTCAGCCACGCCGACGTGGTACGAACTTTCGAACCGGGGCGCAGAGTTTCCCTTCGCGTCGGTCACGGTGATGAGCACGCGCGCGTAGGCAATGCCCCCGTTGCCGTCGTCGGCCTTCACATGCAAGCTGGGATACGGCATGGTCTCGTGGTCCACGTGCAGCACCGAGATTAGGCCGGTGGCCGGGTTCAAGTAGAACGTCCCGACGTACTTCCAACCCACGACGGTGTACGTGATTTGGTCTCCGTTGGAGTCGGTGGCCTGCACCGTGCCCAAGGTAGTTCCCAGGCTCGTGTCTTCGCGTATGGTGTATTTGTAGACGGTGGCGCCGAACTCCGGCGCGGAGTTCACCTCGGTTACCGTAACGTTCACCGTGGCCGTGGCCGTGCCGCCGAGGCCGTCGTCGGCCTGCACCGTCAGGGTGTAGGAGGAGGTGGTCTCGCGGTCCAGGACGCCCGCCGTGGTGATCGCGCCGGTCCTGCCGTCGATGGCGAACACCCCGTCGCCGTTCCCGGCCTCGATGGTATAGGTGCGGGGGTCGTCGTCGCGGTCTGTGGCCGACACCCTGCCCAGGGCGGCGCCCGTCGACGCGTCCTCGGCGATGGAGAAGCTGTAGGTCGCGCTGCCGAAGGACGGCGCGGTGTTGGAACTTCTCACGGTGAAGAAGACTTCCAGGGTTCCCAGATTGTCTCCGCCTCCGCCCCGCTCCGAGTAGGCCGTTGCGGTAAGGGTGTAGCTGCCTGACGGCAGGGCCTCCCCGCTGAGCGCGTTGGCGCCGCCGTCCCCGTACAGGGAGTAGGGGGCGACGCCTTCAGTCCTGGTGACCGCCTTGGCGCCCGCGAGCTCCAACTTCACGCTGCCGATGCTCGCGTTGGAGTCCACGTCGGCCCGGATGCCGTAGCTGCCGCTGTCCGGGTCTGCGAGCACCACGCTCCCGCCGTGGGACAGCGTCGCCAGCACTGCCTGGTCGGAGGCGTCGACGAGGGTGAAGCCCGTCAGCGGCCCCGCCGGGGGCTCTTCCACGTTTCTAACGGAGATGCAGAACTTGTCGGTGGCCGTGCTGCCTCTGCTGTCGGCGATCTGCACCGTCAGCTCGTAGTCCGTTTCCGTTTCGTAGTCCAGCACACCCGCCGTGGTGATTACGCCGTTGCCGTCGATGGCGAACTTGCCGGCCTCATTGCCACTCAGGATGGTGAAGGTCAGTCTGTCGTCGTCCGGGTCGCTGGCGACCACGGTGTGCACGGCGGCGCCTACCGACGCGTCTTCGTCCACGGCGGCCTCGTACGTACTTTCGAACCGCGGCGCGGAGTTTCCCTTCAGGTCGATCACGGTAATGAGTACGTACGCGTAGCCAGCGCCCCCGTTTCCGTCGTCGGCCTTCACAGACAACCTGGGATACGGCTTGGTCTCATGATCCACGTGCAGCACATAGATTACGCCGGTGGCCGGGTCCATGTAGAACCACCTCGGCCCGAAGATTCTCTGACCCTCGATGGAGTACGTGATCCCGTCTCCGTCGGAGTCGGTGGCCTGCACCACGCCCAAGGGAGTTCCCAGGGCCGCGTCATCGCCTATGGTGAATTCGTAGATCCTGGCGCCAAACTCCGGCACGGAGTTCAGCGTAACGTTCACCGCGGCCGTGGCCGCGCCGCCGTTGCTGTCGTCGGCCTGCACCGTCAGCGTGTAGGAGGAGGTGGTGTCGTAGTCCAGCGCGCCCGCCGTGGTGATCGCGCCGGTGCTGCCGTCGATGGCGAACTCGCCGTCGCCGTTGCCCGACTCGATGGTGTAGGTGAGGCCGTCGTTGTCCGCGTCGGTGGCCGACACGCTGCCCACGGTAGTGCCCATCCACGCGTCCTCGGCGATGGAGAAGCTGTAGGTTGAACTGCCGAAGGACGGCGCGATGTTGGTCCGGGCAACCGTGAAGGAGACCTGCAGCGTACCCAACTGGTCTCCGCCTCCGCCCCGCTCCGAGTAGGCCGTTGCGGTGAGGGTGTAGCTGCCGGCGGGCAGCGCCTCCCCGCTCAACGCGTTGGCCCCGCCGTCCCCGTACAGCGAGTAGGGGGCGACGCTCTCAGTCCTGGTGACCGCCTTGGCGCCCGTGAGCTCCAGCTTCACGCTGCCGATGCTCGCGTTGGAGTCCACATTCGCCCGAATGGCGTAGCTGCCGCCGTCCGGGTCGGCCACCTCCACGCTCCCGCCGTTGGACAGCGTCGCCAGCACTGCCTGGTCGGAGGCGTCCACCAGCGTGAAGTCCTGGAGAGGTCCGGCCTGGGCGCCGGCATTGCCCGCCGTCAACAGCACTGCCAGACCGACCAGCAGGGCCAGGGCCGCCAGGAGCGGCAGGCGGATGGCCGTGAGGATGTTCCGGCGGTCCGAGTCGGTCATCGGGCGGTTCCTCCTCAGCGTGGAACAGTCCCCGTCTGGCGTCCGCGGGGAGGACGCCTCCCAAGGGCAATCTGCTCTCCACGCCAGTATAGTCGCCGGATATAACATATACATAAAAAACAGCCCGTGTTTTGTAAAATATCTTGTAAAAAACTGTTCGGAGCGGTACTATGGCGCTTGGACCGGGCCGGGGAGCCCGAATCCAGCCGGCGACCGGGGGAGAGAGAGGATGGACCAGAACGACAGTCGGGACGAGGAGGTATCGGCCCTGCGGGAGCGTCTCGCCAGGCTGGGCGAGGCGAGCCTGCGCATCAACGAGAGCCTCGACTTCGACGCGGTGCTGCAGGGCGTCCTGGACTCGGCCCGCGACCTGACTCGGGCCCGATACGGGGCGATCATCCTCCTGGACGAAGGAGGACAAGCGGAGGACGTCCTCTCATCCGGTTTGACGCTCGAGGAGGCGGAGCGGCTGTGGAAGGTTCCCGACGCGGCGTGGTTCTTCGAGCGATTGGGCAGGATTCCCGGACCGCTCAGGGTGCCGGACCTATCGGGCTACCTCGCATCGCAGGGGCTTTCCGAGCCGGGCCTGCCGGTGCCCGCCGGCCCGTTCCTGGCGGCTCCCGTCCGTCACCTGGGCCGGAGCGTGGCCACCGTCTACCTGGCAAGAGAGGAGTCCGGCCCGGAGTTCGTGGAGGATGACGAGGAGACGCTGGTGATGTTCGCCTCCCAGGCGGCGATGGTCATCGCCAATGCCCGCAGGCACCGGGAGGAGCGGCGGGCGCGGACCGACCTGGAGACGCTGGTGGACACCTCGCCGGTGGGGGTTGTGGTCTTCGACGCCGGGACCGGGGCGCCGGTCTCCTTCAACCGGGAGGCGACGCGCATCGTCGACGGCCTGCGGGACGAAGACCAATCGCCGGAGCAGCTGCTCGACGTGCTGACCTTCCGCCGCTCCGACGGGCGGGAGGTCTCTCTTGAGGAGTTCAGCCTGGTCGAGGCGTTGAGCGCGGGGGAGACGGTGCGGGCCGAGGAGCTCGTTCTGCGGGTGCCGGACGGGCGGAGCGTGACCGTTCTGCTCAACGCCACGCCCATCCCCTCGGAGGGTGGCGGGATAGCTTCCTACGTGGTGACGCTGCAGGACCTTGCGCCGCTGGAGGAGCAGGAGCGGCTGCGTGCCGAGTTCCTGGCCATGGTGAGCCACGAGCTGAGGACACCGCTGGCCGCCGTCAAGGGCTCGGCCGACACGCTGCTGGAGGCGGACCTGGACCCCGCCGAGATGCGCCAGTTCCACCAGATCATCCGCGACCAGTCCGACAGCATGCGGGAGCTGATCGGCGACCTGCTGGACGTGGCCCGCATCGAGACGGGCACCCTGTCGGTCAAGCCGGCTCTTGCCAACGTGGCAGAGATGGTGGACGAGGCCAGGGGAAGGTTCCTGGACGGCAACGGAAGGGAGGACCTTCAGATAGAGCTCGCGCCCAATCTGCCCCCCGTAATGGCCGACCGGCGCCGCATCGTCCAGGTGCTGGGCAACCTGCTCACAAACGCCGCGACGAACTCGCCGGAGGGTTCGCCCATCAGGGTGAGCGTCATGCAGGAGGGCGTGCACGTCGCGGTGTCCATCGCCGACGAGGGAAGGGGCATACCCGCCGAGGAGCTGCCGCACCTGTTCAGAAGGTTCTCGCGGCGTGAGGGCGCGGACCGGGGGAGCGGCATCGCGAGCTCCGGCCTGGTTCTCGCCATCTGCAGGGGCATCGTGGATGCGCACGGTGGACGCATCTGGGCCGAGAGTGACGGTCCGGGCCTGGGGGCGCGGTTCACCTTCACCGTTCCGGCGGCGGAGGGGGAAGGCATCGACGGCGCAGAGATGCCCGCTTTCGCAGCCCGGGGCTCCCGCGGTCCGGTGCGGGGCAGGGTGCGGGTACTCGCCGTGGACGACGATCCCCAGGCGCTCAGGTACGTTCGAGACGCCCTGGACAGGGCCGGGTATGTCTCTATAGCGACCGGGAACCCCGAGGACGTACCCCGCCTGATGGATGAGGAAAGCCCCCACCTGGTCCTGCTCGACCTGATGCTGCCTGGGAACGACGGGTTCGAGGTGATGAAGGACATCCTCAAGAGCGAGGACGTGCCGGTCATCTTCCTTTCGATGTACGGCCAGGACGACGTTGTCGCCAGGGCCCTGGACATGGGGGCGTCCGACTACGTGGTCAAGCCCTTCTCGCCGACGGAGCTTGTCGCGAGGATCAGGGCGGCGCTGCGCAAGCGGGTCGCGCCCTACCAGGCCGAGCCGTCCGAACCCTACGACGCGGGCGGGCTGTCCATCGACTACGCCCAACGCCGGGTGACGCTGGCGGGGCATCCGGTGGAGCTGACCGCCACGGAGTACGCGCTGCTCTACGAGCTTTCGGTCCATGCCGGGCGGGTGTTGACCCACGACCAGTTGCTGCGCAGGGTCTGGGGGCCGGAGAGGACGGGGGAGCCCTGGCAGGTGCGCGAGGTGGTGAAGAGGCTCCGCCGCAAGCTGGGCGACGACGCGCAGGACCCCTCCTACATCTTCACCGTGCCCCGCGTCGGGTACCGCATGGCGAAGGAGGAGGAGGAGCAGCAGGGAGAAGGGCCGCAACAATACCTCGATGACTAGGTGATGAATTGCCTATACCTGAATCGACACAGTCGAAGTGGAACCATCACGAGGCCGCGACGGCCTTCATGCAGGCTCACGTACCCATCCTGGAATCCCACGAGGGGATGTCACGGCGCGGATCTGTGGTCCGGTGAGAGCTCTGGTGACAGGCGCGACGGGGTTCGTGGGAGGCAACCTCGTCCGAGCGCTAGTTGGTGATGGTGTGGAGGTTAGGGCGCGCTTACCAGGAAATGGTCGAATACGTCAAAGGTCGGGCGGACTGAAGTCGTGGACGTGTACGAGACGGGTCGAGACGGCGCTACATCCTAATCTGGTCGTTGTCACCGTACGGCGACCCGCATGGCCGCCTTGTCGATCGGGCCTGGGATTCCAGGAAAGGGAGTGCACCGGAAGAATGCCGAGAGACTACCGGACAGAGAGAGACGCCGTCATCCGGAGGTGGTACGGCGGAAACCCTCAACCAAGGAACCCAAGGCCGCGCAGGAGCTGGAACGAAGGCCCCATCACTCCGGCGGACTGCCTCGGCGTGCCCATGCAGGTGAACTCTCCCTTCACGCCTTTCGGGCATTGCATGGTATGGAAATACGGCCTGAACCGGGACGGCTACGGCGTCCTCACGATTGAGGAGAAGCAGGAGCTGGCACACAGGGCCGTGTTCATTCAGACGCGAGAGCCGGTCCCCGAGGACCGGCAGGTCAACCATCTCTGCAATAGGCCTTACTGCGTTCAACCCTCCCACCTCTACGCTGGGACCCGTCAGGACAACAGGGACGACTCCCAGATCTTCAGCAAGGAAGAATTGCTGCACGCCCCCTGGATACTCCACTGGCCGCGTGGGAAAGGTTCAGAAGACGCCCTCCTCCAGAGACTGCTCGATTCCAACCGGTACGACGGTACGGAACCCTGGGACCCAGTAGCACAGCCGGCACAGAGGCCGCTGGAGGAGTTCACCTGCCCAGCGCATGACTTTGCAATCACGATGTTCGGCGCCAACTCAAGGATATGCCGGATATGCGAGACCTCCGAGTTCCAGGAGGGGATGTTCGATGAGTTGGGAACACCGTACCTTATCAAGGAGCTCTGGCCGACATCCCAGACGGTAAGCCCCATATTCGAGAAGATACTGTCCTCTGAGTTCGTAGGGGAATCCCAGCGGGAGGCACGAGGCAAGGCCTACCGCCGTAGCCAAGGACCCGGCCTGGGCTCTCACAACCTGAGAGACTGCCGGTGCGACTATTGTGCTCGTGATCGAACAGTCTTCCGGGACGCCATTGAGCCCCGGCTGACCAGAGAGGAGTCAGAACTCCTCTCCATCTGCGACCGGCTTCGTCACCGGATCACCACTCCTCTGGAGGAAGCATCCGTTGACATGATGGCTTCGTGGGGAGCGGCGGCGGGCCTGAACGACGAACAGACGCGAGCCCTGATGAAACACTACAGGGAATGCCCCAACACAAGGGATGAGTTGACCAGGACAACCCAGACCCTGGAGGGCGAGTTCGGATACCTGATGCACGCATTGGCCGGGTTCGGAAGCCGTCATGAGATGATCGAGGACCAGATGTCCCAACTGATCATGGCCCGCCTTAGCCTCTTCCGAATGAGGCCACAGGATGAAGGGAAAGTTGTGGGAACGGTCCTGCCAGTCGTTGAGGAAACCGCCAACAAGGTCGTCCTGGCCTGGGAAGAAGAGGCGGAGCCCCTAATGAGACCCTACATCGAGAGCAAGCCGGAGCTCTGCCAGGACATCGGTCAACTGGCCAAGTCATTGGCGGTCAAGGGGGTCTTTGAACACCTCCGGCACGAGCTCTTGGGCAGGAACAGTTTCAGCGAACAACAACCGCACCCACACAGCTCCTGTGCGGCGAGCATAGTGGAGACTGGGACGGTGCAGCCTTTCCCGAGCGAGTTCGAGGAGGGCCAGGGCTATACACCGTCCATGCAGTAACACCAGGGTGAAACGACTATGTATCTGATAAGGGTTCCCATTAGAGGGCAATTGGATTGCCGAATTTGATGCGTAGCGCATAAGGACTACATCCACCGCAAGCTGGTGGCAGTGGTGTGCTGGGATGAGGACTCAGGTGGGAGCTCAAAACTGGGACAGAGCAATGGCCGGGGCGAGAGTCCAGGATGCAACGACGATTGCGGTTGACGTCACGCCCCCGGCTTGCGTCGAAGCAATCGGCGAGTCCAGCGAGGCCAGAGAGATAGGTGGTCAACCACCTCTTCCAGATATGCGCATTCGTAGGAAGCCAGGGCGGACATGTCCTGCTTGAGCGTGTTCATTTCGGAGTCTTCGGCGGCGGCGGGCTGCAACCAAGCGTCGTGCATCGCCGAACCTGCCACATTCCGCGCCTGCTCAAGCAGTTCCGAGAAGCTGCGGTGGACATGACGAGATTCGGTCATAAGCCAGGCAGAATAGAATGCTAGGTCGGCCTGAACCCTACGCAATTCAGAGGAGATGCGTATTCGTTCCTCCTCTGGCGTATCCTTCCTGCGTCGCGCAATCACGTAGGGGAATTCCTTGTACTCCTGGACTGCAGCGTACGCCTTCGAAAAAACTTCACGACTTCGGGTCAGCCTCTCACGTTCCCCGTTCCACCAGTTGGTGAGAACGAATACGGTGAACGACACTGCTCCGATAATGACCGCACCGACAACAGGCCAAGGCAGAGTGAGTTGCTGCGCCTCGTTCACGTCCCTGTTTGCTCCTTCGTCTGGGCTCCATGCGGGACTTCCTCGCCAAGCCACTCCCCCGTCTCCCGCCACCAGGCTTCCTTGAATAGATGAGCCATTACCGATCCCAATAGGGCCAGTAGACCGTCGTCGAAGACCCACCGGCGCTCTACGGGGTCGTCCGGAAACCACATGCAGAGGTCTCCGTCAGGGTAGCGGTGTGGTGAGTCTTGGGGACCGTCGACGAACACGGATGGGACCTTCGCCATGCCGTTAAACCTGATGCGGGTCTTTCTGGGCTCGTAGTGAGGCACTGGCAGAGTGGCCCTATATTCGTAGCCACCCTTGACCCTTCCGCCGTTCAAGTTGGGAAACTGGCTCTTGACGCCTCGCTCAAACTTGAGTCGCACCACTGTCAGCCCAAACCACGGTCCCTTGTTTGTGTTGGGTGGTCCGGTGAACCTCCTACGAGCGCTCACTTCCCCACGATCTGGTCGGCTTGACGTTGGAGCCGCCGCCACCGGCAAGACTCAGCGCGCCTCCTGAGACGCCCAGCGAGGGGTTTCCACTTCGGAGTGCGGAGGCAATCCCCACCTTGGATTTGCTTCCTTCTGGCGGGCTGACGTATTTCCAATACAGACTCGCCATCGCCTCCTGGACCTTTATCTTGTCGTCGTCATTGTCCAGCGCATCCTTCATACGCTCGGCCGCTCTCTTCAAGCGGCCAACGACGACATCGCGGTCCATGAGCAGCTTTATGGGCTTGGACACCCCTGCCGGGTCGGGAGTGAATCGCTTCTTGAGGTCGCTGGCGGCAAAGCGGAAGAGCTCCGCCAGACCGTCGGGCACACCGTGCTCTTCGGTGATGCAGCTCAGGGCCAGTGCCTCGATGTTGAAGCTACAGAGGCCGGGTTCTGCGAATTGAGTGTTCCATCCCTTCGCGAGCCTGATGACCTTCGCACTAACACGCCTGAGATCGGCAGGGTCATCGGTCAAGACCCTCGTGTGATACTCCGGATCGGAGGCGTCCCAATCCTTGCTCTCGACGTTGGGTATCCAGAGCCCCTGGGCATTCTTCCGGGTCAGGGCGACGATCAGGTCTACGGATGGGTCTGTCCCATCGTCCAGCGGCTCGTTGAACGACACCGTTATGGCTCGCTTGGTGACCCGGAACCTAATGTCGGGGTGGTCCTCCTTCAGACGCTCGCGCAGGAACTCTCTGACTTCCTCGACGGTCTCGTTCGGTGCTTTCCCTTCGCCGTCTGGGCCCAGACTCGGATACGACCGCCGGTCTAGCACCACACCGCAGTCTGCATCGGTGTCATGATTCGCCGTTCTGTGGGCGATTGAGCCGGACTTGTAGGTTCGGAGGGCGCCAGCAAAGCTACTGGCCTTCGCGAGAACCTCATCTCGCCGGCTTCGGGCGGCGGACAGTGTGTCGTCAGACGGGGCCAGTTCCGCGTGAACGTCGTTCAGGTGTGAGGCCGTATTCTGCAATACAGGATTCCTCCTCAGTGTGGTCCCTCCATTTTACACCGGCATCCGCAGTTAAGACTACGCAGTGGCAGGGCTTACGCTGATTCACAGGTCGCCCGGTTTCTTTGCTGGAAGACCCCGAGAAGCGCTAGGATGTCAGTTGTAGGGATGTGCCTTCGAAAAGAGCATGCAGGACCCACGCGAAGACACCCGCACGCCCGCACAGGCCCCTCGAGGAGACTCATTTAGTAGGGCCAGTAGTCGCAGGTCGCATTCAACGAGGAGGCTGAGATTCGTGGAGCTCGCACAGCATTTCGAGCGCTTCCTCGAGAACATCAGCCTGGATGAACCCAAGCTCAACCGAATAAAGGCGGAGCATGAGGCCCTGCGTGGGGCGCTGGAGGCCGACCAATTTGCTTCTCCGGCCCTATACGAGACGTTCCTCCAGGGATCGTACGTTCATGGCACGGCCATCCGTCCGTTGGGGAGTGGTGCAGACTTTGACGTCGATGTCTGCTGCTCTCTCGACCTCGATGCTGTTCCAGCTGGAACCGCGGAACCAAAGCGGTTGGTTCGCTGGCTTGCCAGGCGTCTCAAGAAAACCGAAGCGTATCGTGGGAAGGTGAGTACACGGCCAAGGTGCGTTCGGATTGAATTCCCCGGCGAGTTTCACATGGACGTGGTCCCGCTGGCTGGGGATTCAAGACAGGTGAACAATGTCCTGTACATCCCCAACCGGACCGTCAACGGCTGGGAGGCGACCAATCCGAAGGGGCTTGAGGAATGGTATCGCCGGCAGAATTCTCGCACCGACGGCCGGTTCGTTCGGGTCGCCAAGATGCTGAAGCACTGGCGTAACCAGGCGCTGCCCAAAAGGGCCCGGCTACCCTCAGTCGCGCTGGAAGTGATGATTGCTCAGGCTTGGCCCATCTTGCTATCGAGCTCAGATGCCGATGCGGTGTCCGGTGTTCTTCGGCAACTCTCCAACAACCACATGTTCTCATACTCGGCTCCACGGACAATGAACCCCTCGCTCCAGAACGAGAACCTGTTGAGAGACTGCGACGATTACCACATCGAAGCACTCAAGACCAAGCTCACGGAGGCAGCTGGAATCGCAGAGGCAGCGCGCCGCGAATGGGACGAAGACCGGTCGATTGGATTGTGGCAAAGCCTGTTCAGGACAAGATTCCCGCAGCGGATTGATTGAGTGCGGGCTATAACCCCAAATGTCTAGGACACCGCCTACAGGTACTGTGAAGGCATCGAGACGGTGGAAGCAGCCCGGCGCCTTGCCGTCGACCCCGGGTCGGGAGGTTCAAGTGCTTCAGGAGGTCCAAGCGCCGTGAGCAAGCAGAGTAAAGGCGACTCCCTGCAAATCGAACAGACCAGGGAGGGATGGCGCGTCAGCGGTGCCGGCCAAGTCGGCGTCCTGATAGCGGGACTCGTGGGAGGCCCCCCGCTTATCCTGATAGTAGTCTCCCTGTTCTTTGGGCTGGCCGATCACCCCTGGACACTGGTAGCCTTGTCAGCCCCAGTCATCATAGGACAGATCGAGGCACTGACTTTTGTCCTGGTGCGCATGCTAGACCAGCGGCATGAAAGGGTAATGGCAATGGGGGACCAGCACAGCGCAGGGCAGGGCGGCCGAAGTGCGCCGAGAACCAGGCCTGCCGCAGAAGCTCGCCGTGGGCAAGCACGCGACCAGCGTTGACCGAAGAACTCATAGGGCATCCGGTAGTCGGCTCTGTCAACTGAACGAGACAACCCACCAGACTTGACAAAATCAAGAACTTTCACACTTACCCTCGTTCTGGACCTGTAGTCAATCTGTAGACCGTCAGCGATAATGGGACACCCGAGGGGATAGGAAAACCCGAGAGATTTGAGGTGGTGTGAGCTCCCTGACTGAGGGTAGAGTGCCCCGGGAAAGGAGCAGAAGTGTCCCAACCAGATACTGACAAAGCAGCGGCCGCCCAGGGGCGTAGCCGGGAGACGGAACCGCTCGTCATTTCCACGAACGCGGGAACTATCGAACCCCCCGAGCCCAGGCCAACCGAATCACCGATGGGGCCAGCCACGCCATGGCGTTACACTCTATACTGTCGAACCGCGTTCGGAAGGTGTGAGGAGATGCGCAAGTGACGCGAGACAGACTGAAGAAGGCAGGCTTGGTGCTCCTGATCCCCTATCTGATCATAGGCTTTGGCTTTATCCTGTGGGGTCACTACGTGCAAGATGTCGATATCGGCGAAGGAGTAACCCGGTGGGTCTTCTGGTGGGCGCTGCCTGGTCTCGCCGTGCTGCCGATACTTGCCTCTGTAGCTGTAGAGCCACCTGAATCAAGGATTCACCCCCGACTATTCCACGGGTTGGTCTTTGTCGCGACTGTGCTTGGGGCCCTCTTCGTCGCATGGGCGCTATGGGTTTCCTTCGTACTTGCGCCGGAGCCTAGCGACGATGTGTATCGCTGGTGGACCGCTGGAGTGATCCTGATCTTGGGCGCACTATTCGTCATATCTGGCATATCGTTCGTCTCATCTAAAGAAGACCCTCCAGAGGCAACGCGCGAGAGCTCTTGGAAGAAAACTGCGCTCGATGTCGCAGGGGGCGGATTGGTGTTTGCCGGGTTAGCTCTCCTGCTATGGGCATTCTACGTCGACGATGCGGACACGTCTGAGCCGGTGTACGTATGGGTAGTACTACTCTCTCTCGCTGGCTTTGTACGTTGGGTGATTCCCTGGGTAGTGTCGAATTGGAAGCGCACTCTCGTCGGCACGTTTCTATTCATATACACGGCCATCGTGCTGGCGCTTGCCGTGGATGCCCTGGACGAAAGTGAGGATTGGCGCTTCTGGACACTAATCGTAGTTTGGTTGGCAGTGACGGGGGCATCATGGGCTTCATTACATTTGCCGGTCTTAAAGTACGCCATCGAGATAGTGCTGATATTCTGCGTGTTCATTGCCGGCTTCGCGTTGCTATGGATATTCATCAACTTGGGAGTACTCGGGAACCAAGGCGGTTCCACGGAGAATGTGCTCTCGGCACCGCTCAGCTTCATGATTGAGGTTGCATTACCAGCGGCCGGAATGGTGGGCGGGCTTGAGATTGCAGAGAGACTGAGATGTTGGTTGGGTATTGGTCGGGTGCCCCGTTTTCAAATACGTTCGTAGCCAAGTAAGAAACCAGGCGGGACGAAACCCATGCCGGAGGCGCCGGAACTCACCATTGTCCGCGAGGTGCTGGAGCGCCACGCGGTGGGCGCTTCCGTGGTCTCTGCCCGCGTCGTCCGCCCAACGGTGTTTCGGACGCTATCCGAGATTGACGTGGCCGGGGACATTGAGGGGCGCTCTTTCACGAACGTGTCCCGGTACGGCAAGAGCGTCACTTTGACGCTCTCCGACGGAATGGCGCTCGTCATCTTTCCGATGCTGACTGGCCAGCCAGCCAGAGGTACCACCTGACGGCCTAGGGCATCGAAGAAGCCGCGTGGGTCCTCCGCTTCGACACGTCCTCGGACTTCGTGCGGGCCTACCCCATGTCCAGGGAGTGACTGACGCTGCTCCTACGCAGGATGGACGCCGTGGCCTCCATATATCGCCTGGCCGCCACCATGTCCACTCGAGAAGCCTCGAACCTATCGTTCGGGCCGCCCTAGGCCTCCCAGCCACATCTCGAAGATGGTACTTGTTTCAGTGCACGGTGGTGGGCTGGCTTGACCGACGACATTGCCATGAAAGTCAGTATTGTCTCCCCAGCAGGCGACCGCGCCACTGGTCTTCACTCCGCAGGTATGGGTGGCCCCGGCGCTGACTGAGGAGAAGGCACCAGCCGGAGACGTGGCCTGGTCATGTTCGTTGTTGCCCCAGCAGACGACCATGCCATCGGTCTGAACCCCGCAGGTATGGGCGACCCCGGCGCTGACTGAGGAGAAGGCACCAGCCGGAGGCGTGGCCTGGGCGCTGGAATTGTCTCCCCAGCAGACGACCGTGCCATCGTTCTGAACCCCGCAGGTATGGGTGGCCCCGGCGCTGACTGAGGAGAAGGCACCAGCCGGAGGCGTGGCCTGGGCGCTGGAAATGTCTCCCCAGCAGACGACTGTGCCATCGGTCTGAACCCCGCAGGTATGGGCACCGCCGGCGCTGACTGAGGAGAAAGTGCCAGCCGGAGGCGTGGCCTGGCCGACGAAGTTATCATCGAAGTCCTGATTGTCTCCCCAGCATTCTACCGCGCCGTCGGCCCTCACTCCGCAGGTGTGGTAATAGCCAGCGCTTGCGGATGCGAAGTCCCCGCTTCTGGCAACTACAATGGGCGTAACCAAAGTGATCGCCAGCGTGAAAGAGCCTCCTGTTGCGTCATCAGAGGCACCGCCAAATATGCGGAAGTAGTGGCTCCCGGCCATCTTGGTTTCCGAGGACAAGTCGAAGGTCTCATGGCCGATGTTGCTACTCCCTGCCAGATACTCGCCATCGGGACCGGTCAGCGACGCCACCGAACCGGACAGGTCTTCCAGCTCCACCGATATCAGATAGAAGGCGCCTGCTTCGGCTTGGAACACGAACACGTCCTCGTCGCGTTTGTGGTTCAGAACGCCTCGCACAGTCTCACCGACCGTTACCGAGGTAGCCTCCTCCCGTGAGTCGCCATGGTCGTCAACGATTTCTGAGACGGTCGTGGGCGTCACGGTAGGCATGAGTGTGGCAGTCATGGTGGACACGGTCGTGGGCGTCACGGTAGGTGTGAGTGTGGTAGTCATGGTGGGCACGATCTTGGGCGTCACGGTAGGCGTGAGTGTGGTAGTCATGGTGGGCACGATCTTGGGCGTCACGATGGGAGAGTGTGTGGCAATCATGGTGGGCACGGTCGTGTCCGTAGGCGTCGGTGTAGGATTCGGCGTGTCTCCGCAGGAAACCAAGACGGATGTGATGAGCACAATCTCCAGAAATGCGAG
Source organism: Dehalococcoidia bacterium (assembly GCA_965116655.1). Classification (GTDB taxonomy): domain Bacteria; phylum Chloroflexota; class Dehalococcoidia; order Lucifugimonadales; family VXLM01; genus VXLM01. The sequence goes on from OZ220720.1 coordinate 129,288, forward strand.
CCAGCGAACACGCCTCCCCAGAGGTGTCGGCCTCGTGGTGTATGTGTCGGGGTAGGAAGGTGTCTTCGGCAACTTCAGCGAGTCGATGAGCCCGGCAAGAAGTGTGATCGCGACGGGAAACGCCGTTAGACGGGAGGCTATGCGACGATTTACTAGACTATGGATGCTGGGATCTCCTTCAACAGAGTTTCGCCCTACGGTCCAGAGTTCCTCAAGGCACAGTTGACCGGCCCGTCGGGCGTGAGCCGGCGTTCCGCCGGGTCTTCATTCCAACTGTTCGTAGATCGTGTCTCACTTTATGAATACCCTTCAAGAGTTTCGAGGCCGCGGGTCCCATGGGTGAAAAAGCTCCGCATGCCCCCAGTTGATCAGTGTAGGGATTTGTAGATATATTGTGGGTAAAGGTCCTCTTCATGTTGATAAAGTATCGGTAAAGTTTGGCCCGATTTGCTAGAATACGTCCCGTCCCCAGGAGGTGAAAGTTGGAGAACGCCTCTCAGTCGCCACAGGGAACCGACCCCACGGGAGACCGCCTCGCCCGTCTCAGCCTGGCCAGTCTCCGCATCGACGAGAGCCTGGACATGGAAACGGCGCTGCGCGCCGTGATGGACACCTCGCAGCTGAGGCCGGGCGGGTAGTGTCCCACGGCCGGGGGGTGTGGAGTCCGGGCAAGCCGGGGAGCCTGCGGGTGCGACGCAACCACCTGATGAGGCTGTGCCGCAAGCTGGGCGAGCAAGTCGAGAACCCCACCTACATCTTCGCCTAGCCCCGCGTCGGCTACAGGATGCCCAAGGGGGAGGGAAGGAAGAAGGAAGACCGCCCTCAACTCCCTAACAGCCGACGGGATGGGAAACAGGCCGGGTCTACAGGGTCAGTGTGAATGACAATGAGAAGGTTCTTGATTCTATCAAGTCTGGAGAGCCGGGGCATACTGAACTGCGAACTTTCCGGTGGGAGGTACTGATCTAGGTAGATGGGTAAGGGGGACTGTACTGCGAACTTTTCGTTGGGAGGTCTTGCTATAAGGATGTGGCAGAGAAGGGAAAGGCAGTGGATCATGGGAACCGCCTCGCAATTGAGAAGCTCGGCCATGATTGTCTCTTCCTGGTGCGACGCGACCACAGAATGCCGAGCGGGTCTCCGTTCACAAGAGTCAACTTCAGCAATACTATCGACTGATGTCACGCCGCCTGTGCCTGCTACAGCGGCGATGATCCCGAGAGGACGTTATTAAGTGTATTCAGTCGTTCGACTTGTGCCTCTTCAAGACCGACTTGATGATAGTGGAGCTTGGGATGAAGATCTCGCTATCTCCCGTGTCCAGCACCGTGTGCATCAGAGTTATGTCGATTACGGTTCCCTTGTTGCTGCCTATGGTCACAGTGTCCGTAACCTTGATGGGACGGGTGACCGCCATGAAGAGCCCGGCCACTGCATTGCCCATCACTGTCTGGCTGGCAAAGCCTGCTACTAGGCCTGCGAAGCTGCCAATTGTCAGCGCCGCGGCTTCATTGTCAGTTAGAGCGGAAACCACAACGGACAGCACGATTCCATATGCGGCGATGCGTGCGATGATTCGGACCGCGCCTGTCACATCTGGCGATATGCGCCTTTGAGCGACGGCTAACACAGCCTTGCTCCCGTTCTCCACTATCGGAATCCCCAAGAGGACGAGCAGGGCGATGACAACGTAGATTTTGTACGGAGCAAGGATGCCGGCCGGGTGATCATCTTCGATGCTGGCGCTAATCACGAGGAGGCCAGAAAGGAGCGCCAAGGACACCGCCGTCCAGAACAGAGGCCAAGCCAACGAATGAATAGGGCGTGACTCGCCTTCCCCGTTCAACGTTTTCTGCTCCTTTCTGATCTTGCGTGCTGCGGATAGGCTATTGGGACGCCTGTGATACTTGTTGTACGACGCGTCGGGGCGGAGAAAGCAAGGACTCCAGGAGTGAAAACGACATTAGGCTGAGACCCTGGCCGCCACTCGCCGTACCATCGGGCGAAGCGTATCCAACCCAAAATGCTCTTGGACTTGATCGCTTTGAACACCTGCTTTTGATATGTGACGCACTCCTCCCCGGTCATGCTGAATGTTCTGCTGGCCTGTCCGTGGAGGCCTTCTATCACCAGCCACTGCCCGCTGGCGAACAAAAGCGTGTGACTGGCGACCTGCTCCGCTTCCGGACCAAGCAGCCGAACGTGGATCAGGTCCTCCACTCTCGCCAGCCTCCGCAACACGCCTCTGGACATGACCGGGTTCTTGAGGGTCTCTCGGGTCATGGGCGTGAACAGGACTGAGGCTACCTGCCACGTCTCGAACTCGTTCAGCCTGCCGTCCGCCGCGTGGCTCACCATGTTGGTCACGTTCTCCATCTTCAGCGGCACCAGGAAATCGCACCTGTCCGGCACGCCCGGCTCGATGTGAATCCTGCCCTCGCCCACTCTCACGGTGAGCTCCTCGCCGGTCTCTTCTACGGTGATGCCGATGACGTCGAACAGGCCGGTGAAGAAATCCACCAACTCGTCGGTCTGCGCGACCGCGCGCCAGAGGTCTATGGTCCGGCCATTCCGCTGTCCGTCGTCCATCTTCGCCTCCTTCCTTACCCGGCTGCGTTCAGATCGGCGGCTCAGCGGGAGGGCAGCGGTAGCCGTATCCACAGCGGGAGGTGATCGCTCACCTTGTGCTCGAACCTGGGCATTAGAGAGGAACTCTCCCAGGACGACAGATCGCGGTAAGGACGGCCCAGTATCGCCTCGCTGAACAGATCTCCAAACTCGAACACGCCGTAGTCCGGCCCCAGGGGGTTGGCGCCCATCGTCGCGTTTTCCGTATATGACGGCAGACGCGGGTCACGATTGAACAGGCCGATCTGGTCGAAGGTCTCCGTCAGCCGCGCGTTGGTGCGGAATATGTCATCACGGTCCGGATGCACATCCAGGAACGGGAAGTTGACGTTGGCCCCTTCCAACTCGCTGTTGAATGCCTTGATGCGGTCCTCGATTCGCTTCCTATCGCGGGCGGGATCGTCGTAGTCCAGGTTCAGGTCGCCGAAGAGCATGAAGTTGGGGTAGTAGGCGCGGCTGTTAGTCCTCAATCTGCTAATCAGCCAGTCGGCCAGCGCGTTGAACTCCTGCCGTCGGTCCGAGATGTAGTTCCCGAAGTACAGGTGGGCGTTGACCGCCATTATCTCGTAAGGCTGCGTGCCGGGATGCCCGGGGATGCGGAAGGCGACGCAGAAGGGCTGGCGGATGAAGCTCAGGAACACCGGCAGGTTGAGTCTGGGCTTGGTCCTGCGCCGACCCTCCCGGTAGTCCGTCAAGCCCTTGGTGTATGGCGTCATGACCTTCGTGAACGTGTCGTAATCACTGGCTATGGAGTCGATGACCTTGCTCCGGTCGTAGGTGACGTCGCTCGCCACCTCCATCCTCTCCACCGTGTTCCAGCGGTAGATGAAGCCCAGCCGCTCCCCCACCCCGGGCTCGCCGGGGAACACGCCCGTCTGGTCCGAGACCACCATGCTGAACTCAGGTCCCAACAGGGACATCAGCCGCCGCAGGCCGGAGAGGTCGTCCATAATCTCCTAGACTGCCAGTAAGTCAAAGCTGCGGCAGACGTTGGCCAGGAACTCCCATGTGTCGGGGCTGCGGCTGCGCGACGACCCCAGTTTGCGGATGTTGAAGGACCCCAGGAGCACCGAGCCGTACTCCCTCTGGGGAAGGCCGTACCGCTCCGGGTCCGCCTCGAGCCGCGCGTTGATCAGGTCCCACTCTGCCGATGTGAACTGCTTTGCCATGTTGCACTCCTTTACTTCTTGAACTGGTTTATTTCAACGTCTGTCCTGTCACGGGCTGTAAACTGTCCAAAGTCAGGACACCAGCCAGATGACGAACCCGACTATGGCGCCAACTATGTACAGAGCCAAGAAGAACAGCATGACAAAAGTCCCGGTGACAAAACGAAACATGCCCGTAAAGTCTTCGGAGCCTCCGTCGATTCCTTCCATGAACTTGTCCACCAGCACGCCGAACGCTAACCCCAGGACGGCGCCGACAGAGGCTCCATGCCACATGGCAAAGCCAAGAGCCCAGGCCCATATGGAGGCGGCAAGAACTACCAGGCCGCCATACACTGCAACCCGGATGAGAGTGGAGTACCGAAGGGATTTCATGCTATTTCCCCATCACTGTTGGCAGAACAGCAGACAGCCAAGGTCTGAACGGTCCATATCAAGCTGGTCCTCCAGTCACTAGGTAGGCACCCGCTCAACTGGTTAGCGCCGAGGTGCAACCGTTCCAAGTTGGTGAAGTTGCCCAACTCCGGGGATATGCTCCCAGTCAACTGGTTGTTGATGAGACACAGCCACGTCAGATGCGTAAGGTTGCCAAGCTTAGACGGTATCTCTCCACTCAACTGGTTCTCCCAAAGCCACAGATCATTCAAGTTTGTGAGTTTGCCCAGTTCAGCCGGTATCTCGCCCGTTTGTTGGTTCTCAGTGAGGTCCAGGAATCGCAGGTTGGCAAGGTTACCCAACTCCAGCGGTATCTCCCCACTCAACTGGTTGCCACGGAGGTACAGCCGCGTGACGCGCGGGGGTGCCCCGCGGATGTCTTCGACGCCGTCCCACTCCCCGATGGGAATATTCGCCGACCAGTTCAAAGTGGCCGCCCCCGCCAGGGTGTCAGGGGCCGCCAGCAGAGCCTCGCAGTCGGAGACGAGGCCGGGGTTGTTGGCGGCATCGGACACGGCGCCCCTGGTGGCGCAGCCGCTCTCCGCCGCCAGCGCCACGTCGGGTGTGGACGCAGCCGCCACGCCGAGAAGCACTGTGGCTTTTGCAGGAATGATCGGCGTTCCCAATATTATGTCATTCCTTCTCTATGACGCCTGCCTGTAAGTACGGGAGGACTCTTGCTGATCCCTCTTTCGTTCTTTCTTCCACTTCAGTTGATGCGGCCTGCTAGCACCGCTAGGAGCAGAAAGCTCGGTTAAGGCGGCGGGGCCTGGCCATACTCATTGGACCCCCAGCAAACGACGGAGCCGTCGGTCTTCACCCCACAGGTGTGTTCTCCGCCAGCGCTGACGGATTTGAAGGACCCGGCCGGCGGCGTGGCTTGGCCGATGAAATTGTCGTCCCAATCTTGATTGGAGCCCCAGCAAACGACGGAGCCGTCGGTCTTCACTCCGCAGACGTGGTCGTTACCGGCGCTGATGGAAGCGAAGAACCCGGTCGGTGGCGAGGTCTGCCCGTCGCCGCCATAGCCCCAGCAGACGACGACGTCGGCCTTCACGCCACACGTGTGGTGGAAGCCAGCGCTGACGGAGACGAAGGAACCGCTAGGCGGCGTGGCCTGGTCGAGTGAGTCATCGCCCCAGCAGACGACAGAGCCGTCGGTCTTCACCCCGCACGTGTGCCAAGTGCCGGCACTGACGGAAGTGAAAGAGCCACTGGGCGGCTTGGCTTGGCCGTACTCATTGTCGCCCCAGCAGACGACGGAGCCGTCGGTCTTCACTCCGCAAGTGTGATGAGACCCGGCGCTGATGGAAGTGAATGACCCGGCCGGCGGGGAGGTCCGCCCGTCTTCGCCATCATAACCCCAACAGACGACAGCGCCATCCGTCTTCACTCCACAGGTGTGCCCCCACCCTGCGCTGACGGAGGCGAAGGGACCGTCGGGAGGCTCGGTCCGGCCGGAGAAATCCTCACCCCAGCAGACGACGGAGCCGTCGGTCTTCACACCGCACGTATGCTCGTCCCCGGCGCCGAGGGAAGCGAAGGCCGACGGCGTGTCTGTGGAAGTCGGCGTAGCGGTCGAATCCGGTGTTGGCGTCGGTGTCGGCGTAGCGGTCGAATCCGGCGTTGGTGTCGGTGTAGCCGTAGGAAGAGGGGTGGAAGTCGCAGCCGCGCTTCCGCAGACCGGCAGGCCGAGCCTCGCAGCATCCCCGTCCGGGACATTCAACAGGTTGGCCGGCATGCAGCCAGTGAAGTTGTTGCTTCTCAGCCATAGCCTGTCCAGAGTGAGGTTATTGAGCGACAGCGGTATCTGGCCGCTAAGCTGGTTCCAGGCGAGCATCAGGGTCTTCAGTTCGGAGAGACCGCCCAACTCCGCGGGAATAGGGCCGCTCAGGTCATTCGTGTAGAGCCAGAGGTCTTGAAGCTTGTCCAACTCTTCCAATACAGCCGGGATATTGCCGTTCAGGTCCAGCTTCTGCAGTTTGACGATTGTCACTCGCTTGGGCGAGCCGCCAAGCCGTACACCCTTCCAGCTTGTGATCGGGAGCGAGGCCGACCAGTTGAGCGTCGCCGTGCCGCGAAGCTCGTCCTTGGCCGCTAGCAGAGCGTTGCAGTCCGACACGAGACCCGTGTTTGACTTGTCTGCCACCGCGTCGCCGCAGACGGCGGGAACTGGCGTTCGAGTCGGCGTTGGCCCAGTTGCCGTAGGCGTCGAGGCAGGCGGAACGGGTGTGGGCGTCGAGGGCGCCGGAGGCGTGGGAGCCGCCGGTGGTGTTGGTGGCGTTGGAGCTGCCGGGGGCGCCGGTGGTGTTGGCGGCGTTGGTGTTTGGGTCCCCGCTCCACAGATGGGGTGGTCTTCTCCTACATATGCGCCTTCCAAGACGGCAGGCACGCACCCGGTCAACTCGTTTCCCGACAGCGACAGATACCTCAAGTTGGTCAAGTTGCCGAGTTCTGCCGGGATTTCACCCGACAGAGCGTTTTCGTTGAGCCACAGTTCCTCCAGATTGGACAAGTTGCCCAACTCAGCGGGTATCTCTCCAGTCAACTGGTTCCAGTCGAGGTCCAGCCGCGTCAAGTTGGACAGGTTGCCCAGTTCTGCCGGGATTTCACCCGACAGATCGTTTTCGTTGAGCCACAACTTCTCCAGGATGGACAGGCCGCCCAACTCAGCGGGTATCTCTCCAGTCAGCTGGTTCCAGTCGAGATCCAGCCGCGTCAGGATGGACAGATTTCCCAACTCTCTTGGTATCTCCCCTGTCAACTGGTTCTGGTCGAGGCGCAACTGGGTCAGGCTGGTGAGGTTGCCGAACTCTGCTGGGATTTCACCCGACAGACCGTTTTCGTAAAGCCACAGCTCCTCGAGGTTGGACAGGTTGCCGAGCGCTGGGGGCAACCCGGCGGAGAGTCGATTGCGACTGAGGGACATGAACTCAAGGCTGGTCAGGTTTCCCAGCGAAGCCGGCAGCCCGCCGGAGAGTCGGTTGCGACTCAGGGACAGCTGGTTCAGCAGCGAGAGGTTGCCCAACGCGGCGGGCAGCTCACCGCTCAGCCGGTTATCGTGGAGCCACAATGTTTCGAGTCCGGTCAATTTGCCAAGCTGATCGGGGATTTGCCCGGTCAACTCCCTGCTGTACAGGTACAGCCCCGTTATTCGCGCGGGTTTCCCTTCAATCACCACGCCGTCCCACTGTGAGAGCGGGATCTGGACCGACCAATTAAGTCTTCCCGCGCCTGCGAGAATATCAGCGGACGCCAACAGGGCCTCGCAGTCCTCGACCAGCACCCTGTTGTCTGACGGGTTCGTCACGGCGATGCCGTTGTCGCATCTCGGCGGCTGAGTTGGCTCGCCCACTTTGTCCTTCACGCTCACAGCAAAGAAAGTGACACGCGAATCTTCGAGGTCCGCATTGAATTCCGCCCTTCCGTCGTTCTCCGAAACGGAGTCGGCGTTGGAATCCACAATCCTCCCGGGAAGATTCACCACCCATGTCAAATCGCCCTCCTCGAGGTCCTCGCGACCTATGAAGGGGTTGGCCATCGCGGCTCGATATTCCCACTGCCGCCCTAAGTCTTTTCTGGTCACGTTGATTTGTATGCTGCTCTCTTCTCCGGCGGCTATAGCCTGAACGAGCAGGCTGTGCGGAATGCCTGAGCAGGTAACAACGATGTTGCCGTCCTCGTCCTCCTTCTCCTCTTCCTTCGTGCAGTACTTGGAGTCGAAAGCCCCCAGGTCATCCTCTTGGACTGAGGACGATAGCTCGGGGTATGAGTACTCCAGATCATGGGTTATGTTGTCCAGGTCGGTGACCCTGGTGGTCATATCCAAGCTCACGCTGCACGCAGTCGCCAACAGAAGCACCACTGCCATCACCGTCGAGAAACGAAACATTGCCGACCTCCCATAATTACTGTGTATTCGCAATTATTTTTCCCAAATTGGCAGCGGATCACAGCATCCGACACTGTGCCGTAAGCAACTGTCGCTGGAGTGGTGCGATGATGTCCCACAGTCACTTTGGATACTTCAATCCGCTTCGCTACGTTCAGAATCCCCATGTCTATCGTCAGTCGTCGGCATGGCCACTATGGCACGGGGCCGTAGCGGTTCTCTGACGGCGTTCCCGGCAAGAATCCCAATTCAACAAAGGCCCATATAGGCCCGGCGATTGGGATTGCCCCTATGAATATCCACCATGCGGCCTTATCTCGGTCGTGCCAACGCTTTATCTGGACAGCCAGGCCAACCCAGACGATGGCGATGTACAATACAAACAAGACGAGAAACAGTATTCCGACCACGATGAGAAGCGATTGGAGGGAACCTGAGCCGGCAGCGAGAATGACCGCTGTTAGAATCGCCGCGACGACCTGTGCGATGAGAATGGGAAGAACGCCGTACAGCCAAAACTGCTTTCGGTTGATCCTCCCGCTAAACCTAAGGTAGAAGTTGACGGGGTTGAACTTTGGTGTTTGCTGGCTCATTCGTGTCTCCTTGCCCTCTTGTAATGTTCATATGCTGTGCGGGAATCGCCACAACATTTTGGTCTTAGCTAATGCCGCGACGTAAGGTCTGTTTGTACCTAATCAGAGGGGTACAAACGAACCTTGTCGCCGACGAGCGGAGCGTGTTTACACTACCGGAGTCGACGCTATGCATCCGCAAACGTCAGTTAGGCAATATGCCCGCGGAGTCCGATCAGGGTTGGACGCCCTGGACGATCTGCGGCACAGCGTGAGGATTTCGGTATGGGTGCGATGGTTCGTGTTGATTGTGTGGCTGGTTCAGCTTCACTATCGAGTCAACTTTGCCCATCCCGCCTACGTCTCGCACATGCTGTTCGCCACATTGGTGCTGGCGCTCAACGGCTACGTCCACTACCGCATCGAGACGAATCGGGCGGTGACTTGGCGCTGGGCGTTCGCTCAGAGCATGCTGGACGCGGCGATGATCACGGCGGGGCTGGTCGTCTCAGGTGGGTTCGCGAACACTTTCTTCGTGCTGTACTATCCCGCGCTCGCCATGTTTGTCGTGGTGTTCACGTCGTTCAGGCTCAGCTTTGCGGCGACCACAATGGTAGCGGTCGCGTACGCAACGCTGAGCTTGATGGTCGAGGAGGGAGTCGACTTCGCGATCAAGGAAGAGAAGGTTCTGCTCACGAGGATCGCTGTCATGTACGCGGTTGTAACGGCGGTGAACCTGGTATCCAGGTTCGAGCGGATGAGAAGAGGAGAGGCAGTGGAGAGAGAGCGTGAGCTGCTGCGAGAACGAATTGAACTCTCGCAGACCATTCACAACACGATGGCGCAGTCGGCCTACATGATGGGGCTGGGCCTGGAGACGGCTATAGAGCTTGCGGAGGCTAGGAACGACGAGGACCGCGACTACCTGATCGCCAAGCTGAAAGGAATCCACGCGCTGTCAAAATCGACGACGTGGGAGATCAGACATCCGATCGACGTCGGCTCCATATTCGAGGGGCGGGAACTGAGCCGGGTGCTGCGATCTCACGCCTCGGCGTTCACCACTATCACGTCGATTCGTACCGAGGTGATCCAGTCGGGGGAGGAGCAGGAGCTTTCAGCCGTCACGCGTGGACTGCTGTTCTCGATAGCTCACAACGCCATGACGAACACGCTTCGACATTCGCGCGCGGAGAAAGTCACCATCGTGCTGAGCTTTGGGGACGACAGGTTCTCCATGTCCATATCGGACGACGGGATCGGCCTCCCGGACAACTATGCGGACCGTGGGCACGGATTCAGGAATATGAGAAGGGACGCGGAGCTTATGGAAGGCAGATTGGATGTGTCTCCGGGTGAATTCGGACGGGGAACTACGGTAACGTGCGCAGTGCCCTATGACACGGACCAAGGAGGCGGGTGATTTGGAGCCGACCGCGCCGATCAGGGTGATGCTCGTGGACGATCACGAGATTATGCGAGACGGCCTGCGAGAAATGCTGGAGCGCTCGGGGGGTTTCGAGGTTGTTGCCGAGGCCGCAGACGGCGAGGCTGCGGTGAGAGCCGCGCAGAGAGTCGGGCCCGACGTGATCATCATGGACGTGGTGATGCCTCTCAAGAATGGCATCGACGCCTGCCGGGAGATCATGGAGACGCTCCCGAACACGAGGGTGTTAATGCTCACCGCCTCATCGGAAGAGGATGCCGTAATGGAGGCGATGGCCGCGGGCGCCATGGGATACCTACACAAGTATTCCGGGAAAGAGAAGCTGCTGAGCACTGCCCGTGACGTGGCGGAGGGCGAATACCGAATACCATCCGCCTCGATGAGGCGAGTGTTCTCCGGAATCCGCGGGGCAGGACAGCGGAAGACTCACGAGTTGAGCAGGCTCACTTCGCGGGAGAGGGAAATACTTACTCTATTCGCACAGGGTCGCTCCTACGCGAAGATCGCTGAGGCCAGAGGAAATCAACCGGTGACCATCCGGAACGCTGTCTATAGGATTCAGGACAAACTGGGAATCGAGACGAAACAGGAGCTTGTGGTCTGGGTCGTGCGAAACGGTCTGCTGGACGAACGCGGGATAGGCGTTTGATTCCTGCTTTCCTCAAGGGCCCACTCACAGGTCCAACGTGAACCTCAAGGTGAAACTGGTTCCGTTTCGTTTATCGGCTCGGAGTTTCTAAGGCACACCCAAATGTAGGCGGCACAGAACTCCAATGTTGATTGACTGGCGACTCTGTCGATGAGACAACAAAAACTCCCCCTCCGCACGAGACCAATCGGTTGAGGGGGAGCGAATCGCAACCGTCTAGAAAGTCGATCACAGCCACACAGAAAGGACGATCACATGTACATAAGCAATAAGTAGCCAATGTCTCTCCGTCCGAGCAACTCATAGCATCAGTGGTGGTCGCCATGCCGAGTAAGTTCGTGTGCGGATGGTATCAAGCGATCCAAAGAGACATCCCCAGCCCGCGAACGCAATATGAGATATGGTTGTCATTCACCCTTGCACCTTACGCCATTCCAATGTGGGTGAAGGTCCCGAAGCAGATTTTAGCGAAGTGGTGTCTCAGCGTGACAGCTAGGTTCTCTCTACCCACCTGTAGACCTGCCCTACCTGCTCGTAGTCTTTGCGTCTGAATGCCGATCAGCGGACGGGCACTCATCATACCCGACCCCTCCGACGCTTGCGGCGGCGCTTGCGACGCTCTACCCGTCCAATAACATAGTTGCCTTGACCGTGGGCCGCTGGTGTTACGCGGTACTCGTATGTCCTCCCTCTGTAAATGAGTACCTTTTCGCTATCCCACGCTGAATGTAGGGTGTCGGTGTCGGGGGAGATCCAGCGAGGGCATTTCGTCAATTCCCAGCGAGGCTCCATTAGCCGAAACAGCCATCCAAGCATTGCTAGTTCTCTTTAGGTGGGCAGTACGCTGACGACTATGATCCTATAACCCATTATATGGTACCCAAGGAGAAGAAACCACTAGTGCGGCGTGTGAAATAGACGCGAAAGCCGATAAAGTAAACGGAACCGTGAAACTTCTCGATATCGTCAAGTCGGATGGCGGAAGACGCCTGGGAAGAATCCTCCACTTGCATATTCACCGAGCCCCTCATCGGCTACTGGATGCCGAGGCGGTGGGACGGCTGGTCTTCGTCAAGGACGACGGCATCCCGCAGGAATGGTGTCGTCCGACTGGGTGCCGGCTTCAAGTCTGCTGCCCACGAGAACCTGAGTATTTCGCGTCTATTGTGAACTGCGAATGTCCTGGTGGGAGGTTCTGATTTAGGTAGGTGGGCGAGGCACTGGGCGCCGCCCGTTCCTGGTTGCCGAACTCCCGCCAGGTTGCCGTCCCGTTGCCATCGAAGTCAAACTTCAGGGCGGGATACTCGCCGCTCGTGCCGAAGTCCCAGAAGTCGTCGGCCCCGGTGACCGGGTCGGTATCTCCGTCGGCGTTATCCAAGTCGGCGTTCCACCCCTCGAATATGCCCGTATAGGCAGTGGGCGACTGCAACTCGGCCGTGGTCTTGCCACTCCCAGCGGCCGAAGTTTCCTGGCCGGTGGTCTGGATGTCCCAGAAGCTGACCGATTCCCGTATAGTCTGGCTTCTGGTCCCGATCAGCCCGCCGGTGTCATCACCACCAGACACGGCGCCGACGGCGTAGCTGGCGATGACCGTGCTGCTGTGGCTCTCCCCGGCCAGCCCGCCGACATCATTATCGCCCGTCACAGCGCCTGTGGCATAGCTGGCGATTATTGTGCCGTAGCTATTCGATCCGACCAGTCCGCCGACCTCTCTGCGACCGGTCACCTCGCCGGCAGCGTAGCTGGCTATGATTTCGCCGCCATTGCCCCCGGCCAGTCCGCCGACCTCTCCACGGCCCGTCACTCTGCCGGTGGCGTAGCTCCCTCTAATGACGCCGGCGCTCCCTCCGGCCAGTCCGCCGACATCATAATCGCCCGTCACGTCGCCGGTGGCATAGCTGGCGATGATTATGCTGTCGTATCCCTGGGACCCAATAAGGCCGCCAACGGATCTGTCTCCCACGATGTCGCCAGTGGCGTAGCTGTTGTTGATGGTGCCCCAATTACTCCCGGTGAGCCCGCCGAGCCGGTCGCTGTCGAGACACAACACGCTACCGATGGCATGGCTGTCGCTGATGGTCCCCTTATTCCGCCCGACCAGTCCCCCGATGGTGCCGCCGCGCTCGTCGCAAGACATGCTGACGTCCGTGTGGCTGCCGCTGACGGCTCCCTCATTGTTCCCAACCAGACCTCCGGCTCCGGCGTAGTGATATTGGACCGACACACTCCCTGTAGCATAGCTGTCCCTGATTTCGCCCATATTCAGCCCCACCATACCGCCAACATTCTCCAGCCCGGCGACGCTGGCGTTGTCAATGCCGGTGTTGAGAATGACAGTGGAATAGCCGGCATAGCCGAAGAGGCCGACGGCGGGTGGTTCCTTCACGCGGGTGGTGCGATCGATGTGGAGATTGGCGATGGCGTGTCCGTTGCCGTCGAAATGGGTGTTGAACCTGCCGCCGTACTCGTCTGTGCCCCCGATGGGCCGCCATCCCTCGCCCTCCGTCCACTCTTTCCTGATTTCACCGGAGGCGTAGCTGCCGTGGGAGGCGAAGTCCAGCGGGCGGACCAGCTCGTAACCCTTGCAGTCGTCGCAGACCGCTTCCGCTGGGCCGGTGGGAAAGGCGGCGGCGTAGGCATCCACGCCGGAGTCGTCGTCCGCCTTGCCGTCGCCGTCCAGGTCGTAACGGATGGCGTCCAATTGCTCCAGGAACTCGACCTCAATCAGCCGGTCGCCGTCGCTGTCATATCTGGCCGGGGCCGGAGATACGGCGCTATCCGGCACAGGCGCCGGTGGCCGCGCGTCCCTGGGCTGGCCGCCGGGGTCCCACCAGTCCGTAAGGCTGCCGAAACCGAGGTACGCTCTCAGCGCCGGGTACTGGGCGGATGTGCCGAAGTCCCAGAAATCGTGAGGCCCAGCGGTCTCCACATAGCCGCGATCCGCCTCCTCCTCCAGGTAGATCTCCCAATCGCGATATACCCCGGTGTAGCCCGAGGCCGCCTGCAACTCGGCGCTGGTCTGTCCCGTGACGCCCGCGGCGTCTCCCCGGCCGACCCCGTTGGCAATGCCGGAGGTTTCAGTGTCCCAGACGGCGCCCGCCACGTTGGCGTCATTTAAGCCAACCACTCCGCCCAGGTTGTCCCCGCCGGAAACCTGGCCGGTGGCATAGCTGGCCGTAATGTTGGCTCTATCCGTATTCCGCCCCACCAAGCCGCCGACGTTCTCATTACCCGATACCTGGCCGGTGGCATAGCCGGCGGTGATGTCAGCATTATTATTCCCCCCGACCAACCCGCCGACGCCCTCTTTGCCAGTCACGCGCCCAGAGGCGTAGCCGGCGACAATCCTCCCTACTCCTCCGTTATATCCAGCCAGCCCCCCGACAGCTCTGCCTCCGGTAACGCCGCCGGTAGCGTAGCAGCCGCTGATGAAGAGGCGATTGACTCCGACCAGCCCGCCGACTCCCGCATTGCCGGTCACGTCGGCCGAAGAGTAGCTGGCAATGATGTGACTATAGTTTTCCCCGGCCAGACCGCCGACGTACTCGTCGCCCGACACGCTGCCGGCGGCGTAGCTGGCGCTTACGAGGCCATCCTGATGCCCGACGAGGCCGCCGATGGCCCCCCCATCGTCCCGTCCGGTCACGGCACCGGAGAAGTGGCTGCCGCTAATGTACGAGGAGTAGCCGGTAAAACCGACCAACCCGCCGACGTAAGCAGCCCCCGACACACTCCCAGTCACGTGGCTGTCCCTGATCTCGCCGAGATTGCCTCCCACGAGGCCGCCGACCACTATTAACCCGGCGACGCGGACATCAATCAAGCCCACCCGGCGGATTACGGAATACGGATGTGTGCTACCGAAAAGGCCGACCGGAACGAAGTCTTCAAGATCATCAGCAGGTCGGTTGATGTACAGGTTGCTGATGGTGTGTCCGTTACCGTCGAAGGTTGCGGCAAACGGATATTCCGCAATAATCCACGGTTCACCGGATTGAATGGGTAGCCACCCCTCGCCCGTCGTCCACTCTTCCCTAACGACGCCGGAGGCATAGCTGTCGGCGTCATTGAAATCGAGAGAGCGGGCCAGTTCGTAGCCGCTGCAGTTGTTGTCGCACACTGCTTCGCTCGCGCCGGTGGGAAAGGCGGCGCGGTAGGCCGCCGCGTCGGACTCGCGGTCCGCCTCACCGTCTCCGTCCAAGTCGAAGCGGATGGCGTCCAACTGCTCAAGGTACTCGACTTCGATCAGACCGTCATCGTCCCTGTCGCAGTGGAAGCAGATGCCGTCCCGCTGCTCAGGGTTCTCAACTTCAATCGGACCGTCGCCGTCCCTGTCGGATTGGCCATCGCCCGACTCGGAGCCTACGGTTGAGAATGAGATCATCTCCGCAGAGACCAGCGCGATGGCGAGCAATACGAGGGTGTACGTTCGGAGTCTCATCGCAGGCCTCCTAACTAGGGAAAGCCCTGTCGACTTGATGGGGCCTGCAACTACAACTTTCGGGTAGGCGGTACGCCTGGCAGACTACACCGCCATTTTGAACCTGATGGTGAAGGTTCTTGATTGTGTCAAGTCTGGTGGGACGCCCCGGCTTGTGACTTGTCGAGCCACTAATCTCGTCTTGCTCCCCATTGATACCTGTGGTCGATGAGGTAGCGGACGGTGTGCTGAAGTGCGTTGCCGAAGGAACAGGCATCGTGGTCGAAGAAATCTGGGATGAATTATTGGGAGGTGTTGGATTAGGTGCGGGTATCGGAGTTGACGTTGCCGGTGGAACCGACGGCAAAGGCGTGGATGAAAGCCATGGCCTAGACGGCCCGCCCACCAGAGCCTCGATGGTTGGCGATATGTTGTAGCCAGTCACCACGACAAACGTCCAGAAACCTGCCATAAGAAGTACCGTGGCTACGACTGTCCTGCCAAAGATTCCCCTATGGGTGACGATGCGGGCGGAGCCTCCAACTATTACTGCGACCAGCCCGAGGATGATGAGCCACGTCCACACCGCATTCACGGCCCAGTCGAGCAGGTTAAGGAAACGGACTACCAGGGTGATGACGCCAACCCCGAGCGATGCCGGATGCTTCGTCCCAATGAAGATGAGGATCGCGACGATGCCCGTGATGAGCAGCATCCCGTTCACCAAGTTCAAGAACAGGTCCGTATGTATGATCCATCCAACCAACATCGCGCCTAGGCCGCCTAGAAGCAACTTGATCCAGAACGTGGCGACCCTCGATGCAAGAGCGAAGAAAGAACGCGAACACGATTGCAGGAATGTAGTCGGTTGTGCTCCGGTGGGCTGGACCGTCAGGGCCGGCACAGCAGGTTGCGGCACGATGGGTCGCTGTCTGGCCGGCGTTAGCGCAAGGTGCGACGGAGTTAATCGGCGTGCTTGAAGCCTCTGTTGGTTTGAGCTGCCTTTGGCGGCTGGGACCATTGATCGCGTCGACGTTGGTGGAGCGGCTGTAGACGCCACTGTCGACGGTGACGCCGCCGTACTGGGGGGAATATCCTGCAGGACGGTCTCCAGATCGGGGACCTTCTCCACCGGTAGAGCGCAGTACTCCTCAAGACGTTCCGCCAGCTTGGCCACTGGTCGGTCGGGGGATCTCTTCAGCCGACCGAAGAGTTCGGATTGCCCGGGGTCCGCGAAGTCGTTCCTGGTGAATATCAGATTGTCCTCGTCGTGAAAGTCCCACAGACCGGGATCTGAGGCGATGGCTAGGAGACTGAGATAGATGACCAGGGAGGGGAAGTTGTCTACGTTCTCGTCGTAGTGCTCCGCCGATCTCTGTGGGTGCTGGTAGTTCTTGTGTCCCAGCTCCGGGCTTCGCTCGCCGCGAAACTTGGGCAGAAACATCCCGTCGTAGTCGACCAAGCGGATGCTCCCGTCTCTCTGGACCAAGACGTTCCCGTGCTGCAGGTCGTTATGGGCGATGCGCAGCCCCCTCAAGCTCGCGGTTGGGCCTCCACGCCACTGGGCGGCTACGCGCCGGAGAGTGTCCGGCTGGTTTAGCCTGGAGCCTACGAACTTACTCAGTAGTTCTCCATCCACCCACTCCATCTTGACGATGGGATACTTGTCTCCTCGGAGGCTGATTCCACGTTCGACGTACTCGAATTGGACGAAGGAGGGTGGGAGGACGTTGAGCAGATAATTGCTCAGTTCGTCGTATCGCGCCTGCTGGTCACTTACCTCACGAGTGAAGCATCGAACTGCGAACGTACTGTTTCCTACGGACACGGGATAGACGCAAGCGAAGGCCCCGGAGAACACGAGGGGCATGCTACGCTGATTGAGCGATACTTGCCCTGCTTCGAGATCAGTGTCCTTGAAGCACAGTTGCGGATTCTGCACCGCCTCGCTGAAGTCGGTTATCCCAGGCCACGGCAAGGTCTTCGCCTCCCTCGCGCTGATTTCCTAATCGACCGTTATGATGACCAATGTCGTATCGTCGTTCCGCATTAACCCCGAGCGGCGCTGCTCCTCCACCCAAACAGCCCACTCCGACGCATCCAACGCCAAGAGCGTCTTCCAGGGCTTCTCTCCCTCGGCGATCCTCCCAAGGAGCCAGCACGCCAGTGCATCGGAAGCCAGAATGAACGAGTCCCCAGCCACGCATTCACCGTCGCTCCGGTGTACGTTTTCCCAAAGATCTTCCGTGTTGTCCGGGTTGCTGCAGACCAAGTCGGGGCTGTTGTCAAACTGGGCGGCGTCTTCCAAGGGGAAGGATAGCCACAGAAGATCATCGCGGACTACGAAGAGACAGCTATCCCCCACAGCGATGGCCTGCCAAGTGAGTCGCCTTGAGTTGCCCGCCCTGGTCGCGACTGTCAATCCCACCAAGGTCGCGAAAGCCCCTGCTCGGGCCTTCGCCTCTCCGTGCCAGGGAATTCGATCCCATGGAATGCCGACGCGCCACTCCTCCTGCGCCAAGGCCAGCCAGTCGCACAAGGAGTCCTTGGTGAAACCACATTGGTTGGGCGGGCTGGAGACGAAGGCGTCCACAAGGACGTTCGCCCACTCCCGTGCAAAGGCCGATTCGCTGGCGCCGTCGGAGACTGCCGCCCTCGCGGTGCGACGACCGGACGCGCCTAGCCGTTGAGGGTAAACTACTTGCGAGGCGTCTTCACACTCTTCAGAGTTGTTCCCCTCCTTGGGTAGCCAGAACCTTCTGGGAGATCGAAGGGCCACCTTCACCTCCTAACCAATCAGCGGAGGTCCGACGCGGCGCGCGTCCCAATGTCGAGGAACTGCACCAGGGCCACCATGTCGGCGTTGTAGACGTATCCGCGAGAACCTTGAGTGACGGGCAGGCCCATACCGGCTGCCAACTCCACGACCGGGTCGGGAAAGACCGAAGACATGCGGAACATCTGCGCCGCGTACTCGTCGGGTGGCACTTCGCTCTCGTCGGACGGGTACTGCACCGGCATGGCGGACATCTCCGAGAGGTGCGCGTTGTAGATCAGCACGTTGCCGTCGTTGGTCCCCAGAGCCATGATCGCCTGGGCTAGCGACTCCGGGTTCCCATCGGTTGCGGCGCCATCCGTGACGTTGATCACCATCGGGGGATAGGAGTCCGGGTGCTGGGCCGTCCAGTCCTGGAGGGCCTTGGAAGCGGCGGCCAACGCCTCGCACATGGGTGTTCCATATCCGGCGGTGGGGCGGAGCCACACCGGGAATTTCCTGGTGACTTCCACTATGCCGCCGGCACCGTCGGACTCCTTGACCTGCCTTTCCTCCACCTCCGCTGCGTCGACCACCTGGCTGACAGACAAGAAGGGTTGCTCCGTAGATGTCCCGGGCAGGGCGGTGTCCAAGTTGGCGCGCCCCGCTGAGTCGGTGCCGTACGTGATGACGCCTATATCGAAGTAGTCTCGAATGTCCATGCCCTGGGAGCAGCGTTGGGATATGGCGTCGAGAATGCGGTTCACGGCATCGGCTGCCCCGTCCATCTTTCGCAGTTCGGGCTGTCCGCCCAGCGCCCCATTCATTGAGCCTGACTGGTCGATCAGGAAGAGGAAACAACCGGGGTTGTTTCGGCTGATATCCGCCTTGTAGGACATATGGATCACCTCCTTGGTCGATTTGGCACCGCTCCGACGGGCCCCATTAGAAACAGACTGACCCGAACACACGACGAACCGCCTCCTATCAGAGCGGTCGCCCATCACGAGTGTTCCAGTAGTTGACCTCCGCAGAGACGGAAGCATCCGGAACAGGCTTGCTTACAGCATCGACAGGCATGAGACTACTCCGCGCCGATCAAAACACCCACGCCGCGCACAACACCAACCAGGACTAGAACAACCGCAACGCCGACGAATGGCATCGCGAGAGCCGCCCCAACATAGACCAAAATCACACGACCCCACCGGACGCCGCCAGCGCCGTCGCGAAACAGCGTAGGGCCTTCCGAATGTTTGGAATCCCGCACATCCGGCAGGTCTTTTTGGGGGAGCGGACCGTCCCGCCGACTCCGTTCCACAGCCCGAATATCACGCATCGACATAACTAGCCTCCTGCTAAAGTTCACTTGACGTAGCTAGTAGGATCGCCGTAACCACCCTCACGCCCAGTATGGCGGAGAGTATGCGACTGATTGACAGCTTCGACAGTCTTGTACATATGCCGGATAAACCGAGTAGGCCAAGACATTCGCGCCCGATCATGGCCGTCCTCAACGTCGTATTCGTTGGAAGCCTTATGCCCCATCTCGACACCAGTGACTATCGCAGAGGTCGTTAGAGCCTCACGATCAGGATTCCAGCACCACAAACCACGCTTCATAAGGCTACCGTCCCGCTTGGAAACAGCCTCAAAGTATGCCTCTACACATTGGGATTTGGCCGCACAGCAGCCTTCCTCTAAAACAGTTGGGCGGAGTGGTAGTGCTGCCATCCCTTCCTCCCGCTAGCTACTTCGGGCTTACCTCCCGGCTCAGCAGCCGTAGAATGATTCCCAAGATCAGGGCGCCCCAAAAGTAAAGCCACGAAAGCACCATCAGAATCCCCACGACCAACTCCGCAGTAGTCATGCGGCTCGCATCCTTACTGGCCAGAATGAAGAACAGCACGAACAGTACGAAGCCCAGTACGCCTGTGAGGGTCACTGTCCGAAAAATCCAAGTTGACACTTGGCGCATCTCTATCTCCTATTCGCAGCCGGAATCAGTTGCAGCACGAACATGACTAGAAAGCACAGACCCGCTAGCAGCGCGCCAACGGCCGGAAGCGTAGTTGCGCCGACGCCGATACTGCTCAGCTCAGCGGCCTCGCGCTCGACCTCTGCGAGGACATAGAGGTACGAGGCGAGAGTGACGGCCAAGCCTACGCCGGCGGCAATCGCTGCCACGAGGCGGGGCAGCACTATCGAGACGATGCTCAACAGAGCCAGCACAAGCAGAATAAAAAAGAACCCGTTGAGCACGGGTAGGTTCAGTTCCTGGGCTGCCGCTCTGAGATTGAAATTCAAACCGCCCGCTGTTTCGCCATAGGCGGAGATGAGGAAGCCGAACCAAGGCATAAAGACACTCAATAGGACTAACACCCCCACGACCAAGCCACCGATGCCAGCCGCGTTCATCCGCACGAACCCCGGGAGCGTACCAACTCCTGACGGCTCTTGAGGCCTGCTCTCGCCATCTACGGTCGCAGCTGCAACTCCCGCCCCTTCATCGGCGTCACCACTGCCTTCAGCCATGCCGAACCGGCGCGCCTGAGCGGCAGCAAGCACTGTCCTCAGCCATGCGATGGTGGCCGGGTTGCGTTGCAATTTATGGCGATGCGGGAACTGTAAGGCCGCAATGGCCCCGAATGACAGCAGGGTCAGCCAGAAGGCCGTGGAACTAACGATTAGTAGGATGATAAGGCCCAGCGCGGCTATCGCTACTCGTGTCTCCACCTGAACCCTGTAGGGCGCGAAGTAGGTCCCAACTGCGGCCAGCCCGAGAAGCCCCAAAAGCAGCTTGTAGATCAGCGGCACGCCGAGCATGAAGGCGGACAGAAGGATCACGACGCCAAGGCAGGGAACTATGAGCCGCTCTTGGATTTGCATTTAAGTCTCCTTCTACTCCACCGCCCGTGGGTCATAGCCGCGCCGCAACTGTCGTAGGTGACGCGCATCTCCTAATGTTTTTGCTCCTTGAGGCCCGACGAGATGGCAAACCAGTGTAAGGGATTCGGAGATAAAGTATGGGTAAAGTTAGCTCTGAAATTGATAAAAAAATAATAAATCTTAGCCCGAATTGGTAGAATTACCCCCGACCGGGCCGTTATAACTCGACTTACCGGGCACCGTCTCTAGGAACTGACAGTTGGAGAACGACAGTCCGTCGGTTAGAGGAATGGAACCAGCGTCAGATAGTCTCTCCCGTCTCAGCCAGGCCACTCTCCGCAACAACGAGAGTCTGGACTTCGACAAGGTGCGCAAGGGGCTGCTGGACTCCGCCCGATCTCTATTCGGAAGCCGGCTACGACGTAATGACGCTGGTCGACGAAGCGAGCCGTCTGAAGGACTACCTGTCGTCCGGGCAGACCGTTGGGGAGACCGAGCCGCTGTGGCTTACCCCACAACGGCACCAACGCGCCAGTTTACCTCCGAATGGGTGTTGATGAGTTCGCCCTCCTCCTGGGCACGCAGGGTGACCCAGTTGCAGAAGAGCTAGTCGGCCTGGACTCTGTCGGCACTCGCCTGTGCGGGACGTTGACCGCCAGGGCGATGACTATGGTCTCAGTTGAGATGACCTTGAAGGTGGTCCGAATCGGCTGGGCGTCGTAGAGGGTGTCGAAGAAGTACTCAGCGTTCTACAGCGCCGAACACGTAAGCATTAGTCCGCCAGTTATCCGTGCGATCATGTCCATGACCATGCTCTACCAAATCTCAGTCCAGTCTTACAGCCACCTATGACGGTACTCCCAGACCTAGCCCTCATCGCCTATATGGCGTGGTCTTGGGACGACCGGCGACGATCTAGGGCAACCTTATGGGAAACGCATCCCAAAGTACCGCATTCTTTAGCAGGTTCAACGCTTCACCTCTCCCTTGGGCATCCGGTAGCCGACTCGGGGCTCGGCGAAGATGTAGGTGGGGTTCTCGGCGTCATCTCCCAGCTTGCGGCGCAGATGCATCAGGTGGGTGCGCAGCGTCCGCAGGTTCCCCGGCTTTCCAAGACTCCACACCCGCCTCAGCAGCCGGTCATGGGGCACCACCCGCCCGGCCTCCATTGAGAGCGCCGCCAGCAGGTCGAACTCGGTGGGCGTCAGCGGTGTCGGTCGCCCTGAGACGGTCACCCTGCGAGTGGTGTAGTCGATGGTTAGGTCGCCCAGCACGAAGGGCTCCTCCGGCGGCAGGAACTGGGGTTCCCCGAACCGGCGCAGGGCCGCCCTCACCCTGGCCACCAACTCCGTCGGCGAGAAGGGCTTGGTAATGTAGTCGGTGGCCCCCTTCTCCAACACCCTTGCGACCATCCCGTCCTTTCCGTATGCCGATAGGAATATGACCGGGATACGAGAGATAGACAGGATGTCCCCCATCAGCTCCTCCCCGTCGTGCTCCGGCAGCACGAGATCCAGCAGTGCCAGACGAGGGCTTTGCTCCCCCATCAGCGCCAGTGCCTCCTCCGGGTCTGCCGTCACCACCACACGGAAGCCTGTGGCGGTGAGGGCGTCTCGCACCAACCTCAGTATCATGGGGTCGTCGTCCACCACCAGGACCGTTCCCGCCGATTGCCCGTCGCCTTGGGAGCGGTCGGTGCGACGGGCCGGTTCCGCGTCCTGGACCACCGGCAGGGTGAAGACGAACCGTGCCCCCAGACCCGGCCCGTCGCTCTCGGCACGGATGCGGCCACCGTGTGCCTCCACTATCCCCCTGCAGATGGCCAGCCCCAGGCCGGTGTCGCCTGCCGCCTCCCGGTCCTCCCGGCGGGAGAACTTGCGGAACAGATGCGGCAGGTCGTCGGCGGGTAACCCTCGTCCCTGGTCCGCCACCGAGACCTCGATGTGACCACCCTCCCGCACGGCGGAAATCCTGATCACCGAGTCCTCAGGCGAGTGTCTGGCCGCGTTGGACAGCAGGTTGCCGATGACCTGGACGATGCGCCGCCGGTCGGCCATCACCAGGGGGAGGTCCGACTCAATCTCAATTTCGAGATGGTTCCTGCCCCCGGCGCTGGTGAAGGCGTTCCGGGTACGGTCTACCAGCACGGCTACCTCCGCCGGTTCCGGGTCCAGCGACAGCGCGCCCGTCTCGATGCGGGCCACGTCCAGCAGGTCGTCGATCAGGGCGCGCATGCTGCCGACCTGGTCGAGGATGATCCGTTGGAACTGGCGCATCACGGCGGGGTCCGGCTCCGGCGTCGACTCCATCATCGCCATTACCGAGCCCCAGATGGAGGTCAACGGCATCCGCAGATCGTGGCTCACCATCCCTAGGAACTCCGCCCTCAGCCGCTCCTGCTCCTCCACGGCCGCCATGTCCTGCATCGTGACCACCACCGACTCCAACTCCCCCTCCCCGGAGAGAATGGGCGTGGCATTGAGCAGCACAGTCACGCTCCGCCCGTCAGGGACGACCATGACGATCTCCTCGGCCCGCACTGTCTCGCTGGAGTTCAGGACACGGGCCAGGGGAAACTCTTGTAGGGAGACCTCGCTCCTGTCGGCGCGGCGGACGGTCAGCCACCCCAGCAGGTCTTCCGGCTCTTGGTCGGGGTTCCGCAGGCTGTCGACGATCCTTTTTCCCTCCCGGTTGAAGGACACCGCGGCGGCGCCCTTCCTCATGTCGAAGACGACGACGCCCACCGGCGAGGTGTCGATCAGCGTCTCCAGACCGGCCCTGACTCGCTGCTCCTCCCGGTAGCGGCGTGCGTTGGCGATCACCTGCGCCGCCTGGGAGGCGAACAGCACTAGGGTCTCCTCGTCCTCCTGTGTGAACTCCTGGCCCGGTTCGTCGCTACCCACGTAGATGTTGCCTAGTCGCAAGCCATGGTGGAGTATCGGGGCCGCCAGCATAGCGGTGACCGATACGGGCGAGCGGAACTCCCCAAGACCGATCGACTCCAGGAACTCCTCCAACTGGACCACGCGCAGCGGTCCCTGAAGGGCGTTCAGGTATTCGAAGAATCTCTGTCCCCCGGGGGCCTGCCACACTCGATCCACGACATCCGAGTCTAGGCCCAGGGCGAGGTAGTCCTCCACCAGGCCCGACGCATCGAGGGTGGTGATCACCGCGTAGGGAGCCCGGATCAGGGAGCGGGCGCCGTCCATTACGGCCCGCAGCGCCGTTTCCATGTCCAGGCTCTCGTTGATGCGGAGACTGGCCTGGCTGAGACGGGAGAGTCGGTCTCCTGGCGGAACCGTTTTCTGGGGACGCTGGTCGGCGTTCTCCAACTTTTTCACCTCCTACGGGCAGGACCTGTTTGGGTCCATTCTAGCAAATTAGGCCGAAGTTTACCGCTACTTTATCGTATTAGGGAATGACTTTACCCACAATTTATTCACGAATCCCTATACTGGTTTGCCGGGTGCCTAACTCTCATTGCTAGGGCCGCGAGGAGGTTCTGTGCCAAGTAACGCAGCCTTGACGTGATGATGCGGGAGAGGCTGAAACTCTGGGAGTGGGTGTTGTTGCTGATGGGCGGGACAGCGCTGGTCGCGGGAGTATTCCTGATCGTCTACGCGGCGCGTAGCTAGAAAAGAGGTGGAAACCAAGGCGCGTGTAGGCCACAGGATCATAATTGCGTTCCTGTGCGGCTACATCGCGGTGCTCGTCGGGCTGTCCATCGCATACGACCACCAATGGTTCGAGAAATGCGTAGGCGCCCTCTGGATTGGACTTTTCGGTTTGATACTCGCGGCGGTGGCGTGGCACCGCATTGACCAACTCAAGAAGGACCGCGACAGAGTCGCCGACGAGAAACATTCGAGGCAGGTGAGAAACTACCTAGCACGGCTAGTGGAGTTCGTCGAAACAGCGGATGAGTTCGGAATAGATTTAGGCGAAGGAGGCACGAGAATGGCAGCAACAAGGTACAAGTTCAGGATATGGGAAAGCCAGGCGGACAAACAGTGGCGTTGGAGTCTTGATGCGCCGAACGGTGAGTCTGTCGCGAGTGGGGGAGAGGGCTTCGTCAGCGAAGCGTCTTGCCGGAGAAGTATTGACCTGGTGCGCAAGAACGCGGGCGCAGCTCCAATAGAGGTGATCGACGACCCGAACGCCAAGTAAGCCCGGCGGAGGCCACTCAGATATGGTCGAAGAGTCCACACAAACCCACCAGCCGGTTGGTGGCGTTGGTTCACGGCTTACCTCTTGGACATTCTACTCGTTGGAGTAAGCGCGGGGATTGGCCTTGGTCGTATGGCTCCCTCCGGATCGTGGCTCGCCTTCCCTATAACATTGATAGTGAGCGCCGCCGTCTTCGGGCTGGTGGTGTGGGCTTTGGGCAGTTCAAATCGGTTCCACTTAATCTTCGTCACCTCAGACGATGATTGGGGAGCAATAATATTCTTCCTCATCGTGCTCGTCATTGCGGCGGCCGGCTGCTGGGTTCTGTGGCCTGTGTTGTTCGTGCATGGGCAAACGCCGGGCAAGGCAGTTCTTGGTTTCGGGACTGTGGATGCAGCTACAAGGTTAGCTGGGGCAGGATGTTCTTCAGAGAGTTCGTCGTCAAGGGATTTGTGCACTTGTGGGGATACGTCCTTGCATTAACGATCTTTGGCCCGGTTGCAATAATCTCCTGGCTGACACTTCCAATTGTGTGGCTGGTTGACCATTTGTGGCCACTGTGGGACAAGAACAATCAGGCGCTGCACGACAAGGTGGCACGAACGGTTATGACGGGCAAGCCCACGGGCAAGGTGAATTCATGACATCCCCAACCACCGAACACAATGCAGTGCCTTCTCTGTGGATGAAGTGGAGACTGCCGGGACTGGTGACGGTTGGCATTCTGCTAGTGGTCTTCATCGCATATGTCGCTCGTGGATCGCTGCTTCCGATTGTCCTAAGTGTCATCGTGGCGAGTCTTCTGTTTCCTATTGTCTCTTTTGTGGAAGGACGGCTGCCTGGCCATAACCGTTACCCACAGGCAGCCAGACTCATCACTATTGCGTTCATATACATCATCTTCCTCGCGCTGGTAGCGGCGTTTCTCTACCTCACTATCCAGCCCATATTCAAAGAGGCACGGGAGTTCATAGAGACTGCTCCACAGATATATGATCAGGCGAAGGCAGCTATCGAGGTCCGGCTGGAGGAGTTCGACCGGCAGGTGCCGGAAGAGGTGAAGGCGCAGCTGGAGCAGTGGCTCCAGTCCGCCAGCGGCGCAATCGGTAGTGCGGTGCTGAGCATTCTAACAAAGACTCTAAGCCGTGTAACCGGGACAATATCTATCGTAATCGGCCTCGTGATAGTCCCGTTCCTGCTGTTCTATATGCTTAAGGACAAGGAGGAGTTGGTCGGCGGGATGTACTCCGCTCTTCCCGAGGGTATCGCCCGGCACACGCGCAACGTTCTCAGCCTAATCTACGGAGTCATCATCTCTTACGTTCGCGCCCAGCTTATCAGCGCGACCATAGTTGGGGGCTTAGTCTTCCTCGGGCTGTTCTTCCTTGACATAAGCTATGCGCTCACCCTGGGACTGTTGGCAGGGGTTCTTGGCCTCATTCCCATCATCGGCGCTTTCATCGGAGCGGTACCGGGATTGCTGGTTGCGCTGGCGACCGACCCGAGCAAGCTGATCTGGGTCGCGCTAGTGTATATCGTTGTCCAATTTGTCGAAAGCAACATTGTCTCGCCCCGGATACAGGGTGGCGCACTTAGGCTTCACCCCATTTTCATAATGGTAACTCTGATCATAGCCAGCGACATAGCCGGACTCTGGGGAGTGCTCATCGGTGTACCGGTAGTAGCAGTGGCGAGGGACATATTCGCGTATTTCTACACGGAGTGGAATCGCCGTGGCGTATCCGAGGCGGAACAGAAAGACGTAATGGAGCTGGATACGGAAGAACTCGTGGCTGAAGAACCCCGCGATCTCATGAACCCCGGTCCTGAAGGAACACAGTGACCAGCGCACTGCCCAACCCTAACCAACCCGAATTCGCCACCTCCATCCGGATGCGGCTGGCTGAAGTGGGCCACCATCGCTGTCAGAGCGCTCGTGGCGCTGCTTACCGCTATAGCGGTCGTCGTCTCGGACGGGAGGAAGAAGCATTAAGATGCAAGGGGTTGGCCCGTCAGGAGCGGCAGTATCCGCCAAGGGGTCGGGATTGGCCTACAAGGTGGGGAGTAGCGTTGATAGTGACCGGAGTCATCATCGTCGCATCCGGCTAACCCCTGGTGAGAACCGTCTTTGCGACACTCGTATCACTCCTGACGCACTTGGGGGCACCCGAAGACCGAGCGCTCCTACGCACGTACTATACCGAGGCCAATCACCCGCTCGGAGGAGAAAGACAATGCAGACAGCCCATCATATGGTGAGAGCATTCCCCAACCTTACGCGCTGGCTTTCAGGCGGGCTGGTTACCGTCGTTATGGCTGTGATGGTTTCCTGCGGCGACGACAATCCAGCCCCTACGCCGGTCTCAGAGTCCCTGTTTCAAGAGGCGAACCCGGTCCTACCGCCCACCCCGACGGCAACTCCCACGTCAAAACCGACACCTGTCCCAACAGCCACCGCCACCGCGACGCCCGTTGCCACGACCGAGCTTTCCATCGTTATTACTGATGAGACGCCTTGGCGTGAAGTGTTCGACATTCTCACGCCAGCCGAACAGTCCTGCATCCGCGACGCGGCAAACACCGACTTGGACGCGGCCCTGGACCTGATTGTCTTTTCCGAGGTCGATGTACCGACCGAGCAGGAGGTGGGGTTGTTCGCCTGTCTCTCGCCGGAGTTCGCCCGCGCCATGATGATTTCAGGCGCCTTCTCAATGCTGGCGGAGGAGGACGGCATAGTGCCGAACGCGGACGAGCTAGCCTGTGTGGAAGAGGCAATAGCCGATGTAGACATTGCAGCCCTCATAGCCACAGAGAGCTACGATTCTTTAGGGTGGTCTTTGGTGACCGCAATTCTAGGATGTGTGCCCGACTCGATACTTTCCGTGATGGAGATGGAGGCAGCGGAACTGAGCCCAGAGGACTTAGCCTGCCTGCAAGAATGGTGGCTCGACATAGACTATGGCGAATGGCTTAAGTCTGAATCATCTGACGATCTTGATGAAACCACGCTGGGCAAGGCTGATAGTCATGCCGCAGTGGTGGGGGGCGACGCAGTTGCCGAGTTCTCCACTGTGGCCGTGACGGGGTGGATGGGCTGCAACCCTTACGAAGCGAGATACAGCGTGCGGCAGTCGGAGCTGCGCCTTGACGACTTGAGGTCGACGGAAGCGGGCTGCCCATCTCAGGCGCTATTCCGACAGGAGCAACGGATGCAAGACGTGCTGGCGACAGTGGAGCGTTTCGAGGTCTCAGGTAAACAACTCACGCTTCATAGCGAATCTGGACAGGTGTTGGTCTTCGAGCGGGTTGGAAAGTAGCCGCGTCGGAAGCCCCTCGCAATGCCGAGACAGCGTATACATCACACTAGAAAGACCTACAACGTCCCCGACGACTTTCCGGAGCGTATGGTGCGATTCCAAGTGGAGTCCGGCCTATTCTGGGCGGAGATCGCACGGCGATTGGGAGCTTATCGCATTACCGTGTGGCGCTGGGCGAATGGCAAGGCCCGGCCCAACTATCAGAATTGGAGGGCGCTGCTGGAGTTGGCCGAAGACCTGGGACTACCCCACTTGTTCATAGACTGACCGTGGCCGCGGATGGTTGGCGATGGGGGCCGCGCAAGAAGTGAAGTCCCCGTCTCTTCAACTCCACTAATGTTGTGCGCTGTGACTTCAATCCCGTGACCTGATGGGCGTATGATCTCTGTGTGCCTTCGTCCTTCTTGGCCAGACCGATACGCGAAATATGCCGTCCCACGAATCAGGTGTAGGCGAGAATCAAACTGAAACAAAGCGGTTCTCATGACTGCAGACCTCCAACTCTATTTCATCATCAATGGTGGACGGCTTCTAGTGTTTAGTTTCATAATTGAGAGTAATGTGTTTTGAGGCTTACGGGTTCGACAACACTCTTGGTCCACTCGAAAGGGAACGGGCTTTCGTTGCGCGCATCAGTGAAGCGGTCGATAGCCCTGCACACCTGCTTGGGGTTGGTAGCGCTGAGATGTCGCAGAACAGACCGAGTGAGGATGCTGAACCAGACCTCAATCTGGTTCAGCCACGAAGCATGGGTGGGTGTGTAGTGGAAGTTCACCAACGGATGGCGGGCAAGCCAACGGTCATGCTTGGGTCTATGAGTGGCAAAGTTGTCCAGCACGACGTGAAGCTCGGTATCGGGATACTGCCCCACTATGCGGTTCATGAAGTCGAGGAACTCCCGTCGGCGCTTGCGGCGGTAGTGGCCCACCTTGACCTTGCCCGTGTGCACTTCGAGGGCAGCGAACAGGGTCGTCGTGCCGTGTCGCTTGTACTCGTGAGAATGTCCCCGCACCGCCTCTCCGTTCGGCAGTCGGAGCCACCCCTGCGCTCGTTCCAACGCCTGGATGGACGGCTTCTCATCCACACTGATGACCACAGCGTTCTCGGGCGGGTCCAGGTAGAGTCCCACGATGTCCGCCGCTTTCTGCGCGAACTGCGGGTCGGTGCTCACGCACCAACTGCGTCGTCGCTTAAGGTGGATGCCCCGTCTGCGGAGAAACCGCCAGACATAGGCAGCGGACACATCACCGAGCGCTTCGGCTACCAGCTTACCCGTCCATGTGGTGTACCTATCGGGTGGCGGCTCATCCAACTGAGCCAGGATGCGACGCTCGGTCGTCTCGTCGTACATCCGGGGCTTGCCGGGTCTCGGCGCGTCGCCCAGCCCCTTCAGTCCGTTCTTGGCAAAGCGCGTGCGCCACTTGCTCACGGTAGCGGGGCGAGTGTGCAGCAGCGTTGCGACATCCTTGGTCGTCCTTCCCGTCGCGGCCTCCAACACGATACGGGCTCGCTGCACAAACCGCTGCTGCGTTCTCGGTCCACGCACCCAGCTCTCCAGCGTCGTTCGCTCATGATCAGTCAATTCGATCTGCGTTGCTACAGCCATGCATAGAACCTACCATATAACGCTGTACAATGCAACTAAGTACTAGATCGCTAGGAGTAGTTTGAATCGGAGCGGGAGCCCAACGGCCGTGTCGTTGAATGACTTGAATGTCCTGGTGGATAAAGAACAACGCGGTGGCAGTTGGAGGTGCTGCCAGCGCTGCTAGGTGCGTTGGGCGGTGATGCAGAGGATTGTCTTCCAGCGTACAATGATGACTCGGAGCTTGTGATATGCACCTCACCAGGATGCGATTTGGCGGAATTCCGCCTTTCACGGAACCAGTTGAGATCAGTTTCGACGAACGTGTGAATGTGTTCGTGGGGGAGAACGCGACTGGAAAAAGCAGGCTACTGTTGGCAATCAACGAGCACTTCAATAACAAGGAAAAGGGCAGTGATTGGAATGAAAGGGCAGACGGCCGTCTAGCTAGATACGAACCATACCCGTATGACCTGCTACAACTGATCTTTTGTGAAGATGAGGATCTCTTGGCCGAT
Source organism: Dehalococcoidia bacterium (assembly GCA_965116655.1). Lineage (GTDB taxonomy): Bacteria > Chloroflexota > Dehalococcoidia > Lucifugimonadales > VXLM01 > VXLM01. The sequence continues at coordinate 159,731 of OZ220720.1, forward strand.
AGGGATTGGCTGAAGGGGAAAAACGCACTGTGCGCGGACCCAGAGTTGGCTGAAGCACGTTACGGCTCCCGTGAGAATCCCGCTCCGCCGGTGATATACCTAGGTCCTACGAGGTTTGGACTTCCCTGCATTTCTGAGTTGAGTGAATCGGATTCCTACGGATCCACAGCGGAGGAGGTTCTTTCGGGGCCATTTAGCGGAACCAGGCTAAAGGCCGCCATTGATTTGCTGTACACCAAAGCGCGCGGGATGTTCGAACAGGAAAGAGAGCAGAACCTGCCATCCGAAGAACGTAAGGCTTGGCGGTTCTTGTCCATAGAGGATGTATCACATAAGTGCGCCAAGTCTATCTGTGAGGAAGTGCTGGCTTCCACTAGGGCTCTCAACTACCCCACTGGACTGAATACCAGCTTCATCGGGGACCAACCTATGGCAGATCTGGACAGCGTATCCATAAATAGGTTGCTCGGCATCATTACCAAAGACAAGCCCACATTCGAACACATCAGGCCCGCTGATAGGCCCAATGGATGGGAAGGGGACGACTCAGCACGGATTTACGTGGGCGACCTTAGTTCGGGGACAGAATCAGTACTCTTGTGGATACAGTGGCTGGCATTCAAGATGCTAAATCACTATGAATTCGAAGAAGGATGGAATGAAAAACCAGCCCTTTTACTGATTGATGAGATCGAGAATCATTTGCATCCCACCTGGCAGCGGCGGGTGATTCCGGCTTTGTTGAATCACTTTCCGGGGTTGCAAATATTCGCGACTTCGCACTCGCCGTTTGTGGTTGCTGGGTTGCGGACAGGACAGGTACATATGCTAAAGCGGGATGCAAACGGCGTGGTTTCTGCCAGCAGCAACGAGCGCGACATCATCGGTTGGACCACGGATGAGATTCTGCGGACGTTTATGGGCGTTGATGAGCCAACCGACCAACTGACTGTTGATCGTGCGAACCGCCTGCGTGAGTTGCGGGCCAAGGAAGAACTTAGCGACGCCGAAGCCGAGGAGATGTCCGACCTCCGTCGTCAAGTGAACGAGGACTTTGCTTCCAGCAGCACGCCTTTGGAGGCGCAAAGGGAGCGTTATGGTGACATGATGCTGGCGTTCTTGCAGTCCCGTCAGTCCGCCTTGTCTCAGGATGGCAGTTAGACGGCGATGAGGTGGATTGACCGGGGACTAGAGCCTGACGGCGTCCAAGAGTACGCTCGGAAGTTCACGCAGGGATGGATTGAGTACTCTCGAGAGGGGGCAGGCGTGCGCCCCGACGACTCACACTGGCGGGAATTCAGGAGGCTTCTGGGCAGTCGCTCCGGCAACAACTGCTGGTATTGTGAGCGGCGCTGCCTGCGGGAAGTGCATGACGGTGGAAAGGCACCCACAGTCGATCACTTCAGGCCACTGAACCGGTTTCCTGAATTGGCTTACAGATGGTCCAACTGGATATTCAGTTGCCATAGATGCAATGGAGATTACAAGGGGGGCAAATGGCCGGACTCCGGCTACGTGGATCCGAGTGCACATGATGAGAAAGACCGACCAGAACGTTTTTTTGACTACGATGCCGATACAGGAGAGATAATTCCAAGGGCTGGGTTGCCGTCCGAAGCGCGACAGAGAGCACAGAGGACGATTGACGACTTGGGGTTAAACATATTGGATGTGCGGCTATATCGTTTGGATTGGACACGCCGATTAATCGAAGACTGGCGGGCGCTCCCAATTGAGGATCGACCGGAATTTGCAGAATTTTCCACACGAACTGGGCAAGAATTCGCAGGTGCCGCATTGATGGCCTTTCGGCAGCAGCGGGCATAGTTGGGAATCCCAAGATCTTCACGTTGAGATTCCCTAGTGACCTGCAAGCACAGAGAACCAAAGATATAATCCAGTTCCCACATTGGCTGATTTATGAATTTCAAGATTGGGGAATAGATACTGCCCCACGCGAGGATTAGTGATTGACAATGAAACTAACGGAACTCATCGCCCGCGCCCCTTGGCGGGAGGCAGTTACCTACCGGGACACTTGGCCCTATGAATATGTCCTCAGCGAGAAGGATGAGCAACGGGAATTGCTAAACGCCATCTATTCCCGCTTCCTAGACGGTGAGGGCGTAGAGTGTCGCTTCTTCTGAGTAAGCAACAAGTACTTCTTCATCGGCGGCTTCAAGTACTTGTTTAACAGCCAATGGGTTGGCTTCGACCCTCATGGTGAGAATGTAATTACCCGCGCCCGCCTATATAGGGATCGCCGGGACTTCGTGATTCAGCCTGGCGACACAGGAACGCTGGAGGACTGTCCGACCAATCCGGCCCACTAGAATCCAGACGCGGACTGATAAGCAAATCTAACATGCCACAAGAATCCACCCTCCTCAATTTCATTGCACAACGCAATACTATGGGGCTCGAAGACGTAGCCACGGACGCACTATTCTTCATCCTGTCTCGTTCTAACTCTACTCATAATGGTGTCACGCTGGTAAACCGTAGGGTCTGGTTCGGTCTCTTCGCCGGTATCCACAGATCTGACAGCTTGTTTCACTGAAATGGATGTGGTACAAGATGTGGTACTAATGGCAAAATGTACGCATATTTGTACGGAAGTACGAATCCCGTATGCGCTACCACCCCCACTTCCTGTGTGCTCCCGTGAGTTTCGGTTTTCCCCGATGTCTTCGGCTGTTCGGTGGTTCCCACGGATGAGGGACTTTGGGCCGAAAATGCGTCGTTCAGGGCGTTAGCCTGCGGTTGACCGGAATGGGAAGACCCGGCTATGTTGTCGCCACATCTTTGGGACTGACCTCCGGGTCTGAGGATTCCGAGTTTGGCAAAGCCCGATTAGGAGTGTGCCGATAATGCCTATCCCGACTCATGACATGCCGACCATCCGAGCGTCTGAGCTTGGCGCGCCACCGGCGTGGGCTCTCCTTCAGCGCCAACTGATGAGCGCCATGGAGGAGGCTGCGGACTGCTTCGTCGAGAAGTATTGCCGCTCAGACCTGAGCACGTACTACGTCCAGGACGTCGACGACATCTACGAGATCATGCACAACTGGGGTCTCTTCTACGCACTGGGCGGTGCAGACCGAATTCTCGATTACGCCCTCGGCTTCTGGAACGCCACGACCCGCTACTACGAGGACACCGGAGACGACGGGGGCGCTCTGCGCCATCACTTCTATATGCCGCAGCTTCACAACGAGTTCTGGAACCTGAACATCCCCTACAACTCGGACTGGTTCCACATAGGGGAGGGGTCGCAGTCCTTTTACGATTTCGGCTTGGCCGATCCAACCCTCGAGGAGAACATCCGACGGGCGACGAGGTTCGCCGGTCTGTACATGGGCGAGGACCCGGACGCCCCCAACTACGATCCCAATCACCGCATCATCCGGTCGCCTTACCACGGCAGCGAGGGACCGCTCCGACACGCCGGGAACAAGATACCGCTGGTGCATTCGCTGGGCGAGACGACGGACGACATCGAGTTCGTGAAGGCGTGGCTCGACCATCCAAACTACGGCGGTTTCTTGCACCGCTCCATCGTTCGGGACTGGGAGCGCTGGTCGAAAGGCGACGGGCGTCCAGTCGGCGTCGATTCTCACCACCTTCTGTATCCGACCATCAAGGACCTGGAACCGGAGTGGTGGGTCGACCCCGGACGTCGTCAGGGAGTCGTGGAGGTATTCGACAGGATGGCCTTCGACGGCGACGTGCCCGAAAACCTTGCCGCCACCGCGATGGTGACGAACGCCTACCTGTACACCGGTGAGGAGAAGTACCGTCAGTGGGTGCTGGACTACGTCGAAGCGTGGCTCGACCGCACCCGGAAGAACGGCGGAATCATCCCGGACAACGTCGGCCCAAACGGCGTGATCGGAGAGCATCGCAACGGCCAGTGGTGGGGCGGCGTGAACGGTTGGGCCAGCGATCGCGGCGGGTCCGGGCTGATGCTCTCCGTGGCGGTCGGGGCCGAGTGCGCCCACCTGCTCACCGGCGATACGGGCTATCTGGAGCTGCTTAGGTCGCAGATCGACGGCCTGCTTTCACGCTCCAAGACTAGCGAGGACGGAGATTTGCTGGTTCCCATGCGGCACGGTTTTTCGGAAAGGGCAGTTGTGGGAGGAACGGGTGCTAAGGCCGAGTGGCAAGAGTTCCAGAAGCTGGGTGTTTACGAACTCTCGCACCTCTATCACGCGACGATGTCCGACACGGACAGGGATACCCTAGTGAGATTGCGCGATCACGACCCGCACCGCGATTGGAACGCCGTGGACAGCCAGCGAGACCGCAGGAGCGGCGACTCGGAGCACAGCCGGTTTCAGTACTACGACGGCAAGAATCCCGACTGGCCGCTGAGGATTCAGAGCGCGGAACTGCGGTTTGCGCTCGCTATGATCGAGGCGATGCGTCAGGACACCCGCGACGTGGAGACGATCATCCGCGAGAACCATTGGCCTCCGCAACACCCTGAATACCCGGAGCGACGGGACTACGGATGCGAGGCCGCAAACCCGCTGGTGATGAAGGGGCTGACGCAGGTGACGACAGGCGCTCCTCAGAACATATATAACGGCGGCCTTCAACGGGGAAGCGTCCGGTATTTCGATGTCGACCGCGCCAGGCCGGGTCTCCCGCTTGACGTCGCGGCCCTGGTCACGAAGCTTGGACCGACTGAAACAGGACTGGAACTGGTAAACGTCAGCACAAAGGCTACGCGGAGGCTGATCGTGCAGGCCGGTGTTTTCGGGGAGCACGAGTTCACCGAAGCGAAGGTGCTGGAACGCACGGGGACGGCGTCGAACTTGGATCCGTTGGGATGGCTCGGAGAGAGCAAGACCGTCTCAGAAAGAGTTGTGCAAGTGGACGGAAGGCACTTCACCGTGGAGCTTCCGCCGTCTACTTCCGTGAGGATCGAGGTAGGCGTGAGACGCTTCGCCAACCGCCCCGGCTATGCCCTTCCGTGGAAGTAAGAATGAGGCGTGCCGGGAGACTTCAACACATCCTATCCCAACTCCGCGACGGAGACGCCGACGAGGGTCCCGATGGCGTAGGTGACGGCAGCGGCAAGGCCACCGACGAGGAGCATTCGCAAGGCTCCCCAGTACGGCCGGTTGCCGGAGGCGGCGGCGAGTGAACCGCCGACGAGCAACAGCGCCACTGCACTCAGGGCGGCGCTTACGATCACACTATTTCCGACGCTGAACAGGAAGGGCAGAATCGGGACGATTGCTCCTCCGACGAATGCGGCGAATGATGCGAATGCGGCGCCCCAGGGAGAACCAAGCTCGTTGGGATCAAGTCCAAGGTCTTCTCTCGCCATGGTGTCGAGGGCGGCCTCGGCGTCGGCCATGACGCGGCGGGAAATCAGGTCGGCTTCGGCCTCGGTCAGGCCCTTGGACTGATAGATAAGGTCGAGGGTGGCTTGCTCCTCGTCGGGCCAGTCGCGGATTTCGATCCTCTGCTTCTCGATCTCGTGCTCGTAGATATCCCGCTGCGACCGCATGGAGACGTACTCTCCCGCAGCCATGGAGAACGCCCCTGCAAGCAGGCCGGCCACTCCGGCGAGGAGAATGAAGTCGGTGTTGTCGGTTCCGCCGGAGACGCCCATGACGAGGCTGAAGTTCGAGACCAGGCCGTCGTTCATGCCAAGCACTGCCGCGCGGATGTTACCGCTTGCGCCGGTGGCGGAACGGCTCTCCTCCCACAGGGACACAGGCTCGGTTTGTCCTCGCGCCAAGCCCTTCAGGACGCGCTCGTGGTGGCGCTCGTCCTGGGCGATGTCCTTGGCTTCTGGGTCGGCGTAGTACTCACGGATCTCGCCGGACTCTTCCCAGAGGAGGAGGGGAATGACGGCCTTGGTGCCGAATGTTTTTGCAAGGCCGAATCGGAGCAGGCCCAGGAGTCCCAGCTTCGTGGGGGGAGTGGCGGCCATTCCGAGCTTCGTCGCCCAGACCCTTGCGTGCTCTATCTCGGATTCGCAGAGCTCCTGAAAGACTTTTGAGCGTTCGGGGTCGTTCTCGATGCGGGCGAGGGCTGAATAGAGCGCGGCGGCGTGCAACTCGCTCTTGAGATATCGGCGATAGCGGGCAACGCGTCGGGGATCGGGCCGTTCGGTCTCGGTCATGTTATGCCCAGTTCCGCGCGGACTGCCTTAAGGCGGTCTACGTTTTCCTTGTCTGGGCCTTTCTTGTCGGCTCCGGGCACTTCGAGGAGAAAGGGCACGTCGACGAAGGCCGAATGGGACATGATGGTCACGAAGCCTTCCAGACCGATATCGCCGTCGCCGATGTTCTCGTGGCGGTCGACGCCGGAGCCGAACGCGACCTTGGAGTCGTTCGCGTGGACGGCGGCAAGACGGTCAAGGCCGATGGTTTCATCGAACTCGGACATGACGTCGTCGATGTTGTTAGGGTCGGCAATGCCGTAGCCCGCGCCGAAGCAGTGCTGAGTATCGAGGCAGACCTGTATGCGTTCGCTGCCGACCTCGCCGATCATGCTTCCGATCTCGGCGAACCTGGAGCCGATGTGGTCGCCTGCGCCCGCGCTGTTTTCGATCAGGAGACATACGTCGGGCGGGCTGTTTTCGATGATGGTCGCGAGGGCTAAGGTGGCCTGCTCGAAGACTGCCTCGAAGCCGCGGCCCTTGTGACTGCCGGTGTGGAATATCACGCCCTGCGCGCCAAGCTGTCCTGCCGCCTCCATGTTGAGGGTCAGGCTGTTGATGGACTTTTGCAGAAGCTCTGGCGGTCCGCCAAGGTTTACGAGGTAGCTCCCGTGAATGAACGTGGGGCCGACACCGAGGGTCTCGGATTTCTCGCGGAACTTGATGATCTCGCCCTCGGCGAGCGGCTTGAATGCCCATGATCTTGGGGAGGATGCGAATATCTGGATCGCCTCGGCTCCGATGTCGACCGCCCTGTCGACGGCCTTGCTGACGCCCCCTGCCGTTGAAACGTGCGCTCCTATCTTCACTGCTTGGTCTCCTTCTTGCGGTGATTATAGGGGGTTCTGGGTTCTAGGTGCTAGGTTCTGAGGTCAGGAGGATTCACCGCAGAGGACACAGAGGGGAGAAGGTAATCATCCTCACCCCGGCCCTCTCCCAGAACGGGAGTAAAGCGAGGTTCTGTTGGGATTTAGCGTACACGCACTAAAACGGCACGTGCGTACCTAGAAAAAAGGCAACTCGTCTAGATCGTTTCCATCCGACTCATCGAAGTCTGCACGGAGCTCCCCGTCACAGACGCGGATTCTTGCCTTGATCCCGCTGGCCCCGACAGCCCAATACTCATACTTCCCACTCTTTATGTCTGCTACAACCAGCTCCGTAGGACGCGGAGCCCACCACTCTATGCTGTTGCCTAGCAATACTATGACGCCGCGCTCGCTCCTTCTCGCGCAGGTGACATTTCGAGTAATCATTGGGTTCTATTGCAACAATCCGTATGGGGAAGTCACGCTAATGCAGGCTGGCTCAAACCGTCAACGTGCCCTACCCTGTGTGTAGGAGCTAGGGGCTGCGGGATACTGAGCGCTACTGTTGCCAATCAACCGTAGTAGCTGCGCTCCCACATCTTGTAGCCCACAAATCCACCTACTGCTCCCAAAACAACGACACACCCAATAAGACTCCACAAGTCCGTAAGGCTAAGCTCGACAACTAGCCACCACCACCCGACAATCCCTGCTATGCCTCCTATTACGACGCCTGCAATTGTGGTTTTCATACACACTCCTTTCAACACGCAAGCATATCGGTTCTGTTGCGTTTTAGGGCGCTCTGAAATCTACGGTAGTAGTTTCATGCATCAACGCGGGGCGGCTTGTGTGTAGGAGCAAGCAAGCGGCCCCAGTCAGTCTCGTCGACTACTGGGGCCGTGTTGTTTGCTATTGAGGGGCTATCTATCCGGCTTTGGTTGTTGTGGACTTGGGCTTGGAGGGCTGGGTGGTGAAGGCGCCGGTTGAGAAGGAGTTGTGGGTCTGGGGGGAGGGGGACTTGGACGGCGTGGTGGATACCCACCTCGTTCTTCTCTACGCTCTGCTAAGCTCGGCATCGATGACACGTTTAGCCTCCTCTTGACACTCTTGATTGATTTTATCGTCAACGATCAGGTCGACGTATGTATCGACGTTCATTCGTTCCTCTAGTTCGCCTACCTTGCGCGACAGTTCATTGTGCTCAGCTGCGGCTCTGGATGTCCAAAGGTCTTTTAGTGTCGCCGAGACTGTACGCATCTGCCTGCTAGCGATTCTTGCTGTCTCGGCTCGCCTTGAAAAGTCGAACACCAACATAGATGCAGTTACGAGGGTTAGAGTGAGGAACAGAAGAGACACAGCCCACGCGGGCCAGCTTAGGAGTAAGGTGATAGCCCCTCCGACCGACAGCATTATAGTTGCCATTGAGAGCCACTGGTGGAATTTCTGCTGTCTGTCTGAAATTTTCCCGTAGTACCTTGACAGTCGTTCAGCGTCCCAAATGCTGTTCCATATTCTGCTATCTACGCCGTCGAGTTCTTCGACGGTAGGTTGTACTGTCATGGTATTCCTCCTGCCTCTCTCCTACCCTCCACCGTGAACAACTTTATATCACTTTTCGCTACTTTCGTCAACTTTGCGAAACACATTTGTTCTGCTAAATCCCTCACCCTGCCCGAAACGCACTCTTGAACGTCTCACTCCGTATTGGATAGATCGCCTCTAGCGCGGTCGGGATGGAGTTAGCCGTCCTGTAGTAATCGTCCAATGTGTGTATTGGCAACGAGTCGCAGGGGAAACGACACTTCCACGCCGTTGTCGTCCTCTAGGCGTAGTCGAAAGTTGTGGGTGATACTTTATATGGGTTCTGTTGCATATTAGGGCACGCGTCCAGTATGGACGAAACAGCATGACCAGCCCCCATAGGGGGCTGATTGGTATACTGGGGTATACTCCATGCGAGGAAGGAAACTATGACACTACCAAACGACCGAACCAAGGAGACTATGCGCAATACCGAATTCGGCGAATTAAAAGTGAAGTGGACTCGACGCCAAGGAGCACACAACCCCATTATCGTAGAGTTGTACCATATCCCGTCATCTAGGACGGAAGGGTTTTTCCTACACGTCAATGAAGGCAAGGTGAAATTCGAAGCTAGGGGCATAACTGGCGATATCATACTTGAAAGAGAGTTCCCATCGCTGGAAGAGGCAAGAGATTACATCGACTCGATAGTTGTGGAGTCATTTGCAGAAGGAATTTCAAAAGCTATCGCCAGGGAACAGAAAACGAAGTGTATCGAGGCTGAGGTTGAAGCATTCTTCAACACTCAAAATCCTGAACCATGAAAAAGCAATATATGGCCGACGAGTGGGCTTGGCCCGAACACAGCAAAGAGGTAGACGAGAAGCTGGCCTACCACAGAGCTAGACGAGAGCAAGCACGCTCAGACCATTCTTCGGCGGAACCACACGACAGCATCTACAACCGCCTCAGAGCAACACCTACGGCTAGGCCCAAGCCAAGGGGGTTGATTGCCAGACTCCGTCGACTACTCAGAGAGTTGCTGTAGACTAACTCTAGGGTTGCCTTGAAGCTATCGTTGTCATACTGACTCCATCCTGTTAGGATAGCCGCCGCAGTTACCATTTCCCTACACGGGGGGCGTCGGCAAACACCGACACGCCCTTAGGGTGCGAACACGCGCCCCCGAATGGCCCCGTGTGGGATGGAAGCGGTAACTGCAATTTCGCAACCTGTCCATGAGGGGGCTTCTATGAAATTTCCCGATGCAGCACTAGGAGCGACACATAACCGGGGAAGACCTCCCCGCGTTGACTAGTTTACCCCCGATCAACACCCTCGGGGCTGGCAAAGGAAACGTATACGTCAGTATATCTGGCGATAGCCAGCCCCCGAATCTCGTAGTACAATTTCCGGCGAGGCCCGCTAGGTACTCCAAGCGCGTCCGACCCTTCACGGGCGGAGCGACGCGCAGAGAGCATCCGGCGGGCCTTTCATTTTTCCCCAAATGGAGGACTCGACATGGAAGACGACAAAAAGGCACGGATCGAAGCGTACATCAAGGAGCAACTGGAAGGCGGCTACGAACGAAAAAAGGTCGTAGCGATGCTCGTCCACACTTTTGAGATGGACGTGCTAGTGGCGCAGGACACAGTCGCGCAAGTACAGGACGAATTGGCAGTACTTGAACAGAAGCGCCGAAAGAAGGTGAAGGTGAGGTTGATAGTAGGCGGAGCCTTCTTGGTCGAATCGGTTGTCCATACCCTCATCTTCGGACCCGTTATAGCAGCAGGAGCCTCTGCGCTCATCGGGATGGTGTTCGTCGGCCTCGCGCTCAAAAACATGCGCTGACGATGGACAGAGACAAGACGATTGAGTGGGTCGCCATCTGGCTAGGCACCGTAGGTGCGGTCTGCGCCGTTGCGTGGCGGGCAGGATGGCAACCCACTCCGCTATTCGTGATCGCGCTGGCGATAGGCGTAGCGGTCGGGCTGTACCTCGTGACACAGCCGCGCCACAAATAGTATCCCCTAGACCCTTCCCAACCCCAAAACTTGACGCGGACGACGAGCACTCGTCGTCCGCGTTTTTCGTTCTAGCCCAAACACAAAAAGCCCCCTACGGCGTAAAGGGAATCTGTACCACCAGACCCCAAGGCATCACGCCCGCCGCAGGGGATTTTTCATTGTAACATGGCCCTGTACCACCAGGCCCAAAGGAGAATAGCATCATGACCACCTTCACAGAAACTGTGGAGTTCACCGTCGCATGTCCAGTCGGCTGCGACAGCAATATAGTCAGAGTCGGGTTCCAAAACGGCGTCCAACGATACCGATGCCAACAGTGCCGTAAATACTTCCGCCGACCCGATAAGTTCCAAGAAGGGAGCAAGTTTCCAGCACAGCATATAGGAATGGCCCTACAGGGATATTTTGACGGCCAATCATACCGCGAGGCCGCACGCCAGATAGGACGCACATTCCGCACCGTGCCTCCTGATGAATCCTCGGTGTACGACTGGGTACAAGGCTACGCGCGAGGCGCAAACGACCTTCTCTCCCATCTCAAAGTGCCGACAGGCCCTGAATGGGTCGCAGACGAAATGGTAGTGCGCGTCGGAGGCAAAAAGTATTGGCTTTGGAACATTATGGACAAGCGAAGCAGATTCGTCCTAAGTATGCACTTAAGCCCACGCCGTACACAGCAAGCGGCTGAGGTCACTTTTCGGAAAGCCCTCGAGACGGCCTCTAGGATGCCGAAGCGAGTGACCACTGACGGATTAGCCAGCTACAAACCAGCTATAGAGACACTCATGCCGGGCGTCGAGCACAATGTAAGCCCAGGGCTGGATTCGGACAATCACAACAACTTCTCGGAGCGCTTGCAGGGCACGATTCGCGATAGAGACAAAGTGCTGCGCGGGTTGCAGTCACGAGAGACGGGACAAACTTATCTCGATGGGTTGACGCTCGACTACAACCTATTCAGACCACACATCGGGCTGGGCAAGCGAACGCCAGCAGAGGCAGCAGGGTTTGTGTCGCCGTTTCGGGATTGGCAGGACGTAGCGCGGGTGGTTTTTCCGGTTGATACGATTACCCGTCCCGACTGGCAGCGACAAGACGAGCGCGAGCTTCATACCAAGGATTTCAAGGTGCTAGACCTTGACGTCGCAAAAGAGGCGTTCCCTCGCGCTACACGCTCCAAGACGTTCAAGAGCGCTTTCAAGACGAGGCGCGGGCCATGACATGGAATTCGCACTATTCCTATATAATGATTGGGGCTAAAACCAATTGAGACGAGGGGGTGCCATTGGCTACAAGGGAAGAAATCGCGCTATTGATGTGGCCGGTTCTGATTGCCACAGCACACGAGAGAGAGACAATAACCTACGAATCTCTGAGATTGACGGTGGGGTACATGAGCTGGCACATCGGACCGATACTAGAGCACATCAAGAGATACTGCGCGTCAAATCAACTCCCGCCGCTAACCGTTCTGGCGGTCTACAAATCAGGACGCAACGCAGGCTGGCCTAACGACTGGTGTGGCGTACCTAGAGAGCTTGTTGAATCCAAACGCACGGAAGTGTTTGATCACAAGTGGGATAGATGCAATCCGCCAACGCTGGAAGAACTGCGGTTATAGGCAACGCCTAACCCCAAGAGCCGTTCGCGTGTCCATGATTTCTGTTCCATTTCCACAGCAATCCAGAGATCGCCGCCAGAGCCATGCCCACGAACAGACTCACAAGGGATATCCGCAAAACCGTTTCCCACACGACAGGCTTGATTGTGTCCCACTCCATCCATAGCTCAATCATGGCTACCTACCGGAGAAGGCACCACGCTTGAAGAACCTCACCACATCGGCGAAGCTGAGGATGTAGTGGCCCTCGGCTTCGCCGATGTGGTTTGGCCCTCGCTAGCGCGGGGGCCTTCTCAGTTCTCTCCCCTTTGTCTCTACGCTACCCGCGAAACCAAATACGGTCGCAGACTAGGACGGGGAACACACCCCGCCTGATACTCCCGCATCATCCGCATACACCTCTGCTCCGCCAACCCCGCCCTCTGTCTCAACTCAGCAATTTCAGCCCCAGCCTTAGCCCTGGCTTTGGCCCCGCCCTCACGCCAGCCATCCGTGTAGCCGGTTTGAAGCCCATCACTCTCACCCTCGTCGTAACCGTCCTCATGGCCTTCCCTATAACCTCGGTTGAAGTCGCTTTCTCGATAAGGGGTCTGATTACCAAAGTTCATCTTCTTCTCCTTTGTCGGAACCGAGGCGAGAAGATGGCTTGAGCAAGAGCGCCCTGGCGGGCTATCATTCGATCAGTAGCCATACTCACCCCTTTCAACTTCGGGTCTAGGTTTGGCGCTACTAGGCGGCTCGGTCAGGAGCCGCCTTCCTCATTGTACCTTATTCACTCCATCGACTTTCGGAGCTGGTTCCGCACTATTGACACTCCTGACGATATAGGAACGCTCCGAAACATCGCAAGCCTAAACTGCTATAGGCTGAGCTTACTCACATACATATCAAGGTATATACCAGAGTCTGTGCTAGACATCCGCATGCGCCCCTAGTCGTCCCCCCTAACGCCCATCAGACCTAAAAAACAATACGCTAAAACCCAACAGAACCTAAAGCGAGGGTCGCTTGACTTTCGCGGTCGGGGGGATACAATCACTCGCGCCGAAAGGCCAACTTGAAATGGTATGTGGGGAGCATGAACGGACAAGAACTAAAACAGAAGACGAGAGAGGGCGGCGTCGTGTATGGGACGATGCTGAGCCTCGCCAGGAACCCCCGGTGGGCGGACGCGGTCGCCGAGTGGGGGCTGGATTATGTGGTCATCGACTCCGAGCACGCCTCAAGAGGGCGGGCGGATATTGCGGACCTGTTGGCGGGACTCAAGGGCGTCGGCGTGGTGCCCATCGTCAGGGTGCCGATACCAAGCTCGCACTACGTGACGATGGCTATCGACGCCGGAGCGGAGGGGATTCTTGCCCCGTACTGCGAGACGGTGGAGGAGGTCCGAGAGGTCGTGGGCGCGACGAAGTGGCTGCCCATGAAGGGCGAGTACGTCGAGCGCGCGATGACGACGGGGGAGTTCCCCAGCGACGATACGAAAGCCTATCTCGCGGCGCGCAACAAGAACAACGTGTGCATCATTGGCATTGAGAGCGAACCCGCCGTGAAGAACCTCCCCGAGATACTGGAGGTCGAGGGCATCGACGCCATCTTCGTGGGGCCCAACGACTTCAGCACCTCGTACGGGATTCCCGACGATACGGGGCACCCCGACTACGAGGCGGCTCTTCGCACCGTGATCGCCACGTGCGGCGAGCACAACGTGCCGGTGCTGGTGCACCATCAGACGGTCGACCTGACGAAAAAGTGGCTCCGCGAAGGGGCCCGGTTCGTGCTGTACAGCTCCGACCGGCGGCTCGTCCACAACGCCATCCGGGCCGAGTTCGGCGAGGTCCGCGCCGTGGGAGCGGAGATCACGGGCGAGGCGTCGGAGGACATCGGCGAGTCGGAAGAGATCGTTTAGGAGGCGGACATGTCCTGGCACTTCGAGCACGTGGACGGTCCGTACGGCAATGTCACCGAGGGCCCGGCGTGGGACGGCGAGGCACTGCTGTTCACGAGCATCCAACAGTCTCGCATCATGCGGTACGATCCGGCGACGGGCAAGTCAACGGTCTACCGTGAGGACACAAACTACGCGAACGGCCTGATGCTCGATCCCGACGGCGTGCTGTACGCCTGCGAGGGAGGAGCACGACGGGTCGTGCGGTACGAGGCCGACGGCTCAGCGACCTCGCTTACGGACGGGTTCGAGGGCAAGCGCCTGAACATACCGAACGACCTCGCCATCGACCTGCAGGGCAGAGTGTGGTTTACCGACCCGTACTACGAGGGATCGGGCGGAGACTGGACCGAGGACGTGGCGAACAAGGACCTCGACCACGACTCAGTGTACCGACTCGATCCGCAGTCTGACGGTTCATGGTCGATCAATCGCGTGACCTTCGACACTACACGTCCGAACGGGCTGCTGTTCTCCCTCGACCACAGCGTCCTGTACGTGGCGCAGAGCGGTCGGCTTGAGAGCGAGCTTCGTCAGCTGCGGGCGTATCCGGTCAACGATGACGGCTCGCTGGGCGAGATGGAGGTGCTCCACGACTTCGGGGCGCACCGGGGCATCGACGGGATGTGTCTCGACACGGAGGGAAACCTCATAGCGACTGCCGGATGGGCGCAGGGCGGTCCCGGACCCTCCATCTACGTGTTCTCTCCGTCGGGCGAGGTGCTGGAACGGCACGAGGTCCCGGTCGACCGCCCGACGAACTGCACTTTTGCGGAGGAAGGTCTGTCGGTGCTGTATGTGACCACCATCGACGGGTACCTGTTCCGGGTCGAGACGGAGCGACAGGGGCGGCTGCTGTATCCGGCGGCGGAGTAGGCGTGCTGGGTTCTGGGTGCTGGATGTAGACCCTCCGTGCCTTTGTGTCGGGCTCGGAGCGGAGACGGACGACCACAAAGGTCGCCCATACGATGGGTATACCGGGACTCATTTTCATGTCAATAACCGAATAGGGACTTTTGGAGAGGAGTTTGGATGGACACCATTAGAATTGGGATTGTAGGGGCGGGGGCGAATACGAAGGAAAAGCACATCCCCGGCTTCCAGGCGCTGGATGGCGTCGAGATCGTCTCGGTGGCGAACCGGAGCAGGGAGTCGGGGCAGCGGGTTGCGGACGAGTACGGGATTCCGACAGTCTATGACGACCCGTATGAACTGATCGCGGCGGACGACAGCGACGCTATCTGCATCGGGACATGGCCTTACATGCACAAGCCGCTCGTCCTTGCGGCGCTGGAGGCGAACAAACACGTCCTGACCGAGGCGCGGCTGGCCTTGAACGCCCAGCAGGCGCACGAGATGCTGTATGCCTCAAGGCTGCGTCCGAACCTGATAACCCAGGTGGTGCCTGGGCCGATCACCTACGACGTTGACCAGACGATCATCGACACGATCAATGAGGGCACACTCGGCGACCTGCTATCGGTGGACATTGCAGTATCGGCGTTCGATCCGTCAAAGGGGATGCGGGGAACGTTTCGGAATCGCGATTTGCCGTTCCTGTGGCGGCACGACCGTGACCTCAACGGGGTGAACGTGATGCTGATGGGGGTGTGGTATGAGGCGATCATGCGGTGGATGGGGCCTGCATCGAGCATCACGGCGCTGACCCGCACGAACGTGAAGGCCCGGCACGACTCGAACTCGGGGATGCTTCGCACGGTCGCGCCGCCCGACCTGGTGGAGATACTTGCGGAGATGTACGCAGGGCCGCTCCTGCACCTTCGGGTGAGCGAGGTCACGGGTCTGGGGCCGAACCAGATGTGGATGTTCGGGAGCGACGCGACGTTGCACGTCGATTTCGAGCGGATCCACGTCGAGATTGCCAAGAGCGGCGAGTCGTCCTTTACCGAGGTACCAATCCCGGATGAGAAGCGGCATCACTGGCGTGTCGAGGAAGAGTTCGTGAACGCGATTCGTGGGCTGGAGAAGGTGACTCGCCAGACGTTCGAAGACGGCGTCCGCTACATGGAGTTCACCGAGGCGGTGCTTCGAAGCTCGCAGACGGGCAGGAAGGTGCATCTGCCACTGTAGTTCGTGACCTCAGGAGTCGGAGGAGCGGTCATGCCGCAAGATCTATGACATACGAACGCAGTGAATATCCACAATGGTCATGGTCGCACAGCAGGCGGGCGACGTTTCAGGAGTGTCCGCGCAAGTACTACTATCAGTACTACGGGTCGCATAACGGCTGGGAGGACACTGCGCCGGAGAGTGCTCAGCTTGCGTACCGGCTGAAGAATCTCACGAGTCTGCCGCTGGAGATAGGGGCGGCAGTGCATGAGGCGGCTTCGACAGCCATTCACCGGGCTCGTTCGGGGGCGTCGACGCCTACAGCGGACGAGCTGTACGACGCGGCGCGGAACCGCTTGAACAAGGCGTGGGTGGAGTCGCAGGACAGGCCGGAGTGGGAGCGCTCACCAAAGTGGCGGCGAATGTTCCATGAGTTCTACTACGACACGGGGATCGGCGAGAACAAGATTTCGGAGTCGAGGGACATCCTGCGGACGTGCTTCGATAACCTACTGGTCTCCCTGAGCTTTCGTGAGGCGGTTGCGGCGCCGTTCGTCGAAGTGAAGAACGTGGAGGAATTTGCAACCTTCTATATTGACGAAACACCCATTCACGCCGTGCCTGACCTCGTTTACCGGAAGGGGGACGATAGCTGGACGGTGGTAGATTGGAAGTCGGGCAGGAAGGAGGAGGACGACAGGGAACAGGCCCTGGTGTATGCGCTGTATCTGCGGGAGATGCACGGGGTGCGCGGGCCGGATATTAGCGTGCGCATCGAGCGGCTCGCACACGGTACGGCGGAGGACTACGCCTACACGCAGGACGATCTCGACGACGGCGTGGACGCGATACGCGACAGCATTGCCGCGATGAGGGGGTATCTTGACGATGTGGAAATGAATGCGCCGAATGAGAAGGCGGGGTTTCCGCTCAGGTCGGATACGTCGATTTGTAAGTTCTGCAGTTTCTATGCGTTGGACAGGGAGGAGATTGCGGCGGTGCAGTCGGGGCCGTTTTAGTAATCGCGTGAGGCGAAATAAGTCTGTGGACGTGTCAGCGAAAGGCTGATGACAGGATTCACTGGATTCCGTCCTCCGCCGGAATGACGGTGTGAGGTCGGGTTTCTGAAAAGACGAATGCGGCGTAGAATAGAGACGGCAATCTGGACGCGAGACATGAATGGAGGAGGGAACCATGAACCTGGAGGAAATCAAGAGTCTGATCATTGGGCCCATGGCGACGGTGGGGACGCCGTTCGACGATGACTTCGAGGTCGATTACGGGAAGTTCTACAACCTGACGCAGTGGTGGGTCGATCAAGGACTGGTGAAGGGCAGGGCGGTCATCAAGGTCGCGGCGGCGATGGGCGAGGGGCCGCAGCTACGGGACGAGGAGTGGCCGGCATTACTACGCACAGCAGTGCAGGCGGCGGACGACAAGGCTGCAATCCTGTGCGGCCTCCACTACAAGGACACGATTCGCCAGATCGAGGACGCCAAGAAGGCGCAGGACATGGGAGCAATCGGTCTGCAGATCTCCCCGCCGGTGCACAATGGCCCGACGCGCGGCGACGTGCTGCGGTTCTACGAGGACGTGTCGAACGCCATCGACATTGGGATCATGGTCTACAACACGATGGGGATGCTCGGCGACCTCATCACCCCCGACGACTATCGCACCATGGCCGGCTTCGACAACGTGGTCGCGATCAAGTGGGCGGCGCCGGGATACCCCTACGAGGCGATCTTCGACCTCAAGGACAAGGTCAACATCATCGACAACACGAAGGATCCGACGCGCAACCACAGGATGGGTGGGCGCGGGTTCATCAACTGGACTTCGGAAATTCACCCGCCACATGACCTTGCGGTCTGGGACCTGATGGAGGAAGGCAAGTACGAGGAGGCGCGCACGCTCTGGTTTAGCGTGTACGACCAGCTGAGCGATTTCTATGCCAAGACGGGGGCCATATCGGGCGGACAGGCCCGCGTAAAGAAGGGCATGATGAAGGTGATGGGAATGGACATCGGAGACTCGCGTCCGCCTTCGGAGCCTCTGTCTGAGGCCGAGATTGACGAGCTTCGGGAAATGCTGATCGGTTTCGGCTTCCCGGTGCCGGAGCGAGAGGCGGTGTTGGTGTAGGGAGACTAAAGTCGAAGAGGTTGCCCCCCTCTCTAGTATCTCTCCCCCGTCGAACGGAGGAGAGACTAAGAGTGATTACTCGGAGGCGGCTGCGTGATATAATCTCGCCAGTTTGAGAACGAGGGAGAACGCATGGATCGAGCAGAACTACGTGAGCTAATACAAGGGCCGATAGCGACGGTGCCGACGCCGTTCGACGACGACTTTGAGGTCGACTTCGGACGGATGCACGAGTTGACCCAGCAGTGGGTCGAAGAAGGCCTGGTGAAAGGCAAGGCGGTCATCAAGGTCGCTGCCGCCATGGGCGAAGGCCCCATGCTGAAGGACGAGGAGTGGCCCCTGCTGCTCCGCACTGTCGTTCAGGCGGCGAAGGATCGGGCGTCCATCGTCTGCGGCCTTCACTACAAGGACACGAAGCGCACCATCGAGGACGCGAAGATCGCCCAGGACATGGGGGCCATCGGGCTGCAGATATGCCCTCCGATATTCAACCTCCCGAGCCAGGACGACCTGATCGACTACTACAGCGACATCTCGGACAACATCGACATCGGGATCATGGTGTATTGCACGCAGTGGATGCCGGGCGGTCTTGTGGAAGTCGATACGATCATGCGGATGGTGGACATTCCGCAGGTCGCCTCGATCAAGTGGAGCCCTCCGCCGGACGGCAAGCAGGAGGACATCGCGAAGTTCACCCACATCTTCAGCGTGATCGAGAACGGCGGATCGCCTGTGGAGAGTCACAAGCTTGGCGGTCGAGGGTATATCAACCTCACGGCGGAGGCATACCCGCCGCACGATCTGGAGATTTGGGACCATCTCGAAGCGGGTCGCTACGACGAAGCGCAGACGCTTTGGGACGCGGTGAACGATCCCCTGCGCGACTACTCGGCAAAGACCGACGTGCGATCCGGTGGACAGGGAAGGGTCAAGAAGGGACTTTCGTACCTGATGGGCAAGCCGGCGGGGGCGTCACGTCCGCCTTCCAAGCCTCTGAATGAAGAGGAGCTTGACGAACTGCGAGAGATCCTAGTCGGTTTCGGTTGGCCGGTTGTGAACTAACGCGAATCATTCAGGCCTGATCCGATATAT
This sequence comes from Dehalococcoidia bacterium, assembly GCA_965116655.1. Taxonomy (GTDB): domain Bacteria; phylum Chloroflexota; class Dehalococcoidia; order Lucifugimonadales; family VXLM01; genus VXLM01. Next base: position 179,148 of record OZ220720.1, read on the forward strand.
GAGTCAAGTGGGTCGGGCTACAGCAAGAAGAATAGAACTAGGAGGAGCGAATGATCACGGTTGAGGAAGCGAAGCAGAAAATGGACGGCGTCGTCATCCCCTTGGCGACGATTTTCAAAGAGGACAAGTCGCTCGACGTCGACGCCACGCAGGAGAACGTGCAGTGGATCGTCGATCAGGGAGCGGCCCCGGGTAACACGGTGTTTATCGCGGTCGGCTCCGGCGGAGACTTCACGGTGATGACGACCGACGAGCGAAAGGCGGCCATCAAGGCCATCGCCGACGTTGCCGTGCCGAACGGCATTCCGACGTTCGCAAGCGTCCAGAGCACGGACATCCGGGCCACGATAGAGCTTTGCCAATGGTGCGAAGAGGTAGGCATCGACATCGTCCAGATGAGCAGCGCGTACTACTACGACGTGCACAAGGGCGACCTCATCGAGTGGGTACACGAGGTGGCCAAGCACACCGAAGTTGGATTCGCAGCGTACAGCCACTGGTACTCCGGCTCCAAGTATGACATGACGATGGACGTGGCCGAAGAGATTATGAAGGTCCGCAACACGGTCGCTGTCAAGTGGGGCTCGCCCGATATCGCCAACTACCTGGCGGGGATAAAGTACTTCGTCCCGCGCGCGGCGGTCGTGAACAACGGGCCGCTGAGCATCTACGGACACATGCTCGGAGTGAAGGCGTGGGTCAGCCACGTGCCGAACTTCTACCCGGCGCACTCCATTGCCGTACACGAGCTCATGACGGCAGGGTTGTACGACGAGGCGCAGCGCGTGTTCGACGAATTCAATGCGCCGTACTCGCGGATCAGGGCCGCCATCGGCTCCCAGACCGCGGGCGAGGGAGTCTTCGTCAAGCCGTTCATGCGGCACATGGGTCGTCCCGCGGGTCCGTCCCGGCTGCCGTCCCGCGACTCGGTCGTGACGCCAGAGATCGAGGGTATGATCGCCGACCTGATGAGCAAGGCCGACTCGATAGTCGAGAGCGCGAAGGCAATGGCCTAACGCCGAGGATGCCTGACCGGACTTTGCCGGTCACATAGGAACCTTTGGGAGGGGCGGGCATGTGTCCGCCCCTCGACCTTTAGGGGGACAACGACATGGGAAAGGGACGTCTTACGGCCAATCCTCCGAATGTACCGCCGCCGGTGGGGATGTACTCGCACATCGCACGGGTCGATGCCAAAGAACTGCTGTTTCTCGCCGGGCAAGTGGCGGTTGACGATAACGGCGAGGTGCTCGCCAAGGGCGACGCGGGCGCGCAGACGCGGATCGCCTATGAGCGCGTGGGGGCCATACTGGCCGACGCCGGCGCGACGTTCCAGGACATCGTGCAGGTGCGTACCTATGTGGTTGGAGTGGAGAACAAGCAGTCCTATCTCGATGAGCGTGAGAAGCTGTTCAATGAGGTCTACGCCGACGGAGTGTTTCCCCCGAATACGTTTGTGTTCGTCGAGGCGCTCTTCGAGCCGGACATGCTCGTAGAAGTTGAGGTCATCGCCGCCATAGCGCAGTGATCTGAGGCGTGTCGTTTAGAACCCCGTTCACCCTGAGCCTGTCGAAGGGTGAAGAGGGCCATTGACCGTGAAAACGGTCTAAGCCGTGACGGCCTCTTCCTGGGGAAGCGCTGCAGCGTGCCACGGGCAGGCGGCCGGGTGCTCCATGATGTACTTGTAGGCGGCTGAGGCCGCTATGGCACCCTGGGCGGCGGCGGTGATGGTCTGCTTGAGGTCGCCGGACGCGTTGGTCAGGTCTCCGGCGGCGAAGATGCCCGGTATGTTGGTGCGCATCGCCGTGTCCACGATCACCTCGTCCTCGTCGTTGAGGTTCATGCCGAGCTCCTTGGGGATGTCGGCGCGCGGGTCGGCCCCGATCTCGATGAAGATGCCGTCGACCGTCAACTCGTCGGAACCGTTGAAGGGCCTATCGATGCGGATGCCCTCGAGGTCGTCCGTTCCCTGCAGCTCCACGACGTTCGTTTCTAGTAGCTGGGTGACGTTGGGCGTGCGGTTCAACTCATCGACGATGATACGCTCAGGCCGGAAGAATTCGGAGCCCCGATAGATGAGGTAGACCTGCGTTGCATACTTGGCGAGGAGTACCGCCCCCTCGACGGCGGCGTTCCCACCGCCGACCACGGCCACGACGTTGTCCTTGTGGAGAGGCGCGTCGCAGACGGAGCAGAACGAGACGCCCTTGCCGGTCCACTCCTCCTCGTTCGGAAGGCCGAGCTTCCGGCGCTCGCGGCCTATCGCCAGGATGACGGTCTGCGTCTGGTACGTGCCGCTGTACTCGGTCTCGACCTCGTAGCAGCCCTCCACGCCGACGACCTTGGTCACCTTATCGTCCACGATGGGGACATCGTATTTCACGACCTGATCTCTGAAGTGCATCATGAGGTCGAAGCCGTCGATGTCGACGTATCCGGGGTAGTTCTCGATGGAGCCACCGATGGCGGTCTCGCCGCCGAAGGTCTCGCCGATGACTACGGGCTTGGTCTGGTACCTGGCTGCATAGAGGGCCGCGGCGAACCCTGCCGCTCCCTGTCCCGCGATCACGATGTCATACTGGCCTTGCAGAGTGGTCAATTCAGTGCCTCCGGTGGGAGTGGTGCTATGAATCTATGTTACCGGAAGAATAGGGGCGGGCGCATCGATTAGAGGCACAGGAAGGCTCAAACTCGTAGGTGTGGAGAGAAGCTCTTGGTCGTCATGTTGGTGGGAGCTACACCGGTCGATGGTTCCCATCGGCTGAGAATGCCAGGCAGGCGTCGATGTCTTCCTGCGTTAGGTCAGGGAAATCGGAAAGCACTTCGTCCTCCGACATACCTGATTCAAGGTACTCGAGAATTTCGTAGACGGTGATGCGCAGGCCTCTGATGCACGGCTTGCCAGCCCGCTTGTCCGGCTCGAAGGTAATGATTTCAGTGTAATTTCGGGACATGACTGAGGCTTCCAAGGTGTTTCTACCATACCACGCTTAAGCTAAGGTGAGGCTTTTAGGCTGAACTCACACTCAAGTACAGAGAAGTTGCCGAGCTTGTCTTGCCTCCTAGTGGAATACACGCCCCGAATCGATCACCAGCGTCTGGCCGGTGGTGGTGTCGGTGCGGCAGAACTCGACGACCTGGCGGGCGATGTCGTCCTTGTCGGCAGCCTTTTGTAGGACGGCGCCTGCGACTGCGGTCTTGCGGTGCTCCGGGGTGAGGTTGGACGACATGAGGGTGCCTTCGAGGTAGCCGGGCGCGACGCAGTTGACGAGAATGTCGGGTGCCAGACCCCGCGCCATGCACTTGGTCAGGTGGTTGAGTCCGGCCTTGGAGACGGCGTATGCGATGGAGGAGCCGTTGGGGCCGAGTCCCGCGACGGAGGATATGTTGACGATTCTGCCTCCGCCGGACGCGCGCATCGGCTCGACAATCTCCTTGATGGTCCGCATGGGGCCGGAGAGATTGATGTCGATGATCTTGTCCCAAAGATCGTAGGTAAGGCCGTCGATGTCGGTGAAGTCGATAGCCTTGTTGAACGCGCCGTCGTTCACGAGGATGTGGACGCCGCCGAACTCGCTGACCATGGTGGCGATGGCGGACTTGATCTGGTCGAGGTCGGTTACATCGCAAGCGACGGGAATCGCTTGAACGCCTCGGGCGCGCATCTCCTCGGCGACCTCAGCGGCCTTGTCGCGGCTTGTCGCGTAGCCGACGGCGAGATTGATGCCCGCGTCGGCCAGGGCGATGCAGATGCGTCCACCGAGCACGCCGCTGCCGCCCGTTACGAGCGCCGCCTTTTGAGCTAAGTCCATTGGATTCTCTCCATGGCTGCGTTGATTCGGGAATGGGCGAGATTATATCATGCAGCATCCTGCGAACCGTTGTGGCTGTGGGCAGGGCGGAGATGATGTAGCGGAGTATTCCCTAATGGCATGGCGAACGCTTTCATGAATGACCAAGTTATATTCTTTGCCGTACTCGCCCTGACCCTCGGGCTGTTCATTCACGGCCGTATTCACTACGACATCGTGGCGTTGCTATCGCTGCTGGCGCTCACGGTGGTTGGGATCATTCCTGGCGCGGAGGCGTTTTCGGGGCTGGGCCATCCCGCTGTCGTTACGGTGGGAGCGGTACTGGTTGTTGGACGGGCAGTTCAACGGTCCGGGGCGTTGTCGGTCCTCGTTCGGCTGCTGGCGAGGAGCGGAAAGAATGCCGTGGCGCAGGTGGGCTCTCTAACGACGCTTTCTGCAATGCTCTCGATGGTCATCAACAATGTGGCTGCGCTCTCCTTGATGATGCCCGTTTCAATTCAGCTTGCGAGATGGGCCCGTAGATCGCCTTCTATTGTTCTGATGCCGCTGGCGTTCGCTTCTCTGCTGGGCGGAATGGTCACACTGATCGGCACGCCGACGAACATTATTGTCGCGACGTTTCGCACAGAGGTCGGCGGGGCGCCGTTTGAGATGTTCGACTTTACTCCGGTGGGACTGGGCGTCGTGGTCAGTGGGGTAGCATTCCTTGCATTTATAGGCTGGCGTCTCGTGCCACAGCGCCAGGGAGCGAGGATCGGCGTTGGCGGCTTCGAAGTGGAGCAGCATACGTATGAATTGGAAGTGCCGCAGGCGCTGGCGGGACTCCGTATCGAAGATGTCCTAGGGGACATGGAAGAGGACATACACGTTATCGGTCTAGTGCGAAACGAGAAGAGGTATTCCGCGCCTTCACACACGGAGATACTGGACCCCGGGGACATTTTGATTGTGGAAGCGGAGCCGGTCGACTTGGACGAGTTGATGGGATCGACGGGCTTGGAACCTGTGGAGGGACGAGACGTTCACGAAGACATGGTGAGTCTTTTGCGAGCCCGCGGCGTGAAGGTTGTGGAGGCCGTGGTGATGGCGGACTCGCTGGCGGAGCATCGAACGGCCCGGACATTGGGACTGCACACGAGGTTCGATGTCAGCTTGCTGGGCGTGAACCGGCACGGGGTGCGTGTACCGGGTTCGTCAGGCAATATACGTTTGCTCGCGGGGGACATCCTGCTACTTCATGGGAGCCAGACCTCGATAGGCGAGGCCCTGGATGCCCTTGGTTGCATCGCGATTTCCGAGAGGGTGGTGGGCTTTCGTCCGTGGTGGCAGGCGCTGTCCGCGTTTGGGATTCTTGCCGTGGCAATTGCGCTTGCCACGACCGGTCTGGTGACACTGCAGATTGCCTTCGTTGGGGCAGCCGTAGGAATGATCATCTTTGGACTGCTGAGCCTTCGAGAGGCATATGAGAGCGTTGAGTGGCCGGTGCTCATCCTGCTGGCCGCGATGATCCCCATTGGAAGGGCGTTCGAGACGACAGGCGGGGCCGAGATTATCTCTGAGGGGCTAACGTCTTTGACTGAGGGAGTGTCTCCGTTGGTGGTCTTAGCGACGCTCATCGTGGTCACGTCGCTGCTGTCGGACGTGATAAGCAATGCGGCTGCGGCAATCCTGACAGCGCCGATAGCAGTCACGATCGCGGCCGAGCTTGGCGCGTCGTCCGATCCGTTCCTTATGGGGGTTGCCGTCGGTGCGTCCGCCGCGTTCCTCACACCGATAGGCCACCAGTCGAACACCTTGGTCTTGGGGCCTGGCGGATATCGCTTTGGAGACTACTGGCGGCTTGGGCTACCGTTGAAGATCGTGGTCGTGGGAGTTGCGGTACCGCTTATCGCAGTGGTCTGGCCTCTTGGCGTGTGAAGGCCACTGGCAGACTTAGACTTACTGCAGAGCCTCTTCCAACGCCTGCTGAATCTTGCCTGAGCCGCTGATCGGAGGAAGGAGCTCGCCGTCGATTTCGATGAGTGGGCGGCGGATGAGGCGCGGTTCCTGCAGCATGAGAGCTACAAGCTCGTCCTCGGAAGTCTCGTCTCGTTCGATACCCAGCTTCCGGCGCGATGGGCTGTTCCATGAGAAGTAATCGGACGGGGGACTTTCGCCGAGCAAGTCCCTCAACTCGTCCTCCGTGAAGGGGTCGGCGAAGAAGTCGCGGTTCTCGACCTCAGCGTCAGTTCGTGAGAGCCACGCTCTCACCTTGTTGCAGTCGCTTCAGCGCCGATAATGGAAGTAGCGGACTGATTTTGCCATTGGTGTTTCCTCAACAACCGCCCGCTACGGCGGGAACGACACTGACCTCGTCGCCGTCGGTTGTGGCGGTTTCGAGGCCCTGCAGGAAGCGCACGTCTTCGCCGTTGATGTAGACGTTGACGAAGTTTCTCAACTGCCCCTGATCGTCGCAGATTCTCTCGCGGATCCCCGGGTACTGCTCGTTCATAGCGTCGATGACGCCGCCCAGAGTGTTGCTGTCCACGTCGACCTTGTCCTGCCCGTTCGTGAGGCGCCGGAGGGGCGTTGGTATTCGCACCACGATGCTCATCGGTATTCCTCCGATTTCGGTTGATGGCTGCTTATAGCGTAATGGGCGAAACCTCGAAGGTAAAGGGCGAAGCCTCGCGCAGTCTACCCTGCTACGCGGCTGTCGCGGCGGCCAGCGAGTCGACGATGGACTCGTAGGTCGCGTCGGTGTAGATGGGTCGGACCACGTCCTCGACCACCTCAGGCGTCTTGAGGCCGTTGCCCGTGACGAATGCCACCGTGACCTCGTCGCCCTTGATCTTGCCCTGCTCGACCAGGCGCTTCAGTGACGAAATCACGACGCCGCCCGCTGTCTCGGTGAAGAGTCCTTCGGTCTCGGCGAGGAGCTTTATACCTTCTGCCACCTCTTCTTCGAGACAGGCGACGGCAGTCCCGCTCGTCTCTTCCAGCACCTCAAGCGAGAAGATGCCGGCGGCCGGGTTGCCGATGGCAAGCGACTTGGCGATGGTGTCGGGGATGACGGGTTGAACAGCGGACTCTCCGTTTTGGAAGGCGGTTACGATGGGAGAGCATCCCTCGGCCTGGGCGAGGTGCATCCGCGTGCGGACGTTGTCGATCAGACCGACGTCCTGCATCTCCTGCAGGCCCTTCCATATCTTCGTGTGAAGCTCACCCGATGCGGCGGGAACAATGCAGTGCTGGGGCGGCTTCCAGCCGAGTTGCTCTGCCACCTCGTAGCCGAGCGTTTTGCTGCCCTCGGCGTAGAACGGGCGCATGTTGATGTTGACCACCGCCCAGTGGTGATTGTCGGCAAGCTCACTGCCGAGGCGATTTACCTGGTCGTAGGTACCGTCGATTGCGACGAGCGTTGCCCCGTAGACCGCCGCGCCGACGATCTTGCTGCGCTCCAGGTTGGCGGGGAAGAAGACCTTGGTGTCGAGTCCGGCTTTTGCGCCGTGGGCCGCGACGGAACCCATCAGGTTGCCCGTGGAGACACAGGCGAAGGTCTCGAACTCGAACTCAAGCGCCTTGCTGGCGGTGACGCCGACCGGACGGTCTTTGAACGAGTAGGTGGGGTTCACGGCGTCGTTCTTGATGTAGAGGTTTTCGAGTCCCAGCATGCGGCCTAGGTTGTCAGCTTTAATCAGAGGCGTGAAGCCAGTACCCATATCGAGAGCTGAGGCGTCGTTGACCGGGAGGAAATCATGGTACCGCCACATGGTCGGCGGGCCGTTCTCGATGCGCTCGCGGGTGACATGGCGGGCCATCGCGTCGTAGTCGTAGCTGATCTCAAGCGGGCCGAAACAGAATTCGCACACGTTGAGCGGCTGGATGGGGTACTCCTCGCTGCATCCACGACAGGCAAGCGACTTTGCGAACGTCACACCGATTCCTCCGGGGATAAAATGAACGCTACGGGGAAGGCTCGCAGCAGGCGGATTTCGTGGGGAAAATGGTAGCAACAGGGCGATTGGAGTGTCAAGGAAAGGACGCCCTCTGGGAATAGCGTTGCGCTACGTATCAAACACCTCGGAGATCGCACAGGTGAACCCTGGAAGAGCGTCGAGACCGTCGAGCGTGTCGCTCTCCAAGAGTGTTGACGTAACGCGACCTGCTCGATACACGTCTACGGAGCGCGTGTCGGGATTCACCGCCCAGACTAGGCTAACTCCATAGCTCAGCCACATGAGCGCCTTGTCGTTGATCTCTCGCAGACTATCGTTTGGAGACGCAACCTCCACGACCAAGTCCGGGACGACCTCCGCGTAACCCGTGACCCGCACACCCGGCGGCATCTTCTCCGCCGAGAAGTACGCTATATCCGGCTCTCTCACAGTATCGGGGTCGCGCTCAAGCCACACGCCCGCATCAGAAGCCGTCAGTTCGCCCAGCTTCTGGGACTTGACGTAAGTCCCCAGCAGAATCGTCAAATTCACTACGATCTTTCCGTGTTCGTGTCCGACGGGCATGGTCTGGCAAAGCTCTCCTCGAATGAGTTCGCCGCGGACGCCCTCACTATACAGGCGGAGCAGATCGTCGGCGGTCAGCCGCTTGGTATCGGTGCGCGTAGTCATCTCCGACTCCTTTCGACTACTTCATGATACCACCAACCGGGAGGAGACGCGGCAGGTTGGAGTACCCAGGTTCTGGTTCAGCGGTTTCGTGCGTGCTAACCTACGGAGAGTAAAGAGCGGCACATTCGCCGCGCCGCAAGCAGAGGAACAAGGATGCCGTCGTCAATCGGGGTTGGAAGGATCTTGGGTATCCGGGTGGATATCCACTTCTCGCTTTTCCTGATCGTAGCCTTCCTCACCTGGAGCCTCGCTACGGGGTTCCTTCCCGGCCGCTACCCGCACTGGGGCACGGAAACGTATTGGTCGACCGGATTCGTGTGTGCCCTGTCGCTGTTCGTCTCTGTGCTGCTGCACGAGCTTGCTCATTCACTGGTGGCGATACGCCGGGGCTACCGGGTCGAGGGCATCACGCTGTTTCTTCTTGGAGGAGTTAGCAGCATCGCGTCGGAGTCGCGGCGAGCGGTCGACGATTTCGTCATCTCGGTCGTAGGTCCTCTGTCGAGCCTCGCCATCGCGGCGGTCATCGGCATTGTCGCTGTGTTGAGCGGTGGATCGTCACCCGCTTACGCGGCGGTCGAGTACGTCGCGATCATCAATCTGCTGCTGGGGTTGTTCAACCTGCTGCCCGCGTTTCCGTTGGACGGTGGGCGAGTACTCAGGGCAGCCATATGGGCCGTGACGGGGAGTTATCGCCGGGCGTCGGGGATATCGACTCGCAGCGGACAGGTGGTTGGCCTGCTGTTGGTGGGATTCGGCGTCTACCAGGTCATTCAGGGTCATGCGCTGCAGGGGATATGGGCGGCGCTTGTGGGTTGGTTCTTGTACAGCGCGGCGAGCGCGAGCCGGAGTCGGGTCGAGGTCTCGCATGCGTTGGAGGGAGTGACCGTCGAGGACGTGATGGACGCCTCGCCTCCAACCGTCAGTCCAGACGTTTCGATCAATGAGGCCGTGTTTACTTATCTCGTCCGTGGATCGGCTAGAGCGCTGGTAGTATGCGAGAGCCAACGTGTGCTTGGGGTACTCTCGATAACCGACGTGAGAAAGGTTCCGCAAGCGTTCTGGGCAGACAAACCCGTGCGAGATATCATGACGCCTGCACCCCTGAAGTCGCTGACACCGGAAGATGGGCTCGATGACGCGCTCTCGCTGCTTGGCGAGAACGGCATCCATCAAGCCCCCGTTCTCGTGGGGGAGCGGCTCGTGGGACTCTTAAACCGCGCACACGTCATACAATATTTCCACCGAATGCGGGAGTCTGACTCGGATTAGGACAGCAGACAAAGGGAGAGTTCGAAATGTACAAGACGATTAAAGTTACGGCGATTTCTCTGAAGCCGGCCAAGTGGGACAAGCCGGGCAACGCGGACGCGATGGAGCGGTTCTTCCGCAAAGCGGCTGAGGACGGGCCCGACCTCATTCTGCAGACTGAGGGAGTGCTGGAAGGATACGTCGTCATGGACGTGATCGAGGGGCGAAAGACGGCGGACGACCTGGTGGAGATCGCCGAGCCTATCGACGGCGACTACATCCGAAGATTCCAGAACCTCGCGCGGGAGCTGAATACGTGCCTTGCCTTCGGGTTCGCGGAGCGGATTGGCGGAGAGGTATTCAACGCGGCGATATTCATCGACACCAACGGCGAAATCCTCGGTCGGTACCACAAGACGCAGCTTGCCGAAGGCACCGACCGGTCGTGGAACTTCAACCGCGTGGGCTCGACGATTCGAGCGTTCGACACGCCGTTCGGGAGGGCCGGGTTCGTCATCTGCAACGACCGCTGGAATCCAACGATTGTGAGGACGCTCGTGCTCGACGGCGCGCAGTACATCTTGATTCCCTCGTTCGGCTCGAAGTCGAAGGATCAGAACGAGACGGTACTGGCGCGTGCCCGCGAGAACGGGGTGCCAATCGTCGAGGCCAACGTCGGCGTGAATATGATCGTCAGCAAGGGTGAGGTCGTGGCATACGCCTGGGGAAACGACCGGATAACGACTGCCGTTATCGACATTCCTGCACCGGCGTCGACCGAGGCCGCGAGAGCGCAGGAATCGGAATATATGCGACTCCAAGGCCCGGAGTTGGCCCAACGCTATCAGGAAACGTGCAAGCGTCTGCGCGGCGAGCGAAACGAGGTGGAGAAAGCCCAGCGAGGCGAGCTAATCGTCGCCTAGTCATTCCCGTACGGCGAAGGGACGGACACGGATATTCCGTACCGCTCTATTCCGTGACGGTAATCGTTCCCTTCATGTTGACCGGATGTATGAGGCACTGGTAATCATAGGTGCCCGGCTCGGTGAAGTGGTAGCGGTAAGCCTTTTCCGGCGCAATGGTTTGACTGTCGAAGAGACGTTCTGCCCCCGGGTTTATGTGCGTGACGGTGTGGAGCGGCCTGTCGTTGTTCGTCCAGATGACGACCGTTCCGGCCTTGACCGTTGCATCGGCGTGCTGGAAGTTCATGATGCTGAGTTCTTCGACCGCCGCTCCGGGAGGGAGAGTGGGGACGGGAGTCGCGGGAATGCGCGTTGGCTCCGGGGCAGTGAAGCCGCAACCCAGCGCGAGCAGCGCAAGCAGAGAGACCACAAGTAGCAACGTTTTCGTCATCCTGTTCTCCTCGGCGTCGTCACCGCGAGCGGTGTGAGCGCCCCGACTTCTAGCTCAACTTGGGAGCGAGTGTAGCACCGCACTCCATACCCGTCAACATGACCTCGACTTCCGGAGCGCACAAAAGCTTCACACAGAGTTCGCTGGGGACGCGGAGGTGAAGGGGCCAGGGGCGGAAGGGTAAGGGGCTGTAGTCAGTTGAGATGCCTCCCCCTCTCGAAGGCGGACATTTCATTGTAAGGATCATGTCATGTTCCCAAGGTAGTTGGCATGGCGTCTGCCTGTATGAAGCGTCGCTGCCGGCGAAGGGTACTTACTTGCAAGGGCAAGGGGCCTATGCTATATTCCGCGCATGGGCACAGAGGGTGTCGTTCTCGACGATTACTTCCGCCAGTACGGTCTCATCGCCATATTCACCGCTTTGGCCGTCGCAGTGCCGGCGAGTATGCTGATTGCTTCATGGATGTTCTCCCTCTTCAGGATCCGCCCACGGAAGCCCGATCCCATTAAGATGAGCATCTACGAATGCGGCTTCGAGACGTTGACGGGCACGTGGCACCGGTTCAACTTCCGCTTCTACTCCTTCGCGCTGCTCTTCGTCGTCTTCGACGTTGAGGTCGTGTTCCTTTTCCCCTGGGCTGCCAGCTTCGGGTTCCTTTCGAGGGAGTTCGGGGCCTTCGTGCTCGTCGAGATGGCCTTGTTCATAGCTATCCTCGTCGTCGGTTGGCTGTACGCCTGGCGGAAGGGGGCATTGGAGTGGGCCTAGTCGGGAATATGGGATTAGGTGAGAGTGATTGATATGAACAGCGAACACATCGAACTGCCCGGCAACACGATACCCCTTCACTCGACAACCTTGGAGTTGGACCGAGAGGAAGGGGCGTACATCAATCACCTGAAGGCGAACAACGTTGAGCCTCTGGCGGAGCCGCTTGTCGAGGTGCCGGACGATCTGCAGCGGAACTTGGCTGTCACTTCTGTTGACGCCCTCCTGAACTGGGGCAGGAAGTCTGCCGTTTGGCCGTTGTCGTTCGGGCTTGCCTGCTGCGCATTCGAGATGATGGCGAGCGCGATGTCCCGGTTCGATATCAGCCGGTTCGGGATGGAGGCGTTCCGCGCGTCGCCCCGACAGGCCGACCTGATGATCGTAGCGGGCACGGTGACGTGGAAGATGGCGCCCGCAATCGAGCGTGTCTACAACCAGATGGCGGAGCCGAAGTGGGTCATCTCCATGGGCGTTTGCGCCACCAGCGGAGGGCCCTACTACGAGTCCTACAGCGTTGTGCCCGGCGTGAACCACATCGTGCCGGTCGATGTGTACGTCCCCGGGTGTCCTCCTAGGCCGGACGCGCTCCTGTACGGCATCATGCAGCTGCACGACAAGATCAAGCGCTATTCCTTGAAGGGAAGGACCGCGGGAGAGTAATGACCAGAGTCGTTGCCGGCACGGACCTCGCCAAACGCATCGAACTCCAGCTTTCCGGCAGTGTCGTCACATCGAATTCCTCCGAGGTGTCGGTGCGGAGCGACGCTCTGCACGATACGCTTCGTTTCCTGCGTGACGACGAGGACCTCGACTTCCAGTTCCTCAACAGCGTCTCGGCGGTTGACTACGTGGAATACTTTGAGTTGGTATACCACCTCACGTCGCTTCGCAGGAACAGCAGTTGCGTCGTCAAGTCACGTCTCTATTCCCGCGACGATCCCACCGTCCAGTCCGCGGTCGATCTATGGAGAGGCGCGGAGCTTCAAGAGCGGGAGATATTCGACCTGATGGGGATCACGTTCGAGGGGCACCCCAACATGAAGCGCATCCTCCTGTGGGAAGGATTCCCCGGTCATCCACTTCGGAAGGACTTCATTCGGTAGCGATGGCAATACGCACGGAGCCGGTCACGATCAACATGGGGCCTCAGCACCCCAGCACGCACGGCGTGTTCCGGCTGCGTGTCACCTTCGACGGCGAAGTGGTGGTCGATGTGGAGCCGGTGTTCGGGTACCTGCACCGCGGGACCGAGAAGCTGGCCGAGGAGCGCTCCTATGTCCAGATCGTGACGCTGACCGACCGGCTCGACTACGTGTCGAGCATGTCGAACAACCTTGCGTACGTCCGGTCGGTGGAGAAGCTCGCGGGGATCGAGGTGCCGGAGCGGGGCCAGTATCTCCGCGTCATCTCGGCCGAGCTTCAGCGAATGGCGAGTCATTTCATAGCTACAGGGTTCATGCTGCAGGAGTTGGGAGCGTTCGGTACGCCCCTGATGTACTGCTTCCGAGAGCGGGAGCGTATCCTGGAACTGTTCGAGATGCTGTGCGGCGCACGGATTACCCTGAGCTACATGCGCCCCGGCGGGGTGCTTCAGGACGCGCCGGAAGAGTTTTGGCCCGCCCTCGATACGCTCATAGGCGAGATGCCTCGGTACATCGACGAGCTGGAGGGGCTGATTACCACCAATGAGATCGTCCTTGCCCGAACGCGAGGAATCGGCGTCGTTCCGCCGGACTTGGCAGTAGCGGGCTCCCTTACCGGACCGATGCTGCGGGCGAGCGGAGTCCAGTGGGATATTCGCAAGGCCGACCCGTATGAGATATATGACCGCGTCGAGTTCGACGTTCCCATCGGCTACGAGGGAGATACCTACGACCGGTACTACGTCCGCATTCAGGAGATGCGCCAGAGCGTTCGGATCATCGAGCAGTGCATCGCGCAGATCGAAGGGGGCCCCGTGCTGACCGATGGACCGTTCTTCGTCAGGCCGCCCGTGGGTGACGCCTACACGGCGGTGGAGGGCCCAAAGGGCGAGCTTGGGTTCTACCTCGTCAGCGATGGCGGGATATCTCCCTATCGGTGTAAGATTCGCGCGCCCTCTTTCATCAACCTTACCGTGCTGAAGGACATGCTCGTCGGCTGGAAGCTGGCCGACCTCATCATCATATTCGGGAGCACCGACGTCGTGCTCGGCGAAGTCGACCGCTAGGAAGCGATGGCTAGTTTCGGCAACATATACGACACCGTCGTCGGGTTTGCCCCTGACGGCTTGGAGTGGGCGGCCTTTGTCGTGGCCTGTCTCATTTTGGCGTTCATCGTCATCAACGCGGCGATCATGACGACGGCTCTCTACGTGTGGTTCGAGCGACGAGTGCTCGGTCGGTTCCAGAACCGGCTGGGGCCGAACCGCTGGGGGCCGTTCGGGATATTGCAGCCCATAGCGGACATACTCAAGCTGATTACGAAAGAAGACGTTATCCCCGACGTGGCGGACAAGCGGGTGTTCAACCTTGCGCCCATTGTCCTCGTGTTCCCCGGACTTCTGGTCTTCTCGGTCATCCCGTTCGGGGAGCAGAGCTTTCTTGGGAAGCTGAACGTGGGAGTGCTGTTCGTTCTGGGCGTCACGGGAATCAACACCCTCGCGATAATCATGGGCGGCTGGGCCTCGCGCAACAAATACGCCCTGTTCGGCGCGATTCGGGGCGCGGCCATGCTGGTGAGCTACGAGGTGCCGATGGCGCTGGGTCTCGTCGGCGTGGTGATAATGGCCGGGTCGATGGCCCTATCGGACGTGGTGAACAGCCAGGATGTGTTCTTCATCGTCGTGCAGCCGCTCGGATTCTTCGTATTCATGGCGGCGGCTCTTGCCGAGATGAGCAGAGCGCCCTTCGACATGATCGAGTCCGAGTCGGAGCTTGGGTCGGGATACCACACGGAGTACAGCGGCATCAAGTTCGCCCTGTTCCAGCTGGCGGAGTTCATGGCCCCCATCGTCGTGGCGGTAGTAGCGACGTCGCTGTTCCTCGGCGGGACGCGCGGCATAGACCCGATTCCGGGCCAGATATGGTTCCTCCTCAAGGCGTTCGCCTTGCTGTTCGTCCTCCTCTGGACGCGGGCGACGTGGCCGAGGCTCCGTGTCGACCAGATAATGGGGTTCGCATGGAAGGGCCTGTTCCCGCTCTCGCTGGTGAATATCTTTGTCGTGGCCATTGAGGCGTTCATCTTCCAAGAGGCGGATGGAACTCTATCGTCCGGGTCGCTGTGGATAATGACGGGAATCAACTGGATCGTCTTCATCGGAGCCATCGTGTTCATAGCGAACCTGCTCGGTCAGGGGAAGCTGCGGCGAGAGGGCGCTCCAAAGCCTTCGCCGCTGGCCAATATGGCGGCAGGGAGCGACTAGAGTGGCGCGTGCGCAGGAGGTGAGGCAGATATGTACGGCATAGGAATGCTCAAGGGAATGGGCGTAACGCTCAAGAATCTCGCCTCGCCGGGACGAATGTTCTCGGTGCAGTACCCCGACCGTCGCGTTGGGCTGTTCGGCCTCGCGAAGGCGAACAATACCAATGTCCTGAGCCTGGCGATGGAAAGGCCGGGCGATGCGTTGAAGGCGCTGGTTGGGTTGGCGACCGTTTCCGCGCGGCTGCACCAACATCCTCGCTTCCGAGGCGAGGAGTTCACGTGGTACGAGCAGCGGTGCACGGGATGCGCCAGCTGCGCGAAGTACTGTCCTCTGGGGATCATCCGCATCGTCACGGACACCACAGGCAAGTATGAACAGGACGGCGGCAAGTACGACATCGAGGTGTTCGACATCGACATCGGGCGCTGCATGTTCTGTGGGCTCTGCGTTCAGGCCTGCCCGTACGATGCTCTCCACATGGGAAGCGGCTTCGAGGAAGGGCAGTACCAGAGGAGCCGGCTCGTGATCGACGTTGACCAGTTGAAAGAGGCTCCGAAGAAGCCGAGCACGTGGTACCGGCCGCAGATAGAAAGTCAGAAGTTCGATCCCCGCAGCATCGAGGAGCGCGACTACCTGCAGGTGGGCCGCCACGAGCGTCCGACCGAACACCAGCAAGAGGAGAACTGGGCCAACCGATGAGCCTCGGAGCGGGCACGGAATCTGCCCTGGCAACAGACATCGCGTTCTGGGTGATCGCGGTCTCCGTCATCATCTCGGCGGTCGCCGTGGTGCACATGCGCGACGTGTTCAGGGCCGCGCTGTTTCTCGTCGTGGTGTTCCTGGGCACGGCGGGACTGTTCGTGCTCCTGCGCGCCGAGTTCCTCGCGGTCGTGCAGGTGATCGTGTACGTCGGGGCCATCTCGGTGCTGATCCTGTTCGCCATCCTGATGACGCAGGACGCCGAGCAGGGGAGTCCTCCCAACCGGCTTCGGTACCCTGTCGGCCTTCTCGCCTTCCTGCTTGGAGCGGCGGCGGTCTTCACGGCGTTGAACACCGAGTGGATGCTCTTGGCGGACGCGCTGCAGGGCACGCTGTCGAGCGAGGCCGCGCAGATGGTGAACGAGGTCTATAGCAACACAATTCCCCAGATCGCTTCGCTGCTCCTGCGTGATTACGTGCTGGCCTTCGAGGCCGTGTCCGTGCTTCTGCTCGCCGCAATCATCGGAGCGCTCGTGCTGGTGAGGGAACGATGAGTCTCGAAAACTTCCTCATTCTCGGCGCGATCCTGTTCTCCATTGGGCTGTATGGCGCGCTCTCCAAGCGGAACGCCATTGCGGTGCTCATGAGTATCGAGCTCATGTTCAACGCGGTGAACATCACTGCCGTGGCGCTGTCGCGGTACGTCGTGCCCGCGAGCCTGCTGGCCGATTCCGCAAGCATCACCGACCAGGCCGCAAGAACGCTTTTGACGGGCCAGATATTCAGCATCTTCATCATCACCGTCGCCGCGGCGGAGATCGCCCTAGGCGTAGCCATCGTCATCGCCCTGTACCGCAGCCGCGAAACGGTCTTCGTTACCGACGCGACCCAGCTAAAGAACTAGCAGTATGTATACCGACTATAGAAAAGCGCCCAATCTCATGATCGCCGAGATGTGGAAGAACGTCCTTGAAGGCGAAGGACTTCCGACGAAGATCCTGCCCGAGGGAGACATCAGGTCATGGGGTGAGAGGGTGCCCTATCGCGTCATGGTCCCGCGTGGACGGGAGCACGTCGCGGACGAGATTTTGAGGAAACTGTAGTGTCCGACTGGCTTGAAATCGCGGCCTGGCTGGTATTCCTGCTGCCGCTGGCATCATTCGTCCTGATCGTGGCGTTCATTCGCCCGTTCTTCAACCGCTTTGCAGTCGTTGCCGGACAGATGACGATTGGGGCCATCGCAATCGCGTTCGCGCTCTCCCTCGCGCTGTTCGTTGAGGTGGTGCGGAACGGCGGACAGCAGATCGGGTGGACCGGTCACGAGTGGTTGGTGGTCGGGGAATTCGATCTGAGCTTGGGTATATTCATGGACGGGCTTACTGCGATCATGCTGGTCGTCGTGACCGGGGTGAGCCTCCTCGTTCAGGTCTACTCCACCGGCTACATGAAGGGCGATCCCGGCTACGCGAGGTATTTCGCCTACATGTCGTTCTTCACCGCCTCGATGGTCGGACTGGTCGTGGCGTCCAACGTCATCCAGCTGTTCGTGTTCTGGGAGCTTGTCGGCTTGTCGTCGTACCTGCTTATCGGGTTCTGGTACCACAAGCCCTCTGCGGCGGCGGCGGCCAAGAAGGCGTTCCTGGTCACGCGGCTCGGCGACTTCGGGTTCCTTCTCGCGATCTTCTACCTCTTCTTAAACGGCGGGACATTCACCGCCGCCGGTCTCGACCCGCTCGATATCCCTGACATCCACGAGGCCATGAGCATGGGCCTCATCGCGCCGGGCGTCGCAATGTGGATTGCACTCGGTCTCTTCGCCGGCGCCGTCGGCAAGTCAGGCCAGTTCCCGCTGCACACGTGGCTCCCCGACGCGATGGAGGGCCCCACGCCGGTCAGCTCGCTCATCCACGCCGCGACGATGGTGGCCGCGGGCGTGTTCCTCGTGGCGCGGTTCTTCCCCGTGTTCGAGGCCTCAGAGATCGCGCTGAACACCGTCGCGATCATCGGCGGAATTACCGCCGTGCTCGCTGCCACGATGGGCCTCGTGATGAACGACATCAAGCGGGTGCTGGCCTACTCGACGGTCAGCCAGCTTGGCTACATGATGCTGGCTCTCGGAGTCGGCGCGCCGGGGGTGGCGATCTTCCATCTGTTCACGCACGCCTTCTTCAAGTGCCTGCTCTTCATGGGAGCGGGCAGCGTCAGCCACGCGACCGGCGGCACGTTCGATATGAGGTACATGGGCGGTCTGCGTGGGCACATGCGATGGACGTATATCACGTTCCTGATCGGCAGCCTGAGCCTCGCGGGGATATTCCCGCTGGCCGGATTCTGGAGCAAGGATGAGATTCTCACGTTCGCCTTCGGGGGTGAAGTGGCCGTCTCTCAGGTCGTCTTCTTGCTGGCCGTCATAGCAGTCTTCATGACCGCCTTCTACATGTTCCGGGCGCTGTTCATGGTCTTCGAGGGCGAGTACAAGGGCGGCGCGGATGCCGATCCCGAAGCGGAGTCGCACGGACCCTCCGACCATCCGCATGAGTCTCCGCACTCGATGATCGGCCCAATGGCCATTCTCGCCGTGATGGCGGTCGTCGCCGGACTGCTGGTCAGCCCGATAGTCGACCTCGGCCCGATACCGAAGCACTGGCTCGTCCACGACTTTCTCCATAGCGACGGAGCCGACTTCAACATCCTGATTGCCGCAGGGTCCACAGTGGTGGCCTTGGCGGGCATCCTTCTGGCGTACCTGATGTACATCGGCAGGCAGGTATCTGCGGAGCAAGTAGGGTCAATGTTCCGGCCTCTCTATGTGCTGTTCTCTCGGAAATACTACTTCGACGAGCTGTACGAAGGAGTTGTCACGGTGCGCCTCTTCTACCGGGTAGTCGCCAGGGCGCTCGACTGGGCCGACCGGTCGATTGTCGATGGTGCCGTCCGCTTGGTGGACCAGTTCGGTCGAAACGTGGGGAGGGGAATTGCGCAGGCACAGACTGGCCAGGTGCAGGGCTACGGCATGGCCGTCTCGGTCGGAGTGCTGGCAATTCTCGGTGCGTACCTCTTATTCAAATAGGCTGGGTGTAACGGAGCGATAGCGGCACACATGGACTTCGAGGGCAACGGACTGCTGACGCTGACGGTGTTCCTGCCACTGGTGGGAGCGCTGCTTATCGCCGTCCTCGTGCGGAACGACCGGCACGTGCGGGTCGCTGCCGGGATTACGATTGTCCTCGACCTTCTCCTCAGCTTTCTCGTATTCACCTCCTACGACCTTGCAAAGGGAGGAGTCCAACTCGTCGACCGCGCGCCGGGGTGGATTCCCATCGATTCGTTCAAGGTCGAGTATTTTCTCGGAGTCGACGGCCTCAGCGCGCCCCTCGTTCTGCTGACCGGGCTGCTCGGATTCGTCGCGGTCTTCGCCTCGTGGAACATAAAGAACCGGGTCCGAGAGTATTTCGTGTGGCTGCTCATACTGCAGACGGCTGTCATGGGTGTGTTCACGGCTCTCGACTTCATCCTCTTCTTCCTCCTGTGGGAACTGGAGATGGCGCCGATGTTCTTCCTGATCTCCATCTGGGGAAGCGGTCGGCGCGAGTACTCTGCCATGAAGTTCCTGATCTTCACCTTCCTCGGCAGCGCCTTCATGCTCGTCGGCATCCTGATAGTCTTCTTCTCAACGGGCACCTTCGACATGATCGAACTGCCCGGCGCGATGCAGGGCGCGAAGCTGCTGGCCCCCGCGTGGCTGGTCTTCTCACTGATCTTCGTGGCGTTCGCGGTCAAGCTGCCGGTCTGGCCGGTGCACACATGGCTCCCTGACGCGCACACCGACGCGCCCACTGCCGTGAGCATCATGCTCGCGGGCGTGCTGCTCAAGATGGGCGGCTACGGAATGCTCCGCGTCTCCGCGGCGATGTTCCCCGACGTCATGGTGGACGCAGCCAAGTTCCTGATAGTCCTGGGCGTCATCAACGTGATCTACGGGGCGATAGTGACGCTCCGGCAGACCGACATGAAGCGTCTCGTCGCCTTCAGCAGCATCAGCCACATGGGATACGTCCTCGTTGGCATATCCTCCGTTGTGGGCGTCGCGGGCGTGGTGTCGCCGGTCGGCCTGACCGGGGCCGCCATGCAGATGTTCACGCATGGCACGATAACCGGCCTGATGTTCCTGATGGTCGGGCTTGCCTACGAGAAGGCCCACACGCGTCACATTCCCGACCTCGGCGGACTCGCCACGCGGATGCCCGTAATCGCGGTCGGGTTCCTGATCGCGGGCTTGGCCTCGCTGGGGCTGCCGGGCACAAGCGGTTTCGTCTCCGAAATACTCATATTCCTCGGTACCTTCCCCGTGTGGGGTTGGTGGACGGGCGTTGCCGCCTTCGGGGTCGTCATCACGGCGGGCTACATCCTGTGGATGCTCCAGCGGACGATGTTCGGCCCGCAGTTGGAACGTTTCTCGGACGTGCGTGACGCAACCAAGATGGAGATGGTACCGATAGCGGCCCTGGTTATTGCGGTACTCGCAGTTGGTATCTACCCGTCATTTATCTCGGACTACTTCACTGAGGGCCTGACCGACATCATCGGTTCGATTCAAGACTCGGCCCAATTGGCGATGGCACCATGACGACGCACGATCTGTACCTGCTTTCTCCCGAGTTGAGCATGGTGGGACTGGCAACGGTCCTGCTGCTCCTCGACCTCGTCATGGCGCGCAAGAGTCTCATCCTGGGGCTGGGAGTCGTCGGGCTGATCGTCCCGCTCGGCTTCACGGTTGCCCTGTGGTTCACGGTAGGGGACGACGCCGCGGCCGAGAATACCGGTGTTCTCGCCGGCACTCTGGTCGTGGACAAGTTCGCCCTGTTCTTCAAGTTCCTCTTCATCGGCGCGGCTGCCGTCGTCGGACTCATATCCATCGACTACGTGCAGCGGTTTGAGCGGTTCCGCACGGAGTTCTTCGCCCTGGCGCTCTACTCGGCCACGGGAATGATGCTCATGGCCGCGACGGTGGAGCTCATCACGCTGTACATCTCACTGGAGCTCTCTTCGCTCCCGCTCGTGGCGCTTGCCGCGTTCCTCAGGGACGGCAGATCGTCGGAAGGCGCGATGAAGTTTCTCGTGCTGGGCGGAATCAGCTCGGCGATACTCCTGTACGGCATGGTCTACGTGTTCGGCTTCACTGGAACGACGTATCTCGGCGAGATTGCAGCGCGAATAGGCGACCTGAGCGCCAACTCCGACCAGCCGTTCGGCAGCTACGCTCTGTTGCTCGGAATCGCCCTGATAATCGCCGGCTTCGGCTTCAAGATAACGGCGGTGCCGTTCCAGATGTGGGCCCCGGACGTCTATGAGGGCTCGCCTACGCCGGTGACCGCATTCCTCTCCGTGGCGAGCAAGGCCGCCGGATTCGCCATCATCCTGCGGGTCTTCTACGTCGCGTTCCCTGTCGAGTCGCTGAGCATCGAGTGGAGCGCGGTGTTCGCCGCGCTGGCCGCGCTCTCGATGACGGTCGGGAACCTCGTCGCCATTGCGCAGTCCAACATCAAACGATTGCTGGCTTACAGCACCATCGCGCACGGCGGGTACCTCCTGGTCGGACTTACGGCGGTCGCATCGAGAACGGGAGGGGATGAACTCGACTTCGGTCCGTCGGGCGTGCTGTTCTACCTCGCCGGCTACGCTGTTATGAACATGGCGGCATTCTCGGTCGTCATTGCGATATCGAACCGCATAAACAGCGACGCGATCGCGGACTACGCCGGGATGGCGAAGCGGGCGCCGTACCTTGCCGCAGCCCTTGCCTTCGCGCTCTTGTCGCTCACGGGCATTCCGCCGACCGTCGGTTTCATAGCGAAGGTGTACGTGTTCGGGGCGGCGGTCAACGCCGGACTCGAATGGCTGGTCGTGGTCGGCGTCATCAACAGCGTTATCTCGGCGTACTACTACTTCGGCGTCATCAAGGTCATGTACCTGTCTTCGCCTCAGTCGGACGAGCCTATCTTATCGAGGTTCCCTATAAGGCTGGCCGTCGGCATTACTACCGTCGGAGTGCTCGTGTTCGGCGTGTACCCGATTGTGCTACTGGATATCGCCAAGGCGGCGGCGCAAGCGTTGTTTTCCTAGTGTTGAGGCGGCCTTCTCATGGATGAGCAACGGCAACTCGTCGGCTTCATGCAGTCCCGCAAGGTTTCGGGCGCTCCCGAAGTGATCCGGTCGCTGATAGACAAGCTCGATCTGCATGACCGCAGCTGGGTCGCCCACGTGGACGACGAGGATATCCCCCCGGAGACTTTGCAATCGACTGCGTTCATCGTGACCGCGGGCGGGGACGGCACGATCCTCCGCGTCAACCGCCTCGTCTCCCCGTACTCCATACCCATCGTCGGCATCAACATGGGCCGCGTGGGTTTCATGGCGGAGCTGACGGTCGAAAACGCCGCAGAACGGCTGCCGCAGTACCTCTCCGGCGACGTTCGGACGGAAGAACGACTGATGCTCCAGGCCGAGGTCACGGCCCAATCGAACGGGGAGACTAGGATCGTCGACCACGCGCTGAACGAGGCCATCGTGCGCGGCACGCTCCCCCGCTTGCTCGACGTCGAGGTGACTATTGACGGCGTGAGGCTGGCGACGTACCGCGCGGACGGCGTCATCGTTTCGACTCCCACGGGCAGCACGGGGTACGCCCTTTCAGCCGGGGGCCCGGTGCTCCAGCCGGAGTCCAAGGTGCTGCTGGTCCAGCCCCTCGCGGCGCATATCAGTCTCCAGACGGGGCTTGTCGTGCCGGACAACTGCACAGTGGAGCTTGCCGTTGTTGGCAATCGCGAGGCGTTGATCAGCGTCGACAACCTCACGAACGCGATACTCCACCCCAACGACAAGGTCGTCATCAGGAAGAGCCCCCACATCGCGAGCTTTCTGCGGGCCGACCCGCCTTCCGCCTTCTACTCGACCCTGACGCAGCGCTTGGGCGTTAGTCACCGCACCTCGCATGACGAGCAGTGACGCCATGGACGGGGAAGTGCAGCCGGAGCGCATGGTTGCCCGCCGTGACGTGTTCGACGGGCGGGTAATCCAACTCCACATCGACGAAGTCGAGCTTCCCAACGGCAAGCGGACGACCCGCGAGGTGGCCGAGCACGCCGACGCGGTGGTCGTCCTGCCCATAGATGAGTCGGGCAGGGCGCTGCTCGTTCGACAGTACCGCTACCCGATAGGCAACGACCTGCTGGAGGCTCCCGCCGGTGGGATAGATCCCGGTGAAGACCCGGACGAGGCTGCGCAGAGAGAGCTCCAAGAGGAGATCGGGTACAAGGCCGGTCGCCTGGACGCTCTCGGCGGATTCTGGACCGCTCCCGGATTCTGCACCGAGTATATGTACGCCTACCTCGCCGGAGACCTGTCGCCGAGCAGCCTTGCCCCCGACGAGGACGAGGACATCGTCGTCGAGCGGCACTCCCTCGACTCCATCCGGGAGATGATTCGCGACGGCAGGATCGTGGACGCGAAGACTATCGCTGCCTACTGGATGGCGCTCGACAGGTTGGGCTGACTACTCGTACTTCGAGAAGTCGTAGCCCTCCTTCACCACGCAGTCCAGCACGGCAGGCCTGCCGGTCTCGGTGACCGTGATGGCGCGCTTCAGCGCAGGTACAAAGTCGTCCGGCTTCTCGACCTTCTCGCTCCACGCGCCCAGGCCCTGGGCAACCACCTTGTAGTCGCCGCCGTGCGCGAGGCTGTCGTACGACTCTGCCGAGTAGGGCTGGTGACTCCGCTCGATGGCCATGATTTGGTTGTTGAAGACGATGGTGAGGATGCCGATCTTGTTGCGAACGGCGGTCTCGATGTCCATTCCAACCATGCCGATGGCGGCGTCGCCCATGATGTTGATGCAAAGCTTGTCCGGCTCGGCGAGCTTCGCGCCCATGATCGCGCCGAGACCGAAGCCCAGCTGGGTGGACTTGCCCCATCCGATGTAGGTCCTCGGTGCCGTGCACTGCCACATCGGCGTCAGCTGGTCGCGCGGACTGCCCGCGTCGTGCGTGATGATCGTGTTGGCGGCGTCGACGCTGGCCTGCAGGTCGTGGATGATGCGGTACTGGTTGATTGGCACCTCGTCGGACGTAAGCTGAGGCATCCAATCGTCCAGCCACTCCTGCCGTACCCGGGCTACCTCTGGAGCGATGTCACGGGTGTTCCTGTGCCCCGCGCCGTCCGTGCGTCGCTTGATGTCGTCGATCAGGCCCCGCAGGGTCAGTTTCGCGTCGCCCAGAAGCGAGTAGTCGCACTGGTAGTCCTTGTTGACGTCGCTGGCGTCCGCCGTCGAATGGATGAGCGTCTTGCCGGGCGGAATCGACTTGCCGTAGGTCGTCTTGGTGAGACTCGTCCCGATGGCGAAGACGAGGTCGGCCTTCTCGAGGAAGTGCCACGTGCCCTTCGTGTGCGACACCGCCGAAGCGCCGAGGGCAAGTGGATGGTCTTCAGGGAAGGCGCTCTTGCCCGGCATGGTGGTGGTGACGGGGGCCTGAAGAAGCTCGGCGATCTCCTGTAGCTCATCCCAAGCCTCGGCGTAGAGGCAGCCCTGTCCGGCGTAGATGACCGGACGCTCAGCCTCCAGCAGCGCCTCGGCAATCTCGCGAATTCCCCCCGGAGGCGGCATGGTCTTGTTGCCGAAAACGGGAGTGTAGTCGAGCTCGCCCGGAAGTTCCTCCGTCCAGATATCGCGGGGAGTCTCCAAGAGGACAGGGCCACCCTTGCCGGTCCTGAGCTGGTAGAAGGCTCGGCGCATGAGATCGGGGATGCGCTCGACCATGTTGATCTGCGCGCGCCACTTGGTTACGTGGGCGTAGTTGTCGTAGGGGCTGAAGTTCGGGGCGACGAAAGCCTTCTCTTTGTACTCGCCGCCGGGGAGCAGGAGGATGGGCGTGTTGTCGGAAAAGGCCTGTGCCGCACCGGGGAAGGCGTTCTCGCTTCCGGGTCCCTGCTGCATGGAGAACACTCCTATGCGCTTGCCGTTGGTGATGCGACTGAACCCGTCGGCGATTGCCATGCCGACGCGCTCCTGACGGCATATGATCGGACGGATGCCCGCCTTTGCCGCAGCGTCGACCATGGCCTGTGCCGGATATACGGCGAGGAACTCGGTGCCCTCGCGTCTGAGGATTTCGGCGATTGCGTCTGCGCCCTGCATGTACGTTCACACTCCTGTCGGTTGTTGTTTGTCCTAGGTGGGGACTGAACCCTCACCCTAACCCTCTCCCACGACGGGCTGACAGGGGTAGGCAAAACGGATTTCCAGCTACGATCCAGCCCCGTCTCACTGTCATTCCGAGCCTCCGCAACCTGTCATTCCGAGCGCAGCGAGGAATCTAAAATGTTGTGCCTTCGTCATTTGGGCCATTGAAAAATTAGGTAGGGATGAGTATCAGCATATCCCCTCTCCCTTGAAGGAATAGGGGATTCCGACCTAACCCTCACCCCTCATTTCCAATTGGATTTGCTTGAGCTTTGCCCAGGTCATGCCGGGCTGTCGCGCGATCTTCATGTACGACTGCTCGCGCTCGCGAATCTCGCGGGCCTGTTCGAGTACGACGGCGGGGTCCATGTCATTAGGTATGCGGGTGACTCCGTCGCGGTCGCAGATAAGCAGGTCGTTGGGATGGATGAGCAGACCCGCCACGACGACGGGAACGTCGGCGCGAATGAGGTTGAATACTCCATGCCCGGGGACGAGTCCCTTGCCCCAGACGGGCAGTCCCACTCCCTCGATGCCGGCCAGATCCCGGATGGAGCCGTCGACGACGATGCCCGTGGCCCCAACCATTTTATGGGTGGAGGCCATGCCGTCTCCCAGCACCGCGCCACGTCCTGCCCTGGAGTCGATGTCCTTGATGACGCCGATGACGGGCGACGGCGTTTCGTCCAATTTATCGTAGTAATCGTGCCAGTCGATTTTGCGGGAGTCGGGGTCGAGCGCCGTGACCTCGCAGGTGACGGCGTATCCGACCGCGCTTCCAAGATTAGGGAGGTAGCAGTGCAGGGTCGGGTCGGTGTAGATGATGGGCACTCCCCCCTGGCCTTCCAACTCTGTCCCGCCCTGCGAGCCGCCCATGCTCTCGACCACTGCGTTGAATATGGTGGCGGAATCGAACTCCTTGATGCCGTCGATGACCTCTTGAGATGTGGCCGTCATACCGGTCTCCTGCCTTCCGCTTCTATGGGATTCATTCGCGGCGGCAATTATATACGTTTCGAGGCAAGCGACATACCCCTTGATCAAGGCACGACCGACCTATGTAGCAGGACGTGTTGGCGGTTGTGACAACCCTCGGCCGGCGAAAGTCTTCGAGCACTGCGTAACAGCCGGGAAGTTCGCTGGTGAGAGAACTGGGGTAGCCCTATCCCTGGAATGAGAAGAGGGGCGCCGAAATTGGCGCCCCTCCGTCTCGAACTCCATCATTGCTGCATCGCGTCGTTAGCGGTCCCCTTAGTCGGCGCCGTTGTCGGTAGATTCGCTTCCGTTCTGGGAACCGTCCTCGGCTTCCGGCATGTCGGAGACGATGCCTGGCAGGTTCTTGAGGGTGCTGATCAGATCGACGCCGGTGAGGGACTGCACGAGGGCGGGAAGCTGGGCGATCGTGGATGACACGTCCTGGGTGACCTTACTGGCCCCGGCTCCCGCTCCATCGTCGCCGCCGTTGCTGATGACGACGATGCTGTCGGTCTTGGCAAGCGGCTGGGCCACGGCGTCTGCCACCTGCGGGAGCGACTCGAAGAGCTGTTGGATCATTGCGGCCTGGCCGTATTCTTTCCAGGCCTCTGCCTTCTTGTCCATGGCCTGGGCTTCCGCTAGACCCTGTGCCCGGATGGCTTCAGCCTCAGCCTCACCACGCGCCTTGATGGCGGACGCGTCGGCCTCACCACGCAGCTTGATCGCCTCGGCCTCGGCCTCGGCTTCCGCTATGATACGGGAGCGTTCGCCTTCAGCCACCGTCTCGAGCTTGTACCGCTCGGCTTCGGCCTCGACCCTCTCACGTCGCCTGTTGCCCTCAGCGATCAACTCCAACTGGTCGCGCTCGGCCTCCGCGGGACGGCGGATGGTCGCATCCAATTCCCGCTCTCTACGCAGTATCTCCTCTTGCTGGATCTCGATCTGCTTCTGACGCTCGACGACCTCGACCTGCAGCTCCTCTTCGCGGATCTGCTGGCGAGTCTTTGCCTCCTGCAACGAGTAGGCCAGCTCCGCCTCCGCGCGTCGGGCGTTGACCTGCTGGTCGTACTCCGCCTTCTGGGTCTCGAAGTCACGCTGCGACTGGGCGATGGCCGTATCAGCGCTATACCTTGCAGCTTCTCGCTGCTGTTGCGCCTGGGCCTCTTTGATCCCCGAGTCACGCTCGGCTTCCGCTTCACCGATTGCGGCGTCACGTTTTACTTCGGCGGTTCTCCGGACACCGAGGGCCTCCAGGTACCCCTGCTCATCCTGAATGTCGCGGATCGAGAAGCTGACGATTTCCAGGCCCATGTTGGTCATGTCGGTCGCGGCCACGTCGCGTACCTGTTCAGCGAACGCCACCCGATCGCGGTAGATCTCCTCGACCGTCATGGTGCCGAGAATGGCGCGCTGCTGGCCCTCCAGGGTCTGCAATGCGACCTCAGCGGTCTGGCTGACCGATTTGCCGAGGAACTGCTCGGCGGCGGTCCTGATGGCCTCTTCGCCGCGTCCGACCTTCACCTGCGCGACGCCGTCGACCGAGACCGCGACGCCCTCCTTTGTGTAGACCCTCGCGGTGTTGACCTGAAGGGTCATGACCTCCAGCGAGAGCATCTGCGCCTTTTGAACGAAGGGCAGCACGAACATCCTCCCGCCGACTTTAACCTTCGGTTGTCTGCTTCCCCCCGATACGATCAGGGCGTGGTTCGGTCCTACTGTATGAAAGCCTGCCATTTTTTTCTCCCCCTAGTTTTATTGATTTGGACATGAATCACTATTTGGTTGTCTCCGGTATGTCTTCATAGAGCTTCTCGACCTTGAGCACCTCACCGTACACGCCGACAACTCGAATCTCGTCACCTTTCTTGATGATGACTCCCGGGTCGGTCGAGGCCGACCACTCCTGATTCGCCACCCAGACCTTGCCTGTCGGACTCAGCTCCGAAACGGTGACGCCCCACTGCCCCTCCAGCAACATCGCCTCCTCGGTTTGGAATCCACTGGACGTGCCTCCCTCGTTGCGGGCGAAGCGGATGAAGAAGACCCACGTCACGGTTACGAGGGCGGTCATGATGGCAATCAAGATCGGGTTTACCATGAAGCTGGGTTCAGGCAGATCGGAGGGGCTGAAGAAGCCCCCGAAGAGGAATATGGCTCCGAGGACGAGAGCAACTATCCCTCCAGCGCCGAAGGGGCCGAATCCCGGCGCGGTCGTCTCACCGTAGAAGAGGCCCATCGCCAGAGCGATGAGACCGACTCCGAGCCAGCTGCCCGGAAGATTGAAGAACCCGACAAATGCGAGTCCAAGCAAGACCACTCCCAGGATACCCGGACCAGCCAGGCCAGGAATGATCACTTCAATCAGCAGAGCTATGCCGCCGATGATGAACAGGACAAACACCACATTGGGATTGACGATTATTCCAAGAACGCGTTCCATCAGGGTTCGGTCAAGTTGGCTCACGCTTGCGCCCTCGGAAGAGAGCGTGACTTGTCCTGTCGATGTCGCTGCGGTGCGGCCATTGAGCTGATCGAGCATGGAGTCCATGTCGGGGGCGATGAGGTCGATGACGCCAAGCTCAAGGGCCTCTTCAGCCGTGTAGGCCGAGGAGTGCAGCACGGTGTTCTCAAGCGCCTCGGCGTTGCGGTCGCGTGCCTGCGCGATGCTTCTGATGAAGGCGCTCGTGTCCTCGCTGATCTTGCGGGAAAGGGTCGGTGGGACATCCCCGCCATCCGACGCGATGGGAGAGGCTGCTCCGATCGTGGTGCCGGGAGCCATGACGGCGAAGTTGGCCGCCGCCGTGATGAACGTGCCAGCGGACGCGGCGCGAGAGCCGGCAGGGCCGACGAAAACCGCGACAGGCGTGTCCGACGCCAAGATTTCTTCGACGATCTCACGCGTGGACTCCAGCAGGCCGCCGGGCGTGTCGAGCTGGATGACCACCAGCGCCGCCCCTTTGCCGCGCGCCTCGTCGATGCCGCGCGCGATTCGGTCGGCTGTCAGGGGTTCGATATTGCCATCTATCTCGATGACGAGTACGGATGAACCATCGGCGGAGACGGAGTCGCCAGACTGCCACGCGACAATGGTAACGGCGATCATTACGAATAACGCTGTAATGACGTGACGCATGGAGGACTTCTCATTGTAAGATTCTGCTATATGTTCGCATCGTAATTGAGACTCAATAGAGTGTCAAGCTGTCGTTCCACGAACATCGCACCTCTACTGTATTGTATCCCCTGTGGGCGCGCATCACACGATTCTGTGATTAATGTCCCCAAAGTGCCCCGACTAGCCGGCTGGAATCTTGTGACAAGTTTTACCACTTTAGTCGATCCAGGCGATGGGCTACCGTGACAATTGTGCGGGTGCGATCGTCATATACTAGATAGAAGTCGAGCTTATCGGCCACTTGCCGGTAGACTTCGGGGTCGAGCAGGGTCTGTGCCAATTTACGGTGGTGTTTGTCCATGTACACCAGGTGGGCGTCACCTCGCCGTCGCTTCTTCCCATACGACAGCATCGTTTCCAAAGAGGAGTAAGGAATTCCACGCTGCTGTCTTCTTCTTTCGGCGTGTCTGGTGAGTGAGTACTGCAGTTCACGGTGAGCGCATCTTTCTCCAATCACAGCGATATTCCCCCTTGGCAGTCTTGCGATTACGTCTGATAGACGTTGCGTACCACAACGATATGGCCTGATCGGCTAGGCCGCATCACACGACTCTGTGATTTCTTGGAGGGAAAAGAGAAGCCCCGGGATACGTCCCGGGGCTTGATGAGAGCTTCCTTTAGTGGTCGCTGTGAGGGCTAGTAGTCCATCGGCGGAGCCGGTGGCATCGGCGGGGTCTCCTCAGGGATGTCGGAGATTAGGGACTCGGTGGTCAGGACCATCGCGGCGACGCTGGCGGAGTTCTCGATGGCCGCTCGCGTGACCTTTGCGGGGTCCATGATGCCGCGACCGAGCAGGTTCCCGTACTCTCCGGCCTCGGCGTCGTAGCCCCAATCGGCTTCGCCCTTGAGGCTCTCTGCCAGCACGACGTCGCCCGCCACGCCGGTGTTCTCGGCGATGAGCTTGAGCGGCTGCTGGAGGGACTTCCGCAGGATGCGGATGCCGGTGTCCTCGTCACCGTCGAGATCGAGGGTGTCGAGGGAGGAGCTTGCGCGGACGAGCGTTAGCCCGCCGCCCGGAACGATGCCTTCCTCAACCGCGGCCCGCGTGGCGGACAGGGCGTCCTCGACGCGGAGCTTCTTCTCTTTGAGCTCCACCTCGGTTGCCGCGCCGACCTTGATGATTGCGACGCCGCCCGACAGCTTGGCGAGGCGCTCCTGGAGCTTCTCGCGGTCGTAGTCGGAGGTCGTCTCTTCGATCTGCTGTTTGATCTGCTGGATGCGGCCCTGGATGGCGTCCTCGGAACCTGCGCCGTCCACGAACGTGGTGTCTTCCTTGGAGGAGACGACGCGACGGGCCCGGCCAAGGTCTTCGACGTTGACGGAGTCGAGCTTGCGCCCCACCTCTTCGCTGATGACCTGGGCGCCGGTCAGGATGGCCATGTCGCGGAGCATCTCCTTGCGGCGGTCGCCGAATCCCGGAGCCTTGACGGCGAGGATGTTCAGCGTGCCACGGAGCTTGTTGACCACGAGGGTTGCGAGGGCCTCGCCCTCGACGTCCTCGCCGATGAGGACGAGATTCTTGCCGACCTGGAGAATCTTCTCAAGGGCGGGGAGTAGCTCCTGGATGGAGGAGAGCTTCTTGTCGGTGATGAGGATGTAGGGATCGTCGATCTCGGAGACCATTCGCTCCTGGTTCGTGACGAAGTAGGGCGAGATGTAGCCGCGGTCGATCTGCATCCCCTCAACGAACTCCTGCTCGTAGCTGATGCCCTTCGACTCTTCGACGGTGATGACGCCGTCCTTGCCGACCTTCTCCATCACGTCGGCGATGAGGCTGCCCATCTCGTCGTCATGTGCGGACAGGGAGGCGACCTGCGTGATCTGCTCCTTGCCCTCGACGGGGTTCGCCATGTCGGAGACGGAGTTTCGGAGGGCGACTACGCCCTTCTCGATCCCGCGCTTGATCGCCATGGGATCTGACCCGGCGGCGATGTTGCGGAAGCCTTCGTTGATGATCGCCTGTGCGAGAACGGTTGCCGTGGTGGTGCCGTCGCCGGCCACGTCGGCGGTCTTGCTGGCGGCTTCCTTGAGAAGCTGAGCGCCCATGTTCTCGTATGCGTCCTCGAGCTCGATCTCCTTGGCGATGGAGACGCCGTCGCTGGATACCTGCGGCGGTCCGAATTTCTTGTCTAGAATTACGTTGCGGCCTCGCGGCCCAAGAGTGACGCCCACGGTGTCTGCCATGGTGTCGATACCACGCTTCATTGCCGCGCGGGCGTCCTCACCGAATTTCAGTTGCTTTGCCAATTGGTCTATTCCCTCCTGTGGAATGTTGTCTGTGTTGGGATTTCAGTATCGAACGGTTGCCTTCGCGACGAGGTCTACTTCTTCAGGAGAACGTCGTCTTCTCTGAGGACGAGATACTCGATGTCGCCCTCGCGGAACTCGGTCCCGCCGTACTTGGAGTAGACCACGGTGTCGCCGACCGCGACCTCCATGGGGACCCGCTTGCCGTCGTCGGTGAGCTTGCCCGGTCCGACCGCAACCACCGTGCCCTCCTGCGGCTTTTCCTTCGCCGTGTCGGGAATGTAGATACCTCCCGCGGTCATCTGAGCATCCTCTTCCGACGGCTCCACTACGATCCGATTGCCCAAAGGTTTGAACGTGACGTCTGCCAACGTACGTACCCTCCTTATGTATTGATTTTCGTGTCTCGGAGTCGATTTAGCAGTCTCGAATAGACACTGCTAACTATTGTATGGCGGGCATTTTCGGTGCGTCAACAATATCCGGCGCGAGGTTGAGGGAGTTTGGTGTGGGGTTGTGCTTTAGGCAGTGGCGACGAAAATGGCCCTCCCAGGCTGTCATTCCGAGCGGAGCGAGGAATCTAGGGTGTTATCGCGGTGGATTCGTTGCCGGTGCAGGACTCGTCCGGCGGGCGAGGACTTTAGATTCCTCCTGGAATGAAACCTGCAGGAGGTTATGTTCAGGGTAATGACGGGTGGTGGAGCAGCGCGAAAATCGGCTACCCATCCTGCATCGACTTGGTCTCGATGATCCACTCGGTGAGGGGACTGGGAGACGGCTCGATCATCACGTTGACGACAGCGGGCTTGCCTGCATCGAGGGCGCGTTCGAGGGCGGGCAGAAGCTGGTCACGTGACTCAACAAGCTCGCCGTGTGCGCCGATTCCCTCGGCGATCATGTCGAAGCGCGTGGGCAGCATCGTGGTGGCGACGACTTTGCCGAAGAGCTGGTCCTGCTGGTGATAGTCGATGCCCCATACCCGGTCATTTCCGACAATGAACACGACGGGCAGATTGTGTCGCAGGGCGGTGTCGACCTCGAAGCCGTTGAAGCCGAACCCGCCGTCTCCCGTGAAGACGACGACGCGGGAGTCGGGTAGGGCGACCTGCGCTCCTATTCCATAGGGGACGCCCCATCCTAGCATTCCGAGCGTGCCGTTGGTGATCCAGCGGTGCTGCTTGTGGGCCGGATGGTACGACGCGCCGTAGAAGCCGAAATCGGCTCCCTCGAAGATGAGACAGGTGTCGTCGTCTATTAGCTGTTTTATGGACGAGTGAAGGTCCATCGCGTGAAGCTGACCGCTCTCCGCAGTGCGTTTTTCGAGTGAGGCCACCTGGTCGGCAGTGGCACTCTTGAGGGAGCCAATCATCGGGTGAGCGGGCCACGAGCGGGTCGCCGCCTCGTCTGCCAACTGTCGCGCGACGGCTCCGGGGTCGGCGACGATGCCAAGCTCCACGTCGCGGGCAGTTGCGACATGCTCCCACGCAGGCTCGACCTGGATGATCTTCGTCGTCGCCCCGATGGTCGGAGGCCCGCCGAAGGAGATGGTGTAGTCCAGCTTCTTGCCCAGCAGGAGGAGGGCGTCGGCCTCGTGGATCGACTTGGCGGCATCGTTAACCCTGCCGTCGGAGTACCCGGCGCAGAGGGGATGATCGTCGGATATGACCCCGCGGGCCGACTGCTCAGTGAAGACAGGGATGCCGGTGGTCTCGACCAGTCGCTCGATGTCCTCGCGCTGAACGGTATACGCGCCGTTCGCGGCGATGATGAGGGGCTTCTCAGCGGCCTGAAGCAGATCTATGGCGGCTCGGATGTCGGCCGGAGCCGCATGGGCAGGGCCGCGTGAAGGGGGGTACTCCATCGTCCGGTCGGTGACCTGATCGGCGGAGATGGTGGCCTCCTGGACATCGAGGGGAATGGTGAGATGCACGGGGCCGCGACGCCCGTTGAGGGCAGTGCGAAACGCCCGTGAGACGTACTCCGGCGCTCGGAGGGGGTCTCCCAGTAGCCACGCACCCTTTGTCACCGGCGTAGCCATTCCTATTTGGTCAATCTCTTGGGACGCGCCAAGACCCAGACGGTCCTGGGTGGCGCTGCCCGAAATGTTCACGACAGGAGTCTCCATGTGGTAGGCGAAGGTCAGGCCGGGAATGGCGTTGGCATGGCCGGGCGTCGTGAACATAGTGACGCCCGGTCTGCCTGTTATCCGACCGTAGGCGTTCGCCATGTCTACTGCCGCCTGCTCATGCCTCACGTCTATGAAAGTGAAGCCCTCATCGGCCATGTGGTCCATGAGCGGCAGGGTGTGGTCGCCTGCGATGGTGAAGACGGTCTTGGCTCCGGCACGGGACAGTGCGCGGGCAATGATTTCGTAGCCTTTGAGCTTCATGAAGTCTACCTCCGAAGGTGTCCAGAGCAGTATGTTCCGGGATTGCCCAAAATTGCAATCTAAGAGAGGGAAAATATAGTTGATTCATGAATTCTTTCGCACTAAACTTTTACCAAGTCGCGTGAATTACTTGCTGGCGAGTGTCCGCCCCAAACGACACAGGGCAAAGCGGCGCAGACGACACCTCACAACCGAGGGTTAAAGAACGGCCATGCAAGATATCAGGCGTACGTCCCCGGACGGGGACGTTCCTCCACACCGCAACCCTGTAACCCATTCCGATAGTCCAAAGCCTCCCTCCGTTTCCCGCGTCCGGTTCTTGTCCGAGTTGACGAGAATACGCACACTCGAATCGTTCCAGCACAGAGACTTCGGTGTGCTGTGGGTGGCGATATTCTGCATGTCGATCACGGGCTGGATCATCAACATCGTGACCGGCTGGCTTACCTACGAACTCACTTCGTCTCCGCTCCTCACCGGGCTCGCCATCGGCATGGGGGCCGTCCCACCGGTCGTGATTGCACCGATTGCGGGTGTGTTAATCGACAGCCTCGATCGGAAGAAGGTGATGGTCGCGGCGATGGCATCGTACGCGCTGTTCATCGCCGCCTTCGGCTTGATTGTGATCTTTGGCGTTCTCCAACCCTGGCACATCTTCGCCGTCAGCTTCCTGATGGGCGTGTCGGGTTCCTTCCTCCGTCCTGCGGAGCAGGCAGTGTTGGCAAACATCGTCCCGAAGAAGCGCTTGGTCAATGCGTTCGCGCTTGTGGCGTTTGCGGGAAGCATTACCCGCTTGATCGCACCGGCGGTCACGGGGTTCCTCATCGCATTCATCGGACCTGGGGTCTCCATTATGCTTGCTTGCGCGTTCGTGTTGGCCGGAATCAAGCTTACCTTGCAAGTCCGAGTGCCTGCGAGGGAGCTGCATCAGCTTAGACCAAAGACCGTCCTGAGCGACCTGCAGGAGGCCGGGCGCTATGTGAAGGGATCCCATATCGTCCTCGCCATGATGGTCTTGACCACGGCTATGCTGACGTTCGTAAGCACTATCAACATGGGCCTGATGCCGGTCTTCGCCTCGGAAGTATTCGATGCCGGCCCGCAGATCCTCGGACTGCTCGTTGCGGCCCTCGGTGGTGGAATGACTATCGGCACGATAGCGATTGCGACAGTCGGCGATTTGAGGCGAAGGACGCGGATCGTCCTGATTACGGGGGCTATAACGGCTCTCGGAGTGATCGCCTTCTCTCACAGCGGTACACTGCTCCTCGCCTTCCCGATCATAATGCTGTATGGGGCGACGATGGTCATGACGTGGACAGTCGCAGGGGCGCTCATACAATCCGTCGTGCCGGACGCGCTGCGGGGCAGGGTGTCGGCCTTGTCGGTGATGACGGTCGCCTTCTTCCCGCTGGGTACGTTCTTCGTGGGCGGGCTTGCCCAGTTTTTCGGTGCTCCCATGGCCGCGCTAATCTCCGGATCGACTATCCTCATGGTCATAATCGCGATACCGTTCGTGTTCAGGGGACTCTGGAGCTACCGCGCGGGCGACAGCCTGGACACTGACGAAGAGGCGCCGGACGACAGCTCCTTGGACACGCCTGACAAGCTGGAACCTCAACCCGCATAACGGAAAACGCCGTGCAGTCCGCTTCCGATGACCGACAGCGGAAAGCAGCAGCCTCGAAGGGGTTTCTCCGCTCGTTCGGCAGGATACCGACTCTCCGCTCGCTGCGAGTGCGCGACTTTCGCCTTCTGTGGATAACCGGCTGGTGCAACAACAGCAGCTTGTGGGTGGAGGGCATCGTACTGGGTTGGCTTATCTTTCAGGTCACCCAGTCGGCTCTGCTCACCGCGCTCTCTGTCGGGATGGGGGCTCTGCCCTACGTCGTTATCGGGCCTCTGGGAGGGGTCTACATCGACCGCTGGAACCGCAAGGCGCTATTGAGAGCCTGCATCGCCGCGCATATCGTGTTGACCGCAGCCCTTACGGTAATCGTGTTCGCCGAAGCGGTGGCCGCGTGGCACATATTCGCCTACATCTTCGTGAACGGCGCGGTCCGCACGCTGCGCATGGTCATCGAGTCGTCGCTGATACCGAACATCGTGCCCGGCCGCCTCATGACGAACGGATTTTCACTCTTCCTGATGACAGCGAGTTTCACGCGGTTCATAGTGCCTGCCGTGACCGGAGTGGCCATCGGCCTTATCGGTTTCGGGCCGACGATGACGGTCGCGCTGGTGCTGTACATGCTTGCTCTTGTGACCGCACTCCGGATCCAACTGAGGGGCAAAGCCTCGCAGAAGTCGGTTGTCGGTTCACCGGCGAGTGATCTGGTCGAGGGAATAAGGTATCTCACGCAAGAGAAACGGGTTCTCGCCATCTACGTCTTTCCCGCCATGCTCATGCTGTTCATCGCGCCGGTCAACATGGGACTCATGCCGGTGTATGTCGATGAGGTCTTCGAAGCCGGACCGGACGTGCTGGGGTTCATCATCGGAGCGCTGGGGGCGGGCATGACACTCGGAACGCTGATTCTCGCCAGCCTTGGGGAGATACGATACAAGGCGCGGGCAATGGTATTCGCATGTTGGGGAACGATTGCAGGCGTGCTCCTGTTCTCGCAGATGACGTTCTTGCCTGCCGCCCTGGCGATCGTGCTGACGTACAGCGGGCTGATGATGATGGTGTACGTACTCGGAAGCACTGCCGTTCAGACAATCATGCCGGACAGGGTGCGCGGGCGTGTGACGGCCCTGCTGGGCGCGACGTTCGGAGTGTTCCCTTTCGGGACCTTGATCGTCGGGGGTGTAGCCCAGCGCTTCGGTGCTCAGGAGGCGGTCATTGTCACAACTGTGGCATTCGCACTATGCCTTGCTGCATATACGAGCTGGTACCGCCGCATCTGGACGCTTCGATAGCTAATGAGTCCTCGTTTCGGCTCGTGACTCGCATCCCAACGATGCAGTATCATCGTGCCGGGAGGCGCAATATGACATTCAAGCTCGTCATCCTCGAACCGCAGGACCCCGGGGCCCGCACGCCTGCGGCAAAGACCTGGCCCGACAAGATTCGCGAACTCGTCCCGGGTGTGGACATACGATACTGCATGACCGTAGAAGAAACCGCGGAGGCGATCGCCGACGCGGACGCCGCATTTGGCGATATCGTCCCGGAACTTTTCGAGCGGGCGGAAAACCTTCAGTGGATTCAGTCGCCGCAGGCCGGGCCGAAGGCCGGTTACTACCACGAGGGACTCGTTCAAAGCGACGTCGTGGTGACCAATATGCGCGGCATATTCAACGACCACATAAGCGCGCACATCATGTCGTACGTGCTCTCATTCGCACGCGGTCTGCACGTCTACCGCGACAGGCAGAGCTCAGGTGAATGGACGAAGGGGTACGACACCGTCTATCTGCCGGAGTCAACGGCGGTGATCGCTGGGGTAGGCGGCATAGGGGGCGAGACGGCCAGACTCTGCGCGGAGTTTGGGATGACCGTCATCGGAGTCGACGGGAGAGTGACCGAGCCTCCTCCGGGCGTCAGCGAACTGCACGGCCCGGACGCATTAAGCGAAGTAATTCCCCGCGCGGACTTCCTCATCGTCACCGTGCCTGAGACGCCGAGCACCCAAGGACTGTTCAATCGCGAGACCCTGTCGGCCATGAAGCGCACTGCCTTCTTCATCAACATCGGGCGCGGCGCGACGACGAACCTGACCGATCTGGCCGCTATGCTCGAAGCGGGAGAGATCGCCGGGGCGGCGCTGGATGTATACGAGGTCGAGCCACTGCCGTCCGATCATCCACTGTGGGAGCTACCAAACGCCATTCTAACGCCTCATGTAGCTGCCGACGGCCCTTATATCGACGACCGTCGCACAGAGGTATTCGTCGACAACTGCGTGCGTTTCAGCGAAGGGCGCCCCCTGCGGAACGTCGTCGACAAGGCACAGTGGTTCTGAGCGCGCGGTAAGCGTCCAGCTACACCGCCGGCAGCGGTGTAGCGTCCCCCACGTCGTGCATCCAAATCCTGATGCGGGCAGTCATGTCCCGTATGCGGTCGCGGTGAGCGGGGTCGTCGAAGAGGTTGCGCATCTCGTGCGGGTCCGAGTTTAGGTCGTATAGCTCCGACTGATCGGCGTGGCTGAGGTTCAGCTTCCAGCGGTCCCCCGTGACGACCGAACGCCAGGGAGCCGACACCATGCGGTTGATGGCCGGGTTGCCGAGGTTCCGGTCGCCGTAGCCGTTCCACTGAATGAACACGTCGTTGTCTTCCAGGGACTCGTCACCTCGGAGCACAGGTAACAGGCTCGATCCCTCGATATGACCGGGTACCGGATCACCCACGAGGTCGAGGAGGGTGGGAACGAGGTCGACGAGGCTCACGCTGCCCTCGATCCTTCGCGTTCCTTCAGTCAGCCACGGCACGTGGATAAACAGGGGCACGCGGGTCGCCTCTTCGTACATGGATCGCTTTTCGAGCATCCCGTGATCGCCCGCCATCTCGCCGTGCTCGCTCGTGAAGACGATGATGGTGTTGTCTGCCTGCCCGGACTCTTCGAGCGCGCTGAGAATTCGTCCGACGTTGCGGTCGACGAGCGTCACGTTGGCGAAATATTGGGCGCGGAGCTTCCGCCAACCCTCTTCCGTCGTGGTGTCGTGGACGTCTCCGCCCTTGACCGCAAGGGGATTGAGTCCGCCTGACAGGTAGTGCTCTGCGCGAAGGCGGTTTACGAGCGAACCGCTCTCAGGGTGCTGCATGAACGCGGGGCCGACCGGCAACGACGCGGGGTCGTAGAGGTCATTTAGGGGACCGGTGTATGGCGGATGCGGCTCGAAGAACGAGGTGAACAGCATGAAGGGACGGTCCCGATGCGGCGACTCGCCGTGTTCGCGGATGAAGCGAGAGGCCTCGCCTCCGAGGTAGCCCGCCTGCGTCAGTTCCGCCGACAGACCGGCCGTGGGGAACCATGTCTCGTATGATTCGCCTGAAGGTGGCTCGACGCCGTGCGTGCGGAGCCACGCGTTGTAGTCGGACTCGAGGAAGCGATGCTCCTTCCTGGTCGTCGTGCCGGCGGTTAGGTGCCAGTCCTCGATGCTGCGCCAGTCCTCGAAACCGTGCTGGGGAATCAGGTCGTTGCCGAGGTGCCACTTCCCGTAGTGCGCGCAGAGGTAGTCGTTTGAGACCATCTCGGCGATGGTGGGCGTGTCCTCTCGCAGATGAATGCCGTTGCCTATGAGGCCCGTCGACTGCGGGTACATGCCGGTCATGATCGATGCGCGCGACGGGGTGCACACCGGCTGGGTCACGTAGGCGTTGTCGAAGACGATGCTCCGACGAGCGAGCCCGTCTATGTTCGGGGTTTCAATCCAATCGTTGCCGTAGGCCGCGAGGGAGTCGCGTCGCTGCTGATCGGTGAGGATGAAGAGGATGTTGGGTTTTTCGGACGGCATGGCTACGGCAGCCACTTCTCGAAGAACCGCTGCCAGTTCTTGTACATGATGTTCTCGACGTCCTCCTGCGTGTAGCCCCTCCGGTCGAGAATGTCGGCGATCTTCTGGTAGTCGGCCACGGTGTCAACGTCGTGCGGCGCGCCATCGGAGCCGCCTTGCCCGTCAGTGTCGCCCCCGATGCCCGCGTGGAGCGAGTTGCCCGCAAGCTGGCACACGTAGTCCATGTGGTCGACGTAGTCCTCCAGTGTGATCAGGGGACTCGGGAATATCTCGTGCCGCTTGAATCCTATGGTCTTCCAGTCGATGGAGTAGAACTTGTTGAGCATCCAGGTATCCATGGACGAGCCGATCACGCCGCCTCGACGGATGACTTCCAGCAGGATGTCGTCCGGCTGCTGGCGTTCGCCGGGAACGATGCCGCGACAGTTCTGGTGGCTCGCCAGCACGGGGCCGTCGAACAGCTCGAACTCCTCGCGGACTGACTGGTCGGAGGTGTGCGTCACGTCGAGGATCATGCCAAGGTCGCTCATGGCCTGCAGGAGGGGCTTCGCTATGGGCGTGAGGCCGCCTGTCGTGCCCGTTCCGGTGCCGTGCGAGTAGTAGCTCACGCCGTAGTGCGAGAGGCTGATGACCCGCAGGCCTTCGGCGTACCAGTCGTACACCTGCTCCGGCCACGTGATAGCGTCCGCGCCCTCCATGCCGAGTATCATGCCGACGGGCAGGTCGTCGTAGTCGGTGGCCTGCTCCCACTTGTCCATGTGCGTGGCGAAGCCCTCCGACGTATCGAGAATGGTGGTCTCGTTCTGCGCTTCAAGCAGCCTGTAATAGGCAAGCTGACCCCTTCCCGCAGCGTGGGCGTTCTCCTTGCTGCGGTACTCGCCGTGCGGATGGCCGGGCTTCTTGACGCACACGGCAACCTTGACCAGCGCCGCCGCGATGCCACCCTTCCGCATCTCCGGCAGGGTAGCCATGATGCCTTCGTCGTCCCACCCGAACCAGCTGTTGAGGTTGCCCGGCGCGCGCGCCTGTTCGATGGGCAGCGTGAGATCGCGCTGAGAGTCGATAGCGCCGTTCGCCATCGGATAGTCGCCGTCGATTATGAGCGTGCTGGTTGCCATGTCTTGCCTGCCTCTGCCATGAGTCTTGCAGTTTGTTCCGTCCCGCCGTTGGCGAAAGGGTACAACGACGGGACAATCGTGTAAATCGCAAGGTGAACCGACATGACAAATCCCCGGCCCTCAAGTGGACCGGGGATGAGTGATAACCGAACCGCGTTGACGTTACGACGTCGCGGCGTCGGGGTCGGACACGAGCGGCGGTATCCGAGTGGCTCTGCCCGCTACGAGCGCGGTTGCGACTATCCCGATGGCCAGCACAAGGGCCAGGACGGCTATGGCCTGCGGATTCCCCGGAGGAGCAGGGACGCCGAACGCCGCGTTGTAGCTGGCCGCGAGGATGATGCCCGATGCCACGGCCAGCCCGAAGGCAAGTACCAGCGGGACGGCAAACAACAGCGCGAGGTCGACCGCCAGCAGCATCCGCGTCGCGCCGAATGAGCGGAGCGCCCGGAACTCCGCCTGTCGCTGGCGGAATAGCAGCATGACGGCGTAGAGCAGTGCGACCGCGGCCATTCCGGCGGCAGTCACAGCCATCACGAACAGGTAGGGGAAGAGTATCAACCTGTCGCTGGGGATGTTAGCTTCGAACCCCGCGACGAGGGCCGCCCGCGTTGTCACGTGCGACTCTTCGGGACGTTCCCGCAGCCCCTCGAAGACCTGACGCAAGGATCCCGGTTCTCCGTCCGTGGTGATGAGCAGGATGCGGAACGGGGTGGGGCGCTCTTCCACGATCAGCACCGCTTGAATGTTCGAGCTTGCCGGAAGCCAAGACGCCGTGATGCGTCCCCCCACCGGATATGTCCCGGAAAGGGCGGCGTCCTCGACAGAGTTGGAAAAGGAACCCGGGGGCTTGACCCACAGGGTCACCGTCTCTGCGTCCACGAGGCGGCGAACGGGGTAGATGTTCCCAACCACGCATGGGCCGTCGAGCGTTGCCGAACCGGATATATCGTCACAGGTCATCGTATATATGCCGCCTTCGTACTCGCCAATAGAGACTCCTCTGGTTTCTCCTATCGGCACAACCCGCGTCACTCCTTCATAGCGGGATACCGCGCGGAGCATCGGTTCCGGAAGTGGCGGGTCGAAGAATTCGGCCATCACGTGGAAGTCTCCGGTCGCGGGCGGGCGGTTCGCAAAGTTTGCGTACACGGTGAAGACGATCAGGAGAACGGCCACTGCCGTGGCAGACACGCCGAGCACGGCTTCGGCTCCGCCGTGATACATCCGCCATCCGGCCACCTGTGCTCGCGTCCAGTCGGCGAGCAGCCTACCTGCAGCGGCTACCCCGACGCGAGAAAGCCCCTCGAGGCCGACGACGCTCAGGAGCATCCCGGCCGTAATCAGCCACGGAGAAAGGGTGAAGTCCGTTTCGGCGGCCGCGAACATAGCGGCTGGACCGGCCACGATGCCTGCAGTCGACAGGAATGCCAGGTACGAGGGAGGTTTGCGCTCCCTTCGGAGCGTTCCGACGGGGTCGCGTCCGGCGCGGAAGACCATGCGGACGGCGCTCACGAGCCCAACGAGGACGACGACTAACGGTAGCGCAAGGGCCGGCGCGACGGGAAGGACGAGATCGCTCGCCCAGTACGAGTTTCCCGCAATCGTGAACGTTCTGAGAGACGACATGACCACCGCGTAGACGACCGAACCGAGCAGCGCGCCCGCCAGCGTGGGAACGGCAATGTCCGCTGCGATGACCACGGCCAGTTGGCGGGGAGGCGCGCCCATGATCCTCAGCAGGCCGTACCGCCGCGACCTGGCGTTGAGGTGAACGGCTGCCCCGGCTCTCGCCAGCGCTATCGACGGAAGCACCAGGATGAAAAGGCCCATGATGACCATGAAGCTGGAATCATCCGGCCAGCCCTTGCCGGTTTTGATCGGCTGGAAGCTCGACTTCGACGCGATCTCCGCCGAGACGGTGTCGGTAAACTCGACGATGGCCAACTCCCGCGGGTGTGCGACCGCCGCTTCGGGAAGCTCTCGAACGGGACGATCGCCTAGCCATCCGCGTAGCTCGCCCGTCCAGTCGTCCTCAAGCTGGGCGAGGACGGCGGGAGAGACGAGAGCCGTCCCGCTTGCACCGACGGTAGGGATGCCGGGGAGGTTGAGGCGCTGCCCTTCTTCTCCCCAGAACACCGTGACTGCTAAAGGTCCGTACCCGGTGGCTTCCGGTGTGAATGACCGCAGAGGCGGCTCACCGGCTACTCTCGTCTGGGGCGAAAAGGTTCGTGGGCCGTCGCGCATCGTGGCGGTCTCGTGCTGGGCGAGCAGACCGGAGCGGAACCCCATCGCCAGCGAGAGGCCGACGCAGGTGATGAGGCCGACGGCTATGAGCGGAATCCAGACCGAGAGCGAACGCCAGGACCTGGGCCAAATGAAACGAAGGAACAGTTTCATGACGCACGCTCCTCGATCAGCTTTCCCTCGTCCAGCCGGAGCACGCGGTCACACATGGCCCACACGGAGGGATCATGGGTGACGATGAGGACGCCGACGCCGAACTCGGCGGCGACCCTTCGCAACTCTCCGACCACAAGCTCGGAGTTCTCGGTGTCCAGCGCGCCGGTCGGCTCGTCGCAGAAGACGATGCTCGGCTCCATCACCAGCGCCCGGGCAATCGACGCGCGCTGGAGCTCGCCTCCCGACAGCGTGGCCGGGTAGTCATCCGCCAGCGGGCCTAGGCCGAACTTGTCGAGCAGGTCGCGGGCTCGCTTGCGAGCATCTCTCGGTTTAGTCCCCGACACGACCAGTGGGACTGCGACGTTCGCTGCGATAGTCATGTCGTCGAGGAACGCCGGGAACTGGAAGACGAACCCGCACGTCGCACGACGGGTCAGCGTAATGTCCGGCTCACCGAGGTCCCAGATGTTGGCATCGCCATTCCAAGAGACCGTGCCCCCATCCGGCTGCCGGAGGCCCGCTAGGGCGTACAGCAGCGTCGACTTGCCGGAGCCGCTCACCCCCACGACGGCGAGGACCTCCCCGTGATGGAGTTCCAGATCGGTACCGTCCAGGACGGTCCGCGCGCCGAAGCTCTGTATCAGTCCTCGCGCGGTGAGGACAGTCTTGACGGAAGTTGCAGCAGTCATTTCAGAATTGTCCTTGTAACTCACTACACTGCGTGCTAATACTCATGTCCTCATCGTAGGTGATGCGCATGACCACAGCGTGACCGTCAAGCGCAGTTGCATGACCGTTCCGTGACCATTGGGGCTCTTCACCACCTCGTTGAGGACCTTCCAGAGGATCAGCTATGGCCCGTGCTATAATCCCGACATCTCCACCCTCGCGACCCGGGACCACGCATATGTCCAAGCAGAGCGAGTCGTCGAAGGAAGTCGAAAGCCTCAAGCGGGAGATCGAGGAGCTTCGCGCTCGACTCGCCATGCGCAGCGAGTTCCTCGGCATGGTGAGCCACGAGCTGCGGACGCCCCTGACGACGATCAAGGGATCGACGGCCACCGTGCTCAGCGATCCCTCCGTATTCGACCCGGCGGAGACGCGGCAGTTCTTCCGCATCATCGACGAGCAGGCT
The DNA here is from genome assembly GCA_965116655.1 of Dehalococcoidia bacterium. GTDB lineage: Bacteria > Chloroflexota > Dehalococcoidia > Lucifugimonadales > VXLM01 > VXLM01. The sequence continues at coordinate 223,173 of OZ220720.1, forward strand.
GACCTCCTGCGCGACCTCATCAACAACCTTCTCGATCTGACGCGCATCGAGGCCGGGGCGCTATCGGTAGACACCGAGCCGACTGACGTAGCGTTCCTGGTGGCGGAGGCGAGGAGCGCCTTCATGCGCGGTGACGCCCGTAGTGAGATCGAGGTCGACCTCGCGCCCGACCTGCCGCGCATCGAGGCCGACGGACCGCGCATCGCCCAGGTGCTGAACAACCTCCTTTCCAACGCTGCTAAGTATTCGCCGGAATCATCGACGATCGGAGTGACCGCGTCGGAGAATGACGGCCAAGTAGAGATCTCCGTAACGGACGAGGGCAGGGGCTTGTCCGCCGACCAGCTTGAGCGCCTATTCAGACCGTATTCGCGGGTACAGGGAACCGACGGGGAGCGAAGCATCGCTGGGGCCGGTCTGGGCCTCGCGATCTGCAAGGGAATAGTGGAAGCGCACGGTGGCCGCATTTGGGCCGAGAGCGAAGGGGAGGGACGAGGGTCGCGGTTCACCTTTACGACTCCGGTGAGTGAACAGGCCATGTCCATTGCCGCCGACTCAGCCTTCGGAGTTCGAGGAGCGAGTCCGGATGATTCAGCGACGATTCTTGCCATCGACGATGATCCGCAAATTTTGAGATATGTACGCAACACGCTCACGGAGGCGGGCTACACTTGGATGGGGACGGGCGACCCCGACGAGTTGGTCTACCTGTTGGAGATGAGGCAGCCCGACCTCGTGCTGCTGGACTTGATCCTGCCGGGGGTCAGCGGGTTCGATCTGATGAAGCGCATCCGCCAGGTCTCCACGGTGCCCGTCATCTTCCTATCGGGTCACAGCGGCGAGGAGCACGTGGTGCAGGCGCTGCGGATGGGGGCCGACGACTACATCGCCAAGCCCTTCTCGCCGAACGAGTTGGTGGCGAGAATCGAGGCGTCGCTCCGCAAACGGGCGGTTTTCGACTACACCGAGGTGCGCGAACCCTATCGGCTGGGGGAGCTTACCATCGACTACATGGAACACGGTGTGACGGTATCCGACGCTCCGGTGCATCTGACCGCGACCGAGTACAAGCTGCTGTTCGAGCTTTCCGTCAACTCCGGGCGTGTCCTCACTCATGACCAGATACTGCAGCGTGTCTGGGGGCCGGAGTACTCCGGCGACGCACAGTTGGTGCGGACCATGGTGAAAAAGGTCCGGCGCAAGCTGGGTGAGGACGGGAGCGCTCCGAAGTACATCGTCACGCAACCCCGCGTCGGGTACATGATGGCGAAGCCCTAGAGCGTCGGGAACGTCCCTTTACCCCTCGACCGTGACCCCGTAGACCGATTCGGCCCGCTCCGATGAGACGAACTCTTCGAGCACATCATGAGCTACCGCCTCGGAATCGCGGGTCTTGGGGTCGCCCCATCCACCGCCTCCCGGCGTCTGGGTCTTGATGACATGGTCGTGCGGCACGGTCGTGGTGACCTTGGAGGGGAGCCGTTTCTCCGTTCCGTCGGGTGCAGCGATGACACAGGCTGAGCGTTCGGCTCCCTCGCCTCCGAAGAGGCCCCACGGGCTGACTTTCTCGCGGTCGGAGCTGAGCGTGAGAGTGACGCTCTCGCCGAGCACGCGCAGGTGACGCTGGATGCCGAGTCCGCCCCTGTTTTGGCCCGCTCCCTCGCTGTTGGGCACGAGTCCGTACTTCTCGACAAGCAGGGGGTAGGCAAGCTCGATTGCCTCGACGGGGGCGTTGCGCGTGTTGGTCATGTGGTTCTGGACGGCGTCCATTCCGTCGGCGTTGTGCATGGCCCCCTGACCGCCGGCGTAGGTCTCGATGTAGTTGTAGTAGATACCGTTGCGCGGATCGATACCGCCGATGTTGAGCAGGTTCATGGTGCCTGAGCACGCCGCCAGCACCTTGTCGGGAATGACCGGCGCGAGCGCTCCCAGCAGGATGTCGGTTATTCGCTGAGTCGTGATGATGTTGGCGTTGCACACTGCCGTCGGATACTGCGCCGAGAGAAGGCTGCCCTCACGCACCTTCACCTCGACGGGACGATAGGCCCCCGCGTTTGGCGGAAGCTCCGGGTCCAGACACGCCTTGAGCACGTAGTAGACACAGGCGGCGACCGACGGCCACCGGCAGTTGAGGGGACCTAGACACGAGTCGTCGCTTTCCGTAAAGTCGGCGACGAAAGAGTCACCCTTCGACTCGATCCTGACCCTGACTGTTATCGGCGACTCGACAATGCCGTCGCCCTCCATCGAGTCCTCGAACTCGTAGGTGCCCTCCGGTATCTGCTTCAGCGCCGCCCTCATGCGACGCTCGGAGTAGTTCAGCATCTCGTCGAGGTACCGACGAACCATCTCAGGCCCGTACCGGGAGGCGAGGTCGGTCAAGCGGCGCTCCGCCACGTTGTTGGCGGCGAACTGCGCGAGGAGGTCGCCGCGCACCTCGGTTCGAGGGCGAACGTTCTGGGCGATGATCGCCCATAAATCGCGGTCGAGCTGTCCCTTGCGGAAGAGTCTCACTGTGGGGATCTGGAGACCTTCCTGGAATATCTCCGTCACGCCGAACGGCATCGAGCCGGGCGCAAATCCGCCCATGTCGACGTGGTGAGCCTGGTTGGCGGTTATGGCAATAAGCTCGCCCTCGTAGAAGACCGGGGAGATGAGGGCCAGGTCATTAAGGTGGCCGGGCCCTGCCGGGTAGGGCGTGTTCAGCGCGAGCGCGTCTCCCGGCTCCAACTCCTCGAACGGGTACTGCTCCATTGCTGTGAGGACGGCCGAGTGCATCGTGCCGAGGTGCAATGGTGTGCCGATCTCGCTCTGGGCAACGACGACCACCTCGCCGGAACCGGTGTAGATCGCGCCTGACGTGTCCCGCCTGTCCTTGATATTCGTCGAGTAGCTGGCGCGTATCAGCGCAGCTATCATCTCGTCCGCGATGGAGTAGAACCCGTTGCGCATCACTTCGAGGGTTATCGGATCGACGTTGGTTGCTGTCATGGTAATGCCTGTGTTCGTGGGGAGTAGAAGGTATTAGGCAAAGTTCGCGGACTCTATTTATGCTTCCCGGTAACGAGGAGATTGAGGTAGTTGTCAACGGTGGCCGTCTGGTTTTCCCATACGACGGTCGTCGAGTCCAACTGCTCCACGATTGCCGGTCCCTTTATCACGTCACCGGGACGGAGGCCGGAGCGGTCGTAGATGCTCGTCTCCCTCGCTTCGTTGCGGAAGTACACGTTTCGCTGACCGATGATTGCGCGGGAGGGGTCGCCGCCGGTGTCCTGCGAATCGTGCGCAAGGTCCGGTCGCGGCATGGACGCGAGGGCAGTGACACGCAGATTGACGACCTCGACGGCGTTGTCCCGCGAAGCGTACCCGTAGTTGCGAATGTGTGCTTCGTGGAACCGCTCCATGATCTCCTCGACATCGCTTTGTTCCAACTTGCCGGACGATGCAGGTACCTCAAGCTCATATCCCTGGCCCACGTACCGAGCGTCAGCAGTGCGAACGAGCGACACGTCCTCAGCCGGAATTCCCTCGCGGGACATCTGCTCCATCGCCTGCGTTTCCAGCTGCTCGTACCAGTTCGTGATCTCCGTCGGGGACAGCTCGCTGCCGGGTTTTAGCACGGTCTGTGCGAAGTCGTGACGAAGGTCGGCCATCAGCAGGCCCAGTGCGGACGTGACACCGGGAGCGACGGGCACCAAGACGGACGGTATGTCCATCTCGTCGGCAAGCTCCGAAGCGTGAAGCGGCCCCGCTCCGCCGAAGGCGACGAGACTGAACTCGCGAGGATCGTACCCCTTGGAGACCGAGACCACTCGAATTCCCTTCACCATGCTGGCGTTGACGACCTGCACGATCCCCTCGGCGGCCTCCTCCACGGTGAGGCCCAGCGGGTCTGCGATGCGCCCGGAGATGACTTGCCGGGCCAACTCTACGTCCAAGGTCATCGTCCCGCCCAGCAGGCTCGTCGCGCCCAGCCTGCCGAGAACGAGGTTGGCATCGGTCACGGTAGCCTCTGCCCCTCCGTTGCCGTAACAGGCGGGGCCGGGATCGGCGCCCGCGCTCTGCGGACCGACTCGGAGCGCTCCTCCGGGGTCAATCCAAGCGATGCTCCCGCCGCCCGCGCCGAGCGTGTGGATATCCACCATCGGCACTTTGACGGGGAGGCGCTCCAGCTCGCTCTCCTGCGTCCGCCGGACCTCTCCCTTGTACGAGAGCGACACGTCAAAGCTCGTCCCCCCCATATCGATGGAGATGCTGTTGGGCTTCCCTGCCTGCTGCGCGATGGCGACCGCGCCGATGACGCCCGCCGCCGGGCCCGACAGGATGGTGTGGACCGGACGGTCGATGGCCGTCTCCGCGCCCATCGTCCCCCCGTTGGACTGCATGATGTACAGGTCGGACTTGAGCCCCACGTCGGCGATGCTCTCTTCAAGCCTTCGTAAGTACCGTTCCATGACGGGTGCCACGTAGGCGTTTATGGTCGTTGTGCTCATCCGCTCGTACTCTTTGAACTCCGGCAGTATCTCGTGGGAGAGCGAGATGGGGATATCCGGCAACTCGCGACGAATAGCGTCGCCGATAGCCTGCTCGTGCTCGGGGTTGGCGTAGGAATGGAGGAGACACACGGCCACCGCGTCGACATTGGCGTCCTTCACCCGGCTGATGATGCCATCAAGCGCCCCGGCATCCATTGGGTTCATCACTTCCCCTGTGTGAAGCACCCTCTCCTGCGCCTCGAATCGCAGGTGTCGCGGCACCAGCGGGTCGGAGCGACGGATGCGCCAGTCGTAGAGGTCGGGCCTGTCCTGACGGCCTATTTGTAGGACGTCCCGGAAGCCCGCAGTAACGATCAGGGCGGTCTTGGCGCCCTTGCGCTCCAAGAGCGTGTTGGTCGCAACCGTCGTCCCATGGATGAAGAAGTCGATCCGGTCGGGGGAAACGCCGTGCCGGTCCATCAGTTCGCGGATTCCCGAGGCTACTCCGAGGGCTTGGTTGACCGGTGTGGAAGGAGTCTTGGCAAATTCGAGGCTGTCGGTATCGGTGTCGTAGAGGGCGAGGTCGGTGAAGGTTCCCCCGACGTCGACGCCCAGTCGGTAGCTCATGGGTATTTTTTCCTGGCTCAGAACGAGTATGGCAGATAGGGTGAGAAAAGTCGCGGGGAGTGTAGCATCGGGCGTGTAGACCGTCAACGGAATTGCAATTCATACGAAGGATGCACGAGTTCGGGATATACTTCTGGCATGGCCCTCCCTAACCCCTCCACAGAACCTGCCGCCGGCCCGCTCGTGGCGTTCCGCTACGCCAGCTACCGCCTGTTCTGGATAGGCAACGCCTTCTCGAACATCGGCATCTGGGCGCTCATGGCCGGCCGTCTTTGGCTCATGCACCAGCTCACCGACTCACCTCTGATGCTGGGCCTCGTGACCTTCGCCGGTCTGGGGCCGATCCTGCTGCTATCGATGTGGGGAGGCGTCGTGGCAGACCGTGTCAACCGTATGCGGCTGGTCGTGACCACGCGCGCACTCTTCGCGTTCACGGCCCTGCTGACGGGCGTTCTCGCCGCAACCGACATCATAGAACCATGGCAGCTCATAGCGATCTCCCTCGCGAACGGCGTCCTACTGTCGTTCGACATCCCCTGCCGTCAGGCCATCATTCCGAACCTCGTCCCGCGCCAACACCTGATGAACGCGGTCGTCTTGCAGTCTCTCCTGATGTCCGGCTCTACGGTGATCGGGCCGTTCCTGTTCGCCCCGCTGGTCAACGCGCTCGGCATCGAAGGGGTGTTCTTCTTCGTCGGTGCGATGTACGTCGGCACGGTGGTGATGTTCGCGCTCGTCGATCCGCAGCCCCACATCGGCGACCGCAAGCGGACAATGCCGTGGAGCGACCTCGCTGAAGGCTTCGCGTACATGCGAGGCAGCACCACGATCATCAGCCTTGTCGCCCTCGGTATTCTCGCGGGCGTCTTCGGTTCCTCGTTCAGCACCCTCCTGCCCGTGTTCGCGGACGACGTTCTCCAAGGCGGTGTCGAGACCTACGGGAACCTCCTCCTTGCCGGCGGCGTCGGCGGCCTGGGCGGGACGCTCTTCCTCATCCTCTTCGGCAGACTCAAGGACTCCGCCCTGCTGCAGGTGGCAACCGGGTTGACCTATGGCATCGGCCTACTGCTATTCGCCCAGATCACCTATCTGCCGGCTTCCCTTTCGTTCATACTCATCGTCGGTGCGGCAAGCACCGCCTTCGGCACCGTCAACAACACGCTGCTACAGAGCATCGTACACGACGAGTTCCGCGGAAGGGTCATGAGCATCCATCAGCTTGGCTGGGGCTCGTCGGCCATCGGCGGCCTACTGATGGGCGCCCTCGCCGAGGCCGTCAACGCGCCCTTCGCGCTGAGTGTGTCAGGAGTTGCCGTAGCCCTCGGAGCAACGGCGCTGACCATGTCGGCGATGAAAGGCAGAAGAATGCGGAGGAATCAAGATGTGACGGGAGAAAAGCAGAACGGTTAGTAAGAGCCCCGTTCGTTTCATCCCTCTCCCATAGTAGAATAACCCCACCATGCGCCCGCTCGCCAACCTGACCGTCCTCGACCTCACCGTAAACACACCCGGCCCGTTCTGCTCGATGATACTGAGCGACCTAGGGGCGAGAGTCATCAAGGTCGAACCTCCCGGAGGCGACCCACTCCGCCAGAGTAGCGCCCCGATGTTCGCCGGAATGAACCGCGGCAAGGAGAGCATTTCCCTCAACCTCAAGAACGACGGCGACCGCGACATCCTGCTGCGGCTCGTCGAACGCGCCGACATCGTCCTCGAAGGCTCGCGGCCGGGCGTTGCCAAGCGTCTCGGCGCGGACTACGAGACCCTGTCCGCAAGCAATCCCGGCATCGTCTACTGCTCGATCTCCGGCTTCGGCCAGGAGGGCCCCTGGAAAAACGTTCCCGCCCACGATGTCAATTACCTTGCCGTCGGCGGATATATGGGCGCGCAGACCGAAATCGAGGGCCGTCCGTGGCCTCCCGCAATCCTGATATCGGACGTTGCGTCGGGGATGTATGCCGCTATCTCTGTCTTGGCCGGGGTCGTGAGCAGGACGTCTTCGGGCAAGGGTGCGTACATCGACCTTTCCATGACCGACGCGGTGTTGTCTCTCGTGGGAATCGAGGCTCAGAGCACGTCCAACGAAGAAGAAGGAAATACGCCAAACGTTACCGTCATCCCCACATACGGCCTTTTCGCCTGTGCGGACGGCCGGTGGCTGAGCCTCGGTATCGTCCACGAGGACCACTTCTGGCAGAGGCTCTGCGACGTGGCCGGTCTCGGTGACATTTCAGGGCTCACCTTCAAGCAGCGTGTCGAACGGGCAGGGGAGCTCAAAACACGGCTCGAAATGACCTTCGCCAAGCGTCAGTCTTCCGAATGGGAAGGCGAGTTGATGAATGTTGACGTACCCGCAATCACAGTGCGCGACCTCGACGAGGCGCTCGACCTTCCGCACTTCGTATCGCGCGGCTCGGTTGCCGAGATCGGTCGTCTTCGGTACATCGCCCAGCCGATGAAGTTCTCCACGGGCAATGTCGAGCCGACCGGGCCACCTCCCGCCCTCGACGAACACCGTAATGCGATTCTGGCCGAACTTGGGTATACTGCCTGACCGAGCGCTCTTGGGGCGTGGTTCCCCCTTTTGGTGAGACGGCCTGAGGAACAAACGTGATGAACCAGCAGTACCAGATCGGCGACTACCACGAGACCTACCGCACCTTCGAACTTCCGCGCCCAAAGCGATACAACTGGACGTACGAAGTATTCGACAAGTGGGCGAGCGATCCCGACAAGCGGGCCATGCTCTGGGTCAGCGACGACGGCAGGCCTCGCGATGTCACCTATCGAGAATTTGCCCAACGCTCCAAGCAGGTGGCGAACGCTCTTTCAGGCGTCGGGACCCAACCCGGCGAACGAGTGATGACCATGCTCCCCCGCCTCGTCGAGTGGTGGGAAATCGTGCTGGGATGCATCAGGGGACGCTTCGTGTCGGTGCCGGGTACGACACTGATGACGCCGCGCGACATCGCCTATCGAATAGAGGCGGCTGGGATCTCCGTTGCGATTACCGATTCGGAGAACCTCCCGAAGCTGGAGGCGGTCCGTGACCGGTGCCCCGACCTTCGAGAGATCATCGTCGTGGGAGACGATTCGGGGGGCTATCACGACTACGAGGACCTGGTCTCCAACGCATCAGCCGACCTGCCCAATCCGAACAACCCCGCCGACGAGCTGATGATGATCTACTTCACTTCGGGCACCACAGGCTACCCGAAGATGGTCCCGATCACGCACAGCAACTATCCAATCGGCCACGTCGTCACCGGCAAGTTTTGGATGGACCAGCATCCCACCGACCTGCATTGGACCCTCTCCGACACCGGATGGGCGCAGGCGGCATGGTCGGCCTTCTTCGCTCCGTGGAACCTGGGATCGGCCCTGTTCATCTGGGACCAGCGCGGCAAGTACGAGCCCGGCACCACCCTGCAGGCGCTCGAAAAGTACCCGATAACGACCTTCTTCGCACCCCCGACGGCCTACCGCATGCTCGTCCTCGAAGATCTCGAAAACTTCAGGCCGAAGGCCCTGCGCCACTGCATGGGCGCCGGTGAGCCGGTGAACCCCGAGGTCATCGACATGTGGCGCGACGGGACCGGCTACCACATCTGGGAGGCATACGGTCAGACGGAGACAACCCTCTGCGCCGCGACGTTCCCGGGCATGGAGCATCGCCCCGGTTCGATGGGCGTCACTGCGCCCGATTACTACATGGCCGTGGTCGATGACGATGGCAACGAACTGCCCGACGGCGAGGAGGGCGAGATCGCAATCCGCATGACCCCGGAGCCTCCGGTGGGCATGTTCCCCGGATACTGGCGGAATGATGAGGCGAACGAGAACTGCTTCCGAGGCGATTGGTACTACACCGGCGACCGCGCCACACGAGACAAGGACGGCTACTTCTGGTTCATCGGACGCTCCGATGACGTTATCATCAGCGCGTCATACCGCATTGGGCCGTTCGAGGTGGAGTCGGCCCTATTGGAACACGACGCCGTAGCCGAGGCCGCCGTCATAGCCAAGCCCGACCCCACGCGCACGAACATCGTCAAGGCGTTCGTCGTCCTCGCCCCGGGCTACGAGCCCTCGGAGGCGGTACTGACTGAGCTTCAAGACCACGTCAAGACTACCACCGCCCCGTACAAGTATCCCCGCGAGGTCGAGTTCCTCGCCGAACTGCCCAAGACCATATCAGGCAAGATTCGCCGCACCGAGCTCCGCCAACGCGAGGACGCCAAGTAGCTGGGACGCAAACGCGCCGCACTCCCTTGTAGCCACCCCATGCCCTTCACCCCCGAACATGATATGTTCCGCGACCTCGTCCGACGGTTCGTCCAGGACGAGATAACGCCGCACGTCGACGGCTGGGAGGAGCGCGGCGAGATACCCCGCGACCTGTTCCGTCGCATGGGCGATCTTGGCCTACTCGGCATCGAGTACGAAACTCAACACGGCGGAGCGGACGCCGACTTCTGGATGACCGTCGTGCTCGCGGAAGAGCTGGCGCGGTGCCGGTCGGGAGGCGTGGCGTTCAGCGTCATCGTCCATACCGACATGTCGTCCCCGTGGCTGGGCCGTGTCGGCTCGGACGATCAAAAACGGCGATTCCTGCCGGACATAACCAGCGGACGAAAGGTCTGCGCGCTGGCAATCACGGAGCCGGGAGTGGGCTCCGACATGGCCTCCCTCGAAACGCGCGCAGTGCGTGACGGCAACGACTGGATAATCAACGGCGCCAAGACCTATATCACCAACGGGGTCTATGGTGACCTCTACTTCGTCGCCGCCAGGACGTGCGGCACCGGGCCAAAGCACCAACGCCTTTCGCAATTCCTCGTTGAGGCGGGCACCCCTGGCCTGAAGGTCAGCCGGAAGCTAAGCAAGACTGGGATGTGGGCGTCGGACACGGCAGAACTGGTCTTCGAGGACGTTCGGGTGCCTCACGCGAACCTGCTCGGCGAAGAGGGCAGGGGGTTCTATCAACTCGCCTCAGGCCTCCAGCGCGAGCGGCTGCTTTCCGCAGTGCTGAGCGTGTCTGCGGCAGGCCAAGCCCTCGACGACACATTGGAGTTCCTCAAGAACCGCGAGTCTTTTGACAGACCGCTTGCTGAGTTCCAGGCGCTCCGGCACCGCATCGCCGACATGGCAGTCGACGTGGAGGCGGCCCGACGCCTGACCTACACTGCCGTCGAGGCATTCGCGAGCGGCAACGACTGCGTCACCGAGGTCTCCATGGCCAAGCTCTACTCCACGGAGATGGCGAACCGCATCGCATACGAGGCCGTCCAGATGCACGGAGGCCTCGGATACATGCGCGAGCTTCCCGTAGAGCGCTTCGCCCGCGACTACCGCCTCTGGACCATCGCCGCCGGAACCTCCGAGATGATGCGGGAGATCATTGCCAAACGGCTGTTGGGTTAGCTAATGCACCGAAAACTGTACGTGAACAAGAACTGGCTCGCGTAGCCCGCGTAAGGCCCGAACTTCTCTCGGCACCACTTCCAACGTCCAACGGTTGCCGACGTCTTGTGTTTTGGATAGCCCGGCTCGCTTCCGTAGAGGCGATTTAGAGCTTTGAAGATATGTGTGTCGATCGGAAACCCATCCAGCTTGTCGAGGGCGAACAGTGCCACGCAGTTCACAGTCTTGCCAGCGTCGGTATAAGAGTCACTATACAGTTGCTTTAGCTTCTGTATGACCTTTATGACATCGGGCTCTTTCTTAAGCGTGTTCAAATCCAGTTGCCCCCTGCGAACGGCGCAGGCTGCCTCATATATCCTGGCTGCTTTGTCCTCTAATCCAAAATTCAACCTCTCCAACTTCTCCAACGCACCACGTTCACACAAATCGGACGGCATTGGGAAGGCGTAGCGGGTTTCCTTGGAACCGTCCAATGGCTGACTGGTGCGGAACTTTCTCGCGATGCGCTCCATGTTTTCCTTGGATTGGTCGATTTCCGCATTGGCGGTCAGTATGAAGAAGACCAGACATTCCCATGGGTCGGTCCGCATCACTCGCAACCCTCTGAACTTCCGCACCAGCATGGCCATTTTGGGGTCGCATTTACTCAAGTGGCCATAGATGTATTCGATGTCATCCTCTAGACGGAAGTGACATCGGAGTTGACGTGCAATTTCTGCCTTGTCCGCTATGGTACGAAACTCAAGGCCCTCACTAATTTGGCGAATGTAAATTAGGTTGTCGCCGATCACGCCCTCGTACCACTCGTCGTCCCCTATTGAAAGCCAGCGATGACCTTGTCCACAGGCAAGAGTGGACTCCAAGTCGAATGGCTGGTCGATGGGAATGTACATGGCTTAGCCTTTCCCCGCAGCTACGTTAGCTGCCGCCAGTCGTCTTCGACCTGCTCGAAGCGCTCGTGAAGCTCCCGCACGGTACCGTCGGGGATGGGAAGGCGATTCGCCACGAGATCAATGTTCGACTTCAGGTGATCGACGTTGTGAGTGCCGGTGATGATCGTCGTGACTGCGGGTTCGGCAAGTGCGAAGCCGGTCACCAGGAGCACCTTGTCGTCCAGGTCGTGGTCGAACGGGCCCGCCGCCTTCATTAGCTGGGAGCGCCGGAAATACTCGTCGGCGTAGGGGTAGGGACTCTCGTCCTTCCACCACGCGCCGTTGGCGACCGGGCGCTTCAGTATCACCCCCATGCCCGCCGCCTGCGCCATGTCGAACAGCCCTTTCGTGCGGGCGTGCTGCTCCGCGACGTTGTAGCTGGTCTGCAGCGTGGCGAAGATCCCGCTCCTGACTGCCCACTTTGCCGCCTCGTTATCCCCGCTGAAGCTGACGAACCGGGTCTTCCCCGCCTCGCGAGCGCGAACGACCGCGTCGATTACGTCTCCCCGCTCCAGCACCTCAACGTCACATGAGTGAAGCTGCACGATGTCCACGTAGTCGGTCTGCAGCAGCCTCAGACTGCGGTCGATGGAGTGCTCGATGGTCTCGGTCGTCCAGCTTTCGCCCGGCGCGTCGCCTACTGAGTGACCCGCCTTCGTCGCCAGCACGTACTCGTCCCGGCGGTGTGAGACCGCCTCGCCTATGAGTGCTTCCGTGTCGCCGTAGCACGCCGCCGTATCGAGAAAGTTTATGCCGTTATCGAGGGCTTCATGCAAGACCCTCGAAGCGGCGGACACGTCGCCTCCCATCCGGTCTTGGCGCGAAATCTCCGCCAGGCCAAGTCCTAGAGGTGTGATCTTCAGACCGGTCTTTCCAAGCTCCCGAAGTTCCATGTCACATACTCCCAGCGAGGTGAGGTCAACTCAAACGACCGCGGAGCGCGGCCTAGAGCATCGCCTTGAGGCCGCGAACGGCGGCGATCCGACGCTCCGCGATACGCGCGGCTGCTGCGTTGGTGGTGATGCCCTCCGAGCGAGCGGTCTCGATCACGTCGAGCGTCGTCCGGTAGATTCGCTTGGTCAGTTCCAGCGCCCGGTCCTTGCGATAGACTCCCCCAATCTCGGAACCCACGTTGATGATCCCGCCCGCGTTGACGACGTAGTCGGGCGCGTAGGTGATGCCGCGCTCTTCGAGCAGGTCGCCGTCTGAGTCCGAGAGTAGCTGGTTGTTCGCCCCGCCCGCCACGATCTCGCACCTGAGGCGTGGAATGGTATCTCCATTCAGCACTCCACCCAAGGCACAGGGGGAAAAAATATCGCACTCGGTGTCGTAGATGTCGTCCGGCTCCACGACGGTCGCGCCCATGTCGGAAGCGCTCCGGCGGGCGCTCTCGAAGATATCGGTCACAACCAGCTTGGCCCCCTCTTCAAGGAGATGGTTGGCCGTGTTGGATCCGACGTGCCCGAATCCCTGCAATGCCACCGTTCGGCCCGACAGGCTCTCATAACCCCAAGTCGCCTTCGCCGCCGCCTTCATGCCGAGGTAGACGCCGAGTCCGGTCATGAGCGACGTATCCCCGCTCCCGCCCAGCGACTCCGGCAACCCGACCACGTGCTCCGTCTCCTGGGCGATGTACTCCACGTCGTGGGGGGTCATTCCCACGTCCTCGGTCGTCACGTAGCGACCGCCGAGAGAGTCCACGTGCCGCCCGAAGGCGCGCAGCATCGCCTCGTTCTTGTCGGTGCGCGGATCGGCCATGATGAGGGCCTTTCCCCCTCCCAGGTCGAGGCCCGCGACGGCGGACTTGTAGGTCATCGCACGGGACAGGCGAAGCACGTCCATGATGGCGTCGTCCTCGCTCTCGTGCGGCCATACGCGAAGACCTCCGCAGGCGGGGCCGAGGGTCGTATCGTGAATCGCTATGAACGCTCGGAGACCCTGCGACGGCTCGTGGCAGATGAGCAGCTGCTCGTGGCCGTGCGTCTCCATGTATTCGAGGATTTCCATGAGTTACCTTTAGCGCAACTAGGCGCGTCGAACCGTCATTGCGGAGTAGTGGACACTGATATTATATGAGCGCCGCAATAGCTGCACAACCGAGGCTACTTTCAGAGGCACGTATGGCACGAACAGTGGATGTTGCCGTCATAGGTGGAGGAATAGCTGGATGCTCCGCCGCCTACTATCTGACTCGCGAAGGTCTGGACGTGGCCGTGATCGAGCATCAGGGCATAGGAAGCGCGGCTTCAGGATACGCGCTCGGTCTGCTGAATCCGCTTTCGGGTGCCCTCATTCCCGGTCGTTTGGCGGCGTTCGCAAGAGAGGCATTCGATGAACACCTCCGGCTGTGGCCACGGCTTGAAGATGAATCCTCCATCGACTTCCAGGGCCGGATGATGCCTCACCTCGAAGTCGCGCTGGACGAGGCCGACGTTCCTCCGCTGCTGGATGAGATGGAACGCTGGAACGCAGCCGACGGATTCTCGGCGCGGTGGCTTAACGGCCAGGACGTTCGCGCCCTGGACGACCGGATTGCCGACGAGGTTGTGGGGGCCGTCCTGTTGCAGAGGCTCGGCATGGTGGACAGTCAACAACTAACGAGGGCGCTGATGGATGCCGCCTGCCAACGGCGCGCGAGCATAGTCGAGGAGCGAGCGGTCAGCATCATGTGGTCGGGCGACTGTGCGCTAGGCGTGAGGACGGCAAAGGGCGAGATAGCATGTCATGCCGTCATAGTCGCCACCGGCCCCTGGTCCGGAGCGATGGAGGAGTGGACCGGTCTCGACATTCCGGTCACGCCTCTCAAGGGGCAGATCGTCCGGCTCGAAGGGTTGAGCCCTCCGCTGGAGTACCACGTCGCAGGTCCCGGCGCGGTCGTGCAGAAGGCGGACGGCAAGCTCTGGGCCGCGGCTACGGAGGAAGAGGCGGGGTTCGATCTTTCGACCACCTCGCACGCGAGGCAGGACCTGCTTGAGAGGGCGGCGCGTGTCCTTCCCTCCGTGACGCAAGCCCGCATTTTGGAGCAGACCGCCTGCCTCCGGCCGAGGACGCCCGACGGCCTTCCGATACTCGGCAAGGTCCCCGAACGGGACAACGTCTATCTCGCGACCGGAGGCGGGAAGAAGGGCGTCCTCCTCGCTCTGGCAATGGGAAGAGTCCTTGCCGATCTCATTGTGCGAGCCGAAACGTGTCTGCCCATTGACGAGTTCGCTCCCGGGCGTTTCGCCGGCTTGAACTGACCGACGCGCTATGCCCGCTACTCGTACCGGAGGGCCTCCGCCGGATAGACCTTCGACGCCTGGCGTGCCGGAATGTAAGTCGCCAGCAAAGAGAAGAGGTACGTCACACCGAGGATGATTATCATCTGTATCCAGGGGATCGCGTATTGGATGGTGTCGAGGCCCTCTTCGTCGCGGATGTCGATGACCGCGTTGTAGGAGAGGACAAGCCCCAGCACCGTCCCGATGATGATGCCCAAGACGGCGACGAAGCTCGACTCGATCAGGAAGCTCAGCTGGATCATGCCCCTGCGATAGCCCACGGCGCGCAGCATGCCGATCTGCTGCCGTCGCTCGACCACCGCCCTGGTGCTTACCACTCCAAGCGCCGCGATTCCGACGAACAGGCCCAGCGCCATGAACCCGGTGAACAGCCGGAAGAAGCCACGCAGCGCAGCCAAGTTTTCCTTCAGGACTTCCTCCAGCACTGTTGTCTGCATCCCGTTTTCGAGGAAGGCCCGTTCGATGTTCCGGGCTATGTCTTTTGATTCGTCAAGATCGTTGACCCTGAAGCGGTAGGTCGTGATGGGAATTGGGAACGGAGCGGCTTCGTCGACGGCGGTCTTGGAGCCGATCATGCCGAGGCCGACAAAACCGGTGTCATGGACGCGGTCGATGACGCCTATTACCGTCAAGGTTGTTTCCGCGCGAGTATTCGGCTCCCGCAATTCGATCTCAATGGACGACATCGACTCATCGTCGTAGCCCACTTCGTGGAAGACGCGGGATATCTGCTCGCCCTGCTCGCCCTGTGTGTCGCTGAGCAGCGATCCGCTTATGACGACGAGACTGGGGTCATTTCGCATGGCCTCGAATACGTCCTTCGTCGTGGAGCCGAATCCGTCGGCGATGAGCTTGAACTCGTACTCGCTTGATTCGAGGTACCCGTCATCTGCGGCGAGGAAAAGTACGCGGTTCCACTCTTGGTTGTCACTTTCGGTCTCACGCACCTGCATCGGTATTTGCGTATATCCGCCGATGGCCTCGAAATCAGTGATGTCGACGGTATCGATGCCATTGATTTCCGTGCGAATATCATCGATGGGTGTAGTGAAATTGACGCTCCCCTCGATGTCCCATCCGCCCGTGGCAACCCTCGTCTCGACGAACTGCGTTCCGAAGGTGTCCGTGAGCACGGACATGACCGTAAGCGTGAAGATCACCAGCGCGAACATCGCTAGGGTCAAGCCCGTCCGGAACTTGGAGCTGAGGGGATAGGCTATCGCGGTCACCAAGACCGGGCGGAGCTGTCGGAGGCGACTCGTGATGAAGTGAAGCCCCTGAAGGATCAGGTCGGCGTTGTACATAACCGTCCAGACTGCCGCTCCGACCATGGCGATGCCCGATACGAACATGATGTCAACATCGCCCTGCAAGTCTTCAACAATATCGCCGAGGAGCGTTTCGAGGACGCTGGACGGCAACGCCCAGAAGACCAGGATTGCGATTCCAGTTGTGGTGAAGACGATCCGGTCAAGGAGCGCAGGCGACATGTCTCCTCTCGCCAGGAAGGCTCTTGCCGACAGTCCTATCCCCGCCAAGGCCAGTGACACTCCGCCACCGAATAATGCCGCGCGTTCTAGGGGCGGGACGAGGACCGACGCAGCCGTCAGGCCGGCGCCAATGACAAAGAGAAGCCAGCCCTGTAGGAGATACGGCCACACGAGTTTGAAGAGTTGAATCAGAATATCTGCCACCCACACGATTACGGTCAGCCAAACGAGGGCGAATATCACGTGGAGCACGGCGGGAACGAAGTCGCGCCTGATGAGGAATCGAAGCGCGCGCCAGAGAAAGAGGAAGGGCCGGAAGATACCCTTGACGACATCGAGGAGTCGGCTCAGGAATCCCGGAGGGTCTACCGGCACGAGGTTCTCCGGCAAGTTTCGTACCGCCGCCACAATGTTCAGATAGCTCACACGGTAGGCCGATAAGCCAACGGTGGCGAATGTGATGATCATTCCCAGGCAGTACGAGACAACGATGGTTGGCAGGGTGAAGTGGAGTTGGAGAGTAAAGTCGTCTTCAAACGAGGAGAATATGCTGTTGAGGGTACCTACCATGAGGGCGCTGACTGCAAGTCCAAGCAGAACGCCGATGGCGGCCGACACTAGGGCATAGGCAGTGCCCTCGAACACGAACATCTCTATGAGGTTCCGTCTCTTGGCGCCGACGGCTCTCGCCATGCCCATCTCAGACTTTCTTGCGCCCGCGAGAAGGACGAAGATAAGGAAGATCAGCAGGATGCCGCTGGCAATTGAGAACGTGCTGAAGGTAAGGAAGAAGACGCTTATGGCGGTACCGGCCTGTTCCGCGCCCCTGAGAATGTCGTTCTTGATGTCCAGGACGTTCATTTCGGCGAGCTCGCTGAAGAGCGTGGTCGCCTCACGCTGGATGTCGCGCATGTCGTCGGAATCGAGAACGTCCTGGATGACACCCGATATTTCCGTGTCAGCCAGGGCGTCGATCAGTTCGTCGGTAAGATCGGGAGCCCGTATCCCGGTGAGGACCTCCGTCAGCCGTTCCTTCCGGTCTTCACCGACGGAAGTGTCCCGTTCGAGTTCAAGCGCCTTGAGAAATACATCGTCATTGAGAAGGTCTTTCAGGCGGGCAGCCGTCTCGCGGTCGGTGAACTTCACGCGAAGGTCCTTCGTGACCTCATCGCTCAGCTCGTTGCCCGTCAGTTGATCGCCTCGGTTCGATATGATGATTGAAGTGATCTGCCCCGTTCTGTCGAACATCTCCTGAGCGCGCTCCAGGGAGATGATCATCGTCGGGGAGATGCCTGCAAATCCGCCGTCTTCGAGGACGCCTTTGACGACGAACCGCTCGGCGCCGTCCTCGACGTAGATCTCCAGTTCACCGCCGGACTGGAGATCAAGCTCTTCCGAAGCATCCTCATTCATGAATGTCTCGTTGGGCCCGAGACCCTGAAGGTCGGCTGTGCTTCCCGACGCCAGTTTGAGGCCGCCGAAACCTCCCAGCAGTGCGGGGTCAATGCCAAGCAGGTTCAACTGTCCTTCGCTCAGGTCTTCCGCAGGGTTGACGGCCGGTACGTTCTGGGTGTACTGCGGCATGATGCCGTCGATCCGGTCGTCGCCGGCAAGGTCGGCCCGGATTTCCTCGTAGCGTTCCATGGAGATAAACGACTGGCCGAATTGGTCCCCCTCCTGGGCGCGAGCCGAGATGACGATCTCGTCGATCGTTCCCAGCCCATTGATGCCGATATCGCGTATGGAGTAGCTCAGGGTATCGGCGGTGCCGAACGCGGCGGAAATGATAATCGTGCTGAGCATGACGCCGATGATGATGAGGGCCGTCATGCCGGGTCGACGGGAAATGGGACGAATCCCCAACTTGAGCATCACGGGATTGCGAACCGCCATACCAATCACGATCAGCATCGTGGCGATGAATATGCCTGAAAGGACGAACATCAACGTGGGAAGCGGGACGCCGAACAGCTTTTCCATCAAATCACCTCAAAGTTGCAAAGGCGGCAGGGGAGGTCTTTTGTGTAATTGAGACTAGGAATTACGTCAAGTTCAGACGCAAACGGGATGAGTGGAGCAGGGCAGAGGTTGGAAGGCAACGTGGACCTACGTCGTTACAGCGGCGGGCTCTTGGACCATTCCCCCGAGGCCGTCGTCGGTGACGAGACCGTCTCGCATGGTGACGATCCGGTCGGCGATCTCACCGACCTCGCGGGAGTGCGTTACGATGACGAACGTCTCCCCGCTGTCTTTGTTGAGCTTGATCATCAGGTCCATGACCTCGTGTGCGGTCTCGCTGTCGAGGTCGCCCGTCGGCTCGTCGGCCCATACGATGGCGGGGCGATTGACAAGCGCCCGCGCGATGGTGACTCTCTGACGCTGGCCTCCGGAAAGCTCGCCGGGTAGGTGGTCCGCGCGGTCGGCAAGGCCGACTTGCTCAAGCAGATCCAGAGAGCGTCGCCTCGCCTCTTTCGAGCTGATGCCGGAAACGAGCAGCGGCATTTCGACATTCTCTACCGCGCTCAGAACGGGAAGGAGGTTGTAGAGCTGAAAGACGAATCCCATGCGCTTTGCGCGGTAGTCGCTGCGCTCGTCGTCGGGCAGGTCGTGGATGACCTGCTCTTCGACTATCACAGTACCAGCGTCGATGTCATCCAGGCCCGACAGGCAGTTCAGCGTGGTGGTCTTGCCACAGCCGCTCGGCCCCATGATGGCGACCATCTCACCGCGCCTGACCTTGAGGTCGATGCCGCGTAGGGCAGGGACGGTGACCTTGCCGGTGCTGTAGGTCTTGTGGACTCCGGTCGCGTCTACGATATATCCGTTCTGTTCGGTCATCCGGATGTTCTCCCTTTAGGACTCTGATGTTTCTCGCCTACCAAGTTCAGACACCAAAAGAGAGTGTACGTCCTGAGGAGGTGTAGAGTCAACAATTACGCAATAGAGACGTAGTCGCATTACGCATTACAATCACGTTGGCTGAATATGAGACGACGGAATCCTGTGCTAGTCCGCCGGATACAGACGCTCTAGGTTCCCACCGAGTATCAACGCACGTTCCCGGTCACTTAGAAAGTCGCACTGCGTCTGGAACAGGATGAGCGACTGCTTGTAGGTGCACGTGCGCTCGCACGCGGGCATGTCCGATCCCCAGACGAGACTCTCGGCTCCAACCTCTTCCACCAGCTGTTGTACCACCTCGTGGACTTCCGGGTTGTACGGAGGGAATTCGTAGTCGGAAGCCATGATGTGGAGCATCAGCTCGACGTGCCAGTTCGGCAGCTTCAGGAGATCGATGGTGCTTTGGGATATGTCGTACCTACCCGGCTGGCCTCGGAGCGTGCTTATCTGGTTGAGGCCGTGGGTCAATACGCACGGAATTCCAGGGTGACGTCTGGCCCATTCAAGAATATCGTCAAGCTCACGGAAGTATGCCTCCGTGATGTTGGTGCGATACTCACCGGCGTACCAGTGAATGGGAATGCCCAGATCGGCGACGGCCTGCCAGAGCGGCTCGAATTCGAGGTCGTTGATATTGTTGGCGAAATCGGTATGTACCAACCCGCCCGTTGAGAAATAGAGGCCCTTGAATCCCAGTTCCGTGACCTCGTGCCTCAACCGCTCGATCTGGTCGGGTTCGCCCGCTCGCCACTCATCGACCTGTGCCAGCGCCACGAAGCGGTCGGGGTACTTGCGAACGCAGTCTGAGAGGAAATCGTCGAGCCTTCCGTAGATGCGGTCGTGCTGGATCACCGCGCGGTCGACGCCGACGTAGTCCATCTGGGCGATCATGTACTCCGGGGATGACGACATGTCCACCAAGGTCGGCGGCATCCACTGGATGTAGTAGTCCTCTTCCTCGACCGTGAACTCGACTCTGCCAAACTCCCCGATGCGGAAGTCCACGTCCGGCTGGAAAGAGACGCCGTCCTGCTCACCCGCGAGCAGGGGAGAGTCCATCAGGGCATCGTCACGGGTGCGACGTATGCCCTGCCTGTGGAAACGGACATGGTACTGGTGCTCGGCGAGGCGCGTACTCATGATGCCCCGGTCCTGACCGAGGGGAGGGAAGCAGTGTGCATGCGCGTCGAAAATCGTCATGGCGTCGTCCTCGTGAAGCGGTGTCCACGCTCAGTGTAGGACGCGCTTTCAGGCAGGTCAAACGGCTGTCGTGACACCATTTGCACACCCTGCTATCATATCGCGCACTATCAGCTAGAACATTGGAGGCGTCATCGTGGCGACGACAACCATCGGAATCGACAGGGATACGCTGCTTTGGATGTACAAGACGATGGTGATCATCCGCCGCTTCGAGGAGCAGTCGAAGCGCGAGGCCGACGCGGGCAAGCTGCGCGGTATGCACTCGTCCATTGGGCAGGAGGCCGTGCCGGTGGGAGTATGCGCACACCTGCGGGACGATGACTACGTGCTGGGAACGCACCGGAGCCATCACCACTGCATCGCCAAGGGCCTCGACATCAATCAGATGATGGCCGAGTTGCTCGGTAAGTCCACCGGGACGAACAAGGGCAAGGGCGGCACGATGCACATCGCGGACATCGACAAGGGAATGCTCGGCGCGAACGGCGTCGTAGGGTCGAATATCCCGGTCGCGACAGGCGTGGGACTTAGCGCCAGGGTGCGTGGCACAGATCAAGTGTCGGTCGTCTTCTTTGGGGACGGCGCGGCAAACCAGGGAACGCTCCACGAGGCCATGAACCTCGCGGGCATCTGGAAGCTGCCGGTCATCTTCGTGTGCGAAAACAACCGCTACGCAGAGTCCACGCCGGTCGAGTACTCGGTCGCCGGCGAGTCAATCGCGGCACGGGCGGAAGGATACAACATGCCGAGTGTCATTGCCGACGGACAGTCGGTGCTCGAAATGTACGAGATCGGCGGCGAGGCGGTCGCGAGGGCCAGAGCGGGCGGAGGTCCGACCTTCATCGAGGCGCAGACCTACCGCTATCTCGGACACTTCGGAGCGGACAACCCGCTTGCCTACCGCACTCAGGAAGAGGAGGACTACTACGAGGCCCGCGACTGCATCAGCACGATGGTGTCCTACCTGCTGGAAAACGATGTCGCAACGCAGGAGGAGATCGAGGCGATAGACGCAACCGCGCTCGCTGACGTGGTGGAAGCGACGAGGTTCGCCGACGAGAGTCCCTTCCCCGACGACGGAGAGCTGACCACCGACGTATACATCAGCTACGCGTAGGTCGGCGAGATCGCGGTCGGCACAACGAATATCCAACTTTTAGGAGAAACAGCATGGTAACCGAAACGGCGACACGAAACCTGTCGTACATCCAGGCCATCAACGAGGCGCTTCGGCAGGAGATGCGGCGCGACCCTGCGGTCATCGTCATGGGCGAGGACGTTGCGGGCGGCGCGGGCCGCGAGGACCAGGGCATAATCGACTCCTGGGGCGGTCCGATGCGCCTGACCAAGGGCCTCATCACGGAGTTCGGAGCAGGCCGAGTTCGCGACACTCCTATTTCCGAGGCCGGATTTATCGGAGCGGGCGTCGGTGCGGCAGCCACGGGACTGCGACCCGTCGTCGAGCTGATGTACGTGAGCTTCTTCGGCGTCTGCGCCGACCAGATCACGAATAACGCCGCGAAAATGCGCTACATGTTTGGCGGCAAGATCACCCTGCCGCTGACGATCATGACCGGCATGGGCGCGGGCCTGAACACGGCGGCCCAGCACTCCGAGACCCTTTACTCGATCTTCACGCACTTCCCCGGCCTGAAGGGCGTGGTGCCGTCCGACCCGTACACGGCGAAAGGCCTGATGATCTCGGCAATTCGGGACGACGACCCCGTCATCCTCTTTAATAACCGACAGTTGATGGGTATCAGCGCGAACGTGCACGTGCCGGAGGAGGCTTACGAGTTCCCTATCGGCAAAGCGCGCATCCTGCGCGAAGGAGACGACGTCACGCTGGTCGGCATCGGCTACACGACTTACATTGCCGAGCAGGCGGCTGACGCCCTGGCGGATGACGGCATATCCGCCGAGGTCATAGACCTGCTTTCGACCTCGCCGATGGACGAGGAGACCATCCTCGAATCGGTGCAGCGGACGCGCAAGGTGGTCATCGTGGACGAGGACTACCCGCGCTGCAGCGTCGCGAGCGACATTTCGGCGCTGGTCGCAGAGCAGGCGTTCGACTACCTCGACGCCCCGCCCGTGCGCGTGAATCCGCCTCACACGTCGGTGCCGTACAGCCGCCCGCTGGAGGCGCTTTACATGCCCACGCCGGACAAGGTCATCGACGCCGTCAACGAGGTAATGGGCTAACGGCGGAGGGCACATCACTTCAACTCACATGAGCATATTTCTTACGAGGGAGCTTTAGATAATGGCGACTCCGATAGTCATGCCGCGACTCGGCGACTTTATGACCGAGGGGGTTGTGACCTGGAACAAGTCGTCCGGCGACGCCGTGACGCGGGGTGAACCACTAGCCGCCATCGAGTCGGAGAAGCTGACGTACGACCTCGAAGCGGCCGAAGACGGCATACTCCACACGGTTGCCGACAGCGGAGCGACGGTCCCGGTAGACCAGGTTCTCGGGTACTTCCTGGCAGAGGGTGAAGAGCCTCCCGCAGCGGAGAAGCCCGCTGAGCGGCGAGCCGCCGCCCGTTCCGAAAGGTCGTCTCGGTCGGCGCCGTCGCGTCGTGCCGCCGGAACCGACGGGGCACCCGTTAGGTCAACGCCCGGAGCGAGAAAGGTCGCCGCAAGCCTCGGCATAGACATCGCGGAGGTGCCGACCAGCGGCGCGAGAATCACCGAGGCCGACGTTCGCGCGTATGCCGAATCGCAGACCGCATCCAAGCTGCCGCCAGGTGTTCCGACTCCCTCCTCGTCCGTCGAGATGACCGGCATGAGGAAGGGCATCGCCGACCACATGCGGTCGAGCATCGCCAATACGGCCCAGCTTTCGTTCTTCCTAGAGGTCGACGTCACGGACGTACAGCAGATGCGACGGGACGCGTCGAAGGACTCCGACACGACCATCACGCTCGCCCACGCGATCATCAAGGCTTGCGCCGCAGCCATCAGCCGCGTCCCCGCCATCAACAGCATCCTGAGCGAGGGTACGGTCCACCAATTCGACGAGGTGAACGTCGGCTTTGCCGCCGCTTTGGACGAGGGCCTGATCGTGCCGGTTATACAGGGAGTCGAGCAAAAGAGCATCTCCGAGATCGCCGCCGAGATGGACGACCTCACGACGAAAGCCAAAGACGGAACTCTGTTGCCGGATGCCGTCCTGGGCGGGACGTTCACCGTCAGCGTTCTCGGCATCGTGGACGGGTTCACGCCCATCCTGAACGCCGGTCAGAGCGCCATTCTCGGCGTTGGCCGTTCCGTTCAAAAGCCGGTAGTCAGAAGGAACGAAGTCGTCGTGCGTGAGATGCTCACCCTGAGCCTAACCGTCGACCATCAGACCATCGACGGGGCTGTCGCAGCCGCTTTCATGCGACGGCTCCAGCAGGCCCTCGAGAGGCCAGCACCTCTTTTCAAGTAAGCTGCACGGATGCCAGCCGACCACGTGGCCGACGAGTTCCTGAGGGACTATTCGCCGGTTAACGTCGAGGTTCACACGTGGAGTGCGGGCGAGATTGAGTTGACGATTTCCTCCTTCATCACGTGCGATGAGCCGCCACCGCAACTTGTGAGTTCCGTGCGGGCCCTCGTGTTCCGTGACGAGTCGATACTCCTCATGCACAACGTGGACGGCTCCCACATCCATCCCGGAGGCAGGGTCGAGGCCGGAGAATCGCACTTGGACGCCCTTCGAAGGGAGCTCGTGGAAGAGGCTGGCGTGAAGATTACCGACGTACACCCGCTGGGCTTCATGCACCTGCGCCATAAGACGCCGAAGCCGCCGAACTATCCCTTTCTATACCCCGACTTCTATTGGCCCATTTTCGTGGCGGAATGCGCAGGCGATAGCGAGGAGACACAAGTGCAAGACGACTACGAGCTGTCGTCGGAGTTCGTTCCCATTGTCGATCTCGACCGCTCGGCACTCACCGCAGGGGAACTGGTCTTTCTCGATCACGCAGCTTGCAATCGAGGGAGAACTCGAACGTAACCATGCTTTCGATAGTCGCCAAGCTCCCTGCCGAGCTAACCGGAAAGCCTCCGGTCATCTTCATTCACGGCGCTGGAACGTCGGCCCCTGTGTGGACGTACTGGCAGGCGGCATTCGTCGAGGCGGGGTGGCCGACATACAACCTCGATCTGCGAGGGCACGGGGCCAGCAGCACCGTGGACCTCACTCGCGTCGGTATCTTCGACTACGTTGATGATGTCAATACCGTCGCGGGCCAGTTGGACATGCCACCGGTCGTGGTGGGATGGAGCATGGGCGGACACATTGCGGTCATCGCCGCATCACGAGGCGGGTACGCCGCATGTGTCGCTATTGACCCCGATCCGCCCGTGGACAAGGTGGATGAGTCCGTCGAATTGGAATGCGGCATCCAAACGCCGGAGGAGATCGGCTATACGCTGGACAGCGATCCTCGCCTTCTGCCGCACATGCCCGATCTCACAACCGAAGAACGGCGCATTGCCCAGTCGTCCCTGTGCGACGAGTCTCTCTTGATGAAGAGTCAGCGAATGAGGGGCATTCTCATCGAGCGGATGCCTTGCCCGATGCTCGAAATCATAGGTGGTCTCAACGACTACTATCCGACGGAGCCAAGCTATCACGGAGTCGGCATGGCGAGCGACCAGATTTACGTCGCAGATTCCTCGCACTGGGGTCTCGTGCTCAGCCGACGTGTGCTCGCAACACTGCTGCCTCAGGTGCTGGACTGGCTGGACAGCAACGTGTAATCGGGGGATCCCCCTAGCGGATGCAGTTCTGGTTACCCCCATCAGGGATGCACTTGCGGTTGATGAGGCCGGTCTTGTTGTCATCGATAGCGGTCTGAACGCCTTCGGCGACCTCCGGGGCGATCCACTGCGCCCAAGTCTCGCTGTTTTCCTTGAAGTACTTCACCCCGGCGACGTTCGGTCTGATGCCGATGCGTCCGCCGGTAATCCGCGAGGCGAGGGATTCTACGGTCTCGTCGCCCGGAACGAAGCTCCCAAGAAAATCGACAATCTCCTCTGAAGCCTCCTCAAGCGCCGGACTGGCTCCGATGAGTAGGTTTGATTCGCCCTCGTACAGCGTGCCTATATTGAGTATTCCTGCGTCGGCCCCGGTTGAATCGTACCAATCGTCCTCCATCCACAGAACGAGATGAACGTCACCTGCTAATAGCGCATCGCCATAGTGCCTGTCTTCAAGGTCGACCAGTTCCACGGCGTGGTCGAAGCCGAAGATGATCACGTAGCCTGCTAGGAAGTTCAGCATCTTGAGGGTGTTGTCGTCCCACTCCGCGATTTTGATCGTTTCGCCCTTGCTGATGACGTCGTACTTGTGGGTGATAATCTTCTCGGGCGTCGCGTTGGCTACCGGGATAGGGGTAGGCGTTGGTGTGCCGTGGTAGTCGAATGGGAACGGCTCGTCTTCCGGCGCGCAAGCGGCTCCGACCAAGGCGGCAACGGTTGCGAATATCATGACCGCATACGGCAGTTGCTTGTGTCTCACGGCGTTCACGAACTTACGGCCCATCATTTAGTGTTGCCATTGACATAGGCGGATACTACCATATATTCATCTGGTCCGAAGGGGCGGACGGTTGCACTCATGCCGCATCACGGGGACACCATCGCGACGACCGAGACGGGCAGTTTCGTCGAGGAATTGCGGGATATCCTGCCACCGTATTCGGTGATACTGCACAACGACGATGTTCACGCCATGGACTTTGTCGTGGCAGCTCTGTTGAAGAGCGTGGAGTCTCTAGGCAAGGAAGACGCCATTAGCATTATGCTGGAAGCCCACAATACGGGTCGGGCAGTGGTGATAACCTGTCCGCTGGAGCACGCCGAGTTGTATCGCGACCGCATTCGGTCGTTCAATCTCGGCGTTACGATTGAGAAGGCGTGAAGCAAACCGGAGCGTTTGTGCACAAGGAGGTAGTCTCGAAAATGCGGGTCGTTTGCGTCGTAGCGTTGTTATTGATGAGCGGGATGGTACTCTCCGGGTGCTTGGGGCCGAGCGAGGAACCGACGCCAACTCCCATACGCATAGTCTCAGACCCTGAGGACCTCATTAGTTTCGCCTTCTCTCCCAATTTTCAGGACGACGGGACTGTCTACGTTGGGACCGACCCCGGTGGCGTGTTCCGATCCTTCGACTACGGCGATACCTGGGCGCGGAGCAACGACGGACTTATCGACGGCGTGGTGACCGACGTGGTCATGTCTCCCAGCTTCCCCAACGACAATACCGTCTTCATCAGCACCGTTCGCAACGGCGTATTTCGCTCCACGAACAAGGGAGACCTCTGGGAACAGACCTCTAGGGGTCTGGAGCGTCGCAGCGTCGCGGTAATCGCCATTTCGCCCGACTACGCGAGCGACCGTACTTTGTTTGCGGGTACCCAGTTCCGAGGAATCTTCCGTTCGACGAACGAGGGGGACTCGTGGGAGCAGGTAGGGCTTCCCAGCAGCAACGTGCTCGCCATCGGCATTTCCCCTGAGTATGCGACCGACCGGACCGTTATCGCAGGTACGGGACGCAACGGCGTCTTCCGATCGGTCGACGGCGGCGAGTCATGGGAAGAGATAAATCGTGGTCTTGGTACCTTCGAGCGAGGCGGGGCAACAGTAGTTCGGTTCTCACCGGACTACGCTCGAGACCAGACCGTCTTTCTTGGAACCAAAGAGGAGGGTCCGTTCAAGTCGACCAACGGCGGCAACTTCTGGCGGCCTGTCGACGAGGGGCTCACAAGCCTGAAGACCGTGGGGCTCGTTGTTTCGCCGAACTTCCGTAGGGATGGCCTTGTTTTCATGGCTTCGCTCAACGGTAATGTCTTCGTCTCAAACGACCAGGGTGAGAAGTACGAGAACACCCTGGTCAAGGGCCGGACATTCCGCACGCTCGAGATTTCTCCGAGCTTCGCGAGTGACGGCACGATGTTCGTGGGTGGTTCGCTGTCCAAGTTTTCGCGAACGACCGACGGGGGAACGAGTTGGGAGGACATCGAGGTCGAGGTGGATGAATGACCACGAGCCCTTCTAGCGGGGAATTGCAGACCCATAGGAGGCTTTGCGTTCTCAGCATCGGCGGGCATCCGAAGGATGTCGTACTCTACGCCGGTGGAACAATGGCCCTTCATGTCGAGCGAGGCGACGTGGTTGTCGCCCTGGCGCCGACGTACGGAGTCTCCCACCACGAGAAAGCCGTTGCCGCCTTCAAGCGTGGCGAGCCAATTGACATCGAAGCCGCCAAGCAAGAGCGGATGCGAGAGCTTGCGGAGGCGTGCGCCGAACTTGGGGTGACGGACGTTCGCTGTCTCGGCTACGACGACGACGTGCCCATGGTCGAGCGTCAGATCGTGGAGGACATTGCCGATGTGATCGTGGACGTCAGACCCGACTTCGTCATCACGCACCATCCCAACGACTCGGTGGTAATGCACGGCGTCACCGGTCAAATGACGCTGATTGCCTTGGAGACCGCGAGGACCATACGTGAGAGTGACAAGCCTCCTCATTCCGTGCGACAGGTCTTCTTTCATACGCAGATCGGTCGGACCAACGTTATTGAGCAGGACAATCCACGTATTCCCAGCGTCGTCATCGACATCACCCCGACGATCCGCAAGAAGGCCGCTGCGATGAACCGCTTCGAGTCGCAGCACTACGGCCCCGACAGCCCCTTGCAGCGCAAGCTCGGCGAGGTCTTGGACGGATCAATTTACGCGATTCACCGCAGGGTGCCGTACGCGGAAACGTTCCTGCCACTCGATGCCAACGTCTACCGGAGCCTTCCGTTCTCGGAGTACGAGTTCGAGCTTGATGAGCGAACGGAGGAGGAGACATACGCAGCCATGACTCAGATGCTCCTCGACGACTTCGCGCTCAAAAGTGACACATGACCCAAGTGTCGGAAGAAACACGCAGGCAGATCGTCAGTCTCGTCCGAGAGTTCGTGGCGAACGACGTCTTGCCCATCGCCTCTCGGTACGACAACGAGGATATCTACCCTCAGGAACTCGTCCCAACGATGCGCGATTTGGGACTGTTCGGCATCACCATACCGGAAGAGTACGGCGGCCTCGGTCTCGACCAGACGACGATGGCGATGATTTTCGAAGAACTCAGCAAGGGCTGGATGAGCGTTGCGGGAATCATCGGGACGCACCACGTCATGGCGTCCATTGTCAGCGATTTCGGCACCGAAGAGCAGAAGGAACGGTTGCTTCCTTCGATGGCGAGCGGCGACATCCGCGGCGCGCTTGGCCTGACCGAGCCGGAGGCGGGCAGCGACGTGCAGAACATCCAGACGACGGCCAGGCGGGACGGGGAGGAGTACGTTCTGAACGGCAGCAAGATGTTCATCACGAACGGTGAGCACGGAAACGCCGTTGCCGTCCTCGCGAAGACCGATCCCCACGCGGACCCGCGCTACCGGGGGATAAGCTGTTTCATAGTGCAGAAACCGGCTCACGGTTTCTCTGTCGGACAGCATATCGATAAGCTCGGTTATAGAGGCCTAGACACCGTGGAACTGGTATTCGATAACGTGCGCATCTCCACCGCCAATCTCGTCGGCGGAGAAGAGGGGAAGGGCTACGGTCAGGTCTTGAACGCATTGGAATCAGGAAGAATCAACGTCGCGGCCCGCGCCGTCGGCGTGGCGACGGCGGCATTCGAGGCGGCCATCAAGTACGCAAGTCAACGAAAGGCGTTCGGCAAGCGAATTGCAGATCATCAGGCCATCGCGACCAAGCTGGCAGATATGGCCACGAAGATCGAGGCCGCTCGCCTCCTGACCTATGAAGCAGCGCGTAAGCGAGATGAAGGCGGTCGCGTGGACCTTGAGGCCGGTATGGCGAAGCTGTTCGCGTCGGAGATCTGCGGCGAGGTTACGATGGAGGCCATGCGAATACATGGCGGCTACGGCTACATCAAGGAATACCCCGTCGAGCGCTACTACCGCGATGCGCCCCTGATGATTATCGGCGAGGGCACCAACGAAATTCAGAAACTCGTCATAGCCCGGAGATTGCTCGACAAGTACGGCGCGTAGCGCTCCTTGAAGGATGCTCCTATCCGGCGTGAATCACCAGGTCATCAGTGATCTGATCGACACTCGAACAGCCGGAGTACGCCATGGTCTTGTCGAACTCGGCCCTGAGAATCGAGAGCATCAGTCGGACGCCGTTCTCGCCGTCGTAGGCGAGCCCCCAGTGGACCGGCCTCCCCACGAACACGGCCCGCGCTCCAAGCGCCATCGCCCGGAACACATCGAGACCGGACCTGATGCCGGAGTCGAAGAACACCTCAACCCGGTCTCCCAGGATGTCCACGAACTGAGGCAGAAGCTCGATGGACGAGAGACCGCCGTCGAACTGTCGCCCGCCGTGCGTCGAAACGATGACGCCGTCGACACCGTAGTCGAGACAGCGTCGTGCGTCATCGGCCCTTCGGACACCCTTGAGTACAAGCGGCAGCCCTCCTGACAGCTCGCGCAGCCAGTCGAGCCGGTCCCAAGTGATATTAGGGGGCTCCCACTCCGCGAAACCGCCCTCGTCGGTGAGGTCGGGCCTTTGCCTTAGGTTGGCGAACGACCTGATCTTCGAGGGAATGGACGGCGTGGTGAGCAAGGCGTCCGCCATCGGAAATGGGCCGACGACATCGACGGTGAGAACAAGCGCGGAGAATCCTGCGGGCTTGAGAAGCGGCAGGTATTCCTCTGTGAGGCCGTCGCTGTAGTGAATGTGCTGGAACCACAATGGCCCGGTTGCCGCCGCACCGACTTCATCGAAGGTGTAAGCCGAACCCGTTGGAAGCGCCATCAGCGTACCCTCCGCTCCCGCGGCTCTCGCTACTGCCAGTTCGCCATCGGGGTGGCTGCCAGTCTGCCCGCCCGCAGGCGCGCACATGATCGGGAACTCAATTCGCCGGCCCAGCACCGTCGTCGAAAGATCGCGCTCCGTGGTGTCCACGAGCACGGGGGGATTCAACGCGACCTCGTCCAGCTTTGCGCGGTTGCGGTCTCGGGTCCAGTTCTCACCTATTCCCCGCGTGACGAAATAGCGCTGGTCGGGCGCCATCTTCGCCTCCGCCATAGCTCGTAGTTCGGCGATAGTCGTTGGCCGTGCTGCATTTTCCACTGAGATTCTCCGACGAAAAACTCAGGTAATTGTAAACTACGGAGCACCTCAGCGACCGGCTAAGGCGCCTCCGTCAAACTTCACTTCGTTCTGCATCCGACGGCTCGGATATGCCGATTCTCTGCCTCCACACTTTCGAGCAGGACCACTGCCGAACTTGACAATAATGAGAAAAATGTCACAAAATGTCACAGCATGTCACAAATTTCGAGGTTTTCTCCTGCTGTAGTACCGTAGTCAGACCTCAAATCAGCAATGTCAGGAGCGTCGCCTCGACTTCGTGCGGTCAGGTTCAATTGCCATTCAATCCAATTCGTGCGCCTGGACGCAGAAACAATATATGCTGAGAAGGCGAAATCGGCTCTAGCCTCGGTACACTGAGTTGGCGCAGCCCGCGCCACGACCCAATTGGAGGTCATTCAATGCCGCTTCCACGACCGATCACCATTGCAAATACCCGGTATCTGAAGGACGACGTCAACAGCTACAGCCCTGAGATCATAGAGATCGCCAAGCGCCTCGACGCCAACCACATCCTCCTGAGCTTCACTGGAACGTCCGGCGAGGACAAGGAACGGTGGAACTGGCGGCTCATCAAGCCCTTCGTGCGGCAGTGCCACGATGAGGGCCTGTTCGTGGCGTTCTACATGAAGCTCACGAACATCAACTGGAAGCCCATGTTCCACGAGCGCCCCGAGTCGCGGGACTGGTTGATGCGGTACGCAGACGGACGACCTGCCATCTATCTCGGACATCCCGACCGGTACATGGGCTGTCTGAACAACCCGAACTGGCGCAACCACCTGAAGGAGATGATCGCCAAGGCGGTCGAGCACGAGCCTGACTCACTCTTCTACGACAACTGCTTCGTCCCGCGAGAGTTGGCCGGCGTCTATGACGACGAGGCCGCCGCTGCGGGCTGGGCCTGCTACTGCGACGTATGCCGCGTGAAGTTCCGGGAATACACGGCCAAGAAGCTCGGCTGGGAATGTGAGCTGCCTTGGCCTCCCAAGTGGGACGATCCTATCTGGCAGGCGTTCGTTGAGTTCCGCGACGAGTATTTCGCCGACGCCATGGGCATGGTCGTCGACTACGCCCACGAGCTTAACCCGGATATCGTCGTGTACCCAAATCTCGCGGTGCCATGGATGGGAGGCGGAGGCGCGAAAGGTTCCGCCACGCATCTTGTCGCGGACAAGGTAGACCTGATCCTCCTCGAGCGTCGGGGTGCTCCAAGGCTGGAGTCCCCGCCCGCGGGGGGAATGCCCCGTGCCATCAACGCAGTCGTCGACTGGAAGTACGGCTCTCGCGTCAAGAACACTCCCATCTGGTACCGGCAGAATAAGCCCGGCTCCCATACGCCCGACCAGATGAAGATCGGCCTCGCGGAGTCGTCCGCGTTCAACGGCGCGACGCACCACATCATGGCGGCACTCTTCACGCACGAGCACGTCAAGGCAGACATCATCAGGCACTACTACACCTGGCTCCAGGAGTACGAGCGCTTCTACGTCGATGCCAAGCCCTTGGCCGACATGGCGCTCCACGTCTCCACGCCGACGATAAACTGGTACTACCCGAACCGCGTCACGCAAGGAGGGTCCGACCTGCCGCAGAACATCACCGGCCTCGCGCAGGCGCTCGTGGAGCTGCACATGCCCTTCAACGTGGCGCTGGACGAGGACCTGACCACGGAGCACGGATATCGCGTACTCGCGCTCCCGAACTCTGCCTGCATGAGTGACGAGGAAGTCGAGGCAGTTCGTCGGTTCGTCGCGGAAGGAGGCGGACTGATCGCCACCGCCGAAACATCGCTGTACGACGAGAATTTCCGCATCAGGGACGATTTCGCCCTTGCCGACGTGTTCGGAGCGCATCACGGACAGGCAACGTCCGACATTGTGAAGAGTGAGTACGGCAAGGGCAGGGTGGCCTTCCTACCCGGCGACCCCGACGAGCGGTTCTGGTACCAGGGCATTTCCACCGACTTGGCGCTCTTCCGCGAGGCGTTGGAGCACGTCCTGGACGGCGACTGGCCGATTGAGATCGATGCACCCACGACTACGGTGATGAACCTCACTGAAACCGCCGACGGCGATACGACCCTCATTCATCTCATCAACTACGATGTACAGCTTACGGAGACGCAGAAGGCCTTTGGGAAGGAGGAGGTGCCCCCGGTTACCGACACGCTGGCGCGGCGCGTGGTCGGCATCCCGGTGACCATCCGTAAGTCGGAAGGCC
Source organism: Dehalococcoidia bacterium (assembly GCA_965116655.1). Lineage (GTDB taxonomy): Bacteria > Chloroflexota > Dehalococcoidia > Lucifugimonadales > VXLM01 > VXLM01. The sequence goes on from OZ220720.1 coordinate 255,904, forward strand.
GCGTCGTCGAGCGCGTACGTCTCCACTCGACCGATCTCGACGAGACTCTCGATCTGGCCTTCCAAGAGACCGACCGCGCGGTTAGCTTTGAAATCCCCATCCTGTGGATCTACGACGTTATCGCCGTGGACTGGCAATAGCGCGAGGCTAGAGAACTTGCGTCGAGTAGACGGGACTTGCTGATCAATGGGTGTGCCGGATATCGTCACACAGTTTGAGCGCGAGGTCAGGATCGCCGTAGAGGCCGCCCAACTGACAGGCAAGCGGTTGGTCCTCGCCGTATCGGGTGGGCCTGACTCCCTTGCGATGCTGTATTCCCTTCATCGTCTACAGGATGACCTGGGCCTAACCCTCCACGTTGCCCATCTCGACCACGAACTACGGGGCGAGGACTCGGCTGCAGACGCTGATTTCGTAGCGCAGACCTGTGCCAAGCTCGGCGTCGACTGTACGGTTGAGGCCGTGGACGTGCCCGCATTCCAAACAGAGCATCGAATGTCTCTTGAGGAGGCGGCAAGGGAAGTGCGATACCGATTTCTCGCGCGTGTGGCCGAGCGGGAAGGAGCCGACGCCATTGCACTCGGCCACACGTCGGACGATCAGGTCGAGACCGTTCTGATGAACTTCATCAGGGGCAGCGGTCTGCGAGGACTGCGCGGCATGGTGCCTACCTCAAGGCGGATTATTGGGGACATTGACACGACGCTCTTTCGCCCCCTCCTGAATCTGTCGAAGCAGGGCACATTTTCCTACTGCGAGGCTCTCGACCTCAATCCCCGTTTCGATGAGTCGAACCTCTCGCGGGATATGACGAGGAACAGAATCAGACTGGAACTGCTGCCACTTCTACGAGAGATGAACCCGGCATTCGGCGACGCCGTCTTGCGGTTATCGAGGAATGCGGCCGACGCACTTGTGGTAGTGAACAACGCGGTGGATGCGGCATGGTCGCGGGTTATTTCGACAGAGGGAATCGTAATACGCATCGACCGTGAGAAGTTCCGCGCACTGGATGGGCCGGTGCGGACCCATCTCATCATTCGCGCTCTATCGCAAGTCAAAGGGGATGCTCAGGGCATCGAACGAGTCCATATCGAGGACACGGTGCGAGCCGTCCTGGAATCGCCGGGTACGCAGCTCCATTTGCCTGACGGTCTCCGTCTCTCTGTGGAGCAACGGTCGGCGGTCATATACGTGGGGGACGGCGTATTCGCCGCCTCTTCCTTCGATGCGTCCCCTCTTACCGTTCCCGGAGTGACGACCGTGGGTGAGTGGCGAATCACCACCGAGCGAATCGAGATACCATCGAATAGCCTTCCGCGCGATGAAGGCGGGCAGTCTCCCAATAGATTCACCGAGCGGTTCGGATCTGCAGTCGATGTGGCGTCTTTGTGCGTGCGCACTCGTCTTAACGGTGACCGCTTCCAGCCGCTTGGCATGGCAGGGACGAAGAAACTCAAGGATTTCATGATCGACGAGAAGATACCGAACTCGATGCGAGACTCTGTACCCTTGATCGTCACGTCGAAGGGCATTGCGTGGGTAGTCGGAAGGCGCATAGCAGAGTGGGCAAAGGTCGGTGACAACGACCGCGAGTGCTTGGAGATCAGGGTCGAGAGGGTTGAGTAGGGCTCGACATGGTCTCTTCTGGTACCATGTTGCCCGTCATTTCGATCACGAGGACAAACACCTATGGGAAAGCACTATGACAACGCGGCCATCCCCGACGTGTTGCGCCGTGACTTCGACGTATACGACCGGATATCAGAACTGGGAATTGATCTGGGAACGTTCGAGGAGAACGTGACATCAGTTGCCGACCAGAACATTGCGCACATGGTGTTCCACGAAAGCGGCTTGGTCTATCTGTCCGGCTCATCGGGCGGAACGTACCCGATGAACGACGACGAAGACCGCTTAGCCCACGGCTTCCAGGGCGCGCAGGACGCGGCGGACCATCAGATCAGCAGGCTCCACTGGGGCCTGAGCGCCGGTGGAGAGGGCGACCTCAACGACGTTCTATACACGGTAAAAGCGCTGGGAATGGTCGTAACGCCGGGCGGCGGTACTACAAGCGCCGGGCCGCCGGTGACGAACGGCTTTTCGTTCCGGTGGCAGTCCGTCTTCGGTGGCGGCAAGAGTTCCTACGCCGTAAACGGCGTCGATCCCGGAGGTTTTGCAGGCGTCCATGCTCGGAGCGCCATGGGCGGTTTCGACGGACGGTTCTCCATCGAGCCGGAGATAGTCGTCGCGATACCGAGTAGTCTGGCGATGGAAATCATCAGCAACAGGGGCTGGGTCTTCCCTCTGCCGCCCATCATGCTCGAGAAGATCAAAACCGGTCGAGGATAGCGGGAGAGGTTGATCCATGGCCAAACTGCCTTATGTAAGCAGGAACGACCTCCCGGAAGACAAGCGGCACGTATACGACCGGATCGCCGAGACTCGCGGCAGCGTCGATCACATCTTCCGTCTGCTTCTCAACAGCCCCGACGCCGCCGAGGTCGCCACAAGTGTAGGGGAGTACATCCGGTATCGGTCGCCCCTCGATCCCTCCATTCGGGAGATTGCCATCCTCAGCGTCGCTAGGGAATTGGACTGCGAGTATGAGTGGGCCCAGCACGAGCCGATAGCCCGTCGTGACGGCGTGAGCGACCATACCATCGAGTCGATCAGAAGCGGTCGTGCCCCGATGGGCGTTCCGGCGAAGGAGGGCGTCTACGTCCAGGGCGTCAAGGAGCTCATACGTGACGGTGCGCTGAGCGAGCCGACCTTCAAGGCAATCGAACACTTGCTGGGCCCTTCGCAGACCCTCGACTACCTCGTGCTCGTCGGCTACTACTCCATGCTGGCCCGCATCATGGCCACGCTCGAAATCGAGCTTGATGATGGACTCGAGGCGGATCTTCCTGAACTGTAACGGCGTAACTGTTCGGAGTCGATGAGATATGCAGGAATTCTCCTCTTGCTATCATTTTGAGGAGCGTAGCGACGAGGAATCTCCAATCTCTCCCCCGCCGGGCTGACAGGGGTAGGTAAAACGGACTTCCAGCTACGATCCAGCCCCGTCTCACTGTCATTCCGAGCGCAGCGAGGAATCTAAAATCCATAACCGCAAGACCGGATAGCCAGTACCGCTCTGATGGTTGTGACCAAGAGTGAAAACAGCATGAGAATTCTCCATATCAGCTTTACGCTGTGACAGACGCTTTAGATTCTTCGACTCCGCTGCGCTTCGCTCAGAATGACAAGGACAGGGATGTTTTCTCATCGATGGAGAGCGGAGCGATAGTCAAATACCTACCCCTGTCAGCCCCCGCCGGGGGAGAGATTCAGAGAGAGAGGGGGGCTTCGCAATCCAACTCACCAAGACTGAACAGTTGCGTAACGGCTTGCGCGTGTGCTTGAAATAGCCAAGGATGGCACGCTACCATACCTGCGGCAAATGATTCGGCTCACCATTAACACGCGGGTTGCCCCGCCAAAACACAGGTGAATGCATGGTAAACGCCGATTTTGAGATACGTCGATCTCTGCTGGTAGGCGAGACCGCGGATGTCTACCTGCAGCGAACGCTTACTATCCTCCGCAACGAGGGAGTCAACCCTGTCGTCGCCCTTGAGTTTTCTCCAAGGCGAGCAGGCATCTTCTGCGGCATCACGGAGGTGCGCGGACTGTTGTCTCGCGTGCTTCCCGAGAGCGGGATCGAAGTCTGGGCACTGAGCGAAGGCGACCCGATCGACGCGGGGGAGGTAGCCCTTCGTGTCAAAGCTCCCTACAGCTCGGTTGGACTGTACGAGACGGCCATAAGCGGCATACTCGCCCAATGTACAGGCTTCGCTTCGGCGGCACGAGAATGTGTCGATGCGGCAAGTGGGACGCCGGTGCTGGCGCTGGGCGCGCGCCACGTACACCCGGACGTCGCCGGGATTCTTGGCTACAGCGCCGTCGTAGGCGGGTGCGTATCTTGCTCGACGATTCAGGGTGCTCGACTTGCGGGCATTACGCCGTCGGGGAACATGCCGCATTCGTTGTCCTTGTTGCTCGGGGGCACCGTCCAGGCGATGGAGGCGCTCGACAAGCACATGCCACAGGAGGTACCACGAATCGCCCTCGTGGACACCTTCCGAGATGAAAGCGAGGAAGCTCTCGCTGTTTCACGCGCCCTCCGTGAAAAGCTGCGCGGGATACGCATCAACACGCCTTCGACCAGGGGCGGCGCCACTCCCGACCTCATCAAAGAGGTGCGCGCGCGGCTCGACCTGTCGGGTTTCCGCCACGTGGAGATCATGGTCAGCGGCGGGCTGAACCCCGAGCGCATCACCGAGTTCGTCGAAGCGGAAGCGCCCGTCAACACCTTCGGCATCGGGGCCTACATCGCCGCCACCGGACCCAACCCGTTCCACGTCGACATTCACGAGGTGGATGGACGCCCCATCGCCCGCCGAGGACGAATACCCGGCATCACGAACAACCCGCGGCTGGGAAGGGTGATGTAACGGCGGAGTCGTCCGCTCTATTCGGTCTGCAGCGCCTGCGCGAAGTTCAGCTTGTTGTCGTCGGCGTCGCGGACGTGCATTTCGCGCAGGCCCCAGACTTGGTCAATCGGGGCCATATCGATCTCCACGCCCTTCGACACGAACTCCTCGTGTAGGCCGTCGACGTCGTCCGTCCAAATGATTACCCCGGTCTTCGGCACGCCGTCGCCGGAGAATGAGGAGACCCTCATCACCGCGTCGTCACGCTTCACTCCCATGTGACAGGGATCGTCGTGATCGCGGAAAGGGCGGTACGCGAACTGCAACTCGAAGCCCAGCTTGCCGCAGTAGAACTCTTCGGCCGCTTTCGAGTCGGACACCCCGAGAACGGGAGTCACACCTTGTATCATCGTAGCGCTTCTGGACGGTTTCCTGCGGACTGGCTTAGTTCAGCGACGCGACGCTGAAGACCACGTGGAAAGGCTTGCAGTAGATGACTATCGAGCCGTAGTCGTCCACGTTGATGCTGTCGGGGATGGTGTAGTTCTGATTGCCGATGTTCCCCTTCAGCTTGCCAAGCTCTTCGTACCCTGAGTCGAGGTCGCCACGCCCCATCGGATTGGAGTGATTCACCAGCAGGACTCGCAGGTCGGGGCCGTTCGTGACCTTGAAGTCCTCGAAACGCAGGACTTGCTGACCATCGGCGAGCTTGTAGATCGTAGCCTTGCCCTCTCCCTTGTGGAAGCTGTCGCCGTCTCGGAAGTTCCCAGACTTCAAGACGACGTTGGCGGCCTCCATCATCTCCTTCGGCATTGCCTCGTCCATCTTGGTCTCGACCTTCGACATGGTCATCATCACGGTCTCGGCCTCAGACTGGGTAATGCCCGCCGGAATGGTTGCGTTCTCCGTCAGGGGGAACTCCTCGTTCACCTCGGTATCGAGGAACAGCGGCGCAAGAAGCCACCATCCGAATGCGACCACAGGTACGCCTACGATCAGTCCCGCGCCGAACCAGACCCACTTGTTCTTCAGTGCGCTCAAGATACACCTCCCTGAGAGTGAAGATTACACCTCATATCAATTCGCCGCATCTATGCCTATACGATTGGAAGCTCACCGCCGTTCGTATGGCCTCTTGAATTCCTAAACGTGTGGGGAACCCTTTGGGTTGCCTAAAGCGATGGACATTGCGGCCTCCCTCTTCCGCCTGATTGTATCAGGTGATGTCGAAAAGCCACGCTAGGGACACCTCAAGCGATCCTGCCGAATGTTGGAAGAGGCTCGCCAATGAGCGGAAGGGCATAGTCAAGAAACGCTCCGGTCGTCATTCCCTCGGAGTCGAGGAATTCGGCGGGCATAGTCTTGTGAGCGCCCGCCACCGGCTGGAGTGGAGTCAGCCCTGTCTCCGCCGTATAGGGATCGTCCGACACACGGACTATCGAGACCATACGACTCGTCTCTCCGTCCAACGCGTGTCCAACCGCAGCGCGACCCACCTCCTCGGCCTCCCGTGCATCGACCGAAGACACCAATTCGGCCATCGACCGCTGGATGGTCCCCGGCCGGTCGTACCGGACTCGAACGTTGAGGTGGTCCGCAATGAGTGTGGTCAGATATCGGCCTGCGCCCTCGTGGTACTCGTTGCCGAAATCATCGACGAACAGCGGCATGCCGTCCCCGGTCAGAGGCCGGCCATCCTTGTCACGGACGTTTTCTTGGATGACCGCGACGGCGAACCCGTACCGGCGATACGCCATTTCGATTCCCGACAAGACTCGCGACGGGTCGAACGGTGTTTCCGGCGTGACGACTGCATGCGGCGCGTCTCGTTGCTCTCGCTTGCCGAGTGCGGACGCTGCGGCCAGCCAGCCGGAGTCTCGTCCCGCGACCTCGATCACGGTTATCGGCGCGGCGGGGCCCATCGCCTCGGCATCTCGTCCCGCCCCTTGTGTCGCTGCGGCTACGAAGCGAGCTGCGCTGCCGTAGCCGGGCGAATGGTCCGTGCCGACGAGATCGTTGTCGACGGTCTTGGGAACCAGGAGCACCTTGAGATCGCGCCCTGCGTCCTTCGCCTCCGCGCCGACCGTAAGCGCCGTCGATGCGGAGTCGTTGCCCCCGATAATGAGCCAGTGGGTAATCTCACGTCGTTCGATGAACTCAATGACTCTCGGCAATTCGCTATCGCTATCTGAGAACTTCTTGCGTGTCGTCCCGAGAGCGGCTCCCGGGGCAGCAGCAATGGCCGGCCAGGCGGCAGTCGAGATCGCCGCGAGGTCGAACACTCGCTCACTGAGTACACCTTCGACTCCCCCATGAGCGCCGAATACTCCGGTGAAAGCCCCAGACTTTGCAGCCTCGTCGCAGACTCCGAAAAGGCTGCGGTTGATGACCGGCGTCGGGCCGCCCGACTGCATGACCAGAAGGTTCTTTGCCGGACTCATCGCAGCCTTCCTAAAAAGCGATGCCCGCCGCGATAGCAGCGGCCGCCATGATGACCAGCGCAGCAACCGTCAATGGCATGGACTCGAACGTGATCGCTCCCAGGTACAGCAGCGGGAAATCCGCCGCCATGACCCAAAGGGCAATCTGTTGTACCTTCGATTTGCCGATCACCAGACGTCTCCCAAGAGGTTGATGATAACCCACGCCTGCACTCCTGCCACCAGGACCAAGATCAGGCAGTAGGGGATCGTCTTCACGAGCACCTCACGCTCCCGCCCACCAAGTCCAACGACCGCCGTGCCCGCCATCACTTTTGACATGGCCACGGACGAACCGAGGGAGCCTCCGATGGACTGCGTGGCCGCGATGGTCACGAGGCCAATGCCCAGCGCCGCAGCCGTCTCGACTTGAAGCGCGCCAAACATGGCGTTGGAGTTGGTGTTGCTGCCCGTCATGAAGGCCCCCAGCACACCAATGTACGGGGAGAATATGGGGAAGAGGGTACCAGTACCCTTCGCGATGGCGGAGCCGAGCAGTGCCGTCATGCCCGTGTCGGTCATAACCAGCGCCATCATCACCATCGTAGCCACGCCGACGCTGTTCGAGATGACTTGCTCGTAGGTCTTGCGGCCCGCCGAGCGCAGGATTTCCCCTCTCCAGTGTCCGCGTACTCGGTATACCACGTAGGCGATAAGCAGCGAGGCTACGATCAACGGGGCAGGGTGGTTCAACAGCTTGATCTTCGCGTAGCCGTCTTGACCGTCGACATTGAATCCGAGCGCGGTCTCGGTTGAGGGGTAGTCGAGTCCGAAGTACAGGCTGGAACCGAGCTCGCGAATCGGTGGCAGCTGCGAGAGGAGACTCAGCCCGAATAGCAAATAGTATGGCAGAAAGGCCGTATGGAACCCGATTCCCTCCGCTTTGGCGGCAGGTTCCGCCTCCGATGAGTCGTCTCCGTTGTTTTCGCCACGGAGCCCAAAGATGGGGAGGCGAGAAATCCACCAGCCGGCGACACACCCGATGAGGCCGCCGACGACCGATGCGACCTGGTATGCGCCGAGGAACGCCGTGACCCACAGTCCCAATGACATCGCCGCGCCCATCACCACGATGGCGAAGGCCCCGCGCCGCACCGACGCAAATCCGCCCTGCAGATGCGCCACTGCGAACCCGGTCAGGATGGTCGGGAGGGCGAACATCGCCGCCATTTGCACGCCGAGAGCCCGCTCGTCGAGCCCGCTCACAAGCTGGATCGTATAGTACGAAGAGCCGAGCGACCCGAAGGTCACCGCCCATGCGTGCCCGACGAGCGTGATGGCGACGGCCGTCGCGGGCCGGAAACCTATCATCACCATGAAGGGGGCCACGACCGCTATCGGAAGGCCAAACCCCGCGACTCCCTGAATCAGCCCGGAGAATGCCCAGCCCACGACCAGCGCCTGCGCGAGCGGGTCGCGCACGAGTCCTGTGATCGTCCTGCCGATCACGGTGATGCCGTTTATGCGCTCGATGACGTTGTACAGCATCACCGAAGTCCAGATGATCGTGAGAACGAACAGGCTGAGGCTCAGCCCCTTCGAGCTGCCGATGGCGAGGACTTGCTCGTCGGCCCCGAAGACGAGAAGCGCGAGTCCTGCCGCGGCAAGCCACGCGACCGCCCCCGCCTTCGGCGCGCTCCATTTGAGCGCCGAGACGAGCATCGTGACGATGAGGATGGCTATGGGAACGGCGGCGAGAACGACGTTGAGGGCATTCAGTTCAGGGCCGTTGGAGGGCACGTGCCGTACAGCTCCGATTCCCAGGCGAGGAGTGAGCGGATTGTATTGAGGGGCCGGAGAGGTGTCAACTTGGGCGCAAGGCCCGGCGATGCCGTACTAGAGCGGCGGGCCGCCTAGCGGACCCAACATCGCCTCCCGAATGAGCGGAATTGGAGGCGCGCCGAACGAAAGGACTTTGTCATGGAATTCCTTCAGCGAGAAATTCTCTCCCACTCGTGCTTTGTAGTCGTCTCGGAGCTTCATGATCTGGAGCTTGCCGAGTGTGTAGTTGAGGTACATCGGGTCGAACGCGCCGCGCAGGGCCTCACGCTCTGCCGTCAGAGGCTCCAGGTAGGCCTGTTCCATGAAGAAGCGCTTCGCCTCTTCTAGGGTCATCCCCTGCGTGTGCATCCTGATCGCACACAGGAAACGGCAGTTCCGAAGCAGGGCCTCTATGAGCTGCATGGCTTGGACGCGCTGATCGTTGCCTCCAAATCCCTGTTCGATCATCATCTCTTGGGTGTAGTGGGCCCAGCCGTCCCGGAATGAGTAGGCTCCGAACACCAGGCTCAGCTTGGACGCTGCGTTCTTCGAGTGCAGGTGGTGGACATAGTGTCCGGGGTAGGCCTCGTGTACGGACACGTTTTTGAGCAGGGGATAGTTGAAGCTGGTTAGCCATTCGTCCTTCTCCGCTTCCGTCCATGATGCGTCGACCGGCGTGACGTAGTAATACCCCTCGTCCGCCGTGTTCTCGAACGTGCCGGGCAGGTCAATAGCCGCAAAGGCCCACCGCATGAACGCGGGAGTCTCTTTCACGAGGCACGGAACGTTCGACGGGATCGTGACGAGGTCATTCTCAAGTACAAACTGCCTTATGTCATCGAGGGTGCCTCTCGTCTCCGCTGTGAGCATCGAAGCAGCCGGGTGGTTCTTCTTCGTTTCCTGCAGAAGAGAGACCACGTCGCCTTCGGGCGATATGTCCGTCGCCAGCTTGCGGAGATGAATGAGGTTGCGGTGGAGGTCCTGCTCCCCGATGCTTTCGAGACGGTCGATCGATAGGTCGACCATCTCGCCGTGTTCGAGCATCCACCTGAAATTGGTCGCGCCGATGGCAAAGTCGGAGGGTGACGTTTCCAGCATCGTTCGTAGATGAGCAACGAACGATTGAAGCGCAAGTGAGGCTGCCTGGCGAGCCTCGTCGAATCGCGAGAACGCCGTTCCCTCGACCAGTCCCGACACGTGTATAGAGAGGTCCGTGTCGTAGAACGACCTCATGCCCTCGTATGCCTCGATGCTCGCCTCGATGACTGGTGCGCCTACTTCCGGGTCGAGTCCCGTTTGGAGCGCTTCCAGATAACCGGGAACCTTTTCAAGTGCCGCTGTCAGTGCCTCGACTCGCTCTCCCCGTGGCGCGTAGTCCCGCAGGATGTAGTTACTCACGTCGATGTGATCGAGCGCGTCCATAGGCCGTTGCTGATAGGTCTCTAGCTCGGTCAGTCGGAATTTCTCCTCCCGAAGCGCAGACATGAGTATCCGCCGGTCGAATTTGCGGTTGTCGGAAATGAGAGCCTCATTCAGACCGTGCAGTTGAACGAGGTGCGTTTCCACTTCTCGCACACGCCCTGCAATGGATGTTGGGGAGATATCCGTCAGCCCGCCGTCGTACTCATGCAAGCCCTCTTTCGAGGCGCGGTCGGGATAGAACTTCCACGTGGCGTTGAGGACTCGCCCCGCAATGTCATCGAATTCCTGGTCGGCTGAGGAGAGCACTTAAGTAAGGCTACCTGAACCTGTCGAGCGTCAGGCCTTCAATCGGCGCGCTCAAAGGTTTATCGAGGACGAGATCTGCCGTCACTCGTCCTGTGCCCGGCCCAAGGAAGATGCCCTGTCGACCGCCTCCGGTCGCAAGGTACACACCCTCCCAGCCGGGGACGGGTCCGAGCAGCAACGCTTTGTCGGGAGTCACCGGACGGAGGCAGGCCGTCTGCATGACGACCCGCGCGTCGGCAGTGTAGGGGAGCATGTGAGTAACCGAAGCCAGGATTTCGGATCGAGCGTCCGCCGTCGTTGTCTCGTCGAAACCGACTTCCTCTTCCGTGGTGCCCGTCCACAGCAGCCCGTCGGGTTTGGAGGTCGCGTATTGTGACGACCACGAAATCGACCCCGGGACCGGAGGCCCCGGCGCCCAGAGGCGCAGAATCTGGCCCTTGAGCGGTTCAACGGGAATATTCACGCCGAGCCACTCCGACATCAGGCCGGTCCATGGCCCGGCGGCAAGGACGACACGACCCGTCGCAATTTCCTCATCGCCCAGAGTCACGGCGGTGACCCGACCGTGTTCTCGGCGAAGTCCCGTAACCGTTCCCGTTCGAATCGTCATTCCCTGTCGCTCGGCCACGCGCGACAAGGCGAGCGTCAGGCGCTGCGGATGCAGGTTCGTGTTGCCCTCGGTGATCACCGCGCCTATCGCTGCGGGGTTTATGCGCGGCTCGATTTCCAGCACGTCCTTCAAGTCCGCCCAACGCGCGGGAGTACCTATCTCGAGCTCCTGCCACGCCATGTTGGCCTTGACGGCGCTGGCTTCTTCGTCGGTGAAGGCGAGGGAGATAACCGGCTTGGTGCGGTACTCGATGTCTATGTCATTCTCTTCCGACAGCACGTCCTTCAATTCCGCGTGAAGGACGGCGCTCAGGGCGGCAACGTGGTGGTTCGGTCCCGGACTTCCCCTGCGTCCGAGATGGCCGATGCCTCCATACGCGAACCCGGATGCGTGACTCGCAACGTGGTCGCGTTCCACGACCGTGCACGAGAGACCCTCCCGCGTCAGGTAGTAGGCGGTAACTATGCCCGCGATTCCGCCCCCGACTATGACTGCGTCAGATTGTTCAGAGGAAATCTCTCTGCCTCGCAGGTTGTAGAGTCACGCTCGTGCCATAGCAGACGATAGAGAGTCCGGCAATGAAGGAATCATTCGCAGGTGTCCTGCCACTTGGCGAGCGTGATGTCGATCTGCATCGGATCGCCGTTGCGAATCAAGTCAAGCGTAATCCGGTCGCCGACCTTGAAATTGTTCACGTAAGAAAGAAGGTCTACCATGCTTTCCACAGGATTACCGTCAACGGCTGTGACAATATCACCGCGTCCACTTATCCCTCGGCCGCGAGCCATTATTACGGCAAGGTAATCGTCTTTTATGCCTGCCGACGCGGCTGGACCGCCTTCACATGCCTTGACCACATAAACCCCGGCTTCGACCGCAAGTTGACCTGGCGAAACAGGCAGGTCTTCGATATCGCGCCCGTTCAACCCCAGCCATGGACGTGTGAACTCACCCGGATTCTTGAGTTCGTTCAGAATCTGCATCACCGTGTTGCTGGCGACCGCGAAACCTACTCCGATCTGCACCCCGCTTTGGACCCTGACCGAGGAGTTGACCCCGATCACCTCTCCCTCGGCGTTCAGCAGCGGCCCTCCCGAGTTGCCGGGATTCAAAGCGGCATCGGTCTGAATCAAGTCGGTTATCGTCCGTCCGCCCACTCCCGTGAATGAGTCTGCCCGCTGGATGCGTGTCTCTGATCTATCCTTGCCGCTGACGACTCCCACGCTTAGCGAGTTGCGGTTCTCATACGGGCTTCCGATAGCGATCGCCATCTCGCCAATAGAGACCTCATCGGAGTTTGCGAAAGGAATTGGACGAATGTCGGAGACCGCGTCCGCGTCGACCTTCAGAACGGCGAGGTCGTCGTGTTGCGAATGGCCCAGCTTGACGGCGGATAGCTCACGCCCGTCGCTTAGCCGTACGGTAATCTCACGGGCGCCCTCCACTACGTGGTCGCTCGTAATAATGTGACCCTCGTCATCGACGAAGAATCCGGATCCTGAGCCGTCACCGATCCTCCGGCCAAACTGCATGACGGTCTGCACCTCGACGACCGCCGGAGAGGCCGTCTCGAACACGGTTCTTACTATCTTCTCGTCATATAGGGGGGGCAGGTCTTTGTTGTCTTGGCCGACCTCGCTGAAGTAGGAAGGGAGATCGCCACTATCCTGCGTGATCGCGGTAAACAGGACCCACGCAATCCCGAACCCCACACCCACACCCACCAAGGCCCACAAAACCGCAGGGTTGGCCCATTTGAAGCGAGTTAGCGTAGGCTGCAAGGTATGCGCCGGGCCGGCCGCCGGTTGCTCTGCAAATGGCGGTCTTCCGTATGGAAGCGGTCTGCGGGTGAACATTAATGTGTTCGATGCCTCCCTATCCGAACCGGACCTCTACTGCGTTCAGTATACTGAACGGGCGGACGGCCATGCCACAGCCGAATTGTTACAGGCCAACCGCCCTCACCGTTCAATCCGGCGTATCCTATCTCGATATAACGTGTCCTCGCCTTTGTGGTTAGAAGTGATTGCAAAGGGAGCTTTCGTGGATTCCCTCAGTGGCAAGACACGGGGAAGAGGCGTCCACCCTGATCCTCATTCATTTTCCAATCGCAATTATTGTCTCTTTCAGTAATGCAGGGGTTGACAGCATCTATCATTCTCAATAGTATCCCCTGCTAGACTGGCAAGAGTTAACACCTAGCCAGGTGGACTATCACCAAGGGGATCATGTTAAGGAGGACGGCACTCAATGGCAGACCTTCGTAAGAGCGATATTGCGGCACAAGTTGCAGGCAAGTTGGGCGGATCGAAAGTAGAGGGCGAGCGTGCGTTGAACGCCGTCCTCAGTTCCATTCACGAGTCGCTGGCCGACGGCAACAAGGTTGTTCTCACCGGCTTCGGATCGTTCTCCGTCCGAGAAGTCAAGGCTCGGAAGGTCAAGCCCATTCGAGGTGGACAGGCCGGTCAGTTGATAACCGTTCCTGCCCACAAGCGCGTAGGATTCACCGCGGGCGCGGACCTCAACAAGGCCGCAGGCTAACCGCCGGATTCCGACTTACCGCAGTTTGAGGGTGACGCAGTCGCCCGGTTAGTCCGGCTATTTAAGCGTGACCGATGGTTGTATCGGAAGTGGATGACAACTTCCTTGTCGCCACCGATCTTCACAAGAGCTTCGATTCCGTCCTGGCGGTCGACGGAGTTTCGTTTGCTGTAGGCAAGCGGGAGATACTCGGACTCCTGGGTCCGAACGGCGCGGGCAAGACGACTACCCTCAGGATACTCTCCACCGTACTTCGCCCCGACAGTGGCGACGTGACCATCGGCGGCCACTCGGTGCTCGGCGAGAGTGACCGGGTCAGGCAGTTAATCGGCGTTTGTCCCCAGGACATTGCGCTCTATGCCGAATTGTCGGCCATCGACAATCTCGTCTTCTTCGGCAAGATGGCGGGACTTCGCGGCGGTGAGGCCAGGGAACGAGCTTACGGCATTCTTGACCGAGTAGGTCTGACCGACCGCGCAAAGGGTGCAGTCGCGAAGTTCTCCGGTGGGATGAAACGCAGGCTGAACATCGCCATCGCGCTGATGAACACCCCCGCGCTGCTCATGCTCGATGAGCCAACCGTCGGCATCGACCCGCAGTCGAGGAGCCACATCTTCGACACGATCCTGCAGCTCCGCGACGAGGGTATGACCGTCCTCTATACGACCCACTACATGGAGGAGGCCGACCGGCTCTGCGACCGTATCGGCATCATCGACAACGGTAGGCTGATCGCACTCGATACTCCACACGGTCTCAAATCGCAGGTGGGCGACCCGGACTCGACGACCTTGGAAGAGGTCTTCCTCAACCTCACGGGAAGGAGCCTGCGCGACTAGCGAACGGCGAGAGTGCGCCTCCTACGCGGTATGAATACAATAGGACCAATGCCGAAACAAGCTTTCCTACTTGCATGTTTAATCGGTTTGGCCTTGTTGGCATGTTCCTCGGAAACGGCTTCAACGCCGTCCCCAACGTCCACGCCGGAGCCCACCTCCACCCCACCGCAGCCTGCTCCTACTCCAACAACAGTCCCAACATCTACTCCTGAACCCCCACCGACACCGACAGAAATAGTCACTGGGTCAATACCGTCCGAGAGTCTGGTGATGCTCGAAGACCCTCTCGATGAACCGGAGTTCTACTGCGTCGACGTTGCGGGATTTGGCGCAAACCTGAATGTCAGCAGTCCCCTTCAAGCGCACACCTGCAAACCGGGAGCGGACGATGAAATGTTCGCGTTCAACCGACCATCAAACGGACAGTTGTACTTGGTCGAACACGACCGGTGCCTTGAGGCGGACGGAGGAAGCGTGTATGTCAGGTCGTGCTCGGAGTCACCACATCAGCGCTTTAAGTATGGTGAAGACAAGACCTTCCGCTTGGAAAGCGAAGACCTGTGTCTAGTCGTGGCCGGAGGCGAAGGTCAGCCGGCAGGCGGACGGAGTCACGTCAGGCGCGACTTGCTGCTATCCCCGTGTGGCGATGTCGAACCGAATCTGTCGCGGTGGGTCTTTCCAGGGCCCAGACCGAATCTGTGATGCCTCTCCATGCGTTCCATGCGTCTTGCAACTCATCCTCATCCGTTGCCCGGTCAGTGTAGTTTTAGAGCATTCGCCTAGTGGTTCAACATGATTGGATTTGCGGGTACCTAATGCCAGTTCATTCCGACTACGTGCCATGCCTGTGATACAGTTCACAACCCGTCATTCCTGCGAAGGCAGGAATCCAGAAAGTCTGATAAGGCGAGTGCACAGCCATATTGCTCCAATCTCTCCTACCCTTCATTTCAATGATCTCGGTCTACTAGATTCTTGAGACGTCCAGATGTTCAAACCCTTCGACATAGCCTACGTCGAGCTAAAGCGGTATATCGCCGACCGGCTGAGCCTGGCGTTTGGAATCTTGCTGCCTATCGTCCTCTTCGCGCTGATGTACGGCGCGTTCGGTGGAGAGGAGACGTTCAACGCAACGGCCCACGTCGCCGACCTCGACCGCGGAGCGATGTCCCAAGCTCTGCTTGAGAGACTTGAGCAGGTCGACGGTCTCGACGTCAAGCTCTACACCGAGCGGGAGATCAACGATGCTCTTAACGATTCTTCCGTGGTCTACGCGGCCATCATCCCGACCGACTTCACGGAGAACCTTGAGGCGGGTAAACCGACAGGCATCACGTTCCGTCGTCGTGGATCGGGAGGCGATGAAGGCCAGATCGTCGCCAGCATCATCCGTGGAGTGGCCCAGGACATCGCAAGCGAGTCTCTTGTCCGGGCGTTGGTCAACGAAGCGGCGAAGGGCGCGGATGTTCCCCGTTCGGCAGTCGCCCAGGCAGTCGACGAGGCCAAGCGGATAACGACGTTGGCCCCTCCGGTGACGGTGCGGACTGAAGCAATCGGCGTCGAAGAGGACAACTTTGCAGTGAACCGAGTGATGCCGGGGATTCTCGTCATGATCCTCCTGCTTGCCGTTATGCTCAGCGCACAGGCGCTCGTCGAAGAACGAAGAAACGGCATCCTTGAACGGCTTCTGACCACACAGCTCACCTCGAATCAGCTATTCCTCGGCAAATTCTTCGCGGGCATCACCCGGACGATGTTCCAGGCCGTCATCTTGCTGGCTCTGGCTTTCGTTGTGTTGCGTCCCGGCGGACTCGATGCCTTCTTTCTTACTCTGGCCGTCGCCCTGCTGTTGGCGGCGGCGGTAAGCGCAATCGGCCTCGTCATAAGCGCCGTCGCGCGTACCCCGGACCAGGCTTCGTGGGCGGCGGTCTCCATAACGATGTTCATGACCGTGTTCGGGGGCACCTTCTTCGAGTTGGTCCCTGGCAGCGCTTTGGAAATGCTGAGCCGGTTTACCCTTAACCGGTACGCAATCGACGCCATCGGAGGGATCGTGGACGGCTCTGAGACTCTGGCCGCGCAGGGCACGGAGCTCGCCGTAATGGGCGGCGTAGCTGTCGTGGGCTTGGTGGCGGCACGGCTGCTGTTCCGGTCGGCAGGAGGTGGACGCTAGGGTGATCACATTCGTTCGCCAGTCGCTGCTTCTCGCCGGCAAGGACACGCGGATCTTCTTCAAAGACCGGTTCGCGGTCGTGTTCGCGTTCGCCTTTCCGCTGCTGTTCACGCTTGGCTTCACCCTGGCGCTCGGCGGCATCCTGTCTGACGACGAAACTCTGGAAATAACTTTGGTGACGCGAGAGGAGGGGCAGGAAAGCCTCAGTCGACAGATCATCGACGGGCTGGCGGCGGGTGACACCTTCACGATTGAGGAGTTGGACTACGATGCGGCCCGTCGGGAAGTCGAGGCCGGAGCGTTGCCCGGGTTCATCGCGTTTTCTGCCGGGTTCACGGATAGTCTCATGGGGGGAGACGGGACGACTGTGCTGGAGGTGGTAACGAACCCCGATAACCCAGAGGACGCCGCTGCCCTCGAGGCGGTGGCGAATACCATAGCCCGACAAGTGTCGAACGCTCAACTGGCCGTGCTGTCTGTGACTCTCCTTCCACCGGAAGCGGATCCCCTTACTGTCATGCAACGTCTCCCTGACTTTGCAGACCCGGCTTCAACCCAGCTTGTCAGCTTCACTGATGAGCAGGTCGGCGAAAGAGAACGGCCGAACGCAAGCAACTTCACGCTGTCGGGATACCTCACGATGTTCATCTTCTTCGCCGCCGCCTTGAGCGCCGAGGCCATCGCGCGGGAGCGCAAGAACCAGACGCTCGAACGCCTGCTGACCAACGGCGTCCTGAGGGAGTCGATCATCTTCGGCAAATTCCTTATGGGAACCTACCGTGGGGTCATGCAGGTGGTCGTCCTGTGGGGCGTGGGAATCGTGGCATTCGGCATCGACCTGGGCTCATCGCCGCTCGCGGTCATTCTCATATCTCTCGTCGTGGTATTCACGTCATCAGCCTTTGGCGTGATGCTGGCCGCGCTCGTTCGGACCGCGGAGGGGGCCAGCTCGGCTGGTGTGCTGGCGTCCCTGGTGCTTGCGCCGCTTGGAGGCTCATGGTGGCCCCTGTTCATCACGCCCGATTGGATGCAGGCGCTCGGCAAGCTCACCCCGCACGGGTGGGCCAACACGGCGTTCAACAACCTCATGCTGTTCGACGCCGGCTTCGGGGATGTGGTAATGAATATGGTGGCGGTGACCGCATTCGGCGTCGCGTTCCTGATCGTGGCGTTTACCCGATTCAGGCTCTCGGATGTATCATAGGGGTTTGAAACATGGAAGCTACAAACTGGAGGAAAGGCATGAAGTGGATTGGGGCGTCAGCAGAGCTTGTCATGGACCACCCCGTGGAGGCCGTGTGGGAGTTCGTGTCGAATATCGAGAACTTCGGAAGGTGGGTTGATGCCGTCCAGGAACCGAGATGGACGTCGGAGGGCGAGCGCGGAGTGGGTTCGACCTACGAGAGCAAATATGTCTGGTCGGGAAAGACCAGCCACGTCGAATACGAGGTGACCGAATACGAGCAACCCTCCAAATTCGGCTCCCGCACCACCGCGGGACGTTATCCTTACCAGGGAACCATCACGATTGAACCGGTGGATGGTGGCACGAAGGTCACCCACGACATGATGGCAGGATCGGACGGGGCGATCACGGCGTTCATGTTTACGTATCTCGGCTGGCTCCTTCGTCCCATGATGCAGAACCGGCTGCTGAAAGAACTCGAGACCATGAGCGATGAGATTGGCCGGGATTCGGGTGCCGCATAGCGGCTAAGCCGGAGTTGGGACAACCCCTACGCTATCCAGGCGTCTTTTGGCCTCGGCGTACACGTCATCGGGCAGGGGGCCTCGCAGCATCGCGTCGATGTTCTCCTGCAGGTGAGCGGGGCTGGTGGTCCCCACGAGGTTGCAGTGGGCGGACGGAAGGTTCGCCACGAAGCGCAGGACGAACGCCGTTCTGCTCTCTCCCTCCTCGCGCAGCTCATCGAGGCCCGCATCCTCGAACGCCTGCCACTCGGACGCGCTCCCCTTGCCGACGCCGGGCTCTCCCAGCGCCACGCCGCCTCTGATGAGAATGCCCGCCCCGGACTCCGCTGCTTTCGTGATCCACTCCTCGTGCGTCCGGTCGAGGGCGGAGTAGGGGAGTTGGAAGATGTCGAACACGCCCCACTCGATGAACGTCGGCAGATCCGGCAGGTTCGTCGACACGCCGATCCACCTGACCAACCCCTGCTCTCGCATCTCCAGCAGGGCCTCTACCGTGCCGTTCTCCTCGAAGTCTCGTACGCTCCCGCCGTGAGTCTGCATGATGTCGATGCGGTCGGTCTTGAGGCGTTCGAGGCTCTCGTGCAGGCCGCGAAAGAGGTTGTCTCGTGACCAGCTATGTCCCTTCGGAGAGCAGCCGCACTTGGTAGAGACGGTCACCTCGGAGTACCTGTCCGATATCGCGAGGCCGATCATCTCCTCGCTGTTGCCGTAGTCGTTTGCCGTGTCGATCAGCTTGATGCCGGAATCGACGACGCGACGCACCATGGCCTGGTTCTGTTCCTCGGTCATCGGCTTGCGATGACCCGCGCCATAGCCCAGGCGTGTCACCTCAATCCCCGTTCGTCCGAGCACTGCTGTTGGAAGGTTCGTCATAGAGTCTCCTTTGAGGATGCAAAGGCCATCTCTGCCAGGGCGAACGCCCCCGCTATGCCGGAGTCGTCGCCGAGCGCGGGAGGCACGATGTAGCCGTCCATGTTGCCCACAATCTCCTCCGTTACTCCGTAGCCGTGCAGCAACTTTACCACGCGCTCCCGTATCATCGGGAAGAGGTGGCGCTGTTCCATTACCCCGCCTCCAACGACGATCCGCTGCGGAGACAAGACTAGCACGATGTTGGCGATGCCGGCAGCGAGATAGCCGGCTTCGAGGTCCCAAGCCGGATGTTCTTTGGGGAGCGACTCACCCGGTATCCCCCACCGCAACTCAATCGCCGGGCCTGCCGCGAGGCCTTCAAAGCAGTCTCCGTGATACGGGCAAAATCCCTCGAACGGGTCGCGCTCGCGGTCGTGCGGAATGCGGACGTGACCCATCTCCGGGTGACTCGCCCCGTGCACCGGACGCCCCGCCACGACTGCGCCTCCACCAATGCCCGTGCCGACGGTGATGTACACAAGGCTGTCGAGTCCGACGCCCGCGCCCCAGCGATGCTCGCCGAGCGCCGAGGCGTTCACGTCGGTGTCGAGCGCGACAGGCAGGTCGAGGGCTTGTTGAATAGGACCAAGTAAGTCGATGTTCGGCCAGCCCGGCTTCGGGGTGTCCAGGACATACCCGTAGGTGGGGGATTCGGGATGCAGGTCGAGCGGACCAAACGATCCGACTCCAACGGCCGCGAGAGGAGCCTCCCGGTGATGCCGGAGAAGAAAGTCATTGACTTCAGCCAGCGTTTCGGATGGCGTGGTCGTCGGGATGCGTACTCGGTCCCGAATGTCATGCGGCCCCGTGCCGACCGAGCAGATGACCTTGCTGCCGCCTGTCTCTATTGCGCCGAAGAGCATGTGAATGAGTATTGGGGAGGGTGTCTGATAAGTCAATCGAAACCCCTCGTAATGAGCCCTCCCCCCCCCGTTCACCCTGAGCAACGTTACACGTCGCACGCTGGGCCGTACCGGGGTGTCAGTAACTGCCGTAAGCCATCCACAATCTCTCCCCCGCCGGGGGCTGACAGGGGTAGGCAAAACGGAATTGCAACTATGATCCAACCTCGCATCCCTATCATTCCGAGCCCACCATCTGTCATTCCGAGCGGAGCGAGGAATCTAAAATCCATAACCGCAAGACCGGATAGCTAGTACCGCGCCTACCTCGTGACCAAGAGTGAAAACAGCGTGAGAATTCTCCATGTCAGCCTCACGTTGTGACAGACACTTTAGATTCTTCGACTCCGCTGCGCTCCGCTCAGAATGACAGTGCCGGGGCTGCTTTCTCATCAACGGAGAGCGGAGCGATGGTCAAATGCCTACCCCTGTCAGCCCGCCGGGGGAGAGATACAGAGAGGGGGTCTTCGCAATGCAACTCACGAAGTCTGAACACTCACCTATCCGGCCCCGACTTGACAACACAGAACATAAGTCCTACCATACCTCATGCGGCAATCCGAACTACCCCCGCTCCCGTCGTGGGTGAGAGCAACATCCCCTCTCCCGTTCTGAGTGAGGGTTAGGGTGAGCGTGAGGGTGAATACCCACCGCAAAACTTTACGATAACGAGGGAAATGCAACAAAATGCAACACCATGCAACAAAATTCGAGTTTTCCCGTGGTTATCGTTCGGTCCCAAAACATACACTCAACTTTACAATAACAAGCCAAATGTCCCAAAATGTCACTCCATGTCACAAATTTCGAATTTTGCCTCGGTTGTCGTAACGCTGTCGGGCTCCGTGTCAGTCCTCCTCGGCAGCCGCTCCGCGCTCGAATGGGTGCTCGATCAATACAAGGAAAAGAAGATCCCACAATCCGCGAACGATTCAACACCTACCGCTTCGCCGATCACAAGGAGAAGGTAATCGACCTGCTGCAGCGGGTTTGCGCGGTGAGCGTGCGAACGACGGAGATTGTCGAGCAGATGCGGAGATTGGAGCGGTAGTCATGGCGAATGATACCGGCTACAATCGGGCACAACCGAAGGTTGCAGCATAGACCGGAACGATGCCGAATACGATTAAAGTCAATCCCGAAATTCTCGTCTGGGCGCGCGAGACGGCGGGGCTAACCCGGGAAGACGCGGTCGCGAAACTCGGAATTCGAGCCGCGCGCGGTATCCTGCCGGTGGATCGGCTGGCCGCGATCGAGGCAGGGGCTGACGAGTTGACACGGCCCACGCTCCTCAAGATGGCGAAGCAGTATCGCCGCCCGCTTCTCACCTTCTACCTGTCCCGGCCCCCTCGAAAAGGCGACCGGGGTGCCGACTTCCGTACGCTGTCCCCCGATGAACACTCTCCCGCTGATGATGCGTTGGTGGACACGCTGATCCGAGACATGCAGGCGCGCCAAAGCATGGTCCGTGCGGTGTTGGAGGACGAAGACGAGGCGGAGCCGCTTGCGTTCGTCGGTTCCAGGCAAATGTCGGATGGTCGGGAGATCGTTTTACGGTATCTGCGGGTCCTGCTCGACGTAGACGTAGAGGAATATTACCGGCAGTCCAACGCGAATGACGGATTTAGCTTCCTTCGTCGCGCGGCTGAGGACGCGGGCGCGTTCGTAGTGCTCCAGGGCAACTTGGGGAGTCACCATACCGCGATGGACACGAATCTTTTTCGCGGATTTTCCCTGGCGGATGAAGTGGCGCCCTTCATCGTTATCAATGACAACGACTCAAGGGCCGCATGGTCGTTTACGCTCGTGCATGAACTGGTGCATCTGCTTCTCGGACAGACGGGAGTCGGCGGCGCGCGGGTAGAGAACCAGGTCGAACGATTTTGCAACGACGTAGCAGGGGAGTTTCTGCTGCCCGAACGCCAGTTCACTGCCCTCGACATCACTCGCGGCATGGAACTCGAATCGACTGCGGAACTGATTGAAGAGTTCGCTCGCGATCGCAACCTGAGCCGCGCCATGGTCGCATACAAGGCGTATCGGGTGGGGCATATCGAATATCCCATGTTCAATGCACTCTCGTCTCGTTTTCGCGAACAGTGGCTTCAAGATCGCAATTCCCAGCGTCAACGTGCGCGAGAACGGGAAGAAGACGGAGGCCCCGACTATTATGTAGTGCGGCGGCACCGTATCGGAGACGGACTGGTTGGCTTGGTATTGCGAATGATGGACGCCGGGGCGCTTGCGACTTCAAAGGCCGCCATAGTCTTGGGCCTGAAACCTAGGCAGGTTCACAAGCTGTTCGATGCCGGCCGGGCATCGTAGCGGTATCTTGTGCTGTACCTTCTTGATGCAAACGTGTTCATCGACGCAGAACGGAACTACTACTCGCTTAGCAGAGTCCCGGAGTTTTGGGATTGGCTTGTTCACATGGCGGAAATTGGGAAAATAAAGACTCCCCAGGAAATCTATGACGAAGTCACGGCTGGCAATGTTGTACCCGGCCAAGACCCGTTGGTAGATTGGATGAAAGAAAACAAGAACGCACTGGTACTTGATGAATTTGCTCCCTTTGAACTGGTTGCGAAAGTGCTGGAGCGAGGGTATGCCAGTAATCTGAACGATGAGGAAATTGAAAAGACTGGACGTGATCCCTTTCTAATTGCCTACGCCCTCTCTCATGTCGAGCATCGTTGCGTCGTAACAACCGAGCAATCGAAGCCAAGGAGAATACGTGCAAACCGGCACATCCCCGACGTATGCGAGGATATTGGCGTCGCCTGTGTCAACACGTTCGAGCTTATTCGCAGACTGAATTTCCGCACCGACTGGCGAAGCGATTCGTGATTCGCCTCTTTGGATATCCGGCGCAGAGATGTTCCTACTATCAGACACACAGTAGACCCTGCCCAAAGTCATTGACTTCATCCCATTTCGGCTAGATAATCTGCTTTGATAGTCCTGAATCCTCGTTCATGTTTGGAGCAAGCGATATGCAAGGTATCGATAAACAGGCGGTCCTGGACGAGTTCGACGAGCAGGGGTTCGTCGTAATGGAAGGGCTTCTCGACCCGGAAGAGGACATCCAGCCGGTCGTCGATGAGTATGCGGACCTGCTCGACTGGCTGTCGAAGGAGTGGCACGAGCAGGGCAAGCTCACGGACACGTTCGAGGACCTGCCGTTCGCGGAGCGGCTGACCGAGGTGGCAAGGGAATCGGCGGGAGAGTATTACAACTACTTCGACATCTCGCTCCCCCAGAGCTCCATCGAGCCCGACACCCCCATGCACACCGGGCCGAGGGCCTTCGAGCTTCTCAGGAACGAGCGGTTGCTGGACGCGGTCGAGATGTTCATTGGGCCGGAGATCTTCTGCAACCCCGTCCAACACACACGTATTAAACCTCCTGTAGCAGTTCTCCCGGAGGGCAAGCGTTTACACGCCGGCATAGCCAAGACCCCGTGGCACCAGGACATCGGCGTCGTCACGGAGGAGGCCGACGAGAGCGACATGCTGACCGTCTGGCTTCCGGTCACGGAGGCCACCGAGGAGAACGGGTGCCTGACCGTCGTGCCTGGCAGCCACAGGCATGGGCTCGACCTTCACTGTGTTGCGCCGAGCGGCAAGATGGGGATTCCCGACGAGAATATTTCGCCCGACCATATTGCCCTGCCCATGAAGCCCGGCGACGTGCTGTTCATGACGAAGTACACCCAGCACGGCTCGCTGGAAAATGTCTCGGACACCATCCGATGGAGCTTCGACCTGCGCTACAACCCTGTCGGGCAGGCGAGCGGACGCCCATGGTTCCCCGGGTTCATCGCGCGCAGCCGGTCGAATCCCGACAGCGAGCTCCACGATCCTGGTCGCTGGGCCGAACGCTGGTTCATCGCCCGTGACGATCTCGCCTCCTCCGGGACGCCGGAGTTCCGCCGCTGGGACCCCGACGACCCTCTCTGCGCGTAGCTCCTTTTCAGGGTATGTATTCCACTACGCTGGAGGCCGATGTCGAGGCCACGATGCGGGACGGCGTCGTGCTCCGCGCCGACGTGTACCGTCCCGATACCGACGGTAAGTTTCCCGTCATCCTGGAACGCACTCCGTACAACAAAGGGGCCGACCGGTTCCATGAGAAAGGCTCCAGGCTTGCTGAACGTGGGTTCCTGTATGTGGTCCAGGACGTGCGCGGGCGGTACGGGTCGGACGGCGAGTTCATGCCCGGCTTCTTCAGCGGCGACCACATGGACGACGTGGACGGGTACGACACCGTGGAGTGGGCGGCAACTCTGCCATGGTCTACTGGCAGGGTAGGGACGACGGGCGGCTCCTACGACGGCTGGACGCAGCTTGAGCTTGCCCACACGAGGCCGCCTCACCTCAGGGCGATCATGCCGCAGCTGATATGCGCCAACCTCCTCGACCGGGAGATGAGCGCCGTGCTGCGGTTGGGGCGCGTCCTGTGGTGGAGCATGAACACCCTCGCGCCCGATCAACGCGTTCGGGATAACGCCCCCACCGGCCCTCGCACTCCCGACGAGGCGGAAGCGTTTTTCGTAAATCGGGACCGCGGTAAGTGGTACTGGTACCTGCCGCTGATGGAGATCCCCGACGAGGCCATGCACGGCATCGGTCCCCACTGGCGTAAATGGCTCAACGACCACGCGACCGACCACTTCGCCTTTGAGGCGAAGCACCGCAACATGGCGGTGCCCACACTCACCCAGACCGGCTGGTACGACCAGCAGGTGATGTCGATCAAGAACTTCACCGGCCTCAAGGAAAACGCGGCCACCGAGTTGGCGAGGGACAACCAGTACCTCATCGTTGGCCCTTGGACGCACGACGGCACCGAATGGCCGACGAAACTGGGCGACATGGACTTCGGGCCTGAGGCGCATCTCGACTACTACGACATTACCGCCCAGTGGTACCGGAGATGGCTCTACGGAGAAGAGAACGCCATAGCAGACTGGCCCAAGGTGCGAATCTTCGTCATGGGCGACAACGCATGGCGGAGTGAGAACGACTGGCCGCTCGCGAGGACGCGATACATGCCGTACTACCTGCACAGTGGGGGAGGCGCTGCATCCGTGACCGGCAACGGCACGCTGTCGGAAGAGCCGCCGGGTGACGAGCCTGCGGATGAGTATGTCTACGATCCGCGCGATCCGGTTATGACGCTCTACCAACAGCAGGGACAGCACGAGCCGCTCGATCAGCGGGCACTGGACGACCGGCGAGATATTCTCCGATTCACGACGCCGCCGTTGCAACGTGAGATCGAGGTGACGGGTCACATCCGCCTGAAGCTCTACGCGGCCTCGACCGCGAGGGACACGGACTTCGTCGCCAAGCTCTTGGACATCTGGCCGGACGGCTTCGCGCAGGAGCTCTGCTACGGAATCGTCCGAGCAAGGTACCGGGAGTCGTTCGAGAATCCGTCGCTCATCAAGCCGGGAGCGGTATACGAGTACGACATCGCCATCCATCCGACCTCGAACGTGTTCATGCCCGGACACCGTATCCGCCTCGACGTTTCGAGCAGCGACTTCCCGAACTTCGACCGCAACCACAACACCGGCGGGAACGACTACGCCGACGCGACGTTGGTGGCCGCGCGTCAAACGGTCTTCCATGACACCGCGCGGCCATCACAAGTTATACTACCGATAATCCCTCGCTAGTCTTACCCGTTCCTTCGCAGGCAAGTTACTCGTGAAAGCCCGCTTCCTCGACTTTGACCAGAGTCGAATGTCCGTTCATCTTGGCGATTACGCCAAGGGCGTCTCAAAAACCCTGCGACGACTGGACGCCGAGCGAGTCGTGCAGCGCATTTGGGGCCGCGTCCGTCTGTCTCTATTCGTCCTGGCGTACAACCTTGGGAACTTCCTTCGCCGACTGTGTCTGCCCCAGCCGTTCAAGCACTGGTCGCTGCGGAGCGTGCAGGTCAAGCTGATCAAGATGGGCGGTCGTCTGGTGCGGCACTCCTGGCGGTTGATCTTCCAGTTATCCGAGGTGTCGGTTTCTCGACAGTTGTTCGAGGGAGTGTTGAATCGTATCGGCCGGTTAGCACCGGCACCAAACTGAGGGAGGGTATAACTACGATTTTGCCAAGAGGGAGAGCGCTCCAGGGAGTCGGCTTGTCTTCAATGCGCTTTCATCCCATTGGCGGGGAGCCCAGAGACGATGAAGATGGACAAGAAGCATGGTTCACGGCGAGAATCGCATCCCTTACTGGAAAGACGACTGGCCTTGCAGGACCTGACTAAGATACTATTTTCTCGTTTGGACTGCCCATCCAGCCTGAATACTCCCAATATGGGGAATCCTGGATAGGATAGGATTAAGACCAGTGTCCCCCTTCACCCGGTTACTACCATGAGCCGAATAGTCCTGGTCTCCAACCGTCTTCCGGTAACCGTCCGGCGAGATCGGCGCGGCGCGCAGGAACTTGTGGTCAGCAGTGGGGGGCTGGTCGCCGGACTTAATCCCCTCCACGAAAAGCGGAATGGCATATGGATCGGCCATGCCGGGGAAGAGCCTGACACAGAGTCGATGGCGGCTCTGGCTGCCCGGGGGCTGGTGCCAGTAGACGTCTCCGAGTCCGACTATCGAGATTACTACGAGGGTTATGGGAACTCGGCGCTATGGCCGCTGTTCCACTACCTCCTCGAAACCTGCGAGTTCGATCCCGGCCACTTCGACGCCTACCGGCGGGTCAACGAAGTGTTCGCGGAGCGTGTGGCCGAGCACGCCAGGCCGGGAGACGCGGTGTGGATTCACGACTATCAACTCATGCTGCTGCCGCACATGGTGCGGGAGCGAATTCCGGATGTCCGTATTGGCTTCTTTCTGCACACGCCGTTCCCGTCATCGGAAGTATTCCGAGTGTTGCCGCAGAGAGAGCATATCCTTCGCGGTCTCTTGGGCGCCGACCTGATAGGCGTTCACACGTATGAATACGCCGATCACCTCCGCCGCAGCTTGCGGAGAATGCTGGGAGTCGAGAGCAGGGGTGGAAGCGCCTGGTTCCACGGTCGCGAGGTGCGCATAGAGACTCATCCTCTCGGCATCGATGCAAAGTCGCTGCGCGACCGCGCCTTCTCCCGTACCGCCGATCGGACGCTCGCCAACCACAAGAAGACCTTTGGGGAGCGCCGGGTAATCCTGAACGTCGAGCGGCTCGACTATACGAAAGGCGTGCCACTTAAGCTGGAAGCCTTCCGGACACTTCTGAGGAACGCGCCCGAGTGGCGGAAGAACGTAGTCTATCTGCAGGTCGCCGTCCCCTCGAGGGAGGCGATCGAGAGCTACCAGGACTTGCGGGCAGAAGTTGAACAGCTGGTCGGAGAGATCAACGGACTGTATGGAGGGCCGGCCCACATCCCTGTCCATTACCTGTACCGTTCAATATCCCAGGAGGAGCTTGGTGCGCTGTACCGGCTGGCAGACGTGGCCTTCGTGGCCCCGGTGCGCGACGGACTGAACCTCGTTGCCAAGGAGTACGTCGCCTGCCGCGATGACGGTGGGGGCGTGCTGGTATTGAGCGAGTTCGCCGGGGCGCTGTCCGAGATGGGCGAGACGCTGAGGGTCAACCCGTGGGACATCGAAGACACCGCTGACACGCTGAAACGCGCCCTCGAAATGGACTTCTCAGAATGCAGCGAACGCATGATGCCGATGCATCGCCGCGTCGTGTCGAACGGCGTCCATCGATGGGTCGACCGGTTCATGGCATCCCTCCTGAATCCCAGCCACGAGCCGGCGGACAGCCCGCCGCTGCTGGAGCCGGAGGTGCTTGCCAACACTATGGCGCACCACTTCGCTCGGGCCGATACCGCCCTGCTCATGTTGGACTACGACGGCTCACTCAGAGAGTTCACAGACCATCACGAAGACGCCATCCCGACTGAGGAGATCCTGGGCCTGCTGCAGTCGCTGTCGTCACTACCGGGTGTCGACGTGTACATGAACAGTGGCCGGGAACGCAAGGTGCTCGACAACTGGTTCGGCGGAGTGGGTGTGTCGCTCATCGCTGAACACGGGTCGTGGATCAAGCAGCGGGACCAACAGCCGTGGGAACGCATGGGAGCCCCGCCCATCGTGACGTGGAAAGACGAGGCCCAGACCGTATTGAATGAGTACGTGGAACGCACTCCCGGCGCACGTCTCGAAGAGAAGTCATCCGCGCTTGTATGGCACTATCGCGGGGCCGACGAGGAACTGGGCTCGTGGCAGGCGCTGGAGCTGACGACCATGCTGGAAACGCGGTTCGCGAACGAGCCGGTACAAGTAACCACCGGCGCGTGTGTCGTCGAGATACGTCAGCAGGGATTTGACAAGGGTCGAGCCTATGCCTACGTCAAGGAGCAACGGGAGCCGTACAACTTCACCCTGGTAACCGGGGACGACCGTACCGACGAGGACGTGTTTGAACGCCTCGACCCCGGCAGCTACTCGGTGCGCGTCGGCGCGGGCGGAAGCGCGGCGCTGAGCGCCGTTGCCTCGCCCGCCGCGATGCGACGACTGCTATGGTCCCTTGCCTCAGCGCGCCGCACCGCGTAGGGGATCGACAACTGACAGATTCCGCGATTATTGGCGGCGAATCGTCATCACCCGGCCCAGGCTGGATCACTCACATAGTAAGTTTGTGTCAGACCGAAGCACACTGCCATCAACTGGTCCGGCTACGAATGGGAACAGAATGTTGCAGAATGAGACAGATTTCGGGGAAAACCCGTTGATAGCCCCACCTGGCGACCTTGACGCGCGTCGGATGACCGTCCACCTCGGCGCTTATGAAGAGGTCGTTTCAAATACACTGCGACGACTGGACGCCGAGCGAGTCGTGCAGCGCATTTGGGACCGCGACCACACGGTCTGGAAGCCTGAACCGGACGGCATTGATGATCGTCTCGGCTGGCTCGATCTTCCGTTCACTATCCAGGAAGAGGCATTCGGGATCAGCGCGTTTGCAGACGAGGTGAAGCGAGCCGGATTTCGTCACGTCGTCCTATTCGGCATGGGCGGGAGTAGCCTGGCGGCGGAGGTGCTCCGGCAGACGTGCGCGCCAAGCGAACACCCGCTCAGTCTCATCGTTCTCGACTCCACCATACCCGAAGCGGTCCGAGAGACCGAAGCGGCAATCGATCCGGCACACACTCTTTTCATCGTGTCGTCAAAGTCGGGCACAACGATCGAGCCGAATGTTTTATATAGATACTTCGGAGACGTAGTGGATCGGGAGGTCGGTAGGGAACAGGCCGGTGCTAATTTTGCGGCGATCACCGATTCCGGCACGCCGCTCGAACGATTGGCACAGCAGGAAGGATTTCGGCGAGTCTTCAACCCTCCGTCAGACGTAGGAGGTCGCTTCTCCGCGCTGTCGCATTTCGGGCTGCTACCCGCGGCGCTGGTGGGGGCTGATATCCAGCCGCTGCTTAGTCGTGGAGGGGGCATGGCGAGCAGGTGTCTAACGGATGCTTCTGCGGAAGAGAACCCAGGTGCGTTGCTCGGCGCAGCAATGGGCGCCCTCGCAAAGGAGGGAAGGGACAAGCTGACACTCATCGCTTCGCCCTCAGTTGTCGCTTTCGGAATGTGGGTCGACCAGCTCATCGCCGAGAGCACCGGCAAGGACGGCATGGGCATCGTGCCCGTTGTGAACGAACCGCTGGCGGCTGCAGGGAACTACGGCGACGACCGTCTCTTCGTGAATCTCCGGATGGAGGGCGATGGGGAGGACAAAGTAGACCAGGCAGTGAAAGACCTCAATGACATCGACCATCCCGTGATCGTCATAAACTTGGGAGACTCCCACGACTTGGGTGGAGAGTTCTTCCGGTGGGAATTCGCCACAGCCGTCGCCGCATCGATTCTTGGCGTTCACCCATTCGATCAGCCTAATGTGCAGGCCTCCAAGGAGCAGGCGCTCGAAGTGCTTGGGGAGATAGAAGGCACAGGCGAGTTTCCAGACCCTACAGGATCGATTGAAGATCTCCTACTACAAGCGCGAACGGGTGATTACTTAGCCATCATGGCGTATGTTCGACCGACGCCGGCAACGGAGCGGGCGCTTGCCGACCTTCGGCGTGACGTGACGGAGCGATACAAGATAGCAACCACACTCGGATACGGGCCGCGACTGCTCCATTCGACCGGGCAGCTCCACAAACGCGGGCCCAATACCGGCCTATTCCTGCAAATCGTTTCAGACGATCACGTGGACGTATCAATACCGGGCAAGGACTATTCGTTCGGCGCGCTTGCAACGGCTCAGGCCGTAGGCGACTTCCGCACACTGCAGCGGCTGGGTCGCCGGATCGTCCGCGTGGACGCACGGACAATACCGGAGCTGGTCTGAACTTGCTCGAACTTACACTTTGAGGTGTTTGGGAGCTCGTCAGCTATCTGTCCGGCATCTCTGCCTTCGTCTTGACAAGGCATCCAATTCCCACTAGGTTAGTTGGCGCTTCAGCCCCGTATTCGCGAGGAACTCATGCTCGACTCTTATCGCTATCCTGCCGCCAATCGTCCCGTCGCCATGGGCGTCAACGGAATGGTCTCGTCGGCCCATCCGCTCGCATCACTCGCTGGCGTACAGGTCATGGCCGAGGGAGGTAACGCCTTCGATGCGGTGGTGGCGGTAGCGTCGACCCTGAACGTCGTCGAGCCCTATATGTCGGGTGTGGGGGGTATCGGCCTAGCCCTGGCCAACGTCGCGTCGGAGGGGCGTGTGAGAGCACTGAACTTCTCGGGGCGGATGCCGAGGACCGCGACGCCTGACAAGTTCACCACGGAGTCGCTCGAACAGGGCATCCTGGCACCCTTGATTCCCGGCAACCTGGCTGGATGGCTGACGCTGCACGAGACCTACGGCACGATGGACCGCGAGCGCCTGTTCCGACAGGCCATTAGCTATGCCGAGAACGGCTTTCCCATCACCTTCGTCAACAGCGAGATCATGCACCAGACGGCGGAGCACCTGCGGAGGTTCCCAAAGTCGGCGCAGACCATCCTCGACGGCACGGGAGCGGCGCATCCGCCGGGCACTCGTCTCGTCTGGCCCGACCTCGCCCGCACCTTGACGCTAATTGCCGAACAGGGTGCGGACGTGTTCTATCGGGGCGAAATCGCCGAGGACATCGTGAAGGCCAGCGAGGAGATGAACGGCCTGTTCACGATGGACGACCTGGCCGACTACGAGACCGAGTGGCAGGAACCGATCAGCGTCGAGTACAACGGCTACCGCATCTACACGACTCCGCCGAATTCGAGCGGGTTCCAGGTGCTCCAGACGCTCAAGATGATGGAGCGTTCTGACCCTCGCTACCAGTCCGTCGATACCCTCCACAGGTTCATGGAGTCGGTCAAGCTCGCAGTCACGGACCGCATCGAGTGGGCGGGCGACCCCGATTACGTGACTGCTCCCCTAGCAGGCCTGCTCTCCGATGAATACGCTACAACGCAGAGAGAGCGCATCGACATGGCGACGGCATCCACGGTGCGCGGCGAAAGGTACGCCGACCCCTGTCCCGACAATCCGCTCCGGCCGGGAGACCCGGTGGAGTTTGAGGGTGGCATGACGACTCACTTCGCCGTGGCCGACCGCGACGGCAACGTGGTATCGGTCACGCAGACTCTCGGCGGCGGCTTCGGTTCCAGCGTCATCGCTGGAGACACTGGCGTCTTTCTGAACAATATGGGTTCCTACTTCGAGCTGGCTGACGGCAACTCGAACCAAATTGGCCCGTGGAAGC
This sequence comes from Dehalococcoidia bacterium, assembly GCA_965116655.1. Lineage (GTDB taxonomy): Bacteria > Chloroflexota > Dehalococcoidia > Lucifugimonadales > VXLM01 > VXLM01. Next base: position 287,793 of record OZ220720.1, read on the forward strand.
GCGTGGACTTCGTCGTCGCGCCCACACAGACGTTCAAGGATGGTAAGTTCCACCTCAGCCTCGGCACTCCCGGAGGGTACGGCATCCTTCAGACCACTCCGCAGATGCTCATGAACGTGCTCGACTACGGAATGAACGTGCAGCAGGCCATCGAGGCTCCCCGGTTCAAGTACACGCTGGGGACGCATGTCGTGATGGAGGAACGGTTCCCTTGGAACGTTCGCCGCGCCTTGGAACTGAGGGGCCACGAGGTCGAGGTCGTAGAGTCGTTCTCAAGGCTCGTCGGCGGCGCGCAGGGCATCCAGGTCGACCAGGAGCAGGGGACGTTCCAGGGTGGAGCGGACCCGCGCCGTGACGGCGTCGCCGTAGGGTTCTAGGTGAGGCGTTCCCTCACAGCAAACTGAGAAAACGAGGACGGAAGCGAGGTTACGGGATGGCACGACCGAAAGTATGGCTGATGCGGAACTACCACGACCCCCAGATTGAGGCGTACCTGTCCGAGCACTGCGATGTGATAGTCCGCCAGAGCAACGTCACTCCGCCGCACGAGGAAATCGTCAATATGGCCTCTGAGTGCGACGGGTTCCTGCCTGAGGGGATCGACATTATCGACGCCGAGGTACTGGACAGCGCCTCGCGTCTCAAGATCATCGCCGACCGCTCGGTCGGCACCGACAACGTGGACATCCCTGCGGCTACACGGAATGGAATTCTCTTGACCAACACGCCGGGCATCCTGCAGGACGCCTGCGCGGACATGACCTTTGCGCTGCTCCTCAGCTTTGCCCGCCAGGTGACGCGCTCAGACAGGGACATCAGGGCAGGCAAGTGGACCGTATTTGACCAGACGCCATGGCTTGGGCTCGACACCTATAACAAGACGCTCGGCATCTTCGGCTTCGGCGGGATCGGCCAGAAGGTGGCAAAGCGCGCCGCCGGGTTCGACATGCGGGTCATCTATTACTCGCGGTCGCGCAGGCCGGAGGCCGAAGAAGAACTCGGCGCCGAGTGGGCCGGAGACATGGACACTCTACTCAGAGAGTGCGACTACCTATGCCTGCACTGTCCGCTGACGGACGAGACGCGCGGGGTGATCGGCGAGGCCGAGTTCGCCAAGATGAAATCCAGCGCGGTGCTCGTCAATATGGCGCGCGGACCGGTCGTGCAGCAGCAGGCGCTGTACGAAGCACTTGCAGGGAACGTGATCGCGGGTGCGGCCATCGATGTCTGCGATCCGGAACCGATTGCCGTGGACGACCCGCTGCTCTCACTGGACAACCTCGTCATCACACCCCATATAGGCAGTGCCAGCGCCGCGACATTCGCGGCGATGGGAATGATGGCAGCGCGAAGCATCGTGGCGGCTCTGACCGGCGAGCCTGTCAAGAACATGGTGAACCCCGAAGCGCTGGCGAATTGGTGAATCTCGGTCGGCTGCAATGACCGTTGTATTCCGCATCGCCGAGTCGCACGAGCATGCCGCCGTTGCACGGGTGATCCTGAAGTCCTATGCCGAGTACGGGCCGCTGCTGCCACCCGACGCATGGGAGCGGTACTCGCAGAACATCCTCGATGTCCGCAGCCGCATGACGGAGTCGGAGCTGCTCATCGCCGTCGAGGACGGGGAAATCGTCGGTTCCGCCACGTTCTATCCGGCACGCCTCAAGCGGACCCAGTCGGAGTGGCCGCGGGAGTGGACGGGCGCTCGACTCATCGCGGTTGTGCCTGAGCGACGGAGACGAGGCACCGGCAAGGCACTGGTCGAGGAGTGCATTCGACGGTCACGAGAGCAGAACGTTGCCGCTTTCGCGCTGCACACGACGCCTTATATGCATCTGGCCCAGGGTATGTACGAGCGCATGGGATTCGTCCGAGTGCCGGAATTCGACTTCCACCCCAGGCCGGGGCTGACTGTGATGGCCTACAAGTACGACTTGTCAGATACGGTATAGCCGCTCCGCGTTCCTTACGAACAGGCGCTCACGCTCGTCGGCGCTGAACTCCGAAATGATCTCCGTGTAGGCGCCGACAACGTCCACGTATCCGCTCCAAAGGCTGTCGACGGGCCAGTTCGTGCCGAAGAAGCTCCGTTCCGTCCCAAACGTCTCGATGCAGTAGAGGACGAACGGCCTGATCGAGTCGACCGTCCAATCGTGATCGGTCATGCCGAGTCCCGATATCTTGCACCACACGTTGTCGGCCCCTGCGACGGTGGCCATACCCCGCCTCCAACTCGCGAGGTACTCGGCATCGCGCTCCCACGGGCCGCCGGTGTGGTCGATCACCATGCGAATATTGGGGTGACTCTCGGCCAACGAGCGAACGGTGTCCATCTGCTCCCACGTCACGTTCATGCCGGCAATGAGGTCGTACTTCTCTAACAGTCCAAAGCCATGGAGGAAACGGGAGTTGGTCAGGTGCCCCGCCGCGTCGAAGTCGCGGATGCCCCGCATGTTCGGGAACTCGCAGTGCCCCGCAAGCACCGTCTCGACATCCGGGGCTGAGAGATCGGCGAACGCGATGATGCCGTGCGGGAACCCCGTTCGGTCCGCCGCCTCCTGGAGCCACTCCGTCTCCTTGACGGGGTCGGGCGAGCCGATGGCGGCCTGCACGTGGACGGCCTTGATGACGTTCGAGGGGCAGGTGACCTCGATGTAGTCCTCCGCCACGAAGTTGCGCTCTCCGAGCTTGCGCATCTGTGTGCCCAGCGTGGGATGGTCGACGTCGGGCGCCCAGTGGGCATACACCAGCTCCGGGTGTTCCATGTCGTAGAAGTGGACGTGGGTATCGACGAACTCAGGCTTTTCCATAGGTTCTCCAGTTACTCTTCAGGATCCCTCGATAATGCATACGCGCCGACTAACAACAGGCCCCCCACGACGATCGTTAGACCGAACATGATAAGCGCATTGTTTGGCCTTGCTTCCTGCTCCATCGCCTGGCCGAAAAGCACGAAAGAGGTGACGCACCCTCCCGAAGCGACAATCAGTGCCAAGATCGTCAGACATCCCGCACCAAGCGTTTTCCAGCTAGGCATGGGCGTACCTCCCGTGGATCACTGCAAATGGAATACTTGCTCCAGCTGCACCATGCTCTCATCCGGCAGTCCGGGCAAGTCCTCGAAATACTCTGCCATGAAGTTCTGCCACCGCGTGTTGACGTCCTCGGTCGCCATGCCGTCGAGGCTGGCCTGAAAGCTGTCCGCCGCCTCGAAGTAGCCGAACAGCATTCCGTCTTCAGTCAGGAAGAGCGAGTAGTTGTGCCAGCCGTGCCGTCTGAGTGCGTCCAACATCTCCGGCCACACCGCCTCGTGGTGCTTCTTGTACTCGTCCAGCCGTTCCTTGCGGATCTTCAGAAGGAAGCCAACTCGCTCCATTTAGATACCTCGTATTCAGCCGCGTGGCATGATCTTGACTACGGCTCCGGTCTCGGACGAACGGTACCCGGCTTCGAGGAACTCCACGACCCGTGCCCCGACATCGCCCGGTGATCGGTTCTCGCCCGACCCGTTGATGAGATCAGCAAGCGAACGCGACGGAAGGTGGGCAGGGTAGACCTCTTCCTCTGTGAGGTCGGAGAAGACCTCTGACTTGCCGTCGTGGTAGTACACGCTCATCCGACCATTCACCAGGTCCTGCCGGAGAAATCCGTTCGTTCCGAAATAGGTGTTCACCTGCAACTGCGGCTGGTCTGGCCGCACGCCGCCGGTGGATCCCATGACTCCGACCGCGCCGTTGTTGAGCCTGTAGCCGAATGCGTCAGCGAGATCGACCGCGAGGTCGAAGTTCTCCACGAATCCTGACACCTCGACCGCATGAAGTCCTGTCACCCAGAGCGCCATGCCCATCGGGTGCGTGACCTGAACCATGCCCTGACCACCGCCTGCGAAGGCAGGATCAGAGTAGGTTGACGGCTCCGGTCCGGTGACCGGGAACTTGAACACGTCGGCATAGTCTTCAGGATTCCCCCGCAGGTACGACTCGACCATCGAGGCAAAAATGCCGGACACGAACTGTATTTCGCCGAGCCTGCCCGACTGCACGATGTCACGCGCAGCCTCGGCATGCCGCGTGAAGTGGAAGGTGTAGCCCACCATCAGGTGCAGCCCGTTCTTTTCCGCTCGCTCGACCAGGTCCCATGCCTCGTCCGCGCGGAGGGTCATCGGCTTCTCAACCATGACGCTCACACCGGCGTCGAGCGCGTCGCGGGCGACCTCGTAGTGGAAGGCGTGCTGGACGGCGATGACCACTCCGTCGACGCCTGAAGCCAGCAGCTCCCGATGGTCGGTGTACTGATTCGCGATGTCGTAGTAGTCGGCGGCCTTGGCCAGCTTGTCCTCTTTGAGGTCGGCGATTCCGACCAGTTCGGCATTCTCGTAGGTCTTGAGGCTGGGAATATGGAACTGCGTCGCCCACCAGCCCGCGCCGATAACGCCCATTCGCGCCTTGCCCATGTCAGCCCTCCGAGGTCTCGCCCACACCGTCGAGGCGTCGCTTGGCCTCGGTGTACACGTCGTCGGGAAGGGGGCCGCTCATAGTGGCCACCCTAACGTTTTCTTCGAGGTGGTCGAGATTCTGAGTGCCAACGATTGTCGTGTGCATGTCTGGATGTGACAAGGTGAACCGAAGGATGAAGGCTGTTCTGCTCTCGCCCTGTTCGAGGAGGTCGCCGAGGCCCGCGTCGCCGAACGTCTTCCATGTTTCCTGTCTTGGCACTCCCGATTCGCCGGGCTCACCCTTCGCGACCCCTCCTCTAATCACGGTTCCGATCCCCGCTGAGGCTGACTGTGCGATGACGCCCTCGTGATCGCGATTCAGGGCAGAGTAGGGGATTTGGAATGCGTCGAACACGCCCATTTCGATGTGGTCGCGAATGTTGGGCAGGGAGGACGACGAGGCGATGAACCGGATCTTCCCCTGGTCTCTGAGTCCAACCAGCGTCTCGATAGCCTCGTTCTCGTCCAGTACCGATTTCGCCGGGCTTCCGTGAAACTGCACGAGGTCGAGGCGGTCGGTCTTCATGCGTCGGAGACTCTGGTTCACTGCCGCCACGATGTTCTCTCGGGTATAGACGTGCCCATCCGCCTCAAACGCGGAGGGCGTCGCAGGGCATCCGCACTTCGTCGCGATGGAGAATTCGTCGCGACGGTGCGAGATAGCCTTGCCGATACGCTCCTCGCTGAGGCCGTAGTCGACGGAGGTGTCGATGAAATTGATCCCCGCGTCGAGCACCGCGTTCAGCACCCTCGCCGAGTGCTCGTCGCTCACGGCCCGGTCACCGTCGTCCAGGCGCAGCTCCATCGCCCCGAATCCCAGCCTCGTCACCTCAAGTCCGGTACGTCCCAGCACCGCCGTCGGCAGATTCGCCATATCGCGCCCCTCCCGGTTTTTCGGTATCCTACCATAGGTCTTCCGAGCGCGAATACGTACTCAATCCATAGCGCTCGGACTCCTATTCAAGTTCAGCATTCGAGGAGCGTCCCCAATTGCCTTCCGTACTGATATTCGCCATCGACGGTCTCCAGCCTTCACAGGTGACCGAGGAGCTGATGCCGAACCTTGCGGCGTTTGCGTCCGGTGGAGTCTTCTTTGACAACCATCATCCCGTCTATCCGTCCGTCACGCGGGTGAACGCCGCCAGCATCATGACGGGGTGCTACCCCGGCCGGCACGGTCTCGTTGGCAACACGCTCGTCATCCGCGAGTACGACCGCACCCGCGCGTTCTCGGCGCTAGTGGACGAGCTGATGACAGTCGTCCTGAAGACCGGGCGGTTGCTCTTCCGTCCTACACTGGCGGAGATCATTTCCGGCCACGGCAAGCGGTTCGTGACCGTTGGCACCGGCTCCAGCGGCAACACGTTCGTCCACAACCCCAAACCGAATGCCGGGCACGGGCGGAGCATCCACCCGGAATTCACGATTCCTGAGGACCTCGGAACATCCATCGTCGAGCGTTTCGGCGAGTGGGGAGAGCGTACCGATCCCGACTACGGGCGCAACGAGTACGCCACGCGCGTCCTGACGGAGTACGTCCTGGACGACTGCGATCTCGCGGTCTACTGGTGCGACGAACCCGACCATGCTCAGCACGCCGCCGGGGTGAACTCCGATCTTGGGAAGCAAGCGCTCGCCGTCGCCGACAATGCCTTCGGCAAGGTCATCGAGCACCTGGACCAGAACGGCCGTCGGAATGAGACCGACATCATGGTCGTGTCCGACCACGGCTACTCGACTTCGCGAGGTCTTATCGGCATCGAGTCGCTCGTCAAGCATGAATGCCCCGTCCCGGTTGTACTCGGAACGAACGGGGCCTCGGTTCTATTCTGGGTGCCCGACAGGAACACGCATGCCGTCGATCAACTGGCTGAATGGCTGATGCGCCAGCCCTGGTGCGGTGCTATCACGGTGCCCCGTGCCCATGGGGGCATCGAGGGGACGCTGCCGGCGCGTCTCGTGGGACAGGAAGGGGAGCGCTCGCCTGACCTGACGATGTCCTTCACCTGGGACTCCGAGTCGAATGCGGTCGGCGTGCCGGGACTGGCACATACGGCGGGCCAGCCGGTCGGTCAGGGCGATCACGGCTCCCTCAGCAAGCACGAGATGAGAAACACCCTGATCGCGGGAGGTCCCAGCTTCAAGCGCGGCATCCACGTGGACAGCCCGACCGGAAACGTAGACCTCGCCCCGACAGCGCTCAGGATACTCGGCCTGCCGGGCGGCGAAAGCATGGACGGTCGGGTCTTGGAAGAGGCGCTTGCCGGCGGACCGGACCCCGATTCGGTCGAGTCGAATACCGAGACGTTCAGCGCCGAGCGGGAGCTAGGCTACTCCAGATACCGGCAGGAGATCACGGTAACGAGCGTCGGGAAGACGACATACGTCGATCAGGGAAGCGCCGAGCGGGTCATTACGGCGTAGTGGGGCTCAAGCGAGGTGTGGGCGGTACTCGCGGCCACCCTTGATCGTCTTGACGTGGGTCAACCGGCGCGTCGCGTCCACGACTCGCCGTCCTCCTGAGTCGCTCAGTTTGAACCGTCCCTCTTCGAACTTGGAGATCGTCACATCGCCGACCGCGTCCGGCCTGAGCGTCCCCAACTCATTGCACTTGCCGATGACCTTTGCCGGAGCTTCGGTACCCAGGCGTATGACCTCACCGAGCGTCATTCCCAGGTGCAGGAACTTCGATAGCGTCGTGTGCAAATCATAAACTGTCCTGTCCACGTTCCCAATGTGGAGGTCGCTGCTGATGGTGTCGGGCAAGAATCCCTGCTCCATGGCACGTTCCATCGTCTCGAACGAAAAGCTGCCTTTGCCGTGCCCCACGTCGAAGACGACCCCGCGCTCCTTTGCCGCCCACGCCTCTTGGAGGACAATTCCCTCGGAGTCGAGTATGCCGTTTCCACCTGGGCTGTGCCGAAACGAGTGCGTCAGGACGTCGCCGGGGCGAAGCATGTTCAGACGTTCGGCGACGGGTATGCTCGTGCCACCAAGATGGAGCATGAAGATGCCGTCCATGCCTTTCGCCGCGTCGATGGCCCTCCTGAGCACCTCTCGATAGCTATCAGCGGGTAGGGGAGGGATCCGCGCCTTTACGCCAAGTACGACATCACGATGCTCTTTACCTACGCGCACGGCCTCTTGGACTTTGGCCCACCGGATGTCTTCGAGACCGGCGTACCCCAGGACCATCCCCATCCCAGAGATGTTGAGGAAGGCGAAGATGCGCGTTTTTGCGCGGTCGATAACGTACTTGCGAAACGCGGGAAACGTGTGCGCTCCCGACGATCCCGCGTCAACCACCGTCGTGACTCCACGAGCGATGTGCACGGTGTCGGGGTCGACTCCGTAGCGCGACGCGCCCCAGAAGTCATGCGTATGAAGGTCTATGAGGCCGGGTGTGACGATGGTACCGGTGGCGTCGATAACGTTCCGGGCTTGGTCGGAGGGGATGTCGTCGGCTACAAGCGCGACCTTCCCGTCGGCCAGCGCCACGTCGCGCACGGCGTCGATTCTCTGGGAAGGGTCAATGACCCGCCCGCCCAACACTATCAGGTCGTATCTATGTGCCACGGAGCCACGGCTTGTATATTCGTCCGCTCCTGACGGTGGCGACATGGGTCAGCCTGTTGCGAGACGTGACCGAGCGTCCATACGAGTCGGTGAGCTTGAAGGAGCCCTCGTCGATGCGGGCAATCGTGGCGTCCCCGACGGCCCCGACCTTCAACGTGCCCAGACGGTCATGGACTCCCATCGTCTTGGCCGTCTCTCCCGTGGTGAGCGCGATAACGTCGTATAGCGACATTCCGAGCCACATGAGCTTGGATACCGTCGTGACCTGATCGAAGACCGGCCCCTCGACGTTGTAGAGGTGCAGGTCGCTGCTGATGTTGCCGGGCCAGAACCCGTCGGCCATCGCGCGCTCCGCAACGTCGAACGAGAAACTGCCCGCGCCATGCCCGACATCGAAGACGATCCCCCGCCCCTGGTGCTCCCTGAACGCCTCCTTGACCTTTCCGACATCATCGAGGATGCCCTCCGCGTGACCGTGGAACGAATGCGTCACCACGTCTCCCGGACGAAGCATCTCGATGAGAGACTCCAGCGGCGTGTGAGTCTTGCCAACGTGGATCATCACGAACCCGCCGATTGCCTCCGCCGCCTCGAGTGCGCGCCTCAGCGATTCCACGTCGTGCTGCCTCGTAATGTCCTGGGAAAGCCGTGCCTTGATGCCGACAATGCGATCGCGATTCTGTCGACCAACGCGGACAGCCTGGCCCACGTCGGCGTGCCGCAGGTCTTCGAGCTCTCCGATGTCGTTAGAGATCATGCCGGTCAGAGAGATGTTCAGCAGGGCGTATAGCCTGGTATCCGCCCTTTCCATGACGTATCGACGGAATGCGGCAAACGTGGCGGCTCCCGCCGATCCAGCATCGACCGCCGTGGTCACGCCGTTGGCGATATTCGTGACGTCAGGGTCGATGCCATAGTGCGACACCCCCCAGAAGTTGTGGACGTGAAGGTCGATCAGCCCCGGCGTGACGATGAGTCCCGACGCGTCAAAGACCTCCGACGCGTTGTATTCCGAGATACTCGACGCAACCGACGCGACCGTTCCATTAACGAAGGCAACGTCTGTGGGGCCGTTGACCTCCTGCGCCGGATCGACGACTGTCCCGCCCTTGATCAGAAGGTCATACAACGGCTGTGTACCTCGCGCGAAGGACTATCCAAGACTCGTGCTTCGACAGGCTCAGCCCGAACGGGTCAATATGCTGGGCACGTTCGCCCTGAGCTTGTCGAAGGGCACCGGTAAACGAGTCTAACGGCCCTTCAAAGAGTTCCTGTTGCTACCGATTCCAGTCCCGGTACAGCTTGCCGTCCTTGACGGTCTCGACGGAATTGATCTTCCTGCTCGCTGCGGTCGTCTTCCGCTCGGCGTCCATGTATGTGTACTCGCCCTCGTCTACCGAGAGGATGCTGACATCGGCGGTCGTGCCGACGGCCAGCGATCCGAGGTCTTCCGCGATGCCCATCTTTTCGGCGGGGGCCAGCGTGCTGAGACGCACTACGTCCTCGAGCGGGATGCCGAAGTGCAGGAACTTCGACATGGTGGTGACCTGATCGTAGACCGGCCCCTCCACACTGAGGGTGCTCACGTCGCTGCTGATCGTGTCGGGATAGAAGCCCTGCGCGAGCGCGGTCTCGATGGTGTCGAACGAGCAGCTCCCTCCGCCATGTCCAACGTCGAAGACTATCCCATTGTTCTGCGCGTCCCGTATCTCGTCCGTGACCGTCCGTTCGGCGCTCACGACGCCGCCCCACTGCCGAAAGGCATGCGTTACCACGTCTCCAAGACGAAGGTGCCTCGTCAGGGTCTCCAACGGAGTCTCGATGTCGCCCACGTGCACCATGACGATGCCGTTGAACATCTCCGCGGCGGCTATGGCGCGTTTCAGCGCGTCCAGCTTGTCGTCCAGGAAGATCGTGTGGTGCGAGAGGCGCACCTTGATCCCCAGTATCAGGTCGCCGTTTTGTCGTCCCATCTCTCCGGCGTCTTCCACTCGCGCCCAGCGCATATCGAACAGCTCGCCGATGGAGGGCGAAATGATTCCCATGGCGGAGATGTTGAGCAGGGCGTAGAGCCTTGTGTCGGAGCGCTCCATCACCGTGCGCCGGAAGTGGGGAAAGGTCCTCGCGCCGGCCGAGCCGCAGTCCATCGCCGTCGTTACACCCCGTGCGATATTGATCGAGTCCGGATCAAGTCCGTAGCAGCAGACACCCCAGTAGGCATGCATGTGCATGTCGATAAGGCCCGGCGTGACGATCAGCCCGGATGCGTCAAGCATCTCGCGGGCGTCGCCGTCTATGCAGTCTTCAATAGCGGCAACCTTGCCGTCTGATATCGCCACGTCGCGAACGTCATCCAGTCCGAGCGCGGCGTCGATTACCGTTCCACCCTTGATGAGCAAGTCGTACAATTCGAGTCCCTCCGACAAATACGGGTGCGCTGCTAAAGCGGCGTTAGTGTATCATGCCGCGTGGCCATGGTTGATGCAGACAACAAACTGCCGGAACTGGATGTTGACCGCCTCTCAAGCCAACTGAGCGGCGCCATCGTTGGTCGCGAAATCCACCTCTTGAAGACGCTCGAATCGACGATGGACGAGGCAAAGAGGCTGGCAGAGAACGGGGCGTCCGAGGGCGCCGTCGTCATCGCCGAAGAGCAGACGGTGGGCAGGGGAAGGTTCGACCGCTCATGGGTGTCCAAGCCGGGGAAGGACCTGCTCTTTTCGGTGGTCTTCAGGCCGGACGCGGCCCAGGCCCCTTACATCAACATGGCGGCAGCCCTGTCGGTATCCTCGACCGTAGGCCAAGCGACAGGACTTGCCACAACCATAAAGTGGCCGAACGACGTGAAACTGGCCGGGCGCAAGGTTTCGGGCATTCTTGTCGAGAGCACGGTGTCGCCTTCCGCACGGAGCCGCGCAGATGGAAGGAGCAGGGGCGCACTCACTCCCGCTCTCTCCCCCGCCGGGGGAGAGATACAGAGAGGGGGGTACGACTACACCGTCCTCGGCGTGGGCCTGAACGTCAATTCCCATCCGGCGTCGGTCCCGGAAATAGCCGAGACCGCCACGAGCATGTACCGTGAGACCGGAATCACTTTCGACCGTACGGATACCCTCATTCAGGTCCTCCGAGAGCTGGACCGAAGATATGCTCTCATCAAGGCGGGACAGTCCATGAGACAAGAATGGGCAGCTCAGTTGGAGACGCTCGGACGAAATGTCGTCGTGCGCTGGAAGGACAGCGTGGAAGAAGGCACGGCCACCGGGGTCGACGAGATGGGAAACCTCATCCTGACCAAGGCAGACAGCACAACGAAGTCTGTAGTCGCCGGTGAGGTTACGCTCCAAGCATGAACATCGAGACGTCGTCCGAACGTACCGGCATGTGTGCGTGGTGCGAACACGAAAATGCCCCGGACTCACGTTTCTGTGGCGACTGTGGGCGTACGCTGGTCTTTGATGTCGTCTGCCCCTTTTGCGGTCGTGAGAACCCCTCCGAGAACGCTCACTGTGATGCCTGCGGCGTCCTCATTGACGAATCCAAGCGTGAGACGCCATCTGCCAAGAGCTACTTGGACTTTCTGCATCTCAATTGGACCGTTGCGACGCTTGCAGCCATCGCTGCGTTTGCCCTGTCCATCCGGTTGTTCTCGCTCACCGACATTCCCGCCAACCTGGTCGGCGACGAGGCGGACAACCTCCTGGTCGTCTACCGCATCATGGCCGACATAGGCCCGGGCTTTTTCGAGCTCGACTGGAAGCCGCAACCGGCCTTCAGCGTGTACATGATGGGCTGGTTCATGGGGCTCTTCGGCGAGACCATCGTCGGAATGCGCCTGCCGAGCGTCGTGCTGAGCACCGTCTCGGTCTTGGTGTTCTACGCCGTCGCCCGCCAGCACGGGGTCGGCAGGCCCGCGAGTCTGGGGGCCACGTTCCTGCTGGCCACCGGCGTGTGGTATCTCCACTTCTCCCGCAGCGGCTGGGAGAACATCCACGTCGGGCTGTACGCCCTCTCCGCCATGCTGGCCCTCAACTCGGCCATTAAGTGCAAGCGCCTGTCGCTCAGCCTGTTGCTGTTCGCCGCTACGGGACTCTTCGCCGCCCTCGGACTGTACGGGTACACCACCGGGCGCATGATCATCGTCGTCCTCCTTGTCTACCTTCCCATCGCGTTTTTCCTGCATCGAGAGGACTGGAAACGGCTTCTGGCCGGATACGGCGTTATGTGCATCACGGCCTTCGTACTCTTCTGGCCTCAGTTGGACAACGCGCTTGATGACTGGCAGCGCTTCAATCAGCGAGTTGAGGCCGTCTACGTCCTCAACGAGCACAACCGTCAGCAATTCGAGGGCAAAGACGACTTCGAGATCATCACTCAACAGACGTGGAACAATATCAGGGGGTTTATCCTTCTGGATACCGGCATCTCACGGGTAGGACTGAACGCGCGGTACATTCCACCCGGCCACGGACTACTCGACAGGCTAACGGCCGTTCTTTTCTGGGTAGGCCTCGTCGTTTCCGTCACACGATGGCGTCAGACCATTTTGTGGTGGATTTTCTTCGTTGTGATGATATTTCCCATTCAAATCCCGGGCAGCGGCACCCCCGACGCCGCACGAGCCGTTGGCGCCGCCCCAATCTTCTATCTGTTCGTCGCCCTCACTTTGGATTGGCTGTTCGGTCTCCGCTTTGCGAAGAATCAATGGGCAATTGGAGCCGTTGCTGTCGCGATATTGGCGCTCATTGCTTACGTCAACGTCTCCGGCTACTTCGACTGGATGGAACGGCCTGACGCGGCAGCGGCTCGACAGCCCGCCGTCGATGCTGCCGACTTCGAGTCATGGCAAACACTTCAGAAGGCCGCCGCGGAGGCGGGCAGGGGCGGATTCAACGTGGGAGAGTGGCTGGAGATGAAAGAGCGCGGCTTCTGATGATTGGTAGGAGAAAACCTTAACGGCCCGTGCAAGGTTTGAGTAAGTAGGGTAGAGAAGACTACTTTGGCAGTGACGTGCAAGAGCTGCGGTCACGACAACCGTTTGGCCGCGTCCTACTGCGGAAAGTGTGCTCGACCGCTCACCGGCGGTGTGGAGTGTCCTCGGTGCGCGTCATATAATCCACCATCACAGAACTACTGCAATTCCTGCGGTTCAGCTCTCGCGGCAGGGAAACCCAATCTAGCGGCTGCAATTCCTCAAAGGGTTTCCGCTGCCTTTTCCACAGTCACATTGGCAACAGGCGGTTTCATTGCGGCAGAGGACACGATCGATGATGACGTACTCGGTCTGAGGCAGTCCACGAATGCCATATATCTCACGTTGTCCATCATTGCTATCGCCGTAGTTGCCGCGATTCTGGCAGCAACGAGGCTATGGGGTCTCGACTCCACTCCCGCTGAGATTGCACCCAGTGAAGCATCGTTTCTCCACGTCGCCCGCCAGATCGAGTTCGAGGGCTGGATTGGCCTGACACATGAAGCCATCAAAGGGACCCTAATCGGGTACGCTTACATACTCTCCTTCTGGACGGCCTTCATTGGCGATGACATCGGCATGGCTCGACTGCTCTCCGGCGTAGCGTCACTGGCCTCCATAGGAGTGTCATACCTTCTGGTCTCGCTTCTCTTTAACCGCCGGGTGGCCCTGTTTGCGACCTTCCTCATGGCAGTCGGTGTCTGGCCGCTGACCTATGCCAGGCTGGCCCTCCCTACGAGCGCGCTGCTCCTTGTGGAGATAACAGCCCTCTATTTGCTGTTCCGAGCGATGCATGAGGAAACGGACGACTCAACTCGAACCCGCTTGCTGGTATTTTCAGGCGCTCTCATCGGACTCAGCTTGTATCTCGATTTCGCCGCGCTTGTGTTCGCAGTTGCAATGTTCTGTCTGTGGCTGCGATTCTATTTGAGTGGCACGATCGGTCCACGAGTCTTGGGAGAGCGATTCGCGGCCTTCGCGCTTCCGGCCCTCATCATCAGCCTGCCATTCTGGGCGGCTGTCGCTGCGGACTCGTCGCTGCTTGACGAAGTCAAACTACTTCTGGTTACCGAGACTCCCGGTTACGCCCAAAACGAAGGCGTGATGGGCAAGCTCCGTACCGTCACCGGGAACGTCGCCAACACCGGACGTGCCCTCGTCTGGAGTACGAGCGCCGACGAGTTCGGGCAGGGTGGCGGAAGAATCGTTGACCCACTCACCGGCCTGCTCGTCTTGATTGGTCTTCTCGTCTGTTTCCGAAAGTGGCGCGAAGACTCTTGCGGGGCTCTTTTGGCCGTTCTCGTAGTCGTTATCGTCGGAGTCGGTTTGATGCGGCAGGAGGGAATGTACGGCCACCTCATCATCGCCGTCCCCGTGGTCTTTGCCATCGCCGGATTCGCTGCCGACTGGCTCTTGAGCTGGATGAAAGGCAGAGTGCCGCAAGTGGGCATTGTCGTGCTTATCACCGTCCTAGCCGCCGTCATCTTTTCCAATCTCTCGGTGTACTACGCGCATCCTATCGGCGAGGACCCAACGCTCTGGCTCGGATCAGAGATTCAGCAGCCACCTCCACAGCACGCCATTGCGTTGAATTCGCCATAGATGCCCAACTCCACCATCGAAATTCACGTCCAACCGAAGGCCAGCCACAATCGGATCGTGACCCAGGGCGGCACTATCAAGGTCTACGTAACCGCCGCACCGGAGAAGGGTAGGGCGAACAGGGCTGTGGTTGAAATGATCGCGCGTCGCCTCGGAGTCCCAAAGCGCGCGGTCTCCATCGTGTCGGGAGAGCGGTCGAGGGCTAAGCTGCTGGTAGTCGAGGGTCTTAACGACGAGGATGTGCGGCGCAGGCTAGGCGAATAGGGCCGGGAGCAAATAGCCCTTTATCACGAACTGCAATAGGATCAGAGCGACCATCGGCGTGAGATCGAACATGCCCAGTGGGGGAACGACTCGCCGCAAGGGCGCCAACACCGGTTCGGTCATCTGCTTGAGTACGCCGTTTATCGACTCGACGACCGGCGAGTCCGGGGCGAACATGGTCACCCACGACATGATGACGCTCGCTAGTATCGCAAGCGTCAATGCGTCTACGAAAAGCTCTATGAAGGTAACGAGGAAGGTCAACTGTCTTTACCCAGGGCCTGGTACTTTCGGTACGCCGCATCGACCGCTTCCAGCACGGCCCCTCGAAAGGCGGACTTCTCAAACGACATCAGCGCTTCGACGGTCCCTCCCGCGGGCGACGAGACCATATCCTTGAGCTCAGCAGGGTGCATTCCCGTCTCCTGTACGTACTTGGAACTCCCGATGACCGTCTGCAGAACGAGCTTCCTCGCCATAGGACGCTGAAGGCCCATGTGTACTCCCGCGTCGATGAGCGCCTCGATGAACAGGAAGACGTAGGCCGGACCGCTCGCGCTGAGGGCCGTCACCATGTCGATGTACTTCTCGTCCTCGACATATATTTCCTCGCCGAAAGAGGCAACGATCCGTTGACTCGCGGCCTTCTGCTCATCCGTGACCTCATCGGTGGCCGTCCATACCGTCATACCTTCGCGAATCTGGGAAGGGGTATTGGGCATCACCCGAACGACCGCTCGGTGACGCAGCCCCTTGGTCAAGGTCTCCAGGGTCGCTCCCGCAACGATTGATAGCACTGCTTGGTCTCCGCGCAGGCCGGACTTGATGCCGTCCATGGCCACGCCGAGGTGCTGCGGCTTCATCGCCAGTATGATGATGTCAGCGCCCTCGATCACCGCGAGGTTGTCGGCGTCCGCGGTCACACCGTAGGTCTCGGCAAGCGCAGTGCGACGTTCCTCAACCGGCTCCCCGAAGCGAATCTCGTCCGCCCCGGCGACACCCGCGTCGAGAATCCCGCCCAGTATCGCCTCGGCCATGACGCCGCCGCCGACGAATGTGATTTTCATAGTTCGCCGTCCGTTTTGACGTCCCCGTTTATGTGAAGAACGCCCTATCTTCCCGAAACTACTCTATTGTAGCCGACTTGGGCCACGATTGGGACTAATGGACTCTCGAACTTCCCTTCAGATGGGGGGAGTCCCGTTTGGATACTCTGTGCTAGGCGAGTGCCTGCCGCACCCTCAACGTAGCTTACTATCGCTTGCCAAATCGACTGCGACGCCGATGGCCTCCGCCATGCTCTCGTGGTGTGCGATGCCTTGTCCCGCGATGTCGAACGCCGTGCCGTGGTCTACGGATGTGCGGATGAACGGCAGGCCGAGATTCACGCTGACGCTCCGCTCCCAGTTGTGCACCTTGATGGGGATATGCCCCTGGTCGTGGTACATGGCGAGGACGACGTCGTACATTCCGTTGATCGCCTGCGTGAACACCGTGTCCGGCGGCACAGGCCCCGTCGCGTCGATGCCGAGCGAGCGGGCCTTCTCTATCGCTGGTGTTATTTGCTTCTCCTCTTCGTCGCCGAGGAGGCCGCCGTCGCTGGCGTGCGGGTTCAGTGCCGAGACGCCGATACGTGGGGTAGGGAAGCCCCATCGGACAAAATGCTCGTGGGTGAGTACGACCTTGGCGAGCACGTTGTCCACAGTGACGTAGTCGCAGGCGATGCGGAGCTGCCGGTGCGTCGTCAGGTGAACGACGCGCAGCACGTCGGCCATGAGCATCGTCGCCACCTCTTTTGAGTTCGTCTGGCTCTGAAATATCTCCATATGGCCGATGTCCTTGTACCCCGCCATCTTCGCCGCTTCCTTATTGATAGGCGCGGTCACGATGGCCTGGACGCGGCCTGCCGCAGCCATCTCTCCCGCCTGAAGCACCCACTCCACGGCCGCCTTCCCTGCGGAGGCCGAAAGCTCCCCAAGCTCGATGCCGGAGTAGTCAAGGTTCTCCGGGTCCATCACGTCAATTACACCCGGCTCACCTGCGACGTCTTCCAAACCGTGCGTCACCCGACCCGAAGCGTCCAGTCCCGCAATCTCAATGGCGTGGTCTATCGCCGCCACGTTGCCGACCACGAACGGGCGGCATTTCTCGTAGATGGAACCGTCCTGCAGGGCCTTGACGGTGACTTCGGCCCCGATTCCGGCCGGATCGCCCATGGTGATGGCGACAAAGGGTTTTTCGTAAAGTGTCATTGTGTCTGCTCCGATGGCATGTCGCGGTGCTCCCCGCCACGGGGATGCCATGATACAACATCATTGCGGTAAAGCGGTGAAGGACAGGGGCGTATCCGTGGGAGGATGTCTAGAGACAAATCCGTTCGTCCTGAGCAGCGTTATGCCCCGCGCACGGGGCAGTGCAGGGGAGTCAGTAACTGCCTTGAAGACATCTTCTTTCATCACTCTGTGATCTCTGTGTCCTCTGTGGTGAATCTTCGTCCTGTCTGGAGCAGTTACTTGAAAGCCTGTCGAAGGGTGAAAATGCCGTTCATGGTTCGACAGGCTCACCACGACCGATTCTGGCTGACGTATACGTCACGACCTGCTAAACCAAGACGACCCGCATGAAACGGGTCGTCGGTTCTGAGCCGTTGTCGGTCACTCTCTCCCGTCCATACGGATGGAGGAGCGAGGTTAGCATGTATCAATCACACTTGCTGTAGCCGCAGTCGAGGCAGTTCAGGCAACCTTCCTGGGCTACCAGGTAGGCCGAGCACTCGGGACACCGTTTGCCGGTCAGAGGGCCCACCGGCGTGACTTTGTCGCCGTTCCCAACCGAATCCGTGGAGGGGAACAAGCCGATCTGGGCCGCCGCCGCGTCTGCGGTCTTCTTGTCGGCGATATTCTTGTCGAGCACGAGCGAAATCGCGTCCGGCACCGATCCCACGAGGGTGCCGCTGTCCCATACGGGCTCATCGGTAATCCCGCGCAGCTGCTCCACCACCTGCTCAGGGTCGATACCGCTGCGGAGCGCGAGGGAAGCAAGCCTCGTGATGGCCTCCAGCCGGGCTGAGTCCGTGCTGCCGGCCTTGCCGAGCGTGCCGAACACCTCGAATGGGAATCCCTCGTCGTCGAAGTTGACCGTTACGAAGAGGTTGCCCTGTCCGGTGCGGACTCGCTCGGTAACGCCTCGGACGACCGCGGGCCGCTGTCGTTCGACGATGGAGTGGATTGCCTGGCCGTTCGACTCGGCCTCCGATTCCTCTTCCTCGTTCTCCACGCCTGCAGTCAGGACCTCAGCCTCGCGGCTGCCGGAGCGGTACACCGTGATGCCCTTGCACCCCAGCTCCCAGGCCAGCTTGTACGCGCTCCGCACGTCCTCTTCGGTTGCCTCGTTGGGGAAGTTGATCGTCTTGGAGATGGCCGCGTCGACGCTCTCCTGGAACGCCGCCTGCATCCGCACGTGCATCTCAGGAGAAATATCCCCCGCCACCACGAACGTGCGCTTGGCCGACTCCGGTACATCATCGCGGTCCTGAAGCGAGCCGCCCTCGGCCAGGTAGTTCATCAGGTCTTCGCTGTAGAAGCCGCCGTCCCTGGCCGCCTTCTCGAAGTTCTCGTCCACGTACAGCAGGCTCTCGCCGCCCAGGATGTTGTGCTTGTGGTAGCACAGCGCGAACAGAGGCTCAATTCCGCTGGAGCACCCCGCTATCATCGAGGTCGTGCCCGTCGGCGCTACGGTCAGGCGGCAGGCGTTGCGCATGGGGGAGCCGTCCGACGTATCGAACCTGCTGCCCTCGTAGGCAGGGAAATTGCCGCGCTCCTCCGCCAGCATCACGGACATCCTGTCGGACTCGTCCTTGATGAACCGCATGATCTTGCGGCCCAGCTCCAGGCCCTCCTCGGAGTCGTAGGGTATTCCCATCTCCACGAGCATGTCGGCGAAGCCCATCACGCCGAGACCGATCTTGCGGGTGGCCTTGGTCATCGTCTCGATCTTGTCGACCGAGTAGGCGTTCGCGTCGATGACGTTGTCGAGGAACCGCGTCGCAACGTGGACGACCTCGCGGAGCTTGTCATAGTCGACCGTGGGATGACCGTCGACGTCAACGATGAACCTCTGCAGGCTGATGGCGCCGAGGTTGCAGGACTCGTAGGGCAGAAGTGGCTGCTCGCCGCACGGATTGGTCGCCGTCATGCGGCCGATGTGAGGCGTCGGGTTCCGATGGTTCACCCAGTCCAGGAAGATCATTCCCGGCTCACCGTTGCGCCACGCCCCCTGGACGATCTTCTCGAAGACCTCGCGCGCGTCCAACCTCCCCACCTCGACGATGGGCGAAGATGTGTCCGCCGGGTCCTCGTGAAACCGGAGAGGGTAGGTGGTGCCCGCCTTCACGGCCTCCATGAACTCGTGGCTCGCGCCCACCGAGATGTTGAAGTTGTGGATTTCACCCTCCTGCGCCTTGCAGTCGATGAATTCCAGGATGTCGGGATGGTGAACGTCCATGACGGCCATGTTGGCGCCGTCCCTCTTGCCGCCCTGCGTAACGAGCTTGGAGACCGACGACAGGTGTCGCAGCACCTCGACCGGCCCGCAGGCCTGGCCGTGCGTCGTCTGGATGGTCGCTCCCTTCGGGCGAATGGAGGAGAGGGCGAATCCGGTGCCGCCCCCGTACTTCTGGACCATCGCCGTCTCCTTGGCGGTGGTCATGATGCCGTCCATGTGATCGTCCAGACCCATGACGAAGCAGGCCGACAGCGTTCCGGTGCCCTGACCGTCCGACCGCTGGATGCCCGCGTTCATCAGGGTAGGGGAGTTCGGCACGAACTCCAGCTTGGCCATCACCTCGTAGAATTTCTCCTCCCAGGCCATGGCCTCCTCGGTGGGGCCGTTCGCATACTCGGGGGCGGCTATTGCATGAGCGACCCGTCGAAACATCCCAGCGGGCGTTTCGGCGATCTCTCCCTTCGCGTTCTTGCGGAGGTACCGTTTCTCCAGCACGACACGAGCGTTCTCGCTCAAATCGATGTCCGCATCCGTGATGGCCGGGGTTATCCTCCCGTTAGTAGCCTCTTTCCTCAGTCCTGCCTCGCGTCTCTCTTCTATAACCATCCGTTTGCCCCTTGTATGGAAAAGTTTTTTGTGTATGTTTGGTTCAATTCCGTTTTTCTTCCGTTGAGTTCACCGATTAGGCGTATGAACTGCTCCACCATATCTTGTGGGGATCAACCTCCAACCCCCGAACTCTTGTTGCTTTACGTTATCCTAGATTAATTTGAGAAAGCTATAGGCTTTGGGTTGTATATCTTAGGAATTTTTGGCTGATGAGAGGGTCAGCCAAGCACCTTGCAGATTCCCGAAGGGTGAAACAGAGGCTGAACTTCTAGCCTTTGCCGGGGTCCGCCTGCCTAGTGCGTCGGCCCCGGCGTTCCGGGGAGGGAGCTTTGATCACTCCCGTGTCGGATCCGAGGAAGGTGAGTTGGTTGACCGACTCACTCGCCTCGGGGTCGAGGAGGGCGTCGATCTCCTGTCTGAAAGTCTGTATGTCTTGAAAGTCCCTGTACACGCTCGCGTACCGTATATATGCGACTCTGTCGAACTCCCGGAGCCGTTCCATGACCGTCTCGCCTATCGTGTGCGACGGTACCTCGGACAGCCCCAGCGCGTACAGGTCCCCTTCGATCTCGCCGACCAGCTTATCTATGCTCCCGGTCGGCAGCGGGCGCTTCGTACACGCCTTCAGGATGCTCACCCTTAGCTTGTCGGTGCTGAACTCCTCTCGCCGTTCGTCCCGTTTCACTACCTGCAGGGAGTTGGACTGCACCCGCTCATACGTTGTGTACCGGCGGTCGCAGTATATACACTCCCGCCGCCTTCGGATGCTGTCGACCGTCTCCCTCGAGTCGATCACCTTCGATTGGCTATGACTGCAATGAGGACAACGCATCACCGATCACCGGCACCGTCCGCGACTCCCATTGCGCAAGCAGCACGTAACAGGTGACTCAAGACGCTACCACTAGATATTGGGTCTGTCAAGCGCAAAATCGCAAGCTGTCGTAGCTGGATGTGTCGCAGCGGCCAGGCGGAACAAAGGCGCGGAATGGCTGTAATAAGGCGCTCTCGCGCCGTTAAGAAAATCCGCAATAAATTAACGGAAAGTTAAATCGGAGGGTCATCAGCCGGTCGGAGTTCGGGAAAGAGAGACCGTACACGGGCCGGGAATACGGGCGAGGAAGGGGAGTGCTCTAGGAGGGCGCCGCAGATGACAAAAGGGGCCGCGGAAACCGCAGCCCCTTTGACCTACTCCTCCCTCCAGTCCATCGAGTGTAGGAAGCTCGACGGACCTACTACCTCACCGCCGCCTCTTCTCGATACTTGGAGATACGCCGCAGGAACGGCGGAAGGTCGATCTCCGCCTCATCGCTGCCCAGGGCGTCCCTGAGAAGCGCCCTGA
Source organism: Dehalococcoidia bacterium (assembly GCA_965116655.1). Taxonomy (GTDB): domain Bacteria; phylum Chloroflexota; class Dehalococcoidia; order Lucifugimonadales; family VXLM01; genus VXLM01. Next base: position 309,156 of record OZ220720.1, read on the forward strand.
TCTGCTCGTCCTGCTGCTGCATGTTCTCGGAAGTCGGGAAGCCGGTTGCGATGACGGTGAGCTTGACCTCGTTCTCCATCTTCGGGTCGTTGGCCATGCCGAAGATGATGTTCGCGTCGGGGTCCACGACCCGCTGGATGACCTCTGCCGCCTCGTGAAGCTCGGACAGCCGCAGATCGGAGCCGCCGGTCACGTTGAACAGCACGCCCGTAGCGCCCTCGACCGAAACGTCGAGGAGCGGGTTGGAGATCGCCTGCTGCGCCGCCGCCTTGGAACGATTCTCGCCCTTGCCCCAGCCTATCGACATCCAGGCCGGACCTGCGTTGCGCATGACCGACTGAATGTCCGCGAAGTCCAGGTTGATCTCTCCGGGAACGGTCACCAGCTCGGCAATCGACTGCACGCCGAGCCTCAGCACGTCGTCTGCCATCCGGAACGCGTTCTCAGCGGTGATCTCTTCGTCCGATATCACGTGGAGCCGCTCGTTCGGTATGACCAGCAGGGTATCGACGTGTTCTTGGAGCCTCTTGATGCCCTCCTCGGCAGTCCGCATCCGGCGGGTGCCTTCGAACATGAACGGCATGGTAACCACGCCGACCGTGAGTGCCCCCGTCTCCTTGATGATCTCGGAAATGACCGGCGCAGCTCCCGTGCCCGTGCCGCCGCCCATACCTGCGGCGATGAAGATCATGTCGGCCTCGCGGATGGCCTCGTGGACCTCTTCCCTGCTCTCGCCGGCCGACTTGGCCCCGAGATCGGGATTGCCGCCGACGCCCTTGCCCTGCGTGAGCAGCTCGCCAATGGCGATGCGCACCGGCACGTCGGAGCGCAGGAGAGCCTGCGTATCCGTGTTGACGACCATGTACTCGATGCCCGGGAGTCGCTCCCGGAACATCCTCGACACGGCGTTAGACCCGCCGCCGCCGACTCCGATGACCTTGATGTTGGCTCCGTTCTGAGGGTGATTGTTCACGACCATTAAGTCCTCCCTTTCTTAATTGTACTTAGAGAATCGCTACGATCTGAGGGCGCCAAACCGGCGCTTCAAGTTTCCGATGAATCCGGTTGATTCCGTTGTGTGCTTGCCGTTATGCCCATTGCCGTTCCCGTTTCCATTCCGTACTCCGAAGCCGGCCTCATCTGAGACGTGCTCCGTCAGTCCCCAGAGAAGAGTGCCGACCGCCGTCGCGTAGACGGGGTCCCTCAATTCGGCAGGGATGGTCCCATGCACGTCCGGCACCCCGTGGCGCACGTCGATGCCGACGCTCTTCTGCACGAGTTCGGCGAAACCGGGCATATTGGATGCCCCGCCGGTGAGGATGAGGACCGAGTCTTCGACATCCCCCATCCGTTCGGAATCGAGCTTTACCTTGATCATCCGCGCGAGCTCCATAGCGCGCTCGCGCACCAGTTGACATATCTCGAGGCGGCTTACCTTTAGCTGCTTGTCCCGCCCGACGACCGGAACGAGGATCTGCTCGCCTGCCGAAGCCGGCTGGAACTCCGCGCTGCCGTGCTCCAGCTTGATCGCCTCCGCCGCCTCGAACGTCGTGCTGAACGATAGGGCGATGTCGTTGGTGAACTGGTACCCGCCAACCGGAATGACCCCGGTGTAGTAGATGCCGCTGCCCTTGAAGGCGACGATGTCCGTCGTGCCGCCCCCAATGTCCACGATGACCGCGCCTTTTTGCCGTTCCTTCGGAGTGAGAACGGCCATCCCGCTCGCCAGCGGTTCGAGGACGAGGCTGTTTATCTTGACGCCCGACACTTCGATGACATCGACCAGACGGTCTATGAACGTGTTGGCTCCCGTCACGAGATGTGCTTCTACCTGCATCTCCTTGCTGTGCATCCCCACGGGATGCCGGATGCCCGACTCACCGTCCAGCGTATAGCTGATGGAGTTGGCATGAATGACCGTCCGCCCCGGCACGTCGACGGACTCGCTCAGCTTCTTGGGTGCGCTCGCCACGTCGTCTGCGGTAACGATGCCTTTCCGGTTCTCGACTTCCAGCCGTTCATGACGGTTCTCGAACCGAACGTGCGCTCCCGTGACGCCCACGAACGCGGACTCCACCTTGTGACCCGTCTTATCCTCGACGGCCTTGATGGACACGCGAACCGCCCGCTCGGCCGCCGAAACGTCCGAGACGACACCCTTGCGCATCCCGGAGTTCTTGGCCGTGCTGTAGCCAAGGATTTGCACACCGTCCTTGCCGGCTTTTCGGCCCACTATGGTGCAAACCTTCGTGGTACCTACGTCGATTGCTGCTACGATCTGGTCTGACACCATGCGGGTTTCTCCATTGTCGCTTCGGTTTACCATTCCGCTTTTCGTTTTCTGTATCTCTTGTGTAGCACACTGACGACTGGCCGTCTTCTCAGGTCACAGACGCTCCGCCACTCGCATCTTTGCGCTCCGACTTCGAGGATTCGCTTCGATCTCCGAGGCTTCCGGCTTCCGCACCCTCTTCGTGATGAGTCGCAGAGTAGGGGAGCGATTCTCACCGACCGGTTTCGCCTCCTCCCGTAGCAGGTTCTTGACCAACCGGTCCTCGAGGGAGTGGTAGCTGATGACCACCAGCCGACCTCCCTGCCTCAATGTCCCTATCGCCGCTCTGATGCCCGCCTCCACGTTGTCGAGCTCGCCGTTTACCGCGATTCGGAGGGCCTGAAAGGTGCGGGTCGCCGGGTGAATGCTCCTGCGTCCCCTGTTGCGCCTTCCGACCGCTCCTGCCACAACGTCGGCCAGCTCAACCGTAGTCTCGAACGGTCGCGCTCTGACGATTGCCCGAGCGATCCGCCGTGACCTTCGCTCCTCTCCCAGTCGGTAAATGAGATTGGCCAGGCTTTCCTCGTCGGTGTCGTTGACGATCTCCTTGGCCGATCTTCCGATGGAGGGGCCGAAGCGCATATCCAGGGCAGCTTCCTTCGAGAAAGCAAACCCGCGAGAGGCGCTGTCGAGCTGGAGTGACGAGACTCCGAGATCGAACAGGACCCCGTCGCAGGGGAGGAAATCGTGCTCGGCCGCGACTTCGGCGATATTCACATAGCTGGTCTCGACCAGTGTTGTCGTCTTGCGAAACCGGGAAAGCCGATCATTCGCGACCGCAAGCGCCTCTCGGTCCAAGTCCAGACCGAGCAGTCGGGCAGGGGGATCGCAGTAACCGAGAATGGCCTCTGCGTGACCGCCCTCTCCCGTCGTGCAGTCGATATATTGACCGCCTGAACGCGGCTGAAGAGCCGATATGACCTCATCGACCATCACGGGCTTGTGATGAATCACCTCGCCCCCTCTAGAAGAGCAATGCTGCGTGCTACACTGTTAATGTGCTGCCGGCCTGGCGCAATGCACCTAAAAGCCGGTTATCACCGAGTCTCACAGATGCGCCGAAGGACGTGCAAGGGATTTTGAATATAGTTTTATACTTTTTCTAAACTCTGACTGAATAAATCGAATGTTCCAATGACAGACTCCGATCATCAATTTAGCTTCGCCGTCCTAACCAGCAGTGACGCAGGCGCGAAGGGCGAGCGCGAGGACACCAGCGGCGACGCCGTCGTCGAGATGATGACCGCAGCCGGATTCAAGCTAATCCACCGAGACATCGTGCCCGACGAGGCCAATCGGATAGCGGAGCGCTTGACCGCATGGAGCGACGGCGGAGGTGTGGATGTCATAGTTACGACGGGCGGCACCGGCCTCGGCCCTCGCGACGTCACCCCGCAGGCGACCGCCTCAGTAGTCGAGTTCCATGTGCCGGGCATCGCCGAGGCCATGAGGACGGAGACCATGCGAATCACGCCGATGGCCATGTTGAGCCGTTCCGTAGTCGGCGTCCGCAACGGATGCCTCATCATCAACCTGCCCGGCAGCCCAAAGGGGGTCAGTGAGACCCTCGAGGTCGCGCTGAAGGCCCTGACCCACGGTCTTGAGATGCTCCAGGGCTGGCGCGGCCACCCCTCTCACTAGAAAACCATAGAGACCCTGAGCATGTGGGTGAAGACCTCACTCTTCAATCTTTCCGTCGCCGGTGAAGGATCCCAACCTCCTATCCTTCCCCCGCGACGAAAGTACCTCAACTACCCATCCTTCTCCCGCCTGGGGAAGGATCATCGCTCTCTTTCCTTCCCCCGCGGGGGAAGGACTAAGGAAGGGGGGTTCGTCCTGACATGCGCTTCCACGTCCTGACCATCTTTCCACGCATGTTCGATAGCCCCTTCGCGGAGGGAGTGGTGCATCGCGGCATCGACGCGGGGCTGATCGAGCTGCACGTCAACGACATCCGCGACTTCACGAACGACCGGCACCGCTCCACCGACGACTACACCTTCGGGGGCGGCCCCGGCATGTTGATGAAGCCTGAGCCTCTGTTCGAGGGAGTGGAGTCCATCCGCGAGAAACATGACACACCCGAAAACGCTCCCGTTGTCCTGCTGACTCCGCAAGGCGAACGTCTCACACAGCCCCTTGTCGAGAAGCTCGCCGGCGAAGACGACCTCATTCTCATCTGTGGACGTTACGAGGGATTCGACGAGCGAGTCCGCGAGAACCTCGCCACCCACGAGATCAGCATCGGCGATTACGTTCTCAACGGGGGAGAGGCGGCCGCAATCGTCCTCGTCGAGGCGGTAGCCCGTCTGGTCCCCGGCGTCGTCGGCTCCGATGAATCGACCCGCAACGACTCGTTCACCACCGGCCTGCTCCAGCATCCCCAGTACACCCGTCCCGCCGATTTCCGCGGCATGACCGTGCCGGATGTCCTCCTCTCAGGAGACCACGCCCGCATCGAGCAGTGGCGAAGACGCGAATCCCTCCGCCGCACATTCCAGCGCCGTCCCGACCTCCTCGAAGATGCCGACCTGTCCCCTGAAGATAGAGAGTTTCTCGACTCTTTGAGGGAGTAACCCCGCTTCTCCTACTTTCCCGCCACGCAACTTACCGCCGGGCACTGCAATGTCCTGCCTGCTACAGTCCCCGTACCCCCGGCAAGGACGCCATCTTGCGACCCAGAGTCAGGACCTCCACGCCCGCGCGGGAGTACTCGTCCGTGATGAGTCGGTCGAACAGACCGGGTCCGTCTACGGCCTCGAGGGCCTCGAAGACCGCCCTTCCGTTTAATGGTGCTGCCAGCCCGCTCCGCAGCACGTCGGTGAGACCGGCGCGCGCATCAGTCTTGGATACCCCGTAATGATGCTGAACGGCGATGTACGCCTCCCCGATGACTTGATTCGAGGCGAATACTTCCGCGCCGTTGTTCTCGATCAGCGCACGCAGCCTGCTCACGCAATGCTCGAAGTCCTCCGGCGGCTCGCCCGTAAGCAGGCGCACCAGCACCGACGTATCAATCCCGTAGCGTGGGATCACGGGGCTCATCGCGGAAGGACTCGATGTCGAATGGCGTATCCGTGCGCCTCAGCTTGCCCCGCAGAGGCGCGAGGCGGGTAGGGTTGACTCGCCGCGCACGCAACGTGAACCCGTCGGGGCCTTCTTCCAACTCAAGCTGGTCGCCGGGCTCCACCCCTAGGGCGTCCAACACCCGCGCCGGGAACGTGACCTGCCGTTTTGAAGTGATCTTCACTAGCATCGGGTGCTCCTTACTAATACCGTAATATAAGTAAGGTAAACGAGTCAAGTGTGTAGAGCACAAACTCATCCCAAAGGAGTCGAGCCCCGTTTCCCGTTTGACTCTTGGGCGTGAAACGAGCCAAATGCCGCATCTTCCATAGCCGGAAACCCGGAAAATAGTCATGGCGACCGTCTCGATTCTGTTGCATCGCACATCCTCAAGCGGCTACACTTGATGAGTTGCACGCGTGAGCGAACCATCAAGCGCCCACCTTCCAAGCAGCACTCAATCCCCTGAGGACGAACCTACAATGGAAGCCCATCACCTCGCGCCTGTCGCGGCCAACCCCGAAGTAGACGACTTTCGTCCCGGAGACTCCGTCCGGGTCACGATCAAGGTAAGAGAAGGCGACCGGGAGCGGACGCAGGTCTTCGAGGGCGTCGTCCTTCGCAGGCGAGGTCGCGGTCCGGGCGAGAGCTTCACCGTCCGCCGTGTCACGCAGGAAGTCGGCGTCGAGCGCACCTTCCTCGTCCACTCGCCCATCGTCCAGAGCGTAAAGATCGTCCGGCACGGCAAGGTGCGTCGAGCCCGCCTCTACTACCTCCGCGGTCGCTCAGGCCGCAGCGCGCGCATCAGGGAAGACCGCAGACGCAGCGGACGTTAGCCTTTCCGCTCTGTCAGCCCACTCGCTCTTAATTGAGGCCGAGCCGCCCCGTTTCTTCTCCTTTTCCAGTCATGCCCCACACAGAAAATTTCTTTTCGGCCCCTTCGCCGAACGGCTATAATACTTGCCTGCCCATCACCCAAACGCAAGAGGATCCCCCATGTACAAGATTGGAAGCATACCCGGAGACGGCACCGGGCCTGAGGTGACCGACGAGGCCATGAAGGTGCTGCAGGCCGTCGCCGAGAAAAACGACATCGACTACGACGTGGTCGAGTACGACATCGGCGGTGAGCGCTACAAGAGGACAGGCGAGATACTGCCCGACTCCGTCCGCGACGAACTCGGCACCTTGGACGCGGCCTTCCTCGGCGCCATCGGCCACCCCGACGTCACGCCGGGCATCCTCGAAAAGGGCATCCTGCTGACCCTCCGCTTCCATTACGAGATGTACATCAACCTGCGCCCCGTTAAGCTCTTCCCCGGCGTCTGGACTCCCATCAAGGACAAGGGCCCGGAGGACATTGACTTCATCGTAGTGCGCGAGAACACCGAGGGCATCTACAAGGGTCTCGGTGAGTTCCAGCACAAGGGGACTCCCGACGAGATCGCTATCCAGATATCCGAGAACTCCCGGAAGGGCGTCGAACGGTGCGTCCGGTACGCATTCGACGTGGCGCAGACACGCGACCGCAAGGAGCTGACCCTCGTCGGCAAGACCAACGTCCTCACCTATGCCATGGACCTGTGGGAGCGCACCTTTCACGAGGTAGGTGAAGAGTACCCTGACATCAAGCTCGACTACGCCCACGTGGACGCGACCTGCATGTGGATGGTCAAGAACCCGGAGTGGTTCGACGTGATCGTCACCGACAACCTGTTCGGCGACATCATCACCGACCTCGCAGCCATGATCCAGGGCGGGCTCGGCATCGCCGCGGGCGGGAATATCCGTCCTGACGGCTTCTCGATGTTCGAGCCGATGGGCGGTTCCGCCCCGAAGTACGCGGGACAGGGCGTCATCAATCCGCTGGCCGCGATCGGCGCGATGGGCATGATGCTCGACTTCCTCGGCGAAAAGACCGCCGCCAAGCAGGTCGAGAGCGCGATCATGTCGGTCACGTCCGAGAAGATTCACAGCCTCAGCGCGGGCCGGATGGGTTACTCCACTTCGGAAGTAGGGGACCTCGTCACAAGCTACCTGTAATCAGGTCGCCCATCTGCCGCGTGCCTATCACCGTCCCGCCTCCGCGGGCGAGGTCCGGCGTGCAGTAGCCCTCCGACAGGACGCCCTCGACGGCGCGCTCGACCGCGTCGGCCTCCTCCGAGAGGCCCAGCGAATATCGCAGCATCATCGACGTGCTGTAGATCGCCCCGACAGGGTTGGCGATCCCTTGACCCGCGATGTCCGGCGCGCTCCCATGCACCGGCTCGTACAGCCCGAACAGCTGCTTCCCGCTCCCATCGGCCCCCGGCGCTTCGGCGAGGCTGGCGGACGGCAGCATCCCCAGCGAACCCGTCAGCATGGCCGCCTCGTCCGACAGCAGGTCGCCGAAGATGTTATTTGCCACGATCACGTCGAATCGAGCGGGATTCCGAAGCAGTTGCATGGCGAGGTTGTCCGCCAGGATGTGCTCCAACTCGACGTCGGGATACTCTTCCCCGACCTCAGTGGCGACCTCACGCCACAGCCGTGAGGACTCCATCACGTTGAACTTGTCCGTCGAAACCAGCTTGCCGCGCCTGCTCCGTGCCAGCTCGAACCCCACTCTGACCACGCGCGCTATCTCCTCCTCGCTGTACTTCAGCGTGTCCATGCCGCGCCGTTTCCCCGTCTTGGTCGACCACCGCTTCTTCGGCTTCGAGAAGTACAGTCCACCGATCAGTTCCCGCAGGACGATCAGGTCAACACCTTCGAGGTACTCCGGCTTTAGCGAGCTCGCCGCATAAAGCGCGGGATGCGACTTTGCCGGACGGATGTTGGCGAACAGCCCGAACTCTCGCCGGATTCTGAGGATTCCCTGCTCCGGCCGCTCCTCTGCGTCGGCCACGTCCCACTTCGGGCCGCCCGCTGCGCCGAATAGCACTGCGTCGACGTTATAGCAGGCCTCCAGCGTCTCGTCCGGCAGTGCCGTGCCATACCGGTCGATGGCGTTCCCACCGATTGGCCCCGATTGCACGTCGAACCGGTGCCCGAACCGCTCCCCGACCGTGTCCAACACCTTCACCGCTTCGCCGATTACCTCAGGCCCGATGCCGTCTCCGGGCAAGACTGCGATTTTGAACTCCAACGCCTTCCTCCCTACGTGTCGCACTGATGGAATAGGTCAGTTATTATATCGGAACGATTGACCCACAAGCCCAAAGAATCAGGGAGTTGGAATGGTGAGAAGGCTATGACGGTTACCACAGACGCTGTCATCATCGGCGGCGGAGTCATGGGGACGAGCATCCTCTATAACCTGGCGTCACGCGGCGTGCGCTCTCCCATCCTGCTGGAGAGGGACACGCTCGGCTCCGGCTCCACGGGCCGCTCCTCCGGCGCGGTGCGGATGCACTACTCCACGACCGTCAACGCCCATCTCGCCTGGGAAAGCCTCAAGATATTCAGGAACTGGGACGATGCTGTCGGGGGAGGGGACTGCGGGTTCGTCCACACCGGCTACATGGTATTCGTACCGGAGGAGTCGCACGAGGGTCTCAAGCACAACATCGCGCTCCAGCAGGCCGTCGGCATCGAGACCGAGATCATTTCAAGGGAGGAGGCCCAGGAGCTTGCGCCGGCCTTCGAATACGCCGACGGCGAGTCCTACGCCTGGGAACCGCAGTCTGGACACGCCGACCCTTCCGGAACGGCCATGGCATACGCCGCCCGCTCGCGTGAGATGGGCGCGGAGATCATCCTTGAATCACCAGTCACGGATGTGGAGATTGCAGACGGCAGAGTAGTGGCCGTGCATACCGCAACCGAGCGGTACGAAGCCCCCATCGTCGTGATCGCCACCGGCCCCTGGTCGGGACGCTTCATGGCCCGGCTCGGCTACGATCTCCCTCTGGAGGCCACCCGGCACGAGGTGTTCCTCATCCGCAGGCCGATGGACAGGCTGCCATTTCATCCTGGCGGCGGCGATATGGCGAACCTGACCTACTTCCGCCCGGAGGGCTCCGACCTCACGCTTGTGGGCAACGGCAATGCCGAGGATGTCGCCGACCCGGACGACTACAGCCCGACCATCCACGCAGACCACCTCGAAGACGTTTGGCTCCGTCTAGCCCGCCGAATCCCGGACATAGCGGACGGCGAGCTCTTCACAGGGTACGCCGGTCTGTACACCTCTACGCCCGATCTGCACCCCATCATCGACCAGGTGGACGGAATCGACGGACTCTACCTCTGCACCGGCTTCTCAGGACACGGATTCAAGTTGGCCCCCGCAATCGGCATATGCGTGGCAGAGATGATACTGGACGGCGAGTCGAAGCTCGTCGACTTCACCCCCTTGCGGATGTCCCGGTTTGCGGAGGGCAATCTGAACACCACAACCTACAAGTTCAAGGTGATAGCATAGGGATCGGCCAATCCGGCAAAACACGCTGAAACCTCTGACGGAGGAGACTGATGAATACTGCTCCACGCCCGATTGTATCCGCTCTTGCTCTCGCCGGAATTCTCTTGGTCGTGATGGTGACCGGAGCATGTTCCGAGCAGGAATCGCCTCTCATCGCCGGGGATCGGGCCACACCCACATCCACTCCTACCCTGCATGAGCGTGCAGTGGCCGCCGCAGCCGCGACCGCCACGCCGACTGCCGTCCCCTTGCCAACCTCGGTACCCGTAGTGGTGCCGACCGCAACCCAAGAACCTACCGCCGTTCCTACACCGGAGCCCACTTCCACCCCGGAACCGACTGCGACGGCGGTCCCGGCGGGACAAACGCCGGAGCCCACGGCGGTCACGACCGGCCAGACTCCGGAGCCAGCCACAGCAACACCTACTCCCGCTCCTCCGCCGACGGCCACTGCGGTTCCCGAGCCGACGGCGCCACCTGCTGTGGCCGTGGACCCGACTCACACGCCCGTACCGTTGCCGGACGATTACAGTCTCAGGACACACGGGCCTCCACCCGTCGAGCTCATCAAGTTCGCCCAGTGGGACGAGAACCGCGTCAAGCTTGGCAACTGGGTAGCCGGCTACATCATCGCTCACGGTCTCGATCACCCCGTGCGCGTCGTCGAGATGGAGCCTGAGGAATACAAGGACAAGCTGCCACACTCCGACGTTGACATCGTCATGGAGGCCGACCCCGTGTGGGCTAAGCCCTACGTGGACGCGGGAATCCTCATTCTGCTTGGGCCGCTGTCCGACGCCAGCCCCGATACCGTCATCGCCGTCAATGCAAGCATCTGGAGTCGCGCTCCAAGGGTGGGCCAGTTCCTCGAACAGTACGAGTGGAACGGTGAACAGCTGACCTCTGAATCCTCGAAGATCAGGGGAGGCCGTATCGCCGTCCGCGAGAACATCATCGGCCTGTCATACATTGAGGATAACAAGCCTGTTTGGAATCAGTGGGTCGATGACGAAACTGCGACGCTGGTTGAAGCCGCCGTCACCGACGGAAAGGTCGGTCACTGCCGCCAGTTCGAGGAGAGGCGCACGGCGAGCTTCACCAGAATCTGCATTGACGACCCGTCGATAAGCATCACCGACAGCGCAAGGCGCGTCGATGCTTCCGCGTCGTCAACGGACACTTCAGGCTGATGTACGGTGCCGCGTCGATGAGCGCGGCACCGCATCACTCTACTTGACTACCAAGTTCACCAGCCTGCCGGGCACGTAGATGGCCTTGACCACCTGCTTGCCTTCAGTGTGACGCTGGACGTTCTCCAAGGCCATGGCGGCCTCTTTCGCGTCTTCCTCGGTCACGTCCACCGGCATGTCTACCTTGGCCCGCACTCGGCCGTTGACCTGGACCACCAGCTCGATCATCTCGTCTGCCGCCAGTTCCGCATCGAACTCCGGCAGCGGCTCGTTGTGGATGCTCGTCGTGTGCCCGGCGCGCTCCCACAACTCCTCGGTAATGTGCGGCGCCATCGGTGCCAGCAGCACCAACAGCTTCTCGATAGCCTCAGTCCACGTCCCTGCATCGACGTTCTTGGCCTCCCACGCCGAGTTCAGCGTGTTCGAGAACTCCATCAGACCCGCCAGCGCCGTGTTGAACTTGAACGACTCGACATCCCTTTCGACCCGCCTGATCGTCTTGTGAGTGGCGCGCGTCAGGTCGGTGTCTGCCGCCCGGTCGGTCGGCAGATCGTCCAGTATGCGCGAGTCCCGCTGGGCAATCTCCCACACGCGGTTCAGCCAGCGCGACACCCCGTTGATGCCCGTGTCCTGCCAGCTACCCCCTCGGTCCCAGGGACCGACGAACATCAGGTAGCACCGCACCGCGTCCGCGCCATAGGACTCGACATAGTCGTCTGGCGCGACAACGTTGCCGCGCGACTTGCTCATCTTCTGGCCGTCCTCACCCAGCAAGTGCCCCTGGTTGTACAGCCGAACGAACGGCTCGTCGACATCGAGCATCCCCAGGTCCCGCATCGCCTTCGTGAAGAAACGGGCATACAGCAGGTGCATGACCGCGTGCTCCGCCCCGCCCGTATACTGGTCGACCTGCGCCCAGTGACCAATGGCGTTCGGGTCGAAAGGCGCGTCATCGTACTGCGGACTCGCGAAGCGGAACTGGTACCACGACGAGTCGACGAACGTGTCCATCGTGTCGGTCTCGCGAACGGCATGACCATTGCAGTTCGGGCACGTCGTGTTCAGGAATCCTTCGTGCAGACCCAGAGGCGACTCGCCGGTGGGTCGGAACTCGGCGTCCTCAGGCAGCAGCACGGGCAGGTCGTCGTCCGGCACAGGCACCGTCCCGCAGTCGTCGCAGTAGACGATGGGTATCGGCGTGCCCCAGTAGCGCTGGCGTGAGATCAGCCAGTCCCTCATCCGGTAGCGGACTGCCCGCTTTCCCCAACCCTGCTCTTCGATATGGTCGGCCATGGCCTGCCATCCCTCGGCGCTCGGCATCCCGTCGAACTGCCCTGAGTTGGTCTGCGTCCCCTCATCGACGTACGCCTCCGTCAGCGGACTGCCGTCGTAGTCCGGTGGAGCGACCACTACCTTGATCGGCAGGCCGTACGCGGTTGCGAACTCGAAGTCGCGCTGATCGTGGGCCGGAACTCCCATGACGATGCCCGTGCCATAGCTCATCAGCACGTAATCACCTACCAGGATCGGCACACGCTCGCCGTTCAGCAGGTTCGTGGCGTACGAACCGGTATGGACGCCGGTCTTCTCCTTCTCAGTAGACAGGCGCTCGATTTCCGTCTGCCTCCGAGCCTGTTCGACGTAGGCCTCCACCTCGGCACGACGCTCCGGCGTCGTCAGCTGCTCGACCAGAGGGTGTTCGGGAGCGAGTACGACAAAGGTCACACCAAAGATCGTGTCGATGCGCGTCGTGAACGTCGTGATCGTCTTCTCTTCCAGTCCGTACTCTGATATGTCGAAGTTGATGTCCACGCCTTCGCTTCGACCAATCCAGTTGGTCTGCATGGTGTTGATCTTCTCGGGCCACTCGATCTTGGACTGGTCCAGCAGCTCGTCCGCGTAGTCGGTCACCCGGAACAGCCACTGATAGATGTCGCGTCTGACGACCTCCGCACTGCACCTCTCACAGCGACCGTTCTCCACCTGCTCGTTTGCCAACACCGTGTTGTCCTTCGGGCACCAGTTGGCGGGCGCGTAGGCACGGTAGGCCAACCCCGCCTTGTAGAACTGGTTGAACAGCCACTGGTTCCACTTGTAGTAGTTGGGCAGACAGGTGACCAGTTCCCTGTCCCAATCGTAGATCGTCCCCATCGAACGCAGCTGACGCCGCATGTTCTCGATGTTCTCCATCGTGCGCACGTGCGGGTGGACCCCGTCCTTGATCGCCGCGTTCTCAGCCGGCAGTCCAAATGCATCGAAGCCCATCGGGTGCAGAACGTTGAACCCCTGCATCCGTCGAAAGCGGGCATGGGCGTCCGAGGGAGCCATCGCGTACCAATGGCCGATATGGAGGTCACCGGAAGGGTAGGGGTACATCGTGAGCTCGTACCAGTTGGGGCGCGGGTCATTATTCCGAACGGTGTAGGTCCCGCTCTGATCCCAACGCTCCTGCCACTTGCTCTCGACCTCAGTGGGCATGTATTGCCCAGTCGTTTGCCGCTCCTCTACGGTCGTCATAGTCCTGCTCCCTTCCTCTAGGCCGTCCTCAAACTCACTTGCCGATAGCTTTTGCCGGGCCACTGGGTCCGTTTGCCCTGCACGACTTTCCGTCCATACGAAAAATCCCGTCCCTCACATCAAGGGACGGGATTCTGAATGCGCAACGAATCTCGCGGTACCACCCTCGTTCCCCGGCATTCCATCCCCCTCAGTGGAACCGACTCGACATGGTCGGAAACCGTCCGAAGCGGTGGTCCGGGACACTCGGAGACAATAACGGCGCCTACCGTCTCGGCTTGGGAACTCCGTACCTCCCCCCGTAAAAGAGGGGTTAGAAGTGACCTTCAGCCAAGAGGCTCAAGGGCGAGTTCACGGGGGCGCAGTCGCTGAGGCTTCCAGCACATGGCCTCATTCTCTATCGCTCACTGCCCGTTACTACTCCCTGTCAAAGCCTTTCATAGGTATTTGATTGCATCCCAAAGTAGCACGCATATTTGAGAGCCGTCAAGGAATTGTCGATTCTGCAGATACTTCCCGCTTGTCGGTACGAACTTTCAGAATCTCCATGTGCCGGCCGCAAGAGAGGGAATTCGATTTGGTAGACCTGACGGCGTGTTGGTACAATCATTACGTGCGACCCACGAGGTCGCCCAATCTCCCAACCTGTTGTGAAGTGACGAATGCCCCGAAAGACGTTGGACGAGTTGTTTCGTTCAGGCCCGCCCCGCCGCGACTCGGACGATTCACGCGATGAGTTGAACGACGTAGAAAAGCAGTTCGTCCTTTGGGGGCTGAAGGAAGAATGGGAGCTATCACGCATCGCGGAAGCCCTTGCTGTTGATGAGTCAGCCATACGACAGTTCCGGACCGACCTCGTGAGTGATCCCGACGTACTGCTTGATCTCGATGTAGTCGAGCCGATTGAAGACCAGGGGGTCACGATGTTCAGGTGCGTTGTGTGCACCGTCCATCTCAACTCTCCCGATCAAATCGACCGGCACGCGCTGGCGCACTTTCTCAAAGATTCCGATCTCGATTCTGCGATTGCGGCACGCCAGCGGTCGAATCGTCAACGCGTCCAGTCTTGGTCCGACCAACCGGAAGCGGACGGTTTGGGCGAATCTCAGGCGGAGACTGGTGAGCCACTGGACTCGTCTCAAACGGAAAGCAGCGAGAACGATGTGCCGTCCGTGGTACCGCCTGACGCCGACCGTGCTGAGTTGCTCCAGGCGCTTCGTCGGATAGCCGCGCTTCCCAAGGAAGACGGGTCTCCCGATGAATCTTCGGCCAATACCGAGACGGATGCGGAGAAATCGCCCAGACAGGAACCACAGCCTCCGCACGTGGAAAGAGTGAATACGTTTGACGTTCATAGCGCATTCGAGCGCATGGCGGAACGGCGCGGCTTATCGGATGATACGGCTGAAACAAGTGTGGAACCCGATTTTGCGGTCCACTCCAAGAGGGAGACGGCAGAGTCTCGTCCCGACGCCTCCCCAAGCAACGTGGGCTCTACCGAGAATGCGGAACCCGATTCCGTTGAAGGTCGTTCAGAGCAAGCCAATGAGATGGAAGCACCTGAGGACGGACGCCGAAGTAAGAGAAAAAGAGGGTTTCTTTCGCGATGGGCGCGATCTGCCAACGCCGAGCGGCAGCGCCGCGATGTCGTAGGTGGAATGGGCAACGTCAAAGAGGCTACGTCTGTCACAATCGAGTCCGGGGTAATGAAAATCCTGTCTACCAGAATGCTGGATGTCGTCGACTATCGCGCTGTGCCGTTGTCGCCTCAGCTCTACGCAGGCGGGGTCGTTGTCGACGCGGGCACCATAAGCAGACACTTGGCCGCAGCTCTGGCCGACATGGAGGGCGCTCACAGGGCCGTCTACGCTGCCGTCCCTGGGTATCAATCGGCCATGCGGCGCTTCGACCTGCCGGACGTGCGGGAGATCGACCCGGAGGAGGTCATACCCCGCGAGGCCAGGCGGGCGCTCGGCATTCCTGTTGAGAATGCCACGCTGCGTTGGCAGCGCCTCCCGGGCCGTTCGCGCATCGCCCGCTGGCTGGTCGCCGCCGCTTCCGAGACCTCCTATTCGGCAATCTCGTCGGTAATCAGAGGCACCGGCCACAAGATGCGCGCACTGGAACTTCGTCCCTTCCCCCTGACGAGGGCCATCGGTCACCCGACGGTGATCGGCGTGTCCGTGTCTTCGGACGGGTGCGACGTGGTCGTCGTACGCCAGTGGGAGCCTCACACGTACCAGTCGGTCTATTGGGAGGCCGGCTCCGTTTCGGACGGCAGCGATCTCATTAGGCGATTGACCGAGGTGGTCGAGAACACCATCGACCTGCACAATCTCCACAACCCGGAAGTCTCTCTGACTCCCGATGTGCCGATGGCGCTCACGGGCGGAGAAACGGAGCATCACGCCGACTTGGGGATGCTCGTAGCCGCCAACGTCGGCCGAGAATTCGTGGAAGGGAAGAACCCACTCAACGCCCCGGGCGACTTCCCCTACCAGTCGATGGTCGTCAACGTCGGCCTCGCCCTGTGGGACATTTAGAAACTATCTCAAAATACGCTTCGACGAGTCTTGCCATACGCGGGAACAGAGAAAATCACGTTCGTCCTAAGCTTGTCGAAGGGCAATTCTCTATCAACGCACTTAGTCTTGAGATAGTTTCTTAGTCCGTAACTGCGTTGCGCCAGCGAATGATGTCGAAATCTACGGTGGATTCGGTTACTGCGTCTCTCAGTGAAACCAGCGAAGGCATGATCCTCAGATCGACTCCCGCGTCAACAAGCGCAGCCATGAGATCACGGATCGGCTCAACCTCCAAGGGCAGGAATTCGTGCTCGGAGACCCAGTACCCCGCGTACTCGTCGCGCAGTGCGAAGCCCTCTGCAGGCAGGGTGTACCGGTAGATGGTGGTGTCACGCATTCGCCTGAGCCAGCGTGACTCGATGGCCGCAATAACCTCACTCGTCGTGTGGCCGAAGAAGGTCTCGGCGTCCTCAGCCGAAGTGCTCGGCGACTTCGAGATGACCACTCTTGGACAGTCGCGAGGAAAATAGAATTGGTGACAGTTCGCCCTGTCGACGGCCCAGACGAGCGCCTCGTCGGACGGCCCGATCCTGACGGGCCGGGGAACGAATCGTTCTATTGATGGGTCTTCGCTGAAGTGATAGAGGTAGTCTGATGTCATTGGATGGGCACCCGACGTGCGTAACGACTACATTGATACGGCGACGGGTTAGTGGGGCAGGGTGTCTCTTGACAGGCGTGAACGAAAGTAATATAGTTACACGTAAGCATCTTGTGTGCCCAAGGAGAACTCCATGAGCAAGAACGACGCGAACGACGACAAGAGCCTGTCGGAGCGTATCGAAACAATTGTAGACGAGTCCAAAGAGGCCTTCAAACAGGCGTACCAGTCTTCCGGCGTCGAATCCATCGGCGAGAATGTCAAAGAGGCCGTCGACCGGGCGCTTTCGAAGCGTGAGAACGTGGTCATGGTACGGCTGAATACGGAGAGCATCACTCGCGTCGACGAGTTGGTCGAGGCGGGAGTCGTATCAAGCCGCTCCGAGGCGGTGGCCTTCCTCGTTTCCGAGGGCATCGGGGCTCAGTCGGAACTTTTCGAGCGGATAGGCCAGAAGGTCGAGCAGATTCGACGGGTCAAGCAGGAGCTCCGAGACCTCCTCAACGAGAAACCCCCGGAAACCACGAAAAAGGACGATTAACATCCCCTCCACAGACCGGCAATACCTCATCATTCGTTGATCTCGCTGGTCGTGGGATTCGGTACCGCACCTGTGGTATTGAAGAGTAAGGGGACTGCGACTTGGTAGGGGCGGGTTTCAAACCCGCCCTTTCGGTGTAAAACTACACATCATTTCAAAGATTTCGGTCCACTACCTGGACGTGCTCATCAGTCCATCAGCACCTTTCCCGTAGCGGACCGCTTGCTGTATGCCGACGGCGACTTGGCGTCATTCTTCCTCGCTACTTCATGGCAAGCCGCAAGCCCCTCCGTACCCAGTCGGTGAATCGTCCCCAATGCGATATACGCAACATCAACCGCCTCCTTCACCGCCTCCTCGATTTCCCCCCGATTGAGCGCACGGGCATGTTCCCCCACCTCTTCGTCGAGCAGGGACAGCCTCTGCCTGAGGGCGTCAAGCGTCCCGTCAACACTGTCCATATCTATCTGAGGAATGTCGAACCTCCGGTGAAACGCGTCCACACTGACCGCCAAGGTCTCGATGGCGCTGACGAATTCTTCCGATTGCATAGTCTCTCCTTCTAAGCCGCGTCCGGTGTCCTAAGTTCGTGACATTCGAAAATACCCGAGAACCGTATGATATTCTACCGGACGGTTCCCAACATATCCCCTTGGAAGATTCGATGACCGACCCGACCCTGTGCTGCGCCCAATGCCCCACCTCCCTCTGCGTCGACATGACGACGCTGGCATGTCCCGATTGCGGGATTCCCCTTGAGATCGACTACCCCGGCCACGACTACGGCAGCGCAATTCCGCCGATGCCCGTGCCCAGGCAATTCCTGGACTCATCCACGCTAGGCGAGGGGAATACGCCGGTTGTGGAGTTGCCGTCAGTCGCGTCCCAACTGGGCATCCAATCCCTCGATGCCAAGCTGGAGTACATCAACCCGACCGGCTCCTTCAAGGACCGGGGCACGGCTGTCGTGATAGCCGCGGCTAAGCAGCACGATGTATCCGAGGTTGTGGAAGACTCATCGGGAAACGCGGGAGCCTCCGTCTCGGCATACGCGGCACGAGCAGGCATGAAGGCCCACATCTTCGCTCCGTCGTCCGCCCCTCAGGCAAAGCTCAAGCAGATCGTCGCCTACGGAGCGCAGGTGCACTCCATCCCCGGCCCGCGAGAGGCGACGACCGCCGCCGCCGTCGAGTATGCGACCGAGCACAGTCTGGTCTACGCCTCCCACGTCCTCAGCCCCTACTTCGTGGAGGGAACTAAGCTGTTCGCCTACGAAATATTCCACCAGTCCGGCGACAGTATGCCAAAGCACATCGTCATGCCGGTCGGTAACGGCTCCCTCCTGCTCGGCGCGCTCAAGGGGTTCTCCGAGCTCAAAAGGGGAGGGCACATCACGGAGATTCCCCGCCTTCACGCCGTTCAGGCCAAAAACGTCATGCCCATAGTCGCCGCATTCCGGGACCTCGCCGACCCACCACCCGTCGCAACCACCGTGGCAGGCGGCATCGCCGTGGGCACCCCAGCGCGCCTCGAAGAAATCGTGACGGCCATCAAGACCACCAACGGCACAGCAACCCCCGTCGACGAAAACGACATCGTCTCCTGGCGAGACACCCTCGCCCAGACCGAGGGAATCTACGCAGAACCCACCTCAGCCGCCGCCTTCGCCGGCCTCGCACAACTGGTCCACCAAGAAATCATCCAACCCGACGACCGCGTCCTCGTCCCCATAACCGGCTTCGGCCTGAAGGACACGGGGTAGAGGTTCGTTCACGCCCCCTCTCTGTATCTCTCCCCTGCGTAGGGGAAAAACCGAAGGTTATGCGGCGGGGCGAAGGCTCTGCGCCTCATCGCGCAATGCCTTTCTTTATCCGGTCAGCTATGCCCTTGACGCGAACGAGCACTTCGGTGAGGTCGCCGCGCAGGTCGAGGGCGGCGACCTCCAAGCGCTTACCGGAGTTGCGGATCTGATAGGTGGCAGGTTCCGCATCGCCCTGGGCATAGATCAGCATTCCGCCCGACAGATTTAGCGCGGTGACGTAGGCGAGCAACTGGTAGAGATCGGCGTTGGGGACGCGCTTATCTTCGATCAGCTTGTATTTGGCGTCGCCTACAAACACACAATCACTGCCTTGCCACCAAGTGAGGTCGGGTTTGAGACGAACCTTGCCATCATCTTTGCCGTCGTCATCGAGAGTGGGAATATTCTTCTCAAGGAAGACGTGCTCGGATGCAGGCAGCGCCTCACGGAGGGCGACGGTCACGAACTCTTGAAAGACTTGGTTCATGTCCATCGTGAAGCCAGTCGAGCGCACCTCGCCGCGCGCTGATTCATACGCACCTCGCCTCAAGATGAGACACGAGAGTTTTACGACGTCGCGGTATCGCGCATTGAGGTCATCCGCCTTCACGTCGGTCAATTCGCGACGCGAAAACTCCGTTGGAGTCACGTTGTCCAGCATGCCCGCGATCCAAGCCAGTTCCCGTTTGGATTTGGCACCGCGCAGTCCTGCCTTGCGCAGGCGCAGCGCAGCCGCCTTCACGAGGCGGTTGGGCAGGATATCGTCCGTATAGTCGTCGTAGCGAACTTCAACCGGCAGGGGCAAACTGAATCTACGCCGCAACTGTTCGTCGAAACGAATTCTCCCTCGTACTGTGTGCAGCGACTCGTCGCGCGTCAAGTAGTCATGCATCAGACCGCCCGCGAATGCCCGACGGGCGGTATGGCCCAGTGCGAGTGCCAGAGCGTCGGGAAGGGTCTCCACCTCTTTGAGGTCATCCACCAAGTCCCGAACGTCGTAGAAGCGTAGGGCGTAGCATGCAAGGGCGAGGAGTTTTGGAATTCCTATCTTAGGGCTTATACGGACGGAAAGCCCCGAGACGTTCACGGCCCCGACTATGGAACTCGGTTTGAGCGTGAACTCGCCGTTCGTGTCCCCGGCGGGTTCAATAGTTAAGGAAGGCAACGCCTTAGCCAACGCTCCCCGCTGGGAAGCCGTGAGGCGATAGACATCGCTCTTCCTGTATTCCGTGAGATCAACGTCAATCATTGCCGCTGGTCTTCGGACTGCGTAGTTTCGGGATCGCCGCTCTCTCCGTTTTCCTCTAGTTGCGCATCTTGCTCCACCGTGCCACCGTCCAGCCCGCGGAGCTTGGGCAGGGCGAACTCCTTGAGGCGTTCGGGATCCTCAAACAGCCGCTCTTCAATGTACGGAATGACGTTGTGTTTCCAGATGCGTTCAACTATGCCTTCGTTGAGACCGTCCTTCTTCATGAAGTAGCTCGGCCCGATGGCGGCGTGCCGATCGTCTTTCAGCAACTTATTCGCGCTTTGCACGACATCGGCCACCCACATCATGTCGGTCATGTCGTTCGCTTCCAGCCACTTGCGCAGCACGCTCTTTACCGGCTCACGGTCGGGGTGGAACTCCACGAAGTAGAATCGGCGTCGCAGGGCCGCGTCCACTAAAGCGATGGAGCGGTCCGCCGTGTTCATCGTGCCGATGATGTACAGGTTTTCCGGCAGCGAGAACGGTTCGTCCGAGTATTGCAGCCGTATTTCCTTGTCGCGGTACTCCAGCAGGAAGTACAGCTCGCCCAGAACCTTAGAAAGCTGCCCGCGGTTGATCTCGTCGATGATGAGGAAGTGCTTTTCCCCCGGCTCATCCTCTGCTCGTTTGGCGACCTGCCGGAGGGGGCCGTCCTTCAACTCGAACCTAGGTTGTCCATCCTCTCCCGTTTTCGGACGGAAGCCTTGCACAAAATCCTCGTAGGCATAGGACGGATGGAATTGCACGAGGGTTACACGATCCTCCGACCCTGCGAGATGGTTCGCCAGCTTCTGCGCTACGTACGTCTTCCCCGTGCCCGGCGGCCCTTGAAAGATGACCTGCTTCTTGTCGGTGAGAAGCTCGTCGATGTTATGAAGAAAATCTGCGGGTTCGGTGAGGTACAACTCTTCGGCGAGCGCTCGCAGAGGCGGAATCGGTGGCTGGACGCCCCCATTGTCCGGGGGATTCCAAAATTCTTCGTACTGACTCATCCAAACCAGTCCCTGCGCATCGAGACGGTGACGCAACTCTAGGCCCCGGTTCTTCGCCTCGCTTATGAATCGATCGAGAAAGCCGAGTGCATGCTCATACAGGGCTATTTCATCCGCATTCCCGGGTGGTCTGCCGTACCCTGTTCGGTCGTATGCCAATCGGAACGCTTCGGTTCTGTATGGCGGGTACTGTTCAACGTCCAACGCCATCAGGAACTGAGAGGCGACAGTCAATCGCGTTCCCGCACCCCTAATCACGTCCCAAGGTAATTGTTCGACAAAGGCGAGGATCCGTTCAGAATCGGACAATTCCTCCTTTGTCCAGATCGCTTGCAACGCCTTAAGCGCGGCGTTCGGAAATTCGTCGACCCAATCCTTGAGTCGCGGTTGTGCGTATCTTGGGTTAATGATTGGGTATGTGCCAGAAGGTATCCCCTTCTTCTTTACCAAGTCTTGCCAGTCAGCATCTTCGTTAAGCACCGCTTCCCGCACTTCCTTGAGTCGCCCACTCAAAAAAACCTTGGGGTCAACCTCGTCTCGCTGGAGTTGTGCAGGATCGATTCTCTGCATACGCCTGATGAACTCGTCCCAAAGATCAGGCTTGTACGTTTCATCCCATTGCATTCGGATAGGGATTTCGTAAAGATGGATTCCGGCTCCGTGCTCAGCTTCCAAAACTGGGCGAATCTGTTGCAAGTCTCTGTCAACGTCGTCGGTCTTTTGTGTCACGAGGTTCGCAAATGTGCGGCCAATGCTCCTCTTGTGGCCGACGTTTACAATCGCCTCAAAGGTATCAGGAAATACGAGGTGCAGCATCGCCTCCCGTAGTGAGCGGTTGGCCTCTTCAACATCGTAGGCGAATTTCTTGAATTCGTATGGATTACCGAGCAGGCGTTCGTGTTCACCTGCACTTTCCTCTTTCCACTGCCTAGCAAACTTAATGAGGAACCTGAGATTAGGCACACGACCACTGTGGTACATCCCCGTGCCGATTAGACCGTCATCAAGGGCGGCAACAAGTTCAGGAGGAATCTCCGCATCAGGACCCCAGCGTAGTACGCGTTCAACCTGCTTTAGCTTATCTAAAGGCCCGTGAGGGATTAGGAGATTGACGTAGAACATCTCGGCCATAAGTTGACGGACTTGCGGTGCGACGTCTACAGCCGCGGACTCCGACCAGAGGGACAGGGGCGGCTCCAACCAGGGGAGATTTCTACTCCCCTCGTCGGCCACTTGATGGAGTTCTTCAAGCCACTGGCTTGACCAGATGGGTTTGCCCGGCGTGAAGAGCGAGTCGTCCTTCCTCAAGGCAGCGTCGACCCAATCCTGTGTGGCTGCGTAAATGTTCTCCGCACCGTCTCCTGTCCTTCTACTACCCATATCTTCTCCTTCTTTTGCTCTAGTCCTACCCTGCCCCCTCAAACGCCGCCCGAAATCCCGGCAGGGACCCCTCCAGCGTCGCGTCGCTTACGCAGTACGATATGCGGAAATGCCCCGGGCCTCCGAATCCACTTCCTGGCACGACCAGAACGCGATTCTCCCTCAGCATGTCGGTGAACTTCACGTCATCGTCGATGGGGGCCTTCGGGAACATGTAGAACGCCCCCTGCGGCTTGACCACCTGGTAGCCGATATCCGTCAGAGCGCCGTACAGGAAATCGCGCTGAGCTTCATACGTTGAGACGTCGACCGTCACCGACTGCAGGTTCTTCACGATGTGCTGCATGAGGGCTGGAGCATTGACGAAGCCCAGCGTGCGATTGCAGAAAGTGAGTCCGTCTATCAGCTCTTCCTTGTCGGAGTATTCCGGGTGTACGGCGATGAACCCGATGCGCTCTCCCGGCAGCGCGAGGTCCTTGGAGTGCGACGTGGCCACGACGCTGCGAGGGTGGTGATCGAAGATGTGGGGATACTCGAGGCCGTCGAAGAGTATCTTGCGGTAAGGCTCGTCGCTGACGAGAAACACCTCCGTTCCCAATTCGGCTTCCCGCTTACGGATGACCCGACCCATCTCCGCGATCACCTCGCGCCCGTACACCACGCCGGTCGGATTATTGGGCGAGCTTGTCAGGACTATCCGCGTCTTGGGCCCGATGGCGTCCGCCAACGCGTCGAGGTCAGGCAGGAAATTCTCGTCCGCCGGCACCACTTTGCACGTTGCCCCGTGGTTGTCGGCGTAGAAGAAATACTCCACGAAATAGGGCGCGAAGATGACCACCTCGTCGCCCGGGTCGAGGAGCGTGCGCATGACCACGTTGAGCGCCCCTCCGGCCCCGACGGTCATGAGGACGTCATCGGCAGTGAAGGGCAGGGCGGTTTCGCTGGTCAACTCGTCTGCGATGGCGGCGCGGGTCTCCACGTGCCCGGCGTTTGGCATGTAGCGGTGCAGTCCCGGCGGAGGATCGTTTGCAATGCGACGGAGCTCGTCGTAGAACTCCGGCGGCGGCTGCATGATCGGGTTGCCGAGCGACAGGTCGAAGACGTTCTCCTCCCCGTACTGCTGCTTGAGCGCGATACCCTCCTCGAACATCCGCCGGATCCACGAGCCCTGCTCCGTGAACTGCTTGATCTTATTCGACACCGCCATGGTCGCCGCCTCCATCTGTTTGGCTGGTGAGCGAATGTATCAACGGGGAGAGGAGATGGCAAGGCT
The DNA here is from genome assembly GCA_965116655.1 of Dehalococcoidia bacterium. Classification (GTDB taxonomy): domain Bacteria; phylum Chloroflexota; class Dehalococcoidia; order Lucifugimonadales; family VXLM01; genus VXLM01. Next base: position 333,085 of record OZ220720.1, read on the forward strand.
ATTCTCATTTCGGCGTAGGCGAGAACCCACAGGCGGGGAGATCCGACCGATGCTGAGGTCTCTCGCGTGCTACAATGTTTGGCACCAGTGAGCGCATGGAAACCTCTTCGAAAACCATCTACATGGACCACGCCGCAACGACCCCGGTGCGACCCGAGGCGCTGGAGGCGATGCTGCCGTATTTCGGCGTCAACTTCGGCAATCCATCGGGCATCTACACCCTCGCTCAGGAGAGCCGAAAGGCCGTAGACGATGCTCGCGAAACGGTAGGACAGGTCCTCGGAGCTCGCATGAGCGAGGTCGTCTTCACCAGTGGCGGCACGGAGGCGGACAACACCGCCGTCAGGGGCGCGGCTCTCGCCCTCAAGAGCACCGGCAGCCACGTCATCACCACGAGCATCGAGCATCACGCCGTGCTCCACACCTGCCACTCCCTCGAACAGTCCGGCTTCGACGTCACCTACCTGGATGTCGACTCCGACGGCCTTGTCGATCCCGACGACGTTGGCCGCGCGATCACCGACGAGACGGTGCTCGTGAGTGTCATGTACGCCAACAACGAGATCGGCACCGTCCAGCCAATTTCCGAGATAGCCAACGTCGTCAAGTCGGAAGCGCGTCGGCGCGGACGTACCATCGTCATGCACACCGACGCCGTGCAGGGAGCCGGATACCTCGACATCAACGCCAAGGCCCTGGGTGTAGACTTGCTCAGCCTCTCGGCCCACAAGTTCCGAGGCCCCAAGGGCGTCGGGGTCCTCTACGTCCGTCGCGGGACTCCCCTGGAGGCCCAACAGACGGGTGGGGGACAGGAGCGACAGCGTCGCTCCGGCACAGAGAACGTACCCGGCATCGTTGGCGCGTCGGTCGCCCTCAGCATCGCCGAGTCGGAGCGCAGTGAGGCTGTGGCCCACACCGGCCGGCTCCGCGACCGCATCGTCCAGTCGATCTTCGAGCGTGTGGACGGGGTGCGCCTCAACGGACACCGCACCCAGCGCCTGCCCAACAATGCCAACCTCTCGTTCGACCACATCGAGGGCGAGCCCGTACTGCTGGGCCTCGACCTGTCAGGAATCAGCGCATCGAGCGGCAGCGCGTGCTCGTCTGCCTCGCTCGAACCGTCCCACGTGCTCACCGCCATCGGCCTCACTGCCGAGCAGGCGCAGGGCAGTCTCCGCCTCACGCTCGGCCTCGACAACACCGACGAGGAGGTCGACTACCTGCTCGACGTGCTGCCCAGCCTCGTCCACAAGCTGCGGGGTATGCCGTCCCTCTCGGCGGTCGGAGGCTAAACCGCTTCACCAATCGAAGCATCTAACTTACAGAGGCGTGGCGAACTGGATAGACACCCTGCGAAATAAGGCATTCGCCCCGCCGAACAATCACATTTGAACCGGAGGAATCATGGCACATCCATTGGAAGTAACCGACGCGACATTCGAGGACGAGGTCCTCAACTCCGACATCCCCGTACTGGTGGACTTCTGGGCCGAGTGGTGCGGCCCTTGCAAGATGATCGCGCCCATCGTCAACGACATCTCCGATGAGTACGAAGGCAGGATGAAGGTCACCAAGCTCGACGTGGACGCGAATCCGCAGGCGGCACTGAAGTACGGTGTACGCGGCATTCCCACGCTGCTCATCTTCAAGGGCGGCAGCCCCGTCGACCAGATCGTCGGCGCAGTCCCCAGGGGCAAGCTCAAGGGCGCCGTCGACGCCGTCCTGGGCTAACTTACACGAAAAAAGACGGGCAGGCGGCCGAATTCAACTCCCGCCTGCCCGCATCCTCACACCTCGCTCAACCTCGCGGGAGTGGATGGGCTCCGGTGGGCCCTGCGGTCTTCAAAATCGTTGGTCCCGGTGCTTCCACCGGGACGGTGGGTTCGACTCCCTCGCACTCCCGCCACATTTCCTGCTTCACGTCAGCCTTGCCATCGACGAAGTCTCTTGCGCTCGGTGTAGAGCAGGTCATAAATGGATCAATGTTGCGACTAGCCTAGAGTAGTTCCTTAGCGATTTTGATTGCGGTGCTCATAACCAACTCAATTGGAACACTCTGGAATCCCTTTGCCTTTATATGTTCCTTCGTCTTCGCCCAGATAGATTCCGAGCGGATCGCGTCAAGGAGTTCGTGCCCATTCCACGTAAGTTGCCTCACTGCTATCAAGGAATTCCCGCCGGCAAGCCGATTTATTGAGCCGTCAACAAACCCCTGTGAAATCAACAATTCCAGATTGTAGTTTGTTTCATCCCGTCCATAGCCACATATGTCAAAGGCAGTTCTCCACCCACGATCCGAACTCTCAATCCTGAGCAAGAGTTGCCTAATCAAGTCCATGTCCCGCTTCATTCTGATGTCCTCTGTTCACGGAATTAGGTGACGGAAGTGTACCATTTGGCCATTCTGCGGGGCTGCCCATTTTGGACAGGGTAGCGCCTTGTCGAGTCTGGGGGCGCGAAAGCAATTCGCTTGACGCAGGGACTTGGAGTACCTAACATGGACGCATGTTCGGGCTCTGGGAATGGCTTCAGCGTAACTACGGCCCAGTCGCGGCATTAACTGGAATTGGGACGTTCTTACTCTCATTTGTGTTGGTATTACTCACTGGCGCATGGATACTGTTACAGAACCCCCACTTGATAGACCCTCTGGTGAATGTGGCCGATGCCGTTCTTCCCGCCAGTGCTTCAACTATTGTGGATGGCGCAGTGATTGTCCTCGCGGCCCTAGCTGGCGCTCAATTCATGAGATTAGTTTGGTTGTTGGTTCGCGTTCGGTCGATACCTAAACGATCAAGAGTAAGACGTGCTAGCCGTAGATTTGCCTTGCTACATGGTGCAATTGCAAGGTGCAACAGATTAGTGTTGGAGTTGGAAGACAGGCAAGGGGATGAGACAGATAGCGCCTATTCTTCTAGACGCATTGGGACTCTTGCGGAATTAGATGCTCTAGGAAAGAATCTAAAGCAACTGAATATAGGGATACCTAAGCCTATTGATGACGACCTAAGCAATTTGGAAGATTGGCGAATTATGCTAGACGGCATAGAGAAATACGCTCGTGATGGAGACTATCAGCAGGCCGTTGAGATTACAGAGACGTATGTTCGGCTCGTGCTGAAGGACACTTGAAAACCCCAGATCCGTCGTGCGGACGACTTGATCCCCACCGACTTCGAGGGGTTGCCGAAGTGACAACGACGCTAGCGAGCACGAAAGCTGCTGACGGGCCTGAAATGCTCTAAACCCCCCAACCCACACCTAGACCTTTTCATAGAATTCCGCTAGAATCCCCGTTCGATTGGGTACCTTTCGTGCGAAATTCGTGGTAATGTGAAAAGTTAAGAACCCATACATGGGAGGGTTAACGATGGGAAGCAACGGAAACGGCCATGCGAAGACAGCCCACGAAGACCCGGTTCTCGTTGTCGTCCAGCTCAGCGGCGGCAACGACTTTATGAATACGGTGGTGCCGTACTCCGACCCGCACTACTACGACCACCGCGCCACCCTCGGAGTCCCCGAAGACAACCTCATTCCTATCAATGAGGACCTCGCGTTCCACGGCAACGCCGCGCCGCTGAAGGAGTTCTGGGACGACGGCAAGCTCGCGATAGTGCAGGGCGTTGGCTATCCGAATTCCAGTCGGTCGCACTTCCGCAGCATGTACATCTGGCACACCTGCGAGCCTGAAAAGATATCGACCGAGGGCTGGCTCGGCATGACGACAGGCCAGATCGACCCCGACACGGAAAACGTCCTCACCGCCGTCAACTTCGGCAGGGGACTCCCGCAGGCGCTCGTGTCCAAGGGCGTGCCGGTTACCTCCGTCGGCAACCTCGACAACTACGGCCTGATGACCGGCCTCGACGACGAGGACGACCGCAACGAGACCCTCGAACGCTTCAAGGAGATGTATGCTCCCGCCATCGGCACCGGCGCGGTGATGGACTACCTCTCCGAGACCGGCCTAGGCGTTCTCGACGGGGCGGGCGTGCTCAAGAAGGTTCCCGGCATGTACAAGTCGGAGGTTGAGTACGGAGGCAACGAGATTGCCCGCGGCCTGAAGGACGTTGCCCGTGTGCACCTCGCCGACGTTGGCACTCGCATCTTCTACACGAACCACAACAACTACGACACCCACTCGAACCAGGCGCCCACGCACACCACGCTGCTCGGCGACCTCTCGCGCTCGATCATGGACTTCTTCCAGGACCTCGAGGACCACGGAAAGGCCGATAACGTGTCCATGCTCGTCTTCACCGAGTTCGGCCGGAGGGTTGCCGACAACGGCAGCGGCACCGACCACGGCGCGGGCGGAGGCGCGTTCCTCATCGGGAACAACGTCAAGGGCGGCCTGTATGCCGAGTACCCGTCGCTCGACCCGTCGGAACTGATCGAGGGCGAGGACATGCAGCACACCTACGACTACCGTGGAATGTACGCCACGATCCTCGAGCAGTGGATGGACGTGGACTCCAAGCCGATCGTCGGCGGTACCTACGAGCAGATTCCGGTATTCGCCTAACGACCGGATCGTCTCTCGGGCGGTTAGCTGATCCTGCCTTAGAGGGCGTTTAGGAGCACACCCGTTCACCCTGAGCCTGTCGAAGGGTTGAGGCGCTGTTCATGGTTCGACAAGCTCACCACGAACGGTTTCCGGCGACCTTTTTGATACCTTCTTAGGTCTGTCCGGAGTCCTGTTCGGCCGCCACTTGCCTTTGGCTCTTCTGCACGTTGAAGAGTCTATCCGCCTCGTACGGGTTGACGTCGGGGTCCCAGATGTTGTGCTCCTCGAAGTAGGTCAGCGGCGGGTACCAGAGATTCCACGTTAGCGGCCACTCCTGCGCGATCGTGACGTACTTCGGGTGCTTCTCCGGGTCGGGCACCAGCATCAGGATGACCGTCAGTGCCAACGAGAGCGCCATTCCCGGAAGCAGCAATATGGGGCGCGTCCACGCCTGCCTCAGCCACAACCAACTGGTCCCGACAAGTAGTCCCCAAAAGGGTATCCATAGGGCGGACAGCAGCATGAAGAAGAGGAGGCCGAACACGTAGAAGAACCCAATCACCGTGCCCATGTGAAAGGCCACTTTGAATATCGATCTGCCCAGGTAATCGACCGGCCTCAGGACAAATATCAACAGCGAGGAAAGATAGTAGACGATGAAGCGGGCGATCTGGGTGAAGATGTCGCCGGGGGCGTTTCTTCGAGCAAACGCCACACGGGTCCGCATGTCAGGCACTTTCCAAAGCCACGTCACGTTGGGTTGCGCTCCCTCTTTCAGTACCTTCCCCAGAGTCGGGGCATTCGAATAGCCGCCAAAACCATCGTATCACAGCCGCCCTTCGGACGAGCGAATGAGCGCAATTGGCTGCGGCGATAGTGGGTTGATTACTTGATGGAAGCCTCGCCTGCCGCGACTGCCAGCGAATCGCCCCGTCGGAGTCCCGATCTCCAAACCAGATAAATGCCGAGAGCGACGCCTATCAGCATGACTCCCATAGAGGCAAGGGTGACCTCCAAGCCGAAGCGGTGGATGAGAACTCCTCCCAGAATGGGACCTGCCACCTTCGCCGAGTTCTTCATTGCGCCGACGAAGCCCATGCAGGCCCCAAGATCGCGTTCGCTGACGGCTGTCGCAACGGACGCCAACGCCGAGGGAAATACGAGGGCCTGCGCTGAGCCGATGAGCACCGCCGACAGCACGAGAGCGCCCGTGTCATGGCCGAACGAAAGGGTGAGCAGACCGGCTGACATCGTAGCCATACCGAGCGCCACCGTCGGCATGTGACCGAGCCTGTCGCCGAGCCGTCCCCCAAGCGGCGCGAGGACGAGATGCGTCCCCTCCTGCAGCGCGAAGTACGCGCCAACTACCGCAACGTTCACGCCCTGAGAGAGGGCGTAGACGGGTAGAAACGTCTTGACGGCGTACTCTGCAATGAGCACCTGCGCGCTCATGCCTCCCGCCAGCCAGACGCCGGATGAGCGGCTGGCCACGGATATAGCCCGCCTCGCCTGCTTCACGAACGACGGCCTCTGTACCTGAGGCGCGGACTTGGTCTCCGGCAGCAGGGCTATGGGCACGAATGCGAGACTGCTCAGAAGTCCAACCACCGTGAAGACGTGTACGGGGTCCATCCTCAGGAGGAGGACTCCCGCCGCTGCGGGACCTACAACGTATCCCGCATTCCTGGCCATGGAGAACCAGCCGAGTCTCTCCGCCCGGTTAGAGCTCGACAGCTCTACGACGTAGGCGAGGGTCACCGGGCCGTAGATCGCGGTCGCAAGCCCATGGACGATTCGCACGAGCACAAGCTGGTCGGGCGAGCCGACGAACCCGTAGGCGAAGGGCATGCCCGCGAACACCGCCGTGCCGATGAGCAGCCAGATGCGCCGCCCCGTCCGGTCGGAGAGAATGCCCACGAACGGCTTGAGCACCATGCCGGTCAGGGTCGAGACTGCCACGATGAACCCGAGCAGCACGTCCCCCGCGCCCAGACTCGCGGCGAACAGCGGCAAGAGCGGCGTCTTGCCGATTTGGTACGCTGAGCGCACCAGGAAGTCCGCGGCCGTTACGCCCAGAAACCCCCTTGAGCGGATCACGCCCTACGCCTTCGCGATGATCGCCGGGACTTCAAGCTCATGCAGTGTGTCCACAAATCGCTGCAGGTCCTCGTTTTCAAGCCGTTCGAGACGGTCCAGCGCGCCGTCAGCCCTTTCCGACAGGACGCCGAAGACGTCGTGTTGCTGCGTCGTCGGGGCCGCGTCCGCCGAGGAAATCGCAGCCATGAGTTCCTTGATCTTGAATCCCACCCCTGCGGGCAGTCCGATACGGTCGAGCCCCTCCTCTTCGGGGGCCTTCGTTTGGATCAATGCCAGTTCGATGGAGCCCAGCGAATCGTTCAGGCCTTCGACTGCGTCTGTGAGGGCATCGCCCTTTCCTGCTGCGTCCGCTCGCCCGGCCCACTCCGACACCTGTCCTCGGATGCTCCTGATACGGTTGATGGCGTCGTGTACCTCACCTGTCTTGTCCCGCACTCGAAGCATGAGGTCGAGTTGACCTTCGAATTCCTCGCCGGACGTGGACACGCGCGGGTCCTGCTCGACGGTAACTTCCTGGCTTTCGGTCTGTCCGCCCACGGTGAGAGTAACCGTATACGTGCCGGGTACCACCAACGGTCCCTCCACAGCCTCGGACTTCGGAGCAGTCGCAACTCTTGACGACTGGTCGTAGCGTAAGTCCCAGATATAGCGGTTCATGCCCTTGTCGACCGGAAGGAATGGGCCTGCGGGCTTCTCCGAGTCGGACAGATCGTCGTAATCGCACGGCTTGGGCCGTACGGTGCGGATCGCTTGCCCGTCGCTGTCCGAGATAGTCAAGACAGCGTCACTCGCGTCCACATCCCCGAGGTTGTAGTGGAAAATCGCCCCCGTCGGCGGATTGTTTCCGGCGTCGAGGAAGGTGGAGTGCGACTGCTCGTTCTCGTCCTTTTGTTCAGTCCACGCCGCCGCGGAGCCCAGACGCAGCATGTACCGCTTCCCGTCTCCCGATGAGCGCCCCGATGTCATCTGGTAGGCGCCCCGGACCACACTGGCGGGCTTGAAGAGTTGGATGCCGTTGGTATCTGAGGCGTCCGGGATCTGACGGAGCTGCTTCAGATCGTCGAGAATCCAGAACGAGCGACCATGCGTAGCGACGGCAAGCTCGTTGCTGTCGTTCCTGATCTTCATATCGTGCACGGCAACCACGGGGAGGTTCCCCTGCAGCGACTGCCACGACTCCCCGTCGTCGAACGAGACGTGAATGCCGAGCTCGGTCCCTGCGTAGAGCAGGCCTTCCCGCTCGGTGTCCGCCCGGATGACCCACGTGTACTCGTGCTCCGGTATTCCGTCCGTAATCCTCTGCCACGACTTGCCGTAGTCATTCGTCTTGAAGAGCAGGGGAGTGTTGTCTGCGAGACGGTACCGGTGCGCGGCAATGTACGCGGTCGCCGGATCGTGCGGCGAAAGCTCGATGATGGCGATGGTTGCCCACTCGGGCAGATCGGGCGGGGTGATGTTGTCCCAGTTCTGTCCCCCGTCACGGGAGATGTGCACGAGACCGTCGTCTGAACCCGCCCAGAACACCCCCGCCTCGTGGGGTGACTCGACGAAGGCGAATATCGTCCCGAAGTTCTCCACGAAAGTCGTGTCCTTCGTAATCGGCCCGCCGGATGCCTCCATCTTCGAGCGGTCGTTGCGCGTCAGGTCGGGACTGATCGCCTCCCAGCTATGCCCCTCATTCGTGGAACGGAACACGGTCTCGGCGGCCACGTACAGCGTCCCGGAGTCGTGCGGCGAAAATACTATGGGGTACGTCCACTGGAAGCGGTACTTGTGGTCCCTCACGCCCTGGCCGTATACGAATTCCGGCCATACCGAGACGATCTTGCTCTGTCCCGTCTTGTGGTCATAGCGGTGCAGGGCGTCGCCGCCGCCCGACGAGCTGCCGATAGCGCCGGAGAATACAACGTTGGAGTCGTCGGGATGGACCGCGATCTGCCCGCTCTCCGAGCTACCGACGAAGTGGCTGTCGGCATACAGAATCGCCCCCTTTTCGAGGTCTCGGCTCGGAGTGCTGATCGCGCTGTTGTCCTGCTGCGTGGCATATACCCTGTACGGATACTCGTTGTCCGCGTCCATCCGGTAGAACTGCGCCGTCGGCTGATTGTAGATAGTCGACCACGAGTCCCCGTCGTTGAACGACACGCACGCGCCGCCGTCATTGCCCTGAATTAGGCGCTTGGTGTTCGTGGGGTCGATCCACAGATCATGGTTGTCCCCGTGCGGCATCGACACCTCGCTGAACGTGCGCCCGCCGTCGGTCGACTTCCAGCACTTGAGGTTCAGGACCCACACCGTCTCGGAGTCCTGGGGATCGCCGAACACATGGCAGTAGTACCACGGTCGCTGGATCAGCTTCGGATCGCCCGATACGAGCTCCCACGTCTCGCCCATGTCGTCGGAGCGGTAGAGGCCCCGGTCCTCGGCCTCGATGATGGCCCAGACACGACCATCCTTGGCGGGAGAGACGGCAACGCCCATCCGCCCCTTGATGCCTCCTGGCAGCCCCTTGTTCCCCGTGATGTCCTCCCACGTGTCGCCGCCGTCCGTCGTCCGGTAGATCGCGCTGCCCGGCCCGCCGGAAGAAAAATTCCAAGGCTTGCGTCGGGCCTCCCATAGGGCCGCGAACATGATGCGCGGATTGTTCGGGTCCATCGTCAGATCGGCCGCGCCGCTCTTCTCGTCCCCGAAGAGCACGCGCTCCCACGAGTCCCCACAGTCCGTCGAGCGATAGACTCCCCGTTCCTGGCTGTCGCCGAATATGTCCCCCAACGCCGCGACATACACCACGTTCGGATTCGTGGGATGTATCCGAACGCGAGCGATATGTTTGGTGGCCTCCAGTCCCACGTGTGTCCAGCTCCGTCCCCCGTCCGTGGAGCGATACACCCCGTCCCCTGCGGAGACATTCCCTCTCGGGCAGGCCTCGCCCATGCCAACGAAAATGACGGACGGGTCGGATGTCGATACGGCAATCGCCCCAACGGCAGCGGAGGTAAAGTAGTCGTCGGAGACGTTTTGCCAATACGTCCCCCCGTCGTCCGATTTCCACACCCCTCCGGCGCAGGCCCCGAAGTAGAACGTCGCCTGTTCCGTCGGGTGACCTGCCACCGCGACGACTCTTCCGCCGCGATGCGGGCCGATGCTTCGCCATCGGAGCGTACTCAGAAGGTTGGGATCGACGGTAGGTGTAGATGTCATGTTTTCTTTCCTCGAAAGGGACGTTACCATACTGGATGTGCGCAAACGCGACGGGTATTTTCGCAGATGAAGATGCTCACTTCAACGGTGCGCCGAACGGGCCAGTTTACACTGTCTTTCAAGTTTCCACCACACCAATCAGCTACAACCTGCCGGAAAATGGTAGGGACAAGATGTCCAACCAACGGCCACTTGACACTCAGATGAACAAGCCATGACTGATATCGCCATAATTGCCGCCTGGACAATCGCATCCTACCTGCTGGGGATGGTGCCCTTCGGCGACATCGTAGCCCGCATCGCCGGCGTGGACATCCGCTCCGTCGGCACCAGGAACCCTGGCGCCGCGAACGTCTACCGCGAAATCGGCCCCAAGTACGGTATTGCCGTGTTCGCCCTTGATGTCGCAAAAGGCGTGGTAGCTACCGCCCCGATGCTGCTGATAGGCGGCCATGAGTGGGCAACCCTGCCCCCGGCATTCGCCGTCGTTCTCGGACACATATTCCCCGTAATAGGAAAACATTCCGGCGGCACCGGCATGGCGACCGCCATCGGCACGACTGCTGGCCTCGCCCCCTTCGGGCTGCTAGCCGGAGTCCCTGCTGCATTGGTCCTGCTCGCCATCACCCGCAATGCCGGATTCACCGGCGGCCTGCTGTTCCTGGCAACGGCGCTGCTTGCCTGGTTGGCTCGTGGCGAAGTCATCGGCCCCCTGGGTGTGCTCGCCATCGGGATCCTTGTGCTCGCCAAGGCGAGGTTACAGTACGGCAGTCTGAAAAGACGGGAAAGCCAATCTTCCGAATAGAGCGGGGAGACGATGGACGTTGTCGAAGAAGCACGGGATGAAGTCGGAGGCCACGCGCCTCACATTTCCATTCGTGGACTCTCTCACGAATACGGAAAAGGCGTCTCCCGCGTCATCGCCCTCTCGGACATTGATCTCGATATCCACGAGGGCGAGTTCGTCTCCATCATCGGCCCCAGCGGGTGCGGCAAGACAACCCTGCTCCGCATCGTCGGCGGCCTCCTGACGCCAACCCGCGGGAAAGTTCGCATCGACGGTGTTACACCCGACGACGCACGTAGTCAGCGACTATTCGGTGCCGTGTTCCAGGACGCTGCCCTCCTCCCATGGCGCACCGCCGCCGAAAACGTGCGCCTCTCTGTCGAACTCAACGGTGGCGACAGGACAAGTGAAGTCACCGACTTACTGGACACCGTAGGACTCGACGGCTTTCACGACTCCTATCCCTACCAACTATCCGGCGGCATGAAGCAGCGTGTCGCCTTAGCTAGAGCGCTTGCATCGAGGCCCCGAATCCTCCTGATGGACGAGCCGTTCGGCTCCCTCGACGAGATCACCCGCACCGACATGGGTTACGAGCTCCTCCGCATCTGGGAATCCCGCCCGACGACCGTCCTCTTCGTCACCCACAGCATCGCTGAGGCCGTCATGCTGTCCGACCGCGTGGTCGTCTTGTCACCCCGTCCCGGAGAGATAGTCGACATAATCAATATCGAACTAGAACGTCCGAGGACGCAGTCAGTGGAGGAGTCGGAGGAATTCGCCGAGCACATGGCCCTCGTGAGGGGCCTGCTCAAGGGGGCTAGGCATGAGCCTGTTGCGGTCTAAGCCTGCCCAAGACGACGCCATGCCTGCGGACGGCCCATCCTCGCAGGGCAAACATTTCGCCAACCTGACTCGCTATGCGCGCCGAGCGTTCTTCCCCATCATCACGCTTGCGGCAGTTGGAGTCTTGTGGGAAGTGGCCGTGCGCGTCAGCGGCGTCGCCGAGTACCTCGTGCCGACACCGAGCGCCGTGTGGTCGCGCCTGTCCGGCGACCTCGGCTACTTCTTCTTCCACGGGCTGATCACGCTATACGAATCACTCGGCGGATTCGCTCTGGGGACCCTTGTCGCCGTGATCGCAGCGGGAGTCATGGCCCACTCGCGGCTCTTCGAGCGAACGGTCTACCCCATCGCCCTGCTCATCAAGGTAACGCCCATAGTCGCCATAGCGCCGCTTTTTGTGATTTGGTTTGGCTTCGGATCGTTCCCAAAGATGATGATCGCCGCCCTCATCACCTTCTTCCCGGTCATGGTGAATACTTTCATCGGACTGAGGTCGGTCAACCCCACCACGTTGGACTTCTTTCGACTCCTCGACGCGAGCGAGGCACAGGTCCTCATCAAGCTCCGTATTCCCGGCGCGCTCCCGTACGTCTTCGCGGCGTTTCGCATAGCCGTGCCGCTTTCCGTCATCGGCGCGGTGGTGGGGGAGTGGTTCACCGGAGACCGTGGACTGGGCAGCGTCATCATCGTCGCCCACCACAATATCGACATGCCGACCCTCTTCTCCGCCATCGCCGTCCTCGCCTGCATCGGCCTCGGACTCACCGGCATCACCGCCCTCATCGAACGGCGCGTCCTCTTCTGGCACGACTCACAGCAATCAGGTCCTGCATTCTAGAGTCATGTTTCGGAGATTCGCCGAACAACTCAGCCCGTGAAATTCCCCTCTCCCGTTCGCGGGCTGACAGGGGTAGGTATTTGGTGTTTCTTACCTACAAGTCGTAGTCTCGGTCATGTCATTCCTCACTCCGCTTCGCTGCGTTCGGAATCTCAAATACTCGTCTTCCAAGCCAAGCTCCGCAGCCGGAAACATGTCATGACGGTGGCACAGCATTTTAGATTCCTCGCTGCGCTCGGAATGACAGGCAGGCGGGGTCGGATCATAGCTGGAATCCGTTTTACCTACCCCTCTCTCCCCCGCCGGGGGAGAGACACAGAGAGGGGGGTCTTCGCGGTCCAACTCTCCAACTCTGAACAGTTACCCACCCAGTTTGACACCACAGAACACATGTCCTATCATACCCACATGCGCCAATCCGACCTACCCCTGTCAGCCCGTCCTGAAAGAGGGCCGGGGTGAGAGCCCGCCCCGTACTTGATACGGGGGTAAACATCCATCGCACAACTTTACAATAACGAGGGAAAATGCCACAAAATGCCACACCATGCGACAAATTCCGAAAAAAGACCTCTCCGCCAAATCGGCCGGCGAGACCGCCGAGCTCATTGGCGTGAACCGCAAGACCGGACAGCCGGCGCCGCGCCTATTTCGTGACCAGGAGTGAAAACGGCGTAAGAACACTCTATGTCCGCCACACGTTGGGACAGACATTTGAGATTCTTCGACTGCGCTTCGCTGCGCTCAGAATGACAGTGCCGGGGTTGCTTTGTGGTCAATGGAGAGTGGAGCGATAGGCAAATACCTACCCCTGTCAGCCCGTTCGCGGGAGAGGGCTAGGGTGAGGGTGACTTCCCCCGATACACGCCCATCTACTTTGTGCAACGAACCTCAGAAACAGGACACTACCTTCTTCGTTCGAGTCATGCCGCGCGCAATCGTCGCAATCGTGTAGAATTCGGCCCATGACTCGTGTCCTCCTCTTGCCCCTGCTCGCCACGCTTGTTGTCGCCATTTCATGCGGCGATGACGATGTAGAAGCCCCACCCGACAAGGTCGTCTTCATGGCCGGCTTCAAGCCGCAGGCCAACCTGCCTTTCGTCGCTGCCTACGTCGCGCAGGAGCAGGGCTATTTCGACGATCAGGACCTTGATGTCGAGATACGCCACGCCAGCAGCGGCGAGCACCTCAAGCTACTCGTCGCGGGCGATGTCCACGTCACTACCGCCGCGGCCACGTCCGTCCTCAAGCGTCGCTCCGATCCCGAGCTGCCCATCGTCGCGGTCGCCCTCTTCGGACAGAAGGGGCAACAGGCCTACATCGCCCTGAAGGACTCCGGCATCACCAACCTCAAAGACTGGGAAGATCGCAATTTCGGTTACAAAATCTCCGTCCCGCCCGACTACCTGGCCATGCTTGAGACGGCAGGAGTAGACCGGGGAAAAATAAACGAGGTGCAGGTCGGCTTCGACCCGCGCGTCCTCACCGAGCGCAGGGTCGACGTGCTGGCCGTGTTCAAGTCGAACGAGCCCAACATCGTCCGAAAGCTGGGACATGAGGTCGTTCTATGGGACCCCGCCGACTTCGACGTTCCCAACATGGGCCTCACATACATCACCACCGACGCCTACGCCTCGGATTCTAGCGACGTTCTCGACCGCTTCCTCCGGGCGACGCTCAAGGGTACGGAGTACGCCCTTGAGAACCGTGAGGCGACGCTCGACATCATCCTAAAGTACGCGCCCAAGGAAGACCGCACACACCAGGCCTTCATGCTGGACACCGAGCTCGCGGACGCCACGAGTCCTTTCACCGATGAGCGAGGACTCGGTCAAATGACGGACGAGCAGTGGAAGGCGCTCTACGACCACCTGCTCAAATTCGAAGCCCTTCCACAGCCCTTCGACTACAAAACGGCCTTCACGACCACTTTCCTCGAACGGGCCTACGACGGCAACAAGCTCCGCTGGCCGTAGCCCATTAGCCGACCAACTGTCTTGCAAGGTCCCCCGCGCCGTTGACCGGAAGCTGACACACGTAGTTCTCGCACACGTAAGCCGTCGGCCGGCCGTTGGTCAAATGCCTCTCCTGCAACAGAGGAAGGTCTGAGCCACCGCCGATACCCTCTGGCGATCCGACAAAGACCCTGTTGGGCAGATAATTCCGAAAGACCTCCCGCACAAGTTCCGCGGTGGCGCCATCCTCCCGCTCGCCGACGATCACGATTTCCTTAGTCTGGGAAAGATAAAAGTCCAGCGCTCCAAGCCAGTGACCCGCCGCCGTCGGATATCGCTGCATGACCGCACGTGCCGAGCGCAGCGATGTCGCCGCCCTTGCGTTATAGGCCGAATCACCCGTGAGAACGGCCAGCCTGAGCAGCACGCTCACCGCCATGGAGCTTCCCGCCGGTGCCGCGTTGTCGGTCAAGTCACGAGGCCGTATGACGAGTTCCTCATGGTCCGAGCCGGTGTCGTAGAACTGCTGGGACGTCTTATCCCAGAACAGGTCGACCATCGCCCCGCCCAACTCGATAGCCGCTTGTAGCCACCGCTCACCAAACGTTGCCTCGTGCAGCAGCAGCAGTCCGTCGACAAGGAATGCGTAGTCCTCCAGATACCCGTACAGCTTTGCCTGCCCGTCCTTGTACGTGCGGAGCAAACGCCCCGACTCGTCCACGAGCTTGTCGAGCAGAAACGCCCCATTCGCCTCGGCCACATCCCGGTAGTCATCACGGTCGAGGACGACCGCAGCCTCCGCGAAGGCCGCGAGCATGAGTCCGTTCCACGAGGTGAGCGCCTTGTCGTCGCGTTCCGGCGCGATTCGTAGCGAGCGCCTCTCCATCAGCTTTGCCCTTGCCTCCTGCAGACGCTGTTCGAGCGCATCGATGTCCATCCCAGCATTTCGGGCAAAATCGGGCAGGGGAGTCGGAACATTCAGGATACTGTGTCCCTCGAAGTTCCCATGTATCGTGACGCCGTAGTAGTCGTTGACGAACTTGCCATCCTCCGCCCCAAGTACCTGGACTATCTCCTCCGGCCTCCAGACGAAGAACTTCCCTTCCACTCCCTCGCTGTCGGCGTCCTGCGCCGAGTAGAACCCACCCTCCGGCGAGGTCATCTCCCGTACGGCGTAGTCCAGCGTATCCTCGACTATCCTCCGGTACATCGGACGGCCCGTGATTTGGTACGCATGGAGATACAGCCGTGCCAGGAGCGCATTGTCGTAGAGCATCTTCTCGAAGTGAGGAACGAGCCAGTACGTATCCGTGGAGTACCGGTGGAACCCGCCTCCAAGCTGGTCGTAAATCCCCCCTCGCGCCATCTGATCAAGCGTGAGCTCCACCATTTCGAGTACGGACGGGTCTTCGCTCCGAAGGTACTGACGAAGCAGGAACTCCAGCGTCATCGGCTGCGGGAACTTGGGCTGCAGCCCGAATCCCCCATACTTTTCGTCGAACTGCTTGCTTAGCTCTCGCGCCGCCTCGACCATGATGTCGTCCGTCAGCGGCTCGATGCCCGGCGCGCTCCGCGTCATCTGCCGCATGTGCGCGATTAGCTGATTGGTCGTGTTGACGACGTCGCCCCTGCGGTTGCGGTACACGTCCGCCATCGTGGTCAGGACGCGCGGGAAGGAGGGGAGTCCGCCCCTTTCTTCGGGAGGGAAGTAGGTACCGCCATAGAAGGGCTTGCCGTCCGGTGTGAGGAAGACGGTCATCGGCCATCCGCCCTGGCCCGTCATTGCCTGCACCGCGCCCATGTAGATCGAGTCGATGTCGGGGCGCTCTTCTCGGTCGACCTTGATCGACACGAAGTGCTCGTTCATCAGGGACGCTATGCCGGGGTCCTCGAACGACTCGCGCTCCATCACGTGGCACCAGTGGCAAGCCGAGTATCCGACGCTGAGGAGTATAGGCTTGTCCTCTTGGACGGCGCGTTCGAGGGCTTCACCGCCCCAGGGGTACCAGTCGACGGGGTTATTCGCGTGCTGACGCAGGTAGGGACTCGACTCGTGTATCAATCGGTTGGGCACTGTATTGCTTTCCCCTTGCTCACGAGGTCGAGTGACCGGCCGGCGGGGCGGTCAATTCCCCTTCAGCCCGCTTCAGTGAGGATCACTTCCTTGCCGTGACCTTGTTTAGCACGAAGAAGATCAGGCCGGCGATGAACAGCCCAACTGCAGTGTAAAAAATGGTGGCGCCGGAGAATACCGCGCTCACCAGCATTATGGCAGCCAATACCCAGAAGAAGTATGCCGCGCCCATAAAGACCACTCGCGCCGTGTCCATGATTTCCCCCTGTATGTGCAGCCCAAGATTTGCCCATACTCTACACGTTGAGAGCGCGAATGCAAAGCGAGGAGTCCGTCACTGTCCCCCACGATAGCCCAACTTGACAAAAGAACTAACGTACTACATCATATGCTAGAGCGTGTGTGAGCGCATTCAGATTCATCGTCTCTCCCACGGTTGACGGACAAGAGGTGCAGGGAAGGGGGCCTTCGCATAGGTCAGTAAAAGATACGCGGCATCTAACTTTACAATAACATGAAAAATGGCACAGAATGGCACAAAATGGCGCACTTTTTGCATTCTCAACGTTGCAGTAGATGGCTGAGGACGGTCAGCATCTTTTGACAACCGCGAATGAACGCCGCCGACGCCAGACCATGACAAACCCCTCCATTCCCCATACCCCCGAAGACATCACGAGCGATTGGCTGACCGATGCCCTTCGCTCTTCCGGCGTCATCACGACCTCGTCGGTAAACTCCGTAGACGCAGGGGACACGTCGGCCGGGCATGGTTTCACAGGACGAATCGCCAGGCTTGCCGTGACCTACGACTCACACGAGGAGGGAGCGCCCAGCTCGATAATCGCCAAGTTTCCCTCCTACGACCCTACCATTCGCGCCGCCGTTGCCGATAGCGCGATGTCCTACGAGCGCGAGATCAGGTGCTACGAAAATCTACTTGGCAACGTAGCTCTCTCTACTCCTAAGCGGTACTACAGCGCCTACGACCCCGGATCGGGCGAGTGCATCCTCCTTCTCCAGGACCTGGCGCCCGCGCGCTTCGGCGACAACGTGGGCAACCCCTCACGTGAGGACATCGACTCTGCCATTCGAGCAATTGCAGGGTTCCACGCCGAGTTCTGGGAAAGCCCTCGTTTGGCCGATATGGACTGGCTCCCCGAATATGCGCAGGACGCCGACGCGCGCCAGAGAGCCTTCCGGCAGGCAATAGGCCCGTTCCTCTCGACGTGGGGCAAGTACCTGCGGCCATCGACCATAGACCTCATTAACCGCCTTGGCGATAACCTGGCGCGCATCCGACGTCAGCTCAGCCTTCCCCCTCGCACAATCCTCCACGGCGACTACCGCCTCGATAATCTGGCGTTCGACGGAAGCGGTCGTGGTCCCTCCGTCATCGATTGGCAAGCCCCCTCTATAGGTCGCAGCGCCGCAGACATGGCCTACTTTATCGTCTATTGCATCGACCCGAACGAGCGCAGGGCCCTGGAGTCCGAACTGCTGAAGCTCTATCACTCCGTCCTCGTGGAACACGGAGTCGTTGCCTACGATTTCGAGTCGTGCATGGAAGACTATCGCCTCTCCATCGCGGCCAACATGCTGCGCACCGTCAGGGTAGGGGGAACCTTCGACTACTCAGGTGACCGAGCCCAAACCCTCCTCAGGACGATTCTCCACCGGGTGGAGACTGCCCTCTCCGACCACAGAGTCGCGGAACTCATCTAGAGAGTCTGCAAACTATCTCAAAATACCCATCGCCGAGTTCTAAACCGACAGATGGAAGGAGAAAACTACGTTCGCCCTGAGCTTGTCGAAGGGCAATTCCCTACCAACCCACATAGTTTAGAGATTACTTTCTTGCGCCCTTCACCCGAACTTAAACGCGAAGATATCCGCGTCCTTCAAAACGAACCTGAGACGCACCGCCTTTCCTGCAAGCGCCCCCACGTCGCCTCCCCCGTCCCACGACGCCTTCCCGTCGATCTCGTCCCCGAACTTCTCGGGGAACTCGTCCAGCCCGAAGCCGGGTAGAGCATGTCCTTCCGCGTCCTGCATCTCGACCTTGATCGACCCGACCGCGGAGGTCGAGTAGTTCAGTTCAAGCTCACTTCCGCTGAACGTGAACGGCCGCGTCGTGAACTCCCCACCTCGGAATCCGCCGTTCACCGACACGAAGCCGTCCGTCCGGAGGGTGTACCGACGGATGCGCTGCGTCGGAAGGTGGGCGTTCTCCATCCCATACATCGACATCTCTCTATTGGACGTGTGAAGAATGCCGACCTCGAAGTAGATGCCCCGGTCGTGCCAGTTATTGAAGTCCGACCCCGGTCGGATGAACGCCTCCATGAAGCTCCGATTGAAGTTGAACCCGTCGCGACTGGACATAAATACGATATCGCTTACGCCCGTGTCGTACGTCCAGTCCGGGTCCGGCGTCCGTTCGTGGACGAACCGCGACGGGAACATCAGGTACGTTCCTGGCGCACGTTGGTACTGGATGCACGAGTTCGTGTAGAAATGCTCCCACGGCGTGTCGCCGCAGTCGATGTTCTCGAGCGCACTCCAGTCCAAGAAGTCCTTCGACGTGCCTCGACGTATCCACCGCACCCCCTTGAAGAAGTCGCTCGTGCCCTGACCGGCCACCCCGCGGAAGTACCCCACGTACTCCTTGCGCCACATGTCCCAGAACGGAATGTTGAGCGTGTCGAACGGGTAGTCCGTGTGGATCGGCTCCTCTCGCATCATCTGCCACCGAAGCCCGTCGGGTGATGAAAGAGCGTGCATAACCCGCCGAACGCGAATGAATGCCTTGTACAACTCCTCCGGCTTTGCCTCGGGGTTGCCGTCCTTGAACGGCGCGAGATTGATCCCCGGCCCCATCCATACGATGTTGTTTTCCTTCGATCCGTTGAACTCGATCAGGCCGACGTTCGGCTTCGTCCAGTTGATGCCGTCCTCACTCTCGGCGTAGCACGTTATCGAGTTGTAGTCGGTGTCCTGTAGCTGGGGGTCGGCACGGTACCACCCTCGAAACTTCCCCTGATCCGGAAACGCGGTGAGATACGATAGTCCGCCGACTTCCCAGGGATGTTCCGGTTCGAGCGCGATGTCCTGCAGCGTAGGGGAGTGCAGAACCCGCTCGACCCCGGTCATGTCGGCGATCCAAAAGTCATCGACGAAGAGTTGTCGGTCCTCGCCGATTTCAACGGGAGCATCAGTGCTCATCTCGTCGTCCTCTGCTTACATTCCAACGAGCAGGCGCGCTCGGTACGGGTCGAATCGGTTGCCTAGCCAAAATCGAAGCCAAGTATAGCAAAGAGGAAGCTTCCCTCCCTTGGAGGAGATGCGATACTCAACTTCGGACGTATGCCCGGACTGCAACGGAACTCGAACTTTTCAAACAATGACGCTACCTGAGCGGTAAGCACCTTGACATTCCTGATGAGCGCTCGTAACATCTATATCCGTGAGTACAGCTATGCACATGGTTTGCCGGTGTTGTTGTCGGAGGCCGGAGGGTCTTCTACCTCAACGTGCGTGCCGGTGACTGCCTAGCGCCGACAGTTTAGAAAGGAAGAGACCTCTGGCCCCTCCGTTCGCGGAGGGGTTTTCTTTTGCCCAAAAAACCTGAGAAGGAGCGCCAATGCCGGTAACGGAGTCAAAAAGATTGGGAGCGCAGGAGCTTGCCGATCTAAACGAACGCTTCGAGTCCGCCCACCCAAGCGATGTGCTTGCATGGGTCGATGAGCGTTTCCGTGCGGGCGCGGCCCAGATGTCCAGCTTCGGTCTCGAGGATGTCGCGCTGTTCGACATGTTCTGGAGGATCAACCCGCAGGCGCGCCTTATAACGCTCGACACGTGGCGACTACCGACGGAAACGTACACGGTCATCGACCAGACACGGCTCCGCTACAACGCGCGCATAGAGGTGTACCAACCCGACCCCGCTGCTGTGGCCGGAATGGTCGCTGAGCACGGATTCAATCTATTCTACCGAGGCCGGGAGCATAGATTGACCTGTTGCCGCGTGCGGAAGGTCGAGCCTATGGAGCGGGCCCTGGCCGGCATCGATGCATGGATTACCGGCCTGCGCCGGGACCAAGGTATGGAGCGCGACAACATTGGCATCGTCGAGTGGGAGGAATCCCGTGCCAGCTACAAGATCAACCCACTCGCTAACTGGACCTTCGAGGAGGTGCGAAACTACGTGGAAGAGCACGCTGTCCCTTACAACGAGCTGCACGACAAGAATTATCCGTCGATCGGATGCGCGCCGTGTACGCGGGCCGTCGAACCGGGAGAAGATCCTCGTTCAGGACGCTGGTGGTGGGAGTCTGACCCCAACGCTAAGGAATGTGGGCTCCACCTGGTTGCGCTCGAGGCAGCCTCATGATCGCAACTAGCGAACTAACAATGAAAGCCCAAGCTCTTCTCAATGGCTCGCACTCCGAGTCCAAGCATCTCCGCGCACTTGAGTCGGACGCAATCCACATCATTCGGGAGGTGGTCGCGGAGTTCGACCGGCCAGGCTTGCTCTTCTCCGGCGGCAAGGACTCGGCTGTGCTCCTGCATCTCGCCGTAAAGGCGCTCCGGCCTTCGCATCTGCCGTTCCCTGTGCTTCACATCGACACCGGGCACAACTTCCCCGAGGTCATCGCTTTCCGAGATCGCGTTGTCAATCGACTTGGCGTGGATCTAGTGGTGGGCTCTGTTGACGACGCAATTGCCTCCGGGCGTATTCCGACTCCATCGCGCCCTGATTCCCCTCGCAACCGCATGCAGACGCCTGTGCTGCTGGAAACCGTTCGCAATGGGAAGTTCACCGCGGTTATGGGCGGCGCGCGACGCGATGAGGAACGATCACGCGCCAAGGAGCGTGTGTACTCCGTTCGCGACGAATTCGGACAGTGGGACCCGCGCAACCAGCGCCCCGAAGTCTGGGATCTCTACAACGGTAGCCTTGGCTTGGGCCAGCACATGCGGGTCTTCCCGCTCTCCAACTGGACGGAACTGGACATCTGGCGATACATAGCCGAAGAGAACATCGAACTGCCCGAAATCTACTACAGTCACCGGCGCGAGGTATTTGAGAATGACGGGATGCTCATGCCGCTGTCTCCGGTGATGCAGCCTCCAAGTGGGGAGCCTGTGGTCGTCCGCAACGTGCGCTTCCGCACCGTCGGTGACATGACCTCCACTGCAGCCGTGCCGTCGGATGCTGCTACACCCGAAGCAGTCATCGCCGAAACGCTGACAACCCGCATCTCTGAGCGCGGCGCTACCCGGGCTGACGACCGGACAGCCGAGGCGGCGATGGAAGACCGCAAGCGTGAGGGGTATTTCTAGCATGGACCTGCTCCGCATCGCCACCGCCGGATCCGTGGACGACGGCAAGAGCACGCTCATTGGTCGCCTGCTGTATGACTCGAAGGCCCTGGACGATGACGTACTCGCCGCCATCGAGGAAGCCAGCTGGCGCCACCACAACGACTATGTGAACCTCGCTCTTATCACCGATGGCCTGCGCGCTGAACGGGAGCAGGGCATTACCATCGACGTTGCCTACCGCTACTTCTCCACTCCAACGCGCAAGTTCATCCTTGCAGACACGCCGGGACATGTTCAGTACACGCGTAACATGGTCACCGGGGCGTCCACCGCCGAGGCGGTGCTCGTCATGATTGATGCCCGAAACGGCGTAGTGGAGCAATCGCGTCGCCACGCCGTAACCGCTTCGTTGTTGGGCATCGATCACATCGTCGTTTGTGTCAACAAGATGGATCTCGTTGGCTATGACCAGCAGGCATACGAGGCAATCCTTTCCGAGTTCACTCCATTTGTTGAGCGGCTCGATGTGGAAGATGCGGTATTCATCCCAATATCGGCACTCAACGGCGACAACGTGGTCGAGCCGTCGACGAACATGCCTTGGTACCAGGGTTGCACGCTGCGAGACCACCTTGAAAACCTGCCGGTGCATGAAGGACTCGATGCCTTGCCGTTGAGAATGCCCGTTCAGTACGTCGTCCGTCCCCACCGCAAGGAGTACCACGACTACCGTGGCTATGCGGGAAGCGTAGCCTCGGGTGTCCTGCGCGTGGGCGAGCGAGTGCGCTTCGTGCCCTCCGGCATGGAGAGCGTCATCACGTCCATCGAAGCGCCTTGGGGCGCCGTGGAGGAGGCGTACCCTCCCGACGCCGTCACCGTCCAGATTGCCGACGACCTCGACGTTGCTCGCGGGGAGATGATCTGCGGGACGGACGCCGGGCCCGTGATGACCCAGGAGTTCGACGCCGTCGTTTGCTGGATGGACGACCGCACCGCGCTTCGCCCCGGGAATGTGTACCGCATTAAGCACACCACACAATCGGCGAAGGCAATGGTCACCGACCTCCTGTCGTTATTCAGCATCACGTCGCTCACCGGCGAATCGGACGCGGATTCGTTGAAGCTGAACGAGATCGGCCGCATCCATCTGAAGGTTAGTACACCGTTGGCGGTTGACGACTACACCAGCAACCGCGCCACCGGCAGTTTCATCCTCATCGACGAAGGGACCAACGCCACCGTTGCTGCGGGAATGATTGGCGAGCCTCGATTCGCGTTCTCCGCTGCCACGGCACGGCGCAAGGTTGACACAAACGGACACTACCGCTAGCGATGCATTAAAGAAGCCCCAACTCCCTCGCCTTCCCACGAATCAGTTCGATACGCCCCTTGTACGGCTCCAGCCGCGATCCATCAGACTTGGGACGAATGAAGCAAGCCGACTCATACAAATCGAACCCCGCGAACCGCTCATCCTCCAGAGCAGTCTCCAAGTCCGACATGTACTCCTCGTCACCTACCGCCCGCTCGATGTAGCGGTTCATATATGCCGGTATCCCGAGCTCCGACGCAAGTTCGAGCGCCTCCACAGCTACCGGGTCCCTCAGCGCGTTCGAGAGCCTGCTCCGCGTCGGCGGCGTTCCCGGCTGGTCCTCCAGCGCCTCCCACCAGCTCGTGCGGAACGTGATCCCGTCCAGCAGACCGTCTCGCATCCAGTCCTGCCACGCGAAGTGTGTGTTCGGCGGAAACCCCATTATCTGACCGTGAACGATGTCCGGCCTGAACGCCTCCGTGTGGATATGCGCCTGCATCTTCTGGCCCATGCTCCGAGCGCGATTGCTCGTCCGCCGCATGAACGACGTGAAATGCTGTCCCCGCAGACGCGAGAACCGGACGAGGTCTTCGTCACTGCTCCAGGGGTCCGCGTCATACTTCACCCGATACGCCTCGACCACCGGTTCGTCGAAACCGTACTCCCATGGCTCATCCACCAGGCTCCCGTGCGACGACACCCGGATGTCGATGCCGTCAACACCCGCCTCCAGTATCCTGTCCACCCACCCGTCCCACAGTCGGTGCACCTCCGGGTACACTTCCGACACGGTTCCCGGCAGGTAGTCATTCTTCCCCTGCGCGAATGCGACGAGACCACCAACTGCCAGGCGGTTCCAAAACACTCCTTCTCCCTCCGATGCCACGTTCACGTCGAGCGGTATCTCGAAGTGCCCCATCCCGCTGTCGAAGTCCGGGCCATCGCCCTTGAGATCGCGTGGGCCGTTCCATACCGCGCCCCGCGACGCCACGACGACGGGCAGAGGAGTCGAGAAGTCGTCCCCGTATGCCTCCACCATCCCGCACGCCGTGTTGATGAAGTCCCCCGACTCGTCCGTGAAATCGGTCGTGACGGCAACGAACCGCTCTCTAATGTCCAGCCCGTCGATCGTCAGAGTCCTTACCGGCGTTCCCTTCGCAACCACAAGTTCGCCATGATAATTCCGCACCTCGCGAGGTGCCGGCTCCACCCGCTCCGTCACCGACAAGGCAGCATCGAGTCGCGTATACCGCCCGTTGTCATCGCTTGTCCACAGTTGCAGGTTCTCCGGGCGGACGCGGGTAGGGGAGGCGTCCCTTTTCAGCAGTCGTATCCTCCGAACCGAAGCCCCATGACTTGCCCTCGTGTCGGGTCTCCTCCTCAACCGTGTATGAGGGTACCGCTCAAGAAACGGGATCACCTGCGGCACAGCCCCGCCTATTAGCTCGATCCCGCTCAACCTCCTCCCGCTGAGTGGGCCGTTCGTGCCCGACATCCCCGTGTTGTACGGCTTGAGCACACCGTAGATCTCCAACCCATGTCGGTGTGCGACCGGCACAGCCGCCTTCAGCGGCTCCCCGATAGCCTCAAGCGTCTGCGTCCCATACGGAATCTGCGCATTCTCGTACAGGCTCCCCGCCCACAACGACTCCTGGTCCACGTCCCCATAGTAGAGCCAGTACACCCGTCGAACGCCCAGACTCTTCAGAGTACCCAACAGGTCGTCGAGCAGACGCCCGTCATATGGCCCCGGAATAACGTCGTCCGGAAAGTCCACGGTCGCCGACAGTACGAAAGGATGCTTACCCATTGCATTCCCTCAAAGAGTTTCGCCGATTGTAGCAGAGAAGAGACCATCCTCCGCGTCATGGTTTGAGCGTCTATGGGACACAGAGGCGGCCACTTCAGAGGGTGATTTATTCCCTCTCCTTTGAGCGAGAGGGCTGGAGTGAGGGTGATGATTCAGATATCCAAAGCGACGCAACTGAGAAAACGATCCACGGACGGTGAGCGACTGCTATAGGTCGAGACTGTGCAAACGAGGTTCGTGAGAATACTGACTCGCTGCTGGAATCCATTCGACTAACAGTGAGCATGCAACTCGGCGAAGAAGTGAAGAAGAGGAGAGGTGGCGTCCCTGGCAGGATTCGAACCCGCGACCCGCTGCTTAGAAGGCAGCCGCTCTGTCCAACTGAGCTACAGGGACATCTGCCGTTTCCAAGTGTAGCAATGCGAACGTATGGCAATCAAGTCAAAACGAGTCTCGTCCTGTGCCTACCCAATGAATGGATATCCCTCCGATCTGCAGAGCCGTGATTCGGCCCACCGACACGCCGTCGGAGTCGGGTAGGGTAGTGAGGTGCTCCTGGACGAGCTCGCCGACACGTCTTCTGAAGATTAGCGCGACCATGATACCGAGCATCATCGACGACATGCTCTTCATCACCCCCTTCGACCTGCCTCTAAGGACCGACGACACTACTAGGGCCATGAAAGCTGCGACGAGGATGTTCGTCCCGCAGTAAGGAGAGACGGCCAATCCGTGCTCTCCCGACTGGAGCCGCCGAAGCGCCTCCTCTGCTGCCTCCCTGACCTCCTCAGTCGATGCTCGGCTGTAGAGAAGAAACCCCCCGGGGGTGGCGTTCCCCGCTAGGGGAGGGCGGACGCCTCGTTCGAGCAGCACGGCAACGGTCGCATGCTCCCTACCGTGCTGTGACCGAATTTCCCTCAGCAAGCCTAACAATGGACTGCGCACCTCACCGACGTGTGGCTTCGGAGCCTAACAGAAGATGCCTGCCATCTGCCAGCTATCCGCAATATAATATATTTCACATCGGCAATTTAGTGTGTAAAACACAAATTATTGAGGGTTTCGCTCGCTCCATAGTCAGAGTCTCAAACTCCGGCCCAGTGGAGACCTAGTCAATCAACTGGACAATGGGCTGGTTTCTTTCTAAGCGTGAAACCCTCTGAAATTCTTGGAAAAGTGATAGAAAACGAATTGACACCGCAATTGCCAGAGGCTTAGCATGAGACTACAGTACCTTGTGGGAGGAGTGATGATGAGGAGAAAAACCAAGAAGATGATCGCGGTCGAGGAGAAGTTCCAGCAGCCTCTGGAGAAGATGTTGCCCCAGATGGTGACCGAGTACGGCCTAACTGCCACAGCCGACGAGCTTGGCGTGAGCAAGGCCACTCTTGGCTACTGGCTGCTCAAGCTCGGCATCAACGTGCATCGGGTCGCGCTCGCGCCGGGCGAGACCATCGAGGTAAAGAGGGTGGGGTATCCTTCCAGCAATAACTAGGCTTGAAGAATCTCTAAGAACCTTCCGCACGGGCCGGAGCGTTGAACTGCTCCGGCCCGTATCGTTTAACTACTAAGCGCCGCGACGAACGGCCATTCGGGCTTCCTTCTCTCGTTCGCGATCGATAATCGCCCGGCGCTTGTCATGCCGCTTCCGTCCCCTGGCCACACCCAGCTCGATCTTTGCCTTTTGCCTTTTGAGGTAGAGCTTCAGAGGCACCAGAGTCAGACCGCGTTCGTCCACTTGCCGGGTCAATCGCCTTATCTGGTCCTTGTGGAGTAGCAGCTTACGGGGACGCTTGGGATCATGGTTGTTCTGTTCCCCGGACGCCGAATACTGCGAGATGTGGGCGTTCATCAGCCATATCTCGCCGTTGTCGGGACGAGCGTATGCGTCGCTGAAGTTTGCGCGGCCCTCTCGAATCGCCTTGATCTCGGTCCCGACCAGCACCAGCCCGGCCTCGATACTATCGAGTATGTCGTACTCGTACCGCGCCTTGCGATTGACGGCGATTGACCTGTTGCCGTCCATGGGACTGGTCCTTATGAGCTGCTGCTTAGTTCGAACGACCCGCCGCTCGTCATCGACTCCAGCTCTTCAATGGCCCGGCGAAGCTGTTCGACGTCGGCCTTCTGAGCATCGCGGCTGGTTACTTCGATATCGGGCGCGACGCCCTCGCCCTGGATGAGTCTGCCGTCCGGCGTGTACCAGTGAGCTACCGTGATGTAGAGGCCGGCCCCGTTGCTGAGACGACGGAGCCAGTTCACGCTGCCCTTGCCGAACGTGGTGTCGCCGATCAATGGTGCGCGGTCGTGGTCCTGGAAGGCGCCCGCCAGGATCTCGGACGCGCTGGCGCTGCCCCCGTTGATGAGAACGACCATCGGTATGTCGGTGAGAAACTCCCGGCCTTCCGTGTTGATGGGATAGTCGGTGCGTCGCTTGTTTGCGTCGACTACGTACATGGCTAAGCCGTCTTCGATGAAGAGGCTTGCTACGTCGACTGCTGACGACAGCAGGCCTCCCCCGTTGCTTCGGAGGTCGAGGATCAGCCCCTGAGCTCCGGCCTCCATCTCCCGCTCGATCACCGCGCGTAGCTTGTCCGCCGTCTGCGGGTAGAAGTCCGTCACGCGGATGTGCATGAACTTCTCGCCGGGCTCGCTTCGGTGTTTCACGCTGGTCAACGGAATGACGCCGCGCTTGATTTCGATCAGCACGGGGTCGATCTCTCCCAGCTTCTTGACCAGCAGGCGCGCGATGCTGTCTTTCGGACCGCGAATCTTGGAGACGGCCTCCAGCGTAGAAAGACCTTCCAGGCTCTCGCCGTCAACCTCTAGGATGATGTCGCCGGGTTTGATTCCGGCTATGTCGGCGGGGCCCCCTTCGATGGGCGATGTTATTACGAGGTGCCCTCTCGCATTCATCTGAACGTGGGCGCCGATGCCCTGAAACTCGCCCTCGAACACGTCGCCGAACTGCCCGTCAAGAACCTCTTTGCGCACGTATGAGGTCTGCGGGTCGCCAAGCGTGCTGGTTATGCCTCTGATCGCGAACTCCGTTGCCAGCTCTGGATCGAGCTTCTCCCGGTCTACGTAGTCCCGGTTCAGGTGCTCCCACGCCTCCCAGACAACATCGAGCCCGTTCGGCACGTGCTGAGGAACGACAATATCGTCGTCATGGACAACGACCTTCGGAAACTGCGGAGCGTCGGTCGAACTTTCGTGGGCCTCCAGGGCATCCGACACCGTGTCCCGTACGAGCTCCTGGATCTCTTCGGCAGACGCATCCTCGTGCATCTTGGCGACGATCTCTTCGACTATCTTCTCCAGGTCCGGTGTCGGCTGGGCGGGTAGGGTGTCGGCCGAAGACTCGGTGTCGTCTCCTCCAAACGTACCGCAGCTGAGCCCCATCATCAGGAAGACTGCGAATATGACAATAGCGAACGTCTTTGCTGCCTGATGGTTCATTTCAGGATGAGTCCTTTCCAGGGACCTCGAAGGCCCGTGCTGTCATGGTATCACGTACAACCTTGGGTCTTCTCAGCCCATGCCGACGCACCAGGACGCTGCTGGGCTGGAGAGACCGTTATGGAATTCAACGACGTGCCAACTAATGGGTTACCTTGCACGCCTGGCTCTCGAAGTCACGGTTCACAAAGATGCTACCGGGAATGTCGTCTGCCGTATTGACCGAATCGGTGCTCCATGATACCGTTTTCTGAAAACGTGATATTGCCTTTTCTTTCAACGTTCAATAGAAATAAACTGCTTTTCAAGTAAATTGAAAACGTTCTGAAATTAGTTTTCTATATTTTCTCAACGGTGAACTATGGTTGATGCAACTTCACAGACGGCAAAGAGGCGCACGCGCATCTCACGGCCTTACCCGCAGCATAAGCTCAGGGAGGTCTTGCAGATCACGCGCTCCATACACGAAATGAACGCCGGCCTTCCTTTCGACAGGGTGCGGCTTGCCAAGGCCATGGGCACCACCCCGGCCAGCAGCGCATTCATGATGAAGCTCAATTCATCGGCAAAGTACGGTCTGACCGAGGGTGGCTATAGCGACGCGCGCATTTCTCTGACTGGGCTGGGCGAAAAGGCCGCTAAGGCCGATCCAGCAGCGCTCATTGAAGCGGCAATGCGCCCCGAGACGTTCAAGGCGTTCTACGAGCTTCTCGATGGCAAACGTATTCCGAGTTCGGAGGAGGCGTCCGCGATCATTATCGACGACATAGGCATTCCGGAGAGTCTTGCCTCTGAATTCCTCGAGATTGTGGTCCGAAACGGAGAATTGATCGGCATAGTAACGGAGGCGGGCAATTCACATTACGTAAGCCTCGCGGACCTGACCGTTCAGGCTCAACAGACTTCCCAAACACCCCCAACCGAAGTACTGGAGGCGCCGCCCCAAACGGAACGTCCGGCGCCTGGTAACAAAGCGCCGGCAGAGCCGTCCCGGCCGCCGGTTCATCGGCAAGACAGAGGACGCCTCCTTGTAGCACACTCCGGCGCCGGAGCGATCGCCGACCGAATAGTTCGGACGCTGGACGGATTCGGCATCCCCCACAGCGTCGTTGAGATCGATCCGATTGACTCATCTCCCCTCAGCGCCGAATGGGCCAACGGCATGGACGGATGCTCCGGGGCGATTATCGTGATGGCCGGACCGAGTCAGGTGGTATCGACCCCAGGAGTCTCCTCATCGCGGGCATCTAAGATGCTGCTGCAGCTCGGAGCCGCCGTAGACCGCTTTATGGACCAGGTCGTGATGGTCGTTGGTCAGGAGAGCGACCACTTCCTGCAGACCATCCGAATCCAAAGAGTCTACGCAGACGGCGACGATTCGGGAAAGTTCGAGGTCGACCTGCTGCGCGGATTGATGACTGCGGAAATGATGCTTGTTTCGGTCCCGAGCCGAAATACCTAGGCCGCGCTACGTTATGTCAAATTGCCTTTCCGCCAACTACGGAACCGTATTTCAACTTTACATAACATTTATAGTGCGAACTATTAACAGCCCGTCAACACACCCGCTTCTCTCCCCGACTGCGGCCTAAGGCCCCTTCACGACTGTTTGAGCGACGTGTCCCGACTCATGCTCTCGACCAAACACTGGGAGACTCGCCGGATTTGGGGCAAGTTTATACAGGCCGCGGAGGGGCGATGGATGCGGCCCCTGCCGAAAAGTGGCCTCTTTAGACGGTCGCTGTGATGGACTCGGCAGGATCCTCGACACCAAGGAGGCGTTCGACTTCGCCCAAGAGCTCTTTGAGACCCAATTGTTCCGTAGCGGAAATGAAAACGACGCCGGGAGGTGGTTCGTCGGCATTGAGAATCTCAGGAAGCGCGTCTCCGTTTCGTGAATCGCTGGCTCCCGGCAGCAGATCGGCCTTGTTAAGGGCGAGAACGGTCGGCTTGTCAGCAATTTCGAGGTCCGCAAGTATGCTCTCGACCTCGTCGATGTGGTTTGCCAGGTTGGGGCTCGATACGTCGGCAACGTGCACGATAATTCGAGCTTCCCGTATCTCCTCCAGGGTCGCTCGGAAGGCCGCCACAATCGCCGGAGGCAGCTTCTGGATGAATCCGACCGTGTCGGTGAAAAGCACTTCCCTGCCTGAATCAAGCCGTACTTTCCTGGTTACGGGATCGAGGGTACTGAACAGCTTGTCCTCGGCCGTCACCCCTGCGGCTGTGAGGCTGTTTAGTAGCGTGCTTTTGCCCGCATTGGTATATCCCACCAGGCTGACCACGGGGATGCCTTCGTTGCGCCTTCTCGCACGATACAGGTCGCGTTGGCGGCTCACCTGCCCCAGTGCCTTCTTGATGCGCTGTATACGGTTTCGTACCAAGCGCCGGTCGGTCTCTATCTGCGATTCGCCAGGGCCTCTGGTTCCAATGCCGCCGCCAAGTCGCTCAAGGTGTGACCACTGGCCTGCCAAACGGGGCATGAGGTACTCGTGCTGTGCCAGTTCGACCTGTAACCTGCCCTCACGGGTCTGGGCGCGCGCCGCGAACACGTCGAGGATGAGCGCCGTGCGGTCGATGACCTTGACCTTCTCTTCGAGTGCGCGCTCCAGGTTTCGCTGCTGCGTCGGAGTCAGTTCGTCGTCGCATATAACCGTATCGATGCGCTTGGCCAGGACAGTCTCTTTAAGTTGCTCCAGCTTGCCCCTGCCGAGGTAGTAATGAGTGGGCTTCTTGAGTTGCTGAGTCAGCGACCCCACCACCTTCGCGCCGGCGGTTCGGGCCAGTTCGCCAAGCTCCGACAGCGACGCGCGCATGGGAAGCGCCTCCCGCCGCCGGAACACCTGCGCGCTCACTAGCAAGGCTCGCTCGGCCTTTCGAGCTGTCGATATCATTCGCGGGGCGATGGGACATCCCCTCCTGTATGAAGAGATTGAATTATTCTCAGCAATTATACCCTAAAATGGAATGATTACCCAATACCATTGGCGCATATCGCCGCGTCCGATCTACGGACGCCAGCCGGACACGCGGTCGAGGGCCTTGTCTATCAAATCGTCCTGTAGAGTGATTGAGAGACGTACATACCCTTCGCCCGCGGCACCGTAGTTGCCCCCAGGAATCATCAGGACGTCGGTATCCTCAAGGAGTTTCTCGGCAAATTCGGCCGAGGTATAGCCTTCGGGGACGCCTGCCCAAATGTACAGGCCGGCCTTTGGCGACTCGACCCTCATACCCATGTCCTTGAGAACGGGTACGATGCGGTCGCGACGTGCCTGATAGATAGCATTTCGTCCATCGACCGCCTCTAGCGGACGCTTCATGGCCTCGATCGCCATGTGCTGAACGGCCTGAGGGACCCCCGAATCCAAGTTCGACTTGATGGTCAGCAGCGCGTCGATCATATCCGCGTTCCCGACGGCCATCCCAATACGCCAGCCGGTCATATTGTAGGACTTGGACAGCGAGTGGAACTCGATTCCAACGTCCATCGCCGCTTCGGTCTGAAGGAAGCTGGGCGGGCGATAGCCGTCGTAGGCCACTTCCGTGTAGCAGGCATCATGCATGATGGCTATATCGTGGTTCTCTGCAAACTGGATTGCCTTGCGGTAGTATTCGAGATCCGTGACTGCCCCCGTTGGATTGTTCGGGTAGTTCAGCCAGAGAAGCTTGGCCTTGTCCGCCACGTCGTCGGGTATCGAGTCGAGGTCAGGCAGCCAGGCGTTCTCCTCCGTGAGCGGCAGCATGTAGCTCTCGCCACCCGCGAACAAGGTGCCCATGGCGTAAACGGGGTATCCGGGGTCAGGGACCAACGCGATGTCACCGGCGTCGAGGAAGCAAAAGGCGACATGGCCGATGCCTTCCTTCGCGCCGATGAGCGAAATGACCTCTTTTTCAGGATCAAGATCCACGCCGAATCGCCGCTGATACCAATCTGCCACGCCTTCTCGGAACTCCGGCAGACCCTCAGACTCAGGGTAACGGTGGTTTGGAGCGTCGTGGGAGGCCTCTCCGAGCGCGTCGATGACGTAGTCCGGCGTCGGAATGTCCGGATCGCCTATTCCGAAGCTGATGACCTCGATGCCCTGGGCCTTCTTTTCCGCGATCTTCCTGCTGATCTGCACGAAAAGGTAGGGGGGGACTCTGTTCATGCGCTCCGAAAACCTCATTTCGCCTCCATTCCGACTATGCTGTGTGAATAGTTTTGTTCCAAAACTGGGACAATTGGTGTCTTTGCGTGTAAATTAGATAGTTAACCTTTGCGATGTTCACTGAATTGGCCGGTTTCTAGTGTTTACGTTAGGACTAGCATTAGAACTGTTTGAAACTAAACATGCCCCGTAAACACCTCAGCAACCGGTCCTTCGAGGATTACGGTGCCCTCTCCCGGCCATCTGACGACGAGATCGCCGCCAGGAAACGACATCCGCACGTCGTTGCCTTTCGTCCGTCGCTTCAACCGCGATATCACGCCCACCGCGCACGCGCCGGTGGCGCAAGCCATGGTCTCCCCGGAGCCGCGTTCCCAGACGCGCACTTTTACGTGGCCCTCGTCGATGACGTTCACGATCTCGAAGTTCACCCGGTTGGGAAAGAGCTGGTGATGTTCTACCAGCGGACCGAGTTGGAACAACGGAACATCGTCCACCGGTTCGTCGATGAAGGCCACGGCGTGGGGATTTCCCATAGAAACGGCGTTGATCTCGAACGTTACGCCATCCACGGTCAAGGGATAGTCCATTACCATCGCCCGGTCATCGAGCGCTACCGGAATGTCCTCCACCGCCAATCGCGGCTCTCCCATGCTCACCCTCGCCCATACCACCTTGTCTCCTTCCCACGTGGGCGTAACCTCCAGGTCTCCGGCAAGGGTTTCGACCAGTACGGGGGAAGTCTCCCGCGGCACGATGCCTCTCGTGAGCGCGAATCCGACAAGGCAGCGAATGCCGTTCCCACACATCTCCGCTTCGGAGCCATCCGCGTTGAACATTCTCATGCGAAGGTCGGCGTGGTTCGATTCAAGCGCGAGGATCAGTCCATCGGCCCCAATCCCCTTATGGCGGTCGCTCAGCCTGGCCGATATGGCTGGCCAGTCCTCTTCTTTCCCGTGCGCATCGACATAGATATAGTCGTTGCCTGCGCCGTGCATCTTGGTAAATTCCAAGCTCGGCCTCCGCATCATTCAGAGTCGGTACAGTATATCACTCCGTGTCTATGAAGACCCCCATTTACCGCGAGTCCATGCGCCTCCCCACGGAATCACAAGCGTACTCGACCGCCTGATCGAGACCGCTCCGTTCGATTGAAAACCATCGGATCCGCTTATCGCTCGTGCGAAACCACGTCCCCTGCTGCCGGGCAAAGCGACGTGTCTTGGTCTTGATGGTTTCAACGGCGTCTTCGAGTGTCCATTCCCCTTGTAAGGATTCACAAATCTCCCGATAGCCGAGACTCGACATTGCAGGCAGGTCAGGGCCGAAACCCTTCTTTAGCAAATCTTCGACCTCCCCTACCCACCCGGCTTCGAACATGGCATCCACGCGGGCGTTGATGCGTTCATACAGCCGCGCGCGGTCAACCTCGATTCCGATGACGGTTGCCTGAAAAGGCGGTGGCGTCTTGGTCGGCTCCTCCGGTTCACCGTCAGGACTCTGTAATGCCAGTTCGAGCGCCCTGATGACCCTTCGTGGATTCGCCAGGTCGACTCTCTTCGCTGCGGCGGGAGCGGTCTGTTCGAGGTCTTTCACGAGGGTGGGCAGACCTTCTCGGGCCATTCGAGCTTGCAGTTCCCCCCGGAGCAAAGGGTTCGGCGAGACCTCCGGCACGTTCCAACCCTCCAACAAGGCCCAAACATACTGTCCGGTTCCGCCCACAAGGATGGGAACGCCGCTACGACTGAGAACGTCCGAAATCGCCTTACGCGCCTGTCCGACATAGAGTGCGACGCTGTAGTCGTCCGATGGGTCGATGATGTCCACCAAGTGGTGACGAACGCGCTGACGGTCTTCTGCGGGCGGCTTGGCCGTCCCAATGTCCATGTGACGGTAGACTTGGCGGCTATCCGCCCCGATGATCTCTCCGCCTACGCTTTCGGCGATCTCCATACCTAAACGTGACTTGCCGGACGCGGTAGGCCCAACGATTGCGAGGACTTCGGCCTTGTGCGACGGAGCCACCGGAATGCTAACCCGATGCGGCGCGGGCGTTCTTAACCAACTCGACAAAGCCGTCAGGATCGAGGCTCGCGCTTCCAACGAGAGCTCCGTTGATGTCCGGCTGAACCACAAATCCGGCCACATTGTTCGCATCCACGCTGCCGCCGTAGAGAAGAGGGAGATCGAGCGCAGAGCGGCCGAAGTCTTCCTGCATGAGGCCGCGAATGAACTCCATGATGTACTGGGCGTCCGCCGGACTTGATGCTACACCCGTGCCAATGGCCCAGACCGGCTCATACGCCACGATAACGCCGTTGAGAGACGGGACTTCACGCAGCGCGGCACGTACCTGCCGTTGTATTACGACCGTTGCATCGCCCGCCTCACGCTCGGCCAGCGTCTCTCCGACGCATAGTATCGGCTTCAGCCCTTCGGCAACAGCGGCGGAGACTTTCTTAGCCACAGTCTCGTCGGTCTCGCCGAACAGATGGCGACGTTCCGAGTGGCCAAGAATTACGTACTCGCAGAGTTCTCTAACCATCGCGGGAGAGACCTCTCCCGTATAGGCGCCCTTTGATTCGTGGTACATGTTCTGGGCTCCCACGAAGACTTCGGAGCCATTGAGCCGCTCTGCCACCACCGGAAGAGATAGTGACGGGGGACAGACAATCTTCCTCACGCTTTGAACGTCCTGGAGGCTGGAGAGTAGGCGTTCGACGAACGATCCCGCCTCCGAGGGAAGTATGTTCATCTTCCAATTGGCAGCGATTACGAGTTCGGGCACGTGCGTTCCTTCAGGCGTGGATTCTCATTGAGTCCGAATTGTACACGACCTGAGGACTCTCGCCCTACGGCCCGAACTTCTGCAGCTTCCCCGCGTTTGCCAGCGCAATCGTCATGACATTGACAGCCGGTATCCGCCCGATCGATCCCGATGCACAAACACGTTCGTTGAACTCCCCTACCCCGTCGCCCGCATAAATCGACGATTTCACCATCAACGGCACCGGGTGCCAGCTGTGGCTGCCCATGACCGAAGGCGTAGAGTGGTCCCCCGCTACTACGAGCGTGTCGACATCCAATTCCAATAGTCTTGGTATCCGGGCGTCAAGGCGTTCGAGTGTCTCGACCTTTCCCTCGAAGTCACCGTCCTCTCCTGCGGCGTCGGCAGGCTTGTAGTGCAGAAAAAAGAAATCGTGCTCATGAAAGTTCTTTTCAAGCGTGTCAAGTTCGTCGTCAAACGTCTCGCCCGTTGGGATGACTTTCATCCCGACAAGATGGGCTAAGCCCCTGTACATCGGGTACGCGGCGACGCAGGCCGGATTCAGACTATACGTTTTCCCCATGGCGGGAAGGTCAGGCAGCGCTGAAAAACCTCGCAGGAGTATCATGTTTGCCGAAGACCGTTCGCAAAGGACTTCTCGGGCGAGTTTAGTAAAGGCGCGGACGATTTCAGCAGTCTTTTCAGCCTCTGGCACGACGGCTTCAGCCTCCAACGGCGGCACCCCCACCAACTGCGGATCGGTCTCTGTCACCCGTTCGTCCAGTCCATCGCCGCTGAGCACGAGGACGAACCGGTGGTCACTGACCGGATACACGGAAATATCGACGTTTGGCACTTCAATCCCGTCGAGCATTTCCACCAACGGCGTGCTCTCGGACGTAGGAATCCTTCCAGCCCGTCGGTCGACGAGAAGGCCGGAGTCGTCGACCGTGCAGAAGTTCCCTCTCGTTGCTACCTCGCCCTTCTTTAGCTCAACTCCTATGCCTATAGCTTCAAGTGCTCCTCGTCCGATCATGTACTTGACGGGATCGTACCCGAATAGCGCGAGGTGGCCGGGGCCGCTGCCGGGGGTGATTCCCGGCGCTACGGGCGTCGTGAGGCCGCAGGCGCTCTCGGCGGCCAGCCTGTCAAGATTTGGTGTCTTGGCCGTCTCAAGCTCCGACTTCCCCGTATCGGGATGCGGCAGGCCGCCAAGACCGTCGACAACCAGCATGACAATCTTGCTGGGAGTGGAACTACAGAGCTCACTGATGTGTGGGAAATCGATCATCTCACCGCTTCCATTCTCACTCGGCGTCCATGAGCCCCGCAACACCCGGAAGTTCTTTGCCTTCGAGGAATTCGAGCGATGCACCCCCTCCCGTGGATACATGCGTCATCCTGTCGGCAAGTCCAAGGCTGATGACGGCCTCGGCAGTAGACCCTCCCCCTATTACGGTAATCGCCTCTTCCTGCGCCGCTAATGCCTCTGCGAGCCGTTTTGTGCCCGCTGAGAAGGCTTGCCACTCGAATACCCCCATCGTCCCGTTCCAGAGCACCGTCCCGGCATCGGAGAGAGCGTTCGCATACCGCTCAGCGGTTTCGGGGCCGATATCCATGATACGCCAGCCGGATTCTATACATGACACGCCCACAATTCGACTCGTCGCGTCAGCCGCAAAGTGGGACGACACCACAACGTCGGTTGGCAGCATCACCGTAGTACCTAGATCCTCGCTGCTCCGAAGTATCTCCCCTGCCCGCTCGGTCAACTCTTCCTCCACGAGGGAATCGCCGACCTTGAGTCCCTGAGACTTCAGGAAGGTCGCGGCCATCCCGCCGCCCACCAACAGCGTTTTCGCTCGTCCGGTGAACCTCTCGATCACCGGGAGCTTGTCCGATACCTTTGCCCCTCCCACAATTGCGACGAGTGGTTGCCTAGGCGATTCCAGCACCGTTCCCAGCATCTCCAACTCGCGCTCCATCAGTAGTCCGGCCACCGACGGCAGGAAGTTCGTTACTCCTTCAGTTGAGGCATGCGCTCGATGAGCCGCGCCAAAGGCATCGTTTACGTACACGTCTGCCAAGCTCGCCAGTTCCTGTGCAAGGGACGGATCGTTGCTCTCCTCCCTCGCATCAAATCTGAGGTTCTCAAGAACGACTACTTCCCCGTCCTGCATCTCCTCGACGGTTCCTCGGACTAGAGGGCCTGTAGTCTCCTGAGCTTGCACAACGGGTCGACCGAGAAGCACGGCCAATCGTTCCGTAACGGGCTGCATTCGCAATTCCGGCGACACCCGTCCGTTTGGCCTGCCAAGGTGGGAGCAGAGGACAACCTTGGCGTTGCGGTTCACGAGATTTTCGATGGTGGGTAAGGTTGCCCGAATGCGGGAATCGTCGGAGATTTCAGTCGTCCCGGGTACGAAGGTAACGTTGAAGTCCGCTCTTACCAGGACGGTCTTGCCTTCGACATCGACATCCCGAACCGTCTTCTTGCGTGGCACGGTTCTGCTACCCAGCCAGTATGGATGCTGCGAGCTGATGCAGCATGTCCTTTGAGGACTGAGGCAAGTCGGTCTTGTCTACTGCCGCCAGAGCATCACGTCGAAGTTCACCTGCCATGTCTTCGGAAAACCGTCTGCCGCCACTCTCGTCGAGAATGCCGCGGATGGCTTCAACGTCGGCTGCGTCAAGTACGCGCTTGAAGTAGATTTCTCCCAACCGGCGCTTGACCGAAACGTCGGCGTTCTCGACCGTGTACACGAGCGGCAGCAGCTTCTTCTTGTTCAGTACCTCGTCACTGGCTTCATGCCGCACCCAAAGCTCGTTCAAATCGTCCTGGATCTGTCGAGCTAGACCAATCTTCGATCCGAAATCCGCTAGCGCGGACGTAATGCTGTCATCCGCCCCCGCCACGAGCGCGCCAAGCTTCATCGCGCCGACATACAAGGCGGCGGCCTTGTCCGACGCCATCGCGAGGTATGCCTCCACGCCGAGGTCGATCCGTTCACGCGCCTCGAGGTCTTGAAATCGACCTTCGCAGAGTGCGAGATTCGTTTCATCGAATATTTGAATGGCTCGGAAGGTAGTCTCCGATGTCATCCCACGCTCGGCTAGACGAAACAGAGCGACCCTCGCCATCGCATACATCCCGTCGCCCGCGTTAATGGCTTGCGCCGGACCCCACTTCCACCACACCGCGTCACGTCCGGCGCGTTGCGGACTGCCCGACTGCACGTCGTCGTGGATTTGCAAGAATGCAAGTGACATCTCAATGGCTGCAGCTGCTGGTAAACAGGCTGAAACATCTCCCCTCGCGGCCGCGCAAGCAGTCAGGCACGTCATACCGTGAATCCGGCCACTGGTTGGGGCGTCGTATGGACTTTCACTATCATCCGGTCCCCAGCCCATGTGATAGGTCATCATGTCGTACAAAGCCAAGTCACGCGACCGAAACATATCGCGCAGCTCCGCCTCAATTGCTGCTTCAAACTCGGCTATCTGTGATGTTGCTACCATGTGTATGCTCGAAACCGGCTATGCTTCCTCAATCGCCTTCTCTATATCGTCCAGGGTGATGTTCCCCTCACGGAGTACGGTCGGCGATTCGCCCGAAAGATCTACAACGGTTGACGCCGTCGTTCCACTCGCCGCTCCGCCGTCTATCACGAGATCGACGGCGTCTCCGAGCTGTTCCTCGACGGCTTCCGCGGTCGCGAGCGACGGGCTACCGCTCAAATTTGCGCTCGTACCGGTGATGGCCTTGTCAAGGGACTTGGAGATGTATCGAGGCAGCCAGTGGTTGGGCACTCGAAGTCCGACTGTATCACGCCCCGCCGTGAGCTTGTCAGAGACGAGGGAACTCTTCCGCAAGACAATCGTCAATGGCCCCGGCCAAAAGGCCTCCGCCAACGCCCAGAGTGACTCCGGAACATCCGAGACGTATCGCACAACCGAACGCCCATCATCGAGAAGCAGTGGAACGGCTAGCCCGGACGGTCTGCTCTTGATGCGGAAGACTCTGTCCACGGCCTTCTCATCGTCGAAGGCTGCCGCAAGGCCGTAAACGGTGTCCGTGGGAATGGCTGCGACGCCACCCTCGCGGAGAATGCGCACCGCTTCGTCCGCTTGGCCGCCAAGTGTCTCCCGAACCGAAACGCTAGAGGAAGTTGCAGGCATGTGAAAACTTGACTCAGTATAGCACAGATGCTACCTTTTGAAGCCCTTGACCATGAGCGCCAACGTCACCCCTTCTCAGAGCCGGAACACCCCCGGCGACGACGGTTCAGACCTCCCTGCGCACTCGGAGACCGTCGAGGAAACGGCTGGACAGGATCGACGCTCCGATCCTCACCATCACACTCAGCGCGAGTCCGTCTTAGTCATCGACTTTGGCTCCCAGTACAGCCGCCTTATCGCCCGACGAGTGCGCGAAGCCAACGTCTACTGCGAGCTCATCCACCACACCGCCGACTGGGAGGAAGTCGCCCACCTCAATCCGAAGGGAGTCATTCTCTCCGGCGGCCCTGCGAGCGTCTATGATCCCGGCGCCCCACTGGCCCCCTCTTGGGTGTTCGACAAGGGGCTTCCAGTGCTCGGTATCTGTTATGGGATGCAGGCCGTCGTCCACCAGCTTGGGGGCAAGGTCGAACCCAGCAGCAAGCGGGAATACGGACACGCGATGCTGGAGCAGCGGGGCACTGAGCATCCCGTGTTTGAGGGACTCTCACCTTCATTCCCCGTATGGATGAGCCACGGTGACCGCATCGTCGAGCAGCCCCCGGGGTTCGCCGCGGTAGCCCATACCGAGAATTCACCGATCGCCGCCACATCGAACGAGCAAAACGTGATTGGCCTCCAATTCCACCCCGAGGTCGTTCACACTCCCAACGGCATGAGAATCTTGGAAAACTTCGTCCACACCATCTCTGGATGTGGTCGGAACTGGAATCCGAGCAATTTCATCGAGGACGCGGTCGAGGACATCCGCGCACAAGTGGGAGACGGCAAGGTAATCTGCGCGCTGTCCGGTGGAGTCGACTCTGCCGTTGCTGCAAGCCTTGTGCATAGGGCCGTCGGCGATCAGCTTACCTGCATCTTCGTGAACAACGGGTTCATGCGCCGAGAGGAGCCGGAGCGTATCCTCGACACGTTCAGGCGGAACATGGATGTCAATGTCGTCTACGTCGATGCTGCCGAAGAGTTCGTCGACGCGCTGAACGAGGTCATAGACCCGGAGGACAAGCGCCGTACCATTGGGGAACTGTTCATCAAGATATTCGACCGTGAGGCCGTACGTCTTGGTCAGGTGGATTACCTGGCACAGGGAACGCTCTATCCTGACGTGATCGAAAGCCAGACGCCTGGCGACGACGTATCCGCCAAGATAAAGACCCACCACAATGTCGGCGGCCTGCCGGACGACATGAAGCTGGAACTCGTCGAGCCGCTCCGATACCTCTTCAAGGACGAGGTGCGCATGGTCGGCTTGGAGCTCGGACTGGCCGAAGAGATGGTCTACCGGCAGCCATTCCCCGGACCGGGTCTCGCTATCCGGGTTATGGGCGCTGTCACACGCGATAAGCTGGATACCCTCCGCGCCGCCGACTGGATAGTCATGGACGAGATCAAAGACAACGACCTCTACAACGACCTCTGGCAGAGCTTCGCCGTCCTTACCGACACCATGAGCGTCGGCGTCGTAGGTGACTTCCGCGCCTACGGCTACGTCGTCGCCGTTCGCGCCGTCACGAGCGACGAGGCCATGACGGCCGACTGGGCGCGTCTACCTCATGACGTGCTTGGTCGCATCTCCAACCGTATCGTCAACGAGGTCACGTCCGTGAGCCGCGTCGTGTACGACATCACCAGCAAGCCTCCCGGCACCATCGAGTGGGAATGACAACCGCATGAAGGTCCTCGTCATCGGCAAGGGCGGTCGCGAGCACGCCAT
The DNA here is from genome assembly GCA_965116655.1 of Dehalococcoidia bacterium. Classification (GTDB taxonomy): domain Bacteria; phylum Chloroflexota; class Dehalococcoidia; order Lucifugimonadales; family VXLM01; genus VXLM01. Next base: position 374,173 of record OZ220720.1, read on the forward strand.
CGCTTGGAAGCTGTCACAGAGTGCCCGAATAACCCAACTGCTGTGCGCACCGGGCAATGCCGGGACTTCCAAAATCGCGAGCAATGTCCCCATTTCCGAAGCCGACATTGACGGCCTCTTGACCTTCGTCACACAACACGCCATCGACTTCACGGTCGTGGGGCCTGAAGCTCCCCTTGCGGAGGGAATCGTCGATAGATTCCAGCAAGCAGGTCTTTCAATTTTCGGTCCCACCAAGGCCGCCGCTCGAATCGAGTCCAGCAAGAGCTTTGCGAAGGACTTGATGCTCCGGGCAGGCGTTCCTACCGCTCACGCAGAGGTCTTTCGAGACTTCGACGCGGCTCGAAAATACGTCAAATCACTCTCCCCGCCCGTCGTCATCAAGGCGGACGGCCTCGCCGCCGGCAAGGGAGTCGTGGTAGCGGACACAACGGAGCGGGCGGTGTCAGCCCTGCATGAGCAAATGGTTGACCGCGCTTTCGGCTCGGCAGGAGATGTCGTACTGATCGAGCAGTATCTGCAGGGGCCCGAACTGAGCGTCTTCGCCTTCGTTGACGGCCACAATGTTTCCCCCTTGATTGCCGCTGTGGACTACAAGCGCGTTGGCGATGGGGATACGGGACCAAACACCGGAGGGATGGGCGCTTACAGCCCTCCCCTAAACGTCCTCTGGAACGACGAGGTCGAACACAGCGCCCGCACGGACATAATGGAGCCGGTGGTCGCGGCCATGGCCGACGAGGGGTGTCCATACGTCGGAATCCTCTACGCGGGGTTGATGCTCACCCGCGACGGCCTGCAAGTCATCGAGTTCAACTGTCGCCTCGGCGACCCCGAGACACAGGTCGTCCTTCCCCGCATAGAATCCGATCTGCTCGAACTTATGCTGGCTACTGTTGATGGCAACGTCAGCGACGCACTCCTGCGAGTAACTGCCGATTCATGCGTCGGCGTGGTGGTCGCTTCCGGCGGATACCCCGACACATACGAGACCGGCTTCCCCGTCGCCGGGCTGGACGAAGAACTTGATGATGTAACCGTTTTCCACGCGGGCACCAAGCTCGACGACAACGAAGAGACCGTCACCGATGGCGGGCGCGTACTCACCGTTAGTGGGTCCGGCGCGACTATTCAGGACGCGCGGCTGCGAGCATACGCGGCCACCGAGAGGACTACCTTCGAGGGCTCCTTCTTCCGCAGCGACATCGCGGACTTCGCCAAACAGTGATCGCAAAGACGCCGACAAGAGTCAGTGACGTTCCCGATCTCCTCGCCGCGTTCGAGTCAAAGACCCTGCTGCGTCCACAGTTCGATGTCCCGAACATCGTCGATTTCTCAAAGGCCGTGTTCAACTGGGCTGGTATCCCCAACCTCGACATCGGCAAGAATGCTGACCAAATTGGCGAGACATTCGCTGACGCTCAACAACTGGTCATCGTGCTCATCGACGGACTGGGAATGAACTTCATCGACAAACTGGAGCCAAGCTCCATCCTTCGTAGACACCTCCGTATGGAACTGCAGACGGTCTTTCCTTCCACCACATCGTCGGCGTTTACATCTCTGGCTACTGCCGCCTGGCCGAACCGCCACAGCATCATCGGATGGGACATGTACCTCGATGAGGTCGACACCGTCGCCACAATCCTCCGGTTCGAGAGGCGTCACGATGGAGAACCCCTTGGTCGACTTGGCATCGTCGAAGGACAGGCCTATCCAGGGCCATCACTTTTCGGGGGCTTTGCCGGTGATTTTCTCTCCGTTGTCCCCGAAGGCATAGCCGATACCCCATACTCGGACTACTGGGGCGGTCACAACGCAACCTACACCACCTATAAAGACCTCACCAACGGGGTTGATAAGGTGATCTCCCTATGCAGTGTCACGAAAGCTCCGAGCATCATCTACCTCTACGCGATAGATGTGGACTACTCGGCCCATGAGCACGGGACGAACGCAAAACAGACGATCCACGCCTTGGAACGTGTCGACAAAGCAATCGAGCGCTTGGCGTTGAACTTGCCGTCCAATACAAGACTCCTACTCACTGCCGACCACGGACACCTCGACGGCCGGACGCACGAGATTCTGCCCACAAATCCGCTCGTCGAGCCCCTCTTGCACGAGCCTTGGGGTGATGCTCGCGAGATGCACTTCGCCGTCAAACGGGGGATGGAAGAAGAGTTCGAAACGGAATTTCGTGGACAGTATGGAGAGTTCGCTTTCCTGCTAACAGTAGACGAGGTCGAAGCTCTGGAACTCTTTGGCCCGGGACACATCAAGGATGCTGCGCGGAGGCGGATGGGAACGCACCTCGCAATCTCACGTGGCGCGGACACATTCATCTATCTGGACAAGCCCGAATATATGCAATTCATCGGGTACCACTCCGGCCTCACGCCGGACGAAATGCTGGTACCATTAGTGGTTGTCTAAAGGCAAAAAGACCAAAGCGAGGTAAGCGCAAATGCCATTAGTCGGAATAATCGTTGGAAGCAAGTCGGATCGCCCCCTGATAGACGAGACGTCGGAGGTCCTCGACCAGCTCGGAGTCGAGCATGAGGTCGTCGTCGCCTCCGCCCACCGCACGCCCGAAGCCGTGATGGAATGGACGACCTCAGCCCGCGATCGAGGCATCGAGGTCATCATCGCCGCCGCAGGTGGTTCCGCGGGCCTGCCGGGAGTCGCGGCGTCGTGGACCACCCTGCCCGTCATCGGCATTCCGGTGCCGTCGAGCGACCTCGAGGGCATCGACTCCCTCTATTCCATCGCACAGATGCCGCCGGGCATTCCCGTCGCCTGCGTAGCCATCGGCTCGTGGGGAGCGCGAAACGCCGCCTTCCTCGCCGCCCAGATTCTCGGCATCAAGCACGACTCCATCCGTGCGGCCTACGACGAGTACCGCCAGGGCCTCAAGTCGAGGTAGGACGGATAGTGTCTTGATCGAACGATACACCCGCCCTCGGATGGGCTCAGTCTGGTCCGAGCGCAACAAATACGATCGTTGGCTTCAGGTCGAGTTGGCCGTCTGCGAGGCGTGGACCGAGCACGGCACGATCCCCTTCTCCGACATGGAGAAGCTCCGTTCTGCCACGTACAACTACGAGCGACTCGAAGAGATCCTCGTCGTCCATCGCCACGAGATGACGGCGTTCCTCCAGTCCATCACCGAGTTCATCGGGCCCGAGGGCCGCTGGCTCCACCTCGGACTCACCACGAGCGACGTTTGGGACACTGCCACCAGTCTCCAGATCCTCGACGCCATCGACCTGCTCGACGAGGAGATCGACGCGCTCATGGACGCCATCAAGGTGCGAGCGGTCGAGCACAAGGACACCCTGATGATCGGCAGGACGCATGGCATTCACGCCGAGCCGGTCACCTTCGGGCTCAAGCTGGCCGTCTGGTATGACGAGATGCGCCGCAACAAGGACCGTCTGGCCCACGCACGTGCTACTATCGCCTACGGTAAGCTCTCCGGTCCGGTCGGAACGCACGGTACTGTGCCTCCGACAATCGAGTCAGCAGTATGCGAGCGTCTGGGCCTCAAGGCCGCTCCCGCTTCCACGCAAATACTCCAGCGCGACCGCCATGCCGAGTACGTCACGACCCTCGCCCTCATAGCTGCGTCGCTGGAGAAGTTCGCCACCGAAATACGCGGCCTCCAACGCACCGAGATCCGTGAGGTCTCGGAGCACTTCCCGAAAGGACAGCCCGGCTCATCGTCGATGCCCCACAAGCGCAACCCTGAGTTGTCTGAGCGGGTGTGCGGCCTCGCACGCCTGATACGCGGCCATGCGATAACGGCCTTGGAAAACGTCGCCCTCTGGCACGAGCGCGACATCAGCCACTCATCCGCTGAGCGGCTCATCCTCCCGGACGCATCCATAGCCCTTGACTACATCCTCAGCCTCATGACAGGCCTGATCCGCGACCTGAACGTCGACTCCGACCGCATGATGTACAATATCGAATCGACTCACGGCGTCCTCTTCTCGCAGCGGGTGCTCCTCGCCCTCATCGAACAGGGCATGGAGCGGGAAACGGCCTACGGCATCGTCCACCACCGCGCGATGGAAAGCTGGGAGACTGCACAGGATTTTCGAGATATGATGCGGTCAGACCCGGAAGTGTCAGGGCTGCTCGCTCCCGGCGACCTGGAAGCCCTCTTTGACTACAAATATTACGTCCGGCACGTAGACGAGATCTTCGAACGTGTCGGTCTGAAACAGGAGGAATGAACGAATGCAAGCCTTGATGGAATCCCCCCTACCCGACCGCGTATACCGAGGCAAGGTCAGGGACACCCACGATCTGGGCGACGACTTCCTTATGGTAGCCACCGATAGGATTTCGGCCTTCGACGTGGTGATGCCGAACGGCATCCCCGACAAGGGCGCCGTCCTGTCACAGATATCTGCCTTCTGGTTCGACAAAACGCAGCACCTGGTCCCAAACCACCTCATCGACATGGGCAACAGTCGCCCGGACCTTGGACTCTCGAACGACATGCAGCGCCGCTCCATGATCGTCAAGAAGGCCGAGCGCATCGACGTCGAGTGTATCGTGAGGGGCTACATCACCGGTTCGGCATGGAGCGAGTACCGTAAGACCGGCACCGTTCAGGATAAGCCGATGCAGGAGGGACTCGTCGAGGGCGACAAGTTCCCTGAGCCGCTCTTCACGCCGACCACAAAGGCTGAGGTCGGCCACGACGAGAATATGAGCTATGAAGAGGTCGTGGACATGGTCGGCGCGGACACCGCCGCTAGGCTCCGCGACACCGCGATTGAGGTATTCAACTTCGCGCACGATGTCGCCATCGAGTGCGGAATCATCCTCGCCGACACCAAGATGGAGTTCGGCATCATCGACGGGCAGCTCTCCCTCATCGACGAGCTTCTCACGCCCGATTCCAGCCGTTTCTGGGATGTCGAGGGGTATGCCCCCGGCAAGTCGCAGCCCAACTTCGACAAGCAGTTCGTCCGTGACTACCTCGACTCCGTCGGCTGGGACCACGAGCCCCCGGCTCCCGCCCTGCCCGACGACATCGTCGCAAAGACCCGCGAACGCTACCTCGAAGCCTTCAAGCGACTCACCGGCAGCGACTTGTCCTAGAGATTCGGAGAGCTCAATCCCCGGTATCAGAGCCGCGTTTAGGATCCTTGAGTGGCAAATAGAAGGCAGCGAAGAAGAGAGGGAACACGCGGAGGCCGTCAACAGCCTTCCGCAAACTCAAAACGACTGCTCTACCTGCTCATCGGAGGTGGCGTTCTTGTCGCTGTGGCAGTCGCCATCATTGTCTTCGCTGCCATCGGATCGGACACTTCACCCGACTCCGATGTTTCTGCTGTCGCTCAAGTAGAGGACGACTCATCCCGGACTGAAGACGAGGGCAGTTCTACATCCACTCAGACAGAGTCAGTCGCAAAGCTGCCACTCGTCATGCTGGAGGAGTTTGCCGACTTCCAGTGCTCACACTGCATGCAGTTCGCCCTGGGAATCGGCAAGCAAATCAAGGCTGACTTCGTCGATACGGGCAAGATCCGCTTCGTCTTCCGCCACTTCCCTTTCATCGGCCCGGAGTCCTTCAGGGCCGCAGAGGCCACCGAGTGCGCCGCCGACCAGAACAAGTTCTGGGAATACCACGATATCGTTTTCGAGAACTGGAAGGGCGTCGAGGGTCAATTCTCCGATGACAACCTCAAACTCTTCGCCGGCAGTCTCCAACTCGATCGCGCTGCCTTCGATTCCTGTCTCGACGGTAGGAAGTATCTCGGCAAGGTCGAATCCGACTTCCGCCGAGGCGAGCAACTCGGTGTTCGGGGTACGCCGTCGCTGTTCCTCAACGAGGAATTGCTCGCCCCCACCTCTTACGAAGACCTCGTCCGGCTCATAGAATCGGCTATCGCGGCGGCGCAATGACCGCGGGCAAAATATCACGATGGGCCGTCGCGGCCCTCAGCCTCGGCGGTCTGGCGGTGGCAACCTATCTGAGCGTCGAGCACGTATCCGGCGGCATCCCCGTCTGTGGAATATCGAGCGGCTGCGACGAAGTGACGACGAGCGAGTACGCCGTCCTATTTGGAGTGCCAGTCGCCTTCTTCGGTGTAGCCGGATACAGTGCGCTGCTGCTGGGAACCCTCGCCTATCTAGGGCTGGGGGCCCCGCCCAACTTCCTGACGTACGCATTGTTGGGAATGGCCCTCATTGGCGAAGCCTTCACTTTGTACTTTGTTTACACGCAGGCGTTCCGCATCCACGCCTACTGCGAATACTGTCTGGCGTCCGCCGCGATTATGACATCCGTCGTCGTCCTGACCATCTATGCTACGGTCAGGGCGAGATACGAACGGCCTATCATGCTAGACTAGTAGGCTGAGAGTTCCACGAAATACCCCACTGACGGTGAGGCGATATGGCGAGCGAAGTTACAAGAAGACGCAGACAGACCCCGACTCAGGCGCGCGCCGCCCGGCGCGAGCGCAGAAACCGCCGATCCCGGCTCAAGAGGATACTGGTCCTTGTCGCAGTTGGCGGAGTGTCTGGTCTCTTCCTCATTGCTCTGTTCATTCCGCAGAGCTTCGGCGGCGGCGAACGCGACCTGCCCGACGGCCCCGGCGTTAGGCAGGAGGATCAGGGCCGGGAGCACATACCCGAAGGAGGATCGCACGCCCCCTACAACACCAATCCTCCAACGTCCGGCTGGCACTACGATCGCTGGGCATCCTGGGGCATCAAGAGCGAACCCCTCCCTTCCGAACTATTCATCCACAACATGGAGCACGGCGGCGTGATCCTCCATTACAACTGCCCGGACGGGTGCTCCGACGAGGTCAAGCAGATGGAGGAGATCGTTCGCCGTACCGACGAGACCATCCTCATGCCGAACCCCAACATGGAGAGCAGGTTCGCGCTGACCGCTTGGAACTGGCTTCTGACCATGGAAGAGTACGACGACGCCCTGGCTCGGGATTTTGTTCGGAACCACCTGAACTCGCCCAACGCGCCCGAGTGGCCGAGCAGGTAGCGTCCGAAATCACTTGTCTATTCCTTCGAAAATAGCGGCCGCGCAACCCGCCACACCGTCATTCCTGCGAAGGCAGGAATCCAGTCTTACGACCCATTCGGGCGAGTCTCGCCATGTTGACTTCCAAGTGGTTGGGGTCGCAACCTTCACAAAATACTCTTAACCGCACGGTCCAGCACACCTACCGCACGAGATCGCCCTGCCCTATGCAAAATTACCTCGCGAAAGTCTACATCTCGCTCAAGCCCACCGTGAACGACCCGGAGGGCCTTACCATCCGCGGCGCGCTCGTAACCCTCGGCTACGACAGTGTCGAGAGCGTCCGCGCCGGAAAATACTTTCAGATCGAGGTCGAGTCGGCCTCCACGTGCGAGGCATCCGAAAGTGTCGAGGGGATGTGCAAGCAGCTACTGGCGAACCCGGTCATCGAGCAGTACGAGTTCGAGTTGGACTGCATCGACTGACGGTTGAGCCCAATTGCGAAACGTTGTAACGCTTCGGAAGAGCCGCAGGCGCAGAACTGCCTGCTAGTGGTTCAACAGCATAGTATTGAAGGGTAGCGAGGCTACGACTTGGTAGGGGCGGGTTTCAAACCCGCCCTGTCGTTGCGAACCTAATTCCGACCCAAACCTCTACCCGTCATTCCTGCGAAGGCAGGAATCCAGAGAACTTGATAAGGCGAGTGCACAGCCATGTCGCTCCAATCTCGTGTACCCGTCATTTCAAAGATTTCGGTCCACTAGATACCTGCGTACGTGTGGACGGGTTTCTTCTTATGCGGCTCGCACGCTATTCGGTCTACGTTGGCATAAGTCTCGCATCCAACTAGCCAGCATATCGGCCAACCCATGCCCAACATGATGCGCAGCCACCTTTGCAGCTTCCGTATTCCCCGCATCTACCCCTCCCACGCTCTCAATGTGCGTCGTTTGATGCACAACAATTAGAAGAGGAGTACACCACACCCAACGGTTACCAGCTAGGGGTCTGATGGTGCGATTCGGCACAAATGGGAATGACCTGTTTGGCAGGGGTGGCAGGATTTATACCTAGATACGAAATCTCAATAAATTCTAGGTCAACCCCACAATCAACCCCACAAAACGCACAACCCACGCAGCCCGCTCACCTGAGCCGGGCTTTAGGTTCCCACTCACAGCGGTCAACCCGAACTTGGAGTCCATCGCCTCAATTAATGCCCTGTGAGCTATCGCTTCGGCAGCCCCATGCGTTCGGAGTGTTCGGTGAGCAGTGGCCGCTATCTCATGCTTGACCACGAGGGGCCAAGACAACACAAGTCTGTTATCGAGGTCCTGCACGGTTCTCCTCTACTGCTAACGCCAAGAGACCTTCTCAGACCCTCGCTTCGCCCTGCCTGCGAGCGATTTCGCGTAGGAGAGCCGCCGACAGTCATGGGGGTGTACAGGGAAAAGAGTTTTCGACAAGTTGCACTTTAGGGTCGTTTTTGAAGCTGAGACAAGGGGGAAATGGGCTCCTACAGGACGGAAACACAGAACACTTTTTGTCAAGGGTCGGTTGCAGAGGCCCCAGTTGGAAATATGCAAGTTGCATGCGCGCAGACGACGGCTACGTGCAAGTTGCAGAGGCGGTGAAAGCGGATGGAATCGGATGGATCAAGCGTGGCTGATAACGGGGACGCCGTGGACTCTCGACTCCTTCGGCTAGTGGTGTTGCTCACGATCTGGCGCGGAAGAAAGGGCTGAGGAGAGTGGCGAAGACACACTTGGAATCGCACGCTGGTCCGAGGTCGCATGCATGGGGGAGTGGGAATGTTCTGGCGGATGAGGTCAGCGCTGGACGGCAACTTCGATTCGGCCTCGACGATGCGCGTAAGGAGATCAAATGCGATGTCCCGGCTCTGCGAGATGCGCAATAAGGCGTCCCTGACACGGCTGAATCAACCGGACAGCGGTAAGGCGTCATTGCACGAGATGCGGGAATGAAGTTTTCATCATCTGGGAGAACCTGAGAACCAAAGACCACATACACTGTCCGTTCTGCTGAGCGCTTTAACCCACATTTCCCATATCAACCCTGCATGACGTGCCGTAAGCAGCAACATAGGGGACCGTTGTAGCCGAATAGCGGATCATAGCAGTTATCGTGTGAGTGTTAGACTGGTCATGATCGACAGCTATAGTTCTTGAAAACGTACCTACTCTGGAGGCACCCAATGGGTGAAAGCACCAGCCCCCGCGCCAAGCTCCGTTTCGACCGACGTGTACGGTTGGAGTTTCGCGGCGCCACTCTCACTTCGGACGCTGGGCTGCTGGCCTGTCGCGAGTTGGATGATGCACTGGGACTGACAGAGACGGCGGATGAATGTCTGCAGGAGAGTCGGGGCGGCCGTAACGTGCAGCACCGATTGGTGGGTCTTCTCAGGCAGTCGGTGTACAGTCGTCTGGCAGGCTACGAGGATACCAACGACGCTGAACGGTTGGCCGACGATCCGACGATGCGGGTGGTTGTTGGACGGCGAGGTGGTCCTGAGGGACCGGCCGCCAGCACCAACACCATGAGCCGGTTCGAGACCGAGGTGCTGAGCCGGGGCATACTGAATTGCGAACTTCCCGGTGTGAGGTTGCGATTTAGGCAGGTGGTCTCAATCTCTACTACTCAAACGATTGGTAGGCTTGTTCTACCAAGTCGAAGACGGCGTCACTGTATGTACCATCTTCGTCAAGGTAAATGGTTCGCCAACCCCCGCCACCCTGTTGGAGCAAAGATCTTGTCCGCAACAAGTTGTGAGGGTCTTGAATCTCATCAATATCCAGATCAGGATTGAATTTGATCCCCACACACAATGCGCCTGGTGGACAATGAGGAGGCCAAGAACCTTGATATGAGGGGGCTGTAAACGCCGCGAACGCCTTCTGGCGACTCCGAGGTGAGCGAGGGCGAACAAATGCTATGTTGTAGGTTCTTTGTTGTGCTCCGGTTTGTTCCCTGAGACCTTCGCATGGTAAGTCCAATATTCTGCGCCCAAGATTACCTATCAATTCAGACAGGCTAGGATTTAGTTCGGCGAGTCGCTCTAGAGCCGCAATGGCTTCTCCATCACGTAGAACCCGCCCTGCTCTTTGACCCGTTTGCATTGGCATATTTTTTACACTTCCGTTCTTAGTCGCATCGGTTCACCGCAACGGCGATCAAGACTCGTCCCAATTAAGCCTTCCCCAGCAGACGATTATGCCGTCCTCGCGCACACCGCAAGTGTGACCCCACCCACTGCTAATGGATGTAAAACGCTGGTCTCCAGGAGAAAACTGGTCCCAAGGGCCATCTCCCCAGCAGAGGATGGTACCGTCTTCACGGAGACCGCAATTGTGACTAAACCCACTGCTAATGGATTTGAAGCGTATGTCTGCCGGGGGTGAATTTGCACTATTCCAGCAGACCCCGACACCATCTTCGCGCAAACCACAAGTATCGTCGCCGCTGCTTAGAGATATGAAGTGCTCATCTTCCGGCGGAGGGTGCCATCCGCTCCCCCAGCAGACGACTCCACCATCCTTTCGCACTCCGCAAGTATAGTCCCTACCGCTGCCGATGGATATGAACCGCTCATCTTCCTGCGGTGAGGGCACAGACTCCCCGCCGGCGGCCCAGAAGTTGGAAATCCCCCAGCAGACAGCAATGCCATCCTCACGGAGAGCGCAGGTCTCATTCTGATGGGTGCTAATTGATATGAAGCGCCCATCCTGCGAAGGTGGTGACCAGCCCTGCTCGTTGCTTCCCCAGCAGACGGCGAGCTTGACGACAGAAACGACAAAACCAATGTCTTGGAAAGGCGTTTTGACTTCCGTCTCACGTAGCCCGCAGTTGTGGTGTTGGCCAATACTAATCGATGTAAAGTTCTCATCCTTCAAGAATGAGCCCGGAAATAGCAAGAAGGAGATAGCTGTGTCGGTTCCCCAACAGACGGCGACGCCATCTTCGCGCAAACCACAGGAATGAGAGTCGCTGACGCTAATCGCTATGAAGCGTTCATTTGGCGAAAGCGTGCCATACTCACTGTCGCCTCGGCAGAGAACAGTGCCATCCGCACGTAATCCACAGGCATGGCGTGAGCCGCTACTAACGGATATGAATGCCGGTAGTGGAGTAGGTGTTGGCATCACTGTTGGTGTAGATGTCGGTGTGAGCGGCGGCGTGGACTGGCCGTATCCATCCCAGCCCCAGCATTGGACGGAGCCATCCGTCTTCACACCGCATGTGTGCCCTCCCCCGGCACTGATGGAGGTGAACTCCCCGCGCGGCGGCGTGGACTGGCCGTATTCATCATCGCCCCAGCATTGGACGGAACCGTTCGTCTTCACACCGCACGAGTGGCTTGACCCGGCGCTCACGGAGTAGAACTCCCCGCGCGGCGGCGTGGACTGGCCATGATAATCCCAGCCCCAGCATTGGACAGAGCCGTCCGTCTTCACACCGCACGTGTGTCTAAACTCGGCGCTGACGGAGGCGAACTCCCCGTGCGGCGGTGTGGACTGGCCGTATTCATTATTGCCCCAGCATTGGACGGAGCCGTCTGTCTTCACGCCGCACGTGTGCCCTCCCCCGGCGCTGACGGAGGTGAACTCCCCGCGCGGCGGCGTGGACTGGCCATCAATATCAATGCCCCAGCATTGGACGGAGCCAACCGTCTTCACACCGCACGTGTGTCCAAACCCGGCGCTGACGGAGGCGAACTCCCCGCCCGGTGGCGTGGACTCGCCAGCATCATCCATGCCCCAGCATTGGACGGAGCCGTCCGTCTTCACACCGCACGTGTGTCCAAACACGGTGCTGATGGAGGTGAACTCCCCGCCCGGTGGCGTGGACTGACCAGCATCATCACCGCCCCAGCATTGGACGGAGCCGTCCGTCTTCACTCCACAGGTGTGCCATCCCCCGGCGCTGACGAAAGCGAACTCCCGGCCCGGAGTCGGAGTTATGGTCGTCGTCGTAGCAGTCGGTGTTTGGGTCATTGTAGGCGTGGGAGTTACTGTCGGAGTTGGGGTAACGGTAAGCGTGGGTGCAATGGTTGGAGTCGGAGTTATGGTCGGCGTCATCGTAGCCATCGGTGTGCCGTGATTGACGACTGCACGTGCCCCCAAAGTAGGCAGTCTACGCTCAATCTCGCTGACGGAGACGGCAAAGCCTATGTTGGCTACGGGCCTTCCGCCGGAAGTCTCCTCGATTCTTGACGTGTTGACGCCAATCACCTCGCCAGAACCGTTGACCAGCGGTCCGCCGCTGTTGCCGGGGTTTATCGCCGCGTCGGTCTGAAGGAGGCTGACGCCAGCCTCGGTTCTCTTGGAGGAGATGATGCCCCGGGTGACAGTCAGGTCGTTGCCGATTCTGTCGGCGAGCGGAAAGCCGAGGGCGAGCACCTCATCGCCCACTCGCACGCCGATCGGGTCTCCAACGGTGATAGCCTCAAACCGTTGGTTGCCACGTATCTTTATTAACGCAAGATCGGAAGTGGTGTCTCGTTCAAGCACATCTGCTTCATAGGACCGACCGTTGGTCAGCCAAATGCGCACGGTGCGCGCATTTTCGACCACGTGCTCGTTGGTCACGACCAGACCTTCCGCACCAACAACAAACCCCGACCCGCTGCTCCTCCCGCCTGCGATGATCTGTACTACGCTTGCCTGGATGCTCTCAATTACATCCGCAAGGGTGGACTTGCTCTCGTCGGACAGGTCTGCGGCTCCAACGAACTGGATATTGACGACGGGTTCGTCCGGTGGCGCAGAACTACTCGTATCAGGCGACCCTGATGCGCTTGTATTGGGCGAAGGGAGCGGCTCAGCAAGTTCGGCGTCATCGTTACCGCATCCGGTGGGAGCCAGTATGACCAGTGACACTGATGCCGCGAAGCTAAGTGCTAAGTTTGGAACGATTCTCCCACTCAACACTACCCCCTTTAGCGGCGAAGTATGGGTGACGATACCTACCATCTTCCCCTCTGTCGACGGAAGCTGGCAGGTGCCAACGTTCCCGCAACATGCGAATGGTCCCGGCTCCGCGCCAGATTATCAATGTTGCTCTGGTAGACAGAATTGTCTTTGACTTGAGGGAGAGTGTCAAACCTATGAAAGATTGAGCGATCACCGCAGAACTAACAACCAGTTTCGGGCCGGGGCTATGAGATGATCGCTTTCTCCCAAGCCTGTTTCAGCGGCGGCGACCAAATCCTCGGATAGAATATGACGCTCGACCTTCCACAGTTCAAGAACGAGCGTCAGAGCGGTGGTTCTTGATTTTGTTCAGCGGGGTTGGCCAAGGCGAAGAGATAGTCGTCGGTCATGGGGGTTCCTTCATACCTTGAGCGGTGTTAGGGGCTATCAGTCAACCTCAAAGCTGATAGCCCCTAGTTCAAATGTCTTCCCTGTCCTTACGTTCACGAAGTTGGTCAGACAAACTAGGGTTTTCCATGCGTCACCTCCTTTCCGCCCCGTAATCCTGCACGTGGCATTTTATTTTGCTTCAAAAAGGACCTGGTTTATGTTCATACCTGCAAGTCTACCTTCAGTGGCAGTGACTTTTATATTGCCGAATGATCTACTTGATGTTCTTTTTCCTTCTGATAGATCTTGCATAAGTGGTACTAAATTGCTTACATCAAATCCCAAGAGACTACAGAGCAACCATGTGTGATCTGTAACTATTCCTGAGTGTTCAATCGAGACTAGAGGGTATGTAATGTCTACGGCAGACAGATTCTCCATCGGTCGGTATAAGGTTATTCCTATAGTATATTCGGGATGGATTCCAAATACTGTGCCGTTCATCTTGGGCTCAAAAATATATCCGTATTCCTCGAATGTTGACTTAACTTCCCAACCTGAGACACCGAACCCTTCTTCTGGCGTTATGGCGGTCGGCGTCGGCGGAATGGCCGTCGGCTCTACCTCATCTTGGCACCCCGCCAGTAATAGGACGGCGATGCACACAATCAGGATTCTCATATCATCCTCCCTTCTCCATCGCTTGCTCGAAGGCGGCCGCAGCCTTGGAGCCGTGCACGCTGAGGTGCTTGCGGCAGCGCTTGCCAGTGGCGTCGCAGCACTGGTCAATGGTGAGCTCCCACGAGCCGGGGGAGCGCTGGCGAAGTGAGCCTTTCATGGTCGCGATGGCAAAATGAGCCCTTCAGAAATCTGGCTCATGATTCGGTAGTTCTTCCCCCGGAGTTGGGCCTTAATGTGGATAACAGAGGGGTCATCTTTGAGACGTAGGATAGGTTCTGAGAACTGATATCTGCCGACTTGCGTAATCAGGATCATCGACCTGCCGCTAGTCGTTATCCAGTCCTGGCAGCGATTAACGAATTCAATAGCTGCATAATCCGATTGCCGGAACAGCCATTTGAGATTGGGTCTACGCCTGAGAAGGAGGGTGTGGTTCGCACAGGCATGAGAGTCGTCTATGCCGTGGACGGCAAATTTCTGTTGCCATGTCATGAAGTGAAGCCTGTATTGCTGTGTTCCTTTGGAAACGTGCGGGAGCAAGCGTCGCCCATCGCGCCAATAAGGTATCTCATGAAGTGGTGTGAATCGATTGAAGTCTGACCTATTGTCTAGCTTAGGCGACGTACCTGCGAATAGGACTAGCGCGTCGATGGCTTCCAATTCGCTAGTCGTTCTTGGTAACGAACAAAGGACTTGTCCATCACCAAACTTCTTTACCTGCTGACGCAATCGTGGGGAATCGCACTTGCCGAGGAGTTCTGCCAGCGTCTGCTCATCAAGATTAACAAATTCTTCCTGAATCTTTCTGTAGCACTTCAAGAGGTCGGAGTGCGCTTGGCGAAGCGGGGATAGTCCTGCGGTCATATCTTACTCCTTTGCCATCCAACCGTCTTGCTTGTTGAGGCGGCGGAGGCCAGTGACTATGAAGAGGACGGCGAGGGCGATGTAGAGTCGTCGGTCGTCGGTCACGAGGTTGCTCCTCATTATGTGGCGACAGCGAAAATCAAGACGGCGAGGACGATGACGACGAGAATGGCCAGGGCGATGTAGAGTCTGTAAACGTCAGTCACTGACGGCTCCTATCCTTCGATGGCGTTCTTGCTTTTTCCACCTCCAATTCTTGTGTGAATTGGCTTATCCATCTTACAACATGCATGTACCACAAATGTAACTTCTTATGCAACGTTCTGTGACATCTTAACTGAACTGAGCCCTCCGCCATTCGATGATCGAGGATGTCGCGTCTCCGTAGATCTGATCCTCGCCCGGCTCTGGCTCTGCTGTCACCACGTCGCGGTACGGTCTCCAAAAAGCCTCCTCAACAACTCCCAGTCCTTCGAGGCCGCTTCCCAGCCTTTCCTCCAACAAACTCACTCGCTCCTCCAGCGCCCCAATGCTCTCACGCTGCTGTACGGCAGCCGAGCCACCCCTAGGCAGCAGGTGACGTTCCAACTCGGCGCTCATCCGAGGGGTCAGTTGTCCCGACTCGACAGCCCGTGATACCGTTCTGGAGCTGATCCCCAGAGCCTTCGCCATCTTCCCCTCGGTCTCGGAATCAATCATGTCCTGCAGTAGCGCGATCAGCCGCATGTGCCACAGATTCTCGAGACTTCTGCTCTCATCCGGGTACAGACCCTCTTCGTCCTCACTCATCTCACCCCGCACCGGCGTTTTGTCCAGTTCCGTAGCAGGCATTGTCCGCAAACCTCCGATTCACCAACCGGCACTTCGTCCACTTCGGTAGCTGCGGTTGTCCGACAAGGCCGGAACCCGATGCGGAAACGAAGTACTTCCCCCAATTGTCCTGTAGGGGCCTTTCACCTCGTTTCAGCTTTGGAACCACACCACTTCTCTGTGAGGTCCGCACTCCGGTTTCCTGTACACATCTATTACTGCACGAACGGCCCCGGAATTCCCATGCGGCATAACGGTGGGTGCGCGTGCCCTCCCAGGAACCTCTTGCCCTCCCGTCATGGAACTCGAAGAGACTGGCTCCTTGAGGAACTGACGTCTGCGTATATTCCCGATCCAATGGCCCTCGGTGGCCCTTCCCACCCGACCACTTCCGAAAACGGAACTTTCGTAGCTGGGAAACGGAAGTCGCCGTCCCGAAGACCCGATTCCGAAAACGGAACTTTCGTAGCTGGCGATTGGAACTGCCGCCGGAACCTGTACCGGAACCGAATTGCTTCCCCTGATTGTCCTGTAGGGGGCCTTTCACCTCGATTCAGCTTTGCCCCAGCCCCCACTTCCGTTTTCGGAACTAACTCCATCTTCTGTACAGCCCCCTGACACCACGCAGGCCATCAGGATTCCCGTGCATCATAACGGGTGTCACGCGTGTCACCGGGGACGCGCCTAGATCGAACTCACCGCTCATCGCCGCCACTGACCCTTCTTGCGGCCATCGGCACTGGTGTACCCGACTGTACCACCGCCTCAGTTAGACCTGCCGCATCCCCACAATCTCCTGTAGGGAGGCTCCCCACCCGGCCCCACCACCTTCCCACTGCCCCATCACACCAGCCGCCCCCTGCGTTGTCCGTACCCCTTCCATCACCGACTTGCAGAATGGGAACTATCGTAGCTGGAAATGGGAACCCACCAGGCCAAATCCGGCTCTACCATGACTTCCCTTTTGGGAACTTCCTTAGCTGGGACTGGGAACTTCCTCTGCCACCGCCCCTTGACCCAAATTGCTTCCATCAATGTCCCCTTGATTCCGCTCTCCACGCCTACGCCACCGTGCTCCCGACCCGCCATTGAGCTGCATCGTCCAACGCCATTCAGCGTTCTACCCCGGTACTGCACCCGATGCAATTCGCCATACAGACCTTACAACGAGTGCCACACGCGTCCTCCCTGAACTGCCCAAACCCGCCCATTGACTGCCTACCACCGCCCAGCCCGTAGCCCTTCGAGTTCCATGCACAACAGCCACGACGAGCCTGTTGTCCGAACAGCCGAGAGCAACCCACCGGATCCTGTAGGGAGAGTCCTGAAGGAGAACGAACATGGCCAGCCGCCAGCCCACGGTTGCTCCCCGCCCTCGGCATGACGGTAGTTTCCCAAACTCGCCGACCCGTTCCACCGCTCCGCGACAGAGTGCCCCACTCAGCTACGCCGATTGTCTCATTTCCACCCGATTTCGGCGTCGTTAGCAGTTGCATTTCTGCAATTCTCGTAGCTGGCGATGCAATCCAACTTCGCCACCGGTCGTTTACCCAAAGTGTTCGCAGCAATGAGGCTCTCTCAGGTCCCGTGCCCCGCGTTTCAACTACGAAATAACGACAGTTGGCCCATCCTCGGTCCTATGTCAGACACTTCGATTTAGCGTTCTACCCGCGCACCCCACGCCATCCCATTCGCCATGGGGGCCTTACAAGGGGAGACGTGTGCGCGCCCCAATCCCGGACCCCGGTCCGGCGTTCAGCCGTTGATCCCGCCATTGGTGGATGTCTCAGCAGGACCCAAGACGTCAGGGTCCTCGTGGGCACCGAGGTTGATCGCGACCACGGTTTCCACTCAGACCATCGCAACTCAATCCATTCCAAGACTACCAACCATCCCTCTGCGTGCACTTTGTATTCGGACGCACGTTCTTGTAAAATGTTTGTTCTGATACCTCACTCTTCACGCTGAAACCGATGCCCCCGTTCGGTGGTAGCGGAGACCGCATGTGGCGACCGTGGGGGAGGTAAAGATCGGATGCAACGAGACCTGCGAACAATGCAGTACCTGGCGGCGATGCCGCTCCTCGACCGGCTCGAGCTAGCCGCCGTCTCAAACACCGCCGACCGGACGATGCACGATGTGGTGGCAGACCTGAAGGACAGGGAGCTGGTGGCCTCGATCCGCCACTCGACGGACCTCATCGCATCTACCCGAAGGCTCTACGTCACCAGAAGGGGCCTGCGCTGGCTGGCCGAGCAGGAGCAGGAGGACGTGCTCGACCTCCTGCAGCGCTACCCGGTCTCCCGCCACTGGCAGCGCATCCTGCTTGAGCGACTGGACGCCGTGGGCGTCATCTACCGTCTGGCGTCCCATGTCGCCGCCGTGGGTGGGGCTCTTAACTTCAAGGGGTACCGGAGCTCTCCTTTCGACGCCGGCATATTCCTGCCGGACGGTCGGGCCATCGGCATCGTGCGGCAGGGAGCGACTTCCGACAGGACGGGTTTCTCGAAGAGGGTGTGGAGGCTGCTGGAGACCGGTATCGCGAGACCCGACGCCCTGCTGGTGATCGTGCCTGACGAGATGCGGATGCGTCACTCGCGCGGGCTGTTCAGACGCGCACGCATTCCGGTGCGCCTTGCCCTGGAGAAGAGAGTTGCGCTGGGCTCATCCAGCCACGAGATATGGCACCTAACTTCCTTCAACACGGTGACCGACCTGCACACCTTCATGTCGAACCTGACCTCGGGCGGAACTCGGCCGGTCGAGCAGCGACTTGCAAGACCGCTCATGCCGAGAGACATAGAGGTGCCGGACGGGGGATTCGACTGCCCCGACCACCTGCTGCCCGCCACGCTCACGCCCGCGCTGAAGCGCACGATGGACATACTCGCAGATTGGCCGTGGATCACGCACAAGGACCTGAACGGGCTGCTGGGCGTCACGGCCCAGCGGACCTCCCAGCTGACGGTCCCGCTGGTAAGTGCGAAGCTGGCCCGCCGCATCCACATGGGAGGCAAGGAGCGGCTGGGGCTGACCGACTGGGGTATCGCCGTCCTGGCCCGCCGGGACCGCACGTCAGTCGGAGGGCTGCGCAACCAGTGGAGCGTGGAGCCGAAGGACGAGAGTGCTCCGTTGACTTGGAGTAACGTCTCCGGCAGGCGGAGCAGGCTGCTAGCCCGCAACATGGAGCACACAGAGGCCGTTCACCACTTTCTTGGACAGCTATCGAGGCAGGCCAAGGCGAGCCGTTATCGCGTGGTGATGCTCGAACCACCGCACCGGGCTTCGAGGTTCTTCGAGCACAACTACAAGATGCGCTCCATCCACCCCGACGCCTTCGGCATTCTTCGGAGACGGAACAAGACGCTGCCGTTCTTCCTAGAGTGGGAGCGCCGGGCGGTGCGGCCCGGGACGATGGCGGAACGGCTCGCTCCCTACCTGCGCTACTACTCGACGCACAATCCGACGGACGACCACGGAGCCTACCCGGTAGTGCTTATCGTCTTCGACGACGTGCTGGTGGAGTCGAGGTTTCTCGGGGTTGCTCGAAAGGAGATGGCGAGAACGAGGACCGACCTTCCGCTGTGGGTGTCCAATAAGGACGCGCTGGAGAGGGAGGGGCCGCTGGGCAGGGCGTGGCGCAGTCCCGAAGTCCTGGAGGCAACCTACGCATTCAGCAAGGCTGCGTAGGTTGACAGCTAGCAGTCGCAGGACGCATGATATAGAGTAAGACTTAGTAATACAATGTGCCGCTATGACCAGAAAGACGAAGACCATCACCTTCTCGCTGCTCCCTGAAATGGCAGAGCAGGTGCAACAGGTGATGAAGGAAGAGGGACGCACGATGAGCGAGCTGATCCGTGAAGCCCTCCGCAACTACATCGAGGAACGGGAGTGGCTCAGAGCCATTCGATACGAGAGGCTGAAAGAACGAGAAGCTGAGCGTGAAGACGCCACAAGGAGGACAGGCGAATGAATACGAAACTACGGGAAGACTTCATCCCGGCGGCACTCTACGCCAGGGTGTCCAGCGACAGGCAGGACGTGGACCTGTCCGTTTCCGCACAGTTGAGGGCGCTCAGGGACCATCCCGAGAAGAACGGCTACATGGTCGTTCGCGAGTACATCGACGAGGCCGAGAGCGGACGGGTAGCCGACAGGCCGCAGTTCCGAAGGATGCTCGACGAGGCCAGAAAGCCCGAGGCACCCTTCAAGGAAATCCTCGTATGGAAATTCTCCCGCTTCACCCGCAAGCGCGAGCACGCTGTCGCATTCAAGTCCATGCTGCGCAGGCGCGGCATCCGTGTCGTCTCCATCACCGAGCAGGCAGACGACACTCCCACCGGCAAGCTGCTCGAAGCCATCATCGAGAGCGCTGACGACTTTTACTCGGAAAATCTCGCGCAGGAAGTTACGCGGGGGATGCGTGAGGCCGCGTCCAGAGGATTCTGGGTTACCAGCTACGTTCCCTACGGCTACAGGAGGGTCCACGTCCAGGACGGGCCGAAGAAGCGACCGAGGCTGGATCTCGACCCGCCGGCCGACGCCGTGGTCCGGCGCGTCTTCGACATGGCCCTGCGGGGAAAGAGCATCCTCGACATCACCAAGACCCTCAACTCAGAGGGCATACCCACCACGAACGGCAAGAAGTGGCTCAAGACCACCGTCCACACCATGCTCGACAACGTGGCCTACACCGGAGCTGTGGTCTGGGGTACCAACGCCAAGGACGGTCAGCCTCCCGTACGGGTGGAGGACGCCCACCCCGCCATCGTCTCCAAGCGGGAGTTCCGAAGAGTCAAGAGGCTGCTTGCTTCACGCGCACCCAAGAAGATGAACCCCCGAAGGGCGTCCAGTCCCTACCTGCTCAGCGGCCTGCTGAAATGCGAGACCTGCGGCAAAGCCATGACCGCCGCCGAGGCTAAGAGCGGTAGATACACCTACTACGTCTGCCAGTCCGTGCTCAAGCGCGGCAGCGGCGCCTGCAGGACTCCCAGGCTCAATGCCAAGAACTTGGAGAACCTCATCGTCGAGGTAATCCGGGAATGCATCCTCACCGAGTCCAACGTCCGGGACCTGGTGAAACTGCTGGACGTAGAGTTGGACGGGGTGGCGCGAGAGCAGCGTCAAAAGATGGATAGCATCGAGGAGGAGCTTGAGGACGTGAAGAAGCGACTGGGCCGCATCTGGAACGCCATAGAGACGACCGACATTGAGATGTCCGACGCCTCGGATCGCATCAAGGAGCACCGGGAGCGCAAGGAAAAGCTGGAGATAGCCGCTGAGGAGGCGAGGGCTCTGCTGGCACAGAGGAGGCACTTCCTGGACAGCGCCGACGTCATCGCCTCCTACGCGGAGGAGATGAGCGAGTTCCTCAAGACCAGCGAGTTGACCGAAACCCGGGCATTCGTCCATTCCTTCGTCAAGGAGATTGAGGTCAAGCCCGGAAGGGCCGCCATCATCTACTCGTTACTCACGCCGGAGGATAGTCCTATAGGTGGCGGAGACGTTGCAGAGGTCGCCCTCAACGGCGGTGTTCGCAGTTCGGTACGTTATGGTGACCCAAGACGGCAACGTGGAAGGGTTGGGCCGACTGAACGCTAAGTGGGTGGACGGAGCTATGTCCCGCACGCCGCACCGGCGGGTGATCTTGGACATGGACAGTTCGGAGAGTCCGGTACATGGAGAACAGGAGGGAGCGACGTGCAATGGTCACTTTGGGAGCACGTGCTATCACCCTTTGTTCGTGTTCAACCAGTTCGGTGACTGCGAGGGCACAATGCTCCGCGCGGGGAACGTACATAGCGCGCACAGGTGGCGTGATGTATTGGATCCGATCCTGTCTCGGTACGGGGCGACAGGAGTGCGCTGGTACTTTCGGGCCGATGCCGCATTCGCCAAGCCGGACATCTATCAGTACCTGGAGGAGCGGCGAGTCTTCTACACCATACGGCTGCCGAGCAACAAAGTGTTGCAATGCGAGGTCGCTCCCTTGCTGATACGACCTGTGGGGAGGCCGCCGAAACGTCCGGTGATCCTATACGACGACTTTTGGTATCGTGCTGAGAGTTGGGACCGGGCACGACGGGTGGTGGCCAAGGTGGAGTGGCATCAGGGAGAGCTGTTCCCTCGGGTGGGCTTCATCGTCACGAACATGACGGCTGGCCCCGAAGGAGTGGTGCGATTCTACAATGGTCGTGGGACGGCTGAGCAGTGGATCAAGGAAGGGAAGGTACGCGCTGGACTGGACTCGGCTGTCGTGCCATCGATTCGTGGCCAACCGGGTGCGTCTGTCTCTGTTCGTCCTAGCGTACAATCTTGGGAACTTCCTTCGCCGACTGTGTCTGCCCAAGGCGTTCAAGCACTGGTCGCTGCGGAGCGTGCAGGTCAAGCTGATCAAAATGGGCGGTCGCCTGGTGCGGCACTCCCGGCGGTTGATCTTCCAGTTATCCGAAGTGTCGGTTCCTCGACGGTTATTCGATGGAGTGTTGGATCGTATCGGCCGGTTATCACCGGCACCAAACTGAGGGAGGGTATAACTACGATTTTGCCAAGAGGGAGAGTGTTCCAGGGAGTCGGTTTGTCTTCAATGCGCTTTCATCCCATAGGCGGGGAGCACGGAGACGATGAAGACGGACAAGAAGCATGGTTCGCGGCGAGAATCGTATCCCTTATTGGATAGACCGAAGATTGACTGGCCTTGCAGGACTTGACTAAGATACTATCCTCTCGTTTGGACTGCCCACTGAGCCTGAAGACTGCCAATACGGGGAATCCTGGTACAAAGAGCCCGGACTGGGGTTCCCCCGGGTAGCGGGAGGGGACCGCTCCCATAGGAGGAGAGCGACGAAGTGGTTTTATGCCCAACACTAACTGTATTGACTTGTCGTTGTTTCCTCAATATAAATCCATCTGGGATCCAAGAAGATTCCATTAGTTTGTGGCGATGAAAGTCTCGTCGTACAAATCGATACACCGAGAGGCGATTCATGTTTGAGAGTATTGACAAGCTGCTTGGAGACCTCGCGCTTAACGTTGTCGAATCCGTTTCCGTGCCCCTGAGGCGGCAAACACGGCGACAGTTACCAGATGCCTACTCCATCGAGAAATTAGCCAAAGTTATAGCCGACGAGTCACCTAGTGGAAGATTGTGGAAGCATCAGTCTATGGCGCTTGCTCACTTAGTGGCAGGGCGTAATCTAGTTGTGGCGACCGGTACAGCGTCCGGGAAGTCGCTCATATTCCAACTCCACGCATTTTATAAACTGCTTAACGAACCAAGAAGCAAGGTTCTGGTGCTGTATCCGCTTAGAGCTTTGGCATCAGACCAACTCGTAAGCTGGCAACGGCGAGCCAAGTCTTTTGGCCTCACTCGTGACAAGGTCGTCTACATCAGCAGCGACTTATCGCAATCTGAGAGGGAACAAATCATTGAGCGGGCGCGGATCGTCATGATGACTCCGGATCTCTGCCACGCGTGGCTAATAAGACAGATAGGAAACGGCTTCGCTAACAAGTTCGTCAGAAACCTAAGCCTCATCGTTCTCGATGAGGCTCACGTTTACGAGTCCGTGTTTGGTAGCAACTTCGCCTTTCTGATGAGGCGCCTCCTTACCGCCAGGCATAGAATCACATCAGACTCAGGGAATGGCAAGCAGCTTCAAGTGGTAGCTGCGACGGCTACGATTGCCGACCCTGCGAAGCACCTTGAATCGCTAACTGGGCTCAAGTTTCGAGTCATCGAGGAAAGATCGAATGGTGCTCCTCGGCAAGCACGCAAAATCATCCACTTGGAAGGCCCCGAGGGAGGAGAGGATGGAGAGGAATTCTTGGCAGCTTTGATAGCGCGTATTTGTAGCCTAGAACAAAGGCACAGATTTATCGCGTTTATGGATTCGCGTCAGGGCGTGGAGCGGATAGCTGAGTCCGTATCCTCAGATGATGTTAAGCCGTACCGTAGTGGCTACGAGCAGGAAGACAGGGCAGAAATTGAAGCCGCATTGCGCGCTGGCACACTCCACGGTGTTGTTTCGACCTCAGCACTGGAGTTGGGTATCGATATCGAGGATATGGAGATTGGAATCAATCTCGGTGTTCCACAATCCCGTAAGAGTTTTCTGCAACGGCTCGGTCGCATTGGCCGTCATTCTCCCGGAGTATTCATCGTAGTGGCGGAGCCGAACGCTTTCAGGCAGTTCGGGGAGAACCTGTCAGACTATTATGAGGCGTCTGTGGAGCCATCATATCTGTACCTGGGCAACCGCTTTATTCAATTTGCAAATGCTCAATGCCTTCGTGACGAGATGGAGTCGCTTGACGTAGGACCCACTAGAGCGCCAACGGGAGCTAAATGGCCGTCAGGGTTCAGGGAAATTCTGAAGTACGCAAGAGAGAGTTGGCCAAGAGAGTTCGAGCCAATTGCTCAGAAGGGCGGAGACGCGCCGCACTTCAATCATCCGCTCAGGCAGATAGGCGAAACGAAAGTCACGTTGAACTTGGGGAGTATGTCTGCGCCGCGAGAAATCGGAGACATTACCCATCAGCAGGCGCTGAGGGAGGCATTTCCAGGAGGTCACTATCTGCACTACATGAACAGGTTTAGAGTCACAGGATGGAAGCACGGATTCGACGAAATAAAGATATTCGTGCGGCAGATCCAAAAGCCCGCACCAATTAGGCCAATACTACGCAAGAGCGTTACAGTCGACCTTTCAAGAGATGGTATCGTAGAAGGTCGGATCAAACGAGGCAGCTCAGGCCTGCTAGCCGAGATAGAAGCCCAAGTCAATGAAAGCGTTGAGGGTTATAGGATAGGCAACAAACGGTATCTATACCGTGATTTGCGAGCGAAGAATCCGAATATGAAGAGAGAGCCTAGATTCTTTAGAACAACAGGAATCGCGCTCAAGATTGAAGAGGACTGGTTCAGGGATCGGGGAGTTCGTGAAGAAGTAGTGAATGGCCTGTACGACTTGTTATGCCGAGACAAGAGCATTTCTCCGAGAGATATTGACACGGAATATAGAAATGTTCTCATTCGGCAGGCATCAGTAGCGCAGCGCGCGTCCGATACGATAGTCATATACGACAGCGTATATGGTGGAATCCGTTTGACAGAGAGTCTGTTCGACAACATAGACAATTACTTGAACCAACTCAATCGTGCAGTGGAGATCGCCGGGGACGACGCTATCGTAAGTAGGCATATCTTAAGTCACCTAGATGAGTGGGTTCAATCGTTGACCAGCAATGACGCTGGCTTGTCGTTACAAGCGATAGTTCCAGAAGGATGGCTTCAGGTTTACACACCTGGTAGCCTGGTTGGGTTAAATATATATAGTGGTATAGTCGAACGGGAGATTATCAAGCCCGTTTACAGCGACCCCTTCGGGCTAGGTACAAAGCAACTCAATTACATTTGTAGGGATCCTTCCCAACGAGTTGTCGCAGGTGCGGGCGAGACTCGGAGCACAATCAGCCATGAAGCCGCCGTGCCCTCCGGGAACGACTGGGAGTTGGCTCTCTGGAATCCAGAGACCGATGAGTTTCGAAACCTGGAAGAATGACCACGCCAGTTTAGAAGAGTCTTCAAGTGCTACGAGCTTTTGGCAAAGCATTCCTAATGTTCTGGCTTGGCGTGATTCTCTGGTTGGGAGTGGAATGTAACTTGATATAGTGAGATTATCAATACAAGGTCTCACTCACACTGCCAAGTACCGCTCGGCTCTCATCAGGTTGACGAACCCCAGCAGCAATGCTAGCCGCTGCGTGTTCTTAGCCAGCCCTCGGTAGCGGACCCTCGTATAGCCAAAGCGCCTCTTGACGTACAGGAACGGATGCTCCACCTTCGCCCTAATCTACGCCTTGCGCTTCTCCCTGGCCGCCTCATCACTCCCAACTTCAAGCTTTCGACGCTGACCAGGCCGCATCGCCACCTGCCACTCCACCTCCAAGTCTCGATTCTCAGGCCTCTTATCCACCCCCTGATACCCCGCATCTCCCCACACTTGTGTCTCCCCACCGTGTAGCAACCGAGGCGTTTGAGACACGTCGTGCACGTTCGCCGGCGTTGTGGACACGCTATGTACCACTCCCGTCTCAGAGTCCACTCCGATATGCAGCTTCATACCGAAGTGCCACTCGTTTCCCTTCTTGGTCTGGCGCATCTCAGGGTCGCGCTCCTTGCTCCGATTTCTTCGTCGACGACGGCACCGCGATGATGCTCGCGTCCACTATCGTCCCCTCCTGAAGAAAAAGCCCCTGAGACTCCAGATGACGGTTAATCTCCTTTTAATTGATTCAGAGGGGATTTCATTCACGAAGTCCTGTCCAGACGAATTCAAGTGGGGAGCCTTTGCACAGTCATGGGGGTGTACAGGGAAGCGAGCTTTTGACAAGTTGCACTTTGGGGTCGTTCTTGAAGCTGAGACAAGGGGGAAACCGGGCTCCTACAGGACGGAAGCACCGAACACTTTTTGTCAGGGCCGGTTGCAGCCGGCGTGTACATGCGGTGTAGCTGGAGGTGTACAAGTTGCACACCCCGTCGACTGGCAGGAGTGTACATGGGCTGAGGCAAAGCTGGATTGGTATGAAAGTTCCCTACAGGACAATCGGAAGAGCTACTACGCATCGTGCTGCTTTGACTACACGTGATTAAGTCCATATCCTTTGACGGCATCAACGTACAAGGGCAACATCGATGGCATCCGCACGACGGAAGAGCAACTCAGCTAAAGAACCTAACGACGGCGGCAACACCGACTACAGATCGGAACTCTGGAAGATGGCCGACGCCTTGCGGGGCAGCATGGACGCCGCCGAGTACAAGCACGTCGTCCTAGGCCTGATCTTCCTCAAGTACATCTCCGACGCCTTCGAGGAGGCCTACGCGCAGCTGGAACAGGAGATCGACGACGGTGCAGACTCCGAAGACCCCGACGAGTACCGTGCCCAGAGCATCTTCTGGGTGCCGCAGGAGGCGCGATGGCCGAGTCTCCAATCGCAGGCGCGACAGCCCACCATAGGCCGCGCCGTGGACGACGCCATGACCGCCATCGAGCGTGACAACCCAGCCCTGAAGGACGTCCTGCCCAAGGACTACGCCCGTCCCGCGCTGGACAAGGAACGACTGGGACGGGTAGTAGACCTCGTCAGCAACATTAGGGTTGGCGGGACCGACGCCCGCCGAGGGACGCAAGGGCGGCGAGTTCTACACCCCCCGCAGCGTCGTGCGCCTCCTCGTGGAGATGCTGCAGCCGTTCAAGGGGAGAGTCTACGATCCCTGCTGCGGATCCTCCGGCATGTTCGTACAGTCCGTCGAGTTCATCAGGGCCCACGCCAGCGGCAACGGGAACGGGGGAGCGGCCAGGGGCGACATCTCCATCTACGGCCAGGAGTCCAACTACACCACTTGGCGCATGGCGAGGATGAACCTCGCGATCCGGGGCATCGAGGGCCGGATCGAGCACGGCGACAGCTTCCACAACGACCGGCATCCCGACCTGCGGGCCGACTACATTCTCGCCAATCCGCCGTTCAACGTCTCCGACTGGGGTGGCGACCGGCTGCGCGACGACAGGCGTTGGGAGCACGGAGTTCCGCCGGTGGGCAACGCCAACTTCGCGTGGGTGCAGCACTTCCTCTACCACCTCGCGCCGCGCGGCACTGCGGGCTTCGTCCTTGCCAACGGCTCCATGTCGTCTAACCAGTCGGGCGAGGGCGAGATTCGCAAGAACCTGATCGAGGCTGACCTTGTGGACTGCATCGTCGCCCTCCCCGGCCAGCTCTTCCGCTCGACGCAGATACCCGCCTGCCTCTGGTTCCTTTCGAGGGCACGCGGCAGCGGTGAGCGCCGCGAACGTCAGAGAGAGATCCTGTTCATCGACGCCCGGAAGCTGGGCCACATGCTTGACCGCACCCGCCGCGACCTATCGCCGGAGGACATCGCCCGCGTCGCCAACACCTACCATGTCTGGCGCGGTCACACCCGTCATTCCGGCGAAGGCCGGAATCCAGATAGGAAAGGGGCGGTGGGCGATGACTACGCCGACGTCCCCGGCTTCTGCAAGAGCGCGACGTTGGAAGAAATACGAAAGCACGGCCATGTCCTCACCCCCGGCCGCTACGTCGGGGCCGAGCCACAGCCGGACGACGGCGTACCCTTCGAGGACAAGATGACGCGCTTAGCCGCACAGTGGCGGGAGCAGCAGACCGAGGCGCAGCGGCTGGATGCGGAGATTGAAGCAAATCTCTCACGGCTGGGATTCGGCGGGTGATCGAGTTCGCGGAACATTGACACCGACGATATCGAGTAATTACTATAATTACAGCATTGCCCGACCCAACGGAGACGAAGAGCATGAACCAGGCGCCTTATACGAGGGAAGTCAAGCTTATCCCCATCGGCAACTCCCAGGGCATCCGCCTTCCCAAGGCGCTGTTGGACAAGTACGGGTGGAACGACCGATTGGTGCTGGAAGAGTTGGAAGAGAGCGTCGTCTTGCGGGGCGAGAACACGCATAATCTGTCTTGGGAGGAAACCTCCCGCGCCATGGCCGCCGAATCGGAGGACTGGAGCGATTTCGACATCGCCATAGCCGACGGCGTGGACTGATGGCGGCCCCTTTCCCCCGGCGGTATGCCGTCCACATTGCCGATCTCAACCCCACCGTGGGCAACGAGATTCGCAAGGTCAGACCCGTCGTAGTAGTGAGCCGCGATGAGATGAACCGGTTCCTCGACACCGTGGTCATCTGTCCGCTCACTTCCAAGCTGCACCCGCGCTGGCGGGGCCGCCTCCAGATACAGTGCGTGGGACAGGACGCCGAGATCGCCGTTGACCAGATTCGCACCATCAGCAAGCAGCGACTCGGACGTCGCATCGACCGTCTCTCCGCCCCCGACGCGGCAAAACTGCGCCGCATCATCGGCGAGATGTACGCCGAGTAATCGCGGGAACGAGTGATGAGCGACGCGACAGCCCGGTACTGCGCCTCGTCCCGCGGCGCGCGCCAAACTGAGGAGAACAACGCCAATGGCTGAACGGGGCTACGTGGTTGTGCAAGAGGGGGCCAAGCCAACGTCGGAGCACGGCTGGCGAGAGATGACCATCGAGGATATTGCCGAGAAGGTTGCTATGGGACCCTTTGGGTCGTCTATCAAAGTCGAGACATTCGTACCGAATGGTGTGCCCATCATCAGCGGTCAGCACCTACACGGCTTCAGAGTCGATGATGCGCCCGGGTTCAACTTCATCAGCCTTGAGCATGCCCAGCGGCTCGCGAATGCTAACGTTGCGCGCGGTGACATTGTTCTTACGCATCGGAGCAATATCGGACAAGTCGCCTACATCCCCTCCAATTCACAGTTCCGCCAGTATGTCGTTTCACAGAGTCAGTTTTACGTGCGCTGCGACCTGACTAAAGCAATCCCCGAGTTCGTCGCATTGTATCTAAAGTCACCTGAGGGGCAGCACCAGCTTTTGGCCAATACATCGCAGGTGGGCGTTCCATCTATAGCGCAACCCGTGACCTACCTGCGTACGATACGTATCCCTCTGCCGCCTCTCTCGGAGCAGCGCGCCATCGCCCACGTCCTCGGTACCCTTGACGACAAGATTGAGCTGAACCGGCGGATGAACGAGACGTTGGAAGAGATGGCGCGGGCGCTCTTCAAGTCGTGGTTCGTGGACTTCGATCCCGCGCGCGCCAAGATGGACGGCCGCTGGCGGCGCGGCGACTCCCTGCCCGGCCTCCCCGCCGACCTCTACGACCTCTTCTCCGACCGGCTGGTGGACTCGGAGTTGGGGGAGATCCCGGAGGGGTGGGAGGTGAAGCCGCTGGGGGAGGTTGTGGAGTTGAATCCCAAAGAGCCCATGAAGCGCGGGACCGTGGCTCCTTACCAAGACATGGCGTCCTTGCCAACGTCCGGGTCTAGTCCAAGCACCCCTGTATTGCGAGAGTTCAAATCTGGTACGCGCTTCCGCAACAACGATACCCTGCTTGCGCGGATAACCCCCTGCTTGGAAAACGGCAAGACGGCCTTTGTCCAGTCGCTTCCTAAAGATACGGTGGGATGGGGTTCGACAGAATTTATCGTGATTCGCGCTAAGCCGCCGGTTCTGCCCGAATACACGTATCTCTTGGCCCGTGACCCTACCTTTAGGGAGCACGCCATCCAGAGCATGACTGGAACTTCTGGACGACAGCGTGTCCAAGTTGACGCATTGGCTCCCTACCTATTGCCCTACGCTCCGGCAGAAATATGGGCAAGGCTAAGAGAATCGGTCGGCCCAGTGTTCGCCCAGATTGAGTTAAACCGAAGAGCATCGCTAGCCCTAGCCGCCCAGCGGGATGTCTTGCTGCCAAAGCTAGTGTTGGAAGAGGTTAAGGTTTGAGCAGAAAGTGGCTGGTAATAGCATTGTTTAGCATCGCTTTAGCCATAGCTTCTGCGGCGGCAGGCTTTTCGATACCTGGGCTACCCCCCTTTGCCGAAGCCCTACTATCCTCGTCATTTGGCGTATTCCTCGCCTTGGGCATTGCGATCTATTTCATAGACGGTACTTCGCTAACGCGGCTTGGCAGACGCAACAAGATAGTTGAAAGGACAGCCAAGTCGATTATTTCTGATGCGGCCTACGCAATTTCGTGGGATACATTGGCACTCGGTAGATCGCTGGGATCCGTTTTGCCTGAAGAGATAGTTGTCGATGAAGAAATCAACGACATTGACGATAAGAACTGGGAATCTTCCGTCAATCCAGTTCTCAGCAAAGTGTTTCAACGAGCGCAACAGGTAAGAGCTACAGACATCAAGAGTGCGGCTCCCGTTCCCGTGGACGAATACGAGAGGACGATTACCGGAACAAAAAACCTTGTCAGGGATATTCGCGGGCGGGTGGAAAGCAATCTAGACGTGCATGAACAACTCCTAGAACTGTCAGACGCACTCGGGGACCTTGAGCAAGTCCTCATACGCTGCTCGTGGCCCATGAACATTCGCGAGGAAGACAATCGATTCCGCAGTCTAGGCCAACTTGGAACCGCTTGCATACAATTCCACGAATCCTTAAATAGAATATATCGACGGTTATAGGTTGGTTGCGTTTTCATTGACACAGGGTTTAATTTGGTCGCATTGACGTATGAATGACTCCACCAAGTATTGTACTTAGCCACGACCACCCTCACCGAAGCCGACGTTGAACAGGTCTCCCTCATCTGTCTTATGCAAGGCCTCGACATCGCCATAACCTTGCGATCAGACGCTATGTCAAGTTGCAATCGGACGCACCCTAACATTGCAATAGGCCGAAGCGTAAGGTTGCAATCGGACGATTCAGCCAACCTCGATTGAAGACGATACGCTTTGTATATCATGACAAGCCACTTCATGATGTACTACACTGCTTGTAGTAAAAACATGATGCACAACGAGAGTCCCGGCGAAGGACGAGTATCCCTCACGCCCCCCCACCGAGCCGACGCTGAGAAGGGTGCCCTTGACTGCCGAGGCTAAGGCGGCAAGATGTGGAGATGACGCAATGGCAGCAACCCTGTACCACCTTGGTAAGTTCCCTCCGGGGGACCTGGACTGGGCTCGGCTTGTGCCTGCAATCGGCCGAGCGCATTCCGCGGTGGCGGCATATGGAGCGATGCTTGAGAGCATACCCAACACGAGCGTCCTCATTTCGCCGCTTGCGACGCAGGAGGCGGTTTACTCAAACCGCATTGAGGGCACACAGACAACCCTGACCCAGGTTCTCACCTTTCAGGCGGACGAAAACCACCCTGTTGATGATCCAGTCAAGCGAATTGACGCGCACGAAGTCATCAACTACAGGATAGCTCTGGATACCGCCACCCGCCAAATGGAACGGATACCACTGTCATTGAGGCTCGTTCGCGACGCCCACCGCATCCTGATGAGAGGCGTTAGGGGGCAGGACAAAGCGCCGGGAGAATACCGCCGCATACCTGACAGCGTTTGGATTGGCCCCCCTGGTTCAACAATAGAGAACGCCGATTTTGTGCCATGCCCAGTGGAGTACCTGCCGAACGCCATGGATGCATGGGAGAGGTTCATCCATGCGAATGAACCGGACATCCTTGTTCAGTTGGCGATCGTTCACGCCGAGTTCGAATCAATCCATCCGTTCCTGGATGGAAACGGGCGAATAGGCCGGTTGATTGTCCCGCTCTTCATGGTCGCGAAAGGCCTTTTGGATGCCCCTCACTTCTATATCAGCGGATATCTCGACCGGCACCGCGATGAATACTATGAACGGCTGCTGGCGGTGTCCCGTGACGATGACTGGACCGGCTGGTCTGAATTCTTCCTTACGGCAGTTGCGGAACAAGCCAACGACAACCTCTCCAGAGCGAGGAGCATCTTGGCCCTCTATGATGAACTGAAGGAATGGGTGGTTGACGAGACCCATTCCCAATATGGCGTCCGCGCGCTTGACTGGATTTTTACGAAGCCAATCTTCCGCTCATCCGACTTCGTGGGGAATTCCGGGATTCCCACACAGACGGCATCTCGCATACTAAGAGCTCTACGCGACAGCGACATGTTGACCGTATTGAGTGCAGCTCGCGGGAGGCGTCCAGCTCTCTTGGCGTTTACTAAGCTCCTTCGAGTGGCGGAAGGCAGCGAATAGGTTGTGCATCACCCATTGACAACAACGCGCTTTGTATATCATGGCAGGGCATGTCATGATATACAACGAGAGTCACGACGAAGGACGAGCATTATCCCAATGACCACCATCACTGAAGCCGACACCAGTACCACATAATGGGAGATGACAATGGCCACCAAGAGTGCATTCATCAGCTTTGATTACGACCACGATAATAGCCTTCGGGGCGACCTAGTAGCGCAGGCCGAGAGACCCGATTCGCCGTTCAGCATTACGGATTGGTCGGTGAGGTATCGGATAGATGAAGGATGGAAGAGGAAGGTCGGAGACCGCATTAGAAGAGTCGACCTCGTCATCGTCATCTGTGGGGAGCATACGCACCAAGCGAAGGGTGTGGAAGCGGAAGTGACGATGGTGCAGCAGGCTGGGAAACCCTACTTCCTGCTAAAGGGCCGTAGTAACAAGACGTGCACGCGC
The DNA here is from genome assembly GCA_965116655.1 of Dehalococcoidia bacterium. GTDB lineage: Bacteria > Chloroflexota > Dehalococcoidia > Lucifugimonadales > VXLM01 > VXLM01. The sequence goes on from OZ220720.1 coordinate 406,976, forward strand.
CCGAAGTCGGCACCTAAGAAGAAGAGAATCCACCCCTGGACATGGCCCACCTTGAAAGAACTGATTTCTAATCCCAAGTAGGCTATGACTAATCAAGAGCGAGAATCTCCAATACACCAGACCGCGGACGCCTATGGAGGATCATTCCATGTGGATCTTCTGGAGCAGTATAAGCTCTACGTACAGTCCGCAGAGAACGTTAGCGCTCGGCGTGTCGCATCGAGTCGTTACCTCCTTAGCCTGAACGTTGCCCTCGCCGCGCTATACGGTCTTCAGTCCGCTGGTTTCGGCCAAAGCTACTGGATGTTGCCGATTCCCTTCATGGGAATTTTCGTCTCCGTGCTCTGGTTCTTGATCATCAAGTCGCACGCCGACCTGAACCGGATCAAGTTCAGCTTGATTCATAAGTTCGAGGAACATTTGCCTGCGGCGATGTACAAGCACGAGTGGAAGTTGGCGGCTGAGGAGTATCGCGCTGTGACAAAGATCGAACGATGGATACCTATTTTGTTCGCCACACTGCACGTAGCTTTGACGGCTATGATTGTTCTCGCAATCGCCGACGTCATAGACTGGGCTCAATGACCACCATCACCGAAGCCGTCGTTGAAGAGGCCGCGCTTGATTGGCTTCGCTCTCTCGGTTGGCAGGTGAAGCACGGCCCGGACATCGCTCCTGACACGCCCAACTCCGAGCGCGACGACTACGGCCAAGTGGTTTTGGAACGACGGCTCCGCGATGCCCTTGCGGAGTTGAACCCTGCCCTGCCCCTCGACGCGCTCGACGACGCCTACCGCAAGCTGATCCGGCCGGAGGGCTCGACTCTCGAAGCCCGCAACCGGGAGTTCCACAGGATGCTGATAAACGGCGTGGAGATCGAGTACCGAGAAGCAGCCGGACGAGTGCGCGGAGAACTCGTCCAAGTCATCGACTTCGACGAGCCCGCCAACAACGACCTGCTGGCCGTCAACCAGTTCACAGTTACCGAGAATAGGAACACCCGCAGGCCGGACGTGGTGCTGTTCGTCAACGGCCTTCCCCTCGGTGTCATCGAGCTCAAGAACCCCACCGACGAGGACGCCACAATCTGGTCAGCATGGCAGCAGCTCCAGACCTACAAGTCGGAGTTGCCGACCCTGTTCTCCATGAACGAGGCGCTCATGGTTTCCGACGGGAACGAGGCCCGCGTCGGCGCCCTGACTTCTGGAAGGGAGTGGTTCAAGCCCTGGCGCACCGTCACCGGGGAGACCCTGGCGAGTCCTCACATGACCGAGCTTCAGGTGATGCTGGAGGGCGTCTTCGAGCCGGGACGGTTCCTCGCCCTCATCCGCGACTTCATTGTGTTCGAGGACGACGGCAGTGGAGCGCTAGTCAAGAAGATGGCCGGTTACCACCAGTTCCACGCCGTGCGCGTCGCCGTCGATGAGACCCTGCGCGCCGCCGAGTTGCAGCGTGGTCGAGTCGCCGAGGATGGAGGGCGATATGAGTCGGGGGGAACGGGTGGCAAGCCGGGCGACCGTCGCATCGGCGTCGTCTGGCACACCCAGGGATCGGGCAAGAGCCTGACGATGGCTTTCTACACCGGCGCGATCATTCGAGAGCCGGCGATGGAGAACCCGACCGTCGTCGTCCTCACCGACCGCAACGACCTCGACGACCAGCTCTTTGGTACTTTCTCCCGCTGTCAGGACCTACTGCGCCAGCCGCCCGTGCAGGCCGAGAGCCGTGCGGACCTCCGCAACAAGCTCTCAGTCAATGTCGCGGGTGTAGTCTTCACGACCATTCAAAAATTCTTCCCCGAAGAGAAAGGTGATACCCACCCTACCCTCTCCGAGCGGCGCAACATCGTGGTCATCGCCGACGAGGCCCACCGCAGCCAGTACGACTTCATCGATGGGTACGCCCGCCACATGCGCGACGCCCTCCCAAATGCCTCGTTCGTCGGCTTTACCGGAACGCCCATCGAGCTCCACGACGCCAACACCCGCGCCGTCTTCGGCGACTACATCAGCATTTACGACATCCGGCGCTCCGTGGAGGACAAGGCGACTGTCCCCATTTACTACGAAAGCCGCCTTGCCAAGCTGACCCTCGACCGGCGTGAGAGACCGAAGATCGATCCCGACTTCGAGGAGGCCACCGAAGGCGAGGAGATCGAGCGTACAGAGAAGCTCAAGACGAAGTGGGCACAGCTTGAGGCGGTCGTCGGCGCAGAGAAGCGCGTCCACCAGATCGCAGAGGACATCGTTGACCACTTCGAGCAACGGCTCGAAGCCCTAGAGGGCAAGGCGATGATCGTCTGCATGAGCCGGCGCATCTGTATCGACCTGTACAGGGAGTTGATACGCCTCCGTCCCGATTGGCACGACAAAGACGACGGCAAAGGGACAATCAAGGTCGTGATGACCGGCTCCGCATCCGACCTCTCGGACTGGCAGCAGCACATCCGCAACAAGCCGCGTCGGGAGGCGCTCGCCCAACGGTTCCGCGATCCTGACGATACCCTGCGCGTCGTGCTCGTGCGAGACATGTGGCTGACGGGCTTCGACGCGCCCAGCCTTCACACCATGTACGTGGACAAGCCGATGCGCGGCCACGGACTTATGCAGGCTATCGCCCGAGTGAACCGAGTGTTCAAGGACAAGCCGGGCGGTCTCGTGGTGGATTATCTTGGACTGGCGAACGATCTGAAGCAGGCGCTAGCCACCTACTCGGAGAGCGGCGGCAAGGGTCGGACAGCCCTCGACCAGGGCGAGGCCGTTGCAGTAATGCAGGAGAAGTACGAGGTCTGCTGCGCTCTCTTCCACGGTTTCGACTGGAACAAGTGGACGACCGGTACGTCCCAAGAACGATTGGGATTGCTTCCAGTTGCCCAAGAGCATGTCTTGGCACAGGAGGATGGCAAGCAGCGCTGCTTGAGTGCGGTGCTGGACCTGTCACAGGCATTCGCGTTGGCCGTACCGCATCCTGAGACGATGCGCATCCGCGACGACGTTGGGTTCTTCCAGTCGGTGCGAGTAAGCCTCTTGAAGCGCGCCGACCCAAAGGCGCGTCCTGAAGAGGAATTAGACCTCGCGGTGCGACAGATCATCTCTCGCGCCGTGGCGTCCGAAGGCGTGGTGGACATCTTTTCCGCCGCAGGCTTAGCCAAACCCGACATCTCTGTACTCTCGGACGAGTTCCTAGCCGAAGTGAAGGGTATGCCACACCGCAATCTAGCTGTCGAGCTACTGCAGAAGCTGCTCAAAGGCGAGGTGTCCAACCGTCGGCGCAAGAACGTCGTCCAAGCTCGCTCCTTCGCCGAGATGTTGGAGCAGACTCTCCGTCGCTACCAGAACCGGGCTATCGAGGCGGCACAGGTCATTGAGGAGTTGATCGGGCTTGCAAAAGACATGCGGGAGGCTAACGAGCGCGGGGAGCGGTTGGGCCTAACTGAGGACGAGCTTGCCTTCTACGATGCTCTGGAGACTAACGACAGCGCCGTGCAGGTCCTCGGCGACGAGACGCTGCGGGACATCGCCCGCGAGTTGGTCAACACCGTCCGCCGCAATGTCACCATCGACTGGACGCTCCGAGAAAACGTCCGTGCTCACCTTCGTGTTCTGGTTCGCCGTATCTTGCGAAAGCACGGCTACCCACCTGATAAACAAGAAAAGGCAACGCAGACCGTCCTAGAGCAGGCGGAGGTTTTGTCAGATGGATGGGCGATAGCTTGAAGTGGGCACCATGGACCGGAACACAGACCTCCGCCCTTGACACTGGCCCCTTGTGTTTCGTCTCGACCAACCGTCGCCTCGACTGGAAGGGATGAGTGATGCAGAATCTGCCCTCGACTCGATCGGAGGCCGAGTGTTCCGGGGGCCTGTCGTGGCAAGGTAGCCCATCACTCGGCTCCGTTCCTCAGGAACAGCCCTGCTTCGACTAGCGAGTAGCAGTTCGTAATCCACCGGTCACGGGAGTGGGAGAAGAACATCAGGCATCCTTGCTACCTTCGCCGGGCAACGCACTAAAATCAGATCACTCTGCCGTCTCGGCTTGCCTGTCCTTGTCTGTGTGCCTGAGAAGTAGGGACACGAGGCAGTGCAGCCGGTCCTCGGCGTCGGGCGAGAGATTGCAGTTGATTGCTACCACGGGAAGCTCGGTGGGCCTTTGCCCGATCACTGCGGTCTTCCCAGCATCTTCCGTCTGTTCTTTTCTTTCTTATCGCCTAGGAATACCGGCGATTCGCAGGTCGCTAGCCTCTCACTACAGGTGTGTACCTGTGCCATCAGTCGCTCTGCCCTTCCGTCGTCGGTTCCGCTCCCGGTGTCCCGCATTCAACCCAGTATCAAGTCCTGTCATTGACTCCGAAAAAGGAACGCTGGTGACTCTTCCGGTCCCTCTCTGCGATTGTCACGCCATCTCCCTGCCCTTTTACGGTTTTCGTCGAATCACATCCGCAACTAGCCGGATTAGAACCGAAGTGGGACCTGAAAGGCGTACCTGATGTAACGCCTCACAGGGCCTTCTTCAAGAGGAGCCTTTTTCGAAGTCATTACCGTGTACAGAGAATTGGACTTTTTTGAGGGACTATGGAGATGAGCGTGAGCGCGGTGGTACAGGCGTGCAAGCGCCCTCTCCACAGGGCAATTGCGGGTGCGTTGAGTTGACTCCCCGTTCCAGGCTCATGTTCCACGCACAGCTACGAAATGTTCCAAATGGAACGTGGGGTTTTCCGTGGCCATGTTCCACAGCCAGCTACGAAATGTTCCAAGTGGAACATGACGGTTTCGGGAACGCAGGCGCTCGAACAGACAGCACTCACGTAGTGGGTCCATCCTTCGTCGTTGGGTTCGACGGACTGTGCGAGTTCCCTGAGCGGCGGAGTTCTGTAGTTGCGGGCTGAGGATCGCCCGGCGTTGTCCGGCTCGATACCCGATTACAACCCCGACTCACGGACGATGTCCACCACGTATGCCGGCGGCTGGGTAAGAAAACGACCCCAAGTGGGACATGAAAGGCGTTCATGCCGGAGTGCCTTTTAAGGCATTACATGGAGCCGGTCTTCTGTGTTGTCATTACTGTGTACAGAGAATCGGACTTTTGGGGGAGGGACTGGTGAGAGTCATGAGTCCGTAGGACAGGAGCGGAAGTGCCCTCCCTACAGGAGGAATGTGACCGTTCCGACTTGACTTCCGGTTCCATGCCCATGTTCCACGGTTAGATACGGGATGTTCCAAATGGCACATGACCTTTTCGGGAGTAATGTTCCACAGCTAGCTACGAGATGTACCAAGTGGAACGGGGAGAGGGAAGACGGAGACGAAGGAGGACAGGGACGATGAAAAGTGCAGGAAAATTGCTCACAGGACGCAGAACTCGCAGCGTTGAGAACGTCCACCTCCTGCGGCTGATGGCCCTGCTTGGGGACCTGGTGCGTGAAATGGGCACCATGCAGGCGGCCGAGACGCTGGGCGTGGACCGCAAGACTGTATGGCGTGGAATGTGCGCAGGCAGACTCTCTCCCCGTCTGGCCGACGCCATGGAACGTCTGCTGCTGGAGGAGGGAGTTGCAGACTCGGCACGGCAGCTAGAGCGCATAGAGGCGTTAGAGGGGCGTGTCGAGGAAGTTGTGGGAGACGTGAATGCGCTGCGCGAGGACGTGCGGGAAGCAATTGAAGCAGTTCGTGGAGAGATCGGCGCGCCCGAAGACCGGGGTGCTCACGGAGCGTCGAAACCCGAGGGACGGTTGGTCGGTCTGGACGTACTGAGGCAGAGGGCAATAGGCACCGCTGCACGCGCGGGACAAATGGGGATGAGACAGCGAGCCGCGATGATCGAGAACAGACGTGAGTATCCGAGTCTGGTCACCCGCGAGTCTGCGGACGACGACCAAGAGGTCTACGGAGAAGCTTGGCCGCTGGTGGACGAGTGGCGGACGTTGGAGTTGCGGCGCGAGGTCGGCACCAAGCTCGATCAAGCCAGGACGAGGGAGCGGATCATGGCCTTGGAGATCGAGATGATCGAACGGCGTGGCCTGACGCTGCCACCCGCGACCGCACCGATGCATCCTTCAGAACGGGAGAGTTACCTCGGCTGGCGGAGGAGGGCTCTCGACGACCTGCGGCGCGAGCGAGCGTGGCTGGAGATACTGGGTAGGGTGCGCCGGGTCCTTACCCTCGGCCTGTGGCAGGATTGAGTTTGTTGAGGGTCTATCCCCGCGTGTGCGGGGGAACCGAAAGAGTAACCGAGGCATTAGAACTACCAGTAGGTCTATCCCCGCGTGTGCGGGGGAACCGTGCTATGTCTGAATTGGCGGAGAGACGTGATGGGTCTATCCCCGCGTGTGCGGGGGAACCTCATTATCGACGCTGACGGTGATAAAACGAGTAGGTCTATCCCCGCGTGTGCGGGGGAACCTAGATTTTTTCACCCGCGCTCGTCGCACTCTGCGGTCTATCCCCGCGTGTGCGGGGGAACCCGTAATGCCCACGAGCGCCTTGTTCGTGAAAGGGGTCTATCCCCGCGTGTGCGGGGGAACCTTCAGGTCGTCATGGATGATGCGTCGCCTGGGCGGTCTATCCCCGCGTGTGCGGGGGAACCGTGAACGGTGGCCATGTCTTGACGGAAGAGGCGGGTCTATCCCCGCGTGTGCGGGGGAACCCCAGTCAACAGGGAATTGCGTTGCTCGATGCGGGGTCTATCCCCGCGTGTGCGGGGGAACCTGGCCGTCTATCACCCTGTCGCCGCCGAAATAAGGTCTATCCCCGCGTGTGCGGGGGAACCCTGCGGGCCGTGCCGTTCTTCATCGTGGTCGGCGGTCTATCCCCGCGTGTGCGGGGGAACCCTAGGTCTAGGGTGAAGCTAGCCCTGATTTGAATTGTCGTCACCGAGATAGATGTAGAGCCAGCTACTGAATCCCGACGCCAGCGTCACGGCAACTACGAACTGCCAAGTAAGAATGTAGAATGAGAAGGCTACTGCGATAACTCCCCACAACAGTCCCAAAATAACTCCGGCGAGTACGCCGTACCGCCTGCGCATGATCGCCGCGACCACCACGCTGGTCAAGAACACTGGCAGAAAAGTCAGTACGGGGAGCATTCGTTCTAGGGCTATTGCTACCATAATGACTATGCCAGTCGTTGTATCTATCTCCCATCCTTGCATGTATCGTTGACCTCTGCGGTGATCGGGGGTAGCGCGGACGGTGCCCACGCCGCGCTGTTTCAGACGGGCATCGGAGATCCGGCTGGATAGACCGGGTCTATCCCCGCGTGTGCGGGGGAACCCGTGTTGTCGCTCATAATCCGATGGTAGCACAGGGTCTATCCCCGCGTGTGCGGGGGAACCCACACCACCCCTCCTCAGAAAAACGCTCCTAGAGGTCTATCCCCGCGTGTGCGGGGGAACCCCGAGCATCCGTGCGAGCACGGCGTCAGGCAACGGTCTATCCCCGCGTGTGCGGGGGAACCGAGAGGCGTTCTCAGCCGGGCGCGACACCGGGAGGTCTATCCCCGCGTGTGCGGGGGAACCCCTCCGGTGTTCTTATACAACCCCCACATCCCCGGTCTATCCCCGCGTGTGCGGGGGAACCTATGTATGGTCCCATCGAGCGGGGCTGGGCTAAGGTCTATCCCCGCGTGTGCGGGGGAACCCGAGTCAAGGGAGCATCCGACGTCGAAACCCACGGTCTATCCCCGCGTGTGCGGGGGAACCTCCTGGGCAACCTCTCGCGTATCAACGTGCAACGGTCTATCCCCGCGTGTGCGGGGGAACCCGGTCGCCGGGCGGGGCGCTCGACACGATCTACGGTCTATCCCCGCGTGTGCGGGGGAACCGTCCCGTTCTCAAGGGTGCGGAGCGTCCGTACCGGTCTATCCCCGCGTGTGCGGGGGAACCGTTACCGTGACGATCGGCGACCTGCTCTATGACGGTCTATCCCCGCGTGTGCGGGGGAACCCGAACCCCGATAGAGGCCCTGGGCGTGTAGCCAGGTCTATCCCCGCGTGTGCGGGGGAACCGGCCAGGCGGCAGCTCGTGAGAGGATGCGGAACGGTCTATCCCCGCGTGTGCGGGGGAACCCGACGAAAAAGCACCAGGTAGCTCGTCCCCACCGGTCTATCCCCGCGTGTGCGGGGGAACCAGAGGCTTCAAACCAACCGACTCACCGTAATCGGGTCTATCCCCGCGTGTGCGGGGGAACCAGAGGGAGCGCGTCCGGTGTGACGGGTGCGACGGGTCTATCCCCGCGTGTGCGGGGGAACCGCGAAATGGTGACGGCAGAAGCGGAAGCGTGGAGGTCTATCCCCGCGTGTGCGGGGGAACCTCACGCCCACGACCCCGGAGGCGGCGCGCCATTGGTCTATCCCCGCGTGTGCGGGGGAACCTCATGCAGAAGAGGACCGACCCGCTCAGTATCGGGTCTATCCCCGCGTGTGCGGGGGAACCTGGAATACAAGCCGCGCCATCCAGTACGCCAACGGTCTATCCCCGCGTGTGCGGGGGAACCCCTCTGGTGCTCGGCGCGGTTAATGGCTGGTACGGTCTATCCCCGCGTGTGCGGGGGAACCACACATCGTCGCTTTAAGCAAGGGTGGCGAAACGGTCTATCCCCGCGTGTGCGGGGGAACCTTCAATCGACTCCGAGGCGCCGGATGTAAACCCGGTCTATCCCCGCGTGTGCGGGGGAACCCCTGTACGGTTTCGGTACCTTCGCGCTGCACGGGGTCTATCCCCGCGTGTGCGGGGGAACCGTGAACGCGCAAGTGACAGGAGCGACAGAGCAAGGTCTATCCCCGCGTGTGCGGGGGAACCGTGAACGCGCAAGTGACAGGAGCGACAGAGCAAGGTCTATCCCCGCGTGTGCGGGGGAACCTCTCTAGGCTCAATGGTTCCTGCTGTTGCATCGGGTCTATCCCCGCGTGTGCGGGGGAACCACACGGGCGCGCCGCCCTGCCCGCCCGTGTCCAGGTCTATCCCCGCGTGTGCGGGGGAACCCCCCCTTCCTCCTCAAGAAGATGTATCGGTACGGGTCTATCCCCGCGTGTGCGGGGGAACCTGGCCGCTGATGCCACCCATCGTCAAGCCGAACGGTCTATCCCCGCGTGTGCGGGGGAACCTTTGTGATGTACTCGTTCATCGTCTCGGCCATCGGTCTATCCCCGCGTGTGCGGGGGAACCATGTCCTGCTCGGCCTCTCGGTCACTGCCGACGGGTCTATCCCCGCGTGTGCGGGGGAACCGCCAACGCGCGCCTGATCGCCGCATCGCCCGACGGTCTATCCCCGCGTGTGCGGGGGAACCTGCGTCTCGGCCTTGAGCATAACGCGGGTCAGCGGTCTATCCCCGCGTGTGCGGGGGAACCACGACCTCAAGCCTCAAGGCGGGGGCGAGTTCAGGTCTATCCCCGCGTGTGCGGGGGAACCCTTGGAAGAACCCGATAGAGAAACAGCAGGCGAGGTCTATCCCCGCGTGTGCGGGGGAACCCCGAATACTCTCCCGATCCCTGATTATCGACACGGTCTATCCCCGCGTGTGCGGGGGAACCATGTTGGACCGGGCCTACATCATGGCGGGGACGGGTCTATCCCCGCGTGTGCGGGGGAACCCATATTTATGATGGTTGCAGCGACCGACGAAAGGGTCTATCCCCGCGTGTGCGGGGGAACCTCCTCACGATCCGACTCCCGCGTATCGAACGCAGGTCTATCCCCGCGTGTGCGGGGGAACCCGATATCGCGTCGTCCCGTGTCATCTTGTACAGGGTCTATCCCCGCGTGTGCGGGGGAACCGACATGATAGGCAATTATCGTGATGTTCGATGGGGTCTATCCCCGCGTGTGCGGGGGAACCGATACGCTTTGCGCGTTCGTTCGTCGCGTCGCGGGTCTATCCCCGCGTGTGCGGGGGAACCACTTTTTCGAGTGTGGCAACAACTTTGCCATACGGTCTATCCCCGCGTGTGCGGGGGAACCGAGGCCCTGTACGCAAAAACACCATTGGGACAAGGTCTATCCCCGCGTGTGCGGGGGAACCGCCTACAGAAGCGTCTCACCAAGCGGCGCATGAGGTCTATCCCCGCGTGTGCGGGGGAACCTGGCCATGGTTGATGATTCCGCGGCGGTCGCAGGGTCTATCCCCGCGTGTGCGGGGGAACCCCCCTCTCCCCTCCTCTGAGATGTATCGGTACGGGTCTATCCCCGCGTGTGCGGGGGAACCATCGGCCCCCGGTCCGTAGCCCTCGGCGTACCCGGTCTATCCCCGCGTGTGCGGGGGAACCTAGGCCTTCGTCTTGCCCACCGAGTAGCCGATGGGTCTATCCCCGCGTGTGCGGGGGAACCTAACTGGACTTACGCCGGAGCAGGGCATGGCTAGGTCTATCCCCGCGTGTGCGGGGGAACCCGCCGCCTGCGCCCCCTGCGCCCCCACCAGTACGGTCTATCCCCGCGTGTGCGGGGGAACCTTGATGAGCGTGTTGATGAAGCCGATTATCGCGGGTCTATCCCCGCGTGTGCGGGGGAACCCAAGCAAGGAGGATCGGAATGAGTCTCTATCGGGGTCTATCCCCGCGTGTGCGGGGGAACCGGAAGACGGCGGTCCATCCGAGCGACGACGACCGGTCTATCCCCGCGTGTGCGGGGGAACCAGAACAGGTCGAAAGGATGGATAGGCCGCGAGGGGTCTATCCCCGCGTGTGCGGGGGAACCCCAGACGAAGGCCCTCGAAGGCACCACCCACATGGTCTATCCCCGCGTGTGCGGGGGAACCGCTTCATCCAGTCGAGAACCTTGCCGTAGTTGGGTCTATCCCCGCGTGTGCGGGGGAACCTTTTCTTGACAAGTCGCGGCCATTCACGGGCACGGTCTATCCCCGCGTGTGCGGGGGAACCAGAGCGTAGACGCCGCCCTTACTGGCGATGTAGGGTCTATCCCCGCGTGTGCGGGGGAACCATGAAGGACGCGAGAATACGGTCTTTCAGGTCTGGTCTATCCCCGCGTGTGCGGGGGAACCTCGCCCACCTCCGGCAGAACAAGTGAATCAGACGGTCTATCCCCGCGTGTGCGGGGGAACCGGCGGGGACCCGAAGGAAGCTCTCGTCGATCTGGGTCTATCCCCGCGTGTGCGGGGGAACCGTCGCCGCAAAGTCAGCTTTGGGCGGGAGGTTCGGTCTATCCCCGCGTGTGCGGGGGAACCCCCTTCGTCGGGATCGTCCACACGTTCCGAATGGGTCTATCCCCGCGTGTGCGGGGGAACCTCCTGAACCCACGGCGAAGTAGCCATAGGCGGGGGTCTATCCCCGCGTGTGCGGGGGAACCAGCACGTCGGTTTTGACTAACTATTCTGTGAAGGGTCTATCCCCGCGTGTGCGGGGGAACCCCTGTAAGGCGTGCTGGGCGCGTTCCATGTCCGGGTCTATCCCCGCGTGTGCGGGGGAACCTGTGCATAACCATTGTGCACATGGTAGGGTATGGGTCTATCCCCGCGTGTGCGGGGGAACCTTCGAGTCGCACGGTAACAAGGTCGGCGGCCTAGGTCTATCCCCGCGTGTGCGGGGGAACCTCTTGCTAACGTAATTGAGTAGGCCAGATATTATTCATAAAGCGAATATTGTTAGTTGCACTTTACCAAGTACACGCCATCGGCATCCACGATGGCTTTGGGTGCTTCGCCCAAGAGTCGTATTCGTTGCTCTCCAACAGCTTCGGGATCGCTCCACGTCATAACTATCGCCCCTTGACCTGAGTCATAGTACCACTTGCTCAGGACATCCCAGATTCTGTCTCGAATTCCACTGGTCATTCGTGGGCTGGTGTAGACGCCCGGCGCTATTTCCAGCATCACCGACGCAAGGAATCCTCGGTTCCGCGCCTCGACGTTGACTGTGACGACTACGGTCACTCTGCACCTCACAAACTCTCGTCGTCCGGCGGTGTCACCGACTCATCTTCCGGCGGAGTGAGGTCCTGAAAGAGCACCTTGATGCGGTCTATCATCTTCGGGATCACGCGCTCGGTTCGCAGCATCTCTCCCGTCGTCCGGCGAGTATTCCTCTCAATGTCGATCGTCGGGTTTTCGATAACGGCCTTTGCCGACTTGAACGCGGCGGGAAGCAGAATCGTGTCGCGGAACAGATCGGCAATGTCCAACGCGAATGCGTCTCCGCTGTGCTCGTGGATGAAGCCCAGCTGAGGAATGGCGCCCACAGACATCACGGCAATCACTGCTGCGGAAGTAACCGCGACGGACGCATGGTTGATCGCTTGGTTCGGAATATCCGCCGACAGGGGGTTGGCGCGGTCGTAGCGGCGGCCCCTCCAAGTGATCCCATAGCGCTGAGCAAGGTTTTGGTAGGTTCGCCTCATGCGGGCGCCCTCTATACCTCGCAGGGCTTCGATGTTTTGTTGCGGGAGCACTTCGCCAAGACGCAGCGCATACATCTTGCGGGCCACGGTGATACGACTGCCTTCGGCGTCCGCCCATGCGCGCATCTGCCTGCGGGCGATGTCGGATGTGTCGGGCATCAACGGCGGGGCCGTATAACACCTGACACCGTCCTCGCCGACGGCAACGAGCCCGGTCCCGTGACGCGCCATCAAACGTAGCGCGTCGTGGCTGACGGTGGAACCAGGACCTAAGAGGATCATGGAAAGAGACTGAAACGGGATGCCGTATTCGCCGGAGTTGAGGGGGCTTCCCGAATCCGCATCGGCCTGACGCTCAAAGCGCAAAGTGCCGTCTCGGACGGTCAACGCCCCTCGACTCAGCCAGAGAAGCCCTTGCCGGTCGGCATGGGGAATCCTCGCGGTCTCAAGTCCCAGTCTTCCTCGCAGCATGTCGGTTGGTCTCCCGGTTGTATATTCAGATGTTAAGGTACGTTAAAGGAGGATGACTCGTGGTGGACGTTCGTCAGCCCGTCGCCCCTGACGCGGGACGGAGCAGAAGCATCCCGTATCCGTAGGCGCGATGGCGTCCGACCCCGTCGGTTACGAGGTCGACGAACATTGCAGGGTCGGTCACCTCAAGGGTTCCTTGCATCACGGCGTCCGGCCCTTCGGGAGCGTGCTTGCGGAGCTTGCGGACGACGCGCACCCTCTGGAAGGACCGCAGCCTTGCTTCCTCCAGACGCGCGCCGCGCCGGGCGAGCCTGTCGGACAGCCAGTCCACGTAGACCTCTTCCCGGCTGCGTGGCATCTCCCCCTTCAGGTGGCGCTCTGCCTCGGCCTGGAAAGCGTCTCGTTCTTTGCCCGGTCTATCGGAACCTCGTCCGCATCGAATGACCGGGCGGATCAGGGCCTCGAAGCCCAGCCGTTGTCCTGTCCGCCATGAGTTCGGCATTGTCTTGCTGTCCATGGTCGAAGTGGGAAGTATCTTGGACTGCAAAGGATCAGCGAAGACGGCAGTTGCTTCACGAAGTTCGTCGGCTGTCGAGCCTGAGTATGCGTAGAAGGTCCCACGTGCGCGATTCTGGTCTCGCGGAATGATGACGCGAAACGGCTTGGGCGCGAGGTCTCGTCCGAAGCTCTCGGTGAGGAGGCAGTGCATGGCAAAGCCGGGATCGAAGGCGTTGCGGCTGATCATGCCTCTCGACCCTGCCCATCGGTAGAAGGAGCGCACGTCTATGTCGGCCCGAATCATGTTGGTGGTCATGGCTGTTTCTCCTTGACGCCGAAGCAGTCACTCGGACACGTTCCCTCAAAGACGCGCCGCCCGCCGCCGTGAAGACCGGAGACCCAGTTGCGTTCGTCGGTCAGCATAAAGTCCCTGTCTATGGAAGCGCAGTCCATGCCTTCGCCGTCCGACCAGAGCAGGCGAACGCGGTCGTCACGCTCGCGCTCCTCGCCTTGCAAGGGGAGGTTCAGCAGCGCGTCGAGTGTGTTTCCGGCTTCGACGAAATCCGCGAACAGGGGTGCGGACGGCAGGCAAGGCTTTCGACCGATGAAGAGCGGACGGGCAGGTTCTTGCAGGGCGTCGGCCAGTTCGTCGAGCGTGGGAGACTCATCCTCCGCCTCCAGCCGCAGCGCGACAATGACGCGCATGTCGGCGAAGTAGTCGCGATAGCGTTGCCATGTGAGGGCACGTCGGTTGTCTGGCGGGATTGGTTGGTATGATGGGCTTTTCTTTCTTCCCTCCGGGTGGCCTCGAGTAGTCCAGCCTTCTTCATCTTCGTACAGCAATACGGTCTGATAGTCTCTCAGCCGCACGCCCCCGTGCGGTTCGCGGTCGATGCGGGCGGCGAACACGAGCCGTTCTTGCAGGCGCTCGTGGCGCTCACGTTCGATCCGTCGCCAGCCCAGCGCATTAGCGAACACGCCGGTCAGCATCGACGCCGCTGGGAACCAACGGATGACGCCGTAGTTGTCGATGGTCTCTCCGCCGAAGGACATCAGCGGCGATTCGAGGTTCAGTATCAGGTGTCGCATGGGGTTCACGCCGCTTTCGCGTTGCGGACCGCGTCCGCGGCCCAGGTGGCAAGGTCGTCGCAGTTCAGCCGCTCGGTGTTAGGAACGTCGCAGTCTTCCAACGACATGATCCTGCGGCTTTCTCGCGCGCCGTATGCCACGTCCAGCTTGGACAGGTGACCGGACAGGGCCTTTGTCGCCTCGCCGTCCCGCGCCTTCTCCACCGGCTCACGGAAGGCGTTGGCGAGACTGCGGGGCTGGCGCGAGCCCGCCTCGACCAGCATCAGATTGGCGTAGGCGTATGGCGCGGTGGAGCCGAGCTTCGCCCCCGGCGACACGGTTGCGATCAGGTGGATGAGGTGCTCGACCACCTTCGCCGCAAGATCGCGATCTGCGTTCTGCCAGTCTACGGCCTCGCATCCTTCCAGGTTGGAGACCAGGCCCGGCACGTCCACCACGACGTAGCCGTAGAAGAGGCCGGCGGTGAGCTCCACGTCGCCGATGTGGTCGGCGCCGGGGTCATCCTCGGGGGGCTGTAGGTCGTCTACGACGGAGAAGTAGTCACTCTCCGACTCTTCCTGATGCACGGTGAAGGCATGTGCGACGTGGACGGCGGCGTCGATGTTCGCGGCGGGATCGGAGGTCACCATCCGGCCGAACAGCGCACCGATCAGTCCGCCCGGCAAGGCGGCGCTCTGCCTAAACGCGCGGAAGTTCTCGCGCTGTTCGTTGGCGCGTCGCTCGCTGAACAGTAGATTGGCGGCCTCGACGGCGGCCTCGGCGTCGTCTGGATGAGTCTCGCATATCGCTTTGGCCTGATCCTGGAGGTACTCGACCTCCGGCAGTCCGAGCAGTAGGGGCTGCCGTCCGCTTCTGCTCGTGCCACTGGACCCGTACACGCCCTTTTGAAACTCTTCCTCGACTGCGTTGAGAAACTCCTCGGAGTATTGGCCCGATTCACGGAGCGGCTGCATGACGCTACGCGTGACGATCTCGCGCGAGCGGACGGCGTCATGTGAACCGTCGATGTTGTCCACCGAGAACTCGTCGTCTGCCATGCGCCAGTGCCGCTTAAGACACTGCGAGGAGACGCGCGTCCTGGTAGCACCGCCGAAGGGCATCCGCTTGGCGAGGCCGCTGTCGTCGCGGTTCAGCAACGCGGCGGGGTAGGAGTGCAGCGTGTGGATCTGTAGGAATCTTGGTGTGGTCATGTCTTTTCTCCTTGTTGTGGTTTCGCTATTGATTTTCGGTGGTGTCGGGTCGTGATCGGTACTGGGCTTGGAAGTACTCGCGGGCGATGCGACGGCGGCGTTTCTCTGCCGCTTTCTCATCGAAGCCGTCGCTGTGAATGAAGTTCGCCATCTCCCGCCAACTGAAGGTGACGTTCGCGGCGGCCAGCATCCGAAACGCTCTCGCAAGCAGCGTTCGCGTCATATCGCCGCGTGAACTCAGCAGACGCTTGAGGCGGGCTTCACTGTAGAATCCTGGGTCCCTAGTCGGTTCGCCGCCAAGATACAGTGCGCGACCAACCGGCATCTGACCGTCGTGTGCCGAACCGCGCGACTCATCATCGCCGCCTTTCGGCGTCATAAGGGCGATGCCATGCAGGATCAGCGCCCATTTCCTTTCCACTTCGGGCGAACCGAGCAGTTCCTTATCGGCCAATAGCCCCACGAACACCGGTGAGTCGGTGAAATCGGGGTTCATCCTACGGAGTTCCGCAAGGTCGCCCCGACGAAAATCTTTCTGGGCCATTTGCCAGGCGAATTTCGTGGCTATGTCGCCCCAGGTGTTAAGGCGTCCCTCCTCGCTTCCCGCGTTCGGTGGGGCGGCATCCAGTGCGCTAGTTGTCATCATCGTCTCCTTTCTCGGTGAATAAGGACGGCAGTCCCTGGTTCCCACGTATGCGGCCCTCAAACAGTCTTTCGGCACGGACGCGGGCCTTGTAACGCTCGATCTCAGGACAGGGGAGGGAGTCTATGGCGTCGGCAAGAACCTCGCGGGCGCGGTCTATTACACCGTCCTTGTTATCGTTCATCAGCCACTTGTTGCGGATTTTCCGTCCTTCATCCCTGTCATTGGTCTCAAACTCGGTCTGAAGGTCCTCAAAGAATCGGGCGTCTACTATTTCGTCCAGCCGATTCAGCCAGGGACGGGCGAGATTACGATGCTCCGGGCTAACCTTGTCGGTCTCGCCTCTAGCCAAGAACACTTGGATCGCGTGGCTCAGAATCCGTTGGACTTTGCCGATGTTCTCGATGCGTTCATTGGCGATCCGGCCAAGATCGTCCGTTCCGGAGCCTGACCGCATCATGGCCGATCCTAGCTTCTTCCGTATCGGGATGGTGCGTTCGTAGTAGCCCTCAGTCTTTCCCTGTCCGCGCACCATCGCGCGCGTGACGAGCTGCACCGTTTCCGAAGAGCGATTCTCGGCGTTCGTCGGCTCGCACAGGATTGGCCGCTCCCAGCCGACGAGATACTCCACCGTTCGCTTGTACGTGAATCCTCCGGCAGCGAGCGTCAGCGACTTGCCATTTCCTCGGTCGACGGGAGTCCACGGGTCGCCCGTGACGCCGTTGAGCGCTTTGGCCTCGATGCGGGCCGCCTTCGATGTTGCCCTGACAGTGCGGAGTCTTCCGCCGTCACCGACGTGCAGCCGTATTCGCCGGCAGACCTCGATATAGAGAGGGTCGAGAGCATTCAAGAGCAGTGACTCCGCCTTTGTTCCGTCCCAAGTAAGCGTCCAGAGAAGATTAGTCCCTTCCTCCCGCATGGGACCGTTGTCCAGCAAGTCGTCGCGACGCTCCAGCAATACGACGATATCGCGTCGAACATGGATGCCAAATCGAGTGGACGGGGTAACACTGAACGCGGGTCTGCTGCCCAGTCCACCGTTCATCCGCGAGATGCCGTAGTTGCCTGCCCCCGAAAATCCCTCCGTCGTCTGTAGGCTAATTAGCGCAAGTATCAAGTCGTCGTATCCGCTTGCGACGGCAACAGCCGACTTCACGTCGTGATTCTTGGACGTGACGAGCATGTCCAGTTCGTCGGGCGTCTCGACTCTGCTCTTGTAATCGACCAACTTGCCTTCGGAACTTGCCGGCGGCTGCATGAAGGCAGGCTTAGTGATGTCATCTACCACGAGTTGCCAGGGTTCGTCGTTGGGGAAGTTGGGGGTGAGGGCGCGTATTAGGTTGGCCCACTCCGCAGTGTCCGCCGGCGGTTCGGTGACGCCTGCCTTGTGCAAGACCATTGCTCCGAGCTGCACGAGGAAGGCATGCCAAGCGTGGCGTTGGTGCGGCCGCAGGGCGGGGAATGCCTCCACCTCGTCCGCCATGAGCGCAGCGTAGACCTCCGGCAGTGACGCCTCCACGCGGCGGCCAGTGGATGTGTCTACGCGGATCAACGGTTCGGTTAGGATGTTGTACATCGGCCAGTCTCTCCTAATCGCTCACCCGTTTCTGGGAACGGGCGTGCTATTCTACGGATCATCTTTCGATCTGTCAAACTTTTGTTCCGCTTTTGCAGGTTCCTCTGCAAACTGCTGGATCATAACCGTCCGGGGCTGTGTCGCTAGACGCGACGCAGTCCAACGCGATCGTACACGAAGCGGCGGTCGCCGACAGCGAAGGTGAATCCGCCATTAATTGAGGACGGCGTCACAGACTCGGGAGCGTCCTCGCCCGGCAGCCAGCGCACGGAGAGGGCCAGCTTGTCGATCTTGCTTGTGCCATCGAACGGGCTGGACTGAGGCGGGTCGAGGGCTATGTCGATGCGGTCGTCGCCGAGGCGTGTCCGTATTTTTTCTTCATCGCTCACGAACACCACATCTCGATTGTCCTCGAAGAACGATTTGTCCCGCTTGATGGTGTGACCTCGCGCGTGTTGTCTGTCGGCTATCTCTCCGCCCTCGGTGTTCAGGGTGTGTTCCTTCCAGGCGTCGCCCATCTCCTCGGTGATGGCGTTCAGCGCGTTGGGATGGGTCGCGCGCTCGACGAGTAAGCGGTTCATCTCCGGGATGCGCCATTCGGGATGTTCGCCAATCAACCGCCGCGTCGCTTCCAGAATGCTGAGGCTCCCGTACACATGGCCCTTTGGACCGAGACCGTTGGCGTTTAGTCCATCGGTCAGCAGGGGTTCGAGGTCGTTGTCGGGTGGCGTCAGGACGACGCAGGTCGGCGAGACATGGCCGTCGGGACGGCCGTTGTGCTTGTGGCGGTGGAGGCGTCCGATGCGCTGGAGGAGCACGTCGACGGGGCAGAGGTCGGTTATAAGCAGGTCGGCGTCGATGTCGAGCGACTGTTCGAGCGTCTGCGTGCCGACGACGACGCGGCCTCCGGGCTGCCTGCCCTTGCCGAGCAACTCCTCTACCCGCTTATCAAGCATTGCGCGGTCGCAGGCGGCGAATCGCCCGTGATGGAGGGTTCTTTTCCCCTCAACATCGAACAGCAGACCCGTGTCGCCGTCTTCGGCGAGCTCTTCCAATGCCTGCTGCGTGCCCACGGCGTGGCCGACTGTGTTGCGAACGACCAGAACCTTCGCGCCGGCGCGAGCGGCGTCTAGGGCACGTTGGGCTGTATCGACGAAGTCGCGCATGGTCGGACTCGCTTCAACGGAGACCGTTTTTCCCTGATCGTTTTCGCCGGCGTTGCGCATACCGTCCGACGTGCTGACGGCTGGGTAGGGGGCGCATTCCGCCTCTTGGAGTGTCGGACCGTCGGTGACGGCTTTCTTCCCGTGATGCAGCCAGCGATGGCGTGCTGCCGAACCGAGAGTTGCCGACATGAGAAGGGCATAGCCGCCTGCCCGGATATGGGCGTCTAGCAGCGCTTCCAAGACGACGCTCATGTATGTGTCGGATGCGTGCACCTCGTCGACGACGAGTAGATTGCGCGCAAGGCACGCGGCCCGCATGTGCGCGTTCTTGACCTTGAGCGCGCCCATCATCGCTTGGTCGACCGTACCGACGGCGATCTGCGCGGCAAGGTATCGCTTGGGATTCCTCGACGCCCAGGGCCTGTCGTCGTCATGGCCGTCTTGATACCAGGGGTTATAGTCCTGCATTGCAATGCTCGCTGCATCGGCGCCGGGTTCGTAGCCGGGCACGGCGAGCACGACGGGAGGAGAACAGCGCGGGAAGAGGTTGCGAATGAAGCGCTGGACGCGCTCGTGTATCTGGACTGCGGCGGAGCGTGTCGGGAGGGCGAAGTAGAGGCCGTCCACCAGTCCAGCCTCGTACATGCGGGCGAACCGCCAGAGCGCGGCCTCCGTCTTGCCGGAGCCTGTCTCGGACTCGATGACAACGAGTGGCAGGTCGAGCGCAGTGTCACGCACGGTCTGCTGAATCGCGTTGGGAGAATAGTCTATCCCGAATATATTCCCGAATTCCGGCACGTTCTCAAAGCGGTCTCTCTGAGCCGAAAGATTCAGTCCTATCGCGTCGACGGCTTGTTTGGCACGCTCCCTCGCAGTCTTGATGTAGTCGTCCTGGGGCGTGTCGAAGTATGGAAACCATGCTTCATTCGAGCCGATCCAGTCGGCCCAGTTGCATAGTCCCAAGAACATGTGCTGGAAGGCGGGAACGGACGGGAGTGGAGGCCCTCCCTGTGCGAACGCGGTGCGGAACCATTCGCGAAGCAGCCGGCCGATCCGACGCACGCAGTCCTCGGGCTTCAGATCGCCGAACCTGCGCCAAATAGCCGGGTTTTCGCTCGGGCCACCTGCCAACTGCAAAGGCCTGCCGTGATGCGAGAGCGTGGCCACCAGCATCGCGCAGACAGTCTCGCCATTGCGGTCGTCCCATGTTAGAAAGTCGTCCCATCCCAGCGCGTCGAAGAACCACCCGGCAGTCGTGTAATCCTGATCCGTCAGCACCGGTACCATATCGTCAATGTGCCCTGCCTTGTACGGCCTTCGTCTGCCCTGGAAGTCCTCCGGCTTCCATATCTGCGTCTGAAACCCCACATTCACTTTGCCGATGTCGTGGAGAGCCGCGAACACCGAGAGCCGGGCGACGAGCGACTCGTCGAGATCATTGAGGCCACCGGTTATCGCAAGCCGTTGCCTGATGGTCGGCTGACGCATCAGGGCCTCGAAGCACGCGCCAACGTCGGCGAGGTGGTGTTCAAGCAGGTGAACGCGTCCGGGATTTCCTCGGTCGGACTTTGCCCAGTGGTATCGAGCATACGGCGGGCGTGGCTTTCCTTCCGTCATCTCGGTGTTCCTCTCCTCCCTCACACGGAGCATCTTCCTATACAGGAAGCGGTTGATGCGGGTAGACTACGACTTCCAACTCAGCAGAGTCGAAGATACCCGTGAACAACTTGACCTTCAACGCCATCGACGTCGAGACTGCCAACGCGAGCCCCGCCAGCATTTGTCAAATCGGCATCGTGTGCGTCCGCGACAGTGTGATTTGGGACCGGGTGTCTATCCTAGTCAACCCGGAAGAGCGGTTCAATTTCTTCAACGTTCGGCTCCACGGCATCTACGAGGCGACCGTCAAAGACAGCCCCGCTTTCCCTCGAGTTTACGACGAGCTTTATCGTCGCACAGCTGGAGTGACGCTCGTAAGTCATACGGGGTTTGATCGCATAGCACTTGAAGGGGCGGCCGACAAGTACGACCTTGACCCTCTTCCGGTGACTTGGCTCGACAGCGCGATGGTTGCCCGTCGCGCTTGGCCGCGAAAGTACCGGTCCCGATGGGCTTTGGCGAGGATTGCGACGGACTTGGGGATAACCTTTAAGCATCACGACGCGGTCGATGACGCAAGGGCGGCAGCGGAGATCGTCTTGCACGCTTATCGGCAGTCCGGCTCGGACATAGACGAATGGCTAGAACGGGCGGGAGACCAAGGGCGGGCATAAGTCACAGTTGGCTGGCGGCTAATTCTGATGGGACAATTCGCGAGATCCTAGGGTCATTAGTTACCTCTGCGTTTCTGCGTCCGACGGCATAATGTGGGTAATCTTGCCATGTAGACGCTTCCTCATGCCCTAGCACGTCACTGAGGACTTTCCCACAATTGTTGGATGGTACTTCCTACTATCGAATCAGGCTAGGCGATTGGCTTGAAGTCCCACTTCCCACGTATACCTGAGTTTTAAGTCTCGATTGGATAACCGATATCCTCATACTCTACCTCGCAAAAGAACCGTTTTGGGTATTCCAACTACAAAGTGGCCTTCCGCCAGCTGCTAATGACTCCTTCCCATTACTAAGAGCCTTGCGGAGAGATATGCAGTTCACACAAGATACGAAAATATTCAGGTACTCGTGGCTGGTGAGGCTAAAGCCGGCACAAAGTCGGACGATACCATAGATGCGGGGTCCCACTGTCCTAGAGAAGGATTCTTAGGCAGAAACCAACTTGGAAGGCTGTTGGTCACGAGTCCACGGGAGCTATACTCCGGTCGCTTGAAGGTAGGTGCGCTGAAACATTCTTGAATACAGGCTAGGCCGACATTGAGAGCGACAGTCTAATCACACTCGGTCTCGTGGGAGTTGGGACCGGACAATGATCGTGTCTACAAATCATGTCCAAGAGACGGGATGCCGGTTGTGAATCTTGACAAAGAAAGCGGGCGGCGTAGAGGGCTTAAACTGCCCTGCCCTCTTTGTATGATCTCTGTGGTCATGCTCGGTCGCTCGGGGCGACGTAATCAGCCCACGCCTGCATCAGGGGACATCGTTCGGTGTACCAGTCCGTCCGGGCGTAGGCCCGTTCGGTCGTGTTCCCTACTTGATGTGCTAAGGCCGCCTCCGACGCTTCCCATGAAGCACTTGTCTTTTCAACTGCCCACGTCTTGAACGCGCTACGAAAGCCGTGAGCGGTCGTCTTGGCAACCAGGCCCGTATCTCTAAGCACCTTCAAGAGCGCCATGTCCGAAAGCATCTGGCCGCGCTTGCGCGGGGACGGGAAAACTAAGCCCTGTCCGTCGCTCAGGCCTCGCGCTTGCATGAGAAGGTCAACGGCTTGGTCGCTTAGTGGTATGCGATGCTGCCTACCCGCTTTCATCTTGTCTCCCGAAATCTCCCAAACGCCGCGGTCAAGGTCGATATCTTCCCAGATCGCTCCTCGCGCTTCCGCGTTACGGGTAGCGGTCAAAACCATGAAGCGGAAGCATAAGCGTGTAACGTCGGAAGCGTTCGACAGTTCGACTGTCTCAAGGGCGTCGGGTACGTCGGAGTAGTGAAGTGCTCGGAAGTGTTGCTTTATCGCGGGTTGAGGAATGAGCGCAAAGTCCAGCGCCTCTCCGCATGGACTGTTTTCGATGTACTCATTCCCTACACACCATCTGAAGATAGCTCGCATCTTTTGAAGCACGCGACGACCCTGTTCGGGTGTCCGTGTCCAGATAGGCCTTAGACACTGGATAACGTCCCGTCGGGTAATCTGGTCTACGGGTACACTCTCAAGCTTTGGGAAACAGTGCTTTTCAACGGCCTGCAACCACTGCCTTGCATGTTTCTCCGAGCGCCAACGCGGTCGAAGGGCCGTATGAACGGAGATGGCGGCCTCTCTGAAGGTTGGAACGGTCGGAGGCACCCGCTCCTGCTTGGCTGCTGCCTCGCGTTCTTTTATGGGGTCGATGCCGTCCGAAATCAAGGCCCGGTTTTCAGCGCATCGATGCCTTGCCTGAGCAAGCGATACTTCGGGGAAGGGTCCGAGTCCCAAATCTCGTCGTCGTCCGTTAACCGTGATGCGGTGTAACCAATTCTTGCTTTTGGTCTTGGTGATTACGAGGTAGAGGCCCGCCCCATCCGCATACCGCCCCGGCTCCCGGAGCGACTGGATCCGTTTAACTGATAGCTTCATCTGTCCCGCCTCTATCGCGACTTAGGAGTCACAATACAGCAATCCAACCCCACAGTCAACCCCACAATTGGCTCGCGGTTGCCATGATGCCTATGGTTTCTCGCGTGGTCTTCCTCGAACGCTTATTGAGACTCACATAGCTTCAATACTGGCAATAAAACAGGGAAAATGAGACAAATTGAGCAGGCCAGGGAAGCAGTGAGAAAAGCGGTGTTTGG
Organism: Dehalococcoidia bacterium; assembly: GCA_965116655.1. Lineage (GTDB taxonomy): Bacteria > Chloroflexota > Dehalococcoidia > Lucifugimonadales > VXLM01 > VXLM01. The sequence goes on from OZ220720.1 coordinate 430,395, forward strand.
CAGGGGTGGCAGGATTCGAACCCGCGGCCTACGGTTTTGGAGACCGTTGCTCTACCAGCCTGAGCTACACCCCTGCGCTGCAACCGCCCTTCGATTGTACGGCCCCCATCGCCACAGGGTCAACGTTATGACTTCGTGCGGGACGGGTCCGGGCGTCCTGCCCTTCGCCCTACTGCCCCGTGAACGAGTACGTCTCTCCGTTGACCGTCACTTGGTACGTCGTCCCCCGCTGAAAGTCGCTGCCGAGCGGGATACCTGTTTCCGTTTCGCTTACAACTGTCGCGCAGGCTAGGTCGGCCTGCGACAACCGTTCGTTCCATATCTTTATGGTAATTCGAGCGTCGTCGCGCTCCATGTCGTAGCCCGCGAAGTGTACGCAAGCGTCCGATTGAACCGAGACCACGTCGACGAAGTATTCCGGCGGACTCGAATCGGCAACGCGGACAGCCACGGAATCTACCGGCGCGGACGTCCGAACGTGTATGTGGGGTGGGGTGGAAGTCTCGTCTGTATGTGTGTGGACGGCGCGTTCCAGCACTTCGATCCTCGCCTTCAACTTGTCGATCTCGTCCGCATCAACGTCGTCGCTCGGACAGACTGGCAGACCAAGCTCAGCGAGATCGGAATCGTCCACTGACGCGAGCGCCTTAGGAACACACCCGGTGAAGTCGTTGCCCGCAAGCCGCAACCGATTCAGATTGGTGAAAGTGCCTAGCCACGCTGGAATCGTACCGCTCAACTGGTTGTGGTCAAGCGACAGCGATTTCAGGTTGGTGAGGTTACTTAGCCACGCCGGAATCGTACCGCTCAGTTGGTTATTGTGGAGCCGCAGTACTTTCAAATTGACAAGATTTCCTAACTCCGCAGGGATCGCTCCGCTCAACTGGTTGTCAGCGAGCCACAGTGATTCCAGGTTGGCGAGATTGCCTAACTCGGCTGGGATGATGCCGCTTAATTGGTTACCCGCAGCGAGGTTCAGCCGTTTCAGATTGACGAGATCACCTAACCCCGCTGGGATCGTGCCGCTTAACTGGTTGCCACCCAGCCCCAGCGATTCCAGGTTAGTGAGATCACCTAATTCTGCGGGAATCGTTCCGCTCAACTCGTTGCCACCCAGCGAGAGTTGTTCCATGTTGGCGAGATCACCCAACTCCGTAGGGATCGTACCGCTCAACTGGTTGTTGCCGAGATACAACCACTTCAGGTTGGCAAGATCACCTAACTCCGCGGGAATGGTACCACTTAACTGGTTGCCATTAAGTATCAGTATTTCAAGACTCGTCAAATTGCCTAACTCCCCGGGGATCGTGCCGTTCAATTGGTTCTTGCTTAGCGACAACGTTTCCAAGTTCGCCAAATTGCCTAACCCTGCGGGGATCGTTCCGCTCAACTGGTTGTTATTGAGCGACAGCCATTTCAGGTTGGTGAGATTACCCAACTCCGCCGGGATCGTCCCGCTCAACTGGTTCTTGTTGCCGAGCCCCAGCGATTTCAGATTGGCTAGATTTCCTAACTCTGCCGGGATCGTCCCACTCAACTGGTTGCTACTGAGTATCAGCCATTCCAAGTTATCGAGATTTCCTAACTCTACAGGGATCGGTCCGCTCAACTGGTTGCCACCGAGCATCAATTGTTCCAGGTTCGCCAGGTTCCCTAGCTCTGCAGGGATCGTTCCACTCAACCCGCTATCGGAAAGAACGAGGATACTCAGATTGGAGAGACTGCCTAACTCGGCGGGAATCGTCCCCGTTAGCTGTTTAGGATGGAGAAAATAAACCCTCGCCACACGCGGCGGCGTTCCGTCCACGGTGATTCCTTCCCATGTTCTAATCGGAGCATTAGCCGCCCAGTTCAGAGGCGCGTTGCCTCGGAGGGTGTCTTTCAGTCCTAGCAAAGTCTCGCAGTCGGCGACGAGTTCTGGATTGGCGGCAGCGACGGCCCCACCTGTGACGCAAGGGGATGTGCTTTGTCCGAACAGCGGCATCGTCAGGGCGTTCGCCGTGACGAGCGCTCCGAGCGCCAGCGCGACGGCGAGCAGTGACAGTACGACGCGGCTTTTCACCTTCAGAGTGTTCAAGTTGAGCGTTCTCTTTCCGATCTTGGCGGACTAAAGGAGATTGCTTGCAGTCGAGGTACCCCCTTGCCAGCCTGATTCTTGTGCTTTTCGACTTGTCTTGTTAGCCCCAATCGAACAAAACCTTTATCACGTTCCATTCGGCAGGCAGGTTGTACGGGTGCAAAGTATAGAGTTAGAGGGTGTCTAAAAACCCCGTTCACCCCCGTATCTCAGGTACGGAACCTTGTATGTCAAGACGCTGTAGCGAGTTCTGGCCTTGGGGTCAGCAATCAGCTGGGCCCCAAAGCTCTCGTTCTCTGCGGCTTTCGCCTGGATGCGAGGTTCTATTTCACCCGAATACGAGAACGCCATAGTTTCAACCTCCATCTCGCTTGCGAGCGCTCCTTATGACTTTACCACAACATATGTAACCGAGATGTGACGATTGGCCTGAATTGCCATGACCGCTTGTGACGATTCGCCGGTTTTGGCATGACCGCTTGTGACGATTCGCCGGTTTTGGCATAATTGCCCCTGTTGAGGCCAATCCATGCGTCCTGTGGGGATGCGAGCGCCTCTCGCGCTACGGGGCGATCACCACCCCCGGCGAGGGAGGCCGTGCCCGTGCCGCCGATGCCACGCTACGCCGGTTGCCTCACCCGAAGAGACTTGCCCATGAGTGGAGGGCACGGTCCGATGCCCGGCAGTGTCTCAGAGGGTCTCCAAAGAGACTCCCGTTCACCCTGAGCCCGTCGAAGGGTGATTCATGGCTCGACTACCTCTCAACATATGGTTTAGGCAGCTATCTGGACACCCAATCATTGCCGTCCTGCACGGAGATCATGCGGTATAATCGGCGAACACCAAACGAACGAGGTTTCTCTTATGCGAGGCGCGGACGCAGTTGCCAGGACGTTGCGAGCGGCGGGAGTGACGCGAATTTTCACCCTCTCCGGAAACCAGATCATGCCGGTGTTTGATGCCTGTCTGGAGGCCGACATAGACCTCTTGCACGTCCGCCAGGAGGCCGCCGCGGTACACATGGCCGACGCTTGGGGACGGCTCACGGGCCAACCCGGCGTCGCCCTCGTTACGGCGGGGCCGGGGTTCGCCAACACACTCACCGGTCTCTACGTCGCAACGATTTCCGAGTCGCCCCTCGTGCTGCTGAGCGGGTGTGCTCCCATGGGCCAGCACGCCAAGGGCGCGTTTCAAGCGATGCCGCAGGCGGAGATCGCAAGTCACGTCTCAAAGGCCTCATGGACCACCGAAAGCGCCTCCAGCCTGCCCAATGACATACGAAAAGCCCTGGACATCGCCACGTCAGGGCGTCCGGGCCCTGTTCACATCGCCCTACCCTTCAACACCGTGGACAACGAGGTCGAATCGCCCGAAGATGCGCTGTTATCGGACAATACGGAGTCATCGCCGGGACGTGTCATCGACGATGATGACGCCGCGAGAGTGCTCTCGGAGTTGCGCGGGGCCAAGACCCCCCTCATCTTGGCTGGATCCATGATGATGCGCGGTGAAGGTCCGTCGCTACTGGCCGATCTATCCACCTCCACCGGCGCTCCCGTCGTGCAAATGGAGAGTCCGCGCGGCACGAACGACCCTGCCCTTGGTGCCTTCGCTGAGGTGCTGGCCGAGGCCGACCTCATCGCTCTCATCGGCAAGAAGCTGGACTTTACACTCAAGATGGGGGCATCTCCCGATGTACGCCCGGACTGCCGGTTCATTCAGATCGACCCTGACTCATTGGCGATTGATCTGACCCGCAGAAACGTGGGCGACGAGCAAAGGATTGCACTGTCCATCGTGGCCGATCCCCTACCCTCCGTCCGCAGGATCGTTGAACTAGCCGCAGGTGATACCACCGACAGCGGCTGGGCCGATGAGGTGAATTCCGCCGTGAGCTACCGTCCCGCGTCCTGGACAAACATGAGAGCTGAAGAGGGCAACCCTCTCCATTCATTTGAGGTAGCTGAGGCAATTCAGACATACCTCGATGAAGACCCGAACTCCGTATTCATTTGCGACGGCGGCGAGTGGGGTCAGTGGGCACAGGCCTGCATCTCCGCTCCTACGAGAATCCTCAACGGTCCCGCGGGCTCCATCGGGACCTCCATCCCCTTCGCTCTAGCCGCCCGACTGGCGCGGCCCGATGCCCGGATCGTAACCGTCTTGGGCGACGGCACCGCGGGGTTCCACGTCATGGAGTATGACACCGCTGTCCGATACGACATCCCCTTCATCGCCGTAGTCGGAAACGACGCGGCCTGGAACGCGGAGTTTCAGATTCAGTTGCGGGAGTACGGCGACGAGCGTCTCGTGGGCTGCGAGCTTCTACCCTCCCGGTACGACCGCGTTGCGGAGGCCCTCGGCGGCCACGGAGAACACGTCGACTCGGCTGGCGACTTGGCCCCGGCCCTTCACCGCGCCGGAGCATCAGGCCTCCCTGCCCTCGTCAACGTCAATCTCGCCCGCGACGCGGCTCCCGTTGTGCGCAGGGGAACCGACACGCCTCAAGCCAGCTCCGCAGTGCTGCACTAGTGGCTCAACATCCTGGTATTGATGAGTAGCGGGACTGTGACTTTGGTAGGGGCGGGTTTGAAACCCGCCCTGTCGGTGTAAAGCTACCCGTCATTTCAATGATGTTGGAGCACTGGAAGTGGGCAACTCCGCGCGATAAGGAACGAAGCCCGTAAAACCCCGATTTGACGCCGGTTTACGGCAAGCCTAAACTGGAATATGGGGTCTCCGAACCGCTGGTTTCGTTACCCATAACGAACTTTGTCCATTCACAGGCCAATGGGCGAATCGACAAAGTTCGGAAGAGGCGAGCGTCTGGTCGTAGTAACACGTCTTAACTTCGTGACCGCAACTTGACAATAACAAAGGGCGATGGCGCTAAATGGCACTAAATGGCACACATTTCGAGAGGTTTTTTCTTGTCGCGCCCTGGTGCTTCAAGCCCTCCGCCCCTCTATACAGGGCGATAACGCACTAGAGCACTCCGTGAATACCGCGCCACCGACGCGCCACGTGCGCCATTTTCATCGCCTGTTGCGACGGCCGCATGGCCACATCCGCAATTCCTGCCTAGTCGATAAACGTATCGGGCCACCAATCTGGCCACACCGACTCCCCTTGGTACGGAGAACGAGGGTCCCAGAAGCTGCGGGTCTGGATCGTTAGCTCCCTGATATTCGGACGATCCAATTCCATCGGCAGCGGAGATATCCTCCCCGGCACTCCGATGACAAAGCTGCGCGGCGGGATGTCCTTGGTCACGACCGCGCCTCCCGCGATGAAGCTCCCCTCGCCGATGGTGATGTCCGGCATCACCGTCACTCCCCCTCCGATCATCACGTGGTCCTCGATGGTCGCCCCGCGAGGCGTTGGCATCGGCTCGATGCGGCCGGGAAATCGGTCGTTCGTGAAGGTGACGCCCGGCCCGATGAACACATGGTCGCCCACCCACGTCCGGGACGGTATGTACACGTGCGACATCACCCGCACCCCGGTGCCGAAGCGAACGATTCCTTCAATCGTCGACTGGTTCATGAGCGTGCAGTAGTCGCCGATCTTGACGAGCGCGCGGACGACCGAGTTGTACCCCGCCTGGAAGTGGTCTCCTATCCGCGTATCGCCATAGATGACCGTGCCCCGCCGGATCATGCAGTCTTTGCCAAGCACGGCGGGCCCGCACTCTTCGTGGTATCGCAATCCTATCTCCACGTTCGGCTCGATGATTGTCCCCTCACCAATCTGTGCGTTGTCAAAGTTGCCTGGGTCGAGTGTCTCCATACCGCCCTCCATGGTTCCATGCATGACATGCCGGAAGCATACCACGCAGTCTTGTCTTTGTTGACTGGCCCCTACCCCGTTGCTACGCTTGGGCTATGAGCACTCGGCTTCGCGCGGTGTCATCGCTGTTATTTGCCCTAATCGCTCTGGCGGCGTGTGGACGGGAGGATCCGTCCGTAGCGCATGTAGGGGTAGACTCGCCGGACCTCCTAACCATCACATTCGATGGCGAGGGCTTCAGGCCGCTGCGGCTCGAAGTCGAGGTCGGGCAAGGGGTGGTCTTCACGAATGAGTCTGACACCTTCTTCTGGCCCGCCTCCAACATTCACCCGACCCACCAAATCTACCCGGAGTTCGACTCCAAGGTTCCTATCGAGTCCGGCGATTCCTGGACATTCACGTTCGACCGTCCCGGATTCTGGCGTTATCACAACCACCTCGGCCCGGAGCGCAGCGGGCTGGTCGTCGTGAGCGGCGAGCCAACCGAGCCGCCCGTGCCCCTGGTGCTAACTACGGAAGGCCTCGACTTCGACGAGCCTTCTAACCTATCTCTCGCCCAGTACATGGAGCTCTACGAGAGCGATAACGCCATGACGAGATTCCTGCGCGAATACGGCCCCTCCAACACGGTGAAGGCTCTTCTCGAAGGCTCGAAGCGCACGAACGCCGACTGCCACCAGCGCGCCCACGATGCCGGCCGCATGGCTTACGAGCTGTTCGGCGCGGCGGCATTCTACCTTTCGAGTCACGAGTGTCAGGCAGGGACGTACCACGGAGCGACCGAGGCCCTCTTCCACGATCGTGGCACTATCAACCTTCGTCAGGACGTGTCAGTGCTGTGCAGTTACGCGAGCGTGTCGTTCTACTACCTGCAATGCCTCCACGGTGTCGGACATGGCCTCATGGCGTGGACGAGCTACGAGCTCCACGACGCGCTCGCTCTGTGCGAGGAGCTCGACGCCCCGGCAGACCACCGCGCCTGCTACTCCGGGGTCTTCATGGAGAACGTCATCGGCGGTCTGTCGGGACTGATGGGCCACGTGACCGAGTATCTGTCCGACGATCCCCACTTCCCCTGCAACGCCCTTGACGAGTCGTATGTCCAGATGTGCTACTTCTATCAGAGCACCCGCATGATGATCCTCTACGAAAATGACTTCGGCAAGGTTGCCGAGACCTGCGCCGCAGCCCCCGAAGAGGCCCACCACTACTGCTTCCGCAGTCTTGGCCGGGACGTGGGCGGCTTCACCGTCGGAGATCCCGGACGCGCCATCGAGCTGTGCGGCCTGGCAGAGGAACCGACCAACCGCGCCTACTGCATAGAAGGAGCCGTGCAAAACCGCTTTTGGGAGGTCTCCGGTGCCGACGAAGCGCTCTCGATGTGCGCGATGTCGGCCGACCAGGGCGACCGGTTCGCCTGCAATCAGACCATCGTCTTCCGCGCTCAGGAACTCTACGAGACCCAAGAGGCATTTTCGGCTTTCTGCAATCGTGTGGACGAGAGCTTCAGGCCCTGGTGCCACAGCAAGGAGATCACGCGGGTGGGCAGTGAGTCTCCATAGAAGCCCCGTTCGACCGAGCGACAGCAATCCACTCCCGCTCGATCACATCCTGCCAGGATCCCGAATGCGTGTTGACAGCCTCCTCCTCCGTTCATAGACTTACGTCGAACGACTACGCTCGGACTCTTCGACTCTCCCGCAACGGACTATCTCCGCGAGGCCCTCGATGACGGAAGACCCTCAAAAAACGTCCTTCGCCAAGAAGATCGCCGGGCACGTTCGCGCTACGCTCATCGCGGGCGTGCTGATCCTCGTGCCCATTGCCATCACCTACATTCTGGTGAAGTGGGTCTTCGACAACATCGACGGACTGCTCGCGCCGGTCGTCGATAGGTTCACTGGTCAGCACATTCCGGGGCTGGGCCTGCTCGTACTGCTCATCATTGTCTATCTCCTCGGCCTGATCTGGACGAAACGACTCGGCCGCCGCAGCATCCGCACTCTTCAACTCTTTCTCCTCAAGATTCCACTTATCGGCGCCATATACGGCCCCGCCAGAAAGCTCATCGAGTCGTTCACCGGCGAAAGCGCGGCGGGCTTCAAGCGCGTAGTGGTCGTCGAGTACCCAAAGCAGGGCACCTGGATGATCGGATTCCTCACGGGGATATCGAACGTCGTGCCGGGCACCACCATGGGCGTGATCTATCTTCCAACTGCGCCTACTCCCAACTCCGGCTGGGTGGCGATGGTGCCGATTCAGAACATCTACGACACCACGATGACCGTACAGGAAGCTATGTCGATGGTGCTCTCAGGCGGGATATCCTCACCGGCGCAGATCGACCTCAAGCCGATGGATCCCGCGGAGGTGGCCGAGTTCGCAACCGTGGGCCCACCGGGAACTTGGTCGTCGGTACGCCCGGAATCCGGGGTGTTCAACCTGCCGTTCATTGGCAACCGAGACGATGAAGAGGAAAATAGGTGACCTGCTATGGGAGTTGACGCTAACAAAGTCCGACTGACCGGAGAGAACTCATTCCTGCGATTGAGCGAGTCGGCCGATGCGGAACCCACGACCAGCAACAGCCACTGGCGAATCGTCCACTCGCCCAAGGGACCGGGACACGTGCTCTTTACGAAGGGCGAGTTGACCGGCGGCGAGACCCGCATCTACTCCGACAACATCGACATGGCGCGGTGGCTTCAAGAAGGCGTGCAGGCGTCCATGGGCGACCAGTACGCCGGCGATATCCCCATTATCGAGGCCGACTTTTGGAAGTCGGGCGACACGCTGTCCTTCTGGACTGAGTACATCGAGTCGCGTGATGACCACATCACCCTGACGTGGTACGACCTCGGCGAGCCGGTGATGATGGCGAATCCGCCTGGCGAGAAGGAAGGCCAGCCGCACGGCGTCTACAGCCTGCTCATCCCGGCGGCGCGAGCGCAGATGACCGTGAACGGCGTCGTCGCGTCAGGCAAGGCGCATCCCCGCCCGCTGGACGATACGACCGCCATCAGCACCTGCTGCATCGCCCTTTCGGAGACGTGGACCATCCCGCGAGACCACGAGTGGGCCTCAGCCTGAGAGCGGCGTTTTAGGTAGCTGCACTCCGCTCCGGCCGCCTTCGCTGCGCTTCCAGCCATTTCCGCTTCTGCTCCCTTCGAGTCTTCTCATCCGGCGGAACGAACCTTGCATGAAACGCCGCTCGATACTCCTCGAATGTGCCCTCGCGAATGGCGGCCCTGATCTCTTCCATGAGACGCAGCACGAACCGGACGTTGTGGACTGTCGCCAACCGGAACGCCAGCAGCTCGTTCGCCTTGAAGAGATGGTGAACGTACCCTGCCGTGAACGTCTCGCAGGTATAGCAGTCGCAGTCCTCTTCGATTGGCGTCTGCCGGTCTCTAAAGCGCGCCGTATCGACGTTGATGCGTCCGTCGCGAACGAAGAGCGCCCCGTTGCGCGCAATTCGCGTCGGCAGGACGCAATCAAACATGTCTATGCCTCGCGCCACGCTCTCAACGAGGTCCTCCGGCGAACCGACGCCCATGAGGTACCGAGGCCGCTCGGAGGGCAATAGCGCGGTGGTATGCCCCACGGTGTCGTGCATGTCCTGCTTGGATTCGCCGACGCTCAGACCGCCTAATGCGTACCCGGGAAAGTCCAAGCCCGTGATCTGTTCCGCTGATACCTCCCGTAGGTCAGAAAATGTCCCGCCCTGAACGATGCCGAAGAGCATCTGGTCGTCACGAGTCTGCGCCGCGCGGCATTGTTCTGCCCATCGCGTCGTCAGTTCGACCGCTTCGACCACGCCGGCGCGGTCGCTGCCACCCGGAGCGCAAATGTCGATCGGCATGATCACGTCCGCCCCGATGCCTTCTTGATGACGGATGACCGACTCGGGACTGAACATGTGCTTGCTGCCGTCGATGTGCGACCTGAACTCGATCCCTTCGTCGCTGATGTTCCGCAGATGCTCGAGGCTGAAACCCTGGAAGCCTCCGCTGTCGGTCAGCGTAGGCCCGTTCCACGCCATGAACGCCGCGAGACCGCCCGAATCCCGGACCGACTCCACCCCCGGCCTGAGATACAGGTGGTAGGTATTGCCCAGCAGGATCGTCGCCCCCATCCGGCGAAGGTCGTTCGGATCGACCGCCTTCACGGAACCCTGTGTAGCGACCGGCATGAACGCCGGGGTCGGCACGTCGCCATGGGGCGTGTGAAGCGTCCCCAGACGGGCGTCGCCGTCGGTCTTGTGAAGAGTGAATTTGCTCATGGAGTATGTGGCGCGTGAGCCGGTCCGTTCCCAGATAGCTGATGTTCGCACCCATCGTCATTATATGCCAGTCCGGGCGAAATCATTCTTGGGCCGAACCTGATTGAGTATAATGTTGCTTTGAGCTTGACCAAGAGAAGGCGGGCGACGATGAACTCCAACGAGATACGCGAACGATTCCTCAGCTACTTTGAGTCACAGGGTCACTCACGGGTTGCCAGCTCCTCGCTGATTCCGGTGGGCGACCCTACCCTGCTGCTCACCACCGCGGGAATGGTGCAGTTCAAGCCCTACTTTTCGGGAGAGGCAACACCCCCGAATCGCCGCCTGACCTCCTCGCAGAAGTCCTTCCGATCCGTCGATATCGACGAGGTAGGCGACTCGACTCACCTGACCATGTTCGAGATGCTGGGGAACTTCAGCTTCGGAGACTACTTCAAGGACGGGGCTATGGGATTCGCGGTCGACTGCCTCGAGTCCGCCATGGGCCTGCCGAGGGAAAACTTCGCCGCGACGGTACACGAGAGCGACGACGAGGCCTACGACCTGTGGCAGAAACACGGCATCCCCCCGGAACGCATCTATCGATTCGGCGACGCGGACAACTGGTGGGGGCCTGCAGGCGAGGAAGGTCCTACCGGGCCATGCGCCGAGCTTCACTACGACTTCGGCGACGCGCGGCCGGGCTGCGGAGACGATGACTGCGGCCCCAACTGCGAGGACGTTAACCCCGAGACCGGTCTCGTCTGTCAACGCTATGTAGAGCTGTGGAATCTCGTGTTCATGCAGTTCTACCATAACCTGGACGGCAGCCGCCCCCCTCTGCCACAAACCGGCATTGACACGGGAATGGGATTTGAGCGGCTTGTGGTCGTTCTGCAGGACGTCAAGGACATCTATGGTACTGACCTGTTTCTCCCGCTCATCCTCAAAGTGGAGCAGATCAGCGGCCACGACTCGGAGGAGAGTGACGAGGTGAGGCAGGCGATGCGGGTCGTCGCCGAGCACGGGCGTAGTTCAGCCTTCCTCATAGCAGACGGTGTTGTTCCTTCCAACGACGGGCGGGGCTATGTTTTGCGCCGTCTCATAAGGCGTGCCATCCGACACGCCCGCAGACTCGGCATGGACGAGCCGTTCTTGGGCGAAATCGCCGATGCCGTCATCGAGATCATGGGAGACGCCTATCCCGAACTCAGAAACAACCGCGAATTCGTCCAGACCGTCATCAAGCTGGAGGAGGAGCGCTTCCTGGCGGTCTTCCAGAACGGCTACGCGATGCTGAACGACGCCATCAAGGACGCAGAGTCCCTGTCCGGCGATGCAGCCTTCCGTCTGTGGGACACGTACGGATTCCCAGTTGAGATGACCCAGGAGATCGCGGCGGAGAGCGGTGTCGGCGTTGATATGGAGGGGTTCGAGCGGCACATGGCCGAGCAGCGTGAGCGTGCTCGCGCCGGCGCGACGTTCGGGGCAGACCGCACGAAGATACGACAGTATGAGAGCTTGGGCGTCGGCGGAGTGAAATTCCTCGGCTATGAGTCGCTGGTGTCGCACACCGTCGCCGTCGGATTGATTTCCGGCGATGAGGTCGTGGGCGAGGCAGCCGAAGGTGACGAGGTAGAGATCGCGCTCGTGGAGACTCCCTTCTACCCCGAAGGCGGCGGTCAGGTCGGTGATGCCGGCGAGCTCGTCGGCCCTGAGGGCAAGATCCTCGTTCACGACACACAGCGAGTCATGCCCGATCTCATCATGCACTTCGGCAAGGTCGTACAGGGCAAGATAGCATTGGGCCAGTCCATCGACGCCTACGTCGATCCCGTGCGCCGGGAGGACACCGCGCGGAACCATACCGCCACCCACTTGCTCCATGCGGCCCTACGAGAGGTGCTCGGCGCGCACGTGCGGCAGGCCGGTTCGCTCGTCGCGCCGGACAGGCTCCGTTTCGACTTCTCCCATGTCGAACCGGTAACAGACGATGAGATGCGCCAGATACAGTTTCTCGTCAACGAGAAGATTCGCCACAACGCCACGGTGAGCAAGTCGGAGGACAGGTACTCCAACGCCATCAAGCGCGGCGCTCTCGCGTTCTTTGGCGACAAGTACGAGGACACGGTACGGCTTATCGAGATTGCGAACGGCGCGACCTTCAGCTTCGAGGTCTGCGGCGGAACGCACGTCGCTCGGACGGGCGAGCTTGGCTCCGTCTTCGTGCTCGGCGAGTCGAGCATCGGTGCGGGAATGCGCCGAATCGAGGCCACGAGCGGGCGTGGAGCCGAGCGCGTCGTGAACGAGCGGATATATTCCACTAATGCCGTCGCCGCCAAGCTCCAGACACCCGTTGCCGACATCGAGGGACGGATCGATGGCTTGCTTGAAGAGCTGACCAGTCTGCGCCGTGAGAAGGAGAACCTTGAACGCAAGCTATCCCTCACGTCCGCAAGCGATCTCCTCGAACGGCGGCAAGACGTTGGCGGAGTCTCAGTGCTCTCGGCCAGGGTGGACGCCGCGAACGTGGATTCCATGCGGGAGATGGGCGACTGGCTCCGGGACAAGATGGGCAGCGGGGTCGTCGTGCTCGGCGCGGTCATCAACGACCGCCCTTCCCTCATCTCCATGGTCACGCCCGATCTGCGTTCAAGCGGACTGGACGCCGCCGGTATCGTTCGAGGCGCCGCCAAGGTGATCGGCGGCGGCGGCGGCGGACGACCCGATGCCGCGCAGGCGGGAGGCCGGGACGCCTCGAAGCTCGATGACGCGCTCAACCTCGTGCCGAGCCTCGTCCAAGAGCAGTTGGGCCAGGCTTGAGGACTCTCGCGCTCGACGTAGGAGACAAGCGCATCGGTGTCGCGGTCAGCGACCCGCTGGGCATCCTCGCGACTCCTCTCACTGCAATCGAGCGCACGTCCGACGTCAAGGCCATCGACGCAATACTGGAAATCGCCGGCGAGCAGGAAGCGGGAGAGATCATTGTGGGCCTCCCCGTCTCGCTCAGCGGCGGGTACAGCGAGCAGACAAAGACCGTGGCCGCCTTCACTGGAAAGCTGGAGGAACGATCGCCGATTCCCGTGAAGACGGCGGATGAGCGGTACTCCACGATAGAGGCCGAGCGGCTCTTGAGTCAGTCCAAGCCGAAGCGGGCGCGGAGCCGAGGCGAAATAGACGCGGCGGCGGCGGCAGTCATACTTCAATCGTACTTGGACGCGGTCTCCTCCGGGTAGCGATCAGGGCCTGCCTCACCGCTCTTTCTCGCTCCCCTGCCCCATAGCGTTTCAGTCCCGGTCCGTCAAGATCGCCGTATGCGTCTGATATACTAGGGCCACCTTCGTCCGGGACCCATGATGACCAAGCAGCTCGGCGTCATTGGATATCCGCTCTCTCACACGCTGTCGCCGGTCTTCCAGCAGGCGGCGCTCGATTACCACGCGATCCCGGTGACCTACTCGGCCTGGCCGACCCCGCCCGAAAGCCTCCCACAGACCGTCGAATGTCTGCGAGGAGCCGAGTACATGGGGTTCAACATAACGATTCCTCACAAAGAGCAGTTGCTGGATCTCGTGGATGACGTGAACGACATGGCGCGCAACGTCGGGGCCGTCAACACGGTCGTAAATCGAAACGGGGTGCTGACCGGCCACAACACTGACACCTATGGGTTCGTCAGGAGCCTCAAGGAGAAGGCCGACTTCGATCCGAGAGGCAAGAGCGTTCTCCTACTGGGTGCCGGAGGCGCGGCACGTGCGGCTGCCTATGCCCTGGCTGGCGAAGGCGTGGAGCGTCTGACCATCGCAAACAGGACGGTCGCGCGGGCGGAGTCGCTTGCGAAGGATGTAGGTGAGGTACTTGGGAAGGTCAGCGTCGTTTCATTGGAGCACGTAACCGGAGACGCTGATCTCATCGTCAACTCGACTTCCGTTGGAATGGCATCGGGCGACGGAGCGGGACAGACCCCGATCAAGGCGGCTTCGATACCGCGCGACGCGCTCGCGTACGACATGGTGTACACTCCGGCTGAGACGCCCTTCCTTCACAGCGCTAGGCAAGCAGGCGCTCCCGTACTGGGCGGGCTGTGGATGCTGATCTACCAAGGGGCGGCGGCGTTTGAGCTCTGGACGGGGAAGCAAGCCCCCGTCGATGTGATGCACCAAGCCGCTCAGCAAGCCTTGGAACAGTAAGCGAGACCGCATGGGACCGAACATCTATCTGACCGGATTCTCCGGCAGCGGCAAGACCACGGTAGGCAAGCAGGTCGCCGCCATGACGGGCTGGACCTATCGCGACACCGACGACGAGATCGTCGCCGCGACCGGTCGCGCCATCGAAGACATCTTTCGTGAAGACGGCGAGGCGGCGTTCAGAAAGCTCGAACGGAGTGCCTTGGAGTCCGTCGCGCAGGGCGAACGGCAGATAGTCTCCACCGGCGGAGGCATTGTCGTTGACGAACGCAACCGCCGCACCATGGAGGCGACCGGCATCATCGTCTGCCTTGAAGCTCGTGCCGACACGATCTACCGTAGGCTGTCCGGGCCGGAGGAGACGCACGACGAGCAGGTGGTCCGACCACTCCTGCAGGACTCTGACCCCCTGCGCCGCATCCTCAGCCTCAAGGCCGAGCGACAGGCGCTGTACGCTCTCGCCCACTGGACGGTGCATACCGACGAGTTGTCGATTACCGAGGCAGCATCCGAGGTCGTGAGAGCGAGGGACATCTGCTCGAACCGGGCAAACACAGCCTCAAACCATGACGCCGACCTTGCGGCAACGGTGCGCACATCCTCAGGCGACTACCCCGTATGGGTCGGCTGGGGTCTCTCCGATACCGTTGGTGAGCGCGTCAAGTCCCTGATGGACCCCGGCGCTGCCTACGTCATTACCGACAACTTCGTCCACCGACACGCCCGCACCATTCAGATGTCGATGGAGGCGGCGGGGATCCCCAGCCACATCTTCGTCATGGAGTCGGGCGAACGGCACAAGAGCCTCGACACCCTGTCGCACATCTACCGGTGGCTGGCGGAACGCAAGGCGGAACGCCGTCACCTCATCGTCGCGGTCGGCGGTGGAGTCGTCGGCGATGTCGCCGGGTACGCGGCAGCGACCTATCTGCGCGGAATGCCGGTCGTGCAGGCCCCCACCACACTCGTGGCGATGATGGACGCAGCGGTCGGGGGCAAGACCGCCGTCGACCTGCCTCAGGGCAAGAATCTCGTTGGCGCGTTCAAGCAGCCGGAGTTCGTTCTCGCCGACGTGGAAGCCCTGTCCACCCTGCCCGAACGGGCCCTCGTGTCCGGTTGGGCCGAGGCTATCAAGCACGCGCTGATCTTGGACGAGCCGCTGCTCCGCGTCTTCGAGGAGAACGTGGACTCGATAAGCTCCCTTGAACCGGAGACGGCGAGTGACGCGCTCCGCCGGAGCGTTGCCATCAAGGCCGACGTGGTATCGCGCGATGAGCGGGAGACGCTCGGCATTCGCGCCTTGCTCAACTACGGTCACACGACCGCCCACGCGCTCGAGGCCGTAACCGGCTACGAACGCTACCTGCACGGAGAGGCGGTGAGCATAGGCATGATGGCCGCGGCCGATATCTCAAAGAATATGGGTTTGTTGAGTGACGATGACGTTGTTCGGCAGCGCTCCGTGCTCGCGGCCTACGGACTGCCGCTCAAGTACCGGGACGCCGATCCGTCAGCCATCAGAGACGCGATGAGCATGGACAAGAAGACGGTGGGCGGACGAATCCGATGGGTGCTGCTTGACGGGATTGGGAACGCCGTGACGCGAAGCGATGTTCCGCCCGAATACATAGACCAAGCGTTACGTGAGGTGTCAGAGCAGTGAGATTGCGGACATAAGCTCGCTAGATGGTTGAATGGCTGGCGCTGGTGATACTTGGCTGCGCGACGGCCACCTTCGGTGTCATGGTCGGCACCGGCGGAGGTATCATCTTTGTTCCCATGCTGCTGCTTCTCTTCGATTTCGATCCTGAGATCGCAGCCGGCACGTCTCTGACCCTTGTTGCTTTGAACAGCTTTGCGGGCTCGTACACCTACACGCGCTTGAGGTTCGTGGACATTCGGAGCGGGATTCTCTTCGCCGCCGTCGCGATTCCGGGCTCCATGATTGCCCCTTTCGTTGTCGCAAACATAGGCGGCAGTCTGTTTCGCATCCTCTTCGGCCTGCTCCTGGTCGTTCTTGCGGCCCAACTGCTTTTGCGGTCCTATATGCCAAGACGAGTCAAGAGGCCAAAGAGAATGGGGACTTTCAGATCGTTCATAAAGGAACGCCGTATCGAAACCAAGCGCGGCCAGCGGTTCCGCTACCACTTCAACGAACCGTTGGCCACCTCGATAAATTTCGCCATCGGATTCGTATCCGCCTTTTTCGGCACGGGCGGCGGATTCCTGAGAACTCCCCTGCTCGTGGGCGCCTTCAACTTCCCCGTTCGAGTGGCGGTGGCGACCTCGGTGTTCGCCCTCTCGTTCTACGCGACCGTAGGCTCTGTGGTCCACGCCTCGCTTTTGCACGTCCAATGGTTCCCTACGGTGCTATTCGCCGGGATTGGCATCCTCATCGGCGGACAGATCGGGGCGCGGCTCGCTGTGAGAATTCAGGGCGTCTGGCTCGTCAGGCTGCTCGTCCTGCTTCTCTTCGTGATGGGCAGCCAGGTACTCTACGAGGGCATACGCGGCTAGAGAGAAGAATCGACTTTCGTGAGGGAGAGACATGAACATCAGCAAAGAAGCGAAAGATATCCACTACTCGGCGCTCGTCGTCGATACGCACTCCGACAGCCTTGCGTGGCCCACCCGCCATGGCGTGGACATCGGGCAGCGTCAAGAAGACACGCACATGGACCTGCCACGCATGAAGGAGGGGAATCAGAACGTCCAGTTCTTCGCCTGTTTCGCTTCCCCAAGCTGGATCCAAAAGAAGAAGGTCGTCCAGGTGACCCTCGACTACATGGACTCGTTCCACACTCTCATGCGCAACTATCCCGATCAGATCGAGCAGGCCACGACGGCGGACGACGTGCGACGAATCATCGACGCTGGCAAGCTCGCCGGCATCCTGTGCGTCGAGGGCGGACATTCCATCGACGATGACCTGTCCATCCTGCGAATGTACCACCGGCTCGGCGCGCGTTACATGACGCTCACCTGGAACAACACCAACAACTGGGCCGACGGTGTGCTCGACGAACCGAGGCACGGGGGGCTCAATCACTTCGGCAAGGAGGTCGTCCGTGAGATGAACCGGCTCGGAATGCTGGTCGACATCTCGCACGTCGCTCCCGCCACCTTCTGGGACGCCGTCGCGACGACAACCAAGCCCGTCATTGCTTCCCACTCCTCGGCCAAATCCATCTGCGCCGCTCCTCGCAACTTGGAGGACGACCAGATCAAGGCGGTTGCCGATAACGGGGGCGTGATCGGTGTCAACTACGAGATCACCTTTGTCGGCGAGGCCTACCGCGTTGCCAATGCCGCCCTCGACGATGAAAAGACTGAGGCTGTCAAAAGAGCCGAAAAGGACAATCCGGCACACTCGGACGGCCTGAAGAGTGCCCTGCGGGAAATTGACGATCTCCAAGACGAGAAGGTCGCCGAACTACGCAAACCCCACTATACCGAAATCGTCGACCACATCGACCACATGGTATCGGTCGCGGGAGTCGACCACGTGGGACTCGGCTCCGACTTCGACGGCGCGACCATGCCCGAGGGCATGGAGGACTGCACCAAAGTACCACTAATCACCGACGAACTCGTCAAACGCGGCTATGACGAGACTGATATACGAAAAATTCTCGGAGAGAACTTCATGAGGGTCATGAAAGAAGTCCTCGCCGACTAGGATGGGGCCTGCCTCTCGGCAGTGTAGGTCTACAGCCTCGTCGGCTCCATGTGCGTCACGTCACGCTGTAGAGAGTCGGGAGAGTAGACGCGCGGTGCGTACCCTACCCGACCGTCGCGTGCGGGTTGCGCTCCGCAAGCTCCTTGACGACCGTGTCCTTGTCGGTCTCGCCGGTCCAGGGCGTGGGGAGACGGTTCGTACCGAAGATGCGCGTCATTATCGGGTCGTCGTTCCCCTCGCCGTCGGAGTGGACCGTATACCAGACGCTCTCTTGCTCGTCCAACTCGACTTTGATATTTCGTACTTCGCCTGTCCAACCGAAGCTAACGTATCCCATGTCGAACCCTCAGTCGATTTCTTTATGTCGGTTTCGGCGAACTATGATACTCCAAGGCGTTGCGTTTGCAAACCGGAGATGCCCAGCGCTTCCAGTCCTCCGCGGGCCTTATCGAGCGTCTCTTGGTACTCGGCATCGGGATCGGAGTCGGCAACGATGCCGCCACCGACCTGCAAGTAGACCCGCTGTCCCTTCGCTACCATAGTGCGTATGGGGATGGACAATTGCATGGAGCCGTCGAATCCGATGTAGCCGATGGCGCCGCAGTAGACGCCTCGCTGCACAGGCTCGATTTCATCGATTATCTCCATCGCCCGAATTTTCGGCGCGCCGGTAACCGACCCGCCGGGAAAGCACGCCTTCAGCAGATCGATCGCATCGTGCTCGGGGCGGAGCCTACCGGTCACTGAAGATACGAGTTGATGCACGTTGGGATACTTCTCAACGGTGAAGAGCTCCGGCACCCGGATGGTTCCCGGCAGGCAGACCCTGCCGAGATCGTTACGAAGAAGATCGACGATCATGATGTTCTCGGCGCGGTCCTTTTCGCTGTTCGCGAGTTCCCTTGCGAGACGGATGTCTTTTTCGTTTGTAACTCCCCTCGGGCGCGTGCCCTTCATGGGACGGGTTTCTACGAAGTCGCGTTCTACACGCAAGAACTGTTCCGGGGAGGCGCTCAACACACTAGACTCAGGGAACCTTAAGTAGGCCCCGAACGGAGCGGGAGCCGTGTTTCGTAGGGATTGGTAGAGCGTCCATGCGTCCGTATCGACGGTCGCTTCGAATCGCTGAGAGATGTTCGCTTGATAGATGTCGCCGGCGGCGATGTACCTTTTCACTCGCTTCACCGCCTCGACGTACTGCTCGCGCGTGAAGTTCGACCGGAGATTCGACGTAATGGTGGGTAATCCGTTCCTAGAGGTTGAGGTATCGCACCCCTTTGCGATGCGGTCCCTCACCCACTGGATCCGCCCTTCCCTACTGAACTTGGTAGTAACAAGCCACGACCGACCATTTGCATGGTCGAATGCGATAACCCAGTCGTAAAACCCGATGCTCATGTCTGGCAGGCCCATGTCATCCACGGCCTTTCCCGGCAGTCGTTCGAGGAGCCGTCCCAATTCATAGCCGAAATAGCCTATCGCGCCTCCCTGAAACGGCGGCCCATCCTCGCGGCGGCTCGTCGCAAACTCGGCCAGCAATCGCTGGATTACCGAAAACGGACTGTCATGCTGTTCAGCAACGTCACCGTGCTCGATCACCACTACTTGCCTGCCCTTCGAGCGCACGACAAGAAACGGGTCGGCGGTAACGTAGGAATACTGCCCTAGCCCCGGTCGCACAAGGGCGCTATCCAACAGGACCGGGTAATCGACATCCAGAAGACCGGACATTACCCCAATTGGATCAAGGTGCGATTCCAGCTCTTCTATCCTGGTTTCGGTTGAGGTGGGCTGAAGAGTCTGCAAGGGCGGTTCTGACGGCGAGAATGTGGATTCAGCCCCGGTCCTCTACGTGGGCGATTCTGCTGAATGCGTCGGCAACAATACTGTATAGTATTTGTTGCATCCGACACCACTGAACAGCTTCTGCACGTCAATCGCCATGGCCCTTCGACGGCTTCAAGACCGTCCTCGCATCCTCGAAATCGCGTATATAGCGACACTTGCCGCTCTGCGTCTTTTTCGTAAAGGACTGAATCCTGGAGGACTGGTCGAGAAAATCTTCGTACCCGGCGAGAGAGTTACGAAGGGCCTCATCTTCGACTGCAAGATGTGCGGGGATTGCGTCTTGCACAACACGGGCATGACGTGTCCCATGACCTGCCCCAAGAACCTCCGAAACGGCCCGTGTGGAGGCGTTCGTCTGAATGGGAACTGCGAGATCGAGCCCGACATGCGCTGCGTGTGGGTGGCGGCTTGGGAGCGGTCGCAGAGGATGCCGCAGTTCGGCGCAGGGATCCACGAGGTCCTCGCGCCAACCGACCGACGGCTTGAAGGCACTTCATCGTGGATCAACGACATCAGCCCGAACGTCACCAAGCGACCGATTGGGTGGGCTGAATGAAGTCGGGTTCCCAACTGGAACGAGTCCTCAGGGCGGGCCACTTCGCGGTAACTGCGGAACTCCTGTCCCCAGACAGCGCCGACCCGCAAGCCGTGCTCGACCACGCACAAGTCATCGGTGATTCGTGCGACGCAATCAACGCAACCGACGCATCGGGCGCGACCACGCACATGTCGAACGTCGCCGTAGCCGCCCTCCTCCGCCGGGCCGGATACGACGCTGTCGTCCAACTGGCTTGCCGCGACCGGAACAGGATCGCCATGCAGGGCGACCTGCTGGGCATTGCCGCTCTCGACGTCCGAAACGTCCTGTGCCTGACCGGCGACGGTGTCGCCACGGGGGATCATCCCGAGGCGAAGCCCGTGTTCGATATGGACTCCATCACGCTGCTCCAAACGGCCCGCATTCTCCGTGACAAAGGACAGTTCCTCAGCGGTCGCCCCATTGACTCACCGCCACGCCTGTTTCTCGGAGGGGCTAGCAACCCATTCGTCCCGCCCTACGATTTCCGTCCGCTGCGACTAAAAAAGAAGATCGAGGCGGGCGCGGACTTCATTCAGACGCAATACTGCTTCGACGTTCCGCGCTTGAGGTCGTTCATGGAGCGTGTTGTCGACATGGGGCTGCACGAGCGAGTGTTCATTCTCGTGGGCGTCGGACCGCTTCGGTCGGCAAGAGTGGCCTACTGGATGCGAGAGAACATCCCTGGTGTCGTCATCCCGGACACCGTGATCAGACGTTTACTCGGCGCAGGGAAGCGTTCACGTACCGAGGGCAAGCGCATCTGCATCGAGATGATCCAGCAGATCAAGGAGATTCCGGGCATCGCGGGCGTGCACATCATGGCCTACCGACAGGAGCACCTCGTACCGGAGATTCTCAATGAAGCGGGCTTGCTCCCCAGACCGGAACCCGAACTCCTTGATGATGTTCATACGCCCGAGTTTGATGTCGTGGAATCGGGTCTGAGCTAAGCGCTCCCGATTCGGAACACCGACTTCCCGCACACGGTGCCTGATGCGCCAAACACAGTCTGAGGAAAAACGCCCTACCCTGTTTGTCATTCAAGTACGGGGAGAATTCAACACGACTTTGGTGCCAGCCAAGTAGTCGTGGACGCACCTGCGATTCTTGGCGAAGATGAGCAGATGGTCGATGAGGACGTACGGCGGGATCAGGGTCAAGAGCCAGTTGACGAAATACCGCAGCACAATGCTCTTGAACACAGTTCCCTTCACTCCCGACTCTTCGTCGACGATTCGGATGTGCAGCAAGAGTTTTCCTACGGTCTGCCCTTCGCGTCGGAGGAGGACAACCTGGTAAGGCACACCGAAGATGCCGAGTACGAGGAGCGCCACGGTCGCTATCGCCGGCCCGCCCATGTCGGCCGAGAGGATACCCACGACGAATGCGGCCGGAGACAGCGGCAGATCGATAATCCAGGCCACCAGACGTCTCCACCTTTGGGCGGGATACAGGATGTCCAAGGGTTCATCGGTCGAGCCGCCCAGCGGAGTCCTGCACCGGCGACACCAGCGTGAGTTTCTCGCATTCCTCGTCTGACATCGGGGACAATTGATGTCCTCAAGCGGTTGACGGGCCATTGTCCTCCCCGCCGTTGTTGACCGACCTAGGGGGCGAGACTACAATATCGCCTCAGTCGAGACGCCTTTCGAGAGGGATCGAACTATGGCGGAGCTTACCCTAAGTCCCACTGCCGTTCAAGCGGAGCTGCACAAGAACGGTGTGACGGACGTGGTCTGGCTGCCCGACACCGAGAGCGGGCACATGTACAACCTGCTGCAGGCGGACCCAGCCCTGCGGATCATCCCTATCGCCCGCGAGGCCGAGAGTATGCCCATTGCCACCGGCCTGTGGATAGGAGGGCGCAAACCTGTCGTCATGATCCAAAACACCGGGTTCTTCGAGTCGGGCGATTCGGTTCGCGGGATGGCCGTAGATGTCGCCGCGCCGCTCGTCATCTTCATCGGGTATCGAGGATGGACTCGCCGGGGCGTCACGACCGACTCCGCGGCCCTCATCACCGAGCCTACCCTTCATGCTTGGAGGATGGCCTACTACCTCGTCGAGCACGACGAAGACGCGGAGCGAATCTCAGTAGCGTTCGAGGAAGCTGAGAGAATGCAGCGACCGGTCGGCGTCCTCATCGGCGGCGAGTATTCGGCCTAAATTCAACCCCCATCAGGGGATGCTAAGCCGCTCTAGGAGTTTCGTCGCTCGATATCGAGGACTTTACTTAGCCGGCGCACGTACTTCTCCTCTTCCTCGGTGAACCTCGCCGACAGAAATGCCGTGACAACCTCTTTCGCTAACTCCTCCCCGATGATGCGCGCGCCGATGCAGACCACGTTCATATCGTCGTGCTCGACACCCTGTCGCGCGGAGTAGGTGTCGTGACACAGCCCGGCGCGAATGCCTCGAACCTTGTTGGCGGCGACGCTCGCTCCAACACCACTTCCACACACGACAAGACCGCGCTCAGCCCTGCCGTCGGCAACCCGGACCGCGACCGCCTCGGAGAAGTCAGGGAAGTCGTCGAGCGCGTCGTATTCGTATGCCCCTGCATCCACGACCGCGTGGCCGAGCGACTTGACGTGCTCGACAATCAGGTTCTTCATCTCGAACCCCGCGTGGTCTCCCCCAACGGCTACCCGCATTCGTGCTCTCCCGCGTCGTCGGTTCTCGGTTCAAAGCTTATCACAGAGGGCGTCTCACCTTTAGGTGATAGAATTCAGAAACTCTCTACCCTGCGAACAGGTTCTCGTGGTCAACAGACGTTCAGGCCGTGTCATGGTGTCGGAGCGCTACTTTGCCGGTCCGGCACGCGTTCGGAGATTGTTGAACGACTTAGGTGAGGGTAACCCAGATGCAGGGACGCTGTATCTTCAACCATGGCACAGTGGAGAGACCGATAGATTTACTGCGGAGGATCAGATTCGCGAGGTTTTGAGGACGGTGCCCGATTCGGAGACCGGAGCCGCAATCTTCCGGAATAACGGCAAAGTATGGGTTGTTCTTCCACCCTTCCCAATCGAGGAATATTTGTTCTCCGATGGAATAGACAATTCCGGTATTGAAGAGGTCTTCGAACGCGACGTAACAGTCGGAGTCGTGCTCCTGAGGATGGGCAGGTACGCGATAGGCGTCGTTCGAGGCAATGAGCTGCTCGCTTCGAAGACGGATACCCGCCACGTCAAGAACCGCCACCGGGCGGGCGGCTCGTCTCAGCGGAGGTTCATGAGAAGTCGCGACCGGCTCATTCGAGAGCTGTACGACGAGGCTTGCACCGTTACCCGGAGGATTTTCGAGCCGCATCTCGGCACCGTCGACTTCGTACTAACCGGTGGGGAACGCCAGACAATTAACGGGTTTCTCAAACGGTGCGACTTCTTCGAAAAGTCGGATCTGCCCGTCATGAAACGGCTGCTGGCGGTCGAGCGACCAAGTCACAAGGCTTTGGAGGGCATCCACCGCGAAGTGTGGAAGAGTCGCGTGCTTGTGTTCGAGAGGCCCGAATAACAGCTACTGCGCCGTGTACCCACCGTCGACGGGCAGGTACGAGCCGGTCATAAAGGACGACTCATCCGAGGCCATGAAGAGCGCTGCATAGGCGACCTCTTCAGGTTTGCCAAGTCGCCCCATCGGGTGTCGCTCCTCTATGGACGCCTTCATTTCGGCGTCCTCCGTGAGCGATCTCGTCAAAGGGGTCTCCGTGAATCCGGGGCCGAGGCAGTTGACGCGGATGTTCTTCGAGGCCATGTCGATGGCGAGGTTGCGGGTGAACTGGAGGACTCCGCCCTTCGAGACGGGATAAGGATTGAAGCCGCTCTTCCAGCTTGGCGGGTAGCCCACCACGCTCATAATCGAACCAAGGTTCACGATTGACCCACCCCCTCCTGCCCGCTCCATCTCCGGGACGGCGTGCAGGGCCATGAGATAGGTGCCCTTGAGGTTGACCTCGATGACGCGGTCCCAGACCTCTTCTGGATGCGTCGTCGCAGGGAGACTCCGGGCGGTGATCCCGGCGCTGTTCACAAGAATGTGCAGTCCACCATAGGCATCGACTGCCCTTTGGACGATACTCAGCGCCTCGTCGGAGTCCGTAACGTCGCCCGGGACGGGGATGGACTCGCCTCCCCGTTCGACGATTGCGGCTACGGTCTTCTCCGCGCCATCTTGGTCGATGTCGGACGCAACGACGCTGGCCCCGTGCTCCGCGAAGAGCAGAGCCGTCGCCTCTCCGATGCCGGAGGCGGCTCCGGTGACGATTGCGACCTTATCCTGGAGTCTCATCGCGCCCTCTCGTCAGTTGAGTTCGACGCCGATCTCGCGGGCCACACTGCGGATGTACTGCTGTCCCTGTACCGTCTGCGGGTATGGAAAGTGCTCGGCGTGAACCGTTACATCGTGGTCGAGGGCGTCCAAACGCCTCAAGATCGTGTGGTAGTCCATCGTTCCTTCGCCCGGAACGGCCTCGCCGACGTGGCTGACGATCTTGCCTCCCCCACTGACGGCCACGTCCTTCGCGTGGAGCCCGACGATTTCGCCGCCGAGCTCGTCGAATATCTCCTCAACCAGCTCCGTCGTGCGGTACGCCATATGTGGATGCACGAGGTTTACCGGGTCCATGAGAATCTTTAGCCGGGGAGAAGCTACGGTGTCGAGCATCTGCTTGAGGCGGTCCACCGAGTACAGGCAGGTCATGACGTGAGGATGCGCCCCGATGTCCATCCCTGCTTCCTCGGCAAGATCGGCCAGTTCCCGGATGCCGTCGAGTACCTGCCGCCATGTGTCTTCCTCCCACATCTTCGGTGTTCCGCGTCCGACCAGCGTGCCGAAACCTACGAGATGCGCGCCAAGAATCTTCGCGTGCCGCAGTTGGCGTTCGTAGAGTTCTAGCGTGTACCGGTGGTCCTCGCGGTCATAGCCGCCCAGACCACCCCAGGGCCTCGTACCCTTGTAGAAACCGGTGAACTCGCCGACGCTCAGGCCGTTGTCATCGAGAAACTCCCGAAGCTCGTACACGTCGTCGTCGTCGTACTCGGGACGAACCCTCTGGACGGTTATTGTCGTAACATCCATCGTGGCCGTGCATTTGAGCAGTTCACGTCGGTCGGCCTCACCTTCAGGACCGACGGTAAGGAATTGGCCGAGCGGGGGACTCATGATAATCATTGCGTTCCTCCGAGTGCTGATCTGCGAGCGCTAGTACCGTTCCCATTTGAATATGACAGCTGGATAGAGAGGCGCGTATTCCCTCTCCCGTCGTGGGAGAGGGCTAGGGTGAGGGTGTTTCGAGTAAGTTACCAAAACTATATGGAACCGGTACTACGTGTTTGCTGCTAGGGTGATTGTACCCGAATATCGCCGAATCGTCCGATACCTCGACTGAACTATTCAACCTCCACAATTGCCGACTGCCCGTTTAGTCCGACGATTCGCGCCCACGTGATTTCATTCGCCAGATCGCGGTCGGAGCCCGCAATCACCCGGATATAGTTGTCAGTGAGTCCTGCCCACTTTTCCGTCTTGTGGGACTCCCACAACACCTGTCGGCTCGTTCCGAGGAAGCGGCTACGATAATTTGTCCCCAGTTCCTGCGACAACTCAATGAGCCGCCCTACCCGCTCCGACTTGACTTGCGGCGGTACGTCGTCGCGGAAATGCGCAGCGCTGGTACCCGGACGTGCCGAGTAAGGGAACACATGCATCGAAGCGAACCCAACTTCTCCGCACAGACGATAGGTCTGCTCGAAATCGCCCTCCGTCTCGCCGGGGAATCCGGCAATGACATCCGTCGTGACTGCCGCCTCCGGCACGGCTTGTCGAATAGCATCGACGGCGCGTCGGAACCGATTGCTGTCGTACCGCCGCCTCATGCGCATCAGCACGGCGTTGCTACCGCTCTGGAGAGGGAGATGAAAGTGAGGCGCAAGTCTGTCGTCCGACCACAGCGACAGCAGTCCTTCGTCAATCTCATGGGCCTGCAAAGACGACACGCGGAGCCGCGCCATGTCACACCGGTCCAGCACGTGGCGGATCAGGCCTGTGAGGTCGATCCCTTCAAGATCAAAGCCGTACGAGCCCAGTTGCGTGCCCGTAAGGACGACCTCCTTGTAGCCCCGGTTCGTGTATTCATCTATAGTGCGAACGATCTCGTCCGGCGGAATGCTTCGCTCGCGCCCTCGCACCTTCGGTACGATGCAGTAGGCGCACACCTGGTTGCAGCCCTCCTGTATCTTGACCATGGCGCGCGTTCGAGCGGCGCTCGGACTGATCACCTGCACGTCATCACCGGTGGCGCAGGGAACGATCTCATCCCCCGCCCAGTCGATCACATGCCGCACCAGTGACGCCTTCTCGGTATTGCCGACCACCAGATCGACCTCGTCGAGCTGTCGCAGAGTCTCCGGCGAGCGCTGTGCATAGCAACCGGTAGCTACTATGGTGGCGTTAGGATGACGTCGCCGGGCGGAGCGCAGCGCCTGTCTGGCCTTCGAGTCGGCCACGTGCGTGACGGTGCAGCTGTTCACTACGTAGACGTCGACAGGCGTGTCTTCACCCACGACCTCAAATCCCGCCTGGGTAAACTCAGTGGCCAGACCGCCGGAATCGGCCTGATTAAGCTTGCAGCCGTGCGTCTCGATGGCCACTCGCGGCATTGGCTGTAGTTCGATGTCAAGCATAGGGAAATCCCAGCTTGATTCTACCATGCCGACCGCCCTCCCAAAGGAAGAGCCGTGTCGTTTGATAGCATGGGCGACTGCGTTGTACGATGATGGCAAGCGGCCCCGCGCCGCATGATTGCCGAGGAGGAGAACGCATGGAGCAAGCAGGAATCACCGTTTACGGCACGACGTGGTGCGGCGATTGCAGGCGGGCCAAGCTCTTCCTCGATACCCGAAAAATCGGCTACGACTGGGTTGATATAGAGGCGGACGCTGAGGCTGCCCTCAAGGTCATGGAGATCAACGGTGGTTATCGAAGCGTCCCGACTATCGTTTTCGAGGACGGCTCCATTCTCGTCGAGCCCAGCAACGCCGAACTCGCCCAGAAGTTCGCCGACCGCTAAACGTATCGACGTATGACAGCGGCTAACCGTACGGTAGGCGATATCTTTGCCGAGGCCCTAAAGCGCGGCGGGGTTCCGTGCGTATTCGGCATTCCCGGCGGCGGAAGCGCGATAGACCTCATCGAGGCCTGCCGAACCGTAGATATTCCTTTCGTTCTCGTACAGCACGAGACTACCGCGGCGATGTCTGCCATCGTCGCGGGCGAGTTGACCGGTTCTTGCGGGGTATGTATGTCGATAATGGGCCCCGGTGCAGCCAACCTTGTCGGCGGAGCCAGCTTCGGGCTGTGGGAACGTCACGCCGTCCTGAGCCTCACGGAGTCCTACCCTGCTGCTCAGGCCCCGCGCATGTCGCTCCAGCTCATGGACCACTCCCAGATGTTCACGAGCTTCTCAAAGGCGTCCGAAGTGCTGAACGACGATCACCCCGGCGAGCAGGCATCGAGGCTGATGAGTCTCTCCCTCGCAGAGCGTCCGGGCCCCGTGCACCTCGACATCCCTAACGATCTACTTACCCGACAGGCGTCGTCGCCGAAGCGGTTCCCTTCCGATGTACAAGATGATGCATCCGATATTGCCGGCGATCTCGATGCCATCACCGACACAATTAACAATGCTGTCAAGCCCGTTCTCGTCGTCGGTCCGTCCGTCGTTCGAGCAAACGCCTTTGAGGAGCTTCGAATGCTTGCCGAGCGTCTTGGAGCGGCGGTAGTAACGACTTCGAAGGCGCGGGGCGTAATCCCGGAAGATCATCCTCTGGCCGCCGGTATCGTTACCGGCGTATACGGCGACACGACATTCGAGGGACGGATCATCGGTCAAAGCGACCTGATCGTTGGTGTTGGTCTCGATCGCATGGAGCTGCTTTCTCCTTGGAATTTCTCGCAGCCGCTCGTTTGCATAGACTCAATCGACACTTCCACAGAGCAGGTCGGCAGTCCCACGCACACCGTGCACGGGCCGCTCGACCACATTCTCGCCCAGCTCACGGAGGCCGTTCAGCCTGCTGAGGCTTGGAGTATGGTGGAACTGAGCGAATTCCGCGACTACGTGCGTTCGGCGCTCCTCGCGGACTCGGATGACCTGAACTCGGCCACCTTGCTGAAACGCGCCCAAACTATGGCGCATCCCGACACGATGCTTGTCACCGAGACAGGCATATATAACGCGGTAAATCTGTTCACTTGGCAGGTCCACGCGCCCGACCTCTATTTCGGCTCCAGCGGCGCGAACACGATGGGGTTTTCCCTACCTGCCGCGCTGGCGTCATCGCTCATTCGGCCCGAACAGAAAACGGTTGCCCTTGTCGGTGACGGCGGGTTCCTGATGAAGGCTTCCGAGTTGGAGACCCTTGCGCGAGAGAAGCTCGCTCCAATCATCATCGTGTTCAATGACCGATCGCTCGGCCTGATCAGGATCAAGCAGGCCGCGAAGGGGTATGAGCGTGACGCCGTCGATCTGGCGCCTGTCGATTTCGCTCGGCTTGCTCAGGGCTTCGGGGGGCGAGGTGAGCGAGTCGGCACTCTTGCAGCGTTTGATGCTGCCTTCAAGGGAGCGCTGGACGAAGACCGATTCACCGTAATCGACGCCCGGCTTGACCCGGACGTGTACGCCTCACACATGGCGCCGATCAGGGGATAACTTCTCTGGCTTCCACCGCGTTAAGATAAGCGATCACCATCTGCGCTTGTTCGGGATTCCCACGGCATGCCGTACATCACAATAGCATCCGGGACACAGCTCTACTACGAACGCATCGGCTCGGGCCCTCCCCTCCTG
This sequence comes from Dehalococcoidia bacterium, assembly GCA_965116655.1. Lineage (GTDB taxonomy): Bacteria > Chloroflexota > Dehalococcoidia > Lucifugimonadales > VXLM01 > VXLM01. The sequence continues at coordinate 459,670 of OZ220720.1, forward strand.
CTCATCATGGGCACCGGCCTCAACCACTCGGTGTGGGACGCACAGGTCGAGGCTTACCGAAATGAGTTCGAGTGCATCGTCTTTGATAACGCGGGAACGGGTAAGTCCGGGCGACCGGAAGAGAAACTTACCGTGAAGTCCATGGCCGGGGACGCGATTGGGCTGCTGGAAGCGCTCGGCATCAAGCGTGCTCATGTTTCCGGCGTGTCGCTAGGGTCGTGCATTGCGCAGGAACTAACGTTGGCCAGGCCCGACATGGTCGCGTCACTCCAGCTTCACGGGACATGGGCGAGAACCGACGGATACGCCGGGAGAAAATTCCGGGCGCAGATTCGGCTCATAGAGATGCTGGACATGCGGGAATTCTATGAGATCAATGTCCTGTGGTTCATTACCCCGGAGTTCTTCGACGCGCACCCGGAACGGGTCGAGGCCCAGATCGAAGCTATTGTTGCCAATGCGCCGAGCCGCGAGTCGCTGATCGAGCAGTACCAGGCCGACATCGAACACTACACGCTCGACCGGTTACCGCACATTAAAGCGCCCACGCTCGTGACGGTCGGGAGCTTCGACGTTGCCGTTCCCCCGATGTACGGACGAGAAGTGGCTGATGCGATTCCCCGGGCGGAGTTTGTGGTGATCGAAGTTGGAGGGCATCTCTACAACATGGAGAACCCCGATGATTTCAACCGAGTGACATTGGATTTTCTCCGGCGTGCAGGGAGGGTCGCTGAATAGGTATACTCGACGCCCCAGGGTAAGCACCTACTGCCTGTGAGAACGAAGATGTTTGATAGGCGCGAACTAAATCATCTGATACTATGTGTAAATTAAAGAAATGACAATTCGAGAAGCCGAAAGGACCCATATGAAAATCGAGAGAAATCTCATTCCGATATTGGTCATTGTGACCAGCATCCTGTTGGTTGTGCCCGCGGTGGGAATGGTCGTCGGGATGGCTTTAGCCTCCGATCCCGGGGACGATTCTTCGGCCGCGAAAGGCGAACCCGAATTAGCGCCCTTCGAACTTCCGCCGCTGCCGGAAAAAGAGTTCCAGCCGGATAATTCGCCTCCCAACGTGTCCTCTATAGGTTCCCGCTCCGACTCGGACGGTTTTACCAATCAGGGAGAAATCTACACGTATGAGGACGGCGACAGAACCATGAGGGTTGTCTTGCAGGGCGATCTAGTTCTCAAAACGAACTCAACCGTAACTTCCGACGACAGGGTGGTCATGTTGGGTCCAGCTCAGAGCATCGTCAAGAGTGCGGATGGTGGCGGACAGGGAGGACTTCCCGTATTTCGTTCCGAATCGGGAGGAGCGTTGATGACGCTTCCAGGGGGGGTCCTGCTGGCGCTGGATCCCGAATGGGACAAGGCCCAAGTTGACAGTTTCCTCTCCGATAACGGCATCTCGCCGGAGCAGGTTTCCGAGTTGGGATTCATGCAGAACGGCTTCCTGGTGGAGACAGAGGCCGGCTTCCCATCGCTGGAACTGGCCAATTCGCTGGCTGGTCAGGATGGAGTAGAAGCCTCAACGCCCAACTGGTGGAACGAGGTCAAGTCAAGGTGAGGACGATGTCCCCACAGGCTTATCCTCCAAGCGTCCGCATACTATAGTTCTGGAGAGAATCACTCATGTCCTTCATTTCAAGTCTTTTTGACTCCTCAATGTTCACTGGCCTGAGAACGCCTATTCTCATCCTCGTCATCGTCTCCTCCCTCGCGCTCAGTGCGGGCGACGTTGGAGGACAGACCGTTGAAGACGACCACGGCGACTCGTACGAAACAGCCACGCTAGTAGAGTTGGGTTCTTCGGTGGACGGCCGCATCGATCCCGGCGACGATCGTGATGTATTCAAGATCGACCTGTCGGACGCATCCGGAGACACCGACCTTTGGGTGTACACATATAACCCGGACCAAGATGTCCCGTTCGACACCTTTGGCGGACTATACGACAGTGTCGGCAATCTCATTGAACTCAACGATGACGGGTTCCTTCGGGACTCCCTACGCAGCTTCGGTATAAGGAGCGTCGTTCCGCCAGGTGTTTACTATGTGATTGTGGTCGGTTACTCCGGCGATCCGGGGGACTACACCTTCTATGCTCAGGTAGTGGACAACCCTGGAAGCACCATCGAAACTGCAAAGCCTCTGGTTCTTGGCACGCAAGACGGTGGGCGGATCGATACCCTGGATGACGCGGATTTCTTCAAGCTCGATTTCACTGAATCCAGCCATGTGATCATCGACGCTCGGAGCGCGGACGTCTCGCCGCTGGACGCTGTTCTGCTTGACGCCGACGGCGAAGAGATTTCCTCCAATTTCGCGCCGCTGCGACTAAGGGGATTCGGGGCCCTCTTTCCAATCGGATTCAACATTGCGGAGGACTTCGAGCCAGGCACGTACTACCTCAAGGTGACGAGCCCGTTCGCACCCGAGCCTGGTGATGAGGAGTCCGAAGAACCATCACTTCCCTTTAGGTCCAATCCTTACTCCCTGTTCTTCCTCGAAGATATGGATTACATCGAAATTCTTGAAGACTGCGAGACTCAAACTGACGCGCTGAACGATCCGCAAATCAACGATCCGCTGTACGCATGCCAGTGGCACCTGAGCAGTGCCGAGAGGCAGGATATCAATCTCGGATCCGCTTGGGCCGACGGCGTCAAGGGTGAGGGTATCAATGTCGCCATTGTCGACGACGGAATGTACCACGCCCACGAAGACCTGCAGGGCAACGTCGACGTTGATCTCAGCTTCGACTACGGCGGAAACGAAGACATCTATGATCGATTTGAGCACCACGGCACTCACGTTTCCGGCATTGTTGCGGGCAGAGACAACGACATAGGCGTGCGCGGTGTGGCCCCTCGGGCAACGGTGTACGGTTACAACTTCCTCGGAGGACGAAACAGCACAGTATTGAACCTCCTCGACGCAATGACCCGAAATGCCGAGGAAACCGCCGTGTCCAACAACAGCTGGGGTTGGTCAGACGGCCCGGGGCTTAGCCCATCCCTGTCGTTCTGGAGACAGGCCATAAGGTACGGAACCACGTTTGGATACGACGGCAAGGGCACGTTCTATGCATTTGCCGCCGGCAACGGACACCTTTTGGGTGATGACTCCAATCTTGAGGAATACAGTAACGACTACGGTGTGACAGCCGCGTGTTCCGTGAATAAGGAAGGCACCAGGGCAGGATACTCGGAAATGGGCGCTAACCTGTGGGTCTGCGCACCTTCAAACGACCGTCCGAGCAATCTTGGCGGAGTCAACGGCATCCTGACGACCGAGAATTCCGATCGCTACTACCATGACTTCGGTGGCACCTCCGCCGCAGCCCCCATTGTCTCGGGGGTCGCGGCGCTTACGCGTGACGCCAACACCGAGCTCACGTGGCGCGACGTCAAGGTGATTCTCGCCGCGTCCGCCCAGAAAAACGATCTCGAAAGCCCCGGGTGGGATGACGGAGCGCCCATGCATCCCGTCTCCTCTACGGACAGGTACTCCTTCAACCATGAGTATGGCTTTGGCGTGGTCAACGCCGAAGGCGCCGTCGACCTTGCGAAGCGATGGACGAACCTGCCTACCTCGCAGAGTACAACTGTACAATCGGATCTGCTTGGTGTAACAATTCCCGACGCCTCTACTGATGGAGACCCGTCGACATTCACACACACGCTCACTCTGGACTCCGGCATTGGATTTACCGAATTTGTCGAGGTCACCGTGAGCTTCGAACACGACTCCTTCCGCGACCTGGAAATCCTGCTGGAGTCGCCTTCCGGGGCCATTTCAAGAATTGCCGTTCCGTTCAACACTTATGACGCCCTCAACGCCTTCTTTGGGTTCGCCTTTGAACCGTTGCATGGATCTTTCCAGTTTGGGTCGTCTAAGCACCTGGGAGAAGACCCCAACGGTGAGTGGAAGCTTCATGTGACCGACCGCATTCCCTCCGTGGACGGTACCTTCGTTGGCTTTGGCATAACCGTCTACGGACACGAGCGCGCTCCGGGTGTCCCAACCTTGGACTCAGTGGAGGTCCATCCGGGCGGAGGGATGCTCGACGTAGATTGGGCCGCTCCTGATGAGAACGGAGATTCCGACATTGTCTCCTACGATGTGCGCTATAGCGAGGCCGATGCCGATCAGACGGATCCCGCTAGCTGGACCGTTCTGAAAAGCATCTGGACGGCCGACTCTGGTGAAGCGCAGGGATACACGATTACCGGCCTGACGGACGGAACGCTGTACGACGTGCAGGTGCGGGCAGTAAACAGCGCGGGCGGCGGGCTGTGGTCGAATACACTAAGCGCAGGGCCGATGACGAGTTCCTGTGTAACCGATGGCGCCGTTACGGATAGGACCAACTCCGGGCTCATCTTCGACTGCGAGGCCTTGATCGAGGCGCGCGATACATTGGCGGGAAGCGCAACGCTGAACTGGTCAACCGACACGGACATTGCTAGGTGGGATGGCGCCTACCTTAGTAGCGAACCTCGTCGGGTGACGAATCTGGTCATCAGACGGAGCGAGTTGAACGGGTCGATTCCGGCTTCGCTTGGTCGACTGGACGGGCTCGTTGAGCTGAACCTCCACAGCAACGAGTTGACTGGGAGCATCCCCACGGAGCTTGGCGATCTAGCGAATCTGGAGAAACTGCTGCTCCATAACAACGACCTGACTGGATCGATTCCTGATCTGAGTAGCCTTAGTACCCTCAAGATGCTGTGGCTCTCCGGCAATGACTTGGGTAGAGGCGAGGGGGTACCGACGTGGCTAAACTCGCTGAGCAATCTCGAGTCGCTCAGTCTGTGGGGCAACAGAATGGGTGGCCCGATTCCGGACCTCAGTGGAATGACGAGTCTGAGATTGCTGAAGCTTCAGAGCACCGGTCTGACCGGAGAAATCCCGGCGTCCATCGGTGATATGGACAGTCTCTGGGGTCTGTACTTACATAGGAACAGCTTGAGTGGGGAGATACCGGAAGAGCTTGGTCAACTTACCAACCTTAGGCGGATTTGGCTCCACACAAACAACTTGACCGGAAATATTCCATCCGAGTTGAGCGGCATGACCGGCCTCGTGGACTTGAACCTTCGCGACAACCGTTTGAGCGGACCGATTCCTGCAGAGTTGGGTGCGATGACCAGCTTAGAGTCGTTGCGACTCCACAATAACCAGTTGAGTGGGTCTATCCCGAAGGAACTGGGTGACCTAGACAACTTGACGGGACTCTGGCTCCAGGGGAATCGGCTGAGCGGCTCCATCCCGGCCGAGTTGGGCAATCTGGGCGATACTTTGACCCAGTGGCGGCTTCGGGACAACAGGTTGACCGGGTGCGTGCCGGCAGGTCTGGCAGCCGTGGAGGATAACGACATGGCCGCACTTGGCCTCCGACCATGTCCTTAGTCGCTTAGCGCGCGAGTAGGATTCAGCGCCGCCGGCACGGCTCATCTGAGTCGGTCGACGGCGTTGGAATTTAGGGGCGTTTTGAGAGTTTCCCAAGGAACTCTCTAAACCCATGCGTCGCCACCACTTGCTGGAGGGCAGTGCTGCCATAGAGCCGTGATATGATGCGCCATACCAATTGCTGGGAGAGGTCAGTGGGCGATTTTTGGATTCAGGATGGTGAGAGAATGCTGTTCATAGGAGACAGCATTACCGACTGTGGCCGAAGGGAACGTGCCATTCCACTCGGAGACGGCTACGTCAGTATTTTCACGGAGCTTGCTACGGCGAAATATCCTGATCGCAGCATCGAATGGATCAATATGGGCATCGGAGGCAACCGCACCACTCATTTGAAGGAACGCTGGCAGTGTGATGTGATCGACCGGAAGCCGGACCGTCTATCGATCAAGATTGGGATCAATGATCTGAACAGCTACCGACGCGGTGACCACGATGGCGTGCCACCCGTCCAATACAGAGAAAACTACGATTGGATTCTTTCCTCAACTCGAAAGGCCCTCGGCGACATTCCCGTTCTCCTGATTACACCGTTCTATATCTCTATGAATTTGGATGACGAAAATGAAGGCGCTGTCCTCCGTATGATCCCCGAATACATCGACACGGTCGAAACGATGAGTGCTAGGTACGACACCCTACTGCTCAATCTTCACGACATATTTCAGGAACACCTGAAGTTTCGCCCCGCACATACCTTCTGCCCGGAGCCGGTCCACCCTAATCACACCGGGCACATGGTCATCGCCAACGCGCTAATGGAGTTTCTCAGTCAGTGAGAAGAGTTGGACAAAGTTGAGGTGGTTGCTGCTACCTCCAAGGAGAGCCGGCTGAAGAAATGAAGCCCACGAGACATCGTCCGACACTCGCCAAGGAGTTCGTCGGCTCGCCTGAATTACAGAGACTAGGGCTGCGCCCCGGCTATCGCGTCGGCCACCTGGACGGGACAACAAAATACGTCACTGACGTCCGGTTTGATCGAGGACCGTACGACGTGCTCCACCGCGAGTTCACGGTAATCGACGCCTACTCTGCCCTCGTCGACATCGAGGAGTTGCAGCGCGGTAGAGTCAACGTCGTTATCCAGGCGCTTGGTCCCGAAGAGCTGTTCATTCAAGAAGAAATGCAGGACCCATCGGATGAGCCGCCGCGCGGCGTTCGGTCGTGGCGTCCGGTCTTTGAGGGCGACGAATTGGTTGAGCGCATCAAGATCGGCATCGACGAGCACTTGCGCTTCGCGAAGGCGCATCGAGAGTATATCGAAGTCGTTTACACGGAACCCGACCTTAGGAGGGTTGTTGCCGATGGCCGAATCGCAATGGTGCTCATGCTTGTCAGCGGTTACATCGCCGACAGCCTGGATGTACTCAAGGAATTCCACGAGCTTGGTATTCGCGTTATGTGTCCCAGCCACCTTGCGGCGACTTCTTGGGCCGATTCAAGCGCAGAACTGAACGACCCTCCTGGGTTGACCGATTTCGGACGTGATGTCATCAGGACGTGCAACGAAATCGGAGTCCTCGTCGATCTCGCCCACTGCTCTGACTACACCTGCCGCGACACTCTGAAGGTAGCCAGCAAACCCGTGATAGCGACACACACGAAGGTGAGGTCTATAACCGGGAGTCTACGTGACATGAGCGACGACGTGCTTCGCGGTGTGGCCAACACCGGTGGAGTGGCCTGTGTCTTGGCGGCAACGCCTCGGACTGCGCAGGAGCGTCACTCGGCAAGACTCAAGCGCGACCGCGACCTCGCGGAGAGATACGTAGACCCCTTCGATCTCGCTGAGGCGAAGCTTGCCGACGCTCAGATATGGAGCACGAAGCTCGATATCAAGTCAATTGATCACGCGGTGAACGTTGCGGGCATAGACCATGTTGGGCTTTCGTCTCACGCCCAGAACGTCCCGCAGTGGAAGGAGTTTACAGAGACGCTCCTTGAACACGGATACACTCAGGAAGATGCCTCGAAAATCCTCGGCGAAAACGTGCTCCGTGTTCTCAGAGAAACCTTTTGACGATTAGACCACAGACCCCCAATTTCCAAGCCTAGTTCCGTCTGTGGAAGGACTGGCGCCCCGCTTCGGCAACTGAATTCAACAAGCGTAAATCGTCGTCGATCATAGATTGATTAATCTGACTGCTTCTGCCTGCCCCTTCGTTCAGTGGGGAACGAAAGCTCACCTGAGTGCAACTTTGCCTTGTTGTCTTCAAGAGTATAGTCTCGATTCCACACAGAATCTCACTACCATTTCCCCAGCCTACTGGTCCGATGTTACATCGGAGCTGTCAAACTCGCCTGCCCACAGTTGCCGCAGCTCGGCGGAGGTGGCGAGCAGGTGGTCGAGCGTCCCCTCGGCATCGACGCGACCGTCCTTGAGGACGATGATGTGGTCGGCACGGCGAAGGGCCTCCCTCCGGTTTGAGACGGCGAGGACGGTACTGTTCGAACGGTCCGACAACCGCTCCCAGAGGATCTTCTCAGTCTCGACGTCGAGGCCGCTCGATAGATCGTCGAAGACGAGCAGTTCCGGCTCCCGGACAAACATGCGCGCGGCAGCAGCCCTCCTCTGTTGCCCGCCGGAGAGTTTTACACCACGCGGCCCGACGACGGTGTCCAGCCCGCTTTCGAGGTCGTCAATGTCTCGTTCAAGCACGGCGGAGCGGAGGGCCCCGTCCAGATCCACCCCGTCCTCTGGAAGACCCAGAAGAATGTTGCCCCGGAGTTCTTCGCTGAACAAGCGAGGAACTTGGGACGTGTAGGCGACGCGGGGAGGTATTAGTATCTTGCTCGCGTCCTTGACTGTCTTACCATTCCACCGCAACTCTCCGGCTTGCAGCGGCAATGAACCCAGCAACACGCGCAACAGTGTGCTCTTACCGGAGCCGACCCGACCGGTGATGACCGTGAAAGACCCCGTTTGGAGGGAGAGGTCGATGTCGTGCACGCCGTGTTCTGAGTTGGGGTATACATAGGTTACCCCTTGGGCTTCAAGACTTTCGAGGCGGTCGGCTTCGGTCTTCTCCACATGAACGGGGTCGGCCGCTTTTCGAAACAGGTGCGTTGGGTTACGCTCGACCAGCTTCTCCGGCGGGGAACCCGGCATCAATTCAACAAGCCGCTCGATGCTGACGCCGGTCTGTCGATATGCCGTCAATGTCTCACCGATGCCCGCAAAAAGCCTCGTGAACGCCTCCAAATAGAATACGAACAGCACGAGGTCACCAACGGTGAACTGACCATCGAGTATTGCTTGGCCGGCCACGATGAGAATTGCGCCGGTTCCAATGCTCTGCACGTTGAGGAAGATGGCGCCTAGTGTCTGCGTGAGCAGCGTGTCTTTCAGGCCGGCGTGTTTGCGCGCCGCGTTCACGCGGTCGAACTCGCCGAGTACATGCGACTCGGTTCCGGCGACTTTGATTGTCTCTGCGGAGCCGAACATCTCGCCGAGGAAACCGACCACGTCGCCGGTTGCTTCTCGGCTTCTCTTTCGCGTCCGACCAATCAGGGTTCCGGCGGCGATAAAGACGGTGAGTACCACTATCAGAGGGACGAATGCAACAAGCGTTATCACAGGAGAGATGCGAATCATGATGAAGACGGCGACTGCGGCGAATACGAACTGCGACGCGATGAACTTCGGCACAAGAAGAAACCCGCCTACACTTGAGGCATCGCCACGGAACCTGGTAACGGCCTCGCCAGGCGATGCGGGAAGGCCGCGGTCGCTACTCAAATTCATGAGATGTGCAAGAACGTTTCTCTGAAGGAGTGTACGGATCATAAACTCGTTGGCGAACTGCAGGGCAAATGTGCCCACGAACACCACAAAACGAGCAGCCGCAAACCCTACCAGCACCGCGCAGAGGGTCCACACACTCAGCGAGGTTAACGCATCCCCGGTCAGGGTGTTGAAAACCTCTCTCAGGGTCAGCGCAAATGCCTGTTCGAGTCCGACGATTACAACTACTGAGCCAAACAGGTCGAGTGCAAGCGTCAACTTGAACGTCCACGTGAGAGAAGCGAGGTACCGCCATGTGCTCATGACAGGACCTCCTCGAGACCGGTCTGAAGAAGATGGTGGAAGCGGGTGGTCGGATCAGACGCAAGTGCCTCCCGCTCTCCGGCCTCCACAAGCCGACCGTCTTCGAGGATGACGATGTCGTCACATCTCTGGATGGTAGCCAGGTGATGGGCGACTATCAGCACGGTCCTCCCCCGGACCAACCTGTCCATCGCTCTCTTGATGGATGCCTCGGTACTGGGATCGAGTCGCGACGTGGCCTCGTCGAGGATCACGAGACCGGGGTCCTTGAGGAATACTCGCGCGAAGGCGAGCATCTGTGCTTCACCCGAAGAGAGCCCACCGCCATCCGGTTGTAGCATCGTGTCGAGGCCGTCAGGCAGCGAGTCGTACCATCGTGTCAAGCTCACCTCGTCGAGCACGTCGAGCAGATGAGCATCGGGAACACTGCGGTCGAAGAACGTTAGGTTGTCACGCACCGTTCCATGGAAGAGCCGGACGTCCTGCGGCACGAGACCGACCCTTGCGCGGAGATCAGCAATTCGTGCCTCTCGGATGTCTTCTCCTCCTATAAGTACCCTGCCCTCGTCGGGGTCGTAGAGACGAAACAGAAGCCTCGACATCGTGGTCTTGCCGCTCCCGGTTCTTCCAAGGAGTCCGAGTACCCTGCCCGGACATAGGTCAAGAGTCACGTTGTGCAGGACCAGGTCACTCCTGTTGTACGCGAATGAGACGGAATCGAAGCGAACGGAGAGCGGCCCATCGGGGAATCGGACACCGCGTCCATCGATTACCTCTCGACGGGTGCTCAGGAGGTCGTGGATTCTGATGACGCTCGCCCCGGCTCGCTGAAGCTCTTCTATCTCGAAAGAGACCCCATTGACCGGCCGACTTAGCAGTATTGAGTACTGGTAAATGAGGAAGACAGTGCCGATGGTGATCCAGTCCTGGTAGAATAGATAGGCCCCAACGAATAACGAAACAGCCAGACCCGCGCTGTTGATGAACTGTGCGGTGTTTGCGACAACACTGGCAACAGCCCAGGCCTTGACGTAGACGCGGAACCACTTCCACATATGGTCGAAGTAGCCCTTCATGACATGGGGCTGGGCCGCACTTGTTCTTATGTCCTCCCGGCCCGCGAGACGCTCTTCGATAAACCCGTACGTCTCGGTGCTCGCCTCTCGATCGACCCTCCAGCTTGATACGGAGACGTTGCGCATCCGTATGATGACCGCTGTCGAAACGAAGGCGAACACCGAAAGTGCGAGACCGGCCAGCCAGTTCTCGCGGAATAGCAACGCGAGGACGGCCACCAGCATGATGATGTTGCCCAGAATATGGACGGCGAAGGTTGAGAAGAACCCTCCGAGCGTCTCCGAGTCGCCGTCGATGCGCTCGATCATCTCACCTGGCGTGCGGCTGTTGTGGAACGGCATGTCGAGCGAAAGCGCGTGACGCGCGAGGTCTGACCGCAGGGCGTTGGTGGCATTCCACCCGACCTGACCGCTCGTGTACGTCGCAAGCACGCTGATGACCTGCTGCACCAGCGCCACGGCGATGAACACTCCGGCGGCAGCCACGAGTCTGCCGAGGGGACTGCCCGCCACCGCCTCGTCGATGAAGTAACGCATGATCTGAGGATTGACGAGCTGAAGGCTGATGTTGGTCAGGATCAGCACAGAGGCGAGCGCCACGATACCCTTCTGCTGCCGGAGGTACTTGAGCAGTAGCGCCCCGTACTGCCGTACGGGAACCCTAGTCTCATGTCCCGTCAGGCGTTGTAGCACACTCGTGGTCATGGCTATTTCTTCATCTTTGACGGTCCTGTGATTCTACAAGAATCTCACCCGGACAGTTCCGACCTCGTAGGTGAGCACACGAAACCTGCAGAGTGCCTGTTCGTCGTATCTTTGATCCAATGAATGACAAGGATCAGGCGAAACAGAATCCTGAGATAGTACCCCTGCAAACTTCTGAAGTGGCCATCAACAATGAGGCAGAGCCTTATGGCAAAGCGCCCCCCACCGCATAATTGACGGGCCCTCACTCCAAAGTTCAATTGAGCGACCTAGTGGAAAGTCCCAGCAGCTCGCCGACTGGTTCGCGTCCAGTTAGACGAACTGTAATCATTGCCCAATGTGGTTCTGCCAGCAGTAAGGAACACCAGTGTAAAGTGACCCGCCTCGGAATCGAACCGAGAACCTACTGATTAAGAGTCAGTTGCTCTGCCTGATTGAGCTAGCGGGCCACGTGCATGCACGGCGAAGAAGCTAAAGGTGCGGCGACTTCCATTGTAGCGGCGGCCCGTTTGGAGCGTCAAGGAGAATGCGGGGCTCGAACCTGTGTTGCGATTATGCTAGCTCATGCCTGGGGGCGCTCTCTGCTGGAATCCCCTACACTACTCACAGGGACGAATACTGAAGCCATTTCATTGTTGGCGCAAGTCCGCGCTCGCCATATTTCTCGTGTGTGCTTCGCTTGGGGAGTTCCGAACCAAGTTCTCACGGTGACTGAACCGTAGCAATCTGCATGGTTTAAAATAAAGGATAACGAGATGCCAAAGAGTGAATACGTCGGTGTGGATGGCTGTCCGGCGGGCTGGTTCAGCGTAGGGTTCGACACCATTGGTGGCTATGAGTTGAAGGTGTTTCCTGCGTTCAGCGAACTGGTCGACTATTATCAAGACGCCAAGCTGGTGCTGGTTGATATTCCGATTGGGCTGCCTGAGGGACCGGACGGACGAGAGTGTGACTCCAAGGCTCGTAAAGTGCTTGGAGATCGCAGGTCGAGTGTGTTCTCGGCGCCGACACGGCAGACGGTAAGGCAGGCGGCGGAGTCTCCGGGAGACTACGACTTTGCCAAGAAGGCCGAGCAATGCGCTACCAAGACCAAGTCTCGTCCTGAAGGAAAAGGAATAAGCAAACAGGCCTTTGCCATAGCGCCCAAGATAGCGCAGGTCGACAGGTTGCTACGGGACCGAGACGCAAACGCGACTCCGAGGGTGCGAGAGGTGCATCCTGAGGTCTGTTTTTGGGCTTTGAACGGTCAGAAAGCCATGGAGTTCAACAAGAAAGAGCCAGAGGGTGAGAAGCAGCGGATTCACATCCTCGAACGGTTCGAGCCTCGGACTCATGCGATGTACCGCGAGGCTTACCGCAGGTTTGTTGGGGGTGGTGTTGGCAAGGACGACATTCTCGATGCACTGGTGGCAGCGGTGACGGCACGTTGCTGTCATGGGCGGCTTCGGAGGATACCCGAATGTCCGCCAGAGGACTACAAGGGGCTGCCGATGGAGATGGTGTACTGGGAGGTGTAAAAGGGGTGTCCCCTTTCGCTCCTGTCCTCTCAATAGTATCGAGAAGACTGTGATGCTTGCAGAACACTTGCAATGCTGTCATAATGCATTCAAGGGAGTTATGACATGGCAGTTCAGATCACCATAAGGGGCGTCCCCGAAGCCGTCCGCGACGAGCTCGCGGTTCGCGCGTCGCTCCAACGTCAGTCCATGCAAGAGTTTCTGCGCGGAGAGTTAGAGCGCATAGCGTCGCGCCCTTCGGTTGACGAATGGGTGCGCGAAATACGCGAACGCAAGGCAGCCTATAGGACTCAAGTCCCAACCTCAGCAATTCTGGCCGCCCGCGACGCTGACAGGACTTGACCAAGGTCGTCGACTCATGTGTCCTAGTCTCGGCCCTTGTGGATTCGGGTCCAGATGGCGAGTGGTCGGAAGCAATCGTAACTGAAGGCCCGTTGGTCGCCCCCGAACTGGTTCTGGTCGAGACCAGCAATGTTCTCCGTCGCTTGCAACGATCTCACGAGATATCCGAAATCGAGGCCACTTTAGCGCACGCCTCCATGCTGCGCCTCGAACTCGAACTGTTCCCGTTTACGCCGTTTGCAGAGCGGGTATGGGAATTGCGACAGAACCTCACCAGCTATGACGCATGGTACGTGGCGATGGCGGAATCATTTGATTGTCCGTTTGCTACTCTTGACCGGAAGCTCAGTCGGGCGAGCGGTCCCAAGTGCGAGATGATTATCCCGCCCGGGGTGAGTCGCACGGCAGACTAGCCAGAGTGGTTCCAACCGCTTATGAACATTTGAGTAACGACATTGGTCGATAGGGTTACAGAAGGATTTTCCTCGCTGCGGTAGACTTATGAGCTATGGGTCGATACCCTATTTGTAGTTTGGCGGCATCCTCGATAACCGACGCTTAACAGACGCTACTTTGATAGCCACATTCCCGAATAGACGACTATATTGTCGAACTGAAAGCGTTCGTAAGGGATCGTCAGGCTAGGCAGACCATCTCTATTCAATGCAAGACCAGTCACATGCAGAACCCCATCGACATCGGTATCAATCGACAGCTATTTCTCGACGACTTGATCCTCGACACGATGAGCGGGGCGAAGCGAACCATGCACTCCCCCACTCGGCGAGAGACGGTTCTGGTGGGCGACAAGCCCTGGGACAGGTCGAGCGTCGCCTATATGTCGGTAATCCGCGACGGCGACCTGTACCGTGGCTACTACCGATGCGATCACGAAGGCTCCGACGTAAGAGCGGCCAGCCCGCGTCACACGGCATATGCGGAGAGTGAGGATGGCATCTGCTGGAGGAAACCCAACCTCGGTCTGGTCGAGTTCGACGGCTCAAAGGACAATAACCTCATCTGGATGGAGCCGGGGGCGAATCTCTGCGTGTTCATCGACACCAATCCGGCGGAGCCTCCCGAACGGCGGTACAAAGGCGTCGTGCGGACGGGACGTGTGGAGGGAGAGCAGCTCGGCGCGCCCGGTCCCTGCGTTCTCGCGCTGTCGTCGTCGGACGGGATCAACTGGGACCTGATGCAGGACGCTCCGATTCTCACGGACGACCCCTTTGATTCATTCAACATCGCCTTTTGGGACGAGTGGACGAATCAGTACGTGATCTATACGAGGGGCGTCGGCGGGTCGGACGGCCCATTCAAGGGGGGAGTTCGCTGGATCAGGCGCGCTATGTCCGACGACTTCGTCAACTGGAGCGGCCTCGAGCTGATAGATACCGGAGAAGTGCCTGACGAGCACCTGTACACCAACGCCTGCGTCCCTTACGAGCGGGCACCGGGCACGTACCTCATGTTCCCTTCCCGCCTAGTGCTCGAGCACACGCCTGAACCCGACTGGGTGGGCGGTCCCGGTGTCAACGACATCGCCTTTATGAGCAGCCGGGACGGTATCACGTGGGATCGCACGTTCAAAGAGGCGTTTATCCGTCCGGGGCTGGATATGGAGAACTGGCATGAGCGGGGGATATACTTCGAGCGGGGAATCTTCCAGACTTCGGAAGACACGCTGAGCATGTACTGTTCCGACCACTGGCGCTACCCCACGACTCGCATATCGCGTTACACACTGCGAACGGACGGCTTTGTTTCCGTCAACGCGGGCTATAGAGGTGGTGAGTTCATCACGAAACCGATTGTATTCGAGGGCAGCGAGCTGGAAATCAACTACTCGACTTCGGCGGTGGGTTCGGTGCAGGTCGAAATCCAGGACGATCAGGGTCGGCCACAGCAGGGATTCACCCTGGCTGACTCGCCGGAGCAGTACGGCGACAAGTTCGACTATCGCGTCTCGTGGGCCGGTGGCCCCGATGTCAGCTCGTTCCAGGGCAGCCCGGTGCGTTTGAGGTTCGTGCTGAAGGACGCGGACCTGTACGCCTTCAAGTTCAACTAGGATTTCACTGAGGTATTTGATTTGGGCGCAGAACGAGTTGCGGAAGACAAGGCGCTGGTTTGGTCGGGCGAACACTGGATCGCTTATCTCAAGAACCACGATAACCAGGCGGACGTTGGGCGCGTCAGTCTCTATCGAGTCGCATACAGCTCCGCCGGTGAAGGACACGTGGCGTTCATTGATATTCCTGATGAGGCTTTCACAGGCATATATACGGACAGCGTAAAGTTGGCGGAGTTCATAACCGAGACGGTCGCACGGGGCCCGAGCAATAACAATTTCTACCGGCACGACATGCCGATCTTGGAAGCCGAGATCACACGCAGCGGAGACGTGCGAACCATGCCGTCGTGGACCATCGACGCGGAAGGCGGGGCGGTTGAGGCAGTGTGGACGAGCATTCATCCACCGGTGATACTCGAAGGACCGGGACCGGACAATAACGGCGCGGTCGTAACACATTCCCTGCTGTTCTTCGCCAACGAGGCTACGATATCCTTCAACGGCAAGTCCATTGGCGGAGTGGTGTACGTGCGCGACGATTGGATCCGCGCGATAGGCAGGCAAGGGACCTCGGCGGTCTTCGCGATTGCCGAGACAACAACGACTACGACGAACGATTAATCGGAGGAAAGAATATGGACGTTTCTGACCAGGTCGCCATCGTAACGGGCGGTGGACGAGGCATCGGACGCGCCATCGCACACGTGCTGGCGAGCAATGGGGCGGACGTGGTGGTCGCCGACATCAACGAGGGCGATGCTCAGGCCGTTTGCGGGGAGATCGATGAGCATGGAGGTCGTTCCATCGCGGTCTCGGTGGACGTGACCGACAGTGATTCGACGGAAAACTTGGCCGCACAAACGCTCGGCGAGTACGGACGCATTGACATCTTGATCAACAATGCCGGGACCATAGGAGCGCCC
The DNA here is from genome assembly GCA_965116655.1 of Dehalococcoidia bacterium. Lineage (GTDB taxonomy): Bacteria > Chloroflexota > Dehalococcoidia > Lucifugimonadales > VXLM01 > VXLM01. The sequence goes on from OZ220720.1 coordinate 475,833, forward strand.
GGCTGGGAAGGACGCGACCGCCCGAACGATGACGATTGGAGCTACATACATGAGGTGAACGTCCACGGCATAGCCAGGGTCACTGACGCCGTGGTCGAGCACATGAAGCCCCGCAAGTACGGCAAGATCGTAAATATCGCGTCGGTCGCGGGCCGCACGGGAACGCGGACGAATTTCGCGTATGGGGCGTCAAAGGCGGCGGCGATCAACCTGACGCGGTGCTACGCCACGGATCTCGCTCCGTACAGCATTCATGTGAACTGCGTGTGCCCTGGCCTGGTGTGGACGAAGATGTGGGAGCGCATTGCCAGCCGACGGATCGGGCAAGGCATCGACGATGAGATGACGACCCGCGAGTCGTTCGATCAGTTCGTGGCGGGCAATACGCCCCTAGGCAGAGAACAGACTCCTGAAGAAATCGCGAACGCAGTCGTATTCCTGGCGTCCGACGCCGCGAGTGGCATAACAGGGCAGGCCCTGAACGTGGACGGCGGGTATGCGATGAACTAGGGCGATTGTGTGCAGAACCCTGCGAATCCGGGAACACGGAAAGAGAAACTACGCCTAATGAAAGCGATACGGATGACAAGAACCGGAGGGCCGGAGGTGCTCGAATACGTGGATGTCCCCGACCCCGTTCCGGAGGTGGGTGAGGTGCTCATCGACGTTGAGCGCATCGGGATCAACTTCATCGACACTTACGTACGGCGCGGGATGTATCCGCGACCGCTTCCTCTGATTCCGGGATACGAGGTGGCAGGAACGGTGACTGAGATCGGAGCGGATGTCACCGACCTTGCGGTAGGAGACCGTGTCGCTATGGCGGGCCTGTCGCTGGGTTCGTATGCCGAAAAGATGGTCATCCCGGAGTGGCAGGTCGTTCGCGTACCTGACAGCGTGAGCATGGAAGAGGCGGCGGCCGTGCTGGAACAAGGGATGACGGCCCACTATCTTTGCTATTCCACCTACCCCCTGGGTTCGGAGGATACCTGCTTGATTCACGCAGGAGCCGGCGGGGTTGGGCGGCTGCTGATTCAGATGGCGAAGCAGTTGGGAGCTACCGTGATCACGACCGTCTCGACGGAGCAGAAGGCGGAAATGGCGCGATCCGTCGGGGCCGATCACGTTGTGTTATACACCGAGCAGGACTTCCGCGAAGAGACGATGAAGATTACGGACGGTCGGGGCGTCGACGTCGTCTACGACTCCGTGGGCCAGGCGACGGCCGATGACAGCCTTGCGAGTCTACGACCACGAGGGATGATGGCGCTGTATGGGGCCGCGAGCGGGGCGGTGCAGTCACTGCCGGTGTCGGTCATCAACGCCAAGTCCCTGTTCTTCACGAGGCCGGGACTGAACGACCATGTCGCCACGCGAGAGGAACTGGCGTGGCGGGCGGGTGACGTGTTGGGGTGGGTGGAATCGGGCGAGTTGTCACTACACATCCATGATACGTATCCGCTTGCCGACGCGGGACGCGCGCAGGACGACCTCGAGAATCGTCGGACGATGGGCAAAGTGCTGCTAGCGCCTTAGGAAGAGTGGAGGCGACGGGCGGATTCGAACCGCCGAATAGAGGTTTTGCAGACCTCCGCCTTAGACCACTTGGCTACGCCGCCTCATCCTGTAGACATGGTGCCGAGGGAGGGACTCGAACCCTCACAGCCTTGCGGCCACAGCGCCCTCAACGCTGCGCGTCTACCAGTTCCGCCACCTCGGCCAGGGTCCTCAGCCGCAAGCTATCAGCCGAGGTTGGTGTCTTCATATTATAGACAAGCGCCGTTGCCCTGTCCATAAGGATGAGAGCGATGGAGTTTGGTTCAACACCGCAGCACCGTCATTCCGGCGGAGGCCGGAATCCAGAGGGGTTTGGGATCCGGGGGCACAGTTTGGCATGCATCGCACACCTGTGGATGATGGGCCGGGGATCACCCTTCGCGAGTATCGGATGTGCGTCGAAGTCGCCGGAAGAACAGCACCAAGAGGGCACCTGAGAGAAGTATGCCAGCTGTCCAACCTCCTATGAGGAGCCAAGTCAGCAGGCCTCTGCTGTCGCTTGGCAGGACTTCAAGGGGGACTTTCGTCGTGATGCCTCCAAGAGGACCTGAGACATCGAGGGTGAAGGTCCACTGCCCTTCCTGGCCTACGGGTATGCGTACATCGAAATGGCTGAATCCCGGCAGCACGGTCTGAGGCTGGAAAGGCCCTACCGTCGCATCAGATGGCCCTTCACCGCGAAGGGTCAGATCGGAGGAAATGGGAGCGAGGTGGGCCTCATCGCCGCCGTTGGTGGACGCGACGGCCTGGATGAGCACGGTGAAGACCAGTAGCCCGGTCTTCGGCTCCGGCGGCCATACGGTCACAGCGATGTCGTACCCACCCTGCTGCTCGCGGTGGACGAGCATTCCGCCGTTGGCCGTCGTGCTGGTGACGACTAGGGCGAAGAGGAAAATTCCTAAAGCGAGAACCGTGAGAAGTCGCACCTTCTCATAGTATCTGATGAAGGTTGACGGTGACAAAGGCATCGGGCATGACCCGAAAACATATCTACAAGACCGGAGTAATCGATAGACTGGTAAGTAGTCGCCTGCAAGTCAGGCTACGTCCCATTCAACCAGTGGAGAGTCGTAACTCATGCCGGATGAACACCCTGTATTACAGACCAAGCGCCTCACGCTGCGCCGGTTTCGTCTGACGGATGTGGACGATGTAGTTGCGTTCGCGAACGATGAGGAGTGGCAGCGATACCTGCCTCTACCCTACCCGTATGAGCGCGTACACGCTGAGCAGTTCGTCGCCGAGTCATTTCTCAAGGACTGGAAGTCACACCCAACATTCGCAGTCGTGCTCGACGATACGGTGATCGGCGGCATCAATCTGAGTGTCGACAAGAGACGTCAGACTGCGGAGATGGGGTACGCCATCGCGCGAGTGCATTGGGGGAACGGCTACGCCACGGAGACGGTCCGCGCCGTCGTTGACTGGGCCTTCGAGACGTTCTGCCTAGCCAAAATTCATGCAGTAGCGATTGTCGAAAACAAACGGTCGTGGCGCGTGATGGAGCGTATCGGCATGACCAGGGAGGGCATTCTGCGAAGTGAAGTGCCCGGCACGGACTCAAGCCAAAGACATGACATGGTGTACTACGGGATACTTCGTGAGGAGTGGGAGCGGTAGGAAGCGCCCCCTCTCTGTATCTCTCCCACGCCGAACGGGGGAGAGACTGTTGTGTCTTGAACGCCTTCACGAACACCGACTTAGGAAAACGGAATCCCCGGACCGTGTTGGAGAACGATCCGGGGATTTTAGTTAACTTCGGTAGCCCGTCTTGCCCGTTAGCTGCCGACCGTGACGCCCTTCGGAGTTGCCTGAGCGGGAGCCCTGTCCGCTCCTCGTCGTCTCAGGACATCCACGATGACTTCTGCCGCGTCGGCGATCGTCATCCGATCGAGATTGACCGTGATGTCGAACTTGCTTGAATCGTCGATCTCGCAGTCGAACAGTCGCCTGAATATCTCACGGTGCTCCTTGTCGGCGCGTTGGAGGCGCTTGAGCGAGGCTTCTGGCGTGTCCCTGTACTGGGCGAGGTGGACGGACCGCGATTCTGCTGACGCCGACACGAATACCGTGAGACCGTCGACCTGATCGGGTAGGAAGAGGTGAGTCCCGTTCCCATGGAGCACGGCATTGCCCTCCGCCGCGCGCCGCCGGACGATTCGCCGCAGCTTCTTGACGTACTGTCGCTTGGAGAGCGGCTCGTGGAGCAGTTCGTCGTACTCGTACGGCCTGCTGGGAACGTAGGCGTGATAGCCGCTCTCGTAGGCCGTGGTGACCTCCGTAGGCACGACGATGGAAGCAAGCATGCGCATCCAGAAGGACTTGTGACTGGTCTCGAACGACTCAAGCTCCGCCCTGGAGCACTGGAGCCTCTCGCTGAGCGGGTCCTTGATCTCGTCGCCGATGAACTCGCTGTCGAGCAGGCGGGCGATCTCTTGGCCCAGCGCCTCGCTTTCGCTTCCGGGAAGTCCCGTAATCGCCACGACCGGCGTGATCTCCTGTTCCTTGTGCGCCCGAGAGTCCTTTGCCGAATACCGGGCGGACGAAACGGCCATGTGGGCTACGTCTATCTCGCCGTGCTTGACGTTGCTTCCGCTGGCTATCACAAAGCCAAGCTTCTCGAATAGACCTATTGCCGGCCTATTTTCGATGGGAACCGTCACCCACGCGGATTCCAGTCCCATGGTGTTGAAGACCCTGTCCAGCAGTTCCAGCATCGTGGCTGTACCGTAGCCGTGGTGCCACAGGTCCTTCCTCCCGATGAGGACGGACAACTCCGCGCCACCCTCCCCGTCTAGCTGCACCTGGCACTCACCGACATGCTCGTCGACGACGTTGTAGATGGAAAATATGGCCCGGCGCGGGTCGCTGAAGGTCCTGCGCCACTCCCAATCGCTAGCCTCGAGCATATGCCGCGGGTCATACCCCGGGTGTACGGGGTCGTCAGCGCCGTACTGACCGAACCATCGGCTGGACAAATCGTCATCCTGCAGCCACCACGCAATCCTGTCAATATCATCTCTCGATACGCTCTTGAGCGTTACCTCTGGCAGCATGTCATCCTCCTTTCCCTATTGATATAAAGCTATAAATAACCACTACCTTTCCAAGCCAATCCACCCGATTGGGTACAACGTACATGATGGCCTGATGTCGTGTCAACTTTCCCTTTCATTTACCTGATTTCGTAAGAATTCGCACGATAATACACATAATACAATTCACGCATGTGGAATACTGAAAACTATTTCGTATATCATGATACATGTAAATCGGGGCATTCTGAGGGCTTTCAGGCCTGTAGGTAAGGCGTCCTGAAAGCGTCGTTGACACCCCTTTAGAGCGTGGGATACCATCGGATTCGCGGTTGCGGGCAGGCATTTTTTCTGTGCTTCCCAGGCCCAACGAGGAGTAGGCTAAATCGCCATGATAACCTTGAACATGCGGCTGACGGCCAAGCCGGGGTGTGAAGCCGAGTTGGAGTCCGCGATATGCGACAAGTGGATGAAGGCAATGGCTCGACAGCCCGGTTTCATTCGCGGCGTCATGCTCAAGCCGTACGAAGGAGAGGCCGCGGCCAAGGTCGGACTGCCGGAGCAGGACTTCACTGTCGAAGTGGTCTCGTTTTGGGAAAGTGAAGAACGGCGGGCTGCATGGGCGGCAAGCGACATTCACGCAGAGGTGATCGCGTACGTCAACGACGCGATCTTGCCGGAAACCGGCAAGAAGGCCGTCATGTTTACGATTGAGAAACATTGGGAGCCATCACCGTAATTCGATCGCAAATGCCTGTAGGATTATGACAAAGAAGGAAGGCAACTCTTAATCACGAGGAGTAACGGAGAATGACGGAAGGACGATTGGTCTACATGAGCGGCGATTTCGTACCGGAATCGGAGGCGCGAGTGTCGATTTTCGACACGGCCCTGATGTTCGGCGACATGGTGTTCGAGATGACGCGGAGCTATAACATGGAACCGTTCCGGCTACGGCATCACCTCGAGCGACTGTACGCGGGGATCAAGATCCTGGAGATCGACTGCGGTCTGGACATCGACGAGATGGAGGCCGCGACAATGGAGACGATCGAGATCAACAAGGACCGGATGCCGGAAGGCGTCGACTACCAGATCATGCACAACGTCTCCAACGGGCCACTGGGGCTGTATTCGTCAGTATTCCCCGAAGGAATCAAGCCGACGATATCGATCAACGTCTGGCCGCTGACGTGGCATCTCGCCGGGATCGCCGACTACTACGACACGGGCGTCCACTCCATACTGACGCAGCAGCAGTCGGTGCCCGCGAGGTACATAGATCCGAAGATCAAGAACCGCAGCCGGGTCTTCTACCAGGTGGCGAACCTGCAGGCGCATAAGATCGACCCGAAGGCCTATGCCCTTCTGAGCGACGAGGATGGCTTCATCACCGAGGGGACGGGCAACAACTTCTTCATCGTCAAGGACGGTGTGATCTACACGCCGGAGGGTCGAAACATTCTGCGGGGAGTCACGCGCGGCGCGGTTATCGACCTCGCCGCCGAGCTGGGGATACCGCTGCAGGAAACGAACCTCGAGGCCTACGACGTTCATGGGGCCGACGAGGCGTTCGTGTCGAGCACATCGATGTTCATCCTGCCTGTGACGAAATTCAACACGCTGCCGGTCGGCGACGGCGAGATCGGCCCGACGGTACGGCGGCTCACCAATGCCTTCAGCGGAATGGTCGGCTTGGACATCGTCGCCCAGGCGAAGCAGTATAAGGCCGAAGCGGAGGCTATGCCGGCGGGATAGCTCTACTCTACCCTGCCCCCGGCCTACAAGCTTTAGACTAGTGGTCCAACATCATAGTATTGAAGAGTAACGGGACTGTGACTTGGTAGGGGCGGGTTTGTAACCCGCCCTGTCGTTGCGCTTCTACCCGCCACTCCTCTGAAGACAACCTCACGTAGGGGGATTCGCGAATTCCCCCTACTGCCATTCTCGTGATTGGTGGTGTCGGTGGCAACCGACATGAGCGATTTCTGGGAATTCGGTCTGCTAGCACCCTGCACCCTTCTTCCCCCGACTTGACATCAAAGAACACATGTCCTATCCTACTCACATGCGGCAATCCAACCTACCCCCTCTCCCGTCTTGGGAGACGGCCTGCCCCGTACTCCGATACGGGGGTTGGGGTGAGGGTGAATACCCGCCGCAAAACTTTACAATAACGAGGGAAATGTCACAAAATGTCACAGGACGTCACAAATTCCGAAAAAGAACTCTCCGAAAAACAGGTGCTTGCAATCCCCCATCTGGTCTCCGCCAAATCGGTCAGTGAGACCGCCGAGCTCGTTGGCGTGACTCGCAGGACCGTCTACCGCTGGATGGACGATCCCACCTTCCGCGAAGAGTACGATAGGCAGCGAGACGCCGTCGCCAGCTTCGCTCGGTCCGGCATGAGGGCACTCATGCTCAAGGCCCTGGTGATCCAGGCCGAGCGCTTCGATTCCAACAACGCCAGAGAGAGCGCACGCGCCGCAAAGGTCATCATGGACTACGACGCAAAGCCGGCCCCAAACACGAGAGCCAAAAGCTCCTCAACCTCCTGCACAGCGTCATCTACAGTACTGACAACCGGGTACTGGACCAACCCACGATCAATTCCGAGCTCGAACAATACCTGCATTCCCATGAGCGCCAATGACCCCGCCTTCTAAAACCCATCCCGTCATTCCTGCGAAGGCAGGAATCCAGAGAACCTGATAAGGCGAATGCACAGCCATGTTGCTCCAATCTCGCCTACCCCTCATTTCAAAGATTTCGGTCCACTAGCGCTTCGTTACAACGCGCTCTCGACTCGTGCTCGTAGACGTTTCGTCCACGACGCAAAGAACGCATTCGACCACGCGCATGGGACGGAGCGGACCATCATCCCATAGACCCAGGGGCGCGAGACTCTTATTCGCATGTCGGGGTCGAGCCATTTTGGGCTGCGTAATAGCAGGTCCAGCGTCGCGAGTCCGATGAGAACCGGCCAGATCATGGCCAGCCGAAGCCGCACACTTCGCCTGGGCGTGGCCTGTATGTATTCCTCGGCGGAGACATAGAAGCCGAGGGCACGACGCACGAGGGTGGATCGCAAAGGTCCGGCCTTTTCTATTACATCGGGACTCAGCAAGTCCTCCGGCGTGAGGCCAACAGACTCCAGCAACTCGCGAGGAACGTAACACCGCCCTACCCTCAAGTCCTTTGGAACGTCTCGGATGATGTTCGTCATCTGCAGGGCTTTTCCGAACCTGACTCCGAGATCTACCATGCGACCTCGATCCCACTCCCGAACCGCGGGATCGTGGGTGATCACGACGTCGGTCCAGAACTCGCCGACGCATCCGGCCACGAGGTAGGTATACAGATCGAGATCGTCGAGGGTGTCGAGAGCGCCGATCCGGCCCGATTCAGGAGCCGGAAAGGTGGTCAAGTCGAACTCCATGCCACGGACCAGGGTATCGACGGTGCGCCTCACGTTTCGTTGGTCTTTCTCCGGCAAGTTGTCGAGCAGAACGAACAGACGGGGAAGGGCTTCTAGGAGTTCAGTCTCAGGGCCATCCGGTCCAAACCGCGTATCAATGAGGCTGGCTACCACGCCGATAGGCTCAGTGTCCCTGCTTGCCAACCGAGCGCGAAACCGTTTCAGGTGCTCGTAGCGGGTATCCGAAGGCAGCGCATCGGTGTCGGCAATCGTATCCGCCGCGCGCGCCAAAAGATATGCAAGCTGAATCGGTTCTCGAACCGGTCGGAGAAGGACACGAATCGTGAGATAGAACGACCGAGATACCCCCTTCAGGAGGCCGGCCGGGATGTCGCTGCGATTGTCCAAAGAGGTCATGGTAGTTCGGCGGCGGACGCGGCTATGGTATGCTTCGCCCCTACCCTCGTCAACGACCCCTAGCCGGACGAAAGGAGGAGTAACGTGCCTGCAACTCCCTCAAAGGAAGACCTCTCTCGCCTAAGCGAGTTCCTCGCGCCAACGAAGATCGCCGTTGTCGCCACCATTGGGCGGGACGGTATGCCGCAGCTAACCCCGAACTGGTATGTGTACCTAAACGACAGGATCGCCATATCGACGACCAAGCAGAGGGTGAAGTACGGAAACCTCGTTCGTGACCCCCGATTAGCCGTGTGCGTGCTGACGGACCCGCTGGCGCAGGAGTACGTGGCGGTTAGAGGGACTGCGGAAGTCATCGACGACGATTCGATCTGGCCTGTCACTGAGGCCATCGTTCGCCGCTATGTCCGCCCTGAGCGGGTGCAGGCCCGCATGGAGCAGCTTCGCACCGAGGACAGGATCATCATTAGCCTGAAACCCGAAAGGGTCCATTTCCGCTAGGGCTGGACTTCGTTCTCCGAATCTCTCGCCCGGCAGGAAAATGCAACGGGGCCGGTCGACTTTCGACCGGCCCCGCTTTTTGTCCCTAGCCAGTAAGACCGCCGGGGGCTATTTCTTGTTCAGCGATTAGTCCCAGTAGTTCGCGTCGAGGAAGTTCACGCTGCTGTAGCGCTTCGACCTGTTGCCCGGGTGATTGAGGTTGTCAATCCCGTCCTCGAAGTAGAACCACTCCATCGGGTGACCGCCTGCGGGCGACCAGTTCTTCGGCACATTGCGCATGTTGTTGCGCTTGATCTTCAGTGCGCGGAACAGGCCGGCGTAGGCGAGGCCACCGATCTTGTACTTCTCTTCCGCGTTGATGCGGAACAGACCTTGCCCGGCTTCGATGCGCTTCGGCGACAGCAGGGAAACCGTCCATCCCTCGGTAATCAGCTCCTGAAGCCTGAGCATGTTGCCGCTGATGTCAGCGGGGTACGTGCCGTCGGGGGCCATGTTGCCGTACACATCGGTGTACTTCTCGTCCGGACCCGTCGGGGGCATTCCCTCTTCACCGCGGGTCGCGTAGTACTGGCCGATGGCGGGACCCTGTGGGTCCTTCGTCGTCGGGGCCACGCGGTTCCAGGCGTTGGACCACGGGTTCGTTCCACCCTCGGTGGAGGAGAAGAACTCGAAGTACTCGGTCGGCGGGATGCTGGTGTTGCCGGCGCGAGAAGACTGGTCGGCAATGCTCAGCTTAATTCCCAATGCCCTGAAGTCGCTCTGCAGCCACTCTACGAACGGGTAGTGCGAGCTCGACTGGAAGAACATGGACAGAGGTCCGGAGCCGTCCTTCTTGTCCAGGTAGCCGTCACCGTCCGCGTCCGTGTAGCCCATATCTTCCATGAGGGCCTTGGCGCGGTCGAGGTCGTACTCGGTGTCCAATGTCCTGTACTCCTCACCCGGGAAGTACGGGGTCGAAGGATGGGGCATCATGTTCTGCGGAGTCCCGAGCCCTGCGGCGAGGGACTGGTTGGTGCCGTTCCTGTCCCACGCAAGGGAGAGGGCGACACGGAAGTCGTGTGTTCGGAGCAACTGTCCGAGCTCAGGGTCATCCACGTACTCTTGGTTGTTGATGAACGTCGAGTCCGAACCGTCGGGCGAGTCGTGTTTCAGCACGCTGTAGTCGCCCTTCTCGGAGTTGGCGAGATAGAGCGGCATTTCGGCGGTGTTGAGGTCCCAGCGAGACCAGTCGCTCTCACCGTTCATGGTGCGGAAGATGCCGACCTCTCGGCTCTCGGTGCGAATGCCTATCCACTCGTCCATGTACGGAAGCTGGTTACCCTCAGGGTCGATGGACGGGTGGTAGTGGTTGCGCTCAAACTCGGTCGACTCCGCTCCCGGCACCTGACTACGCGCCCAGAAACCGCCGAGCACAGGGTTGTAGTGGTTATCGCCCCTGTAGATGTAGTTGATGTCGAACTCGGTCGGGATAGGCTCCGACGGCGGACCCTGGAATCCACGGACGTTCCTGATGTACGAGAAGTTCTTCACCCAGTTCGGCTGGTTGTTCGCCTCAAGAATCGCCGGAATCTCAGCATTGTTGTACTTGATGTGGTACCGCTTCTGAATATGCGAAGGCGAGATGAAGCACCTCGGGCATCCCTTGATGCCGGAGAAGATGTTCATCGCCGTCGACTCCATGAAGCTGAAGTTCGGGTCGTCGAAGAAGACCTTGAAGGTCGAATCGTCGACGATCTGCACTCTCATGTCGTTGCCGGTGATCGGCGACCTGAGCACGGCGGGAAGACCGGGCATCAGCTCTTTGTTGAGCATCAGGTCCTCGAGGGCGAACCGTATATCCTCCATCGTGTGGGGATGTCCGTCCGACCAGCGCGCGCCGTTACGCATCATGAAGGTGAACTCGTCACCCGCGTCGTTCGACTCGAACACGCGGAAGACGCTGGGTACGAGAAGAAGTCCGTCGGGGGACATCTCAAGGCCATAGCCCATGCCCATATCTGTCTGGGTGATGTTGCCCCTGCGAGTCGTCCTCAGGCTTCCGCCGTACACTCCGATCTCGTCACCTGGCGGGAGGATGAAGACGTTCTGCCAGTCGGGAAGTCGCTGATCAACCGGCAGGATCGTACCGGCCTTCACAGCGGCTGCCGACATAGGAGACTCCTTGTACGGCACCTGCGGGAAGTTCTCGTTGGACGTGCCCGAAATGATATGGAACGCCCGACCGAACGAACCCGGCTCGATCTTCTCAGGCATGTACATGGCGGCTTCCATCGTATCCATCATACTGTCGTCGCCCGTGCGAGCTGCCACAGACGATGTGGAGCCGCCAACTGCCTGTGGCGCCATGGCGGCTTCAGGCTGCTGTGGCGCCATGGCGGGCGCTGCAGGAGCCGGCTGCTGCTGGACCTGTGACGGTGCCTCAGGAACAGCTTGGTCCGTCGGGTATGCTGCCTCCGCCGCCGGGGCAGCCGCTCTGGCAGCCGCCGGTTGCGCCGGGTCGTCCGGTTCCTCGGCAGCGCAGGCAATGCCCACGACAGCCAGAATCACAGCCGCGAAGACGGCAGCGATACTATACTTCCAATACCTAGTTTTCATATGTACTCCCTTCTGTTTTTCAACCTCTTTACTTTGCTAATGGTCCACTTTTACCAAAAACGGCATGGACTATATCTTCCTATTCGGCAAATGTCAATACTGCATCGGCACTCTATGGATGACCAAAGCGAGAATCGCACATCTCAGGATAGTCGGCTTGGCACATGAATACCAGATATAAGTCTCTTACAGCAAGGACCGTTCTCGAAGCCATGGCACGACGGCACCAGGATGTCGGACTCAGCCCTGGTGCCGTCGTGGCCCGGGATACTCATGTCATGTCGTGCGTGAAGCCGTCCAGTCCTTGTCCGGCCCGTTCGGCCAGGAGTTGAAGGTCGTCGCAGTGTTCACCGTGGATCAGGAGAATACCGGCTCCTGCACCGGTGAGCCTGTCGAGCCATTGGGACATCACGTTCGGCTTTTACCTCAGTGATGCAGGGTCGCGACTACGTCCTACGCTTGAGTAGGAATTATGCAGAGGGTCGTTTCGCCACCGGAAGTCGGCTCCGGATTCAGGTTGCACAGGATATCTTCGTTCTCTGAGTGCAGGGTATAAGGCTGCCAAACCTCACGAATATACTGTCTTGATTCACTGTCGGACACTGCTGCGCTTCACCTCGATTCTCTTTAGCCCATTAGCAACTCGCCCACAATTGTTTCAAGCGCTATGTTTGAATACAATAGCGCCCCGCGAGAACGAGACCGGGAGGCAACACGTGACTCAGGACGCACAAATCACTGATGAGCAACTGGAGGTGCTAAGAGGCATCCCCACCCAGACGATTATCGACGCCCTATGGGCCCAGGGCTACCCTCCGACGATGATAGAGGGAGCGCGGCCCTTGCAGACGGGCCAGCACATGGCGGGACGGGCAGTCACGCTGCGCTACGTCCCCCACCGGCCCGATCTTGCCGAAGACAAGCCGAAAGGGGATCAGTCGGCGGAGTACGTGGCCTTCGAGCAATGTGGCCCGGGCACGGTGCTGGTCATCGACGCCATGGGATGGAAATACAGCTCCGTGGGCGGCGACATTAAGTTTTTCCGCCTCCTCCAGAGGAAGGTGGGAGGCCTTGTGACCGACGGCTCAGTGCGGGACAGCGTTGCGCTCAAGGAATACGGATTCCCCGTGTATTCCTATTCGACTACCGCGAAGCAGGGCCCCTCCGATTTCTGGCCGTGGCAGGTCAATGACGCGATACAATGCGGCGGTGTGCTCGTAAGGCCGGGGGACGGCGTGGTAGGCGACGACGACGGCGCGGTGGTGGTTCCCCGTGCTATGGTGAATGAGGTGATCAGAATAGCCGAGGAACGACACGCGGTCGAAGAGGTCGTCAAGGCGCAGTTAGCCATCGAGAACGTCTCGCCGGGCAAGTACTACCCCTTCAATGACCGCACATGGGAACTCTACGAGCGGAAGACCGGAAAGAAACGGGGCGAGTAAGAGATCTGCGATTAGTTAAAGAAACGAAAGATAAAGGACTAGAAGGAGATCTAGATGGAATTCATAGGATCAAACCTCGATAGACCGTTTAGTTCAGCCGTGATCCACAGCGGCAGAACTTTGGAAACGGTTTTGACCGGCATGAAGCCCGGCACCACGACTCCGGTTGAGGGCGGAGCGGCCATGGAGCTGCGTGAGATATTTCGGCAGCTCGACGAGATACTGGCGACGGCAGGAGTCGATAAGACGAGCGTGTGCTCCGCTCGTATATACCTGCAGCACGTGAACCGCGACGTGGGCGAGATCAACATAGTCTGGAAGGAATACTTCGGCACACATCCCCCAAACCGACGCTGCTACGGCGTAGAGCTTCAGTCGGGAATGCTTGTGGAAGCCGGGTTCGTGGCGGAACTGCCGGACTGACCTACCCGCGAAGTCTCCATTCAAGAGCAGGCGATCGTCGCACTGTGGTTGTCTAGTTACGTCGGCTGACGGTATCCTGAAAGCTAATCTTGCGGGTTAGGAGGACTAGCTTTGGTCCGAGCATTCATCTTGATTGAGGTCGCTGCAGGCTACTCGACGGCGGTCGTCGACAGCCTATCCGGGCAAAACGGCATAGTCGACGTGGTTCGAGTGACGGGGCCTGTGGACGTAATCGCGATCGTTACTGCTCCCACCATCAAAGGGGTGAGTGACCTCGTAGGCGAGAAGATCCACACACTCCAGGGCGTCATCCGCACGACGACGTGCGTGGCGCTGCAGGGATCGTAGTTCCCTTAAAACGCGCTGCCCTATTCCGGCTTCATCAAAAGCAGTAGGGAGAAGTATCGGGACGAACTAGGCTAGGAGGACTGCTCGGTCGCCCCGGTTGAGTCTGCCACCTCGTCCCATTCCTCGTCGGTCTGCCATTCATCACCGGCTCGTCTGCGACGGCGATGACCGAGCAGCGCGTGGGCGAGAACGAGTCCACAGAGACCGCCCATGCCGAACACAAGCGTCGTGTCGCCGTTGAAGTAGACCGTCAGCCCCGCCAGCGTGGCATACCCGAAAACCACATTCAATAGCGATGAGTAAGGCAGCTTCTGGCCACCGAGCGCCACTATCGACGCCACCGCCATGCTGATGAATCCGTACACCGGGAACAGCGCGAAGATCGAGCCTCCCAGGGTGACGAGGCCGTCACCACCCCGAAAGCCGGTGAACATCGACTTCCAATGACCTAGGACCGCCACGCCAGCAGGAAGAAGCAGCCAGGGACTCTCAACGCCCATGACATTACCTAAAAGGATCGCAAGGGCCCCTTTAGCCATGTCGCCGAGGAAAACCATGACCGCGGGCAATTTGCCCACGTTGCGCATGACGTTTGACGCGCCCGGCAACCCCGTGCCTACCTCGAAGATATCAACACCGCTGTGACGCTTGCTGATGAGGTAAGCCAGCGGGATGGAGCCTAGCAAATAGCCGCCGGCAGTCGCTATTAGCACCGTCGGCAGGCCACCAAGGAAATCACCCAAGACCGATCACTCCTCGCTGGGGGTCTTGTCGTGATTATATATCCGGTCTTGCCGGATGCGCTATAGGTTACAGGTGGTAAATCGGCGACATCTTTTGCTCGCGACAAAAGTTGCCTGCCCTTCTTGGTGTCATCGCGCACATGCCGACGAGTACGGGCTATAATGGTTATCGAACCGAGTCTCCTTCCGAGGTGGAATGGAAACGAATGGCAAGGGTGCGCGTAATGTATTGGAAGGAAATTCCCGTGCAGGTGCAGGCTGCGGATGGGCCGGAGCAGGTGTCCAAGCCCCTCGATGAGCGATTCCAGCATGGAGCGGACGCGATCTCAATGTTCGACGGCAGCGCCGGAACAGACGACTACTTGATGGCCTGGAACTGGGGTGAACACTTCGAGGTCGAGGGAACGGCCGAGGAGGCAGCGACTCAGACTGCGGCGCGGTACAACAGCGGGTTTCCAACCGATTTCGTAGCGCGTATCCGCGACCTCCACAACGCAGGCAAGCGCGACACCGCTCCCGGCGCGATCGACGACTGGATGAAGGGCGGTTGAGGAAGACCGATGGAACAACCGACCATACTCGAACGACTGGCAACGGGAGACGTCCTTATCTCTGATGGCGCAATGGGCACCTATCTCCAAGCACGCGGCCTTGAACCGGGCGGGTGCCCGGAGGCGTTCAATGCCGATCATCCGGAGATCATACGGAGAATGGCCGCTGACTATTTCAACGCAGGGTCCAACATGGTGCTGACTGCTTCCTTCGGAGGCTCCCGTTTCATGCTGGATAAATATGGGTACTCCGGCCAGGCGCGAGAGTTCAACCGTTTGGCCGCGACACACGCAAGGAGCGTGGCCTCACCGTGGCACTTCGTGGTCGGTTCCATCGGACCTACGGGTGAAATCCTCCAGAGCAACGGAGGCACGACCGCCGATGACGAGATGTATGACGCCTTCGTCGACCAGGTGACCGGCCTGGAAGAGGGTGGGGCCGACGCGGTCGTCATCGAGACGATGATCTCGGTTGAGGAAGCGCTCCTCGCGCTCAGGGCCGCGAAGGAGCACACGGATTTGGTCGTCATGTCCACGATGATGTACGACAAGGGTCCACGCGGCTGGTTTACGATGATGGGCGACACTCCCGCCTCGGCCACCAAGCGACTCCGCGACGCAGGCGCGGACGTGGTTGGCACGAACTGCGGCAACGGCAGCGACCGCATGGTCGAGATCGCAGAGATAATCAGAGAAACCTACGACGGCTACATGCTTATCCACTCGAACGCCGGCATCCCGGAGATACGACAAGGCCAGATCGTCTATCCGGAGACACCGGAGTACATGACCGAGCGCTTCCTGAAGTTGGCCGACATCGGCATCAATATCATCGGCGGCTGCTGCGGCACGACTCCCAAGCACATCGAACGGTTTGCCGACGCGATCCATGAACGCACTACCGTCGGTTACCCGGTAGGCGCTTCTTAAAACACGCGATTCGTAGGGAGGGAACACAGAATGACCAGTCTCAAGAACGCCAAGAGGGGAAGAGTCCGTGAGGTGATTGCCACGTACGGCAAGTGCATGGAACTTATCCCCATGGACCCCAACTTCCACGAAATCACCGTAGGGCTGTATGTCAAGGACGGCATAGGCACGGTCTGGACGTTCAGCGGGAAACCCGGGGTCGAGAAGCGTGTAGAGGAAATTCGCGGGCAGCTCGTCGAGCTTGGTGGCATGATCCCCGTCGAGGGTACTCACAATCAAGCCAAGTTCCCCGACGGCGAGATGTACGACCGACCGCTCCGCTTCCTATTGCGACAAGCTGTGGAGAAACCGTATGGCACGCAACACCCGGAAGGACGCATCGAAATCAAGGACCTCCGCTCGCCGCTCCAGATCATCGCCACGCCCGAGGAGATTGACGGGCGATGTATCTATCGCATCACTGCCGAGGGCGAGTACAAGAACCCGACAATGCGCGTCCGCGCCGTCACGCAGGGGTTCGTCCGCTACGGAGAAATGGAGAAGGTCGACGTTGACGCCGTAACCTTCACTCACGGAGGCCGCAGAGACGGACTGATCCGCCTCGTCCTGCCCTACGCCCGCAACGTCACCGGCACCGCCGACATGCTCGAAGCCGAAGCCCTCCGCGGCCAGATGACGACCGGCACCCTTGGCTTCGCGCAGACGTAGGGAGGTTCTGCGAATCAGATGGTAGAACTAGCGGCTTAGGAGGCAATGGAGGCGCGCCATGCAGCAGACAAGCGAGACCCGTGCAAAAGTAATCGTAATCAAGCCGGGCGATCCCATCCCTCCCCTTGTCGACCTCGACGAGGTGTCCAGGGACGGCCCCATATTCGAGGGAACGGACGTGCCTGTGCAGTACATGTTCGAATATCTGGACCGAGTTCATAACCTGCACGCCTTCTTGGACGATTTCCCGGAGGTAAGCATCGGACAGGCGCTGAAGGCGATCAGAGAGCGCGTAAAGGCAAACAACGTAATTCACAGCAACACGGACTACGTGAGCGGCACACCCGTCTTCAAGGGAACACGTGTGCCGGTTGATACTCTATTCGATTTCCTGGTAGCGGGGGACAATCTTGACGAATTCCTTGAGGGCTTTCCCACGGTAAGCCGTGAGCAGGCGATCGAAGCTCTCAACCTTGCCAGGCACGTCTTGGAAAGTACCGCCTATGAAGCTGCTCATAGATGAATCTCTAGATGTTC
Organism: Dehalococcoidia bacterium; assembly: GCA_965116655.1. Taxonomy (GTDB): domain Bacteria; phylum Chloroflexota; class Dehalococcoidia; order Lucifugimonadales; family VXLM01; genus VXLM01. Next base: position 493,038 of record OZ220720.1, read on the forward strand.
GGCTAAGGCATCGGCTTCCTGAACATGACACTCGGACAGTTGAATACATGGGTTGGAAGAGCATCGGAAATGGTGAACTCCTAGCGTTAGCGCGGCAGGATTTTGACGCTTTCATCACGCGGGATCAGAACATACCAGACCAGCAGAACATCACACCGGAAGAAATTCCAATCATCGTGCTTCATACTCGATCAAATCGCATGAGTGACTTAGAACTATTGGTGCCCCAAATCCTTGAAGCGTTGCAAAGCATAGAGCGCGGGCAGGTTGTCCGCATTCCACATCTCCCCGATTAGGGGACTGAAGAAAGGAGACACACCATGCCACTCCAAGAGACGATGACCCCCAGAGAGCGGGTGCTGAATGCGCTCACGGGCAAGCCGGTGGACAGGACGCCCGTGTCGAATCCCACGAACGTGGCGACCGTGGAACTGATGGACATGGTGGACGCACCGTTCCCGGACGCCAACCGCGACCCGGAGATGAACGCTCGCCTCGCGGCTACGGGCTACACCGAGCTCGGTTACGACTCGATCATGCCGTACTTCTCCATCATCCAGGAGTCCTCGGCGCTCGGTTGCGAGATGCAGTGGGAGGAGAAGGACAACTGGCCCACGGTGCGGATGAGTAACCCGATCTGGGACGGGCCGGACGACGTCCACATCCCCAGCGGGTTCCTGGAACACAAGGACAACGTCGCAATCACGCGCTCCCTATCCATCCTGAAGCGGGAGTTCGGCGACGAGGTCGCCATCATCGGCAAGACCATGGGCCCATGGACCCTCGCCTACCACGTCTTCGGCGTGGAGAAATTCCTGCTCATGTCGATCGACGATCCCGACATGACCTTGGAGACACTCCATAAGCTCAAGGAAATTTCCGTCCTCTTCGGGCAGGCGCAAATCGACGCCGGGGCTGACGCCCTCACCTTCCCCGACCACGCGACCGGTGACCTCGTCAGCGGGGCCTACTACGACCGCTTCCTATTGGAGATTCACCAGGAGATGGCGGAGCGCCTGAGAGTGCCCCTGATCCTCCACATCTGCGGCAGGACCGTTGACCGCATGGAGGGCATCGCCAAGAGCAACATGGCCGCCTTCCACTTCGATTCCAAGAACGATCCGCAGGAGTCTATGGACGCCGTCGACGGCGGAATCCGGCTCGTCGGCAATATCAACAATCCCGTCACTCTGTATTCGAAGGGGCCGGAGGAGGTTCGCGCCGAGGTCTATCGCGCCCTCGACGCCGGTGTTGAACTTATCGCGCCTGAGTGCGCCATTCCGCTCGCGACGAAGCTCGAAAACCTCTTGGAGATACCGCAGGCCGTCAAGGACTGGCATGAGGAACATGACGGCGAGGACGGTAACGGCACGGGTTAAGCGGAGAATTGCCTCGTTGTACTGAAGTCCCTTTGGGAATCATACGCCCGCATAATTGAGTAAAGGCGGGTTTCAAATCTACCCCTATCGGATCGGCTAGGGGCTATTATGTTTCGATACCGAGGCGAACACGCCATACAAACCGAAGGAAATAACTAGAAACAATGCCAAGAGTCATCGATTCACCGGAAGAGTTCACCATCGTCGGGGAGAACATCCACGCAACACGCGTGCTGCTCAGAAACGGGCGTCGCGCCAAGACACTCGACGACGGGACGGAGGTCGTGCCGTTTAGAGGACCGGGCGGGGAGCAGCGATTGCTCACCGTCCCCGAGTGGTACAAGTCCACGCAGCCCTACCAGCAGAACCAGATCAAGCACTTCCTCATCGCCATGCGGAAGGGCATCGAGGACGATGCCGACGAGCGCGAGGAGGGCAGAGCGTACATCCAGTACGAGGTGCGGCGACAGGTGCGGGCGGGCGCCAAGTACCTCGACATCAACCCCGACGAAGTGCACTACGACCTCGAGACGCAGAAGGCGTGTATGAGGTTCGCAGTCGAGGCGGTACAGGAGATATCCCCTATTCCGCCGTCCATAGACTCATCCAACTCGGAGATCATACAGGCAGGACTGGAGACATACGATGGCTCCGCCGGGCGGCCAATGATAAACTCGGTCGCCGCCGAGCGCCTGGAGGCCCTCGACATGGTTGTCGAGCACAACGCCCGCATGGTCCTCATGTGCACCGGCCCCGACGGCATGCCGCAAGACGATGGGGAACGAGTCGAGAATCTTAACTTCATCATGGAGCACGTGCAGTCGAAGGGCATCCCCATGAACGACATCTACGTCGACGGCATCATCTTCCCTATCTCCGTAGACCCGCAGTATGGGAACCATTACTTCGACGCCGTCCGCACCATTCGCGAGCAGTACGGCAACGAAATCCATATCGGCATGGGCTTAAGCAACGTCTCGTTTGGAATGCCCGAGCGAAGGCTCCTCAACGACACGTTCATCTACCTGTCCATCGAAGCGGGAATCGATGCGGGCATCCTCGATCCCATTGCGACGAAGCTTGAGAAGGTATTCGCTCTCGACACCGGATCGGAGCCGGTGAAGCTCGCCCTCGACACTCTCGAAGGGCGCGACGACTTCTGCATGAACTACATCATGGCCTACCGCGACGGCAGGCTGAAAACGTAGTGCCTTCAAATATCACGGTTTTTCATGCTGACGATAGCAAAAACCAGTGATTTGCTGAGCACGTCTGCCAGTACGACCATCCCATCTCGCTAGGTTCGTTTGCCCCTTGAGCGTAACGCAATAATTTGACAAAGTGCCGTATCTGGCCGAATAATACGTACCTTGTGACACAGACCTTTGAACGGGGTGGTGTATGCCAACGACGGAGCATGAAGGGCTGGAGAGGGAATTCCTCTACGTAACCGACCAGTTTGAAGCAAAGCACATCAAGAGCCTCTACGAGGGTAAAGACCCTCTCATGCACGAGGTCGCCTACGCCCTGATTACGGGCAACGACGGCGAGGTGAGCAGACTGGTCGAACAGGCGCTGTCCGACGGCTGGGAGGCCAACGACGTGCTCGACGATGGCCTGATCGCAGGCATGGCGGTGGTAGGCGTCAAGTTCCGCGACAACATCATCTTCGTGCCGGAAGTGCTCATCTCCGCCCGCGCCATGAAGGCCGGGATGGCCCACATCGAGCCGATTCTCTCGGCGTCCGGCGTGGAGCCTATCGGCACCGTCATCATGGGCACCGTCAAGGGCGACCTGCACGACATCGGCAAGAACCTGTGCATCATGATGCTTCGAGGCGCAGGATTCGTGGTACACGACCTGGGGGTGGACACCAAGAACGAGGAGTTCATCGACGCCGTCATGGAGCATGAGGCCAAGGTGCTCGGCATGTCCGCCCTGCTCACGACGACCATGCCCAACATGGGCCGTGTCATCGAGGCATTCGAGGACGAGGGAATGCGGGAAGAGGTCAACATCATGGTCGGCGGCGCTCCCGTGACTCAAGAATTTGCCGAGGACATGGGGGCCGACGGCTACGGCGAAAATGCAATTGCGGCGGTGGATCTGGCTAAGAGCTTCGTGAGTTCGAGCTAACACTGGCTACCTGTCACATGACGTCTAAGAAATCAGGCATGGCACACCAGACGATCGACAAACGGCGCTATGAGGCCAGCCTCGGCCGTCTGTACGACATCTTCAAGGGCATGTCGGAAACGGCGGACGAGGTCTCGCAGTGGCGCTGTCCTTACAAGAATGTCGAGTCGCGCTGCACCGCCAAGTTCTCTTGCCGAAATCAGCACTTCACGAACATACCCGATGATCTGCCCATCTGCACCGGAAGCGACAAGCTCGACTACCGGAGCGCGTGGGAAGTCTAGCGAAGCGCCGATCTTCGCCCCAGGCGGCGTGAGACTTGGAGACCTGATGCCCGAACGAGAGCTCAGGCGCGGGTAACCGGATGGCCTTCTCACAAAGATGAATGACATAACGGTCCGCTCACTGAACGAGAACGACGCCCACTCCTTCCAAGAACTGCGGCTCAAAGGGCTGCAGGAACATCCCGATGCATTCGCCTCCACGTACGAGCGCGAGATTGCATACTCCATGGAATTTGTAGCGGAGCGACTTCGCCGTACCGCGGAATCGACGAACAACTTCACCCTCGGCGCTTTCCATGAGGAGGAGTTGCTGGGAGTGGTCGGGTTCTACAGGAAGACCGGGGAGAAAGAGGAGCATCGGGGCCACATCTGGGGCATGTACGTCCGGTCCGATGAGCAGGGAAAGGGAATAGGGAAATCCCTCTTGGCCGACGCAGTCGAGCGTGCCAAGTCGCTTCCCGGACTTGTGCAAATCGAGCTTTGCGTAGTCACTCGCAACAAGCAGGCACGAAACCTCTACGCTTCGCTCGGTTTCTCCTCGTGCGGCATCGACCCGCGCGCGCTCTTCGTTGACGGGGAGTACCTCGACGAGGAGCGAATGGTCCTTATCCTCGATTGATGTTGGCAGAATAGGACGAATTCCCCTCCGACTGCGCTAAACTATCCGCATGTCACCTATCCGACACGACAACCGCAGGCTCGATTCGGTTGTCGGCAAGACCATCTTCGAGTACGCGGACACCCTCCGCGTGCGCGTGCCCACCTCCTGCAATCGCAGCGGGGAATGCCACGAGTGCATAGTCGAGATCAGGCAGGGCGAGGACGCCCTCAACTCCCCCACTCACGAGGAAGCGTTTCTCCGCGACAACTATCGGTTGGCGTGCCAAGCACACGTGACCGACCCGGATGCGGACGTGGAGTTCGTCATCCTCCGGCGCCAGCCGCGCATACTCACACAGACCATCAAGCGTTCCGTGCCGCTCGTTCCCTCGGTTACACGCCGTGACGACGGAGTCTATTACCTCGACAACCGCATCGACTCGTACAAGGGCAGAATCTACGGCCTGGCCATAGACGTGGGCACGACGACCGTGGTGATGAACCTCGTCGACCTCGAATCGGGCGACGTGCTCCACACCGCCTCGTTCGAGAACCCCCAACGGTTCGGCGGCAGCGACATCATGCACCGCATCTCGTACGACGGCAGCGAGTTCCACGGCGAGTTGCAACAGGTCATGCTCTCGTCGCTCAACTTCGAGATCGGGTGGATGGCCCGCGAGCTGGGCTTCCACCGCCGGAACATCTACGAGGTGGTGATCGTCGGAAACTCGACGATGCGGGAAATCCTATTCGGGATCGACGTGCAGTCAATCGGGGAGAAGCCGTACAAGTCGATGGTCGAACACGAGATGCTCCGGGGCGAACGGGAAACGACCGCCATCCACACGACCGCGTCCGAATTGGGTCTTCGCGTCTTTCCTCGGGCGCACATCTATGGTGGACCGCTCATCGCAAGCCACGTGGGCGCGGACGTGACAGCCGACCTCCTCGCCATCGGCATGGACGAGCAGGACGACGTGATCATGCTCCTCGACGTTGGAACCAACACCGAGGTTGTTGTTGGCAACAAGCACCGCATCATGGCGGCCTCCTGCCCTGCAGGCCCGGCCTTCGAAGGCGGCGAGGTGATGTACGGGATGCCGGGGTACGTGGGTGCTGTCGAGTCGGTGAAGCTCACCGACGATTCGTGCGAGTGCAGCACCATCGGCGAGGCCGACGCTCAGGGCATATGCGGTTCCGGCCTGATCGACCTGTTGGCCGAGCTCCGCCGCACCGACAAGATGAACCGGCTAGGAGTATTCGCCGACGGCTCGCAGGCCTTCACCTTCCTGCCCGAAAAGGACATGACGCTTTCGAGGGCGGATATCAGCGCGCTGGCGCAGGCCAAGTCGGCCAACTTCTGCGGGCAGTTCATCGTGCTACGGAACTACGGCGTTCCCATAGAAAAAATCTCCAAGCTGTACCTTGCAGGGGGATTCGCCAACTACATCGACGCTCAGAACGCCGTCAACATCGGTTTCGTCGCCAACTTCCCGCAGAGCAAGATCGAAAAGGTCGGCAACGCCTCGCTGGAGGGGGCCACGGTCATGCTCCTCAACACGGACATGCGAGAGGTCGCCGAAAACATGACCCGCAACGTCGAGCACGTCGAGCTTGAGACGACGCCCGACTTCTTCGAAGTGTTCGTCGAGGGCTGCATGTTCGATCCGATGACGACCGCAATTCAGTGAGAACTACTCCAACAGTGGAGATGTGATGCGAAACGTGTGTTATGCCTCGAATTAGCGAGTTCTTCGGCATCACTATCTCGATGTACTTCAACGACCATGCTCCACCTCACTTCCACGCCGAGTATGGAGAATTTGAGGCAGCGTATACCGTCGATACAATTGAGGTGATGCGGGGCAGACTGCCTCGACGCGCTCACTCGATGGTTGTAGAATGGACGACAATTCACCGGAATGAGCTAAAGGCCAATTGGGATAGGGCACGTGACGGTAGACCATTAGCGAGAGTTGCGCCACTAGACTGAAGAGACGACACTTGACTAACCTAGGCCAACTAGTAAAGGCAGCATCAGTCGAGCCGCTTGCCGGTTTCAATGTCCGCGTCGTGTTCCAAGACGGCTCTGTCAAGGAACTCGATCTCACGCCGTATCTGCGAGGACCTATCTTCCAACCAATTCGGGAGGACATGGGAACCTTCCGCGCTCTAGGCGTGGAGAATGGGGTCATCACTTGGAGTAACGGTGCGGATATCGATCCCGACGTTTTGTACTATGGCCTGACTCCGGCTTGGATGGAACAAGCCGAGGAAGCGGGAGTTGCCAGCGAGCGACAATGAATACCCCTCCCCGCCTCATCTACTACAGCGACGCGCACCACTATCACGCTAAGCGACTAGACCCCCCGCTGAACAGGCACAAGCTGCGGTGGCCCATCGACGAGCTGGTTGGCACAGGCGTGGATATGTTGGCGTTCGGACTGGGCTACGGCGACGTCTACTTCCACCAGACAAAGATCGGGCGCGTGGTGGGCCAGGAGAATGAAGTGTGGGAGCACTTCATCGACTGGCGGATCATGCGCATGGTCAGGGACGCCCATGACATGGGCACCGACCAGGTGAGGGAGGTAATCGATCGGGGCCGAGAGATGGGCATTCCGGTCTTCCCGAGTCTGAAGCTACAAGACCCGACTCCTCAGTTTCAAGAACGCTGCGGCTGGCTCAAGTGGCGGCACGGCATGGAGGTCACCCTCGGCGAGGGCAACGAGCGCTACCCCAACCACTCGACTGAGTGGTGTCTCGATTACACCAACGTCGTGGTGCGCGAGCACAAGAGGGCGCTCATTCGCGAGATGCTCGAAGATTACGGCGCGGAGGGCATCGAACTCGACTTCATGTTCTTCCCGCTCTATTTCCGCGAGAACCAGACCGAGTCGGGCACGCAGGTGATGACCAAGTTCGTCGCCGACGTGCGCTCGCTCGCCAACGAGGTCGGCTACGCGCAGGACCGGAAGATACCCGTCATGGCGCGTGTCTGGTCCCGCCGCGACGACAACCTCGACATCGGTCTCGACGTGGAATCATGGCTTGCAGAGGGGAGTGTAGACTACGTTGTCGGACAGATACCCCATGCCTTGCTCGACACGGGTGTTGCCGACGGGAAGTGGCTCGCCGACGCGGCCAATGCGGCCGGGGCTTCTGCGTACCTCCGACCCGGGTACCGTTTGAATGACCTGCGGGCCAACATCGCCAACATCGAGATGTTTCGCGCCTTCGCTCATACCATCCAAGATCAGGAGTTTGCGGGGATGTACCTCGGCTACCTCCCTTGGCCCTTCGCCGAGGCCGAGCACCGGCTCCTGCGCGAGATGGCCTACCCTGAGATGACCTCACGGCTTAACAAGCGCTACTTCCTCCCGCCACGTGAGGAGTTGCAGACCTACGTCCGCCCCGACACTAGGCTGCTTCCCATTGCCCTCGAAGAGGGCGTGACGGAGCGTATCCCTATCGGAGTAGCAGACGACGTGGAAGCCGCCATCGCAGATGGTGAGTCACGAGAGGCCGAGTTAACCCTGGCCTTCCAGCAGTTCTGCGTCGAGGATGAAGTTGCCCTGAGCTTCAATGGCAAGCCTCTGACCATTGACCGCTCCAACATCTACGAGCCGACACGCGGTCAATACTGGCTCCGATGGCGGCTCGACGCGACCGCGATTCAGAAGGGCGAAAACGTCCTCGAAATCGGGATCGCGAAGAAGGAGCCGACGGCCGGATTCGCTCGCACCCTCACCGGCGTCGAAGTTCGCGCGCGATACCGCGAGTTCGACCGCGCCGAGTCTCTCGACGCAGCGACCGTCCCGCCCGCGTCGTAGCCACGCTTCCCCTCCACAGATCTTGACGATGGAACGAACCCCGTACTACCCTAGCCTCAAATCCCCCTTGCTAGTACGCCACGAAGCAAGGCTCGGAGAGCATGATGACCCAAGCAGTTGCCCTGCCGACACACCCGCGAGACGTCCGCGAGCTGATCCGACGCCGTGACTTCACCGGAATAACGGCGGGAGTGTCGCCGGGCTACGTTCAGGCGAACCTCGCCATCCTGCCGAGGGACCTCGCCTTCGATTTTCTGCTCTTCTGCCAGCGCAACCCGAAGCCCTGCCCTATCATCGAGGTCATCGAGGCGGGCAAGGTCGAGCCTTCGCAAACCGCCCCCGGCGCGGACATCCGCACCGACCTGCCGAAGTACCGCGTCTACCGGTACGGCGAGCTGGAGGCCGAGATCGACGACATCTCCGAGTACTGGAGCGACGATCTCGTGTCCTTCCTCATCGGTTGCAGCTACTCGTTCGAGAACGCCATGCTCGACGCGGGCATTCCGCTCCGTCACCACGAGCAGGGCTCGAACGTCTCCATGTTCATCACCAACATAGACTGCGTGCCTGCCGGGATGTTCGCCGGACCCATGGTCGTGTCGATGCGACCCGTCCACCACTCCAAGGTCGTGAAGGCCGTGCAGGTCACCTCGCGGTTCCCCAACACGCACGGCGCTCCCGTCCACATCGGCGAGCCTGAGGCCATCGGCGTCGAAGACCCCACCAAGCCCCACCTGGGCGACGCGCTCGAATTCAAAGACGGCGAGCTGCCGGTCTTCTGGGCGTGCGGCGTGACCCCGCAGGCCGTCGCCATGGAGTCGAAGCCGCCCCTGATGATTACCCACTCGCCCGGCCACATGTTCATCACCGACCTCCGCGACGAGGACGTGTCCGTTCTGTAGCCGTCGTTAGGCGAGCGAAAATGTCTCCGTAATCTGAGTCGGTGTCTAGCGAAACTCGCCGATTCGCGCCACGCACTGTGATAGACTACCCGCCGCTGGACACCTCTATGTAGGAGCCTCACCTATGGCCTCGCACCCATTCAAGCTGGGGATATTCCTCAACGAACTGCAACTTCCGCTAGACGAGGGACTGGAGGAGGCGAACGAGCTTGGAGTCGACTTCATCTGGTTCACTGGCCTGCCCGGAATGCAGGCCGTTGCCGACCTGACCGACGCGGAGGCAGACGACATCCAGCGCCGGATCGAGGCGGCTGGATTGGAGCACATGAAGGTGAGCGCGGGATCGCCGTTCAAGTTCCTTGACCTGACCGAGGTGACGGTTGATACCCTCGAAGAGCACGAGGAATTCAAGGCTGACTTCCGCGCGATGGTGCGTTCGATGGAGCTTGCCAACCGCTTTGGCGTCGGTGCCGTGTCGGTTTACAGCTTCGCGTGGCCCGGCGAGTACACTGCCGACAAGCCGACGTGGCCCATGCGGTGGATGACACGCGGAGGCATCATCTCCGACGTGGAGATGGACAAGCTCGTCAAGGCCTACACGCTGATGGTCGAGCAGGCCGAGAAGCACGATGTCGATCTCGTCCTGTCCATGATGCCCTGGAACTACACCAACACGACCGTTAACTTCCGGCGGGTGGCGGAGCGCATAGGCTCCGACCGCATCAAGGCCATGTGGGGCGCGGCGGACAACTTCAACTGCGGCGAAAACGACGTGTCCACGAGGGGCTTCATCAACATCAAGCCCTACGTCTTCGGGATGCACGTCAAAGACCTGCGCGTCAACGACGGCCTGAACCTCGACTTCGACTACCTGCCCTTCGGCACGGGAGAGGTCGACTATCCCACCGTCTTTCGAAACGTCCGCGACAGCGGCCTCGACCCATACGTCTCCATCTCGACGCACTGGATGCCGGAGAACGGCAGCCGAGTCGAAGCGATGCGGACCCAGGTCAGGAACGTCAGGTCACTCCTCGACACTCTCGACGACTGATCGAGGGACGGAATCACAAAGACTCCACTCCGCACAGGAACGCCAATGACCGAACAACTGAACGTCGCGATCATCGGATGTGGAGGCATCAGTCGCGGCCATTTGCCAAACCTCCTCAACACGCCGACATTGCGCCTCGTCGCCACGATGGACTTGGTCGAAGAGGCCGCACAGGAACGAGCCGAGCAAGGAGACGCCCAGTACTGGACGACCGACTACGACCGCGTGCTTTCCGACGACGAGATCGACGCCGTTCTTATCTGCTCGACGCACAGCACCCATACGGACTTAACGCTTCAGGCCCTCTCAGCCGGTAAGCACGTCTATGTTGAAAAGCCTCCCTCCATGACAATTGAAGAGGCGAAGAGCGTTCAGAGGGCTTCCCACGAGACGGGACTGCACGTGATGAGCGGCTGGTGGTTCAAGCATTCGCCGATCACCAAGCGGCTCCGGGAAGTCATAAAGGAGCCGCGCTTCATCCTCTTCACCTGCCGGATACCTGACCGAAACGTCCGCACGGGCCAACTGCACTCCCACGACCCATACGCCGCAAACGGCATCCTCGACCTCGCCGGGTACAACCTCCACTTCATCTGGCACGTCATGCGCTCTCAGCCGGTCGAGGTCACTGCGATGGGCCTCGACGGCGGGGCGAACAACACGAGCTCCATCCTCATCCAGTTCGAAAACGGGGGTCTGGCCGACTCCATCACCAGCCTCGTGGGCGGGGGCGGAATCATTCCCAAGCACTATGCTGAGGTCGGCGCGGGTAGCGTGAGCGCTGCCACTCTACGCTTCGGCAACCTCGTCTTTGAGGGCACCGACGAACCCGGCATCGAGCACAACGAGTATCACGTAGGCTTCGACGAGGAGCTCGACATGTTTGCGAAGCTGTGTCTCGAAGGCGGCCCGAACCCGATGGACCCCTGGGAAGCCAACGTGCCGACGGTCATCTTCGAGAAGGCAGTCGAATCGATGAAGACGCGCCGTGCAGTGCCGGTCAACATCGCGGAAGAATTCTACTTGCCCAACGGCAAGCTTCCCCTGAGCATAACGCAGTTCGGCGACAACGAAGAGTGACGCGCTTCTCGGTCGAGCCCGACCGCGTCGACCTTCCATCGGGTGCCACTGCCGGCGCTCGGAGAACGTGGATCAAGCGGGATGGACGGCCCATTGCGGCCCTCAGTCAGAACGCCTACCGCGCATACATCTACCCGCTGTTCACCCCGAGCGGAGTCTCGGTCACGGCGGAGTCGCCCATCGACCACCCGCACCACAATTCGGTCACCGTCAGCGCCGACCACTTCGACTGCCTGTTCGTCTACGACGGGCATCGCACCGAGCGCGGTACCTACAACTTCTACGTGAATGAGACCTTTCAGGGGCGAGCGACAGGGCGGATCAAGGCGATGTCGGTCGACTCGGAGGAGGTCTCCGATGACACCCTCAGAATCGTCCAGCATCTCGAATGGCAAGGCCCCGTCGAATGGGGCGCTCCTGAACGTCGGGTGTTGGCAAGTGAGACCCGGACTATCGACATCCGCACTGCCGACGAGGCCAACATCCTCGACATCCGCTCGCGGCTGGAACCGACGGAATGGGACATCATCATCGGCCCTACCCGTCACGCCTACTTCACCGTCCGCATGGCCGATGGGCTGCGAGTCGTGGACGGAGGGAGCATCGTGGACTCCGATGGGCGTAGCACGGTCCAGGAAATCAATGCCAACGACGCCGTGTGGGTCTCAATGTCGGCGACGGGACCGCACGGACGCGAAGTGGGAGTGACCGTTGTGGCCCATTCGAGCCCTCTACCTACCGGATGGTACGCCCACGAATGGGGAACGGTCGCCGTCAATCCCTTCCTGTACCAAGAGCAGTCCATACGTCGTGGAGATACGCTGGAGCTGGGTGTAACCGTGGCAGCTCACGACGGCCCGGCGCCCCGCGATAAGCTCGGCAACGTGTATGATGTGCGTGATCGGTAAAAATCCGTCGAATTTAACTCTCTAAGGAGAACGCGATGGCAGCCACCGATGACCTGACCCAGAACATCGAACACCTTCGCAGCGAAGGTTACTGCATCCTCGAAAACGTTATCCCGTCCGAAGACATCGACGCCCTCCGAGACAGCGTTCTTGCGACTGCGGACTCCGATGAGTACCAGGAGAGTCGCGACTTCATCGGCAACAACCGAGATTTCCCGCGCTACGTCGGCAACGAGCGCGTGTTGGGACTCGTCGACGCCATGCTGGGCCGTTTCGCCCGTATCGCCTTCACCGGGCCGATCATCCGGCAGGAGCGGGACAAGCGGGGAAGCTGGCACTCCGACTGGCCATTCGGGGCCGGAGGCGCGGCATTTATCCCGGAGCCGTACCCGGACGTCGTGGCATACCTGACGAGCATCTGGATGCTCACACCCTTCTCCGCTGCGACGGGCGGCACGCTCATCATCCCGCGCAGTCATACGTGGCGCATCGACCCACTCGGCGGCAACGGCCCCGCCGCCGATGCGAGACACCCCGACGAGATCCACGTGACCGGCAACCCCGGCAGCGTCATGATCTTCGACAGCCGCATGTGGCACGCCAAGCCCAACAACGATGCCGACACGAGACGGGTAGCTGTCAGGGTGTGTTTCGCCCCATGGTGGCTCAACCTCGACGTGCTCGACCCGGACTCTGCCGATGGTCGGCGCATGGCCTCCGAAGTCGGGGCCGGTCGCGCTACGGCATCACCCGCCATGCCGAAGATACCACACGAGGCATTCGAGTCCTTCCCGGAGAACGTCAAACCGCTCTACTACCACTGGGTTGATCGCTAGATCATCACCCACAACGCCCTAAATCAGCAACCGCTTCCGATACTCCAACATGTGCGGGGCCAGTCCCGTCTCCCGCATGAAGCCCACAAGATGCTCATGAATCTCTTCAGCCCGTTCGGGATACTGCGCGATGACGTTGCTCTCCTGTTTCGGGTCGGCCTTGAGGTTGTAAAGCTCCGAGCGCGTGTCTCCGGGGCTGTACAAAAGCGCCCAGTCGTCGGTCGTCACCGTCGTCACGTTGGCGTGTGACATCCTGCGCTGCCGGTCATCGACGGCATTCACGGCATCCCCCGGATTCGCGAATGGAACCGTCGTCACCGTGAAGTCCCGACCGGGCAGGGACGTATCTCGCATTTTCCCCAGCAGAGACCTCCCCTCGACCCAAGACGGCGCTTCAAATCCCATCAAGTCAAGCACCGTCGGCATAACATCCACCACGGAGGTCAGGCCGTCATACGTCCCTGTTGGGATACCGGGTGCGGAAATCAACAGCGGAATCAAAGCCAACTCCTCATACAAGGGCGAAAAACCCCAAATGGCGTCGGACTCTCCGAACTGGTAGAGCGACCCGTCCGGCTTCTTTGCAAATTGGAGCTTGCCGAACCAGCCGCCGTGCTCGCCGAAATAGAAGCCGTGGTCGGTCGTGAAGATGATCGCCGTCCTGTCGTTCAGCCCCATGTTCTCGACCATCCGCAGCAGGTAGCCGACCCACGTGTCGACCATCGTGACCTCGCCGCAGTACGTCGCGTGGGCCTTATCGACCAGCTCCGCCGAGTAGCCGGGCATCTCGTGCCAACGTCCGTAGATGGGATGGACAAGCTCCCCGTCGTATTCGGGCATGTACAGCTTCGTGTAGTAGTCCGGCGCGTCCCACGGCTCGTGAGGGTCCCACGTGTCGATGTAGAGGAAGAAGTCTTCCTCGTAGTGAAGCTGCAGCCACTCCATCGCATTGGTGATCGTCCGCGCCACGTTCCGGTCGGACTCGTACCGCCATGAATAGCGGGCCTGTTCAGACTCGTGGTGCGCCGTCTCCGTCTTGAGAATCCCCCCGCCGACCTGCCCCGAGTACATGTTGAAGGTCTGAAACCCGCGGTCGTAGTTCATCCCCTCACGGAGGTAGAACGGAGTATCCACCATGGCGGCGGTGTGAAGGCCCTCAGAGGCCAGGACTTCGGCCAGCGTCGACACCCCGTCCGGCAGAGGCTCCCAGGTCATGAACGAAGCCGTCCACCTCCCCGTCGCGTGATCCGCCCGAGTCGGCATCGTCGGAAACCCGCCTGCATAGTGGCGATTGAACCGCACTCCCCTGCCCGCCAGCGCGTCCAGAGACGGCGTAAAGATCCCAGGCATCTTGCCATACGCCCCGACGTGGTCCTGCCGGAAGGTGTCGGCGACGATCCAGATCACGTTCATGGGAAGAGCCCCAAATCTAGATTGCGGCGAACCATATCACACTAATGCGATGTGAACCGCTCTTGACATCCGTAATCCGGCATTTATAGAATTTGACTGAGTATAGTCCCTGGTGTCCGCCCCGGTGGCGCACTCCAGGTTGGTATACACACTGTTAAGTGGGATGCTCTCATGAGCATCCCACTTCCCTTTATGGAGGGTGGAGGAATTGGCCAACCGTGTGGCGATTTTCATAGACGGCGCTGATTTGGACTACGTCTTGAAAGAGGAATTCAAAGGTGCGCGTATTGACTATCGCGCCTTGTCCGAACACCTGGCGGGCGATTCGGACATCCTGAGAACCTACTACTATCACTGTCTTCCTCATCAGGGCAATCCTCCGACACGCGAGGAGAGTGGCTGATACTCGACCCAAAGAAGATTCTTCAACACATTGGATGCCTCCCTCGCTACACGGTTAGGCTAGGACGCTTGGCATTCCGTGGAGTAGACGAAAACGGTAGGCCGAGATATGAACAGAAAAGAGTCGACATTCTCCTTGGCGTAGACATGGTTCAATTAGCGGCCAAACAGGTGATTCAAGATGCTGTGCTCCTGGCAGGCGACAGCGACTTCATCCCCGCCATCACCGCTGCCAAATCGGAAGGCGTGTTGATCAGATTATTCCATGGACAACGGCCGCACTCAGACTTGTGGCAAGAGGCGGGCGAGAGGACCCAATTCACCCAGGAATTTGTGAACTCTGTCTCCCGGCACGTCGCTTCGTAGGGGTAGCCTACTCAGTCCTACTTGGCTAACAAGAACCAACAGGCTATGATGAACCCATTGGTTCCGTATTTGCATAAGCCTCATCGTCCTATCCGACGGATCGAACGAGCCATAGGAGTCATTCACAGCCATGGACTCCATACCGGTCAAGTTCCCGGAAATCTACGAAGGCTTTGCCGATGCGGAAGGCGTGCTCCGCATATCACCGGATGCCCTAACTCTGGAATACCGGATCAAGGACAACCTCATCGGAGTGGTGAAGTCGGGCGTGAGTACGGCCGTCATTCCCTTTGATCACATTGATGAGGTCGACTTACGATCCAGATTTCTGTGGACGAGCCTCAACATCAGGGTAGACAGCATGCAAATCGTAGGGGACGTGCCCGGCGCCAAGCAGGGAAAAGTGAGCCTCAAGATTTCTCGACGGTACAAGAGAGAGGCCGCGGAGATAGCACACGAGGCATCAATCCGGTCATCCCAGAGCAAGCTCGACAGGCTCGAAGGTGATGCGGACGCATTGTGATCAAGTCAGTTCGTCACACCCACTAGCAAACTGTCATGATATTCATTACGCACCGTCGGGCGTGTTGACAGTCAAGGCCCCTCGCTATTAGTGTGGGACGTAGGGAGATGGCGAATTCGCCTCTCATTGCCCGCTAACCCCTAATCAATCGATGGAGCGTTTGATATGAAGGCGGTCTACGTCACGGAACACGGCGGGCTCGACGCGCTGCAGTACGGCGACATGCCGGAGCCGGAAGTCGGGCCGAACGACATCAAGGTGCGAGTCCGGGCCTGCTCGCTGAACAGGCTCGATATCTTCACCCGCCAGGGGGTCAAGGGCACGCGCATGGTCTTCGACGGCCCGCACATCCTCGGCGGGGACGTGGCAGGCGACGTGGCCGAGACCGGCAGCGAGGTACAAAACGTCAAGGTTGGAGACCGCGTGGTCGTCAACCCTCGCCTAACCTGCGTACAGTGCCAGTACTGCATCGCCGGTGAGTCGGAACTGTGCATCCGGCCCGGCAGGATCGGCTCGACGACGAATGGCGGCTACGCCGAGTACGTCAAAGTGCCTGGCGTGAATGCCGTCGTACTACCCGACTCGATCTCCTACGTCGAGGCCTCTTCCTTGCCTACCGTCTTTATGCCCTCATGGACGATGCTCATCCGTCGCGCGAACCTCCAGGCGTGGGAAACGGTGTTGGTGCTCTCCGCCTCCAGCGGCGTCGGGTCGGCGGCCATTCAGGTAGCCAAGAACATCATTGGAGCTAGGGTGATAGCCACGACCAGCTCCGACAAGAAGGCTGAAATGGCGAAGGCCCTCGGGGCCGACGAGGCCATCAACTACTCCCGCGAAGATATTGCCGAACGGGTCAGGGAGCTGACCGACCGGCGCGGCGTCGACGTCGTGGTCGACCACGTCGGAGAAACGTTCTGGCCTGCCGCGTCGAGGTCGCTGGCTCCGGGCGGACGATACGGCATCTGCGGCGTAACAACAGGCTACCGTGCCCAGCTGCAAATGGGCGTGCTATTCGTCAGAAACCAGACGGTCTTCGGCGTCTTCATGGGACGGCAGGAAGACCTGCGCCAGATTATCGAGATGGTGGCGAAGGGAATCATCAGGGGCATCGTCCACGATACCTACCCGCTGCAGGACACCGCCGTAGCGCACAAAGTCATGGAGGAGCAGTCGTTCTTCGGCAAGCTCGTCCTGACCGTCGACTGAGCTACTCTTCGGAGCGCCCCTGTTCCGGTCCCCGCGTCCTCAATGGCACTTCCTTCAGGAAGAGTGTCGCGACAAACCCGAGGACCAGCGTCACCGTCGCCAGTATGAACACGTCGCTGATCGCAGAAGCGAGTGACTCCCGCAACGTGGTCAACAGCATCGAGAGAACCTCCGTCCCCTGCTCTCCCCCGTCGGATAGACTCGCCTTCAAGCTGGTCAATGCTTCCGGATTGACGAGTGCCTGAGGATTGTTGCTCATCTCTGCAAGCTGCGCTTCCGGCAGCGCCTCTCTAACCTGCGGTGAAAGTGATTCGTTGAGTTTTGCCGCGAACCGGCCCGCCATGAAGGATCCGAGCACGGCGAGCCCCAGTGCCCCTCCGACGGAACGGTAGAACTGCGTGGCGGAGGTAACCACACCCAGCAGGTTATGCGGAACGGCGTTTTGCACCGAGATGGTAAAGCTCGGGAAGGTGATGCCGAGCCCAAGCCCCATGACGACGATGCTTGCGACCGCTTGGGCGAACGAGGTGTCCGCCGTCATCCGGGACATGAGCACCATGCCCCCGCCCATGATCCCAATGCCGATGAGTCCCTGGATACGGTAGTGGCCTCCGAACCTGGACAGCGTCTGCCCCGCCAGAGTCGCAGCCACGACCATGCTGAGCATCATCGGAGTCAGGAACGACCCGCTGCTGGTAGCCGACGCGCCCAGAACGCCCTGAAAGTACAGCGGCACGAAGATGATGGCTCCGAACATCCCGAACCCCGTGACGAATACCGCGATCAGCGAGACGCTCACGACCCGGTTCGAGTAGATGCTCAGCGGCATGATCGGTTCGTCCGCCCGCTGCTCCACTGCAATGAAGATCGCCGTCATAATCGCCGCGAATATGAGGATGCCAAGCACCTGGAAGGACAGCCACTCGATGTGGACTCCTCCAAGCGACAGCCCCACGAGGAGCGGCACGATGATCAGCACGAGAAGCCCCATGCCGGCGTAGTCCAGGCGCTGCGCCAGCCGCTCAGGCCTGATGTTCGGGAAGAACCGGATGAACAGGGCGATCACTATGAGGGTCAGCGGCACATTGATGTAGAAGACCCAGTTCCACGACAGGTTGTCGGTGATGAATCCTCCCAGCGTCGGGCCGATTACCGACGACAGACCAAACACACCTGCGACGATCCCTTGGTACTTTCCGCGCTCCGCTGGAGGGAAGAGATCGCCGACCGACGCGAACGAGAGCGCCATGACGCTGCCGCCCCCAATGCCCTGCACTGCCCGGAAGAAAATGAGCTGGTTCATCGTCTGGCTCGCCCCTGCCAGCACCGACCCGACGAGGAATATGATGATGCCGCCCAGGAAAAACGCCTTGCGACCATACAGGTCGGACAGCCGACCCACGATGGGCACCGCGGTCGTAGACGCAACGAGGTAGGAGGTCGTGACCCACGTGAACCGGTCGAACCCGCCCAGGTCCGCGATGATGCGGGGCATGGCCGTGCTGACAACCGTCTGGTCGAGGGCCGCCAGAAACAGCGCGAGCATGAGCCCGCCCATCGTGAAGACGACCTGCCGCCTCGGCATCGGCTTGAAGTCCGTCTCGTACGCGGGAGGTTCGCCGCCCCTCATTCCCTGCTCGGCCCCCGCTTCAGAGTCCGATGCCATGCTCACCTAACGTAGCCGAACGAGCTTGCCGCCATGAGGGCGACGGAAGAGTGAATTCGCATGAGTCAATCATACGTCTCGCCTACGGTGCGAACAATCAATCTTGCGGCCAAGATATTCAACTCCCCTAGGACTTTCCCTCAAGCCGCCTCGAATGAAACAAGTAGTGGTTGGCATACCCGGCGAACGGCGCGAAATGCTCCTGCGCCCACGCCCGAACGCGCCGTATGTCGCTCGATTTGACACGACGCGCTCTCGGGTACCGCTCGCGCAGAATCTGTCGGATGTGTGTATCGACCGGGAATGCCTCCGGCTTGTCCATGCAAAAAAGCATGATGCAGTTCGCAACCTTGTCTCCCACCCCGTCGAAGGTCATCAGCGCTTCCAACGCATCGGCGTACGTGGCATCGCGAAGGGCCACGAGATCAATCTCGCCCTTTGCCACCCTCTCGGCTGTGGAGACGATGTACCGCGCGCGATAGCCGAGGCCCAGGTCACGCAGTGCCTGCTCCCCTGCCTCTGTTAGCGCGTTCGGCGTCGGATAGGTGTACCGAGTGCTTCCCTCCAGTGAAAGCGGTCTGCCAAAGGCCCGGCACATGTCCTCAACGTTGCGCGTAATCCGCAGCACGTTCGAGTTCTGGGCGCACAGGAAGGAAAGAGTGGTCTCCCACGGGTCTTGTCTCAGTATCCGCATCCCGCGATAGCGGTCGAATGCTTCTCGCAGACCTTCATCGTGCGAAAGAGTAGAATATACCTCGTGCAGGTCATCGTCCAGCGAAAAATAGTCTTGCAGCCGTGACGCCGTCACATCTACGTTGTCCCCCGCCGTTGCAAAGGCTATCCCGCCCTCAACCTCACGCACCCGCACGATGCGTCCGAAGATTACACCCTCGTACCATTCATCTATCTTCCGCCACCGGAAAACCTGCCCACTGAACAGCGTGCTCTCAAGATCGAAGGGCTGACCGTCGAGGGGGAGTAAGCCCGCTCGCTGCCCTTGAGTCATCACCGCCTGAGCCACTGACGCACCTCGTCTCCCAGTTCGTCGAGCTTGCACGCCTTGCGCGATGCCGGAGGCAGCGAACGGATGAACAAAGAGCCGTACCTGCGAGAAATGACCCGCTTGTCGAGGATGATTGCGACGCCCCGGTCGGTCTTCGTGCGAATCAATCGCCCGAACCCTTGCCGAAGTCGAAGGATCGCTTGGGGCAGGGCGAATTCCATGAACGCATTGTCATAAAGCTCCGACCGCGCCTCGAACACCGGCTCGGTCGGCACGTTGAACGGCAGCCGCATCACGACCAGAGCCTGAAGTGAGTCCCCCGCTAGGTCGATGCCCTCCCAAAAGCTCGCCGTCCCCAGGATTATTGACCGTGGATTCTCGCGAAAGCGCCGGATGATCTGGTCTGGGCTGCCGTCGTTCCCCTGCACAAGGAGATCAATCCCCTGTGACTTCATGGTTCCTTGTAACGCCTCCGCCGCCTCTCTGAGCGAGGCGTAGGACGTGAACAGCGCCATCGTCCGTCCCTCGGCCGCGATCGCCGTGTCCCCGATGGCCCGAGCGGCAGCGTCCATGTAGTTGGGGGCCGACGGCTCCGGCATGTCGTTTGGAACGCACACCAGCGCCGAGTTCGGAAAATCGAAGGGAGATCCGAGCAGCCGTTGCTCCGACTCGACGAACCCCGTCCGCTCCTGGGTGTGGTCGAACGTGCCGTTGGCGGCGAGAGTGGCGCTGGTCATAACGACCGAGCTCTTCCGGGTGTAGAGCACCTCTTCGAGCAGTTCCCCAACGTGCAGGGGAGCGCCGAAGAGGGTTACGTCATCCCCCCTGCCCGACTTCTCGATCCAATAGACCACATCGTCCTTGTGTCGGAGGGCGAACTCTTCAAGGTTCTGACGTATCTCGGCGGTGTTCTGTGCGCTGACGCTCAGCTCCAATAACAGACCTTCGTTGCCGTTGGCATCCTCGTCTTCAAGGTCCTGCAGCGTGGAGATCAGGGCTTCGAGGCAGTTCGCCAGACTGACGAGACTCAGGTTGACGTTCTCCCAGACCGTCTCGACATCCGACCAGAAGGGCTCGCGCCGGGTCGCGTCCGTAATCCGTACCTGCCGGTCCGCCCGCGAGTCGCCCAGCAGACGGTCCTCCAGCAGCCCGTACAGCGCGGCTGTGCCCTCTCGCAAAGCCGGGAGCAGGCCCGGAGCTATCTGCCCAACGTCCTCCAGCGTCCGGCCAACCCGCTCGATTCCCGACACCGGCTGCAGCGCCGTCATCGCGCGACCGATCCCCCCTCGTTCGCCGAGAATCTCCTGAAGGTGCTCACCAAGGGCCGTCCGGCTAACCTCGAATCCCAGATGTTTTGTAGCCGCCTCTTCGAGATGATGCGCCTCGTCGATGATGAGAACGTCGTACTCCGGGATGATGGTGCCACCTGCCACAATGTCGGTTAGCATCAACGCATGATTGACGACCACGAGATGCGAGGCCTCCGCCTTGGCCCTAGACGAGCGAAGGAAACAAATTCTGTCTTGACCCCTGCACCTGAGCGCCCCCTGTGCGGACACGCGGTTCCAGTTAAAGAGGCTTCTGCGACCAACGTTCAGCTCGCTCCGGTCGCCCGTCGACGTGCGGTCGAGCCATACGAGAATGCCGGACAGCAGCCGCGCGTCCTCTTCGGACAGGCTGTCCCCGTTCTTGGCGTGCGACCAACGCCTCATGCACAGATAGTTTGCACGGCCCTTCAGAAGCGAATACTTGAGTTCTTGCGCGCCACCCGGATACGCAACCAGGAGAGCATCGACAAGCGTTGGTATGTCCTTCGCGATGAGCTGCTCCTGGAGATTGATCGTGTTGGTGGAGACGACCACTCGTCTCCCGTTTTCGAGCGCGTACAGCGCCGCCGGAAGCAGATAGGCGAGCGACTTACCGACGCCCGTTCCCGCCTCGACGATGAGCCGCTGTCCATCGTTTATCGCCTCGGCCACCGAGCGGCCCATCTCGACCTGCTCGACACGGTGTTCGAACCCCGGCAGCACCTGTGCAAACGGGCCATGCTCTCCAAGCAGTTCCCCGACTTCGTCAACATCGACGTAGGTGTCGTCCTCGCCCGGTTGCAACGCTTGATAATGCCCTAATCGTTTCCGTAGCTCTTCCTTGTCGAATCCGCCTCCGTGTCCCTCCGACGGTTCCTCACTGGCTGCCCTCCGCATGGCCGCAAGCTCTCGCAGGTCCACCACTGGCTCATCGAGACTCATTTGAGCGCGACTCACTGTCCCGTCACCGACCAGTTGCCGGAGCGTGTATCGCAGCGCAGAGGTCGACGACTTGGACGCGATGTCGGATATCTCCCGAAGCGTTTCGAGACTGGTCTCACCGGCAATTCGTAAAAGCGCAACGAAGACCCTGCGCGTCGTCTCCGCGTCGTCAGCCGCACGGTGCGCCCGCACTATCGGCACGTCCAATTCTTTCGCGAGACCCGTCAGCGAGTGGTACGACACCCACGGCAAGAACACCCTGCCCAGATCGTATGTGTCCGATACCGGCCCGTCTATCGGAAGTCCATGACTGCGCAGGAACCCAAGATCGAAGCCTACGTTGTGCCCCACCACCGGAGCGCCGTCGATGAACGGAAGCAACTCGGTCGCAACGTCGGCAAAGTAGGGTGCCTGATCGACATCTCGCTGGGTAATGCCCGTGTAGTCCCGGATGAACCTGCTGAGCCGTTCACCGGGATTGACGAACGACTGAAAGACGCCGAGCACCTCGTCGCCCCGAAATTTAACGGCCCCGACCTCGATGATCCGGTCGCTCTCAGGCTCGAGACCTGTCGTCTCCGTATCGATGGCAACCCAAACTTCATCCAGCGGCGAGCTGTACGAAAGTGTCATGACATACGAACTGGCGAAGCCGGTCGCCTGCAGCTACTCGCCATGCGCCAAAAACTCCCACAGCCGCTCGAACCTCTCCCCAACCACCGGCTCAAGTCGCAGGACCGACTGCAGATCCCGCCCCCTCGATGCGTCTCCCATGTACCCGGGACACGCGGCGAGCGCCTTTGCCAGCTCGTCCTTACTCATGTCCATGTCTGCTGGCCGCCAGCGGACGCCGCACGTATCCAGGCGATCTATGATCGTCTCAGGACTCTGCTCCGTATGCCACGCGATGATGACCGTCCCCAGCGACGCAAGCTCCCCGTGCACCCAGCTGCGGTCGTTCGCCAGCTCAGCAGCCACGATGAAGGCATGGTCGCCTGCCGGAGCGTCGGGATGCGTAACCGAGTTGCTGTCGCGGTCTTTGATCGCGTTCATGATGAGCTTGACGCTTGCCGGTGTGAGGGCTCTGTCCGCCGACAGCGTCTTCGGAAAGTTCTCGACGATCCTCGCATGGAGCGCGCTCATGTCGGCGGTTACGGACTCGTCGTAAGCCTCGCCGATTCCAAGGGCCTCTCTGTGCTTCCACTCGCAGATGCAAGAGTACCCGCACAGCACGTCCCCGACGCCCGCGATGTTGAGATGATCCGGCGCGCTCAGCACGATATCGTAGTCCACAAGCACATACTCCGGGTCGATCCACGGCCAGTTCTTGGTGTCGCCGAGGTTGCGCCCTTCCCACTCGGCAAAAACGCTGTGGATGATCGCTCCCGTCGAAACGATTGTGGGTATCAGCACGAGAGGCAGTTGCCTGGTAAGCGCAATGTACTTGCTGACGTCCAGTACCAGACCTCCTCCGATGCCCACGACCAACTCGACGTCATCGGGCAGACCTTTGGTGAACTGCTTAAGGTAGCCGAAGTCCATCTTTTCGGGATAACCGACGGCCTCTGGAGAACGCGTCAGGTGTGGCTCCGTCATCCGGTACGCGGTGGGCGAGGCAATGGCGACGTAGCTCGGCCACTGTGTGCTTGTCGATCTGACGAGATGATGGCCGTAGCGGATGTCGTACTCGGAAGCGGGCTTCATCTGGTCAAACCCGCTCCAAGCCCCGCGTGGCGGTCTCTGCATCGGATACCCCCTCTCTCAAAAGGCTTCCGGCTATAGCTCCAACCGTCTACGTCCCAAGCCTACGAAGCTGCCCTCGGAATGACCAGTCCAGGCGTGTTGAACCGGATGCTGTAGATCGAGGTCATGGCCGCCACATACATCGTCTTGTTGTCCTCATCCCCCCACGCCATATTGATGACCTGCTCCGGGAATTCGATCACACCGATGACCTCGGCTTCCGCCGTCAGCACCCACAGCCCGCCGGGCCCGGAGACGTAAATTCTACCTGTCGAATCGACCTTCATCCCGTCAGGGAAGCCCGGCTTTTCGGACTCCGGGAAGGTGAAGAACCGCCTCTGATTCGACAGTGACCCGTCCTCGGCGATGTCGAACGCATCGATATGTGCGGATGGCCGCGTGTTGATCTGATAGTACGTCTTCTCGTCAGGCGATATGGCGAGGCCGTTCGGGTCCTCGAAAGGGTAGACCTCTTCATGCACCTCGCCGTCGGGCGAGATGCGATACACGCCGTTGTGCTCGAAGTCCGCCTCGCCATCTTCCAGGCCGCCAACGCCCCGATTGCTGAAATACAGGTTCCCGTCGGAGCGTCCAACAACGTCGTTCGGACGGTTCAGCCGCTTTTCGCCGTAGTGGGTTGCGATGGCCGAGACATTCCCCTCGGCGTCCATGCTCGTAACCGCCCGCGCCATCTGCTCGCACGCGATGACGTTGCCGTGCAGATCAAACGTCAGGCCGGTCGCCCGGTCGGTATCGTCCCGGTAGACGGTCTTCTCTTCCCCCGGAACGACCTTCCATATCCGCCACGGCCCTCCCACGTCGGTGAACAGCAAATACCCGTCAGGATGCCACAACGGCCCCTCCGTGAACTTTAGACCAGTTGCGACTGTGGTAATTTCTGGTGATTCGAGCAGGTCGGCTACGTCCATTCGTTTCTCCTAATATTGCGTATCGCCGTCAGTATACAACGTTTGTTCTGTGACTGGACAGCGCCTGAGTTCGCCGCATCCGGACTTCTTCCAACTGCGCGATCTCCGTGCCCTCTGCGGTGAATCTCATCGTTCGGCAAGGTCAACCAGGAACGGCAACAGCCAACCGTAGATTCCCACAAACGCCACGGTGATGACAACCACTCCCAAAGCGACGCGACGCAGTAGCACTACTGCCGGAACGGCGACCAACAGAGTAACAAGCGCAAGCGCCAGCGTATACGCCAGATTCCCCGTACCCGGTCCCGCCCCCGGCGTCACCTGCGTACTCAACCGGTAGAGCAGCCCGAGCATACCGCCGAACAGCGTCCACACCGGATAGGCCGCCACGACCAGACCGAGCATCAGCGTCGTTGGATTGACGCGCCGGACAAAACCCCCAACCCGGTGCTCAGTATCTCGCGCAACCGAAAATACCATCACCGGCGCGACCGCGACGAACACCAGCATATATATCAGGCCGGCCGCCGCGCCCGCGATGAAAGATGCCAACAACCGACCTCCTTTCCGACCGTTCCCATCGAGAGTATACGTTACCCCATGCCGCAAAATAACAGGATCGTGTGATGACAGCCCATTGCTGGTATGCGAGAATCCTAGTTGTAGGGCAATACTCCCACCCTAAAGGAGGAATCAGATGGCAAGCTCGGAGAGCAACAGCAGCCCCTTGTTGTGGATCGGCGGAGCGATACTCGCCGTCGCAGCGGTGATTATCGGCGGGTTTTGGGTGTACGCGATCACGACCGCCGAGGACATGCCGACCTTGCTGCTCGCTGCCTTCATTGCCGTACTGCTCGGACTGGCTGTACTGCTGATCGCGGTGATTCGAGACAGGATCATTCACAAGAAGAAAGAGAACTTCCTGGAGGTCGACAATTGATCGTAACGACTACTGACGCAATACCCGGAGCCACCATCGTCGAGACGCTCGGACTGGTGAGGGGCAGCACCGTGCGCGCCCGGCACATCGGACGGGACATCATGGCAGGTCTCCGCAACATCGTCGGCGGAGAGGTGGATGAATATACGAAACTCCTGGCGGAGGCCCGTGAGGAGTCGCTTCAGCGCATGATCGAGAGCGCCGAGTCCATGGGCGGAAACGCCATCGTGGGCACGAGGTTCATCACTGCGGGAGTCGCCCAGGGCGCGGCGGAAATCGTCGCCTACGGCACCGCCGTCAAAACGTCCTAGCTGCGCTTGACCTCATCGTTGTCTCTCCCGTCCGTTCGGCGGGGAGACATACTACTGCCTTCCTCTCTCCCCCGTTCGAAGGGGGAGAGATACAGAGAGGGGGTCTTCCCCCGGCGGCTCGTCCCCTTCACTCGCTCCCCTCTATCGTCCCTGCCGCCTGTTCTCCTCCCGCCCGTCTCCACGAAATGCCCTCTCGTGGCAGGAAGAACGCCATGATGATGGTCGGCGGCGCGAAGAAGAGCAGGTGAACGATTACGGCAAACGGAAAGGCGTCGTCTTTTACGACATCCACGAGTCCCAGCACGAACACGACCGCGAAGTGGAACGTCCCGATCCCGCTGGGGGCCGGTATCGCCGTCGCGAAGAAGATCGTCCCGATGATGACGAGTGTCGCGGTCAGGGGCGATATCGGAAGGCCGATGGCATCCGAGGTGATCCACGCCGAGACTCCGACCATGAGCCAGTAGAGAATGCTGACTGCAAATACTCGTAGGAGGAGTTTCCAGTCCTGCGCGAGGTTCCTCAAGGCATTCGAGAAGGCGACAAGGAACGTTATCCTGCGAACAAGCCAGAGGGATTCTCCCCTCCACGCCAGTACCTGAAGCGTCCCAATCAAGACGACTCCCAGTCCGATCGTGCCCATCACGTACGGGGCCAGTGGGCGCATCTCTGGCACCAGCATGAACGCGATACCGAAGATCAATATGCTCGAAACGAAGTCCACGGCGCGTTCCATGCCTATGGCGGCCAGCACTGTCGTCGCGCGCAGCCCGTCCTTGATGGTCAATACTGCTATCTGCGTAAGCTCGCTCGCCACGCGGAGGGGCATGATGTTGCTTAGCCCCAGCCCCTCGTGTTGCACGATAAACAGTCGGGCTACGGAAGGACGCGGCTCGACGAAAAGCATCCGCCAGCGCGCGGCGCGGACCACTCCCGACGCCATGAACACCGTGAGCGCCAGAGCGATCATCAACGGAGAAACTCTCGAAAGGTGGTCTACTACCAGGCCCCAATCGAGACCTCGAATCGCAAACCAGCCTAGCCCTACACCGATACCTATCCCTAACGCGAGTCTTCCGTATGTGAGGGCTGCACGTTTCAAGTACGATAACTTATAGCCGACCGACAAATGGCAGAATAGTGGCGGGTAGTATAATGCGGCTCCGTGAAGCCTGCCTACTAAACTACCCTACTCTATTGTAGAGGATGATAACACGGGAAATCATGGGCCCGCTCATCGACACCCACTGCCACCTCGATGCCTACGCCACCGACGACGAAGTTGGCAAAGTCCTGGAACGTGCTCGCGCAGTCGGTGTGCGGCTGATAGTCAACGCCGGGACGACCGTCGAGTCTTCACGACGCTGTGTTGAGCTAACAAAGACATTCCCAGAACTCTATGCGGGCGTGGGCATCCACCCTATGGACCTCACCGGCCCGGTCGATCAGGGCGTCTATTCCCAGTTGCTAAACTGCGCGACCTCGACCGACAAGGTAATCGTGATAAGCGAGATCGGACTCGACTTCCTCGACAACATGCCCGACCGCGCGATGCAGTACCAGGCCTTTCGCGAGCAGATCAGGCTGGCGCGAGAGCTTCGGCTGCCCATCGTCTTCCACAGCCGCGAAGCGCACAACGAGGTGCTGCGCGTACTCCGCGAGGAGCGAGCATACGAGGTCGGCGGTGCGATGCACTACTTTCAGGGCGATATAGATACGGCGCGAGCGGCCATAGACTTGGGGTTCTACATCTCCCTGGCGAAGCCCCTGCTCCGCCTCCCGCACCTACAGGCCGTCGCGGTCGATCTGCCGTTGGATCGCATCGTGCTGGAGACCGACTCCGCGCCCCAGCCATTCAAGGTCAAGCGCGAGAACTGGACCGAGCCGCGTCACCTGCGCGACATCGCCCACAAGCTGGCCGAACTCCGCGGAATCGACGCCGATGAGGTGCGCTGCATCACGACCGACAACTTCTTTGCCATGTTGGGACGCCGTGGAGCGAAAGTACGATCAGCCGTTATCGATAGCTAATCCCTACTCGTCATTCCCGCGAAAGAACGTCACCCCGTACCACGATACGGGGTGGGAATCCACAATCACTCACAACGATGCGCCACAGCGATCCAGCCTTCGCCAACCTACATTTCCGGGACGGCCTCGATCGTATCGAAAAACCCGGTCAGGAGAATGGCTGGCAGCAGTTGTAGACCGACCACCCAACCGAGGGAACAGTCCATGATCGCCCCTAGCCAGTCGGACTTTCGAATCTCCTGAAGAGCTATGATTCCCGCGACGAGCATCCATATCGTCACGAAGTTGAACACAATCCCCTCGATCGGCGTGATGGCAGTCAGGAAGAGCAGCAGCGCAGGCCCGAAACATATCCCCAGTACCCGAAGAATCTCTCGAAACGTCACCTCGTCGCGCTGGAACACCCTACCCACGCCATACGCGATCCCCGCCCAAATCAGCCAGCCCACCATAAAGGTGATAGACGCAAACCACGCCCCAAGCAGCCTGTCCCCGATCGCCCCTGCGTCCAGGCCTTGCTCGGCCGCTTCTCCCACAGCACTCGACTGGCCGACCGCGTAGGCGATGCCCGCGAGAATCACGATTCCTAAGGCATTAAGGATTGCCTCTTGGTCGCGCAGCACGTCACGATACGTCGCCCGATCAAATCGAGCCGCCCTAAAGGCCCTGTACAGCATCCCTCGCATGTCGTTACTTCGTTTCCCCTTCTCCTCTCGAAGCTCGAACCGATGGTACCCAAAGCCACCTGCCGCGTAAAGCACCAACGCATGCGGAACACACTCCGCAACTCCATCCGCCACTCCTCCGAAAGGAGTCCTTTACAAAATCCAACATCTGTCATTCCTCTGAAAATAACCTCCGGCCATTCTCCCGTAGGGGCGATTCGCGAATCGCCCTTACCGCCGTTTTCATGATTGGTGGTGTCGGTGACAACCGACATGAACGCTTGCTACGAAAATAGACACCGTAGCACCCCCACCGTCATTCCTGCGGAGGCAGGAATCCATCTTCAGTGTCTCGCCATCAGTCCTTCAAAGAATGGGGGAACCAACGCCTTTTTCATTCCAGGTGGTGAGGGTGGCAACCCTCATGAGATATTCCGAACGCAGCGAAGCGAAGTGAGGAATCTAAAATCTGCGTTCTTCAACCGGAGCCCCGTAGATTGCACGGGCCCGATGCTGAAACACACCCCGACTTGACTCCAAAGAACACATGGTCTATCATTGTGCATGGCCTACAGAAAGCCCGGCCCAGCCTCTGGCGAAGGAAAATGTCCCGAAATGTCCCGAAATGTCCCATAAATTCGAAAATGCTCAGTATCCCAACCTCACCGTTCCTCCCACGCACTGCTTTTTACTTTCTACCCAATAGGAATCAAACATGATAACTCTCGTCCCCGAAGATATAGAACGATACGCCGTCGAGCACACGACCGCCCTGCCCGGCTACCTCAATGAGCTAACCGATTACACCTACGAAAACATGAGCATCCCCCAGATGCTCTCTGGCCCGATTGAGGGAACGCTTCTCCAGACCCTCGTCTGGGCAACGGGCGCGAAGCGCGTGCTCGAAATCGGAACGTTCACTGGGTTCAGCTCACAAATGATGGCCGCCGTCCTCCCCGACGACGGAATCCTCGTCACCTGCGACATAAACCCGGAGGCGGCGAAGGTCGCCAGGGAGTTCTACGCCAAGAGTCCGCACGGCCACAAGATCGACCTCCGCCTCGGCCCGGCCCTCGATACCCTGGAAACCCTCAACGACTGGGTCTTCGATGTCGTCTTCATCGACGCTGACAAGACCGGCTATGCCGCCTACTACGAGAAGGCCGTCGAGCTTCTGGCTCCACGAGGGGTCATCGCCGTCGACAACGTCCTCTGGAGTGGTCGAGTCCTCGATCCCAAGACCGACGAAGACCGCTCCATCGCCGCATTCAATGAGCGGGTCAAGAACGATCCCCGCGTCTGCCACGTCCTCCTGCCCATCCGCGACGGCGTGATGCTCGTAAGGAGGGCTTCGTAACATGAGCGAAACGAACGACTTTGCGGTTCTCGCCGAGGGACTGGCCAGAAACTTCGGCGAGGTAAGGGCCGTAGACGGCATCGATCTGGCAGTGCGAAAAGGGGATATCTACGGATTCCTCGGCCCCAACGGTGCGGGCAAGACCACCGTAGTCCGAATGCTGATTACCCTGCTGCTCCCGCACGGCGGCAGGGCCATGGTCGCAGGCAAGGACGTCGTCCGCGAGCCGAAGGAGGTGCGTCTGCGCGTCGGCGCCGCCCTCCAGGAAGCCGCCCTTGATCCCAAGCAGACCGGCAGGGAGATACTCCGTCTCCAGGGATGGCTCTTCGGTATGTCCGGCAAAGAGGTCGACCGGCGGCTTTCCGAGCTTGAGTCCCTCATGGACATCGGTGAGGCCATCAACCGCTTTGTCGGCACCTACTCCGGCGGTATGAAGCGTCGCCTTGACCTAGCCGCTGCACTCATCCACGACCCCGAAGTCCTCTTCCTCGACGAGCCTACAACGGGACTCGATCCCATCAGCCGCAACCGTGTCTGGGAGGAGGTCCGTCGCATCAACAAAGAGCTCGGCGTCACCATCTTCCTCACGACTCAGTACCTGGAGGAAGCCGACATGCTCGCCGAGCGCGTAGGAATCATCGACCGCGGCAAGATCGCCGTCGAAGGCAGCCCGTCCGAGTTGAAACGCTCGGTAGGCAACGATGTCATCATCGTGCAGATCGAAGGCGACCATTCAACCGCGATAGCCGCCCTCGAAAACGTCTCCGGCGTCAGCCAGATTGAAGACCATGGCCGCGAGTTGGTCGTATCCGTCGAAAATGGGGCCGCCCTCGTTGGCAACGTCGCTCTGGCCCTTGACCGTGGCGGCGTAACCGTAGGCGAGATCACTCTGCGCACTCCCACCCTCGACGACGTATTCTTGACCGTCACCGGCGGTCGCATTCAGGTCGATGCCGATCCGACCGATGAACCGGAGGAAACATGACCACTGTCGAAGATGCAACCCGCGCTGCGTCTATCCGAAGCGTTCGCCGCTACCGGCGATGGGCCTTCTTCTCCGACCTCGCCGCCGTATCATCGCGCGCGCTGAGGGCCACCAGACGGGATATCGAGAGCCTCCTGCCCGCCCTCATCATTCCCGTCTTCTTCTTCGTGGTCAACATCGGCGCGCTCCAGGATGTCGCCGAAAACATCCCCGGTATCGACTACAAGGCCTTCCAGCTTCCCGTCGCCATCATATTCGCCGTGACGGGAATATCGCGCGCGATCACCCTCGTCTTCGACATCCAGAGCGGCTACTTCGACCGCCTGTCGCTCACCCCCGTCAACAGGGTATCTCTGCTCCTCGGCCTCATGGTCGCCGACTTCGCCCTGTGCATAGCGCTCTCCATACCTGTCGTGATACTCGGCTTCGTCGTGGGAGTCCGATTCGAGAGCGGTCTCATCGGGATTCTCGCCTTCATCCTGATCGCCGGTGTATGGAGCCTCGCCTTCGCCGGATTCCCCTACGCCATAGCCCTCAAGACCGGCAACCCCACCGCCGTCAACACCAGCTGGCTCCTCTTCTTCCCCTTCGTCTTCCTGACTACCGTATTCGTACCGAAGGAGGCCCTCACCGGCTGGATGAGCACCCTCGCGGTATACAACCCCGTCACCTACCTTCTGGAGGCGCTTCGCTCCCTCGTCACCGTCGGTTGGGACATCGAGGCCCTCTCCAAAGGCTTCGCCGCCATAGGAGGAGTCGCCACCGTCAGCCTCACTCTCGCCTTCCTCTCCCTGAGAGGCCGCGTCCGCCGCAGCTAATTGTGTGCCCAAGAAGACCTCCGTTCACCCTGAGCCTGTCGAAGGGCGAGCTTGACTTATCAAACGCCCTCGAATCCAACACTCCCTACTTTCTACACAATACTCTCCACTTCCTCTTCTTCTCTGTGTTCTCCGTGCTCTCTGTGGTGAATCCCTACTTTCTACGCATTTCTTTCTACTTTCTTATCTCCCAAGAATATGGCATACTCACGAAAACAGCGACACTCAATACACAAAAGCCCTAAAGCTGGAGGCGCACCATGGCAACCGAGGCAAAAATCAGCACGAACGGCGTGGAGCCGGTGGTCACCGGCCCCGTAATGCAGGCACGGCGACAGGGTAGAGGCCCAGCCATCTGGCTGGCCGGCGACCCCGAAGACCTCAAGCAGTGGATGGATCGCGGCGCGGCTGGCATCGTCACCAACACCGTCGTTCTCAACGACATGGTCAAGAAATACGGCCAGATCAAGGACGTCGTCCAGCGCTACCTCGACATCACCGACAAGCCTGTCGTCGTCGAGGTCGACGGCCACTCCACCGATGAGCTAATCGACGTCAGCCACGTCTTCACCCGCATGTCCGACCAGATCATCATCAAGATTCCCTGCACCTCGTACGGACTCGGCGCATTCCGCCGTCTGGCTGAGGAAGGTATAGAGACCTACTGCACGACCGTATTCTCCCTGCCTCAGGCCGCCGCAGTCGCACAGGCGGGCGCGACTCACGTCCTCCCCTTCTGCGAGCCCGTCAAGCAGATGGGCGGCGACCCGACCCAGCTCGTCCGCGAGTGCGTCCAGATGTTCTCAGGTTGGGAAAACCGCCCCTACGTCACCGCTGCCCTCGTCAGGAGCGTCGAGACCGCCTACGCCGCCCTCCGCGACGGCGCGGACGGCATCATCATCTTCTGGCCCATCTTCCAGGAAATGATGGAGCACCCCCTCACCGACACCTGGAACGAGACCTTCATGGGCGAGTGGGTAGCCATGCACGAAGCCGGCCTCCTGGAAGGCGTCCCCGTCCGCCTCGACTAGGTAAGTGTTCAGGTTTCGCGAAGGCGCTAACTACACAAGACCCACCGTCATACCCGCGAAGGCGGGTATCCAGAGGGGTGCGGGCTCATCAACTCTGAGCAACTATTCGAATAGGGTTGCACAGAGATTAGAACACGGGAATTCACGTTCGCCCTGAGCCTGTCGAAGGGCAGTTAGGGACTAATGTCGGTGATTTGGGAGTAGTTGCCTACCGCCCCGACGCTCGCCTACGCTCCAACGCCCCCTCGACCAGCACCCGAACCTCCGCTCGCCCAGCCTCTTCAACCGACCGAATCTTCACATGCCGCAACTTCGCCCCTGTTCCCTCAAGCAGACCTCCGGGATCGGCCAACTCGGCTCCCTGGTAGAACCCGAGGTTCACCCACCTCTTATGGGGCATGATATAGGCATACCCGTCCAGCATCTTCCTAGGCCCCACTCCATACGTCGCGGCCTTATCCCCAAGGCGCACCACCTCGCACGTATCAGGATCGGCCTCGAGTACAACCTCCTGCAGAGCCGTCACGACGGGCCGCAAGGGCTCTTCGGTCATCTCCAACAAGTCGTCAAACGTGCCAATCTGTGCCTTGCTTCCCATCACTCGTCCTAGAACAGCCCCGTCACCGCGTTCCACCAGTCCACCACCACGTCAACCGCGCGGTATTTATCCAGCCACTTGCCCCAGTGCAGCACATACTCCTGGAACTCCTTGAGCGCAATCAGTGGAATCAGCCATAACGCCGCGTGCATCCACGTCATCTCGTAGTTCGGTCGTACGCGCTTTAGCCCCGCAACGAACAGGAACCAGAACTCGAAGACGTTCGGGAATATAAGAAGTATCCCCCGCCATGAATCGACGAACTCGAAATACGCGAAGCCGACGAGCCTGTAGGCAAATAGCCCGATCGCCACGTAGCGCGGCACGCCCTTCCACCGCAGCGCCACCACCAGGAACGCAACCATGTACACCTGGTCGACCCACTTGTCGAAGACCTGGTAGTCGCGCACCCCGCCGAGGTCCAGCAGGTTCATCATAAACAGGTCGGAGAAATCGACCAGCACCGCGAGGATTCCGCCCGCAAACGGAAACCAAAGCACCGGCAGCGACCCTGCTACTCGAACAATCGCTATGACTACTTCTTCAAGGGTCATTGACTACAGCCCCTGGATTTCCCCCTCTCCCGTTCGCGGGAGAGAGCCTGCTCCGTACCCCGATACGGGGGCTGGGGTGAGGGTGAACCGCCCGAATCAAGTGGTTCTTGTTGGCGAGTCACATACCTCTCTAACCCGCCCCTAGTTCACCCTCTCGAAAATAGTCGCCACACCCATCCCGCCACCGACGCACATCGTCACCATCCCGACCTCGTCGTCGCGGGCATCCATCTCATCCATCAGCTTCACCGTCTGGATCGCACCCGTCGCCCCTATGGGGTGGCCAAGACTGATCCCGCTCCCATTGACGTTCGTCGTCTCCATGTCCAGTTCGAGTTCCCGGATGCAGTACAGCGCTTGCACCGCAAACGCCTCGTTCAGCTCCGTCTGGTCGATGTCGTCCACCGTCATGCCCGACTTCTTCAGTGCTTTCTGCACCGCGGGCACCGGCCCGATGCCGAAGAACGCCGGGTCGACGCCCGCCGCTCCCCGCGTATGCCACCGTAGGCGCGGCTCGATCCCGAGTGACCTAGCCTTCTCTTCCGACATGATTACAACCGCCGCAGCCCCGTCGTTGATCGAAGATGCGTTCCCCGCCGTCACCGTACCGCCCTCTTTGAAAACGGGACGCAGCTTCGCCAGTGTCTCCATGTTCGAGTCCGCTCGCGGTCCTTCGTCGGTATCCACTACGACCGGATCGCCCCGCCGCTGCGGTATCGTCACAGCCGCGATCTGGGACGAGAACTTGCCACTCTGCACGGCGTCGACGGCCCTGCTGTGACTCAGCAGCGCCAACTCGTCTTGGTCCTCCCTGCTAATCTCCCAGCGTACCTGGATGTTCTCCGCACCCACGCCCATGTGGTACCGGTTGACCGGACACGTCAGTCCTTCGAGGAGCGCGTCCCGCATCGGAATGTCCCCGAGCTTGTAGCCGTCGAACCGCGCCGTGTAATCCAGCAGGAACGGCGACTGGCTCATGCTCTCTGTCCCGCCCGCGACCGCAACATCGATCTCGCCCGTCTTGATAAGCTGCGCAGCAAGGTTGATCGCCTCAAGCCCTGACGAGCACGCCCTATTCACAGCAATCGCCGGAGCGCTATCGGGAATCCCCGCCTTCAGCCCTGCCAGTCGTCCCGCGTACCCCGCCTCCGCCGACTGGAGCACGTTGCCAAAATAGACCTCGTCCACCTCGTCAGGCGACAGTTCCACCCGCTCAAGCGCTGCCTTCACCGCCGTCGCTCCCAGGTCGGACGCCTTGGCGTCCTTCAAGAAACCTCCGAACGACCCCACCGGCGTCCGCGCCCCACTAACGATTACCGCTTCCTGCATCCGAAGACCTCCAATGTGTTGGCGGCCTTGTTACCGCCCTTGTTCATTGCTCAAAAGGACATTCAACCGTCTCGCCCTACTCTACCGCTCCAGCCGCGCCCCCGTCATCGCCTCCATCACCTTGGCATACGCCTGTGTGCCATCCTGACCGTACCCCAACTCCTGAGCCGACCGGAAAATCTGGGTCACCAACGCCGTTACCGGCAGGGCGACATTCATTTCCTCCGCCGCCTGCAGGATCAGGCGCATGTCCTTCTGCGCCGTGTCCACCATGAAGCCCGGCGCGAAGTCCCGGTCGCACATTCGCGCGCCAAGATTCTCCAGCATCCACGACTGCGCGGCACCTCCGCCCAGTGCGCTCAGCGTAGACTCTAGGTCTGCCCCGTGCTTGGCAGCAAATATCAAGCCCTCCGTCACCGCCGCCAGTGTCGCCTGACCCGTAATGTTGTTTGCAAGCTTCGTAACTTGCCCCATCCCATTGCCGCCGCAATGAGTTATCCGGGTACCCATCCCTTCCAATACATGCCGGCTCCGTTCCAGCACATCGGCGTCCCCGCCAACCATGATCGACAGCGTACCGCTCTCCGCTCCGGTTATTCCACCGCTCACCGGGCCGTCGAGCATGTAAACACCCTTCCCGGCCAGCTTGCAGGCTATCTCCCTCGTCACCGACGGCGAAATCGTACTCATATCAATCACGACCGAGCCCGCCTCCGCGCCTTCCATAACACCGTTCGCCCCGAGGATCACCTCCTCCACGTCCGGCGAGTCGTTCACCATCGTGATTGTGAAGTCATTGCCCTCCGTGGCCTCTTTCGCCGACCCTGCAGGCTTCGCCCCCGCCGCGACGACTTCCTCCATCTTCGACGCCGTCCGGTTCCAGCACGTGACGTCGAAACCCTTCTGCACCAAGTTCATGCACATCGGCTTCCCGATGAGTCCGAGGCCGATGAATCCCACTTTTGTCATTCCGGCATTTCTCCTTCAGACCGCCAAGTTAGGCGTTCATTATACATTCCTGCCCACCCCGTGTGGCCGCGTCCAAATACAACTCCAACAACCCACCTTAAGGCGTTGTCTCAAACAAATTCCTACAGTATGATAAAGTCCGACAGTCCTAGCTACGGATATTCCCTGGCCGAGCATCTGGAGGCGAACATGGCGAACGAGAAGATCGCCCTCATGGCTCACCTGTACCGTCGCGCCGGTTTCGGCGCCACACGCGACGATCTCGAACGACTGGCCGAGCGCCCCTATGAGGACGTTGTAGAAGACCTCCTGCACCCCGAACGGTTCCCCGAAGTCGAGGACGATATCCTCCGCCGTTACCACGGCCCGTTGGTCAACTTCGATTC
The DNA here is from genome assembly GCA_965116655.1 of Dehalococcoidia bacterium. GTDB lineage: Bacteria > Chloroflexota > Dehalococcoidia > Lucifugimonadales > VXLM01 > VXLM01. The sequence goes on from OZ220720.1 coordinate 529,521, forward strand.
ACTCTCATGGAACGGCGCGAAGTGGATCTACCGCATGATCAACACCGAGCGTCCCCTGCAGGAGAAGATGGCCCTCTTCTGGCACCACATCTTCGCCTGCGCTTACCACAAGGGCGAGCACACGGCCACCCTCCTGGCGCAGAACGAGATGTTCCGACGCAACGGCCTGTCGGACTTCCGCACAATCCTACTCGACCTCTCACGCGACCCTTGCATGATCTTCTGGCTGGACAACAACGAGAACCACAACGGCGATCCCAACGAGAACTACGGTCGAGAGCTGATGGAGCTTTTCTCCATGGGCATAGGCAACTACACCGAGGACGACATCAAGATGGCCGCCAGGGCCTTCACCGGATGGACGTTCCGGCAGCCGATGCCCTTGTACCCCTACGGCCACTTCCAGTCAAAGTTTGTCTACCGCGAAGACGACCACGACCATAGCGTAAAGACCTACTTCGGCCACACCGGTGATTTGAACGGCGAGGACATTATCGACATCATCGTCCAGCAGCCCGCCACCGCCCGCTTCGTCTCAAGGCTGCTCTACAATTTCTTCGTCGCCGACGAGGTGCAGGTACCAGCCTGGAACACCGTCCCGCCGCAGGATCCTGATGCCATCAATACCTTAAGTGAGGCTTTCATCAAGTCTGACGGCGAAATTCGGGCCGTGCTCCGCACACTCTTCAACTCTGATTTCTTCAAAGAGGCCCGCTTCCGCCGGGTCAAGAGTCCCGTGGAGCTGATCGCCGGAACGGCCAAGATACTCGGCACGCACCGCTTCCCCCATCCCGACCAGTTCGATCTGACCGGCACCGCTGCCACGATGGGACAATGGCTCATGAACCCGCCCACCGTGGAAGGCTGGCACACCGGCAAGGAGTGGATCGACGGTGGCACCCTCAACGAGCGCGTCAACTACGCTGTAGACGAGTTCAGCGACGCCTCCAAGCCCGGAATCCAGGACATGATCGAGCGCATTTCCTCCACCGACCACGCCCTGACGCCCGCCGAGTTCGTCGAGCACTGCCTCGACCTCGTTGGCCCGCTCGACGTGGACGACGACACCTCGGAGGCCCTGAACCACTACGCCGAGTCGGGAGGTCCCTTGGACTTCGGTCAAGACCCTGATGGCTCCGAGACCCGTACCAGAAAAATGCTCCAGTTCATCGCGGCCTCCCGCGAGTACCAGTTGGCGTGATGACCCAATACACAACGTGAAGTGACAGCCCGGAAGGAGACGAACATGGCAGGGAACGGAAAACCGCCCGTGTTGGTCGTCGTTCAACTGAGCGGCGGCAACGACTTCATGAACACCCTGATACCCTACAACAGCCCCATCTACTGGGACTGCCGCCCCGTGGTTAACGTGCCCGAAGACACGATCATTCCTCTGAATGACGAGTTGGGCTTCCACCCGAAGACGGCCCCCCTAAAGGAGATGTTCGACGAGGGCAACGTTGCCCTCATCCAGGGTATCGGCTACCCGAACTCCAACCGTTCCCACTTCCGCGCCATGGACATCTGGCATACCTGCGAGCCCGATACCGTCAGCACGACGGGCTGGCTCGGACAGGCCATCCAGGACCTCGACCCCGACGGCGAAAACGTCCTGACCGGCGTCAACCTCGGACGCGGACTCCCCCGCGCCATGACAGCTCCCGGCGTGCCCGTCGCCTCCGTCGGCGACCTCGACGGATACGGCGTTATGACCTCCATTACCGACATACAGGAGCGCGACGAGGCCCTCGACATATTCAAGCGCATGTACGGCCCCGCCTTCGGCACCGGCATGGTCATGGACTACCTCGCCCAGACCGGCGGTGACGTGCTCAAGGGCGCCGACCGACTAGCCGAGGCCCCCGTCAAGTACAGTTCCGATGTCGAGTACGCCAACAACGCCTTCACCAAGTCTCTCAAGGACGCCGCTCGCATCCATCTCGCCGATCTGGGCACGAGAATCCTCTATGTCAGCCACGGCGGCTACGACACTCATGCCGCCGAGAACCCGACCCAGCCAAGACTCCTCGACGAGCTCTCGACCGGCATAGCCGACTTCTTCGACGACCTCCGCGCCCATGATGCCGCCGATGAAGTCGTCATGTTCGTCTTCACCGAGTTCGGCAGACGCATGAAGGACAACGGCAGCGGCACCGACCACGGCACCGGTGGCGGTGCATTCATCATCGGCGACCGCGTCAAGGGCGGCCTCTACTCCGAGTACCCACCCCTCGACCCGGCCCAGTGGGAGCACGGCGAAGACCTCAAGCACACCATTGACTTCCGCGGCATCTACGGAACGCTCCTTGAGCAGTGGATGGGTCTCGAAGCCTCCCCTATCGTCAAGGGCCAATTCGAGCAGATCGACGTGTTCGCTTAAGCTGCATTCCACTGAGTACTTCCCAAAACCAATGACCAACTCCGACATCAAGACGGCCGTAATTACCGGCAACCACGAGTACGACGTCCTCAACTTCCAGCGCCTCTTCCGCGAGTTGCCGGGCATCGATGGCTACGTTCAAAGCCTCGAAGACTTTGCCACCGACCCACTGGGCGGATGGAAGCGCTATGACGCCGTCGTGTTCTTCAACTACCACCAGGATACCCCCGGCGCCGTAGGCGGAGAACTGGATGACGCAGTTGCCTCTTCTCTTGGAGATCTCGCGACCTCTGACACCGGCATCGTCCTCCTCCATCACGCCATCCTCTGCTACCCGCAATGGGACGTTTGGGAAGCCCTGAGCGGCATTCCGACCAGGGGCGCCGCCGGCAGCGCCGCCGACCAGACCCTGCGTATCGACCCCACCGACACCGACCACCCCATCACGAGCGGCCTCGCGTCCTGGGACATGATCGACGAGTACTACGCAGGCGTCGAGGTCGGCAACGACAACAACCTGCTCCTGACCACCGATCACCCGGAGAGCATGAAGATCATCGGCTGGACGCGCGACCGCCCCGGCGGCAGGACATTCTGCTTCCAGTCGGGCCACGACGATCAGACTTGGACCAACCCCACGTTCCGCACCGTCCTGGAGCGCGGCGTGAAGTGGGTTGCCGGACAACTGTGAGGACATCGCACCCATGACCCGACCCCATGCACTCTTGAGAGCTGGCTTCCCCTACGTAAAGTCTCTTGGAATGCGGCGGAGCACCGACAGCCCCATCGACCTTGCCATCGGCGACCAGGGACGGCTCTACTGCATCTGTCGCGCCGAGGGCGTCCTCCACATCCGGGTCCTCAACACCGACGACGACGAGTTGGGCGCGATAGGCAGCAAGGGCGACGGCGACGGACAATTCATCTGGCCCTCCTCCATAGTTCGCGACGCCAGCGAGAATCTGTACGTCACCGACGAGGAGCTCCACCGCATCACCGTTTTCGATAAGGACGGCAACTTCGTCTCCAAGTGGGGAGAGCACGGCAGCGACGAAGGCCGGCTAGACCGCCCCTCAGGCATAGCCTTCGACGCCGACGAGAACCTCTACGTAGTCGATACCATGAACCACCGCATACAGAAGTTCACTAAGGACGGCAGCTACCTCGGCGGTTGGGGCAGCTATGGCACGGGCGACGGCCAGTTCAACATGCCTTGGGGAGTCTGCGTGGACGAACTCGGTGACGTCTATGTAGCTGACTGGCGGAACGACCGCATCCAGAAGTTCACCGCAGACGGCGAGTTCCTCTGGACGCTCGGCTCATCCGGTGACGGTGAGTTGGAGTTCAACCGACCCGCACGGCTCACCGTCGACACCGACGGCGATATCTACGTCGCAGACTGGGGAAACGACCGCGTCCAGCAGTTCGACCAGACCGGACGATACGTCGACACCTTCATCGGCGATGCCACCCTCGGCAAGATGGCGATGACCTACATCCGCTCGAACGCCAAGGTCCTCCGAATCCGCGAGACCACGCCGCTCGGAGCGTCGAAACGCCTCCGAAGCCCATCATCCGTCCGCATCGACGACGAGGGCCACCTCTACATCACCGACCACGGCTGCCACCGCATCCAGGTCTACAAGAAAGAGGCCTACCCCCTTACTCCCGAAGAACTCCTCCCGCCACCGACTGTACCCTCCCTCTCAACGGTCTAGCTCGTTGTTCCCCCATACGGGGGAGCCCCCCAAGTGTCCTCCTCTCCCGTCGTGGGAGAGGGCTGGGGTGAGGGTAAATCACCCGGCAATACCCTACAGACTCTTGCCACAGAACCATGAAATTCCGACAGCTCGGCTCCACCGACCTCCACCTCTCCGAGGTCGGCTTCGGCCTCTGGACCCTCAGCACCGAGGCATGGCCCATCGTCTCTGAGAACTACGCCGTCAATCTCCTCGTCGCCGCGTTCGAACTCGGAATCAACTACTTCGACACCGCCGACTCCGACGGTGAGGGCTACGGCGAAACGTTACTCCGCAACGCCCTCGAAGACCAGCGCCACGACATCATTATTAGCACCAAGGTCGGCTTCGACTTCTACGACCGTCTCGCCGTTCGAGAGCACGATGGGCCGCCCTCCAATTTCGACCCCGACTACATCCGCCGCGCTACTGAGGAAAGCCTTCGTCGGCTCGGTACCGACTACATCGACGTGCTCCAGCTACACTACCCACTCCCCGACGTGTTGGAAGACGACTCCCTCTTCTACACGCTGGACAATCTCGCCCAAGAGGGCAAAATCCGCTATTACGGCATAACTCTTGGCCCCGGACTGGACTTCGCCGAGACGGGCGAGTTCGCACTAGCTGAGCGAGAAATTACCGCCCTGCAGCTTCCATACAACATCCTCGACTGCGATCCTGCTCGGAAGCTCTTCCAAACGGCGGCTGACTCCAATATCCCCACTGGCTTCATCGTCCGCTCGCCCCACGCCTCTGGCCTCCTCGACGGCACCTTCACAAAGAATACCCGGCTCAAGCGAGACGAAATGGGCAGCGACGAGGCCTACGAGACGCTCGGCAAAGGAATCAAGCATCTCGCGGAGCTGGACTTCCTCACCGACAACATGGATTCCACCATCGGCCAGATAGCGATCAAGTTCGCGCTCGACACGCCACAGGTGGCGTCCGTCGTGCCGAACATAGCGAACGTTGAGCGCCTTCGAGAGTTCGCCGCCGCACCGGAAACGAAAGACTTGCCGCAACCGATGCTCGACCGCCTAGTCGAGCTTCATGACGACTACTTCCACCCAACGGACTCAGACTCCGAGGACGAGTGACTCTCGGTTGCCGTCTCTTCCTGGACCGAATCGCCCTGCTGCTCGGATTCCCGGGACTCGGTGACTTCCTCAGACGAGCCCGTGTGCTCCGCTTCCATGGGGGCCGGACGTTCATCGCGCCGTTCGGGGTAGTCCATTCGCCTACTTCTTGACCTCTTCTGCCGCCTGATCCGCTTCATCTCGTCCTCGATCAGGCGATAGTCGCGCTGAGGGATCAGGTGGAGCGTGTCGAAGAAGGCCAAGGGCCACAGCTCCGGCGGCCAGCGCTTGACATACTCAAGCCGTGGGGCCAGTATCCGCGCCTCGATGTAGTCGGCTTCGTCCAGGACGATGGAGGGCGATGTCTTTACGCGATACGGGAACAGCTCTCGCCTCGAGCCGTTCGACTCCCAGATCGGGGTCCTATCTTCAAAGTATTTCGACTTGACGACCGCGATGGCCGTCCACTTTCGGACCTCGCCGCCCACGTAGAACAGGATACGGTCGTCCGGTTCCATGCGGCGTGCGCGCCGTCGCTGCTTCGAAGTTAGTCCGTGAAGTGTGAATCCCTGCCCTCTCGTTATCTCGTGATTTTCCGGCGTCTGGACGACCATCCAAAAGTTATTAGGCATGGTCGAGCCTCTATCTGTACGATCTCACCCCTATTCTATCATGCCCTGACTACCTCCTCTCGCGCCAAACCGCTTCTTTCCACGTCAGCACGCGTTCCATCTGTTAATAGTGGCTCTCTCGTCACTCTCGCGAAGGCGGGAGTCCATTCGCACTGCGTGAATATAGTCTCGACGCAACCACCTTACCGGTTCACCTTGCCTAAATGTGCACCATCCTCGTTTCCCTCAACAACCTCCTACCTCACCTGTATACTTATACTGAACCCTTCTGCATCGGAAGGGAGCGAAAGACGCCCCATGCCCGGTCAAACCAAAATCGTCGCAATACTCCTCGCCGCCGGAGGTAGCACCCGCATGAACGGCGTCGACAAGATTGTTGTGCGCCTGCTAGGCCGTCCCTTACTGGAATACAGCCTCGAACAGCTTGCCGAATCCCCTTCAATCGATAGCATCGTCGTCGTCGCAGGCGAAACGAACGCCGGGGCCGTCCGTGACATCGCCATGCGAGCGCCGACCGACAAGATTTCCGCAATTTGCACTGGCGGGACGCGCCGCCAGGACTCCGTTCGCGCGGGCCTTGACCACGTAGACGACGCTACCCACATCCTCGTCCACGACGGCGCGCGTCCCCTGCTAGACCACCCACTTGTGTCGAGAACGGTGGAAACCGCCTTCACCCACCCCGCCGCCATCGCAGCCGTCCCCGTCAAAGACACCATCAAGATGGCCAACGACGAAATGACCGTTCTCGAGAACGTCCCCAGAGACCGGCTCTGGGCCGTCCAAACCCCCCAGATATTCAAGGCCGACCTGCTCCGCGCCGCCCACCGCACCATCGATGCCGACGTCACCGACGACGCATCGATGGTCGAGATGCTGGGCCACGAGGTCAAACTCTTCATGGGCTCCTACGAGAACCTAAAGGTCACGACCCCGGAGGACATCGTCATGGCCGAAGCCATCCTCCGATCACGATCGAAGGTCGTCGCGCAATGACCGTCCGCACGGGCATAGGATTCGACGTTCACCCTCTGGCCTCTGGCCGACCGCTCATTCTCGGTGGCGTGACCGTCCCACACTTCTCCGGCCTGAAGGGACACAGCGATGGCGACACCCTCGCGCACGCGGTCATAGACGCAGCCCTCGGAGGCGCTGGACTCGGTGATATCGGCACGCACTTCCCTTCGAGCGAGGCGCGATACGAGGGCGTTGACAGTATGGTACTGCTCGACCGTACCCGCGACTTGCTCACCGCCTCCGGTTGGCGCGTCACCTACGTCGATGCTACAATTATTGCCGAGGAACCGAAGCTAAGTTCGTTCGTCATGCAGATGGCGAGCAACCTGTCGGCCCGCCTTGGTCTTGAAGCAAACTCGGTAAACGTAAAGGCCAAGACGACCGACGGCCTCGGCTTCACAGGCAGACGCGAAGGCATCGCTGCCCTCGCGGTTGCCACTCTGGAATCTGTCGAATGAAGTTCTACAGCACCCTCTCCCGCACCGTTCAAGAGTTCACCCCCCTCGATAGCGTGGTTCGCATGTACGTCTGTGGCCTCACGCCCTACTCCGAGGCCCACGTCGGTCACGCCATGCGCTCAGTCATCTTCGATGTGCTCCGCCGCTACCTGGAGTTCCGCGGATACGAGGTCAAGTTCGTAGAAAACTTTACTGACATAGACGACAAGATGATCGACCGCGCTGCCGAGCAGGGCGAAACGGTCCACGAGCTTGCCGAACGCAACATCCGCCTCTATCTCGAACAGATGGAGGCCCTCAACATCTTGCCCGCGCACCTTTATCCCAGGGCCACCGAAGAGATTCCAAAGATCATCGAGATGGTGGAGGCCATGATCGACAATGAGGTCGCCTACGACGCGGAAGGCGATGTCTACTTCCACGTCCGCAGCGACCCCGGCTACGGCAGGCTGAGCGGACGCGACGTCGAGAGCCTCCGCGTCGGTGCTCGAATCGAGGTCGATGAGAGAAAACGCGACGGCCTCGACTTCGCCCTCTGGAAGGCTCAGAAGCCCGGCGAACCTGCATGGGACAGCCCTTGGGGCAAGGGAAGGCCTGGCTGGCATATAGAGTGCAGCGCCATGGCTGCCAAGTACCTTGGAGAAAACATCGATATCCACGGCGGCGGACAGGACCTCATCTTCCCCCACCATGAGAACGAGATCGCCCAGACTGAGGCTTGCACGGGCAATCCGCCTATGGCCCGGTTCTGGATGCACAACGGCATGGTCGAGCTCGGCGACGAGAAGATGAGCAAGTCCCTGGGCAACATCGTCACCCTCGGCGAGGCCCTTGAAAGACACTCTTCCGACGCCCTGCGACTCTTCTTCCTCAATTCCCACTACCGCTCACCACTCATCTACCGCGAGGACATCGTCGAGGCGCAGGAGCGTGCCGCCGAAAGACTCCGCCACGCTGCCACCGTGGAAAACGACGGCAACCTCGACGCCCTCGACCCTTCCCCTTACCACGAAAAATTCATCGAAGCCATGGACGACGATCTCAACACTCCTCGCGCCCTCGCAGTCCTCTTCGACATGAGCCGCGACATCAACCGTGCCCGCGAAGAAGACCAAGACATCTCGAATGCCCAGTCCGCCCTCAGGGAACTCACAGGAGTCCTCGGCCTCACCCTCGAAGAACCCGATTCTGACGGGAGCGCCGACGTAGAGGCCCTTGTCGAGTTGCTCATAAACACCCGCACCACCCTCCGCGCCGCCAAGGAGTACGACTTTGCCGACTCCATCCGCGACCATCTAGCCGAACTCGGCTACGTCCTCGAAGACAACCCCGACGGCACCACATGGAAACGAGCCTAGGCGGAACGAAGTTCGCCCACCGTCATTCCCGCGAAGACGGAAATCCACTCTTCACTGCCAGCAAACTGGTCGCTCTATGAACAAGTGGCACTCTTAATAGCAGTGAGCATATTGCACAATACGGCAACGTTCTACAGGCAAGAACTATTCGCGGCAAGTGTAGGAGAAATCACGTTCGCCCTGAGCCTGTCGAAGGGCAGTTCTCCGCCAACTCAGACCGCGTTTAGATAGGACCACAGCCCCCCAGCGCGTCTTCCAGCGCCGACCACGCCAGCAGCGCGCACTTGATCCGCACCGGGTACTCCCGGACAGCCGACAGCGTCGTAAGGTCATACATGGCAGCCGCATCCGACATCGAGGGAGACACCCCATCCATCATTCCCTCGAACGCCGCCGCCAAGCCCCGAATCTCCTTGGCCGTCTTCCCCACCACGGCCTCCGACAGCATCGAGGCCGTCGACTGGTTGATCGAGCACCCTACCGCCTGCACGCCCACACCGGACACCCGTCCGTTCAAAAATGCGAGTTGAATATCAACCTCGTCGCCGCAAAACGGGTTGACGGCCTTCGCGGAAGCGTCGGGAGATTCGAGAACGGCTAGATTGCGGGGATTGCGACGGTGATCGAGGATGGCGTCGTGGTAGAGTTCGTCGATGCTAGGCGAGTCCATTGCCAAAGTATCGCAAGGCCCCTTTTACCCCGTCAACCAGAGCGTCAACTTCCTGCTCGGTGTTGTACACGTAGAACGACGCTCGCGCTGTAGCCACCACGCCGAGCTTGCCCATCAGCGGCATCGTGCAGTGGTGTCCGGTCCGCACCGCGATCCCTTGCTGATCGAGGAACGTTCCCAGATCGTGCGGATGAACGTCCTCGTTGTGGAACGAGACGACCCCGCCACGCAGCTCCGGGTCATGTGGACCGAACACGTCCATCTCCTCGATCTCCATGAACCGTTCCAGCGCATACGCGGTGATCTGCTTCTCGTGCTCCCGGACGTTCTCCATGCCGAGCGCAGAAAGATAGTCGACTGCCGCTCCCATGCCGATGGAGTCCGCGATGTTCGGAGTACCGGCCTCGAACTTCCACGGCAGGTCTGCCCATGACGCCTTCTCATACGTGACCTGCAGCACCATCTCGCCCCCGGTTAGGAACGGCCCCATCTCCTCCAGCAGCTCCCGCTTGGCATACAGCGCGCCGATGCCCGTCGGCCCCATCATCTTGTGTCCCGAAAATGATAGGAAGTCACAGCCGATGTCCTGCACGTCCACCGGCATGTGCGGAACGCTCTGCGCCCCATCGACGAGAACGGCCGCTCCCACCATGTGAGCCTTCTCGGTCAACAGCTTGGCAGGATTGATTGTCCCCAGCGAATTCGAGGCGTGCGTAAACGCCAACAGCTTCGTACGCTCGGTGATAATAGCGTCAAGGTCGCTCAGATCAAGTGTCCCGTCGTCACTCAATGGAATAAACCGCAGACTCGCCCCGCTCTCCGCCGCGATCTCTTGCCACGGCACCAGGTTGCTGTGGTGCTCCATCGGCGTCGTGACGATCTCGTCCCCCGGCTCTATGTGTGCTCTGCCCCATGAATGCGCCACGATGTTCATCCCCTCCGTGGCGTTCCGCGTCCAAATGACCGTCTCCGGCTCCGGGGCGTTGATGAAGTCCGCCACCTTCTTCCGAGCCGCCTCGGTCATGTCGGTGGCCTCCATGCTCAGCGTATGCACGCCCCGATGCACGTTGGCGTTGTAGTTCTCGTAGTAGTCGACCAGCGACTGGATCACGGAGCGAGGCTTCTGCGTAGTAGCCGCGTTGTCGAGATAGACGAGTGGTTTGCCGTTCACCATGCGCGACAGAATAGGAAAGTCCGCTCGCAGCGCCTGAACGTCCAGGGCCTTTACCGTCTTCGAGGTCATTGCTGCCATATCTTGAATATCCTCTTGAGGATTGGAGACGCGCCTACGCTGGCACTTTTTCGTGTGACGGAGCCGGTATCCGCTCAACTACATCTGCGATTGTGGTGGCATTAAGCACTTTCCACATCGCCTCTTCGGCTTCCCGCCACACCGACTGCTGCCCGCAGCACGACGACTGCTCACAGTTGCTGACATCGTCGAGACACGCCACCAGCGCGACCGGCCCTCCCAAATAGGACATGACGGCCCCCATGGTAATTTCAGAGGGTCGCCTCGCCAGGGAATGCCCTCCTAGTGGCCCGCGCTGCGCCTTCGTGAGACCGTGCCTTTGGAGCGAGTGGAGCACGCGCGCGAGGTACTGTTCGGGTATTCCTTGTCGTCTCGCGATCTCCGACGCCCGAACCGCGCTCTCATCTGAATGCTGAGCCAAGTCCACCAGCGCCCGAACTCCGTAGTCCACCTGTACCGGAACGTGCATTGTATTATCGGCCTCCTATTCCGTCGAAACCGTCTCCTCGCCTTCCAATGCTCCTCGAAGCGCGTGCCATGAGAGCGTCGCGCACTTGATCCTCGTCGGGAACGACCTCACACCCGCGAGCACCACAAGGTCGCCCAAGCTCTCGTCGTCAATCTCTCCGTTCGCGCCGTTCGTCACCAGGTCGTGGAACTTGCCGAACGTCGCTTGCGCCTCATCCACCGTTCGCCCCTTGACCGCCTGCGTCATCAGCGACGCCGACGCCTTGGAAATCGCGCAGCCTGCCGCCTCGAATGACACGTCCGTCACCACGTCATCATCCAACGTCATATAGAGCGTGATCGTGTCACCGCAAAACGGGTTGAACCCGTGCGATGTGCACGTAGGATCATCCATCTTCCGGAAGTTGCGCGGCTTCCGGTTATGCTCCAGCACGATCTCTTGGTACAGCTCTTCCAGTTCATCCACGGCTCTTGTCGCCTTCCGAGTTATTGGATCTCGCTCCCGGCAGGCCATCGGCGAACAGTCCGTCGAGGTATTCCCGCAGCGGTTCCAGCGAGACCCTGTCGATGATCTCCGTGGCAAACCCATGCACGAGCAGATCACGGGCCGTCTTCTCGTCGATGCCTCGACTCCGCATGTAGAAGATCGCCTCGTCTGCAACGGCCCCCGCCGTCGCTCCGTGTGTCGCCTGGATGTCGTCGGCGTAAATCTCCAGCATCGGCTTGGTGTTGATCCTCGCCCCCTCCGACAGAAGGAGGTTCTGGTCCTTCTGGTACGCCTCGCTCTTCTGCGCGTTCGGATGAACGATGACCCCGCCGCTGAACACCGCTCTCGACCGGTCGTCAAGAATGCCCTTGAAATACAGATCACTACCCGTATGCGGCTTGAGGTGATCGATCACGATGTGGTTGTCGATATGCTGAGTCCCATAGGTGAAATACAGTCCCCCCACCACGCACGAGCTTCCCGGCGCGTCGAGCATCACGTGCAGCCCGTTCCGAGCGACTCGTCCGCCTCTGGCAAACGACAGCGAGTTGAACGCGCTGTCCTCGCCCAACCGCACCGGCGTGCTCCCAATGTGAAATGCGTTCGGCGAGTCCATCATCAGTCGGTAGTGCTCAACCTGCGCTCCCGGCTCCAAGATGACCTCGCTCACCGAGTTCGTAAAATACGTCGATTCCCCGACCCCGACATAACTCTCGACGACCGTACACTCACTCCCCTCTCCCGCCAAAACCAGAGTCCTCGGATGCGTGGCAATCGCCGCATTATGCTCAGTCGTCACGTACACAAGATGGACCGTCGGTGTGCTGCTACCGGCCGAGACCTTCACTACTGCCCCGTCCGTTGCGAACGCCGTGTTCAATGCTGTGAACCCATCAGACCCCACATCTGCCAGAGAACCGATCCACTCGCCCACTCCATTCGAGCTAAGCCCGACGGCGTCTCCAAGCCTTCCCACGACCACACCGTTCCCGGCATACCCATTCGTCGAGTGCTCAGTCGCGTAGTGCCCGTCCACAAAGACCAACTGTAGCCAGTCCTCGGAGCTTGGAGCGAGGGACGCTAGCAGTCCCGCATCAACCTTTCCCGGTCGTTCCGCATACCCAAATGTCGTGTTCGCCAAAGACCCGAGGTTCGTGTACTTCCACTTCTCATTGTCCTTCCGCGAAGTCGGGAACCCAAGCATCGAGAAGCTGTCCATCCCCCTCCGCCGGAGTGCACTCAGCCACTCCGGCCCCGTCAAAGGAAGACGGTCATACTGCTCGGCATAGAGGTCGTATGTACTGTGTCTTGATGTCATAGTCAGATTCGTTCTCACATCATCAGGCCCGGAACAGGGACCAGCCGCTTGCCGACAGGATCAACGCCTAGGTACGCCCCTTCGAGCACCATTGCTCCCAACAGAGGCTGTGTTCCTTCGTCATTGAAGAGAACCTGAGTGATAATCTCCCGCCCCTCGAATCGCACCCTTGCGTACCCGATATCCATCAATCTGGTCTCACCCTGGGCAAACTGGAAAAGCTGCTTTCCGGTGGGTTCAACGCCCAACTCTCTCAGCACCGACGCGGGAGCAGACGTTATGGACGCCCCCGTGTCCACCAAAACGCCCACCGTAGCCCAACTCTCCCTATCCTGTCCGCCAATCTGTATTTCTACGCTGAAAGTTCCCACTAGACTCGTCCTTGAATGTCATGAATCTTCAAGTTTCCACTGCTACCCACCAGCCCCTGCTACTGCCGCCTCTTGAACTATCCAGTCATACCCCTTCTCTTCCAACTCCAGCGCCAGGTCCTTGCCGCCCGATCGGACAATTCGTCCATCCACCAATACATGCACATAGTCCGGCGTGACGTAGTTCAAAATCCGCTGATAGTGCGTAACCAGCAGCATGGCATTGTCTGGGCTTCTATACGAGTTAACCCCGTCCGCCACCGTTCTCAGCGCGTCGATGTCCAGTCCCGAGTCAGTCTCGTCCAGCAGCGCCAGCCTCGGCCCGAGCACTGCCATCTGCAATATCTCGTTGCGCTTCTTCTCTCCGCCGGAGAAGCCCTCGTTAACGTTCCGCCGGGAAAGGTCCTCGCTCATCCCGATCTCCGCGACCCTCTTCCGGTACAACGTGTCGAACTCCCGCGCCGACAGCTCATCCTCGCCTCGCTCTTCTCGGAGAGCATCAAGCGCCGCCTTGAGGAACTGCCGATTTCGCACGCCCGGCAGCTCGACCGGGTACTGCATCGCCAGGAAGACGCCCGCGCGGGCGCGCTGGTCGGGCAACCATTCAAGAACGCTCTCACCCTCGAACAGGATGTCGCCGTCGACAACGTCGAAGCCGGGGCGCCCTGCAACTGCATTCGCCAGTGTGCTCTTCCCACTACCGTTCGGCCCCATGATGGCATGAACTTCGCCCGCTTCCACCGTTAGGTCGATGCCTTTGAGGATTTCTGTCCCATTCACTTCGACGTGCAGGTTATGTATCTCAAGCATTGTTTCCGTATCTCTCTCGCGTTTCGTTTCAGTTCAAAAAGCGTACCGGTACCGTATCGGCCCTGAGCCGCAAAGGATGACGTGGTTTGCCCATCTTCGTCAGTCCGAGGTGCCGCATCTTTCCCGCTAGCCCCTCACCTTCAAGCATCCGCCGGATCCGGCCGTCTCGACCAAGATAGCCCCCATGGTTCCCCCACGCGCAAACGATCACGTCCGATTCGCGCGCCTTTCTCAGAATCCATCCGTCGTTCTCAGTCCCAATCGGATCACGGCTGTCCTTCAGTGCCTTCGGATGCGGAGTCCGCAAAGCGAATAGGTTACAGACACGCATTGTCCCGTAGCCCCAGTCCCTAGCGAACCGCTTGCACGTGCTCACCGTCGGATCCGACTTAACCGCATCCGCGGTGCTCGGATTCAACATGAGAAACATGCAGACGCGCCCGTTATCTTCCGTGACCTTCGCCTCCAGCCAGTAGCGGTATCGCCCGTCGAAGGACATGCAGACTTCATGCAAACTCTTCGATGCCACCGCCTTTTGCACCATTGCCTTCAGCGTCTTGGCCTTCCTATCTGCGATGGACGAGGGTCCGCAGGCGGTTTAGTCCGCTTCTCCAGTCGAGAAATCAGTTCCACGGCATCTTCTATCCCACCGCCAACCATCGAATCGGAGAGCCAGTTTTCGTAGAAGTTCGTGTGCAGTGCGCCCACCGATCTGTACAAATTCAAAATCCGGACGGGATCGTCAGTCTCTTGCGCTAGATCCACGACGATGTCGGACAGGTCCGAGTGCGATCTGTTCGACCATCCCCTTTGCTTGGCGACCGATTTGACATAATGAGCCACTGCTCCCCAAGCCTTCTCCGATGCCTGCGGCAGGTCTCCCCTCTCGTACTGCTCGCCGGCGTGTCGAAGAAATCGCTCGCTCGTATCCGTATGGTTCGCTACCTCGGCCTGTGTCACATTTGCCTCTTGCGGGGGAAAAATTACCCCACCGCTCCCTCGAGGCTTACTCGAAGAAGCTGCTGGGCCTCCATGGCGAACTCGAACGGAAGCTCCTGGAATATCCCCCTGCAGAATCCGTTGATGATCATATAGTGCGCCTCTTCGTCGTTGATCCCGCGCTGCTGGCAGTAGAAGAGCTGGTCGTCGCTCACCTTCGACGTCGACGCCTCGTGCTCCATTCTCGCCGACGGGTTGCGCACCTCAATGTACGGAACCGTGTGCGCTCCACACTGGTCCCCGACCAGCAGCGAGTCGCATTGAGTGAAATTGGTCGCCCGGTCCGCCGACGGCATGATCTGAACGAGACCCCGATACGTGCTCTGTCCCTTTCCGGCGGAGATGCCCTTGGCCACGATCGTGCTCTTGGTATCCTTGCCGATGTGGATCATCTTCGTGCCGGTATCGGCCTGCTGGTAGTTGTTCACCAGCGCCACCGAGTAGAACTCCCCCGTCGAGTTGTCACCCTGCAGCACGACCGAAGGGTACTTCCACGTGATCGCCGACCCGGTCTCCACCTGCGTCCACGAAATTTTGGCGTCCTTGAACGCCTTGCCGCGCTTGGTCACGAAGTTGTAGACGCCACCCTCCCCATTCTTGTCGCCGGGGTACCAGTTCTGCAGCGTCGAATACTTGATCTCCGCCCCGTCCAGGGCCACAAGCTCGACCACAGCCGCGTGCAGCTGGTGCGTCTTCCGCAGTGGAGCCGTGCACCCTTCGAGGTAGCTCACATACGACCCCTCGTCGGCAACGATCAGCGTCCTCTCGAACTGGCCCGTGTCCAGCGCATTGATACGGAAATACGTCATCAGCTCTATCGGGCACCGCACTCCTGGCGGGACATACACGAACGACCCGTCGCTGAACACGGCCGAGTTGAGCGTCGCATAGAAGTTATCGCTGTACGGCACGACCGAGCCAAGGTACTTCTGCACGAGGTCGGGATGGTCCCGGACCGCCTCGGTCATCGAGCAGAATATCACTCCCGCCTTCTTGAGCTGCTCTTGATAGGTCGTCGCCACCGAGACGCTGTCGAACACTGCGTCGACCGCCACGCCCGTAAGTTGCTTCTGCTCCTCTAGCGGGATACCCAGCTTATTGAACGTCTCTAGAAGCTCCGGATCCACCTCTTCGAGACTCTGTGGCGTGTCATTGCCGTCCTTCGACTTCGGCGCGGCGTAGTAGTAGATGTCCCCGTAGTCGATGGGATCGAAATCCACCTTCGCCCACGTCGGCTCCTCATCCCCTTGCTTGACCCAGTGCCGGTACGCTCGCAGCCGCCAGTCCAGCATCCACTCCGGCTCGTCCTTCTTCTCCGAGATCAGCCGAACGATGTCTTCGTTGATCCCCTTCGGCGCAAAGTCCGAGTCAATGTCCGTATAGAAGCCGTACTTGTAATCGCTGTCGATCGCAGACGTTCGCGAAATAACCCGTGTAGTCGTCAAGTAACCCTCACCTCCGCGAGTTAGCCCGTCAAATCTGGCTCCCCGCAGGCAACTTCACTATTGTTGAGCATTCCAGTCAACAACTATTGTAGCCAACCTAACGTGGCGAATCAATGATTGTAGCCAACATCACGAGGCCAACCAATTCAGAGAGAGCTCAACCTCTGGAACTTTCAGCCCTTCTTACTTCCCCTCACCCTTGCGCCCCGCACACTCTTCCTCTACCGTGTGTGCTCGAAATCAGCCAAGCCTCTCGGAGACCACTAATGACCAATCCCGCCCCCGACTTCACCCTCCTCACCGCAGACCGCCTCATCGACGGCACAGGCAGCCCACCTTTGGAACGCGGAGCCATCCTCCTCGAGGGCGACTGCATAGCCGCCGTCGGGACCGAGGAGTCCGTCTTCCCCCCGGAGGGAGCGAATGTCGAGGAAGTTGTCTACGAAGGCAAGACCATCCTCCCCGGTCTCGTCGATTGCCACGTCCACCTCAACGGCATCGGCGACGGTCGCCCCGGCGACGACCTCGCGGCCCTGCCCGATGAAATACTCACCGTGCAGTCGGCCAATAACGCCCGAGAACACCTCTACTCCGGCGTAACGACAGTCCGCGACTGCGGAGCCAAGAACCGCACCACCTTCCTCCTCCGAGAGGCCGTCGATATGGGCATTGCCATCGCCCCCCGTCTGGTCCTTGCGGGACGTCCGGTCGCTGTCATAGGCGGACACCTCAGCTACTTCGGCATCCAGGCGACCGGTCCCACCGAGTGTCACGCCGCCGTCCGACAGCTCATCAAGGAGGGAGCCGACTTCATCAAGGTCACCGCCTCTGGCGGAAGCACCCGAACCTCATTCCCCTTCGTCCCCTCCTTCAATGTGGACGAGCTTACCGCCATCGCCGAGGAGGCGCACAAGTTCGGCAAGCACGTCGCCGCCCACTGCGTGAACTCTCAGGCCATGCGGAACTGCCTCGATGCTGGGATCGACACCCTCATCCACGCCCGACACATGGAGTCCGACGGCGTCTACAAGTACAGCGAGGACGTCACCGAGCGCATCGTCGAGCAGGACGTCTACGTCAATATGACCCTCAACGAGAGCCGTGCCAACTATCGCGTCATTTCGGAGAAGCACGAACGAGGCGAGCGCCTGACCGACCGTGAGGAACAGGTCTTCGCCCGTGGAATGGAGGGATACGACCTCATGCTGGAGTCCTTCGCCCGCATGGCCGAGGCGGGAGTCCGAATGGCCGCAGGCTCGGATACCTCATGGAGCTGGCACAAAATCGCCCAGTTCCAGGACGAGATCGAGGCCCACGTCGCTGGCGGAATGTCCCCTATGGACGCTATCGTCGCCGGCACCCTCAACTCCGCCAAGTCATGCTGGATCGACGACAAAGTCGGTTCCCTCCAACCCGGAAAAGCCGCCGACATCCTCGTAGTCGACGGCGACCCCTCCAACGACATCACCCACCTCTGGAACGTCGTCGACGTCTACCAATCCGGCGCCAAGATCGACCGTGCTGCGATTGTATGACCTAATCGCGTATGGGAGTCCCAATTCATCCCCGTACAGAAGCGTGAGTCCGGCACGCATCACCCCCGCGCCTCCCGTCCCAGCACGATCATCGCCGCCATATACCCTGCGCCGAACCCGTTGTCGATGTTCACCACCGACACCCCCGGTGCACAGCTGTTTAGCATCGCCAGAAGCGCCGCCAACCCATCGAAGCTTGACCCATAGCCGACACTCGTCGGCACCGCGATGACCGGAGCGCGTACCAGTCCTCCCACCACCGACGCCAGCGCCCCTTCCATGCCGGCCACTACGACGACGACCTCAGCCTCGGCAATCGTCGGCATCTCTGCAAACAGCCGGTGAATCCCCGCTACTCCAACGTCGTTTACCCGCTCGACCCGGCACCCCATGATCTCCGCAGTCACCGCCGCCTCCGCCGCCACTGGCAGATCCGACGTTCCCGCGCTCGCCACCACCACGCCGGGAGTCGGTTCTACCCCAACACTTCGGTCAACCGTGATCGTCCGCGACATCTCATCGAAAACGGCGTCGCGAGCGACCTCGCACACCGCCCGGTACGCCTCCAACGTCGTCTTGGTCACCAGCAGACGGTCGGAACGCTCCAGCAAGGCTTCAGCCAACCTTCCAACCTGCTCCGGCGTCTTCCCAAGCCCGAACACGACCTCAGGAAAACCCTTGCGAATCGCCCGGTGATGATCGACCTTCGCAAATCCGATATCCTCGAACGAAGGCGCCGAGACTTGCGTAACTACCTCGTCCGCCGTCAGGCGGCCCGATTTGAATCCGTCGAGTAAATCGTGTAGCCGTTGCGAGTCCATCATTGCCAATCAAATGAGCGACCCCTCTCCCGTCGTGGGAGAGGGTTGGGGTGAGGGTTAAGAACCCGGATGGCCTAGATGCCTCGTAGCTTCCGTCATTCCCACGAAAGCGGGAATCCAGCACCCAGCACCTAGAACCCAGCACCCTTCCCTACACCGTCCCGTCGATAGCCACGTCCAGCACCGCCGGCTTCCCCGACGCGAGCGCCCTGTCGATCTCAGGCGCGATATCCGCTGGGTCCTCAATCTTGCGACCCTGCACGCCCATCGCCTCTCCGATCCCCGCGATGTCGAACGGAATCGGAAAGTCCATCCCGATGTACTTGCTGACAGGATTCTCCTGACCCTCGATCAGCGTCTTGTAGGCGTTCATATTGATCTTCAGCACCCGGTACGCGCCGTTATTGCAGATCACGTACACGACAGGGATGTCGTACACCGCTGCCGTCCACAATCCCTGCACCGTCATCATCGCGCTGCCGTCGCCCAGGATTCCCACGACAGGCCGATCGGGATGCGCTAGCTTCACTCCGAGCGTACCGCCCATTCCCCAGCCAAGCGCCCCGCCCCGTCCGGCGTAGAAGCTCTGCGGCTCGTCGAACCGGAAGGCATTGTGCACTGCCTCCCGCGCCGTCACCGAGTCGTCGGCGATGATCGTATCGTCAGGCACCGCCTGCGCGATCTCGAAGGCCATCCGTTCCCGCGTCATCGGCGAGTCGTTCCAGTGCGCGCAGAGCTGCTGCTCCCACGCCGAACGCATCGCCCGTGATTCCTCGTCCAGCGCCACCGCCCTGCCCTTGGCGGCCTCTTTCGCCGTGCCCGACATCCCCGCGTCCAGCGCCTCGGCCAGATCGGCCAGCGTGACCTTCGGGTCTGCCACAATGCCAACCTCCGTCCTCTGTGTAGTCCCCACCTGCGTCGGGTCAGTGTCGACGTGGATCAGCTTCGTATTAGACCCGAAGTAGTCCAGTCGCGGCTTCGAGAACATGTAGTACCCAGTCGCCATCTTTCCGACCAGCAGGACCGCGTCGTACTTCTCCAGTGCCCCTTCCGCCTCGGGATACGCCAGTCGGATGCCCCCGCGGAACTGTGGATGGCTCTCCGGGAAGTTGAACTCCGAGTGCATGATCGTCGTATGCACGGGGCACCCCAGCAATTCCGCGACACGCACCGCCTCCTCCGAGGCCCCCGATTGCGCTATCCGGTCGCTCAGGATCATCAGCGGATTCGATGCCTCGGCTAGGATCCCCGCCGCCTTCTCGACCGCCTGGGCATCCGGCGCCGTCTGATGATAGCCCTCCGGCGACGCGAAGATATCCACGTCGGCCTCGTTGTCCATCGAGTTGGCCGAAAATCCCACGAAGGTCGGCCCCGTCGGCGGAGTCTTAGCCTCGTTGAACGCCCGCCGCAGGAAGAACGGCACCTGCTCCGGGTACGTCGCCTCCGCCGTCCACTTGGTGAACTGCTCTACCATCGCCGCCAGATCAGTGCGCTCGTGCGCCAGTTCGCGGATATCCTTGTTCCCCGACGTGACCACCATCGGCGAGCCGCCCTCATAAGCGTTGTGCATGAGGCTGATGGCGTTCGCCAGACCCGTCTCGATGTGAAGATTCAGGAACGACGGCTTCCCCGTCGCCCGCCCGTACGAGTCCGCCATCCCGACCGCGACGCCCTCCTGCGTCACCAGCACGTACTCCAGATCGGGATAGTGTTCGATCGCGTCCATCATCGCGCTCTCACTCGTCCCCGGATTCCCAAAGACGTACTTGACGCCCTCGGCCCTCAGCATCTCCATCATCGCGTGCTTACCCGTCATCACTGTCATGCGGAAGTCACTCCATTCGGCGAATTGCCCGCGCCCGGCCACGAACGAATCCCATTATAGCGGGGTAGGCGGATTGTACAAAGAGCGAGAGGGGACTAGAGTAACTGTTCAGACTTCGTGAGAGCGCCCGACACACACAGCCACCGTCATACCCGCGAGAGCGGGTATCTACAGGGGGGAGGGTGTTCCTCTCATCAACTCTGAACACTTACGCGAGGTGGCATAGATGGCGGGTGGAGAGCCTCGCGGCAGGTCCATGTGAGACCCTTCACCCTCAAGTAGAATGGAGTGTGAGGCGTAAGACATGATAATTGTAGATTCCCGCGGCCAGCGGATATCGAACCTCATTGAGTGGCGAAGTCGAATCTTCGATGGGACGTCGAAGGAGAAGGATTGGAAGAAGGGACGGAGTGCCTATTCCCTTGCCGAGTTCATAATGGACCGGAAGGGTGCGGCATACCTGAAAACGCGTATATCTGCAGTCCTGTCGCAGCATGTAAAGTTGGAGCAGGCCACGCCGGAGTATCTGGCAATGTTCGACTCCTATCCGGGAAACCCTAGCAACCTGGATCTCGGGATCACCGGCCATGTAGAACGGTTGACTCTCAACACAAGTCTGTTTGTAGGAGTGGAAGCTAAGGTAGATGAAACATTTGGGAGTACAGTGAGGAGCAGGTACTCCTCTGCTATGAAGACACGGAAGGAGGGGAAGCGTACCAACGCACCGGAGAGGGTGAAGGATCTGTTGTCGAAATATTTTGGGGTCCGGGGGGTGCCGGACTCTTCCCGGTTCGCAGATATTCGCTATCAACTGTTGACGGGAACCGCCGGAACGGTTGCCGCACCGGGCGAGGTCTCCGTGTTTTACATCCTGGTTTTCAGAACTTCAATGTACGATGAGCGGAGGGGCTTGTCGAACCTACAGGACTATGAGGGTTTCATAGAAGCTGCCCACGGGAAACTTCTCACGCGGGACGGCGAGAGTTTCCGGGCAGACGAGCTCGACCTTGTTGGGAAAAAGTTAATTTGCGTCTACGATTACGTGGACTTCTGAGGTACCGGCTTCAGCCCGGTACTCTTCCACCAAGGGGGCCACTTTGTCGACGTCAATGCCGAGATTCTTGGCCTGTTGCTCTCCGTATTTGAGTAGACGTCGCCACTCACACTCCTCGATATAGCGGACCAGCGCCTCTCGAAGAAGGTCGCTCCTGGATCGCCCCTGCTCTTTCATCACTTCGTCAACCCTCACTGCCATGTCAGGGGGCACGGAGAAGGTGATGCTCTTGGTTAATCGCGCCATGTCCGCCTCCTACCTAAGATAGTCTGCCAATAAGTGAACTCCTGTCAACTGTATCCTAGATTCTAAGGAACTCCCCTCCCCCTCCCTTTACCCCACTCCCCCCTTGTGGCACACTGCTCTCCCAACGGAGGCCCATAAGCATGACAATCAACATCGGACCAATACCTCAGCTCTTCATCGATGACCACATCATCGAAGAGACCCACGCCCTCACTTCAACCCTGCACCAGCCCGCCAAGTACGCTGGCAACCCCATCATGAACCCGCTCTACCCGTGGGAGGGTCGCCTCGCCCTCTACGGCACCGTCTGGCGAAACGAGGAGACCGGCAAGTTCCGCATGTGGTACCAGGGCTACGGCGGCATGGGTATCCCGCGCATGGGTGACGACATCAGCGACTCCCCTTGGAAGGGCTTCGACGGTCGCAACCTCCTCTACACCATCGGCTACGCCACCTCGAACGACGGCGTCTTCTGGGAGCGCCCCAACCTCGGCCTGATCGAGTACGAAGGCTCCCGCGACAACAATCTCGTCATGCTCGACGCCGCATACGCCAACATCATCCACGACCCGCGTGATCCCGACCCCGACCGCCTCTACAAGTCGCTCTTCTTCGAGGCCCGCGATCCTTCTGGCACCCCCAACATGGGCGACGGCGTCTCCGTAGCCTTCTCGCCCGACGGACTCCGATGGACCAAGTACCACGGCAACCCCGTCGTCACCCGATCGAGCGACTCCCACACCCTGCTCGGCTGGGACGACCTCCACGACAAGTATGTCTCCTTCGCCCGACCTTCCGTCCACGAGGGCAACAAGACCCGCAGAATAGGCCGCTCCACCAGCGACGACTTCACCGCATGGACCGTACCCGAAGACGTGCTCGTTCCCGACGACGACGATCCGCCCGGCCTTGAGTTTTATGGGATGCCCGTCTTCAAGTACCACGACCTCTACATCGGCCAGCTTCTCGCCTACCACACGCCCCCGGAGGAGCCCCAGATCAGGTTCATGGGCACCATCGACGTCCAGCTAACCGTCAGCCGCGACGGCATCGACTGGCAGCGGGCAGGCGGCAGAAAGCCGTTCATACCGAACGGCCCGCCGGGAAGCATCGACGCGGGTGAGATATACATGGCGAGGGGCCCCGTCACCGTTGACGACGAGCTCTGGTTCTACTACTCCGTCTGTGCCGTCGAGCACGGCATCACCGGTCGAAGCGGCCCCATCTGCCTAGCTAAGCTCAGGCTCGACGGCTTCGTGTCGTTGGATGCGGGAGACGAGACGGGCGCCCTCATCACCAAGCCGTTCGTCGTCGATGGTGACAACCTGTCCATCAATGTTGCCGCGCGTGGAGGCTCCGTCGCCGTCGCCGTCCTGGACGAGCAGGGAATACAGCAAGAGGGCTTCTCCCGGTCCGACTGCGTCCTGTTCGACGGCGACTCAGTCGACCATCGTGTCACCTGGCGCACCAAGACCTCTCTCGACGACCTGCGAGGTCGCGCGGTCAGGCTCAAGTTCTACCTGCGCAACGCCGAGTTGTACTCCTTCACGGTACGGTGATGATGCCGGACGTGAGGCGCTACGTCTACATTCCTCTCACCGAGGAGAGGAGATTCCTCATCTTTACCATAGGCGGCGAGTCGGGGAAACTCGCCCTCAAGCACGACATCGATCTCCCCGCGCAGCCGTGGCAACTCTGCATCTCGCCCGACCAACGATACCTCTATCAGCAGGTACGGGACGACGGCTACAGCGGTGTCCTCACCTTCCAAATCGACCATGAAACTAGCAATGTAGCCCAGATCGGCGAGGTCGAGCTGGAGTCCGACGCCTGCTACGTCTCCATCGACAAGACAGGACGCTTCCTCTTCGCCGCATACCTCTTCCCCGGCATGGTGACCGTCCACCGCATCGACTCCGACGGCGTAGCGCGCGGCCCTGCCGTAGACAGACATCTGACCGACCTCTTCGCCCATTACATCACCACCGACAACTCCAACCGTTTCGCCTTCGTCCCTCACGTCACCCCCACCGACGCCATCTACCGCTTTCGGTTCGACGAGACGACCGGCAGGCTAACACCTTGCGATCCTCCAAAACTCGACACACCGATCGGACACGGCCCTCGCCACCTCGCCTACCATCCCACGCTCGATATCTTCTACGCCAACGCCGAGCAGGCGTCCCACGTCACCGTCTACCGCCTCGACCCTGATAACGGCGCTCTAGAGCCCATACAATCCCTTTCTACCCTGCCCGACGAAGGCTTCAACGGCGTCAACAGCACCGCAACCGTTCGAGTCCACCCTTCCGGCAAAGCAGTCTACGTCTCAAACCGCGGCCACGACACCATCGCCGCCTTCACCGCCGACCCCTCCACCGGCCTACTCTCACCCGCAGGCCATTCGCCGACAAAGGAGAGCCCACGAGCCTTCAGCCTCGACCCCGACGGCCATTACCTGTACGCCGGCAGTGACCACTCAGGCCGTGTCACCTCACATAGAATCGACGCGAGCGGTCTGCTCCGACCCTTGGATACCTACTTACTCGGCATGTGGCCCTCATGGGTCCTCCCCGTGAAACTCCCGTAGCTTTCATTCGATAACCCATCCGCAACACAGGAGATCGCGATGAACATCACCGAATTCACTATCGACTCGCAAGGCGAGCAGGTCACCTGCTGGCTCGTCTCCCCCGACCCGTCGCACGTTCGCGCCGATTCGTCCCTGCTCCTTAATATCAGCGCCACCCGGCACTACGCCATCCACGACCCTAGTCAAAACCACCCAACCAAGCCCTTCCTCGGCGCGGGCCATCACGTCCTTACCTTCGATCTCCCCCACCACGGAGACCGCATCGCCAAGGACTCCATTGAGAAAACTGCGCCCGGCGCTGCGAACGGCAACATTCGCGCCATGAGCAAAGCTTTCACCGCCGGCGAAGACCCGTTTAAACAGTTCGTCTCCGACGGCATGGCCGCCATCGACGCCTGCATCGAAAGAGGCATCGCCATCAATGGCAAGATCGTCGGCTACGGCGTTTCTCGTGCCGCCTACTGCCTCCTCCGACTCGCAGCAGCCGACCCGCGCGTCCACGCCGTGGCCGGCCCGTCACCCGTCACCGACTGGGCTGCCCTCCCCGAGTTCGCCGATCACGCCGACCCCCAACGCACTGCCGATCTCCACATCGAGAACTGGGCCGACCAACTCGCTGATAAGGCCGTTTACCTCTGCATCGGCAGCCAGGACGACGTTGTCAGCACCGAATCATGCGTCCGATTCGCCATGAAGCTATTCGAGGCGCAGCGCAACGTCCTCCCGGAAGGCGTCCTGCTCAACCGCCTCCATGTTGTCAATACGCCGTCCCACTCCCCCGGCCAATACTGGCGACTCGACGCTACCCAATATCTGCTCGACCTCTGCAGCGGAGAATAGTTCCGCGTCGTTCTCACCCATCCCTACATGACCATCGAAATACCGTCATACCCGCGAAAGCGGGTATCCACAGGGGGAGGGGCGTTCAACTCACCAACCCTGAACACTTACCCTGTATCTACTCCCAAAACATATGGCGGGAAACCAAAAGGTAGACTATTATGTTTCCAATACATCGGCGAGATATCTTCGCCCCCGCCCTACAGGGATGCTCCAATAAGCTCTTCACCGTGAAAGGACAAACCACATGTTGAGATTCGTCGAGGAAATAATTCTGCTGTTACTCCGCGATGAAGATGGAAGATTCGTCCGTGTGCCCAGCTGGTCATTCGACTACGCAATCGCCGGCGGTGTGCTTATGGATCTCGCCATGGAAGACCGCATCGACACCGACTTGGAGAACCTCGTCCTGGTCGATGATACTCCCCTTGGAGACGACCTCCTCGACCCTACGCTGGCCGATATAGCGAGCGGAGAGCAGCGAGACGCTCGCTACTGGGTCGAACGCACCGCCGAGCGCGCCTATACGATTCGTGAACAAGCCCTCTCCCGACTCGTGGAACGAGGGATTCTCGAGCGAGAAGACGATCGCTTCCTCTGGGTATTCCGTTCGAGAAGATACCCGGCCATCGACGGCAAGGCCGAACGGGAAGTGAAACTGCGCATCATGGCAGTGCTCTTCAGCGACGAGATCCCCGACCCTCGCGACATCGTCATCATCTGCCTAGCCGACGCCTGCGGCATCTTCAACCAACTCCTGTCCAGGCAGGAGCTAAGCAGGGCCACCGAACGCATCGAGCAGGTGCGAAAGCTCGACCTCATCGGCCAGGCCATGTCACAGGCCATACGCGACATCGAGGTGTCCGTCGCCGCCTCCGTCCAACCCCACATGTACTAGGTAGCGGCGAATGGCCCTGTGATTCCCACGAAGGAACGTCACCCCGTACCACGATACTGAACGAGAAGCTAGAGTCTAGCCTCTGGTACCCCAGCACGCCGAAGGAGATCCACCCAATGTCCAATCAACCGTCCGACGAACAAGACTACACGATGGGTTATAGCGAGGAGTTCCTCCAACTCCTCCATCGTCGCAGCGCTGAAACCCACGCCGCTCACCTGCTCCCACACCTCAAGCCCGGTCAGCGCGTCCTCGACTTCGGCTGCGGACCCGGAACCATCTCGATGGGACTCGCAACCGTGGTAGCCCCCGGCGAGCTGCACGGCATCGACTTGGAGGAGTCCCAGATCAACATGGCCCGCGCCGCCACCAAGGCCGGGGGACACGACAACGCCACCTTCCACGTCGGCGACGTCACTGATCTGCCGTTCGAGGACAACACCTTCGATGTCGCTCACTGCCACGCCGTTCTCATGCACGTTCCCGATACCGAGGCAACGCTTGAAGAGGTCAAACGGGTTCTCAAACCCGGCGGCATCATCTCAAGCCGCGAATTCATACTCGGCTCGTCCTTCCTGGAACCCGGCGCTGAGGAGACCGCGCCTGCTTGGGAGACCTTCGGTAGTCTCCTCGCCGCCAATGGTGGTCACCCGCAGATGGGCAGAGAGCTAAAACGCATCTTCTTAGAGGCGGGATTCACGGATGTCCGTGCGACCGCATCCTTCGACTTCTTCGGCTCAACTGAGGACGTTGCCTTCTTCCACGCCTTCATCATGGACTGGTTCTACTCGCCCGAGGTCATCGCTGCTGCCACCAAGTTCGGCCTCGCTACACAGGAGCAGTTCGACGAGTGGCGAGAAGGCCTTGACGAATGGAAGAACCACCCCGGCGCGGTTGGAGCCATCGGCTTCGGCGAGGCCATCGCCACCAAACCGTAACAGGGTGTCCAAAAACCCGCCGTTCACCCTGAGCCTGTCGAAGGGCCGTTCATGGTTTTGACAGTTCACCACGAATGGATTCGGAGGCTTACTGGATATCCTCTTGCAAAGCCAACAGAAAGATAACGGGGCATCACTGAGACACCCCGTTATCTCAAACTTAGCGTCTAATTGTCCCAGTAGTCGGGGTCTGCGAAGCTAACGCTCTTGTACATCTTCGACCTGTTGCCCGGATTGTTCAGGTTGTCCATTCCACCTTCGAAGTAGAATGTCTCGAAGATGCCCACACCGCCCTGACCTTCCGTCCAGTTCTTCGGAACGTTGCGGAAGTTGTTTCGCCGGATCCTCAAGTCGGTATCCGATGCGAATGCGATGCCGCCAACGAGGAACTTGTCCATTGCCACGCCTCGGAAGAACTCTTTACCGAGCTCGATCCGCCGCGGTGACAGGGACGGAACACCCTGGCCTTCGGCCCAAAGCTCCTGTGCGGCCAGTATGCTTCCGAAGATGTCCGCCGGATACGTCTCTGCCGGCGCCATCATGCCGAACGTGTCGGTGTAATCAGCGCTTGGTCCGGTTGGAGCCATGCCCTCCTCACCGCGTGTGGCAAAGTAGGACCCGATCGCGGGCGACCAGTACTGTGTCCTGCCCACCGGGACCAACTCCGTCCAAACCACCATCCACGGGTTCTGGTTGTACGAAGAGCCGCCAAAGTTGAGGTACTGGGTTGGAGGAATCGAGATGTTCTTCTTGTGAGCTTCGCTGCCCTCTTCGACCACCAGCTTAATCCCCAGTCCGTCTTTGAAGTTGGCTTGAAGCGCATCAAGTGCCTTGAGGCGTCCCGCGCTGGACTCGAAGAGCATCGTGAGCGGGCCGCCGCCGTCCTTACGATCCATGTATCCGTCCCCATTGCCGTCCGTGTATCCCAGCTTCGCCATCAGAGCCATTGCCTGTTCGGGATCGTGCTCGATGTCCAGCTGGGCCACGTCCGAACCGGGATAGTACGGCGTTCCGGGAGCGGGGGTCTGTTGCTGCGGCGTACCGAGACCGGCAAATACGATCTCGTTGACCTCATTTCGGTTCCAGGCCAGCGAAACGGCTTTCCGGAAGTCAGGAGTTCTCATCAGACCTCCGATCTCCGGGTCCTCATTGAACTCCTGGTTATGCCGCAGCGTCATAGCGCCACCTGCCGGATGACGCCACAGATCGATGCTGTAGTCGCCTTTCTCCATGTTCTCGGTGTACAGCGGCAACTCAGAGAGGATAACCGGACAGTTGGCCTCGCACCCGTCCACCTCTCCCGCCATCAGCCGGAATGCCGCGGTTTCTCGGTTCTCCAACTTGAAGCTGGCAATTCCGTCCATGTAAGGCAGTTGGTTGCCCTCGGGGTCGAAGTAGATCGAGTAGTGGTTCCGCACACCTGTCTTCTCGTCCTCGTCCACCGACGCCGTCAGGAATCCGCCCATCCAGGGGATGTAATAGTCCTCACCCTTGTACATGAAGTTGGGGTCGTACGTCGTCGGGATCGACTCACCTGGAGGAGTCGCCTGTGGGAAACCCCTGTGGTTACGCAACAGCACAACGAGCTTGGTCCAGTTCGGTTGTTCCCACTTCGTAAGCAGGGCGTCGATCTCCGCTAAATTGTACCTGGGATGGTAACGCTTCCACACGTGGGCGGGAGCATACAAACAGCGGGGACAACCGAACGTTGCCGAGTAGACCGGGTTGCTCTTGCTCTCGATGAACGTGAAGTGCGGAGAATCGAAGCTCATCTTGAACGTGGTGTCGTCCACGACCTCGAACACGTAGTCGTTGCCGGTCAGCGGCGACTTCAAGTCCCCCGGCAGACCCGGCATGGCCTCCTTGTTGAGCATGAAGTCCTCTTGGGAGAATCGTATGTCCTCCATGGTCAGCGGGAAGCCGTCCGACCACCTTGCTCCCTCCCGGAGTTCGAAGGTGTACTCCGTTCCTTCGTCATTCACCTCGAAGCTCTTCCACACGCCCGGCGCTCGGCCCGCGCCGTCCGAGAGAATGATCCAGCCGAAGCTGACTGCCATCTTGTCGAGACGAGCGAGGTACCTGTGTTGGAATCTCATCTGTCCGCCATACTCCCCAATTCCCTCAACCGGGGCGACGATGAAACGGTCCTCGACCACAGGCGCTCGTTCTTCGAGCGGCAATATTGCGCCCTGCGCGACCAGCGCTGCGGAAGCGGGCGATTCCGACCACTCGGTCGGTGTCGGCCCGTCGAAGTGAATTGCGGGATACGTGTTGGAAGATTGTGGTGCCGCTACGTAGGTGAACTTTGGCGGTTCCTCCGGCGCCGCTGTGGGCGCGGGAACGGCGGCCGGCGCCGGGGCCGGAGCTGGCGCCGGAGCGGGAGCGGCTGCTGGTGGAGGTGCCGGTGCAGGCGCTGGAGCAGGGGCCGCCGTAGTTTCATCATCCTCCTCCGCGCTGCCGCAGCCTATGAGGGCAAGCGCGAGTAGTCCAATTGCTATCAAGAAAAGTGACCGTACACTCAGAAAATTGTTTCTTAACACGTGTCTACCTCCTCTAGCGCTCCGAGTTATTTGCATTCTCGGATTCATCAGCGGCCAACGATTACGTGGAACTTCTCGTCCTATGGCCCTCCTTCCTCGACGATTCGATACTATCAGACGGCAATTGAATAACGCCTTTTAGCACAACGGGGTGCTATCCGTCAATGCATCGCTATCCGATGAGCCTATCTGACTAAGAAATGGGCGAATGTGAGGTAACGTGATCTAACAAGCTCACTCATTCGACGAGTTCACACAATGCGTACCCATGGACTCCCGATAGTACGAAGCCCTGGGTAACCGTCATGCCGGCGAAGGCCGGTATCCAGAGGCATGGCCGAGCAGGCTCGAGGTAACTGTTCAGACTTCGTGAGAGCGCTCGAGACACACCACCACCGTCATACCCGCGAAAGCGGGTATCCACAGGGGGAGGGGCGTTCCTCTCATCGACTCTGAACAGTTACGGCTCGACGGGGCTTGTTCCCCTGCCCGCCCTCTCAGAGCTGACAGGGGTAGGCATTTGACTATTGGCCCAATTTGAAAACAACCCCGCCACTGTCATTCTGAACGCAGCGAAGCGGAGTGAAGAATCTAAAATGTTCGTTCTAAGGCAGCACCGACATGGAGAATTCCTGTCCCGTCGGCGAAGATGCGGATGGAGCGCTGGCTATCCCGTCTTGCGGTCATGGATTTTAGATTCCTCGCTTTGCTCGGAACGACAGGGAGACGGGGCCGGATCGTAGCTACAACTCCGATTTGCCTACCCCTGCTCGCCCTCTCGGAGGGTGTTTCCGAAGTTCGTGCAACCCGTTCGTGGTGAGCTTGTCGAACCCATGAACAGCACCTCGACCCTTCGACAAGTTTTCAAGTAACTGCTCTTAAATGCTCCATTTTGGCGGCAGTTACTGACATCCCTGCACGGCCCCATTCGGCCTGAGCTTGTCGAAGGGCGCGCGGGGCGTAACGTTGCTCAGGGTGAACGGATAATAGTCACCATTGGATGTTCCCAAGAACACTTTGGAAACACCCTCTCGGTAAGTTCTGTTTATGTCCTTTTGATTCTAGGTACGGTTACCCTGAGAGCCGTCGAGCCTCAGTTCCGCCCCGCGTACTCCATCGCCTGGTCGATGATGTCGATGCCGACCGCCTCGCTCCATGCCGCCAGAAGCTGCGTGGTGATCGGTCCCGGCTTTCCGTCCCCCACTGCCCGCTTGTCGATGTACGTCACCGGCAGGACGCAGAACGGCGTGCTCGTGAAGAACGCCTCGTCAGCCGTGTATGCGTCGTAGGGCTGGAGATGTTCGACCTTCGCCGGTAGTCCCAGCCCGTCCGCCAGGTCCAGCACCATGCCGCGCGATACCCCGGCGAGTATGGCGCGCTCGGTCGGCGTCCGCAGAACGCCGTCCGTCACGATAAACACGTTGTAGCCGGAACCCTCCGTCAGATAGCCATCCTTGTCAGTAAGTATCGGCCACGCCCCGGGATCGAGATCGTTGGCCTCAAGCTCGGCTATGCTCATGTTCATGCGGCTCAGATGCTTCAGCTTCGGGTCTAGGGCCTCCGCATCGTAGCTCCGCGTCCGCGTGATGACCCCGTGAAGCCCGTCCACGTACTTGTCTTCGTACCAGATGGTGTTGGGCCCGAACTTGATGTAGACGTTCGGAGGCCCTGCCGACCACGCACGCGGCCCGCCCGGCCCGCGCGTCACAAGCTGCTGGATACTGAAGTCGCCCACCTCGTCGAGCAAATGCCTGTTCCGCTCTATACCCTCCTCCGAAAGGTCGAGCATCTCCTGATCGGTCAGTCCGGGGTCGATCCGCACATACTTCAGCGACCGATACAGTCGGTCGACGTGCTCCTTCATCCGAAAGCTCACCCCGCCGAACGTCCGTATCGTCTCAAACACCTGGTCGCCCTTGGACGGTCCCAGGTCGCTGGGATCGTAGGTGATCCTGTCCATTGGCATCCACTCACCGTTGTAATAACCGACGAACTCAGTCATGGTTCTTCCCTCTCTTTGCTCACCAAAGCTGCGGGCAACCGGAACTCGGGCACGGAAAACCGCGTTGGGTCGTCTATGCTATGGCCTAGCAGTCGTTCCGTCAACGCCGTGGCAAGTCGGTTGAACCGCTCTATGCCCTATGCTACGCTCAGCCTGCTCAGGAGGCCTTAATTGCGACGCGCTCACGACGTGGGTGGAGCGTCGGGCTTCGGCCCGATCTCTATCGAGAGTAACGAGCCGGTCTTCCATGAAGAGTGGGAAGGCCGCGTCTTCGGCATGATGACCACAATAGGCCATCGCACATTCCCCATGCGTCCCGCCATCGAGAGCATCGAGCCTGCGACCTACCTCGCTTCGAGCTACTACCGGAAATGGCTCAACGCTCTGGAGATAGGCTTTGTTCAATCCGGCTCCTTCACCGCCGACGAGCTCAGCGACCGTGTGGAGCTTCATCGCCGCCATCCCGAAACTCCCGTATCAGAAAATCACGACTCCAATCTCGCAGGCTCCGCCCGAAAGAACCGCTACAGCCAGCGTTCGCCCAAGTACGACGGCGACCTCGCCTTCTCCGTTGGAGACGTAGTCCTCACCCGCCACATCGACCCATCAGGCCACACCAGAATCCCTCGCTATGCCCAGGGCAAACACGGCACCGTCCACGCCCTGCGCGGCGTATACGACCTGCTCGATCTCAAAGTACAGGGCGTCCGCAAGCCGGAGCCCGTCTACACCGTCGGCTTCGACGCCCACGAGCTATGGGGAGACGAAGCCGAATCACCCCAGCGAGTCTACATAGACCTCTGGGAGAGCTACCTGCTCAGTCCCACTCGTTCTTGAACCGACACCTTTAACTGAAAACCTAACGGCGCGATATACACCCCGCACGGGAGAAGTGGCAAGAGGAGGCTCATAACCACGATGTCAGATCACGATCATGACCATGAACACGACGAATTCCATGACCCGACGGACTCTGAGGTCCGCGCCAAGGCGGTCGAGTCTCTCCTAGCCGAGAAAGGTGTACTCTCCACTGACGCGGTGGACGAGATCGTCGACCAGTACGAGAACGACGTCGGCCCCATGAACGGCGCGCGAGTCGTCGCCCGCGCATGGACAGACCCCCAATACAAACACCGTCTCCTCGACAACGGTGGAGACGCCGTAGCCGAGCTTGGCTACGCCGACGAACACAGCGCACGACTCGTAGTCGTCGAGAACACGCCCGATGTCCACAACGTCATCGTCTGCACCCTCTGCTCGTGCTATCCCTGGTCCGTCCTCGGCCTTCCGCCCGAGTGGTACAAGTCAGAGGCTTACCGCGCCCGAGTCGTCAAGGAACCGAGAGCCGTCCTCTCCGAGTTCGGACTCGACCTCGACGACTCCATCGAAGTCCGCGTCTGGGACAGCCTCTCGGAGCTTCGCTACATGGTCCTCCCCGAACGTCCTGCTGGCACCGATCACCTGACCGAAGAAGAGTTGGCCTCCCTCGTCTCCCGCGACGCCATGATCGGAGTCGCCAAAGCCGGTACAGACTAACGATTACCACGCCGTCACTGTCATTCTGAGCGCAGCGGAGCGGAGTCGAAGAATCTAAAGTCCTCGCTTTGCTCAACTCACCCAATACACAAGACTCTTATTCATTCTTCCACCTCTGTGTCCTCTGCGTTCTCTGTGGTGAATCCTCTCCTAGCTCGACACACTACCGTCGCACCTTGTAAATTCCTTCCAGAACTACCGAAGGAGTCCTCGTGAAGAGCTTTCTCACCCACCTGGAATGCACCGCCTGCGGCGCGACCCATTCCGCGGACCAACTGATCCGCCTCTGTCCCGACTGCGACAAGGTCCTCTACGCCCGCTACGACCTCGACTCCGCCCGACAGGAAACCGACCGCGACGCTTTGTCAGGCCGCCGCTCCGACATGTGGCGGTACTTCGAGACCATGCCAGTCCTCGACGAATCCAACATCGTCAGCCTCGGCGAAGGCATGACCCCCATACTCGAAGCTCCCCACCTGGCCGAGGCCATTGGCGCGACAAACGTGGTCATAAAAGACGAGGGCCAGAACCCCACGGGCACCTTCAAGTCGCGAGGCCTGGCAGCCGCCGTCTCAAAGGCGAAGGAGCTTGGAGCCGCAGGTGTGACTATCCCCACCGCCGGAAACGCGGGCGGCGCTCTGGCTGCCTACGCCGCGAGGGCCGGCCTGAACGCCCATGTCTTCATGCCCCAGGACGCCCTCGACGCCAATAAGAAGGAGGTCACCCACGCCGGAGGCACGCTCCACCTCGTCGACGGTCTCATCGGCGAGGCCGGTCAGCAGTCCCGCGAGCTTGCCGCCGAGCTCGGCATGTTCGACCTCTCGACGCTCCAGGAGCCGTACCGTGCCGAGGGCAAGAAGACCATGGGCTACGAGATAGCCGAGCAGTGCGGCTGGACCTTCCCCGACGCAATCATCTACCCGACCGGCGGCGGCACCGGTGTCGTCGGAATCTGGAAGGCCATCGAGGAGCTTGAGGCCCTGGGCTGGACCGACGGCAAGCGCCCGCGCTTCTTCTGTGTGCAGGCCGAGGGATGCCAGCCCATCGTGCGCGCCTTCAATCGCGGCGACGACCACGCCGAACCCTGGGAAAACGCCCACACCGTCGCCCACGGCATGCGCGTCCCTTCAGCCATCGCCGACTACCTCATCCTCAACGTGCTCCGCGAGAGCGGTGGCGGCGCAATTGCCGTATCCGACGACGACCTCCTCGAGCACATGCGCCTCATAGCCCGCACCGAGGGCATCGTCGTAGGCCCCGAAGGCGGCGCGACCGCGGCAGCTGCCCGTCGCCTCATCGCCTCAGGCACCCTCTCCCCCGGCGATCACATTTTGCTGCTGAATACCGGGTCGGGGCTGAAGGCCCCGGAGTTGATGTAGTATGTAGGAACTGACAATGGCCACACGAAAAAAACGAAACCGAAAACAGAGTAAGCGTAAAATCAGACGGAAGCGCGCACGTCTTGTGGCGGAAGAACAAGACGCGCGTCCTAGCTCTCCAGTTCGGCAAGAGCCTTCGCGCTCCGACTGGGCCGGGACGGACGGGAACATTGGTGTCTATATCGGCAAAGAGTCGAAAAGGACCTTAGATGCCTACCGCAACCAGCCAAATCTAATTATCGAACACGCTCATCATGAAGAGGATACTGCACGTGGTGGCTATGCCCGTCGTCAACTGTTTGAACTGGTGCAGAATGGTGCCGACGCCCTAGCAGGATCAAGCCGAGGACGCATCTCCATCAGGTTAACGGAATCACATTTCTACTGTGCCGATGACGGGCAACCAATTGATGCGGATGGAGTAAGAGCACTGATGTTCTCCCATCTGTCTCCCAAGCGCGGAACCATGGAGATCGGCCGGTTCGGGCTGGGTTTCAAATCGGTATTGGGCGTCACCGACTCACCAGAATTCTTCAGTCGATCGGGGTCATTTCGCTTTGACCGGAGAAAAGCACGCAACCTTGTTCAGCCTATTGCTCCAGACTCTGAGCGTTACCCGGTTCTGCGTCTACCGGAAGCCGTGGATCCCTGGCCAGAGATGGAATCAGACCCAATCCTGCGCGAGTTTATGAGATGGGCCGTAAACATCGTTCGTCTCCCTCTGAAACCTGGAACTCATGACAATCTTGACGAGCAGATCCGGGAATTCCCTCCGGAATTTCTCCTCTTCGTCGAGCATGTTAGTCAACTGGTGTTGGAGACTGGCGATCAGGATGAGGGTCGGACAGTCACAGGTCGCGCTTGGCTTGAGAACATGCATGCTGGTAGGCAGACGGACGAGGAAAATACCTATCGGGTAATCACTCTACGCCGCGAAGACAGTCACTACGTCCTCGACGATGGAGGGACGGTTTCTGACTGGATGCTTACAAAAATCATCCACCCACTTTCTTCCGACGCCAAGAGTGATAGTAGAAGCCTAGACGACGCTGACGAAGTACCTATTTCGTGGGCGGCCCCCATTGACCAGCTAAACGATCCCGGCAGGTTCTGGGCGTTCTTTCCTACAATGACCACAAGCCTCTTGGCCGGCATCCTGAACGCCCCATGGAAAACCAACGAAGACCGCCAAAACCTACTGCAAGGGGTCTACAACGATGAGTTAATCGACGCAGCCGCCACGATGGTCGCCAAAGCATTACCACGCCTCTCGACGGAAGACGATCCGGCCAGACACCTAGACGCACTTCCCCGCAGAGAGGAGGCAGGTGATTCGGGACACAGTCATAGGCTGAGGGAACGACTTTGCTCGATCCTACAAGACCGTGAGATAGTCCCCGACCAAAACGGCAAATTAAGAAGATGGAGAAACGTTCTGTACCCTCCAAGAGAACTGATCCAAGCCGGACAGGCAGCGTCTGCTTCGTTCGCGCGCTGGGCAGCTTACAACGGGCGTCCACCTAATTGGCTTCACCACAACGCACTGACCCGTAACCGACTTGCCAGGATCGGGCAGTTTAGATTGGTTATTCCCACACTCAGAGACTCATCAATTGCACAGTGGTTGGAGGCATTAATAAAGAACGCAAAGTAGGAGGAGACCACAGTTCAAGCCTCAATGGCAGCTATCCAGACGGCAGTGTCCATACCGAAAAATATACGGGACTCCAATGACCTCGGTAAGATCGTGCTTACTGCTGAACTCAAGTTAGTTAACCCTGAGTCCGAAAGCATTTATCTTGGTGATGGTGATGTTTCCGGTCCAAGTGGCATAGTACATCCCCGTTTGCAGGCAGACCATGACACGCTGGTCTCGCTGAAAGAGTTGGGGTTGACAGAGGCGTCTTCTGAGACCGTATCTAGGGATCGGTTCAAATCCATTGCGTCAGCCTTGCTAGGCTACTCAGACGTATCAGGATCAGCCGAAGATTGGCGTAAGTTCTGGCAACTCGCTCGCGAGGTCGACCAGCCGGTGGCTATCGAGATTATTCAATCTCACGATGGATGGCGTGACTTAATTCACGTTCGGACGATTGCCGGGAGTTGGAGTTATCTGTTCAACACTTTGCTACCAGGTAGAATCATTCCGGCGGACGGGAGCCGAGACAGCGAAGTAGCTATTGATCCTCAATTTCATGAAGCAGACTTGCGGTTGCTCAGACTACTTGATGTGGAGGATGCACCAATCTCCGATTGTGAGTTGTCTTCTTCTCAAAAGGAGAATTTTACTCGATCCTGTAGAACCAAATTCACCCAGCGAGATTTACCTCGTAGCCCACACTGGCATATGTTAAATTTCTACTGGCGGAAGACTACCAGTGGGCCATTGGACGTGCTAGAGGCCCTTTCTGATGAAGGCAAGGCTCTATACACATGGGAACTGCTCGCCCTTCCCAGCACCTATAGCCAATGGAGCATGCGACACGATACACAGGACATATATCCTGTGTTGTACTGCGAGTCGCCAGCCATAGAAACACTCCGACAACACGGACGCATCGAAACAACCCACGGGATTCGGCCTCTGTCAGACGGACTTGGTGATCCACCTCAAGACCCGGCAGTGCTTCGAACGTTACTTTCACATCCGCAGGCCAATTTGATTCGTGAGACCTTTGCACTAAACCCGGACGTTATTGATCTGGACGTAGAACCAATTGGTGAAGACGATCCCATCCCCTTAGTGGACGTATGGCCTGGATTGCAGCCCTATCTCTCAGCCCAGAAGATAAACCTTCAACTTGTACGGTGTAACGAATTTCGCAAGTTCGGTGACATTTCTTCCGACGAAGATGAACGTGACTGCATCGCAAAAGATGGTTCCATCATCGTCAAACGAATGGATGATGATCGCTACGAGTTGGTAGCCATACTCCGAGAATTGGGCCTGCATCTAAGCGACGATCAGGTTCACGACATTCTCAGTCGGTGGACGCCCGCAGATATCGAAGCAGCTCGGGATGCGGTTCAGGCCTGCACTACTGACGAGGAACGACTTCTTGCGGCGGTCGGTGAGACCGAACTGAGACTGGGTTTGCCACAAGGCTTGATTGCAATACTGGAAGATGGCCAGGGAACACTTCCAGGAATTCAAGTAGCTGAGGCAGCGATAGCCACATTCCACACGGGCGCGCTTCGAGAATACCGTCATGCGCTAGGTCACTTGGATCCTCCTAAGCAATGGGCGGGAGGACATCGAGCAGTAGAATTCGTTCGGTCACTAGGATTCGGCGAGGAGTGGGCAGGCAAACGGAAACCTCAGCGCGACCCATTCATTGAGGTGGATGGACCTTACTCGCTTCCGAACCTACATCCTTACCAGCGCAGAGTCGTCGATAATATGAGAGAACTGCTACAGTTCGATGGAACCACCCTTGAACGACGGGGTATGGTCAGCATGCCCACTGGTTCAGGAAAAACCCGCGTTGCTGTTCAAGCAATTGTCGAGACGATTCGTGAGGACACCTTTGCAGGTGGCGTTCTCTGGGTCGCCGACCGTGATGAACTGTGTGAACAGGCAGTCGAGGCGTGGCGTCAAGTCTGGTCTAGTGAGGGTTCGCAGGCAACACAACTTCGGATTTCAAGAATGTGGGCGGGTCAGCCTCGCCCCTTGCCGTCGGGCGAGATGCACGTGGTTGTCGCAACTATCCAGACTCTTTCAGCCAAGATATCCAGACAACCCGATGAGTACGAGTTCCTGAACAACTTTAGACTCTTGGTCTTCGATGAGGCGCACAGATCGGTAGCCCCCACCTTCATATCGGTTATGGCAGAACTCGGACTGACGCGCTGGAGAAGAGCACAGGAACCGTTCCTTATCGGTCTTACGGCAACACCATACCGGGGGCACGACGCAGCGGAAACAGCGCGCCTCGTCAACCGCTACGGCAGCAAGAGGCTGGACACGGGCGTGTTCGGGAGTGACGACCCCGAGGAAGTAATCCGAGAACTCCAAACTATGCGTATACTCGCCCAGGCTGACCACGCCACCATAGAAGGTGGTCACTTCTACCTGTCCGACGAAGAGTTGCAGCAGTCAAGAGATGTCCCCTGGCTGCCACGGAGCGTTGAAGACCGCATCGCACACGATGCCGATCGCACGCGACGCATCATCGAGGCGTATAAACGCAACATAGATCCCAGCTGGCCCACGCTCATCTTCGCCACGTCGGTCGAGCATTCGCAAATCGTTGCTGCGTTGCTTACCTCAATGGGAGTCAAGGCACGAGCAGTCAGTGGAAACACCGACACATCCACCCGCCGCCGCGTTGTTGAAGAGTTTCGAGAAGGCGACCTAAAGGCGCTTGTCAACTACGGAGTATTTCGCGAGGGTTTCGATGCGCCGAAGACGCGGGCAATCATCGTTGCTCGTCCAGTGTACAGCCCCAACCTCTACTTTCAGATGATCGGTAGAGGCTTGCGCGGTGTCAAGAACGGCGGTAATGACCGGTGTCTTATTCTCAACGTCGAAGACAACATCGAAAACTTTGAGCGAAAACTCGCTTTCTCAGATCTTGACTGGCTCTGGGCTTAATTCCTTCTCACGCTTCACTCCCCCCGAAAGGACCCCCACCCATGAGCAAGCTCTACTACACCGAGTCCGGCCACTCCATGCCGAACCTCGCCGAGGAGCTCACCACCTTCCGTCGCGCGCGCAAGGTCCTCACCCTCCCGCCAACTTCCTCCCCCGCGTCGCTGTACTTCATCGCCAGGGCGCACGAGGGATCAAAGCTCCCCCTCAACGTCTCCGTCAATGGCACAAAGCTCCCACCCGTACCTCCCCAGCAGGCATGGCACACATGGTATGAGGTTGCAGTCGACCCCGGCCTCCTTCGCCCCGGTGACAACGTCCTCGAGTTCTGGTCCGACTCCACCGCTATGAATTCGTGGGCGCTCGGCCTTGAAGCCGGACACGCCGACCCTAACAGCTACGTCAGCGACGACTCTGGCCGCACCTGGCGAAACCACCACATGGCCTATCTGAATGTCGTCCGCGCCGAGTACGTCGTCCGCGTCCGCCTCGCCGAGGGTGAAGACCCTGCCCCACCACCTATGGTCTTCAACGACCCCGACGACCCTAGACTCGAATCCCTCAGATCGATCATGCCCCCACAAGCCCTCGACCGGAGTCTGCCCAAGCTCGAACGCCTGCGTGCCATAAGCACCTGGCTCGCCTCGAGCTGGGAGCACACACCTGCGGCCCCAGGTCTCGGCGTCATTAACAGCCCCTGGGACCCCGAGACTGTCCTCGCGTGGGCGCCCGGCCAGTGCGGACACAACGGCCTTCGCCCCACTGCCAACTGCATCTTCTACGGTGTCGCCTTCGCCAACGCCGCACAGGCCATCGGTGTGCCCGCCCGGTGCGCCATCTTCGCCGGCAAGCCCGGCAAGGCCGACGGCCACTTCACCGCCGAGTACTGGTTGGAGGAGCACGAAAAGTGGGCCATGGTCGACCCCAACTTCGACGACTTCTTCCTCCGCGACGGCGTTCCCCTCTCCGTCAGCGAGCTTCAGGTGCTCGGCTCCGATCTCGAAGACGTCACTGAACGCGGTCCCGGCGCCGAGTCACAGCGCCCCAACCAACGTGTCCACCGCTGGTTCGACAGCCACGATCGCCGCGCCCGGTCACTCGAATTCCGCACGATCTGGTACCGTGCCGACCAGCTCACCCGCCCCGAGTTCAGCCCGCCCGCACACGGCGGCGGCGGGGCCTACACCGAGACCGGCATCGTCTGGGAGGAGCGTGACAAGGACATCTGGCCCATGTTCCCCCACTTCGGATCAAAGGACTACTTCAACGCCCCACCCGTATGGGAAGGCTGAGTCCTCATGCCACTTCGGCACACAGTAAAGTGGAGTACACAGAAACCCGTCAGCGTCTTTCTGCTGCTGTCGCTCTGCCTATCCGTCTCGTGTGCCCAGTCAGGCAGCGAAGGGCAACCACTTCCCACCGAAACGGCTACGCCAACTGATATGGCAGATAGTCCGACGGTTACGCCTGAACCGACTCCCGTGCAAACTTCTCCCACACCCGAACCAACCGTTACCGCGACCCCGGCTCCAACCCCTAGGACCATCCTATCGACGAGCAGCACCGAGGCCAAGGCCGCGTCCGACTTCGAGGTAGAGACGTTCGACGACGAGACGCTACGCCTCTCCGACCTCAACGGCAAGGTCGTCGTCCTGAACTTCTGGGCATCATGGTGTCCCCCCTGCCGCTGGGAAATGCCCTTCTTCGAGACCATGTGGCAGGAGTACCGCGAACAGGGCGTCGTCTTCGTGGGCATAGCCATGTCCGACACCCTCGAAAACGTCAAGGCATTCGCCGAGGAGGCCGGGGTCACCTACCCGGTCGGCCTCGACACCACCACCGAGATCGCCCGTGCCTACGAGGTACTCTCCCTCCCAACGACCTTCTTCATAGGCAAAGACGGAAACATCGAGCGCAAGCTCACCAGCGCCGCAAACGAGGGCCTCCTAAAGGTCTTCCTCCGAGGCCAACTCCGCCAACAATAGTCTCTGTCGACTCTAGCCGATTTGAAGGTGTACCGCCCCCGTTCACCCTGAGCCTGTCGAAAGGTGAATGCGGTCCACCATAGGCAACCTCTCCACTAAAGGCCTCAGCCGACACGACAGACACCTCACCCGGCGTAACTGCGACGCATCAGCTATCATATCCAGAGAGTCCCCCAGACCATGATCTTCGGCAAACCTATACAAGCTACCGACGGAGTGTTCCAATTCCGCGCCATCGGAGCCCGTGTTACCGTCCTCATCGAGAACGACCGCGCCATCTTGGTCGACACGGGGCTGCAGGGCAGCCTCAACCTGATACGGAGCGGCTTCAAAGACCTGGGACTCACCCTCGACCAAATCGACACTATCGTCATCACACACTCCCACCCCGACCACTGCGGCGGACTCGCGGAGCTGGTCGAGGGAACCCAAATCAAGGTAGCTGCCCATCGGCTTGATGCCGACATTATTTCAGGTACCAAGACTGCGCCCAATCCACTTCAAAACGAGCTGCTTGCGAGAATAGCCGAACCCGTACTCCCTAAGCTCATGGGAAGCCAGGTCCCCGTCGACCTTCACCTCGAAGACGGCGAGGTCATCCCATTCGGCACAGAGGTGAGGGTCGTCCACCTCCCCGGACACACCGCAGGAAGTATCGGCCTGCACCTGCCCTCCAAACGTGTCATCATCGTCGGCGACGCACTGCAGTACAAGTTCTCACGGAAGCTCACCCCACCTTCCCACAGAGTCACACAGGATTCGGAACAGGCGCTGCGCTCGCTCGAAAAGCTCCTCGATCTCGATTTCGATATCATATGCTTCAGTCACTTCCCGCCCATGCGCAAGAACCCCCGTGCAGCCCTTCAGAAGATGATTCAAGAATACACCGCCCGACGAGTGACGGTGTGACGAAAGAGCAGTTATGACACCCAACACTACCGGGGCATCGATCGCCAAGACCCTCGTTGAGTTCCTTCGCGAGATGACCGAAGTGCACGCTTCCCGCGATGCCCTCCTGATAAAGCCTGTCTTCCGGTACCTCCGCTGGAGCTACTCCCGCCTCTGGGAAGACTCCGGCAAAGTCGCCTCACTTCTCCAACAACGCGGCCTCACAAAGGGAGACCAGATTGTCCTCTGGGGCCCGAACTCTCCCCACTGGGTCCTCATCTTCTTCGGATGCGTCCGAGCCGGGATCATTGTCATCCCCCTCGATCTCCGAAGCGCGCCCGACTACGTGGAGCGGGTGATCTCGCGCACCGAGCCAAAGCTCGCCTTCACATCCCGCTTCACTCCGAAAGGAGACGGCGACCTCGAAGTCCCTGAAATAACCTTCGAGGAGCTTGAAGAGACCATCGCCGACATGCCGCCGCCCGACGAAGTGGACATCACGCCCGACGACCTCGTCGAGATCATGTTCACCTCTGGCACAACCGGCGACCCGAAGGGCGTCATGCTCACCCACCGCAACCTCACGGCCAACATCGAGGGCATCTCACAGTACATCTCCTGCGACCCTTCCAGCAGGCTCCTTTCCATCCTCCCGCTGAGCCACATGTACGAGCAGATGGGCGGCCTCTTCGTCGCACTCAACTCCGGCGCAAGCGTCACCTACCCCACGAGCCGCCAGCCCACCATCCTCGCCCGGACGATGCGTGAGCGCAGGATCACCATCCTGCTCCTCGTTCCCCAGGGACTCGAACTCCTCATGAATGGCATTGAGCGTGAGATAGCCCGACAGGGCAAAAAGGCCCTCTGGGAAAAACTCCTCAAGATAGCCGAGCGAACGCCCTTCCGCCTCCGTCGTGTCCTCTTTAGTCGCGTCCACAAGCAGTTCGGCGGCAAGCTCGATTTCATCGTCTCCGGCGGCGCGGCCCTCGATCCCGATCTCGGACGAAAATGGGAACTGCTCGGCGTCAAGATCGTGCAGGGCTACGGTGCCACCGAGGCCTCCCCCGTCATCAGCAACCACGCCATCGAGGAACGACGAATCGACTCTACTGGCCGCCCGCTCCCGAACGTAGAAGTCAGAATCAGCGACGCTGGCGAGATCCTCGTGCGTGGGGACAACGTCACCCCTGGCTACTGGCGCGCGCCTGAAGAGACCGCCGCGGCCTTCGATGGCGACTGGTACCGGACTGGCGACCTCGGTTACTTCGACGACGAGGGCTTCCTCCGCATTCAGGGCCGCCTCAAGGACATGATCGTCCTCCCCAGCGGCCAGAACGTCTTCCCGGAGGACATCCAGGCAGTCCTCACCAAGCACCCGAACGTCACCGACGCTGCCGTAATCGGCCTCACCAAAGCCTCGTCCGTAGAAGTCCACGCCGCCCTCATCTTGGATGACCCCGATACCGCCCAGGATGCCGTTTCCTGGACCAACGACCAGCTCGCTGAGCAGCAGAGAATCAGGGGTTTCACCGTATGGCCCGATGAGGACTT
Organism: Dehalococcoidia bacterium; assembly: GCA_965116655.1. Lineage (GTDB taxonomy): Bacteria > Chloroflexota > Dehalococcoidia > Lucifugimonadales > VXLM01 > VXLM01. The sequence continues at coordinate 573,223 of OZ220720.1, forward strand.
CCCGCGCACCCACACCCTGAAGGTGAAGAAACGCATCGTCATCGACACCATCCTCGGCAGGATACAGCCCGAAAGCCCGTCCGCGGTAACCTCCGGTGGAACACCCTCAGGCGGAGCAAGAGGTCTGCCCCACATCATCGCTGAAGTCAGCAAGCGAAATGTTGACGACATCACACCCGATGCTACCCTCGGCGACGACCTCGATCTCGACTCGCTGGGACGAGTTGAACTCCTGTCGGCCATCGAGGCTGAGTTGGGCGTCTACATGGACGAAAGCCAGTTGGACCAGGACACTACCGTCAAACACCTGACCGATCTCGTCGAGGAGGGATCCAAGAACCCACCCATGATGAGCTTCCCAGCATGGGGCATGAGCTGGTGGTGCCGCATCCTGCGCGGGTTCCTCCAACGTGCCATTATTTTCCCCGTCGTCAGCCTGCCCTACAGCCTCAAGATCATCGGTCGCGAGCGACTCGAAGGAGTCACCGGCCCCGTCCTCTTCGCATCAAACCACAGTCTCGGACTCGATAACCCCCTCATCATCAAGGCCATCCCCAACAGCCTCCGGCGACGCATGGCCATAGCAGGAGCCGCGCAGCTCTGGAAGAACCCCATCTTCTGGCTTATGAATCCCCTGCTGGGCAACGGCTTCCCTCTCGCAAAGGAAGGTGCCGTCCGCCCCAGCCTCGAGAACATGGGCAAGATCATCGACGACGGCTGGTCAGTGCTCATCTACCCCGAAGGCGAGCTCACCGTCGGAGGCCCCATCAAACCCTTCATGAGCGGTGCAGGTCTTGTCGCCGTCGAGGGTCGCCTTCCCGTTGTCCCCCTCCGTCTCCACATCCACAAGCTGGGATTCCCCTCGCGCTTTCCCATCCTTCCACGAGGAAACGTCGAAATCCGCATCGGCGAGCCTCTTCTCCTGTCACCCGACACCGACTATCAGAACGCCACGACTGCCATCGAAAACGCCGTCAAGTCGCTATAGCGCTTTCCTCAACGTAAAAAACCGATGGAATCCTGCGTCTTCTGCAAAATCTCCGCCGGAGCGATGCCGGCCAGTTGGGTCTACCGGGACCATGCCGTAATGGCATTCATGGACATCCAGCCCGTCAATCAAGGACACACCCTGCTCGTCCCAACGGCACACGCGTCAAACATTGCCGACTTGGACGACTCGACCACCACCCGTCTCTTCGCGCTCGCCCGCCGGATCACGAGAGCGCTGTACAAAACCCTCAAATGCGATGGCGTCAACTGGCTTGTCGCCGATGGAGAAGCCGCGGGTCAGGAGGTATTCCACTTCCATCTCCACCTCATCCCCCGCCACCACAACGATGGCTTCGGCTTCCGCTTCCCCGACGACTACGGCGACCTCCAAACACGCCAAGCCCTCGACCGCACTGCCCATGCAATCAGAGACGCAGTCGAACCGTAACCGTCGGATACGTGTCGTCCACAGACTCACACCTATCGACCGCACAATTTCCCTAGACCCTGCTCCGCTCCGTAAGCTATACTGAAATCCTCACCCGCCTCGTGGGGATATAGCTCAACTGGGAGAGCGCGGCGTTCGCAATGCCGAGGTTGGGGGTTCGAGTCCCCCTATCTCCACCACCACCTCTCTTTCCCCGATATTCACAAACTGTCCATTTGTGTCTCAATAATACTTATTGTTATAGTTATAAATAGTATCAATAACCTCATATTTGACCGCATTGATGGTCTCGTGTGACATCCATAATTCTCTTGCGTTCCCACGCAAAGTGTGGGAACAGATGAGAAGGAGGGCACGACTTGAGGCTATCCGTGGCAAGAGTGAAGTCACTTTGCGACCCTGGGCGCTATTCCGACGGCGAGGGTCTGCACTTGTATATTGGCAAGACTGGGAGAAAGAGCTGGGTACAGCGTATCACCATCGACGGGAGGAGGCGGGATATTGGTTTAGGTGGGTATCCGGCAGTATCCCTAGCTCAGGCGAGGAAGCGATCAGCCAACAACCGTGCCGCCGTCTCGGACGGGAAGGATCCTGTATCGGATAAGCGTAAACCCAAAATGCCCACGTTCGAGGAAGCAGTCGACACCGTGCATAAGGCGAACAGGCCCCGTTGGCGTAACGAAAAGCACGCCGCGTCCTGGATACAGACCCTCGAACGACACGCCTTTCCCAAGATCGGTAACAAGCGTATCGACAAAATAGGCCGAGCCGACGTCCTGACAGTTCTCACGCCCATATGGACTACCCGCCCCGAGACAGCCCGGAGGGTGCGTCAAAGGATGCGGACCGTCTTCCGCTGGGCAATGGCTCATGGTTTCACCGAGACTAACCCCGCTGGAGAAGTAATTGACGGCGCTTTGCCACCGATGCCAAAGGTGAAGGCGCACCTAAGGTCGCTCCCCTATCAAGATGTCGGAATGGCTCTGGAAACTGTTTCAGCATCCCAGGCTTCATTGTCCGCCATGTTGTGTTTTAGATTCTTGGTCCTCACTGCTACGCGCTCAGGCGAGGCTAGAGCAGCTACTTGGGATGAAATCGACATGCAGAAAAGACTCTGGCGGATACCGTCCGAGCGAATGAAAGCCGGAATAGAGCACCGAGTACCTCTGAGCGAACAAGCCCTTGATGTACTCGCTCAAGCATCCGCCCTGCGCGACGAGTCTGGCCTAGTATTCCCGTCACCTCTGAAGCCGGGTTCTCCGATGTCGGACATGACTCTAACAAAGATTCTCCGTTCAACCGGCCTGGCCGACCGTGCGACCGTTCACGGCTTCCGTAGTAGCTTCAAGAATTGGACGCTAGAGCAGACTGACACACCTTGGGCTGTCTCTGAGACCGCCCTCGCTCACTCCCTCGGCAATTCGACCGAACAAGCCTACGCCCGATCCGACTTGTTTGAGCGCCGCCGCGCTTTGATGCAAAACTGGGCAGACTATCTGACAGGCTGACCTCAAGTCGCAGGGCATAGTAAATGGAGCACACAGAATGAAATCGTAAAGGATCAGGACTCCGCATCAGTGGCACTCCAACAAAATGATGGCCCTTTGAACTCAACTCCTAGAACACTGTCCTATCGGAATCACGTCTCAGGCTCGAAAATCAATTCCGGCACTACAACCTCCCATCTGTCACATCGTAGGCCATCTCGATACTCAGGTTCCGAACGTTCTCGATCCCAAGTTACGATAGCTAAGACCGTGGCAAGAGAGCATCGCATGCCGTTCACGCCTTCGAAATTCCCAGCAAGCTGTCCCACGACCGTGCCCCTTTGATCGAGGAGTTCCCGACGACCAGAGCTAACCCGCACGTTCAGCCGGTCCCCTGGGGATAAAGTGGTAATGGCGCGATGCACCGGGTGATCGATGTTTCGGTATCCCGCGAAGCTCAGAAAAACGTCACGCAGGCTGAGCCTACGGTAGTGGCGGGCGAGTTCCGGTGCTGGCGATGGAAGCTCTTTCAGTGCTTGGCGGCGCAGGATGAAAGGAGTATTCACTAAGGCATCTTGGAGTCGATGCGGGCCTGGAAAACGTGCAATGGCCAAGGTCTGCCGGGCACGGGTCATGGCAACGTAGTACAACCGTCGCGGGGCATCTGAATCCTCACCGCGACCAACGCGGTCCCAGCCTCCGTCCAACACAACCACATGATCGAACTCCAGACCCTTGGCACGGTGGGCAGTTAGCAAGAGCAGCCCACGCTGGCGACGACGTGTATCCCTTCCCCATTCGGCCAGCCATTCGATGAAGTGATCCACCGATGTCTCTGCGCTGCTGGTTTCCAACTCGTACTCAGCTATAGCCTCCGACAACAATTCAATCCACGGACCGGAGGGTTGCCCTAGCAGCCATTCGTTCAAGTCCGTACTCGTGACCAGTCGTGACTCAATGCCCCTTAGCCAGTCCAATAGAGCCTGGGTCTCTCGCAGATGCCAGAAGCCCGAGAACTCTTCGTTTGCCATCTGAACAGGAATCCCTTCAATCTCACACAGGCTGCGGACAGGGTCAAGGTGTCTCCAATCGCGCGCGATAACCGCGCAAGTGGACCAATCCCAGTTAGGTGCAAGGCCGGCCATTCTCTTCAGTTCGGTGACGACCGCCTGGGCTTGAGTGATGGGAGTGTCTCCAACCGACAGAATCTGGACCTTGCCTTGCGCAACCGGATCGAACTCAGTCCATACCCCTCCAGACGGTTCCTTGACCCGTGCCCGATCAACGTGGAGTGGATTCCCCGCCTTCATCCGCTGCCGCGCCTGTTCGATTACTGTATTGGCGGCTGTGACGATATTGCTGGTGGAACGATAGTTGTCGGTTAGAAAGACAGGTTTGGCGCCGTAGTCCGCCTCGAAACGTCGGATGAACGCCACGGACGATCCATTGAATGCATAAATGTTTTGATCGTCATCACCCACTGCGAACAGACTGAGCTTCTCGTCTTCCTCAGCAAGAGTTCGCCCTGCCAGCGCGGAAATCAGCTCGTACTCGTCGGAGCCAATATCCTGGTATTCATCAACTAGTATCCACCGAAAGCCCGACAGAAGTCGTGCTCTTAGTTCGTCAGCTTCGTCGTGCGGTAACCCTTGACCACGTAGGAGATTCACGGCCTGCCAGAGTACCTCCTTGAAGCCGATGTCGTCCAGACGATTCGCGTGGCCAGTGAAACTTGCTCCGACCAGTCGCATCGCAAGCCCATGGCAAGTGAGCACCGTGACGCCCCGTGCATCGTCACCGATAAGATCTGCGAGGCGGCGACGAATTTCGACAGCGGAGTGCCGGTTATAGGCGAGTGCGAGTATACCTCGAGGTTTCTCACGCTTAGCCCGTATCAGGTAGGCGATTCGATGAACCAGTACCCTTGTCTTGCCGGAACCAGGGCCGGCAAGCACCAGCACATTCGTCTGTTCTCGATCGTCCGCCACAATTCTTCTCTGGACGGGATTGTTCAGGCTCTCAACGATGGTCTGCCATGTTTCTGGTGTGGTTTGCCGGGACACCTCCCTGTCTCGACCTGGCAGCCAGCGGCGTAAGAAGTCCTCCCGGCGAAGGCTGAAGTAGTCCATAGCTAAGCGTAGAGCGTCAGCCATGGTTCCGAGACCCTTCTGTACGTATTCAGCCATTACGTGAATCTGGAGGACTTGCTCGTTGTAGTGAATCTGGAGTGGTCTAAAGTCGGTGTGGGCGAAACCGCGTCGTTCCGCCTTAAGCCTGATAGTCATGGCAGGACGAAACACCGTCAGCCCTTTGTTTAGTCGAATGACTTCCTGCTCGTGCAACCAGAGCAGGGCTCGATCCATCAGTTTGGAGGGGTCCCTGACTTCATTGATTAAGGTCATGTCGGACTTGATAGCTGCCAGCAGCTTGCCTATGGTCGTCTCAACCAGAATATCTGTCCCACGACTCCTGGGCGGGAGGCAGTCAAGTAGATGCTCCAACAAGCGACCGGCTGCTTCACGACGTAAATCGGCCATCTTCTGCAGAGTCCCCCAGTCACGTTGCAACGTCACCTGCATGGTCTCTCCATCAAGTCCACGCACCCCAAGGCTTCCTCCACCGCCACCTTCACCCCGCCCATCGGCGGCAATGCTGCGGATTATCCGACGCACGAGCTCAGGTAGTGCGTATGTGTGACCGTCATCCTTGAGTCGCTGCGTGACTCGGCGGAGATGCAGCAAAGAAGTATCACCCTTTTCGATGTCCGGGTCCGTCTCCCGCAAGAGGTCGATCAGGGCGGTCTCCAGTGTCGTCGCTTGCTCGAAGCGTTGCCGGGAGGCACGTTGCACCCCCGTGTGAACGAAGGCCGTCAGAATAGTGTCGTTGCTCGCTATGCCCAGTCTCTCAAGGTCATAAAGCGCGGACCGAACACCCTCCGATGTCATACCTGCAGCCGCCATCAGTTCGTCTGTAGAGATGCCTTCGTCCGGATCTGCCTCGAATAGCGCTTGGGAGATGGTCAGGAGTTGTTGACGATAGGTATCCGAGATACGTGCTCTCTTGAGTCTCGTTCCTGCCTCTTCAATTGACCTCACCCTCAGAGAGGAGGGGAACACCTGTACCTGGTTCTCCTCACGGGTCAGGAGGACCGACTCCTCCAGCCAGGCCACCGCAGTCCGCACCCGTGTGTCGTCGGTCGCTGAGTCTCGCTCGAATGAATGGTCTTCATCCTCACCAAGGATTTCACCTGGAGTAGCTACCACTTCACCATCCAGATGTCTCTTTCGATCCAAGTTGCGCAGGGCCCTCAGGACCCCATGAATCTCACGTCGCGACAGACGGGAACGGGCGGACATACCGAACTGCATCTCCACATCGTCAAGTGTATAGAGCAGAACACAGCGCGCTGCCCGTTGGTCGCGCCCAGCCCGTCCCGCCTCCTGCAAATAGTTCTCCAGGGAACCGGGGATGTCGGCATGGATCACAAGCCGCACATCCGGCTTGTCTATACCCATACCGAATGCGTTGGTGGCAACGATGACGCGCAGTTCACCACTGACGAAGCTGTCTTGGACATTCTTCTTGGTCTCAGGTGGCAGACCAGCATGGAAATAGTCCGCTTTGACTTCCTTCGCTTGCAGGAACTCTGCGACCTCTTGAGCCTGACGCCGCGTCGCGCAGTAGACAATAGCGCCACCTGCCTCATCTTCCGGGAGATCGGCTGACAGTATCTGGTGGATGTGTGCGAATTTCTCCGCGCTGCTTGTCTGTACGACTACAAATTCTAGGTTGGTTCGCTGGGCGCCGCCGTCAAAGACCCTAAGCCTGACGTCAAGCTCTTTCTGAAAATAGTCCACGATTTCGGCCATCACGTCTGGCTTGGCGGTCGCGGTCAGGCATAACACTGGCGGTACCGGGTCATCTCCCGCCCTCTCACGAATGAATCTCCCCACGTAACGGTAGTCGGGTCGGAAGTCGTGCCCCCACTTCGAGAGGCAGTGCGCCTCATCCAAAACCGAGGCTCCGATTTCTCGTTGTTTCAGGACACGGCGTACGGCGACGCTGCGGAGTTGCTCCGGTGAGATGATGAGAATGCCCGCATCGCCAAGCCGGACTCGGTCCAGGGCGTCGGCTCGCTCCGGCATGGACAGTAGACCATTGATCGTTACGCATGAACCGATCCCCCTCGCCTCCAGTCCTTTGACCTGATCGGCCATCAGGGCGACCAGTGGCGAGATTACTACGGTAAGAGCTCCGGTCTTGTCGTAGCGGGACAGGGCCGGAATTTGATAGCAGACCGATTTGCCGGTGCCGGTTGGCAGAATTGCCAGCACGTGATCAGCGGCCATTGCGGCTTCTGTGATTGATTGCTGCATTGACCGGCCGTTCTCGTTCGTCGGCTTTGGACGGAACTTGTCAAAACCGAACCATCGGGCAAGCTCCCTCTGCGCGTCGTGACGATCGCGGCACCATGTACAGGCAGTATCGGTGCACGGGGTGTCCCGCAGTCTGCGTACCAGCTGTCCCGCCTCGGGAAACTGATGTCGTACCCAAGGCGGCATGACCGAGTTGCCCCCCGATACCGACAGCCATGCCAAGGCGTAGGCCAATGGCCAGCCGTGAGTGCCTACTTCAGCCATGACCTCTCGGGCGTGCGTCTGACAGGCAATGCTGGCCAGACGTGCCCGAATCGCGTCCTGTGCCTCGGAGTTTGACGGCCTCCGTGACTGTCTTAATGAGGCAAATACCCGGTCGAAGCCTCCGCCATCTTCCGCAGTGGTAAGCCAGTGCCACGCTGTCAACAGGTCTGTCGGAGAATCCTTAAGAGCCTTCTGCTGGTTGTCGAAGACCTCCAGGGTAAGTCTGGCGTCCAGTTCCGGGTTGTTGATCCGCCCACGTTTGAGCTGTCCATCCTGATAGTGCTTGACCAGGTGGTGATAGGGATTTCGCGGAAAAGCCAGAGGATTGAGTCTAAGCGTATCCACCGCCGGCAGCCTCAACAATCGCAACCTGGGATTCGTGGCTTGCAGATGAGGAAAATCAAACTCAATCAGGTTGTGGCCAAGCACGAAATCGGCACCATCGGAGAACTCGTCCAGCTTGGTCAATGCCTCTGCCAAGCCGACCCGGCCCGTTGGGAAGATTAAGGCTTTGCCAGAATCAGGCCGTACTCCGGCAAAAGCGCGTATGCGGCTGGCCTTAATGGAGACTTCGAGGTCCAGTGAGAGGCAACGGAACGAATTTCGGATGCTATCGCCGGACGCAAGTGTAGGTCTTTCTGCGCCCGGTCGTGGGTCCCTGTTTGGGATGATATATCGCTTGCCACCCATCCAACTCAAACCGTCACGGTTTATTCGCAAATCGAGACAGAGCCATTAGACTACCTGATGGCGAATAGGACAACAATGTCAAACAGATACGGAGCCGAGACAGTATCTCGCTCACATTGTGGCGTCCTGAATCGAAATGGCAAGCCCAATCACGTCAAATGAGTCAACCGTCGAGTTCTGGGACCCTGCGGTAAGCTGGCGATGGACTCGCCACGGTTCTATGGATTATGCGGAAGCTAACGAGCGAAGGATGAGAATATAACCACTCTTGCACGTCCGACCGAAAACTACATCGTGTCATGTCCGAACAGGAAACGCGGCGCGGAAGCGAAGAATGGGTTTCAGGCAGGAGAACAACGCTACCGCTACAAAAGGTGCGATAAGAACTTCCAAAAACCAGGCAAGGTAGCTGACGTATACTTTGACCTTGATGACCATATCCAGATCACATCACCATAGTATCCAAGCAACAGACCAACTTGGAAAGACAATCTAATGACTCAAGACCATCACACCAAAGTCCTCATCACCGGCGCGGCAGGTTTTGGCGGCTCAGCACTTACTGGCGCCTTGCTTGATCTGGGCTATGGCGTAACGGGCTTCGACATAGCACCGCCCGGTCATACCTGCCTAGCAGGTCGAGAACTATCCACCTCCACCTTCCAATACGTCTGGAAGAGCATCCAGGACATCCAACCCAAGGACATAGAAGGCCATTCCGTAGTTGTGCATCTTGCAGCACAGCCGGATGTGCCACTCGCTTTCGAGTCGCCGCGATATACGGTGATGCAAAACATCGAAGGCACGGTCGCGCTTCTCGAGGCAGTGCGTCAGGCTGACTGCGTATCGAAGCTCTTGTTTGCTGGGTCCGGTAATGAGATCGGGCGCGCCGCGTATCTGCCAATCGACGAAGAACACCCCCTCACTCCCCACAATCCATACGGGTTCTCGAAGGCAGCGGCCGAGATGGCACTGGGGGCGTGGCAACTGGCCTATGGCATTCCATCGATAGTCATGAGCACGGGTGTCGTTATCGGTCCCAACATGCGTAGGGAAGTCTTCATTTTCAAGTGGCTGTGGAACGCATTGCACGGCAGACCGATAGTCGTCGAGGGCGGGAAACAGACTCGCGACGTGGCGTTCATCAACGATGTCGTTAGGGCTTGGACACTCGCAATTCAAGCTCCCGTTGAGATTGTCGTAGGGCAGAGGTTCTTCGTAAGTTCCGGTAGGGAACATTCCATTGACGACCTCGCGAAGTTCTGCCGGGACACGATGGGTAGCAACGTTCCAATCGAGCACGTGGCCTACCGCCCCGGCGAAGAGGGTCACAGGGAGGCGTTCAGCGTCGAGAAGGCTCGGAGAGTGCTTGGCTATACTCCGGAAGTCTCACCCAAGGAAGCGATCTCGCTAACCGCCGAGTGGGTGAGAACCCTGCTCTAGTCCTTTCCAGATAAAGTTGATTCGATCTCCGCTCCGCCACAGCAGCAGCCCATCCAAATATCCGGGCCAGTTGATCTCGTCTATACGTATCCGATACAGATAGGCAACGAGGACAGCCAGAATCGAATCGTGGGTCACGTAGGCATTCAGACGTCCGCGAGAACACAGGTCGTTGGTTGTAAGCCCCAGCAGTAGGTCGACGCCCTGTGTGGTCTGTCTCATGCCGGCAGGAGGCTCTGCATGCGTGAGTTGGTGTTTCACTATCTCCAAGATGCCAGTCTCCAGGAAGAGTGCCCCACTGACCTCCTCATCCACGACAAATGGGCCGGGGTCCCCGAGTCTCCAGTCCGGCACAACTTCTTCGGGCCGACCACAGCCTCGAAGCATCGCCGTCGCCGTCGATACGCACCTCTGCACTGGACTGGCTGATGCGTAGACCAGGGGCCTGATGCCGGAGAGTGTGGCTCCAAGCCTTTCAGCGGAGGCAACCCCGGAAGTGGTCAGCGGCACGTCGACGCCGAACGTGCCCTGCGGAATCTCTTCCCGCTCAGCATGTCTAAGAATGAGTGCCGCATCCGCTTTGTCTGGTAGGTTGCTAAGTTGCTCTACGATCCAGGATTCTCGGTCGGGGTCAGTCATGACGCTCTCGCCCTGATGACGGAGCTTACTGACCTGGTCCCGATCAGATCGACCATGGAGAATCCGGCCTGCCCCAACAAGCACCCGAACTGCTCTTCCGTGCGTTCAGCACCCTGAGTCATCACGAGCATGTTCAAGTCCAGCAGACCGCCGCCTTCGGTTTCATCATCTAGGATCATCTCTACCACGTAGAGCATCGAATCCTTGTACATCGCTTCACGGGCACGCTTCAGTATTCGCAGGGCATCTCTGTCCGGCCAGTCGTGGAGCACGCGCGCCAAAATGACCGCATCCGACTTAACGGGCCACTTACCGAATAGGTCTCCCGCAACGAACCGGCACCGCCCTTCAAGATCCTCAGGCGTGTTGGCAGAATCGACTACTTCAGTCCTGTCCATCACCGTTGCCAAGAGCCCCGAACAGGAACGCAATAGCGCGAATGCCAGTTCTCCAGCGCCCCCTCCGGCATCCAGAATGCTGTCGTGACCGTTGAAGTCCACCGATTTGGCAAGGCTGCGATAGTCATGCCTTGCATACGACGACATGGCCGAATGGTAGGCCTGCAGGTCGGCGGGCCTGTCCTGAATCCAGTCGAAGAAATTTCCGCCGTACAGTCTCTCGAAGGCGGACTCACCCGTCTGAAGTGATTGAGTAACCCCGGCCCACGACTCATAGGACTCTCTACCCCAGTGCTTGGCCGCATCCGCGAGCGATAGAGGATGTTCCTTCGTAAGAAGCGATCCACGGTCCGTAGAGTGGTAAACACCGGCTTCGTCCTTCACCACGAGGTCCAGTTCCATCAATGCCCTCATCAATCTCTCCCCGATCGACCTGTGCAGTTGAGCCAGCCGTTCGACCTCTTCCGCGGCAGCCGGTAGACACTCGAAGACTCCCAACTCCACGGCAGCATGAATCGTCTGTGTCCGCCAGAGACCAACCATGTCGCCCGAAAGTTGCTCGAGCTGCGACTGTGAAGGCCCCCTGAGCTCCGACAGCGTTTGACCCAACTCGTTTATCACCGCCAGTGAGCCGTCGAATCCCTCGACACGCGCCTGTCCGTTGTAGAAAGGCTCCACATCCTTAAACCGCTCTTCGTACAGGGGCTCTCCGGTCATGTCCACGTGGTGCCAGCCATCTGAATCGCAGGCGCGGGCGAATCGCTTGTGAAAGACATCCAGATCATGGAACCATCGACCGTGAAGCCGATTGCCGGAAGTGTCTATATGGGTGTGTTTGCCGTCCTCCCGCTGGACAACGGCGTGACCATCCCTATAGTCACCGGCGTAGCGGTAGCGCTCTCGATATGCCCGTGTACCATCCGGTGCTATGTGGAAATAGTCACCATCTGACAGCCGGACCGTGCAGCGACTCTCCTGATAGTTGCCGCACCACGCGTATCGCTCATCGTACAGGGGCTCTCCACTCGAGAGGATGTGGAACCATCCATCCTCCGATTGGACGGCTGCGCGGCCCTCGTAGAATCCAAACGTTCGGACGTAGCGCGACACGTATGCCGCCAATCCATCCGGAGTTATGTGGTACGCGCCGGAGGCATCACGGACCGGAGCGAGTCCGGGTTCATGGAACTTCTGCACGTCGTGGAATCTCGAACTATAGGCGGGCTTGCCCTGATAGACATGGTGGGATGCGTCTTCGGATATCCCGTATTGCCGCCACTCATCAGTCATGAGTCCGCCGGTCGTCTCATGTTGCAGCCCTGACAAAGCGCATTCTCCATGTAATTGGCATCGAGGTCTCTGTACTCCTCGCTATCCCAGATGTCGTACAGGCTGGTGTCGTTGACGTTCCCGAAGTAGCCGAGCGTCCGGCGAAGCGCGTCGGGGGCGCAGCAAGGATTGAACCGCCCGTCGGAGGCCACCCATGCCTCTTGTCCGAGAAACGGACATTCTCCGTGCGGGGCGATGTCTCCTTCACTATCCTCATCGAGCCTGAAGATGTTCTCTAACAGCACTCGCTCTCCGCTCGGCAACCGATGACGTTCGGCCACTTCGTACGCCGAGTCCACGATCCCATTCCAACGGGCGATGGCTTCCGGGCTTCTCCGCAACGACTGGTGACGCATCTGCGTAAAGTGGACCCAGAGGTGGTGACCCTTCACCCTGTCCACGCCAAGGTCAGCAGCCAGCTTCACGATGCCGGGCAACTCGGACACGTTGATTTCCATGAAGGTCAACTGAAAGGTTACCCGGCAGCGGTTGCCTCCGGCCTCCGCATGGGCATCTCTGACGCCGATGAACGTTCGCACATTATCGACTACGGTCTCCCAGTTCGATCCGAGCATAACGTTCTCATGGGTCTCCTTGGTCGCGCCGTTCCAAGATATCTTAACGTCCGACGTGACAGGCACGATTCGCTCGCCCCATACCCTGGCTCCCCGCTGGGGAAACGTCCCGTTGGTCGTCAGGTTGAGCATGACGCCATACTCCGCGCACAGGTCCAGGATTTCGTCGAAGTGCCGGTAGAGCAGGGGCTCGCCCATGGTGGAGGGAATGATCTCGCGCAGTCCCGTGCCCCTCGACTTGGCCATGACCCGGCGAATGAGGTCGATGCCCATCCGGCGCTTGGGACGCCCCTCACTCCGCCTGTCGCTCTGAGTCGTGCTGTAGGGCGAGTGGTCCTCGCACATGATGCAGTGCAGGTTGCAATCGTCCGGGTTGGTGTCGAACGTGATGCGCCACGGGCCGGACCTTTCGCTGTTCGTCCGGCTTGACGCTGTGTTCGGTTTAGGCATCTGTTCTACGACAAGATCGCTCATTGTCTTGCGCCTATCAGGTTCTCGTAGATTGCCTCTACCGCAAGGGAGTGCTCCATTATGTCCACCACGTTCCCATCGTCCGATTGTAAATAACCTCTTTTGCCCAGCCGCTCTGCGAGTTCGGGTTCATCGGCAAGCCGCTGCATCTGCTGTGCGAGCGAACGAGGGTCGCGATGGGCGAAGAGCAGGCCGTTTCGCTCGTGATGCACATACTCGGCCATCCCGCCGTAGTCGGCGGTAATCACGGGGACCCTTGCCTGTAGCGCCTCGTGAATGACGAGAGGCGAGTTCTCCGCCCAGATTGATGGAACCACAATCGCATCGCAGCGGTTGAACACGTCAGCAACGATATCCTCGTTCCTGTACTCTCCCATCCACTCGATGCGCCTGTCCGCAGAGTTGGGGAGGCTTTCGGCCAGAGCTTCCAGACCCTCGGTCTCGACACCCCGGTGTCGTCCCCAAATTCGCAACTTGGGACTGCCGGACACACTGCCAAACGACTCTATCAGATGGTTCACTCCCTTTGCCGGGATGTGCGTCCCAATGTATCCGAACGTGAACGGCTCTCCCTGAACTCTGCGCCGGCCCGCCATGCGTTGCCGGTGGAATCCGTAGTCGAGATACGTGAGCTTTCGTTGCGGGATTCCGAAGTCGTCCCTGAACCGCTCAAGCAGGTACTGTGACGGTGCGATGAACACATCGACGGCATCGCAAACGTCTCTGACGTGCGCCATGCGCCTGCCCACCCAACCTGTCCAGTAGGATGCGTCCGTCTCGTATACCCCCTCATCGCCCGAGTAGTAACGCACGTAGCAGCGTACGGCGCACTTCCTGTCGTCCTGCCCGTCACAGAGTGCCCAAACGTCGGTGGGGTCTTCAGGGTACATCTGGATGAATTGGCCTCTCGGACACATCAGCCAGTAGTCGTGGAGCGTGAATACGACGGGTATCCGTCGCTCCTTCGCCTCGAAGACGAGAGAGGTCGAAAGATGGTTCAGGTGTCCGATATGCACCACTTCCGGGCGGACCTCATCCAATAGTCCGGCGAACGCACCATCTACGGCAGCGTGCCGGTACCCGTCCCGCGCCCTCGCCATGTTGACTATGTGAAGAGTGACTCGAGGATCGGAGGGGTCGGGTTCCTGCTGCGTGGCGTATTCTTGCAGGAACGAGTTCTCCTGCCTCGTGAAGACATGTACCTCGTGACGTTCCGCAAGCGCCCGCGCAAGGCCCTGAGTATAGACCTCAGAGCCTGCGTTGTACCGCATAGGATAGCCGTGGATGACCTGGAAGATTTTCACGATGCTCAGCCTTTGCAGGGTTTACCCCGCCAGACTAGCGGCTTGCCAGTCTTAGCGTCGAGGACGCCGTCCAGTTTGGGTGGGTTATCGGGGTTGGCGCAGGCTTCGTCTAGCTGCGCCTGTGTCAGACCTCTAGCAGGTTCTTCATATTGAGAAGATTTGGCATCAACCCCGCAAAAATCAGCGCCAGATAGGTTTGCGCCGCGGAGTATTACTGCGCACAGGTTGGCTCCCCACAGCTTGGCGTTGGACAGGTCTGCTTTTCGGAGTTGAGCTCCAGAGAAGTTAGCTCGCCTTAATCTTGCCCAGGATAGGTCAGCGCGTGGGAATATAGCACCCGACAAGTTGGCCTTTGTGAGCCACGCGCCGGACAACTTTGCGTCTGAAACTTTCAAATGACTTAGGTTAGCTTCACGCAGATATAGTTTCACGTCTTTGCTTCTTTGTTCTAGCGCGATGCCTGTGACACTGCGAGAGCCTATTTCTAGCACTGCGTATTCAACATCCGCACGAATTCTCCTTGCCTGCTCCTCCTGGTCTCCATCGCTTTCAGAACCGTATTCAATGGAGGTGCCCTTCGTCGGGTGACGCAAGAATGCGCAGAGTAACTCTATGACCTGAATGTGGTACTCCTCTGGATGCTCCTTCGCTAGACGAGCAAGGGCAAAGATTCCCCCCAAGCGTACCGCGAGAATGTCGCTGCCTAGCATTTCCACCCCTCGTTCGTAGCGCTCGTTTAGAAGACTTTGCTGCGCGGTATCGGCTTGGTGTTGGGCCGCAACTGCCTGGCGCTCCGCCACCCACCCACGCCACAAAGCGAAAACGAAGGCAAGAACGCCGCCAATCAGGAGGCCGATATTCCGAAGAGTTTCACTGTTTGATGCCGTTGTCGAAGTCTTAGGGTGTAACCATTCCCAGGATGCTACAGAGGCCACAAGACCTGCTACTAGCAACACGAAGGCCACAACGGCGAACCAGAATGTGACTGACCTGATGAGCCTCCTCATTCCGCCGCCACCAACATAAATATCGCCGCGATCCGCCGCGCCGTGTCGGTGAAATGCTGCACCTCCTCAGGCAGCATCGACCTGCCCAACACCTTCTCCTCCCGGTACGACAGCCACTTCTTAAGGACCTGGTAGCCTCCCAGCTTGTAGACCCACACGGCGGCCGGGACGTTTCGCCAGTAGGCGCGGTCGTTCAGGTACACGTCGAAGGTGGTCTCGCCGAGCGTGGATACGGTCTCGCCCAGCGCTGCGCGTTCTTCCGCCGTGTAGGGACGCTCGCTGATTCTGCCGAGACCCGGCATTACCGCCTCGCCTTGACCGAAGTGACCCCAGCCCGCAGTGAGCGCGAAGTCGTCTCCAAGGATGTTGCCACCGTCCACCTTGGACGGGACCGCGACTTTTGCGAGCTCAGGGCGTGGCGCGCCCTCCGTGACGCCGGGAACGGGCGTGTCGGAGTCCAGGAGGGCGGCCAGTTGCCGGCCCCGGGCTGCCGATACCGCAAGTTCGTCCGCCGCGCCGTCCGCGTCTCCGTTGGGCCAGCCTGGAAGGGGAATACGGGGCCCTTCGGCGCGAAGTGCGTCGGCGTTAGCCTTGCGGTAGTCGGGGTCGTGAAGCGTGGCGACGATGTAGTGCAACAGGCCCTCAACTGTTAAGGCCAAGTGATCGAGGTAGCGCTGAGCGGCCGGCGATACGTTGGGATGGTGTTGAGAACCGGCTATTTCAGCTCCTAGCCCATCATCATTGAGGTACATGGGAACGCAGTAGATCCCGCTGTTCATCTGGTTGAGGTCACCCATATTTGAAATAACCAGAGGAGGTGACAAGTCGGGGCGTGCTTTGTTCTGGAGGACCAACCAGAGATTGCCGTTGAAGACGTGTGGCTCGTAGTCGGAGCGCTTCTCGTCGAGCAATTTCGTCTCCGATTCCCAGTAAAGCCATCGGTCATCGAACGGCCTGTAGGCGTAGCGAACGAGGCCTGAATCTACGGGGCCGCCACGCTTGAGCAGGGTCTCACGCACTGAGCGAGCATCGAATCTGGCTCTGTAATTCATTACGGCCGGATAGCGTCGGGCTATCTCTTCGTGGCTCAGGTCGCGGTCGAAGTAGTCTGCAATCCGCCCCTTAAGGCGATCAAGGTCCACGTCAACGAGGAACGAGTCTCGGCTGGTCTTGACCCCTGGAAACGATTTTGGAAACAGAGCGGGCAGGGACGGCCAGTCATGCCAATCATCACTAACCGCCATTCGTGAGAAAGGCAGGCCGAGAGGCAGGCTCGGCTCGATGCTTTCGTAAAGTACGTCCGGCTCCGTCTCCGCAGTCGCGGTCAGTTCCTCGCGCTTGGTCTGACCCCAGAGTTGGCGGAAGTCGACTTCATCAGCAGGCGTGTGGTCGGCCTTGCGTACCAGCGTGGTGATTGCTGTGCCAACCTGGATGCCTACCGGGTCCTCCGGCGTCGAGAATATGCTGGGGTCGGGGTCGCCGTCGGGAGTCGTCTTGCCGGTCTTGTACTTGTCGCCGTTGAGACAGTCGATGCGAATCTCGTCGAAGGCCTCTATGTAACGCTCCCTCATGCCCGTGAACGACAAGCCGTCCAGCCACGAGTAGTTGGAGATGAAGCAGACGACGCCCTGACCTGTCTTCTCAGCAATTCGCCGCTCGGCCATGCGGAAGAAGCGAACGTAGAGGTCGTTGAGCCCCTGGCCCTCCGGCCTTCGCACCCGTTTGGTCGTCCTGTAGGCCGTCGAAAGCTCGCGCTCCTCGTCGACGGCCATCCCGGCGAAGCCGTTGTAAGGGGGATTGCCCAGTATCACGAGTATCGGCGCGTCCTGTTTCACTTTCTCGGCGCGGTCGCGCTCCTCCTCCAGTTCGGGGAAGGGAAGCGGCTTCTGCACGCTTGGCTCCCAGCCGGTGAGGGCGTTGGTCAGGAATATCCCTGCACGCTCGTCGCCGTCCTCGGCCAGCGGCGCGTCGAGGGCCTGCATCGTCAGCCCGACCTGCAGGTGCGCGACGACGAACGGCGCGGGCATGATCTCGAATCCGAAGACGCGCTCAGTGGCTGCCTGCTTGACACGCGCTCCCGTCAGGGCGCCCAGGCCGCGTCCCTTGAGATTGTCGGCGATCCTGTGCAGCACCTCTGCGAGGTACCCGCCGGTGCCGCAGCAGGGATCGAGCACGTACACGTTCTCCGCGGCCAGCCCGTCAGCGATGCCAAGATCGTCCTTCAGCGCTCGGTCCACACGGGCGACCATGTAGCGCACCACCTCAATGGGTGTGTACCAGACGCCAAGCTGCTTGCGGAGTGCCGGGTCGAAGGCTTGGAGGAAGGGCTCGTAGAAATACTGCACCGCCTCGCCCTCGCTGAACTTGTCGAAGAAGGTCTCCCGTTCCACGCGGTCCAACGCCGCCGCCGTCCAGTCGAGCACCTCGACAAGTCCGAGCGGCTGAAGCCGTCCGGGATCGGAAAGCTGTTGGAACAATGCCCGCAAGACGGGCGCGCGGAGGTGCCAGACTGCAGTGCGCCAGTCAAACGATCCGGTGGGAGGCGGCGTCTGGCGTGCCCAGAGTACCCAGGCGGAGAAGATGCCGTAGAAGAGAGTCTTGAGAGTCGAACGAAAGAAAGCCGCGCCGCGGTCGCCCTCAAAGCGCACTCCAAGGGCTTCCTCCAGCGCCGAACGTACCGCATGGAGAGACGAAGATTCACCTGCCGCCTCAACTCTCGCCAACCCGTCCCTCGCGTAGGAGGCCAGCAGCCATGCCAAGTCCCTTGGTTCGACGAGCCTGGCACGATGGGACAACGCTCGGCTCAGGTATTCCCCAAGACCGGCTCCGACCTCATTCGCAAAGGCCCGGGGCTTCTCTAGGTGTGATTCGAACTCCTCCGACGTGTCGGCCAGCCGGAAGGTCTCCAACTTGACCGGGTTGCCCTCAGCGTCCTCGCCAAGCAGTACGAAGTCGCGAGTGTTGGTCACGAGCACAAGCCTGTACTTGTTCCAGTACTTGCTTACTTGATTGCCTTCTGCTGTCCGCCACGCGTCATCTCCGGCCGGCTTGACTTCAATCACTCCGCACTCCGGGACCTGTCCATAGCGAGGCTTTCCACGCTGCACCTGCTTGGCGGCGTAGAGTCCGAAGTCAGGATGACCCGCGCCCTGCTCGGCAAGCTCGCCGACGCAGAACACCTTGGGCTTGAGAACGCCGCCGACGGCATTGAGCAGGTTGGTCAGTGGAGGGTAGTAGGAACGCTCACCCGTCGCTCCGCCGGACGCCCTGATCCGACGCAAGTCGGCAAGGTATTCCTCGACAGCCGACCTTAGCTTCGTGGTGATTGCAGACATAGCTCCGCAGTCATCATACCACTCTGTGAGTCAACTCCAGCCATTTGAGAAGCAACTCCGGTTCAAGCAGCGACTCAGAGACTCACATCCCCAAGACTTTGGCGATTACGTCAAGGAGCCTGAACTTGGGGGCTGCTCTCGCTTTCCTCCGCATCAGTGTCACTCACCCGATGCCCTCCTCGTGGGTGAGTGCCCCTTGTCTCAAACCAGTGGACTCCTCGAAGTGGCGGATGCGTTCGCCAACGATCTGCCTGCCCCGCATTGCCATTACCCCACTCGTCGGTCGATAGGATGCATCACTGTGGTGACGGGTGAAGTTCCAAGGAATCTCGACCCGCTCGCCGTGAGCCGTCCCCAAGACCATTTCGTACGGATTCTTCCCCGGCTTTACATTACGCACCGTCACCATACATAATAGAACATATGATTCTGCAATCGATTACGGTCACCCAAGAAGGTGAAAGAGACAACCCAAACCACTCACGAAACTACTCGTTTCCTACTAACTCTTCTTCGGAAACCGACCTTTGATTGACCGCGAACTCACCTACTCCATCAGGGAATATGTGCGAACCTACGCTTTGCTTTATGGCCGCAAGCGAGCTGCTGAGGACTTCGGAGTCTCTCGACACACCCTCTGGCGGTTTCTAGAGCGCGGCCAAATGGGGCGTGCTTTACCCAATGCGGTACTGAACGCCGTTGCAGCGGATGGCGATGTCTCCAACTCAAGCAAGTTGGCAGCGCTCGATGTGTCCAAGCGTCAGCTTATTGCCGACCTCGTGAGGCAAGAATTCGATGGCCTCCGTCTATTGCCGCAGAGACTTGAGGAAACTCTCCTGCTGCTATGCGCAACGCCGCTTACCACGGTGGGGGAGCTGTCAAGTTTCGGACGAGTCCCTACGTCGACGCTCCGCGACAGGCTGAAGAAACTCATCGAGCGCGGACTCGTCGACTCCATACCGCACCGACTGAGCGCTCTTGGTTCTAACTCGCAACGTCGGTACTTCCCGACGCGGTCTGGAGTCGCCTCCGGCGGCGGCGCCACACGGGGCCAGAACTATTTTCTACGGAATTACCCTGTTTCGAGACAGTGGTTTCGGCTCCTTGCCGAGCGGCTGGACGCCATCGCCGTCACGTACCACGTGACTTCCCTGGTCGCCGAGGTCGATCCACACAATGAGCCCGTGAGCGTCGACCACTACCGCCAGGGGCCCTATGACGCCCTGCTCACGCTGGCCGGGGGATGTACTATCGGCCTGATCCGACAGGGGCCTGTGCTCCCCACTTCCAACCTTCGGTACCGGCTGAGAAGCACGGAGCGGCTGAACTACGGAAAGCAACCACTCGTCACGCTCGTGCTGGCCTACTCGGATCAGGCCACCCGCAGGGCGATCCGCTCCCTGGGCGATCCGACCGAACACCGCACGACGTTCGTCGCGACCGAGGGTGACATCATTGCCGGAGGAGCGCGGTCTCTCGTCTGGCAGCAGTGCGGCGCCGGCCGGGGAGACAACCCCGGAGTAATGATCGATCCCGACGCGAGCCTTGAAGGCATCCTCGCATGGACGGACCGGCTACTCACCGGGGCCTACAGAAGCTACCGCGAGTACCCGAAGCCGAATCGCGCAACGTTGTATCCTTCCAACGTGCGCGCCACCATGCCTGACTCTTCCACGCAGATAGCTTCGTCCCTCTCCGCACAGCTGACCCGCGCCGACAAGGACGCTCTCGACCTGCTGGCCGCATGGCCGTTGTGCACTCGTGAGCAGCTCGCAGGACTGATGGGAGGAGTCACCCGTCGCCGGGCAAACCAGGTGCTGCGTTCCTTGATGCAGCATGGCCTCGCGAGAGCCGACGGTCCCTTGCATGTTCTCACCGACGCGGGCCTGACCTACCTCGCCCGCCGGGATCGCGCAGCCGTCGGCCAGATGCTCGACCGCTGGAGCGCCGAGCCTTCTTCCTTCGACCCTGAGACCTACGCCGGGAGCGCATTGCGAGCCATTGCATCCCAACTGCAACACCACGCCGGAATAGTCGACTTTGCCGCCGCACTGTCCGCCGAGGCAGCCCACACAAAGGACTACGAGTACGAGGTGTTCGACCTCCTTCCGACCTCTCGTTCATCCGCCGGGTACCACTATCAAGGCACTGACTACGTCGTCCACCCGGACGCCTCGTTCCTGCTGGCATACCTTGGAGTCAGCCGACCATGCTTTCTTGAGTTCGAGCGAAGGGCCACGACTCCTCGACGGGTCCCTGAACGCCTTGAATCCTACCGCCGGTATTTTCGCAGCGGCTGGGCTAAGCATGACCATGGAGGTCTATACCCCCGGGTACTCTTCGTGTTCGAGACTCCCTCCGACGAAGATACCTTCCTAGAAGTTGCCTCCAGACATGACAGAGCGCCTCTCTTCACGTCAAACAGCGAAACTCTTGCAGAACATGGAGTCCTGGGCACCTCATGGAGACTGCCTCCACCACATCCCCCTGACCGAACGCTGCTGAGATCACTGAGGGTAGCAGACGAATGACCACCAGACCCGTTCACGATACTTCCTGTAGGGGCGTCCCAGCATGGCTGCTGGGACTGAATCTGCCGACTTCGGCCCCGTTGCGCCCCCGCAGTGCTTATCTGTTGCAGAAGTCCTGGCCTCGTGACGTGCTCCTGAGGTCTCCCCACTATGCCCTCCATCCTAGCTACCAGTGTGCCACCGTCCCGGAATTCTCTCCACACTACCCACCCACTGAGGCATTCGCAGAGCAGTTGTACATGTCCACTAAACCCGTGCCCTCTACTTCCTGTAGGGGCCAAAACGGCCACGACTACACTGACGGAGTCAGACCCCAACATGGCGGACGGTGTTTATTTGTTGCAGTATTCGATCCATCAACGGACGCAAAACCGGCTTTTGATTTCGAGGGTGAAGGACCGACGACATGCTTGACGTGTCATGTTCGACACGTACTGGCATGAGAGATGTGTCAACTGGATCAAGGAGTTTTGGGAATGAGACTGCTGACGAAGGCCGAGGCCTGCCGGGAGCTTGAGGTGTCGCTGTCCACGCTGGACCGGAGGATCGGCTCCGGCCAAGTCCGGTGAGGCGTGAGTCGCAGGGCCTGCGGCACAGAGTGTACGTCGTGATAAATGACCCACCCAACTGGATAAAATCAAGAACCTTCTCCCTGAGGTTCGGGTTGGAACTCTAGCGACAGCGGCTATACCGCTTAATCAAGACTCCGACTGAGAGACCGGCAAGGGAACTCTTCATCTGGTTTCGCACGCACGAGTTGGGTTACGACCCTACGCTACGATTCATTAGGATCGCTCAGGAATCCGTGCAAACCTGCAGTGCGAGGCCGTCGAAGTCATTGTCTTGAACGGCCAGCAGTCCCGCCGGCACACAACCGGTGAATTGGTTGTCGGCGAGCCGCCAGCGGGTCAGGGTATCGGCCAAGTCTTCCAACTCCGTCGGTATGTTGCCGCTCAACCGGTTTTCAGAGAGATACAGATATCGCAGGCTGTTTAGGTTTCCGAGCTCAGGCGGCACAATTCCAGTCAATCGATTGCCATGCAGCCACATGAACTGCAGGGTGTCCAGTTCGCCAAGTGCGGCCGGTATCGCACCATCCAACTCGTTACGATGTAGTCTCAAACGAGTCAGGCTGTCCATATCCCCCAACTCAGCCGGGATGTCACCGGTTAAGTTGTTGCTGTGCAGGTTCAAGTCCCGGAGGTTTGAGAGCTTACCCAACTCAGGCGGGATGGGGCCCTCCAACTTGTTGGTGTGCAGCCACAGGTACCTCAGACTGCTCATATCACCCAACTCGGAGAGTATCTCGCCGCTCAGCATGTTTTCATGGAGGTATAGGTAGACCAAATTGGTCATCTCTCCGAACCAAGTCGGGATACCACCTGTAAAATTGTTGCTCTGCAACTTTATCCGTACCAATCCCGTCATGCCGCTGAGGTCCGGGATCGGCCCTTCCAACTCATTGCCCCAAAGCCACAACTCTCTCACCTTGGTCAGCGAACCTAACCAGTCGGGCAAACCACCACTTAGATCGTTGTTCGACAAGTACAGCTGCTCCAGGTTGGTCAGGTTTCTGAGGTCGGGGATCGGACCGATCAGCTTGTTGTTGTTGAGGCCCAGATATCGCAGATTGGTGAAGTCGCCCAACTCAGTCGGAATCGGGCCGGTCAGGCCGTTGTCGCGGAGGTTCAGGTAGGTCAGGCCGGAGAGCCGACCTAGCTCAGCCGGGATAGATCCGCCGAGCCCTCCTTCTCGGATGTTCAGCCACGCCACACGCGCCGGAGTTCCTCTCACAGTGATGCCGTCCCACTGAGTGATTGGAGTATCCAATGCCCAGTTCAGCGAGCCTGCGGCTGCCAGCGTGTCGCGGGCTGCAAGCAGCGCCTCGCAGTCAGCGATCAGTCCTGTGTTGGTGGCGTCGGGGACGGCATCTCCGGTAACGCATTCATGATCGCTACAGAAGGGTAGATTGAGATCGGCGAGGTCGTTATCGGCTACGTCGTCCAATGCGTCGGGTATGCACCCCGCCAATTGATTCCCGGCGAGGTTTAGATCAGTAAGGCTGGAGAGGTTGCCCAGTTCAGCGGGAATTGGGCCGGTTATCTGATTGGAGGAGAGGTTGAGCCAGGTCAATTCTGACAGGCTGCCTAACTCAGGAGGAATCTCCCCACTCAGCCGATTGTTGTGGAGCCACAAATAATACAAATCGGAGAGTTGGCTCAACTCCGGTGGTATCGCACCGGTTAACTCGTTACTCGACAGCAGCAGAGATCGTAGTTGGGAGAGGTTTCCTAGTTCGGCGGGGATCGCGCCACCTAACCGGTTGCCAATGAGCTCAAGCCCTTGCAGGTTGGTGAGGCTGCCCAGTTCGGCAGGGATTGGGCCGATCAACTCGTTGTAGGAGAGCCGCAGGTCTCGCAGGTTGTCGAGGTTGCCCAGTTCGGCAGGAATTGGACCGCTCAGTGAGTTGTCGGAGACACCCAATTCAACCAGGTTGGCGAGATTGCCCAGTTCGGCAGGAATTGGACCGCTCAACTCGTTGCTGGACAGGTATAGCACCTGCAAGTTGAGAAGGTTACCTAGTTCGGCAGGAATTGGACCGCTCAAATTGTTGTCCCAGAGCCACAGGTCTCGCAGGTTGTTGAGGTTACCCAGTTTGTCAGGAATTGGGCCGCTCAACTCATTGAGGTAGAGGTGCAGCACTTGCAAGTTGACAAGGTTGCCCAGTTCGGCAGGGATCGGGCCGATCAAATGGTTGTTCGATAGCCTCAGATCTCGCAGGTTGACAAGGTTGCCCAATTCGGCAGGGATTGGGCCGATCAACTCGTTGTAGGAGAGCCGCAGGTCTCGCAGGTTGTCGAGGTTGCCCAGTTCGGCAGGGATCGTCCCATTCAGTCCCATGTGCGTGAGGCGCAGATCCGTGACACGCGCCGGAGTACCTCTCACCGTGATGCCGTCCCAGTCCGTGACCGGGGTTTCTCTCGACCAGTTCAGCGTAGCCGTTCCCGCCAGCGTGTCGCGCGAGGCCAGCAGCGCTTCGCAGTCAGTGATCACCCCTGCGTTGGCCGCGTCAGCCACCTCCCCTCTGTTGACACAGAAGATCGCAACTTCATCGTAGCAGAACGGGAGATGCAGGATGGCGAGGTCATTTTCCGGCACGTCGCGCAGTCCATCAGGGACGCATCCGGTCAACTGATTTCCGGCGAGGTAGAGCCATTGCAATTTAGCGAGGTTGCCCAGTTCCAGCGGTATCGGTCCCCTCAAGTCGTTGCCGAAGAGATTGAGCCCCACGAGATCTGTGAGGCTGCCCAACTCACTCGGCAGCCTCCCCCTCAACCCCTTTTCTTGCAGCGCCAACTCCATGACGCGACCCGGCGTGCCGGAAACGGTCACGCCATCCCAGTCCGCGATGGGAATATGGACTGACCAGTTCAAGGTCTCAGCACCTGCCAATCTGTCGCGCGAGGCGAGCAGCGCCTCGCAGTCGGAGACGAGGCCGGGCTGGTTGGACGGGTTGGGTACGGCGACTCCGGTGGTACAGTCGCAGTACTGCAGATCAAGCTCATGCGAATCCACATCCGGCAATTCGTTTGGAATGCACCCGGTAAGGGGATTACCGGCAAGGCGCAGCAGCCTCAGATTGGGGAGGCCGGCCAGTTCTACAGGGATCATTCCGGTTAGCCGGTTATGGGAGAGGTACAACCACTCCAAGCTCTCGAGGTTGCCGATCTCTACGGGAATTGCCCCACTGAACTGATTGCGGGAGAGGTCCAACGATTTCAAACTCGTGAGCTTCCCCAGTTCAGCAGGTATTTCCCCGGATAACCGGTTATTGCTCAAATGCAGTTCACGCAGGTTGTCCAGGCTGCCCAGGGATGCCGGTAGCTTCCCGTTCAACTGATGGTTTGAGAGGTAAAGTCCGGTGACCCTTCCGCCGGCATCGGTGGTGACACCGTGCCAGTCTCTCATTGGTCGATCACTCAGCCAATTCGTCTTATTTGTCCAGTTGTCGCCATTCGTGGAATTGTAGAGCTCCACGAGCACGGCACGATCCTCCGCCGAGTCCGTCGGCGCGCAGATGCTTCCTCGGAAGCTGGCGAGGCCGTCGATCCATGTCTGAAATGCATCGTCAATCGGCGCGCAGAGTCCCGGGTTGCTATAGAAGGCGCCTACGTTGAGCCTCGCCAGCTTCGTCAGTTCCGGCGGTAATTCCCCCGTCAACTGGTTTCCGCTCAAGTACAGCCACTGCAAGCGGCTGAGTTTACCCAGCGCCGGTGGAATGCCCCCAGTCAACTGGTTATGTCCGAGGGACAAATTCCACAGTCCTCTTAGCCTGCCCAGTTCGGAAGGTATCTCTCCAGATAACCGGTTGCTGTATAGGTAGAGAGTGTACAAGTTAAAAAGATTTCCAAGTTCCTCCGGTATCTCTCCCGTCAGCTGGTTGCCCGAGAGGATTAGGCTGGAGAGACGGGTGAGGTTTCCAAGTTCCACCGGTATCTCCCCTGTTAAACGGTTGTTGTAGAGTTCGAGAGTCCGCAAATTGCCAAGGTCTGCTAGTTCCTTCGGTATCTCCCCTGTCAGCATATTGTGGCCCAGCCCGATAACTCGCAGACTTGCGATGTTGCTGAGTTCTGCAGGTATTTCACCGGTCAGTTCATTGTCCTGGAGGGATAGGCCCTGCAATTTGGCGAAGTTGCCCAATTCCCTCGGTATCTCCCCGGATAGTCGATTACTCCGAAGCACCAACGATGTCAGGCTGTCGAGCTTGCTCAGTTCGGAAGGTATCTCTCCAGACAACAGGTTGTCGGTGAGGTTCATGATTCGCAGGTTGGGTAGTTTACCCAATTCCGGGGGGATTTCCCCGGTGAGCATGTTGTGAGAAATGGTCAACTCCTCAAGATTGGTGAGATTACCGAGTTCCGCCGGTATCTCTCCAGACAACCGGTTGCCGTAAAGGTCCAGCGTCTGCAAGTTGACGAGCCTGCCAAGCTCCGCAGGAATCTCACCGTTTAGCTGATTTAATTGGAAGTCGAGCGTCTGCAAGTTGACGAGGTTGCCAAACTCCTTCGGTATCGCTCCAGTCAACTGATTGCCGTAGAAACTGAGCGACGGCAAGTTGACGAGCCTTCCAAGTTCGGCAGGTATCTCCCCTGTCAAATCGTTCAACTCCAAGGTCAACTCCCTTAGCTGAGTGAGGTTGCCGAGTTCGGCAGGAATCTCTCCAGTCAGCTGGTTCCAGTCGAGGTCCAACCGCGTCAGGCTGGTAAGGTTGCCCAACTCGGCAGGTATCTCCCCCGTAAAATGGTTCTGATCGAGACGCAGCAGGGTCAGGTTGGTAAGGTTGCCCAGTTCTGCCGGGATTTCTCCGTCTAAAGAGTTCCTCCCTAGATCTAACTCTTGAAGGTTCGTGAGGTTGCCCAGTTCGGCCGGGATTTCTCCGTCTAAAGAGTTCCTCCCTAGATCTAACTTTACAAGATTCGTGAGGTTGCCCAGTTCGGCCGGGATTTCTCCGTCTAAAGAGTTGCTCCATAGATCTAACTCTACAAGATTCGTGAGGTTGCCCAGTTTGGCTGGGATATTCCCGTCCAGATACCGTGCATGAAGGTACAATCCTGTAACACGCATAGGAGTTCCATCCACCCTGACGCCATCCCATCTGTAGATAGGGAAGCCCTCCGACCAGTTCAGCGCAGCAGGGTGGTCTGCCAGAGTGTCCCGTGATGCAAGCAGTGCCTCGCAGTCGGAGATCAGCCCGCTGTTCGTCACGTCGGCCACCGCGCCGCCGCTAATGCAAATGCTCGGTTCACCTTTACCGTCGCAGAAGAGCAGGCCGAGCGCTTGGAAGTCATTATGCTCCACATCGCGCAATGCATCAGGAATGCACCCGGTCAACCGATTCCCGGCGAGTAACAGGTGTTGCAAGTTCGACAGGCTTCCTAATTCCTCCGGTATCTCCCCAATCAACTGGTTTCTCATGAGGGCCAGCTTATCCAGGCTTGAGAGG
Organism: Dehalococcoidia bacterium; assembly: GCA_965116655.1. GTDB lineage: Bacteria > Chloroflexota > Dehalococcoidia > Lucifugimonadales > VXLM01 > VXLM01. The sequence goes on from OZ220720.1 coordinate 600,514, forward strand.
TTTCCCAGTTCCTCCGGTATCTCCCCAGTCAATTGGTTCCCCCACATAAACAAGGCTTCCAAGTTAGAGAGGTTGCCTAATTCCGACGGTATCCTCCCTGTCAATCCCCTGTTACCCAGAAACAGTTGAGTAACGCGCATGGGTGTCCCGCCGACCAATACACCCTCCCACTCCTCTATGGGCCTATCCGCCGACCAGTCCAGCGTCGCGTCGCCCGCCAGCGTGTCGCGCGACGCAAGGAGCGTCTCGCAGTCGGAGACGAGGCCCATGTTTGTGGCGTCTGGCACGGCGCCGCCGGTGACGCAGGCGCTCTGTTCCACTTCGTTGTTGCAGAAGGGCAGATTGAGGTCTTCGAGGTCATTTCGCTGCACATCGCGCAGTACGGCTGGGACGCATCCGGTTAACCGGTTACCTGCGAGGTACAAGTCTTGCAACTCAGAGAGCTCACCTAACTCCGGGGGAATCGTTCCGGTCAGTCCGTTGGATGCGAGTTCCAGGCTAGTTAGAGTAGAGAGGTTGCCGAGCTCGGAAGGTATAGTCCCGGTCAGTTTATTGTCGGTGAGGATTAGTTTTTCCAGCCTTGACAGTTTGCCCAGTTCGGTGGGAATTTCCCCTTCCAACTCGTTGTGTTTCAGTTCAAGCTGCCGTAGCTTATGAAGTCCACCAAGTTCAGCAGGTATACTCCCGTAGAGACTGTTTTCGGAGAGGGCCATCCTTTCAAGGTTCGAGAGGTCGCCCAGTACTGGTGGGATCTGCCCACTAAGTTGGTTCTGAAACAGGTAGAGTACTTCCAGGTTAGACAGGCGGCCTATCTCGGAAGGTATAGTCCCACTTAAACGGTTGTCGTAGAGAGACAGAATTCTCAAGTTGGATAGGTTGCCGAGTTCGGGGGGTATGTCTTCGGTTAGCCCGTTCTCCTCAATCTCCAGCTGAGTAAGGTTGCTAAGGTTGCCTACTTCGGAGGGTATCCCTCCAGTCAGTTGATTACGAGAGAGGAGCAGCGACTTTAAGTTGGACAGATTACCCAACTCCGTGGGTATCTCTTCACCTAAGGAATTCTGCTGGAGAATCAGATGCTCCAGTTTAGAAAGGTTGCCCAGTTCCTCTGGTATGCCCCCAGTCAATTGATTGTGTTCGAGGTCGAGCCACTCCAGCTTGGCGAGATTACCCAGCGACGCAGGTAATTCCCCGGTCAGCAGGTTACCCCTGAGAGATAGTTGTCGAAGGCCCGATAGATCACCAAGTTCCGTCGGTATCTCACCACTTAGCTGATTTATGTAGAGGGATAAGCGTTCTAGGTTAGGAAGACCGCCCAACACCGTCGGTATCGGCCCAGTTAGTTGGTTGTTGGAGAGTTCCAAGGACCGCAGGTTGGCAAGGTTGCCCAACTCTGCGGGTATCGGCCCGGTCAACCGGTTTCCCCACAGGTTGAGCTTCTCTAGGTTGGCGAGACTGCCCAGTTCCGGGGGAATTGTTCCACCCAGGCCCTTATCTTCCAGAACCAGTTCAGTGACTCGCGCTGGTGTCCCACCTACTGTGATCCCCTCCCACTCCTCGAACGGCCTATCCGCCGACCAGTTGAGAGTGGCGTCGCCTGCAAGAGTGTCCCGACTTTCAAGAAGAATGTTGCAGTCGGAGACGAGGCCGGAGTTGTCGTCGGGGTCGGGGACGGTGGCGCCGGTGGAGCAGTCGCAGAAGTGGAGGCCGAGGTCGTCGAAGTCGTTGTCGGGCACATTGGCCAATCTGTCGGGGATGCATCCGGTCAACGAGTTACCGGAAAGGTACAGCCGTCTCAGGTTGCTGAGGTTGCCCAACTCAGCGGGTATCGTGCCAGTCAACGCGTTCTCCGAAAGCTCTAGTACTCTCAAGTTTGCGAGGTTGCCCAACTCAGCGGGTATCGCGCCAGTCAACGCGTTCCCCAAAAGATCTAGGTGTGCCAGGTTTGCAAGATCTTCCAACTGTGCCGGAATCGGGCCGCTCAGCTGGTTGGCGTAGAGGGATAAATATCGAAGGTTTGTAAGATCTCCCAACTCTGTCGGTATCGGGCCGCTCAACTGGTTCACTCCTAGTGCCAATGCTTCCAGGTTTGCAGGGTCCCCCAATTCTGCCGGTATCAGGCCGCTCAACTGGTTGGCCGAAAGATCTAGGTTTTCCAGGTTCGCAAGGTCTCCTAACTGGGCAGGTATAGCGCCGCTCAACTGGTTGGCATAGAGAAACAAAAATTGAAGATTTGCAAGGTCTCCCAACTCTGTTGGGATCGGGCCGCTCAACTCGTTCACTCCGAGCGCCAGTACTTCCAGGTTTGCAAGGTCCCCCAACTGTGCCGGAATCGGCCCGCTCAACTGGTTCTCTGTAAGATCGAGTAATTCCAGGTTTGCAAGGTCTCCCAATTCCGTCGGTATCGGGCCGCTTAACTGGTTCTTGAAAAGATCCAAGTGTTCCAAGTTTGCAAGGTCTCCCAATTCCGCGGGTATCATGCCGTTCAAGCCCCAGTCAATGAAACTCACCACTGTGACTCGCTGCGGAGTACCATCCAGGATGATACCGTCCCACTCCTCAATCGGAACATCCGCCGACCAGTTCAGCGTCGCGGCGCCAGCGAGAGTGTCCCGGCCCGCCAGCAGCGCCTCGCAGTCGGAGACCAGCCCGGGATTATTTTCAGGATCGAGGACGGCGCCTCCTGTGGCGCAGTTGCCCGTCTGTTGTGCCGAGATCGAATTGGGGACGACCAGCCCCACGAAGGTCAAGAACGAGACAGCTATTCCAAAACTGGCCAGTTTCCAGATTTCAAATGTCATGACCATCTTAAGGTCCACGTCTCTGACTTTGATTCAACCGTTTACACCTAGCTAATGGGAAAGCTGTTGCTGACAATGGTGAAGCTTCTCGGCTCGTGCCTGTCGTTGAATCCCAGTATGTGACACCAGATACTAAACAACACCATAATTCCGCCTCTTCCTTCAACAGCGATGGTCGTGCGGGAAGCTTCTACTTCCACTCTTCGTTCAGATCATGCTCCAGCCCGGGCATGCAGTAATCCTCTAACCTCGGGCAAACTCTCTGTTCATAGTACCAGACAAATATAATCTAGACGTTAACGACAACCCTAAGACTGTGACGTTCTATAACTTTTGCCGCATTCGGCACAATTGCCCCCGTTGACGCCAAATCATTCGGCCAGTATGGACGGGAGCACGGAGACTTCCGCGGTCCAATCGAGGTGAGGAAGTGACGTGGCTCGACCAACTGATGCGAGAGAACGAAGTCCAGCGCGAGCGGCTGTCAAAGCTGAGCAGCGAATATCCTTATGCCGTTTTGATCGACTTGAGTCCACCCAACTGGACAAAATCGAGAACTTTCACTTTGCGGTTCGGGCTAGAACTCTAGCGACAGCGGCCATACTGCTTAATCAAGACTCCGACTGAGCGACCGACGAGGGAGCTCTTCATCTGGTTTCGCACGCACGAGTTGCGTCACGACCCTACGATTTATTAAGGTCGCTCAGGAATCCGTGCAAACCTGCAGGCCCAGGCTATCGAAGTCGCTGTCCTCAATGGCGGTCAGTCCCGGCGGCACACAGCCGGAGAACTGGTTATCGGCGAGCCGCCACTGGACCAGGCTGTGGTTGGTCAACCCGCCCAGTTCCGTGGGAATCGGTCCCGATAGGTTGTTCTCGCTCAGCCACAGCCTCTCCAGGTTGGTCAGGCTTCCTAGCTCGGCCGGGATCTGTCCACTGAGCATATTCCCGTGAAGCCACATGAACCGCAGCCTACCCAAGTCCCCCAGCGTACTTGGGATATCGCCGCTCAGCATGTTGCGATGGAGCCGCAGGCGCGCCAGGTTGGTCATCTCGCCCAACTCAGCCGGGATGCCACCGGTCAAGTTGTTGCTGTGCAGATTCAAGTCCAAGAGGTTGGAGAGATTGCCTAACTCAAGCGGTATCCCACCCTCCAACTCATTGGTGTGGAGCCACAGGTAACGCAGGCTGTCCATATCGCCCAACTCAGACGGGATCTCACCGGTCAACGCGTTGTCATGGAGATAGAGGTACACGAGGTCGCTCATGTCACCGAACGACGCCGGGATGCTGCCCGTCAGCTCGTTCGACTGCAGCTTGAGGCGAACGAGGCCGGTCATGCCGCTCAGGTCAGGTATGGGTCCGCTCAGTTGATTGCCCCAGAGCCAGACTTCTCTCACCTTGGTCAGCGAACCCAACCAGTCGGGCAAAGTGCCACTTAGATCGTTGTTCGACAGGTACAGCTGCTCCAGGTTGGTCAGGTTTCTGAGGTCCGGGATCGGGCCGCTCAGCTTGTTGTTGTTGAGGCCGAGATATCGCAGATTGGTGAGATTGCCCAACTCAGTGGGAAGCGAACCGCTCAGTCCGTTATTGCGAAGGTTCAGGTAGGTCAGGCGGGAGAGGCGGCCTAGTTCAGCCGGAACAGACCCGCCAAGCCCCGCGCCTCGGATGTTCAGCCGCGCAACCCGAACAGGATTTCCTTGAAGGGTGATGCCATCCCAGTTCGTGATCGGAGTATCCGTCGACCAGTTCAGCGTCGTCGTCTGCGCCAGCGTGTCACGCACCGCAAGCAGCGCCTCGCAGTCGGAGATCAGCGCCGTGTTGGTCCCGTCCGTCACCGCGCCACCGGCGACACAGTCGCTCGACGTCGGCGTCCCGGTAGCCGTTTCCGACCACGGGCCGTCCTCTTCGGCATTCACTGCCCGAACTTGAATGTCGTACAGGGTACCTGAGGTCAGTCCGGTGAGTGTGTACTCCAGGGCGCCTTTGCCGGTAGTCCACACATTCTCCACCACCGTCCAGTTGGAGTCGACCGTCTCGTCGGCAGACGTCTCAATATGCCGCAAGTCGTAGGCAGTTATGTCTGAACCGCCGTCGCTCAAAGGAGGGGCCCACGAAATCGCAAGGGCGTCGAATTCTGATGTTACAAAGCTTACGGTTATTGCTTCAGGCACCGACAACGGACAGAATGGCAGTCCAAGCTGATCCAAGTCATTGTCCGGCACGTCGCGCAATCTCGGCGGGACACACCCGGTAAGCCGGTTGTTGCTGAGCCGCAGTATGTCTAGTTGGTAAAGGTTGCCCAACTCCTCCGGGATTGCCCCCGTTAACTGGTTCCCGTCTAGCGTCAGCGTCTTCAAGATTGGGAGGTTGCCCAACTCCGGCGGTATCGCTCCTGTAAACTGATTGCCGGAGAGGTTCAGGCGTTGGAGTTCGGAGAGGCTGCCCAACTCCTTCGGTATCTCTCCATCCAACTGGTTGTTACTGAGAATCAGAAGCCCCAAGTTGGTTAGACCGACCAGTTCAATAGGTATCTTCCCGGTCAACTGGTTGTCACTGAGATTCAGCACCCATAGTTTGGTTAGACCGACCAGTTCCGTCGATATCTCCCCCGTCAGACCCCGACCACTGAGGTAAAGTCCCTTCACACGTCGTGAGAACCCACTGACGTTTTGTCCGTGGACACTGACACCGTTCCAATTCGCGATGGGAGTGGCAGCCGACCAGTTCAGTGATGTGGTCCCTTCATAGGTGTTCCGTAGCCCCAATAGCGTCTCGCAATCAGACAACAGCCCAAGGTTAGTCGCATCCGTCACGGCTCCTCCCCTCACGCATGGATGCTCGCTGCAGAACGGCAGTCCGAGGCTCGCAAGATCATTGTTCGACACATCGCGCAACCCGTCGGGGACGCACAAGGTCAAGCGATTTCCGCCAAGGTACACCGACTCCAGACTAGAGAGGGTGCCCAGTTCCGTGGGTATCTTCCCGGTCAACTGGTTATCACTGAGATTCAGATACTGCAGGTTGGGGAGGTGGCCCAGCTCCGTGGGTATCTTCCCGGTCAACTGGTTATCACTGAGATTCAGATACTGCAGGTTGGAGAGGTTGAACAACGCGACTGGTATCTCCCCCGTCAGACCTAGACTGCTTAGGTGAAGTTCGGTCACACGCCCCAGGGTTCCATCGACGACGACACCGCTCCAGTCTGCGATCGGAGTGTCAGCCGACCAGTTGAGCGTCGCAGTCCCAGCCAAGGTGTCCCGTTCCGCGAGGAGCGCCCCACAGTCGGACACCAGCCCCTCATTAGTCGCATCTGTCACGGCTCCTCTTGTTGCACAGGCAAGTTCGCTGCAGAACGGCAGATCGAGGAGCGCAAAATCATTTCTTGGCACGTCGCGCAATCCGTCGGGGACACATCCGGACAACTGGCTCCCGCTGAGGTACAGCGATTGGAGGTTGGAGAGATTCTCCAATTCCCTCGGAATTCCTCCAGTCAACTGGTTGAAACCTAACCACAAGGTTTCCAGTTTGGAGAGGTTTCCCAACTCCGCCGGGATCTCCCCAGTCAACTGGTTTACCTCAAGCAGCAGCACTTCCAGGTTGGCGAGGTTTCCTAACTCCGCCGGGATCTCCCCTTCCAATCCGTTTCGCACGAGCCACATTTTCCGCAATTTAGAGAGCTTTCCCAATTCCGGTGGTATCCTACCGGTCAAATTGTTTTCGTCGAGGAACAGTCCTCGCAGGTTTGAGAGGCTCTCCAGTTCCTTCGGTATCTCCCCATCCAATTGGTTACTCCCGAGCTGTAGTACTTCCAGGTCCAAGAGGTTGCCCAACTCCTTCGGTATCTCCCCAGTCAACTGGTTTGCATGGAGTTGCAGCGTTTGCAGGTTAGTTAGTCCTCCCAGTTCGGTTGGGATCGGCCCGGTCAACTTATTCACAAAGAGCCCCAGCACTTGCAGGTTATTTAGCCCACCGAGTTCAGTTGGGATCGGGCCGGTCAATTCATTCCAATGGAGAGACAGTTCTAGCAGGTTCTTGAGGTTTCCCAACTCTTCAGGTATTTTCCCTGTCAACTGGTTTGACGTGAGATCCAGCCGCTGCAAACTGACGAGCCTGCCCAACTCACCTGGAATGGTGCCGGTGAGACCAAGATGGCGCAAGTTGATTTCCACTACCCGGCCGTTGGCAAGCTCGACTCCCTGCCATCCATCTATGGAGAGGTTCTTGTCCCAGTTCAATGAGCTATTACCGCTCAAAACGTCCCTTGACACTAGCAGCGCTTCGCAGTCGGCTACGATTCCCGGATCGGTGAATCTGGAAACTGCGGCGCTGTTGAGGCAAATGCCTTTACGGACAATAATCCTGATCGTCATGGTGTCCGTGTCGCCGTCGGCGTCCGTGGCGGTTAGCGTATAGCTCGTATCGACGCCGGCTGCGGACGTCGATGAAACTTCTATTTGAGCCGGAGGGCCGGGGATGAAGGTCACACCATTGCTCGGGTCGGGAGATAAGGAGTACGTCACTGTCCCGTTGCCATACGCAGCTTCCGGCAGGACGCGGCTGGCAGCGACTCCCTCCGTGAAGGTGTATGCAGTGCTTTCGTCAGCGAAGTACGGTGCTTCGTCGTCGACCACGGTCAGAGTCACGCTTTCGGGTCCTTCGATCCCCTGACTGTTCGTAGCCTCGCCGGACACCGTCACCGTCTTCTCGGCTTCTGTGAGCTCGGCGTGGTCCAGTGCGGAGATTCCCACGCCATACCCCACACTCGCCCTCTGGCCGGCAGGAATGTTCAGAGTATGCGGCCATCTCACGTCGGCAACATCAGCCGGTGCCGCCGACAGTGTGACCGTGGTGTCTGCACCCGACCTGTTGTCCAGAGTTGCAGTTACGTAAGCCCGGTTGAGATTGTCACTCTCCTCGCCTTTGATGATCTCTGTCCGTGAGAGCGACAGCGTCACTACTGGCGTCGTCTCGTCGTCGGCAATTGTCAACTCAACCGGTTTCGGTGCGATCACTCCCAGACTGCTCGCGTTCGTCGCCGTCGCCGAGACTTCCACGGTCAGGTCGCCCGTTTGATTGACGTTATCAACCCCGGCAATTGTCACGCCGTCGTCGCTCACCGTCCGGCCCGCCGGAATGGTCAGCGTCTTACTCCCGCTAAGGGTGACGGCGTCTGAAGGCGACGCGGATACCGTTACCACGGTGTCCACACTCGACGGCCTGTGCAACGTCGCCGTCACTGTGCTTACTCCTCCGTTCTCCGACAGCCAATACGAGGAAAGACTCAGATGCACCCTTGGTGTGGGCGAGGCCGAGCTCCGGCGAAAATTCGCTGTCACCGTCCGCCTTTCGTTGAGACTCCCCACGGCGTCGGCCGGGCCGTCCACGCCCGTGGATGGGTGATCGGCCGGTACGCCCATTGGATCGCCATTGTAGGACTTCTCTGGGTTTGAGAAGTACAAAAGCCATTCGCAGTAGAAATCCCCAACTTTCGAACACTGATCAGAATAGGACATGATCGTACGCCAGCGGGAGGACTCAGGAGCGCCGGGTTCGAATGCTCGCTGGTTCACGTAACCATAGTTTGCCCATCTTCCGGGGTTTCCAACAACATACCTGTCGTGATGTAGGCCCATGTTGTGGCCCAACTCGTGAGCAAACGCGAGTGCTCCACAATGGAAGGGAGTTAAAGCAAAGCCCCTCGACTCGTCCCCGCCAACTGCCGGCGCCACACCACACGCAGCGGCGTATCTTATGCCGACCACAAGGTGAACGAGGTCTGCCGCATAGAGATCACGCAACTCGTGGATATGGTCCATATATCCGTCGAAATCTCTTCGGAGCCTACGAAGGTCGACATCGTAGTTACTGTCCTCAGTGTAATCCACCTCTTCCTTCAAGACTAAATTGATCCGGTGAATTACGCCGCTGTTTGCATATGCCTGGTTAGTCTCCGCGACGAGCAGGTCAATCAGAGTCTCGATTGCTGCCCTGCCGCCTTCGCGAAGCTTTGCCATTGGCGTGTACACGACCATCACGTCTATTTCCGACCCATCGTCCAGTGGGCTGTTGTCCGCCTCAGCGCCATCATTCCGCGGGAGCAATGGGTCTCCAGGCGGCTCACCAAACAAATGAAGGTCTCGCGGAGACAGTTCGTCTTCAACCGCCTCACTCGGTGGCGGCAGCGAGGACTCGTCGATCTGGCGAATGACATACGTACCGTCGCCAGTGGTCCTGATGGTGTAGACCCCATTGGGCGTCCGCACCGTGCCGACCACGACCTTGCCGTTCACCACCAAGGTCATGGTCCCCAACTCCACGCCTTCGAGGCTACCCCACAGCGCATGGCCCGACGCTGTGGGTTCGACATGCTCAACTATGCCAGTGAAGACTGCGTCGTCAAATAGGTTCAGGATCAGCTTCTGCGGCGTAGGGGGTTGCCCTGTGACGGGGCCTTTAGGGTTAAGGTAGGATTTCGTGGCCTCAGAAAGTTTTCCTAAATCGATCCCCACCAAGCGGCTCTCCAGAGCATCAACGCCGTTGCTGGGCAGCGGGTCGCCATCGACCTCGTAGAAGAGGTCGTCGGGCTGGGCTTGAGCGTCGTCGTCCAAGGTAGTTGTCGGCGTAACTGGCACCGAAGTTGAAATCGGAGTGCCTGCTACATCTGGAGTGACCGTCGCTGCGGGAACGGATCCTTCTGCGGCGGCAGGTGCGTGTAAGCTGAACGGGCTGACAAGCGCAATGAGCAGGGTGACTGCAAGTAGCAAGACCGCGGTGACGTCTCTCGTGAAGGTCGAGGATAATCTCGGTTGGAGAGATGACCTCTTGCTACGCAACCTTAACCCACTAGTGAGCACTGATAAACCTCACTCGGCGCGGGGGTATTTTAGAGTTGGAGATCCCCTTCGTCAACGTGGTTCGAATCCTACAAGAACGGATCGAGCAGTTGTTGCGGGAAGTCACGGCCCAACCCACCCGGACTCAAACTCTCAAGGGAGTGTGGGAACAATTGTGGGAATGTACAGCGAAAATTCGCCATTTCGTACTTAACTCCGAGTCCCCCTATCTCCACCAAACTCGCCAAACTCGAGAATTTTCACTTTGTGGTTCAGGCTACAGGTGTAGGCCGATGTGGGGCAGTCCAGCTAGATGTCGAGCGAAGGTAGCCTCGCAATGCCGCTGAACAGAGTTCACGCCCCATTCGCAGCTGGTCTCTAAGAAAACTCCCACCGTTGGGCTTACCCTGTGATAACAGTTATCACCGGAGGGTCGTCCACATCGGTAACGTTGATAGTCACTTGTATGCTGTCCATAGCGCCGAACGGATCGGTGGCGGTCACCACTACTGTGTAACTGCTCCTGGCCTCATAGTTCAGGGGAGCCTCAGTCATCAACTGGCCATCGTTCCTCCCTATTCGGAAGGAAGCGGCGTCCGGACCGCCCAAGGTGTAGATCAGTAGATCATCATCCTCATCCTTGGCCCTGACCGGGTCTCCGATGTTCCGCCCGGCCTTAGTGTTGCCTGCAGTGTCCTCCGCCACTTCCCGGGTCGTCCTGTCAGACTGGTCGCCCTCGGTGTTGAAGTCCTGGTCGGGGAACACGGGCGCTGCATTGACGAACCCGCTGTCCGATACCGGACCTGTGTCAAACGAACCGTGTCGCCCTACTGGGACTTCCAATACTCCCGTTGCCTCGTCTTGAGCGCGATCAACGTTGTCGATGTAGTATGCCGTCGCCCGCAGACACCTGTTCACGTCGGTTGCTTTAGGGGCGTAGACTGCCGACGATTCTCCGGCTATCGCGGTCCAGCCATCTTCGGCAACGGCGTCTATACCAGGCGTGTCAGGGTCGTCCTCGCACTCCCGCGACGGCACGCCTCTGCTTACGGTAACCTCCTCGGACACTTCCCACATCCATCTCCTGATGGTCACCCCGCCGTCGTCGTCGCTGGCCGTGGCATGTATCGCGATGCCCACCTCCGGCTGCCTCTGGGACAGGACGACCGCTCCGAGGTCCTCCCCATCCACCACCTCGACGATCACATCCAGGGCGGCCGATAGCCTGCGAGAACCCTCACCGGAGTGGGCCTCGAGGGTTATCGAGTACGAGCTCTGATCCTCGAAATCGGGCTCGTGGCCTGTTCTGAAGACCAGTACACCATCGCTGTCGAAGGCAAAGTCATCGCCGTCGGCGCCCGCCACCGAGTACGTATAGGTGGTGTCGTCATAGCCGTCAGGCCCTGTGACGACGCCGTCCTGGTCGGTGACGGCGTAGGTATTGACATCGATGGAGTCCCCGCTGTGCTCAATAGTGATGTCCGGCAGGTCCTCGTTCACCTTCTCCACTACACTCAGCAGCGTCGGCGCATCATCATCGAAGGCAGGTGGCTCGTTCACCTCGGTGACCGTTACGATAACGTTCACTATGGCCTCGGCGGTCGACGGGTCGCTTGCCCTCACCCGAAGAACGTACTCGCTGTTGTCGGCGCCGTCGGCACCCTCATCATCAGGCAGGGCCGGGGCCCCGGTTAGCTCCGTCGAGTCTTCGTCTTCCCGCTCCCCGTCATCCGCGCCCAGTTCCTTGCCGACCCTTATCTGCCCGGTGAGGCTGTCGATGGTGAAGCGCGCGTCGCCGTCGTCATCCTCCAGGTCGGGGGTGTTCAGGAGCTCGTACAACAGGATGTCCTGGTCGGCGTCCGCCGCCGATACCGGCTCGCCTATGGGCATTCCCACCGTCGCAGTCTCGGCGATGAACCGCGCGATGTCGATGTATCGGGTGGTTTCATCATCATCCTGGCCGGCGAAGGAGGGGGCGGCATTGGCCGGGGATCTCGCCTCCACCCGGTTGGCGGTCACCGCCGAGACGGTCTTGCCGGAGCCGAACTTGTCCGAATAGGTGACCGTCGCGCGCAGGTACATATCCACGTCGGCCTCCGCCGGCCTCCTCTGCGGCGCTGACGCTCCCTCTATGTGAGTCCATCTCCTTCGGTCTGCGGACCTCGCCCACTGCCAACTCTCGTCCGCCACCCTGTCATCCTCGTCCCACAGGAGGGCCGAGAGCGGCCTGTCGACCTGCGGCTGCGGCCTGTCTATACTCACCGTGCCGGTATCGTCCACGTCCGTCACCGTCACGGTCACGTTGCGCGTGCCGCCGGCGGCTTCTACGGTCACTCGGTAAACGTTCCTCGTCGACAGGAGCGTGCTGTCTGACCCGGACTGCGGGTCCTCGTAGTTGGGAGGTTCTCTGAAGGCCAGAACCCCATCATCGATGGTGAACAGGTCGTCGTCTCGCCCGCTTACAGACCACCTGATGACATGATCTCCCTCGTCGAATGCCGTGAAGGAGGCTACGGGAGCCGTACCGTTCTCTGCGTAGCGTACCGAGCTGACGCCGGTTATGCGCACCGGGTCGTGTACGTCGATGACGTTGATGGTTACCTGTATGCTGTCCGAAGCTCCCGAAGGATCGGTGGCGGTCACCACCACGGAGTAGCGGTTCCTGGCCTCGAAGTTCAGGGAAGCCTTCGTCTTGAGCTGGCCGGTGTTCCTCGAAATGCTGAAGTAGGCGGCGTCCTCACCGCTCAGGGTGTAGATCAGCAGCTTGTCGTCTTCGTCAAAGGCGCTCACCGGGCTCCCGATGCTCTGGTCCGGCTCCTCGTTCTCCTCGATCTTTCGGCTCGTCCTGTCCGACTGGTCTCCCGGCGTGTTCAGGTCCTGGTCGACGAACCTCGGAGCGGCATTTGCGAGCCTCCTGCTCTGTACGGGAGCTTCCAACACTCCCATTGCCTCGTCGTCTTGATCGGTCGGATTCTCTATGTTGTCGGTGTAGATCACCCTCGCCCGCAGGCACCTGCCCACGTCAGCCGGCTCCGGAGTGTAAGCCGCCTTCGTGGCTCCATCTATCGGTGCCCAGCTGTTTGGATCAACGACAACTATATCGGGCATGTCTGGGTCTTGTCGGCACTCGGCCAACGGGTTGCCGTCCTCATCCAACGCGATCACATCCGAACGATCCCACTCCCACCTGTCGATCCTCATGCCGCCGTCGGGGTCGCTGGGCGTGGCCACTACTTCTATACCCACCTGTGGCTGCCTCTGGGACAGCGCCACCTCTCCGGTGTCTTCCGTATCCACCACCTCGATGGTCACGTCCAGAGAGGCCGACCGACCGCCGGTGCGGGCCGTAATGGTTATCGAGTATGAACTCTGCGTTTCGTAGTCAGGCTCGTGATCAGCCTTGAAGGTCAGGATGCCACTGGCGAACTCGAAGACCTCACGGTCGTCGCCTGTCACCGAGTATGAAACAGTGGTGACGGCGCCATCCTGGTCAGTGACGGCGAAGGTATCGGCATCAACCGGGGTGCCGCTGTCTCCAAACGTGATGACCGGCCGGCCCTCGGGATTCTCCTCGACTCTCAGCAAGGTCGGCACATTTTCATCGAAGGCTGGGGGCTCGTTCACGTTGGTGACCCTGACGATAACGTTCACCGTGGCCGAGGCGGTGGACGGGTCGCTCACTCTCACCCGCAGGACGTACTCGCTATTGTCGGCATCGCCGGCATCCTCGTTTTCAGGCAGCGGGGGGTCGCCGGTCAGGGTTGTCGCCTCGTCTTCCCGCTCCCCGTCGTCTGCTCCCAGCACCTTGCCGACCCTTATCTGGCCGGAGAGGCTGTCAATGGTGAACCGCGCGTCCCCGCCGTCATCCTCCAAGTCAGGGGTGTCCAACAGCTCGTAGTACAGGAGGTCGGCGTCGGCGTCCGTCGCCGATACCCGTCGGCCTATGGACCTGCCCACAGCCGTGTTCTCACGGACGCTCAGGGTCACCGTCGTGATCTCATCTCCTCTCCGATCCACGAAGCCGGGAGCGGCATTGGACAGCGTCCTCGCCTCCACAGGTCTGGCGGTCACCGCCGAGGCCGTCTTGCCCGGGCCGAACTTGTCGGAGTAGGTGACAATAGCGCGCAGGTACATGCCTTCGTCCGCCTGCGCTGGGCTCCGCCGCGGCGATGTCGCTCCGTCTATATCGGTCCAAGTCGTTCCGTCATCGGACCGCGCCCACTGCCACCTCTGGACAGCCACCCCCTCGTCCTCGTCCCACAGGCTGGCTTCAATGGGCCTGTCGACCTGTGGCTGCGGCCTGTCTATGCTCGCCGTTCCGACTTCGTCCACGTCCGTGACTCTCACGGCAACGTCATGCGTCCCGCCGTTGGCTTCCACGGTCACGCTGTACACGTTCCGTCCTGCCGCAGACTGTGGGGCCTCGTAGTTGGGAGGCTCCTTGAAGGTCAGCACTCCGTCATCGATGGAAAACAGGGCGGCGTCGGGACCGCTCAGCGACCACTCGATGGGGTCTCCGTCCTGGTCATAGGCAACGAAGTCTGCGACGGTAGTCGTTCCGTTCTCCGGGTAGTCTACGGAGGAGTCAACTGTCTGCGCATATGCCGGATGGCCAAAGGGATCACCAAGGACCAAAGCCACGAGCAGCATGACGAACAGCGGAATCGCTGCAAGCCGGGAATCCCCATAGTGAAGAGTCCCCAGGCTCCAATGACAAGGAAGGTGGGTCGGTAGTCTCATAAATGGATGTTTTCAGGCCGGCGAACTCCTGCCAAGCCAGTCTTGACTCCTTTGCACTGCTGGCACAAGGGCAGGAAGGCCGAGGACATAGGTAACATTTTTACGGATGCTTTGTCGACCCGTCTCTACGCATCAGTTCCTTCGTGGAGGTTACGCCCGTCACGAAGCCGGTGTCCCGCTACTGTGTGTCCATGCCCGCACGAACCTGACAAAATCGAGAATACTTACCTTTGAGATTCGGTCTGGAAGTGTAATTGAGGTAAAAATAGCTGGCTTCGAGCGAACTTCTCGCGGTCATAAGGCCACCGGGGAGTGTGTACCTTATTCCTTGCTCGACACCCGTGCCCACCTTTAGCCTTAGAGGCCACACAATCTCATAAGAATGACCTCCCATACCTCACGGGAGCCACCACTATGACAGAGCAAGCGAAATTTGCCGACATTGTCCTGGGATTTGAAGGCCTTGCGATTCTGCGGGCCTGGATGCTCGACACTGACACCGTCAAGACCAGAGCGCAGGAAGTCCTCGATATCGCCTCCCAAATCGAGGAAGAGCCTTGGTCGAACCCGCTTTACTATGCCGAAAGTCCCGTCACCGACGGATATGCCGAATGGGCCGCCACCTATGACGATCCAGGTAACCCAGTACTTCTCGCGGAAGAGCCTGTCGTACAGAGAATCCTTGCCCGCTACCCCGTCGGCACTGCCCTCGACGCCGCCTGCGGCACGGGCAGGCACACCAAATACTTGACCTCACTCGGCCATGAAGTAACCGGTGTCGACGCCACCCCGGAGATGCTGGAACTGGCTGCGGCCAAGGTTCCCGAAGCCAAATTCGAGAGCGCCGATCTGACCGACCTCCCCTTCGCCGACGGAGAGATCAATCTCGTCGTCTGCACTCTCGCCCTGACCCACTGCGCGGACTTGGGACCACCCATAACGGAACTTACGCGTGTCCTGCGACCGGGCGGCCATCTGGTCATCTCCGACGTCCATCCCTTCGATGTTGTGTTGAGTGTCCAGGGGGGCTTCCGTCGCAAACGAGGCGGAAGAGGATTCGTTCGCAACTACGTCCACCTGACCTCTGATTACCTCAACGCCTTCCAGCAGGCCGGACTCAGCGTCCTCCAATGCAAAGAGCCTCTCTGGGGAGATCGCGAAATCGCCACAATCGGCTTCTCCGAAAAGATGCCCGAACTTCTCGACACCGCCGTAAAGGGCCTCCCCATCGCAATCGTCTGGGAACTCCAAAAGAGCAATTAGCTCCTCGCTTACATCAGTGCTGCGACCTTTGAAGCGGATAGTCTTCTTGCATTCCACTATCTGAAGGGACACGCATCAAGTGTAGTGCAGCGCTTAAGGACAGCCCACACTCCCCCTTCGTGGTACCATCGAGTGCGTCACAAAACCGCAGAGGACGAACGAGCATGGACAAATTCACCTCCTTCGCGCGACGTTTCACCGAAGCTCCCGCTTTCGAAGCCGTCATCATCGCCATCATCATCTTCAATGCCATCCTCCTCGGAATGGACACGTCCCCCTCCATTGACCGCGACTACGGCGACTGGATTCGCATCGCCTACCAGGTAGCCCTCGCCATCTTCATCGTTGAGGCACTCCTCAAGATGACCGCCTCGACTCCCCGTGTTGCCGGGTACTTCCGCGACGGCTGGAACGTCTTCGACTTCCTCGTCATAATCTTCGCCCTCATCCCCGCCACCGGCGAGCTGGCCATAATCGTCCGGCTTGCCCGCCTCCTGCGCATCCTCCGCCTCGTCTCCACGATCAAGGACCTCCGCCTCATCGTAACTGCGCTCATCCGCTCGATCCCCAGCGTCGGCCACGTCCTGCTGCTCATGAGCATCATCGTCTACATCTACGCAATCATCGGCTACCACCTCTTCAGCGAGCACGATCCCGAGAACTGGCGAAATCTCGGCATCTCCGTTCTCACCCTCTTCAACATCATCACCCTCGAAGGATGGATCGAGGTCATGTTCACCGCCATGGAGCTGCACCCGCTAGCATGGCTCTACTTCGTCACCTTCGTCATCATCGGCACCTTCGTGGTCATCAACCTCTTCATCGCCATCATCATTAACAACCTCGACGAGGCCAAGCTCGACCGTCTCCGAGACCTCGAACGTCCCGTCTCACGCGAAGAGCTCCTCCGCGAAATCCGAGCAACCCAAGAGGCCCTGCAACGCCTCGAACGCCGCATGGATGACAGCTAAGGGGCTCTCTCACATCCGCCAGTTCCCATCAGGAAACCGGCAGGGGAACCATGTTCGTGACCCTGTCGATGTGCGATTCACCTACCCTGCTGAAGATTGAGTGATAGCTGCCAGAACCTGCGACAAGGCTGAAAAATCCACAATTCGGTTGACCCGAAAAATTAAAAAACGGTACCATTTAACTACTGATACCGCATATCACAGATACCGTACCCAGCTTTGGCTCTGCATAGAGTCCCAAGAGGAAAACACCCTATGACCAGTACAACCCTTCTTCGGATCCCACTTGTCGCCCTCGCCATTCTTGTCCCGGCGTCGCTCCTCGCCTGTGGAGATTCTGGTCTCTCCCGTTCCGATATCCAACAGATCGTGCAGTCAGAGATCGCCAACAACCCGGCGCCCCTCGACCAGGGCAGTTCTCGCGAGCAAGTTGAGCAGATCGTTCGGGAAACCATGTCCGAAGAATCCGGACAGGCATCCCCAGGCCCGGCAATGTCCGCACCTCGCAAGTCCACGCCCGATCAATTCACAAGGTACTTCGTAAACAAGGCCATCGACATGTATGAGTCCGAAGGACTCGACGCTACCGTGGCCCACTACAACACCAAGGGGAGCATGGACGGCCCCTGGTACGTCTTCATCTTCGACCCAGACGACAACATAATCGCTCATGCCCCGGATCCCAGCCTGGTCAACGGCCCCGCCTCGAACGCCATCGGCCCGAACGGCTTTCCCGCGGGTGACGCGGTCGCGGCATCGGCCGACGAAGACGGAGAGTGGTTCTCATACACCTACCCGAACCCCAATTCCGGCGCCATCGAGACGAAGCACTCCTGGATGGTGCGCCACGACGGATTGCTCTTCGGCTCCGGCTGGTACGAGCCTGGTCCGCGCAAGTCCGACGGCCCTGCATACACCCAGAGCTTCGTACAGCAGGCCGTCAATCTCTACGACGCGGTGGGACTGCAAGACACCCTCGCCTACTACAACAGCGAGGAAAGCGTCGACGGTCAGTGGTACACATTCATCTTCGATGAGAATGACACCATGCTCGCACACGCTGCCAACCCCGACCTCGTCAACCGTCCGGCCTCATACGTCGTCGGCCCGAACGGCTATCCGACGGGCGAGGCGATTGTGGCGACTGCGGACGAGGACGGCGCTTGGTTCGGCTATACCTACCCCAACCCCGCCACCGGCGGCGTGGAGACCAAGCACTCGTGGGTCGTCCGCCACGACGGCCTCACATTCGGCTCCGGCTGGTACGAGCGAGGCCCCAGCAGGTCCGACGCTCCCGCCTACACCAAGTCATTCGTCGAGCAGGCCCTCAACCTCTACGACGCCCTCGGACTCGACGCCGCGCTCGAATACTACGGCTCCCAGGAGAGCGTGGACGGCCAGTGGTACGTCTTCATCATCAACGAGGACGGCTACACCATTGGACACCCCAACCCCATGTTCGTCGGTCGCGACCCCAGCCTCCGCATAGACGCCACCGGCCACTTCTACGGCGACGACCTTCGTAGCGCCACCGAGACCGGCAAGTGGGTCGACTACGTCCTCATCAACCCCGAAACCGGAGACGACAGGCAGAAACACACCTGGGCCGTCCTCCACGACGGCTACATCTTCGGGTCCGGCTGGTACGAGTAACAGCCTCTCGCGTCCCCCACAAGAGTCCTCTTACCCCCTCTCCCGTCGTAGGTTGACAGGGGTAGGCAAAACGGAGTTGCAGCTACGATCCAGCCTCGCCTCCCTGTCATTCCGAGCGGAGCGAGGAATCTAAAATGTTCCACCTTCATCATTTGGGCCATTGAAAAAGAAGGCAGAGATGAGTACCAGCAAATCCCCTCTCCCTTGACTGGCTGACAGGGGTAGGTAAAACGATTTTGTAGCTATGATGTGGCTCCGTCTCCCTGTCATTCCGAGCGGAGCGAGGAATCTAAAGTGCTCCACCTTCGTCATTTGGGCCATTGAAAAAGTAGGCTGAGGTGAGTACCAGTGTATCCCCTCTCCCTTGACGGGCTGACAGGGGTAGGCAAAACGGAGTTGCAGCTACGATCCAGCCTCGCCTCCCTGTCATTCCGAGCGGAGCGAGGAATCTAAAATGCTCCACCTTCATCATTTGGGCCATTGAAAAAGTAGGCTGAGGTGAGTACCAGTGTATCCCCTCTCTCTTGACGGGAGAGGGCTAGGGTGAGGGTGATGTCCGTAGCAGGTTCACACTTTTGTCAGCCCTTGACCGGAGAGAGCTAGAGCCTGCCCAAACTTAAAACGGAGGTGAGGATCACTCCCGTATTTGACACAGCCGAACATTCGTACCACAATAAATTACGTCCCATAAAGACAACCGACCTGAATGTCCTGTTCTCAATGGAGGGCGATAGCTGAAATGTCCGATAGTGTCCGAATACGTCTATCAAATTTTGAGATCAAGGAGGTAAGCAGCCAGCTGGAAAACCGTCGATCAGTCCGCCGTGTCCTCACCCGGTCGCATCCCGGCATGAACGCCACAACTTGACAATAATGAGCAAAAATGTCCCAAAATGTCACACCATGCCACAAATCTTCGAAAATTCCCGCCCCCGCTCGGGCGCATCCCTTTCCTCTATCTCCATCCTTCTACGCTCTCCGCGCCATCTGCAGTGGATCTTCTTATTCCCTCTCCCTCGCGGGTGGACAGGGGTAGGTAAAACGGATCCCCAGCTATGATCGGTCTCCCCTACCTGTCATTCCGAGCGGAGCGAGGAATCTAAAATCCATAACCCAAGACCGGACAGATGACGCCGGGACTTCTCTCTCGTCAATGCACACCCTCTCTCCCGTTCGGGGGAGAGCACCTGCCCCGTACTCGATACGGGGGTGAGGGTCAAAAGCCCAGTACCGCAACCCACACTCTGTGCCCCAACGCCCTTAGCAGTGAGTCCTTCCCACTTTCTCCCCTCCCCCTCCCCATGCGATACCATGACACCGTCATGCCTCGACGCAGCCCCAAAAAGCCAACCGCTCCGCTGATCGACCGCAGGTACGAGATCGAGCTCATCACCGGCCTCGAACGATTCGTCGACGATGAGCTCGCGGACACGCTCGGAAGACGCGCCTACCGCCTGACGGGATACCCGAAAGAAGGCCGAATGTCTATCAGGCATTCCGGCCCCGTCGAGAGATTGATGGACCTCCGCAGCGCCGTCGCCGTCCATCTCGTGGAACGGTTCGACGTACCGCGCCCCAAGGCCCTCCTCGGCCACCGACACTTCACGAGGCTCATCGAGGCAATCAGATTAGTTTTCAACCTCCACCCGCCGGAAACATTCAAGACCTTCCGAGTCAGCGCCGCCGGCTCGGAATCGACCACCATGAGACGCCTCCGCAGCGAGATCGCTGCCGCTACTCATCTCGACGAGCAGGCCGACGACGCCCACCTGCTCCTGTCACTCAGGCCTTCAACGTCGGGCGGAGGCTGGGAGGTGCTCGTTCGCCTGACTCCGATGCCACTATCCGCCAGGCCATGGCGGGTCTGCAACCGCCCGGATGCCCTCAACGCCACCGTCGCTCACTCCATGGTGACCCTTCCAGGCCACTCCCAACACGACCGCTTCCTCAACCTCGGCTGCGGTTCCGGCACGCTCCTCATCGAGCGCCTAGCTGCCGGCCCTGCCGCCTCCGTCGTCGGACTGGACATCGACCCGGAAGCTCTTGAATGCTCAGGACAAAACCTCAACGCTGCGGGAAAACGTCAAGCGGTCGATCTCATCCACGGCGACATCAACTCCCCGCCCCTCCCGGACGCTTCCTTCGACATTGCCGTCGCTGACCTGCCCTTTGGGATGCTCGCCAACACTGACATCGCTCTCGATACGCTCTACGAGTCCGCCCTCCGCGAGGCCGCCAGGCTCGTCGTCAAAGACGGCGCCTTCACAGTCATCACCGCCCGCCGCCGGCTGTTCGAGGACACCTTAGCGCGACATACCCACTTGTGGAGACGCACCGCCGAGGTTCCCCTGCGGATATCGTTCCAGCGCGGCTACATCGCCCCGAGCGTCTACCTGCTGCGCAGGATGTAGATCGTCACTTCCTCGGCGGAGGCGCGGACGCATCATCATCCGTCCAGATGTGGACGTTGTCCGCAGTCGTGACCGGCATCCGCAGGGACACCCCATCACCGATGGTTGCTATCCGGTGCCGAAACCCCCGCGGCGTGAAGACGATGTCGCCCTCAGTTGCGTGCAGCTTCGGCCTGCCCTCCCCGACCTCGAACAGCAATTCACCGCTTCCGATCACCCACCACTCGTCGAAGTCGAAATGCCAGTGGGCGTTGCTCACGTCACCCGGCCGCTCGCGGATGAGGTACATCGTGTTCAGGTCGTCCTCGATGATGGTGAACCGCCGCTGATCGGAGCTTGCCAGCAGTTCCTCCGTCCTCGTAACCAGCATGTTCGGCGGCTGCCTCGGATCCAGCGAATCGTCGCGCTTTTGACGCCCTTCCGATTCCACGATATCTTGAGATGGAGATACTGTTGCCCGCAGACCTTCTTCCTCGCCGATCACGCGGCTTGTGAGCGCCAACCCTGCTGGTCGCCTGACGATATCGCCCTTCGCGGCTCGGACAGGTGGAAAATTCCCGATGAGAAACTCGTATTCTCCGCACAGAACGAATTGGAACTCGTTGAATTCGCTGAGAGGAGGAGTGTCATCGGTGTCAGCCTCAGGAGCGTCACACAGGAGAGCCACGCCGTTACGACCGTCGTGGAAGAGAGGTTGTCGCCATGGTCCCGGTCCCCTGCCCACGCGGATTCCCTCAGGCCGAAACAGCGTCGGCTCTGATGGATTTGCTGTAGAGGTCATGGATGCCTCAAGAGGCGACATCGGATGACTATGTCTCTACCCGTCGAGAGCTGCGCCATTCCTGAATCACGGGTATCAGGGCAAGCAGAACAGCCTCGATCACGTAGTAGCCAAGAATGGCGTTGTCGGCCAGGCTCTCGGCACGCTCCGACCCCTGCTGTTGTTCCGATTTCTCTAGCGAGTGACCTGAGGAGCCGGCAGACCGAGAGGCCGAAGCGGACGCTGTCTTGTTCGGCGCCCGCCTCCATGCGACGAGCGCCACGAGCGCCTGTACGACCGACGCCACGACGACGATCATCACCGCCTCGAAGAAAAATCCGTCAGGATACACTCGGAGGATGAATACGGCGGCAGCAACCACGCTCAGTGTCTGCACGATTGTCAGCGTGAAGAACAGGGACGCGGACAGACGCTTGAGAGCCGACATCGAGAGGCAGAATAGCCAGAGTCCCTGGATGACGGTCAACGCGGCAAGCACCATCGTAGCATCGAAGAAGAATCCCTCCGGGAACATCGCTATCAGGAAGTCACGCGCGGGGTCGAGCTTCCACAGGTCATTGGTGAATACGATCACGTGAAAGGCGTAGAAGGTCTGGCTGAACCCGGTCAGCGACAGCAGGCCCGTCACAAAGACTATCGCGAGCGTAAGCCCGGCTCCCCATGCGATGAGCCTCATGAGTGTTCGAGGGAACGCGCGAGGCGCCAGAGCAAGCCCAGCGGGAATGAACAGCACAATGTACAGCACGACGATGAGCTGCACGTTGTACAGCGTGCGTATGAGCACCTTCACGTCCCACATATGCAGGAGTTCCGTCGTGTTGTAGAGAGGTTCCGGCTCTCCTCCGCGAATGGGGACCTGGACGTTCAGCCAGCGCTCCTCGTTGTTGAAGTAGTCGCGGATCTTCTTTCCTGCCGAAATGAGATCGCTCCGCTCGATGCCCGTCACCGTCTCGATCTCGTACTGATCGAAACCGTAGCTATAGAGCAAGGGCGTGTTCACCACCACTCGGAGGTTCATGATGATGAGGAACAGCGGAATGGCGATGACGAACGCCGTGAAGGCGAGAGTCTTGATGATGGACATGGCTATAGGGTATCGCGTTCTGAACGTGTCGTGCTACGCAGCGCGTGACGTTTCCAACATCACTTTGAGGCGGACGCTACCTGCGCCGCTGTCGCGGGTCGAGGGCCTCGCGGATGCCGTCGCCGATGAAGTTCCACGCGATCACGACGAGGAAGATAGCAAGCCCGGGGAATGTCGTCAGCCACCACGCCAGAGTGATGAACTCCCTGCCTGCCGAGAGCATGTAGCCCCAGGACGGCGTCGGCGGCTGGATGCCCAGGCCCAGGAAGCTCAGGCTGGCCTCTATCAGAATGGCGTAGCTCATCCCCAGCGAAGCCTGAACGATGATCGGAGATACCGTGTTGGGAAGAATCGTCTTGAACATGATGCGAATCGGCCCCCCGCCTATCGCCCGCGCGCTCTCGACGAACTCCTTCTCGCGAAGGGAAAGGGTATTGGCACGAGTGATCCGGGCGAATGGCGGAATGAACCCGATAGCGATGGCAAGCATTGCATTGCGCAGCGAAGGCCCGAGTACCGCCACCATCAGAATTGCCAGCAGAAGGCCGGGGAACGCGAGAATAACGTCCACAAGCCGCATGAGTATGCTGTCGGTCCACTTGCCGAAGTATCCCGCGACGAGGCCAACCGTCACACCAACCGTCGTGGCTATCAACATGGCAAGAAGTCCCACCTGCAGCGAGACTCTCCCTCCATGGATGAGACGGATCAGATTATCCCGGCCCAGTGAGTCGGTGCCGATGGGATGCTCCACGGAAGGAGGAAGCATGAGCGAGTCATAGTCCTGCTCCAGCGGGTCGGTCGGCAGCAGCGGAGCAATCAGTGCCGCGACAGTGAACACGATGATCGTCACCGCGCCGAAAACGGCCGTGCGATTTCTGACGAAGCTCGCGATGAACAGGCGCAGCATTCGTGCGCGACGCCTGTCGGCGAGTTCGTCGCTTGAGTGCAGCTCAATTGCTCTCTGTTGGGCGGAGGTGCTCATTCGTATCGAATCCGTGGGTCAAGATATCCATACAGAATGTCGGCAAGAAGGTTCACCGATATATACCAGACGGAGGTGACGAGAACGATCATCTGAACGATTGAATAGTCTCTAGCCTGGATGGCGTTCACCAAAAGCAGTCCGACCCCAGGCCACTGGAAGACGGTCTCCGTGACGAGCGCCCCCGCCAGCAGGGCCCCCAGATCGAGAGCAATCACCGTAACGACCGAGAGCATTGCATTTTTCACGGCGTGCCTTGCCACTACGGTGCGATACGGCAGTCCCTTGGCTTGGGCCGTACGAACATAGTCGGAGCTCATCACGTCGAGCATCCCCGACCGCATGTATCTCGTGAGTGCTCCCATGAGTTGGAATCCGAGAGCCACTGACGGAAGAATGAAATACTTCCAGTGGAACCCCTGCCCTATTGGCCCGTACCCGAATGACGGCAGCCATTCCAGCCGCACGGCGAACAGCAGTATCAGCATGAGCCCGACCCAGAAGCTCGGAGCCGCGACGCCGAACAGCGACGAGGCCGAAATGATGTTGTCGAGCAGACTGTATGGACGCAGTCCCGCTATGATGCCCAACGGAATGGATACGCCCAGTCCAATCGCCATCGCCGCCAGGGTGAGAGGAATCGTCCTCTTGAACTTCTCCCATACAAGGGGAGCGACGGGATGGTCCGAGGCATAGGCAAGCGATACGCCCATGTCGCCTCTCACGACCCTGCCCAGCCAGATGACGTACTGCTCGTAGATCGGCTTGTCGAGGCCGAGTTCACTGCGCTCCTGTTCAAGCGCCTCTCTCGTGGCCTCCATGCCGAGCCGTGTTACCGCCGGGTCTCCGGGCGCGAACCGCACCGCCGCGAAAATGATAAACGAGAGCACGACGACAACGTACAGCGTTTGAAGCAAGCGACGGGCAATATAGGCCTGGATGGCTGGAACCTCCCGGACACGGAGAGCGGGGCGGTCTCAAGAGTATGGTTTGAGACCGACCACTTCAAAATGTGGGTCTGCGGACTTGAGCTTAGGGTCACCGCGCGCCCAATGAGGATGCCATGAGCGCGCGGCGTACTCTTAATTCGACTACTCGTCCGACTGCTCTTGCCAGGACCAGTCTTTGGCGTTCCAGTAGCCCTTGGGACTCACGTAGCCACCCTGTACAACCTCACCGGCTGCGAAGAAGCGTGGCATACTCTGCAGCTTGATCAGCGGCACGTCCTGGTTGACGACGATGTCGACGATCTTGCGATAGGCTTCCGCCCTGATATTGCGGTCCGTCGTGCTCTTCGCCTCGTCGAACAGGCGCTCGATCTCAGGGTTGTAGTACCGCATTCCGTTGTTGCCCTTGAAACCATCCCTGTCGGAGTCGGCGCGGAACACGCTCTGCATCAGGCCGTCCGGGTCGGGCTCGCGAGTGTACCATGCGTCGCCGAGGTCGAACTCCTTGTGCTTGCCGGCCCAGCAGCGGGACTCCGGCCAGTCTCCCGTGTCGCAGTCGACACCGAACCAGACCTTGTCGAGCCACGTCGGGCTGTCGACAATCACGATCTCCATCTCAATGCCGGCCTCAGCCAAGTTCTGCTGGATCACCTCTGCCATCTTCTGCGTGACGGGGATGTTCTCCGGCATGTACTTCAGCTGGAGAGGATTGTCCGGGCCATATCCGGCTTCGGCCAGAAGCGCCTTGGCCTTCTCCACGTCTCGCTGCGGGCACTCGAAAGGCAGGTATGCCCAGTGCGATTCGAGGATCGGGTTGCAGCTGACCTCTCCCAGTCCGAAGTAGATCGCGCTGTTGATGGCGTTCGCGTCTACCGCAAGCTGGACTGCTTTCCTCACTTTCACGTCCGACATCGGACCCTCTCGTACATTGAAGATCACCGTCATGTACGAGGCCGTGATGCCGTCTCGCTGCTGCAGCAGCTGGACGCCCGGAGTTGTCGCGAGCCTGGCGACCTGCTCCAAGGGCACGTCGACCGCAAAGTCGATCTCGCCGCTGCGTACCGCGGCCATTCGCGTCTGCGGGTCCTTGATCGGAAGGATGAAGACTTTTTCGGGCCTCTGGTTGAGAATGTCCTGATCGAAGTAGTCGTCAAACTTCTCCAGCTCCAGCTTGTCGTCCACCACCTGGCTCACGAACTTGTACGGCCCTGTCCCTATAGGATGCGTGTCGACCTGACCGATGCTGCCCTCGTCGAGGATTGCCAGCGACCAGTGGGCCATGGACGGAAGGAAGACGGGACTAGCCTTGTCTAGAACGACGGTGAACTCGTAGTCGCCCGTCGCGCTGAACGAGACCACGTCGTTCAGCTCGCCCTTGCAGCGGCCCTTGTCGGCGATTTCGTTCCTGCACCGGTTCCAGCTGTACTCGATGTCCGCAGCCGTAAGCTCCTTGCCGTTGTGGAACTTGACGTCGTCACGAATCTTGAATGTATACGTGAGTCCGTCAGCCGACACTTCCCAGCTTTCGGCGATGTCCGGCTTCGGGTCCATCATCGTCGCGTCATACTGGAGGAGACGGTTGTATATCATCTCCGAGAAGATGATGTCCGTGCCCGACTGGCTTTTCGCCGCGTCCAGGAACTGGACCTCACCTCCATTTCCGACACGGAGAACCGAATCAGCCGATGGTCCGGATGAAGCAGCGTCTCCGTCATCTTCGTCACGCTCACAGGCAGCCAAAACCAGGGCCATTAGCGCGAACGCAACCAATACCGCTCGACCTACTCTGAGCATCGAAATGCACCTCCCAATGATCTGTGGCCAACTCTCAAGCGGCGTAATCATATATGCAAAAAATTGTTCTATCAACCCCACGATCCCAACTAAGCATCAGATTCGGCAACAGCTACAATTGAACCCTACGTCGAATTGCGACGCGGTCTCTCTCACTGTAGTCGCCTAGGCTCACGATCAGAGTGCAGTCTGGGTATAATGGTGCGCACTCTCAAACTCAAGCGAGGAGAATACCAATGCGGCTCATACTGGTCGGATGCGAATACGCGGGAACGACGACTCTGGCGGAGGAAATCGTCAAGTGGCGTGACAAGGTTATGGGCCCGCCCACTCCGCTCGGAATTGTCACGTATCACGATCACTTCACGCCTCCATGGTTCGGACACTGGGACGAAATTCCCGATGAAGACCTGAAGAAATACATGGAACTCGGCCCTGCCCTCAAGGAGATGTTCACCCGCTACCAGTTTGCCTACCATCTCTCGCCCCAGCTCTACCGTGACAGCGACCACATCCTCGTTGGCTTCCACATTGAGGAGGCGGTCTACGCGCCTCTGTACTACGGATACGGGAGAGCGGGCGAGTACGGCGACCGGGAGAGCATGGCGCGAAGCATCGAGAAAGAGATTATCGAGCAAGGCCCTGACACCGTGATCGTCCACGTCAAGGCGTCGGCGGACGTCATTCGCAAGCGCATGAGAGAGTCCCCGCACGAGCGAGGCGTCATTCAAGAGGAGGACATCGAGCACATCCTCGAGAGGTTCCAGTACCACTACGGCCATTCCCTGCTGCGCTACCGTTTCGAGCTTGACACCAGTACGGCGACGGTCAAGGAGACCATGTGCGAGTTCGTCGAGAAATACGAGCCGCTGATATCCGACCGCGACAGGCTGCGAATGCAGGCGCGCGCCGTCCTGCACCCGGAGCTCTTTCAGAAGGACTGAGACCCTGCCATAGATGGTACATCCCCTCGACAAGACGGAAATCGGGAAGACCGGTCTGCGGGTCACGCGACTCGGCATCGGCGGCGCGCCCATCGGCAGTTTGTTCCGCATCGTGACCGAGGACGACGCCTTCGCCACCGTTCAGCGCGGCCTCGAACTCGGCCTGAACTACGTAGACACAGCCCCCCTCTACGGCCACGGTATCAGTGAAATACGTCTAGGAAGAGCGCTGCAGGGTATACCGCGAGACAGCTTCGTTCTCTCCACGAAGGTGGGGCGTGTCCTCAACCCGGTGAATGAGGCGCCGATCAGCCCCCATTTCCAATCGCTTCCGAAGATGGAACCCGTATTCGACTACAGCCGCGACGGCATACTGCGCTCGCTGGAGGAGAGCCTGAAACACCTCAACCTAGACCGTATCGACATCGCCTACATTCACGACGCCGACGACCACTGGGAACAGGCCATAGGAGAGGCCTACCCCACACTGGCCGATCTGCGTTCCCAGGGCGTTGTGCAAGCCATCGGCGTTGGCATGAACCAGTGGGAGATGGAAGCTCGTTTCGCCCGCGAGGGCGACTTCGACTGTTTCCTGCTGGCAGGCCGCTACACGCTGCTCGACCAATCGAGTTTGGCTGAGTTAATGCCCGTGTGCCTTGAGAAGAACGTCAGCCTCGTACTTGGAGGACCTTACAACTCCGGCATCCTGGCATCGGACCTCGGTTCCCAATCCACCTACGACTACGAGGTCGCCCCGCCGGAAATCATAGACAGGGTCCGCAAGATCAAAGCCGTCTGCGACCGCCACGCCGTTCCACTCAAGGCCGCTGCCCTTCAGTTCGGCCTCCTACACCCTGCGGTAGCTGCGACAATCCCCGGCCCCCGCTCCGTCGCAGAGGTGGAGGAGAATTTCCACATGGCAAGTCACCCAATTCCAACCGACCTCTGGGCCGAGCTAAAGCACGAAGGACTGATCGACCCTCTGGCACCAGTTGTGGAACCGCAGCAGTAGTCCATCCCACTATGAGGGTGTTTGCGAAGATTCTATCCAGCAAAGTCACACGTTCGCCCTGAGCCTGTCGAAGGGCAATTCATGGTTCGACAAGCTCACCATGAACGGGTTTCACGGACTACTGAAACACCCTCTAAAGTCGATGACGAGACTTGGGCTAATGCTGGCGAACAAGAAGAAACGTGACCAGTTCTTCGATATCGGCGCGAGCCCTCGGTGGTATTTCTACCTCTGCCAGCCGTTCGAGAGCCCGGTCGCAGTGCTCAGAGGCCATTGAGTTTGCAAATGCCTCCGTGCCGAGGCCGTCCATGATGTCCAGCACGGTCTCGACGTCGGCGTCCTCAACGCTCTCCTTTTCATAGACGTGTTCAAGAGCTTGCCTCTGAGTGCGATCAGCCTGCGACATGGCATGGACAATAGGCAAGGAGTTCTTCTTGCGACGAATGTCGGCCCCTACCGGTTTCCCCGTAGTCTTCTCCTCGCTCCAAATGCCAAGCGCGTCGTCGCGTATTTGAAACACATATCCAAGAGAGCGTCCGCACTCTCTGAATGACTCGATAACCGCCGGATCGCCAGTGCCCATTATCGCGCCAACGTGCATGGGTGTCCGGAGCAGCGCGCCGGTCTTTCGAGAAATCATGTCGAGGTAGCTCTTCATCCCGATATCGGAGCGGCCCTCGAAGGACACGTCGAGGTACTGACCCTCGATCATCTCGAGAGACGCCTCGGTCAGGACTTTGCTCACTGTGACGATATCGGCTGCGGCAACGGAGTCGCCACGCAGTCCCTCAACCGAGGTGTCCGCGACGATCCGCATGACGTTCCCGGCGGTCAGGGCGATCGGTTCACCCCAGACCTTCCAAACTGTGGGCCGATGCCGCCGGTACTCGTCACGATCTTGAATGTCGTCGTGAATCAGCGAGAAGTTATGGATAAGCTCAAGCGACACGGCGGGAGGCAGCGCGCGCCTATATTCCCCGCAAATGGCCTCACAGGTGAGCAGGCACAACGTGGGCCTCAGAGCTTTGCCCTGTGGGGCCGACACCGACGTACCATCGGCGTCCGACCACCCCATAGCGTATCGGAGCAGCGAATATACCGATGAGTTGGTGTCGGACAGCCGGTCCCGCAGCGTGCGGTCAATCGGCATTTGGTACCGCTGAAAGACGGCGGGAAGCGGTGGAGGTGGGGCAGTCGATTGGTCGGGCGTGACGTTGGTCACCTATGGGCATCCCCGTGTGTCGCGTCTCTCGGCGGCGGGCCGCGCCCGTCATCTATCGCCTAAATCGTAGCAACGGCGCTTCAAGTGTGTCAACGCGATTTTGCCCAGGTAACTGTTCAGAGTTGATGAGAGGAACACCCTCCCCCTTTGGATACCCGCTTTCGGAGACCTTTGCGTAACCTCCAGATATGCCTTATCGCGGCGAATTTCACCCCCATCCTAACCTTCCCCCATCAAGGGCTGACAGGGGTAGGCAAAACGGAACTGCAGCTATGATCCAGCCTCGTCTCCCTGTCATTCCGAGCGGAGCGAGGAATCTAACATCCATAACCGCAAGACCGGATAGCCAATGCTCCATCCGCATCCTCGCCGACGGGATAGAAATTCTCCATGTCGGCGCTGCCTTGAAACGGGCATTTTAGATTCTTCACTCCGCTTCGCTGCGTTCAGAATGACAGTGGCGGGTTGCTTTCAAAGTGCGCCAATAGTCAAATGCCTACCCCTGTCAGCCCATCAAGGGGGAAGGGATTTCCTGGCTCCCACCAGGGGGTTATGCAAAGGTGGAATGACGGTGGCTGTGTATGTTGGGCGCTCTCACGAAGTCTGAACAGTTACTCGCCCGGCCGGAATCATTTGACACGGCTTTATGCCTTTCCTATACTGCTTTCGGTGCCTCGACCGACGAGGTAGTGCATTTGACGTGCGGTGATGTGAGTCTTTTACGGATGAAGAAGTGGAGGATCGATTAAGTCCTCCTACGGGGAGTATGATGGCGAAGCTGAAGCATATAGCGATTTCAAGTCAGGATCCGAAGAAGACGGCGGAATTCTACCGTTCCGTCTTCGGACTCAAGCAAGTGGGCAATGTGGAAGGTGACAACGCGGAGGGCGTCTACCTAACCGACGGCGACATAAGCATTGCAATACTGAAATTCAAGAACGAGACGCTGGCCGGACTGGACTACGGCGTTGAGTACAGCGGGCTGCACCATATCGGTTTTCAGGTCGATGACCTATCGGAGGCAGACGCCCGATTGCAGGCTGCGGAAGTGGAGCCCAGTTCGGACATCAATTCGGTACGCAAATCGGAGATGGGCGAAGGCCATGGGGGACGAAACGTCGCCCTCAACTACGCCGGACCCGATGGCGTCCTGATCGACATTTCCCAGATCGGTTGGGTCGGCGCACGCGCCAAGAAGGCCAGCAAGAACGGCACGCATCCTGCCAACGGGGCCTCTCCCGGCAAGTAGGCGCTCCGTCTCCTCCATTAGTCCCGACGGAGCAAGTCAGTCCTTCAGGCTTCCGAGTTCACCGGCATGTCCGCTCTCTAGCTGCTCTCGTGAAGCAGGTTCAATGCAGACCCGGCCTTGAACCATGCCACCTGGGACTCTGCGAATGAGTGGTCGAGCTCCAGCCGGTCCTCGCTCCCGTCCGCGTGCTTGATGATGCACATGACAGGCTTGTTCTCCGTCAGCTTGTCGAGGTCCACCAGGCTGATGCGATCGTCCTCTTGTATGAGGTCATAGTCCTCCGGGTCCTGGAACGTCAGAGGCAGCAATCCCTGCTTCTTGAGGTTGGTCTCGTGGATGCGGGCGAAGCTCCGGGCGATGACCGCCGCGCCGCCAAGAAGCCTTGGAGACAGTGCGGCGTGCTCCCGGCTGCTTCCCTCGCCGTAGTTGGAGTCACCGATCACCACCCATCGAAGTCCGCTATCGCGGTAAGAGGTCGCAATTCGTGAGATCGCCTGCCCCGTCTCCCCGGTAACGACGTTCTTGCCCTTCCCTGTCTCTCCTGTGAAGGCGTTGATCCCGCCCATGAACATATTCTCGGAAAACTTGCTCAGGTGCCCTCGATAACGCAGCCACGGTCCGGCAGGAGAAATGTGGTCGGTCGTCGTCTTACCCGAAGTCTTCATCAGGACGGGCAGGTCGACGAAATCCTCGCCGTCCCAGGGTTCCCACGGCTGGAGCAGCTCGATGCGCTCGCTCTTCGGATCGACGGATATATCGATGCTGCCTCTGTTCTCCGGCGGCGCGAAGAAAGCGGGATTCCCGGAGTCGAAGCCCTTGGAGGGAACTTCCGGGGCCTCTCCGGGAGCCTCCAACCTGAAGGATTCCCCGTTCTCATCCGTCAACTCATCTGTGAGCGGGTTGAATGACAGCTTCCCCGAAATGGCCAATGCTGTAACGATCTCGGGGCTCGCGATAAAGTTCATCGTCTCGGAACGCCCATCGTTGCGACGCGGGAAGTTGCGGTTGTAGGACGTGACGATGGTATTCGGCACGCCGTCGAGCACCTTCTCTCGCTTCCACTGTCCGATGCACGGCCCACATGCGTTTGCCAGGACAGTACCCTCGATTTCTTTGAGCGCTCCCATCTGGCCGTCCCGCTCGATTGTAGCCCGCACCTGCTCCGAGCCGGGAGTCACCATGAACTCCACAGAAGATTTCAAACCATGCGAACTCGCCTGCCGCGCAACGTCGGCGGCCCTGCTCATATCCTCGTACGACGAGTTGGTGCAGCTTCCAATGAGGGCCGTCTGAATCTCGTCAATGAACCCATTTTCTTCATCGGTCACCTCAGCCGCGAGGGCTGAAATAGGTCGCGCGCGGTCGGGAGAATGCGGGCCTACGACGTGCGGTTCCAGCTTCGAGAGGTCGATCTCCACTACCCGATCGTAGTAGCTCGCGGGGTCGGCTTCGACCTCCGGGTCAGGCGTCAGCAGGTCGCGGTTCTCCTCGGCAAGACGACCGATGGCCGCCCTGCGGGTCGCGTTGAGGTACTTGGTCATGCGGCTGTCGTGCGCGAATATCGAGGTCGTCGCGCCGATCTCGGCCCCCATATTCGTGATGGTGGCCTTGCCGGTGCAGCTTATGGAGCTCGCGCCCGGCCCAAAGTACTCCAGGATGGCGTTGGTGCCGCCGGATACGGTAAGTTCTCCCGCCACTCGGAGAATCACGTCCTTCGGGGCCGTCCACCCGTTCTTCTCGCCCGTGAGATAGACGCCGACGTGCCTCGGATAGAGCACCTCCCAAGGCAGGCCCGCCATCACCTCCACCGCGTCCGCACCCCCGACGCCGACGGCACAGGCCCCAAGTCCCCCCGCGTTCGGCGTGTGCGAGTCGGTCCCTATGATGAGCGCTCCGGGGTACGAGTAGTTCTCCAGCACCACCTGGTGGATGATGCCCGCGCCCGGCCCCCAGAATCCTGCGCCGTACTTCGCCGCGGCGTTCTTGAGGAACTCGTAGACTTCCCTGTTCTCCTCCATCGACTGGACGAGGTCGATGCCACCCTCAACCCTTGCCTGGATGAGATGATCGCAGTGAACGGTCGTGGGAACGGCAACTGTTTCACGCATCGTCTGCATGAAATTCAGCATGACCGTCTGTCCCAGGACGTCCTGGAGAGCTACTCGGTCGGGATTGAGTGAAAGTTGGCTCACTCCAGGCTCAATTTCCTGATTCTCCGGATCGACGAGGTGTCCCAGCAGGATCTTGTCGGCCAGCGTCAGCGGTCGTCCAACTCTCTTGCGGACTACTTCGAGATTCTTTCGCATGGTCGCGTAGGTGTTGGCGACCATGAGAGGCGTGGAATCGACTTGCATGTGTCCTTCTCCTTCGCTGGAAGTGGAGGCGTGTTCGGGAGCTTTCAGTCAGCCGCCATTGTCGCAAAAAACGGGTCGAGACACAAAGAAGACCCGGAGGCGAGTCACCTCCGGGTCAGCGAGTTTTCTCTTAGCTTGGCGCTCCCGCCTATCGGGTCTCGCCGAAGTACTCGTAGTTCAGGTCGATATAGCTGTCCCACTCCGGCGGCGTGTCTTCCTCGGCGAAGATCGCCACAACGGGACAGACCGGCTCACACGCCGCGCAGTCGATGCACTCCTCCGGGCTGATGAGAAGCATGTTGTGCTCCTCCGCCTCGTAGATGCAGTCGACCGGACAAACATCGACACAAGCCGCGTCCTTGACTCCGATACACGGCTCGGCAATAACGTACGTCATTAAACAGACCTCCTGGACAATGAGGGCCACAGACCGAACTCAACCCTCAGTCGCCGCCAATTATAAGCAGGCGTCACAAGGCTTTCAAGCAATATGCAGGTGTGCAAACGCACCAGTTTGATGAATCCCACAGGCGTTTCACAACTGTGCTCACAGACGTATCACCGAAACCACTTCGCCTTGACATTGCGGCGAACGGTTGTTTAACTGAACCCCGTCGCAAACATCGCACACAGGGAGATACGCATGGGCAAACTTGAAGGGAAGGTCTGCATCATCACGGGGGGAGGCACGGGCATCGGCAGAGGCACCGCGCGCGCCTTCGCCAAGGAGGGAGCGACGCTGGTCCTGGCCGCGCGGCAGCTCGACCGCCTCGAAGAGAGCGCCGAAGAGATGCGCGGCTACGGAGTCCCCGCCCGCGCCGTCCAAACCGACGTGACCAGCGAGGAGCAGGTAATCAACCTGTTCGAGACCACCATGGCGGAGCACGGACGGCTCGACATCCTCGTCAACAACTCCGGCGCGTTCGACGGCGGCCCCATCGACGAAATATCTCTCGAAAAGTGGATGAAGGTCATCAACGTGAACCTCACGGGCGTCTTCCTCTGCACCAGGGAAGCCATGAAGATAATGAAGAAGCAGCGGAGCGGACGCATCATCAACATCGGCAGTATCTCCTCCCGAATGCCGCGAATGAACTCGGCCCCCTACACCACCTCCAAGCACGGCATCATCGGCCTCACGAAATCGACCGCGCTCGAAGGACGAGAGTACGGCATCTCCGTCGGAGCGCTCCACCCCGGAAACGTCGAGGTCGAGTGGAGAGCGGCCAGCACACGCGCCTCTGACATGGAACCCATGATGTCACCCGACGACATAGCCATCGCCGCACTTGCTATGGCCCTTCTCCCGCCATACGCCAACATGCTCGACACGACCGTCCTGCCGGTCGAACAGCTCTACGTAGGACGGGGGTAATCCAATGAAAAAAATCCTCATCACCGGAATGTCGGGACTGATCGGTGGAATCCTCCGTTCCCATCTTGAGTCCCTCGGCGGCTACGAGCTCACCGCCCTCAACCGTCGCCCCGTTGACGGTGTGCGCACCGTGCAGGCCGACATTGGCGACCTCGAATCCATTCGCCCGGCCTTCGAAGGTCAGGATGTCGTCGTCCACCTCGCCGCCCACGTCGCCAGTGAGCCGATGGAAGACGTCGTGCGCGGCAACCTCGCGGGCACGTGGAACGTCTACGAGGCAGCCCGCCTGGCAGGGGTGAAGCGGGTCGTCTTCGCCAGCTCGGGCGACACCATACGCGGGGTCGATCATGACCCACCCTACAGCCAGATCATCGCCGGGGACTACGAGGCGGTCTCGCGCTGGGAGTGGCCCAAGGTCACGAAGGAACTGGTAAGACCGGGAACCATCTACGGCGCCTCGAAGGTGTGGGGCGAGGTTCTCGGCCGGGTCTACTCCGCCGACTACGGCCTATCCGTCCTCTGCGTCCGCATCGGAGCTTGCCCTGCGGAAAACCGACCAAGCAGCACCCGTGAGTTTGCAGCGTGGCTCAGCCACCGCGACGTGGCCGACATCCTCCACCGCTGCATCGAAGCGCCCGACGACCTTCTCTACGACATCTTCTTCGCCGTCTCCAACAACAAGTGGAACTACCGCGACATCGAACACGCCCGCCATGTGCTAGGCTACGTGCCTCAGGACTCGGCGGAAGATTACCGGTAGCGGTGCAAGTTTTGGACCAGAGACTGCGGCAAAGTCTGCAACACTTAGCGGACTGATGGCTAAGCGTCCTGTTAATGGCTGATGCCTGTTGTCGTGGACACCGCCAATCACGAGAATGGTGAGTAGGGGCGATTCGCGGATCGCCCCCACGAGCGCCGTAGCCGGGGGAGAGGGGGTTCTCGCAGTTCCTTGAGAGCCTGACGGAGGGCGAGCCTCAGCCACTACCCACCCTTAAACGTCGGCATCACATCTTCCGAAAATCTCTGAAGCTGCTCCACAACCACGCTCTGCGGCGTACCCACGACCGACCCGACGTTGACCGTCTCTAGCCCCGGATACCGCTCCTGTAGCTCCGCCAGCGACTCGATCACCGCCTCGGCAGGTCCGACCATCCACGAACCCGACTCTGCCGCCTCTTCAAGTGTCGGTAAACCTGCCCCGTGAATTCGTGAGGGATCGCCAGTCGCGGCAATCTGCTCTTCCGTAAGCCCTCGCACAAACCCCAACGGCGCGAACAT
The DNA here is from genome assembly GCA_965116655.1 of Dehalococcoidia bacterium. Taxonomy (GTDB): domain Bacteria; phylum Chloroflexota; class Dehalococcoidia; order Lucifugimonadales; family VXLM01; genus VXLM01. The sequence continues at coordinate 636,210 of OZ220720.1, forward strand.
CTTCATATTCTCCTCGTAGAAGGGCCGGGCCTCCTCAATGGCCTTCTCCTTGCTCTCCGCGATGTGGAACACCAGCCCGATGATGAGGTCCTCGCCAAGCTCCGTCTCGCGTCCCGCTCTGGCAAGAGCGTCCTGCCATGCCTTCATGGTCGCGTCGTGCGCGCCCCCGGCAGCCGCCCCGCCGCCGATCATTCCTTTGATGCCGTATCGGGTCATCTTGTCCAGGGAACTTGGATTCGCGCTGACGATGGGCTGATAGCACTCGACGGGCCGGCTCCGAGGCGGGGGAACGAGGGTTAGGTCCTCAAGCTCGTAGCCCCGGTACGGCACGCGGGGCGGGATTGTGTAATGCTCTCCCCGGTGCGAAAAAGAAGGCTCGTGCAGCGCCTTGAAGATGATCTCCACCTGCTCATCGAACAGCCTGCGGTTGGCATCGTTGTCACGCAACGGCGCGTCGAACACTTCAACCTCTCGCGTGTGATAGCCCCGCCCTATCCCGAATATCACCCGGCCCCCCGTCATGTGGTCTGCCATCGCGTAGTCTTCCGCTAACCGCAGAGGATGCCACATGGGAGTGATGTTGAACCCACACCCGAACTTGATCCGCTCGGTCAGGTGACTCAGGTGAACGGCCAGCATGAGGATGTTCGGTATGCACTCGTGGCCTTCCCTCTGGAAGTGGTGCTCCGCCAGCCACATCGTGTCGAAACCGCCACCGTCAAGGGTCTTGGCAATCGCTTCGGCCTTGTCGAACACGCTCGCTAGTCGCTCGTCCGAGAGCCAACGATCGTTGACCGGAAGTCCATCGAAGCCGATATCATCCAAATCGACGTGTCCTGCGAAGAGACTCCCGAACTTGGTAATCATCGCCGCACCTCCATGGAAACGGCATTGTAGGCGGACAGCGCAAAGCCTCACAAGCCCGCACCCTCCGTTGCCGCCGCCGAAAAGGCGCGGATATAATCCCTCCATTCCCCTGCCATCGACGAGGAATCTCTTGAAGAGTCACACCACAATCGCCATCGACGGTCCTGTCGCCTCCGGCAAGTCGACCGTGGGCAGAATCGTCGCCCGCAAGCTCGGCTGCAGGTTCCTCGACACCGGCTGGATGTACCGCGCCGTCGCCTACGCCGGAATCAGCGCAGGACTCGACCTCCACGACCATGATGAGATGTCGCGACTAGCCCGTAGGCTGACAATGAAACTCGTGGAATCCGAGCGCGAAGAGCGGCTCCTCGTCGATGGCGAGGACATAACTCAACGGCTGCACCAATCGGAGGTCGAGCAGGGAGTCGTCCCTGTAGCGGCGAATAGAGGCGTGCGAAAGGTACTCGTGCACCAACAGAGGTCGATTGCAGCCGACGGCTCCATAGTGATGGTAGGACGTGACATCGGCACTATGGTGATTCCGGATGCGAAAACAAAGTTCTATCTCACCGCTTCTCCGGAAACGCGGGCAAAGCGTAGGTACGAGGAACGAAAGAACACGGTAGACTCGCCTGCTTACGAGGAAGTGCTCGAGCGGCTAGTCCACCGTGATAAAATTGATTCTCAGCGCGCTGAGTCTCATCCCGCCGTCGACGCAGTGATAATCGACACCGACAGCCTCGACGCTACCGAGACCGCGCGCCGCATTATCGACCTGATCGAGGGCGCATGACCGACCTGCTCAACACGACCTGCAGCATCGCTCAGAGGGGCACCCTGCGCCTATTCTCCGACTGGAGCGTCCACGGCGAAGAGAACGTCCCTCCGATGGGGCCGCTTATCGTCGTCGCCAACCACGTCAGCAACTTCGACCCTCCTCTGGTGTCGGCCAGCTTCCCGCGCCGAATCTGGTTCCTCGCCAAGAAGGAACTCTTCAAGGGGCCGGGCAGGTGGTTCTTCACGGCCTACGGCGCTCACCCCGTGAACCGCTCTGCCACCGACCCGAAGGCCTACCGGTGGGCGCTCGAAAAGCTGGCGACCGACCAGTGCGTGATGATCTTCCCGGAGGGCACCCGGAGCCGTACTGGCGCCATGAAGAAGGCGCAGCCGGGCGTCGTGCGTTTAGCCATGAAGTCACAAGCGGCCATAGTTCCGGTCGGCATAACCGGCACGAACGGCAAGAATAGCCCGCTCCACGTCTTTCGACCGACGGGTCGGCTCCGTATCAATATCGGACGAGCCTTCACTCTGCCGGACATCGAAGGCCGTCCGAGCGCAGCCGTCCTCCAGTCCATGACCGACATGATCATGGGGCGAGTCGCCATGATGCTCCCATCCGAGTATCAAGGCGTATATGGGGCCGACGCTGACGGCGGAGAGCCACAAGGCCGTCCGGTGGAGACGGTCTCTGTCGCTCCCGAAGGCACCCAAAACTAAAGCATTCTATGGCAGGCAGCTGAGAGAACTACATGTGCGGAATCTTCGGCTACACGGGCGCTAAGCCTGCAACGCCCATCCTATTGGACGGCCTTGCTAGGCTCGAATACCGCGGCTACGACAGCGCCGGAATCGCACTGGTGACCGACGGACAGGCGATCTCCGCCCAGAAGTCCGAGGGGAAGCTCTCGAAACTGCGAAATTCCGTCGAACAAGCGCCCCCCGACGGAGTCGTCGGCATCGGCCACACCCGGTGGGCCACCCACGGCAGACCCTCCGACGAGAACGCGCATCCCTTCACCGACCCCGACGGCCACGTCGCCGTCGTACACAACGGCATCGTCGAGAACTTCCTGGAACTTCGCCACGAACTCGAATCCGCGGGCTTTGAATTCACTTCCCAGACCGACAGCGAGTGCATCCCCTTCCTCATATCGCTATACCTTCGGGAGGAATACTCCCTCGAGGAAGCCGCAGCCCTGACGGCAGGCCGAATGCATGGCGCGAACGCCGTAGTAATCGCGTCGAAACGTGAACCGTCCAAGCTCGTGGCATTCCGGCTTGGCAACGCCGGGGGCATCGTCGTCGGCTATGGCGACGACGAGATGCTGTTGGCAAGCGACCTCCCCGCCCTCTTGGACCACACCCACAAGGTGGCATATCTCGCCGACGGAGAACTCGTATCAATCACGCCGCAGGGTGCGTGCTACCAGCAGTTGGACGGCACCACCATTGAAAAGCAGCCTGTTACCGTCCCCTACGATGCCGTCTCCGTCGCCAAGGGCGAGTACAAGCACTTCATGCACAAGGAGATCCATGAGCAGCCGCAAGCAGCCCTCGACACGATTCGCGGCCGTGTCTCATTCAACAAGGAGACGGTCAACCCCAACGAGCTAGCGCTCACGGACCACGAGATCGCTGACATCGACCGGGTCGTCTTCATCGGCATGGGCACCAGTCTCCACTCCGCAATGGTCGGGCGGCTGTGGATGGAGTCGTTGGCCCGCATCCCCAGCGAGGTCGACAACTCCTCGGAGTTCCGCTACCGCGAGCCGGTCATCGACGAGCGGACACTGGTCGTTTCGATCAGTCAATCGGGCGAAACCGCCGACACCCTCGCGGCGATGGAGCTTGCCGCCCGGTACGGTGCAAAGCAGGTAACGCTTGTAAACAATCCCGGCTCACAGGCCACCCGCGTTGCGGACGGCACGATTCTACTCCGCGCAGGTCCCGAAATAGGCGTAGCGTCCACGAAGACGTTCGTGTGCTCCCTCACCTGCCTGCTCATGTTGGCTATGCGAATGGGACTCTCACACGGAACGCTGTCCCAAGAGCGCGTCTCTGCTCTCGTGAGAGAACTGGGCCACCTGCCCGCGATGCTGGGCGACCTCGTCGCGAATGAGCCGCAGTACATTTCCCTGGCCAACGACTTCTCCGAGTTCTCCGACTTCCTCTTCATCGGACGCGGGATGGCCTTCCCCCTCGCGATGGAGGGCGCGCTCAAGCTCAAGGAGATCAGCTACATCCACGCAGAGGGTTACCCTGCCGGCGAGATGAAACACGGCCCCATCTCCCTCATCGACCAGGACATGCCCGTCGTCGCACTGATTCCTCAAGGGCCACTATACGAAAAGACGCTCAGCAACGTCAGCGAGGCAAGCGCCAGGGGAGGCACGATCATCGCCGTCGCCACCGAAGGCGACAGCGCCATAGCCGACATGGTCGACCACGTAATCTACATCCCCCGCGCCGCACCCGAAATCGCCCCGATTCTCATGGCCGTGCCCATGCAGCTTCTGGCCTACCACATCGGCGTCCGCCGCGGCTGCGACGTCGACCAGCCCCGCAACCTCGCCAAGACCGTGACGGTGGAATAGCCCCCTCCCGCTTGACACCTAACCGACGTTGACATAGCCTACCCGACGCTTGGAGGCATTCCATGGACGCGGTCAGGCTCACCGACGACCAGATGCGGACGTTCATCCGCGACGGATACATCACCGTGCGGCCTAACCTGCCCCGTGAATACCACGATGAGATGTTCGCCAAGCTCGACGACATCTACGAGACCGAGGGCAATCCTGGCAACAACCTCCTTCCTCGAATCCCCGAGCTCCAACTGCTCTACGACGACCCCGTGACGCGCGGCGCTCTCGCGGGCATCATGGGAGACGACTACTTCCTCGAACCCCACCGTTTCGTCCACTACAACCAGCCCCACAGCAAGGGCCAGACCCTGCACAAGGACTCGTTCACCAGACGACGCCATCACGCGCGCTGGCTCGTGACCTTCTATTATCCGCAGGACACCCCGCTCGAAATGGGACCAACGGGCGTCGTGCCCGGAACGCAGTACACCAACGTCATCCCGGAGGACTCCTACGACCGCGAGATCGGCGCTGCCGGAGACGCGGGGCGTATCGTCATCGCCAACTACGACATCGTCCATCGTGGAATGCCGAACCACACCGACCGCAAGCGCTACATGGTCAAGTTCCTGTTCAACCGCATGGGCGAACCGACCACGCCAAGCTGGGACAACGATGACACCGACTGGGGAGAAGAGGACGGCGAATACAACGGACTCCTATCACACGCATGGGACTGGTTCCGCGCCGATGCGAACGGTGCCGACAACGGCAACGGTGGAAGTGTCGACGACCTCATCGCTACCCTCTGCGGCGACTCCGAATCCGACGCCTTCGACGCCGCTTACACCCTGAGCGCCATGGACGAGCCCGCCGTCGGCCCGCTGATCGACACCATGCGCGCCGGAAGCGCCGACAACTGGTACAACGATAAGGACCGGCTCCGCCGCATTCCCGGACAGATGGAGCAGTCCGCAAACGCCAGCTACGCCCTCACAGCAATGGGAACGCCCGCCGTACCCGCTCTCGTCGATTCGATGGCAACGTCGGAGGAGTGGGACAAGGCTCTCGCCGCCGAAACCCTCGGCGACATCGGACTCGGCGCGTGCGACGCCGTACGACCCCTTGCCGAAGCCAGTCGCGACAGCCACCCCTTCGTGCGGAGCCAGGCCGTCGAGGCTCTCGGCCAGGTCGCGCAGGGTACCTCGGAAGCCGTACCCGCTCTCATCGACGCCCTCTCCGACGAGGATGAGATCGTCCGAAGAAACTCGGCCCTGGCAATCGCCAAGCTCGGCCCGGTCGCCGAGGAAGCCGTTGACGCCCTACCCACCCTACTGAACGACCCAAACCGCTACGTTATCGGCAACGCCGCCGAGGCCTTGAAGCGCATCGGCACCTCTGAATCAACCGAAGTCCTCATCGACCACCTGATGACCGCCCGATGGTGCCCGGTCACGAGGGCCGGAAGCCTCTACTAGACATACGATTACTTGAACCCCCGGAGGGGAGGCCCAATATGCATCCACGAACCGTCGAAATACCCAACGGCACGACCATCACCGCAACCAAGGTCACCGCCCCTCCCGCATGGGCGCTCATGGAGCGGCAACTCTTCTCCCTGATGGAAGAGTCCGCCCGGCAGTACACATCCAAGTACGCCGAGCGAGGTGGCGCTACCCTGCTGGCAGAAGACCTCGACGACCTTTACGAGCAGTTCTACAACTTCGGCCTCTTCTACGCCCTCGGCGCTGCCGACGACATGCTCGATCTGCACCTCCAGCAGTGGAACGCGACCAACCGAATCAGCGATCAGACCATCAACCACCGTCCCATCCACAACAACCACACCAAGACGTTCACCCCTGCCCAGCACAACGAGTTCTGGGGCATGAACCACCCCATGGAGTGGCACCACCTCGGCGAGGGTCTCATGGCATGGTACGACATGGGCGTCGCCGACCCCACCATCTCAGAAAACGCCCGCCGGTCCCGCCGCTTCGCCGCCATGTACATCGGCGAAGACCCCGAGGCCGACCTCTGGGACGCCAGTAAGCGGATCATCCGCTCTCCCTTCCAGTCCAGCCAGGGCCCCGTGCTCGAAGGCGACGTCAACTGGGCCAACACTATGCTCCTCGCGGGCCGCTACCTCGGCGGCGAGGTCAACTACTACGGCGTCCGCGCCAGCCTCTATCCTATCGTCCCGCACCTTGAGGCCCGATGGTTCGAGAACCCACAGCGCAGGAACTACATCGTCGATCTATTCAACAAGCTCGTTCTTCAGCGCGACACTCCCAATACCCTCGCGGCTGCGGCCCTCGTCACCGACGCGTACCTGTACACCGGCGACGACAAGTACAAGCAGTGGGTGCTCGACTACCTCGAAGCCTGGATCGACCGCACGAACAAGAACGGCGGCATCACCCCCGACAACGTCGACCACGACGGCGTCATCGGCGGCGGACGCGAGGGCGTCTTCTGGGGCGGTCAGTATGGCTGGAACCACTACCAGGGCTACAACATCATGTTCCACGGCATCAACACCGCCGTCGAATGCGCGCTCATGCTCACCGGCGACTATGAGTACCTCGACCTCCTGCGCTCGCAGCTCAAGGTCATCGTCGACGCTGCGAAGATCGAGGACGACGGCCAGCTCATCACGCCCGTCCGATACGGCCCCGAGGGCTGGATACTCACACCTCCAGTCGGACGCGGCATGAACGACGGCATCCCCTCGCGCGGCGTCATGCAGGGACCGAGCCCCATGCGCGCCCAGGAGATGATGCACCTCTACCACGCCTCCATGGAGCAGCAGGACTATGAGTTCATCACCCACATCCGCGATCAGGACGTCCGTCGCGACTGGAACGAAGTCGGCGACCGGCTCGGCGAGAAGAACGGTGGAGAGACCGAGTTCTCCCGCTTCCAGTACTACGACGGCAAGAACCCCGACTGGCCGATGAAGATACTCACCGCAGAGTACAACGAGGCCATAACCAAATACGAAGAGATGATGGAGGACGACCGGCTGCCGTACGACATCATCACCACGAACCAGCTGCCGCAGCACCTCGTCCTGACCAAGGGCCTCACCCAGGTAACGATGGGCACCCCGCAGGCGACCTACAACGGCGGCCTCATGCGGTCAACGGTGCGTTACTTCGACAAGGACCGCGGACGCGCCGGCCTCCCGCCTGACACCGCCGCCCTCGTCGATGAGCTACGACCCGACGGCGCGGGCATCCAGCTCGTGAACACCAACCACGGGGAGACCCGCCGAGTAATCGTTCAGGCCGGCGCATTCGGCGAACACGACTTCACCGAGGTCGGCTTCCACCGGGAAGGCGACGACGGCGACACCGTCCTGCCGGTACACGGCAAGGCCCTCGTCGTCGAGCTCCCCCCGTCAACGGCCATCCGGCTCAACGCCGGGATGAACCGCTACGTCAACAAGCCGAGCTACGCATTCCCATGGCACGGCGAGAGCGTCCCGATCCCCTTCCACGAGTAGGCAAACTCTAAGCGCGAGCCGTCCCGTCCATATCGGGACGGCCTCCCTCAACCCAAGAGGTACACCATGACTAACATGCCGACAATCACCGCAAGCCAGGTCGCCGCTCCCCCTTCATGGGCGCTTCTCGAGTTGAAGCTCATCGCCCTCATGGAGAAGGGCGCGCACATGATGAGCCACAAGTACGCCGAGCGAAGCGGCGCATGGTATTGGTCCGACGATCTCGACGACTACTACGAGCGCTCGTACAACTGGTGCCTCCTCTACAACATGGGAGGAGACGAGAGCCTCGTCGATCTCGCGCTCAAGCACTGGAACGCCACGACGCGCCTCTTCGACGACCGCGACGGCAACCGCATTAACAACATGGAGTACTTCCATGGCGTTCACCCAATGCAGCTCAAGCACAACATCCATAACGAGTATTTCAGCATCGCCCACCCCGGAGACGCCGAGTGGCACCACATGGGCGAGGGCAACATGGCCTTCTACGACCTCGCTCTCGGCGATCCCACGATCTCCGAGAACGTGCGCCGCTCCCGCCGCTTCGCCGACATGTTCCTTGGCGAGGACCCCGAGTCCCCCATCTACGATCCCGTCCACAAGATCATCCGCTCCCCCATGCACGGCAGCCTCGGCCCTTTCCACGACGCTACCCTCGACATGGTGAAGTCCTACCTGCACGGAGGCCACGCCTCGTCGCCCGACTGGAAGGCGAAGTCGATGGGCGTGCGCGGGTCGCTCTACCCGGCCGTCAAGGACCTCCAACCCGGCTGGTGGGATGATCCTAAACAGGCGAGGGAGATCGTAGCCCTCTTTAACCAGGTGGTCCTCAACGGCGACTCCGCCGCGAACCTCGCCGCCACCGGCCTCGTCACCAACGCCTACCTCTACACCGGCGACGACAAGTACAAGCAGTGGGTCGTCGACTACGTCGAAGCGTGGATGGACCGCATCGAGCAGAACGGCGGCATCATACCCGACAACGTCGGCCCGACCGGCAAGCCGGGCGAGCACCGCGACGGCGTCTGGTGGGGGACCCTCTACGGCTGGAACAGCTACGTCGGATGGAGCCACATCTTCCACTCACTCGGCGTCGCGGCGGAGTGCGCCCACCTCGTGACACAGGACGCCTCGTACCTCGAAATCCTCCGCTCGCAGATCAACGTTCTTCTCGACAATTCCATTACCGACGAGAACGGCCAGCTTCTCGTCCCCAATCGCGCCACGCCCGACGGGTGGGTTCACGCCCACGTCGAGGAGGATAAGTGGGACGCTACCTCCTCGACCAACCTGCGCCTCTACGAACTCGCGCACCTCTACCACGCCTCCATGTCGCAGGACGACTACGACCTCATCCTCCGCGTCCGCGAGGGAGACCACCTGCGCGACTGGAACGAGGAGGCTCTCGGAGCGGCCAGGGCCGAGTGGGACAGCGAGTACAGCCGCTTCCAGTACTACGACGGCAAGAACCCGGGCTGGCCCGAAAAGGCCCTCTCCCTCCAGTACCAGGTGGCGCTGGAGAACTACCACACGATGGAGAACGACGATCGCACGGTCCCTGAGATTCTCCGCGACAACCAGGAACCGAGAAACGCCGTCTTCACCAAGATTCTCACGCACGTCATGTTCGGCTCGCCCCAGTACCTCTACCACGGCGGCCTGCTCCGAGCGACCGTTCGCTACTTCGACCCCGTCCGCATGAGACCCGGCCTCCCACCCGATGTTGCCGTCCTCGTAGACGACCTTCGGGCCGACGGCGTGGGAGTCCAGCTTGTCAACACCAACCGCAACGACGGGCGCAGCGTCATCATCCAGTCAGGGGCCTTCGGCGAGCACACTTTCACGACCGTGACCACAAGCACCGGCGACGGCCTCCATACCACCGAGGTCAACGGCAAGCACTTCACCGTCGATCTGCCTCCGGGAACCTCCATCAGGCTCGACGCCGGACTCGACCGCTTCTCCAACAAGCCCAGCTACGCCTTCCCCTGGCACGGAGACACCATCCCCGTCCCCTTCGACTACTAGCCCACGCCGTCCATCCCGAAATCTGACCGCCAATCCCCTCTCCCGTCGTGGGAGAGGGCTAGAGCCTGCCCCGGCGAAGGCCGGGGGTGAGGGTAAAGACTGCCGTCCTGCAAGCCTCCTCGCTTCCGGCTTTCACCCGAGTGCCCGCTATGCAAAGACCTCTCAAGCGTTTCACCCAGAACCCTACACCTTTTACTTGACAAACACGAACGCATGTACTACACTACACATGGGCCACCTGCCGCCAAACCTTGCGATAGCCCAAGAAATTACAAGTTGTGGCGAATTGTTACAAAACTGAGGGAATTTCTCGGATCGCCTACCCTCTCGCGACTGTCACGTCCAGCCAAAACAGCGGCCTTACAACTTTACAATAACAGCGCAAATGGCTCAAAATGGCTCAAAATGGCACACTTTAGAAAGAAATTTCTATCGAGAGAGACTTCCTCCTCTCTTGCTCCACCTCCCACACGATCACTCAGCCCCCCCCCGCGAAAGTCCCCTCTGCCGTCGTGGGAGAGGGTTAGGGTATCTCCCCTATTCAATCTCACCCACCCTATAATGTGACCTGCAAAGGCAGGACACTATCGAATCTTGAACCCCTCAACCCCCGAATCCCCACCTTCCCTGTCCCCCAGCACCCCCCGCCGCCTCATCGAAATACTTCTCGTCGCCCTCAGGCTTGGCTTGACCTCCTTCGGAGGCCCCGTCGCCCACCTCGGCTACTTCCGAGAAGAGTACGTCGTCGCCCGCAAGTGGCTCGACGAGCGCTCCTACGCCGACCTCATGGCCCTCTGCCAGTTCCTCCCGGGCCCTGCCAGCAGCCAGCTCGGCATCGCCGTGGGCATCACGCGCGGCGGACTCCTCGGAGGCGTCGCCGCGTGGCTGGGCTTCACCCTGCCCTCCGCCACCCTGCTCATCCTGTTCGCCTACGGCGTTACCGAATTCGACGACCTCGTCACCGAGGGCTGGCTGCGGGGCCTCAAGACCGTCGCCGTCGCGGTAGTGGCCTTAGCGGTTTGGGGCATGGCGAAGAATCTCACTCCCGACAAACAACGCGCCACCATCGCCGTCCTGTCCGCCATCGCCCTCCTATTCTGGCACCACCCCATCGCCAACATCGTGGTCATCGCCGTCGCGGGACTCGTCGGCTGGCGTCTCCTCCGCGACCAGATCGACTCAGTGGATTCACCTTCACAAAGAATCTCAATCAGTCGCTGGCTCGCCCTGACCTGCCTGACAGTCTTCCTCATCCTACTTATCGGGACACCGATTATCCGGCAGGCCGTCGAGAACGATTGGCTCAACATCTTCGACGGCTTCTATCGGAGCGGATCGCTCGTCTTCGGCGGAGGCCACGTCATCCTACCCCTCCTCCAGGCCGAGGTCGTCCCACAGGGCTGGACCACGAAAGACCAGTTCATAGCAGGATACGGCGCGGCCCAGGCCGTACCCGGCCCCCTGCTCACTTTCTCCGCCTACCTCGGGACCGTCAACGGCGGCTGGACTGGCGGACTCTTCGCCCTCGGCGCGATATTCCTTCCGTCGTTCCTCCTCGTCATCGGCATCCTCCCGTTCTGGGACAACCTGCGGTCGCACACCAGCTTCCGCGCTGCCCTCATGGGAATCAACTCCGCCGTCGTCGGCCTCGTCGGCGCAGCCCTCTACGACCCCGTCTGGATCACCGCCATCACCTCGCGCGAAGACCTCGCCCTCGGAGCCGCCGCATTCGGACTCCTCGCCTTCTGGAAATGGCCCCCCTGGCTCGTCGTCCTCCTCTCGGCGGCGGGAGGAGTCGGGCTGTCACTGCTATAATCATGCTAATGCCCCTTGTACCGATGCAAGGCACCTCCTTTCCACCTTCCTCACCTAAACAACGCGTTACTCAAAAGTCCCCATTTTCGTCTATAATCACCCAACCATTCCCACGACCCAAATCAAGGGGGCAAACATGGACAATTCAATACCAACCATCACCGCAACGAAGATCGCTCCCCCGCCTGACTGGGCCCTGCTGCAACGCCGCCTCTTCGACATCATAGCCATCGCCGGCGACGTGGCGACCGAGAAGTACGCGAGGTCCGACGGCCGCGTCTACCACTTCTTCGACGTCGACGACGCCTACGAGAGCCGTTCCATGCGAGGCATCTTCTACGCACTCGGCGGCCCGCGCCGCTTCCTCGACATCGCCAAGCGCGAGTGGGACGCCATCACCTGGCTCTACAGCGAGGAGCGCCAGCTCACCGACGAAGACCCGAATCACCCCATGTACATGCCGCAGCTTCGCAACGAGTATTGGAACCTCGACATCCCCTTCAACGCCGACTGGTTCCACATGGGCGAGGGCAACCAGATGCTCTACGACTTCGGCCTCGCCGATCCCACCAACCCCTCCAACCGCGAACGTGCCCGCAAGTTCGCCGCCATGTACATCGGCGAGGACCCGAACGCTCCCAACTGGGACCCCGTCCACAAGATCTTCCGCTCCCCCCTGCACGGCGGCGCCGGCCCCTTGACTGAGGTGCGGAAGCATAAGGGCATCGTCCACACCGATGGCAACGTCTCCGACCACGTTCACCTCGTGCGCCACTGGCTCGACCGCAGGTCGCTGGGCGATTTCGGTCACCGCGGCACGATGGAGGATAACCCCAGCGACGAGCCCCTGCTCCCGCACTTCCTCTATCCGAGGATCAAGGAGCTCGAACCCCGCTGGTACGAGGACGACGCCCGCCGCGAGGAGATCCTCGACATCTTCGACGAGATGGTGCTCCAGGGCGACGAGCCGAGCAACCTCTGCGCGACCGCCCTCGTGACTAACGCCTACCTCTACACTGGCGACGAGAAGTACAAGAAGTGGGTGCTCGACTACGTGCAGGGCTGGATAGACCGCATCGAGGCCAACGGCGGCATCATTCCCGACAACGTCGGCTCCACCGGTGTGGTGGGCGAGGCCCGCGAAGGACAGTGGTGGGGCGGATTGCACGGCTGGAGCACCGGCGAGCGCGCAATCGACCGCCTCTTCCTTGGCCTCATCATCGGCGCGGAATGCGCCCACCTGCTCAGCGGCGGCGACGACTCCTACCTCGAGGTCCTCCGCTCGCAGGTCCGCCTCCTCATGGAGAACTCCATCGAGACGGAGACCGAGAGCCGCTGCATGGTCGTGCCCACCAGCTATGGGGCCGAAGGTTGGGACTCATACGGCGATTTCAGCATCCGGGGCGGTCCCCCGCACCTCACGCATCTTCAACATGCGTCGATGTCCGAAGGAGACTACGACATCGTCACCCGCGTCCGAGACCGTTGGATGAATGGCGGCGGCGATGACTGGAACGACATTCCGCTCACCGGCGACCGCGGCGGCGCTCGCACCGAGTTCTCCCGCTTCCAATACTACGACGGCAAGAACCCCGACTGGCCCGTTCAGACGATGTCAGCCGACTACGAGCAGGTGGCCGGCTACATTGAGGCCATGGAGCGTGACACCCGCACGGTCCAGCAGATCATCGACGACAACAACTGGCCTCCAAACCCCGTCATCGTCAAGGCCCTCATCCAGACGACCATGGGCTCGCCCGCGCCCCTGTACAACGGAGGCATCCTACGCGCCACCGTCCGCTACTTCGACCCATGCGAGCGTCGACCCGGCCTTCCGCCCGACGTGTCCGCTCTCGTTGACGAGCTTTCCGCCGACAAGGTCTGCATCAAGCTCGTAAACACCGGCCACAGCGAGACCCGCTCCCTGATCGTTCAGGCGGGCGCATTCGGCGAGCACTCCTTCACCGACGTTAGCTTCGACGAGACGACCTACAGCTACGACGGCATCAACCCCGGCCTACGCACCCGCGCCGAGCAGACCACAAACTGCGCGTCGACGACCGTCAACGGCAAACACTTCACCGTCGAGCTCCCGCCGATGACCTCCGTCCGCCTCGAATGCGGCCTCAACCGCTTCTCCAACAATCCGACCTACGCCTTCCCCTGGCACGGCGATGAGGTCCCAATCGAGTAGAATGATCCGAACAATGCCAATTCAACGTGATAGCATCTCGGAACACAAAATCACAAGAACTACGAATGGTCGCGGCGAACGTCTAGGAATCCGCGTCCTGCAGGAGGAACGCAAGAAATGAAGGTTGACAGAGACAAGTTCATGGAGCAGGGCTTCCTGATACTGCGGAACGTCATTCCGCCGGACAAGCTGGAGTCCATGCGCGCTGGTTGCGAAACGATCCTGGATAGGCGAAAGGCTGTCTGGGCCGCCGAACGAGGCCCCGAAGACCCTCCCGGCGGGCAGTACGACATGAACCGCCAGCCCCGCGTCTACATGGAGGAGCCGGGGCTGATCGATGAAGAGACCGCGAACGTGGTCGAGGACTTCTGGGTCGCCGACGAGACGCTGGATATCGCCTCCCAGCTCCTGTGCAATCCCCAGCCCAACGTCACGAAAATGATGATGATGTGCAACCCCGTGCGCGACTGGCCCGGCGGCACCGGCTGGCACCGTGACGTCCACCCGACCGACATGGCCCCGATGGACGCCCTTGTGGCCGACTTCATCGAGAACGGCCCGAGGTACACCCAGTGGAACGTGCCCATGTACGATGACAGCGTCCTTTGGGTCGTCCCCGGCAGTCACCGGCGTCGCAACACCGAGAGGGAGAATGCCGAGTTTATGAAGGACATGGCGGGAGAGTATGTCGTCTCCAACGAGCGCCTGCAGAACGCCGCCGAGGGCATCCCCGTCGAGCTGAACGCTGGGGACGGCGTCATCTACAGCAACTTCCTCCTACACACCGGGAGCAACTACACCACGAAGAAGCGCCGGACACTCCACGGCGGCCACGCCATTTTCGGGCAATACCCGGAGATGGGCTTCGCCGACAGCCTCGCTCCCGAGGCGAGGGAGAAGTTCGAGTCCTTCGCCCGCCGGGGTGAGGAGATGAAGGACGCCACCGAGACAGCCCTCCGCGCCGTCATCTCCAGGGATGCCGCCGGGTACCGGGCGGCCCTGGAATCGCTTCAGCCCGGCGCAGGCCCACACGGCAAGACCGTGCTGACGATTTACCTGTCGAAGGCCGCCCTCCACATTTGGGCGCTGAAGGATCCCGGATTCGACGTGACGGAAGAATCCCGCCTCCGCGCCTCGTCTACCCATGAGATCACCCTCAACTGGGGACCGGACTTCGCTGACCGGTTCACCTTCGATGAGTCGAAGACCCTTTGGGCGCGGTTCGAGCCGCTCGATGGCCTGCTGCAGGCCGACGAGGAAATGTTCGAGCCGTCGTTCCAGTCAGGCCCAATACGCTACTACTTCAGCGACCTGCCCGACGGCGTCGACGTGGAGTCCTTCATCGCCGGCTGGAAGAACGTAGTCTAGCGTCTGAGGACTTCCCAAAGCACACCCGTTCACCCTGAGCCTGTTGAATGCTCACGCCACCAGGCTCAGGACTTCCTCTACCGACGAGATACGGGTACCGTGCCAGTCTTCCCGATCACCGTTCTCGGTGTCGTCTGGTGCCCGAATGAGCACGGCATCCATACCGACATTGGTCGCCCCCGTAAGCTCGCCGCTCCCTCCGTCCCCGATGAACAGGCAGTCACTCGGTTCAACCCTGAGACGCTCGCATGCCAACCGATAGATGCCGGGGTTCGGCTTCATCATGCCAACTTCGCAGGAGAGAATCGAAGCATCGAGCAGAGACGGGAAAGGCGTGGAAGACCACAACTCGCTGGTTTCCGCGAGGCAATTGCTGATAAGTCCCGTCTTTATGCCCTCATCGTGCAGCTTTGCCAACGTCTCCACGACACCATTCCTCGGTTTCAGGGCGCGTCTGATGTATTCCAAGGCGATTGCGGCGGCGCGATTCAACTGCTCGTCGCTCACGTCGACATCCAGAGTGTCACACAGGAACGCCAGAATGGCCTTTCGAGTCCTAATCTCACCCTCTTCCCGCTGACGAGACGTGTCGGCCCAGACTCGTCTGAAGTCGTCGACGGGCAATTCGAGGGCTGCCGCCGTATCGGATACCCATCTCTGGTACTTCACTTCCTGCCTGTGCGGGTACCGCAGTTCATCCACCAACGTCCCATACAGATCAAAAATGACGGCCCAATACTTCACCTCAGCCCCAACTGCTCAGCCACGTCATCTGACAGTTCGACCGAAGCGAGCCCTTGCCCGGCAGCCTCTCGCAACAGCCCCGGCAGAGCCGACTGACGCTCGTTCAGGCGCGTCCGCATGATGATGAGGTTGGTCAAAGTCTCCTTCAACTCGGACGAAGATTCTTCCTCGCCAGAGGGAGTCGCCCTTTGGAGAGCGCGTAGTGCGTCCAAGAGCGCCTCGCTCCTCCGGTGGGCACCCTCCAATGCTTGTGCTAGGTCTCCTACGGAGACTTCTCTCGTCACGGTTATTCTCCGCCCGTCCCGTCTTTGGGGAAAAACACTTCAACCTTGGCCGGGTCGCGGTAGCCGTCGATGGCGATCGGGCCAAAACCGGGCGTCTCGATAGCTGCCCGCACGATCTCCTTGTTGAAGACGCTCGCGCTATCCGTGTTCAGGTACGTGTCGACCGGCATCCAGATACACTCGGCGATTTCATCGTCCTGCTTGGAGATGTGGTTGCTCAGCGGCTCCAACCGGCAGACGAAGTATATGTCCGACTTGCCATGCCGGTAGGCGTGCTGGTGTCGGAAGCAGACGAGGGACACGAACCGCGCCTCTATTCCCGTTTCCTCCAGGACCTCGCGCACTACCGCGTCCGCCAGGTGTTCCTCCTCGTGAAGATGTCCGCCGGGCAGCTTGAAGGAACCGGATGCAACGCCATCTCGCCTCTCTCGCACAACAAGTATCTCGTCGTCAGCGTTAATCACCACACCGCCCGCGCCGATGTAGTGGGTCGAGTAGTTCGGCACGAATGCGCCTTCCTCCAGCCTCTTGAACATCATGGCATAGCTATCGTCGGCATGGTGGTAGGTGAAACCCTCACTCGCAGCGACGGGAACCAACCCCGCACGGTCCAGGGGAATCTCCAACCACACGACCTTGTACCCCTTCTCCGTCCAGTCTTTCAGAGAAGACTTGAGCCTCGGAGCAAATTCCAACGGATCGTCGGGAAGCTGATCGGGTTCGAGAACGATTCCGCCGAAAGGGTTGGGAGTCGCGCTGAGCGGTTCCATGCGGGCAGTATAGTCAAGCGCCTCTTTCCGGTAAACCCCAACGCTTATTCGCAAGGACTCCGAAGGCACCCAATCGAAATACTGTTCTCGCCCCGACCACCAACATCTTCCCTCTTTCTTCCTTCTTCTTTCTATGCCACACCCCCTTTTCACTCTGCCTACACTTCTCTGTTATCATGAATCCACGTTTTGGCGGGAGAAAAATGGTCACCGAACGACGGCTGCCACAGTGGCTCAAAGTCAAGATGCCGGGTAGCGAAGGCTACCGGCAGATTAAGGACCTGTTGGAAGGCGCTCAGCTAAACACTGTCTGCGCTGAGGCCCAGTGTCCGAACATCGGCGAGTGCTGGGACCGCGGCACCGCAACGTTCATGATCCTGGGCGATATCTGCACCCGC
Source organism: Dehalococcoidia bacterium (assembly GCA_965116655.1). Taxonomy (GTDB): domain Bacteria; phylum Chloroflexota; class Dehalococcoidia; order Lucifugimonadales; family VXLM01; genus VXLM01. The sequence continues at coordinate 653,554 of OZ220720.1, forward strand.
GCATGCGCCTACTGCGCTGTAGATACCGGAAAGCCGGAAGGAATCGACCTCTTGGAGCCTATCCGTGTTGCCGACACCGTAGAGCAGATGGGACTTCGCTACGCCGTAATCACCTCGGTCGACCGCGACGATCTGCCGGACGGCGGCGCGTTCATCTTCGCGCAGACCATCCGCCAGGTCCGCAGCCGGATGCCGAACACCAAGATCGAGGTGCTGATCCCCGATTTCCAGGGCAGCCGTGACGCCCTAAGGAAGGTCATGGACGCAGAGCCTGACACGCTCAACCACAACATCGAGACCGTCCGTCGCGTCTTCACCCGCGTCCGGCCCAAGGGCGACTACGACGAGTCGCTGGAACTTCTAGCAACCGCCAAGAAAATCGCTCCCGGTGCTGTGACAAAATCCGGCATGATGGTCGGCCTCGGCGAAAGCTGGGGCGAGATCATCGAGACGATGAACGACCTGCGTTCAGTCGACTGCGACCTCCTCACCATAGGACAGTACCTGCGTCCCTCTAAGAAGCATGTCGCGCTGGCGAAGTGGTATACCCCGCCCGAGTTCGATGAGCTCGCGGAGATCGGCATGTCGCTCGGATTCAGCCACGTTGCGTCCGGGCCTCTGGTGCGAAGCTCCTACCACGCGGACGAGCAGCACGCCTCAGCAACAAAGACGCCGGTACTTGTGTAGACCGGAACGCCCGATTCAATCCCCCGATCTTCAACGAAAAGGGTGAGAACCGCGTCGCCTGCCTGATGAGTCCGGAAGGAATTCGCCTTGCCCATCGAGATACCTCCCAACCCCGGCGGCGCGCGCCGTGGCACGACTCCGCGACCCGACGACCCCTGCTTCCTCTGCGAGGCGATTGCCGGACGCGAGGACAAGGGGATCGTCGAGGAGACCGAGCAGACTGTGACGATGGTCAACTGGAAGCAGTTCGAATTAGGCCAAGTCCTGGTTTGTGCTCGCCGTCATGCCCCTACCCTGTTCGACCTGACGGACGACGAAGCAATCGCCGTCATGCAGGCCGCCCGCAGAGTGGCCGACGCGCTCGTCCGGGCATACGACCCGGAAGGCCTGAATCTCATCCAGAATAACGGCATGATCGCCGGGCAGAGCGCTCCGCACTTCCACATGCACGTCGTCCCCCGCCGCAAGGTGGGCAGCGATTGGGGCAACGGCCCTCCGCACATCGCAACGCTCGAAGGTAAGGAGCCGACCAGTCCTCCTCATGACGTGACCGTCAGCCTCGAACGCGAGTATGAAATCGCCGATGAAATCAGGCAGCACTTGTGCTAGCGATGTTTAGGCAACTGCAAATCAATCGCCGGGAGTTCTAGGTCATGCGTTATCTTTATCCTTGCACTATTGAACTTGACCAAGAGGAGAAGAGAACAACGGGCAGGGAAGCCTACAACGTGACCTTCTCCGATGTGCCGGAGGCCATTACCTGCGGGTGGTCATGGGAAGAAGCGTTGCAGATGGCCGAAGACTGCCTAAGTGTCGCTCTAACCTTCTACGTTGACAGACGTGAAGACATTCCCACCCCCAGTGCCCCCACAGACGGACAAGTGCTGATAAGGGTTCCCCTTATGATGGCGGCGAAGTTGAGTCTCTATACCGCCATGCGAAGCCAGAACATCACCGACGGCGCGTTGGGCAAGCGACTCGGCGTCAGTGAGATCGAGGTCAGAAAACTTCTTAACCCCGACCATCGCTCGGCAATCGGCCAGATCGAAAAGGCCCTCGAAGCCGTAGGTCGCACCCTGGTAATCGAGGACAGAGTTGCATAGCAACAACCACGCCCTTTATCTCGCCCACTCGCCGGGTCTCTCCCGCGTCACTCAGCGTCCGGCACCGGCCAGCCCCACCCGGTCATCATCGCACGCAGCTTGTCCATGTCGTCGTCGCTGAGCGGCAGCGACGGCGGACGCGGAGGCCCAACCGGGATTCCCATCACCTCGGAAAGAGCCTTCGCCACCCGTCCCTCCCCGCCTGAGACCTGGGTAACGTCCCGATAGAAGGCTCTGAGGTCGGGGATAACGCTGTCCCACTCGGCCTGCGCCTCGGTGTATTTACCCTGCTCCATCAGGTCCCAGACGTTCAGAAAGAACGCAGGATGAGCGTCCACCCCGTCGGTCAGGAAACCTCGCCCTCCGAGCCGGTGGCAGTCGATGGGGCGGTCGGAGTTGTCCATGATGTTGAAGGTGTCCGCCAGCTTGAAGATATCCGCGTACTGAGACCCTTCGGGCGGATTCCACTTGATCGCGACGACGTATTCGAAGTCCGTCATCTTTTCAAACGTGCTGGGATAGATGCCCCCGTGCGGCAACCAGTGGGTGTTGTAGACCAGGACGCCGATGTCGATGTCGTTGGACAGGTCTTCGAAGTACCGCAGCATGTCGTCCTCTGATGGCTGGTTGAAAATGGGCGGCGAGACCTGGCAGCCCATGGCGCCAACGTCGGACGCGATGTTCACGTCCTCGATAGCGCGGACGGTGTCCTTGTAGTGGACGGCGCCCATGACGGAAACCCTCCCATCCGCCGCCTGCACGACCGTCTGGATCAGGGCCTTCCACTCGTCCTCACGGAGCTGAGGCCCTTCTCCCATGGCGGCGGCTACTTTGAGAACCGCTTTGCCCTCAACCAAGCCTCTCTCGATCCAAAGCTCCGTCGCCGCGGCCATGAGCCCATAATCGACGTTGTAGTACTCGTCGAAGGGTGTTGGCACGGTCGCCACGACGCCGACCATCTGCCTGCGGATGTCTTCTCGTTCCATATATAGGGCCTCACATTTACAGATGTGGGAAGAGTGTAGGCGCGGGGGTTGGGCAAGTCAATTGAGACGCCGCATGTTGACCTAGATCGCTTCGGCTAGGACTTCCACCAGATGCTTCGCCTTCACTCCCGTTCCGTCCTCGATCTGGTGACGGCAGGACATCCCCTCGCTAACAACGGTGGCGCCATTCTGCCGTTCGCGTATCGCGGGAAACAGCTCCTGCTCTCCTATCTTCATCGAGACGTCGTAGTGCTCCTTTTCAAGGCCGAACGACCCCGCCATGCCGCAGCAACCGGAGGATATCTCTTCGGCCTCGCACCCTGGTATCTGCGACAGCACGCCCAGCGCCTTTCCCATACCGACCAACGCCCTTTGGTGGCAGTGCCCTTGCAGCATGACATTCCCCGGCTCCTTCGAGAACCGGATTTCAGCGCCATCGTTGCCTTGTGCGTGCAGTACGAACTCCTCGATGAGCATGGTGCTTTCGGATACTCGACGAGCGTTGTCTCCGCCGAGAAGGTCAACGTAGTCGTCACGGAAGCTGAGGATGCAGCTTGGTTCAAGGCCAACGAGCTTCGCCCCTTGCTTGACATACGGCAGTACGGACGAAACATTCCTCGCGGCATTCCGCTTGGCTGCGTCGAGCATCCCCTTCGACAGCATTGGACGCCCACAGCACACCGGCTTGGGAACGACAACCTCATACCCCATGTGTTCGAGCACCCTGACCGCCGACCGACCGAGGTCGGGATAGTTGTACTCCGTGAAGGTGTCGGAGAACAGAACAACCCGCCCTCTAGGAGTCCCCTCGACTGTGGAACCTCCTCGTGCGCGAAACCACTGGGAGAAAGTCTGGCTCGCGAACGGAGGCAGGGAGCGCCGTCTGTCGATTCCGGCTGTGCTTTCTACGAATTCCTTGAACGCACTCACACCCATCGACCAGTTGGATATCGGTGCGAAGAACGATCCAAGCTTGCCAAGTTGGCTTACATTCGCGAGCATACGATTGCGCAGCGGGTAGCCGTTCGCCTTATGGTAGCGGTAAGAGAACTCATACTTGAGCTTCGCCATGTCCACGTTCGATGGACACTCGGCCTTGCAGCCCTTGCACTCCAGGCAAAGATCGAGCACTTCACGGAGTCGCTCGCCCGTGAGCGAGTCGACCGGCAATGCCCCGGACATAGCCGAACGGAGCGCGTTGGCCCGCCCCCGCGTCGAGTGCTCCTCGTCGCGGGTCACCATATACGAGGGACACATCGTTCCGGTCAGCTTTCTACACGCGCCCTGTCCGTTGCACATCTCAATCGCGTGGGCAAAGCTGCCCTCCTCGGCGAACCGGAAGCCGGTCTTTACTTCAAGCGGTCTGTAGGACGGCCCGATCTTGAGGTTTTCTGTCATCGGCGGCGAATCGACGACATTGCCCGGATTCATAATCCCTGCCGGATCGAAGGCCCTTTTGACCTGCCGAAACGTCTCATACACCTGTGGGCCGAACATCTTCTCGTTCCAGACACTGCGCGCCCGACCGTCGCCGTGTTCCCCGCTCATCGATCCGCCGAACTCCAGCACGAGGTCGCTGATCGCGTTGGCGATGGAGGCCATCTTGGCGACACCGTCCTGTCGTTTCAGATCGACGAGGGGACGTATGTGCAGACAGCCCACGCTGGCGTGCCCGTAGTACCCGGCCTCAGTCCCATGCTCCTTCACTATCTCGTCGAATCGCTCGACGAACTGCGGCAGAGTTTCGGGCGGTACTGCTGTGTCCTCGACGAACGGCAGCGGCTTGGAGTCGCCCGGCACGTTCATCATCAGACCGAGCCCCGCCTTCCTGACATTCCACACCATCGCCTGCTCGGATGGCGTGAGCAGCTTCTTCGTCGAGTAGCCGAGGCCCCGCTTGGCCATCTGCGCAGCGCATCGGTCTACCTTCGATTCGACCTCCGACTCCGACTCCCCGGTGAATTCGACGACCAAGAGGGAATCGGGACTGCCCTCGATGAACCCCGTCATTCGCGAGTATTCCAAATTGGACTGGGCCTGCCGGACGATCATGCTGCCCATGTGCTCCACTGCGGACGGGCCCAATTCCAGCGCCGCGACCGTAGCCTCCATCGACTCTATGAGTTCGTGAAAGTGAATGACCGCCAGGGCTTGGTATTTGGGACGAGGCACGAGCTTCAAGGTGGCCTCGGTGATCGTCACGAGCGTGCCCTCGGAACCGACTACGAACCGCGCCATATCGAGGGCATCAGGATCGAGAAGCTCGTCAAGGTTGTACCCGGACACCCGACGTTGAATCTTGGGGAATCGCTTGAGTACCTCGTCTCGGCTTCTCTGCCCTATGCCGTCGAGACTCCGGTAGATGTCTCCTTCGAGTCCCGACTGCCGGTGCTTGGCATCGAGGGCGCCGCCGGACGATGCTCCGAACGTGGCGGTCTCACCGTTCGCCAGGACGACCGACAGTCCGAGTGTGTTGTCCACCGTCTTGCCCCACACGATGGAGTGTGACCCACAGGAGTTGTTTCCCAGCGCGCCGCCGACGTTGCCACGGTTGCTCGTACTTGGGTCGGGCGCGAACATCAGGCCCGTGCCCCTGATCTGATCGTTCAACTCGTCGAGGATGATGCCGGGCTGGGTTCGTACCCACTGTTCCTCCGCGTTGACCTCCAACACGTTCCGCATGTACTTGGAGAAGTCGATGACGATGGCGTGGTTCACGGTCTGTCCCGCAAGGCTCGTTCCGCCGCCGCGAGGGAGAACCGGGACGCCATGTCGTGCGGCCGCCGTGACTACCGCAATGACATCATCGGCCGTCTTGGGGATGACTACCGCGATTGGCTCGACCTGGTAGATGCTCGCGTCGGTGCTGTACAGCAACCGGGACATTCGGTCGACACGGACTTCTCCGGCTACGTCCCGTCGCAACTCTTCGACGAGCTCCCTGCTGTCCCGCTCGATATCTCTGGCAAGCATGGTCACGTTTGGGGAATCCTCAGTCGGACGCAGGTATGTCTCGCCCGTGTCGTAGGGAGTAATTGTACATTACCCACCAAAGTCAACGTCGGATTCCGCGTATCGGGAACGGGAGTGAGGAAAAGATAACGCACGCACAAGCAGAGCGCGTAGAGGTGTTTCAGGAAAGAAAAACGGTGTCGGTAAAGTGCCGAGACGCTGGAGTTACGACACCTTCATGATCGAGTACTTGACACTTCCACGAGGCGTCTGGACCTGGACCTCGTCACCCTCGCGCCGTTGGATGACAGCCTTCCCAACCGGAGACTCGTCCGACACCTTGCCCTCCAGAGGCTTCGCCTCAGAGGCGCTGACAACGGTGTACTGGGTCTCTCTGCCGGAGGACAGGTCCTTAAGCCACACGCGCGAACCTACTAGAATAATTGACCTTTTGCGGGCGGACGGATCGACGACGACCGCGGCGGTAAGGGTGTTCTCGATCTCAAGGATTCGGCTTTCGACCTGTCCGAGGTGCTCTCGCGCCGCTTCGAGCGGTACGTTCTCGCGCACGTCCTTGTCTGCGGCGGCGCTCCGTATCTGGGCGGCTATCGGCCCGCGTTGGGCCTTGAGGTCTTCAAGCTCGGCAACAAGGTTCTCATGACCTTCAGGCGTCAACTCGATAACGGTTGCCCGCCTCTCGTCTTCACCGGACGACTTTGCTCGCGATCGCGCCTTGCGAATTCGCAGATGGCGGGCAAGGTTGTGCTCGGTGAGTCCCTGCTTGCTGGCGAAGGCCAGGAACTTCTTGACCTCTTGCAGTCGCTCGGCGGACTGGGTGCCCCCGTTCGACTGATCGCTGTATTCGCCGATCTCGGCCGGCGCTATTTCTGAAATCCTGCGCTCGGATCCGCACCAGCTAACAAAGCGGAGTAGCTGTTTGTGTGCCTCTGTCTGCTCACCGTCCTTGGGCCGAAGACTCCCCGCGTACACTCCAACGGCCTCCAATACAGTCAACGACTCAGTAACTTGCGTCAAGGTGATCCTTCCTCCCCGCCACGTGTCAGGCTATGAAACAAATCCGGTATCATCACCATATTAGAGAATGCCCCAATGAGTGTCAACGACGCGGGGTAGTCCTCTATTCAAGCCATCACGCCCCAGTTCTGACCCGACTTGAGATCAACTTCCAGGGGCACGGCGAGTTCCATAGCGCGTGGCATGATGTCCAGCACGATGGCTTGCATGTCTTCCATCTCTTCCGACGGCACTTCGAAGATAAGCTCGTCGTGTACCTGAACAATCATGAGCGAGCGGAGGCCCATCTCGTCCATGCGGTCTTGCAGCTTGACCATCGCGAGCTTGATGACATCGGCAGCGGTACCCTGAATGGGAGTGTTGATTGCGACGCGTTCCGCCCCACTGCGAGATGCGAAATTTCTGGAGTTGATCTCCGGCACGTAGCGTTTCCGTCCCATGAGCGTTTCAATGTACTCCTGGCTCTTGGCCTTGGCCTTAATGTCCTCGATGTAATCCCTGATCCCGGGATAGCTTCCGAAGTACGTGTCGATGAACGACTTGCCCTCTTCCACTGACAATGCGGCCCGCTGGCTGATCCCGTACGGACTGATGCCGTAGACGACGCCGAAGTTAAGTATCTTGGCGATCCGCCGCATCTCCGAATCGACCTCGTCGTGGCTTACGCCATAGACCAGCGACGCCGTGGCCGCGTGGATATCCTGCCCATCGTGGAACGCCTGCAAGAGCGCCGGGTCCTCGGAGATGTGCGCGAGGATGCGTAGCTCAATCTGTGAGTAGTCCGCGCCGAGCAGTGTCCACTCCGGCCAGTCCCGCGCCACGAATCCCTTGCGGACTTCATTCCCCAACTCCGTGCGGACGGGAATGTTCTGGATGTTTGGGTCGTTGCTGGAGACACGACCGGTGGCTGAGCCGACCTGGTTATAGCTCGTGTGAATGCGTCCCGTCCTCTGATTGACGAGACCGGGTAGCGAGTCAGTGTAGGTCGATTTGATCTTGGAAAGCTGCCGGAAATTCAGGATGTGGTCCAGCACCTGGTACGCGGCGGGATCGACATCCCCACCCTTATCGGCATCAAGCATAGCTTTCAGACCCTCTAGTGACGCGGCGTCGGTGGCGAATCCTCGCTGACGCTTCTTCGTTGGAGGCAGGCGAAGCTGGTTGAAGAGCACGTCACTTAGCTGCTGGGCGGAGTTGAGATTGAAGGGACGCCCAACCGTCTGGTACATCTCGTCCTGAATGGCGAGCATGTCTTCGCCGAGCTTCTGCGACATTCGCGTAAGCAACTCGGCATCCACGGACACGCCGCTCTCCTGCATTCGCACGAGCACCGGAAGGAGCGGCATCTCCACTTCCATCATTGCGCGGGTCGAATTCCTGACTTCCAACTCCTTCTCAAAGCGTGGATGAAGTTGCCATGTCAAGTCCGCGTCGGCAGCTGCGTACTCTCCTGCCCGCTCGATGGACACGTCGGCCATCGATATCTGGCTACGTCCCGTCCCAATGAGATCCGACAACTCGGTCATCTCAATGCCCAACTCATTCAAGGCAAGCTGCTTGAGTCCGATACTCCTCCGTCCGAGCAGGGCGGCGGCGATCATGGTGTCGAACGTGACTCCTCGCACCTCGACGCCGTGATTCTTGAGCACGGTCATATCGTAGTTGGCGTTGTGCGCAACCTTCGGAACGGTCTCGCTTTCCAACACCGGCCGCAGCGCTTCGAGTACGTCATCCATTGCAACCTGCCTGCCCTCGCTATGCCCTACCGGCACGTACCAGCCCGTGTACGGCGCATTGGAAAAGGACAGCCCCACAAGGTCGGCGGACATGGCATCGACAGCCGTCGTCTCTGTATCGAATGCGAACCCATCTGGCGAGTTAAGCTCGGACACCAGCGCTTCAAGTCCCTCCGGCGTATCGACGACCCGATAATCGACATCGGGAGCCTCGAAGCCCACATCAAACGACTGCTGCTCACCCTCTGCCGGACCGCCCGCCGGTGCCGGAATACGCGGCACAACGCTCGAAAACTCTAGCTCGGTTAGGAAGCCGACAACCTTCGATCGGTCATACTGCCAGAAGCGAGTCGATTCCAAATCTAACGTCACCGGCGCGTCCCTAACAATGGTCGTCAGCACCTTGCTCTCGCGAAGCTGCTCGACCCCTTCTCGAATATTCTTCTGGGCGCGAGGTGGCGTGACCTCGTCGATGTGGGCGATGATCTGCTCGATGTCGCCGAACTTGCTTACGAGGTTGACTGCGGTCTTGACCCCGACACCCGGTACTCCCGGAATGTTGTCGGAGGAATCGCCTTGGAGCGCCTTGATGTCCGCCACCGCCTCCGGCCCCAACCCGCCGAAGCGGTCCTTTACGCCCGCCACGTCGTAGACCTTCGCCTGCTGAACGCTGCTGGACATGAACACACGCACCCATGGAGAGACCAGCTGCAAGGTATCGGAGTCGCCCGTCAGAATGACCGTCTCGATCTCCTGCTCCTCGGCTTGTCGACAGAGAGTGCCGAGCACGTCGTCGGCCTCGTAGCCCTCGCACTGGTAGACGGGAATCTCAAACGCGTCGATAAGTTGACGGACAAGCTCGAACTGCGACCGCAGTTCCGGCGGCGTGGGAGGACGATGGGCCTTGTATTCCTTGAAACGTTCGTGGCGAAAGGTTGGCGCTGGTAAGTCAAAAGCAATGGCGCAGTGCGTCGGCTCCCAGTCCTGAAGGCTTCGGATGAACGAGTTCACGAACCCGTACACGCCCCGCACGTCCTCGCCCGTCGCGCTCACGGTCAACGGTTCCCTGATGGCGTGCCACGCGCGATGCACGAGGGCATGTCCGTCCATCAGCATGAGTAGCGGCTTGCCTTCGAGCATGGACTTGGGGCCGTTCGTGGTCATCACGCGCTCCGACTCGCTAGGGTGCGGCGATTATACCTTAGTGCGGGTCTTATGGCTTGCGGCGAGGATCGTTGCCAACTGTATGTCCCATATGTACGCTACCTCACGATACTCCCGTAGGAGACAGCCTTGAAAATCACCGAAGTCAGCGCAGTCTACCCGAAGTGGAAGCGCTTGCCTGTGGGCGTATGGCAATCGCATTTCTGGCAGATCGCCGTCAGGGTGAAGGCTGACAACGGAGTCGTCGGCTACGGGTACGGCGGCGGTGGCGAACCGGCGTGCCTGGTAGTCAATCAGCACTTCCGTGAACTGGTCGTCGGGACCGAGATCGAGTCCATCGATGACATTCAATCTCTCTGGGACCGTGTCTACGCGCTGTCGCTTCCGTATGGCCGAAAGGGACTGCCCATCATGGCGCTCAGCGGCCTCGATTTGGCACTCTGGGACCTCCTCGGCAAAACGCAAAATAGACCGGTATACGACCTCCTCGGCGGACTCCGCAAGCCGAAGGTGCGGGGATACGCAACCGGGGGAAAACTCGAGCAGTACCGCGACATGGGATACACGGCTGTCAAATTCCCACCGGGAAAATCGGCGTCTGAGGCCGACGTACGGCACACTGTGAAAAGGGCCCGCCATGCCCGTTCTCTATTCGGCGACGACGCGCTCATTATGACCGATCCCTACATGGCGTGGGACTTCGATACAACCAGGCTCATGGCCGATGCCCTTTGGGAGTTCAACCTCTACTGGTTCGAGGACGTCACGACGCCCGACCACCTGGAGGAGCAGGCCGCTCTAAGGGAGATCGTTCACCCGATAAACATCGCAGGAGGCGAGCACGAGTTCACCCGTTTCGGCTTCGCACAGATCGCCAGGGTAGGCGCGCTCGACATCTGGCAGCCCGATATCGCATGGTGCGGGGGCATCACCGAGACGCTCAGGATTCTCGACATCGCACGTGAGCACAACGTGCCCGTCGTCCCGCATCGCGGCGGCGAGATTTGGGGCTTGCATGTCATTGCGGCGACAGACTGCGAAGACCTTGCCGAGACGCACCCCGAACGATGGGAGGACTCGGCTGACGAGCTTTGGCTGGATGAACCGAGGGTCGTCGGCGGTTATCTCACGCCACCGGACCGACCGGGCTTCGGAGTGGTTCTGAACGAGGCGATGCTCTAACGCTACGAAACTCGCGGGATGAACGTCGGCGGACGCTTCAACAGCGATATACTGGCGTTCTTGCCGAGTTCGGCCTGCGCTGCCTCGATAGCCTCCTCCACGGTCGCGAAGGCGCGAAATCCGCAGCGCTCCGCAGCATCAAAGTCCTTCACACCCGCAAAGAAGATGCCGCTCAGGTAGCGCTTCGGTATCAGCGTACTGTTCCACATGAAGAACGGATGCGCGCCGTGATAGGCGTACTTGTGACGGTACCCATAGATGTATTCAGGCCTGTGCGCGAAATCCTCTACGTGATTCTCCCATAGCCAGTAGGGGTCACGTTCCTGGGCCAACAGCTTCTCGTAGAACTCAACATAGGACGCGAACCTCGCCCGGTCGAACTTGGCGATGAGAGGATGGGCAATGATGGCGATCCCACCCTCGCGCACGACAGGCTTCCCTTGGAACTGCATGATGGTGTTGGCCATAGACTGGTTCGCCACCAGGATCGGATTCATAACCGAGAACTTCGAGTAGCACTCGACGTTCGACAGACCCGCAATGAGAATGTCCGACTGCCCCTCCACGTCGACGGTGAGCTGCTCGTCGATGACCTTGAGGGTGTGCGGGTGGACCTCGTTCGGATGTCCGGCGAACATCGCAATGAGATCCTTGTGGGGATCGCCGTTGTCGTAGACGGTCTCGATGGTGAAGATTCGCCGACCCTTCTCTTCCAACGCGTCCTTGATAACCTCGCCCTGCTCCCACACCAGCTTCTTGAAGGACGAGTTCTTGGGGTCGTCGACCGACTGCCCGGAAGCTATTGGGAAGGGCCTGTGATGGTGCCTGATGCTGCGAAACGTGCCCAGTCCGACCGCGGTGGACTTCCACCCGCCGTTGAACGGAGCCCACATGGTGTTGAGGTAGATAAGTTGATCGGAGTCGACGACGGCTCGATTGACTTCCACATCCCACTGGCGCTTGGTATAGCCAAGGTGGACGAGCTGTTCCGGGTCTTCAGCATCGTGGCTGTACAACTGGTTGTATCCAAACTGGAGGACGATCTTACGTCCGAGAAACGTCTCCATCTCGGTGCGGGTCAGCTTTCGGTGGAGTCCCTGCGAAAGCAAGAGCGTTATGTTGCCAAGCTCGACGCCCGCCTTTCGCAGTTCCTCGACGATCACCTCGATAGCGGTCTGGCGAAAGTCCGTCCTCTTGGTCTGGAAGTACGAGCCGGACGCATCGTCGAACGCTATGGTCACCTTCGAAGACGGCCCAACGAGCTTATGAAGCGGTTCGTGGGCAATGGGATTTGCAAGAGCCTCACGCACCGTGCCCTCGATATCAGGCACCGGAGGCATCGGCGGCTTGGCAACGATAGTGCGAGTCCACTCAGGCACATCGACGGGTAGTTGCCCGTCGCCGTAGGCAATATACTCTGTCCGGGTGTTTTTCATTTGGTCAAATCGAATGCTGAAGTTGATTGCGGGATTATATCGGAACGGGCAAAACGAGGTGTGGCTTGGCTCAGCAACCTAAATGTCGTCCTGCTGCGAGTCCAAGAGCCGCTCAACCTCTGCGCGATCCGGCATCGCGTCCTGCGCGCCACGCTTAGTGACGACCAGCGCGCCGGCAGCTGATGCAAACCGGAGCGCATGTTCAAGTGGTTGTCCCTCTGCAAGCGCGACGGCGAGCGCCCCTGCGAACCCGTCTCCCGCAGCCACAGTATCGACCACGCCTACCTCAAAAGCGAGCACATGCCCAACACCCTGATCGGCTGAGTAAACAACGCCCTGCTCCCCCAATTTGATGAGAGCAACTCGGGTACCTCGCTCCCGGAGTATACTCGCCGCCTCATGTGCGGATCTGACATTTTCAACAGTCACTCCGCAAAGAACCTCGGCTTCCAACTGATTCGGCGCAATGATGTCGAAGGCCTCGTAGCACGAGAGGGAAATCTCCGACGGCGGAGCCGGGTCATAGATGACTCGGACTCCCATTCGGCGGGCAATCCTTGCGGCTTCCAACGAAACATCGAGAGGAATCTCCATTTGTAGGAGTAGCGCATCCGCTCCTTCGAGAACTCGACTCACGGCCTCGACTTGGACTTCGTCGCACACCATGTTCGCCCCGTATATGCCCACAATGTAGTTTTCCCGCTCATCATCCAGCAGGATGACGGCAATACCGGACGACACGCCGGGAGTGGTCATCACGTTCGAAACGTCCACCCCATTTGCTTCAAGGTTCTCCAGCAGCATGGGACCGAACACGTCGTCCCCCACCCTGCCAATCATATGGACATCAGCGTCCAGCCTGGCGGCCGCAACTGCCTGATTCGCACCCTTCCCGCCAGGCAAGGTGGCAAAATCGCTTCCCATGACTGTTTCTCCTGGCGTTGGCAGCGACGGGGCCACGGCAACCAAGTCCATGTTTATGCTACCAAGCACGACGATCTTGGGCTTACGCGCTTTCACTACGTCTCCCGCGACATCCATCGCTCAATAGCCTCATAAGACTCGAAACGGGTCAGATACTTGGTGGATTGGGTCTATTTTTGCACGCCGCTGTCTCGCCCACGCCTGGTTGGACGGATTACAAAGCCGACGACTCAGGATTAGCTACCGAACAACTCGCTACGCACGTCGTCTGGGGTTAAATCAAGATGCGCGGCAACAACGGCCACGATACCGCTGAGGGTACCCACATGTACGGCGCGATGACGAGGCACCGTCACGCTGTGCGATACGTCACCGATGGATAACTCCATCCTCATGTGACTACCCCTTTGTCGAACAAGCGGTAACCAAAGCGTCGACGTAATAACGCCGCTAGTTCTTCGCCCGACATATCGCGGGGCAGTCTCATACCGCGATAGCTTCGTCCTTTACGAAGTGCAATCTGACAACTTTGGGAACGCTCTCCGCATCAAAGTGGCAAAGCACAGCGTCTTTGATCATCGCCTTTAGATCCGCCCAGTCTTCACCCTGAGTGAAGATGCTGTAACCCAGCGCCCGAGCATCGTACCCGCCCTCTATCGCTTCTGTGACTTCAAGAATGATTTCTGTTGGCTCAGCCATGCACCCTCCAACAATTCGTAGCATTGGTCTTTAGTATGCCACTTATCAGAACTGCACTCTTCATTCATAGTTTAAGTGTGCGGTGGATTATTCGCAACGCTTACTGACGCATACCACTTCAGACATTTCGCGTCGCGATTCCGCTCTCTATACTTACCCCACCAAACCTTGCTTTAGCAGTCTTTCCACCACGCCTGCGACACCGCTGTCCGCCAACGGAGGAGCGACCTCGTCTGCCGCGGCGATGGCTGCCGCGCTTCCGTCGCCCACGGCGACACCTAATCCCGCCCATACGATCATCGCGGCGTCTTCGTCGCCGTTGCCGAACGCGACAGTGTCTTCCCGTCGGATGCCCAGCATCTTGCACAGACGCTGCAGTGCCAGATCTTTGCCGGTGTTCGGATGCAGCACCTCGCAGAAGTAAGGGAGTGATCTGACGATCTGAAGGCGGGAGTCGAATGTCCGCTTGAGCAGTGCGGTCGCCTCACCCACGGCATCATCTTGACCGCCTACGATGAGTCTCGTCACGCCTTCCGACCCCAAACTGCGAATGTCATCGACCACATGGATACGAACGTGATTTCGCTCGACGTAGGCTTCTATCCACTCCGAGAGCCGGTCCACATACACGTGGCCGCTGTGGTGAGCAAGAATCTCATTCTCTCGGGTATCAACAACGTCGAGCGTGTCACTGAGCATTTGCGATGTGAGAGGTTGATGCCACAGGACTTCATGCGTCACCGGATCAGCGATGTGCGCGCCCTGATACGTCGCAACCGGCGCTTGAAGGTTCAAATCCGCGGTCACGTGCATCGCGGAGATGTACATCCTCCCGGTGACGATGGTGACGATCGCGCCCGCCTCGCGCGCGGCTTCCAAAGCGCGACACGTTCTGTCCGACAGGGGATGCTCATTGCTGCGGATGGTGCCATCTATGTCGAGGGCGATCAACCTATAACTCATACCGGATCCGGAGGGCTCGTATGGTAAGATTCTGGGCGAAACGGCATCACAAGGAGCGACAATTGAAGATCAGCCCTAGACGCATTCTTTGGATGATTATCATCCCTGTCGTCGTCGTCGTCCTCGTGATGGCACTTCAAAACAGCCAGTAGACTCTCGGAGATTATGCCATACCGAGTCTCCTGGAGTATTCAGAATCCGAGGCCCTGATGTCCGTAATCCAGAGTTTTGAGACCCATGTAGTCGCAGTACCTCGCGAGCCCGGCGCTTCGACCGATTTGGCCGGCAAGCCGCCCGCCACGGTATTCGTGACTATTCAGCTGCACACGAACGACGGCATCGAAGGCATCGGCCACGCCACCCTCGTGCCATGGTCGATGAACAACGCCCTCAAGGCCGCGGTTGACGCACTGGCGCAGGAGGTCGTGGGGCGAAATCCGATGGATATCGAAAGCATCGTCGCTGACCTCTACTGGGCAGCCGGAGCAGGCTCGACCGCAGGAGTGGCCGTCCACGCGATTGCCGGCATCGAGGTCGCCCTGTGGGACATTCGCGGCAAGATCACCGGACAGCCCATCCACAAGCTGCTGGGAGGTTTCACCGACCGGCTCAAAGTCTACGCCAGCGGCAGCTTCTGGAGACCACACCGCCCGGAGGACATACCTGACGCGGGACGCGCGTTCGTCGAGCAGGGATTCCGAGGAATGAAGCTTCGCCTCGGCGGCGAGTCAAGTCCCGCGAAAGAGGTCGAGCGGCTCCGCCTTCTGCGTGAGGCTGTCGGTGACGACATAGACCTGATGGTAGACATCAACCGTGGGTGGTCAGTGAACCAGGCTATAACCATCGGCAAGCAGCTGGAGGAATACGGCCTGTACTGGCTGGAAGACCCTGTCGACCATCTCGATCTCGAAGGACAAGCCCGCGTCGCCGACACCCTCACCGTGCCCATCGCGGCGGGGGAATATCACTACGGCATCGAGCCGTTCCGCTACATGCTCGAACGACGGTCAATTGACATCGTGATGATCGACCTCATGCGCGTTGGCGGTCTCACTCGCTGGATGAAGGTCGCCCACCTTGCCGAGTCGTTCAACATTCCGGTCGTGAGTCACCTGGTGCCGGAGTTCCTCTGCCACGCCATGGCCGCGATTCCCAACGGCATATACACGGAGTACATGCCATGGTCGCTGCCGCTGTACAAGGAACCGCCGAGGATCGAGGATGGTGATCTGGTCCTGCCACAGACTCCGGGATTCGGCCTTGAATTCGACGAGGACGCCATCCGCCTATACAGGATGGACTGACGGCGACTCAACCTGCCAAGCGGCTATTCTGCGTCGATCTGCTTGGCGAGGTTGGCCATCTCGATTGCGGTGACTGCAGCACTGTACCCGTGGTTGCCGCTCTTCCCGCCCGCCCGGTTGATCGCCTGCTCGACCGTGTCGGTCGTCAGAACGCCGAAGATGACGGGAACACCCGAAGACACTCCGGCTGCGCCTATGCCCTTTGCCGCCTCTCCCGCAACATGCTCGTAGTGGTCGGTCTCTCCGCGTATGACCGCGCCTAAGCAGACGACGGCATCGTGACGACTCGACCCGGCCAGCAGCTTGGCAACGAACGGGAGTTCAAAGGAACCCGGAACGGAGACGACGGTAATGTCTTCGTCGGCCACGCCGTACTGAGATAGGGCCGCGGTCGCGCCCTCAAGCAGACGCGACGTGATGAAGTCATTGAAGCGCGCCACGACAACGGCAACCTTCAGTCCCTCACCCTGCAGACTTCCCCGCATCTCAATCGGCATCTACAGCCTCCTGCACCTCGGCGAGAACACCCTCGGAGCCGTTCACGTGCGTGTCAGACTCTTCCAGCAGGTGCCCGAGGCGGGTCCTCTTGGTCTCCAGGTACCGGCTGTTTTCCTCGTTCGGCTGGGCTTTGATTGGTACGCGCTCGACGATCTCCAAGCCGAATCCGTCAAGACCGCTCAGCTTGCGTGGGTTGTTGGTGAGGATACGCATCTTGGTCACACCGAGATCGTTGAGTATCTGCGCGCCGACGCCGTAGTGTCGGATGTCAGGAGCGTAACCGAGGTGAACGTTGGCGTCCACGGTATCGAGCCCAAGGTCCTGCAGGTTGTATGCCTTGATCTTGTTGTGAATGCCGATCCCCCTACCCTCCTGCCGCATGTAGAGGAATACCCCTCTGCCCTCGCTCTCGATGGCCTGGAGCGCCAGATCGACCTGCTCCCCGCAGTCACACCGCAGGCTGCCGAACACGTCTCCGGTCAGGCACTCGCTGTGCACCCGCACCAGCACCGGATCGTCGGTCGAAATGTCGCCTATGACCAGCGCGACATGCTCTGCCGTGTCCACGAGACTGCGATAGGACGTGATCGTGTACTTGCCGTTCTTGGTCGGCAGGCGAGCGTCGGCGACTCGCTCGATAATCCGCTCGTGCTCGCGCCGATACGCAATGATGCTCGCAATGCTCACGATGCCGATTCCATGCTCCTCCGAGAAGCGGAGCAGGTCGGGCATACGCATCATCGTGCCGTCCTCATTAACGAGTTCGCACAGAACGCCGGACGGGTCCAGTCCAGCCATCCGAGAAAGGTCAACCGCCGCTTCCGTGTGACCCGCTCGGACGAGAACGCCGCCATCGGTGTATCGAAGTGGGAATACGTGGCCTGGTCTTCCGAGGTCTTCAGGTCTCGTGTCGGGAGCGACGAGTCGCTGCACGGTGACCCATCTATCGTGAGCCGAAACCCCGGTGGTGGTCCCCTCCAGGGCGTCGACCGACACCGTGAACGCCGTGCTCAGCCGGGCAGTATTGTCCCGAACCATCATCGGGAGATGCAGCTCTTCGAGCCTTTGGGCGGTCAAGGGAACGCAGACGATGCCGCTCGAATGACGGACGATGAAGTTGATGGCCTCGGGAGTGGCCTTCTCGGCGGCCATGATGAGGTCGCCTTCATTCTCGCGGTCCTCGTCGTCAACAACGATGACCATGCGCCCTTTGGCGATATCGCCTACGGCCTGATCGACAGATATCTCCGGCATCGTTCCCTTTCTCTATCTCCCTGCCGTCAACCTCTCGACATACTTCGCCAGGATGTCGATCTCTATGTTGACGGCGTCCCCGACACTGCGTGAACCGAATACCGTATGGTCGCGGGTATGCGGTATCACGGTGACCGAAAAGCCCGCTTCGTCACAGTGTACAACCGTCAGACTAACCCCGTCCACAGCTATGAACCCCTTCTCCACCACATATCGGGCAACCTGCGATGGAACGTCTATCCGCACCATCAACGCTTCCCCGTCCGACGATATCTCACCGATAGTCCCCGTCCCGTCCACGTGTCCCTGTACGATGTGGCCGTCCAGCCGTCCATCGGCACGAAGCGGGCGTTCAAGATTGACGGGACTGTTGGAACTGAGAAGACCGAGGTTCGTTCTCCGCAGCGTCTCAGGCACGACATCAACCGAGAACTCGTTGGAATCCAGCGTGGTAACGGTGAGGCACGTGCCGTTGACGCTAATGCTTCCGCCTATCTCCAGTGTCGGCATCACTTCGCGGGCGGCTATGGTCAGCCGTCCCTGATCGGCCGCTCGGACCGTCCCCACCTCTTCCACGATTCCTGTAAACATTCCGCCTCAGCAGTATCCGGTGATGAGCATGTCCCGCCCCAGCCTCTTCCACCGTACCCGTTCCAGTTCGAGTGCGTCAGCCATCATTTCGACGCCCTTCCCACCGACCGGTGATGGCGCTCCCTTACCGCCGATAATCGTCGGCGCTACGAAGGCAACAACCTTATCGACCAGACCGAGATCGAACAGGGCGCCGAGCAGCGTGCCGCCGCCTTCCACCATTATGCTCGTAACGTCCCGTTCCGCCGCAAGGAATTCAATGAGCCGTTCGATATCAACATGCCCTTCCCACACAGGGAATTGCTGGATTTCTAGACCGTTTCCACGGCCCTCATTCTGCAACAGGTCCACGCCCGGTCCTACGGCTAACAGGGCCTCGCCCGGTTCCCTAATGAGTCGGGCCATTGCAGGGAGTCTGCCGAGCGTATCGACGACCACGCGGAGGGGCTGACGTGCCAAAGGCTTCCCGCGTTCATCTCGGGCAGTGAGTCGGGGATCGTCGGCCAAGACCGTGCCGATACCGACCATGATCGCATCGGTCCCCGCACGCATCTTGTGGACGTGCCACCTCGCCTTATCTCCTGTGATCCACTTCGAGTCGCCCGTGTGCGTGGCGATCTTCCCATCCAAGCTCATGGCAAATTTGGCAGTGACGAAGGGCCGACCCGTGGTCACGTACTTCAACCACCCCTCAAGCTGTCGCTGCACGGTTGCCGCTTCCACGCCAAAATGAGTCCGAACCCCTCCCGCTTCCAATCGTTCGAGACCGCCACCGGCAACGGCAGGGTTTGGATCATGTACCGCTGCATGGACGGTGGATATGCCTGATGCGATAATCGCTTCCGTACATGGCGGCGTGCGTCCTGTATGGTTGCATGGTTCCAGGGTGACGTAGAGCGCCGCACCGCTCGCAAGGGCGCCCGCCTGCTTGATGGCGACGACCTCCGCGTGGTCGCCACCGGGCGGCTGAGTGAAGCCTTCGCCCACGATCTCGCCGTTCTTTACGACGATGGCCCCGACGGCAGGATTGGGACTCGTTGAGCCGAGGGCCTGACTCGCGAGGGTCACCGCCCTTCGCATGTAGTTCATGGCCCTAGTCCGTGGAATTCTCGTCCTGGAAGTCCATGTACATACGACTCGGAGTCGGGACGACCTGCCCTTGGTACTTGCTGCCCAAATTGGGAGAACCGTAAAGCTGCTCGGCAGGCGTCGTCAGCATCAGGAAAGAAAGCTGGCCGATCTTCATCCCCTGATACAGGGTGATGGGCAGATTGGCGACGTTGCTTAGCTCAAGCGTGAGGTGTCCCTTCCAGCCCGGATCGACGTAACCCGCCGTCGAGTGTATCAGCAGCCCTATGCGTCCCAACGAACTCTTCCCCTCCAGCCGCGCGACGAGATGGCCCGGAATCTCGATGTTCTCAAGGGTAGTGCCGAGTACGAACTCACCGGGATGGAGAATGAAGGGCACGTCATCTCCAGTCTCGACCATCTCAGTGAGATCGGTCATGTCCTGTCCAATGTCGATATATGGACGGCGGGAGTTGCGGAACACCAATATCTGCGGGCCTAGATGAACATCCACGCTCGCGGGCTGGATGCAGCCCTCTCCCAATGGATCGACCACAATGCTCCCCTTGTCGATCTCTTCCCGTATCGTGCGGTCGCTGAGTACCATGGGTATGCTTCCTGCCGTTGTCCGTATGGAAATAAGGGGGTGCTTCTACGCGAGGATTGTAGCAATCAGTCCAACACACGCGCAACGAAACCGAGTAGCGCACGACAGCCTTATCGTAGGCTTCGTCTGAGCACGACCCACACGGAGAGAAACAGAAGCTTGATGTCCATCCATGGACTCAGCGTCTCGATATACAGATTGTCGTACCGTAGCTTGTCGCGTGGCCGCGTCTGCGCAGTCCCTCGTACTTGGGCTAACCCTGCCACACCGGGCCTCACCCTGATTCGCTCTGAAAACCCAGGCACATCTCGGCTGAATCGTTCTACCAATTCAGGACGCTCCGGTCGCGGCCCGACGACGCTCATTTCGCCCCTCAGGATGTTGATGACTTGAGGAAGCTCGTCGAGGTGGAGCATACGAAGGACTCGCCCTACTTTCGTCGTCCTGCTGTCGCGTTCCGCCGCCCAGATGGGGCCTGTCTGCGACTCGGCATCCAATATCATCGTGCGGAACTTGACGACGTTGAAACGTCTGCCGCTTCTCCCAACCCGCTCCTGGATGTAGAAGACCGTACCACGGTCTCCCAGCCAAATCGCCAAGGGAATGCCAATCCAAAGGGCTACAAATAGAGGGAACAGCAAAATATGGACGCCAACGATAATCGCGAGGTCAAATGGGCGTTTGTATCCGTCCCGAATGACTCCGGGAATGCCGGCTCCTGTCCCGGTTTTCGATTTGGGCGTCATTACCCCTCATATCGCATGCAGTGAAAGTCCAATGGGAGACCGTGCTTTCAGCGCGATTGTATCTTCGGCCCGAAGGTGATTCAACGGTCGACGGACTGAGAGCTGGGAGTTGGCGCCGCTTCCCACAGTCCTCCCACTACGGAATTGAAGGCTACGCGCTAGACACGCTCAGCCTCCTCACGTATTCTGTCCTTTCATTGAACAACATTCTAATTCACAGAGCATAATCCTCATGTACAAGGTAGTCGTTCAACGTTCACCAAGCGCCGCGGGCGGGCAGCCAGCCAACTACGATCTCGAGATGGAGTCACTTGGCACACTGGATGTCGAGATTCGAGAGATCGTGTCCGAAGACGAGGACGAGTTCATCGCCGAGGCGCGAGACGCGGACGCGGTATACGTCCACCGAGTCAATCTCACGAGACGTGGAATCAAGTCCCTCGAAAAGTGCAAGGTGATCTCCACCGGGAGCGTCGGCGTCGACAAGATCGACGTGGGTGCGGCAACCGAGCGTGGCATTCCGGTCACCAACGTCCCCGACGTCTTCATCGAAGAAGTCGCTGACCACACGATGGTCTTGATACTGGCGACGTATCGACGGGTAACCCTGATGGACAAGATGGCCCGCGACGAGCGATGGCTGCAAGGACGAGGAGTGCTGTACGCCTTCCCCCGTCTCTTCGGCATGACCCTCGGTTTGATTTCCTTCGGCAACATCGCCCGCGCCGTGGCGCATCGGGCGGCGCCGTTCGGACTTCGCATCCTTGCTCACGACCCCTACCTGAGCGAGCTCGCCATGACGAAGGCCGGAGTCGAGCCCGTGGGACTCACAGAGCTTCTCCAGCGCTCGGACATCGTATCGATGCACGCTCCCGCCACTCGCGAGACGCATCACATGATGGGCGAAGCGCAGTTCCGGCTTATGAGCCCTCAGTCCATCTTCGTCAACACGAGTCGCGGCGACACCGTGGACGAGGAAGCCTTAATTCGCGCCCTTGATGAAAAGTGGATATCCGCCGCTGGGCTGGACGTGCTCGAAAAAGAGCCACCCGATCCCGAAAATCCGATCCTGAAGATGGACAACGTAATCCTCTCGCCGCACGTCGGCTCGGCGTCCTCGCGCATGGAGCCCGAGCGTCGCCGTCGAGTGGGACGCGAGATCGCCATCGTGCTGCGAGGACGCTGGCCTCGCGCCTGCGTGAATCCCTCAGTCCTTCCGGAAACCGACCTCATCCGCTGGAAACCCTATTCGATGGAGTGACACGTGACGCCGGGTACGACGGTCGCATATCTTGGGCCGCAAGGGACCTTCAGCGAAGAGGCCGCCATTCTCTATGCCCCGGATTCGGAGCACTTGCCCTTCCCGTCCATCCGCGACGCCGCGATTGCCGCCGAGTCTAGGGAGACCGAGGAAGCAGTCCTCCCCATCGAGAACAGCATCGAGGGCGCCGTCAACATGACCCTCGATTACTTGATTCACGATTCGACGCTCTCCATAGTCGGCGAGGTCGTGCTTCCAATTCGGCAATGCCTGATCGTAGCGGAAGGTTCGCGACGGGAGGACATCGAGACCATAAGGTCGCACCCCCAGGCGCTCGCGCAGTGCCGCCTATACTTAGAGAGGACCTACCCTAACGCAAGTCTCATCGCCTCGATCAGCACGGCGGGCGCGGTCGAAGAGGCCCTGAATGAGGGCCAAAACTCGGCGGCCATCGGGAATCGTCGGGCCGCGGAACTGTTCGGGGCGACAGTGCTGGAAGCCGGCATCGAGGACAACCCGAATAATATGACCCGCTTCGTCGCCATGGGCAGGAACAGTCCTCCCCCCAGCGGAAATGACAAGACCTCTATCTGCTTCGGCTTCGACGCCGACACGCCCGGACAGCTCTACGGTGTTCTTGGAGAGTTTGCCGAACGCGACATCAATATGGCAAAGATCGAGTCGCGCCCCACCCGTCACGAGTTGGGGCAGTACGTCTTTCTGGCCGACTTGCTGGGGCACCAACACGACGAAGGCGTGCGTGACGCCCTTGCTGCGGTCGAGCGTCGGGTTTCTGAGCTACAGGTCTTCGGATCGTATCCGAGGAATCCGTAGCCGCGAACCATCACCGGCGAGTCCTGATCCCGAATAGGCGCAGGGACTCGGTCAGGTCCCGCACACACGCCTGCGGGTCCCGGTCTCCGAAGATCGTGAACCTCAGCAGGACGTTGTTCATGCCGTAGCTGCTAAGCCACTGCGCGCCCTCCGGCTTAAGCGCCTCGCCTGAGAGTACGTCTTCGTTGAGGCGAGTGAGCACTGAGCAGATGTGTTCCACGTCGACCGCTTCATCGGCGAGCACGGCAATGTCGCGTCGATGGTGATCGAGGTTGGCGGCGCGCCATTCCCTCGTCTGCTCGGGCGTGAAGACCCTGCGGATATTTCTGCGCTCAATGCGGGCAGTCTTTCGGCGAGCGCCCTTACCTGCCTTTTTCAGCACGGACTCCGACTCCTCGTCGTAGGCAAGGTACCATTTGCCGTTTACGACGGCTTGCCGCTCGGTAATCTCGACGCTGCGTCCGTCAACGTCGGTAACGATACCCACGTGAAGTCGTGCCGTACTGTCGTACGAAAACGGATCGCGCACCTGGACGATGGTAAGCTCCTTCGACTCCATCCTTTGGTGCAGATCCCGATAGCTCTGCTGTACGCTGTCGACCAGCGCGATCGAGTTGGCATATGCCTTGGCCACGTCACTGCCTCTGAAGGGCTTGACCACTTCTTCGATGGCAGTCAGTACCTCAGGCCCACCCTGCGCGAATTGACCGGCGAGCTCCTCCGCCGCCTCGACGAACATCGAGCGGAGCGCGTCGGAGCCGGCCTGTCCCTGAATCTGAGCATAGAGCGCCGGGTTGCCGCCGATGATGCGTGACGTGAACGCAGCGAGGATGCTGTACGGCGGAGTGCTGTATCGAAGCGACTCTTGGAAGGTGTAGTCCAAGTCCGATGCCTTCGCCAGTGTCTTGCCGAATACGAGGTAGGCGTAATGCGCCAGCGTCTGCACCAGCAGCATGTAGCGGTCGTGTGTCTCGGCGTCGGTCTCCTCGACGATAGCGCCCTTGGACCGAAGAAGCGTCGTCAGCCAATCGTACGTGTCAGCGTCTGTGCGTTCCGTTGGGGCCACCATAAAAGTCTGACCGATGACATCCGGAACGGCCGGGCCGAAGAGCGGGTGTGTGCCCAGCACTCCAACTCCGTCGGGTGCGTGTTCGAGCATCGCCGCCATGGCCCGCGTCTTCGTTGAGACCACATCGAAAACCGTCGCGCCCAACTTGAGGCGGGGCAGGATCGCGGAGCAAGCGACTTCGATCTGGTTCTCTGGCACCGCCAGCATGACCAGTCCGTAGTTCTCAAGCCCCAAAGGGCCGAAAGGCCCTGCCGCGCCTGTCTCGACAGCAGCCCAATCGGCGAATTCGCAACCGTTCTCCAGACGAACGGCGTCGACTGGCTTAGGCAACTGCCTTAATTCAGCTACGTGCTTGGGATCAGGATTGTGCCCACGCTCGCCGCCTGAGGTGTTCAGTGGTTTGATGTCAGCCAGGGTAATCCGGCCCACCTCCGGAACCTTTCCCAAAACCCTCTTGACCAGCCACATGCCGATCCCATCCGCTCCACCGACAACGAGGAGGTTCTTGGAGTTCGTCCGATCCGAGGGGTTCATAGCGCAACCGGGGCGTTTCGAGGGATTACGCGGTACGAGCACGGGCGTTCATCGCGCCTACGTATCTTACTCAGCTACGGAAATTCGGTCAACGAAAGAGTATGCACATAGGCGGCAGCCATCGGCTCTAAGCCAACCCTGCATTGTCACAGAAAGCAAGCAGCATATCCCTCGACTGCGCTTCGTATATCGGCGAATAGGCTGCGAACTCTCGTAGATTGGTTTCGGCCTCAACCGCGGGATCGAACAGGGGCCCCATCTTGTCGTAATCATCCCCCAACTCCCTGTTCCAGACCCGAAGCTCGTTGAGTGTGAGCTGAGGCTCGAACTGGAATCCATAGGAGATTCCATGTCGAAAGGCCAGGCTCTGCCTCATGAACGTCCCGTCTCGGCACAGCATATAGCCGTAGGCCAGTTCAACGGCTCCGGGAGGCACGCTGAAACACTCGCCATGCAGCGTCGGGACCAGTGGCACACGCAGCTTGCTGAAGACCGGATCGCGACTCCCCTCCTCGGTGATCCAGATTTTCCGCAGACCGAATTCATAGCCGCCCGTCGGACTCACATCCCCGCCAAGACACCGCGCCATCAACTGAGCGCCCAAGCACACCCCGAAGATCGGCACGCCCGAGGCCATCGCATCCGTGAGATACCTTCGCTCCGAACGCAGCGCCGGATACTCGTCGTTGGCCGACTGAGGCCCGCCAAGCACCACAATGAGGTCAACGTCTCCCAACGTAGGTGCCTCAAACCTCTCGAAATCAGGAGCACCCTCAAAAACGTTGAGAGGCCTAAACTCGAAACCTCGTTCCTCGAGTGTTGTCGTATAGTTTTCGGCCAGAGTCTCAGGCTCGGCATGGCGGACTATCAAAGCGAGTTTCGACATTGGACATGCTGCCTAGGCTTTATATGAGGTGAGCCACTCGAATACTAGATTGTGTTGACATTCTGTCATTCTGAACGCAGCGAAGCGGAGTGAAGAATCTAAAATCGTCGCGTTAGGCACAGATTTCAACCTCCTCGCTCCGCTCGGAATGACAAAGAAAGGCGGAATAAGGGGAAATGTCACCCTACCTAGAATGTTCGCATGTTCACCATGTTGGCATTCTATATCACATTGTTGACAGGTCTAAACGGTTCGATCTCCCACTGCACCCGACGACGAATAAGTGCCTGGGTCTAACCCGCGCACCAGTATGATATCGTCTCCTGCAAACCTGCACACGAGGTCACACCATGAAAGAACTGCCACTCGGCAAGCTCTACTACGAAATCAGCAGACACAACCCACCTGCACTCTCCATCCGGCCCGGCGAAACAGTCCGTATCGAGACGGAGGACACCTTCAACGGTCTCGTTCGTAAAAAGGGCGACCACCGCGACCTGGCTAAAAAGCCGCAGGGCAACCCGCAGTCCGGCCCCATCTGGGTCGAGGACGCTGAAAAGGGCGACACCCTCGCCGTCCACATCGAGAAGATCGAGGCCCGAATCGATCAGGCGGCCAACGACATGACGTGGGCGCGACGCGGCCTCGCCGAGTTCCTCGGCCACGACATCCCCGTCAACACCCGCATCGCCCCCGTACAGGACGGCAAGGTCTGGTGGAGTCCCAGCGTTGCCCTGCCCTACCGCCCCATGATCGGCACTATCGGGTGCGCGCCCGACTTCGGCAGTCCGACTACCTCCCCCGCCGGCGACTACGGCGGCAACATGGACATCAAGGAGGTCACCGACGGCAGCACCATCTACCTGCCCGTCTACGTCGAGGGTGCCCTCCTCCATCTCGGAGACGCCCACGCCGCCCAGGGCGACGGCGAGCTGTGCGGAACAGCCCTCGAAATGCCCGCGACCGTCACAATGACCATCGACCTGCTAAAGGGCCAAACGATTCCACGACCTCGCATCCGCTCCAAAGACCAGATCATGGCCGTCGCCACCGGTAGCCCGATGGAGCGCTCCGTCGCGCAGGCCTACTCAGACCTCATCCTCTGGATGGAAGACGAATTCGGCGTCCCTCGTTGGGACGGCCTGAGCCTCTGCACCATGGTCGGCGAAATCTCCGTCGGCTACCACTTCATCGGCACCGTCGCCGCCAAGATCAAACTCGAATACGTCCACGCCGCCGCAAGCCGGTGACACTTGATTCCTCCTTCCTAGCATCAGAGAAAATCCCAATTTGACATATACGAACATGTAATCTACCATGAGTCTCGGAGTGAACGTCATTCGTAACTGTTCAGAGTCCGTGAGAACACAAACACATAAGTAAAGCGAAGCAACGTCATACTCGCGAAGGCGGGTATCCACAGGGGGAGGGGAGTTCATCTCACCAAAACTGAACACTTACCGTCATCAGACCAAGCGACCCAATCGAACGTGTCAGGATATGTCAGGAAATGTCAGGTTAAATGTGCCCCCCTCGTACTTACTACCCCCTCAGACCTGTGTCATGTTTCCCAAGCCATACTCGCTACTTTTTTCTACACGCTCCCCATTTCGTACTCACTCCCTCCAAATGTCAGGATACGTCAGGAAATGTCGGGGTAAATGTGACCCCCTCGTACTTACTGCCCCCTCAGACCTGTGTCATGTTTCCACACGCTCCGTATTTCGTACTCACGCCCTCCACATGTCACGTGAGGTCCGGCAATGTTGACATTTCCCGTCATTCCCGCGAAAGCGAAAATCCATAAGGGTCGGCAAGCGAAAACATGGCCCCATCACACCAGACTGGTATAAGTTGCAATGTCTGCGGTATTCGGTAGAAGGTTCCTTGCGGCATCGTGATGCAATTGGGCTATTTAGAAGGATCTCTCAGTGTCAGGACCTATTGCTTCACCGAAGAGGTATTGAGGGCCAGCGCCAGCGTCGGCGGCTTGATCGCCCGGATTGAAGATACTGCAGTTTTCAAGCGAGAGACAGCCGCAGCCAATGCACCCGGACAGTCTGTCTCGTAGCGCCTCAAGCTCAGCTATGCGGCTGTCCAGCGAATCGCGCCATGTCCGTGACAACCGCTCCCAGTCCTGTCGGTTGGGAGTCCGCGCATGCGGGAGCTCGCTCAGGGCCCACAGTATCTCTTCTAGGGTGAGTCCGAGGATCTGAGCGGCCCGGATAACCGCAACACGCCTCAGCGTCTCCCGGGCATACCGGCGCTGACCGCCTGCCGTTCTCTCCGAAAAGATCAGCCCGCGCTCCTCATAGTATCGGAGCGTCGATGTCCGAACCCCGCTTCGAGACGCCATCTCGCCAATCGCGAGGCTGTTCGGTAGCGACGGCATCACTCCTCCAGCAAGGGGGTTGACTTCAAGTCCGCTTGAAGTTGTAGAGTCGTTCCATGAAACCAGAGAATCTTCATCCAAGTCAACTCATACCAATTTGGTGTGATGGAGCCATATTTTCGCTGGCAAGCCCTTAGGGATTCCCGCTTTCGTGGGAATGACGGATTGAAGGTGTGGTCAAAACGAATTGGTATAATACTCAAGGCGTTCTTCTTTCTCTCCCCATGAACCTGCCCGCCACATTCAGAGAACCTGAGGTCACCGTCAAGGCGCGGAAGTACGGCAGCCTGCTCCGAAGGTACATGCTGCCCCAGCTTCCGTGGGTCATCACGCTCGGCATCCTCCTCTTCACCGGACTCGGCCTCCAGCTCGTCCTACCCCAGATCATCCGCTACTTCATCGACGAGGCGCAGAAGGGCAGCCCCCTCGAACGTCTCACCGCAGCGGCCGTCCTCTTCATCGTAGTCACCATGATCCAGCAGATCGTGCAGGTCTTCGCCACCTACTTCTCCGAGCGCGTCGGCTGGACCGCCACCAATAACATCCGTGAGGACCTCGCTGAGCACGCCCTCTCGCTCGACATGGCTTACCACAACGAGCACACGCCCGGCGAGATGATCGAGCGCGTCGACGGCGACCCCAATGAGCTGGGCACCTTCTTCTCCCTCTTCATCTTCGAGATGCTCGGCAGCCTCATCCTGTTGATCGGCATCCTCGCGCTCCTGCTTCGCGAGGACTGGCGAGCAGGGCTGACACTGGGCATCTTCGTCGGCGGAGGGATGTTCATCCTGACGAGCATCCGCACCATCGCCGTCCCCTACTGGAAGGCCAACCGCGAGGCCAGCGCCGGCACCTTCGGTTTCCTCGAAGAACGACTCTCCGGTACCGAAGACATCCGCTCCAACGACGCCAAGCCCTACGTCATGCTCCGCTTCCACGAGCTCATGCGGAACTGGTACCAAAAAGCCCTCAAGGCCGGCCTGATGAGCAGCGTCATGTTCAGCACCACCATGTTCATGTTCGGAGTCGGCAGTGCCATTTCCCTATCGCTCGGGGCCTACCTCTACTTCGGCGATTGGATCACGCTCGGCACCGTCTACCTGATCTTCCACTACACTCAGATGCTCGTGATGCCCATCAATCGCTTCACGCAGCAACTCGACAACTTCCAGCGAGCCACGGCAGCCATCGCCCGCATCGTGGAGCTGGACAACGTACGCAAGACCATCCTCGATCCGCCTTCGCAAGACCGCGTGGAGGTGGTTGACGGCGTTCCACTCTCAGTCGACTTCGACGACGTGACTTTCGCCTACAGCGACGAGCCTGTCCTGCACAACGTCACGCTCGATCTCAAACCGGGCCGGGTCCTCGGACTCCTCGGTCGCACCGGCAGCGGCAAGACCACGATGACCCGCCTTCTGTTCCGGCTCTACGACCCGACCTGCGGCGTCGTCAAAGTCGGCGGGGAGGACATCCGACGGATGCCCATCGACCACTTGCGCCAACACATCTCGATGGTCACGCAGGACGTTCGCCTCTTTCACGGGACGGTGCGCGAGAACCTCACCTTCTTCGACGAGTCCATCAGCGACGAGCGGCTCCTCGAGGTGATCGGCGAGCTTGGAATGAGGGACTGGATCGAGTCCCTGCCGGACGGCCTCGATACCCGCCTGCTGGCCGAGGGCGCCGGTCTCTCCGCCGGCGAGGCGCAGCTTCTCGCCTTCGCCCGGGTCTTCCTCGCCGGATCGGGCGTCCTCATACTCGACGAGGCGTCGTCCCGTCTTGACCGCAGCACCGAGCAGATGATCGAGCGCGCCGTCGACCGTCTCGTCAAGGACCGCACGGTCATCGTCATCGCACACCACCTCGTCACCATCCGGCGCTGCGATGAGATCGCCATCCTCGAACAGGGCCGTGTCGTCGAGCACGGAGAGCGCGAGGCCCTTGCCAGCGACCCGGCGACGCAGTTCCACCGCCTTCTGCAGACGGGACTTGAAGAGGTGCTGACGTGAGCACCCTGAGATATCTCGTCCGTCTCACTAAATACCAGCCGCGCTACTTCGTCATGCTCGCCGCCCGCACCCTTAGCATAGGGCTCATCCCCCAGGGTATCGCACTGACAAGCCGCGCCATCTTCGACAACATGACCAACGAGCAGACTGCGACGGTCGGATTCTGGAGCCTCGCCGCCATCCTGCTGGCCCTCGCTGTCACTCGTTCCCTCATGATCTTCGGGAACATCATCCTCTCCGTTCGCGTCGAGTTCACCTTCGCCACTCTCCTGCGAAAGAACATCTTCGACCACATCCTCGATCAGCCCGGCAACAACGCCCTTCCCGAGTCGACCGGCGAGGCCGTAACCCGCTTCCGCGAGGACGTCGACTACGTCAACAAGTACCTCCAGCGCATCGGATTCGCCTTCCCTCTCCTCGTCTTCGGTATAGTCGCCATGTACATCATGGCCGGCATCAACACCGTCATCACCTTCTACGTATTCCTGCCGCTCGCCGTCATCACGGTCATCGTGAGCGCGGCGTCTCGATGGCTCCGCCGCTTCCGCCTCGACAACAGGGAGGCCACAGGAGACGTAACCAGCCTGCTCGGCGAGATGTTCGGCTCCGTTGAGGCCATCAAGGTTGCCAACGCCGAGGGCAGGATGATCGCCGAGTTCAAGCGTCTCAACAGTCGCCGCAAAACCTATACCATCCGTGACACGCTCTTGACGCAGTCCCTCAACTCCGTCTTCCAAAACACCGTGACTATAGGCACCGGACTCATTCTGCTCATCGCGGCGTCCGCCATGCGCGACGGCTCGTTCACCATCGGCGATTTTGCCCTCTTCGTCAGCTACCTCTACATGGTCGGCTGGCTGAACACCGAGGTCGGCGCCGTTCTCGCCGAGTACCGCCAAACTGGGGTCTCGTTCGACCGGCTGAGAGGGCTCATACCCAGCGCGCCCGCCGGTCGCCTCGTTCAACACCAGAGAGCTTACCTCGCGGGCGACCTGCCCGACGTGCCCTTTGCCGCCAAGACCGACGCCCACCGCCTCGACCTCGTGGAGGCTGAGGGCCTCACCTACCGCTACGGCGACAACGGACGAGGCATCGACGACATTTCTCTCCGCGTTCCGCGCGGCTCCCTCACCGTAGTGACCGGACGGATCGGCTCGGGAAAGACCACCCTGCTCCGCGTCCTGCTCGGCCTTCTGCCCAAGGACTCCGGTGTGGTCAGGTGGAACGGCGAGCCGGTCGACGACCTCGCGACCTTCTTCGTGCCCCCGCGATCAGCCTACACCTCGCAGGTGCCCCGCCTCTTCAGCGAACCGCTCCGCGACAACATCCTCTTAGGCTTGCCGGAGGAAAGGATCGATCTAAAAGGCGCCCTCAACGCCGCCGTCATGGAGCAGGACGTGCGCGAGCTAAGCGACGGACTCGACACCGTCGTTGGCGCGCGCGGCGTCAAGTTGTCCGGCGGTCAGATCCGCCGCTCAGCTGCCGCCAGGATGTTCGTCCGCGACCCCGAGCTCCTCGTCTTCGACGACCTGTCGTCCGGCCTCGACGTCGACACCGAGCAGCAGCTTTGGGACCGCCTCTTCGAGCGCCCTGACGCCACCGCCCTCGTCGTCTCCCACCGCCGCGCAGCCCTCCGCCGCGCTGACCACGTCATCGTCCTAAGAGACGGCCGCGTCGAAGCTGAAGGCTCCCTCACCGAACTCCTCAACACCTCCGACGAAATGCGCCGCCTCTGGGCGGGAGAGGTGGAGGAGAGTGTCCCCTCTGCCGTCGTGGGAGAGGGCTAGGACGAGGGTGTTTTGAGTAAGCAGCCTGAATCAAAATTCCCCTACTCCGTATAGATAACCACCCGCTCGCCGCCTTCCTCAACGTCCATCTCAAACTCGGCCAGCCCCTCGATGAGATCGTCCAGACCGGAGTCTCCATCCAGTTGAGAGAGATCAATGCCTCGCTCCTTCAGTCGCTCGCCCACCTTCCCTCCGGGACCGCTGGCAAAGAGGCCACCCAGCTTCACCCCGCCGCGAATAAGGCTCAGCGGAACGCGGATATCGAATCGCTGATCCCCGTCCACACCGACAATCCGCAGGTACTTGCCTGGACCCCGACGCAGTCGCGACCCTAGCTCCAAAGGCTCCGGTGACGCGGGAGTCTCCACAAGCGACATGAGCCGCTCCGCCTCGTCTACGCTTATCTTGCCCTCGGAGAGCATCTCAAGTATTCGTTTGCCGTTATCGTCCATCAGATTCCTCCTCACTAACGATCGCCCAAAAGCCGTTCACGGGCAGAACGATTCACCAGACCGAGCCCGGCGGTATATTCTTGCCATCGGGTACCTGGCTGCCGGATCGTATCCTTGCGCCTTCACCGATTACTGCGCGCTCGCCAACGTAAGCGCCGGAGCCGATCTTGCAGCCCTTTCGAAGTTGAGTCCCCTCTCCGATGTATGCTCCATTGCCGATCTTGATAGCGCTCTGAATGACGACCCCGGTATCAACGAAGGCCCCGGTCCCAATCACGCTCCCGGTGGGGACTTGCACGTCGGGACTGACGAAAGCGCCGATACCCATCTTGACGACAGGGCCATTTTCAGCACGATCACTCCTATTCTGCTGCCTCTCTTCTTCGTCACCGTCCTCGCGAGTCTCCGTTTCTGGGATCGAATCGGGCGCCGGATTGGATGTCGGTCCGTGTCCGCCGAGCGCCTCAAGCAGCCGCTCGGCCTCCTCCACGGTAATCTTCCCCTCGGACAGTATTCCGAGTACGCGTTCACTATCGTTGTTCATCGGCCTTCCTCCCTGATAACTGTCGCTCTGACATCGGACTGGGACAGCGGATTCACCACACTGCGCGCGCCGCTACATTCCCGCCCGCTGGCACATGGCTGCCGGGCCTCACTTCCGCCTCCTCACCGATGAACGCTCCCATCCCAAGAGTGGCCCGCGCGCCAATCTTCGCTCCCTCGCCAACAAACGCACCCGTATCTATGGTGGCGTCCGCACCGATCTTCGCTCCTTCGCCTATGTTCGCGCCTTTACCGATCTTGCAGTCCTTCATCAGGTGTGCGGCTTCACCGATAAATGCTCCCATACCGATCTCGATGGCACTCTCGATAATGACGCCCTCACTAATATTGGCCCCCATGCCTATCACGCTGCCCGGAGGAACATTCACCCCTTCACTGACGAACGCTCCTGCGCCCATTCTTATGCCAGAGCTCGGGCCGATAGGCTCTCTTTGGTCACCCTCTTCCCATGCCTCCTGTTCGTCATCCTCACGAGTCTCCGAATCAGTGATCGGCTCGGTCGTTGGCGTCGGCCCGTGTCCGCCGAGCGCCTCAAGCAGCCGCTCCGCCTCGTCCACAGTGACCTTCCCCTCGGAGAGCATTTCGAGAATGCGTTGAGTGTCGTTGCTCATCAGCGTCCTCCTCCGTTCACTTGAAATAGATCAACACCGACTCTTTGGGCTCCGTGACATCGATTTTGAGACCGCGCAGGTCGCAATACAGGCGAAACAGAGCGGGCCCGCCGAAGAGAATCTGCCTTCCCCAGCCGCTGCGCCACGTCACGATTGCGGCGACTACGATGCACGGGACCAGGAGGAGATAGAGTCCGAGCACGAGCGGCCACACGAGGATGAGCGGTATCCACAAGCTCACCCGGCTATCCTTGTCCAGAACGCGCACTCGCAGCATCGACGGCGGAAACATCATCACCCCGACAGCCTCTCCACCGCCTCGTCGACGGATATCTCCCCGCGTTCCAGTTGGTCGATGACCTCGGAGCGCTCCGCGTCGTCGACTGGCTCAGGTTCGCTTATCACGAACTCGAACCGGCTCGCGATGTTGTCCAGCCGCTTCTTGACCGTCGGATAGCTGATCCCGAAGATGCGCTCCATCTGCTTGATCGACCCGTGACACTGCACAAAGGCCATCACGAAGACCTGGTCCTCCGCCGAGAGCCGCGCCAGCGGCGGGAGATCGAAGCTCCCCTCGATAGCGATATCCTTATCGCTGAGCCGGACCCGCTCGACGGTAAACTCTCCGTCGCCGGTCAGATCGGTAAGATCCTGCCAGGGACTAGCCATAATCCGCTCCCAGAAAGACGAAGACAGCAAGAATTACGAGTCACAATACCAAATAATATCAATAAAGTCAATATATATATTAATTTTATTGATATCTTTGGCGCTTTCAACCAAATGACCACACTGCTCAAAGACATTAATGCAACTCCTCTCTGTGCTCCCTTGTGCCCTCTGTGGTGAATCTCCGCCTTGCCACACCACCCTTATGTCCTGATAGCATGAACACACTCACCAACTTGGAGTACGTCCCCCCATGCCAACCCCCTTCACACTCGCCATCCTGCCCGACACCCAGATATACGCCGAGTCCTTCCCGCACATCTTCACTGCCCAGACGCAGTGGATCGCCCAGAACCGCGACGAGCACAACATCGTCTTCACTCTCCACGAGGGCGACATCACGAACGGGAACACCGAACCGCAGTGGCGGAACGCGGCGGAGAGCATGAGCGTGCTCGACGGGAAAGTGCCCTACGCTCTCGTCATGGGCAACCACGACATGGGGACGGGAGGCACCTGCGACGTTCGAGACTCCCCCCTCTTCAACGAGTACTTCCCCGTCAGCCGGTACGAGTCGCTGCCCACCTTCGGCGGAACGTTCGAGCCCGACAAGATGGAGAACACCTACCATCGGTTCGAGGCCGCTGGCACCGGATGGCTCATCGTCGCGCTGGAGTTCCAGCCGCGCGATCGCGTCCTGCAATGGGCCAACGACATCATCGCGTCCCACCCCGACCGGCACGTCCTCATGCTCACCCACAGCCACGTGTGCAACGACGCGACCCTGTACGGAAGCCGTCCCGACCACAACTCGAAGCCTGGGGGATTCGGAATCGCCACAGACCCCGAGGGAGCCAACGACGGCCAGGAGACTTGGGTAAAGACATTGCGACGACACGAGAACGTGCGCTTCGTCTTCAACGGCCACTTTCTCGGCTCCGCCCACACCGTAGGCACGGGCAATGAAGGCAACGTCGTCCACCAGATGCTCTCCAACTACCAGGACATGGACGAGGGCGGAGGCGGCTATCTGCGCCTGGTCAAGTGCGACCCGTCGAGCCGCACAGTCTCCGTCAAGACCTACTCGCCATACCTCGACTCCTACCTGACCGACCCTTTGAACGAGTTCACGCTCGAAAACGTCGATTTCAGCTAGACTTGTTCCGAGGCCATTGCCTAACTGTTGCGATCTGCTTCGACAAGCTCAGTACCAGTTACAGCAAACGTTCGCCCTGAGCTTGTCGAAGGGCGGAGTAGCGCGAAACTACTCCTGCCTGAGCGCCAGCAACTCAGCCTCGTCGAAGGGGTTCTCTCCCTTGCTGAGACTCTCGACCCACCGCTCACGCCTAGGCCCGTACTTGCTGTAAGTGTCACCCGACTGGGTTCCCAGCCACTCAAGAAACTTCGTGAAGTCCTCAATTGCTTTCTCGTGGTCGCCCAGCAACGCATGGGCGAGGCCCCTACTGTCATAAGCGAGATAATAGTCAGGGTCGATGCTGAGGGCACGGTCGCAGTATGGCAGCCCCTCTGCCGCACGACCTCCTAGGCTCATGAACCAGCATAGATTGTTTAGTGAACCCTTGTGATCGGAATCAACAGAAAGGACATGGTGAAAGTCCTTTAGCGACTGATCGTCGTGGGCTCCGCCGAGCTTAGTGTATGCAACGCCCCGGCTGAAGTAGTTCTCCAGTACGGTATCATCGAATTCGATCGACTTCGAAAAATCATCAATGGCTCGTATTACGTCACCCGGCCTGTTGCGTTCAAGGTAAGCAAATCCCCTAAAGTGTAGCGCCTTGGGGTCGCGCGGGTTGCGGAAGAGCGAGTCCGTGTAGTCGTTGATTGCGTTGTCAACTTCGCCTTGATCCCAGTAAACAAGGCCTCGATTGTAGTACGGCGTCGGAGAATTGGGGCCGTAAAGTATGGCCAGCGTGTAGTACTTCTCGGCGGCCGCAAGATTAGGCGGTTCCTTAACCTGGTACAGGTAACCGAGACGGAAATAGATAGTCGCGACAGTATCCGGCTCCTTCGGCAGCGTCGTCAGTGCTTCATCCAAGGCGTCTCGCGCCTTCTTCGAGTCCTCGCCGCTCTCGTAGAGCTCAGCGAAGATCAACAGCGCCAGCAGCCTCACGTCGTGCGGCAGCTCGGTATTGATCGTGGCGGTCAGATCTGTGGGGTTGAGAACCGGCCGCTCGACCTGGCTCTCCTCCATTGAGCCGTGCAGCGCAGGGACCGTGAACCTCGCCTGCGCACGCCCGCTGTCGTACTCCCCCCAGATGACGATCGAGGCCTTCGTCCGCTGCGCCACCTCCTGGGCCTCAGCCTCGTCACGCACGTCCTCGGCGAGCACCTTGATCTCGATGCTGGGAAGGAATTCCGCCCTGATCTCCTCTTCGAGCGCGGCCTTTATTCGTCCCGCGACGTTGTATCCTGTCACTCCCCCTGTGTAGTTCACGAACCGCGCGATCACCACGGTGTCTTCCTCTGCATCGGGCTCCGGGGTCGTCACCACCTTAGCCAGTAGTTTTGCCTCCGGGGTTTCCGCTACGGGAGTCTCGACAACCGCAGTCGGCGTTGCCGAAGGCGTCGTCGGTTCTGGCGTCTGCGTGGGAGTCGCAACGACTTCGGCGACAGGAACTTCGCCCTCACCGTTCGAGAGCATCGCTGTGGCCAGTGCGATCCCCACAACGATGACCAGCCCTCCGGCAAACCCGATCACCCAAGGTCTTCGCGAGGATGTGACCGTGGGCTGAGGAGCTGCCTCCTGAGATTCCTCTTCTGAATCCTCTTCGGGAGGAGCCTCTTGCACAGGTTCCGGCGGCTGTTCACGGACGGATAGTGGCGGCGTTTCGGGCGAAAATCCGGCAGCGGTGAGCAATAAGTCCCGCTCTTCGGGAGTCAAACGCAGCCGCTTCGCGCAACGGACTACGTCGTCCCGATAACGCGGTCTCTGGATCTGCCCGTCCTTCCAGCGAAACAAGGTCTGACGGCGCACTCCTATGCTCCGGGCCAGCTCCGAATCGCTGATTCCCGCGCGCTCGATGTACTCCGTCAGAAGCTCGGCGAACGTCCTCAATGTGACACCTTTGACACTCGTTTATACGTGAATGTGACACATCCGGTTCTTGAAGCGTACCACATGAGTGAGATTCTGGATGTGAGTCGATAACGCGACTCGCATCGGAACGGCGGACATCGGTAACTCATGAATCAGAAGGAGAAATCGGAAATGAAATCCATCTACAAGACCCTTATCTTCATCATCGGAATAGCAATGCTAAGCACAGTGATCGTCGCCTGCGGCTACAGCGACGACGAGGACTCCGAAACCACGGCCGCACCCGCTCCAGCTCCCGCACCTGCTCCTGCAGCCCCGTATCCGGCACCTGCACCGGCCCCGGCACCCGCGCCTGCCCCCGCGGCTGCACCAGTCCAAATGCAACAGGCACCTGCACCTGCCCCAGCAGCAAGGCCGGCTCCCGCGCAGGCTGCTGCCGCTCCCCCACCCGCCGCACCCGCAGGCGCGCCCCCGCGTCCTCCCAGGCAAGGCGGAGTGCCGCCAGCCCCGGTCCCTCAGCCCCACCGCGACTACGGCGACACCGGATACGTTCCGCCCTCGCCTCCGTCCTACGACGCCACTTTCTTCCAGAACTACGGTGTCAACCCCTTCATCGACGCACGCGCCGACCACCTGTCCACGTTCGCTATGGACGTCGACACGGCCTCATACTCTGTCGCCCGGCGCTTCGTGCTGGACGGCAACAGGCCCGATCCTGACTCGGTGCGAGTCGAGGAGTTCGTCAACTACTTCGATCAGGACTATCCGCAGCCGCACAGAGGCGCGTTTGGCATTCACGTCGACGGTGCCCGTTCGCCCTTCACGCGCGACACATGGATCGCCCGCGTGGGTATACAGGGACGTGACGTGCCCGACCACCACCGCAAGGACGCGACTCTCGTCTTTGTCATCGACACCTCCGGCTCCATGAATAGCGGAAACCGACTCGGACTCGTCCAGCGCGCCCTGCGCCTCCTTGTCCGCGAGCTTCGACCGACCGACCACATTGGCATCGTCACCTACGGAGACCGCGGACACGCAGTTCTCAATCCCACGGAAGCGCGGCACGACGACTACATCATCGACATCATCGACGGTCTCCACGCCGGTGGTTCCACTAATGCCGAAGAGGGCCTCAAGATCGGCTACCAGATGGCTGACCGCTGGCTCGACCCCAGGCGCATTACCAGGGTCATCCTCCTATCGGACGGCGTGGCGAACGTCGGACAGACCGGTCCCGACGCAATCCTCCGGCAGGTCCGCCGCTACGTCAATCAGGGCGTGAATCTCTCCACCGTCGGCGTCGGCATGGGCAACTACAACGATGTCCTCCTCGAGCAGCTCGCCAACGACGGCAACGGCAACTACATCTACATCGACAACCTCAGCGAGGCATGGAAGTCCTTCGTCGACAACCTCACCTCCACCCTGCAGGTCATCGCCAAGGACGCCAAAGTCCAGGTCTCATTCAACCCCGATGTCGTCCACAGCTACCGGCTGATCGGATACGAGAATCGCGACGTTGCAGACCGCGACTTCCGCAACGACTACGTCGACGCAGGCGAGGTCGGCGCCGGACACAGCGTGACGGCCCTCTACGAGCTTCGCCTGTTCGAGCATTCCGACGGCCCCATCGCCAAGGTGAACGTGCGCTATCAAGACCCTGACACCTACCAGATCCACGAGGAAAGCCGGAACTTCAACAGGCGCGACATTCGCGGACGTTTCGAGGATGCATCACCGCGCTTCCAGCTAGCAACCACCGTTGCCCAGTACGCCGAGGTGCTCCGCGAGAGCTACTGGGCCCAGCACACCACGTTCGAGGACGTGCGCTACCACGCCGACCGCGTCGGCAACATGCTCCGCGAAGACCCCGATGTAACCGAGTTCGCCAAGCTCGTCAGCATGGCGACGGGCATCTCGTGGAGGTAGGTACCCCTACTTCGACGGTGCCGAACGCGCCAACCGTTCGGCACCGTCGAACCTCCAACTCAGCAAAGGAGAAAGCCAACGATGAAATCTACATTCACGACAGCCCTCGTCATTACCGGAATCGCGCTATTCGGCCTCCTGTTCGTCGCATGCGGCTCAGGTGCTTCCGAAGAGCCCGCACCACCGGCCCCTGCTCGCCCCGCAGCCCCGGCTGCCCAATCCGCACCGGCACCCGATGCACCAGTAGCTGAAGCGCCGTCAATGGTTCAGCAGCAACCCGCCCCCGCGCAGCCGGCGAAGGCTCCACAGGCTCCCAAGCCCGCGCAGGCCGCAGTTGTCGAGGAGGAAAGCAGATCTACTGCTGCCGTAAGGGCCGGTGTGGACGCAATGGTGGCGGAAGACACCAGCTCCTCTCACCAGGACGCTAAGACCGAAAGTGCGTCCACCCAAGCCGTTCAGGCTGCCCGCGCCCTCCCAGCTCCGGATCCTTCACTCCCTTCAGCTGAGGACATCGCAAAGGCGGTCGCCGACGGCGTTGCCGCAGGAATGAAGGATGCTCAATCGGGCGGTCTAACCGCTGCTGAAATTCGGCGGACTGGTCAAAGTTCCGTTGGGACCACACATAAAGTCTCAGATTCAAACGCGATGGAAGCTCAGTCAGCCACGGCCGAGTCATCGCAGTCGGCCCCACAATCCGCGGCAGGCGCCGCAGCAGCCGGAGCACCCCCTCCTCCTTCCGGCGGCGCCCTGCCTCCAACCCACCCCGCACAACCCAATCGCGACTACGGCGATACGGGCTTCGTCCCTCCCTCTCCTCCGTCCTACGACACCACCTTCTTCCAGAACTACGGGGTAAATCCCTTCATCGATGCGCGGGCCGACCACCTCTCGACGTTTGCCATGGATGTCGACACTGCCTCATACTCTGTCGCCCGACGCTTCGTGCAGGACGGCAACAGGCCCGATCCGGACTCGGTGCGTGTCGAGGAGTTTGTAAACTACTTCGACCAGGAGTACCCACTGCCGCACAAGGGCGCTTTCGCCATCCACGTCGACGGCGCTCGCTCGCCCTTCTCGACTGACACGTGGATCGCTCGCGTCGGCATCCAGGGACGCGACGTTCCCGACCATCGGCGCAAGGACGCGACTCTCGTCTTCGTCATCGACACATCCGGCTCGATGTCCAGGGAGAACCGCCTCGAACTCGTCAAGCGCGCGCTGCGTCTTCTCGTGCGCGAGCTCCGGCCCAGCGATCAGATCGGCATCGTCACCTACGGAAATCGAGGACATGCCATCCTGAACCCCACCGAGGCCAAGCACGACGACTACATCCTCGAGGTCATAGACGGACTCTACCCGGGCGGCTCCACCAATGCCGAGGAAGGGCTGCGCCTGGGCTACGATATGGCCGACCGGTGGTTGGACCCTGAGCGTATCACCAGGGTCATTCTCCTCTCGGACGGAGTGGCAAACGTTGGACGGACAGGACCGAACGCCATCCTGAATCAGGTCCACAAGTACGTCAATGAAGGTGTGACGCTCTCCACCGTCGGAGTGGGCATGGGCAACTACAACGATGTCCTCATGGAGCAGCTCGCCAACGACGGTGACGGAAACTACATCTACATCGACAACCTCACCGAGGCGTGGAAGTCCTTCGTCGATAACCTCACCTCCACGCTACAGGTGATCGCCCGGGACGCCAAGATCCAGGTGTCATTCAACCCCGATGTCGTACACAGCTACCGTCTGATCGGCTACGAGAACCGCGATGTCGCCGACCGCGACTTCCGCAACGATAGCGTGGACGCCGGAGAGGTCGGGGCTGGGCACAGCGTGACGGCCCTCTACGAGCTCCGCCTGCACGAGAGGGCCGACGGCCCCGTCGCCAAGGTGCACGTGCGATACGAAGACCCCGACTCGCGTGGGATATTCGAGGTCGACCGGAACTTCAACATCAGCGACCTCAACGAGCACTTCGAAAGCGCGTCGCCACGCTTCCAACTCGCAGCAACCGTCGCCCAGTATGCCGAGGTGCTCCGCCGGAGCTACTGGGCACAACACACGACGCTAAGCGACGTGCGCTACCACGCCGACCGAGTGAGTGGCATCCTCCGTGACGACCCCGAAGTTACCGAGTTCGCCCGCCTCGTCAACATGGCGTCAGGCATCGCCGACGGATAGCATCGCACTCCCCCACCGGATTCCTCAAAGCATCGGATTCCGGTGGGGATTTCTTTTCTCCGGCGGACTGAGAGCGTCTTCTAAAGTCTCGCGTCGCCATTTTCACTTTATCTCAGCGCGGATGGATGAGTAGGCTGATAAGCGCAATGCCTTCCAGTGCTTTAAGGTAATCTGCATGGAGTTCCGATTGTCTGGTATACTGTTGTCCTGAAAACTAAGTGGCGCGACTAGGGAGAGGCATCGTTGGCCAAGCAATCGGTATTCGCGAAGAACGCAAAGCGCAAGAAGACAGTCCAGAAATATGCTGAAAAGCGCAAGCGACTCTTGGAGATCGCCAAGGACCCGAAGGCCTCATACGAGGACCAGCTCGAGGCGCGCCAGGAGCTGGCCAAGCTTCCCGTCAACGCGAATCCAAACCGCGTCGTCAACCGTTGCGAGGTCACCGGCCGCCCACGCGGTTACCTCCGGCACTTCGGCTTGTCCCGCATCACCTTCCGCGAGATGGCCCTCAAGGGGATGCTCCCCGGCGTCCGCAAGGCCAGCTGGTAGCGCTCCGTCCTGCACCTATACGCTTCAGGGGGATTCGAGTCCTACCCAGCCTGAGTATTAGGTAATATCAGAAATGCCTTTAGCCGACATTGAGGAACTAAAGCACGCTATTCTGAGCCTGCCCAAGACCGACTACACTCACTTGAGGCAGTGGTTCTTCAATGAAATCGATTGGCAGAGATGGGACGCTCAGATAGAAGCGGACTCGGACGAAGGGCAGCTCGATTTCCTGGTCGATGAGGCGTTGGAGAACAAGAGGGATGGCGCCTTGACGGATCTGTAGATGAGCCATCGAGCTTCTCAGCGATTCTGGCGCCATTTCCACTAGCTATCTAAGCGCACACAAGCCGACGCCATGAGGAGCTTCGACCTCCTGAAGATGAGACCGGGCCACCCGGGGTTGCGGTTCAAGAAGGTCGGAAAACTGTGGTCCGCCCGCGTGGGTCGAGCATACAGAGCGCTCGCCCTTGAAGATGACGAAGGCTTTATCTGGATTTGGATAGGCCACCACGACGAATACGAACGGCTGATTGGTAGGTAGGCTGTTGCCGTTGTTCAGGTAGGGGTTCGCCAATGCGTGGCGACTCACGCTCTTCCTTCGCTCTGTGGACGACGTCCCCGATGGCGGCCATCAGCCTCACGCATCCTGCAGCGGCAGGACGATGTGCGACGAATGCTTAGCACTGTGGAAGATGGTCTGATGCGCGATCTCGTACCGCCGTTCCAGTCCTAGCGGCCCTCCCGTATTCGGATTTACGTCGAAGCGCGGCCAGTTGCTGCTGCTGATATCCAGCCGGATGCGGTGCCCCTTGCGGAACACATTCGACGTCGGATACAGGTGGAAGACGAACTCATACGGCGTACCGGGTTCCATCAACTCCGGGTCTGTCCAACCGTTTCGATAACGGGCGCGAATGATCGAGTCCGTGATGTTCATCGCGAAACCGTCCGGGTAGTCGTCCGACGGTGGGTGAACGTCAATGAGCTTGGCCGTGAAGTCGGTGTCCTTGGCCGATGACGCCGCCCACAGGTGCATGACGATATGGCCAGTTACCTCGGTGTCCTCTTCGAACTCCGGCGTCTGGAACGTGAGGATGTCGTGGCGCGTGTTCAATGGTAGCTCGTTCACGCAGCCGATGAAGTCTTCCCTGCCCCGTTGATCGAACGCTCCCGGCCTGATGATCGAGTCCGCCGCAGAGATGCCCCCGCCCATCGTCGGCACGGGATCCATCGGGTCAAACGTGTAGCCGGTCGATTCAGCGTCATCGTCTGCCGGCTCCTCCGTGGTCAGCGACCCGTCACCGTGAAGGAAGAAAGACGTCTCCTTCGTGCCCGGCAGCGGCCAGTCAGGCTCGCTCCGCCAATACCCGCCGTGGTCGAGCCGGCGGTCGTAATCATGCTTGTTCATCCGCTGGCTGCCCGTCCCCATCGTGAAGATGCGGACCGGGGACCATTCTGCGAACTCGGTGTGCATCCCCTTCATGTAGTGGTCGAACCACGCCAGCCGCAAATCGTTCGTGTTGATATGCGAGTCGAGACCGAAGTCAACGTCGCCCGAGAAGGTCTGCTCATACATCCCGTGAATCCACGGCCCCATCAGGAGGACCTGCTGCGATTTCTTGATGGCGGACAGTTTCATGTAGCTCATCGGCGTGTTTCGCGCATACGAGTCGTACCACCCGCCGAGATAGAGCGTCGGCACGTCCGAATGCTCGTCGAAATACTCGTCCATGGCGTAGCCGCGCTGCTTCCAGTAGTCGTCGAACTCCCCGTGCGTCAGGATGTCGATGGCCCACTGCTCGTACGACGGCAGCCTCCGGAGCACGGTCGCCCCCTTCTTGAGTGGAAACTGCCGCACGATGTCCGGCATGTCTTCGAGGAACGCCTTCATGATCTCCGCCTGAAGCCCAGAATCTGCCATCGCCTCCTTGCTCGTCATCGCCATGCGAAAGACGTAGACGTGGAACCGTTGCTCCAAAGCGCCGTTTTGACGCATCGAGCCGTGGTAGTAGTTCGCCGCGCCGACCGCCACGGTCATGGTCGAAAGGTGCGACGGAGCCATGGTAGCCAGCGCGCTCTGGTCGCTGCCCGAGTACGAGCCGCCCATCGTCCCGACCTTCCCGTTGCTCCACTCCTGGACACCGAGCCACTGCACGGTGTCATACCCGTCCGGCGCCTCCTTGGCGAAG
This sequence comes from Dehalococcoidia bacterium, assembly GCA_965116655.1. Taxonomy (GTDB): domain Bacteria; phylum Chloroflexota; class Dehalococcoidia; order Lucifugimonadales; family VXLM01; genus VXLM01. The sequence goes on from OZ220720.1 coordinate 697,472, forward strand.
GCGTACCACTCACCCTCCGACTCGAACCTGCCGCGAACGTCCTGGATAACCGTCACATATCCCCGGCGCGCGAAATACCGGGCGTTGGTAACCTGTCGAGGCGCGGCTTTGTCATAAGGCGTCCGTTCAACGATCACTGGAAAGCGCCCCTCTGCCGGACTCCCATTCAAGGACGGAAAATAGATGTCCGACGCAAGCCGCACTCCGTCCCGCATCGGCGTCATGACATTCTTCCGGCACGTCACGTCATAGGCAATCGGCGATCCTTCGTAGGGGGCACTCACTTCACTACTCTCCTGTGATTGATTATGGCACCCGCGCATAACACGCACGAGGCGGCCCGGATTATAGGCCACGTATCGACTGGCCGACAAGACGAACGTATCATAGATACCTACCTGAACCTTTGGAGTTCCACAGGCACATGGTTCCCGTGAAACTGGTAATTATCGGTCTTGGACTGATGGGCAGCCGTCACATCGAGATCGTAAACTCGTTTGACGGCTGCGATCTCGTAGGCGTTTGTGACCTCAACCCTGACCTCCGAGCCCTCGCCGACCGTCATGGAATCCGATTTTTCCAAGACATTGGTGAGATGCTCGACCATACGCAGCCGGACGGGGCCATCCTCGTCACACAGAGCGCCGCGCACGTCGAGACGTTCGAGGCATGTGCTCGTCGCAGCGTCCACGCGCTCATCGAAAAACCCGTCGCCGACACCACCGAAGCAGCTCTGCGAATTGCCGAGCTCGCCGACACCACGAACACGAGGGTGCTCGTCGGTCACCATCGGCGACACAACCCCTTAGTCAAGGCAGCCCATGACGTCGTCACGAGCGGACAAATCGGCGACCTACTCGCCGTCTCCATGATGTGGACGCTTATGAAACCCGAAGGCTACTTTGATATTGGTTGGAGGAGCGTGAAACCCGACGGCGGCCCGGTCCTCATTAATCTCGTTCACGAGCTCGACATCCTTCGCTACACCTGCGGAGAGATCGACCAAGTATTCGCTCAAGGTCGCTCGAAGGCGCGTGGATTCGAGGTCGAGGACTCCGTCAGCATCTCGATCACGTTCCGCAGTGGGGCCGTCGCCACGATCTTGGGCAGCGACGCCGTCACAGCGCCCTGGTCTTACGAAGCGACAACCGGCGAGAACCCGCTGTACTTCAACGTCCCAGAAAGCTGCTACTACTTCACCGGGACCGACGGCGCGCTGGCGTTCCCGCAAATGGAGCTGTGGAGTTACCCCGACCGGGACCGGCGCGGATGGCAGCACCCGATGGAGAAGTCCATCCTGCCCGTCGTGCGAGCAGACTCCCTGACGGTCCAACTCGCCCACTTTTGCGACGTGGTGCGCGGAACGCGGCCGCCGCTTGTCGATGCTCGCGACGGCGCGCGCTCCCTGGCTGCGGCTCTCGCCGTGCTGGAGTCGATTGCTTCAAACAAGCCTGTCCGACCGTCCATCGACCCAGCTTGAAGCTGCCCGCCGGGTCAGTCACCCTTGACGTTGACGATCTGCCGGAAGGTGTGCACGATCTCCACGAGGTCCTTCGACTGCTCCATCACCGTGTCGATGTCCTTGTACGCGCCCGGCAACTCGTCGATGAACTCCTTGGACCGCCGCACCTCAATGCCCTCCATGTCTCGGTCGAAGTCGTCCATCGTGAAGCGACGACGCGCCTCACCACGCGAGAAGCGCCGTCCGGCACCGTGTGGAGCCGTATCGAACGCCTCCGCGCTACCGAGACCTCGAACGACGTAGCTTGCTGTGCCCATCGAGCCGGGAATGAGGCCCATCTGACCTTCCTTGGCCTGGATCGCGCCCTTCCTCGACACCCACACGTCCTTGCCGTAGTGCCGCTCCTTCTGCGTGAAGTTGTGGTGGCACTGGATGCGCTCCAGTTCGAGCTTGTCCTCGTGCCCGCCCTCGCCGTACACCGTGTAGCTGAGCTCGGTCATCACCCGGTCCATCATCTCCTCGCGGTTAAAGAGCGCGAAGTCCTGCGCCCAGCGGAGGTCGTGGATGTAGTCGTCGAACTCCTCCGTGCCCTCGCTCAGGTATGCCAGGTCGCGGTCAGGCAGCCTGATCGACTGCTGCTTCATCAGCTGCTGCGCCGCGCCGATGTGATGCGTGGCGATCCTGTTGCCGATGCCCCGCGAGCCGGAGTGCAGGAACGCCCAAACGCTCCCCGACTCGTCCACCGTGATCTCGATGAAGTGGTTGCCGGAACCGAGCGAGCCAAGCTGACGCCTCCAGTCCACTCTCCGAGAGAGTTTCCTATAGACACGCAGCCTGTCCCCGCCCTTCTCCTCCAGTGCAGCGACACGAGGCTCCGCCGTTGACGACAAACGACGGTCGTACTTGCCCGCGCTGAGCGGAATGCGCCGCTCAATACCCTCTCGAATGCCGCTGAGGTCATCCGGAAGGTCGCCCCGACTCAGTGGCGTTCGCACAGCCACCATCCCGCAACCGATGTCCACGCCCACAGCCGCCGGGATAATTGCTCCGTCCGTGGGGATGCACGACCCCACAGTAGCCCCCATCCCAACATGGCAGTCGGGCATGATAGCCACGTGCTTGTAGATGAACGGCATCGACGCCAGCTTTACGATCTGCTCCATAGCCGCCGGCTCGATCTGGTCCGGCGGCAGCCACGATATAGCGGTCTCATTGATCTGATACATGGTTCTACACCTCCAATATGATTTGCTAATTGAAATTGGCTTACAAAGAAAAAGACCCTGACTTTCGCCAGGGTCTCTCCTCAATGACAATATGTCTGAGCAGTCAGTCCCTGACGGGGCGCACACGTCCTCCAAAGACACGCGCAGGCGCGGGCCCTGTTTGAGAATCTAGTTGGCTGAATTGGTAGGTCATTGCCTGTTTGTTTTCACTTACGGTGCGCGTCTTCAGTCCTTTTCTGTCGCCGCACCCATCCAGTAGCAATCTACACCAGCCCTACAGGGGGGTCAATAATTTCTTCGATCACGTAACTGTTGAGTCTTCGTGAGTTGAATCGCGAAGCCCCCTTTGTATCTCTCCCCGGCGCGGGAGAGATTGTAGATTCTTCGTCGCTGCGCTCCTCTGGATGACAGGCGAGAGAACAATTCGTGCAAATCTCACCAACTCTGAACAGATACTCCAGGGAAATGCCTAGAGCTAAGAGAACTCGATTGCTGATCTAGAGAAAGGCAGATGCCACACTATGAGCTAGATCCGTAGGAGAATTTTCTTAGAAAGCGTTGATTTTGTGACGTCCTGTGACATTTTGTGACATTTTCCTCGTTATAGTAAAGTTGCCTGGCCAGTGACCCCACATGCCTATTGTGGTACATGTGTTCTTATCTGTCAAGTCGGAGTGTGACGGAGTAAGTGTTCAGGCTTCGTGAGTTGAAGTGCGAAACCCCCCTCTCTGTATCTCTTCCCCGCCGGGAGAGAGATTGCAAAATTTTCTTAGCTGTGCTCATCAGAGTGACAGCAGGAGGACAGTTCCTACATATCTCACTGACTCTGAACAGCTACTCAATCACCACCCAGCTCTCCTCACTCCATTTCCCGCACCACTTCCATCCCCAGAAACCGCCCAATGTCCTCCACTTCCTCGTTGATGCCAGACCGAACTTCGTCCGACAGCGACTCGAACGGACTCACCGCAATCTTCAGCTTCCGACCCGAACGCTTGCGTGACCACGTTGCGACTGCCCGTCCATTGACCAAGATGATCGGACGGATGATGCCCCCTCCGGGATGCACCTGCTTGAGCAGTTCAGGCCCTATCCCTAGGTGGTCGCGAGTCCGATATCCCAGCAGATAGGGGTCAAAGGCGCCCAGCATCTTGATCGCCGGACTCTCGTCCGACATCGCCTCATCTAGCAGTCCTGCATGGGTCCGCGGCATCCACATGGGAGTGCCGTCCACGTCTACTTTCAGCAGTTCGTCCCTGATCGACTCGAACGCACTTCGCACCTCCTTGACCGGCAGACCCGACCACGTCCCGTAGTCTTCCGGCGTGGTCGGAGCGTAGGCCGTGACGTACCGTCGAGCAAGCTCCGTTCCCGGATCGGCTACCTCGGCGCCATCGCCCAGCCAATTGTCCAGCAAAACGTGCGTCGCCTTTCCACCAACGGTCGGCCCGAAGCAAATGAGACCCTCAAGTGATGCTCGGCATAGCAGGTGAGGCACCCCCTGACCCTCCGAGGGCAGTCCCTGTTCCGCCCACCTTTCCGCGATCTGCCGTCGCGTGAGCGCTCCATGTTCACCAAGCGCCTGCCTCATCACTTCCACGGCGCGGGTGTAGACCTGTGGAGTGAGCCCGAGTTCCTGATGTCGCCGCCGGAACTTGCGGACCATCGTCGGCCCGACGAGCCGAAGTATCCACCGCACGTCCTCCGACGACAGCAGGTGCAGCGTCCCGCGCATCGCCCACGTCCGAACAACGGAGCGCTTCTTCGCTCTTGCCTCTTCGACATCATTGGCAGTCACACCCTCGGCCCGAACTCTCACTGCTAGCAACTCGGCAACCGAATCCTGAGCCTGCACCGCCGCGATGCATCGCACGATATCCGCTACGCCGGCTGACGCCCGCGCATCCAAACGCTGCAAGCGCAGACGAAGGCGTCGCGCCTCTATGATGCTGAGTGAAATATCCAAGGCAGTTCAGAAGTGTCGGCTGTAGTGTTCGGTTTCCGCGCTGACAGTGTGAACGCTCTTGGTCGGCAGCGTCAAATCCTTTCTCGACCGAATCAAAAATTGCCTGTTGCATGAATAGAACGTTTATGCTATCATGCCTTCGTCAAGGCTCAACGAGCCATCACAAAACCTCATCGAACGGATACACAAACAGGAGGCCACACTATGACAACCGGGCGTGACACTATGATCGAGTCGGCGATGAATGATATCGAAAAGCGGTTCGGACGCGGGACGATAATGCGTCTCGGCGACAGCGACACCTATACCCCCGCGCGACCGATACCGACAGGTTCTCTGGCGCTCGACCTCGCCTTGGGAATAGGTGGGGTGCCCAGAGGCCGCGTCACGGAGATCTTCGGCGCGGAGTCCACCGGCAAGACGACACTCGCATATCACATCATGGCCGAAGCCCAGAAGAGTGGCGGTACCGCCGCCTACATCGATGCCGAGCACGCCCTCGACCCCGAGTTCGCGAGGACCTGCGGTGTCGATACCGATAATCTGCTCGTTTCTCAGCCCGACTATGCCGAACAGGCCCTCGAGATCTGCGAATACCTCGTACGCAGCGGTGCAGTTGCCGTTGTCGTCATAGACAGCGTCGCGGCGCTTGTCCCCAAAACGGAACTCGACGGCGAAATGGGAGACCAGCACGTCGGCCTTCAGGCGCGGATCATGTCACAGGGACTCCGAAAGCTCACGGCCGCAATCAGCCGTCACGACACGGCGGTCATCTTCATCAACCAGCTCCGAGAGAAGGTGGGAGTCCTTTGGGGCAACCCGGAGACCACGCCCGGCGGTCGAGCGCTCAAGTTCTACAGTTCGGTAAGGATCGATCTCCGAAGGGGCGAATCGGTCAAGAACGCCAGCGAGATCATTGGCGCGCACGTGAAGGCTCGAGTCGTCAAGAACAAGGTTGCGCCTCCCTTCCGCACTGCCGAGTACGACATCATGTTCGGTGAAGGCATCAGCCAGGAGGCTGACCTCCTTGCGATAGGTGTGGAGAAGGAGTATGTGCAGAAGAGCGGCTCGTATTACTTCTTCGAGGACACCAAGCTGGGACAGGGCCGCGAGAATGCTAAGCAGTACCTCAAGGAAAACGACGGCATCGCGGCAAAGATAGAAGGACTGATACGCGGCAAGCCGGAGGTGGAGCATACGCCCGAAGCCGCTCCGGGTAGCGAAAACGGCGTGGCTGCAGGCGCCGCCTCATAACGACGAATAGTCCGCGAAATCGAAAAGAGACTCGAGTCGTTCATCGACGTCAGGCTGATTGACCGGATGAACGGCGTGAGTCTCTGAGTGACCGGCGCCGACTTCTACTCGGTGCGTTTCAGGCAGAGCGCCTAAAGGCTGATCTCATGGCAGGTCGATGGTGGACTCGACCGTTTTCTGCAGTTCCCGGGCCACCTGTTCAGCATCGCGGTCACCGTCGATGATATGGAATCCCTTGGTGGGAGCCATTGCAAGAAACTGTTCGCGAATCAAATTCTGGTAGCTGATGAAGCTCGCGTACATATCGCCGTCACGGTGGATGTCCATACCCGATTCCCAGTAGTCGAGATAGTGGAGGTTCCCCAACACTCGTTCCGCGAGAACCTCCGGTTTGACATCCAAGTAGAGAACTACGTCCGGCACGATGGCGAAGCCGAAAACTCCCTCGATCCACCTCACGTCCACGCCACGTACGACGTCCCGTGCAATGGGTGTGTAGACATACCGGTCGGCCAACACGATGAAGTCGGCCGCAAGGGCGGGAACGATGACGTTCTCGATCTGGTCCGCGAGGTCCGTAGCGTAATAGAGCGAGAATGTGAGCGGCCCAAGCGAATAGCCTTGCATGACGTCCTGTAGCTTCTTGCCCACTAGCCTTGAGCGTTTGAGCCCCGTCTGCGCCGAGGCATATCCACGACGTTCGAGCCAGTCGCGCAGAAGTCGGATCTGTGTCGAACGTCCGGCGCTGTCCGGCCCTTCTATCACGATTAGCCGCCCTCTCAAAGAGGAGAGGTTGATCTCGGGGATCCCTGCCCCAAAATACGCTCGTTGTGTGACTCCGGCGGTGGCCGTCATGGCGATCCCTCGGTGGGAACATGCGGACGGATGTACTGCGATAGATCAAGTTGATCACGGATAAGATCCCTGAACTCCTGCTGCTGCTCCCCTGCAGGCCTGGTCGCATCGATAATATGGAAGGGGAACTCATGCGACATTCGCTCATACGTCTCGTGAATCTTCGTCTGAAAGACTCGATAGCTCTCCATCCGGTCCGTGGAGAACCCAAGGTCCATGCCTGCCTCGTAGTAGTTCAAATTTGGCCTGCGCCCTACCGCCCGTGCGAGGGAAACATCCACCGGTACCCTGAACCATAGCGTCAAGTCCGGCTGGCGCGCGAAGCCGTATATATGCCGAATCCACACCGGGTCGCATCCCCTGACCGTGTCCCTCGCATACGCCGTGTAGACATACCTGTCCGAGAGTACGATGTAACCGGCGTGAAGCAAAGGAACGATCTGGCGCTCGTAGCGGTCGGCAAAGTCCGTCCCGTGAATCAAGGCGAAGGTGGTCGGGCTGAGCATCTGGCGTTTCTTGGCGGCCTTCGTGGCGCTCTCGACGAGGGGAGACGAGTTCCACTCCGTAAAGAAGACCTTGTAGCCCTCAAGCTCCAGCCAACGCTTGACGAGGCCAATCTGCGTGGACTTCCCCGATCCGTCCAAGCCCTCTACTGTGATGAGCTTGCCCGGCATCGCGGTCTTGCCGTCTTCGATCGTCATCGCACCTCACCCCTCTCCACGAAGTGCCCAAACCCCATTATCAAAAGACATTCGGTAAATCGTCAAGGTACGGAGAGGTTCAGAGCTCACGTTTTCGGTCACACTCGACCGGAACGGCAACACGGGAATCACACCAAGATTCCCACATGATACGAACTACGCAACGTGGAAAATTCGAGCATCAATAATCCCAAAGACTCAGCTTGGACTGCAGACGCGATACCACTTACCTCGATTGTCCGGGTACGCGACATCTGGTACGGTGAAATGGCGTCCGTGCGACATCTAGGAGAAACGTCCCCTCTTGATTCGAATCGAGCATTCCATCGTCATCGAACGGCCACTCGACGACGTGTTCGCCTACCTCGCCGCTCCTTGGAATATGCCGGAATGGCAGGAGGCCGTCCTCGATGCGAGCCCAATCGGCGATGTGCCAATAGGCGCTGACACCAGAGTCCGTGTCCGACGACGATTCATGGGCCAGATCGTCACACTGGTGTTGGAGACGACCGAGTTCAAACAGAATGAGAGGTTCTCGTTCGCGTCGGAGTCTGGGCCCATAGCGCTGAGAGGCACGGTCGCCGTCGAACCCCACGAACGGGGAACCTCCGCAGTCTTCACGGTATCGGGCGAGGCCGACGGACTCTTCTCCCTGATGGCTCCTTTCATAGAGCAGGTCGTCCGCAAAGAGACCGTCGATAACGCCTCACGTCTCAAGGAGATACTCGAAGAAAGGGGATGACATCCGAACGCCCATGACCGACACATCCGAGCAGCTATCTCTGAACGACGTCACAGACTACGGCCTCTGCTTCGCCTGCGGGCCTCGCAACCCTTATGGCCTCAAACTTCACATGGAGCGTGAGGATAACCGCGTCGTGGCGAAATTTACCGCCTTGGAAGAGTATCAAGGGTTTCCCGGTTACCTGCACGGAGGCATCATCACGGCGTTGCTGGACGAGGTCATGAGCCGGGTCTCGATCATTACCCACAACCGCTGGTCAATGACTGCCGGGATCGACGTGCATTTCCGCAAGCCGGTTTTCGTCGGACAGGAGGTAACGGCTGCAGCCGAGCACGTCGAGACGAATCGCCGCATGGTGACGGCAAAGGCGGAACTGTTGCTCCCCGACGGTTCCGTAGCGGCGAGGGCCACGGGTAGGTTCTTCTACATGCCTGAGGAGAGACTCGCCGAGATGACGGTCGGCTTCCCCGGCCTCTCCCGCGACTGGATGCGCTAGCTCGCGCATCCGTGTGGCCCGCTAGCTGAAGAACAGCCGCTCTGCCGTGCCTCGCAGGATCTGGTCGCGGTCGGACTCGGAGAGGCCAAGCTTGTCGCGGACGACGGAGATGGAGTCCTCCATCGTTTCCTTGACGACCTGGTACGGGGAGTCGCTCCCCCACATGCAGCGCTCAGGCCCGAAGGCGTCGATGACGCGCCCAATCATGGGAATGAGGTCGTCGTGCGGCGGGCCGTCTCCGAGGGCGTGGAGGCGGGATATTTTGACGTTGGTATTCGGCAGGGATGCTATGTCGGTCAGCTGCGCGATGTGGGCGTCGTTGATGGGTTCCATCTCTCCGACGCGGGTCATGTGGTCGACGACGACCGTGGTGTCGGGGTGCTTGGCGGCCATTTCCTTGATGGCTGGCGCTCCGACGGGATGCGTGATCGGACACATGGCCTGACCGGTCCTCGCGGCGGCCTCGAAGAGCCTGTCCCACTGCGGCCCGTCGTAGTCGACTCCGATGCGGAACCCACGAACACCCTGGGCTTTCAGGGCCTCCATGTCCTCCTGTACGTTCTCCTTGGTCTCGTCGACGATGCCGATGACGCTGAACACGCCGGGGAAGCGCTTGATGGCGTCGGTGGCGTAGCTGTTGTCGAACTGGTGGTAGCCCGTCTGGACGATTACGACCTTCTCGATCCCGGAAGGTCGGGCGTGTCGAAGGTACATCTCCGGCGTGAAGTCGGGAGGGTCGAGGTCGGCGGCAGTCTGCCCTCCCGCGAGAGGGTAGCTGTCCGTGTCGGAAGTCCAGAGATGAATATGGGCGTCAATCCAGGCCATTGTTACTCCTTTGGTGTTTGTAGGGGGCGCGTGATTTTGCCCCCTCTCTGTATCTCTCCCCCGGCAGGGGAGAGAGCAATGTTTGGCGTCTAGGCTCTCTTGTAGATTTGGAAGCGGTGGCGGTTGCTCTCCACCACGTAAACACGGTCGTGGTCATCCACCGTCACGGCGACGGGGCCCCAGAAATACGGCTCGGACTGTGCCGACACCTGATACGGGTCGTCGGCCAGATGCGGAGGAAGCTCCGGCGTCAAGTTCGAGATTGCTCGGACCTCGACCTCGTCCGGGTTCGATTTGAAGAAGTCCTCCGCCCACTGAGAGAGGGTTGCGCGTCCCCGCTCGGTGGCATAGAGAGCGCCGTTAGGCGTGAGCACCTGGAGCCTCTCATTGCCCCAGTCGGTCACGTAGATGAAGCCATCAGAGTCGACCGCGACGCCTGAGGGCCGGTTGAACAGATCGTTCTCCAGTCCTCCGGGCGTGTTCTGCTTTCCGCCGAAGGTCTGCAAATGCCTCCCGTCGGGCGAGAAGCGCTTGACGGCGTTATGGCGCCAGTCGGCGACGAGGACGTTGTCGTCGGCATCGACGCAGAGTCCCCACGGCATATAGAGGCTGTGCCAGGGCGTCACGTCCTCCTCGCGTCCGAACCTGTTGATGAAGCGTCCGTCGGAGGTGAACTTGCTGATGGCGTGACTGTGCTGGTCGGCGACATAGACGTTGTCGTTCGAGTCGATGGCGATTCCGGCGGGACCGTTGAGCTTTCCGGGTTCGGAGCCGTGCTCGCCCCACTGGTCGAGGAATTTGCCCTCGGAGCTATAGATGACGACGCGGTGGTTGAACTCGTCGGTGATGTACAGCCGCTCCTGACTGTCAAATGCCATCGCGACCGGGAGGACAAACTGACCCGGCCCGGACCCGTATCCCTCGCTGAACTCGAAGAGGAAGTTCTCGTCGATATCCTGGACGCCGACTCTTACGGCCGTAGCCCTTGCGGGGTCGCAGCGGCTGAGGACGTAGATGCGTCCGTCTCCACTGACGGCAATGCTGTACGGATTGGCAAAACCGCGACCGTTGTCGCCGTTATTGGTGATGCCGATGGTCTTGATGTATTCGAGCGTGGTCGTTTCGGTTGCGGTCGTCATCAGTGTTTGTGAACTCCGTTGTCTGCGAGAGTGGCGCGTCGCGTTACGCCATCTGGTATTCGCGGGTGGCGGCGATGAGTCCGAGCAGTTCACCGACGCGCTCCTTTGAGCCGTCGTCGGCGAGGGTCAAGTCGCCCTGCCCGCCAACATGGTTAACCAGGGCGGTGCGTGTACTGTCCGACACGGCAATCGCGCCCATTTGATCGAGGCAGTTATCAACAACCTCGTCCGGTGTGAGCGTTCCGCCATTCGCGTCGGCCAGCTTCCCGATGATGGCTTTGACACCCGGCTTGGAGGTATCGGCCAACTCGTTCGCCACGAAGTTGACTCTCTCGACGAGCGCGCCGCTGTCGATCCACTCTTCAGCCTCGTGCCAGCCCTCGACCGTGGGAGGATTGAGGAGGCCCTGTCCCATGAAGAAGGCCTGCTCCGCCACCTTGTCGATGCCGAGGGTCGGCCGGCGGTAGCTGCCAGCCGTCTTGATCGCGCCCACGACGTACTCGACCGGGCCCTTGACTCGCGCGTGCCGGGCCGCGTCCGACTTGAAGTAGTCGGAGTTGAACAGGGTGCGCAGGACGGACTTGATCTCGTAGTCCGAGGCGAAGTATGAGTCGATCATCTCCTCGATGGCAGCCCTGCCGTCATCGTCCACGTGGTCGGCGGCGAAGAACTGGAAGAGACGGGTGCAGATGAACTCCGCTGTTGCCCGCTGCCTGCAGATGATAGCAACGATGTCCTCGCCGTTGAAGTTCCCGGTCTCGCCGAGGAAGGTCTTTTCGCCCTCGTCGTGGTCGTCGGCGCGGTACTGGAAGTGCCACGCGATCCGGCTGTACGGCCAGATGGAGTCCTTCATTGCGCGCATCGCCATGTATTCGACGTTGCCGAGCGTCCACCCCGTGAAGGCGCGGGAGGCCTCCTTGATGTCGTCTTCAGTGTAGTTGCCGATGCCCATGGAGAAGAGCTCAAGCAGCTCCCTGCCGTAGTTTTCGTTGATGTGGCCGTTGTGGTTCTCGTTGTTGTCGAGCCACAGCAGCATGGCCGGGTCCCTGGAGAGCTCCACGAGGAGAGTGTCGAACCGGCTCAGACCGTGCTGCCGGAACATGTCGATCTGGTTCAGGAGGCAGCGAGCCTGGTTGAGCTTGGTATATCCCGTGGCAAAGAGGCTGTGGAAGAAGAGGGCGACGCGTTCCTCCAGCGGGTTCTTGGACGTAATCATGCGATAGAGCCAGTTGCCGGCGGCAGAGTTCATCTGGCGAAGCTCGGAGTGGTCGACGTGGTACCGCCGGATTTCGTCCTGCGACAGGTCCTTGGGATCGCCGGGGTTCAGCAGCTCCTCGACGGTCTCCTCGTAGCCCTTCGCGGCCCTCTGTTCGAGCTCGTCGAGTGAAGCGCCGAACGCTGCGCGGCGCATCAGATGCGCCATGAGGTCGATGTCCTGCCTTGTTGTCGTGGTCATAACTTCCTCCAAATTCGGCTTCGTCCCCTATCCTCATTGCGGCGCGGGGACGCGACTGCTCTTAATCAAACTGACCTGGCGTACACCTGAATCCGATGTCTGTTCCGTTCCAATACGAAGAGGCGGCCCTCCGGGTCGAGGCGCACGCTTATGGGACTCCAGAAAATGGTCTCGATCTGCGACGCGACCTCGTGCGGGTCGTCGGTAGTTAGCAGATGGTACTGTTCGAGGTCGGACTCCGATCGCGCGCGATTCTCATCGAGGTTAGCGTCGAGGAACTCCTGTGCCCACGGCGACGTGGTCGCCTGGCCTTTCAGGAGCTGTACGAAGCCGCCGTCGGGGTCGAAGACCTGGACCCGCTCGTTTCCCCAGTCGGCTATGTACATGTACCCTGCTTCGTCGACCTCGACCGAGGCGGGCCGATTGAGTTGGCCTTCGCCGTCACCCGGCTCTCCGTAAGTAGCGACGAACTCGCCGTTGGGGGTGAATCGTTGGATGCGGTCGTTCCGCCAGTCGGCGACGTAGATGTGGCCGTCCGGGGCTACGCGGAGTCCCCAGGGGAGGTTGAACTCGCCTTCGCCGCTGCCCTCCGAGCCGAAGGAGCTCAGGAATATCCCGTCTCGTGTGAACTTCTGGATACGGTTGTTCCGGTGATCGGCGATGATCAGGTTGTCGTCGGCGTCGCACTCGATTCCCGACGGACCGTCGATCATCCCCTCACCTGAGCCGTGGGTGCCCCACTTCCTGACGAACTTCACGTCGCTGTCGAAGACCGATACCCGCTGGAGGTACTCGTCTGTCGTGTAGACGTTGCCTTCGGAGTCGAGGGCGATATCGGTCGGCCACGTGAACTGACCGTCTCCGCTGCCGTACGACCCGAAGTCGCCGTAGTAGCCGGAGTCATAGTCCATGACTGTGATTCTCGCGCCTCGGGTGTCGCCGTCGTGGGAGCGGCCCTGCACGAACAGCCGACCGTCGGAGCGGAAGGCCATTGCGACGGCGTAGTAGAAGCCACGCGCGTCCATGGCCGCGACTCCAAGCGTGCGGTCGTAGGTCAGGAAATCGGTCTTTGTAGCTGTTGTCATGCTGGTTTTGGTGCCCGAAAGGCCCCCTCTCTGTATCTCTCCCCCGGCGGGGGAGAGACCAGATTCATTAGCCTTTCTGGAATTCCGGCGTCGCGCCGATGAGCTGGACCATCTCCGCGATGCGTTTCCGGCCGGTGCCGTCGCCGTTGACCGTGACGTCGCCGTCGCGGGCCGCGTGCTCGATCAGGGACTTTCGCGAGGTGTCCGTGATGCGGATGGCGCCCATATGGTTCAGGCAGGTGTCAACAAGCTCGTGTGGCTGCGCGGACCCGCCTCTGGCGGCTATGTCGGCGTCGACGGTGTCGGCGATGCCGAGGGCGGAGTCTTTCGAGAAATGCTCGGAGGCGAAGTTGATGCGTTCGACGAGGTTTCCGGTGTCGATCCACTCATCACCCCAGTGCCAGCCCTCCACGCTCGGCGGATTGACCAGCGTCTGGCCCATGAGGCCCATCGCGTTGGCGTCCTCCTGGATGGCCGGTGAGTAGGTACGATGCTCGCCCGTCAGTCGGAGCACACCCGCGACGAGTTCGGCGGGACTCTTCACCTTCTCGTACCAGACGGATTCGGACTTGAAGAAGTCCGACCGGAACATGGTGTCGAGCATCGGATTGATGGTGCATCCGCCCTTGAAGTAGGCCTCGGACATGATGTCGAGGGCCTCGGGATCTCGCGGAGGCGTGTAGGGCCACGAAGGCACGGGAGGCTCGTCGGCGACGAAGAAGCTGTACATGTGGCGAGCGATGAAACGCGCCGTCGCCTGCTGGTCGCAGATGATGTCGACGATGTCCTGGCCGTTGAAGTTCCCGGTGTGACCGAGGAAGGATATCTCGCCCTCGTCGTGGTCGTAGTCACGGAACTCGAAATGAAGGTTGAGCCTTCCGTACGGCCAGAGCGAGTCGTTGTCGGCTTTGAGCTTCATGTACTCGGTGTTGCCGACCGTCCAGCCGGTGAAAGCGCGGGAGGCCTCCTTCACGTCGTCCTCAGTGTAGTTGCCGACGCCCATGGAGAAGAGTTCGAGGAGTTCGCGTCCGTAGTTCTCATTTATCGCGCCGTTGTGGTTGTCGTTGTTGTCCAGCCAGATAATCATCGAGGGGTCTCTCGATAGCTCCACGAGGAGCGTCCGCAGGTCACCGAACCCATGCCTGCGAAACATCTCGATCTGGTCCATGAGGACCTTACCCTGCGCGAGCTTGGAGTAGCCCGTGGCAAAGACGCCGTGCCAGAAGAGGGCGACCTTCTCAACCAGCGGCGTTTGGCTGTTGATCATGCGGTGGAGCCAGTACGCTCCGAAGCCGGCCATGCCGAGTCCGCCGGAGTGGTCGGGATGGTAGCGGCGGAGCAGGTCGATCTGGATACCATCGGAACGGCTCGTGTCCAGGAGCATGTCGACGGTGGCGTCGTAGCCCTGCGCGGCGTACCGCTCGATCTCGTCGCGAGTCGCGCCGAAGCCCGCCCGCCGCATGAGATGCGCCATGAGTTCGATATCGTGATTTGTCATCGCTGTCCCCATGTGTAGTTGCTTAATTCGCTTCGATTGCCTCGGTCAGTGAATCGAGAAAGACGAACGGCTGGAGTATCGCCGGTTTCCATCCGGTTGCTTCCTGAATGAAGCCTCCCTTGTCACTCTTTCGCTCGTTCCACTCCTTGTCCAACACCGGCAGTTCCAGCCAGTTGAGCTTTTTCCTCGTCTCCGCATCGAAGGGCCAGGTGAAGAAGGTCAGGAAGTCCTCTCGGGCATGGCCGGTGTAATGCTCGTACTGGAACGGCATCGACTCGAAAACTCTCGAATCTTCGCTCTCCACGTACCAGTAGATTGGAACGAGCCCTCCTTCATACCTCCTTGAACGAATGCGCCCGACCCAGAGTCTCATGAGATCGGACGCGCTCATCGTTTCCGCGCTGAAGTCGTCGCTTATGGGGTCGAGGACGAGTTCCCAGTTGGCCCGCAGATCGGTCTTCCACAGTTCACCGCTGCGACGGCCTTCAAACTCCCAGACCATGTCGTTCGACCCTTCCGGCACCTCCGTTCACCTTGTCGTACGGCGTACTAGTGCGCGCCGTTCCCGTTCGTACCGTTGCCGTTTCGGAAGAAGTCGAACTTCTCGAACGTGCCGTTCACGATCGGCACCGCGTCGAGTCCGAACCAGTCCTCCAGTATCGACGTGTAGGTAATGCGGAAGTCGTTGTTGAAATGAAGGTCGCCCTCGAGGTGGTCCCGCTCCTTCAGGGACGGGTACGAGCTGTAGATGCCACCCTTGACGTTGTTTCCGATGAGGAAGGCCACGCCGCCGGAGCCGTGGTCGGTGCCGGAGCCGTTGTCCTTGATGCGCCTGCCGAACTCCGAGAAGAGGAGGAGCGTCGTATCGTCCCCGGCGTTGTGCTCGTCCATGTCGTCCATGAAGTCGCCGACGGCCGCCGAAAGCTCCGACCAGAGCTGGTAGTGCGTGGCGAGCTCGCCCGCGTGGGTGTCGTAGCTGCCCTGCTGGGTGTAGTAGATGCGCGTGCCGAGATCGGCGAACATCACCTGGGCCGCGTCCCTCATGTTCTGCCCTATCGACGACGAGGCGTACTCGACGTTGGACTGGTACTTGTCCACGGCGGTCCGGAGGATGTCCGCGCCCTTCAGAGCGTCGGTTCCCGTCTGTCCGAGGAACTCCATGACAGCATCGCCGCCGTTGGCGGAGCCGTACATCTTGGCGAAGGTGTCGAGAACGGTCTTGCGACGGCCCTGGTCGCCCACGTCCGTGAAGAGGCCGTAGGTCTCGAGGTTGCCGACCGATGCCACGGGAACACCGCGCTTTCCGAGCGCCCTGGGAAGGCCGCGCCCGAAGTTGACCGCGGTCAGGACGTTCTCGCCATCCGGGTCGAGCTCTTGCGTTGTCCGACCCAGCCAGCCCTCGTGTCCGATGTCCTCCGGCAATGCAGTGTGCCAGATGTCCATCGAGCGGAAGTGCGAGCGGTTCGGGTTTGGATACCCGATGCCGTGGATGATGGCCACCTTGCCCTCGTCCCACAGCCGCTTGATCGCCTCCATGCCCGGCCGGAAGCCGGTCCGGTCGTCGATGGGCAGGACGTCCTCGGGCTTGATGTGGATCGCCCCGCGGAAGTCGTAATATAGCCCGTCGCCGTAGGGCACGATGGTGTTGAGATAGTCGTTCCCGCCGCTGAGTTGGACGACCACCAGCTTGTTGTTGTCGGTTGCCGTTGTCATGTCAAATCTCCCTTCCGGCGCATAGGCGTTATGGCCCGCCGTCACAGCGTGTATGACGTTTGCGCTAAATCTACAACAATCGTGCTTTTCTATCAAGGTCTTAATGGAGAATTTCAACAGGCTTCGGCATGGAAACCTTGAAGCAAGGAAAGCAAGTCCCGCTTTACTTTGACCGCCTGCTGGTTTAGCCTCTTGCGGACAGTTGGACAACCGCAAGGAGAAGACGAGTGCAGAACCGCATCAAGAAGAAGCTTCAGGACGGCAAGGCAATCATAGGAACGATCCCGACCATCGACCATCGCACGACGCTCAGGGCGCTGGCGGCGTCGGACTTCGATTTCTTCCTCATCGACACCCAGCACAGCCAGATCGACATTACCACGCTCTATAGGATGCTCACCGACCTCGGCAGGTCGAAAGAGGTCATCGTTCGCGTGCCGTTCAACGAGACGTATCTCGTCAATGCCGCCCTCGACGCGGGGGCGGACGGCGTCATCGTGCCGCTGACGAACACGCCGGAGGCCGTGGAGAAAGCCATTCAGGCCGCCAAGTTCCCGCCGAGGGGCGTCCGAAGCTGGGGGCCGAAGGGGGCAGTTAACTACGGCGGGGTGGAGAACTACGCGGCGGTCGCCAACGACGAGGTGATCGTCTGGCCGCAGATCGAGACGTTGGAGGCGGTGGAGCACCTCGACGACATCCTCACCATCGACGGAGTGGACGGGATCATGATCGGTCCCGCAGACCTCGGCTGGTCGATGGGCTACATGCCGCACGAGGGAGAGGAAGAGGTCAACAAGATGTTCCAGCACGTCCTCGACAAGTGCATCGAACACAACGTGCCGTGGGGCATGTTCACGTCCACCTACGAGCGCGCGGAGAAGTGGCTCACCCGCGGGGGCAGGATCGCAACCGTTGGGTCAGACGCGGGCTTCATGGGGGACGGAATGGCGGCCACCGAGCGGCTGGTTAACGAACTGCGAGACCGAGTGAACTCGTAAGCGCTCGAAAATGACACCGCCCGACGAATTGAATTGGCCGGGCGGTCTTGCTTTCCTTATGCCGTTTCGGATGCAGTAGCGGCGGATGGGGTTCTCCCCAGCAGCCGCAGGAAGAACCGCCCGACCGCGCCGGACTCCCACACTACCAGCATCGGCGTCGCTATGCCGATGCTGCTGTACGTCCCGGCGATGACGCCGATGATGAGCACCCACAGGAAGATGCGTATCGTCTCTCCGCCCACCAGCAGGAGCGCCAGCAGGGTGAAGAGGAGCGTCAGGCTGGTGTTCAGCGACCGGCCCATGCTCTCCATGATGCTGATATTGGCGTTCTGCGTCAGCGTGCGGTTGGGATTCAGAATGATGTTCTCCCGCAGTCTGTCGAACACCACGATGGTGTCGTTCACGCTGTACCCGATGACCGTCAGGATCGCCACGAGGAACATCGTGTTGACCTCGATGTCGGCCAGCTCTCCAAGGATGGCGAAGATGCCAATGACGATCATCGAGTCGTGGACGAGGGCCACGATAGCCGCGAGGCCGTAGCGGAACGGGCTGGGCACGTTTCGGAACGCCCACCACAGGTACAGGAAGATGCCGACGGCGGCTGCTAGCACGGCGTAGAAGGCGTTCAGCACCGTCTCCGCCGCGACGACCGGGGAGACGAGGTCAAAAGCCAGGAGGTTTACGCCGCCGGGCGAGGTCTGACGCTGAATCTCCTCGATAACGTTGTCCTTCTCATCCTCCCTCAATTCCTTCGTGCGGATGAAGAAGGTCGTGTCGTCCATCTTCTGGATGACCGAGTCGGGGTGCCCCAGGCCGGTCATCACGCCGCGAAGGGCGTCCTGTGTAACCTCGTCGGTCACCTCGAACATGACGGTCGACCCGCCGGTGAAGTCGATGCCCGGCTTCAGTCCCGGCGCGATGATGAGGAACACCACGCCCGGAAGCAGGATGATGGTCGACAACACGAAGAACCAGATGCGCTTTCCTACGAAGTCCACGTATTCACTCCCGGATAGTTCTGAATGAGAAAATGCCTCACACCCCTGCTCCTATGTCCTCGGCTCAAGCTGAAGCTGGGGCAGGTTCTTGCCCTCGGTCGGGACGAACCACCGCAGCCGCCTGCCGATTCCGGTCAGGGCGACGATGCGGAGAAGCGTCCTGCTCACGAAGATGGCCGAGAACATGCTCAGCATAACTCCGATGGCGAGCGTGGCCGCGAAGCCCTGCACCACAGTTGCGCCAAGCGTGTCGGCGAACCAGTACAGGATGCCGGAGGTTATGAGCGTCGAGACGTTGCTGTCCCGAATCGCCGACCACGCGCGGTTGAAGCCGATGTTGATTGAGGAGAGCAGCGTTCGTCCCGCGCGCATCTCCTCCTTCATTCTCTCGAAAATCAGGATGTTGGCGTCCACTGCCATGCCGACCGACAGGATCGCCGCAGCCACACCTGACAGCGTCAGCGTGACCGGCAGCATCTTGAAGATGGCGATGAGCATCAGCGCGTAGATGAGTAGCGCGAGCGCCGCGATGAGCCCAGGCATTCGGTAGTACAGGAGCATGAACAGGAATACGAGTATCAGACCGACTACGCCCGCTCGTACACTCTTTTCCAGCGAGTCCGAGCCGAGAATCGCGTCTACGTCCTTCTCCAGAATCAGCTCTATAGGGATCGGCAGTCGCCCCGACTCCAGAAGCAGCGCGATGTCCCTAACCCGGTCAATCGTAAAGTCTCGCCCGGATATGAACGCGGTGCCACCCGTGATCGCCTGCTCGGCCACCGGCGCGATCAGCTCTTCGTCGTCGAGGAAGATGGCGATCTGGTCGTTGGTGCCCGCTATTTCGGTCGTAATCTCGGCGAACTTCCTTGTGCCCTCACCGTTGAACTCGATGTTCACGATGGGAGCGCCGGACCCCTGATGCTGACCCGGATAGGCCCGCGCAAGGTCGTCGCCTGTCAGACCGATGTCTTCGTCCACGAATCCCTTGATGAGTTTGAAGACCAACTCTCCCCCGGGAGCAAACTGACGCTCCGCTTCGGCCGTCAGATCGTCCGCGTCCGGGAACGCGGTGAGCAGCGCGATTACAAACTTGTTTGTCCCGATTATCTCGCTGACGTACGGATCTCCGCCCACCGGCACCACTTGGCCATCCTCCAAGAGGATCGCCTGCTGATACGTGACTTCGACTTCCTGTGCCTCGGCTCCGGCCAAAGAGAAAGCCAACCGATCGGGGAAGATATTTGCGGCTCCCTGACCTGCGATGAGGCTATCCCGCATCTCATTGACCGCCTCGGAGAATTTCGCAAAGCCTGTATCGCTAAACTCCACCACCAGCCCCGGCGGCCCAGGCGCTGCAGGCGCCGTGTCCTCGGCCTCGTCGTTGCCTTCCCCGCTGGAGGCAGCCGCATCCTCGCTATCAGTCTCTTCGTCGTCCCCACTGCCGGACTCTGAGGTGTCCGATTCGTCGTTCCCTTCACCTTCGGAGCCTACGGTATCGGCCTCCCCTTCTTCTTGCGGAGGCGCGAACAGTTCAGGAGTCACCTCCACAACGCTGTAGGAGACGATCTCACCCTCCTCGAACTCCAGCGGCTGAGGGACATTGCGCGTCCTATGCTTGAACTCAAGCTGTGCAGTCTCTCCAATGAGAGCCTTTGCACTGTCGGGATCACTGACGCCGGGAATCTGGACGAGCAATCGGTCTTCGCCCAATACCTGGAGGATCGGCTCACCCAGCCCCGACGAGTTGAGCCGCCGCTCGATGGTCCTCTTCAGCGCATCCATCTGGTCGGCAGTAGGAGGAATTCGCTCACCGGACATGCCCGGCTCCGGCGGTTCGCTGAACAGACTTGCCTGATACACAAGGTGGCTCCCACCTTGAAGGTCGAGGCCAAGCGTAAGTCCCAGCAGCGTGTCTTCGCCGCCGCGCTGGAAGTTCCCGATCGTGATCGTCTTGAATCCGACCGCAAGGCCGGACAACACGACCAGGACCACTATGAAGATCAGTATCCTGGCGTATCTGCGCAACGTTCTCTCCGTCCGACGATTCTGTTATTCACCAAGCCTGCCGTTTGCATTTGCCGTTTCAGTTTCCAACATTCGGCCCACGAGCCGCATCGCATCGTCTCTGGTCTCCACCTCATCCGCAGCCTGGGCTTCCGTCACCGCATTGAGAAGTTTCCCAACGAGTGGCCCGGGTCCGATGCCGAATTCATCCATGACATCGGAGCCGTTAATCAGCCTGGGAGCCGCGGGCGTCTCAAAGGTGGCGTTCAAGATGTACGCCATCAGATCGCAGTGCTCTCGCCACTCGTCACGCTCTAGGAGCGGGCCGCGCGCGGCGAGGTAGTCGGCCATGTTGAGATAGAGCGTCGCGATGGCGGCGTCTCCAACTTCTCTGTAGTACCGGAAGAGCGCTCGCCGCGAGGGCATCGCCCCCGGTTCCGCCATCTGCTTGGGCCGAAGGTGGTGACGTACGAGACTTGAAACAAACTGTCTGCCGCGCGTTCCGAAGCGCAGCCTCTCAAGTACTTCGTCAACAACCGCCGCGCCCACCTTGTGGTGACCTAGGAACCGAATCCTCCCGTTTTCTTCTCTGGTTTTCGTTGCTGGCTTCGCGATATCGTGAACCAGCCCACTCAATCTTACCAGAGTCGAACGGCTATGTCCGTCACTTATACTCTCTTCGAAGTACGAGTCCATGTCCGGGAACGTGGGAACGAGACTTAGCGCCCAGTCCTGATCATCATGGCTAGGGCGCAAAATGGCCTCTACCTTGCCCACCGTCTCGACGCAGTGGTTGAACACGTCCCAGTAGTGCTCCTTCGGCTGTGATACGTCGCGGGCGGCGTCCAGTTCGGGAATCACGATGGAGAGCAGACCGAGATCGTCCAACGTCCTAATTGACTCCGTAACGCGCGGCGCGGCGAAAATCTTAAGCAGTTCGTCTCGCACCCGCTCAGGCGACGATCGCTCCAGCATCTTGGCCTTCGACCGAATGACGCTCCGCGTATCTTCGGACACCGTTAGCCGAAGCTGCGCGGCGAAGCGCGGCGCTCGAATCAGTCGGACAGGATCATCGTCGAACGCCTCCGGCGACACGGCTCGCAGTACTCCGGCGGCAAGGTCGGCGCGTCCGTCATGGAGGTCGATAACGTCTATGCCAACGTCACTGGATACCATCTCATCCAGCGATACCGCCATCGCATTGACGGTGAAGTCCCGCCGACCCAAGTCAGGCGCTATCCCGTGCGGAGCCGCAATGAGGTCGATGACCGGCCCGTTCGGCAGGATGACTCGGGCCGCCCCCATTTCGTGATGGAGGAGCACATACCTGCCGTCAAGGACATCGGCCAAGTTTTGGGCGAGTTCCAGAAGGCCGGGACCGGTCGACTCTACCGCAACATCCAGATCATCGGTCTCCCTCCGCAGCAGGGCGTCACGCACCGCTCCGCCGACCAAGTACGCACGGAGACCACGTGACACGAAAAACTGCCGCACGTCGAACACGACCGTCGGAAGGAGGGAGCCGACCACGAACGTCGGGATGTCAGTCACTGCGTAACCAGTCATTGGACGGCTTCCGCCAAACATTCATCGTTGGGCTCGTGTTCAGATTCGGATTCCTCTTCATCCGGGTACTCGAACAGGTGCTGATGGCTGAGGAGGTGGTCGATGAACAGAATGCCGTTCAAGTGGTCAGTCTCATGCTCGAATGCCTGGGCGAGGAGTCCATCGGCGTATATGCGAAACACGTTCGTCTTCCGGTCGAGACCCGTGACCCTGACCCACATCGATCGCTGCACGATGCCATAGTGGTCTGGGAAGCTCAGGCACCCCTCAGAGACCTCGCGCACGCCCTCCCGTTGGACGATCCGCGGGTTGATGTACACGCTCGGCTCCTCGTCCTCCGGCATCTTGAGGGCGATGACGCGCCGCAGCGAGCCGATCTGGTTCGCCGCCAACCCGACGCCGCCGGAGTCGACGAGGGTATCCATGAGGTCGTCGGCAAGGCGAAAGACGGTCCTATCGATCGTAGCCACGCTCCTTGCCCTCTGTCGCAGGATGGTGTGTGGATATTCCAGTATCGGGACGACCGCCACGATGCGTTCCTTACTCCGAGCATTGCCATCCGACGGCTTCATCCCCACGCGGAAGGCACAGCAAACGATTATAGCTACGGCGGAGAAGGGGTGTAAAGGAAACGAGGTGCGTGAAAGCGCCGGCGGCGCGCCCAACGTCCCCGTTTGAGACTCTGGACGCGCCGTTTGTCAATCAACCTACCCAGCAGCGACGCTACATGATCTTGTCGAGCAGTTCGCCCTCGGTGAGCCAGTAGAAGACGATGTACGCCCCGGCCAGGATCATGAATGCCGCGCTGACCGGCTGCGTGTACGGGAGTATCTTGCGGAGCGCTCCGACCAGTGCGCCCTTGAACAGCGCCATGGCCACTGTCAGCACGAGAATGACGGTCCCCATGCCCAGTGCAAAGAGGACGAACGAGACGAGCGAGTCGACTAGGGTGTTCGTGGCGACGCCGATTCCGAGCACGGCTATGAAGATGGGTAGCGTGCAGCTGAGCGATGCCGTCCCGTAGCTCAGGCCGAAGAGGAAGTACCCCTTCACTCCCACCTTGCTCGGATCGCCGAACTTGGTGGATGCCTGCTGCGCAATCGAGGTGTAGATCTTGCCTCCGCCGAGCAGCCAGCCGCCGACGAATGTGAGGACGATGCCGATAGTCAGTCCGATCCAGGGGATCACGTCAATGACCTGGCGCGCGCCGCCTCCGATGATGAGGCCCGCGATGCCGAACAGGACGATGAAGCCAAGCGTCACCACAGCGCCTATGAGCACCGCCTTGCCGAGCCTTGCGACGACGTTGGTCTGCTGCTCGGCCTCGGCGGTGGAACCCATGTAGAGCGCGAGGTATGCAGGAAGCATAGCGAAGCCGCATGGGTTAACGCTCGCGACCAAGCCTGCCCCGAACGCGAAGCCAAGGGGCAGAAAACCGCTCAGGTCTTCGAGCTGCTGGCTGGCGCCCCCAGACACTTTCAGCGCGTTGTCCACCACTGCGGTCGTTCCTGTCCCCGTGATGAACGCCCCGCCGAACGCGACGACGAGCGGCACTATCACCGCGAGCGCCGGAAGCAGATACGTTTTCATGATGTTGGTCTGTTCGGTCGAAACATCGGTGCTCATAGGTGCCTGGCCTCCTTGGTATATACCTTCGGTTCGCTGTCTATTCTAAAGATACCGGCGCATTCTTACCGGACGCTAACCAAAATGTGACAATACCGTAACGACCTTTTCTCCGTTGGGTGCATGGTATCACGCTCTCCGTACGTGGGAAGCAGGCAATGAACTGCGTACGGTAAGGGGAAATTATCTGCAACTCCTTTGACGCTCGGTACTATACTTAACCGTGGCATGTCCCCACACGTCATCAAGCTCCGTTCCCAAAACAACAACGCATTCGAGCACGCCGAGGCTCTCGGCCGCAGCCGCGCGAAACGCCAAGAGCACCGCAAGTTCTTCGTCGAGGGCGTTCCGACCATCCGGCAGGCGGTGACTCTCGGATGGAAAATCGACGCCCTGTACTACGCGGGCGACATCGAACTGTCGAGCTTCGCGCGGAAGGTGCTGGACCGCTCGACAGCCCGTCGACACTTCGAGCTTCCAACCCGGCTGTTCGATTCCCTCCACCGGTCTAGGAAGCAGGAAAAGCCATCCGAACTCATCGCCCTCATCGAGATGCCCTCGGAGGACCTTTCGAGGATACCCGTCGATAAGGACTCGGTAGTCGTGGTGTTCGACAGGCCGTCCGACCACGGGAACCTCGGCACGATCATAAGAACGTGCGAGGCGTTTGGCGCCGCCGGTCTCATCATCACCGGTCACGCCGTCGACCTGTACGATCCGCAGACTGTGCGGGCCAGCATGAGTTCACTCTTCACCCTGCCCGTCGTTCGTCTCCCGTCGCATCGAGAGGTGCGAAACTGGGGGAATGGCATCCGAAAGCGCCACTCGTCCTTCCGGCTGGTCGGCACGTCGGCGCACGGATCGCACGATATCCGACAACAGGATTTCAACCGCCCAGTCGCCCTCGTCATCGGCAATGAGACGCACGGCCTCAGCATGAACTATGCCAAGGTCTGCGACACCATGATTCGGATACCGATGCAAGGCTCTGTGTCCTCGTTGAACGTGGCGTCCGCCGCCGCCATCCTGCTCTATGAGGTCGAACGTCAACGCGCTTCTAGCGACACTTGACCACTGGCGGAGGATTGCGGCCACAAAGAGAGAAGAGTATCCTTTGGCGTTGAAAGGACTCCAACCTTGATTCTACGCATTATTGATTCCCCACTGCCCTGGGCCATCGCGGGCGTCGCCATCGGGTTCGCCCTCGGCGTCACGACCCTGTCTTCATGGCTCATTGTTGCGGGCTTCATCGTCTATCTCGTCTATCTGGCGCTGCACCGCGACGCCAGGGAAAGCACCGAGGGCAACTTGGTCGCTTCGGGCCCCGTCTTCATGCTCGCCTGGATTCTGGGATTCTACATAAAAGACCTCGTTTAGCGGGGCAGGCCGCCAATGAGGCAAGTATCCCCGTGAGTCAGCCTGCCCCCAAGAGCGTCTCCCTGTTCGTCACCTGCGTCGTCGACCAGTTTTTCCCCGAGGTCGGAGAGAGCGCCGTTCGGGTCCTGCGACGTCACGGGGTCGACGTAGACTTCGACGCCGACCAGACGTGCTGCGGCCAGCCCGCCTTCAATACCGGCTACTGGAAGGAGGCGCGCCCCCTGGCCGAACGTTTCCTCGATATGTATGAGGGCGTCGACCACGTCGTGATGCCATCCGGCTCGTGCGCGAGCATGGTCCGCGTCTTCTACAAGGAACTCTTCCATGATGACCCTGCCCTGCTTGCGAGAGCGGCCGATGTTGGAAGCCACGTGTTCGAGCTTTCGGAATTTCTCGTAGACGTTTTGGGTGTCGATGGCGCGCCCGAAACAGTCCAGTCAGACAAACCAACGCGAGTCACCTACCACGAGGCGTGCCACCTGAGGCGAGAGCTGGGCGCAACGAGACAGGCACGTAGCCTCATTAACCAGACTCCTGACGTCGAGCTTGTCGAGATGGAGCAGTCCGAGGTGTGCTGCGGCTTCGGTGGGACGTTCGCCGTTAAGTACGCGGACATTTCCGGTGCGATGCTCGATGAAAAGATCACCCATATCCGCAACTCCGGCGCGGATGCCGTCGTCGCCTGCGACGTCACCTGCCTGATGCACATCGGCGGGGGCCTCGAAAAGCGGAACATCCCCGTCCGTCCCCTGCACCTTGCCGAGTTGCTCGACAAAGGGACGAGCTAATTCCACATGGCTGAAGTACGCACCAAGGAGTTCAAGACCCTCGCGGCGGACACACTCTCCGACGGCGACATTCAGAAGCACCTCAAGACACTCTACAGCGGCTTCAACCAGGGGCGTCTTCAACAGGCGGCGGCCACTCACAACTGGGAAGAGCTTCGCGACCGTGCCCGGCGAATCAAGGCCCACACCATCGAGAACCTCGACCACTACCTGGACATGGCTGCCGACAACGTCGAGAAGGCGGGAGGCAAGGTCTTCTTCGCCAAGGACTCGGAGGCCGCAACCAAGTATGTCCTCAATCTCGCCAAACAGAAGGGTGTCCGCTCCGTCATCAAGGGCAAGTCCATGCTCTCGGAGGAGATGGACCTCAATAACCACCTCGCCAAACAGGAGATCGAGGCCGTCGAGACCGATCTAGGCGAGTACCTCGTGCAACTTGCGGGGCAGACTCCCTACCACATCATCGTACCGGCAATTCACATGTCCAAGTCGGACGTGAACGAGCTATTCCATGAGAACTTGGGCGTCGATCCCAATGCCGGTGTGGAAGAACTGGCAAGCGCCGCCCGAAACGAACTCCGCGAGAAATTCATTCAGGCCGACATGGGCATCACGGGCGCGAATTTCCTCGTCGCGGAAACGGGGACACTCGTCTTGGTCACGAACGAAGGTAACGGCAGGATGTCCACCTCGATGCCTAAAACTCACGTCGCGATCATGGGCATGGAGAAGATCGTCCCGTCCATGGAGGACATGGGGACATTTCTACGTCTCCTCATCCGGTCGGCGACGGGCCAGCGCATTTCGAGCTACGTCACGATAGTGACGGGTCCAAGAAGTGAGATCGAGGAGGACGGGCCCGACGAGTTCCATCTCGTTATCGTCGACAACGGACGCTCGAAGCTCCTCGCCGACCCCCACCTGCGCGAGGCTCTGTACTGCATCCGCTGCGGCGCGTGCCTGAACGCCTGCCCCGTTTACCGCAAGGTGGGTGGACACTCGTACGGCTGGGTCTACTCCGGCCCCATCGGCGCGGTCGTCTCTCCGGTGCTCACCAACGTCCCCGACGCCAAGGATCTTCCCTACGCATCCAGCCTCTGCGGCGCGTGCAAAGAGGCCTGCCCCATCAAGATCGACCTGCCCCGTATGCTCCTCTACCTGCGAAGCGAGGTCACTGAGGGAAATACCGACCCAAACCGCAAGAAATCGTCACCCCTCGAAAAGCTCGCAATGAAAGCCTGGAAGGTTTCGGTTAGCAGCCCTGCGATGCTGCGACTCGCAGGCTTGGTCGGTCGAATCGCTCAGCTTCCGCTGGCCAGGAAAGGACGGCTGCGCCGTCTGCCCCCGCCCCTGTCCGGCTGGACGCGACACCGGAGCTTCCCCGCGATATCGTCGTCATCTTTCCGAGCCCGTTGGAAGAAGGGCATCGAGTAGCACTGTCATTTCCCGTCGTTGCTATGAAAACAGGCTCCGGCAAACCTGTTGTAGGGGCAACCCTTGTGGTTGCCCGTTCCCATCCCCAACCCAATTTCATTCGCAAAGACGGGCATCCATAGGTCAGTCAGCGAAAACGTCGGCTAACACGACAAGGTGACAAACCCAAGAGATCTGCGAAACCGCCACAGCCACTAGGCCTGCGGCTCAGATTCCGCCCTGCGCGCCAAAGCACGTCGGGAGCTCAGCCAAAGGAATCCCCCTCCGGCCAAGAAGGCCACCATCACCAGCACCATCAACCACCCCGCCTCAGGCGTGGCCCCGACCGCCGCGGGCGCTACTGTTAACTTGGCCACGAAAATCTCGGTGCCTAGCTCCTCCGTCTCCACTTCTATGTGGATGCTCCAGGGACCCTCCGCCCTGAGAACGAGATTTCCAACGTACTCTTCCTGGGAGAAGGGTGTGTTGAGCGCCCGCACCTGGTATGTGGGGATGTCCTCCGCATCGTTGGCGGTTAGCGTGATCGTGGCATTTCGTACTGGCGACCCGTCACCGGCAGTAGTGGGAACGACGTTGAAGTTGATCTGACCTACCGCGGGTACCCTCGGCAAGATGCGCACGACGACGCGGTAGTCTTCTAGCGTCTCGTCGAGAATCTCGACGGGCTTATCGCGTTCCTGAGCCTCCGCGATTCCCGGTGACAGGAGCGCAGCGAAGGCCAATACGGCCATTGCTCCCCACAGCTTCACCGAATGGACGATGCTCTTTGCGGGAATACCGAAGTGACGGAGGCGAACTGGTAGCAAATGCTTGGACAAATGTAGATGAAGACCTTCCCAAGTCATAGTACGGCCTGGAGGTGACGGGCCGCAACTTTGACACGAAATCGGAAGGAACCTACTATGAACAAAATGGAGAAAGTCGCTCGGAGCAGTACATTGCAGTTCTCTCGTCCACTGGTGAAGAAATGACCATTCGCAGCAACGACGAACTGGAAGGCATAGTGAGGGTAGGCAAGGTCGTGAGAACGGCCCTCGACACCATGAAGAAGGCCGTAAAGCCCGGTGTTACCACTCAGGCCCTCGACGATCTGTGCGCGGACGTCTTTGAAAGACACGGAGCGCGTTCAGGGCCTCAACTCGTCTACGGTTTTCCGGGAGTCGCCTGCATCAGCATCAACGACGAGGCCGTTCACGGCATTCCTCGTCCGACAAAGACGGTCCGAGACGGCGACCTGGTGAAGCTCGATGTCACCGCCGAGCTAAACGGCTATTTCGCCGACGCTGCCATAACCGTCGGCGTCGGCACGTTGTCCTCTCGGAATCGCAGGTTGACGAGATGCACCCGTTCAGCGTTGTACCACACCCTCAAGGGGACACGGGCCAACCGACCGATCAACGGCATCGGCAGGTCCATACAAACCGCCGTGGAACGCCAAGGCTTCAACGTAATGCCGGAGCTCGGAGGCCACGGCGTCGGCAGATCGGTCCACGAAGAGCCGTTTGTGCCGAACTACTACGATCCATGGGACAATCGACAGCTTCATCCGGGACTGGTTCTCGCCATCGAGCCGGTCATTTCCGGCGGGTCAGGCGAGTCGGTTACCGACGATGACGGCTGGACCATCAAGACCGCCGACGGCGCGCCTTCCGCGCACTTTGAGCACACAGTTGTCGTCACAGAACGTGGCCCCATGATAGTCACGGCATGACGGAAAGAACAGCCCAGCCGCTCACGCCAGCTTTCGCATAGCCAGTCCGGCCAGCATATACATGATCACGTAGACGACCACACGGTACGTCACAGCAGACCCTGGCGGGATGCAGATGAACGACAGCCCCGATAGTCCGCGCTTCCCGATCTCGTGGGCGATGCGGATAATCTCGTAGTCCGTAAGCGCAATCGGCTCGACGGCCTCTCCCAGCAGGTCGCCGGGGGCCGGGCCCGCTCCCCCCATAACGTCCATGTCGAAGTGGGCGTATACCGTTTCGGTCCCCTGATAGGCGCGGTCGAGTTCCGCGACCAGTCCCTCGATTCCAAGACTCGTACGCACCTCCCACGTGGAAATGAACCGTGCTCCCGCGCGCAGGTACTTGCGCACGATCTCCTTCTTCTCCAACATCCCGCGCTCGCCGATCTCCACGAGGTGCTCGGGCAGCATGTTGTCGTGGAACTCGTACATCTTCTCCTTCCAGCTTGCCGATCCCGCGATGCGTGGATCGCGCGTGAGGTGATCGAGCGGCTGTGCATCCCAGTGGGTGTCGAGGCTGATGCAGCCCACAAGCCCCTCCGTCCGCTCCGCTATCGGCTTGGCGATGGCGTACGATCCACACGGCGAGTTCTGCCCGATCACAACGGGGACTGCTCCGGCGTCGAGTGCGTGGCCGACCTTTTCCGCCACTGCCGTCTGCGCGCGGAGGATCGCCTCCGGCGACTGGTCGTCAAGTATCTCCTGTGGTATGTCGGCGTCTCCGTAGTCGACCGCCTTGATGTGCTCGAATACGTCGAGATCGAAGTCCTGGATGTACCCCGACTGGTACCGGATCGACTGCTGACGCACCCGCTGCGGCGCGGCGAGCCATTCCCGACGGTCCACTCCCGCGTATTTCGGAGTCTTCGACGCCACATAGGGCGCTCCGATGATCACGGCGTCCATGCCTTCGAGCTGCTCCTGTCGCTCGGCGTGTGGCAACCCCATGAACGTCGGAGTCTCCGGCGCGATCATCGGGGCCTTCCACTCTCCTCCGAAGCTGCCCTTGGTGAACTCGTTCCACGCCGTGACCTGTTCTTCCCATGTGGGATAGACGAGCGTCGTCATGATGTTTCTCCTTGCCCTACAAATCTGGGTTGATTATCCCCTACGAGCGTCACAGTCGGTAGTCCCCCAACGAAAGGCGCGTGCGCGAATTGGGTGGCTTTGTCAGGCAGGTTGGCGATCTGAGATGGTCGGTAGTACAATCCTGCCGTATGGATACTGATCTCGACGTCGAGTGCAGGGTAGTAAAGCCGGACGAGCTTGAGGTGGAGGTCGCGTCGGGCGCGATGACGCGGCTGGCCGGCGTGTCGCAGGGGCTTGTGGGCGCCGAGGGCATTCATCTTGCCTTTGCAAACATTCCGCCCGGTTGCGCTTCCTCGCCTCACTACCACGTAAACTGCGAGTCCGCCATCTACGTACTGAAGGGCGAGGGGCGGTTCCTCACTGGGAAGCGACTCGACAACAGCTTGGCGATAGCACCGGGCGACTTCATCTATGTGCCGCCGAATTCGGTCCATCAGCCCATCAACGACAGCCTGACGGAGCCGATGGAGTTGATCGTGGCGCGCAACGCGCCGGTGGAAATCGTCGTCGAGCACGACCCCTCCGCCGAGTAGCTACCGTTGAGTTCCGGCCTCCTGAGGCATCGATGCATGGTGGCACGGCGCGTCCAAAATCTGCCAGACTAGTAAACTAACGGCACCGGCGGGCTGTCCTATTCTTCTGTTTCTCATGCCCTTGCCGCTCAGAGCTAGGCTTGATTGAGGTTGTGATAAATGAACAGCGTTGGATTCAGGGAATACTGGCCTAAAGAGTGGCCCGATTGGCCCGAAGACCCCAAGGCACGCAAGGCCGTACAAGGCTTGTATGAGATTGGCTTGTTCATACTCAATGCCCCAGCTTCCCTTCGGAAGTCTCGCATGAAACAGGCAGACGAAAACGCCCAGAACTGGTTGTCTCAGATGACAGAGGAAGAACAGAAGCAGGCTGCAGCATTGGTTGCTCTCTGGGAACGTAACGCGCTGATACAACTGCACATCCGTTATGAAGAAGAGGAGAAAGGCCTAGATGCGGTCGAACACTTATTGGCAAAATGGGAATCCGCTGGAATGCAGATGCGCAAGTCGGAAGAGGAGGCGTCGCAACTAGGCGTGGCAGGCAGCGAATACTTCAGAAACCGTGTGGAATGCTTCCATATCTTGCAGGAGGAGAAGAACGAACTCGGACGATACCATAACTATCCAGA
This sequence comes from Dehalococcoidia bacterium, assembly GCA_965116655.1. Taxonomy (GTDB): domain Bacteria; phylum Chloroflexota; class Dehalococcoidia; order Lucifugimonadales; family VXLM01; genus VXLM01. Next base: position 728,688 of record OZ220720.1, read on the forward strand.
CTATAGCGAATTACAAGAGCAATGGTACTCGCGGAAGCCGATCACGGCTCCGCTTCCTTGGGCCTGGGACTATATGCTCTCGCTTTGCAAGCGCTTCGAGGTTAGTCGGCATAAGACCGAGAAGCGGCCGATTGGTCGTATGCTTACAGTCGCTAGCATCGTCGTGGGGATAGCTGGAATTGTTGCGACGATAGCTGCAATTGTTTTGGATGTATTCTAGCCGATAGGACGGAAAGGGCATTTCGCCAATAACCTAATGGGAACACCTACCGTACCCTACATCGCTATCTACAGTGTGGCCAAGTAGCCTCCCGAGATTCTTATTAAGGTTCATGAGGCAGATGTCCGCTTGACGTTTACGCTTGAAGGAGTTAAGGAAATGGCAACTTCAATCACTGATATCGGTTCGAGGCGGGAGTTGTTCGTGGACAACTTCCTGGTCGAAAGCCTTAACGGCGCGAGGCTCAAGCTCCAGGAGCCGAGGCCGGGCGGGGTCGCCATCGAGTACGACCGGCCGTGGGAACGCGAGGCTGCCGGGTCTCGTTCCTTCTACACCTCCGTAATCAAGGACGGCGATATCTACCGCATGTACTACAGGGGCGACATGGCCTACTCGTGCTATGCGGAGAGCTCCGACGGCATCAACTGGACGAAGCCCAGCCTGGGACTCGTGGAGGTGGAAGGGTCTACCGAGAACAACGTCCTCGTGAGGGGCCGGCCTCTCTACCCGTTTGTCGACGGCCGCGCCGGAGTACCCGAGTCCGAGCGGTACAAGGCAAACTCCTTGGAAAAGGGCGGACTGGTCGGACACGTTTCGCCTGACGGCATTCATTGGAGAAAAGTACGCGACGAAGTCATAGCGCCCAGCGAACTGGTGAACCATTTCGACGCAAACAGCGTGATGTTCTGGTCCGAGGTGGAAGAACTCTACCTGCTCTACGCCCGTCACATGGAGGGCGGGCGACGCGCCACGGCGAGGGCGACCTCAGAGGACTTCGTCAACTGGACGGGGCCCACCCTGATGGAGTACAGCAATACGGGCACTACGACTCCGTCCGAACACCTCTACACGAACCAGACCCAACCCTATTTCCGCGCCCCCCATATCTACATCTCAATGCCGGGCCGTATCTTCTTCGCGGACCTGCGACACGTTACCCGGGAAGACGACATCGCCTTTGCCCGCACTCGTGTGATCACTGAAGAGGTGCAGAGGTTCTACGATTCCGAGGTCGGTGAGAGAGCCGGTGGCGTGGGAGATGTGGCGGACGGGGTATTCCTCACGTCCCGGGCCGGCACCACGACGTACGACTTCACGTTCAGGGAGAGTTTCATCAGGCCGGGCATCGGCCTCAGCAACTGGACGACACGGAACAACTATCCGGCGTGCGGCGTGGTGCAGACGGGTCCCACCGAGATGTCGCTGTACGTGAACCGCAACTACGGCCAGAAGACGGCCTACCTCGAGCGGATGACTCTGCGCTTGGACGGCTTTACATCGCTCAACGCGCCCTACGACGGCGGTGAGATGACCACTCGACCATTCACGTTCTCAGGCAAGCAACTGGAGATCAACTACTCCACCAGCGCTGCCGGGAGCATCAGGGTCGAGATCCAGGACGCTGAAGGCAGACCCTTGCCCGGCCATGGTCTGAATGAGTGCCGCGAGCTGGTCGGCGACGAGATCGCACGCTCCGTTGCGTGGGAGCGCGGCTGCTCGGTCAGCGATCTGGCGGGCAAGACGGTACGACTGCGGTTCGTGATGAAGGACGCTGATCTGTACTCTCTACGCTTTCAATAATAGGATCGAAACGTAGCGACGTTTCAGCTATCCGAGTCGTGCTCTCCCTCGTTGCCTTCGCCATGCGGTGGTATCATGTCCGCCACGACATCACTCATCAGGAAAGAGGCTCACGCAAATGGGAGACCGTTTAAGCGACAAGACGGCAATCGTGACGGGAGCAGGCTCGGTCGGACCGGGCATCGGCAACGGCAAGGCCGCTGCGATGCTTTTCGCTCGCGAGGGCGCGCGGGTGATGCTTGTCGACTACAACCTCGAGGCCGCAGAGGAGACCAAGCGCCTCATTGAGGGCGAGGGCGGCACGTGCTTTACCTCCCAGGCGGACGTGAGCAGCGCCCCGGACTGTGAGCGCATCGCCGCAGAGTGCGTCAGCGAGTTCGGCCGGATCGACATTCTCCACAACAACGTCGGGATCGAGATCCCCGGCGGCATCCTCGAAATCACCGAGGACGACTGGGACCGCACCCTCGACGTAAACCTCAAGAGCATCTTCCTCATGTGCCGAGCCGTCGTACCACAGATGATCGAGCAGGAAGGCGGCTCCATCGTCAACATCTCGTCCATCAACGGCATCCGCACGCTTCCGGCCCTGTCCGGACCCTACGGCGCGTCCAAGCTCGGCATGGTCGCCCTCACCCGCGAGATCGCCATCGAGTTCGCGGGGCAAGGAATCCGCTGCAACGCGGTCCTGCCGGGCATGATGCGCACCCCGTTCGTCGAGGCTTCCCTGACGCAGGCCTGGGGCGGTGACGTCGAGGAGATGATGCAGCTCCGGGACGCGATGATCCCCATCGGCAAACAGGGTGAATCGTGGGACGTCGCTCACGCGGCGCTCTTTCTCGCGTCGGACGACGCCAAGTACGTCACCGGCGCAAGCCTAGTAGTAGACGGCGGCCTAACCGGCGGGGTGAGAACGGCCTCGTAGTAGACCGAAATCTTTGAAATGACGGGTAATAATTCGGGATTGATTTGCGCCGTACAACAGGGCGAGTTTGAAACTCGCCCTACCAAGCCGTAGTCTCGTTACCCTTCAATACTATGTTGTTGAACCACTAGTTAAAAAACACACGCTCGCAACCAAACTCGTCTTCGAAAGGATCTACAACCATGCGACTTCTCTTGATCGGCTGTGAATATGCGGGCAAGCACACCCTCGGCGTCGAGATCGACAGATGGTGGTGCGGCCTGACGGGAGAGGAGTTCCGTCCTCCGCCCAGCTTCGCCTTCCACGACCACTTCGTGCTGCCTCACGTAGTCCACGCAGAGGGCCACGAGCACCACAAGGAGCTGTCCGAGAGGCAGATGCTCACCCTCAATCCACACCTTCTCGAGCACTTCCAGCGGTACCAGATCTTCAACAAGCTCACAAAGGGCTATAAGATCGATCCGGACCTGTTCCTCATGGACTTTCACTACGGCGACGCGGTCTACGCTCCCCTCTACTACGGCTACGGCAAGCCGGGAATGTACGCCGACCGGCGAAACATGGCGCGCAGCATCGACGCCGAGGTGAACGAGCTCTATCCCGACATGATCCTCGTGTTGGTCAAGGCGTCACCTGACGCCATTCGTCAACGCATGGCCAACAAGCACGAAACGCCCTTCCCGCGCCGTCACGCCGCTACCTACTTCAAGGGCGAAGACGCCGAGACCGTCCTGGCCCGCTTCGACGAGGAGTTCGAAAAGTCTCTGATACCGCGCAAGATCGAGATCGACACGACCGACGCAACGGTCGAGGAGTCCCTTTCCGAATTCGTGCGGCAGATCAAGCCCTTCATCACCAACGACGACTACCAGCGCATTCTCGGCAACCGTGCCATGAGTGTCGGATAGGGCTTCGATAGACACGAGGAGTCAGTGGCAATGGGATGAAACAGGGCAGCAGCCAGAAACTACTCTACGCCATTCGTCCGGGTGTACCTGACGACGCCGAGGCCGTAGCTCGAATATACATCGACTCATGGAATACAGGCTTTGGCGAGCTGATGTCGCAGGCAAACAGGACGGTAACTGCTGATCGTGTCGAACGCTGGAGGCACGACCTTGCTCAGCCGGTTCCGCACCGTTGGTGGGTCGCGGAGCATGAGGGTTCGGTCGTAGCGTTCGCCGGCATTGGCCCCAGCCGTGATCCGGTAGACCCCGAACTCGGAGAGCTCTATACCATAGCCATTGATCCACCCTACTGGCGCAAGGGCATCGGCAGAGCACTCATTTCACTCGCTCTGCAGCATCTCGTGTCCGATGGGTATCGCAAGGCTGTACTTTGGACCGTCGAAGGCTACGAGCGAGGAATCGCCTTCTACGAGGCCATGGGGTGGAGCTGTGGTGGCGAAGTTAGAGACGATGGACGACAAATCCGCTTCCGACGCGACCTGGCTCACATAAAGGTTAGGTAGCCCACAGCCAATACGCAGAATTTCCTCCGGAGCACAACCATGCCCCCTGCACGAAAAAAGCCCACCCGGGAACAGCGCGTCGAATGGATTTGGAAGCCCATCGAAGACTTGGACTGGTCGCGGAAGAAGCGCGCCGACATGACACCCGTCGAGCGGGAGTTTGTCGAGGCGGCCGTGTTGGATGACGAGGGAAACCACGCCCCGGACCTCCAACGTCTAAAGTCCCTACTTGCCGAGCACTCTTCTCTCATCGAGACGGCGGGTGCAGCGGCGCTCTCCGCCGCGTTCGCTCGAAAAGACACTGTCGACGTGGTCCCCTTCCTCGTCGACAATGGCGCGCGGTTCGAGTACCCGGAGGGAGCATTCAGTCCTGTCCACGACGCCGCATGGAGCACATCGCATGGACAGTTGGGCATCGAAAAGTTCCGCCTGATCTTCGATGCGGGCCTTGCCGACGCCGCTCAGATCGGCATCGAGCCGGTGCATGCCGTGTCATCGAGCCACCGCTCCCTCCTGCACATCACGGCGACCTTCGGCCATCCCGCCCTCACCGAGTTGCTCCTCCAGCATGGCGCCGGAAAGGTCATCGAGGCGCGGCTCAACGAAACGGGCGACACCGCGCTTCATCGAGCAACTGAGGCCGGCCACTGGTGGGGGAGGCGGCGAGAGGTCGCGAGGATACTCCTCGAGCACGGCGCGTACTACGACATCTTCTCCGCCTGCGCCCTCGACGACGAGCGTGTCAAAACGCTTCTTGCTGAAGACCCCTCAGCCGTCGACGCCCGGCACTCCGACCGGACGACGCCCCTCCACTGGGCGGCGGCTGCGGGCGCTCCCGCTTGCGCCGAGACGCTCCTTTCCAACGGCGCTGATGTCAATGCCCTCAACTCCGGCAAGAAGACGCCGCTCCACAAGGCCGCCGCGCCTCTTGACGCGGTGCCCATCGACTGGACGTACCCGCCTATCGACAAGGTCATTGCGGTCTTGGCGGAACACGGCGCAAATATCAACGCGCAGGACGACAAGGGACGCACTCCCCTGCATCTCGCCACCTACGGGGGCTACAAGGACGCGGCAGAGCAGCTCATGGCCCTCGGCGCGGACACGAGCATACGCAACAAGCGGGGCAAGAATGCCCTTCAAGTGGCCCGCATGGCCTGCCTCTACCTCAAGCCGAAGTCGGCAAAGGGGAAGAAGCGTACACGGCGAAGCAGGTAGCGCTACTCCCCCGCCAAGACGCTCCGCAGCCGCTCCACGCCCAGTCGAGGGCTGGACAAAATCGGAACGACCTTCTCGTTGTCGGACATTAGCTCCGCGACGCGCGCCATCGACGCCTGCCCAAGCACGACGACATCCACACGGCCCATGAGCTCCTTGAGGTTCTCGATCACGATGCGGTCATGAGTGTCCGTGTCGCCCGCGCCGAGAGCCTCGAACGCGCCCTGACACAAGACGGTCTCGACTTGCACATCCCTGCCCTGCGCCGATGCACGGTCTCGCACGAGGTCGGACGTCGGCGTGAGCGTCGTGTGCAGGGTCGCAATGACGCCGATCCGCGGTCCCAGCTGGACTGCTTGATCGGCCATTGCCTCGTCGACCTTGAGAAACGGGACCTCGACGCTCTCTTTCGCGGTATCGACTCCCGGTCCCACGGTCGAGCAGGTGAGCATAACGGCCTCCGCGCCGGAAGCCTCCGCGAAAGATGCCAGCGACGCGAGACGGGATACACGGTCGGGCGTGAGTTCGCCGCCGGCGACGATGTCCTTCAGCAGCCCCTCGTCCACAACGTGGATGACCTCAGTCCCCGGCATGACCTCCCCAGCCAGTTCCTCGAACATCGGGACCAGCTTCGACACCGTGTGCACCATTCCGACCTTGCGTACCATGTACTCTACCTACCTATTGCGAATGTCATGAGTGGACGACGATTCAATTATACTGCGGTCGTAGGAATCCACTTGTTGATGCCAATGGCGGCATTCCCGTAGGGGCAGCCCTTGTGGCTACCCTGGACGAAACCGGAAGGGACTCTGAACTGTCACCGTCTCACTTCCTTAGCTGCAGCGTGTAGAGCTCATCGTCCCCCGAATCAACGACTCGCGCAACCATTTCCGGGATGTCCCAGCGAACGTCGAGGTACCGTCCGCTTGCGGCATCCGCCTTCCCGGAGGCGATGTAGACCACCCCTTCCGCCGAGACCTCAGGTTCGATGCGTAGGTCGGTCTCCAGCGCGGCGGCCATGACCTCGGCGGCCGGACGCGGCATCTCCGGCCCCGCCATGTACTCGGTCAACTCTGTCCGAACCAACCCCGGCCCGTAGTTGAAGACGCTGATCCCATACTCTTCCGTCGCCGCCGCCAAGGAGCGTGTCATGCTGTACAACGCCGCCTTCGACGTGGTGTACGCCGAGCTGTACGGTGAAGCGAGGTAAGACGAACTGCCGAGCACGTTGACGATCCGCCCACGCCCACGCTCGATCATGCCCGGCAGGACAGCCCGCGACAGCAGGTACGGCCCTCGAACGTTCACTTGGATCACGTACCACCATCGATCCGGATCGTGCTCCCAGTCACGTCCGGGTGGACTAGGCAGCCCCGCGTTGTTGACCAGCAAGTCCACAGGTCCCAGGCGCGACATAACATCGCCCACCAAACGTTCGACCGCCTCCGGGTCCGACACGTCCGCCGGAAATCCCGCCGCAACGCCCCCTGCCGACCTCGCAAGCCGTACCGTCTCATCCACCTGCTCCACCGTCCGAGACGTCACTGCCACCGATGCCCCCGCCTCTGCAAGCGCAACCGCCACCGCGCGACCGATGCCCCTTCCGCCTCCGGTAACAAGCGCCACCTGTCCGCTGAGGTCAATGGTGTCCGACATACGACTTCTCCAGTCTCAGAATTCCATCGGTCAAGTCTTCAAACGGTATTGCTCAATCAAGGCCAAAGTGTACCAGCATTCCCGCGCCATCCATATGAACCAAGTCTCACTACTCGATTACCCGTCCCCCTGCCCGATTTGGTGTACAATCCGCCACGAACGATCACCTGTGAGGGCAAACGACATGCCGACCATCCTCGAACGATTCTACGAGACCCACAAGAAGTCCGCCGAGCTCTACGCGGGAGGCCAGGAGGTCGTCGCGGGCGGGGCAGCCCAATCGCGCGTCATGTACCCCCACCCCTTCTACGTTGGGAGGGGCGATGGAGCGGTGAAGTGGGACGTTGACGGCAACGAGCTCATCGACTACCTCATCGGCTTCGGCTCCCTGATTCTCGGCAACAACCGCCCGGAGATCACCGAGGCCGTCCAGCGACAGGTGAGGAACGGCACCCACATGGGCACGACGACCCCCCACGAGGTGCGCTGGGCGGAGCTTATCACCGGCCTCATGCCCTCAGCCGAGCGCGTGCGCTTCACCGCCAGCGGCACGGAGGCCACCCTGCTCGCCATCCGCCTCGCTCGCGGGTACACCGGCAAGACGAGGCTCGTCAAGTTCCGGGAGCACTACGATGGCTGGCACGACTACGTTGCCATCGAGGCCGGCATCACCGCGCCCTACGGCGTCCCCAACGAGACCCGCTCGACCGTCGCGGTCGTCGAACCAGACCCCGACGCCCTCGACGAGTATCTCTCCCAGGACTCCGATGTCGCCGCCGTCATCATGGAGCCGACGGGCGCGCACTGGGGGCAGTTTCCGGTCCAGAACCCGCACTTCCTCGAGTCCGTGCGAGAGATCACCCAACGACACGGCGTCCTGATGATTATGGACGAGGTCATCATGGGCTTCCGGCTGTCGCGTGGCGGCGCGCAGGGCAAGTACGGAGTCATGCCCGACCTCTGCTCGATGGCCAAGATCGTCGCAGGCGGACTGCCCGGCGGAGCAGTTGGCGGACGCGCCGACATATTCGAGCCGATGGGCGACCCCGACCCCGCCAAGCGCTTCGTCCATCCGGGCACCTTCAACGCCAACCCCGTCTCGGCCGTCGCCGGAATAGCGGCCCTGGAGATCATCGAGTCCGAGCCGATCACGGAGATGGCAGACGCTGCTGCCGACAGGCTCAAGAACGGCCTACGCAACGCCCTCACCAAGCAGGAGGTGACAGGCCACGTTCACGGCGTCTCCTCGATCGTCCACGTCGCGCTCGGCGTCGAGGGCGAGACCAACGACCAAGACATCTCCCAGGTCCCCCACGATCAGCTGATGGCGGCCACTTCCGGCAGAAAGATCGAGATGCTCAAGCTCGCCATGCTCAACGAGGGCGTCGACATGTTCGGCGGCATCGGCTTTATGACCTCCGCCGCCCACACCGACGACCAGGTCGACCGCACCGTCGAAGCCTTCGAGCGCTCGCTAGTGGCGCTGCGGGACGAGGGGTATATCTGATTGGAGATACCCGGTTAGGGATGACATGACCAACCCTCTTGACTCCATCACCCGGCTCAAAGAAGAGCTCGACGCTCTGCGTCCCCTCTCGCCGGACGTTCTTGGCCAAGTCGAGCAGAAGCTCAGGCTCGAGGCGAACTATAACTCGAATGCCATCGAGGGCAACACGCTCACTTACGGCGAGACCCGCAGCCTCATCCTGCACGGGCTTACTGCACAGGGCAAGCCGATGCGTGACCACCTCGACATCGAGGGGCATGACACCGCCGTCAAAGCAATCGAGGACGCGATCTCGAACGACCGCGAACTAAACGAGGTCTTCATCCGCAATCTCCATCGCATCCTCCTGAAAGAACCCTACGAGAAGGAGGCGGAGACTCCCGACGGCCAAAGAGTACGTCGAACAATCTCGATTGGCGACTACAAGACCGCGCCGAACAACGTGACTACATCGACCGGTGAGACCTACTACTTCACTCCTCCCGATCAGGTGAAGTCGGCAATGGGCGACCTCATCGACTGGTACAGGTCCAGGGAGCGTGAGGATGAACACCCCATCATCATCGCGGCGACCTTCCACTACCGCTTCGTGCGCATCCACCCATTCGACGACGGCAACGGCCGCATGGCGCGGCTGCTGATGAACATGATCCTCATCAAGCACGGATACACTGTCTCCCTCATCCGCCGAGAAGACAGAGACAACTACCTCGGCCAACTGGAGCAGGCCGACAAGACCGAAGACCTGACCGAGTTCGTCAGCTACATCGCAAACTCCTGTGAGTACTCACTAAAGCTGTACCTGAGAGCCGCTCGTGGAGAGTTCATAGAGAGCATGGACGATATCGACAGAGAGATCGCGTTCTTCAAGCAAGGTTCAAAGGAACCTTGACCTTCGCATCAACGCGTTAATTCCCTGGGAGGAACCCACCATGCGAAAACCTAAGCTAATCTACTACAACGACGCGCGGCACTATCTCATGTACCGCTACGACCCACCCTTGAGTAGGCACGTCCTCCAGCAGCCCGTCGACGAGATACTCGGCACCGGCGTCGACACCCTGTCCTTTGGCCTAGCTTCCGGCGCGACCTTCCTCCACGACACGCGCGTCGGCAAGCGCTGGGGCGAGGGTGTCACCGATCACAATCACGGCATCATGTGGTGGCGCGCAGCGAAGAACCTCGAACGCGCCCTCGCCGACGGCCTCGACCCCCTGCAGGTCGTAATCGACCGCGCCCACGAGAAGGACATCCAGATCGTCTGCAGCCTCCGCATCAACGAGGGCGGCACCGGCGGCGGCCTGAACGCAAACCGCTACATGTTCTCCCGCCTCAAGGAGGAGCATCCCGATTACATGATCGGCGACGACTCCGCCGACCCCGGCAGGTCCACGTGTCTAAACTTCGCCATCCCCGAGGTCAGACAGGAGCGTCTCTCCATCATCGAGGAGGTCTGCGACCGCTACGGGGCCGACGGCATCGAGATCGACGACTACGTGCGCACCTTCTTTCGCCAGTCTGAAATCGAGAAGAACACTCCTCTGCTCACCCAGTTCATGGGAGATATCCGCGCCCTCCTCGACCGCATCGGCGAACGGCGCGGCGAGCGTCTCATGCTGGCCGCCCGCGCGCATCCCCGCGAGGACGCCAACCTGTCCGTAGGCATGGACGTGCGGAGCTGGATGCGCGAGGGATTCGTCGACCTCGTGGTCGTCGACTACGGCGGCTTCCAGTTCGACCAGGACACCGACCACGCCTGGATCTCCGAAGAGGCCAGCGCAAGCGGCGCGCTCGTCTACTCGCATCTGGGCCGTACGCCCTACGACGACCGCCATCACGACCCAAGTATCGAGATGTACCGTGCCGCTGCCAGCAACCACGTCGCAGCTGGATCAGACGGCATCTACCTCTCTTCACTCGACTGGCCTCACACCGAGAGCGAGTATCTCGTCATGCGCGAGCTGTCCGACCCCGACATCTACGCCCGCAAGAACAAGCACTATGTGAAGGCGCAGCAGGAGTCCAACCCCTATGCCCTCGAACGCGACATGCCCATAGTCCTGCAGGAGGGCGAGACGGCAAGCGTCCCCATAAACGTAAGCGACGACGTGGACTCCGCCCGCGCCGACAACGAACTCGAACGGGTGACCCTACGCGTTCGCATCGTCCAGACCGGCATGGAGGACAAGCTGACATTCAAGTTCAACGGTGCGGCGCTAGCTATAGAACCTCGCAATATCACCCATTTCTATGGCGGCCTCGTCTCATACGGCATCGCCAGGGCAGGCTTCCCGGAGCGTATCAACACCCACTACTGGTTCGAGTTCGACATACCCGTCGAGTACGTCCGCCGCGGCGAAAACACCGTCGAGGTCATCCCCGACCACATCCTCGCCGAGCGAGTGGAAGACCGCGTCCTTCTCCATGCCGAGCTGCTCTTGGACTACAAGCAGCCCCCTGTCCCCATCGGCGAGCAACTGTAAGGGTCTCCCCTCTGTGCCCTCTGCGTTCCCTGTGGTGAGCCTCCCGCTCCCTACATGCGAGACTCTGCCAACTCTATGAAGAACCGCAGGCTCTCAGGGTTGACCATGGCGTCCATACTGACGGCCTTTTCCGCATCCTGCCCGGAGAGTATCCGCTTGACCGGCACCTCGACCTTCTTGCCGTTCAACGTGCGGGGCACCTCTTCAATCACGTGGATCTCGTCAGGCGGCCAGCGCGGAGAAAGTTCCGTCCTGCACCTGAGAGCAATTGCCTTCCTCAGGTCGTCGTCGAGGGTGAATCCTTCATTCATTACGAGGAACAAAAGGAGGCTTCCCGCATCTCCGATCCCGGAAGTGTCCACTACGAGGCTGTCCACCACCTCGTCCATGTCTTCGATGACGCGATAGTAGTCGCTCGTCCCCATGCGGATGCCCGAACGCTTCAGGGTAGAGTCCGAACGTCCTGAAATAACGAACGTGCCTCGGTCGGTTATTTCAACCCAATCCCCGTGCCGCCACACGCCTTCGTACATATCGAAGTAGCTCTCCCGAAACCTTGTGCCGTCCTCGTCGTTCCAGAAGAATAGAGGCATTGAGACCAGTGGCTCCGTCAACACCAGCTCGCCCACTTCATTGGTAACCGAGTTGCCGTTCTCGTCGAACGCCTCCACCTTCGCGCCCAAGCAGCTGCACTGGATCTCCCCCGCGTGAACGGGCAGGAGCGGCGATGGCCCAACGAATCCCGTGCATACATCCGTGCCTCCGCTGAACGACCCCAGCAGCAGATCGTCGTTCACGTTCTCATAGACCCAAACAAACCCTTCGGGCGACAGCGGAGCTCCTGTCGAACCGACGCCCCGAATCGCGGACAGGTCGAACGCTTCGTTCGTTCGGAGACCCTCCTTCAAACAACCGTGAATGAAGGGCGCGCTCGTCCCAAAGTACGTCGTGCCGGTGTCGTGAGCGAAGCTCCATAAGCGGTTCAGGTCGGGGTAGGATGGATCGCCGTCATAGAGCTGAACTGTCGAGTCAATCAGCAGGCCGCCTATAAGAAAATTCCACATCATCCAGCCGGTCGTCGTGTACCAGAAGAACTTGTCGTTTTCGCCGAGGTCCATGTGAAGCGCGAGTGTCTTGAGATGTTCGAGCAGGACGTTGCCGTGTCCGTGCACAATCGGCTTGGGCAGACCCGTCGTGCCCGATGAGTACAAGACCCACAGCGGATGATTGAACGGAACAGGCTCGAAGTCTATGCCGTCGGAATCGACCGGAACGTCGTCCCACAACATTGGCCGCGAGAGCGCCGACAGATCGGGGCTGTCACACAGGTACGGGAGCACCACAGTGGCCTCCAGAGTGGGCAGGTTTCGCTCCAACTCACAAACGGCGTCGCGCTTGTCGAAGTCCTTGCCCCGGTACCGGTAGCCGTCGATGGCGATGAGAACCTTCGGCTCGATCTGGCGGAACCGCTCGATGACGCTTCGCGTGCCAAACTCAGGCGAGCACGCCGACCATATGGCACCTATCGAGGTCGTCGCCAAGGACGCCACCACCGTTTCAGGCACATTCGGCATCAGGGAAACGACACGGTCGCCCTTCGCAACCCCCATCACCCTCAGACCTGCGGCGAACGACGCGACCTGCCTATAAAGCTCCGCGTAGGTCATACTCGTCCGCGCACGAAGCTCCGACTCGGAAACTATGGCGACATGGTCGTCACGGCGCGATAGGGCGTGTTCGGCGTAGTTCAACTCCGCACCAGGGAACCAAACAGCACCGGGCATTTTTCTCGTAGCCAGCACCCTTTCGTAAGGGGCCCGTGCATGTATTCCGAAGAAGTCCCAGACGGCCCCCCAAAAGCCTTCGAGATCGCTGACCGACCACCGCCACAACTCGTTGTACGTCGTGAAGTCGTGCCCCCGCGTCTCACGCAGCCAACGCATAAAGCGGGTGATATTGGCATCCGCGATGATCTCCGCCGTCGGCTCCCATAGGAGACGGCCCTGCAGTTCGGTTTGGTTGTCGGTCATGTCAGGATTACTTCTATACGCAATATGGAGGCTTCCAAGCCGTTATACGTTTCGCACAGCTGTCGGCAATGTGCGTACAGCCGACCCTACCCGCCGATCTGCAACCGCCAGATCGAATTGCGATTGGAGATTCAGCCAAAACTGTGGATCCATTCCGAACCAGTGGCCGAACCGTAGGGCTGTATCGCCCGTGATTGAACGTTTACCGGCTATGATCTGACTTACACGGTTGGGAGGCACAGCGATCTGACGCGCGAACTCCGTCGGTGTAACACTCAGTTCTTCGAGTTCGTCCTTCAGTATTTCACCCGGATGAACGACACGCTTTAGCATATCCGGTGAACTCCTTCCATTTAGTGATAGTCAACAATCTCTACATCAGCTGGTCCCCGACCTTCGGACCAAGTGAAGCAGATGCGCCACTGCCGATTGATTCGAATGGAATACTGTCCTTCTCTATCGTCCTTTAGAGCTTCCAAACGGTTGCTTGGCAAGGCCCTCAATACGTCCAGAGATGGGGCAGCATTGAGAATTGAAAGTCGCTTCGCTGCCTGTCTTTCAAACCCTTGGAATGCCGCAACGATCCTTCCACTGGCGAACCGTTCGGTTCGCTTGTCACGGTACCCGAGGATCATGACTCAAACCATTCTATAAGGAGTTGACGATGGACGTCAAACGTAATCGCGGGAATGGAAGCGACCTTCTCTTCACCGGACGGACGGCGACGCGCTCCCCCTAATCCCTTCCCGCTTCTTGCCTCTCTTCGCCGCACAACCCGTCAACCACCCGACCGGCCCAATCGCGCAGGAGCACCTCGAAGTCCATGGCGCAGTGGGCGCACTCGTACTCCCCTATGCGGACGGATGCCCCGCACTCGGTGCAGGACAGTCCGTCGTAGTAGACTTCCAAGACCCGCTGCACCTGCTCGTCCGTGGCCATGGGTCCTGCGCTACTCGTAGCGGAGCGCCTCAGCCGGGTAGATACGTCCGGCCTGCAGCGCGGGCAGGGTCGTCATCGCGAGCGAGAACACCCAGGCCACACCGACGATGATGGCGACGTTGATCCAGGGGATATCGAAGCGGAGACCGTCGGTCTGCCTCGCCAGCTCGTTGAAGATGTTCCACGAGGTCATCGTTCCGAGAACGAGACCGAGTACCGTGCCGATCAGTGTTACGAACGTCGCTTCCAATAGGAACTGGATGAGCACCATCCGTGAACGGAATCCAAGCGCGCGGAGCATCCCAATCGACTGTCGTCGCTCTTCCACCGCCCGGAACGACAGAACGCCGATTGCCGCGACGCCAACGATCAGGCCTATGCCCATAAATCCCTGGAAGAGCTGGTTGAAAGCATCGTCCTGGGACATGCTGAGCTGAAGCTCCCGTTCCGTGGACACGGCCACCATGCTTCGGTCCATAAACGCCGTCTCCATGCGGGCCGCCACGTCTTCCGCAGTCACGTTCTTCTCGCCCCTTCCACTCCGTCTAATGTTCCAGTTGGTGAAGGGAACGGGCACGTCGGATATCTCGGTCAGCACGTCGTCGCTGGTGAAAAGCGTCGCCGGACGCGCCTGCGTGAGGGCGTCTGCGCTCGTGCGCTGCTCGATTGCCAGCCGGTCGGCCAGAGACTCAAGCACCGCGATCACCGTCCGCTTCGTCGGCTCACCGCCGCCGACGGGCCGTATCTCGACCTCGAAGGGAGTGATCCGTTTGGGGCCGCTTGCCGTGACGCCCTCCGCCGTGAAGCCTCCAAAGTTGGGGTCAAACGGGTCGTTCGGCGAGAACGAGTCGTCCTTCGGAAGCGCGGTGTGGTTGAGAATCGCAAGGGACGGGTCGCTCCTCAGGGCCAGCCACATGTCCCGGTTGGTGTTCCCGGAGCCGAGCAGCTTCGACGAGTCGTAGTGACTGACCCTCCACTCGTTCGCCTCGAGGAAGGTATCATCCACGGCCATAAGCTGGAGCGCCTTGAATTCGATGTCCGCGCTCCCTACCTGCCGCGCCTCCACCGGCACTACTACCGACCCGCCCGCGTCGTGGACGCGCTTGTCCACTTCCTGCGCGGCGTATACCTGAATGTCCGTCCGGCTTCCAATAGACTCTTCCTTGAGAGTCTGCTTGAAGTCGCCAATCGGAATCTCCGGGTTGACGATGGCGGTGATGTCGTACCCGCCCGTCACTCGCGTCGGCTCATCGCGGGCCAGGTTCCCGAGGTTGTTAAGGATGGCGAAGATCATCAGATTGAAGATGATCATGGCGAACATCGCCACGGTCAGGCCCGTCAGGAACTTGGCCGCCATCGGGTACGCTACCGCCGTCCTCATCACCGCCTTGAGTGAGTTTATCCTGCCGAGAATGCCGTATACGATGGCTACGATGATTTGAGTGTTGTTCATAATGAGCCAAACCGCGGACCCAACCATCGCAACGCCGCTCAGCACGAAAATCTCCGGCCCCGCCTTCAGCTCTCCTACCAGGGCGTCGTAGGTGTCCAGTGGAAGAGACCAGAATACCAGCAGCCCCAACCCCTCCAACGTGCCGACCGCCCTGCCCGCCCTTTCGGAACGGCCAAGCACGGTCCGCAGGAGCTGTCCCACACCGATGACGACGACGCTCACTCCAATGTAGAAGAGGCTCAGCCCCACCCCCAGCGTGGCAACCATCTCGTCGATCACAAGCCCCCCGGCGATTATGAGAACCCCCAGGATCATGATGGGCCACCCTTGCCGGACGATCCGCGTGGCCAAACTCCGACGCTTGACCGTCTCCTCTCGCAGTCCGCGAATCGCCACGATGATGTTCAGACGACTCACCCACGACGCCGATACGAAGACCGTGACCAGCGTCAGAATGATTCCCGCGCAGAAGGCGATAACCCCGGAGCGGATCGTAAAGCTGTTGTGGATCGTGAACTGCTCCGCAGAAACAACGTTCTGGAGGAATCCCGCAAGGATGATGCTGGCAATCACTCCTCCCAAAGTTCCAAGCAGAGCTGCCGCCACCGTGTAGGCGACGCCCTCGAAGGTGAATATCTGGACGACGTGCCCTTGCCTCATTCCTACGGCCCTCGACATGCCGATCTCCGACGACCGCGCCGCCGCCAGCAGCACGAACACCAGGAAGATCAGAAGCAGACCAACGATGATCGATATCGACCCGAATACCGAGAACAGGGATATGAACTGGCTTCCCGTCTGCTCGGCCAGCTCCAAACGGTCGGCCTTAACGTCGTCGACGGCCAGCCGGAAGAACTCGAGATTCAGGGCGTTGAGGCGCTCTGCCTCTTCGACAAGTCCTCCCCGATTCAGTATCGTGACCAGAGTCGCCGAGAATCCCCTGTCGGCCACCAACGATATGAACTCATCGGAGATCGTCCCACGGTCAAGTTCCGACCGAAGAGTCGCAATATCGTCCTGCAGGTCGCGGGAGGCGTTCTCTCCCTCAATCGCAAAATCATAGAGCGCCAGAGCGCGCCGGTCGCCAAGAATACCGTAGATTTCCTGGGCCGTCTCCCGGTTGGAGAAGCGAAGTCGCAGATCGCGTGTGACCTCATCCGACAGGTCGAGGCCGCCTTCCAGCCCGCCTCTGTTGGAAATCAGTATCTCGGTGTACTTGCCCGGCTGACCCATCATCGCCTGCGCGAGGTCCAACCTGACAATTGCTATGGGGTTGCTGCCGCCCCCTCCGGCAAGTCCGCCGTTCTCCACGATGGCCAGAACTCTCATCTGCCAGCTGTCGGTCGGCGTGACGACAATCACGCGGTCGCCCTTCTTCGCGAGCAGCTCGCGCGCCGCGTCCTCGTTCAAGTACAGGTCGTTTCGAGCGTTCTCCTCGGTGTTGGTCGCCCGAAGTTCCGACAGCTTGACGACCTTCCCCGCTTGCGAACCCCCGTCCCACTCCGGCTTTGCCGTCACAAGCTCGCCGAAGCCCTCCTGTGAATTCGGATCGTAGCCTGTGACGCGCATCTGAGCTTCCGTCCGCGTCGTCCTCGGATCGATGGTCGGCAAACTCGCGTGGAACACCGGCATTACGCCGTCGATGCGATTATCGGTGGCTGCCACCTGTCGGATTTCGTCGAGAGCGCCGTCCGGAAGGTGCACGCCCCCGAACAACTGCGCCTGTGGCGAGGAAATGATCTCGTCCGTGTGACCGAGTGCAGTCAGCGCGTCCACCCTGATCGAGTTCGTCACCGTGTCGCCTATGCCGAGAGACGTCGCGATGATCGTCGTGCTCAGCATCAGCCCCATCGTGATGAGGATGCTCTGAGCGAGCCGTCTCGGGACGTTTCGGATGCCGAGCTTGACCAGTATCGGACGCGACCTGGCGTAGTGTCCGATGATGAGGGTGAAGACGATGAGGATGCAGAGCAGTGCGACCGCGAGCCAGAACGTCGGGATGCCGAAGAGTTGCTGCACGAGGAGCCTCTATTTATGAGCCTTCGATAGTCTGATTGGTGCCCAGGACAGGACTTGAACCTGTACGCCCTCTCGGACAGCAGATTTTAAGTCTGCCGCGTCTACCATTCCGCCACCTGGGCGTCTCGAACTCACAGTCCAAAGCGGGGCAGTGCCTTAGAGGAACTACGCTATTATAGGCCGCTGCGAAGGTGAGGTACAAATGAGGCACGGAAATCGGCCAAGCATATTCGATTTCATGAGTCTTGCGTCAACGAGTGGAGTACGCCCTACGATCCGATAACCGCCTTGCGCAGCGTATCGTTGAGCCTCGTCTGCCAGCCCTTCCCATCGTCTCGGAAGTGCTCCACGATGTCAGCGTCGAGACGTATGTAGACCGGCACCTTCGTGGGGGCCTTTTGCCTGCCGCGGGTACGCTGTGACCACTCAACGAGTTCAGGATCCACTTCAATTGCGGGACGCGCAGGTGTCCGATCCTCCCAGTGGGCCGAATCTTCCGGGTCCTCAGCAATCTGCCGCTGTATCTCGGCCTCTTCCTCGTCCGTCGGGCCGATGTGGTCTGCCTTAAGTTGTGGCATACTCCCGTACCTCTTTCCTGCTCGCCCTTCTCAGGCTTATTACCCGCAACATATCCTGACGTCTGGTGTATACGACCCTGTATAGGCGGTTGTCTATGAATCCGGTCGCGGCCCATCGAGTCTCATTGTACCCGTCGCTGCGCTCCACTATCGCAGATTCCCGTTCAAAGTCCTCAATTGCCTCGAAGCCCAGACGACTTGCAGCGATATTGGCCGCAGCCTTCGCCTCATCCCATTCGTAGGTCACGGCTATATTGTATATACATTCTGTGTGGAATTCAAGAGGCTCAAGCTATTCTCACGCCTCTCTCACAACCCGAAACGCATGGAGCGCCAGAACCCGCACGTCCTCCGGCGGCGCTTCAGCCCTGCCGTCGGGAAGCTCCAGCGACGCCCCGTCCTCCAACTCGCCACGCGACACCCACCGCCAGCCGTCGCTGAGAGCAGCATCCGTCCCGGCGAGACGGCAGAAGTAGATCATGTCGATGTGGTGGTGGAACCCCTGCACGGGATCGTCGATGTCCTCCACCATGATTGTGAATGGCGGCAGGACCTGCGTCGGATAGGAGAGCTCGATGACCTCGCTCGTCGGCACGACCTCGGCGCGCAGGCCAGTCTCCTCGTGTACCTCGCGGAGAGCGGCCTGCACGGGGTCCTCGTTCTCTTCGATGTGACCGCCCGGCGGCAGCCAGGCCTTGACCTTCGGGTGCCAGTGGAGCGCAACGCTGTCATCGTGGACGACGAAGGCCGTCGCGGTGAAGTGTCGAACGAGCGTCATGCGTTCCGGCTTGCCACCTACTCTTCCGACTCGTCCGAATCCGGCTCTTCCTCGAGTTTCGGCTCGGGATCCGGCGTCTGGGGATTGCGCGCCCTTCTCCTGCGGACCAACACCACCACCACGATGACGACCGCCCACACCGGCGAGAATATGACCATCCAGATGCCCAGCGTAGTGAGTCCTAATCCAACCGCGGACAGCGACCGCACGGCGCTCTTGACCTGGTCTTCGCCGTCCCATCCGGCAATCGTCCAGCCCAGCGGCTCCTCGACGAAGACGGTCGCGACCGACGATTTCTCAACCGGCCCCGCGTCGCTCTGTGCGGTGATGGTCAGCCGCACCTCGTAGGGGTATGGTCGATGATTCGGGTACGTGTGGGAGGCGACCACCGTGGTGACTCCCTCGCCCACCGATCCGCCTTCGGCCTCGGATCCGTCCCCGAAGTCCCAGACATATTTGACGCCCCTGATCTCGGTCGGACGGGTGAACGACCCGCTGAAATGCACGGTATCTCCCGCTTCGATGGAGAATTGCTCTCCTGCAAATACGTCTATTACGGGTGCCCGTGACACGGTTACGATCACCGTGTCCTCGCCCTCGAACTCGCCCGTCTCACCGAAACCGGATATCTTGATCTGCGCGATATACGGAGAGTCCCGCTCGTCGGCGTACACGTGCGTAATCGTGGCGGTCACCCTCTTCGTCTCGTCCTCGGTAGGTGCAGTCCGGTTACTGGAGACCGGATTAGAGCCGTCACCGAAGTCCCACGTGAAGGTGAACTCCTCGATGTCCGGCGGCGGGGTGAAGGTCGCTCGGAAACGCACCGGCTCGTCGACCGCGGTCGACTTGTCCGCCCCCGCGTCGATGCTCATCTTGCCCTTGATCAGCTCCAGGCTCACGTTTATCAAAGAGTACGCCGCCGTCTGCTCAAGGAGCTTGATTCGCCCCTGCAGCCTCTCTATATTCTCCTGGACTTCGCTCAGCGACTGCTGGATCGACAAGGCGTCCTCGACCTTCTCCGCGCGGTCGAGCAGCTTGATGAGCGCCCCCTCGGTCGCCTCCAGGTTCGTAAGGCGCGCCTGGATATCGTAGTATTCGTCGGTCACGTCGCGGCTCGATGTGATCTCGCTCTTTACGTCTTGCGCCATGGCCCGCAGCCGCTGGATCGCTTCCTCCAGTCGCTCAGCAGGAACACGAACGGACACAAACCCGAAATGCTCCTCCGCGTGGGACGACGACACGAGCCAACCGCCCATCTCCTCGGCCACGTTGCCGATCGCGTCGATGGAGTTCCCCACGTCGTCCACGACGATGCCCATGTCCACCGTCCGCACGATGATGCGCCGCTGCTGAACGAGGGTCGCAACGTCCTGGCCGGGCGGCGACTCTCCGCTATCGTCGGATGCCTGCGTTAAGGCCAAATCCGAATTACCGGGCCTTCCGGGCGATCCGGGGCTTCCAGCCGGTACAGGCGCGACAGCGGCGGCGGGAGCCGACTGCGCCACGCGTTTTACCAGCGCGGCACTCTCTTCCATCGCTTCATTGGACGTATCGAAAGCTAAAGTCTCAGTGACGACACTTGCCGGGGCCCCCGGAGGACCAAGCCTTACATAGTCTGACCTCGCGCCAGAGTCCTCCGAATCATCCGAACCACCACATCCAACTGCGGTAATTCCCAAAAGTAGGAACAAGAACACAGATAGGTACTTCATCGTCGAAATCATATCACAGAGCCTCCCATACACTGATGTCGGCAGGATCGCCGATAGCCTCTGTATATATAGACGCGCATGACGGGAGAAAAGTTCCATGCGTGTCGACAAGGAGGTGTTCTCTACTGAAGCCGTCTCTAGAGTTCACTACGAAAAGACTCCCTCGGCAGTTTGCGAGAACGCGCACAAACGCGCTCGCCACGACGCCAATCATTGACTTACGTTCACGCATGTTCTATTCTGGCCGCGTCGGGAGCCGGGGCAAACCGGGCTGAGAGGGTGACGGGAAGTGTCACCGACCGCCAACACCTGATCTGGGTAATGCCAGCGAAGGGACTTGGGTCGTTCGAGTGATTCGGAGCCTCGGCCGCCGACGATGAAGTCGCGCGGCCTTATTGTTTTTTAGGGAGGAATTGCAATGGACGACCCGCTGGTAATCGCAGGGAAGGAGTTCCGGTCTCGCCTCATGGTCGGGACGGGACGCCATCGCACGATGGAGGAGATGGTCGAGTCCATCGAAGCGTCGGGGGCCGAGATCATAACCGTCGCCATCAGGCGATTGAATCTCGACAACCCCAACGAGAAGAGCATCCTCGACTACTTCGATTGGAACAGGTACACCATCCTTCCGAACACCGCCGCCTGCAGCACCGCCGAGGAGGCCGTATTCGTCGCCAAGCTGGCGCGCGAGCTCACCGGCTCCAACTGGGTAAAGCTGGAGGTCATTCCCGACGCCAAGTGGCTGCTGCCCGACCCCATAGGCACCTTCGAGGCCGCAAAGATACTGGTCGACGACGGCTTCATCGTCCTGCCATACATCCACGCTGACCCCGTCCTTGCGGCCCGCCTTGAAGAGATCGGCTGTGCGACGGTCATGCCCCTGGGGTCCGCCATCGGATCGGGACAGGGAATCCTCACGCTCGAAGAGGTCAAGATCATCGTCGAGCAGTCCTCCGTCCCCGTGGTCGTGGACGCCGGACTTGGAGTCCCTTCGGAGGCGTCGCAGGCCCTCGAAATCGGCGCGGAAGCCGTCCTCGTCAACACCGCGATTGCCCAAGCCAGCGATCCCGCCGGCATGGGCGAAGCCTTCAAGTTTGGAGTACAAGCCGGGCGAATGGCCTATCTGGCCGGACGCATAGATCGCAAGGAAGAAGCGACCGCCAGCAGCCCGACCACCGGAGTCGTCCAGGCCGCAGCCGCGCGGAGTGGGTAGTCGTTGGGCCTGTTTCACAGCCCCCTCCTCTGCTTCGTCACCGACCGGAAGCGCTGTCTGGGACGGGACTTGGAAGAGGTGGTCGATCAGGCAGTCACCCACGGAGTAGGAATGGTGCAGCTCCGCGAAAAAGACCTGTCCGCACACGACCTTAATGAACTGGGAGTCCGCCTGAAGAGCAATATCGACGGTCGCGCTCATCTCATCGTCAACGACAGCGTCGACGTTGCCCTGGCCCTCGAAGCCGACGGAGTCCAGCTCCCCGAAGAAGGAACCCCGGTGGCGGAGGCTCGACTTGCCGTAGGCCCCGACATGCTCATCGGACGGTCGGTACATTCAATCAACGGCGCGGTGGAAGCTGAGTCGAGCGGCGCGGACTTCCTCATCGCGGGCACGATATTCCCTAGTGCCAGCCATCCCGACGGCCTCGCGCAAGGTACGGACTTCCTTCGCTCGCTGTGCCGCGAGGTCTCCATCCCCGTCCTAGGCATTGGCGGCATAACGGCTCAAAACGTGGGAAATATCATGGAAGCCGGATGCTCAGGCGTTGCCGTGATCTCGTCGATCTCCGAGGCGGAAGACCCCGGTAGCGCGGCGCGAACGCTGCTCAGCGAGATGGCAAGGGTGTCACCCATATGATCCGTCTAACGATAAACGGCGAGGAGCAGGAGTTCCCCGACGCGACTCCCCTCACCGAGTACGTGTCCTCGCTCGGCGTGAACCCAAAGATGATCGCCATCGCCTACAACGGCGAAGTTCTGCGTCGAGACGAGTGGGCCGGGGTCACCTTATCGGACGGCGACAGGCTCGAGGTCGTCCGCGCCGTTGGAGGCGGGTGACCGTCACGGGGTCAACAGCCCCACCTGTCGCAGGGTCGCTATACCCTCGTCGTTCGGATGCAGGTCGGGCGTGAGCCGTTCGGACGCCGCTGTCACCAGCCGATTGTAGAGATCGGCCAGGTCGTCGGAGCTTGCCCGGGCGTAGGTCTGCCGCGCAAGGGCCGAAGCCTCACTTGGCGAAAGGCCGACGAGGTAGTTATAAAAGTCCAGCGATCCTTCCGCGCTCAGACTCCCGTTCACCCTCAACTCCTCTTCCAGATGCGCGACATCGGGAACACTTATAACTATCATCCACTGGAGCAGGTAGCCCAGAGCGTGCTCGTCTTGCTGGGCGGTCCTGAACCAGGTGAATGCCCGCTGTGCAATCCACTCACGGAATACCTCCGCTTCGGGGTACTCAAGCAAGGTCTTGCCGGTGAACTCTTCGATGTTCAGCCAGAATGCCCGCTGGAACTGCTGCGCCTGAGCTTCCAAGAGCGCCAGCAAGAGTGGATCGTACAGTGCCGCGCCATGCTGATCGGGGTTGATCAGGTCCTGCCGTAAATGGCCGATCTCGTGCGCCAGGGTATCGATCACCGTGGGGATGGGTCGCTCGCCGTCGACAATGACGGTGACCCTGCCCCGCTCCCGCGATGTGATGCCTACGGCGTACTCCCTCAATCGCTCGTACCTAACATGGATGCCGGGCATCTCCCGCGCGCTCGCCGAGGCGAACTGGTTCTCGTACGCCTCGTCGATCCATCTGAGGTACTCCTCGCGATTCAGAATGTGGATGTCCACGCGCTCGTCACGCAGGCTGTCGCCCGTCATCAGGAAGTATCCGGCGTCCACGACATCGAGAATCCGCTCTGAGTAGTCGGCTCCGTCGGGCGACACGGCAATCTCGGTGGAATCGACAAGGTCGCGTAGGCCCGACAGAACGGCGGCGATCTGCTCCGTAGAGTATCTTTCGACGGGATCCGGTACGGGCGGAGGTTCTTGCAACCAGGTGAACGTCCTCTCGAAGACGTTGTCCTCCTCGTCCGCCTCTCGGACCGATTCGCGCGAGTCGATGACTATCTTGAGGGTATGCTCGCCCGGGGTGATATCCACCTGGCTGGCGAGTCCGTCCCACAGGGAAGAGAGAATCGCCTTTTGGGGAATCCCTCCCCGGAAGACGAAGGTGTTGACGAGCTTGTCGTCGAAGAAGACGTCCACGGAGAAGGGTATTCGAGTCCCGACGCTGCTGTGGTTCTTAATTGCAACTTGAAGGAGCACTTCCTGACCGACGATCAACGGCGGATTGTGCTCAGTGTCACCTTCGTGGAAGAGCGAGATGGGGCCATCCGAGTCGAATATCCATCCCGGCTGAAGGTTTGCGAGACCGAGAGGCTGCGGCAGTGCCGGGGCGGAACCTGCCGTGGTGGCCGGTTTCTCCGGGACCGCTCCGGTATCCCATGTAAACACCTTCTCGAAGACGTTGTTGGTCTCGTCCGATTCCTGGACGAGGTTCGTGGGATCGACGACCACCTTGAGGGTGTGCTCACCCGGAGCGATGGGCACGATTCCCTGAAGTCCTGACCACGTGACGCGGCTGGGGAAACCGCCCGCAATCGCGCCGTCGCCCTGTCTCCAGGCCACAAGGATATCGTCCAAGTAGAGGTCGACCCGCACGGGATGGTCAATACTGGAAAGGCCGCGATTCTGAATAGCGGAGACCACGTAGGCCGGTAGATCTACCGACAGTGGCCAGTCCTCAACGTCTTCGGCATACGGACTTGCCACGATGAAGTCGGACACGCCCCGCAGTTGTGCGACGGCGAGGTCGGGAAGACGAGTGACCGGCCTCTCGGGTGCGGGAACCGGGTCGCCTGCCTCCCAGACGATCTCCAACTCGTACGTGTTGTCGGTCTCATCCGACTCCGCAATCAGGTTTGTCGAGTCCAAGACCAGCTTCAGGACGTGTACGCCCGGAGCCGGGATGACATTGGCGCTCAAGTTCGTCCAGTCGATCAGGGCGGCATTCCCGCCCCCGGCCAATGTAATGCCCGTCCAGCGATTTATCACGACGTCATCGAAGTACAGGTCGACGAAATACCTTTCTTCAAGCGGCGCATCCCCAGCGTTTCTGAGGCCCCAGCTCACATAGGTATCTTCACCCACCCTCTGCGTCGTGCTCGATCCCATACGCGGGGAGTCGGCAACCACCATTGAGCCGCTCCACCCTTCCGGCGTGTCCGGCACGAGGTTGACGCCGCGACTTGTCGGTTGAACGGCCTCCTGTGCCGGTACCGGTGTCAACGTCGGTGTCGGAACCGGCGTCGACGTGGGAAGGGGTGTGACCGTGGGCGGCGGAGTGCTGGTGGGACTCGGGGTCGGCGTCTTCGTGGGCGTTGGTGTATGCGTCGGAGTCGGGGATGGCGTGGACGTGGGTACCGGCGTAAAGGTGGGCGTAGCGGTGGATGTCGCAGTCGCCGTGGACGTCGGAAGAGGAGTATGAGTCGGTGTCGACGTGGGCGTGTCGATCGGCGATGGCGGCGGGGTGGCAGAAGGCGTTGCAGTCGGCGGCTGTGGAGCAGTTGTTGGTGGAGGAGTCGGCTGCTCCGATTCAGGTTCCTGCGGTGCCGTCTTGACTAACGGAGTGGATTCCGGGTCAGACGGCCTCTCCGGCTGGCCGCCAATAAACCCGCAGCCTATTACGCCAACTGACAGCAGCGCCGCAACACCCCACCACACAGTTGGCCTTCGATAGGGTTTAAGCCTTGTCGTACCCGTCTTTGTCCTCTGCCCTTTCAGCAAATTGCCTCGCCCTGTTACATAGGTCTCTGCTGGAATTAAACGACCCTTGTATGTACGAGGTTACCAATCGGAGGGATGCCGAAGCTATCCATAGTGAACTTGGCTGGACCCTGTGTTGTAGACCCTGCAGTTCCTTCAGGTGTCGCTCAAACGCAACTCTCTTCTATGACAAGGCTGTCAGTACGCTGAACGGCTCCGGGGTATGGTACGATGGCGCCGGAATCCTAACGGGGCATGAACTTGGAAGGACGGTCTATCCTTATGTCTGCTTACGTAATAACTGATGTCGAGATAACGGACGCGGGTCTCTACGGCCAATTCATGAGGCAGGTCACGCCTACTGTTGAGAGCCATGGTGGCAAGTTTGTGGTGCGAGGTGGCGAGCTTGAGGTCATTTTGGGGGACTGGACGCCTAATCGCCTAGCTGTCATCAAGTTCGAGAACCTAGAGCAGGTCCATGTCTGGCTATGCTCTCCCGAGTACACCGCGCTTGATGACCTTCGCACCAAGTCTTCTAATATCAACATGGTGATCGTCGAGGGCTTGTAGCTCTCCCTTGCCCCAGACCTTGTTTGGAGGGCTTAACGGCTTCAGACACAACCCCAATCAACTCACTGTCATTAGGAGCGACAGGGAAATGTATGGTTTCGCCTGGTAGAGCTTCCATCGCGTCAGGCAGTTGGCTAACGGTCATATCGTCCGGAGCCGGATCGCTAGTCTGAACGTACGCAGTCTAGCGGGAGGGAGTTAGTAGACCATGGTCAAGATGAGTGGGGGCCAAGCCCTCGTCAAGTCACTCGCCGGGGAAGGCGTGGAGGTCGTATTCGGTCTCCCGGGCATCCAGATATACGGGATTGTCGCCGCGTTGCGTGACGAGCCGGGCATCCGCATGATTTCAACCCGGCACGAGCAGGCAACGACGTACATGGCGGACGGCTATGCTCGCGCGTCCGGCAAACCGGGAGTAGCGTTGGTGGTCCCCGGCGCAGGTCTTTACAACGCAGCGTCCGGCCTGACGAATGCCTACTCCCGCTCCACGCCGGTGCTCATCATTGCGGGGCAGATTCCGCGCGGCGCCATCGGCAAGAACCTTGGGGCCGTTCACGAAATCGCGGATCAGCCCGGCACGGTGCGCTCGGTGACGAAATGGCAGCGGCAGGTATCCAGGCCACGGGATGTCCCGGATGCCGTGTTTGAAGCATTCAGGCAGATGCGCACCGGCCGCCCTCGTCCCGTTCTGATCGAGATGCCGCCCGAAGCCGGAGTTGAGCAAGAGGAAGTCCAACTGCGGAATCCTGCCCGCATCTCGCGGATTGTTCCCAGTCCCGACGACCTGCGGGAGGCCGCCCGCGTCATCGCTCGATCAAGCCTGCCCCTCATATATGCCGGCGGCGGAGTCGCGCGATCCGACGCGGAAGAAGCTCTGGTCAAACTCGCCGAGACCACGAACATCCCCGTCGTTACCTCCAGTGGCGGCAAGGGGACGATTTCGGACGATCATCCGCTGTCGTACGGCTCCTGTTTCAGTCCTCGCGGGGAGAGACAGGAGATGAACCAGCTCTTTGAAGTGATGCAGTCCGCCGACGTGGTGATTGGAATCGGCGCGCGCTTCTCGCTCGGCAATCCGGCCGGTGAGGCGGCCACGCTGGTGAACATCAACATAGACGACACCGAACTTACGAAAATACAGGCCAACACCATCCCCCTGCACGGCGATGCAAGGGCGACCATCGAGGCGCTGCTTCCCTACCTCATCGAGGCCGGAGCGCAGGAGCGTCCCTCGCCCGCCGAGGCGGTGACGGCGGCCCGCAGTCTCATAGCCTATTACGACATCCGGCTCAAAGAGCCGCAGTACGCGGTGCTGGAGGCACTGCAAAACGGCGTCCCGGAGGACGCTTTCATAATCTGGGACGTTACTCAGTTCGGCTACTACGCTCGCACGCACTACAGGGTCAGCCACCCAAAGACCTACATAGACTCCGGCTACTCATTCAATCTCGGCTACGGATTCCCGACTGCCCTGGGCGCAAAGGTGGCTAAGCCCGACCGTCCCGTGATCTGCATGGCGGGAGACGGCGGGTTCATGTTCAACTCGTCGGAACTCTCCACCGCCGTCAAATATGGAATCAACGTGGTAACCGTGCTTTTCAGAAACGACTCATACGGCAATGTTGCCCGCGATCTAGACGACGCATTCGGGGGCGCTTATGGGACCGACCTGCATAACCCGGACTTCGTCAAGTTCGCCGAGTCGTTCGGCGCAGTAGGCATGAGGGCGAAAGATCCCCTGGAACTGGAAAGGCTCATTCCAATGGCGCTTGAACGCGAGGCCCCGGTGATCATCGACGTTCCCTTCGGAGATATGCCGATACCGCCCGCCCCGCAGTTTGCGCCCTACTACAGCCTCCCGTGGACACAGCCTCAGGACGGGCTGATACAGTCCTGAGACGCCGCCGCAGCTGCTCGGGCTTCGTGAGAAATTCGCGAGGAATCTCCCTCCTGTCATTCTGAGGAGCGCGGAGTCGAAGAATCTACAATGCCTGTCCCAACGTGAAGTCGACACGGAGAGTTCTTACCTCGGTATCGCTGTTGGTGATGATGAGAACTTGGCCCTGGGAGTCCGGTCTTGCGGTTGTGGATTTTAGATTCCTCATTGCGCTCGGAATGACAGTGAGACGGGGCCGGACCGTAGCTACAATTCTGTTTTGCCTTCCCTTGTCAGCTACGGGGTGAGGAGTAGCCTTGACGGACAGCCCCGGCGGGGTCAGCCGAACCAGATGCCGAGGTACTTTGTAAACCAGAACAGCCCGGCATAAGTCGCCGCCCCGGACGCCACGAGGATAGACAGCATCCAGCGATACCTAATCGCGCCGCGGACATTGCATTGGTTCCTCCCGCGCAGGAACAGGACAACGGCGATCACGGCCACGATCAGCCCCGCCGTGCGGAAGAACCAGCCGTACTCGTAGTACAACGTGTCGCCGAGCGTGACAGCCTCAGCCGCCGTCGCGACTCCGAGCAGCACAAGCACGACCGGCGAAACACAGCACGTGATCGCGACGAATCCCGACGCTATGCCGAAGAGGATGCCTTTCTTTGGCTCGATGGCGGACATGGTGGTGGGTGCCAGGCACTGGGTGCTGGGGACTTGGTGAGTGTATGTGTATTTCCACTGTAGCATAACGGTGTGTGGCGTCAGTATCGTGGTACGTTGAGCAGACGAAAGTTCACTGTGCCTACGTCGGTGTTAGCTGACATTCCTCCAGATTCTGCCTTCATAAGTAGGACGGGTGACGGCGGCGGCGGCAGGTTTGGAGTCCTCACCTTTGCTTGACCCTCCTTGAAGGGCGTTGCTATCATGTTTGAGTTGGCATCGGTGGCGGGGGGCTATGTTCGTCATCGGACTTACAGGCGGCATCGGGATGGGCAAGTCGGAGGTCTCCCGGCTCCTCGGCGAGTTGGGGGCCGAGGTCATCGAGGCCGACAAGGTTGCCCACGAGGCGTATGAACCCGGAACGCCCGGATGGCGGGAGGTCGTAGAAGCGTTTGGGGAAGGTGTCCTCGACGCGGACGGGAGAATCGACCGAAAGAGGCTCGGTGGCATCGTTTTCGACGATGAGGAGGCCCGCGAGAGACTGAATGCAATCGTCCACCCAATCGTCCGGCGGCTCCTGGAGGAGCGCATCGCGAAACTTGAGCTTGAGGGAACGTCGGCCGTCGTCATCGAGGTCCCGCTGCTCGTGGAGGCGATCAAGCAGCAGTCC
This sequence comes from Dehalococcoidia bacterium, assembly GCA_965116655.1. GTDB lineage: Bacteria > Chloroflexota > Dehalococcoidia > Lucifugimonadales > VXLM01 > VXLM01. Next base: position 757,855 of record OZ220720.1, read on the forward strand.
CGGTGGACGCGAATGCTCGACGAGATATGGGTCGTCACCGCGCCCGAAAACGACGCTGTCGCACGGGTGCGGGCAAGGAGCGGACTGGACGAGAAGGCCATCAGGGCGCGAATCGGTTCCCAGGCGACGGACCGGGAGCGAATTGAGTTCGCCGACGCGGTCATTGACAACGGCGGCAGCCTTGAAGGGCTGCGACGAGAGGTAACGAACCTTTGGCGCGAGCGAGCGCCGCACAACTAGGAACTAGACTACACGATGACCACCAAGACACAGACTATCTACCGCAGCTACATCATCGAAGAGTACCACCTCACCGAGGAGCCGTACTACGTGCCGATCGGCGACGAGGTGGAGCTGTTCGAGGCCGCTTACCGGTCGAAGATTCCGGTACTGTTCAAGGGGCCGACCGGCTGCGGGAAAACCCGGTTCGTCGAGTACATGTCCTACCGCCTGGGACAGCCGATGACAAGAGTCTCCCAGAACGACGGAGTCTCAGGCGACGGCGCATCCAACACCAATCTGCCTCTGGTGACCATCGCGTGTCACGAGGATCTGACAGCGAGCGACCTCGTTGGCCGTTACCTCCTGCAGGGGGAGGAAACGATCTGGATCGACGGGCCGCTGACTCGCGCGGTCAAGGTCGGCGGCATCTGCTATCTCGACGAGATCGTCGAGGCGCGCAAGGACACGACGGTGCTCATCCACCCGCTGACCGACCACCGCCGCATCCTCCCTGTGGAGAAGCGTGGCGAGCTCCTTGAAGCCGCGGACGGCTTCCTGCTCGTGATGTCCTACAACCCCGGCTACCAGAGCGCGCTGAAGGACCTCAAGCACAGCACGCGCCAGCGCTTCGTGGCGATAGAGTTCGGCTATCCGCCGAAGGATACCGAGGCCGAAATCGTTGCCCACGAGTCGGGTGTCGACGAGGAGACAGCCATGGGCCTGGCGAAGCTCGGCGAGAAGGTGCGGAACCTCAAGGAGCACGGTCTGGCCGAAGGCGCGAGCACGCGCCTGCTGATCTATGCCGGGAAGATGATCGCGGGAGGTATCGAGCCGCGACGGGCATGCCAGGTCGCGGTCAATTGGGCCGTGACGGACGATCACTCCCTGCAGGCCAGCGTGGACGAGGTAATCAATTCCATATTCGAGTGATTCTGCACAAAGAGTCCCCTCTCCCGTCGTGGGAGAGGGCTAGGGTGAGGGTGATGGCTTGGCGTTCTGCGGTGACTGCCAAGGGCATAACCTCGGTGCCCTTCAGTACTAGGATGTTGAGCCACTAGACTAAGGCCCCGTTCCCTTCTCTATGCCAACCCAAGCAATGCCAGTAACCATGGTCGAGTCCTCAATCCGACAGGCGCTGGCGCGGCATTGCAAGCGCTCGATTGAAGAACCCTCCATGGCCCGCGCGGGCGTCCTGATGCTCGTGTACCCCAAGGGCGGAATGCCTCACATGCTGTTCAACAAGCGGAGTGAGCACGTCGAGAAGCACAAGGGTGAGATCGCCTTCCCCGGCGGCGGCTGGGAGTCCGGCGACGCGACGATACTGGACACCGCCCTGCGCGAGACGTGGGAGGAGATGTCCATTGACCCGGCGGACGTGACGGTGCTGGGCGAGCTGGACGATATCATCACGATATCCGACTTCGTGGTGACTCCCTACGTGGGAGCCATCCCCGGCGGGTACGACTTCAAACCAAACATCGAGGTGGCAGAGGTGGTCGAGGTGCCGCTGGAGGCCATCCTGAACGGGCGGAATCTCCGGGACGACACGCGGCTCGTGAACGGGAGGGTCGAACGTCGCGCGACCTACGCGCATAATGGGCATCTCATCTGGGGCGCGACAGGGATGATATTAGAAGGCTTCGTCCGCATCCTGAAGACAATCGACGACGGAGGGGACCTATGGAAGACATAGAAGCAGTCCGCCAACGAGTTCGGACGGCCCTCGGTCAGTACCCTCCACTTACCCTGGATGAGTTCGACAAGTCGTGGCACAAGATGTCCGACCTGCTTAACTCCCAGCAGCTCTCGATGTGGGCGGACATGGGTATCCGGCTGGCTGGGCAGACCGTCCGGTCGTGGGAGTCTGCCGCTCAGTACTACAAGTCTAGCGCCAAGATCGTCAGCCTGATGCCGTTCAGCCGCTTCGAGGAGTGGTCGGAGTGCGGTCTGCGGCTCTGCCAGGACTCGCCGACCCTCGCGGCATGTTACTTCAACGCGAGTCACGGCACCCTGCAGAAGCTCCGGGCGCGTCACGTCGAGGCTTGGGCGATGATGGGCCGAAGGCTGTACAAGGGCACGTGGAAGTCCGGGACGTTGGCCTGCAAGTTCTTCGACTCCAGTCCAAAGCTGGTGCAGTCGCTCGAAATCGAAGACCTTGACCGGTTCGTCGCGTTCCTGGAGTACGTCTCGCGCCGGTCGTACGACGTGGCTACCGACTGCATCGTCCTCGGCGAGCGCATCTTCCCCGCGCTGGGCGAGCACAACCAGGCCTTCATCGGCCTTTCGTACTCGGTCGCGGAGACCGGATGGCGGCAGGTCAAGAGCGTGTTTGACGCAACGGCCCGCTCCCTGCCGAGGGTGCAGGCGAGTCAGCGCGGACGCTTCATCGCCCTGTCGGACGCGCTGCGTGAGAGCGGCGTCGGCAACCTCGCTGGCGCGATGCTGGAAGTGTCGCAGGCGCTGTGGGAACTCGACACCGAGCACCACGAGTATGTGCTAGAGATGTCCGAAGACCTGATGGAGCACGCGCCGGGCGCGATCCCCGACTTCATCAAGAGCTGCCCGAAGGCCCTCGAAAGGGTGACCATCCTCCAACTCCGGCAGTGGTACCTCGAAGGCGTCCGCATCCTCCAGCGCAACCGAGATGCGGGGATGGCCTACTTCCGTCTGGAGTCCGCCCACTCGCAGAGCGAGCTTGACGCGCTCTCGGCCAATATCGAGTTCGAGCGCATCAAGGAACTCATGGAGATGTACTGCCAGGCCCTCGCCGGGGCCGAGGTAAAGGTCGCGGCCAGCGAGGAGCTTGCCGAAAAGCGCATCGGGTGGCTTGCCCCGGACTCTCCGACGACGGAGGGGTCTACTGTCTACGTCCCCGCGATTGCAGACCGGTATGAGACGAAGGAAGAGAACTTCGCCCTGTTCAAGGTTGTCTCTACGCACCAGGTGGCGCGATTGGAATTCGGCAGCTTCTGGTTCGAGTTCGAAACGCCGTCGACTGTCTTCAAAGACCTGAGGTTCAGACTTGAAAGTGAAGTGCTGAAGGCCGCGGAGTCGAACGGAGACGGGACGGACTGGGTGACAGATATCCAACGTCTCTTCAGCCTCTTGGAGGATAGAAGACTCTCGCTCGACCTGTTCACCATCATCGAGGGCGGCCGGCTCGACATCCGGGTGCTCACCGAGTATCTCGGCATGAGACGGAGCTACGCGCGTGTGCAGGGCGACGCGCTCGGTGCGCGGCCAGAGATCACGCAGATGCCGGCTCGCGAGGCGATGGTCGAGTTCCTCGTGCGGGTGACGCTGAGAGCGGACGAGAGCCTTCCCACGCCGGTGGAGTATATCGAAGAGGCGCGCAATATTGCGTCCATCGCGCGGAGGGCAAACGCATTCGGCACGACCGTCGAGGACACTGCGGAGGCGATGCTGCGCATCTACGCCGTACTCATCCAGATACCGAACGTGCCCCTCGACGAGGACGAGTTCCAGGACCTCGATCTGGGCGACGACACGGACGAGTCGTCGATGGAGTCGGAGGCCGAGGACGACATCATCCAGTCGCTCATGGAAGGTCTCGGCGCGGAGTCGCAGGAGAAGTCTCCCGGCGAACAGGAGTACGAGACCAGCCAGGACGTGGACTATCGCGGCGACTTCAAGCCGGAGATGGTGCAGCTCCTCGAACAGCTTCGGCTGCAGAAGGGCACAGAAGGCTCCGCCGACGGCGATACGCAAGAGATCACGCAGGAGATGCTCCAGGAGCTTATCCAGAATAGCGCCGAGCTCGATCTCGACGCGATGGAGTTCGGCGAGGCCGAGGACATGACAGCTGACATGGCGCAGAACATGCTGAAAGAGGCGAGCATGACCGCGCCGTCGCACCCGGACAGGGGGCAGGGTCAGTTCGTGCATGTCGACGAAGACGGCGGCCCCATCGACCCCGACGAGCCGCAGACCTTCGTCTACGACGAGTGGGACTTCCGCGCGGAAGACTATAAGCCGCGATGGTGCATCGTGCGCCAGAAGCAGATGAGCGAGGGCGACCCGGCCTACTATGGGCAGACCCTCGCGGGCTACTCGACGCTAGTGAACCAGATCCGGCGGCAGTTCGAGCTGCTCGTGCCGGAGATGTTCCGCAAGCAGCGCAAGCTGGAGGACGGCGAGGAGATCGACATCGACGACGTTATCGAGGCGATGGTCGATATCCGCACCGGCTCAAGTCCCAGCGACAAGCTGTACTGGCGGCGCAACAAGGTGCAGCGCGACGTGGCTGTCGTGTTCCTGCTGGACACGAGCGCGTCCACGGCTGAGGCGGTCGACGAGTCGCGCAAGGGCGAGGACTGGGACGCGCCCGACGATCCGGTCGAGTACATGACGTGGCTGCGGACGCGGCGAGGCGAGGGGATGCGGCGGTCGTACAAGCGCATCATCGACCTGGAGAAGGAGGCGTGCGTCCTGCTCATCAACGCCCTGGAGGCCGTCGGCGACCGCTACGGCATCTACGCCTTCTCCGGCTATGGACGGGAGAACGTCGAGTTCTACACCATCAAGGACATCGAGGAGAATTTCTCGGACAGCATCAAGCGCAGGATCGACCGCGTGTCCCCCCTGCACGCAACCCGCATGGGCCCCGCCATCCGGCACGCGACGACCAAGCTGGACGCGCTGGACGCCAAGACCAAGCTCCTCTTCCTCATCAGCGACGGCAGGCCGCAGGACCGCGGCTACAGCCGCGAGGGCGTCGAGAAGGAGTACGCCGTCCACGACACCAAGATGGCCCTCGACGAGGCCAAGGCCAAGGACATCACGGCCTTCGCCCTAACCGTCGACAAGAACGGCCACGACTACCTCGCCACCATGTGCCAGGACATGGGCTACGAAATCCTCGACGACATCCTGCAACTGCCGCGTCGGCTGCTGTTCCTGTACCGCCGGCTGACGATGTGAGGGCGAGTAGGATTGAGTAGGGACAGCGCCGGCGATGGCCGGATTGCTCCGACTGGTTTGCACCATCCCTCTCACCGAACCGGACTTGCCCCTTTTAAGGCATCCGGCGTTTGTAGTTGGGCACCAGTCTAACTGCTCTCCTTCGCCACGTGGCAGGCTTTCCCGACCCCGGACTACTACGAGGGTTCTGCCCCACGTCCGACATTGGTCGCAGACTGGCCGACTCCGATTGCCGTTTTCCACAGTGGACAAGTACGTCCGGAAATGATACCGTCACGCTACCTGGCGTCCCAATACCTAAATCGACACCGTTAGGAGGTATCGAATGTCGGATACTGCAATGTTGATCACAGCGTTTTCGGGACTTACGGTCGCGGTCGGCGCGCTTCTGGTTTCGGTGGGCGTTTTCATCCTTGTGATGAAGATCGGCTCCGCGTTTGAATCCATGAGCGGAAGCGGCAAGGACTAAACTCCTCGTCGTCGGGGAGCCGAACGTGGTTCCCTAGTTCACTTAGGTTGCGTCTGCGTACCCTCTTAGGTTCCGCCTCTACGTCTGGCACGGCTCGTTGCCGCGCTCGTCATCGGAGGATGCCGGTCAAAGAGAGTACGGCATCCTAGCCCTAACTTAGCTACCTCTGCTGGGAAGAGGCAGAGATTGCGATGACTCCACCCTCGCCCTACCGTGAGCGGGGAGTTAAACTTGCGACGCGGCTGGCAACCGTCAGTGACGGCATGAGTGAGCGACTCCTTCAACGACGGCTTCGGTGATGACGGTCACCTAGGCTCCCGGTCGGTCCATCCCCGGTCCGACGTCCCGGCCCTCCAACAGTCGTCGAATAGGCACGGCGAACATCCCATCGCCGAACCCGGCGCTAATCTCGCCGTCATATGCCACAACCCCTGCCGCGAATCGTTCGCCGACAGCCTTCTTCAGCTTCCGCAGGCCACGAAAGTCGGACGGGGTCACGGTGGCTGCCGCCTTTACTTCCACGCCTGCCACCTCTCTCGCTCCGTGCTCAATGACGACATCGACCTCCACCTGGTCCCTGTCGCGGTAGTGGAAGAATTCCAAGGGCACGTCCTGGCAGACGGACTGGCGCTTCAATTCCTGGAGAACGAACGATTCCAGGTACTGACCGAGCAATTCGCGGTCCTTCGCCAGGGCACGAGGGGTGACTCCAAGCAGGGCGCAACCCAGGCCGGTGTCCCCCATGTGGAGCTTGGGGGTCTTGACCAGCCGGCTCAACTGGTTCCTGTGCCATGGCGGCAGCCGATCGATGAGAAAAAGCCGCTCCAGCAACGCCACGTAGTCGCCGATGGTAGGCCGGCTCAACTGGAAAGGGGATGCCATATTCGAGAGGTTATAGAGCCGGGCGGTCTGGGATGCTGCGGCGGTGAGCAGCCGCGGCATTACGTCGAGCGCACTGATCCTCGCCAGATCTCGCACGTCTCGCTGGAGTTGGGTGTCGATGAAGTTCCGGTACCAGCTGGCCCGGCGGGAGGGTGAGCGAGCAAGTGCGGCCGGATAGCCGCCATCCGCAATCCGCGCCGCCAAATCGTCCCCCAGCCGTTCGGTCCTTGATGTCGGGAATGTCCCGCTTAAGAGGTCGTCGAGGAAGTTGGGTGCTCCGCCGTGTATTTCTCCCTGAGAGAGGGGATGCAGCCGCAGGATCTCCATCCGTCCGGCCAGAGAATCGGAAAGGGTCGGCACCAGCAGCACTTGGGACGAACCGGTGAGCAGGAACCGTCCGGGAGAGCGCCTGGCATCTATTTCCTGCTTCAACGCGGTGAAGAGGGAAGGGACGCGCTGCACCTCATCGAGGACCGTCCGTTCACTCAAGCCGACGACGAAACCAGCCGGGTCGGACTCGGCAGCGGTGCGGGCGATATTGTCGTCAAAATTGATGTAGTCGTATCCGCGAGAATCTCCTATGACACGCGCCAGTGTGGTCTTGCCGGACTGGCGGGGGCCGTGGATGAGCACGGCAGGCGAGTCGGCCAGTGATTCCACCAAAGACCGTTCGGCGTAGCGGGGATACAGTGACGTTGGCCGCATCGTCTGATTGTAACCTTTTGCTTCGGCCAATTGCAATGTTATGGTACGTCCGATTGCAATCTTTTACTTCGGCCAATTGCAATGTTAGGGTGCGCCAGATTGCAATCTTTTACTTCGGCCAATTGCAATGTTAGGGTGCGCCAGATTGCAATTTTATAGTGCGTTTGATCGCAAGGTTTGAGGGATGTCCGAGCCATGTTTCACGCTCCAACCGAGGTCGGCGAGCCAGGCGAGGACGGTCTCTTCAACGGCGGCTTCGGTGATGGTGGTCAAAGAGGGTTCCAGGGGTTGACGACATCGACGTCCAGACCGTCGAAATGAACGACGTTGCGCGTGGCTACGGCCAGATCATGGGCCTTGGCCGTGCCGGCGATCAAGACGTCACCCAAGTCGATAGTGCGCCCGGTGAGGCGGGCCTGCGCCCTGAACTCAGCGGCCCACTCTGCCCCTACTCTGTCCAATGGCAGTATGCGATCTTCATACGTTCTCAAGATGGCCGATTGCATCTCGGCTATTCGGTCGCGGCGTCGACCTTGCGGCAGCAGCCTCAGGCCGTACTCCACCTCGTGTATGAGGACGGCCGGCAACCATACATCCTCGTGGTTCCATAGAAAGCTGACGACCTGTGGGTCTGGGGCATCCCTCGTCAGCTCCGAGATCACGTTGGTGTCCAGAAGATAGCCCGTCATTCGTCCTCTTCGTCGAGAAACGGGATCTTCCGGTTCGAGCTACGGTCTGGCACCTCAAGGTTCGTCCCTCGAGGCATGTTCTCGACCAGCCACCGGCCGAGGGGTTTGCGCTCCGGCGCATGGGCACGCCACATGCTCTCGGGCACCACGACGAAGTGCTTCCGCGCGCCGATCCGTTGAGGACCCTCCGTCTCGGCAAGACGCAGGACTTCCGACAGCTTCGCCTTCGCCTCGGCGACCGTCCACACACGACGGGGTTCGGACGCAACCACGGTCTGCCCCTCCAATGAACTGATATGGTCTACATTAGACTATGATGGACGGGTACGCAAGGTTGCGGTGACGTCGAGAGCCAGGCGGGGGCGGCCTCTTCAATGTCGACTCCGCTGTTCTAACGCTCAGAATGACAGAGGTCGGGATACATTGGCTTACCTGCGAATCCGAGACGGACTCTCACCCCTGCCGGTTGTCGTTGAAAAACACGAAGTCGATGATACCATGAGGTCTATCGTAGCTAGAAAGGTAGTCACCCATGAGAGTTCATTCGACGATTTCCGGCGGACCTGCCACCCTCGACATGCTCGACGGCCTACCTCAGGAACCAGCCTTCCCCGTTGAGGAATATCACACAAGACTCGCCGCCGTCCGGGAGGGCATGAGCGAGCGGGATGTTGAAGTGCTGCTGGTGCAGCACCCGCCGAATGTCTTGTATATGACAGGGTACCAGACCTTCTCGCCGAACTTCGGTGAGTGCATGATCGTGCCGCTGGAGGGTGATCCTACGCTGCTCGTGCCGTCGCCGGAGCTTGGAGGGACGCTGGTCCATACGTGGCTCGACGACAGGCGCGGCTACGCTCCCGACCGGAGCAACGCTCAGTACATCGCCGAGACGCTCCGTGAAAAGGTCCTCGACGGCGCGAAGGTGGGTGTGGAGAAGAGTAGTCACGGCGTTCCGGCGGCGACGTACGACGGGCTTGTTGCCGCTCTACCGAAGGCGCGGTTCATCGACGGGTCGGGCATCGTCGAGTCGGTCAAGGCGGTGAAGTCGTCGCGGGAGATCGAGCACATCCGCGCTGCGGCCAAGACGACCGAAGCGGGCATGGCGGCAGCCATCGACGCGGCCCGCGAGGGCGCAACCGACAACGACATGGCCGCTGCTGCGTCGGAGGCGCTGATCGCCGCCGGCAGCGAGTACATGTGCCTCTCGCCCGTCGTCACGTCGGGCAGGCGTTCAGGCATCCTTCACTCGACACACAAGCGCAACCGTCTTGAGAAGGGTGACGTTGTCCTGCTGGAAATGGGCGGCTGCATACACCGCTACTCAGCGCCGACGATGCGAACGGTCTTCATCGGCGAGCCTCCTGCCGAGGCGAGACGCATGGCGGAGGCCTGTTTGACCACGCTGGACAATATCCTGAACACCATCCGCGCGGGCGTAACCGCCGACGAGGTGGCGCAGGTCGGATGGGAGGGCATGGCCCTGGCCGGGGAGGGATTCGTCTTCCACGGCAACTTCGGCTATGCGATAGGCGCAGGGTTCCCGCCGACGTGGGCTGACGATACGGGGGCAATCATGTCCGGTATCGACACCGTTCTCCGTCCCGGAATGGTCTTTCATCACCCCGTCGCGCTGCGACGGATGGGGCGTTAGGGCACGGCGTTCAGCGAGACGACAGTTGTCACCAAGGACGGATGCGAGGTACTGACGAGATCCCCCCGCGAGATTGTCGTCCGGTAGGGGCGATTTGCGAATCGCCCCTACCGGAGGTTATTTACAGGGTAATCTCAATCAGTATTGGAACGGCGTCGGGATGTTGCCGCCGTGCCAGGGGAAGGCGTAGCTGGGATCGTTGGCGAATCGGCACATTCCCGCCTCGATCCGAATGGACGTTGAGCGAGGAAGCCGGACCTCAAAATACTTGGAGTCCAGCGGCTGAACGTTCCCGCCAATGTTGATGTGGGTAAACTGGTGCTCCCCGAATGCCCCCGCCTGAACGATGACGTTCCGCGTCTCTGTCCGGCTGAGATTCACGAGTTGAATGCCGACGCTGTCGGCCGACAGTGAGTCCACCAGCGCGCCGACATCTTGCGGCAGGCCTGGCCTCACGAGGTCCTTGTCGAAGTATCGCACGGTCGCGCGGAGCAGCCCGCCGTGGTAGACGGAATGCGGGCTTCCCAGCATCGTCTGGGTCAATATCTTCGTGTACACCGGATTCGGAGGCTCCTCGTTGTCGGCAATCAGCTGGAACGCGTCCCTGTCGTCGGCCTTCAGCAGCTCATAGGCGTCCACCGCCTGCTGGTACTGGGCTGTCAACGCCTTTTCCGGCCAGTTGGGGTTCTTCCCATCGTAGTACTGGAACCGGCTGTACTCGGTCTCCCAGTCCGCTCTGCGGTCGCCATGGAAGGTCACCTCGTTCCAGTCGCGCTCCTTGTCTCCATCCCGCAGCCGGACGATGAGGTTGTAGTCCTCCTTCGACATCGACATGTGGTACACGTGGACCGGCTCGTAGACCCGCATCGAATCCGGGCCGAGCAGGACGCCGTCTCCCGAACTCTCCCGGGCCCATCCGTCGGGCCCGACCCTCCTCGGCACGAGGAGGTGGCCGTCTTCGCGGGTGAACGAGTTGTCGAGGAGCATCTTGAGCTGAGAGCGCATGAGGTCCGCGTATCCGAGATCGCCGCTCAACAGCACGGCGCACTCGGTCGCGACCATGACCGAGTGAAACAGGCGCGTGCAGCCGTATCCGCTGTTCCAGCCGTACAGGCCACCCCACCAGTTGCCGTCCCTGTGCTCGCCGATCTTGCCGGTCGGGCCTACGTTGTCGGGAATGACGCCGCCGTTTTGGCGAATCCGCTCCATCCAGACGTCCACGTACTCCAGGACCCACTTCTTGTACTTCTCCTCGCCCGTGTACAGGTAGGCGTTCGTCACGAGTCCGGTGGCCGACAGGTTCGCAACGAGGTCGCCGTTCAACACGATGTGGTTGAACAGCCCGATGATCTCCTCAGCCTTCTCCGGGTCGTCCCACCAACCGAACTCCAGGTCCTTGACGATGGGGTACAGCGAGGAACGCGAACCCATTGGGCGAGGCTTCCACGCGGGGTTGTCGAGTGACGTGCCGCCGTGCAGGTAGTCCTTGACCGAGTAGAGAGGGGCATCGTGCCACGGCCCCTGGCTGCTGTTCATCGGCGAGCGGATGATTTTGTGAACGGGGTCCCAGTTCGGGGCCTCGGGGTCCTCACCGATGTACATCGCGGCGAAGCGCTTGGCGCGCCGGACGTTCTCCGAGATCGTGGGATCAGCCACGCCGAAATCGTAGAACGCCATGTTGCCTTCACCCATGTGGTGCCACTCGGCGTCTCCCGGATGGGCAAGACTGAAATACTCGTTGTGGATGCTGTACTTGAGCTCCTTCGCGGTATCGCCGTGATAGTAATCGAGGTTGTTGATGCGGTTCCCGTCGCGGTCGTCGAAGAGGCGAGTGGTGGCGTTCCAGTGCTTCAGGGCCATTTCGACAAGGTTCTCGTTCCCGCCGAGAGCATACAGAAGACACCAGTTATACGATCGCTCGTAATAGTCGTCCATGTCGTCCGACCAGTACCACGCTCCGCTTCGCTCGGCGTACTTCCGGCTCATCATGGGGGCGGCCTCCTCCATGAGTGCGATAAGCTTGCGTTGAAGGATCGCCCACGACGGCGGAGCCGTTATGTCCTTGGCCTGCACCCCAACCATCTCCGGCATTGACACAGTTTTTCGATTCGCCATTATTGGACCTCCCTGCGGTTACCACGTGGAGAATATCGCGCTCTTGCATCCCGTGCTCGCGCCCGATTATAGGCGGTCGCGTCTCAGAGGAACAGAGCAAAACAGCGTGTGTTCCCGTGTTGAAGCGATTCCGGCAATTTACTATCATGGGGCCTGAGTTTTCGGAATCCGTTCGTGGTGAGCCTGTCGAACCATGACCACCCGCCTCTCCACCAACCACGTTGCGGCCATCGAGCGCGAGCGCCGCGTCGTCGTGAACTTCGACGTCTTCCCCTCGATGATGCAACTGCCGAGCATCGACGTCGAGCACATGAAGGCCGTCCTCTTCGAGTTCATCGACGACCCGCAGACGCGCATCGACAGCGTGTGGTGGAACTTCACCGAAGGCAACGAGGCCTACTGGCCCAGCAAGATTCTCCCCTTCATCGAAGCTCCCCCCTATGGCGAGTGGCAAGAGACGGGGTTCGATCCCGTCCAAACGCTCCTCGATGAGACGCGCCGCCGGGGACTGGAGACGTTCTTCACCTACCGCATCAACGGCTCGGACAACGACGTGTCGGGCCGCGTTCCACGGCTGGCCATGAAGGAGGAGCACCCCGACTGGCTCATCCACACGTGGAACAAGACCATCGGAGACGCCACCGGCCAGCGTCTGAACGGCTACTGGAATTTTGCAGTCCAGGGAGTCCGCGACTACAAGCTGAGCATCCTCGAGGAGATCGCCGGGCAGTACGACTACGACGGCATGGAGATCGACTTCGCGAGGGTGAGTCCCGTCCTTCCGCCCGGCCGACAGTGGGAGAACCGAGACGCGCTGACCGACTTCATGCGGTCGGTCAGATCGATGCTGCTCAGGGTCGGAGAGAGGCGTGGACGTCCCTACCTCCTGGCCGCCCGCGTACCAGAGAATCTCGTGGGCTGCCGCATGGACGGATTGGACGTGGAGACGTGGGCGCGAGAGGAGTTGGTGGATATCTTCACGCTAGGGTGCCGGTCGTTCGACGTGGACGTCGCGGCGTTCAGGCGGACCACAGAGGGCACAAACATCAAGCTCCACCCCGTCCTGGACGACCACCACTCCACGGACGGTTACCGGTTCCCGCCAATCGAGGTCTTCCGGGGAGTCATGGCCAACTGGCTCCACCAGGGCGCCGACGGCCTCCAGACCTTCAACTTCGCCTACGCGAGATCCGAGACCCTGGAGAAGTACGGAATGCGGGACACGTGGACGGGATGGCCGACGCACCTCCGGTTCTACCGCGAGCTTGCGGACATCGACGCCATGAATCACAGGAGCAAGGTCTTTGTCGCGCAGAGGCGCGGTGGCGGTCATGGCCCCTTCGTCGTTCCGAACCCCGAGGACTGGTCGACGCCGAGGTGGATGTACTTCAACACGAATATGCTCGCTCCTCTGCCCGCCGAGCTCGACCCGGACGGGCGGGCGGACACCCTCCTCCATCTCTACGTCGGCGAGCAGGCGCCACCTGACGCGGAGGTCACGGTCCGGCTGCTCCTCTCGGACGACTCCGCCGCCAACTTGCCTGATGGCGAACGCCTGCAGCGCGTCCTCGTGGCAACCATCGGACACCCGGACAGCCGGTTGGAGAATGTACCGCCTGCCGTCGGTTTCGAGCGACAACTCGAACTGTGCCTGAACAACGCACTCCTCGAGATCGCGTCGGTTGACGATGGGTGGCTGGTGTTCCAAGCGCTCCCCGCACAGCTTGCCACGGGAGACAACTTGGTGGGTATCAAGCTGACCGATATTGATCCAACAGCGCGGCGCCGGGTCACGATCGAGAAGCTGGAAATACACGTGAACAGGCAGTCCGGCGCGGAGTGAGAACCGGCGGGATAGATGGTAACTGTTCAGAGTTGTGGTGAGATTTGCACGAATTGTTCTCTCGCTGTCATTCTGAGCGAAGCGCAGCGCAGTCGAAGAATCAAAGATGTCTGTCCCAACGTAAAGCTGACATAGAGTGTTCTTACGCTGTCTCACTTTGGTCACGAAATAGGCGCGGCGCCGGCTGTCCAGTCTTGCGGTTCACGCCAATGAGCTCGGCGGTCTCGCTGACCGATTTGGCAGAGACGAGATGAGGGATTGCGGGCACCTGTTTTTCGGAGAGGTCTTTTTCGGAATTTGTGGCATTCTGGGGCATTTTGTGGCATTCCCCTCGTTATTGTAAAGTTGTGCGGTGGGCGTTCACCCTCGCCCCAACCCTCTCCCACGCTGAGAGAGGTGATAGGTTGGATTGCCGCATGTGGGTATGATAGGACGTATGTTCTGTGGTGTCAAATTGGGGTCGGCAGGAGTGACAATTCAGTCTTCGTGGATTGAACTGCGGAGACTGAACAGTTACCGATAAGTGCTCCTTGTTGACGGGCGATGGGATGAGTGTTAACTTGCAATTCAACCTGGACGTCCATATGCCTTTGTAGACCTATGAGGAGGACAAGAACGATGCAATTCGTCAGAAAGATCGTTGCGGCCTATCTCGTCATCGTCGGGCTTGCAGTGTTTCTCAACCTCATCGCCACTCCGCTCTATCACGACGGATCGCTGGATTATCCCACGTGGAAGATACTGAACTGGTTCATGGCGGTCGCGGTGCTCATCATCCTGGTCGTCGGATTCCTGCGGAAGCGCATCCTCGACAAGGCCGGCGAAGAGGGCGCGAGCACGCTCGATCACGTCCGGGGCAGTTTCGTCTTCTACGGGGGCGTCGTCCTCGCCATGCTGTTCTACTGGGGGTGGTTCTGGACGTTGAACCCCGACAGCGAGACGGGCGAGGCTGTCACGTCGCACCTCGTCTATTTTCCGCTCGTCGATTCGCTGTTCACCGTTCTGACGTTCATCGTAGGAAAACGCATGTGGAATGCGGGAGACGATGGCTCACAGAATTAGGTGAGGTTGACGCCTACCGAACTCTTGAGAAATATCCCAGGGCCATCCAAAGTCGTAAGCGATTGTCCCTTCCGTGCACCCCCTTTATCGAGTACGGGGCAAGCTCTGAGCTTGTCGAAGGTTCGCCCGTTCATACTTCGACAGGCTCAGTACGAACGGACTTTGGAAAGACCCCAGGAATACCCTACCCCGCATTGAAGCGATTCCCCCAATTCACTATCATGGGAGCCGAGACCCATGAGCAACTCCGACCTCATCAGTGATCTTGTCGCCATCGTCGGTGCGCCAAACGTGGTGCACAAGCCCGAGGACCTGATCGTCTTCGAGTACGACGGTTCCGTGGATCGTGCAATCCCAACGGTCGTCGTGTTGCCTCGGACGACGGAAGAGGTCTCCGGCGTGGTGAAGACGGCGGGCACCCACGGCGTTCCGGTCGTGGCGCGCGGAGCCGGCACCGGCCTGAGCGGCGGGGCGATTGCCGAGCACGGCGGCATCGTCGTAGCGCTCACGCGCATGACCGGCATCCTGGAGATCGACGAGGTCAACCGGCTGGCCGTCGTGGAGCCGGGCGTGGTCAACATCGACCTCACGGCAGCGGCAAGCAAATACGGCCTCTACTACGCGCCCGATCCTTCCAGCCAGAAGGCGTGCACCATCGGCGGCAACGTCGCGGAAAACTCCGGTGGCCCGCACTGCCTAGCTTACGGCGTCACGACCAACCACGTGCTGGGCATGGAGGTCGTCCTTGCCGACGGTTCCGTTCACTGGTACGGCGGCAAGACGCGCGAAGCGCCCGGCTACGACCTGCGGGGCATCATGATCGGCTCGGAGGGCACGCTCGGCATCGTCACAAAGGTGGTCGTGGGCCTTTTGAAATCACCCGAGTCTGTCAAGACCCTACTAGCCATGTTCAAGACGGTGGAGGATGCAAGCTTGGCGGTATCGGGCATCATAGGAGCGGGGATCGTTCCGGCGGCAATCGAAATGATGGACGCGATGTGCATCCAAGCGGCCGAGGCCTCCATGAACGCCGGGTACCCGGAAGAGGCCGGAGCGGTGCTGCTCGTAGAGGTGGACGGCCTACGCGAGGAGGTCGAGGAGGAGACGGAGGAGATTGCCAACGTCTGCCGGACGTACGAGCCGATGGAAATCCTCACTGCGACGAGCAGCGAAGAGCGGGAGAGATTGTGGGCAGCGCGAAAAGGGGTCATTGGGGCGCTTGGATGGCTCGCGCCCAATTACTACCTCGTGGACGGCACGGTGCCTCGCACCAAGCTCATGGAGGTGCTGGGCGAGGTGGAGAAGGTCGCCGAAGAGTCGGGTCTGCCCATCGCCAATCTGCTCCATGCCGGAGACGGGAACCTGCACCCGCTCATTCTTTTCGATGAGCGGAAGCCGGGCGACACCGATAGAGCGCTTGAGGCGGGGGGCAGGATACTGGAGATATGCCTCGACGCCGGCGGCGTCCTGTCGGGAGAACACGGCATCGGCTTGGAGAAGCAGGAGTACATGCCGCTCATGTTCTCGCAGGAGGACATGAACGCGATGGCGCAACTCAAGCCCGCCTTCGGTTCAGACGAGATGTTCAACCCCGGCAAGATTTTTCCGACGGGGGCATCTCACGGCGCGCGACATCCTGAGGGCGGGTTCGCCAAGACGGCGGCCAACGCCTTCGTATGAGCGTCAACCCTGTGTCCGTGAGTTCCACTCGGCTTGAAACAGCCACAGCATCGCTGCGTTCCCTTTCTATCGAAACGCTGACGGGGAGCGAAACGGCTGGGTACGCCGTCGATGGGAAAATCCCGGAAGTCGTGGCCCGCCCGACTTCACCGCAAGAGATATCCGAGGCGATGTCCGTTGCCTCGCAGCACGGCCTGACAACCTCGCCCTTGGGCGGGAGGACTCGCACAGCCTTGGGAAACGTACCCGAATCCCTCGACCTTGCAATCGACATGACCGGCGTCAACCAGGTGCTGGCTCACAACGCCGCCGACCTAACGGCAACTGTGGAGGCGGGCATCAGGATCTCGCGGCTCCAGGAGGTCCTGGCGGAGCACGGGCAGTTCTTGTCAATCGATCCTCCCCTGCCCGACCGCGCCACCATCGGCGGGACTCTGGCCGTCGGTTGGAGCGGCCCAATGACGTGGCAGAACTGGAGCCCGCGCGACATCGTCATCGGCATGAGGACGGTGATGGCGGACGGCACGATCACGAAGACAGGAGGGCAGGTCGTCAAGAACGTCAGCGGCTACGACATGGCGCGGATGCACATCGGTGCTCTGGGGACTCTCGGCATCATCGCGGAGGTGTCGTTCAAGCTCACTCCGCTCCCCGCCCGGCAGGCAACCGTCATGGCGACATTCGACTCGGACGAGAGCTGCCTCGACGCCGCTCTTGCCGTATTCGGCAGCAGTCTCGTTCCTCTGGCAATCTCGACACTGCACGGACAGCAGCCAAGTGCGGGAGGACGTGGCGCAGGTGAGGCACGACCGTCCCTCATGGTCCAAGTCGGAGGACGGGCGAGAAGCGTTCGTCGGCAGACCGACGACGTTGCAGCCATTTGCAACCGATTCGGTGCTCTCTCCAATGCAGTGATCGACGGCGATGACTCGGCGATTATGTGGAGACGAATCGGAGACACTGGTTGGGCCGACGAGACACCCCCCTTGGCGGGGATCAGAGCGTCCGTCCTCCCGGCGGATACTCCGAGTGTGCTTGCGTCCATGCAGAATACGGAAGGCCCATCCGGCCTGAGATGGAGGGCTACCACGCAGACTTCCCAGGGGGTCATCGACATCCACTGGCTCAACGTTGATGGCGAAGCCTCCACCGAGCACGTGAGCGCGGCAATTTCCAAAACCATCAAAGCAGTGCAGAGAGTCGGAGGAACAACCGCCGTAACCCACGCCCCAACTCCCATTAAGGAAACTCTCGACGTGTGGGGGCAGCCGACATCGGCCATCGACACGATGCGAAATCTCAAACGACAGTACGACCCCGACCGCCTGCTCAATCCCGGTCGATTCATGGGTGGCATCTGATGGCGTATTCGGAACCGACTGTGGCGCATCAGGGGTTCTCCTCCGCCGATGGCCCGCGTGAGGAGGACATGTACAAGTGCGTCCACTGCGGTTTCTGCCTGCAAGCGTGCCCGACCTACCTGGAAACCGGTCTCGAAACCGAGTCACCGAGGGGCCGCATCGCCCTGATGAAGGCTGTGAACGAGGAACGCATCGGCATAACTCCGGACGTGTACCGGCATTGGGATCTGTGCATCCAGTGCCGTGCTTGCGAGGTGGCGTGTCCGTCCGGCGTTCCGTACGGCAATCTCATCGAAGCGACGATGAGCGAGGTCAACCAACGACGGAAGAAGGGGTTTCTTGCCCGTGTGGTGGGGAACTTCGTCCTGAACTCGATTATTCCCAAGCAGAGCCGCCTTGAACTCGTAGCCAGCGGGCTGAGGCTCTATCAGTGGAGCGGGATGCAGACAATCGTCAGAAAGTCGAAGGTTCTGGCTGCACTTCCAGGTCTCGCTGAACTGGAATTGTCGTCCCCTACCGTGTCGCAAAGGCGCTTCAAAGCGCAGGGGCAGGTATACCCGGCGAAGGGAGAGGTGCGAGCGCGAGTGGCCATCTTGTCGGGATGCGTGATGCCGCTGATGCACGGCCCGGAGATGGATGCCGCTGTGCGAGTTCTGACCCGGAACGGGTGCGAGGTGGAGGTAACCGATGGACAGGGGTGCTGCGGCGCCATTCACAGTCACGTCGGCGATCTCGAACGGGGGAGAGAGCTTGCCCGAAAGAACATCGACGCCTTCGAGGAGCGTGGCATCCATGCAGTCATCGTCGCCTCGGCCGGCTGCGGCGCGAGGATGAAGGAGTACGGCCACCTGTTGGATGACGACCCCGTTTACGCCGAACGGGCGGGGAAGTTCAGCTCGACGGTCAAAGACATCCACGAGTTTCTCGTAGACCTTCCCTTTACGCCCCCGACGGGAAGAGTTGAGAAGCGCGTCACCTACCAGGACTCGTGTCACCTCGCCAACGCACAGCGAATCACGGACGCGCCAAGGGCGATCCTGACCTCGATACCTGGCGTGGAGCTTGTCGAGATGGAGCGTTCGGGCGTGTGCTGCGGCGCGGGCGGAACGTACACCATCACGGAAAGGGAGTTTTCGCTCCGGGTGCTCGACTCCAAGATGCAAAACGTGGGCAAGACTGGGGCCGACGTGCTGGCGACGGCAAATCCGGGCTGTGTGCTGCAACTGCAGTACGGCACTCAGCGGTACGGTCCGCCTGTTGAGGTCAAATATGTGACCGACCTACTCGACGAGGCATACCGGCGGGAGGACGGCTGACCGTGGAACTGGGACTGTCCGGGAAGGTAGCGCTGATTACCGGAGGAAGCGACGGCATCGGCAAGGCGACCGCCATAGCTATGGGAAACGAGGGTGTCAAGATCGCCATCTGCGCTCGAAACCCGGAGCGCCTCGATCGGGCCGGAGACGACATACGCCGTCTGACGGGAGGCGAGGTCCTTGCCCTACCCGCGGACGTACGCAAGCAAGATCAGATCGAGCGGCTCTTCGAGGAGACCTTCCGTCGATTCGGGCGGCTCGACATCCTGGTGAATAATGCCGGAGGGTCGGCGGCCGGACCGCTGCTCGAAACGGACGATGCTATCTGGCACGGCGATCTCGACACCAAGCTCTTCGGTGCCCTGAGGTGCTCGCGGCTCGCGATACCGCACATGATCGAAGCAGGCGGAGGACGGATCATCAACGTGACGAGCATCTGGGGGAAGCACCCGGAAGCGGCGACCGTACCCACGACGGTGTCTCGCGCGGCGGGCATCGCGCTGACCAAGGCGATGTCGAAGGAGTTCGCGCCGCACGGCATACTCGTCAACACGGTCTGCATCGGACTCGCGCGGAGCGGACAGTTCCGCCGCGAGTGGGATGAGCTGCAGGCCGGGGGAACAGAATTAACGGAGGACGAGTTCTACGCGCAGCAAGGGACAGGCATTCCGTTGGGGCGCATCGGAACAGCCGAGGAGGTCGCGGACCTTATCACGTTCCTCGCCTCTGAGCGGGCGAGCTTCATCACGGGCACGGCGATCAACTTTGATGGCGGCGAGTCCGCCGTCGTCTGAAGGTCTCCAACAGGTTGATCACCTCCCTGAGCCACGGACGGATGCCGTCGGTAGCGAGAATCTCGTCCGCCGTCATCCATAAGATTTCTGCGACTTCCTCGGGATCGCTGATCTTGGGATCGCCTCCGACATACTCCCCTGTGAAGAGCACGTCCACGACCGGAGTCCCGTCGTTCATGGAGAAAGAGACACTTCGCACGTACTCTAATTCCGACGAAACGGTGATCCCCGTCTCTTCCAGCACTTCACGGCGCACAGCGGTCTCAAGGATGTCGGCGGGATCGTCCTCGATCTCGACCTTCCCGCCGGGAAACGCAAGCGACCCGGGGGAATGCTGTACGCCCTCGCCCCTGACGATCATCAAGATTCGCTCGCCGCGAAAGACGGCGCACTGCGTGTTCACGACAAACATCTCGCGGTCATCGGTCATAGCTTGCACCGTCCTATGTTTACGGGTCTCTTGGTTGCGGACTCGTTGAATCACAACTTCTGCATCAGAAAGTGAGTATCCGTTTCGTCGGTTATCGTGAAACCGAGCCTCTCGTAAAAGGCCTCTGCACGATGATTCACCTTCAAGACCCTTAGTCTTACCGGCAGGTTCAGGTTTTCCCCTTCCTCGACCACAACTGACATGCACCTCCCACCAATCCCCTGCTCTTGGCGCTCCGGCAGAATGTATAGCTGATTGACGAACACACTGTCGGGCTTTAGGTCCACTGACATGATTCCAACGTCTTCGCCATCCAAACTAATGACACAGAAGTCCTGCGCGCCGAATCGTTGGTCATGGAGCTTCCGCTGCTTACCTTCGTCCCAGCCCCACACTTGTTCAACGTACTCTCTGAAAGCAGCGCGTTTTGCTTGGTAGGCGAACTCCTTGTCGTCTTCACCGGCCATTCTTATCGTTAGATTGTCTGATGACTCAAGCGAAATCTCCATGAAATTCCTTCAGTGAGCGATTAGGAATTATTCCGGCTTGAATGCCTCAAAGCGAATTCGCCAGTAGTCCGCCGTCCACGTGCCGTCAGTGTAGAGGGTCGGCCGGGTGGCCTTCTCGACGTGGGCGACCACCTCCTCGCGCTGTTTGGGCGACAGTGGCGACAGGTAGTCCCAGCCGAACATGCGGAGCCATCTCCTCAGTCCGTCTTCGCCGCCGTCGAGCGGAGTCGGCCTTTCGAAGTGAGCCGAGTACGCGACGCGGAAGTCGCGGCTTTCCAGCAGGGAAACGTACTCTTCCAGTGGTGGGAAGTACTTATTCGGCCTGTAGACTTCGGTGCCGTTTCGCTCCAGTACGTCCAGGGCCTCGCCGACGGCGGTCATGATGGCCCGGATGTTGTTCTCGCCGCCGAACTCCGCCACGAAGCGCCCTCCGGGCCTCAACGCACGCCGGACGGACTCGACCACGGCCTCCGGGGGGCGTACCCAGTGGAGCACCGCGTTGGAAAAGACGGCGTCGAACTCGTCTTTGAAGGGCAGTGATCGGGCGTCCGCCACCTCGAACCGGATGTTGGGATAGTTTTCCGAAGCTACCCTGACCATGTCCTCGGAAGAGTCGATGCCGACCACCTCCGCACCCGATTCGGCAATCTGGGCAGTCAGGTGACCGGTGCCGCATCCAAGATCGAGGATGCGTTCGCCACGCGCGGGTGCGAGAAGCTCAACGACTCCCCTGCCCCGCTCCCAGACGAACGAGTGGGCGCTGTCATACCGGCTCGCGTCCCATTCCCGCTCCGTCATCCCACGTCGCCGACCTGGCCGCGCTGCCGGAGCGCGTGATCGACGAGCACGAGCGCCATCATCGCCTCGACCATCGGCACGGCGCGCGGGAGGACGCACGGATCGTGTCTTCCCCTGCCCGACAGCTCCGTCGGGTTGCCGTCCTCGTCGACGGTCTCCTGCGGCATCATGATGGTGGCAACCGGCTTGAACGCGGCGCGAATGACGATGCTCTCGCCGTTGGAGATGCCGCCCTGGATGCCGCCGGAGTAGTTCGTGCGCGTCCTGATTCGACCGGCCTCGTTGTAGAACGGGTCGTTGTGAGTGGAGCCGGTCATGGTAATCCCGCCGAATCCCGATCCGACCTCGAACCCCTTGCAGGCGGGCAGCGAGAGGACTCCCCTGCCGAGATCGGCCTCCAGCTTGTCGAACACCGGCTCTCCCAAACCCGGCGGCACATTCCGCGCCACGGCCTCAACTACTCCTCCGAGGGTGTCCCCGGCCTTTCGTGCCTCGTCGATGCGTTCGATCATGCGCTCCGCTATATCGGCGTCGGGGCAGCGCACGATGGTGGACTCGACGTCGGGCATCGTCACGGTCTCGGGGTCAACGTCGGCCACCAAGTCGGAGACATGCTTGACGTAGCCGACGATCTCCACGCCGAACTCCTGGGCGAGAATCTTTTTGGCGATGGCGCCCGCCGCCACCCTCCCGATAGTCTCCCGCGCGCTGGCCCGTCCTCCACCCTTCCAGTTGCGGATGCCGTACTTGGCCTGATAAGTGTAGTCGGCATGAGACGGGCGGAACTTGGTCCGCATGTGCTCGTAGTCCTTGGAACGCTGATCGGTGTTCCACACGCCGATCATGATGGGAGTGCCGAGCGATTTGCCCTCGAACACGCCGGACAGTATCTGCGCCTCGTCGGACTCGCGCCGCTGGGTCGTTATCCGGCTCTGGCCGGGCCGCCGCCGCGCGAGCTCTTTCTGAATGTCTGCGATGTCGATCTCGATCTGTGGCGGACACCCGTCCACCACCACGCCCACGGCGTCGCCGTGCGACTCGCCCCACGTCGTGATGCTGAACATTTTTCCGAATGTATTTGCCATGTTGGCGCCCCCGTCGAACCGTAACGTTCCATGCGGGTGGGTCACTCCATGCTACCATCACCAAGCGGCCCTGTGGTACGATTCACCCAACAGGCGCCCGTTCGACGGTTACACTAGGGCCCGGGTTGAACACCTGCGAGCGCCTTTCTTCCTCGGAAGAATGAGTGCCACTCGCAGCCCGGGCCCCGTCGGACTCTCACGGCGTCGACCCTCTCCCTTCGTTTCGCAAACCACACTCGCGTTCGAGCATTTCCCCCTTTCAATGCTTCGACCCGGCATCGTTCATTGACGACAATTGGCCTCTGCCATAGACTACCCGCGCGCGAATTTCGAGCGTGGCAAGGAGGCGGATGATGGAGTTGACCGGCGATCAGAAGGACTTCTTCGAGACGTTCGGATTCCTCGTATTCCGGCAGCTGTTGACCCCCGACGAGGTGGAAACGATGCTGCGGGAGTCGGACGAGATCATGGCTGAAGTCCGAGGCGGCGGAGCGCACGACGGAAGGACGTGGCAGGCCGTGCAGCCGTTCTTCGAGCGGCGACCCTTCCTGCACAGCCTGATCATCGATCCACGAATCCTCGGTATCGCGGAAGGGCTGCTGGGCCCCGACATCTTTCTGGACGTGACGGAGGGAAACCTGCACGTCGGCGACACCCCGTGGCACGGTGGCGGAAACGACGGCGAGATACTTCCCCACGTCAAGATCGGGTTCTACCTCGAACCTCTGACAAAGGAGACCGGCGCGCTGAGGTTCATCCCCGGCTCCCACAAGGGCGACTTCTCCAAGCGGCTCAATCGCATCAGCCAACGCATCGACGACCCCGACGCGAGGGTCTGGGGAGTCCCGCTCGACGAGGTGCCGTCCTACGCCGTCGAGACGACGCCGGTAGACGTCGTGGCGTTCAAGGAGAACACGTACCACGGAGCGTTCGGCGGACACGCGGGAAGGCACCAGCACGCCATCAACTACTTCCAAAAGCCAAAGACCGAGGAGCAGATGGCGCTGCTCCGGGGGTACTACGAGGAGATGACGTACTCCTTCCATCCCGTAGTGCAGAACCTCGAACACGAGGACCCGCGAATGAGAGCATTGCAGGCAGACATGGCCGAGTGGGGATTCGAGACGCAGAGCGTGTGAGCCCGTAGAGACTCGCCACAGAGGACACAGAGATCAGGGAGGGGCATAAGGAATGACAATCGAATCGTTGGCACAGGACTTGCAGGCAGCTCAGCAGGAGGTCGCATCCTCGCTGGCAGGCGCGACCGAGCGTGAACTGCACACAGCCCCCGGAGACGGAGAATGGACGGCTTCCGAGGTGGCCGCGCACGTGATCGAGATGCAGGCCATGTGGATGGAGAAGATCGCCAACGCCGATGAGGAACCCGATCTGGCGCGTTCCCACAGCGAGATTGAGCGGCGGACTGCATCCGTCGAGGCGCACAGCGGGGACGATCTTGGGACGGTCACGCGTCGGTTTGCCGAGTCATGCGGTCGGACTACGGAGATACTGCAGAGGATGTCCTCGTCCGACCTGGAGCGTCCGGTGACGTATGGCCACGGTGCAGCATCCGGGACGGCCATCGAGGCCGCGCGCTCGCTGATTATCGGACACCTCTCGGAGCACGCGCAGCAGATTACGGAGACGAGGCGGGCCGTCGAAGGTGGGTAAGCGAAAAAGGATGCGCCCAGCTTGATCGGACCAGATGGGCCGTTTAGCGATCCGTCCCCAACCGTTCGTGGTGAGCTTGTCGAACCATGAACCACCCTTCGACAGGATCAGGGTGAACGAAATTTTCTACACGCCCCTACCGCCTGTCGAGGTGTTGAACGACCGCTTCGGCAAGCGCGCCTATGCTGCGTCGGGTGACGGTGATGACACGGGCGTCGCCCTTGCCCTCGAAGTGCGACGACACCCGATGGTCGAGCACTGTGCTGCCCCAGATGACGATGACTTCCGCCCACCTTCGAGCGGGGCGGAAGTAGCGGTCATCCTTCGACCTCGTGCCGTCCACGAACCTCCAGTCGATGCCCGGCGGCGACTTCTCGCGTATCTCCCGAGTCTTTGCCTCGGTCCCGCCGACGACGAGTACCTTGCTAACTTTGGCGGCTGCCAGCGCTGAGGCCATAGCCGTGAGCGAGCTTCGGTCCTTGGAGCCGCCACAGATCGTGCAGTGTGCCTTGTCCACGAGCAGACCCTCGCTCGCCTCGGCGTGTCTTCGGCAATCGCCGTTGCCGCAGTGCCAGAGGAAAGCCGATTCGAGAGTATCGCGGGCGCGGTCTACCTTTTCCGATGCGATGTTTGTTCGATTGGGGCGGGAGGATATGATCCCTGCTCGTGATAGGGCTTCACGCGCGGACTTCTGCGCGCCTGGCGTCGTGATGCCGAAGTCCTTGAACATCCGCGTGATCGAGATATCGGGCACGGCAAGGGTCTCCCTATATTCGAAGGGCGTAACCGGGAAGCTCTCGAACTCACGAGAACCTCAAACTGCCGACTTGGCAGAGTTCGGCGGCTCTAGAGAACCGTCGCGAACAACAAGGCTCCCAACAGCACTAAGCCTACAGCCGTCTCGATAATGCCGAACGGCTTGCCACCCTCTTTGCTGCGGCGCAGCGTCCTAATCCCGTTGATTACGAACATCACCCCAACGACTAGCACAATCGCTGAGACGATGAGTCGCGGCACAGAGAACACCATGGATTTCTTCCCAAGTGTCCTGAAGACGAGCCCTTTGGTTCATGGATCCGTCGATCAGGGTGTTTGGCTAGGTGCCGAAGCGCACAGCCGCGACGGCGTCGCTGTACTCGACGCCCTTGGTGGCCCAGAAGATCGTGGCTATCTCGTCGACGGCGGCCACGAGGTTCTCGGCGGCCTCCTTGTCCACGCCCTGCTTGTTGGCGGACGCGAGCTTGGTCGCATTCCCTATAGCCGAATGCAGGTCGGCATGCGCCTCGTGGTGCTCAGGCTTGAAGTAGTCGTTGCTGAGGATGTTGATCTCGCGCTTGCAGAGCTCGGCGTGCTCTTCCTTCACGGCCACATAGCGGAAGAACGAGTTGCCGGCCTCGTTGCTCATATCACCGTCGTCCAAGGCCTCGATACGAACGACCATCTTGAGCACGGTCTGGGCAGCGATCTTGGCGGCGATGGGGTCGTAGATGCCGCAGGGGATGTCGCAGTGGGCGTGAACTTCACGAACGGTCATCAGGCGTTTCAGTGTCTGGATCATGGCGGGGAATCGTCCTCCATTATCAGGTGTTTTGGCGAAAGGAAGGGTATCAAGATGGCCGTAGACGCGCAAGAGAAACCGGTATGGGTGGGGCGCGAGACGAATAGATGGAGTCACAGTGTTGGACAGGGCATCCAGGCGTTCGATAGCATGGGCGAGCCATGGCCGAGTACGGTGACACCAACTACTGCCAGCGTTGCGGGCACGCCCTGGAGCAGCGGGATTTCGAAGGGAAGCCGAGGCCGACGTGCCCGAGCTGCGGGCTCATCGTATTCCTCGATCCGAAGGTCGCGGTCGTCGTGCTGGTCACGGGCAGTGACAAGCTGCTGTTCGTGCAACGCGGTGCGGAACCGCAGATCGGCAAATGGTGCTTTCCCGGCGGGTACGTGGACCGTGGAGAGGAAGTTAGAGCAGCTGCGCGGCGCGAGGTCCGCGAAGAAACAGGGCTGGAGGTAGAGATCACCGGCCTGATCGGCGTCTATTCATTGCCGTCAAATCCGGTGATCGTCATCGCGTATTCGGGGAGTGTGACAAGCGGTGCGCTGGTGGCCGGCACGGACGCCGAAGATGCGGGCTGGTTCGAGGTAGACGAGCTGCCGGAGTTGGCCTTTCCGCATAATGTGAAGATCATCGAGGACTGGGAGGCGGGCCGCTAAGAGGGTGTTTCCACAGACGCAACCAAGTTATATCATCCGTTCGCCCTGAGCCTGTCGAAGGGTGGTTCATGGTTCGACAAGCTCACCACGAACGGTTCTCGCGTACTTCGAAAGCACCTTCTAATTCTCGTTGGTATCTTCTTCCGATGTCGGTGAAGCGGGCGGAGGCGAATACGGTGTGGTCTTCCGGGCGGTGGTGATGAAGCCCGTGTGACCTATCATCCTGTGATCGGGGCGGACGCTGCGGCCACGGACGGACCACGTCCGCATGAATATCTCCGTCGTCTCGATCATGCCGAAGGTGTTGGCGTCTTCCAAAGCCATCACAAGCTCGTGGACTTGAAGGACGGTGGGAAGGAAGCTCAGGATAACCCCACCCGGCACGAGCGCATCGACTGCGTGCGGAACGACGTCCCACGGTTCAGGAAGGTCGAGAACGATGCGGTCAAGGTCGGACTCCGGGATGTCCTCAGAGACGTCACCGTTATGGAAGGTCACTTGCGGGTGCTCCGGCATGATAGCGGCGAGATTCTCCTGGGCACGGGCGGTCATGTCCTCGCGAATGTCGTAGGTGAAGACCTTACCGCGTTCGCCGACGGCGCGGGCGAGGGCAATGGTCAGTGCTCCCGATCCGGAGCCTGCCTCCAGCACACGCGCGCCGGGGAAGATGTCCCCATAGGTGATGATTGCGCCGATGTCCTTTGGGTATACGACGGTGGCGACTCGCGGCATGATGCGAATGTAGTCGGCCATGCCGGGCTTTACGACGATGAGCGCGTGGCCCTTCGATGTCCAGATGCGGACTCCCTCAGGCTCCCCGATGATGTCGTTGTGATGGAAGGTGCCGAGATGGTTCTGGTCGTCCTTGTCGATCTTGAGCGTAATGAGGTAGCGACGGCCTCGGCGGTCGAGAATGAGGGCCTGATCGCCCTCGTGGAAGATGTATCGTGCGTCTGTAGGCATGGTGTGATTCTACTGCAGCCGCGCTTTGTTCGCGCAGACCGGTCGATGGGGAGCAAACCGTGGGTGGCTCATCTACCGACCGAGGGACGCTCCCTCAGGTTCGAGGACGCCGACTCGCTTTAGGACTTCGTACACCTCGGCGGCGCGGGCTTCTCCAGCATCCGGGTTGGGAGGACGGACGTCGGAGTTTTCGATGACTCCCATGTACTTCAGGATGTACTTGCAAACCGAGTAGGCGTGGGGGTCGAAGGTGCAGTAGTTCAGGATGGGCACGAGCTTGCCGTAATACAGGTCGCGAGCCTCGTCCCACCGCCCCTGCTTGACCAGGTCGTACAGCCTCACCTCGTGTTCCGGGACAAGGGTTGCGCTGCCGGAGATCACGCCATCGGAGCCCATCTGGTAAGCCAACAAGCTCATGAGGTCCCAGCCGCAGAGGACGGGGATATCCAGGAGCTGCTTGGCCTCGTAGTTCTTGTCGGGAATGCCGCTGATCTTGAGGGCGATGATGTTCTCCGTCTGCTGCGTGATTGGGAGAATGTCGTCACGGATGGAGAATTCTCCGCGAAGGCCCTGGTCGTAGAGCATCACGGGAACAATGTCGGCAAGTCGCAGGAAATAGTCGTGGGAATCCCCGTCGATTGGAGGACGGGACATCACGTAGTCAGCGCCCGATTCGGCGGCGATGCGTCCCACTGCCAGTCCGTCGTCGAACGTGGCGTTGATGATGCCGACTCCGACGGGCGCTGCGCCGTTCACATACTCGACTACTGCCCTCGCCGTGTCCCTTCGCTCGTCCATGGTGTAGGTGTCGTACTCGCCTATCTTGCCTTGCACGACGACGCTGGTGGCTCCGGCCTCGAGGATGCGGTCGATCTGACGGAATATGCCGCCAACGTCGATCTCGTTCGAATCCGTGTACGGGGTCATGAGCAGGGTATTTACGCCGTCGAGTCTCTTCATGGTGGCGGCCTCCTTCAGTGACCGGTTATCGCTAGGGATTGCGGGGATTGTAGGTGCGGGAGGGTGATATCGCAAGCCGACGGTGAGCGTCGCTACACGGCGATGCGCGCCCAATGGATATCAAGGAATTCGCCGACTCCGGCATAGAAGACGACGAGGACTTCGCCGTTAGGAAGCAGGACGCCGCGGGGGTGTCCGAAATTCCAAGCATTCATGTCGTCCCAAACCTCGCGCTGCGTACGCTTTTCATGCGCACCGGACTCGACGCCCCCGGCGCTGCGGTAGATGGTGAGTGGCGGCGCGGCGTCCCACGTATGGCCGAAGTCATCGCTGAGTGATGCGCCGATCCCGTTGATCGTCCGGCGGTCGGGGTAGACGAAGAGTACGCGGTCGCCTCCAAGCGGTATCGGCATACAGTGCTGGCCGGAGACGCCCGTGCCGACCGGCTCGGACCAGGTCATGCCGTCGGGCGAACTCCAGGATATCTGAATGTCGACGTCGGTTCCCAAGTTCGGATCATGCGTCCAGTAGGTGCCTACGAATCTCCCCGATTCGGGGTGCTTCGCAATGCGCACGTCCCAGTAGTATTTTCCCCCTGTGGGGTGCTTGGCCATGGTGGCGAATTCGGGCCACGTCTCTCCGCCGTCACGAGAAAGACGGAGGTACGCGCCCTGGTCAGGCGGGCCGTCGTCGTGGAACTCCTTCCAGGTCTCGTAGGGCTGGGCGAGAATGCCGTTCGGAAGGGGAACTACCGCCTCCGTCACGGGCGACGCGCCAAGATGTGGTCGAACGTCCATCAGACGTCGGGGGCTCCACGTTCGGCCTCCGTCGGTGGAGTTCGTGTGGTAGATGCGCATGGGGAGGATCCCCTGGTTGCGCTGATTGACGAACGGGAGGGACGGATCAGATCGGTCGACCCATAGACCTGTGGCGGTGAGCGCTCCCGGACCGGTCTCGAATATGGAGAAGGTCTTTACCTCGCCGGGAGTGCCGTCCTCCCAGTCGCCCTTGCAGTAGCCATCGTTGATGAGATCCCACTTACCGTCGAGGCCATTACCCGCATAGAGGAGGATGTGACCGTCAATGGAGTCGCGATCGCTCCCGGCCCGAAACGTGACGAGGATAGTGCCGTCTGCGGTGAGTGCGATGTCGGTAAACGCGGTCGAGCGTTGGCGTGCGGGCGCTTGGCGGGAGTCGTGGACGATGCCTGATGCGGTGACATGCATGGTGGCTTATATCCTGCGAAGTGTGGGGTGTCAGGGGCCTAAACTATACCAAGCCGATACCGTATTGACACGTGTGTCGCCCTTCTACAGGTTAGATAGGGTTGATTGTCGCACTTGTGACTGACGGGTTGGCATCAGAACCCGGCGAGGCGTCCTTGAACGGGACGGTCTTCAGAATCGTCGTCGTGGTGGTGGTCGAAGCCGGAGACGCCGACACCGATGAGGCGGAACTGCCGTCCTGGGTGGAGTTCGCGTTCCAAGAGCGAGGAGGCGATGGCGGAAATCACGTCTGCCGAGTCTTCCGGCTGGGAGAGAGTGGACTGGCGGGTGAAGGTCGTGTAGTCGGAGAGGCGGAGCTTGAGCTTGACGGTACGGCCCTGCAGGTCCGCGCCGGCGAGTTGATGCGCGACCCGCTGGCTGAGGCGGGCGATGAGCTCGTTCAGCATATCGGGACTCCCGGTATCTTGAGGGAGAGTCGTTTCGGCGCTGACGGACTTGGTCTCGCGTGAGACGACGACGGGACGGTCGTCGTGGCCGAGCGCAAGCCCGCGCATTGTCGGGCCGTTCTTCCCGAACCATGAGGCAAACCAGTCCTCCGGCAATTGCGCGAGGTCGCCGATAGTCTCTATACCCTCGCCGACCAGCCGCTCCGACGCCTTCGGACCAATGCCCCATAGCTTGCGAACCGGCAGAGGCGCGAGAAAATCGCGCTCCGTTCCCGGCGGTACGACGGTCAGGCCGTCCGGCTTGTCCATGTCGGAAGCAATCTTGGCAACCGATTTACTGGTAGCAACGCCCACAGAGATGGTGAGCCCAACCTCCTCGGCAACCCTTTGTCTCAGACCGGCGGCGATGGATTCCGGCGATACGTCGGGCCCGACACGGTCAGTCACATCGAGGAAAGCCTCGTCGAGGGACAGCGGCTCGATGAGCAAAGTAATATCTCGGAATACCTCCATGACCTGGCCCGACGCCTCGTGGTAGCGATCGAATCGCGGTGACACTCGGACCGCCTCAGGGCAGCGCTGCATGGCGGTGTGCATCGGCATGGCGGAACGGACGCCGAATGTCCGCGCCTCATACGAAGCCGCGGCAACGACGCCCCTTGTCGTAGGACTGCCCCCGACGACTACAGGTTTGCCGCGCAACTCC
Organism: Dehalococcoidia bacterium; assembly: GCA_965116655.1. Taxonomy (GTDB): domain Bacteria; phylum Chloroflexota; class Dehalococcoidia; order Lucifugimonadales; family VXLM01; genus VXLM01. The sequence continues at coordinate 788,593 of OZ220720.1, forward strand.
GGGTTATCGAGCTGCTCGACTGAGGCGTAGAACGCGTCGAGGTCGGCATGGAGGATGTGGCGCATGGCGGTCTACCGTTGAGAAGAACGGAGCAGCGTTGAGTGGTACCTCTTGTATAGCACTCAGACGGCGAGGGGAAAAATTTCGAATTTATGGGACATTTCGGGACATTTTGAGACTTTTGACCTTGTCGGATCAACCCAGTTCACCGAACGGACCATAGAAAGAGTATAGCCCATACGTTCTATTTCGTCAAGTTGAGCGTTGACAGGTGAAGACTGCCAGCGGAGAAAAGCATAATTAGTCTCAAATTGAGACTGCCAAGAGGTTGGAATCTGCGCCGCGTGATGTATACTCCGTGACGTTATCAACCGCACATGAACTTCAACTACAGCCTTCAAACCTTCCGTGGAGACGTCTTTGGCGGCATCACCGCAGCGGTGGTGGGGCTGCCGGTGGCCTTGGCCTTCGGCGTAGCGTCGGGGCTTGATCCGGTTGCCGGAATCTACGGAGCGATCGCAGTAGGCTTCTTCGCTGCGGTATTTGGTGGTACTCGGTCTCAGATATCGGGCCCGACCGGTCCGATGGCCGTCGCAATGGCGGTCGTCGTTGCAGCCAACGCTGACAACCTCGCCGAGGCGTTCACAATCGTGATCATGGCGGGGTTGATCCAAATCCTGCTCGGCGTGCTGAGAATCGGTCGTTTCGTAGCCTACACGCCGTACTCAGTGATATCCGGCTTCATGTCGGGCATCGGCGTCATCATCATCCTGCTGCAGACGCTGCCGTTCGTGGGGGCGAAGGTCGCAGAGGGAGGGCCGCTGGGAGCGGTCAAGTCGTGGCCGGACGTGATAACGGACGTTAACTTCAACGCGCTCGCCATAGCCGCCGTGACGCTCGCCGTTGGAGTGCTATGGCCAAACAGGCTCCGACAATACCTGCCCCCTACCCTTGCGGCGCTTCTCGCGGGGACGCTGCTCAGCGTCCTCTGGCTCACCAACACGCCGGTCATCGGCGATGTGCCGACGGGATTGCCGGATATCCGGCTCCCGGAACTCTCGGTAGGCGCCTTGGGGAGGGCGGTACAGCCGGCGCTGATCATTGCGCTGCTGGGTTCCATTGACAGCTTGCTCACCTCACTTGTGGCGGACGCGATGACTCGAACCCGGCACAACCCGAACCGCGAGCTGATCGGACAGGGCATCGGCAACATGGTCGCGGGGTTCATCGGAGGACTGCCCGGAGCCGGCGCGACAATGGGCACCGTGGTAAACATCCGCGCCGGGGGAAGCACACAGGTTTCGGGCGTCCTGCGAGCCGTCATTCTGCTGGCGCTGATCCTGGGACTTGGCAGATATGTGGAGTCGATTCCCCATGCCGCTCTCGCCGGCATCCTGATGAAGGTGGGCTGGGACATAATCGACTGGCGCTTCTTGACCCGCGTCCACCGTGTGCAGCGGGAACACCTGCTCGTCATGGTGATTACGCTCCTGCTCACGGTGTTCCTCGATCTGGTCACGGCCGTCGCTATCGGCCTGATCGCCGCAGGAATGGCCAGCGCACGCCTTTGGGAACGCCTCGAGTTGGATAGCGTCATCTCCGTGCCACTGCTGGACCGGAACTTCCTCTACGGCAAGAGCGAATTTGAAGGATTCGACCTCGACGCCGAGGATGAGGAGGATGTGGAGGAGGAAGTGGACGAGTACTCCGCGCGCGTCGGCATGGTGGCTCTCCGGGGAAGCTTTTCCGTCGCATCGTCGAACAAGCTGGTCAACACGATCAGCCTGGACATCCAGGAGCACGAGGTCGTGATCTTTGATTTCACGGACACGGTTTCCGTGGACGACAGCGCGGCGCTCGTCGTGGAACAACTGATAGACATCGCCCTCGATGAGGATACGGAGTGCATCGTGATGGGCCTCGCCGGTCGGCCCGCGATCACCCTTTATGCTCTCAACGTTCTGAAACGAGTTCCCGACGACCACATCGTGGACACGCTGGACGAGGCCAGGGAAATCTCGAAGCAACTGCTCGGGGTCTAGCAGCGCCTGACAACCGAGGCCAGCGGGAGTTCGAGACTACTCAGGCACTGCGTCCCGTTCCCCAGCGTATGGCCGAATCACTTGAACGCAGGAATGCGTGACATTCACTGCGCTGCGCCATAGGGACTCCCCAGAAGAGGGTGATCCAACCCGCCTGCCGAGCAAGGGCTAGCGGTAGTGGAATAACGGGATTCGCACAGGGTATCTGCCTTTGCCATAGCTCACGGTCTCCAGGCCAATAAACAAGACCAGTGCTATTCCTGCGATCCATACGAACGGCCAGATGGTCAACCCGAAGAACGGGAAGATGAGCATGGCCGTCCACATCGCTGCCGACCACAACACCTGAAAGTTGAGCGCCTCCGTCGTGTGATTCCATACGACTTCCGATCCCGGATGATTCCATCGGTAGATGAGCGGAGCGACGATATTAAACGCGAGAAGTGAGAGTACGCCGAACTCCGTGAAACCGACCAGGAAGATCAGCATACCGGGAAGCGCCACGAGATGGCTTAAACGCGCTTGATGAAGGTTCTTTCCCACGAGCACGGTGGGCGACGACTTGCCCGGCGAGTATTCGGAATCGCAAGTCTGAAGGTGACGGTCGAGATACGCCGTCAGGGTCTTGCATCTGGGACACTGGGCCATTGTGACTCCTCGCGGCCATAGTACAAGTAGAAACGAATCCCTAGGACAGTTGCCGTTAATCTATCTACGAGTAACGCGTAATTCTTGCTATTGTTTCTTGTGAGTGCAGGGAAGGCCGTCAGCTAATTGGAAGTCGGATTGGATATTTCCCGTCCCCCGCGTTTGCCGCATCACTTGATGCTACCAAGACCAGCCCCATGCCTCCAACCAAGACCAGCAGGTGCACCACTATCCAGAACATGCCATACTCCACTCCTGCAGCCGATTGGTAGAACCAATACCAGACAAGGAAGATAGCCACCGTCCATAGGAGTTGAAAATTGAATACTTGCAGTCCGTGACTCCGCACGAACTTCGATTTCAGTGCCGTTAACCAGAAAACGAAAGGGATGAGCAGGTTCAGCGGCACAAGAGACCAGTATCCGACCCTGTCAAATGCGGGTTCTATAAGAACACCAAAGACCAGCATTCCGGGCAGCGCCAGCAGGTGGCACAACCGCGCCCTAGACAGTTCTTTGCCGGTAGGAGCGTTGACAAGCAAGCTGTCGGCGTCCCGCACCACGCCCGCTCCGCATGACTGACAACGTCGTTCGTAGACCGGTGTTTCGGCTCTGCATACAGAACAGATCGCCATTGAAGCGCCTCCCGCCCTGCGTACTTAATGAACAGTTTGTTTCGACGAAGACTCTCGCTTTCTATTGGGCAGCGGTACTATTCGGCTTGCATTCCCGACACCGGACTAATGAAATAACGGGAGCCTAATGGGATATCTGCCGTTCCCCGCGCTTTCTGCATCAAGCGAGGCAATCCAGACCAACGCTACGCCTCCCGCAAGCACCACGGCGTGCAAGAACATCCACAGGTAACCGTTCACCACTCCGCCGCCAAGCGGAATGAACCAGACGGCATAAACTGCGAGCGTCCACAGTAGCTGGAAGTTGAGCGCCTCTGATGCATGGCCCCTTACGAACCGCGACTCGCTATGCAACAGCCAATACACGAACGGCAGAACGAGGTTTAGTGGCAGCAGCCCCAGGAGTCCGAACATTCCAAGCGCAACGTAAGAAAGAACGCCAAGGATGAGCATTCCCGGCAGCGCAAGCAGGTGACACAGTCGTGCCTGAGATAACTCCTTGTCGGTGGGAGCGCCGGCAAACAGCTTACCAACGTCGCGCTTTATTCCCGCGCCACAGCTCCAGCAGCGCCGGTCAAAGGAGGCTATCTCAGCCCTGCAGCCGGAACATTCCGCCATTGGGGATTCCTCCCTTCAACCATGCGGCGATGGGCGAATTGTCACCACATCAATAGCGGATGTCAACGCGCCTGAGTTTGATACGCCGTTCCGCCCGGTGGTACACTTGTTACGGATTTCGCGTCAGGGGGGCCGCTTGGAAGGACTCGCGCTCGATTGGACAGTCGTCGTCATCGTCGGCGCGGTCGGCATCGCGGCGGTCGTCGGAATGTTCGTTTTCTCCCGGGTCGTTGCGCCGAGGCGACCATCCGAGATCAAGGACTCTCCCTATGAGTGCGGCATCCCCGCCGCCCCGTATCGCTGGTCGCAGATACACATTCGCTACTACGTCTTCGCCATCCTCTTTCTCATCTTCGATGTCGAGGCCGTGTTCCTCTTCCCGTGGGCGGTCGTCTTCCTCAACTCGATACCCGCGGTCTTCTATGAGATGCTCATATTCATCGCGATCCTCTTCTTCGGCGTGATCTACGGTTGGAGGAAAGGAGTCCTGCAATGGAGATAAACCTGGGACAGGGCTACCAACCGGGAAGCGGCAACAATCCCGCCGATAACGTCCTCCAAGAGGTCATCCCGAACACGCTGGTAGGAAAGTCGGACGAGCTCTTCGCCCTCGCGCGCAAGAACTCCCTGTGGACGCTGTCCTTCGGCCTCGCCTGCTGCGCCATCGAGATGATGAGCACCCACATGTCCCATCACGACTTCGACCGTTTCGGAGTCGTCACGTGGCCCTCCCCGCGTCAGGCCGACGTCATGATCGTGGCAGGCACGGTAGTGAAGAAGATGGCCGAGCCTATCAAGCTCCTCTACGAGCAGATGCCCGACCCGAAGTGGGTGATAGCCATGGGAAGCTGCGCGACAAACGGGGGTCCCTACTACCGTTCATACTCCGTCGTCATGGGGGTCGATCACCTCATACCGGTCGACGTATACGTGCCCGGCTGCCCGCCCCGTCCGGAGGCCCTGATGTACGGCCTCATGCAGCTCCAGGAAAAGATCAAGCAGGACGCCCGGTCCGGTGACGCAGGAGAATAAAGGCCGTCCACGACCCGCGCGGCCTGCGCGAGCGAGAGGCGGAGCGGCTGCGCTAGCTCCCGCCAGACTCGACCCGTTGGGCGAGGCGCTCTCCAAAACGCTGCCAACCGTCTACGGAGACATCCCCATGGAGATCGGGGCCGCAGTCGACGAGGTCACAGTCACGGTTGAAGCTCAGCAAGTGCCCGAGGTCTGTCGCATCGCAAGAGACCACCCCGACCTCGAATTCGACTACCTCCGATGCATATCCGCCGTCGATTACGTCGAGCGCATTGAGGTCAGCTACCACCTCTTCTCTCTACGCAGAAGACACAAGATGGTCGTCAAGACCAACCTCCCGCCCGACGAGCCTCAAGTTCCTACTGTCGTCAACGTCTGGCGCGGCGCGGACTGGTTCGAGCGCGAGGCCCACGACCTCTACGGTGTCGTATTCAAGGATCATCCGAACCTTAGTCCACTACTTCTTTACGACGGGTTTGAAGGTCATCCGGGGTTGAAGAGTTTTCCTTATCATGAGTATGAGGAATGGTAGGACAGACAAGGACGCATCGTGCCTAAGACGTTGACAGGCATAAATCCTGATGTACTGCGCTGGGCCAGGGAACGCTCTGGTCTTACGCTGGCCGACGTAGCTAAGAAGTTCGGCAAGTCTTCTGACGCCATTGGTAGTTGGGAGGAGGGCGAGACAGTCCCTACGTACGTCCAATTGGAGAAGCTGGCCTATCAGGTTTACAAAAGGCCTATTGCAATCTTCTTCTTCCCCGAGCCACCAGAGGAACCTGACAAGATTGGTGACTTCAGAACCTTACCTAGCAGTGAGCGAGATAACCTCTCGTCTGACACTAGGTACGCCGTGCGTCTGGCGGAGTCTATGCAAATTGCTCTTAGGGAACTGAATAACGGGGTCAATCCGAGTCCTCGAAAGATTTTCAGCGATGTGCTGACCTCCCTGGACGAACTCCCAGAGAGGCTAGCAGAAAGAACTAGAGCCTACGTAGATATCTCCTTAGAAGATCAGCGCAAGTGGTCATCCACCGCAGATGCTCTGGATAACTGGCGCACTGCGATTGAGGACAGTGGGGTATACGTTTTCAAGAGATCCTTCAAGCAAAAAGGGATTTCCGGGTTTTCGCTTATGGACGACCAGTTCCCGGTCATCTTCCTCAATAACAGTACTCCACCCACCCGTCAAATCTTCACTCTTTGGCACGAAGTCGCTCACATTCTGTTGAGTACGAGCGGCGTGACAAAGGAGAACGACAGTTTTATTGAACTTCTCGTAGGAGAGCCAAAGTCTATTGAGGTTCAGGCCAACGCCTTCGCAGGTGAGTTCTTGGTGCCAGCAAAGGACTTTGACGCTCTAATCCATTCCGGACCTTACTCGGACGAGTACTTCAGCTCGTTAGCCGACCGATACCACGTCAGTCAAGAAGTTGTCCTAAGAAAGCACTCTGATCGTGGCTTGGTATCGCAGCAGTTCTATGACGATAAGGTAAGGGAATGGTATGAACAGTACGCAGTGTCGGCAAGTGGCTCAACTGGAGGGAACTACTACAACACACAGGTCTCATACCTCGGCCAGAAGTTCCTTGAGCTAGCCTTTAGTCGTTACTACCAGGGTCGCATCGATTTGAGCCAGCTGGCTGACTACGTGAACGTAAAGGCGCGAAACGTGCCCACGCTTGAGCAAGCGTTCATGAGGAAGCTGAGCTCATCTTGATCTTCGTGTTCGACACAAGTAGTTTTCGAGTCCTGGGGAACTACTATCCACAGCAGTTTCCTTCCTTTTGGGAAATGTTCAACGATCTTGTGTCCGATGGACGAATAGTGTCGGTTCGTGAGGTCCTAAACGAACTGGAACTCCAGAGTACTAAGGCACATTTGGATGAGTGGGTTCAGAAGAACAAGACCGTATTCTTACCACCCAGCGCTGTGGAGACTGAGTTCGTCAGCGAAATCTTCGAGGTGACTCACTTTCGACAGCTAGTGTCCACTGGGAACGTCCTAAAGGGTAGACCGGTAGCTGATCCATTCGTTGTTGCGGCCGCGAATGCTCGTGAAGCCTGTGCTGTCACTGAAGAGTCAATGAGAGAAAACGCAGCGAAGATACCCAATGTCTGCGACCATTTTGGAATTGAGTGGACGAACGTTGAAGGATTCATGGAGCGAGAAGGATGGGCGTTTTAGCGCAAGGTTGGACCAGACTGAAGAACACACTGGCATGACCGGCATACCAACAGCAAGCTCCCTCGACCCTGTCGACTTCATGGTCAACATGGGGCCGCAGCACCCCAGCACGCATGGGGTCTTCCGCATGGTGCTGTGGATCGACGGCGAGCGCATCGTCAAGGTCGAGCCCCACATCGGCTACCTGCACCGCGGCTCCGAGAAGCTCTGCGAGATCGAGGACTACTCCCAGATCGTCACGCTCTTCGACCGCATCGACTACATCGGCAACCTCAACAGCGAGCTCGCCTTCTGCATGGCCGTCGAGAAGATAATGGACTTGGAGATACCGGAACGCGCGTGGTACATCCGCACCATCCTCTGCGAACTCAACCGCATCGCCAACCACATGCTCTTCTACGGCGTCTACGGACTCGACGCCGGCGCGATGACCCCCATTCTCTACGGCTTCCGTGAGCGAGAGCGAATCCAGGAACTCTTCGAGTCGGTGACCGGCGCGCGCATGATGCACAACTACATCCGTGTCGGGGGCGTCCACGAAGACCTCCCGCCCGACTTCCCCGACCGCATGGCCACCCTCACCGACCAGCTCAAGCGCGGCATCGACGAGTGCGACGCGCTCCTTTCCGACAACGAGATGTTTCTAGTCCGCACCAAGGGCGTCGGCGCGATCGGCGCGGAGGAGGCCATCGACCTCGGCGTCACCGGCCCGGCGCTCCGCGCCACCGGTGTGCCCGAAGATGTCCGCATATCCGAGCCCTACGGCATCTACGACCGGTTCGAATTCGGCATCCCTGTGGGAGAGCACGGCGACTGCTGGGACAGATACTACGTGCGCGTCGAGGAGATGCGCCAGTCGATGAGCATCGTCGAGCAGGCGATGGGGCAGATGGAACCCGGCGATTTTGCCGCAAAGACCAGACGCCTCACACGTCCCCCGAAGGGCGAAGTCTACCAGCGCACCGAGTCCCCGCGCGGCGACTTCGCCGTCTTTCTTGTGAGCGACGGCAGCCAGCATCCCTACCGTGTGAAAGTACGGGCACCGTCCTTCGCCAACCTGCAGGCCCTGGAGCCGATGCTGCGCGACGCCTACGTCGCCGACGCCGTCGTGATCCTGGGGTCGCTCGATATCGTCTTGGGTGAAGTAGACCGGTGACCGAGTTTCTCGAAGACATACCGCAGCCTATCACCTACGCCGTCGGCGCAGCGCTCATCTTCGCTTTCCTCTCTGTCATGGTGCTGGCGCTCACTTGGCTCGAACGCAAGGCCCTTGCTCGGATCCAACAGCGGATGGGCCCCATGCGCGTCGGGCCGCACGGGACGCTCCAGCCCATCGCTGACGCTCTCAAGCTCGTCACCAAGGAGGACATTCTCCCGTCTTGGGCTGATCGGCGCGTGTACTGGCTCGCCCCGTTGGCCGTTTTCGTTCCGTCTCTTCTCCTGTGGGTGACCATCCCGATCACGCAGGACATAGTCCTGCGAAACATGGACTTGGGCCTGTTCTACATCACAGCCTTCTCCGTCCTGACCGTGCTGGGACTTGTTATGGCCGGCTGGGGCTCCGCCAACAAGTACGCCATCCTCGGTGGCCTCCGTGCAGCCGGTCAGCTTGTCAGCTACGAGGTGCCCTTCATAATGGCGCTTCTCGCGGTGGCGATGCTGAGCCAGTCCCTCAACATCGTCGAGATCGTCAACGACCAGGCCGAAGCGAAGGTCGGTAATGCCATCGTCCAGCCGCTCGGTCTGTTCCTCTTCCTCGTGGCGGCCCTGGCCGAGCTAGGACGTACACCTTTCGACATTCACCACGCCGAGTCTGAGGTCGTCGGCGGGCCGTTCGTCGAGTACAGCGGCGCTCACTGGGCCGTCTTCTTCCTTGCTGAGTACATCAACACCTTCACCGTCGCGGCGCTGACAACACTATTGTTCCTCGGCGGCTGGCGCTGGCCGGACATGCCCTTCGACGGCCCCCTCCACACCCTGCTCTCGGTCGCATGGTTCCTCGTGAAGACCTACGCCGTTATCCTTGTCATCTTCTGGATTCGAGGAACCTACCCACGCCTGCGGATCGATCAGCTCATGGCGTTCGGCTGGAAGGTGCTCGTGCCACTCTCATTCGTCAATATCATCATCACAGGCATCGCCCTCTTCTATCACTGGCACTGGTCCCTCATCACCCTGATGTCCGCCTTCTGGCTTGTTGCCGTACTCATCGTACTCCGCCGTCAAGCCGGTGACCGCCACAAGCGCATGACCGTCCGAGTCCTTTCTGCCGACGACCTGCGAACGACCCCTTAGCAACGGTGGAACCGGGCGGTATCCGTTTCGCCTGCCCGTATTCCGTCCCGAGTAGGTGGAAACTGGGACTAGCCACCGAACCAGCGGGCCAGCTCGTCCCTGGGGAACTTAGGCAGATCACGAACTTCGTCCCGGAACCGGAGCTTTAGTCCGTCCGCAGATTCCGTCACTATACCGATCTCGTGGGCAGCGATGCCTTTGTGGGCGAGAGCGCGTTTCAACGTCGGAACGTCGCCGGACGGCACCGCCGCCAAGAGTGAGCCGGAGGCGATCAGGCCGAGCGGATCGAGGCCGAGCGCGTCACATATCTCCCGGCATTCCGGGAGAACGGGAATGGCCTCCTCGTCTATCAGTAGACCCACATTCGCTCCAGCCGCCATCTCGACGAGGCCACCGGAGAGACCCCCTTCGGTCGGATCGTGCATCGCATGAACGTCCACTGTGTCGCACGCAATTCTCGCCTCATTGACCACGCTGATGCCGGGACTGAATAGGAGTTCTTTGGCACGGTCGATGGTCTCCTCAGCCACTCCACGCGCCAGCAGGTCATTAGCGACCTCCCGCGCCAGTATCGATGTGCCCTCGACAGCGATGGCTTTCGTCAGAACGATGCTATCGCCGGGACGAGCGCCCGACGTGAGAACGGCTCGCTCCTTCGGTACTTCACCCAGCATCGCGCCGACGGCGATGGGGCGCGGCAGGTCGTAGGTGATCTCCGTGTGTCCGCCGATTAGGGTGATGTTCAGGGCGTTGCAGGCCTCCCCGACCTGACTGAAGATACCCTCCACTTCGTCCTCCGACGTGGTGTCAGGGAGCAGGAGTGTGGTCATGAGCCAGCGTGGCGTGCCTCCCATGACGGCGATGTCGTTTGCATTGACCTGCACCATGTACCAGCCGATGAGGTCGGTCGCGAAGGTGATGGGATCGGTCTTGGCTACGAGGTAGCTGTCGCCGAAATCGATGAGGGCGGCATCCTCCCCCGCCCTCGCGCCGAGTACGACACGCGGGTCCCGCACGTCGATGTCGTCTAGAAGACGAGACAGCAGAGCGAGGGGGAGTTTTCCGGGCTGCATAGTTTGCTTCTACGGTCGCTTGAGGCGAGATGGATTACCGGCGAATCGCATGGTACCACCTGCGAACACACCCTGTTACTACCCAAAGATGGGTCGATTCCGTTTCACAGATAGACGGATGAGGGACTCCGCGCACTGGTATACTTCCTCCACAAGCGACTAGCGCAAAGGGAACCTCGACACGTCACTTCACCAAGAGGAGACCGCAATGAACCAACACAATGGAAGTCGTTCGAGTGATGGTAGCCAACTCGCCACGCTGGCAGGCGGGTGTTTCTGGTGCCTGGAGGCCGTGTATAACGAACTGCGCGGCGTCGAGTCGGTGGTGTCGGGATATGCCGGCGGCCATGATCTCAGTCCCACCTACGAGGCCGTATGCTCCGGGACGACCGGTCATGCCGAGGTCGTTCAGATCGCGTACGACCCCGACATGGTGAGCTTCCGGGAGCTGTTGGAGGTATTCTTCACGATCCACGACCCGACGACGTTGAACCGGCAGGGCAACGACGTTGGAACGCAATATCGGTCGGCGGTCTACTTCCACGATGAGGAGCAGAGGCTCATCGCCGATGAGGTCATCGAGGAGATGACCGTCGCGGAAGTGTGGGACGATCCCATCGTGACTGAGGTAACGGCCCTCGACATGTTCTTCGAGGCGGAGGAGTACCACCAGCGGTACTTCGAAAAGAACCCGTTTCAGCCCTACTGCTTCGTGGTCGTCAGGCCCAAGGTCTCGAAGTTCCGCAAGAAGTTCGTCTCAAAGCTCAAGAAGCAGGCCGTTTAGCGTTCCATCACGACCTTGACGATGCCGTCGTCGTGATCGACGTACATGTCGAAGGCGCGCTGGACTTCGTCGAATGCCAGGCGGTGCGTGATGAGTTCCGCTGGGTCCCACCAGCCGCGTTGCTTGAGCTCGACCATAAGCTCGATGTGAGAAGTGATGTCTTCCGTGTGCCCGGCGGCGACGGTTTTCAGGCGGGCGTTGCTGCCCCGGAAGTCCTTGTACTCCATCGGAACGACGAACCCGTGCTCCCTGCTCTTCTGCTGGATGCCGAACATCATGGCGGTGCCGAAGCTCTTCACGAGCCTCAGCGCCGTGTTCAGCGTGTCGGTATATCCTGCTGCCTCGACGACGATGTCGGGCTTCTCACCGCCAAGGATGTCGAGCACGGCCTCCTCTGTCGGTACCCTCGTGGGATTGACGGTATGGGTCGCCCCGAATTTCTCGGAATATTGGAGCCGGTAGTCGAGCGGATCAACCGCTATAACGTTCGACACGCCCGAGCGTGACAGAACTGCCGTGAACGAGAGTCCGATGGCGCCCTGTCCCAGCACGACCACGTTCTTGCCGAGCAGCGTACCAAGCTGCTGGCATCCGTAGATGACGGTGCCCGACGGCTGGCACATGAGCCACTCGTCCATCGGACCATCGTCCGGCAGGGCGATCATTCGCTCCGGCAGAGCCTCGATGTACTCCACGAGGGTGGTGTCGCTCGTCGGCAGGACGATGACGCGATCGCCCTCACGGAAGCGCTCGGAGCGGGTCTCCACGACCGTACCCGCGATCTCGTGAGCGGGATGGCCGATCTGCATGGGGTAGTCTTCCTCATCGAGCACAGTGCCGTAGGTGTGGCGAATATCGCTCCCGCAGATCGACCAGCTCTCGATCTCGACCAGGCAGTTCCCGTCGGACACCGTCGGAACGGGTGCATCGACAATATCGAAGTTTCGGGGGCCGACAAGTTGCGCGGCCCTCACTAGAGCACCATCCGTGAGATGAACTCTGTAGTGGTCTCGCGCGACATCTTCATGCCGTACTCGCTGACCGGCAGGTACTCGTGCAGTTCGGGGTTGTGTCTCAGAAACGCCTCGGCATACGGGACGCGAGTGTGAAGCGCGGCTATTCCGCCGTCCAGGACTTCGCCGAGCTTGCGTTGGAGACCTCCGCCCTCCGAGTAGTGCTGGGAGGTGAACTTGTTCATCGCCTGCGCCTTGAGCTTGACGACATCGGAGATGTCGATGATGGTGTCGGGCATTCTGGGGTTCAGGCTTTCGAGCACGTTCGTCCGACCTCGCTGGTCATGGTAGAAGATCTGCGCCGTCCAGCCTCCGGTATCGCCTCCAGTCGGAGCGTAGCTTTTCCCCTCGCGAATGCCCGCTGCGGTGTCGGTGGCTATTAGGAGCATCTGCGTGGCGAGGGCGTGCGCTCCGACGGTATCCTGCGGCCAGTGCGTGATGACGACGTGCGGGGCTATCTCACCGATCACGTCGGCGATGTCGCTGACGATATCCGGCTGGATGGTGGTAATGGAGTCATCATAACCGAGGAACCGCACGTCGGTGACTCCCAGCACGGCGGACGCCTCTTCCAGCTCCCGGCGGCGGTCTGCGACAAGTTCGTCCATGTTCGGCATCGTCCCAGACTCGCGGTAGGCGTTAATGCCCGTCAGGTGGTGGGACATGCCGGTGTAAGGGGTCAGGATGGTAACGTGGTCGCCCCTCCGGACGTGCTTTGCGACGGTGCCGCCCGCGTACAGGATGCAGTCCTTGGGGTGCCCGCCGATGTTCAGGATGCGCAACTGCTCCATTGTGCCGAGGTCTCCTCCGAACCGATTTCGCGCAATTATACGCCAGTTGACTGGGAGGAATGCAGTGGGTTGACGCCTAACCACGGCATCAAAAGTCTTAGCTGAGTTTTGTACGGCACACGCCTTGAGTCATCATCCCAACTGGCGAGGGTATGTCACTTATTCGATGATGAGGCTGTCGACCGTCGTGCCAAGAGCACTTGCAATCTTTGCGAGAGCCGAGGCGGAGCCGCTCTTGTGACCACGCTCGATCTCCGACAGATAGCTCGCGGAAATTCCGGTTCTGCCTGAGAGTTCCCGCAATGTAAGGCGTTGTTGGTTCCGAAAAGCGAGGATAGGACTCTGACCACGAATTATGGCAAGAGCAACTTCATGAGGTACACGGGTCCCGTCGTCTGCGTCGAGAGCGGCAAGCCTGTCCTCAAGCTCATCGTTGCGGCTGATGAGGGCATCGTACTCCGTTCTCGTTAGAGTGACGGTCTCCTCGCTAGTCATAGACTTTGCTCCTAATGTTGAACTCTTAGCACTACCATCGTCGTGGTATCGCCATGCTGTTCGACCTTAAAGATTACGCGATAGCTGCCGACTCTCAACCGTCTATTGTTCCCACCGGTTAGTGTGATCACTTGTCTGGCGAGCGATATAGAGTTTTCAGCATACTGCTCGATCTTGGCGATAACCCGTTCGCGGTCTCGTGCTGCAAGACGGCGCATATCACGGATTGCCTTGACCGTCCACTCAATTGTCATCTTTTGACCCACATAACGGGATGTTCGCATATAGCGAACATCCCGTCAAGTATATCTATAGCGCCGAATTACATGGAGAATCAGAAACCATAACAAATAGGTGAACTCTCGACCCACCGTCCTCAGACAAGCAGTCCTTCGACGGTCACACAGCGTTGTATACTATGATTGCGGCGGCCGGAAGCGGGAACGTCGTGATCGAATCCCCACACTCCCGGATGAGAGGTATTCAAACATGCTGTTCAAGAGACTCACGGGCGCGAAGACGATCAAGAAGCAGGAGGGCGTTGTCGCGCCGCCCGGCCAGTACGTGACCGAGAAATGGCCCGTCATGACGTTCGACGCGCCGCCGAGGATCGACCTCGAAACGTGGCGGTTCGACATTTTCGGTCTGGTGAATGAGGAGAAGTCGCTGAACTGGGAGGAGTTCATGGCTCTTCCCAAGGTCACGATCGACTCCGAGTTCCACTGTGTGACGCAGTGGAGCCGCCTCGAAAACACCTGGGAGGGCGTATCGTTCTCCGAGGTTATGGGCCTCGTCGATCCGAAGCCGGAGGCCTCGCACGTGATGGTGCACTGCTTCGGCGGCTACACGACCAACCTCGCCCTCGACGTGCTCCTCGACGACGACGTGCTCTTCGCCTACAACCACGACGGCGCGCCCCTCGACCGAGACCACGGCGGGCCTCTGCGGCTGGTCGTGCCCAAGAAGTACGCGTGGAAGAGCGCCAAGTGGGTCAATGGCATCGAGTTGATGGACCGCGACCGTCCCGGCTTCTGGGAGCAGCGCGGCTACCACATGGAGGCCGACCCCTGGAAAGAGGAGCGCTTCGGCAGCTTCTGGTAGGCGGTGGGTAGTAGACTTCTGACCCATTCCGGATCTCTGTCTATTTGGAAATTGAAAAGGCCCTTTCGCGCGAGGTACGAAAGGGCCTTTAGTTTGGGCCGGGGGACCGGCTGTGCCGGTTGGTGCTATGCCGCCCGAATCGCGGATGTCCGCGCTCGGGCCGGACGCTTGGATACCTTCTTCTGTACCGGGGCCGGGACCGGCTCCATGCTGAACAGGCTGGGCTTTCTCAGATCGGCCATGTAGCCGCACATCAGGCACTCACGGTACTCGCCGTACATATCCCGGTTCTGGTGCATGTCACCTTGGCACCTTGGACAAGCCTTGAACATTATCATCTCTTTGCCTCCTTCCGTTTCCGACAGACTCGATAGACTTTCAGATTCCTCGCGCTTGGGAGTCGCTCCTCGCGGTAGGTAGACGCTCCGGCCGTTCGAGAAGTTCCCGACGCCCTGCTCTACAATCAACTCCCTTGACATGCTTTGTATCAAGTTATACAATGTCTTTCGTAACCACTATAACGTAGCCAAGACCGATTGAGTTAGCATGTTGTTCGATCCTGACAGGCCCTCCACTCGCCGCTCCGGTGTTGTCAATAAAACGTCGGCATTCCCCACGGGGTTAGCGGCGGCGCTGCAGGACATCATCGAAGAGGCGAGCAGGGCGCGTGAATCCGCCCGTTCGCGCGGTCGACTAGGCCCTTCGACAGATGCGGGAAGGCCAGAAATCGACGGCGTCTACATCATCAGCGTCGCGGCGCGCATCCTCGAAATGCACCCGCAGACGCTCCGCAAGTACGAGCGCGCGGGGCTGGTCAGGCCGACTCGCACCGAGGGAATGCTCCGGCTCTACTCCGAGCTCGATATTGCCCGGCTGCGCCTCATCAAGCACCTGGTCGGAGACCTCGGCCTGAATTTGGCTGGCGTGCAGTTGGTGCTCGAACTGTTCAACAAGCTGGTCAAGACGAAAGTGGAAATACGCCGGGCCGACGACGCGGACGCCAAGCAGGCCCTCGACGACAGCATCGACGAGATGATCGCCCTGCTCTACTCGGCGCGAAAGCGGTAGAAAGTCCCAATAGAGGTACAGAGGACATGGTAATGAGTGAACATGAGGATGATGCCGAGGAGCTCCCGGCCCAGGGCGGAGAGGACGATATCCTCGCCGGTGACGAGGCCGACGATCTTCAGGCGCGTCTCGAAGAGGCTGAGCGTGAACGCGAGCAGTTCAAGAGCATGGCGGCCCGCGCTCAGGCAGACCTCGTCAACTATCGCAGGCGAGCGGAGGAGGAGAAGGAAGAGATCCAGCGGAGCGCGAGGTCGGCCCTTCTCATGAAAATGCTCTCCACCGTCGACGATCTCGACCGCGCGATCGCCATGATCCCGACCGACGAGTCGGCGGGATGGGCCGAGGGCATCCAGCTCGTCCGGCGAAACGTCGTGAACATGCTGGACACGGAGGGCGTGACAAAGGTCGAGTCCCTGGGAAAGCCCTACGATCCATCGTACGCCGAGGCTCTCCTGTTCCGGGAGACCGAGGACGGCGACGAGGGAACGGTCGTCGAGGTGTTCAGGGAAGGATATATGTACAAGGATCGGGTGCTCCGGGCCGCGCAGGTCGTGGTTGCCAAGCGTCCCGAGCAGCCGGAAACCGATGATTCGAACGAAACGAACAGCGACAAGGAGACAGCGTAATGGCGAAGATTTTGGGAATCGACCTGGGCACGACCAACTCGTGCATGGCCGTGATCGAGGGTGGTGAGCCTCGCGTGATCGAGAACGCGGAGGGCGGCAGGACGACGCCGTCCGTGGCGGCGATGAACCCGAAGAGCGGCGAACGCTACGTCGGGACGACCGCTAAACGACAGGCTGTGACGAACTCAGAGAACACCATATTCTCCGTGAAGCGGTTCATGGGCCGCCGGTACGACGAGGACAGCGTGCAGCGCGACCAGAAGCTCGTCCCGTTCAAGGTCGAAAAGCACACCAATGGCGACGCGTACGTCGCAATGGGCGACAAGACCTACGCCCCGCCGGAGATGTCGGCGATGATCCTGCAGAAGCTCAAGCAGGACGCCGAGGCCAAGCTGGGCGAGACGATAACACAGGCCGTCATCACCGTGCCGGCCTACTTCAACGACAGCCAGCGGAACGCCACCAAGGACGCTGGCCGCATCGCCGGCCTCGAAGTGCTGCGGATCATCAACGAGCCGACGGCTGCCTCGCTCGCCTACGGCCTCGAAAAGAAGGGCGAAGAGACCATCGCCGTGTACGACCTCGGCGGCGGCACCTTCGACATCACTATCCTCCAGATCGGCGAGGGCGTGTTCGAGGTCAAGTCGACGAACGGCGACACGCATCTCGGCGGCGACGACTTCGACCAGCGAATCATGGACTGGATAGTCGAGGAGTTCAAGCGCGACCAGGCCATCGACCTCGCCAACGACCGCATGGCCCTCCAACGTCTCCGTGAGGCGGCGGAGAAGGCCAAGATCGAGCTCTCATCGCTCATGGAGACGGAGATCAACCTGCCGTTCATAACAGCCGACGCCTCCGGGCCGAAGCACCTCGTGATGAGTCTGTCACGGTCGAAGCTGGAACAGCTAGTCGGTGATCTCGTAGAGAATTCCATTGGCCCGTGCAGGCAGGCGCTCAAAGACGCCGAGGTCGAAGCGGGCGGCATCGACGAGGTGATCCTCGTCGGAGGCATGACGCGAATGCCGGCCGTGCAGAAGGCCGTCGAAGGCCTCTTCGGCAAGGAGGCGCACCAGGGCGTCAACCCCGACGAGGTCGTTGCAGTTGGCGCCGCCATCCAGGCCGGGATTCTCCAAGGCGACGTGCAGGACCTGCTCCTGCTGGACGTCACTCCGCTGACGTTGGGCATCGAGACGCTGGGAGGAGTGTCGACCGCTCTCATCCCGCGCAACACCACCATCCCTACGGCCAAAACGGAGACATTCACCACCGCCGCTGACGGGCAGACCAGCGTCGAGGTACACGTGCTCCAGGGCGAGCGCGACATGGCGAGCAACAACAAGAGCATCGGGCGGTTCATGCTCGACGGCATCCTGCCTGCCCCCAGAGGGATCCCGCAGATCGAGGTCACCTTCGACATCGACGCCAACGGCATCCTGAACGTCTCGGCCAAGGACAAGGGCACGGGCAAGGAGCAGAAGATCACGATAACGGCAAGTTCAGGCCTGAGCGATAACGAGGTCGACCAGATGGTCCAGGACGCCGAGGACCACGCGGAGGAAGACCGGCAGCAGCGTGAGAAGGTGGAGACCCGCAACGCCGCAGAAAACTCCGCCTTCGCCGCTGAGAAGCTCGTCAAGGAAAACGAGGACAAGATACCGGACGAGATGAAGGAAGACATCAACGGCAAGATCGCCGCGGTCCGCGCCGCCATCTCCGACGACGACACCGACCGCATCAAATCGTCGATGGAGGAACTGAACACTGCCCTCCAGGCCGTCGGCCAAGCCGTCTACAGCCAGCAGGGCGGGGCCGAGGCCTCAGCCGACGACACGGAGGAGGCATCGACATCCCAATCCGATGACTCGGACGGCGACGGCGACGATGACGGCACCGTCGAGGGCGAGTTCCGCGAGGTGAGGTAGGCAGTCTGCTAACGAAGGGTAAAGAAGAGGGTCGTTCATTCATGGGCGGCCCTCTTCCTTATGTACCTCAGCCGGAGGAAACCGGCGCCCTACACTGCTCTGATGCCATGCGTTGGAAAGATGAGTCCCTGCACGGCCCCCACGCTGGCCTCCGCAAACGTCTTCGCGTCCCCCTGCGCCTTGTGGACGATATCCGGCAGTTCTTCGATGTCCGGGAGAGTCTCGACCCCATATTTCGTCCGGTACGACTCAGGTATTACGTCGTCCAGATTCTGCTCCGACATAACGCCGTAGGCGAGCGTCCATGACCGCGCCACTGCCTGCAAATCGTAGCCTCCGCCCCCGAGAGCAAGCCACTTGGGGGCCTTGCCGGAAAACTCTGCGACGACCTTGCCGAATCCCTGCGTCGTGAGCGCGAGGTGAGTTATGGGATCTCGGTAGTGGGAGTCGATGCCGAGCTGCGAGACGAGCACGTCCGGGCGAAAGGCATCCAGCAGCGGCAGAATGACCTGCTCGAATACCCAGTAGTAGGTCTCGTCGCCGGTGTACGGGTACAGGGGAACGTTGACTGAGTAGCCGCGTCCGCGTCCCGTGCCGGTCTCCTGGGCATACCCCGTTCCCGGAAACAGGAATTGTCCGGTCTCATGCAGTGAGATCGTCAGAACACGGTCGGTATCGTAGAAAGCGTGCTGCACGCCGTCGCCGTGGTGGCAGTCGATGTCGACGTAGGCCACGCGCAGTCCGCGCCGGAGCATCTCGTTGATTGCCAACACGGGATCGTTGAATACGCAGAAGCCGTAGGCATAGCCAGGCATCGCATGGTGCAGACCGCCCGATATGTTGAAGGCGACATCGTGCCCCTCATCCAGCAGCAGCTCGACGCAGCGCATGGAACCGCCGGTGGACAGCATGGCCGCGTCGTACATGCCCTCGTAGCCGGGGTTGTCGCCGGGCCCGATGTTGAATTCCATGGGGTTTATCGAGAAGTCGCCCTGCCCTACCCGCTCGACGGCGTTGATGTATTCGAGCGTGTGGAAGGTGGAGACCTCCTCCACGGTCGCGGCGCGTGGCTCGACGAGGGTCGAATGATCGGGATGAAACAGACCATACGCGTCGGCAAGCTCGTACGCGTACCGCAGACGAATGGGCCTCATTGGATGGGTCTCGCTCAGCACATGGCGGGACATTGCGTCTTCAAAGACGAACGCTGCCTTGCGGGTCATCTTTATGGATTCCTTATCGGAGTCTCTCGTTGTGGGCACAGGTGCGCAAATGTCAACCGACGCTACTGCTCACCCGAAGCGTCGCGATCGGCCCGTACGCGGTCGAGCGTACGCTTGAGGCGATCAGCGTCGGCACCCAGTTCGATTGCGATGTCAATATCGATCTGCGCGCGCTCATCTTCTCCGAGACGGAGAAGGACGATGGCGCGGTTAACGTGCGCGTCACGGTCTTCGAGTCTCAAGCCTATCAGGCGGTCGAGCTCGTAGAGCGCGTCGCGTGGACGGTCGAGGGCCATGAATATGCTGGCACGGTAGTTGTGTATTTCGGCGTACTGCGGGTCGAGGTCCAGTATCTGCTCGAGGTCGCTGAGCGATTCATCGAACCGTTGAAGCCTGACGTAGACCATTGAGCGATTCAGGTAGGCGTCTATCATTGCCGAGTCGAGTTCTATTGCGGTGTTGAAATCGTCAATGGCCATCTCGATTTCGGAAAGGGACATGCGCGCCACGCCGCGGTTGTTGTAATAATCGGCGTCGTCGGGCACAAGCTCGATGGCCCTTGAGAAGTCGGCCTCGGCTTCGGCAAAGTCCTCCAACGCCAGGTGGGACGCTCCCCTGTCGTTGTACGCGTCACTGAAGCTGGGATCCAGTTCTATCGCCTTTGAGAAGAGGTTGATGGCGAAGTCGTCGTCACCGGAGTCCGCGTACGACACTGCGGCAACGTAGTACTCCTCTGCCGTGGGGGGTGCATCTTGGGTCGCGGGTTCGGGCGTGGGCGACGGCTCAGGCGTCGGAAAAGGAGTGGGAGACGGTATGGGGGTGAGGGTCGGCAGCGCAGTGGGTTCGGCGGGCGGCGGGGAATCCCCACACGCTACAAGCAGAAAGCAGAGTGCCGAAAGACCCGCAAGAAATCGGAGCGTCTGCAAATAATTGCCCTTAGCCGGCCGGTGGATTCGAGGGCCGTTCGACTGAATCCAATTATATCAGAGAGGCACCCGCCCTACCTACGCGAGCAGGACGACGCGACCCGCCTTCAGGACGATCTCTATCAGCGGTCGGAGCAGTCTTGTGATGACATGACCGGCTCCCGCTGCGACGACACCGATCAGCCCGCCCGCGATCACGTCCAGCGGATAATGTACCCCTGCATACACCCTGGAGAAGGCATACAGGGCTGAAATCGCCAGGAGTATCCAACCCACCCCCCGGTTGAACACCCATACGGCCGTCGATATCCCGAAGGCCATGGCAGCCGTGTTCGACGGGAAGGATGAGTCGGTCGGCTCGTAGAAGAGGAGCGACACCTCGTGATCGACGAAGGGGCGGTCGCGGAAGACGAAGTTGTTCAGTATCTCAATAGAGCCATTGGCAAGGGCGAGGGCGAGGACGGCGGCGATGATTCCACGCTGATAGCGACGGCGCGATGCCGTATCACCGGCGAACCAGAGGGCAAAGAGCGTGAGAGCCAGCGTTACCGGCACGAGGTAGTCGCTCACCACAAGCTCGATGACGGCGTCGAAGGCGGGAACCCTGCCCACGAAGCCGTTCAGCCAAAGAAATACGGTCTCGTCCATGTCCGCCACGTCCGCCAGTGTTTGCGTAGGAATCGGATGTTGTTCGTCAGGGCGCGGGTGTAGTTGGTCCGTTTCAAGGACTCGATCCCGTTCTCGATCTGCGTGGGATGGGCCATGCTTTTGTTGACGAACGAGGTCGCCCCAACGGTGAGAGCTAGCGCGGTGATCGTTCCAAGGATGAAGAACAGACCCTGAAAGTTGCCGTCGAGGCCTCCCTCGTAGTCATTGATGTTCCGCTCACCCGTGGCGAAGAACAAAACGGGGCCGGCTGCCGCGAGTGCGACGCCGAATGCCCTTGCCGTCAACGGGCTCTTGAAGAGGAGAAGTGCGTCGAGCCTACCCACCGAGGCGGCGATCTGAAGGACACCGCAAGCCGCGATTACGACCATGAGATAGTAGTCGATGGCGAAGCTGAACATGGCGGATCACGTCTCCCTCTCAAGATTGGGATCCACGAGGGTGAATGCCATGTCCCGTTGCTACTCTTCCACCCAGTGGCGGAAGAGCGGCTTGGCCTCGTCCGGGAGACTCTCGAACACGTCGCGCTTGACGAGGGGAACGACGCTTGGCTTGCCACCTGTCTCAACGACGATCTGCGTATGGTCGGGCGTTCCGGGCCTTTGAACGGAGAGGTTCAGCCACCAGGGGGCGTACCGGGCGATGACCGCCGTGCGGGGCCGATCACTGCGATTGGGCGCGACGCTGTGCCACAGCCGACTGTCAAAGAGGAGCACGTCGCCCGGCTTACCCTGTGCATTGATCTCAGAGGGGTACGGCGAGTCTCGGTCGACGCCGTTCTCGCCCGACGGATTCGCGGGAGACCTGTGGCTGCCCGGCACCACCAGGGTCCCGCCCGTCTCCTCTGTGAATGGGGAGAGCATGAAGATGGCCGTCACGTGCATCACGGCGTCGGCGTATGGCGCGGGAACGTGGGACGCGACGGTCTGGTTGAACGGCCAGTCCGAATGCCAGTAACCCCGTGCGTTGCCGGGGTGGTTCATGACGGCGCCGACCGAAGACACGCGGACGTAGGGCCCAAAGATGCTCTCGCACGGATCGACAATGCGCCGGTCTGCGAGGTATCGGCCAAACTTGGGCACCTGGTTGATGAGACCACCGGTCGAGGCAACGCCGGTCGCGCCGATCCTGTGTCCGCGCGCGCGAACGTTCGCCTGCATTTGTTCGTTGATCTGCTGATTCTCGGCGACGGCCGCCTCGACCTCATCCCGAACCTCATCAACTTCTTCTTCAGAGATCACGCCCTGAAGAATGCAGAAGCCGTCCATATCGAGACGTCGGAGTGTCACTGACACGTTCATAAGTTACTCAACACAATTACACTTGATGCGCGCCCAAATCATATCCATCAGCGCCGCGCGGTACAAGCGGAGCGTGATTCGCACTCGAAGCAGTACACACCCAAGCCCGTGGCGGTGTCTCCTCCGACAACAGTGGACCAAGACCGGTCTCGGCTTTACACGGTCTTGTGCGATACCTTACACTCTGTGTAGTCGAGTCAAGCAAATCCATCGTATGGGAGGTACCAAATGGCTAGAGGCGGACGACCCAAACGAGAACCAAGGAAGACAAAGAAAACGACACCCAGCATGTCGAGTATCTCATCGGTCGGAATCGTGGCGACACCCGAGGTTGAGGTCATCAGGAAGAAGCGGAAGTCCAAGGAAGAAGACTTCTAGCAAGACTGCGATCATTGGATACGAAGAGGGGCAGACCGGAGTCTGCCCCCTTTGTTTTTTCCTGTAAATGCCCTACACCCGATTCTTCAAATCTCTGCAAGGCATTCGATGAAGTTGGACTACTCTTCAAGCGCCCCTTCAACTTCGATTTCCTCAGCGGCGACGACTTCCGGCTCCGTCTCGGTCTCTTCTTCGGGGGGCGCGGGCGGCGGAATCGCAACGAAGCAGTAGGTATCGCCCCCGCTGGCCAACAGCCGCTCGATGACCCCCGGAGACGTATCGCGAGGATAGGGACTGAGTGACCACTTGTCCTCCAGTATCTTGCTGACCTCCTCTGCCGTCATGGGCTTGTTCTCATTGGCCAGCAGAACGCGAAAGACCGACTCCTTCAGCGGAGTGTCGGGAAGCAGAAAGTCCCTGTCCTCCGCAGCGTGATAGGCCACCTGCTGAATCAGGTCCTCGGCATCCATATCCTCAACGACATCGGCAGTCAACGACTGCCGCATGATATATCCCATCCGCGAGACGATCATGGGTTTGATAGCCCGACCGTGATCCCCCGCGCTTTCAACATCGATGCAGTACTCGACTGCCATTTCCTCGCTGGTATCTGCCATGTGGTTTTCGTCCTCACCTTGAAAAACTGAAATACATTTCTAGCACCAATGCGCCTACGGGTCAACGTTTTAACAGGGTATGTAAGTATTCAGTCGCTGTGAGTTGAGTCGCGAAGACCCCCTTCTCTGTATCTCTCCCCGGCGGGCTGACATGGGTAGGTAAAACGGATTTCTAGTTACGATCCCGCCCCGGCTCCCTGTCATTCCGAGCGGAGCGAGGAATCTAAAATCCATAACCGCACGACCGGACAGCTAGTGTCGCGCTTGTATCGTGACCGAGAGTACAAGCAGTGTAAGAATTCTCTATGCCAGCTTTACGTAGGGACAGACACTTTAGATTCTTCGACTTCGCTGCGCTCCGCTCAGAATGACAGCGAGAGAACAATTCGTGCAAATCTCACGAAGGCTGAACAGTTACCAGGGTATTCATCTACGTTCCCATTACGACAGAGTTTAGGGACATTTCACACTCATAGCTCAATGACGCCTCTCCATGCAGTGGGAACTTAGAGTGGCGCGGCGATAGGACAGTCGCCGGACCCGGCCCCATCCCGTCAAAGAGCATGAAAGATGCCGCGCACCATCATGTCGTCTAAATCTTGAGGAACAGTGCGAGGATCGAGCAGGATCCGTTCGGCGTCGATGCGTCCGACAATGGGCGGATCACCATGTCGCAAATTCGCCGCAAGAGCGTTCGCGCCGCCGGGCATCTCCGACGCGTCGATAGAGAGCAGGGAGGTCGGCAGCGTCTCTCCCGGAAGGCTGCCTCCTCCGACGGTCGACTCGCCGGGAACCACGGACGTGGGGCCGTCTATGGCCAGTCGCCATGACTCGGCGCGCTGGGCGAGAAATTCGGGCGACCGGGATATCATCTCCCAAATGGGTATCTTCGATGCGGCCTCATCCTTCAGGTAGTGCAGCAGCGTGGCATTGAGGGCGGCAAGGCTCCCTTTGTCGATCCGAACGGCGCGCGCGAGGGGGTGCTTCGACACGACGTTTATCAGGTCGCTCTTACCCACGATTATGCCCGCCTGCGGGCCGCCCAGCAGCTTATCTCCGGAGAAGAACGCGAGCGAGGCCCCGTCCCCAACACTCTCCTGAGGCATCGGCTCATGGGCCAGTCCGAACGGCACCGTATCCAGCAGGCATCCGCTGCCGAGGTCATGGAGCACAGGCACGCCCGAACGAGCGCCGAGCTCCACCAACTCGGTGAGCAACGGCATGTGCGTGAATCCCATGACCCGAAAATTACTGGCATGAACGGACAGGATGGCGCCGGTGTTTTCGTTGACGGCGGCCTCGTAGTCTCGCACGTAGGTCTTGTTGGTCGTCCCCACCTCGACGAGGGTCGCGCCGCTCTGCCGCAACACGTCGGGGATACGAAATCCGCCCCCTATCTCCACCGCCTCACCCCGTGACACGATCACTTCCTTGCCATTGGCAACGGCGGCCAGACCCAACAGCACCGCCGACGCGTTGTTGTTGACGACCAGCGCACCCTCCGCGCCGGTGAGTTGGCAAAGCAGCTCGGCCACCCGCCCCTGCCTTGAACCCCTGCGTCCGGTTTCCAGATCGAACTCAAGGTCTCCGTAGCCCTCGTTGGCCGCGCGCATCGCTTCCATGGCATCGTCGCTCAAAGGAGCGCGCCCCAGGTTGGTGTGCAGTATCACTCCGGTCGCATTGATGACCGGCATGGGCATAGAACCCCACAGCGACGACGCCCGTCTCTCGACCGCGTCGGCAAGCAAGTCTGCGCTAGGGGGTGCACCCCCGTTCCTAATGCTGTCCCGTGCTCGATCGATCTCGTCCCTGACGAGCCCAAGTACCGCCTTATGCGAGAATTCCTGCACGAGCTTGCTTACTCGATCATCGTCAAGCACGTCGTTCACGCTTGGAAGATTACGGAATCGGGACTCCATCACGTTCGCTCCTCAATGGGTGAATTATACCCGACGACGTTGCTCTCGCGCGGTGACGGCAGGAGAACGACCGCAGTGCGCCCCAATCAAGTCGACAACTGACAGGGGAAATTACGTAACTGTTCAGAGTCGGTGAGAAATGCAGAAACTGTTCTCCTGTTGTCATCGCTACGAAAATAGCCACCGTAATACCCCCAAACCGTCATTCCTGCGAAGGCAGGAATCCATCTTCGGTGCCTCGTCATAAGTCCCTCAAGAAACAGGGAGACCATGGCCCCTTTCATTCCAGGTGGCGAGGGCAGCATCCGGCATATATATGATCTGAGAAGCCTAGCGACGAAGAATCTACAATCTCTCCCCCGCTGGGGGAGAGATACAGAGAGGGGGCCCTTCGCGGCTCGTCTCATCAAGTCTGAACACTTACTAACCGACAGCGGGAATCGCCGGCAACTTGACAAACGGCCATCGGGCGTATGAGCTTAAGTGACCATGCTTGAAGTTGGCGCCCAAGCTCCCGATTTCACTGTCACGCTCGGTTCCGGCGACACGTTCACTCTTTCGGAACACCGGGGACGGAACGTCGTTCTCTTCTTCTATCCAATGGCCTTTACTCACGGCTGCACGGCCGAGGTCGGGGGGTTTTGCGAGTTCTACGGCGATATCTCGGCGTGGAACGCCGTGGTGATCGGTCTCAGCACAAATAAGGTGGACACGGTCAAGCGATTCGGTGAAAAGCTGGGAACGCCGTTTCCGATGGGAAGCGACACCAAGGGAAGGGTCCGCAAACTCTATGACGCAGAGCGGTTGTTTGGGCTGATCACTTCCCGCATAACCTACGTCATCGACGGCGACGGGATAATCCGAGGCGCGTTCCACAGCGAGTTCATGGTGTCCGGCCACGTTCAGAACGCGCTACAGACACTTGAGAGCCTTGCCTGAGATCGACCCTTAGGGGCAGTCCCGACTCACATAATGCGCCGGAAACCCTACGGCGTAGGAGCCGGGCCCAGCACGCGATAGCCCAGGTTATCGTCCGTGCGCTCCGCGGTTGGGAGGACCTCGACGACCACGTTGGACAGCCCGACCACATCCCCGTTCTCGTCGAAACTGTAGTTGTCTCCAATCGCCCCGGTGTAGGTCAGACCATTAAGGCACGCCCGAAAGCCGTCAGCGTCCTGGTCGTCGCCGGTCTGCTTCAGACACTCGGCGGCGATGTAGACGTCGTCATACGCCGACCCCTGGAACCACGGCAGTGAAGCAACCTCTCCGTAGCGCTCCTTGAACTTAGCCAGGAAATTCTTCCCGGCGGAGGTGGCAAGGTCCGGGTTGGGGATGACGGCCTTCATTCCTGTCGCGGCGTCCCCGGCGATGCCGAGTGCCTCGGGAGCCGTGGGCACGATCTCGGAGTAGATCGGCCCGTCGTAGCCCAGCTCACGGGCCTGCTTGATGATCGTGCCGCCGGAGGCCTCACCCTGCGCGGCCAACAGGAGCGCGTCGGGGTTACCGTCGAACAGCTTGGTCAGCTGGCTGCGGAAGTCGATAACGTCGGAGGAGTAGCCTTCCGCCGCCACGACGGATCCTCCCAGTTCCTCGAACCGCGCGACCGCAGTGCGACGGGTACCCTCGGCGTAGTCGGTGGACTCGGTGATGGTGGCGATGCTGCGCCTGCCGTCCACCCACATGGTGTTGCCCATGTCGATGCCGAGCTGCTGGTCGTTGATGGCCGTGCGGTAGATATAGTCCCCCGCCGTTGCGATGTCAGGGCTGGTTGCGGACGCCGAGAGCATGACGACGCCGTCCTCTTCGGCGAGCGGCGCGGCGCCGAGCATCGAGCCGCTGCACGTCGTGCCCAGGATGATCTTGACTCCGTCAACGTCGGTCAGCTTTTTGTAGGCCGTGATGGCGTCCTGCGCCCCGCACTTGGAGTCCTCGACGACGAGCCTCAACTCACGGCCGTTGATGCCCCCGGCCTCATTGATCTCCTCCACTGCCAGCAGCTTGGCCTGATGGAGAGGATTGCCATAGGACTCGGCGACCCCTGTCAGGGCATCCATTGCGCCGATGGTGAAGGGTTCGTCGGAATCCGAACCACAGGCAAGCACGACAAACACGGGCAGGCAAAGCAGAACGATCCACTTCCACGACATAAGATATATTTCCTTCCTATTATTTGATGGAGGGGTTTCGGTGTTTTTCTCGAGAGAAAGCCCCCAATTAGAAAGCCCCCAATTCCTCAAAACAGACCAGTCGAACCTAGCGAAATCAACAACACGAGCGACACCCACTAACTGTGATACAGCCTATCATTACTGTCAATCCCGTATCCCCTATTCTATAGGAAAAGCGGAAATCGTGATGTAGCTCCGAGGTGATCGGAGGCACGGTTTCCCGCTGAAGAACGCGATTGCAACGAATGACGCCTCAAGCGGCAATCCGGCAATCCCGGCTTCCCTCGGATGATTATGCTATAGTGCGACTGTGACCGTCGCGTTTCGCGCGGCGGGTATTCTCCGGGAGCGCGAGATGGCAACCGTATTCGTTCCTCCGCTCATGCAAAAACTGACCGACGGTCAGCCCACCGTCGAAGTCCCCGGCAAGACCGTGCGTGAGGTCGTCAAGAACCTCGAAGCCGCCTACCCCGGCACGCAGGCGCGTCTCGTGGACGGCTTCAAGCTCAAGCCGAACATCACCGTTGCTGTCGATGGCGAGGTCACGCCCATCGGGATGCTCCAAAAGGTCGGCGAGGACAGCGAGGTGCACTTCCTGCCCGCCATCGGAGGCGGTACCTAAACGCAGGACTTCCCTGCCCTAGGCTGACATGGGTAGGTAAAAAGGATTCCGGCTATGATCGGTCTCCCACCTGTCATTCCGAGCCCCCCTGTCATTCCGAGCGCAGCGAGGAATCTAAAATCCATAACCGCAAGACCGGACAGCCGGTGCCGCGCTTCTATCATGACCAAGAGCCGAAAACGGCGTATGGACACTCTATGTTGGCCTTACGTTGGGACAGACACTTGAGATTCTTCGACCCCGCTCCATTCAGAATGACAACTGCGGGGTTGCTTTCCTTGATTAATGGAGAAGTGGAGCGATAGTTAAATATCTACCCCTGTCAGCCCGCCCTAGGGATGGAAGAGTTGTCCCTGAACATTCGGGTCGGGAGGGGCATCCCGCTCGGGGGCAGGCGTTACGTCAACTGCGACGTTCGGACGGATGATTATCTTACCCACGTCGCCGCCGTCCAAAAGCTGCATCGCCGTCTCGATCTCTTCTAGGGCCACCTCTCTGGAGATGATGGGCCGAAGGTCCACGACGTTGCTCTCCAAAAGCCATCGGGTCTTGTACCACGTATCGAAGATGCGTCTGCCGTTGAGGGCAAGGACCGTCAGGTTCTTGAATATCATGCTCTCGGCGACATCGATGCGGACGGGCTTGGCGGGTATCCCGAAGAGTGTCACCCGCCCCCCGTTGCGTACGCCTCGAAAGGCAGCGTCAATGGACGTTTGCGCGCCGCTCATTTCGAGCACGATATCGACCCCGAAGCCCTCGTTGGTCTCGATGAGCCAGTCGGCCACGCCGTTTTCTCGTCCGTCAGCCGCGGCGTTGTAGACCTTGTCCGCGCCGAGGGCCTCGGCGAGCGAGAGGCGGTAGTCGTTGATGTCGGCGGCGAGGACGCTGAAAGCGCCTGAAGCCTTGGCGATTCCGATGGAGAACAGGCCGACCGGGCCACAGCCGAGCACAGCCACGCTCTGTCCGGCAAGTTCGTGCGCGAGCGTGGCGAAGACGGCGTTTCCGAAGGGTTCCTGCAGCGTCGCGATCTCCGGCGGGAGCTTTTCCCTATCGTTTTGCCACACCACCGATTCGGGCACCGAAACGTATTCGGCGAACACGCCGTCGCGGTCGACCCCGAGTATCTGTGTGTGGGGGCACATATGGGCCTGGCCCGTCCTGCACTGAAAGCACAGACCGCACGTGATGTGACTCTCCGCCGAAACGTAGTCCCCTACCCTGACTTGCGTGACATCCGGGCCGACATCAACCACCGTGCCCGCGAACTCATGCCCCACGGTAAGAGGCGGCTTGATCCGGTTGGCGGCCCAATCGTCCCACTTCCAGATGTGGAGGTCAGTACCACACACGCTCGCCGCCTCGACTCCGACGAGGACCTCGTCTCGTCCTATGGACGGCACAGGTATCTCGTCGATGACCAGACCGGGCTCCGGCCCCGCCTTGCGAACGGCCTTCATCGTTTCGGGCATGTGTTGGTCCTAGTAAGTACGTTCGGCTAGTCGCGCAACATCGTAGCGTTTAACGGTAACGAGACCGTGACTTGGTAGGGGCGGGTTTGAAACCCGCCCTGTCGTTGTACAACCCAATTCCGACCCCAACCGCTACCCGTCATTCCTGCGAAGGCAGGAATCCAGAGAGTCCGGTAGGGCGAGAATATAGCCATATCACTCCAATCTCGCCTACCCGTCATTTCAAAGTTTTCGGCGCACTAGCCGCTCAGGGGCGCGAGCCGCTCGACTTCGAGGCCCTCCGGTCGCGCGAAGTCCTTGTATCGCGTGCGAATCTCGACGCCGTTCAGGGAACGGGTGAACCCTGCTGACTTGTCCAGCCGCTTCACCTCAACCTCGACGACGTTCCTCCCCTCGCTGAGCAGGTCGACATCCAGCTGCCATCGGAACCAGTGGACGGACATACCGAGCGGACCTTCGAACGGGCTGCCTCTTGGGCTGAGCGGCAGCCGCAGGGCACGCTCGTCCGTAATCTCCGCATCGTCTCTATCTAAGTCCTGCCCATTGAACCGGAACTCTACGTCGTCTTCGACACAAAAATACGCGAATCGTAGGGTGAGCACCGGCGGTCTCATCTCGCCGTCCCTGCGGGCGCTCTCAAGATCGTCAGACACCACTACCGGCACCGTTATCGTCTCCCCCTCCACCAGGTCGGCCGGGATGTAGCGCTCCGGTGGATCGGTGATCTCATCTTCCGTCCTGTGAGGCGTCTTCGGGTACCCGCCCTGGTAGTCGACCAGCTCTTCGAGGACAAGGCCGGTCTCTCGGGGCTGGAGAATGTAGCGCTTGTCACGCCGGGCGTAGGCGTCCGGGTATGCCATCTCCCGCAGGATGTCGTACTCGACTTGGCTGAACGGCCATCGGAGGTATCCGAGATACAACCCATCGGCTCCCTGCCGACGAGCGGTCTGGGCAAAGGCGCGGTACATCTCCAGTTGAGGAACGGGCGTCCTCTCGTCGTAGACCCGCCGTGTCGGACGGATGTATGTCCCCGTATCGCTGGACTGAGCGGCGTCCACCATCCATCCCACATCGAAGGCCCCGGTGTCCATGAACTGCTCGGACATCTGCCCGACTACGAGATCAAGGCTGCCGTTCGTCAGCCACGTCTCCACGTCGAGGCCGAGCCGCAGATTCGCTTCTCTCTGGTGGAACACCCGCGCCGAGACGGTGACTTTTCTGTCCTGCGCCTCGCCCACCTCATCGGCAAGCCGCCGCACGTCGCCGATGAAATCGGTCATGAGGTGAGCGTGCTTTTCCTCCTCACCGGTCTTGAAGAACTTGGTGACGAACATGAAGTCAAGCTCCACGCCCTCCGCCTCGTAGTCCGACATGATCTCGCGGAGAACGTTCAGCTTGTCCTCGCGCACCATCGGGTGAGCGTAGTCGTAGCACCACTCGTAGCGCGGATGGTACTCGTCCTTCTCCACCATGCAGACCTCGTCGGCATGGTGCCACTTGAGAAGACCACACCTGTCGGAGCCCGGACGGTCGCAGCTCTGGAGCTTGAGGCTGGGATAGACCCCCAAACCCAACTCCTTGCCGCGCGTCACGACCTCCCGCACCTGGTCGGTGCCGAGCTCCCGCGCGTCCTGCACCATCCGCATGATGCGCCAGTCGATGTAGCTGTCCCATACGTCCTGCAGCTGCCCGACGACGCGCCCCACCTTGCTGTCATGAAAGTAGACGTCCCCATAGCCCAACCCGAAGGCCAGCACGTCCACGCCGGAACCCAACAGCTCGTCGACCGGCCAGCGGAGCTTGTCGAGGCTCAAGGGAGGATCGAGCCGCTTGGCGTGGAAGTGGTGCGCGTCCTGGTAGTAGATCAGTCGCGGGCGTTCCATGCGTCCTCATTCCACTTGTGATTGAATACGGGCATGGCGATTCTGCGAGAAAGGATACCATGATAGGCCGACTCGTCACCGCCGCCGTCGGCATCCCGGCGCTCGCCGCCGTCGTTTGGCTGGGCGACCCCGTCTTCAGCGTCGTGGTCGCCGCCCTAGCCGCCCTTGCCGCAGTTGAGGTCTGCGACCTTGCCAGGAACAAGGGTCTGACTCCCTCGCGAGTCGTTGCAGCCGTTCTGTCCGCCGCCCTCGTTCTATCGCACTTCGGGTTCTCGGCCCTCTGGTCGATACCCGAGTATGTGCCCCTACTGATCGTCTCCGTCGGAATCGCAGTCCTAGCGGTAATCCTTACCCTTTCCCCCATAGAGAAACTCAGGAACCGCAGCGCCAGTCTAACTCTCGCGGCAGTCCTCTACCCTGGCGCTCTGCTTGCCCACGCGCCCCTACTACGAGGAAACGAACAGGGCCTTGAGTGGATCGTGTTCCTGCTCGCCCTCACCTTCTCCTCGGACACGGGAGCCTTCTTCGTCGGCAAGGCAATCGGAAAGCGGCCGCTAGCGCCCACCATCAGTCCAAACAAGACATGGGAGGGTGCAGTCGGAGGATTTCTCGCGGCGATTCTGACAGCATTCCTTGTCACGCGGATCCTCGATATCGACGTAGACCTACCGCTCATCGCCATACTCGGAGCCCTGATGGGGGTCGTCGGCCAGGCCGGAGACCTCTTCGAATCCAAGCTCAAGCGAATCGCGGACGTCAAGGAGTCCGGCAGGCTGCTGCCGGGTCACGGGGGAGTCCTCGACCGTCTCGACTCCATAGTCTTCAACCTCGCGCTGGTATACTATTTTGTAATAGGGGGTGCGCTGTGAAAGGCCTTGTCGTACTTGGCTCCACGGGTTCCGTCGGCCTTCAAACGCTGGACATCGCCCGCGCCTTCCCGGACGAGTTTCGCGTAATCGGCCTCGCCGCCCGCCGGAGTTTTTTGCCCCTACAGGCTCAGATTCAAGAGTTCCAGCCAAAGTACGTCTCGTTCGAGGGCACCGACGACGAGAAAGCCGAGTTCGCCTCCAACGGGCGCGTCATCTGCTCCATGGAGGAGATGGTCGCCTTCCCCGACGTTGACCTCGTCGTCTCGGCAACGGTCGGCGACGCGGCCCTCGGTCCGACCATCGCCGCTATCGAAGCGGGCAAGGAGATCGTTCTCGTTAACAAGGAGGCGATCATCATGGCCGGACCGAGTCTCATGGAACTGGCGCGAAAGCACGGCGTCGAGCTGCGTCCCGCCGACAGCGAGCCGAACGCCATCTGGCAGTGCATTCGAGGGGAGGACAAGAGCGTCTCGAAGCTGATAATCACGGCGTCGGGCGGCGCGTTCCGCGACTACGACATCGACATGCTCGATCAGGTGACGCCCGCACAGGCGCTCAAGCATCCAACGTGGGACATGGGCCCCAAGATCACGGTCGACTCCGCCACGCTGATGAACAAGGCCCTCGAGGTCATCGAAGCGCGCTGGCTGTTCGACATGCACTGGGACGACATCGAGGTGGTCATCCACCCGCAGAGCCTCATTCACTCGATGGTCGAGTTCGTCGACGGCTCGGTCAAGGCCCAAATCAGCCCGCCCGACATGCGTCTCCCCATCCAGTACTCCATGCTCTATCCGAAACGAGCCCCCAACGCGGCCATTCAAAGGTTCGACGCCGTCGCGGCGGGCGAGTTGACCTTCAAGCCCTTGGACCCCAGCCGGTACCCCTGCTTCCAGCTGGCCCTCGACGTAGCCAAGCGCGGCGGCACGTGGCCTGCCGCCCTCAACGGCGCGGACGAGATGGCCGTCGCAGCGTTCCTGGACGGACACATCAGGTTCACAGACATCCCGGTCGTCATCGAAAAGGCGCTCCACGACTTCACGTCCGTTGACGACCCTTCTATAGACGACATCATCGCGGCGTCCTCCTGGGCCAAGAAGCGCGTCGCCCAGATAGCGGGGATGTAGATGTTTGGACTCCCCGGCTGGCTGCTCATCGTCCCGGTTCTCGGGTTCCTGATCTTCATTCACGAGCTCGGCCACTTCGCCACGGCCAAGTGGTTCGGCATAAAGGTCACGGAGTTCGGCTTCGGCTTCCCACCCCGCATCTTCGGCGTCCGCTACCGGGATACCGTCTACTCGCTCAACTGGATACCGCTCGGCGGATTCGTCCGCATGGTCGGCGAGGAGGACCCCTCCCACCCGCGTAGCTTCGCGGGGCAGGCAAGATGGAAGCGCGCCATCGTGCTCGTCGCCGGCTCCGTGATGAACCTCGCGTTTCCCATTGCCGTGTTCGCCATCCTGTTCACCCTTCCGCACGACACCGTCGTTGGAACCGTCACGATCTCCGGAGTATCACCCGACTCCCCCGCCCAGGAGGCGGGACTCCGAGCCGGGGATCAGGTCCTGGAGGTAGAAGGCAAAAGAGTCGAGAACCACTTCGACCTGATTCAGACCGTCACGGGTCGGCTGGGACGACCTACCGAGTTCACCATCCGTCGAGGACTCATCGTCACCGGCCTGGCCTTCTCGCCCGAGCTAGCCCCGGTCGACAAGGTCATCATCACCCCACGCCTGCGTCCCCCGGAGCACGTCGTCGTCGAGGAGGTCACCGACCCGAAGACGGAGATGTCCCTGCGCGCGGCGCAAAACGTCAATCCGGACGCGCAGGTCGGCGACCGCATCCGTCAGGGAGCCATCGGCGTGCTCATAGGCACAGCCAATCCGAAGATCGTGCAGCGCAGCTTCCCCGTCTGGGACTCCGTTCCGATGGCGGTCGGTCGCATGTGGGACGTTGTCGACCTCACCCAGGCCACTCTGACCAGTTGGGCGCGCGGAGGCCCCGATCCGGGAATTACGGGCCCCGTCGGCATAGCCCAGGTGACGGGCGAGATCGCCGAGGAGATTCCCAACATCGGGTTCTCCCCGATGTTCGAGTTCGTGGCGCTCATCAGCATCAGCCTGGGCATCGTCAACCTCCTGCCCATACCTGCCCTCGACGGCGGGCGGCTCCTGTTCGTGGGCATCGAGTGGGTGCGTCGCGGCAAGCGAATTTCCCCGCAGCGCGAGGGTTTCGTCCACATGGTCGGGTTCGCGCTCCTCATCGGCCTGATCGTTGCAATGAGCTACCGGGACATCGTCAGAATAATCGCGGGTGAGAGCTTTATCCGCTAGAATAGCTGACACGACTCAACATCCCCCTCTCCCTGAGGGAGAGAGCTTGCCCCGTACTCGATACGGGGACTGGGGTGAGGGTGAATGGTGACGACCCAAGTCAGCAAGAGGGGAGACGGACCATGTTGACCACTCGTCGCGTATCGAAGCAGATTCACGTCGGCAGCGTCGCCGTCGGGGGTGACGCACGGGTCACCGTGCAGTCGATGACCAAGACCGACACCCGCGACGTGGCAGCCACCGTCGAGCAGATCCGCGGGCTCGAAGAGGCCGGGTGCGACATCATTCGAGCCGCCGTGCCCGACATGGAGGCTGCACAGGCCCTCGCAGAGATCAAGCGCCAAATCTCAATCCCCCTCATCGCCGACATTCACTTCCACTACCAGCTTGCGCTCGAAGCGCTCAAGAGCGGCGTCGACTGCCTCCGGCTCAACCCCGGCAACATCCGCGACAGGGGCAGAGTCGAGGAGATCGTCCGCGAGGCCAAGGCCCGACAGGTGCCGATCCGTATCGGCGTGAACTTCGGCAGCCTCCCGCCCGTCGGCAAGATCGGGGGACGAGGCGTGTCACGCCACCTCGACGGCGTGAACATGCTGCCGAAGCCGAGCGAGGCGCAGCCCGGCGAATTCACCGTCGTCGACCACATGGTGGAGACCGGTCTGTGGGAAATCGGCATCCTCGAAGACCTCGACTTCGACCTCATCAAGATATCGATGAAGGCCTTCGACATCGACACGACCGTCGAGGCCTATCGCCGCATGGCAGAGATCGTCCCCTACCCTCTCCACCTCGGCATCACCGAGGCGGGCACCGCCCGGTCGGGCAGCATCCGCAGCGCCATCGGCCTGGGCGCGCTGCTCTACGAGGGAATTGGCGACACCATTCGCGTCTCCCTCAGCGACGACCCGACCGAGGAGGTCTACACCGGCCTGGATATCCTCAGGTCGCTGGAGCTTCGCAAGGAGGGGGCCACCCTTGTTGCCTGCCCAAGCTGCGGACGGGCCGACGTGGACATTCGCCAGCTCTCGAACACCGTCGACGACCTGCTCCGCCAGCACAAGACGCCCATCAAGGTCGCCGTCATGGGCTGCGAGGTCAACGGACCCGGCGAAGCAAAGGACGCCGATGTCGGCATCGCCGCCGGTGTCGGTCGCGCCGTCATCTTCCGCAAGGGCCAGAAGGCCCGCGTCGTCGCCGAGGACGACATGCTCGACGCCCTCATGGAAGAGGTCGGCAAGGCCGAAGCCGAGATCCTCTAGCAAGAATCCCCTCTCCCGTCGTGGGAGAGGGCTAGGGTGAGGGTGATTCCTTCGGTACGAGCCCATCCGCTCTACACAACGAACTCCAAACCTAGCAACCTAGCCAACAACTCCCCGAAAGGCTCCCAAAACATTGCTCGTTTCCCGAATGCTGGAAAAGACCCTGCGTGACGACCCCGCTGAGGCCGAGATAGTCAGCCACCGGCTCATGCTCCGCGCCGGACTCATCAATCAGGTCGCCGCAGGCGTCTACTCGTACCTCCCGCTCGCATGGCGCTCGCTCCGCAAGATCGAGCAGATCATCCGCGAGGAGATGGACGACGCCGGAGGACAGGAGCTTCGGATGCCCGCGCTCCAGCCGCGCGACCTGTGGGACCGTTCCGGTCGCACCGAGGTGATGGGCAAGAACATGTTCAAGTTCCAGGACCGACGTGAGCGCGACCTCGTGATCGCCCCGACCCACGAAGAGGTCGTCACGAACATTATCAAGGCCAACGTCCACAGCTATCGCGACCTTCCCCGCATCCTCTACCAGATCCAAACGAAGTTCCGCGACGAGGAGCGTCCCCGCGCCGGACTGCTCCGGGTCCGCGAGTTCGACATGAAGGACGCCTACAGCTTCGACGCCGACGAGGAGGGACTCGATCTCAGCTATCAGGCCATGGTGAGGGCGTACACGAACATCTACGAGCGCTGCGGGCTCGACTCGATCATGGTCGAGGCCGACAGCGGCGCAATCGGTGGCAAAGACTCGCACGAGTTCATGGCCTTGGCGGAGGCTGGCGAAGACACCATCCTCATGTGCAAGGACGACTGTTGCTCCTACGCCGCCAATGAGGAGAAGGCTGTCTTCGTCAAGCCGGAGCAGCCCGTCGAAGGACACCTGCCGTTGGAGGACGTACACACGCCCGGAATCAGGACGATTGAGGAGTTGGCCAAGGATCAGGGAATCCCTGCGAGCAAGACGCTGAAGGCCGTCTTCTACTGGGCCGACGGCGAGGTCGTCTTCGTCGTCATCCGTGGCGACCTCGACGTGAACGAGATCAAGCTCCTGAACACGCTGAAGGCCAACGAGCTCCGCCTTGCCACGGCTGAAGAGGTCGAGGGCGCGGGACTCGTGGCGGGCTCGGCGTCCCCGATAGGACTGGATGGGATTCGCGTCATCGCCGACGACTCCGTTCTGCTTGGCTCCAACTTCCTCGTCGGAGCGAACCGGGAGGACTACCACGTCCGAAACGCCAACTACGGGCGGGACTTTACCGCCGACGTAATCACCGACATCGCCCTCGCCAAGGCGGGCGATCAGTGCGCCAAGTGCGAGGCTCCCATGGGCGAGAGACGCGGCATCGAGGTCGGCCACGTGTTCAAGCTCGGCACCAAGTACAGCGAAGCCCTCGACGCGCACTTCCCCGCTCAGAACGAGAAGCAAATGCCCATCATCATGGGCTGCTACGGGATCGGTGTCGGACGGCTGCTCGCGGCCTGCATCGAGCAGAACCACGACGACAAGGGAATCGTCTTCCCGCCCTCCGTTGCTCCCTACGACGTGTGGATAACCGCCCTGAACTACGACGACCGCGACGTTTCCTCGGAGGCCCTCAGGCTGCACGACGAGCTGAGGGCGTCGGGTTTCGATGTCCTCCTCGACGACCGCAACGAGTCTGCCGGCGTGAAGTTCAACGACGCCGACCTCATAGGTCTGCCGGTGCGCCTAGTCGTCAGCCGCCGCAACATGAAGCAGGACGTCGTCGAACTCAAGCTGAGAAGCTCATCGGAGCCCGAAACAATTGCCCGCGACCAGGTCGCCGCCAGGGTCGCACAGCTTCTCGACCACCCCTAGCCCCGTTCGCCGCCTGTTCGTCGACTTGGTAGGGGCGGGTTTGTAACCCGCCCTGTCGTTACGCTTTTACCCGCCACGCCTCTGAAGACAACTTCCCGTAGGGGCGATTCGTGAATCGCCCCTACCGCCATTTTCATTCCAGGTGGTGAGGGTCGCAACCCTCATGAGACATCCTCAGGAGCCCAGCGACGAAGAA
The DNA here is from genome assembly GCA_965116655.1 of Dehalococcoidia bacterium. Classification (GTDB taxonomy): domain Bacteria; phylum Chloroflexota; class Dehalococcoidia; order Lucifugimonadales; family VXLM01; genus VXLM01. The sequence goes on from OZ220720.1 coordinate 826,594, forward strand.
CCAACAATCTCTCCCCGTCGGGGGCTGACAGGGGTAGGCATTCAGCTATTACCCCACTTTGAACGCAACCCCGCCACTGTCATTCTGAACATAGCGAAGCGGAGTGAAGAATCTAAAATGCCCGTCCTAAGGCAGCGCCGACATGGAGAATTCCTACCCCGTCGGCGAGGATGCGGATGGCACACCGAATAACCCGTCTTGCAGTCATGGACTTTAGATTCCTCGCTACGCTCGGAATGACAGGGAGACAGGGCTGGATCGTAGCTACAAGTCCGTTTTACCTACCCCTGTCAGCCCCCGACGGGGAAGAGACACAGAGAGGGGGGTCTTCCCAATCCAACTCACGAAGACTGAACAATCCCCCTTCTTCCCCCGATTTGACAGGCAAGAACGCTTGTCCTATATTACTCACATGCGGCAATCCCGACCTGCCCCTCTCCCGTCGTGGGAGAGGCCGGGGGTGAGGGTGAATACCCACCGCAGAACTTTACAATAACGAGGGGAATGTCACAAAATGTCACAGGACGTCACAAATTCCGAAAAAGAACTCTCCGAAAAACAGGTGCTCGCAATCCCCCATCTCGTCTCCTCGAAAACCGTCAGTGAGACCCCCGCTCGTCACAGAGACTTCATTCCAGCCGCGCCAGAAAGCTGTGTACGGCATCCTCATAACGCTGAGGATCCAGATTCCACGACCCCACATGTACCGCCCCCTCGAACGGGTGATACTCGACGAGGTCAGGCCGCAAGTCCTTGAACTGGGCGCTGAGCGATTCGGGAACGCTCAGGTCTTCACTCCCCTGGAACAGCAGTATTGGGGTCGAAAGCTCATCCGCCCGCTTGAGGTAGTTCATCTTGTCGAAGTCGACCCCGAAGCGCAGGGTAGCGAGGAACTTCGCCAGCCCCGTGAGCGCTCCCGGCAGCGGAACTCCGAGAATCTTTCGCTGCGTCGCGCCATAGTCCACCAGCGCATCGAAGTTGAGCGCCGGACCGTCGAGAATGGCTCCCTTTGCGCGGTGCGCAACGTTCGAGTTGTAGAGGAAACTCATGACTATCCCTCCGCCCATGCTCTGCCCAACGAGAACGAGGTCTTTCGCGCCCGCGGCCAGTGCGAACGTGGCGGCGGCCTCAACGTCCTCCCACTCGTCGACCCCGAACTGGTAGTACCCGGTCGGACTCAACGGAAGTCCGGGGTCGTTGCGATAGGTGATATTCAGCGTCGGATACCCCTTCTCGACGAACATCGGCAGCATCCGAAGGAAGGCCCGGCGGTCGGAACCCTTCCCATGCACGAGTATGATCCACGTGTCCGACTCGCCGAACGTCAGCCACGCCGGGAATGTGCCCAGGGTCGTGGGAATGCCGATCTCCTGGTACTCGATCCCGTGCGCGGAGAGCGGGTCTCCGGGGTAGGTGAAGCTGCTGATGCGGACGGCGTCGCCCACGCTCGGCAGAGTTCCCAGCGGCGTCAGCTCCCGTACTACGGAGTCGTCGCTCCTGCTGACAATGGCACTCACCTGGTTGTAGGTATCCTCCGACTCCAGTCCCCACAGGCCGGGCTTGTCCCACCGTCCGTCCAGGTCCGTCTCCGAAGTGGTCTCCAGCGTGATCCGTGTCCCTGCTATCGAGGCCACTCGGAGGTCAAACGGGTCCTCTTCGTGATCGACCACGAACGCCTCGGCCTCGATTTGGCCCGAGTAGTACCAGCCCCCGGCAAGATAGACGGCCAGCAGCACGAGAACGGCCACGACGAATATGGTCTGGATCTTACGAGCGCGGGACAACGGAGCGACTCCTCGATGGACGGTGTCGGCATGATATCGCATCGTTGTCCTTCCTGCGAGAGTAGCAGGCATACCGCAAACCCTGTACGCTTGATGGCGGCATTTTTCGGCACGGAGAATGGAACTGCATGACACGAATGACCGGCGGACAGGCATTGATCAAGTCCCTCTACCGCGAGGGCGTGAGAACCATATTCGGGATGCCGGGCGTTCAGCTTTACCACGCTATGGACGCCATCTATGAAGAGCCGGGCATCAGGTTCATCACCGTGCGGCACGAACAGGCAGCCGCCTATATGGCGTTCGGGTACTCGAAGGCGGGCGGCGACGGCGTCGGGACGGCGCTCGTCGTGCCCGGCCCCGGACTTCTGAACGCCACCGCCGGAGTGGGCACAGCCTACTCGGCCTCGACGCCGACCCTCCTCGTAGCCGGTCAGTCTTACACTCACGAGATCGGCAAGGACACCGGCGCGCTCCACGAGGTCAACGATCAGCTGGACGTGGTGCGGCCCATCACCAAGTGGGCGGCCCGTATGACATCGGTCTCGGAAGTGCCGGACACCGTTCACGAGGCGTTCCGAATGCTCAAGACCGGCCGGCCGCTCCCCGTGGAAATCGAAATCGCCTGGGACACCCTCGCCGACGAGGACGACGTGGACCTCCACGAACCGGCAATCTATGAACCTCTTGCTCCTGCCGACGGCGACGTTGAGCGCGTCGTCGAGTTGCTTTCTCAAGCCAAGCGTCCGCTCATCTGGGCGGGCTGGGGAGTCTGTCTTTCGGATGCGAGCGCGGCCTTGGAAAAGGTTGCCGAGCACCTGCAGGCCCCGGTGATGACCTCCGCTGAGGGCAAGGGCGCGATTCCCTACGACCACCCCCTTTCCCTCGGCACTCCTGGCTGGCGATTCGGTCCTCCCGAGGTCGATGCTCTGGTGGCAGAAGCCGACCTCGTGCTGGCCGTCGGCACTCGCCTGGGACGGACGAACCTCACGACCGACCACAACATCGTTCAGATCGACGTTGATGCCGACGAGATCGGGCGTAGCTTCCCGCAGGCGGTAGGAGTCCACGGCGACGCCCGCGTAACACTCGAACGACTCTACGACAGGCTCGCTGCTGCTTCCCCTCGCCGCGAGAGTCGCGTCGAGGAGATTGCGTCCATCAAGCGAAAGAGGGCCAACCCCTCCACCTTTGTGCAGCCGCAGGGCGGCTTCGTCGAAGCCATACAAAATGTGATGTCCGACGACGGCATAGTGGTCGAGGGCGTTACGCAGATCGGGTACGCGGCAAGGGAGCTCTATACCACGCAGCAGCCGAGAACGTACATAACCTCTTCCTACTTCGGCAACCTCGGCTATGCCTACCCTACCGCGCTCGGCGCGAAGGTCGCCAAGCCGGACGTGCCCGTCGTGGCTATCTCAGGCGACGGCGGCTTCCTCTACAACTCGCAGGAGCTCGCCACCGCCGTCAAGTACGGTATCAATGCCGTCGTGATCGTGTTCAACGACAACGCCTACGGGAACGTCTATCGAGACCAGATCAACAAGTTCGATGGACGCGCAATCGGCTCTCAGTTGCACAATCCCGACTTCATGAAGCTGGCCGATGCTTACGGCGCTCGCGGCATAAGGGTGCATGACGCCGAGGAGTTGGAAGTTGCCCTGAAAGACGCTCTCGACGCCGACGCGCCCGGCCTCATCGAGGTCCCCGTCGGGATGATGCCCGATCCGTTCCTGTAGCTGGCTCTAGTCCAGATTGAACGGGATGCCCATGCGGGAGCAGGTCGCGCGGAACCACTCGATAACCTCGATGTGCAGGGGAATCCCGTTTGCCCGACGGTCCTCGACGGTCTCTGCCTCCACCAGGCCGGGGTAGACGACCCGGTCGTGCCCCGGCGCGGGTCTCGTCGTTCGCAGCGTGTGGAGCCACTCGTCCATCGTGCTCTTGAACTCCGCCGCATCCATGAAGGCCTCGATATCGTATGCCGCGACATAGTGATTGAAGTTGGGCCGTCCCGGAATGAGGCCGTAGCCACCCCCGCTGAGGATTCCTCCGAGAATGTCCACGATTGCCATCAGGCCGTATCCCTTGTGAGAGCCGAGGTCGATGGTGCTGCCTAGGGGCAGGATGTTCGCCAATGGTATGCCGTCCGGCCCAAGCGGCGGGGCGTCCACCTCGTGCATGACGGGAGTGCCGTTTTCGTCCGCAGTCCAGCCCGGCAGAAGCTTCACTCCCAGCCTGCGCGCAAGAATGAGCTTGTTGGCGGGAACGATGCTCATCGCGGCGTCGAACACGAAGGGAGCCTCCCTGTCGCCGGGCGCTGCTAAGGCTATTGGGTTGGTGCCGAACCGAGCCTCCGCGCCGAAGGTGGGATTGACGTTGGCGGGACACGACGACATCGTCATGCCGATCATGTCATGCTCCATGGCCATCATCGCATGGTACGAGATCATGCCGAGATGCCGGCTGTTGCGGATGGTTACGACTCCGACTCCGACGTTCCTGGCCTTCTCAATGGCGATCTCCATCGCCCTGGGGCCGACGACGATGCCGAGCCCCCGGTCGGAGTCGATGTTCGCCGTGGAAGGCGATTCCCTCAATACCTCCCAGTTCGGCGCGGGGTTGATCTCATCCTCCTTGAATCCCTGCACGTATCCTCTAAGCGAGTTGGATACCCCGTGGCTCTCCACTCCTCGCAAGTCCGAAGTCACGAGGACGTCAGTCGCCCGCTCGGCGTCCTCTTCGGGCACGCCGCACTTGAGAAAGATCGCCATCACGACTTCGCGCAGATCGCTCTCGTCGACTCGCATGGATTCCTCTTCGGTCACCCTCAAACGCTCTACCATCTACTTCCTCCGGCTCTCGTTCGATTGCACAAGGAACAATTCTAGTCGCGGGAACCGGGCGGCGCAACGCGGCGTTGCGGGTGACGGGGTACGCAGTGATTTGCTACACTGCGCCCATGTGGCAACCCAACGGAGGTGAGCTTTGGTGACGACCCAAGAGGCTGTCGGTGTACGCGGTCGAATGTGCTCCGTGTTCTCGGAGGCAAAAGGCGAGGACCCGTGCGGTTCGGCCCCCATGTGGGACCATTGCCTCGTCATCGAGGTCCCGACTCCGTGGGAGCACGAGGTCATGGACTCCCCCGCATTCCCTGCCGGTGTTGCCGACCTCTTGGAGCAGCGTCTCGACGTCCGTCTACAGGTTATTCAGCCGGACGAGACGTACTCGGTCGATGGATGCTCAAGGGTCATGCTCTTCTCCCGGCCCGACGGCCCCGTCCGCGATATGGCCCGGAGCGAGTACCTAGTCCCGACGGACAACCTTCTCGACGTGGTAACCACAGTGCTTGGAGGCAGGGGCGACGAACTCGCCGAGTGGGAACAGCACAATAATGGGATGCGTGACCTGATGGTATGCACACACGGCTCCCGAGACATCTGCTGCGCGTCCATCGGTCAGCCCACGTACATGGAACTTCATGCGCGATACTCGAACTCGCATACGAGAGTATGGAGGCTATCCCACACGGGCGGCCACCGCCTCGCGCCGAATGTCATCGACATGCCGAGCGGCAGGTACTGGTCGCGGCTAACGCCGTCTCGCGCTACACAGGTGGCAGACCGTTCCGGCGACCTTACGGAACTGTACGACTCCTACCGCGGATGGCCTGCGATCGCTAGTCCCGGCGCGCAGATGGCCGAACGAGAGGCCTTCATGCGTGAAGGCTGGAACTGGATCGACCGTCAGGTCGAGTCCGAAGTCATCGAAACGTCGGAGGACGGCACGGAGGAGCGGATAGCCATCAGGTCGCTCGGCCCGGACGGAGTCGCTTCATCCTACGTGGCCACTGTGCGTCAGAGCGAGATGGTGCAGTCCATCGAGTGCCTGAGCGATACTCTTGCGAAGGACTATCCTCAATACGAGCTCGTGAGCTTTGATGCGGTCGGCCCGTAATTGCGTTCCGGCTTATCCGGCTATCGGTCCGCGAGGTCGGTAACCCTGCCATCCACGCGCCCATACTTCCTACGGCGCTGGCCGTATGCCGCAATGGCCTTGTCGACCTCGGTCTCGTCGAAATCGGGCCAGTAGACGCCGGTGGAGTAGTACTCCGCGTAGGCTGCCTGCCACAGGAGGAAGTTACTGATCCGCATCTCGCCGGCAGTCCTGATGATGAGATCGGGGTCGGGCATTCCGGCGGTGTACAGGTAGCCGCTGACGAGCTGTTCGTCGATCTGCGAGGCTTGAATCCCGTCAGCGACGATGGACTTGATGGCATTGGCCATTTCAGACCTGCCGCCGTAGTCGTATGCCAGGGCGACCGTGATTCCGGTATTGTCTCTGGTCAACTCAATTGCGTCGGCGATCCCCTTTTGAATGCCGGACGGAAGTCTGTCAAGGCGACCGATGTGCAGAAGCCGCACGCCTTCCTGATGAAGTTGATGAGTCTCCGCGCGGATCATTTCCTGGAGGATCTCGATGAGCGCGTTGACCTCTTGGGTCGGACGCTCCCAGTTCTCGGTCGAAAACGCGAAGAGCGTCAGGTACCGGACGCCGTGGGCGGCGAACGACTGCAGAATCCGTCGGATGTTCTCGGTGCCGGCGCGGTGTCCGTCCGTCCGGGAGAGTCCTCGCTCCGCCGCCCATCTCCCGTTGCCGTCCATGATGATCGCGACGTGGGTGGGCACTGCAGGCACGGCGGGACCTTGTTGGCCCTCTTCCATGCGCTCAGCGTTGGAAGCCAAGCTCACTAGACCTCCATTACCTCGGCTTCCTTCTGCTTTGCCAGCGCCTGCATCTTCTCGATGTGGCTGTCAGTGATCTGCTGGAGATCGTCCTGTGAACGGTGCATCTCGTCCCGCGAGATTTCCTTTCCCTTTTCCATGGAACGCAGGGTCTCCATGCCGTCGCGGCGGATGTTGCGGACGGCGACGTTGCCTTCCTCCACTCGCCTGCCGACCAGTCGCACCAAGTCCCGGCGCCTCTCTTCGGTGAGAGGAGGGATGCTTAGGCGAATGACGGTGCCGTCGCTATTGGGCATGAGGCCGAGGTCAGAGGTGAGGATGCTCTTTTCGATGTTGCCTATGGACTGCTTGTCCCAGGGTTGAATCATGAGCAGCCGCGCCTCGGGGACCGAAATGGATGAAATCTGGTTCAAAGGCGTAGGCGCGCCGTAGTAGTCGACCATAAGGGTATCCACGAGGGAAGGACTCGCGCGGCCCGTCCGGATCGTATTCAGGTCCCGCACCAGCGCCTCCACCGACCGGTCCATCCTCTCGTCGATCTCCAGCAGGACTTCCTCGACATCGGGCATGGCGTACGACCTCCTGTCTCCACCCCGCGCGGCGGGTGGTCGGTGACGACTAGGGGGATATTGTAGCAAAGGGTACGGACGCCGTCAGCAACCGCGCTCAGGCGGATGAGCGAACGAGGGAGCCGACCGTTTCGTGTCGCACGATGCGGCGCAGGCTGCCCTCGTCGAAGATGTCGAATACGAGGATGGGAACGTCGTTTTCCATGCACATAGTGAGGGCGGTAGAGTCCATTACCTGCAGCCGTCGTTCGAGCGCGTCCTGATAGGTCAGGGAGTCGAATTTCGTGGCGTCGGGATGCACTCGTGGATCGGCGGAATAGACGCCGTCGACCTCATGCTTTGCCATGAGCAGGATCGAGGCGTTGATCTCGACGGCGCGAAGGGCTGCGGCGGAATCGGTGGTCATGTACGGATTGCCGGTACCGGCGGCGAAGATGACGACGCGCTCCTTTTCAAGGTGACGGATCGCTCGCCGACGAATGAACGGCTCAGCGACCTCCTGGACGTTGATGGCCGACTGGGTACGAGTGTCAATCTCATAGACGCGTTCGAGCGCGTCCTGCAGGGCGAGCGCGTTAATCAACGTAGCGAGCATTCCGGCATTGTCGGCCATCGGGCGATCCATACCCTGCCTTTCGGCCTCCGCCCCGCGCCAGATATTCCCTCCACCGACGACCACGCCGATCTCGACGCCGAGATCGTGGATGGACTTGATCTCGCTCGCTATGTAGGAGACGGCGTCGGAATCTATGCCATAGCCCTGATCGCCCTTGAACGACTCGCCGCTCAGCTTCAACAGGACTCGATTGTACCGTGGGCTGTCCGAGACCAAGCTTACTCTCCCAGTGAGTAGCGTGAGAACCTGCGGATACGGATATTCTCGCCGACCTTGCCTACCGTTTCCCGAATCAGTTCATCGATGGTCATCGAGGGGTCCTTGATGAACGGCTGCTGGAGGAGGCAAGCCTCGGAGGGGTCCACCTCTTCGCCCTCGGGGATCGCGGCCTCGTCGACATACTTGGGGTTCATCGCGGCGACCTGCATTGCGATGTCATGGGCAAGCGCCTTGAAGTCTTCCGTCCTAGCGACGAAGTCAGTCTCGCAGTTGGCCTCGACCATCGCGCCGATCCGTCCGCCGCTGTGGATGTAAGACTCGACCAAGCCCTGGTCCGTCTGACGGTCGGACTTCTTGGCCGCGGACGCAATGCCCTTTTCGCGCAGGATTTCCTGCGCCTTGTCCATGTCGCCGTCGGCCTCTTCGAGCGCCCGCTTGCTGTCCATGATCCCTGCGCCGGTCAAATCGCGCAGGGCCTTGATTTCCGCCGTTGTGATCGCCACGTCGCCTCCTCGGTTTCTAGTTCGGCCTCTTTGTCTAGGGTGTCGCACAAAAAGCTGGCCTCGAAGGGCCAGCTTTCTCAGACTATTTCATCATCCAATGTGGAATGATGCCGTGTAGTCGCCCTTCAGTCATCAGCCTTCCGGCGGCTCCGACATCACCTGCTCGGCGTCCTGTACGCCCTCAAGCGCCGCCTCCGGTCCTACGGTTATCGGCTCGAGAGCTTCGCCGGCATCGAACTGACCGTCATCGTTAAGCCTTCGGTTCGTGCCTTCGATATAGGCGTCGGCGATGTGCGATGTGACGAGCCGAATTGAGCGGATCGCGTCATCGTTGCCGGGGATGGGGTAGTCGATCTCAACGGGGTCGCAGTCGGTGTCCACGAGCGCTACGACAGGCACCCCTACCCTCTTGGCCTCGGCGACTGAGATCGCTTCTTTGCCCACGTCGACCACGAAGAGCGCCCCCGGAATCTCGGTCATTTCCTTGATTCCGCCGAGGTAGCGGTTCAGCCGCTCGATCTGGTCGTTGAGCTTGAGCTGCTCCTTCTTCGGCAGAGAGAACAGTTCGCCCTTTGCCTTGCGCTGCTCGAGCTCCACGAGGTAGTCGATCCGCTTCTGGATGGTGGTGAAGTTCGTCAGAGTTCCCCCCAACCAGCGGGTGTTGATGTAGAACGCCCCGCACCGCTCCGCCTCACTCACGATCGTGTCCTGGGCCTGCTTCTTCGTTCCCACGAAGATGATCTTCTTGCCCTGGGCGGCGATGTCCTCGACAAAGGCGGCTGCCCGTTCGAGGAAGTGGAGGGTCTGCTGAAGATCAATAATGTGAATGCCGTTGCGGTGGGCGAATATGTACTGGCGCATCTTCGGGTTCCAGCGCCGCTTCTGATGCCCGAAATGGACTCCCGCCTCCAGCAAAGACTTCATCGTGACAGGAGGCCTCGCCTCCTGATCTACTACTTGTACCTGCTCCAACTGTTCGACCATGTACTCTCCCTGCTCCCGGCGCCTGTGCGACGCATCCGTGCAAGTATAACACACCCAAAATCATGACGTGGAATATTCTCACACGTAGGATAGGATAACGGACAGCCCTCGAACAGGAGGTAACAATGGCAGAGGGATATGACCCGTCTCAATACCACAGACAAGCACAAGAAGCCGAAGCCTACAACCTTAATATGGAAGGCCTCGAGAAGCAGGAATCACTCCAACACCGCATCGAACCAAAATCCATCAGCAAGATCCGCTCCATCCTACTCGCAATACTCGCATGTGCGATAGTAACCAGCCTCCTACTGGGGACAGCCGCCATCTGCATGTACCCGTTATCCAACTAAGCAACCCCTCAAAATCGCACACCGTAAAGGTTCTGCTCGCAGTCACAGTAGTGCTGCGCGCCAACCTCAGCCATGCCAGCGCCGTGCCCCTCGCCGTCACAGTCACATGGACTAACGTGGTAGGAGACGCATTGACGGCCAGCCAGTTGCAGCGGGTTCCAAGTGCCCCCCACAGCGGGCTAGAAAAAGTGGTATGCTACTTGGGCATCGTAGACTTTGTCTCATACCTAACGAACTCCCCTCTTGATCGACCAAGAACAGATCCGCCAGGCCGTGGCATCCATCCTGGACGCCCTTGGCGAAGACATCAAACGCGAGGGGTTGGCCGAGACTCCCCGACGCGTCGCGGAGTTGTACGGGGAGTTATTCTCCGGTTTCTCCCAAGATCCCTCCGAGGCGCTGGAAACGACCTTTGACGGGACGGACGCCGGTCTCGTCGCGTTCGGCAATCTTCCCTTCTTCTCGATGTGCGAACATCACCTGCTGCCGTTCATCGGTACGGCGTCGGTCGGATACCTGCCGGACGGACGGGTTGTTGGAGCGAGCAAGGTTGCCCGGGCGCTCGACATCCTGGCGCGACGACCGCAGATGCAGGAGAGGCTCACCGCGCAGATCGCGGACGCCCTCGTCGACAGCATCCGTCCGAAGGGAGTCGGGGTGATTCTGGGAGCCGAGCACCTGTGCATGTCCATTCGCGGCGTGAAGAAACCCGGCACGCGAATGGTGACGTCGGCCTACAGGGGCAAGTTCGAATCGAACTCCGACCTCCGTCAGGAGTTCCGGTCGTTAACGAGGAGCGACTAACGTGCCAGTCTCCGTCGTTATCACCGAGGTGGAACAGATCGCAGAGGGCTGGGAAGACCTCCTTCCTTCGTGTTGGACGAACACGGTCTTCCTAACGCCGTGGTGGCAGACCACCTGGCTAGAGCACTTTGGCGACAGGTCGACGACCCGTACAATAGCGACGACGAACGGTGACGGAGCGCTTGTCGGCATTGCTCCCATGAACGTGGCCGACGGTCTGGTCACCTTTCTGGGCGACACCGACCTGTTCGACTACCGGGACTTTCTCGTGCCGAAGGGCGGGGAGGACGAATTCTATCCCGCCGTGTTCGACGAGATCGACTCGTGGGAGTGGGACGCCTGCAGCCTGGAGTCCGTCCCTGAAGATTCGCCAACGATTCGGTTCGCCACGGCGGTCGCCAAGGGCAAGGGCTGGCACGTTACGGTCGAAGAGGAGGACAAGGCGCCTTTCAAAAGCCTTCCTGATACTTGGGACGACTACGTGAGCGGGCTGGGCAAGAAGTACCGGCACGAGCTTCGCAGAAAGGTACGCAAGCTCGGCAATTCCGGTGAAGTCGCGCAGTACGACTGCACGCCGGAGACCCTGCCCGGGCACCTTCCCGATTTCTTCCGGCTGCACCGCATGAGCAGTCCGGAGAAGGCCGAATTCATGACCGAGGATCGCGAGCGTTTCTTCACCGAGCTGATGGAGACCGCCGCCGCTCAAGGCCGTCTCAAGCTATCGATGCTGGAGTTGGATGGGGTGAGAGTTGCGGCTTGCATAAACTTCGACTATGAAGACTCCTATTTGCTCTATAACAGCGGGTACGATCCGGCGTATTCTCAATTGAGTGTCGGCTTCGTCAACAAGGCATGGACGATGAAGGACGCCATAGAATCGGGCAAGCGGACATTCGACTTTCTGCGCGGGACCGAGCGGTACAAGTACGACCTGGGCGCGGAAGACCGGTTGATCTACACGATTCGGATTCGCAGGTAAGCAGGACAAGTTACTGATGCGCAACATAGCCATGATTACGATGCACAGTTGCCCGGCGGGGCGTCTCGGCACACGGGACGTGGGGGGGATGAACGTGTACGTCACGCACGTTGCCAGAGAGCTCGCCAAGTCCGGCTGCAGGGTGGATATCTATACTCGCAGCGACCGCGCGCACGGTCAGCATGTCGCCGAGATAACGCCGTTCGTCCGTGTAGTGCATGTCGATGCCGGGCCCATCGACGAGTCCAAGGACACCCTGTCGGGTCACGTGCCCGCGTTCGTCGACGCCGTTGACGGGTTCCGCCGGAAGCATCGTCTCACCTACGAGCTGGTGCACTCTCACTACTGGCTCTCCGGGAAGGCCGGGAAGGAGCTTTCGAAGAGATGGGGAGTCCCACACGTTACCATGTTCCACACGACCGCCTTGACCAAGCTGTTGGCTCGTATCGGCGAGCAGGAGCCGGAGGGCCGTGTCGAGGCGGAGCGCGAGGTCATGGCCTCAGCGAACGCGATTGTCGTCTCGACGGAGCAGGAACGGTCGGACATCTCTCGACTCTACAACTCGGAACCGGATAAGACCAGCGTCCTGCCGGCGGGTGTGGATCTGGAACTGTTTCGACCGACGGATAAGGCGGAAGCTCGACGCTCACTCGGCCTGCCTGATCGGAACATCGTGCTGTCGGTAGGACGAGTGGAACCACTCAAGGGGTTCGATATACTGCTGCAGGCGATGGCGTCGCTTGATGATCGCTCCGACAACATGGTCGTCATCGTGGGCGGAGATGAGGACGCCAGCCCGGAATTGGAGAGGCTGCGGGAGCTGTCGCGGTCGCTTGGTCTGGGGGAAGACGTCATGTTTACGCAGGCGGTCTCCCAAGAGCGATTGAGCATGTACTACAACGCGGCGGACGTCTTCGTGATGCCTTCGTACTATGAGAGCTTCGGGTTGGTCGCGCTCGAGGCAATGGCATGCGGCATACCTGTCATAGCGTCTCGCGTGAGCGGGCCTCGCAGCTTTGTGAAGTCGGGAGTGACGGGCTACCTGATCGACAGGCGGTGCCCGGAGCCGTTCGCGCAGAGGCTCGACGTGCTGCTCCACAACCCGACGCTTCGTGAGAGCATGGGACGGGCCGCGAGGTCACACGCCGAAACGATGGGATGGGACATGGTGGGCCGACGGACGCTCGACGTGTACGATTCGGTTACCCTGGGGCCGCGTTCGGCGGCGATAGCGGCGGGCTAGTCGCCTAATCGCAGCTCGAACCAGACGGTATCCGCGACCTTCTCGAACCCGAGCGACTCGTAGACCCTCGCGGCGGACAGGTTTGACGAGTCCATCTCCAACTCGATGAGCTCAACGCCCTGTGAGGCCAGCCACCTCATTCCAGCTAGGACGGTGGGACGGCTCAGGCCCATCCCACGGTAGTCCGGGTGGACGCCGGTCATGGCTATACGCCCCAGCTTCCCGCCAGGCCCCGCTGCACGTGTCGTCCAGTTGTATGCGGCAATGTCGTGGCCGTGGGTGACGAAGAGGATGCCTTCGGGGATGGTTGACTTCGAGGCGAGTCTGGCCTCGATCTGCTCGACGGTGTTGGGGGAGAAGCCCCACGAGTCGCCAAATGCGGCGTTCTGTATGTCCGCGAGCCTCTGGGTGTCGTGTCCGATCCTGAATGACCTTAGGGCGAAACCGTTGGGCAGGTCCTCGTTGGGCAGAGTGTGTCCGCTCCATCGCATGGTGGCGTACCGGCAAACGGGCTGGAATCCGGCATCGTAGAGCGTCCGTTGTCGGGCGTCGTCTTCGGAAGGTAACTGCGTGTGGAGTACAGTGACCGGCAGACCACCGGCTCTTTCAATAGCTGCTTGAAGGAGGGCCTGTTCGACGGGTTGGCGTGACTGAGTGCCCGAAACACCCATCTGGAGGACCGCTCGGCGGATGGGGAGTTCCGGCCAGAGGATTGCGAGACCTGCGTCTGCGTCCGATTCCTGCGCGACGAAGCAGTCCCGTTCGGGGTCGAGGCCGGGCAGGGAGAGGTGGAGACGCATCTCCGGTTCGTCGAACTCGCTCTCGGTGGCGGCTATGCCGAAGGCTGTGTTGTAGAGATTCGTCCAGTGGGAAAGGTCGTTCCATGAGAATGGACGGACGGGGATTGTCAACGGCAAGTGATGGGACTCCGCGGAGGTGTGCAATTAATGGTACAGGGGGACGGAAGGGATATCCAAAGGGAATAGATTCCCACCGTCGTGGGAATGACGGGGAGTGTCCTATTCGTCGTAGTTCCAGCCGATGATCTTGGTGGGCGTGATGGTGATGACGACGAAGTTGGTTTCGGGGACGACTTTCTCGGTGTAGGTCTTGCCTTCTTCTTCGCCCAAGTAGTTGGTCGCCATTGCCAGGACGTATTCGTAGATGTTCGAGTAGGAGAGCTCGGCCACTCCGTTGACGATGGCGGCCTTGTAGGGGCTGGAATGGGTGGCGATGCTGGCGGCGACACGAGGCTCATGACGGATGTTGCGGATCTTGACGGCCGTCTCCTCGGCGAGGATGATGAGGCGCTCGTCGTAGTAGTGGTGCCAGACGGGGGCGACGTGTGGGGAGCCGTCGGGTCTTACGGTGGCGAGGTCGCAGAGGTGCGGCTCGCGGAGGAACTCGTCGATCTGTTCGGGGGTCATGGTCTGCTCCAAGTCGCTGTTATGTCGCATTGGATTCCCACCTACGTGGGAATGACGGAATAGGGTCAGGCGTTGGCGGGGACAGGGAGCCTGTCACGCACGGTGTTCCAGATGTCGTCGCTGATGGCGTCTATGGACCGGGTGGCGTCGATGACGCGCCAACGGTCGGGTTCCTGATCGGCGAGGTCGTGGAACCCACGCCGTATTCGCTCGTGGAATTCCTCCGATTCTTCTTCGAACTTCATTCCCTCTGCGTCACGGTTGAGGGTATCAGCGTTCTTCACGGCATCCAAGGGCATTTGAAGCTGCAGTCCTCGAACGCGGGAGATGCCGATTCCCGGCGGGCAGTCGAGGAGGAAGGTCAGGTCGGGCATCAGGGCATTGGTTGCCAGGGCGTTGATGGATTTGATGGTCTCGATGTCGATTCCCCTGCCATAGCCCTGGTAGGCAACGGTGGAGTCGGCGTAGCGGTCGGCGACGACGACGAGATCGGGGTCGTCTCGCTGGGGGCCGATGACCTTTGTGACGAGCTCGGAGCGGGCGGCGGCGAAGAGGAACAGCTCGGCGGCGCGGGACATGGCTTCGTCGGACGTGCGCGACCGCTTTATCAGTTTCCTGAGCTCGGTTCCGAGGTCGGTGGAGCCGGGTTCGCGCACCCGTAGGCAGCGGAGTCCCGTGGACTCGATCCGTTCCACGAGCCTGGCGGCCTGGGTGGTCTTTCCGGCACCCTCTCCGCCTTCAAGCGAGATGAAGAGCAAGGATGTTCACCAAAGAGTGTTGCGTTAGTAGGGGCACATTCTACGTTTCGGTAGTGGCGAGTCGCAAGGAGGGGGAGGAGAAAGAAGAAAGTGGAAAGAAGGGAGGAGAAAGAAGAAAGTAGAAAGTATTGCGTAGGGTGTGAGATTTGACGGACATTTGAGACATTGCCGTAGTGGGGCGCGGGGGCGTAACGCCGCTGGGGTGGGCGCATTGCTTGTGGGCGTGCTGATAGGGCCGGTCGGATGGGGTTTTTCCGGTCAACCGCTGAGGCAGGATCTTTGTCGCGGCTGCAGGGTTGGCGCAGCAGGCCGGGTAAGAGGACAACCACAAGGGTTGCCCCTACGACGGGTTGGGGGCGTCAGGAAATTATCTCAAAATGGTGCGCGTTGGCAGAGAATTGCCCTTCGACAAGCTTTCAAGTAACTGCTCAAAACAAGAAGAAGATTCACCGCAGAGAACACAGAGAGCGCAGAGATAAGAGAGGGATAGATTTTCCACCTGACGACTTTCACGTGACTACCCGGCCTTAGTGGCAGTTACTGACACCTCTGCACGGCCCCGCGCGCGGGGCGTAACGCTGCTCAGGGCGAACGTGTCTTTCTCTGAGCCCACATGTGGAGAACACTCATCGGAGCGCATTTTGAGATAGTTTCTAGGTGGGGGCGCGGGCGCGGGGGGAGCTTTGTTGTTTGCGTTGTTTTCGTTGGAGTTGGCGGCGTTGGGAACGGGTCAGGTTCCGGGCGGCAGGTTCCGGGCGCTGGGGCGTGGGAGAGGAACCCCCTCTCTGTATCTCTCCCCCGGCGGGGGAGAGATCGGAATCTTCGGCCCCGGCGGAGAGATCTTGGACAGGTTTGAGACCTGGCCCTACAGGTGGTTGGACGGTGGATGAGCGGTCAGGGTCGAGGTTCAGGGTGCTAGGCGCTGGACCCTCACCCCAGCCCCCGTATCGAGTACGGGGCAGGCTCTCTCCCACAACGGGAGAGGGAGTAGGAGGACTCGCCGCGGAGTGTGCAGGAGGGTCATGGGCAGGTTTGAAACCTGCCCCTACCGGTGCATGGTCGGTGGTTGTCCCCCCTCTCTGTGTCTCTCCCCCGGTGGGGGAGAGATTGGAGAGAGAAGCGTCATCGTCCCCGGCGGAGGGATCGGGATGCGTGGGGGTCTCATGTTCCCCGGGGGAGGGATTGGGGCCGGGCCGTACAGACGTGAGGTCAGGCTCAGACAGTCCGGCGAATTGTTTGAGGTTTTGGGGGTCACGCCGGATGTCTTCGAGGAAGTCTTTGTCGTATTGGGACGTGGCGGTCGGTTGAGAGTCGTGGCCACAATGGTGGTCGCAGCTACCATTGTCACGAGGGGGGCCGCCGCGACGGGCGGGGCCGTACTTCTCCGGCATCTGGGCGCGGACGAACATCATCAGGAGTGATGGAAGGGAGTCGGGCGCCTGGGCACGTTGGAGGAGCATGACTTCGAGCATGTCGGTGTAACGGAGGACGGCAATTTCGAGTCTCTGATTGAAGCCGAGGGTGTTGTCGGTCTGCCACTGCCGGGTGGTTCTGACGGATACGTCCGCATCATCGGCCGCGAGGGTGATGAGACGGGTGCGGGAGAACTGTTGGAGATAGGCCGTCTGCCGTATCCAGGTCTCGCAGTCATCGGTGGTGAATTCGTCGAACCGGACTCCGAGATCGCGCTCGAGCTCTGCGGCGTCGCGCTCGGAGTGGATGCCGAGTTGTTGGAGGAGGGGGGTCATGGGGGCTGGGTTCCAGGTGCTAGGTTCTAGGTGCTGGGTACTAGGGAGAGTGTATTGCGTAGGGGTATGGTAGTACATGTGTTCTTGGTGTGTCAAGAGGGGGTGGGTTTTCCATAGAGAGGGTACGGGGCGGTTGGCTCCGGTGCAGCTTGCTTGGGGAACTTTGGCGGTGATAAGCTAGCTATGCTTACGACGAATACCTCACATAGTGGGTCTTTGTCCGTGACATGCGGGCAAGACCACGACACAGGGTGCGCTCTGCGCCCCCGAATGGCCCTATGTGGGGAAGGAAGCGTCGTAAGCATTCGCAACCTGTCCATGAGGGGGCTTCTTGATGCGTGCGATCAGTCTTGCGGCGCTCGTTGTGATGGTGTTGGCCATCGGTTGCGGTGAGCCTGAGAGGGCGACTGCGCCGACTGCGGCACCATTGCCGACGTACACTCCGTATCCGACGTATACACCACTGCCGACGCAGACTCCGTTGCCAACGTATACGCCGCTGCCAACGCAAACGGCTCTGCCGACGTACACACCTATTCCGATGGCAACGCTGACAGTCACTCCCACTTCCATACCAACCAACACGCCCACTCAGAAACCAACATCGACTCCGACTCCGACGGCCACGTTAGCAAACTGGACGTGTGAGGAGTTACTTCCCGAGATCCTTGAACTTAACGAAGAAAGCGTAGCTGAGGACTCTCGCAGAGCTAAGGTTCTCAAAGTCTATGATGTTGAAGAGACAGAACGCTCTAAAGATCGGGTGGACTGTAGCGGACTCGCCAAAACGTCACAAGGAAGCGACAACCAGCGTTTTGAGTTTCACATCGAGCAGGATCGCGATGGTGATCAGTTCATCGGATACCGGTTGGTACCAGTAGATACACCGACACCTACAGCGACGAACACACCAACGCCTACACCCACACTGACTAACACGCCGATACCAACAGCAACACCGACGCCAACGCCTACACCCACACCGACCAACACACCGATACCAACGGCAACTTCGACGCCAACGCCTACACCCACACCGACCAACACGCCGATACCAACGGCAACTCCGACGCCGACCAACACGCCCAGTCCAACACCAATTCCTAAGCCAGGGGATCTTCTTTGGCGTTACGATACGGGATGGTCGGTAGACTCATCGCCTGCAGTGGCCGGTGGTATCGTCTATGTAGGTATAGACGGATGGGACGATGGTCTACACGCGCTGGATGCCGTCACAGGTGAACTGCTGTGGAAGTACGAGACGGAAAGTTCAGTAACCTCCTCGCCGACTGTGGCTAATGGAGTTGTCTACTTCGGCTCCTATGACCAAAGTTTGTACGCGCTGGATGCTGCCACAGGCGACTTGCTTTGGAGATACAAGACGAGTGACGCCGTATATTCCACCCCAGCGGTCGCTAACGGCGTAGTCTATTTCGGTTCTAACGACACACACTTGTACGCGGTAGATGCAGCTACAGGTGATCTTAAATGGAGGTATGAGACCGAAGGTTCGGTGCGTTCCTCGCCTACGGTAGCAAATGGCATCGTCTACTTCGGCGGTCCTTACCGAGATGGACACCTTTATGCACTGAATGCTTCCAACGGCGAACTTTTGTGGAAGTACGAAGCGTCGCATGGAACTACGTTTGCAACAACTGTAAGTTCTGCAACGGTAACAAATGGGGTAGTTTACTTTGGCCTAACTGGAGCCGTGGGATTCATTGGTTCTGACTCATACCGCATGTATGCGCTGAATGCTTCTAACGGTAACCTGCTGTGGATATATAGTCCTGAAGACCACGTGGAATCCTCCCCGGCGGTTTCAGACGGTATAGTCTATTTTGGATCAGAGGATAGACGAATGTATGCTTTGGATGCCGCAACCGGCAAACTCCTATGGAGGTATAAGACTGGTAACACGAGCTTTACCTCTCCAGCAGTGGCAGACGGGGTAGTCTATTTCGGTTCAGGAGACAACCACTTGTACGCACTAGACGCCTCCAACGGCGAAATGGTCTGGCGCTACGAGACTGAGGATTCCGTGAATTCCTCACCGGCGGTTGGCAACGGTGTTGTTTACTTCGGCTCGGATGACGACCATCTGTACGCAGTGGCTGCTTCGGCCATTGGGGAGCATGGCTCTATATCGCCAAACACTACTACACCAGCGTCTCCCAGCACGCCAACTTCGACTTCAGTATCTTCCGTCTCACCAAATGATGAAATCACGCCAACTGTAATACCGTTGCCGGACCCTAATGCTCTTCCTACCCGAACATCTACGGTGACTGCTGAATCGACACCTACTCCCGCTCCGGCAAGGAAGGTAAGAATTAACCAAGGGGAAGTAAGACCTGTGGTTCAGGTTTCTCAAGGTAGAGGCCAAGGGACCGGATTCGCAATCGACACCAATTATGTAGTCACCAACGCACATGTCGTCAGCAGGCAGGGAGACGTTACCGTCGAACTACATGACGGAAGCGAGGTCGATGGGGCGGTAGTCAGTCGCGGACGTGAACTGCGATTTGAAGAAAACAGGTGCATTTGGTGGGAGGACATGGCTCTCATAAGGACTAATGAACCGATAACGGTTGCTGCGAAACTCAATCTGGATCGTGCAGTCCGCATCTCACGCGGTGATGCCGTCGAGGTCTACGGATACCCAGAGGGACATCAAAGCTCCAGAGCAAAGCGAATTGACAATATGCTTATAGAGTCGTTTGCCAGCGTCGGTATCGATCTTAAGCCGAAAAATGGAACCGAAAACCAAGTCCAGGACGGGGCAAGCGGCTCGCCCGTTGTACGTTCCGGAGAAGTCATAGGGATGGTTGTTGGTACTTGTTGGCTCGAAGGAAGAGGATTCGCCCGGGACCCTGATAGGATCCGAACTATTCCAACAAACCTCATCGTCGAATGGATAAACGAAGTAGCTCCCGATGCCGATGTGCCCAAACCCCCTCCCACACCGACACCGACTAACACGCCCATCCCCACACCAGTTCCACCTATTTGCGAGAATCTACGCCAAGAAAGCTGGAGCGACGGTCTATTCGAGGACTGCAAGGTACTGATTCAAGCCAAGCCAACTTTGGACGGCAATGGTACAGTGACCCTTGATTGGACATCTGATTTGCCAATTGAGAATTGGTACGGAGTCGGTATAGAGAATGGCAGAGTGAGGATATTGAACCTCACGGGAATAGTACTGCAAGGGAGCGTTCCAACTGTTCTTGGAAACTTGGACTTGACACACTTCTACGTAGATCGTTCCTCCTTTGGGAGGAATTGCATCCCATCGGAACTGAAAAAGGTGCGTTACCACAACGTCAACGCTAGTCGGTGGTGCGAGTAAGGGACATCATTGCCCCTCTCCAAAACCATGATTGGCTGAATAGGGATACAGGTTCACCCGTCGAACATGACGACGCGGCGGGTGGGTTCTCGGCCGGAGCTTGAGGATGAGAGGCCGTGGCGTTCGGCTATCTGGTGCTGGAGGTGGCGGACGTAGGAGCTCTGGGGGGTGAGCTCGGCGTGGCGCTCGCCCTGCTTGATGAACTCGGCGGCCTGCTCGGCCTCGCGGATGGCTCCGGCGATGCGGGCCTGGTTCTGGCGGTGGGCGCCGTCGTCGCGGGTGATGGCGCGGAAGAACTGGTGAATCTGCGGGGTCGTGTTCTTGCGGAGCACGTAGACGGGGCGGCCCTGGTCTTCGGCATTTCGGAGGGCGTTGGTGCGGCGGCGGTAGAAGCTCTTGGTGGTGAGGACGAGCTCTGCGTCCTCGAGGTCGTCGACGATTCTGATCGGCGCGCTGACGGCCTGGACGGCCTGCTGGAGCTTTCCCTTGTTGACGCCGTAGGGCATGACGGAGACCAGGGCGGTTTCTTCGTTTTCATCATCAGACGTTTCGACCGTCTGGTCGCTCATATTGGGGGGCGGGGCGACCTGTTCTCGCATAGGCTCGACCGGGCGGTAGTCGAAGCGGCTCCTCGCGCCCATGGTATTGCCCTGCACGAGAATGGAGGGGCTTCGCTCGAACTGGGCGCGGCGGACCTCGCCGTCCTCTTCGACCCACCTGCTCTCCAGGGAGACGCGGAAGCCCCGAAGCACCTTGTCGACGGTCTCTCCGACGTCGAGCGCGATGAGAACGTTGTTGCGTCCCTGAATCTCGACGAGGACGTCGAAGGTGGGCGGGGCCTTGCGTTCAAGGACGGTCTTTTGAGTGCGGCGCCTGCGGGCCTCGATGTCGCCGAGGGTGACGGATTGGATGCCGCCGATGAGGTCGGAGAGGGTGGGGTTCTGGACGAGGTTTTCGAGGGTGTTTCCGTGGGCGGTGGCGACAAGCTGCACTCCCCGCTCGGCGATGGTGCGGGCGGCGTTGGCCTCAAGCTCCGTGCCGATCTCGTCGATGATGATGACCTCGGGCATGTGGTTCTCAACGGCCTCGATCATGACGGCGTGCTGTTGGTCGGGGGACGGGACCTGCATCCTGCGGGCCGAGCCGATGCCGGGGTGGGGGATGTCGCCGTCGCCGGCAATCTCGTTGGAGGTGTCGACGATGACCACGCGCTTTCCGGCGTCGTCTGCGAGGACGCGGGCGACGTCACGGAGCATGGTCGTCTTGCCGACGCCGGGCTTGCCGAGGAGGAGGATGCTTTCTCCCGTTCGGACGATGTCCTCGATGATGCGGATGGTGCCGTATACCGCGCGACCGACGCGAACGGTCAGGCCGACGACCTTGCCGGTGCGGTTCCTGATGGCGGAGATGCGGTGGAGGGTCCGCTCGATGCCGGCCCTGTTGTCGGCGCCGAACGGGCTGATGTTCTGGGTGACGTATTCGAGGTCGTTGTGGTCGATCTCGCGGTCGCTGAGGACAACGGTGTCGTCGGGGAAACGGGCCTCGGGCGTCCGTCCGAGATCGAGGACGACTTCGAGAAGCTCGTCGCTGTCTTCCCTGTCTACGAGTTTTTCCGCGATCCGAGGAGGGAGTTTTTCGATGACCTCCTCGAGGTCTGTTTCAATCCACTGTTGCATGGGTCTATAGAAAGTAGTGAGTAGAAAGTATTACGAATTGCGGGCTGCGTATGACTCTTCTCTGGTGGACGACTGGTAGCGTTCGGACAGATCGACGGCAGGGTTGAGGCCGGAGATACGAACGGCTCGTCTTGCTTCAGCAACGGTCACAGGGCTGGTGATCGCCCTGGCCATGGTAACGTATCGAGCGACCTCCCAGTGGCCGCGCTGTCCCATGAGGGCCTGTAACCGGACTTGATGATCGCCTGCAAGGATGTACCAGTTTCCGACTCCCCATGAGCGGGACATTGCGTGGGTTACGAGTGCGGGAACAGAGTTGTCGGCGTTGGGATGACTCATCAGGGTGAGTATGGCTGAGCGGCCTTTTCGGATGACCTGGGCCCAGCCCTGTGCCGCGTCGTCCTGGCGGTAGATGTACTCGCGGGTTCGCCAGCCTGTTGGTTCCCGCGCAGCGCGCCACTGGTCGGCGGTCATGCCGAGGGCGAAGCGCGCGCGCGACGGCGTCGAGGTGTTGTAGAGCCGGAACAGGTCGTGCTCGTCCACCGGCTTTACCTCATGAATGCCCTCTGTCGACACACCGGGGAAACTCACCTTCGGCCCAGCCAACAGGGTCTCTTCGCCGTACTTGGTGAAGCCACAGGTGGCCGCGATCTGTAGGAGCGGGTCGTCCTCGCGAAGGCGGAGAAAGAGTCGCTCGCCTCCCCGATGGGCTATTTCGCGGAAGAGGATGCCGAAGACTTCGCGGCACGTGGCATCTTCCGGCGAATCGACGAGCAGTTGGGTCATTTCCCAGGCACGGACAGTTGATCGGGGCTTGGCAGCGACGATGGCCGGCACGTAACGGCCATGAGCGAGGGTCAACGAATGGGTGTCCTTGCTGCGCAATGAGGCCGCGGAGGACATCACCTCGCGCTTGGACATGGCAGGTGAAGATTGATTATCCACCGAGGCGAGAGGATACGCCCGGTTGCCCGGCGCGGGGCCACCGAACACGCCGTAGCGAATGACGTCTGCCGGACGTGACGTTCGAATCATGAAGTGCCCTTCGACAGGCTCAGGGCGAACAGAATAATGTCGCTTGGCAACACCTTTAAAGACACCCCCTCACGATGTTGAGGAACAAGTTGTGGACTCGCGAGTCGCCGGTCAATTCGGGGTGGAATGCCGTTGCCAGCATGTCCTTCTCCCGCACGGCTACGGGACGACCATCGTTCAGGCGGGCGAGGACATCGACGTCCTGCCCGACCGTATTGACGATCGGGGCGCGGATGAAGACGCCACGGAACGGGACATCTCCGAGGCCGTCCACTTCGAGGTCGGCTTCGAAGCTGTCGACCTGGCTTCCGAAGGCGTTGCGGCTAACCTCGATGTCCATGAGGTGGAGCGGTTCGGGACGGTGGTCGGTGAGACGGTCGGCAAGGACTATCATTCCGGCGCAGGTGCCCCAGACAGGCAATCCTTCTCGCACGAGTCCGACGACCGTGTTTCTCATGTCGAAGATGTCGAGGAGTTGGACGATGGTCGTGCTCTCCCCACCGGGAATTACCAGGCCGTCCAGCCCCGCCAAGTCCTTGCCGAGCCGCACTTCGGGCGCTTCGACTCCCAGGCCCTCGATCATCAGGCGATGTTCGAGAAAATCGCCCTGAATGGCCAGGACTCCGACTCTGGTCAAGCCTACCAGCCTCTGACTGCCAGCTGCTCCTCGACGGGCATGGTACGAACGTCGAGGCCGGGCATGGCGTCGCCGAGTCCGCGCGAGACTTCCGCGAGGACATCGGGGTTGTTGTAGTTCGTGGTGGCCTTGACGATGGCCGCTGACATGAGCTCCGGCTGCTGCGACTTGAAGATGCCGGAACCGACGAATACGCCATCGACTCCCAACTGCATCATCAGGGCAGCGTCGGCAGGGCTCGCGATACCACCGGCGGCGAAGTTCACGACGGGAAGCTGACCAGTGTCGTGGACTTCCTTGACGAGATCGTACGGGGCCCTGAGGTCCCTGGCGGTCGCCATCAGCTCGTCTTCGGTCATGTTCTGGATGCGGCGTATCTCACCGAGGACGGTCCTTGCGTGGCGGACGGCCTCGACGATGTTGCCGGTCCCGGCCTCGCCCTTGGTGCGGATCATGGCCGCGCCTTCGCCGATGCGACGGAGGGCCTCTCCGAGGTCGCGCGCGCCGCAGACGAACGGAACGGTGAAGTTGTGCTTGTCGACGTGGTTGTTCTCGTCGGCGGGGGTGAGCACCTCGGACTCGTCGATGTAGTCGATTTTCAGGGCTTCGAGTATCTGCGCCTCGACGAAGTGGCCGATGCGACACTTCGCCATGACCGGAATCGTGACGGCCTCTTTGATTTCGATGATCTTGGTGGGATCGGCCATGCGGGCAACGCCGCCGTCCTTACGAATATCGGAAGGCACTCGCTCAAGCGCCATGACGGCGCAGGCGCCGGAGTCCTCGGCGATCCGGGCCTCCTCGGCGGTCACGACGTCCATGATGACGCCGCCCTTGAGCATCTGCGCCAGTCCCGACTTGGTTACCCAAGTGCCAGTCTCGGTCAATGTGTCGATGGCCATGTGTCCGCCTCCCTTGGGCTGGTGGTGTACGAACTTGAACACTCATTATACATTCGCAGAAAAACCTAAGGCAATTGTCGAAAGATCGGGGAAACTGCTCAGGCCGGTATAACCGTGCCCTACGATCCGGTGTACGTCTCTTCGGACATCCGGGAGTCCTGGAGGGCGAGGTAGCTCTGCTTGGTCATGGCAGGGCGAGAGTTCCCGATGACCTGCTTGGCCTTTGCAGCGTCGTTGGTGAGGAGGTCGATGACGGTCATGGCGATGGCCTTTGCCGGTCTGACAACTGCCTGGTCGTAGTCGGTGACGCGGTAGTCGTCGCCGTGTCCTGTGCCTGAGCATCCGCCGGTGTACGGATGGATGACCGGCATGATCTGGCTGAGGTCGCCCATGTCGGTCGAGCCGCCCTTCGGCTGACTGCTCGGTTGACTCGCGAATGATGACGTTCCCACGAGGGTCTCGGCGTTGTCACGAAACACCGACGAGAGTCCGGGGTCGTTGAGGAGCGGGAAGTATCCGGGGATGGTGACGATCTCGACCGACGCGCCGAGAGCGAGGGCCCCGGCTCTCAGGCAGCGGTCCACCTTGGCGGCGGCATCGTCCACCACGCCGATGGAGCGACCGCGCACCCTGCCCTCGTAGCGCACCTCGGCGGGCGTGGCGTTGGCGGCCTCGCCGCCGTGGGCGATGATGCCGTGGACACGCACTACGTCAGGGTCTTGGAACGTCTCCCTCTGGGTGTTCACCGCATTGAGCGCGACGAGCGCGGCCTGGAGGGCGTTGACTCCGCGATGGGGCGAGCTTCCGGCATGGGCGGACTTGCCCAGGAACCGGACGTACTTGCCGACGTGCGCGTTGGTCGTGCCGCCGAGCGAGAACTTCGCGTCCTCAGCGGTCGCCGACGTGTGAACCATCATTGCCATGTCCACGCGGTCGAATGCGCCGAGCCTGATGAACTCCTGCTTGCCGGAGAGGAAGCGGAGCTTCCCTTCTCGCCGGAGACCCAGGCGGTACTCCACATCGACGAACTCCTCGGCGGGGACAGCCATCAGTTCAATATCTCCGCAGAACGCGCGGAGGACTTCGGGCACCATGAGGCCGACCGCGGCCCCGATCATGATGCCTATCTGGGAGTTGTGGCCGCAGGCGTGGGCCGCTCCGGTCATAGGGTCGGCGGACCGGTGGCCGGGCAAAGGCAGGGCGTCGAGCTCGCCCAAAATGGCGACGGTGGGGCCGTTGTTGCCGCCGCGCAGGGTGGCGGTGACTCCGGTGATGGCAACGTCCTTGGTGTGTTCGATATTGAGTTCTGTGAGCTTCTCGCTGACGAGTCGCGATGTCTCGAACTCTCGGAAGCCCAGTTCAGGGCTGCGAAGGGCCTGCTCGGCGATGTCGATGATCCAGTCGCGCCGCCGGTCGATGGCGGCCTGGGCGAGGGCCTTGAGCGACTCGGCAGCGGTCACTCGGTGTAGGTCTCTTCGGAGTAGATGCCGCGAAGCCAGGAGAGGTAGCCGCTCCTGCTCATGCCGCCCTGGAAGTCGCGGACGATGGCGTTGGCCCTCTGAGCGTCGTCGAAGAGCAGGTCGATGATGGTCATCGCCATGGCTTTGCCGGCGGTGGTTACGGCGAGCTCGTAGTCCTGCACGACGTAGTCGTTGCCGTGGGCCTTGCCGGTCGCGGCGGCGACGTAGGGATGGATGGCAGGCATGATCTGCGAGATGTCGCCCATGTCGGTGGAGCCGGAGCGATGACCCATCCGCACGATCTTGTCGGCTCCGACAAGCTGAGATGCGTTGGAAACGTAGAGATCGGTGAGGGTTTCGTCCTGGGCCAGCGGCGTGTAGCCGGGGATGGTCGATATGTCGACGCTTGCGCCGACCGCCATCGCTCCCGCTCGGAGCGCCCTGTCGACCTTCTCGCCCGCTGCCATGTAGGCCTCGATAGTAGAACCGCGCACGAAAGTTTCCATGCGGACGTCGGCGGGCACGGAGCTTACGACGGTGCCGCCCTTTGTGATGATCGGGTGGATGCGAATGCTCTCGTCGTCGCGGAAGGTCTCGCGCTGGGCGTGGATGGCCATGAGTGCAATGTTGGCTGCGTTGAGGGCGTTGACGCCGAGGTGCGGCGATCCGCCCGCGTGGGACGCGACACCGTTGAATTGAATCCGCTTGGCGATCATGCCGTTGTTGTTCGCGCCGACGCCGAGCATCGTGCCGGGCCTGTAGATCCAGTCCTGGTTTTCGGTGTGGGTCATCATGGCGATATCCACGTCGTCCATGACGCCAAGCTTGACGAACTCCGACTTGCCGCCGAGGAACTCCAGCTTGCCCTGACTCCTGAGACCGTCGCGGTACTCGATCTCGATGAACTCCTCGGCAGGCACGACGAGGAGCGCCACGCGACCTGCCAGATTTTCAAGCACGCCGGTCGCCTGCAGGCCCATGGCGACGGCGAGCAGGGAGCCGATCTGGGTATGATGTCCGCAGGCGTGGGCGGCGTGGGTCTCGGGATCGGCGAAGGGGTGGCCGGGGACGATGAGCGAGTCGAGTTCGCCGAAGACGCCGACGGTCGGACCGGACTTGCCGCCGGTCAACATGCCCTTGAGTCCGGACAGGGCGAGGCCGTCCTCGAAGGGGATGCCAAGCTCCGAGAGCTTCTGCGCGACGAACCGGGAGGTGCCCTGCTCGCGGAAACCCGGCTCGGGCGCGTTGAGGATGTGCTTGGCTACATCGAGCGCCTCTTCGGCCCGCCGGTCGATCTGGGCCAGTACGGCGGCCTTGGTCTCTTGGAGGTCCATCAGGCTCCCCTTCTCGGTGATGGTTGCGGGAACGTACCTTACCACAGGAAGGGAGGGAGCACAGGAGGGGGGGAATCACCGCAGAGGGTGCAGGGAGTTTTCGATTCCCGCGTGCGCGGGAATGACGGTGTGAGTAGGGGCGATTCACGAATCGCCCCTACATTATATTGTCGTCGTTAGTCCCAGTAGTTGGGATCGAGGAAGTGGACGCTGCCATATCTCTTCGAGCGGTTGCCCTGGTTGTTCATGTTGTCGATGCCATCCTCGAAGTAGAAGGCCTCCCTCGTGCCACCGAAGCCGGAGGGGAAGTGGTTCTTGGGGGTGTTGCGAACGTTGTTTCGCCGCATTCGGATTCCCCTGAAGATGCCGGTGAAGGCGAGTCCGCCTATGTGGTATTTGCTCTCGGCGATCGTGCGGTATATCTCCTTGCCGAGCTCGATTCGTCGTTCACTGAACTGGGCGATCTTTCGGCCCTCGGTCCAGAGGCCCTGCATGTGCTGTAGGTTGCCGCTGGTGTCCGCAGGGTACGTCTCGGAAGGCGCGGACGGGCGGAATTCCTGGTTTATGCCGGGCGACATGCCCTCACGCCCTCCCGTCTGGTAGTACTCACCGATGGTGGGAGCGAGCTGATTTCCCTTGACCAGCGGGATGAGCCTCGTCCATGCGACCTGCCAGGGGTTGTCACCGTAGCTGGATGAGAGCATGACAAAGTACTGCTTGTTTCGCTCGGCGGCCTTGTACGCGCGCGCGCCCTCTCGAACGATGAGCTTGACGCCGATGTTCGCCCAGTCCGCCTGGAGCAGCTCGACAATCGAGAAGTGCTGGTCGTAGGCCTCAAAGTAAAGGGTCATCGGCCCCGTGCCGTCCTTCCGATCGACGTAGCCGTCGCCGTCGTCGTCGGTGTAGCCGATGCCGGCGAGAAGCTGCTTGGCTTTCTCCGGGTCGTAGCCGAGATCCAAGTTGGCCCACTCCTCGCCCGGGTAGTAGGGCGTGGTCGGATGGGGAGTCCAGTTCTGCGGCGAGCCGAGGCCTGCCAGGACGGTCTCGTTGGTCGTGGCCCTGTTCCAGCCGTAGGATAGCGCGAGGCGGAAGTCGTGCGTGCGCAGCGCTTCGCCGATCTCGGGATCCTCGTTGTACTCCTGGTTGACGAGGACGGTTGTATCGCCGCCTGCGGCAGACCGATAGATTTCGAGGCTGTAGTCGCCCTTCTCGGCATTGGAGAGATAGAGCGGCACCTCGGACAGGATCAGATCGCCGCTGCCGAGGTCGCACTCCCCTGCCATGCAGCGGAAGACGGCAACCTCACGGCTCTCAACCTGGAAGGCAACGACGCCGTCCATGTAGGGAAGCTGGTTTCCGAGGGGATCGACTCCCATGAAGTAGTGGTTGCGGTCATACTGGTTCTTAGCATCCGAAAGCTCGGTGGTCACATAGCCGCCGGGCCATGGAGCATAGTGAATTCCGTCGTAAATGTACTCGGGATCGAATTCCGTTGGGACCGGTTCCGACTGGACGCCGATCCAACGGCGCTTCTGCTGCATCTCCTCCATCAGCCCCTTCCAGGTTTCACGGGAGTAGAAGCGCATGAGCTGACGGATTTCATCCTCGTCGCCATACTTGGGGTGATAGCGCTTGTATACGTGGCTTGCGGAGTAGAAGCATGGGCTCCCACGCTGGCACCCCTTGGTGCCGCTGTACACCGCGCCACTCTTCGACTCGATCAGATTGAAGGTGGGGCTGTCGAACGTGAGGCTCCAGTTCAGGTCGTCGATCACCTTGAACGTCGGCCCGTTGCCGGTAATGGGGTTGACGAGCGTAAGCGGAAGACGCGGCAAGTACTCGCGGTTCAGGTTGAGGTCCTCCCATGCGAACCGGAAGTCCTCGATGGTCAGCGGATACCCGTCCGACCATCTTGCGCCCCTGCGGAGCGTGAAAGTGTAGGTCGTGCCGTCGGCGCTCAGCTTCATGTCCTTGCAGATGCCGACCACCCGCCCGATGCTGTCCGCGTCACGCCTGAAGCAGCCGGTGGTAGTCAACGAGTCGATCCTGCCGGGGGTGAAGGACGTCAGTCGCATGGTGCCGCCGTAAATGCCGACCTCGTTGTCGAGCAGGACTACGAGGACATCTTCCTGTATGGGGAGACGCTCCTCGATGGGGAGGATCTTGCCCTCCTTGACGAGCTGCGCCGAGAAGGGGGACTCATTGAACCTTGTGGGGATTGGCCCATCCCAGGCGTAGGTGGGATACCCTCCCGGGGGAATTTTCGGAGCGACGTAAGTGCCGTCGTCGAACATCTGGGGAGCCGGGATGTCGTCACGGTCGGGTGAGACCGCTACGAACCCGTCAGGTTCTTCCGCACCTCCACAACCGAGTCCCGCGATGGTCATGACCGCGGCTATGAGCAAAAGGCCACCGATCCGCATAACGTTGGTCGGCCACATTGAACATCCTCCTCTGTTGGAACAGCCCTGCAACTGTACGCTGTTTAGACTCAGGCCGCATTACCCGCTCGACGCATCGTCGAGGCTCTACTTTTCAAAAACCTGGATTCGTCCCACCATTCCGGGGTTGAGTGTATCGTAATACTCGATTGTGCCCACCTTCGAGAACAAGATGTAGCCGGACCGCTGTCCCTCCTCGATTGGGCCTGTATCGAACGAACCGTCCTTGGCCGTAACCGTGTGCGCGATGTCTCCGAGGTTTCTCCAGCGGATACGCGCTCCAATGTAGACGTTCAAGTCAGGATGGTCGCCGTCGTATATGTCCGCTGTAACCTCGCCCGAAGTCGGGGTTGGAGACGGCAGGACCTCACCGTCGGGACCACTGTCACAGCCGAGAGAGGCCAATGCGAGCAGAGGCACCGACAGCAACACGATCAGGAAACGACGCGCCATTCAATTACCCTTCGCCGTCGGAACATCGGAAGTCAGGGGCGGATTGCACACAAACGTATTTTAGGAAGATATGAACGACCATGTCAATCATGACTCAGTCACAGCAACTGTTCAGTCTTGGTGAGATGTGAACACCCCTTCCCTTGTGGATACCCGCCCCGTATCGCGGCACGGGGCGGGTATGACGGTGGGCCTCTGTGTCGAGCACTCTCACGAAGTCTGAACAGTTACGCAATCATGCCTTGCAATCGAGCGTCCGCGTGTCAGCGACTTGGGATATAATGAGTCGCGCCGCTGTCGATATGCTTCGATGGCGGCCTGCGATATTCTACATGTTCCCGCGAACACATGACGGAACGGTGAAATGAAACGAGCTACTATCAAGATTGCGATGATACTCCTCGCTCTTGCGGCGTCAGCGCTACTGGCGGCGGCCTGCGGCGAGGAGACCAGCGAAGTGATCGGCATCCTCAAGAGCAACGACTTCGATGTGGGAGCCGAGAGCGACGAGCGGCTGTTGTTTATCGGCGCGCCGCAGGACACCAGCGTGAAGGTCAACGGGCGGGACGTGCTCATCTACCGCTTCCCCGACCGCGACGATCTTCGCGAGGGCGTCATCGCGATAGAGGACATCATCAGGGCGGGCACGGGCCTGTGGGGGTACGACCCGGAGAACCCCGGCGCGTCCTATCACGAGCGCGGTTTGTACATCGTCTACTTCGGCGACCATCCCGACGCGGACAGGATCCGGCAGGTGATGGACGCCAATATCAAGTACCTGGAGGTCGAGGAAGACGAGGGGTAGCCGTCCTCAACCTGGCCTTCGCGCGACGTAGATGATGTTGAATGGGATTTTGCTCATTCGCTCGTAGTC
Source organism: Dehalococcoidia bacterium (assembly GCA_965116655.1). Classification (GTDB taxonomy): domain Bacteria; phylum Chloroflexota; class Dehalococcoidia; order Lucifugimonadales; family VXLM01; genus VXLM01. Next base: position 857,490 of record OZ220720.1, read on the forward strand.
GGACTCCCAGGTCGTTCCGCGATAAGGGATTTTAGCCTTCTCGGCATCGGACATCCGGTGGATGGGATAGGAGACAGGTTCGAGGAAGCGCTCGACGGAAAAGCCTACGCCGGTTAGCGTTGAGAACATCTCCTCGATTGTGCGGAAGAAGGTGAGTCCTCGCTGGCCGTCCGTCTCGCCCACGTCCTGCCAGACCTCGACCGGCAGGTTGAAGTAGTTTTGTATAAGCAGAGCGCCCTGCCGTTCATCCCACTCGAAGGCTGCCAGGGGATGTACGGTCGAGATCACCGCGATGCCTTCCGGCCGCAGGACGCGATGCCACTCACGCAGGCATTCGCCGATGTCGGTGACGAACTCGATGCCGTTCGAGGAGAGGATTATGTCGAACGAGTCGTCGGCGAACATCGTGAGGCGCTCGATGTCGGCCTGAATCATGGACACGTCTACACCTTCGCTCGTTGCGAGACGGCGGGCGTGGGCAAGCTGCTTGGGCGACAGGTCGACGGCGGTGACGCAGGCTCCCCACTTGGCGAGCGCGATGGAATTCTGGGCGCCTCCACACGCGAGCTCGAGGACGCGCTTACCCCGAACGTCGCCGAGCAGCCGGAACTCCTTCTCGCCGGGGATCAGGGGGCCGTAGTGCACGTCGTCGGTGGAGATCACGGCGTGGCGCTGGTAGCGGTCGGACATCTCGTCCCAGCCGGACTTGACGGCGCGTTTGAGGGGGGAGTCAGCCATGGTGGGCCGTGAGGTGAAATGTACGTGGTGACGCAATCATATTCGACGATTCTCTTACGCTGATGTCACTTTTCGCCAAGTCGCGAGTTATGCGTCAATGCCCATAAGGCGGGCGGCGGTTCCTCCGGTGATCGAGCGGCGCTCGCTGTCGGTGAGGAAGTCGCAGTGGTTGCGGTACTGGTCGAGGGTCTGGCGATAGGTGCAGAAGCGGCCGACCATGGGCATGTCGGTGCCGTATATGAGCCGGTCGGCGCCTATGCGCTCGACGCACTGCTGGAGGGCGGACTCCGTCTCTGACCAGGGGTACTCGAAGAGGTTGCCTAGCTGAATGGCGAAGAGCAGCTGCAGATGGCACTGCGGGGCCTCGAAGACGTCCCAGAGGTCGTCGGTGAGGACGACACGATTGTTGTCTACGTAGCTTCGCCAGGGGAAGCCGTGGGTGATGACCGTGTTGACGTCGGGGTATCGCTCCATCCATCGGGCCAGCGTTCTCTGTTCCTCGATGTAGGTATCCCTCTCGGCCACGGTGTAGCGTGACTCGTCCCGCGCACCCAACAGGGTGAAGTAGACGGTCGATCCGGGCGTGGCTATGGCGTCCCAGAAGGGGCGCATCGGCTCACCGTCCCACGGCTCGGAGGTTCCGCCCAGGTAGTAGAACTTGGCGTGGAACTGGTATCCGGCGGCGCCGTCCGTCGCCAGCCATCGAGTCGCCTCGGCCATCGCGGCGTCGGGGTCATCCAGGACTTGGGCTTCGGGAATGTTGACCAGCCACCTCAGCCGGTCGGGATACTGACTATGGGCGTCCGCCAGGTAGTCGTTGAGCCTGCCTAGCTGGGTGGAAGTGTGGAGCAGGGCAATGTCGACGCCCGCGTAGTCCATCTCGGTGACCAGGAGTTCGGCTGGGGCGTCTCCCCGGTAGAGCATCGGCGGGTAGTACTGCTTGGTGTAGGTCTCGCCCTCGTAGTCCCACGTGATGCGGTTCCGGTGCACGGTGAACTGAACGTCGTGTAGCTCCCTTGTCACCGGATCGATAAGGGTCGAGTTGTCGGCGGGAGCGCGGTCTCGGACGCGCCACACGGGCTGGTGGTGTCCGCTCATCTCACGCTGGAATTCGAGCCACTTCTCCTCAACCGAGGAGTATCCCGCCGCCTCGTCTCTCGGGGGAAAGCAGTATGCGTGACCGTCGATAATCATGCCGGCTCCTTCGGAGGATGTTTGGGGAGTACAACGTACACCAAGGGGGAGGGAGGGGACAAATGGTCTGTGGGCTTGAGGCTATGGCGGTGGTTGTGTGTGTCGAGCGCTCTCGTGAACTCTGAACGGTTACGCTGCGACCTGACGGACCGGCAGATACGGTCCCTTTTGCTTGATGTTGGGGTTGCCGGTCCATTCCAGACTCTTCCGACACACCGCGCAATGCAGCGTGTCGGCAGGTTAGTCCTTCGGCTATGTAATCGTGCATAAACACTCTTCCTAAAATGTCAACCAACTCGGAGCAAACGGAACCTCCGATACTCCCCCTTGCTTTACTTACAAAACTCGCAGCAATCCGAGAGGTAGGTACCATCTTCGGCAAAAGGTCACAAACAGTCATAGCGTTTGCCCAAAAGGTTACGTTGACGTTACACACAAGTTGTAGCCTATGTCGTAGGATGGATAAGTCATTTCGCACAAGAATTGGAGGCGGAAACAGCGTGAACGCGTGCGAATATAGACGGGGAGTGAGCCTAGCGCCATCGAAGGATAGGAGCCGCCAGTGACCGACATCTACAGACTCTACATCGCCCTGGCCATTCTCGTCGTCATCGTCCTGGCCGTCTTGATTTTCGCCGCCATCTCCGGGTAGTGGGAACAACCAAGGACATCCTCACCGGCCTCCGCTGTCTCAACAAGCAAAACGGCTGGATGGGGAAGGAGTAGAACTATGAGTGACATAGTCAACTCGGTTGGACTGGCACTGGACATCGTTGGGGTAGTCCTACTGTTCAAATTCGGATTGCCCCCGGAAGTCAACAGAGGAGGCAGCATAATACTCAGTTGGGATAAGGATCCAGATGAAGCCAAGAAGGCAAAGACCTATGAACGGACATCTTACGTCGCGCTCGCCTGCCTGGTAATGGGCTTCACCCTGCAAATCGTCAGCAACTACATCTAGTCATCATAACCAAGCAATGAAAGGAGAACGACATGTCCCATTTCAGCAAGCGGTTCAAGCGGCTTCTCGATTTTGCGGACTGGCCCCTTCCGGGCGACCGCGTCAAAATCGGGTGGCGCACAAGGAGGAAAGATTTGGAGGGCAAGACCGGAGTAGTTAAATGGGTTAGTGGATATGCCGTTGAGATAGATGGAGAAGTAGTCTCGGGCTTCTCACCCCATACCCTCGAAATTGTCGAAGACGACTAGCCCATGAAAGGCTCACTTCACCAGCGCTCTCCCGGATCATGGGAACTCATCGTCGACCTCCGACGCGACGCCTTCGGCAAGCGGCGCCGCAAGCACCTCACTGTGCGCGGCGCCAGGGCCCCCGCTTTCGAGCAAACGATGGAGAAGCGGGGGATGATGTGATTCTCAAATGGAAGGAGAAAACAATGAAAGTTTTGGTGTTACTGGGTATAGGTATCATGGTACTCGTAGCTTGTGGGGAACAGGACAGCCAAGGGCTAAGTGTTCCCCCGGTGCCGTCAGCTCACGCAGCTACGAAGGACGTAGCAGTACTCGAATGCACTTGGCACTCCGCGGCCGGAGTGTCGGTGGTCATCATCAGGAATGGTAAGGACGAGGTCGTTGGGGGATTTGGGATTGAGGACTCGATCTGTGCGAGCCTCGATCGTGTTGGATATAGAGAGGTCGTGAGGTTATCCGAGTTCGAGTCACGCTGATAGACTCTGAAAGGAAATAACGTCGATGAATCAGGATTCTAGGGCCGAACAACTAACAGGAGCACTTACCGCATATAAAGCACTGTTTGAGCACCTGTCTAGGCACTATCTCGAACAGGGCTTGCAAGTCAACCAAGCCGTTCTACTTCAGGTGGTCAGGGAGATAAGGTCAGTTGATGTAATCGCGCACAATGTCAACTGTATCAGTGAAGACTTTCGCAAAGGTTACAACGACTCTATAGGGGAAATCACACGAAGAGCCCGAAAGAGCTAGGCATGACCGACGACGAGCTCTTCGCCCATGCGATGCAGAAAGGAAGCTGACATGAAGTGTCAGTACATCGGGTGGTACACAAGAGTAGGCTGCAACGAAGACGCTCTCGAAGGTGGAAAGTTCTGTCACGCCCACCGGGAACAGGGTGCATCCAATGAGATGTTTAGAAAGATTGGGTGTGGCTGCTTCGCTGCCGCCTTACTTTTAACTCTCGCGATCACATGTATCGCTGTTTTCGCTGAGTGAGAAAGGAAGCTGACATCCCTGACGACCGGATCAACTTCCGCGACTGGCTCCGCCGCAGGATGCGCCAGGCCATCGAGCCGGGGAACGGCTAAGGCTATCTGCGGCACACCCCCGCGGGGGTAACTGTTCAGAGTCGATGAGATATACAGGAATTCTCCTCTTGCTGTCATTCTGAGGAGCGCAGCGGCGAAGAATCTACGGTCTCTCTCCCGCCGGGGGAGAGACACAGAGAGGGGGGTCTTTGCAATTCACGACATAAACTCTGAACTGTTGCTCCACCGCACTCTGACTTGATAAATAAGAACATATGCGCCACAATAGGTGTGTGCGGTCACCGGCCAAGCAACTTTACTATAACGAGGAAAATGTCACAAAATGCCACACCATGCCACAAAATCAACGCTTTTTGAGAAGTCTCTCCTACGGAGCTGGCTCATCGTGTGGCATCCGCATTCCTCTGGATCAGCAAACGAGTTCTGTTAGCTCCCGGGCATATCACCCGACCCAGCAAAGTACACACAGGTAGTCTTCGCTGGAATTATGTATGTGCTGTCGCTGACCGGGCGACTTTACTATAACGAGGAAAAATGCAACAAAATGCAACACCATGCAACATTTCTTGATGATCTCACCTACGAATGTTGCCCACAATGTTGCATCTGATCTCCTCCAAATCAGTCGGCGGGTCTGCCCGGCTCTCAGGCGCGGCAAGGTACACATAGGCATTTCGCGGAGATTGACGGGGAATATGACCTCAAATCGCAGAAGCCCATCGCACCGCCTGCCACAACAACGGGCAGGCCGCGATTGGCCCGGCCGTGCGAAGAAGGTCGAGACCGCTTAGGAGCAGGCTTGTTGCCGGGCATCCCCCGAGGAGGACCCCGCCTCTCCAGTTCCTCTATCCGTCGTCGCAACTCGGTGATGATCGTTTGCTGCTCAGAGATGACCGCCAGCAGAGTCTCACGGCTTGCACTATTGAGGTCAGGTTCAGTTCTCACCTCTCCCTTATGGAACAATCGCTCCACAACTCGCTGGGGCTTTTAAGTTCATCTCATCAACTCTGAACGGTTACGCCGGTGGGAAGTGCTTTCCCAATCCGTCGGCTCTTGCAATAATTACCGTTAGAGTTGTTTTGAACTGTCAACCTGACTCAAGGGACAATTGCCTTATGACAGAATCGATCAATGTTGGCGCCTCAGCGCATCCGGCATCTCGTACTACGAACGGAGAGCCGATAGCAATAGTAGGCATGGCGTGCCGGTTCCCCGGCGCGTCGGACCTGGACGCCTTTTGGGAGCTTTTGCTCGAGGGCAAGAACGCGGTGAGCGAGGGCGTCCCCGGTTCCGGTGTGGGACGCCTAGGCGAGATTATCCGGGACCCCGAAGTCCGCAACGATGCGTGCCGCTACGGCGCGTTCGTCGAGGATATCGACCAGTTCGACGCCGGGTTCTTCCGCATATCGCCTGCCGAGGCCGAGTTCCTCGACCCTCAGCAGCGGATGATGCTGGAGACGACGTGGCAGGCGCTGGAAGACGCGGGGATCGATCCTGACGGTCTCAAGGGGAGCCGCACGGGAGTCTATACCGGGATCAGCAACGACGAGTACCGAATGCTGGTTGTGGACTCAAGCAAGCCGTCCGAGGCTGCGGGAAGCCTGTACGCTCTCAGCGGCACCAACCTGAACGGCACCAGTGGGCGAGTCTCTTTCGTCCTCGGTCTCATGGGACCGGCCAAGGCGGTCGACGCCGCCTGCGCCTCGGCCATGGTGGCGGTGGATGACGCGGTCGCAGACCTCCAGCAGGGCAAGGCGGACGTGGCCATCGCAGGCGGCGTTCAGGCCATCCTGAACGGTCGCATATACGAGCTGCGCGCCGAGGCCATGATGTTGTCTCCTGACGGCCAGTGCAAGACCTTCGACGCGTCGGCGAACGGATATGTGCGGGGCGAAGGATGCGGAGTCGTCGTCCTCAAGAGACTGAGCGAGGCGGAGGCGGACGGCGATCACATTTGGGCGGTCATCCGGGGCTCGGCGGTGAACAACGGCGGGACGAGCGTCGGACTGACGGTCCCGCACACGCCCGCGCTGGTGCAGGTGATGGAAACGGCGCTCTCCGATGCGGGCGTGCTTCCCACGGAAGTCGACTACCTGGAGGCGCACGGGACCGGAACGGCCGTGGGAGACCCGATCGAGCTCGATGCTCTGGCGAGTGTCTATGGGACGGGACGCGGGGCGGACCGCCCCCTCCTGACCGGTTCAGTGAAGACCAACATCGGCCATCTGGAGTCGGCTGCGGGAGTGGCAGGACTGATCAAGGCGGCGCTGGTGCTGAAGCGGGGAGTCATTCCAAAGCACCTGCATTTCGAGAACCCCAACCCCAGTTTCGACTGGGAAAGTCAGCCAATCCAGGTGACGACAACCACGATGGACTGGCCGAATCGCAGCGGGGGACCACGACTGGCGGGAGTGAATTCCTTCGGGATAACCGGGACGAACGCCCACCTGGTGCTGGAGGAATATGTCACCAAAGAAGCCGGGGTTAGCAGGGAGAATTCGGGCGCCGGCTCCGCACAGGCCGTTGGGGTTTCGTCGCCATTGCCCGCACGTGATCTACCGTTGTTGGAGGAAGAAGTCGGTCGGCGCCGGACCCGTTTTCTGCCGCTGTCAGGCAAGTCGGATAGCGCCGTTCGAGCACTTGCGAAGCGGTATCTGTCGTGGCTTGACGAAAGGGCCGAGGAGCTTTCGTCCAATGGAGCATCATCGGAGCCGACGCTCTCCGACATGGCGTGGACTGCCGGCGTCGGTCGAAGTCATTTCGACTACCGGGCGGGCGCGGTCTTCCATGACGCTGAATCTCTACGGGAGCGTCTCATTGAACTGGCTGAGTCCAGCCTCAACATCGAGCCGGGCACACCCTCCAAAGTAGCGTTCGCCTACACCGGACAGGGAAGCCAGTGGGTCGGCATGGGACGGGACCTCTACGAGAACGAGCCAGTAGCAAGGGCGGTCCTCGACCGCTGCGAGGCGGTGTTCCGAGAGGAGCGAGGGGTCTCCCTGCTGGACGTGATGTTCGGTCGAGCCGGAGCGGAGGGCGACCTCGGCGACACTGCCTGGGAGCAGCCGGCGCTTTATGCACTGGAGTGCGCCCTGACCGCGCTCTGGGCCAAGGTGGGGATCACACCCAGCGTCGTGCTGGGACACAGTGTCGGCGAGATTGCGGCGGCACAGGCGGCGGGAGTGTTCAGCCTGGAAGACGGGATGCGGTTTGCCGCGACGCGGGGGAGTCTGCTCTCCGGGACTGAACAAGGGGCTATGGGAGCAATCTTCGCACCGGCGGAACGGGTGACATCGGAAGTTGAGGCGCTGAACGCGGCGTCCAACGGCGTCGGGTTGAGTGTTGCCGGGGATAACGGCGCCCACATAGTGGTCAGCGGCCCGGCTTCGGACGTAGAGACCATCCTGGACCGATTCGATTCGGAAGGAGTGCGGACGAGAAGGCTGAACACGACCCGCGCCTTCCACAGCGCCCTGGTAGAGCCTGCGCTGGACGAACTCGAAGCCTCCCTCGACGGTGTGGCGATTGGCACTCCCACAATAACTCTTGTCAGCAACCTGACGGGCCGGGCGGTGGAACCCGGCATGGCGCTGGACGCGGCCTATTGGAGACGCCATGCCAGACAGCCGGTGGCGTTTGCCGACGGCGTCAAGGCAATGGCCGATCTCGGAGTGGACCTTGTGGTCGAGATTGGCCCTCACTCGGTGCTGGGGCCCATGGCGACTCTGGCCTGGCCAGAGTCGGATCAGTCCGGGAACGCCGGAGCACCCGCCGCACTTGCAAGCCTACGCAGGCCACCAAGGGACGGTTCGACTTCGGAGGCTGAGAGCGGCTTTGTAGATGCAGTGGCTGAGGCCTACGAGGCCGGATTGGATGTCTCCTTCGAGGGGTTGTTCACCGGGGAGACACGACGAAGAATTTCTCTGCCGAGCTATCCGTTCCAGCGCGAACGACACTGGCTCCGGCAGTCGAAGCAGCGCCGTTCGAGCGCAGGCCATCCCCTGCTCGGCGTCCGACACGAGTCCGCCCGCGGGGAGATCACATTCGAGACGGAAGTGTACCCGTCGGATCCGGCATGGCTAAAGGACCACAGGGTCTTTGGACGGCTCATCGCGCCCGGCGCGCTCTATGGAGCAATGGCGGCTTCGGCGTCACTCGCGGAGGGAAGCGACTCGGTCGTGCTGGAGGACATGCAGCTCCACAGCGCCCTGGTCTTTTCGGAGAAGGACTCCCAGGACGGGGCCGATGAAGACGGACGGAAGGTGCAGGTCGTCCTCGATGATGACGAGCAACCTTCGTCACGCCGTGTCCAGTTATACAGCAAGGGGATCGAGGACGAATGGACGATGCACGTGGAAGGCCGCGTGCCGACCGGAGCGCCCCCGCCGGAAGCCGGCGCGCGGACCGATCTGGAAGAACTGAAGTCCCGCATGTCTCCTGCCGACGTTCCGGACTACTACCGTGCCAAGAGCAGCACGGGAATCGACCTCGGCCCTCTCTTCCGAACGCTGGGAACGGTCTGGTCCGGGCCGGGCGAGGCGCTGGGCGAGGTGCGCTTGCCCGAAGCCCTGGGCCGGAACGAGTTGGACATCCATCCACTCTTGCTGGATGGATGCTTCCAGGTCGTGGGCGTCGCTCGGAACATGACCGGCGGTCCCGAAGAGGCGACCTATCTGCCGTTCGGCTGGGACAGAATGTGGCTGTCCAGGCGGCTCCCGGACAGGCTGTACTGTCACGTGAGCATGAGTGAAGCCTCTCAGGAAGCGGAGTCGGAATCCTCCGAGTCGCCGGAAGTCCTGAGCGGAGAGCTGCGAATATATGACTCGAACGGCGCTCTCTTGGGGGTGTTGAGCGGCTACACGGTCAAGCGGGCCACGCGGGAGGCGCTGCTCTCTGCGGTCGAAGGGGTGGATGACCTGCTTTACGAGGTCGCATGGCGTGACCGCGCCCTTGAATCTGCCCTGATACCGGCGGACTTCTTTCCCTCACCCAGCACGGTTGCGACAGGTTCGCAATTGTTTACCGGCTATCTGACCGACGCCAACGTCGACCCCGAAGGCAGGAACTCCCTGCTGGCCGATTTGGAACGATGGTCATGGGCCCGCGCACTTGCGACGCTGGAGGAGCTTGGCTGGCAACGTGTGAAAGGTGAGTCCGTCGATTCCGAAGAGTTGAGAGAGCAGCTGGATGTTCTCCCTGAGCACAAACGCCTGTTCCGCCGTATGCTCGAAATGGTTGCCAGGTCGGGGGTATTGGAGGAGACCAACGACCGCTTTGTCGTGGTCGTTGGGCCCGACGATCCGCTGCCGGAAGTTCTGCCAAGCGACCTTGAGGAATTCGCCACCCACATGACGGACATGTACCCCGACGGGCTGACCGAGATCGGGCTATTCCGGCGGTCGGGTCTCGCCCTGGGCGACGTGCTTCGCGGTCAGGAGGACCCGCTTACCTTGCTGTTCAGCAGCGGGGAACCGACGGCAGCCGACCTGTATCTGAAGGCCCCCGTGGCGCGCGCGGCGAACCGGATGCTGGCAGACGCGGTACAGGCGTTGGTAGCCGAATTGCCCGAAGGACGCCGACTCAGAGTCATCGAGGTCGGAGCGGGCACGGGATCCGCCACCGCGTCCGTGCTCCCGGAGCTTCCTGATGGTCGCTTCGACTACGTGTATACGGATATCTCCGCGGGGTTCTTTTCCGAGGCGGAGGCGCGATTCGGCGACGGCGGCGGCAGCATCGATTACCGTCCGCTCGATATTGAGAAGGACCCTATCGATCAGGGTTTCGATTCCCACGGTTACGACCTAATAATCGCCTCAAACGTGCTGCACGCCACGCGATTCCTCGAAGAAACCCTGGCAAACTGCGGAGCTCTGCTCGCGCCGTCGGGTCATCTGATTGCGCTCGAAAACCTTCGGGGACTCGGTTGGATGGACCTCACCTTCGGCCAGCTGGACGGATGGTGGAGGTTCGCTGACTCGTACCGCCCGCACCACGCCCTGGCCACTCCCGCGATCTGGGGTCAGGCGCTCGGTGACGCGGGATTCGAGGGCGTCGAAGTTCTGGGAGTGGACGAGTCGACCACATACGAAATGCTGGACAAGGGCGTCATCGTGGCGCAGGGTCCGGCCCAGATAACCGAGTCTCCGGGAGTTTGGGTCCTTACAGCCGACGACGGAGGCGTCGCGGAAGAGCTTGCGTCGGAGTTGTCGGCACGAAACCAAACGGTCGTTCTCGCCGGCAGAGACGTGACCGAGGGCGCCGTTTCCTCAGCGAACGGCGCCTCCGTTGTCAGGGCGCGGGTGGATATGGAGAGCCGCGAGTCATGGCGATCACTGATCGAAGGTCTGCCCGACGATATGCCGCTCAACGGCGTCGTGCACCTCCAGGCGCTGGGTGGACATGGACTGCAGGCAGCCACCACGGAGATTGCGGAGGACGTAGCCCGCGTCGGCGCAAGCGCGCTAGCGCTAGTGCAGGGTGTGTCCGATTCCGATGTGATACCGGAGAAGGGCGTATGGTTTGTCACGCGCGGGGCGCAGGTATTGGAGCGCGAGCGCGCGGGTGAGCTTGCCGGCGCGGTCCTCTGGGGCATGGGCAAGGTAGTGGCCCTGGAAGCTGCCCATCTGCAGCCGCGTATGATTGATCTTGATCCCGGTGCGACGGGACAGCCGGCCGACCTCATGAATGAACTGCTATACCCCGACTCGGAAAATCACATCGCCCACCGTTCCGGGAGTCGAAAGGCTGCGCGTTTGGTACGACCCGACGCCGCGTCCGAGCGGCTGGCCCTGCCGGAGGACTCGAACTGGGTACTGGCCCCAAATAAGAGCGGCATATTTGACAAACCGGAAATTAAGCCGCTTCCTCCACGGACTCTGGAACCTAGGGAGGTCCGTGTCGCGGTCGAGGCTACTGGGATCAACTTCTGGGACGTCTTTCGTTCTCTCGGCTTCATCGAAGAGGGAGATCTCGGTAGGGAACTAAGCGGTCACGTCGTCGGCATTGGCACGGAGGTGTCAACCGTCTCCATCGGCGACCGCGTGGTTGGCCTGGGATTCGGCGCGTTCGGGCCCGAGATGATCACTCATGAGGAACTGCTGGCTCCGGCTCCGCCGGGGGTGTCGGTCTCGGCACTCGCCACCGTGCCGAGCGCCTTCGTGTCGGCCGCGCTTTCGTACCAATTCTCGGGGCTGGAGGCGGGAGAGCGCGTTCTCATTCACGCCGGAGCGGGCGGAGTGGGACTGGCCGCCATCCAGCTTGCACAGGCCGCAGGCGCGGAAGTGTTCGCCACGGCCAGCGCCCCGAAACAGGCGCTTCTTCGTTCGCTTGGCGTCAAGCACATATTCGACAGCCGCCAGACCAAGTTCGGCGAGGAAATCCTCGAGGCCACCGGCGGCGAGGGCGTTCACGTCGTGCTGAACAGCCTCACCAGCGAGGGCTTCATCGACGCCAGCCTTTCCTGCCTCACTCACGGCGGTCGATTCGTCGAGATGGCCAGGAGGGACATCCTCAGCCATGAAGAGATGGCGGCAGTGCGTCCCGATGTTTCCTACGACATCCTCGAACTGGATGTTATGAAGAAGACCGACCCTGCAGGGGTTGGCGTCGTCCTGCGAGACGTCATGGCACGGATTTCAACGGGTGAACTGGGACCGATTATCCACAGCAGGTGGCCGCTGGCCGAGGCCGGGGCCGCCCTGGACTTCATGCGGTCAGCGCGGCACGTCGGAAAGATCGTTCTCACACCGCCACCCCTTATGAGAGGCCAACTGCGAGAGGACCGAACCTACCTCGTCACCGGCGGTCTCGGCGGCATAGGATGCGCCGTTGCCGAGTGGCTCGCCGATCATGGAGCAGGAGTCATCGTGCTCAATGGTCGTCGAGATCCTGACCCGGAGGCACAGGAAGCCATCGATGCCTTACGCAGTCGCGGAGTAAGGATAGAGGTCGAGCTGGCCGACGTGACCGATACCGCGGCAATCGACGCGATGCTGGAACGCATAGATGCGAACTTGCCGCCGCTTGGCGGAGTCATCCACAGCGTCGGCGTGCTGTCGGACGCCGCGCTCACCAACCAGACCTGGGAGAGTTTCGAGCAGGTGCTGAGGCCGAAGATCATGGGCGCCTGGCACCTTCACCGCGCGACGGTGGACCTCGATCTCGACCTCTTCATTCTCTTTTCGAGCCGCGTCGGCGTTATGGGCAATCCCGGCCAGGCGAACCATGCCGCGGCCAATGCCTTCCTCGACCAGCTTGCCGGACACCGTCGCGCTATGGGTCTCCCCGGGCAGGCCATTGCCTGGGGAGCATGGTCGGAGATAGGTGAAGCGGCAGAACAGCGGGAGCGGATCGAGCGGCGGAGGGCCGCCCTCGGCGGACGCTGGTTTACCCCGGAGCAGGGCATCAAGGCCCTCGAAAAATTGGTGAGGCAGGACGTCACGACTTCCGTCGTGATGTCGATGGACTGGTCCGTGTTCGAGGAGGCCGTCCAGGACCGCCCTCCTTTCCTCGAAGACATGCTGTCCTCGGACGACGATGATATCTCCGACGACTCGACCTCATCGGAAGACGTGCTGTCCCGCCTGCGAAGCGCGCCTGCGGCGGGGCCTGAAGAAGTGCTGGTTTCCTTCCTGCAACAAGAGGTACAGGCCGTCCTGAGACTGTCATCGCCGCCGTCGCCGACAGTAGGGTTTTTCGACTTGGGTATGGACTCGCTGATGGCCGTGGAACTGCGCAACCGTCTGAACCGCGCGTTTGCCGGCGAATACATGGCCTCCAACACAGTAGTATTCGACTACCCTGACATTGCCTCCATGGCGAGTCACATAGCGGAAGAACTCGGTCAGATCAGTGCAGTTGTCGATGCACCCTCATCTCCCGCAGCGCCTGAACCTGTCGTGCCGGAACAGCGCCAGTCAAGTAGAACCGATGACGATGCGATTGCGGTCGTGGGCATGGCATGCCGGTTCCCGGGCGCGAACGATTTGGCCGAATTCTGGGAGCTACTGGAAACAGGAACCGATGCGATTACCGACGGCCGCCGAGATGCGGGTTCCTGGAGCGGCGCCGTGGGAGACCCGGACGCTGAGGACGTTGGCGTCCGGCGCGGCGGGTTTGTAGATGGCATCGACTGGTTTGATTCGCGGTTCTTCCGCATTTCGCCAATCGAGGCGCGGACGATGGACCCCCAGCAGCGGATGCTGCTCGAAACGAGTTGGGAGGCCCTTGAGGACGGGGGACTGGACCCTGAGACCCTCAGAGGCAGTCGCACAGGGGTCTATGCCGGAATAGGCGGAGCAGAGTACAGGGACCTATTCCAAGCCCGGAATAATGAACACAACTACCTCGGCACAACCGGAAGCGTAACCGTTGGTCGGGTCGCGTTCGCGCTGGGCTTGGAAGGCCCGGCCCTGCCCGTCGACATGGCCTGCGCGTCATCCTTGGCGTCGCTCCATCAGGCGGTTGCGGCATTGCAGCGGGGAGAGGTCGACCTCGCCCTCGCCGGTGGCGTGAACGCGATCCTGTCTCCGGGCGTTTCCAAGTTCATGATGGAAGTCGGCATGTTGTCCCCAACGGGACATTGCAGTCCTTTCGATGCCTCCGCGGACGGTTATGTCCGCGGCGAGGGTTGCGGAATGGTGGTGTTGAAGCGCTTGAGCGACGCGGAGGCCGACGGCGACCGCATATATGCCGTTATACGCGGGTCCGCCGTCAACCAGAACGGGGCCAGCGCGGGGCTGACGGTGCCAAACGGCCCCGCCCAGGAGCGGGTAATGGCGGAAGCTCTCAGACAGGCGGGGGCATCCCCCTCCGAGGTCGACTATCTGGAAGCGCACGCGACAGGCTCCCAGCTGGGCGACCCCATAGAGCTGAACGCCGCGGCCTCGGTATACGGCAAGGGGCGGGACGAGGAACGACCTCTGCTCGTCGGCTCTGTAAAGTCGAACATCGGGCACATCGAATCGGCAGCCGGAATCGCGGCCTTTATCAAGACCGTCCTCTCTATGAATAAGAGGGTGATTCCGAAGAGCCTGCATATCGAAACGCCAAATCCGAACTTTGAATGGGACCGGATGCCGGTTCGCATAACGTCCGACAAGACGGCTTGGCCGACCAATTCGGCTCGCCCCCCTCTTGCCGGTGTAAACGCGTTCGGCCTTTCAGGAACGAACGCGCACGTCCTGGTCGAAGGGTACGCTCCCTCCGCTGACGGCACGGAGGCCGGTGGCACAAGTTCTCCTGCGGGAGCTCCCCAACCGATACCCGTATCGCCCCCTGAACAAGCCGACAACGTTTCGATGTCCGACGAATCACCGACGGAGCGTACGGTTCGCCTGTTGCCGCTTTCGGGCAAGTCGGAGGGCGCGCTCCGTGAATCGGCAAAGCGCTATCTCTCGTGGCTCGACGGCGAAGAAGACTCCGCCTCAGATGTGACGCTGTCCGATATGGTCTGGACCGCCGGTGTGGGCCGGAGCCACTTCCCGCATCGCGCCGGACTGGTCTTCAACGATGCCGAGCAGCTCCGGCGGCAACTCCGAGCTCTCGCCTCCACCGATGAGCCGGGGAACGAGGAAATGCCTCGCGAGGCGAACAAAGCAGCATTCGCGTACGCCGGAAGTGAACGCGCGTGGGTGTGCATGGGTGAGGCGCTCTATCGGAGTGAGCCTGTGACACGGGCAGTGCTTGACAGGTGCGATGAGCTGATTAGGCAGGAACGAGGTGTCTCGCTGCTGGATGTGATGTTCGGTCGCTCCGGTACTGAGCACGACCTCAACGATCCGGCTTGGGCTGAGGCGGCCACCTACGCGGTTCAGTGCGCCCTGACCGCGCAATGGGCGAGCGTCGGCATACGCCCTAGCGCCGTGGTGGCGGAGGGTTCAGGACGAATTGCAGCGGCACAGGCTGCCGGGGTGTTCGATCTGGAAGCAGGTCTGCGCATAGCTGTCGGTCTTGGAGAGTCGAAAGAGGCTGGGACGGAGGCGGACTCGCAAGCCGCAAGTGAGAGCCTGCAAACGACGCTCGACGGCGTCACGCTTGCTGCGCCGTCTCTTCTGCTCGTGAGCAGCGTGACCGGCCGGATCGTGGAGTCTGTTGACGCTCTCGATATCGACTACTGGCTTCGAGAGGATCAGGCATCCACCCTGCTCTCCGGTCACGTGGAGACTCTCGCCCAACTCGGCGTCGACGTTGTGGTGGGAATCGGTCACGACTCCACGATGGGGCGGAGAATCGGCGACGCCTGGCCGGAGTCTGCGGAGAAGCCGGTCGTCCTTTCCACCCAGCCAAACGATGGTGAATCGACCGAGTCCGATGGAGGGTTCGTGAGAGCCGTGACACAGGTCTACGAGGCAGGACTGGACATCTCATTCCCCGGCCTGTTTGCAGGCGAAGTCCGGCGTCGAATATCGATACCGAGCTATCCCTTCCAGCGCAGGCGGCACTGGGTCTAGTTTCCCCGCCAACGGCCAGGAGGCACCTGCGACAAGAGTGGACGATGCCGGCATGACGGAGGACCGGGGTGTTGGTGGCCCCAACGGAATTCGAATCCGTGTTTCCGGCTTGAAAGGCCAGCGTCCTAGTCCTCTAGACGATGGGGCCACGTCCGGGCGTGCGAGTGTGTGATCTCGAAGCCCTTATCGGTCTTGAAACCGCGGTGAGACGTGGAAGTCCCAACGCCGACCAACGGTGGTATTGTATCCCGACGCTCCGCCGACTGGCAACGAATGGAGAGGCTATCGAGCCTTAGACCTCGTCAGCGGCTGTCGGTGATGATGCCGCGCTGTGTCCTATTCAGCTCGATGTCGAAGCACTGAGCGGGGTCCTTGTTCTCCTGCGTCTGGAGCCAGAGGATGCAGTCCTGCGGAGACAGCCCCTTAATGGTCGGCTCGCTGATGTCAAACTGGAAGAGCTTCCACTCCGGGTGCTCGTAGACGTAGCTGAGCTTGAAGGGAACGGGCATCGGCTTGAGGGGGTAGTACCCCTTGAGGATCATGACGTCCTCGATCGTGGTGAAGTCCTCCTCGTCGATGCCCAGACCAATGTCCTCGAAGACGGGGAGCTCCTGGTAGGTCGGCTTCAGGTTTTCGATGCCTGTCAGATCATAGTTGGCGTCCATATAGGGCTGGAACTTTATCTGAAGGCGTTCGAGGGTAATGCCGATGGTGAACGAGTCGGACATGGCCCTGTAGAAGGCCGACATGTCCCCCGCCTCTATCGATTCGCGGAATACCTTCATCGTCTTGCCCGTGAGCAGGTTTAGGTCCTCGCGCAGGGGGATCTGCTTGAACCACGCTCCCGGCCCGACGTTGGCGCGGTCGTCATCGACAAAGGCGTTGATCTTCCAGTCGCCCTGCTCGCGGACGACGTCGACCGTGAACTTGACGTCCTCGCCGCCCTGGTCAATTAGCGTTCCCCGGATGCGGGAACGATTATCCAGCTCGAGGGTCCGGTCTCGCCAGACGTCAAGACGGTAGGTTATCCCGTGAATCCCGAGCAGCTCGATCATCTTGTCGAACTCTTCGAGCGTCTGGAGCGCACGGAAATGTGCGGTCGTGGTGTCGTGGTAGGCCTCCGCCCTCCTTTTTTCACGCAGGAGGAGCAGGAATGCTTCGGCCTCGCCCGCGGAGTCGTTGGTATCAAGGGCGACCCATGTGAACATGGAGGTGGTACACCCGGCAATGGCCAAGATGGCCACTATGAGTGACCGGAGGATTATCTTCTTCTTTCTCAACTCAGTCCTTCCTGCTCAAGGGTCTCAGTTTTCGCCGCTGAGACCGTTCATGGTGAGCTTGTCGAACCATAAACGGCCTTTTGACAGGCTCAGGGCGAACGGGTTGAATTGCCCATGATCACCCTACGTCTCTAAGGATACAGCGCAAGCTCCTCCAGTCCAAGCTGCTCCGGCATCCCGAACATGATGTTCATGTTCTGCACGGCCTGTCCCGCCGCGCCCTTGACGAGGTTGTCGATGCAGCCGACGGCGACGAGGCGGCCGGTCGAGCGGTCGAGCGTAGGATAGATGCGACAGTCGTTGTTGCCAAGTGTCTGCTTGGTGGAAGGCGGCTCGTCGGCGACGTGGACGAATGGGTGATCAGCGTAGTAGTCGCGGTACAGGTCCATGAGACGGCGCTGACCGTTTTCTCCAGTGAAGGACTCCCCTGCCCTGAATTTCGCGTAGCAGCTTGCGAGGATGCCCCTGGTCATCGGGATGAGGTGTGGCAGGAAGGTCACGCTGAGGGGCGAGGCCCCGTTGCCGCTGAGACGGCCAAGCTCTTGCGCGATCTCGGGCATGTGGCGGTGTCCACCGGCCCCATAGGCACGCACGCTCTCGTTCACCTCGGTGAAGAGGAACTTTATGTCCAAGCTCCTGCCCGCGCCGGAGACGCCCGACTTGGCGTCGACGATGATGTCGGACTCGATGAGACCAACAGCCATCACGGGCGCGAGGGCGAGTATCGAGGGGGTCGGGTAGCAGCCCGGATTGGCGACGAGACGCGCACCGGCAACCTCGTCGCGGTGCAGTTCGGGCAGGCCGTAGACGGCGTCCTCTATATGGGATGGACGAGGGTGCTCGCCGTACCACTCTTCATATATTTGGAGGTTCTTCAGGCGGTAGTCGGCGCTGATGTCGATTGCCCGAACGCCCGATTCGACGAACGGCGCGAGGCGCTCGGCGCTGGCATTATGCGGCAGGGCGGAGAAGACGACATCGACGCTCTCGGTGATGTCCTCGGTGATCGTGAGGTCGACCGCCGCAAGGTGTGGGAAGACCTCGCCGAGCCTCTGTCCCACGGTGCTCCGACCGGTGACGGAGGTCAACTCGGCTTCGGGGTGTCGCGACAGGATACGCGCAAGCTCGATGCCCGAGTATCCCGTGACGTTGATGATGCCTACTTTCACCTGAACCCCCTCGGCCGGACGCGACCGTGTGAAAAGTATACCTTCCCTACGGCGGGTGGCTCAAGGCAAACGAGGCAAAGCATATTGCGCATCGCGTGAAGGGCGACCGCTGATGCTCTTGTACTGCTGACCGGAGTAATTCATGACGGCAACAGCCGACACCACTAATCACGAAGATGGCGGCAGGGGCGATTCGCGAATCGCCCCTACGGGAGATCGGCCGGGGGAGTCGGTAGGCAGAACGAGGCGGCTACACGCCCTCGACGATTATCACGCTGGCGCTGGCGGCCTTCATCCGTAGCTTCCTGGCTTCGGCGTACTCCGATGAGGTCAGCCAGGCTCTCGCCTGATCGACGCTGTCGAACTCCACCACGACGATACGGTCGGGCGACCAGCTGCCGTCCATGACCTCGGTTGCCCCGCCGCGAACGAGATACCGGCCGCAGTGAGCCTCGATGGTCGTTGCAACCTGCTCGCGAAACTCGGCGTATTTCGCCTCGTCCGTCACCTCGTTGTTTATTATCACGTAGCCTGCCATGTAACCTTCTCCTTTCTTGTTTTTCCGGGATGTATCACCTGTATGAATGTGACCAGATAAATGAGCTACCGCGAGCCCTCCACGCGCACGGTGACGATGTCAATTCCGTGATACTTGCGGTGGCGCACGGCAGACGCATAGTGCCTCAGCAGCCAGAATGATATCTCATGTTCCGCCGGGACCTCGGCCTGCTCGCTCAGATGCGCCAGCCGGTCCTCGATGTTCTCCTCGTCGAAGACTGCCAGGAACTCCAACTCCACCGCCTCGCCGGGACGCGCGACGATTATCAGTCGCGGCACGTTATCGGCTAAGTGGTCGCCGTCGGACTGGAGGAGACTGGACAGCGTCTCCTCGCCTGCGGCGCGCAGCCGCTCCGTCGAGGCGTCGTTCCACCTGATCTTGGACGCAAGCTCCCGGAGGAACTCGTCGATCTTGGGAAGGGCGGAAATGTCCAGAGTGGTCTCCAGGCGCGTATGCCGCGGGCTGGTCAACTCGATGAACAGTGTCATCAGGATCGCCGCCAGAATGCCCACGGTCATGCCGTTGCCGAGTGACGCGCCCCACGTCTCGCCCAGCAGATCCGCGAGGATGTCCTGGCTCTCCAGTCCCACTCCTATTGAGAGGGCCACTCCAACCACGAGGGCCTTTCGATGATCGAGCCCGTCCTGGACGACCATCCTCATGCCCTCCACGAAGAGAAGGCCCATTATCATCAGCAGGAATGCTCCCATCACCGGACTGGGGATCGTGAGCAGGACGGCAGCAGCCTTGGGCAGGAACGCCAGCACGAGCAGGATGGCCCCGATGGCATACCCGACGCTACGCGCCGCGACACCGGTGAGAGTGATGAGCGTGACGACGGACGGCGTGTAGACAATTGTGGGCAGCGTCCCGGCGATTCCTGCCAGAAGCGTACCCAGCCCGTTGGTGTTGACAGCGCCCTGGACCAGGCGAAAGTCCGTCGCCTGCGGCGTGACCCGGGAGACTCGCTGGATGACAACGCCATCGCTGCTCATCTTGATGCCGACTACGAGACTCACAATCAGGAACGCAGGCAGGAGCGTCCAGAACTCTACGCCCGGACTCAGATCGAGTCCCGGCCATGCGGCGACATCCGGCACGTAGAGCCAGTCGGCCTCGATCACTCGCTCAGGGTCGTACAGCCCAAAGAGCGCGGCGGCCACGCATCCAGAGACTATTCCTATAAGGGGGGCCCACAGTCGCCAGATCCCTGATGCCCGCATGGCCAGCATCACGGCGACGGCCAGCGTCGCCACGGCAACGGCTGGACCCGCGGCCGACGGGGCTCCCTCGGGAACCTCTCTCAGCCTCTCAATCGCGATTGCCATGACCGTGACCGCTATCAGCATGAGCGCCGTGCCGGAGACGACGGGGGTGATGATACTTCTCAGCAGCGGGAGCCACTGTGCCAGCGCGAACTGGACCAGCGACGACACGACGATGAGGCTTGCGAGCAATGGGAGTCCGCCCGTCACCATTGCCAGGACGGAAACCGCTATGAAGTGGGGGCCGGCGCCGGTCATGAGCACGTGTCCGGCTCCAAGCCTTCCGGCACGACTCGCCTGCAGGGCGGTAATGACTCCGCCTATTGCCAGGGCAGAGAAGATGGCCCACGACAGGTATTCTTCGCTTTGGTCGCCCGCCCGGACCATAACGGTCACAAACAGGACCGTGTTCGCCAAGGCAAGCATGACGCCCTGCAGGGCGACGCCCATCGACAGGAGTGGAGGGCACCGAGCGTCCGGCTCGTAGCGGATGTACTCGTTTATGCGTGCCATCTTCAGCCTGCTAGTCCTGCGCTGCTCGACCGGATAGCACTATCCTAAACGATACTCAGTCGCTTTCCAACGGTGCTCCAACCGATGACGGAGGCGAGATCATCTTGGGGATGTCGCGACAGGATACGCCGCAGAGTATCCCGTGACGTTGAGGATGCTCGTTGTCGCTTCCAGCCAGTATAACTCCGGCAATTGCCACCACAGTACATCGATAGATCGGCGGCACCGAACTACCATACCACCCCTAAGCCTGCCCCCTTCGCAGCACTTTACCGGGTCTCGCGCCTGTGTGGACTCCCTCGTCGACGACGGGAACGCCCTTGACGAGGACGTGGGGTATTCCTTCGGCGTACTGATGCGGATTTTCCCACGTGGACTTGTCGATGACCGTTTCGGGGTCGAAGACGACAAGGTCGGCGGTCAGACCTTCTTTGACGAGGCCGCGGTCCTTTAGGTGCAGGCGCTGGGCCGGGAAGCCGGTCATCTTGTAGATGGCGTTTTCCAGGGTCAGGACGGAGGGCTCCTCTCGGACGTAGCGGCCCAGAATACGCGGGTAGGTGCCGTAGAAGCGGGGATGAGGCAGGGCGTTCTTGTACGGGCCGTGGGGCGAAACGGCGCGGCCGTCGGAGCCGATCATTGCGAGGTCGTGGCCCATGAAGTAGCGGACGTCGTCCTCGACGCGGTTGTGGACGCGGGTCGGCACCGAGCCGTTCTCCTCGTGCAGGAGCTGCAGGACGGCCTCGGCGGGCTCGACTCCGCGCTCCTCCGCGATCTCGGTGACGTTCTTGCCGACGCAGTGACGGTTGGCATCCGACTCGATATAGGACACGTACCATGTCTCCCACTGCGGCGACAGTCCTCCGAGTCCGGCGCGGACCTCATCGCGGATGCGCGTCCTCGTCGCGGGGTCGCTGAGGCGTGCCATGAATTTGGCGATGGAGCCTTCCTGTGCCCACAGGGGAACGAGCTGGTTGTAGCCCGCGCCGGCGGCGGTGTAGGGATACATGTCGTAGGTGATGTCCAAGCCGCTTTCCCGCGCCTCGACGAAGGGTTCGGTAAGCGTCGGCCCCTGCCCGTACACGCGCCGGTCGGTGATGGCGAGGTGAGAGAACTGGACGGGAATATCGGCGCGCTGTCCGATCCCGATGGCCTCGTTGATGGCGGACATGTGGAGGCCGTTTCCCACTCTTGCGTGGGTGGCGTAGAAGGCCCCCTCATAGTGGCGGATTGAGGCGCAGAGCTCGACGATGTCGTCGGTGGTGCCGTAGGCCGAGGGAGCGACGGAGAGTCCGGTCGACAGCGAGAACGCGCCCATCTCCATTGCCTCCTGTGCAAGGCGCTTCATCTCGCGGAGTTCGTCGGGCGTTGCAGGACGGTCCTCGACGGCCCCGGACGAGATCTGGAGGCCGGAGTGTCCAAGCTGCGGGGCGACGTTGATGCTGATGCCGTTTGACTCCAGCGCCCCGGCCCAGTCGTCGAGGGTGTGCCACTCCCACTTGACGTTGCCGATGAGCGTCCTGCCGAGGTTCTTCTGGAGCGCCTCGGGGCCGCCCTTCCCGGCAGGCCATGGGGTGTAGCTGCAGTTTCCGGTGACTTCGGTCGTCACGCCCTGGTGAGCCTTGCTCTCACCGCCGGGGTCGTCGAGCAGGGTGATGTCGGAGTGCGAGTGCATGTCGATGAACCCTGGCGCGACGACGTGCTCGGTGGCGTCGATGCGGCGGGCAGCCTCGGCGTGGGCAAGCGAACCTATGGCTTCGATCCGGCCATTGGAGATTCCCACGTCGGCGTTGTAGCGGGGTTCGCCGGTGCCGTCGACGACGGTGCCGTTTTGAATGAGGGTGTCGAATGCCATGGGTTGCCTCCTGTGGGGTGGCTGTTTCGTAGATACGTCGCGCCTTCTGGGGCGAGTTTGAAACGCGCCCCTACCGAATTACACGACCTTCATTGCTTGTATTGCAATCGTGGGAGCTTCACCCTCACCCCAGCCCTCTCCCGCGAACGGGAGAGGGGGTTATGCGATGGTCTTCGTAGGCGGGGAGTCCTAAGTCCAGAGTCCTACCTACGCAAAAATACCCAGCGGGTTGAGGGAGCGTGGAACGTCGGTGACGTCCATCTCTTCTTTCTTCTTCATGTAGCCGACGACGACGTAGGTGAGCGGCGTGGCGACGGTCTCGTAGAGGATCTTGACGATCCACTGGGCGACGGCGGCCTGGAGGAGGCCCTGCGCGCCCCAGTCGCCGCCGATGCCGAAGGCGATGTAGATGAAGATGAAGGAGTCCAGCCCCTGTCCCACGACGGTCGAGCCGATGGTGCGGACGAACAGCAAGCGTCCCTGCATCTTGTACTTCAGGAGGGCGAGCACCGTGGAGTTGGAGAACTCGCCGATAAGATAGGCGATGAAGGAGGCCACGAGAATCCAGGGGACCTGGCCGAGGATGGTGTCATAGGCTTCCTGGTCCTCCCAGAAACCGGCGGCGGGAATGAGACCGCCGAGCCAGAGGCCGATGACGACCAGGAGGTTGGCCGCGAACCCCAGCCAGATCACTCCGCGGGCTATGCGGAAGCCGTATACCTCCGTCAGGATGTCGCCGACGATGTAGCTGATGGGGAAGATGATGATCGCCGCCGGGATGATTACCGATTTGCTGCCGATGAACTCGAACGGGAGGGTGATCAGTTCAATGGGTTTCACCGCGATGATGTTGGAGGTGATCAGCACGGTGACGAACACGGTGACGACGATGATGAACGTGCCGGTGAATCGCATACTTGCTCCTTTGTCCTTTGATATGATAATTGCCCCCAGTCAACCTCTCGTAGGGGCAGGTTTGAAACGTGCCCCTACCCGGTATCGCCCCGGATTTCATTCTTCCAAGACGCGTACATCCCTAAGACTTCGATATGCGCCGTCGTAGTCCATGCCATAGCCCACGACGAACACGTCGGGCACCTTGAACCCGATGTACGTCGTCTTGACCTCGTGGGTCCGGCGAGAGGGCTTGTCCAGCAGTGCGCAAACCTCTACCGACGCCGCGCCCAGCTCCGACAGCCGCTCCGACAGCACCGCGCAGGTCTCGCCGGTATCGACTATGCCCTCCACGATCAGGACTTCCCTACCCTCGATCCGGTCGCGCAGCGGGAGCCAGCTTACCGTTACCTCACCGCCTTCGGTCCCGTCATACCGCCGCATCCGCACCGTCGTCACATCGACAGGCTCGCCGAACGCGCGCATCAAATCCGACAGGAAACAGACCGCCCCGTCCATCGCGCCCACCAGTACGACCCTCGACAGGTCGTAGTCCCTGCTCACCCTGCCCGCGATCTCCTGAACCGCATTGGCTATCCGGCTCTCGGAGATCAGGACTCGGCCGAGTTGCATAGTCCTCTCTTGGTGTCTCGTGGGGGTGTCGCGGCATTGTATAGTCAACTGCTAGGGGCGGCAAGAGTGAGCCGCTGCAAATTCCCAACCTTCGTCGTTGGTACGAAAGTAGGGGCGATTCGCGAATCGCCCCTACCTACCCGCGACGCCCAAACTCCTCTTCCAGTCGTGCTTCGCTGAGGTGGATCATCGTCGGGCGACCGTGTGGACACGTATGGGGCTGGCTGCACTGCTCCAGCTGGCGGACGAGCTCCTCGGTCTCGCGGCTCGTCAGCACCTTGCCGGCGCGGATGGCGCTGTGGCAGGCGAGGGAGTAGGCGGCGCGTTCCTCCCACGACTCGTATCCTCCGCCCTCTGCCATGAGGTCGAGCACGTCGCGGAGGGCGCCCGGTGGGTCCTCGGACACGAGCAGCGCGGGGACGCCCCGCAGGACGAATGTCGTTCCCCCGAACTCCTCGAATTCGAAGCCCAGCCCGTTGACGCTGGGACGGTGGGCTTCGACGATCTCGACCTGCTCGGGAGTCAGGTCGACCGTCGCCGGCTCCATGAGGCCCTGTATCGACGGACTGCCTGTTCGGGCCGCCTCCTTGATCGTCTCGAAGAGGACGCGCTCGTGGGCGGCGTGCTGGTCGATGAGGTACATGCCGTCGGGGCCCTCCGCGGCGATATAGGTCGTCTTGATCTGTCCGATGACGCGCAGCGCAGGCAGTGCCCGGTGAGGTATCAGGGGCTGCTGGGAAGGCTGTGCCGGGTCGGTCTGCATCGGCAGTCCGGGCGTCGCGCCGTCGGGGGAAGCCTGGTCCGGCGGGAGAGGAATCGGCCAGTAGGAGCGAGGATCGGTCGGCGCGGTCCCGACGGTCGGGGTCGTCTGTCGCGTCGATAGCTCCTGCACGGGCAGGTTGGCGACGAGGGTCTCCCGCACGGCGCGCTGCAGGGCCGCGAAGACGCGCCCTTCGTCCTTGATCCGCACCTCCGTCTTGGAGGGATGGACGTTGACATCCACCTCGTCGTACGGAACGTCGAGGTTCACGACGGCGATGGGGAAGCGGCGCTCCATCAGGAATCCACGGTACGCCTCGTGCAGCGCGAACGTGAGGCTGCGGTTCTGCACCCACCGGCCGTTAACGTAGATCGTGACGTGGTTGCGGTTCGACCGCGCAAGGGAGGGCCTGCCTATCAGGCCTCCCACCCGTATGGGAGCGTCCTCTCGTCCCTGCGACTCGATGTCGAGCATCGCCTCTGCCACGTCAACCCCGTACACGGCGGCCATCGTCTCGCGGAGACTGCCGGCGCCGTTCGTCACGAACAGCGACCTGTCCTCCACCGTGAGGCTGAAAGCGACTTCAGGACGCGCGAGGGCGAACCGGCCGACGGCGGACTGGACACGGGTCGACTCGGAGGCGGGTGAGCGCAGGAACTTTCGCCTCGCGGGAAGGTTATGGAACAGTCCCCTCACCGTCACGGACGTACCGGGCGCGGCTCCCACTCTCTGCTTGCGAATGAGCGAGCCGGCGTTCAGGTCGACCTGGATGCCGGAGTCCTCGCCCGTCGGCCTGGAGATCATCGTCACCCGCGAGACGGCAGCGATGCTGGGGAGCGCCTCGCCACGAAAGCCGAACGTCCCTACCGACTCCAAGTCGTGGTCGCTGACGAGCTTGCTGGTGGCGAACCTCTCGAACGCCACGGCAATCTCGTCCTCGGCGATGCCGACGCCGTTGTCGGTCACGCGGATGTACTCGATGCCCCCGCCCCTGATCTCGACGGAGATTCTCGTCGCTCCGGCGTCGAGGGAGTTTTCGACGAGCTCCTTGACGACCGACATGGGCCGTTCGGTGACCTCTCCAGCAGCGATCTTGGAGGCGGTCTGGGGGCTGAGCACTCGGATGGGCATGGCCCGTATAGAGTACCACTGTATGGGGCTTGGGGGGCGGGTGTGCGGTTAACGAAAACGTAGCTTGTCGAAGGGTCGATGCACCGTTCATGGTTCGACAAGCTCACCACGAACGGGCAGGATAACCTCAGTTCTCAACAGGCGCTGGAACGTTGGATGAAGAAGACTTTAGATTCCTTGCTACGCTCGGAATATCTCATGAGGGTTGCTACCCTCACCACCTGCAATGAAAGCATGCGAGAGGCGGAGACGGGCGATTCGCGAATCGCCCCTACGGAGATTACTTTCAGGGTAATGACGGCAAGGCGGGAGTGATGGAACGTTGGCGAAAAAGGTCGGAAAATGTGACGTGGTGTGACATTTTGTGACATTTCCAGCTGTTATTGTAAAGTTCATGGATTTGCTGGATCACGTGGCACAGGGTAAAACGGGAATCGTATGAACATGCGTCTCCGGGGTTTTTCTTTGTTTTATATGTGCCATTTGACGCCACTTTGCGCCGTTCCTAGTTGACGCGAGTGTGGTCGGTGGGCAGTCGCATATGGATAGTGTGGTACATGCGTTCTTCATTGTCAAATCGGGAGAGGCCCTTCTTAGGAGTGAGGGTTGCCGGGGGTTCTTTTCAGAGGAATCGCTCATGTCGGTTGTCACCGACACCACCAGTCATGAAAATAGGGTTGGAGTCGTCGTTCTCGATTGGCAGACGATCAGGGCATGGATTCCCGCCTACGCGGGAATGACGGTTGGGGTAGTAGGGCGGTTATTTTCAGAGGAATGACAGCACTTGAGGACGACAAGTGACATCGTGGATGAATTTTCTCCGCACCTACCTTTTGCGAGGGCCTCCTTTACGCTGTTTAGACACCAACCATGCCCTATGCCCCATACGAAAATATGTCGTATGCTATTTGGTAGAACACCGTAGGAGGACCATGTTGGCGGCATTCCCCACGCTTCTGGATGTGTACGAGGCCCGCAGGAGGATCGGGCCGTACATCACACGCACGCCACTGCACCACTATCCCCGGCTCGACCGGCTCATCGGGGCAGAGGTCTACGTCAAGCACGAGAATCACCAATCGCTCGGCGCATTCAAGATACGGGGCGCGCTGAACGTCGTGTCGCAGCTCACGGACGAGGAGAAGTCAATGGGCGCCGTCTGCGCCTCAACCGGGAATTTCGGACAGGGCATCGCCTACGCCGCGGGCGTCTTCGGGGTGCAGGCGACGGTCGTGGTGCCTGAAGACGCCAACCCCGAGAAGTGCGAGTCGATGCGCGCGCTGGGGGCGAATCTCATCCTGCACGGCAACAACTTTGACGACTGTCGGGCGCACTGCGAGCGGCTGTCTAAGGAAGAGGGCTACGTCTACATCCACTCGGCGGACGAGCCGAGGCTCATTCCCGGCGTCGCCACCTACTCACTCGAAATCTTCGAAGACCTGCCGGACGTAGATGTAATTATAGTGCCCGTCGGGGGCGGTAGCGGGGCCTGCGGGGCCTGTATCGTCGCGAACTCCCTCAATCCCGACGTGCGCGTTGTAGGAGTGCAGGCGGAGAGCGCTCCGGGCGCGTACCTCTCGTGGAAGGAGGGCGAGATCGTCGAGGCCAAGATGGAGACGATGGCCGAGGGACTCGCCACAACCGTGGGCTTCGAACTGACTCAGGGAATCATGCGAGAGCTGATGGACGACTTCGTTCTGGTATCCGAAGACGAGATGGTCGAAGCCGTCGGACTCTACTTGGAAAACACGCACAATCTCGCTGAGCACGCTGGGGCGTCTCCGCTCGCAGCGGCCATCAAGATCAAGGACTCCCTGCAAGGAAAGAAGGTCGCCCTCGTATTGAGCGGAGGCAATCTCTCACGCGACCATCTGAGGCAGGTGGTGGCGTAGGCGATGACTACCGTTTTCCTTGTATCGTTGACCGATTGCGATGACCTTCGTTATACAGTATCGGTTGATGATCTCTCATTCGGAGGGTTGAAAGCATGAACAGCGTGCGAAATCCGGTCGTGCTGTTCTCTCTATTGATGCTGTTCGCGTCGTCATGCGGCCTGATCGGGTCGGGCGGCGAGGAAATCAGTGAGGCGCAGCGTCTTCAGGCCGAGTCCCACTATGAGTCCGGCATCGAGTACGGCAACGCCGGAAACTTCGAAGGGGCGGTCATCCAACTCGACCAGGCCATCCTACTCAACCCCGGCCTCACGAACGCCTACATCGCGCGAGGGCGGGCGCGGGCCGAGCTCAACAGGTACCCAGAGGCCATCGAAGACTACAACGTGGCCCTAGAGAACGTCCCCGAAAACTCCGATATCTACATCGACCGCGCGGTCGCCTACTCCCGAATATCGGAGTACAAGACCGCCTTGGCGGACTACGACAAAGCCGTCGAGTTGGGCAACGACAGCTTCAGTCTCCACCTCAATCGAGGCACCACACTCTCTCGACTCGGCAAGCACTACGAGGCGCTCAAGAGCTACGACACCGCGATCGAGATTGCGCCCGATAGCTCCCTTGCCTGGACGAATCGCGGCACGGAATACGCGCGTCTCGGTCAGCCGAGGCAGGCCATCGAGGAATTCCGAAAAGCGATTGAACTCGACCCGGAAAACGCGGAGGCGTTCTTCAACCGCGGCGCGGCCTACGCGGCCATCGGCCGTTACGACGACGCGTTCATTCACCTCGAGAAGGCCGTACAGCTCGAACCCGACAACGAAAAGGTCTTCCACGACAGGGGCACCATCTACGGCGAACTCGGAATCCTCTACCAGTCGACACAGAACCTCACCGAGTCGATTGCACGCGACCCGGACAACGCAGAGCTCTACGCGCAGCGGTCGGAAGTCTATAAGCGAATGCCCAACCACGAGAAAGCGATCCGCGACCTGAGCTCCGCCCTGCAACTCATACCGGACAACGCCGGTTGGCTCGTCGAAAGAGGCGACTCGTGGCTGGCTCTGGAAGAATTTCAGGCGGCCCTCAACGACTACAACACCGCGCTCGAGCTCCAGCCGACCAGCGGTCGAATACTCGCCAGGCGAGGAACATTCTGGAAGGAAACCGGACACTACGACCGCGCCATCGTGGACTTCGAGGACGCGATAATCATGGACACCAGAAGCCATGAGGCCTACGGCGGGCGAGGAGAGATATTCAGCCTCGTCGGCGACTTCAACCGCGCTATCGCGGACTTCACCGAGGCCATCGAGTTGAACGACGAAAACGATACGGTAGATGCAGCCAACCAAGAAGTCGATTACTTCAAGAACCGCGCCCTTGCCTACGGCAGCGTGGGCAATCATCACCAAGCGCTCACCGACTTAAACTTGGCCATCAATATCCACGAGCAGATCGTTGAGCAGACCCGCGACCCCAAGGACCAAACGCTCTGGTCGCTCCGGGCCATCGCGAAGGCCGAGCTCTGCATGGACGAAGAGGCCCTGGCGGACGCAAACGTCGCCGAGGAGCTGGGGGCCGAGGCAGCCGACCTCAACCGCAGCCTGATGGCGATTCGCCAGCAGCCGAAGTGCTCGGGGAATTAGCCCCGGCATCCCGGACACCGGAGTTACACAAGAACGTATGAAACCACGTCTTCTCAAGATTGGCGTCATCGTCGGAGTCGCGGTATTCGTCATTGCCCTCCTGGCAGGCGGCGGCTACTGGTATTGGGGATCTCAGAAGTCCCAGGAAGAGCGTGCCGAGGAGCACTATCGACGCGCCCTCGCCCTCCAGAATGAAGGCGAGCTGGAGGGCGCGATCTCCGAGTACACCAAGGTGCTCAACATCGACCGAACGTTCATCGAAGCCTACAGCAACCGTGGCGTCGCACGCATGGACCTCGGAAAATACGACAAGGCCGTAGAAGACTTCTCCAACGCCATCCTGCAGAACCCGGTCGTTCCCTACTTCTACTACAACCGCGGACTCGCGTTTGAACGGGCGGGAGCACTCGACTTTGCGCTGTTGGACTATCTCGATGCGGTGGACATCGACCCGACCTACCGCGAGGCATATTACGGCTTGGGAAACGTCTACCTGCAATACGGGGACTACCAGCGGGCGGTCTGGAACTTCGACAACGCCCTCCGGCTGGAGCCGGAGAATCCCGACGCCCATTTCGGACGAGCCGAAGGGAATTTCGGTCTGGAGCGCTACGAGCAGGCCATCGACGACTACACGAAGGCGTTGAGTCTCGAGAGTCAACTACCGGAAGCCTACACGGGACGAGGCGTGGCCTACATCGAAATGGGCCGGCCGGAGCTCGCCATCGCCGACTTCGACAACGCTCTGCTCCGGAGACCCGACAGCATAGCCGCCTACTACCACCGCGCACGGGCCTATCAGCGGTTGAACCAACTCGAACAGGCGATAACCGACTACTCGATCGTCATCGAGCGCGACCCCAACTTTGTTGGCGCCTACCACGGACGAGGACTGTCCTACGTCCAGGCCGGTCTGCCGGAGCAAGCCCTCCCCGACTTCGAAGAATCAATTCGCATCGACGACGCCTACGGGCCGACCTTCGCCGCCCGCGCCATCGCCTACACCCTCCTCGGCAAAGACGACGAAGCGGAGCAGGACGTTGACAAGGCGGAGGAATTGGGACACGACCGGTCACGCATCGAAGCCGATATCGCTCACATCAGGGAACAGCGGCAGTAACGGAGCTCACACCGCAAGGTCCCGCCGCTCAAAGAGGTAGCTCGCCGCCGCGACGAGCACCGCGGACGCCCCGATCAGCACCCCTGAGTGAACGAGATTCAGCCCGTTCGTCATGGGATCCCCACCGATGAAGTAGTAGATCGGCGATAGGTATTGCGACCACTCCAGGCCGTCCACGATGGGGCCAAACGTGTTCGCGACATACGCGACGACGCCGACCGCTCCGCCTACGCCGACGGTAGTGCTCGGTTTTCCCGTCCACGCTCCGACGAACAGCGCAAGGGCGCCAAAGGTCACGCCAAGCAGGGACAGCCCAATGTAGGCCTGGAACACGTTGAACAGGCTGATGTCCATGTCTACTATCACTACCCCCGCGAGCGTCGCGACGAACACCACGACGGCAAGCGCCACGGTGCCGGACACCATGGCCGCGAATTTCTGAAGCAGCATCGTCGTGCGGCGTACCGGGTGCGAGAGCAGCACCTCCAGCGACCCACGGCGCTCCTCCCCGGCAAGCCAACTCGTGCCAAGCCACAGGTTGAATACGATAAAGAGCAACGGGAAGGTGAATGACAGCATCTCGGCCGTCAGGAACCCTTCCGGCGAGGCGAAGTCATCCACATTGCCCGTGAATGCCCGGATCAACGAGCCCTCATCGCCGAGAATCTCGTTCAGTTCGGGAATATCCTGGAAATTGGGATAGATGAGAACGATTACAAACGCGTACAAGAACAGCCCAAGCGACCACCAGACGATAGGACGCCGAAGGTCGTCGATCGACTTGAGATAGGCGTTACGGAGCATCGCCGCCCTCCCCGTCCTCGCTGTAGAACGTCAGGAAGATATCATCGAGCGACGCTTCGTGCGTCACGAGTCGGACGATACCGTGCCGCGCCGCCGCCTTGATGAGCGCGTCGGGACTGCCTGCAATGGACACCGTGACAGTTCGACCTTCGACCGTGAGATCCGATGCCCCGTCGATATGCTCGAACTCGGCCCTTGAAACCTCGGAGGCGAATTCGATCTCGAATCGGTGGAGGGCGGCCCGGTCAATGAGCGCGTCCACGTCCTCGACGGCAACCAGTCTCCCTTTGCGGATGATGCCGACACGGTCGGACACCCGCTGCACCTCCGGCAGGACGTGCGATGAGAAGAATACCGTGCGGCCCTCCGCCTTCACCTCGTCGAGTATCTCGTAGAACTCGTACTGGACCAGGGGATCAAGACCGCTCGTAGGCTCGTCCAATATGACCAGCTTCGGCTTGTGCATCATCGCTTGCAGCAGGCCGACCTTCTGCTTGTTCCCACGCGAAAGCTGGGAGTACCTGCGGTCGAGGTCCACGTCGAGGCGTGCGGTCAGTTCGTCCACATACTGCCAGTCTACGCCGCCCCGCAGGTTCGCGAAGTATTGGAGCATCGCCCGCCCGGTCATGTGGTCGTAGAGGGCGAACTCGCCGGGCAGGTACCCGATGTTGCGCCTGATCTCCACGCTGTCCCTACGGATATCGAGTCCGAAGACCGTCCCCGATCCCCGCGTGGGCCGGATGTGGTCGAGCAGCATTCGGATGGTCGTCGACTTCCCCGCGCCGTTCGGTCCGAGATAGCCGAAGATCTCGCCGGGCCGGACATCAAGGTCCACATCCACCACCGCCTCGACTTCACCGAACAGCTTCGTGATCTTTTCCGTGTGAATGACGCTGTCCAAGCTCAGTCCCTACTCACTTTTGTTGTTGCCCCTACCCGCCCGTCGACTACATTCTACGGCGGCAACGGGTATCCAGGGCATCACACGGCTCTGTGATTTAACCAGTGGGGCAGGTCGTTACGCCGCCGCGCCAGCGGCCTTCCGCGACATGGCGGCGAGCAATTCCTTGTTGATCTCGCGGGCGGCCGTCGGTCCGCGATAGACGAACCCCGTGTAGGTCTGCACCGTCGTGGCCCCCGCCAGCATGGCAGCAAGAGCGTCTATACCCGTAAAGACACCTCCACAGGCGTTGAGCGTCATCTCGTCCCCGACCTCGGAGCGTACGTCGCGCACCATCTCGATCATCCGGGGGAAGACCGGGCGACCGCTCAGTCCCCCGGAGCCGACTGCCAGCCGCGGGTCAGGCGTCGGCCTCGTGTTCGCTACGGTGAGACCGTCCACTCCCTGCGCCTTGCAGACCCTCGCCAGCGCCATAAGCGAGTCGCGTGACTTCGCAAATTCGTCCGCAGGCACGTCAGACGCTGGATATGGAGGTAGCTTCACGATCAGGGGACGATGCCGCGCCTCGTTGACCGCGCCGAGCAGTTCCGCGAGCGCGGCAGGCTCATAGAACAGACGCAGCCCCGCCGTGTTTGGCGAGCTGATGTTGACCTCCACGGCGTCGGCCAGCGGTTCGAGCCGACGGTGGCACCGGACGATTTCGTCCACGGTCACTCCAGAGATGCTGACCACGATCGGCACCTTGTTCCCGGACGAGCGATAGACTTCCAGCCGTCGTGCGGCGGGCACGAGACCTTTGCTCGGAAAGCCCATCGCATTGATGAGGGAAGATTTCCTGGCGTCGCGAAACAATCTCGGCCTGGGGTTGCCGGGTCTTGGCTGCGCGGTCACGGTGCCGACGGTAAGGTACCCGAATCCGAGCGAGGCCAGGGCGGGGACCATCTCGCAGTCCTTGTCGAATCCTGCGGCAAGTCCCACGGGATTCGACAGCGGAATCCCGCACATCGACGTTTCGAGTCGTCGGTCTCGGACTCGAAATGCAGGACGGAGGGCCTTCCAAAGGAACGGACGTCGCAGGGCCTTCTCGGCGACCTTCTGGGCAGTCTCCGCCGGGAGCGAGAAGAGAACAGGGCGGACGATGTGCGCGTATGCGTCGGCGTTGAGAATGAGCACGTCTGGTTCCTCGTCCGTTGATCGCCTGCCAGTCGATTATACCAGCGAGCGCGATTTCGAGGCCTGACACGCCTTACGCGCATCCCGCCGTTAGCATATAATCGCGGGACGGGAAACTATGAGTGTCGAATATCACAGAGGCGACTGGGCGAGGCCGAAGGGCCACGCCTTTATCTACCTGCGAAACTCCCTCGACCATGATGAGGTCTGGGCGACGTATGTTATGATCCTGCCGATCACTGTCGATCTGACGAAGTACGTACCGCCTTTCCTTATGAACCAGATTGAGGAGATGAGCGCCGATAGCTTGAGGGCCTTTGCATTCCCTCCAGCGCCTGAGCTTGTCGCAGGGTACGAGGCGATTGAACAGATGGCAGGGATGCGAGACGACGACATTCTCTACATCGGGACACACAATCCTTCGGATGTAACTGGCGCAATGGGCCGTGTTAACGACACTCTTGAAGCATACGTAAAGGAATACGAGCGAATCGTCGGTTCCTCCGCTGGAGGCGACGAGACACCCAAAGACGAAGCGGAAGAGGCTGAAGGCCTTGCGGTCAGCGATGTTATCTACGGCCTGATGAGCGATAGCGACAAGCTCAGCGAGCTAAGCAAGCTCATCGGCCGTCTTCGCTTCGCAGTGGATGGCTCTGACGAGAGACTCATTTCGGAGACAGAGACCGAGATCGCACTCGTTGCCGGCCATCTCCCACAGTCGCACAACATCCCTCAACTCGTCGAGGCCGTGAAGTCCAACGACAGCCGCTCGGCAGAGCTTGCCGACGTGTACCTCCAGCGGAGCTACCACCTCGTGCACGAGGACTACGCCAAGCTGACCGCCATCGAGGGTCGGATCAAAGAGCTAGAGGGCGGTGCGCCGAAGGGCGAGTAGGTGGGGTAACCGCCGGATCAAGGCAGCAGCGCCTAGCTCATGTGGTGGTAACCGCCACCCTCACCTTCGAATTCGCGGGCGCGGAACGCTCCGAGGTCGCGCCCCTGGTGAACGTGGACGATGACATCCTGCCTGCTGCTGGCGACCGGCCCGATGAGGTCGGCGTCCACGGTGTCGATCAGGTCCTGGATGTCGTCGCTGGACAGCGCGTCTGAGGCGTTCAGGGTCGAGTGCACCATCCCGTCGGCGAAGTGGATGTCGACCCTGCCGACGGCGTCTTCATCGCGCAGAATGGTATAGCACTCGGAGTACGGTGTACGACACTCCCTCTCGAACTCGAATCTGCTCATGGATTCACCTCACACGTTCAGGGAGTGTTTCGCGGCTAGTTGCGGACCTGTCCGGAGCCGACTACCGTCCACTTGTACGAAGTCAGCTCTTTCAGGCCAATCGGCCCACGAGCGTGCATCTTATTCGTGCTGATGGCTACCTCGGCCCCAAGGCCGAGCTGTCCGCCGTCGTTGAACCGCGAACTTGCGTTGACCAGAACGACGCCCGAATCCACCTCGTTGAGGAAGCGTTGGGATGACGAGTCGTCCTCTGTGACGATCACGTCGGTGTGGCCGGAGCCGTACAGCTCGATGTGGTGGAGGGCCTCGTCGATGGAGTCGACCACCTTGATCGCCGCCGTCAGAGCCAGGAATTCCGTGCCCCAGTCGTCGTCCGTAGCGGACGCGACGGTAACTCCGTTCGAGTTGCCGATGATGCTCCGGCCCCGTCTGTCGCAACGAAGCTCAACGCCGGAATCACCCAGCCTCCCGGCCACCTTGGGCAGGAACTCCGAGGCGATGCCCGAGTGCACGATGAGCGTGTCCAGCGCGTTGCAGACGTACGGTGACGAAGTCTTGGCGTTGAACGCGATATCGACGGCCATGTCCACGTCCGCCGTCTT
The DNA here is from genome assembly GCA_965116655.1 of Dehalococcoidia bacterium. Lineage (GTDB taxonomy): Bacteria > Chloroflexota > Dehalococcoidia > Lucifugimonadales > VXLM01 > VXLM01. The sequence goes on from OZ220720.1 coordinate 892,572, forward strand.
GTCGACGAACGTGTGGCACACGCCGATTCCGCCGGTTATGGCGGGCATCTGGGCCTCCCGGCCCACTCGCCGCACGAGCTCGGCACTGCCACGGGGGACGATGAGATCGATGTACTCCGTCATGCCCAGCATCTCGCCAACGAGCGCGCGGTCGGTCGATTCGACGAACTGCACGGCGTCGTCCGTGATCCCGGCTTCCGCAATGGCGTCCCGTGTGATCCGAGCAAGCACACCGTTGGAGCGAATGGCCTCCTTGCCTCCGCGCAGGATGACTGCGTTGCCTGATTTCAGGCAGAGCGACGAAATGTCTATGGTGACATTCGGGCGGCTCTCGTAGACGACGCCGATGACGCCGAGAGGAACCCTGCGCTTCGCCACCTCGAGACCGTTCGCCAAGGTGGTCTCGTCGAAGGTCTCCTCCGTTGGATCGGGTAGCTCCGCGACCTTTCGCACATCGGAAGCCATGCCTTCGAGCTTGTTGTCGTCGAGCGCGAGGCGGCCAAGAAGCTGCTCGCTCAGCCCGTCGCGACGACCGGCATCAATGTCCTGCGAGTTGGCGGCAAGTGTCTCTTCCCTGCGCGCAATGAGCGCGTCGGCTACGCCTTGCAAGGCCCTATTCTTGACGGATGTGGGCGTCTTGGCAAGAGCGCGTGAAGCGGCGCGTGCCCGCCGTCCCATCTCTTGAAGATCGTTCTTGCCGTCCACGTTCTACCCCTGCGCCGGAAGGTTCCCTATAACCTTATCATGTCTCGCCGGTGGACGACCTCGTCGCCGTAGCGATCGCCCAGTATCTCGGCTACGCGATTGGAGCGAACACCCTTGATCCGGTCCAGCTCCACCGAGCTGTAGTTCGCTATGCCGACCGCGACCTGGATGCCGCGTCCGTTCCGTATCTGCACAGCCTCGCCACGTTCGAATGTCCCCACAACGGACGTGACCCCGACCGGAAGGAGGCTGCGGTCCCTCTGCAGTAGAACGTCCGCCGCTCCGTCGTCGACGACCACCCATCCGGCCTTCGATACGCGCGTCTTGAGCCAGTTCTTCCGGCTTTCCTTCGCCTTCTGACTCGCCGGGCAGAATGTGCCGACCCGTTCGCCTTGCACCAAACGGTTCACGATGTCGGGTTCCTCGCCGCTTGCGATGAACACGTCCACGCCCCCCTCGGTGGCGAACTTCGCAGCCTCGAACTTCGTCGCCATGCCGCCGCGCCCTTTCCGATCACGGGGGGCGCCTGCGCGGGCGCGCATTTTCCTGTCGAACCGATGGATGGTCGGAATCAGCTCCGCATTCTCATCAATGGTCGGATCGGACGTGTATAGACCATTGACCGTTCCAAGCAGTATCAGCAGATCGGCGTCGACCGCGCGGGCAACCCGCGCCGCGAGGTTGTCGTTGTCTCCGAACCCGGCTCCCGCAAGCTCATCGACGGCCACGACATCGTTCTCGTTGATTATCGGGACGACGCCCAGATCGAGGAGCGAAGCAAGGGTGTTGCGGACGTTCAGATCACGCAGCTTCTGGCTCCGAGTGCGACGCTCGCCCACGTCGTTCAGGGTCAAGAGCACTTGCGCAACGGTGATGCCGGAGTCATTGAAGAGGTCCTGGTAGATGTGCATCAGGTGACTCTGTCCAACGGCGGCAAGCGCCTGGCGGAACTGCACGCTGCTGTCATCGACCCCGGCAACCGCGCCACGCCCCGCGGCCACGGCTCCGGATGAGACGAGAATGAGCCTTGCCCCCTCACCGTGCAGCCGCGCCATCTGTTCGACGAGCCCCGCCATCACCCCACGGTTGGGGTTGCCGGCGTCATTCGTGAGAAGCGCCGTTCCCGCCTTTACGACGATTCGACGATACGACTCATGCTGCTGCATAGGAGAAGAATCACGCTCCGCGTTGAATGCCGGGCGTTTGCGCGTTTAGCTACGAATCTATGCTAACAGTCACGGTTCACGTGTCAAGCAATTCGTATCTATGGTTTCTGATGCTTTGGATCAATCCAAAGGCTGATACCCGTGTACGTTCTGCACGAACGGACGGCGCCAAGCATCGTCCGTCAACCCCGTCGTGATATAGTAGTCCCAGAGCCGACTGCTATGGACTAAGGATGTGAAAGGCGGGAAGAGGGTCTGGATCGGGCTTGTGCTCAGCGCCATTTTCGTGGCGCTTTTTTTCGTCACCCTCGATTTCCGAAGGCTCCTGGACGCCCTGATGGGCGCGAACTACGTCTACGTCGTTCCCGGCATAGGGCTATATCTCGTCGGCGTGTGGTTCCGCACGCTGCGGTGGCGGCAACTTCTCCATCACATTCGACCGATTCCGACCAGTCGACTCTTCCCCGTCGTCGTAGTTGGATACATGGCGAACAACCTCCTGCCTCTCCGGCTGGGGGAGCTGGTCCGCAGCTACTACGTCGGCGACCGCGAGCAGGTCAGCAAGGCGGCAGCGCTCGTCACCATCTTCATCGAGCGGCTCCTGGACGCCCTCATGCTGCTACTCTTCATCCTGGTGATTGCCATATTCGTGCCGCTCATCGGCCTGGCGGAGGGCTTCGAAGAGCGTTTCAGCCTGCCGTGGCCGCTGCTCGCCGGAGCCATCAGCATCCCGTTCATCGTCGCCTTCGGTCTCCTGGTCGTGGTGGCCTACGCTCCGACAAAGGTAAGGGCGTTGATCTCGCTCGCGCTGCGCCTCTTGCCCACGGCCCTTGAAAGCCGACTCATGCACATCGTGGACATGTTCCTGGAAGGACTACAGTCTCTCAAAAGTCCTTCGACCATTCTCGTTGTCTTCATACTCTCGGCCCCGGTGTGGCTCTTCGAGGCAGGGCTGTTCCTCTTCGTTGGATATTCCTTCGGGTTCCACGAGATTTACGACAGCCTGCCGGAGCTCATCGTCGTGATGATTCTCGTGACGGCCATTGCAAACATCGGGGCCTCCGTTCCCGCGGGACCGGGCGGCATCGGCCTGTTCGAAATCATAGCGCGTGAGACGTTGGTGCTCCTTCCCCTCGCCACCATGGACCGCGCAGTTGCGGGAGCGTACGTCGCGGTTGTCCACGCCTGCCTGCTCATCCCGATGATCGTGCTCGGCCAATTCTTCCTGTGGACGCAGCACGTCTCGCTGCGCAGCCTGACGAAGATGGGTCAGGACGATGACCCGGAGCCGGACGAATGAGAGTCGGAATCATCGGCGCCGGAGCGACCGGGCTGACGGCAGCGTATGAGCTGACCAAGCGGGGCCACGAGGTTGTGGTCTACGAGCGGGCGTCGTTCCTCGGTGGACAGGCGTCCACGTTCGACGTCGGCGGCTCTCAGCTGGAACGCGGCTACCACCACCTCTTCACGGGCGACACCGACATCCTCAATCTCATCGACGAGATCGGACTTGGCGGCCAAATGCGCTGGTACGGCTCGAAGGTGGGCACCCTCTACGATGGGAAGATATACAACTTCGTCACCCCAATCGACCTCCTGAAATTCAAGCCGCTCAGCCTCTTCAACCGGTTTCGGCTAGGTGTCTCCACCTTGCTGCTGAGGCGGATGAAGGACTGGCGGCATCTAGAAGACACGCCCGCGCCGGACTGGCTCCGTCGCCATGCGGGCGAGCAGGCATACGACGTGTTCTGGGGCCCCATGCTCCGAGGAAAGTTCGGCGAGGAGTTCTACGGCGAGATCGGGATGCCCTGGATTTGGGGCAAGATCAACACCCGCTTCGCGTCACGCGGCAAGAGTATGTCCCGCGAGATGCTCGGCTACCCCATCGGCAGCTTCGGCGAGGTGTTCGACGTCCTTGGCGAACGAGTGCGGGAACTGGGCGGTGAGGTGCATGTCAACTCGGAGGTGACCGCAATTACCACACAGTCAGGCGCGCTCACGGGCCTCCAAGTGGACTTTCTCGAACGAGGTGAGTCGGAATTCGTCCCGTTCGACGCGGTGATATCCACGACTCAGTGTCACATCTTCGCGCGACTTCTGCCCGACCTGCCGAGCGACTACCTGACCAAGCTGAAGGACACGAACTACCTCTCGGCGCTGCTCCTGATTCTCGTGCTCGACCGGCCGCTCTCCCACATCTACTGGCTGAACGTGGCCGACCGTTCCATACCCTTCGTCGGAGTGATCGAGCAGACCAACATGGTGGAGCCGGAACACTACGGCGGCAGGCACGTCGTCTACCTGTCCAACTACCTCTCACGAAAAGACCGGTTGTACAGGCTGAGCCACGAGGAGCTACTTGAGGAGTACGCGCCACATCTGCGGAAGATCAACCCTGACTTCGACCGGTCCTGGATCGTCGAGAGCCACCGCCAGCACGTGGACGCCGCCCAGCCCATCATCGGCACCGGCTACTCGGACAAGATGCCCGCACACCGCACGCCGATCAAGGGCGTCTACCTCGCCAACACGGCCCAGGTGTACCCGGAAGACAGGGGCACCAACTACAGCGTCCGCATGGGCGGGATGATCGCCAACACGCTGATGGAGGACTATGAGTAAATTGACACGAATTTCGGGCGGTGAGTATAATCAGTGGTGCTAGTCATGAGAAACAGCCACCCTTCGCGAGCCCGTTCGACCCAATGCGAAGGGTTCCCGGAGAAGCAAAATGGTCAGGTCTTTCGTGCCCCGCACGGAATTCGCGGAGGAATTCAGGCATACGGGCCCCCAGCTCCTGGAACACGCGGAGCAGGAATTTCAAAAAGGAGATTTGCTTCAAGCGTCGGAAAAGACCTGGGGCGCCGTCCATCAGTTTCTGAAAGCGGCAGCCACGGAGCGAGATTGGGGCCACGATACGCACTCTCACGTGCGACAAGTCGCCCAGAACTTGGCCGTTGAGACAGGCAACTCGGAAATGGCCGACCTCTTCAGTTATGCCGAAGCGCTCCGCGCTAACTTCTACCAAGCTCACATGGATGCAGACACCGTTCGACGCCACATGGACAGGATGAAGCACTATGCGGTAATACTTGCAAGCGTGCCTCCTCCCGCAAACCAACCCCGTGAGAGTCATCTGAGGGGACGCCCTTTCTTCCACAATCGAAGCGAGAATTCCTAAAGCAACACTGGTAACAACCTAATGAAACGAACATATCAACCAAAGAAACGCCGCCGGATGCGAGTTCACGGTTTCCGTTCTCGTATGCGGAGCAAGAGCGGCCGGAAAGTACTCAAGCGTCGAATGTTCAAGGGACGCACGCGTCTGACCGTATAGCGGCGCAAAATGCAGCGGGAAAGCCGGTTGCGAAAGACGGCGGACTTTGCGGCAGTATGGTCGGAGGGCCGGTTGCGGGTCGATAGACTCTTCGTGCTGAAGGTCAGACCCAACGGCTTGGGAGCGACCCGATTCGGCTTTTCGGTGAGCAAGCGTATCGGGAACGCCGTCGTTCGGAATCGGGTGAAGCGCAGGCTTCGCGAGGCGGTTCGAGCGGCATCGGTGGAGGCAGGATTCGATATCGTGATTGTCGCTCGCAACGGGGCCGCCGAGGCCGATTTCGCAAGAATAGAACGTTCAATTCACAGCCTGCTCAGGCGCGCCCGTGTATTACGCCAAGTGGAAAATGGCGCGACACCGAGCAGTGTCGCCGAAGTGGGCGAGAACGAGATCAATGGGGGTCACGATGCGTAAGGCGGCGCTGGGCGCAATTACGCTGTACCAGATGACGCTGTCCCAAGCACTCTTTAGAGGAGTGTGCCGATTCTACCCATCGTGCTCGCAGTACACCTACGAGGCGATCCAACAGTACGGCGTCTCTAAGGGTATCTGGCTAGGCATCAAACGGCTCAGCCGGTGCCGGCCTTTTGGCTCCAGCGGGTATGACCCCGTACCATGACCGAACTTGATATGAGAGGCCATGTGGCGCACCAATTTGCGACCCCTGCCTCTCGGATAATCTCCTAGCATTTGAAAACGACAATCGGAACGACCAAACTCCAATCGGGCCGTCCCAGCCTGCTCAAGCTGGTTGTCGCCTCGGCGGCATTGGCCCTCGTCATCGCCGGCTGCGTACGCCCTGGGACTCCCCAGGGGTGGTCGGGCGTGGCCATAGAGAATGACCTGCTCTACGTCGGGACGCAGGACAGGGACATCCGCGCCCTGAACGCCGAGACGGGCGAGACGGTCTGGGGCTTCAATCTGCGCGGCGAAGTCGAATCCGACCGCGCCGTCTACGGGACTCCGGCAATCTCTGATGGCGTAGCCTACGTCGGCGGCTACGACGGCACGCTGTACGCCCTTAACTTGGCGAACGGCAACGACGTCTGGGATGCCACCATCGGCGACGGCTCCCCCATAGTCGGAGGACTTGCCGTAGGTGGAGGACTGGTATTCGTCGGGTCGAGCGACGGGACGCTTTACGCCTACGACGCGGCTGACGGTATCTACCAGTGGAAGTACGAGACAGGCAACAGCATTTGGGCCACGCCCGCCGTGGCGAACGACAGGGTCTTCTTCGGGTCGATGGACCAGAAGGTATACGCGCTCGATCTCGACGGCCAAAAGCTATGGGATTTCCACACTGGTGGGGCCGTGACGGCTCGGCCGCTCGTGCAGGACGGTCGGGTCTACATCGGCTCGTTCAGCAGCGATTTCTTCGCGCTTGACGCCGAGACCGGCAATGTTATTTGGAAGTTCCCCGACGCAATCAACTGGTACTGGAGCCGCGCCGTCACGAACGGCGACACCATCTTCGTCGGATCGACCGACGGCAACCTGTATGCGCTCGACGCGGCGACGGGTAGGCTGCGCTGGGTGTATCCAACGGAAGGATCCATCGTCGGCGCTCCCGCCCTGATTGGGGACCGCGTCGCCGTCGGGTCCACCGACGGCAGGGTTCGGCTTGTGAGGCAGCAGGACGGCCAGGACGAAACCCAGTGCAATATCGGCGCTGCCATCAAAGCGCCACTAACGGCCCAGGGAGACTTCCTCTTCTTCCGGTCCGACGACCGGAGCATCCGTGCGCTGGAAGTCAACCCGAACGGCAATCCCGATGAGATATGGGTACACCGCTCCGATCAGGACGACCCTGTCGCTCGTGATTGGACGCGGTCCTGCTAGCGATGATTTTTTTCGTAAAGGACGACATGTCGAAATCCAGGCCGGTCGTACAGTGTGAAAGTAGACCGGTAAAGGCGGAATCTTGGAGCTAATCGGCGACCTCTGGGACCTGATCATCAACAGGCCGATGATCAACAGCCTGGTATTCCTGTACTGGGTCTTCTTCAGCAACTTCGGCCTGAGCATCATCGTGTTCACCATAGCGACGCGCCTTCTCATGGTGCCGCTCACCCTGCGGCAGCTGAAGATGACCAGGGCCATGAGCGAGCTTGCGCCGAAGGCGCAGGAGATCAACGAGAAGTACAAGGACGATCCGCAGCGCCGTTCCCAGGAGACCATGAAGCTCTACCGGGAGTCGGGTGTCAACCCAGTCGGCTGCCTTGGGCCGCTCGTTCTCCAGATGCCGATCTTCATCGGCCTCTTCTGGGCCCTGCGTTCGACCCTTGCATCCACACCTGAGAGTCTCGCCGACCTTGCGACCAAGCTCTACCCATGGCTCCCCGGTGTAGGAGAATCCATTCCTATCGATCCATTCTTCCTGGGACTGGATCTGGGTCTGCTTACTTCCGCCCACGGGATAATCGGCACGTTCCTTGCTCTGATAGTGGCAGGTTCGACGTGGCTCATGCAGAAGATGAGCACTTCCAAGGCAACCAGCCCACAGCAGGAGCAGACGAGCAGGATGCTCTTGTGGTTCATGCCCATCATGATCGGCGTCTTCTCCCTGCAGTTCGAGACGGGGCTTACCATATACTGGACGGTCTCCAACATAGTGGGAATCATCGTGCAGGGATTCATCGGCGGGTGGGGTCAGGTCAGGGAGGCGTTCTCGTTCGGATTCATCTCGGCTCTGTGGGGCAAGCCAGCGGCGGGACAAGAGAAGACCGGCTCACAATCATCGACAAATAAGAACGGCGGCAAGGCCTTGGACGACTCGACCGACGACGACTCCGAGTCCGACTCCCGTTCAGAGGAGGCAGCATCCGATGAACAGCGTAGAAATGACGGGCAAAACGCCCGAAGAGGCGATCGAGTTCGCTCTAAAGGAGCTAGACGCCGAGCGCGGCGAGGTCGAAATCGACGTCGTTAATCGGGGAAAGTCAGGCATCCTCGGCATCGGCGGAGAGCCCGCAAGGGTTCGTGTCACGCTCATCGAGCAGCCCTCGGACCTCGCTCGAATCGCCACCGAGATTCTGGAAGACCTCATCGAGCGAATGGACGTATTGGCCTCCGTCCACCTCAAGCAGGCATATAACGACGAGGTGGACGGCCCTATCATTGAGGTCGACGGGGAGGACTCCGGCCTGCTGATCGGTCGTAGGGGTGAGACGCTGCGTGCCCTTCAGTTCATCGTGAGCTTCATCTGCGCCAAGCGGATGGGCGAGCGCGTGAACCTGTTCGTGGACGTGGCGGGTTACCAGGAGCGTCGTTACAACTCGCTCCGAAACCTGGCCCGCCGGGTCGCCCAGCGGGTCGCGGACGGCGGACGGCCGATTACCCTCGAACCCATGCCGCCCAACGAGCGTCGCATCGTCCACCTGACGCTGGCCAATAACCCGAACGTCACCACCGCGAGCGTCGGGCACGGAGACCAACGCCAGGTCGTCGTGGAGCCGCAGGAGTAAGCGCCATTTTCAACTTCCTCGGTCTCTCCCCCGGCGGAGGAGAGATTCAGAGAGGGTGAAACGGAGGACACCGAGGTGATCGTCGGAGTACCGAAAGAGTCCGCTGAAGGCGAACGGAGGGTCGCGTTGACCCCGAACGCGGTATCCCGGCTCGTGAACGGTGGCGTCGAGGTCATCGTGGAGTCAGGCGCAGGTGGCGAAGCGTTCTTTTCCGACGAGGAGTACCAAGAGGCGGGCGCGACGACTGCCCGGTCCGCGTACGAGTCCGCCGATTTGGTCGTGGCGATTCGGAAGCCGGACGACTTGTCATCAATTGCTACCGGGACTGCCCTGGCGGCCGTGATTCAGCCGCTCGTGGATCACGCAGCGGTCAGGTCTCTCGCCGAGGCGGGCGTGACGAGCTTCAGCATGGATACCATTCCGCGTATCGCGCGGGCACAGAGCATGGACGTTCTGTCGTCGATGGCCTCGCTAGCGGGATACAAGGCTGCCATCATTGCCGCCGATGCGCTTGGCAAGCTCTTCCCCATGATGATGGCCGCATCGGGGACGACGCCACCCGCGAAGGGCCTAGTGCTCGGCGCGGGCGTGGCGGGACTGCAGGCCATCGCCACCGCGCGCAGGCTGGGGGCCGTTCTGTCGGGCTACGACGTGCGACCAGTCGTCCGCGAGCAGGTCGAGAGCCTCGGAGCGACATTCCTCGAGGTCGAGCTTGACGAGGACGCCGAGGACGCAGGCGGCTACGCCCGCGAGCTGTCCGAAGAGGCGCGGCGCAAGGGCCAGGAACTGGTCCACTCAGCAGTGCAGGAGATGGACTTCGTCATCACCACGGCGGCCATTCCCGGAAGACCGGCTCCGAAACTGATCGACGCCGACATGGTGCGTGACATGCGGCCGGGAGCGGTGATAGTCGACCTTGCAGCGGAGACCGGCGGGAATTGCGAGCTGACCAGACCCGGCGAAATGGTCGTCGAGAACGGTGTGACCATAGTCGGGCCGCTGAACCTGCCGAGCTCGATGCCGACTCATGCCAGCCAAATGTACGCTCGCAACATGCTCAACTTCATCAACCACATCGTCAGGGACGGCGAGATCGTCATCGACGACGAGGACGAGATCACCAAGGGGTGTTTGATTACTCGCGGCGGGGAGGTGATGCATGAGGCGACGGTCGCGGCGATGAAGGCGAACGGAGGGTAGTCGGAGGCAGGCAACCACAAGGGTTGCCCCTACGACGCGATCAGACCGCCGTCTGATCCAGTCAGGACTGTTGGAGCTAGACATGATTGAAAGCGAACTGCTCATCAAGATATTCATCTTCGTGCTGGCGGTGTTCGTGGGGTTCGACCTGATCACGAAGGTGCCCCCTACCCTGCACACGCCGCTGATGTCCGGCGCGAACGCTATCTCCGGCATAACGATACTGGGGGCGCTGCTGGTGGCCGGTCGGGGTGACACGACGCTGGCCATCATCCTGGGCTTCCTCGCGGTGGTGCTGGCGACGATCAACGTGGTCGGCGGGTTCGCGGTGACCGACCGGATGCTCCAGATGTTCAGAAGAGGGCCGACGGAGGACCGCTGATGGACGCCATCGACTTCCCGATTCTCATCAACGCCATTTACCTGCTGGCGGCAGTCCTCATCTTCCTAGGGCTGAAGCGGCTCGGCTCTCCCGCGACGGCGCGCGAGGGCAACCGCATAGCCGCGCTGGGAATGCTGATCGCCGTGGTCGTCACGCTGCTCGACCGGGAGATCGTCAGGTTCGAGATCATCGTTGCGGGGATAGTCGTCGGCGCGGCCATTGGCGGAGTCTTTGCCCGGGCGATTCGCATGACGGCCATGCCTCAGCTCGTGGCGCTGTTCAACGGCTTCGGCGGAGCGGGCTCGGCGGTCGTGGCGGCGGCGGAATACCTGCGCCTCGCGGACGGCAGCGTGGAGATGCCGCTCGACGTGTCCGTGACGATCATGCTCGGCACGCTGGTGGGGCTGGTAACCTTCTCAGGGAGCATTATCGCATTTGGGAAGCTCCAAGAGCTTATCGACGGCAAGCCCATCACCTACCCGCTTCAGAAGACCGTCAGCGCAATAGTATTCCTCGCCATCGTGGGGGTGATCGTGTACCTCGTGGCGGGAGGCGATCCGGTTGCGTACTACGGGCTGATCGCGCTGTGCCTGATATTGGGATTGCTGTTGGTGATACCCATCGGCGGGGCTGACATGCCGGTGGTCATCTCGCTGCTGAACTCCTACTCCGGCATAGCCGCAGCGATGGCGGGGTTCGCGCTCGGCAACGTGATGCTCATCATCGCGGGGGCGCTCGTCGGGGCGGCGGGGCTGATCCTTACGCAGATCATGATAAAGGCGATGAACCGCTCCCTGGCGAACGTTCTGTTCGGGGCGTTCGGGGCGGAGGCGTCTGGAAGTATGACGCAGAGCGCTGAGGAGAAGGTCGTCCGAGAGGCGACCGCAGAGGACGCTGCCGTCGCGATGGCCTACTCCGGGTCGGCGATCCTCGTACCCGGCTACGGACTGGCGGTCGCGCGGGCACAGCACCAGCTCAAGGAAGTGGGCGAGCTTCTCGAAGCGCGGGGCGTGGACGTGCGGTATGCCATACACCCCGTCGCGGGGAGGATGCCGGGTCACATGAACGTGCTGCTGGCGGAGGCGGACGTGCCCTACGACAAGCTCTACGACCTCGACGAGATCAACGACCGGTTCCCCGATACCGACTTCGTGCTGGTTATCGGGGCGAACGACGTGGTCAATCCGGCGGCGCGCGACGAGCAGGGCAGCCCCATCTACGGGATGCCGATCCTCGAAGTGGACAAGTCGCGGCAGGTGCTCGTGCTCAAGCGGAGCCTGAACCCGGGATTCGCCGGACTGGACAACGAGCTGTTCTACAAAGAGAACACGATGATGCTCTTCGGGGACGCGCAGGACTCCCTCACGCGGGTTATCGGGGAGATCAAGGAGCTGTAGGGGGCGCCCTCTCTGTGTCTCTCCCTCGCCGGGGGAGAGGTCAATATTCACCCTCACCCTCTCCCACGACGGGCTGACAGGGGCAGGTATTTGCCTATCGCTCCAATCTCCATTGACCACAAAGCAACCCCGCACTGTCATTCTGAGCGCAGCGAAGCGCAGTCGAAGAATCTCAAATGTCTGTCCCAACGTAAAGCTGGCATAGAGTGTTCTTTCGCCGTTTTCACTTTCGGTCACGAAATAGGTACGGCGCCGGCTGTCCGGTCTTGCGGTTCACGCCAATGAGGTCGGCCGTCTCGCTGGCCGATTTGGCGAAGACGAGATGGGGGATTGCGAGCACCTGTTTTTCGGAGAGGTCTTTTTTCGGAATTTGTGGCATGGTGTTGCATTTTGTGGCATTTCCCTCGTTATTGTAAAGTTTTGCGGTGGGTATTCACCCTCACCCCAGCTCTCTTTCAGGACGGGAGAGGTAGTAGGTTGGATTGCCGCATGTGGGTATGATAGGACGCATGTTCTGTGCTGTCAAATTGGGGGTAACTGTTCGGAGTTGGTAAGTTGGACCGTGAAGACCCCTTCTCTGTATCTCTCCCCCGGAGGGGGAGAGATTGGAAGCTTTCACCCTCACCCCAGCCTTCTCCCGCGAACGGGAGAGGAGGTCTGCATTGACGAGAGAGTAGATCCGGCGCTGTCATTCTGAGCGGAGCGCAGCGGAGTCGAAGAGTCTCAAGTGTCTGTCATAGCGTAAGGCTGAGATAGGGTGTTCACACGCCATATTCGGCACTTGGTCATGGTACAAGTGGGGCGCCGACTGTGCGGTCTTGCGGTGAAGGAATTTAGAATCCTCGCTCAGCTCGGAATGACAGTGAGGCGGGGCCGGATCGTAGTTGAAAGACCGTTTTACCTACCCCTGTCAGCCCACGACGGGAGAGGGGATAAAGCAGACTGTCGTGTCTCACTCCTGCCGCGAGAAGGACCAGACTCCGGCGAGGAGGAAGACGGAGCCGATTGCGCCGACGATTATGGCGTCTTCGAGGATGCCCATGCGGTAGCCGAAGAGGGTGACTCCGAGGGTGAAGCCGTCGGCGGTTTCGGCGAGAGGGTTGACGATGTCGGAGCCGAGGAATACCTGGCGGATGGCGTCGACGCCGTAGCTGAGCGGGTTGACCTTGGCGATCACCTGGAGCCACGTGGGGACGCCGTCGATGGGGAAGAAGACGCCGGACAGGAAGATGAGGGGGAAGATCATCAGCTGGACGATGAACTGGAAGCCCTGCTGAGAGCGCATCCGCGTGGCGACAAGGATGCCGAGTCCTGAGAGCGACAGGGACAGGATGAGGACGAGGGGTATCAGCTTGGCGACAAGCAACGGAGTGACGGTGATTCCCACGATGGGAGCTATGACGAGCATGACCGTCCCCTGCACCACCGCCGTGAAGGAGCCTCCAGCAGCCTTGCCGATGACGATGCCGACCCTGCTCAGGGGAGCTACGAGGACCTCTTTGAGGAAGCCGAATTCGCGGTCCCAGACGACGGACATCCCGGCGAAGAGGGAGGACATGACGACGGTCATGGCCAGGATGCCGGGGTACATGAACTGGACGAAGCTGACCTCGCCGCCTAGGTCTCCGACGATGCGACTGAACCCCGCGCCGAAGACGACGAGGAATGTCAGGGGGAAGGCGAACGACGAGAACAGGCGGGAGCGGTCGGCTATGAAGCGCAGTATCTCGCGGTAGGCGACGACCCATATGGCGCGGTAGACCTCCGTCATAGGATGTCCGCCACCTTCACCGGCGCTCCGGTTCTCGCCGACTCATACGCGGCGAGGACGACGGCAAGGTCGTCGAGGGCCTCCTGGCCGTTCATAGCCGGCTCGCGCCCCCCGGCAACCGCCTCGATGAAGTCGCGCATCATTGCCTTCATGCCTCGAATTTCAGGCTCAACGGGATAGGAGCGGACGCCCTCCTTGGTCTGGACGGTGACATCGCTGCCGAATACTTCGTACTGTATTCGTCCCTTTGTGCCGGTCAGGCGCACATCGCGCCTTGAGTCGTGGGGCGTCCAGCCGGCGTATCGAAGGAAGCCGGTCAGGCCGCCGGAGAAGGAGGCGGTAAGGGCCATGCTGTCCTCGCCCTCGAGGCCGGGAATCATCTTGTGTTCGGGAGCCAGCGCATAGACGCTCTCGGGACTGCCCGCGAGATTTCGCAGGACGTCCACGTAGTGGATGCCGCCGTCGATCATGCGTCCCCCGCCGCATCGGTCAAGGCTCAAGCGCCATCCCACACAGCCGTCGTCGAGGTTTTCCGACTGAATGTCGATGAGGCTGAGGTCGCCGATGGCGCCCTGCGCGATAAGCTCCTTGGCCTTTTCGGTGGCTGGATCGAACCGGAAGTTCTCACCGACCATGAGGGTCACGCCGGCGCTTTGAGTCGCTTCGATGAGCTTGCGAGACTCTTCGACCGTGCGGGCGATGGGCTTCTCCATGAAGACGTGCTTGCCGTGCCTCGCGGCGAGCCGGGCGTTGTCGAGGTGGAGGTCATGGGGCGTGATGAAGTACATGGCGTCGACGCGGGGGTCGCCTGCGGCGTCCTCGTAGGAGCCGTAGTAGGCGGACCCGCCGTATTGGTCGCAATACTCCCTAGCCTTGTCGATGTCACGGCTGGCGAAGGAGAACTCGATCTCGTCGGTCATGTCGCCGACGTATTCCATGACCACGTGGGCGTAGCTTCCGCATCCGACGATGCAGAGGGATAGTCTTTTGTCCATGTGTGTTTGATTGCCTCCGGGTGCATACGATAGCAGACGGAGGGAGGGGATAGAAAGTAGAAAGAAGATTGTATTGTGTAGTGAGTCGAGGGTTGGTCGCGGAGGGTATGGAGAGAGAAGGGGTGTGATTTAGCCCGACATTTCCTGACATATTCCGACATCTGCTTTTTCGGGACAGAAGGAGAGGTGAAAGTCAGGACAAGGGCTAGTCCGGCTGTTCAAGGCCGAATGTCATGTGAAGGGCACGGGCGGCTTGGCCCACACGATCTGCATCGACTACGCAGGTAATGCGGATCTCCGAGGTGGTTATCATCTCGATGTTGATGCCCTCGTCGGCGAGGGCGCGGAACATTCGACTGGCGTAACCGGGCGTGTTCTGCATGGCTGCCCCGACGACGCTGACCTTGGCGAGATTGTCCGTCCTGATCACGTCGTTCGCACCAATCAAGTAGGCAACGGTGCGGACGATTTCCAAGGCGCGGTCGGCATCGTCGCCGCTCACCGTGAAGGCGAGGTCGGTCGTATCCCTGATGGATGCGTTTTGCACGACGATATCGACGCTGATGTCGGCGTCCGCGAGGGGTTCGAGGAGGCTTGCGGAGATTCCGGGCCGGTCTACCATGCCGGTTACCGTGATCTTAGCGACGTTGCGATCCGTGGCGACTGCGCGCGCCCTGTTGCGAATCTCCCCTACCCTCGGTTCCATATCGGCCCCCTTGTGAATGAGTGTTCCCGGCGCATCGACGAAGCTGGACGCCACCATGATCGGCACGTGGTACTGCATGGCGAGCTCGATGGAGCGCGGCTGCATCTTTGCGCCCAAACTGGCCATTTCGAGCATCTCTTCGTAGCCGACTTCCTCCAGCTTGCGCGCGTTCGGAACGTGCCTCGGATCGGCAGTGTAGATACCCTCGACATCGGTGTAGACATCACAGCGGTCGGCGCCGATCGCAGCAGCGATGGCGACCGCCGAGAGGTCGGAAGCTCCCCTGCCGAGGGTGGTGACATCCATGTCCTCCGTGATTCCCTGAAAGCCCGCAACGACCACGACACGTCCGTCTTGAAGTTCGCCCTGGATGCGTCCGGCCTCGACCGCGGCGATGCGGGCCTTGCCGTAGCGCGAGTCGGTGCGGATGCCCGCCTGCGCGCCACTGAGGCTCACAGCGTCGAGTCCGAGCGACTTGAGTGCAATCGCGACGAGGGTGCAGCTCATCTGCTCGCCCGTCGACAGGAGCGCGTCCAGCTCCCGCGACTCAGGCCTGCTCGACACCTCGCCGGCCAGGTCGATGAGCCTGTCGGTCGTGTCGCCCATTGCGGAGACGACGGCGACCACCCGGTCACCGCCATGACACGCGGACGCGATGCGCCGCGCCACGTTTTTGATTTTCTCAGCGTCTGCGACGGACGTTCCGCCGTATTTTTGTATGATCGTTGCCATTGTGAGTGCAGGCGTCGGGTTTTCAGTAGGTTGTTACGACCGCCATACCAGTTTACCGCTTCCAGCGGCGATTACAAAATTGGGGCTCGTGGCGCTTGGGAGAGTCTTGATTCACCGCCGAGGTCGCGGAGGGCGCAGAGAGAAAACGGCGATTTTCTGAGGGAGTGACGAGGTGGATTGGGCTGAGTGGCCTCTGTTTCAGGGCAAGGACTTTAGATTCCTCACTGCGCTCCGCTCCGTTCGGAATGACAGGTGCTGGGTTTCAACAAGTGTCTGCTAAAGTGGAGGTGACGAGTGAGGATCCGAGGCGTTTGACGTGACTATCTCGGTCTGGTATCGTCATCCCGATGCTCCGGAGGGAGCCCCCGAGTCCGCGGAAAGGCCTGAGGCCACCTCATCGCTTAGCCGATTAAGCTGTCGATCACTCGACGCTCTTTCTGCCTGATGCACGCGGACCACAGGCGAGAGGAAGGAGTGTCTCATGTCCCCTCATCTATCGCTGCCGCCCAACCCCAACCTCAGGCAGCTTCGGAATCAGGCGAAGGACCTGTGGAGGGCCTTCAAGTCGCGGGAACCCGATACGGCACTGCGATTTCGCCAGTCTCTGTCCCAACTCGCGGAGTTATCGGACGAAGACATCTTCGGGGCCAAGCTCGGCCTCAAGGACGCCCAACGTGCACTCGCTATTGAGTACGGCTTTCTCGACTGGGAGGCGCTCAAGCGCCACGTAGAAGCAGTTTCCTCCGGCAGGCAGGGACCGGTCTACCCGGAGGGCGATCTGCCGGATCAGGTCGCGGCCATCCTCAGGGCGGTCGAGGATGCGGACGTCGATCGGGTGCGGGCGCTGCTCGACACCGATCCCGCGCTCGTCCACGTTCGCGTCCGCAGCGACTTCGAGGAGGGGGATACCCTGCTCCACCGTTCCTCTCCTCATCAAGTCGAAGACGGTGCGAATCCCCATGAACCCCACCTTCAGGTCGCCCAGCTGCTCATCGACCGTGGGGCTGACATTGACGCGGTGGGCGGACACGAAAACACCGTAGGCTCAACACCGCTCGACGCGGCCGCGTGGGCGGGAAGAGTGGGCATGGTCAAGCTGCTCCTCACCAACGGCGCCAATCCCGAAAAGGGCGGCCACGAAGGGGTCGACTACAATCCGGTCAGCACGGCAGTGAGTCACGGGCGCAAGGAGATTTTCAAGCTGCTGATCGAGGCGGGGGCTGCTTACGGCATCCAGCACACGATTCGAATGGGGATGTTGGAAGAGACGCGGGAGCTGCTGGACGCCGACCCGTCCCTCCTGAATCGCACAAAGAAGGCCGACCCGCGCTGGCCGGAGGGTGAGGTGCCCCTCGTTCTCGCGGCGGGCGATCGCGACATCTTCAACCTGCTGTTGGAGCGAGGGGCTGATGTCAACGCTCGTGACCCGCACGGCTACACGCCTCTTATGGCGGCGCGTTCCATGGGTAATAACGCGGGCGTCAAGGCTCTCCTGGAGCGCGGCGTTTCGCAGGACATCTTCGGAGCGATCATGGACAAGGACGCCGACAGGGTACGGGAGCTGCTGCGAGACGACCCAACGGCGGCTAATCCTATAGAAGACGGCCCGGTGCCGCTCATCTGGGCGGGACGGTACGGCGACCACGAGATCATCAGGATGTTGCTCGAAGCGGGTGCGGAGCCGAACGTCTGGCGCGATATCGACCACTTCGGCAAGACTGCGCTGGACATGGTGATTTCGTACCAAGAGGACGCCGCAGTCCGGCTGATGCTGGACTACGGCGCCGACCCGGAGTTCAAGGGAGAAGGGAACCAAGCCTCGACCCTCCGCGCCGCTCTGCGGAACGGGACCGTTGGCGCATTGAAGATGCTGCTTGAGGCCGGGGCGGACGCGAACAGGGCAGACAACTTCTTCGGCGCGTGGGGCGGAAATCTCCCAAAGATCAAGGTTCTGATCGATCACGGACGCTGCGCGGGCGAGGACAGCCCGCCGGACGGACTGGGAAGGGAAGACCTAAGCATTGCGGCAGGAAACGGGCAGAACCTGGCAGTTGAGTTGCTGATCTGTCACGGAGCCGACCCGGAATACGTGGACAAGGACGGCATGACAGCGATCCAGCAGGCCCGGAAAGAGCGGCAAGTCTCGACAGTCGAATTGCTGAACGAACACGCCGAGATTCGCATGCTCCCTGACGGCCTAGCGAATGAAGTCCTGGCTCAACGGCGACTGCTGATGGAAGCCTACCTCGAGGGCGGAGTCGTTGGGGTGGCCGGCATATTGGATGCCGAACCGTCGCTGATGAATTTCAACGTCTTTCGTGTGTCGCTCCTTCATGACGCGGCATTCAAAGGGAAAGGCGACGTGGTGGACGTCCTGGTGGAGCGAGGCGCCGCACTCTCGATCCATGCAGCGTCTGCACTGGGGCGGGTGGAGACCGTTCGGGCGATGCTGGACGCCGACCCGTCGCTGCTGGAAGCGCTCTACATAGACCAGCCAATGGTCGAGCAGACTCCTCTCAAGATCGCTGCAAACATGGCCGAAACCGGCGTCTTCAATCTGCTGCTCGACCGGGGTGCGGACATCAATGGCCAGGTGACACTTCCGGGGGGCGGCAATGGGGCAAGCACCGTGCTGCATGGAGCCGTCTACAGCGATTCGGTTGAGATGGTCAGGCTGGCGCTGGCGAGAGGCGCGGACGTTAGTCTCACAAATCCGTGGGGGGCGACGGCGCTGGGAACGAACTGGCAGAACCGCCAGCGTGTGAACGCCCACGAGATTAGCGAGCTTCTCATCGCGCATGGGGCGAATCCGGAGGACCGGCCAAAGGCGCAGCTGATTCACTAGGAGTGACTGCTCACCGTGATTCCTCCGAGAATAACCTCCCGTAGGGGCGATTCGCGTATCGCCCCTACCAATCATGGCCTTCTAATCGTCTAGCGAACCTGACGCACGTTTGATAACATACGTGCTTGATCATTAGGAGGGCGGCATGGGCACAAACGGCAACGGCGGACAGCCAGTTCTAGTGGTTCTTCAACTCACGGGCGGGAACGACTATATGAATACGGTCGTCCCGTACGGTGATCCCCTGTACTACGACAATCGCACGTCCTTGGCGATACCGGAAGACGAGGTTATGAAGCTTGACGAGAACGTCGGCTTCAACCCGGCGATGGGTACGCTGAAGGACATCTACGACCGGGGCGAGATGGCCGTTGTGCACGGAGTCGGGTTCCCGGAGTCGACGCGCTCGCACTTTCGGGCGATGGACATCTGGCACACCTCCGAGCCGCACAAGGTCGGCACCGAGGGCTGGCTGGGACGAGCCATCCGCGACCTCGACCCTGAGGGTGAGAACCCCGTGACGGCGGTGAACATCGGACAGGGACTTCCCAGGGCTTTGGTTGCGCCGGGCGCGTCGGTGGCGTCGGTGGCCGACCTCTCGACTTACGGCCTCCTGACTGGCATCGAGGAGCGGCAGGAACGGGCGAAGATGCTCGACCGCTTCGCCAACATCTACTCGCCCGCCATCGGTTCCGGCCCCGTCATGGACTACCTCGCGCAGACCGGTCTCGATGCGCTGAAGGGCGCAGACATGCTGAAGACGGCACCGGCGGGCTACAAGTCCAATGTCGAGTACGCCGACATTCCGCTCGCCAAGAAGCTGCGAGACGTGGCCACGATCCACACGGCGGATCTGGGGACGCGCATCTTCTACACTGAGCATGGCGGCTACGACACGCACGCGAGCCAGGCAAACAACCATCCGAAGCTGCTCAGCGACGTGGCCTCGGCGGTGACCGACTTCTGGGACGACCTCAAGGAGCAGGATGCGGCCGACAACGTCATCATGTTCGTCTTCACCGAGTTCGGCAGGCGCGTGAAGGAGAACGGCACCGGCACCGACCACGGCGCGGGCGGAGTCTCGTTCATCATCGGGCCGAAGGCGGTGGGCGGACAGCACAACGAGTATCCCTCCATGAAGCCAGAAGATCTGCGAGAGGGCGACCTCGCGCCCGACCAAGACTTCCGCGGCGTCTACACCACGATCCTGGAAGACTGGTTCAGCCTCGACGCCAAGCCCATCGTGAACGGCACGTTCGAGAAGCCGGCGCTCATTCAGAACTGACGCAATAGGAAGAGGCGTATGACGACACTAAAGTACGTCTACTGGACGGAAGAAGATATGTGGCTTGGGTATCTTGAAGAGTACCCGGACTACTGGACGCAAGGCGAGTCGCAGGAAGAACTCCAAGAGAATTTGAAGGATATCTTCCAAGAGTTGACTAGCGGCAACATTCCTGGCGTTCGTCGCGTCGCTGAGTTGGAAGTTGCGTGAAGAGACGGGAGCTGATTCGGGAACTGGAGCGGATGGGTTGTGAGTTCATAAGGCACGGTTCCCGCCACGATTGGTACCAAAACCCTCGTACTCGCGCTTCGCAGCCCATACCCCGTCACACAGAAATCAAAGAACCGCTGGCGAAACGAATCATCAAATTGCTGAGAGATTGAACAGCCTTAAATGATTACCACCACCGCCGCAGGTCGAACATGGCACTTCGACCGTTCGCTGGGGCGGCCCACGAACGAGCATAACGGGAAGGTCGGCGGGTACCGCTATCCAGTCGATCTCGCGATTGCGCCGGACGGCAACATCTTCGTGCTGAGTCGCGGCAACCAGCACGGCATGGGGCAGATCGGCTACCGGGACAACGGGCGCGTCGGCAAGACGACGTTCGACGAGCACCATCTGGGCGACTTCGCGCGGCGAGAGTTCACGTGGCCTGCGGGCATTGCGGTGGACTCAGAGGGTTGGGTCTACGTCTCGGACGAGCATGAGAACGTCATCAGGAGATTTGACCCGGAGGCGACTCACCCGTTTCCCACATACGACCCGGACGGCGAGGCGATTGCCACGTTCGGGGTATCAGGCTCGGAACCGGGTCAACTCTGCGGACCGACAGGGATGCAGTTCGATTCCGAAGATAATCTGTATGTCCTTGAGACCGGGAACAACCGTGTGCAGAAGTTCACGAAGGACGGAACGTTCCTGCTGGCATTTGGAGGGCCAGGCTCGAAGGCCGGAGAGTTCAACCGGCCATGGGGAATCACCATCGACCGGAGCGGGGACGTGTATGTCGCCGACTGGGGAAATAACCGTATACAGAAACTCACTCCCGAAGGTGAGCACCTCATGAGCTTCGGCGAGGAGTTCGGCGGGGAGCTCAAGCGACCGGCAAACGTGGCAGTGGACAGTGAAGGAGACGTCTACGTGACGGACTTCGGGAACCGGCGGGTGCAGGTGTACGAGCCGAACGGC
The DNA here is from genome assembly GCA_965116655.1 of Dehalococcoidia bacterium. Lineage (GTDB taxonomy): Bacteria > Chloroflexota > Dehalococcoidia > Lucifugimonadales > VXLM01 > VXLM01. The sequence continues at coordinate 913,751 of OZ220720.1, forward strand.
GATGTCCTGACCTCGTTCTACGGGGACGCGACGACGCTGTCGAAGGCGGGAGAGTACATCATTCGACGCGATCCGGGCACGATCAAGGCGTATCGCATGGTCAAGGACTACACGGAGATGGGTAGATTTCAGAGGCCGACAGGCATCGAGATCGACGATCAGGACCGTGTGCTCGTGGCCGACCTGTGCGGCAGGCTGCAGGTGTACGCCAAGGACCACGCATACGTCGCGCCGGAAGTAAAGCTGGAACTGGAGTAGGAATACACACATGATTACGACGACGGCCGCGGGCAGAACGTGGCACTTTGACAGGGCGCTGGGACGCCCAACCAACGAGCATAACGGGAAGACGGGGGGATTTCGCTACCCGACCGACCTCGCAGTCGCGCCAGGCGAGATCCTCTTCGTGCTGAACAAGGGCTTTCAGTACACGGAGGGCATGGAGCACCGTGACAACGGTCGGATCGGTAAGACCACCCTGGACGAGCACCACCTGGGAGACTTCGCGCGGCGGGACTTCACGTGGCCGGGCGGCATCGCTCTCGACAGCGAGGGCTGGGTGTATGTGACGGACGAGCACGAAAACGTGGTTCGAAGATATGACCCGGAGGGAGTTGTACCCTATCCCGGAAGCGATCCGACTGGGGAGTGGCTGGAAAGCTGGGGTGACGCGGGATGTGCCCCAGGTCAACTAAACGGGCCGACTTGCATCGCTTTTGATGCTGAAGACAGCTTGTACATCGTTGAGAGCAGCAACCATCGCGTGCAGAAGTTCACGAAAGATGGGCAGTACATCTCCGGCTTCGGGGGGAAGGGATCGGCTGAGGGCGAGTTCAAGCGCCCTTGGGGCATCACAATCGATCGTGACGGATACGTGTATGTAGCCGATTGGGGCAACAACCGTATACAAAAATTCTCGTCCGAGGGTGAGTATGTCATGTCATTCGGCACGTCGTTCGGGGGGGAACTGAACAGTCCAGCGAACGTGGCGGTGGACAGCGAGGGGGACGTGTACGTGACGGACTTCGGCAACCGGCGGGTGCAGGTGTACGAGCCGACCGGGGACGTCTTGACGGCGTTCTACGGGGACGCTACGACGCTGTCGAAGGCGGGAGAGTACATCATCCGGCGCGACCCCGGCACGATCAAGGCCTATCGCATGGTCAAGGACTATACGCAGATGGGACGGTTCCAGCGTCCGACGGGCATCGAGGTCGACGATCAGGACCGGATCATCGTGGCGGACGCCTGCGGGCGGCTTCAGGTCTACGCGAAGGACCACGCGTACGTGGCGCCTGAGGTCAAGCTGGAGCTCGAGTAGCGGCTACTACTGCCGAAAGAGGTTGAGGAACCTGTCCTGGTAGAACTCGAAGAGTCCCCATCGGTCGATTTCCTGCTTGAGCAGGTCGATTCCGCCCCGATTGCCTCGTTCCACCTCGCGGAATAGGCGGTCGATCTGCTGGATGGCAGCGGAAGGAGCGCCGCCGAAGTTTTCCTCGGGATTTAGCAGACCTCGCGCGTTCAGTTCCTGCACGTTGCCGGCGACGGACGACGCGGTGAACTCGTAGATGAACTTCAGGAGCGCGACGTCCCATAGCTCATCGACTCCCACCATGACCACCGACAGTTCTTCCTTGCGGTCGTTCAGATCCCTGCTGATGCGGTGAGCAATGTCGGTCGGGACTCCGCCGACGACCTCGGAGTTCTCAGGTCTGTTGCTGTACCGGTACATGATGCCGGGACTGTTCGGGCCTTCGGTGCGCATGAGGTCGTGAAAGAACTCGTAGGCGTCCGAGCTAAAGCCCTCCAGGTTCGACATATAGGACGGCGTCACGATGGCGGGCCGCTCGGCCACTACCTTGCCCGTGCGCACGACACCCTCGTACGTCTCGGGCACTTCCTCCTGGAATGCGGGTTCGGTCACGACGTAGTACTTGATATTCGTCGCGCCGAAGGTAGCGAGATGCTGCTTCGGGAACCTGACCACGAAGGTCTGCTCGATGGCCTTGAGCCACCTGCGATCATTCATCATTCGATGCTTTTTTCCTCTATGCGTGCCTGGCTCACTGAAGGCAGTGGCCGACACAAGAATGCGTGTCGTTACGGCTGGTAATTGCCGGGGCTCGTACACTCTCGATGCTATTGTGTACGAGTGGCAGTGTCAAACCGGATTTGCAGAGCACGGGCCGTCGGACGGGTTGGCCTTTATGTTCCATGTCTGCTGCCGTTGGCATTCGAGAAGCCGTCGGCGACATGATCGTTTTCGTCCGGTTCCGGTTCGGGACTGCGGCGCATCCGCCGGACGCGAGTGGAGACGATCCCGCGAAGGGAATTCACCTCGCGGGTGATGGCGGTACCGAAGTGGGAACTATACTCGCCCATTTTACGGAATTTCTTGTAACGCGACCGCAGGAGACGCTTTCGGGAACCGCTCTGCAGTGCCGACAGTTCTTGGAGCAAAACTCTTCGGAGATGTCGTATGGCCTCGGTCGGGTTGGTGTGAGCCCCTCCCGCCGGTTCCTGCACTATCAGGTCTACGATGCCCAGCTCAAAGCAGTCGTGTGCGGTGAGCTTCAGGGACTCCGCGGCCTCATCGGCGCGGGCGGCGTCCTGGTACATGAGGGCTGCGGCGTCCTCCGGCGAGATCACGGAGTATATGGCGTTCTCGAGCATGAGGACGCGGTCGACGACAGCCAGCGGCAGGGCGCCCTCGCTGCCTCCCTCGCCGATGACGACGGCAATGGACGGCACCTCGACACGGGCGACCTCGGCCATGGCTACCGCGATGGCGCTGCCGAGTCCGCGCACCTCCGCGTCCGTGCTGATGTGCGGTCCCGGCGTGTCTATCAGGGTGATTATCGGGAGATCGAACTTCGCGGCGAGACGCACGGCCCTCTGAGTCTCGCGGAACCCTTCTGGAGATATGCGACCGCCCTGCTGCGCGTCATCAGGATCGCCGCGTTCCTGGCCGATGACGACAATCGTCTGGCCTCCGAGCTGTCCTACGCCCCAAACGAGGGCTTCGTCGTCACCAAAGACCCGGTCGCCGTGCAGCTCGACGAAGTTGGTCACCATCTGGCTCATATAGTCGAGGCCGGTGGGACGCTCGGGATGGCGGGCGAGATTCACGGCCTCCCACGCAGAGAGGGAAGCCGCTCTTGGAGGCTGAACGTATCCTTCCTGTTGGTCGCGACGTGTCAAGTGATACTTCGACATGAGCATGTCAAGAAGGGCCGCAATGGTGTCCTTCGACTGGGTGCGGTCGACGACGGCGTCGATCATGCCGTGCTGAAGCCGCGACTCGGCGGAGTGGGAATCGGCCGGGCTGGGTTCGTCGTCCGAGTTCTTGACGGCCCGCATGGATGAGAGGCCCACGATTGCGCCGGGCTCGGCTACGATGACGTCTGCAAGATTGGCGAAGCTGGCGTAGGCGTGACCCGTGGACGGATTCGCGAGGATGGAGATGAACGGCAGGCCTGCCTCGGCGAGGCGATTGGCCGCCATGGCGGTCTTCGCCATCTGCATGAGGGAGAGAACACCTTCCTGGATTCGGACGCCGCCGCTCGTCACGACGGCCACCACGGGCTGCTTGCGCCGCGCGGCGTATTCGAACGCAAGGGCCACCTTCTCGCCGACGACGCAACCCATCGTGCCGCCCATGAAACCGAAGTCGAGGACGATGAGGACGGCCGTAGTACCACCGATCGAGCACGTGCCGGTGACGGCGGCCTCTGTCAGGCCTGTCCGGCGCTGATCGCGGAAGACGCTCTGCCTGTAGGAGGTGCGTGACGAGAACGAGAGCGGGTCGAGCGAGGTGACCGTGCGGTTGATCTCCTTGAACGAGCCGGGATCGGCCAGCGTGTCGATTCGCTCCCTGGCGGTAAAGCTGTAGTGGAACCGGCACCGCGGACAGACGTTGTGTCGTTCGTACAGTTCCGAATCTACGAGCGACTCATCGCAGACGAGACAGAACTCCCGCGCGGCGGTCTCCTCGTCGGGATCTGTCCGGCTCATAACGGAACTGAGCATGTCGGCGATGTTTCGTACCATGTGTCGCCTTTCGGTCCGAAGCGTCGGGTCCACAATGTTCCCGGACTCGGTACCGATGTTGTGCGCCGACTGGCCGCCGGTACGTCGAGGTTCCGGTTACACCCCTATTATAACATCGCGGGACTTGGAGCCGTCGCTTGGGCCGACGATGCCTTCTTCCTCAAGCTGATCCATGAGGCGGGCGGCTCTCGGGTAGCCGATCCGAAGGCGGCGTTGGAGCAGTGAGGTGGATATCTTCTTCTGGCGAGTGGCGAGCTCGATGGCCTTGTCCATCATGTCGTCTCGGCCTTCGATGTCCTCGGCATCGTCGTCGGTGTCGTCCGACTCGACTCCTCCGACGGGTTCGAGGTTTATATCGGCCATAGGGCCGCGAGGCGTCGACTTCCAGAACATGACGAGGTTTTCGATTTCCTGGTCGGAGATGAACACGCCCTGGACACGCTCCGGCCTGGACATGTCCACGCTCTGGTAGAGCATGTCTCCCTTGCCCAGAAGCTTTTCCGCGCCCGCGGTATCGAGGATGGTGCGCGAGTCGACCTGCGAGGTAAGCGCAAAGCTCACGCGGCTCGGGAAGTTGGCCTTGATGAGGCCGGTCAGCACGTCGACCGACGGGCGCTGTGTGGCCACGATGAGGTGTATCCCCGTCGCGCGTCCAAGCTGTGCCAGCCTGCAGAGCGCCTGCTCGACATCGACCGACGCGGTCATCATCAGGTCGGCAAGCTCGTCGACGGCGACGACGAGATACGGCATACGGTCGGGCGACTTCCTGTTGTAGCTGTCGATATTGCGGACCCCGATCTCCTCCATCCGGCGGTAGCGGTCCATCATCTCGCGTATGAGGCCGCGCAGGAGGCTGACGACCTGGTCGGTCTCTACGACGACCGGCGTGAGAAGGTGCGGGATGCCGTTGTACGGTGTGAGCTCGACGCGCTTGGGGTCGATCAGCAGAAGTCGCAACTCAGACGGGTCCTTCTCGATGAGCAGGCAGGAAATGATCGTGTTGACGAACACGCTCTTGCCGCTGCCGGTCGAACCGGCCACGAGGAGGTGCGGCATTTTGGCGAGGTCGATGTTGACGGTCTCGCCGCTGCCGCCCTTGCCGATTGCGACGGGCAGCTTGGCCTTCTTGCGCATATTCTCGAACTCGCGGTCCTGCATGACGTTTCGGAGCGTGACGAGGGCAGGGTTAGGATTCGGCACCTCGACGCCGACGAGCGACTTGCCCATGACCGGAGTCTCGATACGAATGCTGGGAGTCCTGAGCGCTAGTGAGAGATCCTTCTCCCTGGCGGTGATGGCGTCGACCTTGACCCTCGTCTTGGTCTCCACGCGGGTCTTCATCTGTCTGCCCTTTTCGTCGAGCTTGGGCCTGCCGTCGGCGTCCGTGACGTTGACCTGCTTCTGCCGGCGGATCCATCCGGGAACGAGTCCGTACATCGTTACCGTCGGGCCGGGCTGGGCGTCCTCGACCTCGACCTCGACTCCGTAGTGTCCGAGGGTCTCTCGGATGGTGTGGGCGGTCTCGTTCATCTCTTCCTGCGTGATTCCACCCTCGTTGGCGTCTACGAACATGGAGAGCGACGGCTTCTTCCACGAGGCGGCGCCCATCACGGCCTGCATCATGGACATCACTCTGCCGTTGCCGCCATTCGAGCCGGGGCCGGACTCATGGGCGGCCCCGTTTTCGGAATCGGGCCCTCCACTGCCCCAAAGCCTGTTGAACTTCCTGCCCGACGCATCGTGGTCGTCAGCGTCCGGCAGGGGTTGGTCCATCATGTCGTCCTCTGCAGCACCGTTGCCATTCTCGGCGTCGTGGACGGGATCGGGGGCAAAGGCGCTCCGGCGTTCCGGATGCTTGGACTGGGCGAGGTATGCGGGCAATCCATTAAGCCCCGCATCTATGGGGTGCTCAAGCGATTCAATCGACTCCTCCTCGACGGGAGACTCAACGGAGTCGTCGAGGTCGGGTTCCGGGTACTCGGAACGAGGCTCCCAAGCGGACGTTGGAGAAACCCTCTCGCGGAACTCCTGCATCTCCATCGTCTGTCGGAGGGACTCGCTCCAGCGGCCTTGCGAGGGTGACTCTGAAGGGGATGTCGGTTTCGATTTGTCGGACTTCGGGCTTGCCTTGAACATGCGGCCGACGGCTCCGCCGACGCTCATCGCCAGAATGTACATTCCAAAGAAAGCGCTGCCCAACAGGGAGAGGGCGCGCAGCGCGAGACCGGGCGCGACGATTGCCACGGCGACGGCCAAGACCGCGGCGACTCTCAGGACGCCGAGCCAGACTATCTCGCCGGCTATGGCGTAGCCGACCGCGCCTCCGAGGGTAACGTCCCCCTCCAGCGTGAAGCGGGCGAGAGGGCCTTGGAACGGGGCAAAGAACGAGAGGACTCCAAGAAGGAAGGCAACCAGGAAGGGCGATGCGAGCCACAGGCGATAGTGTCGGAACAGCGATTGATGGACGAAGATGGCGAACGTAAACACGACCAACCACAGCGCGACCACAACGACGCCGAGGCCCAGGCTCGAAATGATACTCTCTTCTATCGAGGCTGCGGTGAGCGAGATGGAGTCACGGTACCAGTAAGCAGCGCCGGCCGCAGCCACAAGCACCGTCAACAGGACGATCCTGGCGTGCCACGACGACAAGATCGAGCGGAGGAGCATCGAGGTCATGTTCGCGTTGCTAACGTCTTGCGCCATCGCCACACCACCGGAAAAGAGTATTTGCTTCGCGTACCGGGTATAAGGCCGGACGCTCGGCTATCCGACCTTATTTTAAACTATTTCCCGAATTTTTCTAGTCTTTTGGCGAGTGTTTCATGGGCGAATGACGGCCTTGAATGACACGAGGCGCAGAACGGGAGGGGTTATTGTCGGATCGACGGGGGGAGGGTTACGGCAGTGCTGGAAGCGGGTGTTAGGGGCTACGGATAGGCGTCACGGTAGCCAGTGCGGTCCGCAGTGGGAAGGAAGAAATAGAGGCTCTGGACCTTGCCGCCATCATCGACATACCACGTGTAGCTTCCACGATTTTGGGTAGGTGTTGCTTCGGTCGTGTCGGTACTGCTTGGACCACCAACACATTCACGATCGTGATCAATGGACGCTGATTCGGGGATATCCTCGATGAACCCGCCCCTTACCAGCACGCAGAAGTCGATCAGGTAATCTCGGCTGTTGATGATGATGCAGCCCGTTTCGATGTCTGGATTGCACTCGGTACCCTGCTTAGATACCACATCCGCCAGCCAGTGGTCTGACTGTTCTTCGGAGTCTCGATCATCGCTATCGGTGTCACTTGCAGCTTCGCCATCGGGAGGACAGTACAGCAATCCCCTGTCGCGCGACGGGTCGTTCCTCACACCATCGAGGTTGGCGCCAGTGCCTTCCTTCCAGATGGGAGTGCCGCCTCGCGTGCCGAGCACAGGATGTGGCGGCAGCAACGATTTGTCGGCCAGATACCTATCGTCATATTCAAACTTGATTGGATCATCCGCATTGTTGCCATCGCACATCTCTAAGTGTCGGCGCGCGTGGGTCTCGGCGAAACCGCGGTCGTCCGTTGCGGGATCCTGATTTCGTTTGCCCATGATGGGATACTGGCGTACATTGTTGAACCGTTCGTTGCCGGGGCTGTAGTAATAGGCGTCTACGGCGAGTTGAATGATCCTGCGGTCGGCCTCGTAGGCCTGCTCCCTGGAGCTTTCGAGGAACCCTCTGATCGTGGGGATGGCAATGGCTATGAGGATGCCGAGGATGGCGATGACGACGATGAGCTCGATGAGAGTGAAGCCTTCACCGGAATTCGCTACTCGGTGCAGTGCCTGACGAGCGGCACTTTGTATGCGGTGCATGAAACGCATTATCACACAAGCTCCGTTTGAACGATGATGGTTGGACGCATACGAGTCTCGTCGTAGAGATACTTCGATAGGGCTCGCTTGATCCTCGGTTCGATCTTGCCGTTTCGGCGCTCGCTGCCATTGAGCTCGTCGAGGGCGTCGAGGACGATCTCCGAGGCTTCTTCGAGGACACCGTCGGACCCGTTCATGTCCAGGAAGCCTGACGACTTGACAAGGGGATGACTGAGAAAATCTCCAGTCTCCTTGTCGATGGTTACCGTGAGGGTCACGACACCGTCGCTGGCAAGCCTCCTGCGCTCGTCGAGGACCTTGCTCGTGTCGTCCCAACGCCGGTGGCCGTCCACGTAGACGTGGCCCGCGGGGACGTCGTCGATCACCTCGCCGTAGTCTTCCCAGAGCGCTAGCACCTCACCGTCCTCCAGCACGAAGGCGTTTTCGGGAGGGACGCCGACCGAGACGGCCAGATCGGCGTGCGCGACGAGATGGCGGTACTCTCCGTGCACGGGAACGAAGAATCTCGGCTTGACGAGGCTGAGCATCATCTTCAGTTCCTCGCGGCTCGCGTGTCCGTGCACGTGAACCATGGCGACGCGGCTGTAGAGGACCTTCGCGCCCTGCCGGAGAAGATTGTCGATGGTGCGGGCGACGAGAGTCTCGTTTCCGGGAATCGGGGACGCGGATACGATGACGGTGTCACCTTCTTCGATCTCGACGTCCTGGTGCTCGCCGTTGGCGATACGCACGAGGGCCGAGGTCGGCTCGCCCTGAGCGCCGGTCGCGATGATGACCACCTGATGGTGGGGCAGCTTTCTGGCCTCGTTCATCGAGACTAGGGTATCGTCAGGAACACGGAGATAGCCCAGGTTCCGTGCCATCTTCACGTTGTTGACCATACTCCGTCCGACGACGGTGACCTTGCGGTCGTATTGAACGGCGGCGTCGATGACCTGCTGGACGCGAGAGATCAGGGAGGCGAAGGTGGCGACCATCACGCGGCCGGGGGCCTGCGCGATCTCGCGGTCGAGGGTCTCGCCGACCACACGCTCGGACGGTGTATAACCTTCGACTTCCGCGTAGGTGGAGTCGGAGCACAGGAGCAGGACGCCCTCTTCAGCCATCCTTGCAAGCGCGGAGAAGTCGGTACCCTTCCCGTCTTCGGGTGTGTGGTCGACCTTGAAGTCGCCGGTGTGAATGACAAGTCCGAGAGGTGTCCTGACCGCGATGCCCATGGCGTCGGGTATGGAGTGGCACACGCGGAAGAACTCGACACCGAGCTTACCTATGGTGAACGGCTCGTGGGGCTGGACGACGTTCAGCCGCGCGTCGGCGAGTCGTCCGTGCTCCCGCAGCTTCACGGTGATGAGTCCGTGCGTCAGGCGCGAAGAGTAGATGGGCACGTCGATTTGGTCGAGGACATAGGGCAGAGCGCCGATGTGGTCCTCGTGTCCGTGCGTAATCAGAATCGCCTTGACCTTGTCGGCGTTCTCGACGAGATAGGAGACGTCGGGGATGACGAAGTCGACGCCGGGCATGTTCTCTTCGGGGAACAGGACGCCCGAGTCGATGACGACGGCCTCGTCCCCGTACTCGAGGACCATCATGTTCTTGCCGATCTCGCCGAGGCCGCCCAGCGGGATCACGCGCAGAGGAATGTCGTTCATCTAGGAGGTTTCTCTTCCGGAGGAAATAGGGGCCACGTATCCCATTCTACTAGAACGACGGTGTACGGGTAAGGGTTTTCATGATGTCGCAAACGGGGCATTTGCGCGGCGCAGGGCTAGAAGAGGCCGAGCTGCTTCTGATCGGGGGGTGTCTCGTCTGGGGGCTCAGCGACGGACTCTTCGGGCGATGCGGCGGGAGGTTGGGACGGCGGCGAGTCGAGGAGTCCCAGCTGTGCGGTCTGCGGCTCCGGGGGTGGGGGCGCAGAAGGCGTCGTTGCGGGCATGGACTCCAGCAGGCTAGGGAGCTTGAGGAAGTCGCGTTCGAGGGCGGCGCGGATGGTGGAATTCCGCAGGGCGGCGGCGGGATGGTACATCGGGTAGATGGTGATACCGTTCCAGCTTGCGGGTGTGCCTCGCAGCTTGCCGATGGGCTCGTCGGGGAAGAACTTCGCCGTGGAGTACCTGCCCAGGGTTACGATCACCTTGGGCGAGATCAGCTCGATCTGCCTATCGAGATAGGGGCCGCAGGACCTGATCTCGATGGGGAGCGGGTCGCGGTTGTTGGGCGCGCGGCACTTGATCATGTTGGTGACGAACACGTCTTCGCGTCTGAGGCCAATGGTCCCCAGCATCTCGTTGAGAAGCTGGCCCGCCCGCCCGACGAACGGGAGGCCCTGCTGGTCTTCGTAATAGCCCGGCCCTTCGCCGATGAACATCAGGTCGGACGCGCGGGAGCCGTTTCCCGGCACGGCCATCGTCCTCTTGGAGCCGAGCGTGCAGAGGGTGCAGCCGTTGATGAGGCGGTCTATCTCGTCGAGGTCTGCGGTTGGGATGTTGTCGCTCATGTCGAATTCCCGGCGCATGGTAGCAACGGGATCGAGGCAACGTCAATCGAGCGGTTTCCAGTGTACCCGTTTACTCCAACGGCGCGGGGCAGTTTTCAGGAGTTTCGCATTGCAGGAAAGGCGGTTCTTCGGTGGCAGTCCCGCTTACCAGCACGTAGACTGTGACCATCACGCCAACGACCACTGCAACTGTGAACAGTGCCAGCACCAAGCTACGCACTCTCCCAATGCCGCGCGTATGGACACGATGCGCGTTCGCCTGAGCCCGCTCCGCTTCCACCAATCGGGCTTCGTACCTTTGGACGCTCTCTTCGAGGCCCTCTTCGAGCCGCCGTTGAGTGTCGGAATGGTAGTCATGATTCTGTATCATGGCTCCGCCCTTCTTTCAGATGAGCACTGTGCCTGTCTATGCGCCGCCGACGGCCAGATTGGCGGCTTTCAGGGTATTGCGGAGGAGCATGGCGATGGTCATGGGGCCGACGCCGCCGGGCACGGGGGTGATGGCCGACGCCTTTTCGGATACGGCGTCGAAGTCGACGTCGCCGACGAGACGGTAGCCACGCCTGCGCTCCGGGGCGTCGATGCGATTGATGCCGACGTCGATGATGACCGCGCCGTCCTTGACCATGTCGCTCGTGATGTAATGGGGTCGTCCGATGGCTGCTATGAGGATGTCGGCCTGGCGGGTGATCGAAGGCATGTCGGTGGTGCGGGAGTGGCAGACGGTGACGGTGGCGTCCGCGCCGGACTGCTTCTGCATGAGGATGGAGGCGACGGGCTTGCCGACGATCTCGCTGCGGCCGACGACGACGACGAGCTTGCCGGCGGGGTCGTGGCCGTCGCGGATGAGCATCTCGCGGATGCCGGCGGGAGTCGCGGGCGCGAACCGTTCGCGGCCCTGGGACAGCAAGCCGACGTTGAAGGGGTGGAGGGCATCCACGTCCTTCAGGGGGTCGATGGTCTCGATGACGGGATACTGATCGAGGTGATCGGGCAAGGGAAGCTGTACGAGGATGCCGTGGACGTTCGGGTCTTCGCCAAGCCGTCGCACTTCCGCTATGAGGGCATCCTGAGTCGTCGACGCGGGCATCGTCACATCGCTGGTGGTCATCCCCGCCTCGGCGGCGGCGCGGTGCTTGTTGCGGACGTAGACCCTGGAAGCGGGGTCTTCGCCGACAAGGACGACGGCCAAGTGCGGCACGAAGGCATGTTGTTCGGAAAATGCCCTGACCTCTTCACCCACCTCGGCCCGGACGTCGGCCGCAATCTTCGCCCCGTCGATGATGTTCGCGCTCACGTGTCCTCCCGTTTAGGTCGCAGTTGCTGTTCTAGGTGCGATTGTAACATGGGCGTAATCGGTGTCTCTCCGGGGTTGAGATCGTGGGGCAGATTGCACTGCAGGGCGGGTCCGGGCGGCAATCCTGCAACTACGGAGGCATTTTCGTAAATTTGTGGCATGGTGTGACATTCTGTGGCATTTTTCTCGTTATTGTAAAGTTGGGCGGATGGGCCAGATGACCGATGGGATGCAGGATGGAGTGGGAAGAATACTTGTGCATCCGAAATTTCTTCGTATATCTGTGCCATTTTGGGCCATTCTGTGCCATTTCCCCCTTGTCTTAAGGTTGGACGGCGGAGAGCCGCCTGTGCATAGTGTGGTACATGTGTTCTTGTTTGTCAAATTGGGGAGAGCGAGGGAATTCTCCGCCGAGGGCGCGGAGATCGCGGAGGGGGGCGTTTTCGGAGGGTGTTTGCGAAGTCTGCGAAATCGTTCATGGTGAGCCCTTCGACAGGCTTTCAAGTAACTGCATAAAAATGCTCCATTTTGGCGGCAGTTACTGGAAGCGATGGAGGGCCGCACGGCGGCCAGAGTGGTCGGTGGTCATCTCACGGCGATAGAACAAGTATGCTGTACTGTCGGCCATGCGAGACGATTATGTTCGCGTAGAGGCTGACTTCATAGCTACGATTCCCGTAATTCTTGCTGTACTCGGCGCAGTTCTTGGAGAATCTGTCCCGCGCTGTAGGGCGGAGGAAGTTCTGACTCGTATTTTGAACAGCAACTTACAAGTCGGAACGTTGACAGAGCGACAGCGTTTACTGGTGTGGGACTACTGCATGTCGGCTCTCGATCTTTGCAAACCTGAATGAACGTGATGGGTTCCATGTGAGCTCCTGAGTTTCAGGGAGTAGGAGTCGGTCGTGGGTACGGCGGCTCCTTGTCCTTCCAGACCAATTCGATCAATTGCCATCTACCGTATATCCTACCGTCTGCCGTAGGAGTGTCCATAAACTGATTCACTCTGATGATATGGTGATAGCCTTGTTCCCACTCAAACCCTTTGACCCGCACGTCTTCCAAGTTCCAGTGCTCGCCGTTGACGACATAGCACATCTTGCCCGCGAAGCTGCACTTTTCAAGCTCAGGGCCGATGTACCATTCTCTGATCGTCTCTAGCGGCGGCAGTTCAGGGACAAAGTCGCAGTCGACACAAGGGTCTCTGCTTTCCTGCCAGTCTCGACACGCATTGACCACCACGAGACCCATGACGAGCAGAGCGAGGGCCAGGATGGGCAAGCACCACGCGAGAAACTTCGCGTGGTGCTTGTTGGTAGAGTTCATGTCCATGATGACGACCCCCGTTTGAAAGTGCTATCCATTGTAAGGCAGCAAGTTCAAACAACGACACTACCAGCAGATGGATGTCCGACGGTCGATTGAGGGATGGTGGGCCGCTTTCAATTGCTATGCGGCGCGACTATAATTCCCGCGAGTCGAGGCGGAGGGTGAGCGTTCAGCCGCCCGATGAAGGAGGCCCCATTGGAGACGTTTTCCGACGCGCTGAGTTCGGGTGAGTTCGTGGTGACGACGGAATTGAATCCGCCGAAGGGCACGGACTTGGGGCCGCTGATGCGGCGGGCGGAGTCACTGAGCGGGATGGTGAGGGCCTTCAACGTGACGGACTCGGCGGGGGCGAATATGACGATGGCGCCCATTGCGGCGGCGCACCTGATGATAGATAGGGGCATCGAGCCGATCCTGCAGGTGACGGGGCGTGACAGGAACAGGATCGCGTTGGAGGGGGAGATATTGGCGGCGGCGGCTCTCGGCATTCGCAACGTGCTGTGCATGAGCGGCGACCCGCCCGGTCGGGGCGATCATCCCGACGCGAAGGGGGTGTTCGACCTGAAGGCAGAGACGCTGCTCGATGCCGTGACCGCGATGAACTCGGGCAAGGACATGTACGGCAACGAGCTAAAGGGGACGCCTACCCTGTTCGCGGGGGCGGTGGCGAATCCCGGAGCTGACGACATGGACACCGAGCTTGCGCGTATGGAGGACAAGGTGCGCTGCGGAGCTTCGTTCTTCCAGACTCAGGCGGTGTACGACGCTGCGTCCTTCGAGAAATTCATGGAAGGCGCACGAGGGTTCGGGGTGCCGGTGCTGGCGGGGATGATCGTGCTCAAGTCGGGAGGCATGGCTCGCTTTCTGAACGACAAGCTGCCGGGCGTTTCGGTGCCGCAGAGCATCGTCGACGAGATGGACGGCGCGGAGGACAGAGCGGCCGCCGGAGTCAGGATAACGGCGCGGCTGATCGACGAGGTGCGGGGGATGTGCGACGGGACGCACATCATGGCGATAGGCTGGGAATCGCGCATTCCGGCGATCCTCGAAGCGGCCGGACTTGCGCGCGGTGATTAACGCTGACTTCAAGTAACCGTCCAAGACAAGAGGGATTCACCACAGAGGGCGCAGAGACCACAGAGCGGAAAGATCAGAGTGGGTTCGGAACAGCTAGTTCTTCTCGCATGGGTCCCTGGGACTCAGCCTGTCGAAGAGCGCCGGGCGTAACGCCTCTTTCAAGTAACTGCTTAAAACAAGAAGAAGATTCACCGCAGGGAACACAGAGAGCGCAGAGATAAGAGAAGGATAGATTTTTCCACCTGACGACCTTCACGTGATTACCCGGCCTTAGTGGCAGTTGCTGACACCTCTGCACGGCCCCGCGTGCGGGACGTAACGCCCTCAGGGCGAATGGGACGCCCTTAAGTCACCCTCCTTTAGTAAGATGGTCACATGCTTGTCACCGGCGTCGACATCATTGAGATCGATCGCGTTGAGCGTGTATTCGAGCGGTACGGCGACCGGTTTCTCCGACGCATCTACTGTGAGGGCGAGATTCGTTACGCGCGGGGGCGGGCTCCGCAGCTTGCGAGCAGGTTCGCGGCAAAGGAGGCGGTGATGAAGCTGCTGGGCACGGGGGTGCGTGGAGTGCGCTGGCGCGACATCGAGGTGGTGCGGCATCCGGGGATGGCGCCGCATATCGTATTGCACGGTACCGCGAAGGCGCGGGCAGAGCGCATCGGGCTGACGGACATCGCGCTGTCGCTGTCTCACTCGAAGGGCTTTGCGGTCGCTTCGGTGGTCGGCCACAGCTCGGAGGGGAATCTTATTCCGCCGAGATAGGGAGGGCCTATCACCCTCACCCCAACCCTCTCCCGCGAACGGGAGAGGGGGTTAAGACAAGGCCTCGGAATAGTAGAGAATTCGCAACAGGAGCGGCAAAAGAAATGGGAATGGACGATATCAAACCGGGTCTGCGTCACGAGCTCGAAGACACGGTGAAAGAAGAGCAGACGATCAACCGCATGGGGAAGCCGGGTGCGGAGGTGCTGTCGACACCGTCGCTGCTGGCCCTGATGGAGTGGTCGAGCATCCACAGCACCGACCACCTGCTGCCGGAGGGCAAGACGACGGTGGGCTACGGGGTCGATGAGATGCGGCATATCGCGCCGACGCCCATTGGGGGGAAAGTGACGGTGACGGCGGAACTGACCGAGGTGGACGGCAACAGGCTCACGTACGTCATCGAGGCCAATGAGGGCGACAAGTTCATCGGCAAGGCGGTGCACAAGCGGGCGATCATCGACATCCCGTGAGGGGCTCCCCCTCTCTGTATCTCTCCCCCGCCGGGCTGACAGGGGTAGGCATTTGACCATCGGTCCGCTTCCACGAATGAGAAAATAGCCCCGTCGCTGTCATTCTGAGCGGAGCGCAGCGGAGTCGAAGAATCTAAAATGTCTGATCCAGTGTAAGGCTGACATAGAGAATTCTTACGTTGTTGTCGCTCTTGGTCAGGATAGAAGCGTGACACTGACTGTCCGGTCTTGCGGTGAAGAATTTTAGATTCCTCCCTTCGGTCGGAATGACAGGGATGTAGGGTCGGATCATAGCTACAGTTCCGTTTTGCCTACCCCTGTCAGCCCCCGCCGGGGGAGAGACTGGGTCTGGTTGCGGTGTAATTGCTGACATCCCGGCATGGCCTCCAACCTGGGGAATAGCGCCGGTCCGGGTTCACGAAGTCCTTTGGACGTTATTCCATGCGGATCATTACGCACGCCGGTGGGCGGCCATGGCGTCCTCGTACCACTCGTCGCCGTAGACCTCACGCTTGTTGAGCCAGCGTCCGGGACGCGGGAGGATGCGTAGGCTGCGGTCTTCGAGGGGAAGGTGGACGGGCGTGTGGCCGCGACGGTGCGACTCCCGGAGGGCGATGCCGATTTCGAGCGCCTTTCGCATGTTGTCGCCGCTCGTCCAAGGCTCGCGGCCCTCTTCGAGCGCCTCGACGATCGCGTTGATGCTGGAGCGCTGCCGGTATTGGGGCATCCGGCGACCGTCCTCGCCGTACATGTTGACCGGATCTGCTGCGTCCTCGAAGATTCCGGGGACCTCGTTGCCAGGCCAGACTCTGGCGTTGGGCGGGTCGTCGGGCAGGGGCCATAGTCGAAAGGTCTTCCAGTCGCTGAAGAAGACGGCGCGGGAAGTATTGACCTCGATGCCGAACTTGCCGACGGCGTTCATGTGGATGAATGCCTCGATGCCGTTGGAGAAGCGCACAACGCCGCCCATGCCCTGGTCGCCGTCGACGAAGGGATCGTCCTTGACCCAGCCGACTACCCAATCAACGTCGGCATCCCCCGCCATGAGCCGCATGACGCCGAGGCTCTGGCATCCACCACCCGATATCTCGTCGTGAGGGTGGTAGACGTTTATGCTCCTCACCTCGCCGACCTCTCCCCGGTCGATCATGTCCCTGAACTGCCGGAACTGCGGAAGGTTTCGCCAGGCGTCCCCGGACGCGAAGGGAATATTTCGAGAACGGCACGCCTCGACCATCCGGTCGGCTTCCTGAAGGCTGGCGGCAATCGGTTTCTCGCTGAAGATGGCGCGGACGCCGGCCTCCGCGCAGGCGATGACGACCTCTGGGTTCACGCTAACCGGGAGGACGGGCGCGGCGATGTCGATCTCCTCGTTGGCAAGCATGTCCCGGTAGCTTTCGTAAATGGCGGTGACGCCGAAGCGCTCGCGGAAGAGGTCAAGGTTTCGCCGGTCGGGGTCGGCGGCGGCGACCAGCTCGCATCGTGGATGCAATTCATAGCCGCGGGCATGATTGGTGCCCATCCTGCCAACGCCGATCATCGCTACCTTGTGCTTTTTGGCCGACATTCGCCTTTCTCCTTTCTGTGCGCCGGGCGAGAAGCGTCCTTTGACATCTCTCGCGTACCTTCTCATGTACGCGAGCGGTAGTCCAGTAGGCGTCGAGACGGCGATGACTTTCCAAGTGCGCCGTGGAGGGTAAAGCAACGTGACGGTTTCGGAATTTGAAACCATCCTCTATTGACAACTGGTGCGGTTGCAGGTATGTTTTAGCTGGCTATTGAAGGGGGAGCGTGCAACGGTCGACAATTTTGTGATTGCCCTGCACAGGACTGGTTGCAGGGTTCACGAGAGAACTACCGGCGAAATCATTGCGCGTTAAGCCTCCTTCATGAATTCCCGCACTTGTCGGGAACCCAAATAGTACATCTTACGCAATGGAGACTGTTATGGCCGATCTCACCGCATACTCGTTCAAGCTCCGGAAGAACGTCGTGATTAAGGACCCCAAGCTGGTGATGCTGAAGAACGGGCGTCCCGCCGTTCGCGGCGTAGCCGAAGAGGATCCCGACACTTCCGTGTTCCGCATTCTGAGCGCCGCAGAAGCCGATAAGCTGCGGGCTAAGGGAATCGAAGAAGAGAGCTAGACCGACTTTACCTACTCGGGTACTTGGCCCATCCAAATCAAGCCATAGCGGTTTGAGGCGTGGGTCTTTGCAGATGGCTCGGTAGCGGTGAAAGGTAGCGGCTCAGGCCGCAACATCGCCGAATCCGGCGGCAAGCAACAGCGGGCGTTCACTCGCAGGCACTCTCTGTGTGTCGTTCGGCGCGTTCCACGGACGCCCCGATTGACGCACGATTCCATGCTCGCGTCACTGCGAGGATTGTGTGTCTCCGCAGCCCTGGCGCTTGGCGTGGCGTTCATTTCGATACCGTGGGCGCCGCTTGTGGTATACTTTTTGGTCGGGGCGCGCTCATAGCAGGCGGCCCCTGTCTTTGTGAGTGGAGTACGTGAACCGTTGAGTACGTATGCGATTGTCCAAACGGGCAGCAAGCAGTACCGCGTCCAGGCGGGAGACAATATCCGCGTTGAGTCGCTGCCCGTCTACACCGGAGAGATCGTCAGCATTGACGACGTCCTGATGGTCTCGCGGGACGGCGACGTGAGTGTCGGCACGCCGGTTGTCGACGGCGCGCGCGTCCGCGCCCAGGTGACGTCCCGGGGACGAGGCCGGAAGATCACCGTCTTCAAGTACAAGTCGAAGGTGCGGTACCGGCGGACCAAGGGCCACCGGCAGCACTACACCGACCTGCGGATCATCGATATCTCGATGGACGGCGAGTCCCTCGACGCGGTCGAAGAGCAGGCGGAGCCGGTCGAAGAGGTCGAGGAGACGGTAGACATCGTCGAGAGCGACGTGGCTGAGGACGTTGAGGCCGACTCGGAAGGACCGGCGGACGAGACCGAAGAGGACGCGTCGGTCGCCGAAGACGATCAGGTCGACGGCGACGATTCCGCGGAAAGTGTCATGGACGAGCCGGAAGACGATGCCGGGGACGATGAACCCGTAGCCGAAGACGATCAAGCGGACGGCGAAGACGACACAGAAGATACTTCGGACGAAACCGAGGACAACGCGCCGGTCGCCGAAGACGACCCGGCGGACGACGACACAGAAGACACCCCGGACGATTCGACCGACGAGGCGGAATCCGCTGAGGAGCCGGTCGATACGGACGAAGTGAAGGAGAATAAGGATGGCGCATAAGAAGGGCGGCGGCAGCACGCGAAACGGCAGGGACAGCCAGGGCCAGCGGCTGGGCGTGAAGCGGTACGACACCGAGTTCGTAAGCGCGGGAAGCATCATCGTCCGTCAGCGCGGCACGAAGATCGAGGCGGGCAGCAATGTCGGCATCGGACGCGACCACACGCTGTACGCGCTCATCGACGGCGCCGTCAAGTTCGAGCCGGCGAGGCGCGACAAGAAGCGGGCCAGCGTCTACCCGGTATCATAAGGAACATTCCATGAAGGCCGACATTCATCCAACGTATTACCCCAACGCGATCGTCAACTGCTCGTGCGGCAAGTCGTACACGACGGGTTCTACAAAGCGCGAGTTGCACGTGGAGATCTGCAAGGAGTGCCACCCGTTCTTCACGGGCGAGCAGCGCATCGTGGACACCGAGGGACGGGTTGAACGCTTCAACCGCCGGTTCCGCATGAGCGGCAGGTAGGGTCCTGCCGGGACTCTTAACGAAGTCTCCCAACCGGCGTTTTTGTAACAGTCGCCGCTTCGACGGTTTTCGGCTACCTGAGCCAACCAGGTACGGTCAACAGTTCGCTACCTGTATCCCACAGCCTACCATCCGGCAGCCCATGAGTCGGCTCACGTTTCCTCAAGCCGCGCTTGTCCACGGTCGGACATCATGCATCCTGCCTATGGCAAACGGTTAACGCTGGACGTCGCGTCAAAGACCTGATGGCCGCTCAAACTTCCGGGAAGCTCGCCATATAAGGAAAAGGCGGCGCCCGGTTAGTCCTCCACTCCCATCACCATTGCCGGACACCGCCTTTTTGGAAAAGGGGGGCACTTGTATATACGTGCGGGAGGGCTGATCGGTTCTCTTGAGCGCCGGAAATAGGGAACCCATCGCCCCGCACGTTCGAGCGGCCTCAGAAGGTGCCTGAAAAGTCGCCGGATCCGTTCGTGGTGAGCTTGTCGAACCATGAACCACCCTTCGACAGGCTCAGGGTGAACGGAGTTTTTGACACCCTCTCAGAGGAAACTTGCAGATATCGTGCTACAATCCCGATAGGGAGTAGACGCGACGTGGTCGTTTACAGTCCGACATACCCAACTGCCCATTCACCGGGGACGGCTGTTCCACAAGGATGGATCTGCGAGCCGAGGCGTGGACCCGAGGAGGCGGTCGTCCGTCTGTGGCAGAACGCCGACCGGCTTGCCACGGGGCTCGTGACGCAGGACGGGAGACGGCTCAAAGTGCTGTATCCCGGGCGAAGGAGCAGCTCGGCCGGGCCGGACTTTCGGGACTGCGTGCTGAGCACCGAATCGGGAGACATCGTGGTTGGCGACGTCGAGGTGCACGTCAACGCAGGAGGATGGCGGGCGCACGGGCACCACGTCGATGCGAACTACAACGGCGTCGTGCTCCACGTGGTGCTCGCGCCGAGCGGCAGGTCCACGACGACGCTGGAGTCCCGCGCGGAGGCGCCGGTGGCGGCCATTGGCTCGGCCCAAGAGAACGAGACCGTCGATGTCGAGCCGCGTCGCCGAGTGGATGAAGACACGTCCGTTTCGGCCCTATGCACAAAACTCGACCGAGCTGGGGACGATAGATTCCGCTTGAAGGCGGGCGGGTACGCCATGGAGCTTGAGTCGGGGGACGCCGAACAGGTCCTGTACGCGGGAATCATGGAGGCGCTGGGATATTCCGCCAACCGGAGGCCGTTCGCGGCGCTGGCCGCGAGCGTGCCCATGGCCAGGCTGTGTGCATTGCGAGAGGAGCCGAGCGTTACACGATTATTGGCGATACGAGCCATGCTGGTATCGGCGTCCGGCCTCATGCCCTCGGTCTCGGCGGAGGACGCGGAGAAGTTTCGCGCCACTCTGAAGGGACTTCCTCCTATGGAGAAGATCGGCGAGTCGTGGAGGACTTTTCGTGTGAGGCCGTCCAATCACCCCCTGCGGCGAATCGAAGGGGCAGCTGTGCTGATCGACCGCGCCCTTGACGAGGGATTTTTGTCCATTGCAACGAGAACGGCACGAGGTAGGAAGCACCGGTCCCTAATCAATCTGTTCACGGCTCCGCCGCTCATCGGGGAAAGCCGGGCGCGGGAGATTGCGGTCAACGTCGTGCTGCCGTTCATGTACGCGTGGTGCGGGATTACCCGCGACCGCGAGCTGCGGGCGTCGAGCATCGAGATTTTCCGAAAAATGCCGGGACTGGCCGACAACGAGATCACGAGGGAGATGAAGCGACTGCTTCCTTCTGGGGTCGATACGCGAGGGGCCCGTCGCCAGCAGGGCCTTATTCATCTCTATAAGCACATGCGCGGGACGCTCTCCGAATCTCACCCCCGGCGAGCTGACGGGGGTAGGCATTCACCCTCACCCCAGCCCTCTCCCACGAACGGGAGAGGGGGTTTGCATCGACGAGAAAGCGGCTCCGACACTGTCATTCTGAGCGGAGCGTAGCGAAGTCGAAGAATCTAAAATGGCTGTCCCAACGTAAAGCTGACATAGAGAATTTCCCCGCTGTTTTCACTCTTGGTCACGACATAAGCGCGGCACTGGCTGTCAAGTCTTGCGGTTATGGATTTTAGATTCCTCGCTACGCTCGGAATGACAGGGGGTGGGGTCGGAATGACAGGGAGACGGAACTAGATCGTAACTACAAGTCCGTTTTGCCTACCTCGTTAGTCCTCGGTGGGGGAGAGACGTTAGATGAGGAGAGACTGTGGGGAATTGCCCTACGGCAGCCTGGGCAGTATGTCGGTGGCCTTGAACATCTCGATCGGGCCGGCAGGCGGGTTGTCGAGCAGCTCGCGCACCTCTTCGATGCGCTCTTCGCTCCGCTCGAAGCGGTATATCTCCAAAGCGCGCTCGAGGTCGGCCCTGCCGGGGGCGGTCTGGCCGTTATTGATGAGGAGCGCGCCGCGGTTGCGGTAGGCGTCGGCCAGCCACGGGGCGAGCCGTATGGCCGTGTTGAAATCGTCGAGGGCGGCCTGCTCATCTCCCTCATCGTGGCGGAGCAGACCCCGCTGGAGGTAGGTGTCTCCGGACTCCGGGTCGAGTTCCAGAGATTTCTCGAAATCCTCTCTGGCCAGCTGGTACTGCTCGGAGCGCAAGAACGCCACGCCCCGGTAGTAGTAGGCCCGCGGCATTTCGGGGTGTATCCGAATGATCAGGTCGAATGCGGGGATGGACTCTTCGTTCTGCCCGGCGTAGAGCGTGTTGACGGCGGACATGAACCGGAAGAGCACGTCGGGGTCGGACTCGTCGTCTTCCGACTCGCCGTCGGAGGAGGATTCGAGGGCCGCCAGGGACTCGGCAAGCACCTCTTCGGCAGATTCCCTTATCGAATCTGAGTCATCTTCGAGGACTGCCACCACGTCGTCTACGGTGGCTTCCGTTCCCTTTTCCTCGATCGCCTGCTCAACGGCCTCCTCGATGTCACCCTCCGTCACGGTCGGCTCGGGAGTCGATGTCGGCTCCGGTTCGGCCTCGGCGGTGGGCGTGGAGAGCGACGGGGCGGGCGTCGGATCGGTCGAGTCTCCTCCACAGGCAGCGAGCGAGACCAGCGCGGCGAGCGCCAGGAAGAGTGCGAGAGTTGTCCGGGCGTACTGCATGATCGGGACTCCGAAGGACGGACTAGAGGATACCATATATTGACTTGCGCACCTTCGATTGGTGTACGCTTAGGGTCGAGCGCGCAGCTATGGCCCGACCTTAGCTGATATAACGCCCCGACGCGGGTTCCGTTACCTATCCGGATAGGACCCTACACAAAAGACCCCGGAGGAATGATGATACGCAGCCTGGACGGGAAGTCGCCGAAGATACACCCCACGGCGTTCATAAGCGAGACGGCGTACATCGTCGGAGACGTAGAGATAGGTGAGGGTTCGAGCATCTGGCCCGGCGCGGTTATCCGCGCGGACGCTGGGAAGATCGTCATCGGAAGGTTCACGTGCATACAGGACAACTCGGTCGTGCACGGGGACGACGACGTCCACATCGGCGACCGGGTGGTAATCGGTCACCGGGTGCTGTGCCACGCCAGGACCGTAGGCGATGGAGCGCTGATCGGCAACGGGTGCATCGTCAACGACGGGGCTGAGATCGGCGAGGGCAGCCTCGTCGGTTCAGGAGCCATGCTGATCGAGAACACGAAGGTGCCAGCAGGTTCGATGGCCGTGGGGGTACCGGGAAGGGTGCGGGGGCAGGTGCAGGAACGTCACCGGAAGCTGATGGAGACGACGACCGAGCACTACATCGAGAAGGCGGAGCGGTTCAAGCGCCAGGGCAATCTCGAATCGGACCATCTCGGCGTCAGCGGCGTGGGCTACTAGGCCCGACACGCCCCCACACGGTCAACACCGTCATGCTCGTACGTGATACCGGCGAATTCCGCTTGATCGAACTGTTGGAGGAAACCCTCGCGACTGAGGGCGTGGAAGGGTCGAACTCCAAGCAACCCCCAGCTCAAGGGCTCCGCCTCGGCATCGGGGACGACGCGGCCGTGTGGGAAGGCGAGGCCGGCACGCGCGTCCTCACCACCGACGCGATGGTGGAGGGCGTCCATTTCGACCTCGACCTGACCTCTTGGCGCGACCTCGGCTGGAAGGCGATGGCGGTTAACCTGAGCGACGTGGCCGCCATGGGGTGTCTCCCGACATGCTCGGTGGTGACGCTCGGCCTGCGTGACGACCTGCCAGTCGAGGGACTGATCGATATGTACCGGGGCATGGCGGAGGCCTGCCGGAGCCATGGAGGACGGATCGTCGGAGGGGACGTCGTTCGCTCGCCGGTCTTTTTCTTGAACGTGGCGATGGAAGGACACGTAAGTATCACCGATACCGACGGAGGAGGGATCATCCTGACGCGCGACGCCACGGAGATCGGAGAAGTCATCGCCGTCACGGGCACCCTCGGAGATTCCGCCGGCGGCCTGCACCTGGCGCTGGCGGGAGAGAAATTCGACGACTCGACCGTAAGGCTGCGCGCGGCCCACTTCCGCCCGGAGCCGCAACTTGAAGCCGGACAGGTGCTCGTGAAGGCCGGGATACGCGCGGCCATGGACATCAGCGACGGGCTGGTGGGCGATCTGACCAAGCTGTGCGATGCCAGCGGCGTCGGAGCCGTGGTGAGGGGAGGTGACCTTCCCGTCAGCGACACGCTGCGGCGCAGGTTCCCTGACGGATGGCTCTCCTACGCCCTGACCGGGGGGGAGGACTACGAGCTGCTGTTCACCGGGCGAGAGGAGATCGTGAGAGAAGTGGCCGAGACCGTCGACGTTCCGGTGACGATTATCGGAGAGATCGTCGATGCGCCGCGTGGGGTGAGCGTGGAGGACGCGAAGGGCGATGCCATCGACGCGGAGCGCGGCGGCTGGGACCATTTTGCGACCGGTTCAAGCGGTGATTAGGCGCAGATGGACCGGGTAACCGTCAATATCGAGACGCAGGGGGGGATGCGCGCGAGCGAGATCATCGCCGATCTGCGTGCGACGGCGGAGACGCTGTACTACCCGATGACGCTGGTCGGGTTCTGGGACTACCGGGCGGAGATGCATCTCTGTCCCCAGGAGGAGCGGAGGGAGTCATGCCCGCATGAGCTTCCCGACGATGACCCGGACCGCGTCGAGTACCGGATGACGATGCAGCGAGAACGGCAGGGGAACCTCGAGGTGTTTTTTCCTCATGCGGGGATCGCCGTGTTCTTATCGTAGGACAAACCCCCTCTCTGTATCTCTCCCCCGGGGGAGAGATATTTTATGCAGGTCGTTTCTTGGGCGACGAAGGACCTCAGGCGGTCTGTCATGCCTTCGGACGAGCATTTTAGATTCCTCGACTCCGCTGCGCTGCGCTCGGAATGACAGGGATGAGGCGCTTTCTCATCAACGGAGGTAGGTCGATAGACCAATGCCTAACGCTGTCACCCGTCAGCAAAGGGGGAACCATCCCCGCCTCCCACCATAGAGACGAGGTGGGCCTCCCAGCCGTGCCGGTGCTGGAGCAGAAGCTGGATGGCGGTCGCGTGGTGCTTGGTGGAGACGGGCGCGTAGAGGGACGGCCCGGCACCGCAGAGGTGGATCTCCCGCGCTCCGAGATCGTGGAAGGTGTCCCAGTAGGTTGATAGGTCGGGGAGGGCTTCCTTGGCCACTTCGTCGAAGGCGTTGAAGAGGAACTGGGGCGGTGTGTCGCCTTTGCTGCTCAGTCGGGCGGCGAGCTTGCGGGTGAGGCCGCCGTTGGTGTAGCTCATCGGTCCGATCTTCGAGAACATCGTTGCGGTCTTGTTGGGCAGGTCGATTTGGGGCGTGAGGATGACGGCCCATTCGAGGTTGGCCGGAGGCAAAGGTTCGACTCGCTCGCCTCGTCCGAACACCCTGCCCGTCCCGCCGTAGAGGAAGAAGGGAACGTCGGACCCGATTTGGGCCGCGAGTGGCAGGAGGTCGTCTCTCGTCAGCTCCGTGCCCCAGAGCCTGTTGAGGGCAAGGAGGGTCGCCGCCGCGTCGGAGCTGCCCCCGCCGAGACCGGCAGCGACCGGAATTCTTTTTCCCAACCCGATAGACGCTCCACTTGACACGCCCATCGTGTCACGCAGCAGGTGGGCCGCTCGGAGCACGAGGTTGTCCGGAGTCGCCAGCTCAGGACGGTCGCAGTCGAGCGTGACGGCGTCGGACTCCTCGAAGGTCAGGGTATCGTGGAGGCTGACTGTCTGGAGTATCGAGGCGATGTCGTGGTAGCCGTCGTCGCGCTTGCCGAGCACTTCGAGCGTCAGGTTGATCTTGGCGTGCGCCCGCATGGTAATCATGGGAACAGTATACTCTTACCTCAACAGAGGGAGCCGACGAGGCAGAATATGCGGCATGGTCAGATTAACCAAGATTCAAAGGGAAGGAAGACACAATGGACAACACACGAGAGGTCGATCTCTACTGGGACATGATCAGGAATTCCGTTGATGAGCTTGTCGCCTGCCTGGAGGGGCTCGACGGCGACTCGCTGAACTGGAAGCCTCTTGAGGACGCCAACAGCCTCTGCGTCCTAGCCACGCACACGATGGGCAACGTGCGACACAACTTCCTCAGCATTCTTTGCGGTGGGCCCATCACGAGAGACCGCGATTCGGAGTTCGCGGCTATGGGAGACTCAGTAGCCGAGATCGAAGCGGGCTGGAACGAGCTTCAGCGCCGGATTTCGGAAGCCATTCGTGATTTGCCGCCGGACGACCTCGACCGTGTGAGGGATGATCCCCAGCGGGGGAAGATCACCGGGCGCGAGCTGATGATCCTCGTCGCCCGCCACGCCGCGGAGCACTACGGTCAGGCCCAGCTTACCCGCGACCTGGTGAAGGCGCGGCAGTCCGGTTAGCGTCACCGCTTTCGTCGATAGGACTTTCCTCTAGAGGCCTCAGCGAAAGGTCAGCGCAACTCCACTTGTGTTGACTTGGACTCACTCACAAAATACACTCGCGCGGCAAGTCCCATTCGAGCGCGAGGAGAGCGATCTACCCATGAAGGGCAAAGTTAGAACGGTTCTGGGGGACATCGAGCCCGGCGAGGTCGGGATGACCTCAATGCACGAGCATCTCTTCATCGACTTCACGGTGGTGTTCCAGCCGCCGGAGGAGGCGACGGCGAAGGCGAGGGCGTACGAGCCGGTCTCGCTGAGCAATCTCGGGCGCATCCGGTACGACCCGTTCAGCAGCGCTGCGAACCTTCTGCTGCTCGATGAGGACGAGGCGATCGAGGAGGTGGGCCACTTCACGCGGGTGGGCGGCGGCACCATCGTGGACGTTACGACGATCGGGATCGGGCGCGACCCCATCGGACTTGCCAACATCGCAAGGGCCACGGGGGCGAACATCGTCACGGGCGCGGGGTACTACATCGCGCCCTCGCACCCGGACGGCATGGACGACGTGACGGTCGACGACCTGACGGCGGAGATGATTGCGGACGTGACCACGGGCGTCGGCAACACGGGTATCAGGGCGGGGATCATCGGCGAGCTGGGTTGCGGATGGCCGCTCCACAAGAACGAGCGGAAGGTGCTCCTGGCGGCGGCGGTCGCACAGCAGGAGACGGGAGCGTCCATCCTGATCCATCCGGGCCGTGACGAGGAGGCACCGTTCGAGGTTCTGGACATTCTCGCGGGAGCGGGGGCGGACGTCGAGCGCGTCGTTATGGGGCACATCGGCAGGACGTACAAGAGCATCGAACGCGTGCTCGATCTCGCCAAGACGGGGTGCTACCTGGAGTACGACCAGTTCGGCTGGGAGTCGTCGTATTTCTCGTACGGCGTGATGGACTTCCCGAACGACGCGCAGCGGATGGACCACATCCAGCGGCTCATGGCGGAGGGGTACACGGACAAGATCGTCATCGGGCAGGACATCTGCGGCAAGCACCACCTGGTCAAGTACGGCGGGTGGGGCTACGGCCACATAATAGAGCACATCGTTCCGCGCCTGCGCGACCGCGGCGTCTCGGAGGACGAGATCGACGCGATCTACGTCGGGAATCCGACGGCGGTGCTGACGCTGGTGTAGCGGGGTCCGCTTTCGCGCAGTCTCCCAGTCGCAGCGACATCTACACCGCCTTACTCTCACCGAAGAACTCTGATGGCGACTTAAACTCGCGCAGGGAAGTTCATGACCAACTCGTGGGTGATACTGGGCTTTGGGGCCTACTTTGTGATGCTGATCGGCATCGCGATAGTGGGCGCTCGCAAGATGCGGGACATGTCGGACTACGTGCTGGGCGGGCGGCGATTGAGCAGCTTCACGGCAGCGCTCAGCGCGGGGTCCTCAACCACAAGCGCGTGGACGATGCTTGCGCTCCCCGCTCTCGCGTTCACGAGCGGCGTCGTGGAAGTCTGGGTCCCCGCCGGAGCCGCGCTGGGCGTCTGGCTCAGCTGGACGGTCCTCGCAAGGAGATTGCGCCGCTATACCATCGAGGCGGGCAACCTACTGACTATCCCGGAGTTCTACGAGGTCCGGTTCGGAGACACAACCGGCGCCCTGCGCGTGATGACTTCGGCCATCACCATCCTGTTCGTCGTCTTCTACGTGAGCTCCGGTCTCGTGGGCGGCTCGAAGCTGCTGGAGACGATATTCGGGATTGAGGAGAACACGGGCGTCGTTCTGACCTTCATCGCCGTTGCGTCGTACACCCTCATCGGCGGGTTCATGGCGGTGTCGAGGACGGACGTGTCCCAGGCGCTCCTGATGCTGGCGAGTCTTCTCGTCATCACGTTTACGCTCAGCAACTCGGCGGGGAGTCCGTTTTCGGGACTAGGAGACTCAATACCCGGATTCTTCAACCCGTTTACCGACAGTGAGGGTATGGCAATCACCATAACCTTCATTCTCTCGTCGGCGGGATGGGCATTCGGAGCCTTCGGCGCTCACAGAATCCTGCAGCGGTTCATGGCCGTCGAGCACGAAGAGATCATTCCGCGAAGCCGCAACATCTCCATTGTCTGGCTTGTCGCAGTCTATGGGCTCGCGATCATGGTGGGCGTGCTGGCCAGACCCGCTCTGACGGAAGCCGGGATGCTGGCGGAGGTGATGGACCCGGAGCGCATCTACATCGTGGTGTCGGAGGTCTTCTTCCATCCGGTCGTGACGGGCGTGCTTCTGACGGGTGTGATCGCAGCGGTCATGAGCACCGCGGACTCGCAACTGCTCCTGGCGTCGGCCGTGGCCACCGACGACGTGCCGCTTGTCCGGAGGATCACCTATCGAGTTTCCGCCAGTGCGAGAATTTGGATAGGCCGCACACTGCTGGTGATCATAGGCTTAATCGCCGTGGCCATCTCGATACTGTACCCGGAGTCCATCTTCGATCTGGTGAGCTACGCATGGGGCGGCATGGGCGCGGCGTTCGGACCCGTTACCATCCTGGCGCTCTACTGGCGGCGTTTCAACTTCTGGGGAGCCGCGGCGTCCATTGTGGCAGGCACCGTAGTGGCATCGGTGTGGGCTTATCTCAACGGCGGCCCGATGGGCATGTGGGACATCCAGCCGGCCACTCCCGGCTTCATAATCGCCACCTTGGTGGCGGTCGTCGTCTCGTATGCCACGCCGGAACCGCCAGGAAAAGTCGTGGAACTCTTCGACAGGGTAAATGCCACCGGCGACCGTGGGTAGCAAGCGGGCGGGCCTTATGAATTTGGGGGAAATTCAGGCCTGAAGTCGTGGAGGGTAAGGGCCTTCCGAAACGTGCCGCGAGACGGGGACGGGTCTAGGCTAGTTCCGGGACGTCCAGATGGTGTGGTAGTTGTCGCCGAGGATGGCGGCGGTCATCTCCGTCTTTTCGCAGTGCCTGAGCTCTCTGAGTGCGGAGCCGCAGGTGTCGAGGGCCTCATTGCGGTTGGGGCCCGACTGGGAGAACCGCTCAACGAGCTTGTCCCAGATGCCGTTCTGGACGAGGGTATCCACATAGCCATGCCACGGAATGACAGTGAGGCCGGTCGGTCGCGGGAATCCGGGTCGGAGGCGTCGGACGCTCCTGATGCGCTCGCGGGGAGAAGAGACCATTGGCATGAGACGGAGCATGGGACCCTCGGTCTCGCTGCTCCTCATGTCAAAGACGGCGGACCTATCAAAAGTCGGGAAGGATATTGAAACAACTTCGGCGTTATCGATATCGTTGAAAAGCTCTTCAAGGTCGACAGCGAAATCGTCGCGATCCATGAATGGCCATCCCTCCCGGAAGCTAGTGTATCGCTACTATGAGCCGAAGGCGGCTCGCGGCAAAACGACACATCAATTTATAGCACGTTATGGGTATGCAGTTCAAGAGTCCACGAGGTCTCTGACGGTTTCCATGAACGATGGTATGACAGCTTCCCAGTCCCCGACAACCCCATACGAGGCGTCTTTGAAGATATTGGCTTCGCGGTCCTTGTTGATGGCGACGATGTGCTTTGCGCCGGAGCATCCCGCCATGTGCTGGCTCGCGCCGGATATGCCGACGGTGATGTAGACGTTCGGGGCTATCGTCCGTCCCGTCAGGCCGACCTGGTACGAGTGGTCGATCCATCCGGCGTCACAGGCCGCGCGGGACGCGCCCATAGCGCCGCCGAGGAGGTCCGCCAGCTGACCGACCAGCTCGAACGGCTCCGGGCCTCCGAGTCCGCGCCCGCCCGCTACGACGATGTCCGCGTCCTCAAGCCGGACGCCCTCGCTCGCCTGGGCGACGGTGCGGATGTTCCTCACGGGGTTAGGCGAGGCTGAGAGATCGACGGTTATGGGCACGATGTTGCCGGTGCGGGAGGCGTCGGGCAATGACGGTTCGTATGCCCTGCCACGCATGACAACCACCTGCGCGCCGTCGCCGGGGAAGGTGACGGCGGCCATGGCGCTTCCGCCATACACGGGCCGTGTGGCAACGACGCGTCCGGTCTCGGCATCGACACCGACGCGAATGCAGTCCTGCGCCAGGCCCGCGTTCAAGCGGAAGGCAACCCTCGGCCCGATCTCCCTGCCGTCCTGCGTCTTGCCGACGAGAACGACATCGGGGTTGATCTGATTGCAGACCTCGGTGAAAGCGACGACCTTCGGATCGATCTCCGGCCCGTCGAGGACGGCGTCTTCCACGGTGTAGACGACCGACGCCCCGAGCGCGAACGCTTCACGTGCCGGGCCTTCGAGGTCCGTGCCCAAGAGGGCGACTCCTATATCGTCGTCGATCTGTCGAGCGGCCGCGATCAGCTCTCCCGTTACGGGGTCGAGAGACTTGTCTTCGCTAAGTTCGCCTAGTGCGAGGATTTTGGTCATTGGACGTCGTGAGTATTCGCTTCAGATGAGCTTGTCTTCGCGGAGCTTGAGGGCGAGCTTGCGGCCAGCGTCGGCGTCGTCGTCTCCCTCGATGATCTCGACGGAGCGGTCGGTCTCCGGGACGTAGAGGTCGGTGATGACGACCTTCGGAGCGAGCGCTGAAGTGTCGATCCCCAGGTCTGCGGCGCTCCAGACGGTGGGCGTCTTGCGTCCCGCGGCCATGATGCCCCGCAGGGTCGCGTAGCGTGGCTCGCCGAGCTCGTTGGTCACGGTCACCAGCGCGGGCAGGTCGGCTTCCAACTCAGTGTAGCCGTCGGGGACGACCTGCTGGACGGATACCGCCCCGTCGTTCACGTCGACCTTCTGCGCCACGGTGAGACACGGCAGGTCAAGCATCTCGGCGACGCCGAACGGCACCTGGGCGTTGTCCCAATCGGAGGCCTGGCGTCCTGCCAGTATGAGATCGAAGTCACCGATCTTCCTGATGGCCGCGGACAGGACGGTGGCCGTGGAGAAGGAGTCGAGGTCGTGGAAGGCATCGTCTTCGAGGAGAACGAGGTCGTCGGCCCCCATCGACAGCGGCTTCTTGACCACGTCCATGACGAACGACCTGCCCATGGAGAGAGCGGTCACGTGCGCGCCGACGGCGTCCTTGATGCGCAATGCCGCCTCGACGGCGTTCTCGTCGAACCCGTTGAGGACGGGCGGCGTCCCCTGCGACTCGATCACGCGCTTGGTGTCCGGGTCGACCTTGAACGCCGATGCGGGCATCTCAGGATCGAGCACCTGTTTGACGCACACGATGATGTTCACGGGTGGAGGCACAGTCTCCTGCTATCGATAAGGCCAACTCGTATATAGTACGCCATCGAGCGCAGTCGGCATAGGAAAACGCGACTCGATTGGGTGCCTTGCAACGTTGGGCTCAGGACGCCTTTTCAATTCTGTCCAAGAACGACTTGACGGACGGCCCGACCCATTGCGTCCACTGCGTGCTGAGGAAGCGGATGTTGCGTTCGAGGTAGTAATCAAGGTTGTCGTCGCTGACGAGCGCGCCCGCGTGCTTGCCGGCTCCTAGGATCGCCTCGTAGCCGCGGTCGGCGGCGGCGAGCACGTCCGGATGGCGGTACTGGTTGAGGAGGCCCATGCTCTGCGAGAGGTCGCCGTTGGCAATGAAGAACACGTCGATGCCGTCGACCTTGACGATCTCCTCGATGTTCTCGATGGCGACGATGTCCTCAATGAGCACGATGAGCATCGTCTGGTCGTTGGCCTTGGGATAGTAGTTGTCCACTCCGATTCCCTGGCGGCTGGTTGCCATGCCGCGCTTGCCGATGGGATGGAACTTGCCGCCGTCGACGACGTTCTGCGCCTCCTCCGCCGTGTTGACGTGCGGGACGACGATGGCCTGAGCGCCGAGGTCGAGCGTCCGGTAGATGAGCCCCTGCAGATTGAGGTGAAGCCTGACGACCGAGGTCATCCCCCACAGGTCGCAGGCCCTCGTGAGGTTCGGGATGTCCTGGAAGTCGAACGGGCCGTGCTCGGCCTCGATCCACATGCCGTCGAAGCCCATCGGACCGAGGAACTCGATGATGTCGCCGCTCATGTTCCCCATGGCAACGGTGGCGATGCCGCCATCTTTCAGTGTCTGTTTCGCTTTGTTGCTGCGCAGTTCAACCATTGTTGGGTATGTCTCCTGTCGTTCCGGTTGTCGGGCGGGGCGATTATATGTGCCGGTCGAGAGAAGCGTCAATTGGGAATGGGGAATGGAAGGGCCGGTTCGGTGATCAGGCCGCACCGCTTGAACCGTCCTCCACCATAATTGACGTGCCGAAAGCATGGTGATACGTTCCCGAAGCTGAACATGGATGGAGGGCAGCCATGCCGACCGTCGAGACAGCACGGGGGCCGGTTGATACCGCAGACCTCGGATTCACGTTGAGTCATGAGCACGTGTGCATCGGGTTCAGCGGCTCGTCGGCGATACCGGAGTTCCTCGACCGTAACGCCACGCTTGAGCGGGCCGTCCGCGACCTCACTGATGCGAAACGCGGAGGAGTGGACACCAT
Source organism: Dehalococcoidia bacterium (assembly GCA_965116655.1). Lineage (GTDB taxonomy): Bacteria > Chloroflexota > Dehalococcoidia > Lucifugimonadales > VXLM01 > VXLM01. The sequence continues at coordinate 946,217 of OZ220720.1, forward strand.
CGTCGACGTCGCGCCTTACGACCAGGCCCGCGACGTGCGGATTCAGGCAGAGGCGTCGGCGAGGTCGGGCGTGAACGTCGTCGTCTCGACGGGTACGTGGCTCGACGTGCCGCACCTGTTTGAAATCGTGCCCATCGACAGGATCGCCGATTTCTACGTGCGCGAAATCACCGAGGGAGTAGACGACACCGGTATCAAGGTGGGGATCATCAAGTGCGCCACCGACCGGGGCGGGGTCACGCCCGGCCAGGAGCGGGTGCTTCGGGCGGCTGCCCGCGCCTCCATGAGGACGGACACGCCCATAATGACCCACACGTGGGCGCCCGAACGCATCGGTGAGCAGCAGGCGGACGTGTTCGAGGACGAGGGCATCGACCCTAATCGTGTGTGCATAGGACACAGCAACGACACAACCGATCTCGGCTACCTGACCGGCCTGCTTCGTCGCGGGTACTGGCTGGGCATGGACAGGCACAAGGAGAGCGGTCTCATGGGGCCGACGTGGCAGGAGCGGGCGGTCGTGCTGAAGCAGCTTATCGACGCGGGATGGGGGCACCGCATCATGATCGCCCACGACTGGGACTCGACGGTGGGGCTCTTCTCGCCGGAGGGCAGGAAGGCGCAGGACGCCCAGAACCCTGACCGCTGGCTGTTCATCACTCGCAGAGTGCTTCGGATGCTGAGGTCGCTCGGTGCGAGCGAGGACGATGTCAGGAAGCTGACCGTGGAGAATCCGAGGCGGTATTTCGAAGGGAAAAGTTAGAATGGAAGTCGTTCGCCCTTCGACAAGCTCAGGGTGAACGGATTTCCTTTCCCATGATCTAAAGGAGAAATATTGCAACACCACATCATCTACAAGAAGGACGGCGTATATGCCGCGTTCCCGCAGCTCGATCACTTGGCGGACGGGCGAGTGGCCGCCAGCTTCTCGATCTCATTCAAGCGCGACCACCACGTGATCGGCGATTGGCACGTGCTTGCGTCCGATGACGGGGGCAGGACGTGGTCGCCGTCGGACGACCCGGCGATTCCGCACAACTGGCCGGCTCAGTCGACACGGGAGTACTCCGACCGGTTCAACGGCGTGCTGAAGGACGGGACGTATCTCTGCGCCGGAACATTGGGGTCTGAGGTGTGGGACGAGGAGCGTCGCGACGAGGCGGAGGAGGCGGGAATGAAGGTATGGCCGCACCCGTGGCTGGAGGGGAAGATAGCAGTCCGGGCACTGAAGCTGTTCGTGCAATACTCTGAGGACAAGGGCCGGACGTGGGTACGACGGGAGTGGCCGGTGCCCGGCTTCCAACAGGTGATGGCGTTCTCGCGCGGCACGATGCTGGAAGACGGCACGGTGCTCGTGCCTGTCTACGGCGTGGACACCGACGGCAACGGGCGAAACATGGTCTGGCGCTCAGGGCCCGACGGGAAGAGGGGCTGGCGGCTGCTTTCCATGGGCAACCAGGCCAGGGACATGCACATCAATGAGTCGGCCTTCGCAGAGGTCGAGCCGGGGCGCGTGCTTGCGCTGTCGCGGAACGCGAACGGGTACTTCACGCAGATGTGGTCGGACGATGGCGGCCGGAACTGGTCGGAGCCGCTGCTGACCGACATCTGGGGGCCCCACTCCCCTCCCCACCTGTTGAGGCTGCAGGACGGACGCATCCTGTGCACCTATGGGTACCGCCGCAGGCCCATGGGCATCCGCGCCGTCCTGAGTGATGATGGGGGCGAGACATGGGACACGGAGAACACCGTCATTCTGCGGGAGGACGGCGGCACGCCGACGCAGTCGATGGCGATCACCGAGCCGCCCGACCTCGAATCGCACCGTCTCTCCGGAGATGAGTTTCGGAAGCGAGTGGCAGCAGCGGTGATTCGCGGCTACTACCAACCGGAGAACGCGAGACCCGATCTGGGCTACGCGATCTCGACGCAGTTAGAGGACGGGACGATCTTGAGCGTGTACTACATCACGCTCGATGACGGCATCACCCACTGCGCCTGCACGCGCTGGGAGGCGTGAGTCTGGTAAGCGAGCCCGAGGAGTACAAGATGAAGAAGCAAGACAAGCTCAAGAAACTTAAGGACAAGGCGCGGGACGTCTCGGATGACTTGAAGGAGACGACGACCTCGAAGGCCGGTCACGTAAGGGACGCGACGAAGAAAGTCGGGGATGCCGCTTCATCGACGAAGATAACCGATGCGGTGTCTTCGGGTACGGGTGCAGTGCGTGACGCTGCCAAAAGGGTATCGGATGCAGGAAATGCGACAGCGCGACGGCTACGAATCGAATCGACCGCGAGTTTCATCCTTTCGACCGGTCAAGCGCTCCTCGCCACCAACCTTTCAAACGAGATAAACGGCATTGTTCAGAATTTGGTCAGCGGGAGCGCGACCATTTACGACAGGGCAATGGATGCCCAATACATTGCCACAGGTATCGGTGGCGCTCACCACCGGCTGTTCGACGGCGGACACACCATAATTGGAGCAATCAGAGCCGGGCACTCGGCCTCGCCTGACGACAACATTATTCAAGAAGCTCTCGGGACCATGCAGGGTCTTCTCCGAGACGTAAGCACGCCGAACGGCCTTCCTCTTGCAAACTGGGACTATGACACCTATCAGAGGGTTGCCGATTCTCTTGAATCGAATTTCCACATACCCAGATCGTGGTTCTATGACCTGAACACCTACGATGTTGCCGACCTTCTCGGATCATCAATTGGTGTCGTCGCCGTGATCTTTCATTGGAACCGAGGAGACACGGAGGAATTTGCCAAACTCGTAGGGGGCATGGGACTCTCCGCCGTCTTCTCAGCCAATCCCCTTCTCTTGGTTGTGACTGTTGTGGCTATGGCCAGGGCATTTCACATTGCCCGCCGGTCAGGAGAGTACACGGAATTCGTGGACGGTCAGTTCAAGGGTGTTGTCGGCGCAGGGGCAACCATTGGAGCAGTATCGCTAGTCGGGATCGTGGGAGGACCGTGGGGAGTGGCCCTCATAACCGGTTTGGTTGTCGGCATTCTCGTAAACGGGGCAATGAAGGACGTCAGCATTGTCCAAGTCAGCAAAGTCGTCTCCAAGCAGGCGGTCGCAACCGCATCCGAAGCGAGAAGGATGATGAAGGACCGATACGTGGAGGACCCTGAATTCGGCAGTGTCACGGTCACTTTCTGAGGGTTACGGCCGGACGTTGGTACGGAAGCCATTTACTCAGCCTCATCCAAATATCGTAGGATACGCGGTGAGATGATAGGGAGTCTTTAGTAGAGCAAGGGAGGTGTTTCCATGCTGCGTATGAGTCCACCGCTGGGAGATATGCTTCGGCTTGGTGATGATGGGGCCGAAGGCAGGGCGCTGCTCGTCAAGCGAGCGGCGGTGATGGATGTCGATACCGTTTCAGCCAAGGCGTTTCCGGAATGGAGCGACGACGAAGCCCGCGAGGCGAGGGCCTGGCTGGACGACAACGGTCTGAGGATCGGAGAGGTTTGCCCATTCTACCAGGGACGACATCTGGGCTTTCACGATCCCGACCTGCACAAGATCGCTATGGAAAGCTACTCCTATCAGATTCACATCTCGGCGATTCTCGGCGCGCGGTGCGTCGGCTTCGGATGGGGGAAGGAGATGGGTTGGCCTTCGCCCGACATCTGGTCGGAGGAGACGTGGAAGCAGCGAGTCGCGGCGGTCGCAGAGCTGTCCGAGGTGGCGGAGCGGGAGGGCATGGATATCGCCGCCCATCCGCTCTACTACACGCCACTCAAGTCGGTGGAACGCTGCAAGAACCTGCTCGACTCCGTAGGTTCCCCCCGGCTGAAGATCCTGCTCGACCTTGTGAACATGTGCGAGCCGTACATGTACTACCGCACCACCGACCTCGTTAACCACGCGTTCGACGTGCTGGGCGGGCACATCGCGTCGGTGCACGCGAAGGACGTGAAGATCGCGGGCGGCGGGATCGGCGGCGGCGCAAAGGCCGAGAAGGGCAACCCCATCGTGCACATCGACGAGGCAGTCCCCGGCACGGGAGTCATGGACTACGAGACGATCATGACGCGTCTGGGAGAGCTCACGCAGGACATCACGATGCACGTCGAGCACTTCGAGTACGAGGACACCATCGTCGGGCAGCAGTACATCCGGTCAGTGGCGCGTCGGGTCGGGGTCGAGGTGAACTAGCCTAGACTCTCACCCTTCCAACGCCCCTTCGAGGTAGCGGCGGAAGTCGTCGGGCTCGTACATGATGTGCTGGAACTCCATGGACGGCAGGCGGTACGGGTCCGTGTCCTTGGTCGCATATCGGGCGGCCATGGGCGGGCCGCCGTCGGCCTCGTCGTCGCCGGGGACGCCCACGAGGTCGGCGTAGCGGATGGTGCGTCCGTCCGCCTTGTACTCGGAGCCGATGATCCAGAGCCTGCCGAACCGAAAGCGTTTCTTGACCTCGGCCTCGGCGATGCTGCTCCAACTCGTGCCGGTGAAGGCGAAGTCCTTCGGACGAAAGCCGAGGTTTCGCTCAATGAACTCGATGCAGCGGTCCAGCTCGATTCTCATGCGCTCGCCGGTGGGGTCTTCCAGGCTGAGGTCGGACAGGTTCGGATGGCTCACGGTGTGCGCGCCGATGGACCAGCCAAGCTCACGCAGCTCGCCGACCTCGTCCCACGTCATGTGCTCGTCCGGCGTGTAGGGCCACGGCAGATCGCGGTCGTACTCCGGGTCGTAGGGCTTGGTGTACATGAAGAGGTTGCCGGTGTAGCCGTACTTCGCCAACGTGTCGTGCGTCTCGTAGCGCATGTTCTTGATCGGATGGTCGAAGTCGATCAGTACCGGGCGTTCGGGCAGCGTGCCGGCGCCTTCCCTCCATGCGGCGTACTGATCGTAGTCGATGGATGTAAAGCCCATCTCGCTTGCGACGCGCATCAGCGCATCGAGCCGCTCGACCGGCAGAGGATTCTCGCCGTCGTCCCGAATGCCGTGACACATAGTGATAGGAATTCTCATTCTGCCCCCCAGTCGTAGGTAATGGACCGACTTGCCCCAGCATATCACGGTGGGGGAACGCACACTGCATGGGATCGCAGAGTACCTTGACATACCTACCAATGGGATTACGGAAGGGTCCCTATACAAAAATAATCCATTATGGTAGATTAAGGCATCCGTCGATGGACGCGCCGTGTGATCTTCTGCGGAAGCAATCCAATCGCGCGGCGGAACGAAAGGAGGCTTGGATGACAACTGAATATCGAGGGGTGACCCTCATCTAAGTAAGGCAGAGACCTGACCGCGTCGGTTCCCCGGAGTTTTCGCGCCGGGTCGATGTCTTCAAAAGGCAGTCGGGTGTTCCTGGTTTCCCGGAATCGGCCAACCGGGACCGGAACAGTCGGCTGTCTTTTCTTTATTCCACGGGTGACAACATCACGGCGTTGCTTTACCATCGAGGCTCTCAAATTTGAACTGACGGGGGTGACGTGATGGAAGGGCCGCGCGCGTGTACGGCGGAGGACTTCGAGGAGACGATGGCGCTCCTCAACAGCATCTTCAGGGCGGGCTCCGACCAGAGGCTGCAGACCGACTATCCCCTGATCTTCAGGCCGTCGCGATTCCAGTACATGCGGATCATCAAGGAGGACGGCAAGGTGGTCGCGCATGTTCCGGTGGCGCCGCGCGAGGTGATCGTCAACGACGACCGCTTCACCGTTGGCATCATCAGCCCCACGGGGACGCACCCCGACTACCGGCATCGCGGGCACGGCACCCGCTGCCTCCGCGACTGCCTGCGAATCATGAACGAGAACGACTGGCCCGTCTCCGTGCTGTGGACGCGAGAGGCGACGTTTCCGTTCTACCAGAACTCCGGGTACGAGCCCGTTGGCCCTCAGGCGAAGGGCTACCCGCTGACTCCGAGCGAGTACGAGACGTTCGAACGAGGAACCTACGACATATCGCTGTACAACCCCAGCAATCCCGAGCATCTAGATGCTGTTATAGGGATTCACGAGCCCGAACCGCTCCGCATCGGTCGGACGCGGGATGACTACGCGCACTACTTCAACCTTCACAAGATGAGCACGCTCCTTGCCCACGACAATGGTCGCATCGTGGCGTACCTGATGCTGGCGCGCGGGAGGAACAAGCCAGGCTTCGTGGAGGGAGGCGGCGACGCTGGGGCGCTGGAGGCGCTGTATCACCAGGCGCTCGTGCTCGGGACCGCCGGCGATTCCGCGTTCGCCGTCGTGCCGCTCAACCCGACCACGTTCGGGGACGTTCTGGAGGCACGCAAGCCGGGAACGTCGGTGCTTGATACGGAGTCGGATATCGGGTTTCAGATGATGCGGGTGAATTCACTGTCCGGCCTGTTAACCAAGATCACCGGCCACCTTCGAGAGCGGAGCGCGGCGGGGGTTGTGGGAACGGTGTGTCTCGTGTGCGTGGACGACGGGGACGCGGTCACGATCACCTTGAGGAATGGGGACGCGGAAGTCTCGATGGAACGGTCGGGACAGCCGGTCGAGCTGACGCGCAGGCAGCTTACGAGGCTCATATTCGGGCCGCATCCGGCGGGCGGACCAGTCACGGCGGACGGCGAAGCGGGCGAGGTACTGGACGCGATCTTCCCGTTCTACTTCCCGGTGTGGGAGCTGGACCACTCGTAGGCCGGGGCTATGGATTCCCGCCTACGCGGGAATGTGACGAATGGCGGGTTTCGAGTAAGGGCGATTCGCGAATCGCCCCTACGAGAGGTTGGACAGGGTTGTCACCTAGCCGAACTGGTACTCCCTCGTACCTGAGATCAGGGCGAGGACCTTGCTTGTCACACGTGAGGCGTTGGCGAAGTCCTCCGGGGACTGCCATGAGACGGAACCGCCCTCGCCGGTGACGTAGTCGATGAGTTCCTGCCGGGTCTTGTCCTTGACAGAGAGGGGCCCCATGAGGTCGAGGCAGTGATCTACGAGGTCGTCTGCCGTCATGGCGGTGCCGTTCGACGCGGCGACGCGACGGATGATGTCCTGCACGCCGGGCAGAGACGTGTCGCTGAACTTGTCCGACATGAAGTTGACGCGCCGGACGAGAGCGCCGCTGTTGATCCACTCGTGTCCGGTATGCCATCCCTCGACGCTGGGGGGATCGTGCAGGCTCTGGCCCATGAACATCGGCTCCAGGGCGACCTCTTCCCAGTCGGGGTGCGGCTCGGACAGGGCACCAGTCACCCGGAGCGTGCCAGCGACGACTTCGGCGGGATTGAGTACGTGCCGGTACATGGAGTCCTTGAAGAAGTCGGACGTGAAGATCGTTCGCAGGACGGGCTTGATCTCGTAGTCGTTCTTGACGAAAGACTCGCAGATCGTCCTGATTGCCTCGGGATTGCGCGGCGGCTCGATCGGCCACGCGGGAACCTGCGGCTCGTCGGCCACGAAGAAGTTGTAGAGATGCCGCGCGATGAATACATGACACGCGGGCTGACGCACGATGATGTCGATGACGTCGAAGCCGTCAAAGTTGCCCGTGTGACCAAGGTAGTCCTTCTCGGCGCCGTCGTGGTCCTCGGGATGAAACTCGTAGTTCCACAGGTGGGGGCCCCAGAGGAGCCAGTGGATCTTCGTGTCGAAGGCCCAGCCGGTGAAGGCGCGGGACGCCTCGAACACGTCCTTCTCCGTGTAGTTGCCGATGCCCATGGAGAAGAGCTCCATGAGCTCGCGGCCCCAGTTCTCGTTCGGCGCGCGCTTGTGGTTCTCCTGGTTGTCGAGCCAGTAGAGCATCGTGGGGTTCTGGGCGAGACGCACGAGCAGATCGCGGTAGTTGCCGAGGCCGTGCTCTCGGAACATGGCGATCTGTTCCTTAATCTCGTAGGCGCTCTCGACCTTATTGTCGCCCGTGGCGAAGACCTGGTGCCAGAAAAGGCCGATCTTCTCCTCAAGGGGACGCTCGGTGTTGACCATGCGATAGAGCCAGTTGACGGAGGCGTGGTTGACCTTCGGCGGGCGCTCCGAGTCAGGATGGTACCGGTACAGCAGGTACTCATCGACCTCCGGCTGCTCGTCCGGGTTGAGGAGCCACTCGACGGTCGCGTCGTACCCGTCCTCCGCCCGTCGCTCGATCTCGTCGCGGCTCGCGCCGAACCCGGCACGCCGCAACAGGTGTGCCATCAGGGCAATTTCTTGCTTCGTAGCCATCTGTGCCACCTTAGCTTGAGGTACGATTTAGTGTAGTTTGACCCCTATGGCGTGTCAACTGGACGTATAATGGCCCGACGGTGATTTGGAGGACACGATGGTAAAGCACGGAGTCGATTTCCCCCCGTTCGAGGAGTTCGCGGACCCGCGATTCATGGCGGAACTGGCGTATGAGGCGGAGCAGGCCGGATGGGACGGCGTGTTCACGTGGGACCACGTCTGGCTGGGCATGAAAGAACCGTTCGCCGACCCGTGGGTGGCATTGTCGGCCGTCGCCATGCGGACCGAGCGCATCCGTATCGGGGCGATGGTAACGCCGCTGGCGCGACGGCGACCGTGGCAAGTGGCGCGGGCGACGGCCTCGCTCGATCATCTCTCCGACGGCAGGCTGATCTTCGGGGCGGGTCTTGGCAGTCCGGTCGACGCCGAGTTCGCGGCGTTTGGCGAGGAGACCGACAACAAGGTACGGGCACGAAAGCTGGACGAGGGCCTCGATGTGTTGGCGGGGCTCTGGAGTGGCGAACCGTTCTCGTATGATGGCGAGCAGTACCGCATCGACAACGTGACGTTCCAACCGACGCCGGTGCAGCAGCCTCGCATCCCCGTGTGGGTGGGAGGTCAGTGGCCGAACCGCGCGCCCTTCCGCAGGGCTGCACGGTGGGACGGCGCAGTCCCCATCGTCAACAATGGGCAGACGCCGATCACGCCGGATCTCCTCCGCGAGATCGGCGACTACGTCAGCGCGCACAGGACGAACGATGGGCCGTTCGACATGGTCGCCGGAGTCGGGAACCCCATGGACGATCCCTCGGAGGTGGCCGACCGCATCGCCGCCCTCGAGGAGGCGGGCCTGACATGGGCGATCTGCAGCTTCGGGTCTTGGAACGGCACAATCGAGGGGACGAGGGAGCGGATACGGCAGGGGCCACCCCGGTAGACGACATTGCAGCGTCACATGCGTCACATCCGCCTGCCCGCGACGACGTTACTGATATTTCTCGCCATCGAGTTCCTCGATGAGTTGGTGGACGGGGTCGGGAGCGCGGCGTGGCCACTTGTGCGGAACGACCTCGATCTCACGTACGTTCATATAGGGCTGCTGCTGAGCGTGCCGGGCATTTTCTCCACCTTCCTAGAGCCGGTCATCGGGATTCTCGGAGACGTGGGGTACCGCAGGCTGCTGGTCGTGGGTGGGGGCGTGGCGTTCGCGGCGGCAGTTGGGCTGGTGTCCATCAGCCAGGGGTTCGTCGTCCTGCTGATAGCGTGGATAATCTTCTTTCCCGCATCCGGGGCGTTCGTCAGCCTGTCGCAGGCGTCGCTGATGGACTACGACCCCACGCGCCGAGAGCAGAACATGGCGCGGTGGGTCTTCGCGGGGTCAGTCGCCAACGTGCTGGGTCCGCTCGCCCTGACCGTGGCGATTGCCATAGGGATCGGATGGCGTGGTGCATTTCTGGCGACCGCGATTCTCACCGTGCCAGCCGTCATTGCCGCGTACAGACTCCCCTTCGACGCTGTGGAGCGTGATCCCGACCGGGAAACTCAGTCGTTCGTTGAAGGGATACGTACCGCCGTAAGAGCGCTCAAGCGCTTCGAAGTGGTCAGGTGGCTCACGCTCCTGCAGGCGTCCGACCTGATGCTCGACATCTTCAAGAGCTTCCTCGCACTGTACATGGTCGACATAGCGGGAGTGTCCGAGTCGAGGGCGGCCCTGACCATCGCCGTGTGGGTGGGCGTCGGCCTCATCGGAGACCTCCTCCTGATCCCCTTGCTGGAACGGGTGCGTGGCCTGACGTACCTGCGTTACAGCGTGGTCGTCGTCCTGTTACTGTATCCGGCATTCCTCCTCGCGCCTTCGTTCGAGATCAAGCTCGTCATAGCAGGACTACTGGGATTCGCCAACGCCGGATGGTACTCCATCCTCCAGGGACAGGCCTACTCTTCGCTGCCGGGAAAGAGCGGTACTGTCGTCGCGCTCGGCAACGTCTTTGGCATAGTCGCCTGGGTGGTCCCGTTGGGACTTGGATTGGTCTCCGCCACTTGGGGACTGGACACCGCCATGTGGCTGCTCCTGGCGGGGCCGGTAGTTCTGCTGATAGGGCTCGTGGAGAGTGGGAAGCAGAAAAGTAGAAAGTAGAAAGAAGTGCGTAGGCCGGAGATTCGACGCGGAGAGCGCAGAGGGAGGAGGATGGGGTATTATGGCGGCGGCTTGAAGGGGGCTTGAGCGGGAAATGAGAACCCCCTTCCTTAGTCCTTCCCCCGGTGGGGGAAGGATAGAAAACTTAGTCAAAGGAGCGAGAAATGGCGCGTGGACAGCTTCGGTTTCTGGTGGTGATGGCGCATCCGCATGACTTTACCCACTGTGCGGGGACGTGCGGGGTACATACGGGACTGGGAGACGAGGTGATTTGGGTGTCGATGACGTCCGGCAGGATGACTCACAACGAGCGTCTGGCGGACGAGCTCAGGAAGCCCGAGAGCGAGCAGAACCCGGCCATCGTGAACCAGTCGGCGGAGAGCTACGCGGCGGAGAAGGCTGCGGAGTTGGAGCAGGTTGGGGCGCTGTTCGGCGTGAAGGACGTGCGAGTCCTCGACTTCACGGACAAGCCGTTCGTGGTGGAGCGGCAGCCGGACTCCATCGAGGTGATGCGCGAGCTGATCCTGGAGACCAGGCCGCACGTGATACTGACGCAGAGCCCGTTCGTGGACAGGCATCACGGCATGGCGTCGGCCACGAAGAACGACCACACCGAGACGGGCATGGCCGTGATGGAGGCCAAGCTGCTGGCGCAGCTTCCTCGGTACGGTCAGCGGACGGCTCCGCACACGGTGGCTGCGACGTACTTCCCCGGCATCTACTTCGCGCGGGAGTACTGGGACTTCGCCGTGGATGTGACGGACCAGATAGACAACCGCAAGAAGGCGGAGGCGATGTACAAGTCACAGGGTCACGACGAGGAGTACGGCGCGAGACGGGTGGAGATATCGGTGGGACACCAGGGAATGTCGTCGGGCGTTCCCTACGCCGAGGGGTGGGTGCAGGAGAGCGCGCCGACCGTGCCGCACATCGAACTCTCTCCCTACACGCTTCGCAAGGGAACGGAGACGCGGGCTGACACGATGCGGTCGATTGCTGGGAAGAGGTAGGAAGAAAACCCTCACCCCAGCCCCCGTGTCAGGGCACGGGGCAGGCTCTCTCCCGCGAACGGGAGAGGGGGAACGACGGCCTGTAACAACTTCCCCGCAAAGAGAGGTGTAGGATGCAAAAAGTTCAGGGATTCGGCGGGTTCTTCTTTCGGGCAAAGGACCCGGAAGGACTTGCGAAATGGTACCAGGACCACCTTGGCATCAATCCTGCTCCGACGAGCATGGAGATGGAGCCCTGGGTGACCGAGTCCGGGGTCACGGTTTTCTCGTCCTTCGATGCCGACACGGACTATTTCGCAGCGGACAAGACGTTCATGTTGAATTTCCGCGTGGCCGACTTGGACGCGATGGTCGCACAACTGAAGTCTGCGGATATCAAGGTCAGCCTCGAAAGCGAGATGGCGGGCATAGGCCGCTTCGCCCGCATCCACGACCCCGAAGGAAACGCGATCGAACTTTGGGAACCCACGTCGTGAGATTCGACACTTCAAACTAAGACCCTGCCAGGCTCCGAATGGGAGAGGCGTTTGCTCCCGCCCGGGAGACTTCTGTAAAGGGCGGAAAAGCGTAAGGGCAGGTTTGAAACCTGCCCCTACCTGTATTCGATTGCACCTAATGGCCGTTAGCTGGTCGGGACGGGCTCCATGGGAAGCTTCTGGTCTTCCATCTCGGCGAGGGCGCGGTTGAGGGCGTTCATGTAGGCCCTGGCGCTGGCGACTATGATGTCGGTGTCGGAGCCGCGACCGACGAAGGTGTTGCCGTTCTGCCGGATGCGGATGGTCACGTCGCCCAGCGCGTCGACGCCCTCAGTGACGGCGTCCACACGGAACTCGGTCAGGGTGTTCGGCACGCCGACGATTCGGTTGATGGCCTGGTATACGGCGTCGACGGGTCCGGCTCCGGTTGCGGCGTCGGTGACGGTCTCGCCGTCGGGGTTGACGAGCTGCACGGTGGCCGTGGGTATCTCGCCGTTGCCGCAGGTGACCTGCACTCGCTCCATCTTGTAGACCTGCACGACATCCTGCCGTCGACGCTGCATGGACATGAGCGACATGAGATCGGCGTCGGTCACCTCGCGCTTGCGGTCGGCAAGCTCCTTGAATGCCTGGAATGCCAGGTCGAGTTGAGACTGGTCGAGCGAAAAGCCCAGTTCCTCCAGTCGGGAGCGGAGGCCGGCGCGTCCGCTCAGCTTGCCCAGCACGAGGCTGCTGCTCGGCCAGCCAACGGTGTGCGGGTCCATGATCTCAAAGGTGGTGCGCGACTTGATGACGCCGTCCTGGTGGATGCCGGAGGCGTGTCGGAAGGCGTTCGCGCCGACGATGGCCTTGTTGGGCTGGACAGGGAAGCCGGTGATGTCGCTGACGAGGCGGCTCGTACGGTAGATCTGCCGGGTGTCGATGTTGGTGGTGACACCAAGAGCGTCGCCGCGGGTCTCGATGGTCATGATGACCTCTTCGAGGGAGGCGTTGCCGGCGCGCTCGCCGAGGCCGTTGATGCAGCCCTCGACCTGTCGAGCGCCTTCTATGACGGCCGCGATGCTGTTCGGCGCGGCGTTGCCGAGGTCGTTGTGGCAGTGGACGCTGATGATGGCCCTGTCGATGTTCGGGACGTTCTCCTTGATGAGGCGGATGCGCTCGGCGAACTCGGTCGGCAAGGCGTACCCGACGGTGTCGGGGATGTTCACGGTGGTCGCGCCAGCGTTGATGCAGGCCTCGAGCATCCGGTACAGGTACTCGATGTCCGTGCGTGTGGCGTCCATCGGCGAGAACTCGACGTTATCGCAGAGGTTGCGGGCGCGCTCGACGGAGGAGACGGCCTGGTCGAGCACCTCCTCCGGGTTCTTCCGCAGGAGATCCATCAGGTGGCTGTCGGAGCTCGATATGAAGGTATGGATGCGGGGACTGGCAGCATCCTTGATGGCCTCCCATGCGTCGTCGATGTCGCCGGGGACACAGCGTGCCAGCGACGCGATGGTGGGCGCGCGGACCTCTTTGGCGATGGCGGATACCGCCTCGAAGTCGCCGGGCGAACTGGCTGCGAATCCGGCCTCGATGATGTCCACGCCGAGGCGTTCGAGCTGCCTGGCAATCTCCATCTTCTCGTCGAGCGTCAGGCCGATCCCCGCCGACTGCTCGCCGTCGCGCAGCGTGGTGTCGAAAATCAGTACGTTGTCTTTGGTTGTCATGGTCGTTTCTCCCCTAATTCGGCAGACTTGTGAGTGTCTCTAACCCTTCGGTCGGTTAGTAAGCGTCCGCTACCTAAGGGTGCCGCAGTCCGCCGTGCCGAGTCCTGCCAGGACCCGACATTTCCGACGAACCACGTGGGATTCCTCCGTTGTGTGCATTGCGGTGCTCATTACCATCTAAATGCCGTCGAAGACTCCTTCAAACAGCCCGTTGTCGTTGCACTGAATCTCTATCGTCCTGTTGACGGCGTCCCTGTTGATGCGACCGTATATGTGCGGGAATTTTTCCTTGCTGCCCTGCTCGTATCTGGTTTCCGGTTCTAGCCTCGTGGGCACTATTTCCAAGAGCAGCAGGTCAACTCGGCCCTGAAAGTGGCGCGAGGCAACTACCTCCAATTGGTGCTGCTCAGAGCAGTGTATAAATCCATCCTCCTGATATCTCTTGGGAGCGTACTCCGGCTCGTGGGCCTGTGACTCCCATTCGGCCTTAATTGCTATGTGGTAGATCACTTTCTCAGTAGAGTCGTTTGCCCATGCTGATGCGGTCTTCGACCGAGAATCCAAGTCTTTTGTAAAAGTCGACCACGCCGGAGTTGGAGGCCACCACCTGCAGGTTGACTTTCAGGCATCCGAGAGCTTTCAGGGACTGCTCGATTCTCTCCACCAGTGCCGATCCTATTCCCGTGTGTCGCCTTGCTTCGTCGACCGCCAGTGAGTAGACCCAGCCGCGGTGTCCGTCGTAGCCTCCCATCACGGTGCCGACTACCTTGCCGTTTGCCAGGGCAACCAAGAATAGGTCCGGGTCGCGGGAGGTCTTCAACTCGATGGCTACCATTGGATCGCTATGCGGTTCATCGTAGTTGAAGATTCTCTGCCACAGGGCGACGACGCTGTTTGTGTCGGTTTCAGCAAACCTCCGGATTTCGAATGCCTTCTCCCATTGTTAGTCCTTCTCTTTCTTGCGATTGATGATCGCTTAGTGTTGGATTCCAGCTTTCCCGGCGTACCTAACTCACGGCTTCTACCTTGGCGTCTGCCAACTCGACATCCAGCCAACCTTGAACTTCCTTGAGACCCTCGATCATGAACCCTATGACTCTGCCGTCTCGGTCGTAACGCACCTGTACGCGATCATCTTCCGAATTCGAGTCGTAGTATCCTTCCTTGGACTCGAAGTGGACGAAGAGAGTATCAACATCGGCAAGGTATGAAATACTCACATTTCTTTTGTCCATATCACCGATCCTTTCACTACTCTGCTGGTAACGAATGCCGTACGGATATAACCGACCTCGTCGCCCTCCGTGACTACCACTCGAACATACTTATCGCCGAACGGTGTGTCTCGGTACATTCGAAAGTAATGCAACGCCCGCCTGACACTCAAAACTATGTCCGGCGACGTCAGAGTCTCTTCCAAGACTTTGTACGTTCCCAACACACCGATTTCATAATGTCCACCTAGAATGTGCTGTTCAGCGGAGTCGGTTAGGACAAGTTGTCTACCTCCATAATCTTGAAATATCTGCATTCGTGGTTCTGTTGTCAGAACTCCCTAGAACCGTCGTCTAGTCATGTTGTGGTCAAGTCGAGAGGAGACTATACGTCCCTTCTCCAGCTAATCCGCGTCCTTCAAGAAACTCATCATGCCTCGGAGCTCGGCTCCGACCTTTTCGATGGAGTGCTCGGCGGCCTCTTTGCGGAGCTGGGTGAAGCGGTGGCGTCCCTCATCGTTTTCCGCAATCCACTCGCGGGCGAAGGAGCCGTCCTGAACGGCCTCGAGCACCTTCTTCATGTTTTCTTTCACGTTCTCGTCGACGACGACCGGGCCGCGTGTCAGGTCTCCGTACTCTGCCGTGTCGCTGATGGAGTAGCGCATGTACTCCATTCCGCCCTCATAGAGAAGGTCGACGATGAGCTTGAGTTCGTGCATGCACTCGAAATAGGCCGACTCCGGCTGGTAGCCTGCCTCGACGAGCGTCTCATAGCCCGCCTTGATGAGGGCTGTGACGCCGCCGCAGAGGATGGTCTGCTCGCCGAAGAGGTCGGTCTCGGTCTCCTCTTTGAAGGTCGTGGTGAGGACTCCGGCGCGGGTGCAGCCGACTCCCTTGGCGTAGGCGAGGCCGATGTCATGGGCGGAGCCTGAAGCGTCCTGGTGGAGGGCCAGCAGTCCTGGCACGCCGGAGCCGCGCGTGAAGACCTCACGCATCCGGTGGCCGGGGGCCTTCGGCGCTACCATCGACACGTCGATGTTCTCGGCAGGCACGATGGTCTCGTAGTGGATGTTGAAGCCGTGCGCGAACATGAGGGTCTTGCCGGCGCCCATGTGCGGCGCGATCTCGTTATTGTAGACATCGGCCTGGAGGTGGTCGGGGATGAGCACCATGACGATGTCGGACTCTTCAGCGGTCTCGTCGACGGTCCCGACGCGAAGTCCGTCCCCCTCGGCCTTCTCACGGCTCCTGCTCCCCTCGTAGAGGCCGACCATGACGTTCAGGCCGTTGTCCTTGCAATTGAGGGCATGGGCGTGACCCTGACTGCCGTAGCCGATTACACCGATGGTCTTGTCCTCCAAGAGGGACAGGTCGGCGTCGTTGTCGTAGAACATCTCTGCTGGCATTTTTTGTTTAGGCTCCGTTTGGTTGGTTTGCTAGTTTGGTTGGTCTTCTATCTCGGAACCCCCTCTCTTGGTCTCTCCCCCGGCGGGGGAGAGATGGGAGTGTACCTTAGTCTTTCACCCCTTGAGAGAAAGATGAATTCTCCTTCCCCCTGAGGGGGAAGGACTAAGGAAGGGGGTTCTGTTCTAATGCTTCAAGTATTGCCTCTAGGACGACTTCCTTCCGATTCATCACGTCGTGATTCCAGAACCTGATGACTCGAAAGCCGTTCTGTTCAAGCCAAAGAGTCCGCTGCGCGTCGTACACCTGCCTTTCGGAATGCTGTCCTCCATCGATCTCAATGATGAGCTTATTCTCGTAGCAAAAGAAGTCGACGATATAAGGGCCGATTGGGTGCTGTCTTCGAAAGCGATGACGCTAAGTTGTTTGCGTCTGATGTGATGCCACAAGATGCGTTCGGCTTCCGTTGCATTCCTTCTGAGGGCTCTTGAACGCTCCTTAGTCTTTTGATCGCCACGCAAGAGTAGGCATGGAGGTCTGTCGACATCGCTACTTTGTTGTTTCTTCACCAACCCCCTCTCTTATTCTCTCCCCCGGCGGGGGAGAGATGGGTCCGAAACCTACACCGATGCGGCTTCGCCCCAGTTGCGGCTCCTGGCTCCGGCCTGCTGGTCGTGAAGATGGCCCAGCCATCGCTCCATGACGATGGTGCCGGTGCGCATGACCTCCATGACGCCGAACCGCTTGACGA
Source organism: Dehalococcoidia bacterium (assembly GCA_965116655.1). Taxonomy (GTDB): domain Bacteria; phylum Chloroflexota; class Dehalococcoidia; order Lucifugimonadales; family VXLM01; genus VXLM01. The sequence goes on from OZ220720.1 coordinate 963,089, forward strand.
GGCCCAGGAGCGACTCGATCTTGTCCTGGTCGCCGGTGACCTCGACGATGAGGTGGTCGGGAGCGACGCCGGCGATCTTGGCGTTGAATATCTCGACGATCTGGATGATCTCCGAGCGGGTCTCGCTGGTGGCCCTGATCTTGATGAGGGCGAGCTCGCGAGAGACGACGTTGTCGCTGGACACCTCGGAGACTCGGATGACGTCGATGAGCTTGTGGAGGTGCTTATTGACCTGCTCGATGGTGCGTTTATCACCTTCGACGACGAAGGTCATGCGCGAGAGGTCGGGCTCTTCGCTGTGGCCGACGGCGAGGCTGACGATGTTGAACCCACGTCGGCGGAACATGCTCGACACTCGGTTGAGAACGCCGGGTTTGTCCCGAACGAGGGCGGTGATGGTATGGTTCTGGACAGTGCTGCCGTTCATAGTCATCGTGCCATCTCCCATGGCGCGAAGTCGGGTTCTTCGACGAGGTCCTCGATGGTGCCTCCCGCCTTGATCATGGGATACACGCGCTCTTCCTCTTCGACGATGAAGTCGATGACGACTGGCCCATCGTGGGCCATGGCCTCTTCGATGGCCCCGCGCACCTGCACCTTGTCGGTCACGCGCATGGCCTTGATTCCGAAGGCCTCGGCGAGCTTCACGAAGTCGGGGTTCGCGGTGTAGGCCGTGGCGACGTAGCTCTTGTCGTAGAAGAACTCCTGCCACTGGTGAACCATACCGAGCACGTTGTTGTTGATGATGGCGAACTTCACCGGCAGGCGGTTCTCGACGATGGTGGCCAACTCGCACATGGTCATCTGGAAGCCGCCATCGCCCGCCACCGACCAGACGGCCTTGTCGGGCGCGCCGACCTGTACGCCCATCGCGCCGGGCACTTCATAGCCCATCGCGCCGGAGCCGCCCGACGTGATGAAGGTGCACGGGTACTTGTATGTGAAGTGCTGCGCTGCCCACATCTGGTGCTGGCCGACGCCGGTCACAACTACGGCGTCGCCTTCCGTAACCTCAGACAGCTCCTTGACGATGAGCTGCGGGAGGAGTTGATTCGCGTCGCGGATGACGTGCGAAGGATGCTCCGCCTTGAGCTCCTCGATGCGCTGAAGCCACTCGGTGTGGGTGTTTTCCCTGACCTGCGGATTCAGCTTTCTGAGCACCCGCTTGAGGTCTCCCACTATGGGTACGTCGACCTCGACGTTCTTGCCGATTTCCGAGGGGTCGATGTCGACGTGGATCTTCTTGGACTTGCGGGCGAAGGCGCTCGGCTTGCCGGTGATGCGGTCGTCGAAGCGCATCCCGAGGGCGATCAGCAGATCGGCCTCCTCGATGGCGATGCTTGCGTAGGCCATGCCGTGCATACCAGGCATCCCGACGCACAGGATGTGATCGTCGGGGAACGAGCTTATGCCGAGCAGGGTGGTTATGACCGGAATTTGCGCCTTCTCAGCCAGTTCGCGCAGCTCGTCATACGCGCCGGAGAAGACGATTCCGTGCCCGGCGAGGATAACAGGCTGCTCAGCCTCGTCAATCAGCTTGACGGCTTTCCTGATCTGGCTGTTGTGGCCCTTCAGGTTCGGCTTGTAGCCGGGAAGGTCGATCTCCAAGGCATCGTAGTACTCGTCGAAGGAGTCGTATGGGATTTCGACATCCTCGGTCTGCACATCCTTGGGCACGTCGATGACGACGGGGCCGGGCCTGCCGGTGTTGGCGATGTGGAAAGCCTCCTTGACGACCTGCGGGATCTCCAGAGGATCCATCACCAGCGTGTTGTGCTTGGTGATGGGCAGGGTGATGCCCGTGGTGTCGGTCTCCTGGAAGGCATCGGTGCCGATGGAGGCGCGCGCCACCTGTCCGACCACGGCGACGACGGGGACGGAGTCCATCTGGGCCGTAGCGATGCCGGTTATGAGGTTGGTGGCTCCGGGACCGGACGTGGCCCAGCATACGCCGACGCGGCCGGTTACGCGGGCGTAGCCGTCAGCGGCGTGGGCGGCGCCCTGCTCGTGACGAGTGAGGATGTGCCGTAGCTGTGGATACTCCGGCAAGGTCTGGTAGAGGGGGAGGATTGCTCCGCCGGGAAGACCGAAGATCTCTACGACACCCTCACGTACCAGGCTTTCGCACAGCAGCTGTGAGCCGTTCATTCGGATTCCCATGATATTCTCACCTCCCGTCTTCGGAGTTCTCTCGTCTCGACCGCACTTAATCCTACAAGTAAAAAGTCCCGTCCCTCCAAAGGGACGGGACTGTCTGTATCAAGATATCCCGCGGTACCACCCTCGTTCCCTCCGTCTCACTGAGACAGAGGACACTCATAGCTCCGTGGAGCCGGGCCGTAACGGGGCCTGACCGCCCTGCCCTACGCCTCGCTCATCACCGGGGTGACGACCGGTCTCAGGCAGGATGCTCGGGGGCGAGTTCACAGGCGCTTACACGTCGGGGCTTCCACCATGTACCCCGTTCTCTGATCGCGCGCTTCCCGCTACTACTCCCCTTCGACGCATACTTCAAGTATTCGTATGTTACGCAAGCACAAGGCTAGCACGCGGGTTGCGGCTGCGTCAACCGATTTTTGTACCTTGAAGCAGCTAGCGGGACCTTCGTCGATTACAGAGTCGATGCGTTTTCGGCAGCGCCTTCCAGCGTTCTTTTGGACTCTGAGGTCATGCAACGCCGCCGTCAGGGTTAGAGGCCGATGAAGTCCCAACGGACGAGTCGTTCAAGCCACCACGCTAGGGCAAGCAGCGCGAGGGTGTAGTGCATCCTGCTTAAGACCGACCACCATCGTTCCCACCACGCACGAAATGTCATGTAGAGAACCAGAGCGGTTGCGGACCAGACGAGGTAAGGCACGATGAACCATGGGCGCACCGATGAGAAATACCCGAAGTTTCTGACGAGGTCGTCCGTTATAGCTCCGTTATCGAGTATCCACCTTGTGAAGCCCCAGGTGGCGAACAACGCAGCAGCAGCGATGAATCTGGCCAGCCATGCCCGCGACACAACTGAGTGGGGACCTTGGCGGAGGAGTCCAAACAGAAAAAGGAGCGGCCATAGAAAAAGGACGGACACAGTGACGTATAGGTGCGCACGATTCAGCCACGACTCCAGCCCTTCAGGAATCGGTGGGTTTACCGAATCGAAATGCCAAGAATCCATAGTACGAAGACCTCTGTTGAGGTACATGTCGGAAAATCCCGTATCGCTTTCGACCGTGCAAGGAGATACGGGGTTGGTTGTGGGCGATTCAAGGAATTTGCTTATGAGCGTACGGCCGCACGGAGTGTTTATCCCAACTCCATGACCCGTCATGGGGAGCACGAATGAATAGCTGTTGATCAACGTCTCGGCGGCGAGGTCCGCCCATCGAGGCGGGGTTGAAGGGTCAAATTGGCCCGAAAGCAAGAGGGTTGGAATGTCACTCACGACAGGCTCGTCCTCTATCGGGTCAACGGGAGACTTTAGCCACTCGTCACATATGGCGGGCTCTATGAACAGGATGTCGGGGTTGACGAACCTCGAGTGAGCCTCACGGTCCCGCGCGAGCTTGGCGTCGTCCATGGTCGGTCCAAAGGAGTAGCATGCCATCGATATTCCTGCCGCCGTGTTATCGATTGGCTCATTGACGACTCTGTATATAGGACGTGCCCAGCCATCGGCGACCGCGACATTTCCATCAGCGATCTCGCTGATTAGAAACGGGACGTAAGGGATCCAGCGTTCGCTTCTCATGGAGGAAACTACCAGTGAGACGACGAAGTTTCCGTCGAACTCCTCCTCAAATGAGTCATTCGCGTATCGATCGTAGTACCTGAGGATGAAGGGATCGACGGTAAACCGAGCGACCGCCCTCCAGAAAGTCGCTTCCAAGCTCGGGTATCGCCTGGAGCATTCAGCATCGGCCTCGCATTGACGGAACAGCTCCTCAAGCGTGGCGGCGCTGTTGGCATAGATCGAATGATAATGATTTACCTGAAGCGGAAGGACTCCGTCGAGGACTACGCTCCGTATGTTGGCTGGATAGTCTCTTATGACAGTCAGGGCCAAGATCGTCCCGTAGGAGGATCCGTAGAGATTGTACGAGTCGTAGCCCATGGCGGAGGCGATGTCCGCCACGTCGGCGGCCGTGGAAGTAGAGTTGTAGGTGTCTACATCGATTCCCTGCTCGGCGGAGAGTGACTTTCGACAGTCCATCAGGGCATCCACTCGCCGTTGGAGCTTCTCTTCGGGGCTAAGCTCGAGGTGTCGCAGTTCGGCGTTGCCATGTCGGAATTCCGGGCACTCCAACCTGGGTTTGGAACCGCCGATGCCACGTTGATCGAACAGGACGAGGTCGCGTTCGGTATACAGAACCCGCGCGTCGTCGATGAACCACTGGGCAGCGCGAGTCGCGCTTCCGCCTGGGCCGCCTGCGAGATATATTATCGGGTCGCGGTTGAGGAACCGGATTTTCCCTTCAATTCGGACGACATAGAGATCAATGGTGCTGCCGCGCAGGATGGCACGATTTTCGAGAACGGTGACGAAGCCGCATGTCAGGGTGACGTCGCCCGGGACACCGAGGTTGTCCGGGCATGCGCTGTGATTAAACTCCGGTTCGAAGGAGGCTGTCTCGGATGGCGGCTCTTGGGCGAAGGCTTGGGCTGACCACAAAAGGAGGCAGGCAAGAGCGATCAGGATAGCAAATGGCAAGTGGGCCACTCGAGATCTTCGCAATTGAAGCACTGCCATGGGAAATCCTCCGGGCTTCTCCTTGTGCATTGGGCCGTGCACCTACGGGTCTGCTGAGAAGGCTGCGTTCAATTCTCGGCGTCGTCCGGGGTCTGCGGCAGGAACCATCGGCGAAACAGGTAGAGGAGGAAGACAATAATCACTCCGAGGGCGCCTATGGAGACGTTTCCGGCGATGACGCCGAATATGAACATTCCAATAGAGAGGATAAACAGTCCCACGAAAACCCAGTAGAGTGTCACGCGCGTTCCCCCATTGAGAGCCTCAATTGGGTGTGAATCATACACGTTCGCCACGGAATTAGGTTCGGCTAGGGTAGAAAGCTGCTGCTTAATGACATAGGGTAGTGTCGGCAAGTCCTTGAGCATGGAGATGACATGAGCAGCATCGCCGAGATCCAGGCCGTCGTCGACCGATTGAACGAAGAGAGCAACGGGAGCATTCAAAGGTACGGGTTCGAGTTTGATGAGGCACGCATAGAGTCATTCCTGCAACACCGGACGGTCGATGAGACTATCTCGGACTTGACGCGACTGGCGGAGTGGCACCAGCAGATGAACGGGCAGAATCACGACGGCGTGACTTTCACCCCGTTACTGAAGGACTATCTGGCGGAACCGGGGGACCTCGAGGAGAAGCTGGCCGAGTTGGAACGGCTTCGCGCGAACACGCGAATGGGGCGGTTCGATTTGTCGAACGGGATCGAACGTGACCTGGAGTATCACCGGTACAACTGGGCTTACCACGAAGTCCTCGAGCCAGAATGGGATCCCTATGCCGATGCGCCCTATGAGGACTTCCTAAAGCTCCCTGTGCTCGAGCCTCAGACCCACGACGAATTCGTGCTGGACGGGCAGAACCTGATCGAGGCGCGGCGGGTGGCGTACGAGGCGTACACGCTGCTGGGGTTCCTCAGAAAGTTCAGGGCGGGCACGACGCGCCCAATTCTCATCATCGGCAACGACCGGTATGGGCGTCAGTGGGGCATAGAACCTCTGGAAGAGTATCTCAAGGACGATTTCACGGTCGTCTATCCGAGGGTGCCTTCGCATCGGTCGACCCGCCTCACGGTGCCGAACATGATCCTGAGCACGGGCGTCCGAGCGGGGCCGGACCGGGGGACGATTCGACGCCTCAGCACCTCTATGCCGCACGTCATCGTCGTGGACGCGAGGAACGTGGGGCACGGCAAGGACCGGCTGATGATGCGGATGTCGCGCGGGGCGCGGGACTACGCCAACTGGTTCATAGCGTTCAACGATCTTCGAGCGGAGGGCGACGTTTCCAAGTACGAGCACAAGATGCCCCATGCTCCACATCACTTCTCCGAGCTCAAGAGGTGGTTCGGCTTCGTGGAGATGCAGAGGAAGGCACGCCCCTGGGTGGACCTGGGCGAGACCTACTCGATGACGATGTGGGCGCCGGAGATTACGGAAGAGACCGTGCTTGGGGACTTCAAAGTGAGTACGAGAGAGGTCGAGTACGAATCGGACGAACCTCAGGTGGTGCTGGCGAATCCGCTTGTCTACCGCTTGGACGAGGACGATCCCGACATTCACGAGAACCTGCGCGGGAACCGTCCGTACTATTTCGACGGTCCGGAGCGGCATGTCAAACACGAGGTCATTTTCGGTTTCGGCGATCACGGCATAGAGTCGAGAGTCATCGGGAACACGTCGGATGAACTGGTGGAGGCCGTGCAGGAATTCATGCGACATGAAGTTGCCCGGCTGCAGGCGGCGGAATGAATGGGCGGGGTTCACACACCGGCGTCGGGGAAATCACGCCCGGCTCGGCATACGCTATAATGAGTGCTTCGAGAGGACGACATCGTCCGGGAACCGTCCGCCGAGCACACCGATGAGAATCGCACACGCTCCAAGCGTCTACGCCGACGCGCTCACGAGGCAGGCGGACTCCCGAATTCCGAAACGTATACCCCGCTGCAACAGATGCGCAAACTAACGAACGCACGGCTCGTATCGAGGCGGCTCGTAGACGAGTGGAAGCTCCTATCGAGCGTGTTTATCGGCATACTGGTAGCCGTGACGATCAGCGTAGGATCGACGGTGTATCTGACTGCCCTCGAACAGCTTGCATTCAAGGTCTCGCTGAACCAGATCACGGCGCCTCTGCTTAATCTTTCCGTCTACGCCAAACGCATCCCGCTTACTTCGGAGGCGGTAGACAACCTGGACGAGCTCGTCACCTCGATAGCGACGGAGCACATCGAGGACCTGTACGCGGGCCACGAGATGTACCTCAGGGGGACATCTTCGATTGTCGGGACGGATGAAATGCCTCTTCCCGACGTCGTCGATGCAGAGTCGATACCTGAAGAAGAGGCGCGGCCCATAGTATGGGACGGGTTCTTCCACACGCTCACCAACATGGAGCACCATGCGGTCTTTTTGGAAGGACGCGCCGCAAGCGATGCTCCCATAGAGGTCGGAGAGACCATTACGGTCGAAGCTGTGCTATCGGAACAGGTGGCCGATGAGTCGAAACTGGGTCCGGGGGACACGGTTGAGGTGGCCATCGATGTTTTCGTGCCGACGAGGATCAACGTTAGGATCGTGGGCGTGTTCCAGGCCGACGACCTCAAGGACGAGTACTGGACGACGGCGGCACTGGTGCTGACATCCCAATCGGCCCCGGCGCAGGGTGGGGAAGAATCGGGCTTTCCACCTCCGGACGGCGTTGCCTGGGACGAAAACCAAGACCTAGCCATCGGACTGTTCGTTCCCAAAGGGATATTGACGGAAGTAATCGGGCCGGCATACGAGAGAACGCTGGTCAATCCCATCGTCTTCGGGAAGATCGATAAGGAGAAGCTGGGCAATTGGACGGCAGCAAGGTTTGTCCAACGCCTTGACCGGATTGAAGACGATGTCACCACCGAAATTGCGGGCGCTACCCTGAGTTCGGGTACGGTGCGAGGCCTGATCGCAAACGTTGGTCGGCGGGTGTTCTTTTCGAGGATACCGCTGCTGTTTCTCCTGACGATCATGGTCGTCACGGTGCTGTTCTACATGACGATGATGGTCTCGTATCTGGCCAAGAGTCGCGAGAGGGACTCGGCGCTGATGCGCACCCGGGGTGTGGGCCTAACCGAACTGCTGCGGCTCTACACGATCGAGGGCATCGTGATGTGCCTGCTTGCGTTCATCTTAGGACCTCTGATCGCGTTCGGCACGATTGCGGTCATCGGGCTCGTGCCTCCGTTTCGTGAGACGACGGGGGCCGAATTGCTGCTTGTGCGGGCGGAGCCGCTTGCCTTTGCCATAGGCGCGGGCGTGGCGCTTTTGTGTCTATTCCTCTACGTAGCGTTCGGGGCGGCAGGCGCTCGGAGCGGTCTGCTCGTTCAGAAGGCACGAGCGGCTCGCCCGGCGTCGATGTCGTTCTTTCATCGGTACTATCTCGACGTGGGACTGGTGGTCATCGGCGGCCTGGTCTTTTGGGAGCTCCAAAGCAGGGAACAGATCGTATCCAGCGGCCTATTCACCGAGCTCCAGGTAAACGAGACGCTGCTGTTCGGACCGATCCTCTTTCTCATCGTCGTGGCCCTGTTCTTCATGCGCCTCTTTCCGTTGTTCGTCCGTTACATCGGCGGGGAGTCGCCCGGCCTCGTACACCTGCTGACCGGCCTCTCGGTCGTCGGGCTGGCGGGAGGCTCCCTGTTTTTCGGTTACCAAGACGGGACACTTTCCGAAGCTTACGCGCCGGCGGCTATCGCGGTGGCGTTGGGAGCGGCGTACTACGTGACGCACCGTTTCATCAATGGGGAGTGGAAGTGGATCGGCGTGGGGGCGCAAGCGGGGGCGGTCGCTGCATACGTGCTTTTGGGGGATATTCAGCCGTCCAATGAGTTGTTCATCGCAGAGATAGGTCTGCTGGCAATCGTACCGGCTCAAGCGCTCTACCGGCTGCTGACCCTGATTACCCGATCGGCTCCTGCTTGGCTGTCGATCAGCCTGTGGCACATGGCGCGCAATCCCCTGCAGTACACGTGGCTGGTGCTGCTGCTCGTGCTCGTGACCGGACTGGGCATCTTCGCAACGACCGTGGGCGGGACATTGACCCGAAGCCAGGACGAGCAGATCCAGTTCGAGACTCCTACGGACATGCGGATTCAAGGAACTCCTCTCTTTTTGAGGGAGGGACTGCAAGGGATGCTTGATGACTTTGCCGCCACGCCGGCCATCGACAGCGGCGCGCTCGGATACCGGACGAGCGCTTCCCTTGGGAACGTCAGCATGCAGCTGTTGGCGCTCGAACCCCAGGAGTACGCAGAAATCGCATGGTTCAGGGACGATTTCGCAGACACTCGCTTAGACCGGATCATGAGCATGATCGAGGTAACGTCAAGCGGCGAGGGAATGACGCTCCCCGCAGATACCCAGAGCATTGGCATGTGGATCAAGCCGCTCGAACCTCAGCCGCTGATGTCGGTTTGGGTCGTAGTCAAAGACAGCGCCGGAGTCGTGAAACCCGTGTCGCTCGGGGATGTCGGAGAGCTCCAATGGCATAAGTTGAGTAAGAATATTCCGGAAGAGCTCACAGGGCCTATCGATCTCATGGCGATATCACTCTATGAGCCGGGAACGGCAACGCAAACATCAGGGGGCGGCACGCCCGGCACGGTGCTGTTCGATGACATTCACGTGATCCGTTCCGACGGATCGGAAGTGATCATGGAAGGGTTCGAAGGGGACAACGCCTGGTCACCGATTCCCACGAACATAATCAACTCCGACGTTCTCTTCACTTCCGCGGAGGACAAGTTCGCAGGTCAGCGGTCGGGGGTGTTCAGGTTCGGGACAGATAGGAACCGGTCGGTCCGCGGGATATACGACGCGACCGGCGGCGGCGTGATACCGGTCGTCATAAGCCGTGGAGTATCGGAGGTCACTGGGCTACATCCGGGAATGTCGCAGATCGTGAGCGTGTCGGGCTGGCTGGTCCCTGTCGAAGTGGCAGGGATTATCGATCTTTTTCCAACACTCGATACGACGAATGCGGGATTCATGCTGGCCGACCTGGACGCGCTGTTGTCCTACATGAACATGATGAGCCAAATAACTTCGGTCGAGCCGAACGAACTGTACCTTCAGAAGTCCGGGGAGGCGCAGGACACCATCGAAGAGATCACAAAAGAGTTGGAGTCGATTCTCCTGAAGGTCAGCGACACCACGGCTCAAAGGGAAGAAATACGTCGGGACCCGCTGCAGAACGCGGGATGGCGGGCCCTGGTATTCATGGCCTTAGCCGTCGTGCTTTTGTCGGCGATATTCGGGTACGTAGCCTATATACTACTGGTAGGCGAGAGCAACGAGCATGAGATGGGATTCCTTCAGTCGCTGGGACTGTCGCGGCTTCAACTCCTCGGCCTGCTCAGCTTTGAACACCTGACGGTCGTGGCTTTGGGACTGGGGGTCGGCACCTGGGCGGGATTCCAGATGAGCCGCCTGATGGTCGCACCCCTGGCCGTGTCGGACATTGGACAGTCGATAGTCCCGCCGTTCATTCTGGTTACCGACTGGTCACTAATGCTCCCGACCTACGCGCTAATACTCGCAATATTCATGACGGTCATGCTCGTCCTGTATAGATCAATCGGAAGGACTAAACTCTTCGAGCTGGCACGCGGAGTTGAGGCATAGACCATAGTCAGCGGAGTACATAAAGGTAACCTGAACGGCCCGGCAACGTACTAATAGGCAGCGAACTTTTCTCACAGGGAGGATTGGGCTACAATCCGAAGCAATTTTCATGGGCATCACTCATGCAGCCTTGCAGCCTGCAGAGCCAGCAATGAAAATGGAGGCGGAACGGAGGTGGGCAACCACAAGGGTTGCCCCTACAACGGGTTTGTCGGGGGTATTTTCATGGGGAATGACAGGCGTCCTAGGTTAGGGAAGGTGTAATGGTTTCAGCCGTCCAGCGGTTCATTTCCGCTTGGCAGTTCGTCATAAAGCGCAGCTTGGCCCACTGGAGACTGCTGTCTTCAGTCGTGCTGGGCGTGCTGCTGGCGTCGTCGATCATGTCCGGAACGGTGATCTACTTCGACGCCCTGCGTGAGATCGCGCTTCGGAGCGCACTGGCGCAGTACTCCGATGCCGACCTGCACATCATCATGCAAGGGCAGCGAGGCCCGGTAAACCGGGAAGAGGCCCTTCGTGTTTCGGGAGTCGTCGATAACGCCGTCCGTCAGAGGCTGGAGTGGCTGATCGACGGGAGAGTCCATGCGGCAAAGACTCCGACGATGTTCCTGACGGCGACGGGGCAGGAAGCGGGTGCGGGAGACGACAATGCGCGGGCGTACTTCGCCTACATTCCCGACATTGAAGAAGAGATCATCATTCGAGGGGGAGTTTTTCCGAATGCGAGTGCGGTGAATGCGCCGGGGCAACCATTCACCGTAGAGGCGATGATCCCGGTCGAGGCGGCGGAGCTGTTCGGAGCACGGATCGGCGACCGGGTATCGGCCGTGCTGCCGTGGTCGGACGACCTTACGCACATAGAAGTTGTCATTAGCGGCATCTTCCAACGGGAGACGCCGGAGGCCGAGGTCTGGCAGCTTGAAGAGGAGGTGCTTGAAGCGGCGACGGGCGCAAGCTTCAGGACGATGCCTCTCCACATTTCCGAGGAAGCGTTCCTCGAAACCCTGGGGCCACGGCTACGGAGGATGGAGGCGACCTACTCGTGGCTCCTCATGACCGATGCGGACCGCGTCAACGCAAGGAACAGCACGGCCACTCTTCTGGACATCAGGGGAACCAACTCGATATTGAGCTCGACGCTGTCGAGTTTCCGGCAGTCGACAACGCTGGACAATGCCCTCGACGAATACGACCGACGACTGTTCTTCAGCAAGCTTCCGATGTTCGTCGTGCTGGTGCTCATCGCAATCGTGATCCTGTACTACGTAGCGACACTGTCGTCACTGGTAGTCGAAGACCGCCGGAATGAGGTGGCGCTGCTTCGGAGCCGCGGGGCCAACTCGACGCAGATCCTCATGGTATTCGTCATGGAGGGGCTGACGATAGCGGCGCTGTCGGTCATCGTGGGACCTCTTCTCGCGGCGGCGGCAATAAGCGTTCTCGGACTGACGCCCGCATTTTCCGACCTTGGCGCAGACGGACTCATAACGGTTAGCCTGTCCACCGGCGCGTACATGATGGCGGCGCTGGGCGGAGTGCTAAGCTTCGTCGCCTTGATCTTCCCCGCCTTCCGGGCATCCCAGATGAGCGTGACGCAGGAAAGGCAACGATCTGCGAGGCCGACGGACCTGCCGTTCTTCCAGAGGTATTATCTTGACGTTCTCCTGCTGATCGTAGGCATTCTCCTGTTCCGTCAACTGACCGAGCAGGGTTCGATCGTGGCAAGAAACCTGTTCGGCGAGATCGCCGTTAACCAGATGCTGCTGGCGGTGCCGGGGATCATACTGGTGGCATCTGCAATGGTGCTGCTGCGACTGTTTCCCGTCGTGATGAACTTGCTCAGCCGTCTTCTTTCCGCGTGGCTGCCGGCTGGCATGGTGATGGGCGTGTGGCAGATGGCACGGAACCCGGCACACTATGCAAGGCTTTCGCTTCTGCTCATTCTCACGGCCGGGCTGGGGATATTCGCGGCGAGTTTCAGCGCAACGCTCGACCGCAGTTTCGTCGAGAGGGTTCTGTTCTTTACTGGCAGCGACGTGCGGCTGAACGGCAACGTTCCCGTGTCATCTTATCGCCGCGGCCTTTCAGAGGAAGACCGATTCGAGTCGAAAGGCGTGTTGCGCGAGCGGTATGAGCAGATGCCCGGAGTGGACACCGTCAGCCTTGTTCGCAGGAGTTCAGGGCACGACCTCTCGAAGATATTTGGCGGTACGTATGAAATGGTGGCCGTGGAACCGGAGAGCTTTCTCAACGTGGCGTGGTTCCGCGAGGACTTCGCTCAGCAACCCATGACCGAGCTGTTTTCGTCCCTGAGCCCGGAGGGAGGGCCCGAAGGAATTTCAATTCCTTCAGGACCGGCCCATTTGAATGTAAGAGTTAAGCCCGACCGAATTCACCCGTCAATTCTCATGTCGGCTCGGGTGCTGGACAGTCGAGGCCGATACTACACCTACCGACTAGGCCAGCTGGACTTCGCCGACTGGAAAGAACTGACCGTCTACCTTCCTAACGTTGGCGGAAGAGGGCAACCAGCCACTGCGCCCGAAGAGCCCCTTACGCTGACCTCGTTGTTGATTCAAGAGCGCCGGGGCGACCGACAGCTCCAGCCGGGCTCCGTTTTGATCGACGAAATCAGCGCGACGACCGACGCGGGCGCGACAACCGTCATCGAGACGTTTGACTCCGTGGAAGACTGGAGCCTGCTGCGAACGAGCGAGACCGCGATAGCGGACGTGCTGCGTCCGGCCGACGTGGGATTCGAGGAGGAGTCGGGGTCCGCACTCTTCTCCTGGGCGGAGGGCGCGGCGGTATCGGCACGGGGCATCTTTCACGGCGAGCTAAACTCACTGCCGGTACTTGCGAGCAAGGGGTTCAACAAGAACAGCGGCCACAAAGTCGGCGACGAGTTCGACGTGTCCGTGTCGGGACATCGAGTCCCCGTACGGATCATCGACGAGGTGGAGTTCTTCCCTACAATGAATCTAAGGGAAAAAAGCTTCCTCATTTCCGACATGAACTCGCTCATAAGCTACGCCAGCATGGGGTCGCCGAATACCGAGGTTTTGCCGAACGAGCTCTGGATATCGTCGGACTCGACCGGGGCAGAGCGCGAAGACCTCGTTGAGCGCCTGAATCTAAGCGGGGCTTTTCTGATCGACTCGTACCAGGACAGGGACGTCCTGCTCGCCGAATCGGAGGTCGATCCGCTTGTCAAGGCGGGATGGCGGTCGCTGCTCTTCATCGCGTTCTCTTCGGTGCTGGTGCTGAGTTGCCTGGGATTCCTCGTACACGCCTACATATCGTTCAGGAACCGCCAGCTCCAGTTCGCGCTGCTCCGTACAGTGGGATTCTCCATGCGGCAGATGGTAACGATGGTGTGGCTGGAGCAGATGCTCGTTATCCTCGCGGGACTCGCGCTGGGAACGTGGATGGGCAGCAGATTGGGCGCGGTGATCATGCCGTTCCTGGGGCACGACGACTTCGGTTCCCAGGTGATGCCGCCATTCGCGATGCAGATCAACTGGAACGTGCTGATCCTCACCTATGCGATCATGTTCGTCGTGTTCGCCGTGATAATCCTGGGAATGATATGGCTGGTCAACCGCATCTCGCTGCAGCGAGTCTTGCGATTGGGCGAAATTGGTTAGAATGGAATTGGGAGGAACGCCGTGAGAGCGGAAGACTATATCGTCTGTGAAGACCTGTTCAAAATTTACAAGATCGCGGACCTTGAGGTAGTCGCACTGCGGGGTCTCGACCTCGTGGTGTCGCGGGGCGAGGTCATCGCGGTCGTGGGGGCCAGCGGCAGTGGAAAGACCACGCTGCTGAACATCCTGGCGGGGTATGACACCCCATCGGCGGGGAAAGTCCGTGTCGGAGAACGCGATTTGCTTCGGATGGGCGGACGCGAGGTGGAAGACTACCGTCGCCACGAGGTTGGGTTCGTCTGGCAGCAGACGAGCCGCAACCTGTTCCCCTACTTGAGCGCCGTGGAGAACGTCGCGCTGCCGATGATGCTGACGAACCTCTCTCCGAAGGAGCGGCAGGAGCGGTCGGTTGATCTGCTCAACCTCGTGGGGCTCGGTCACCGGCTCGACCACACGCCGGAGCGGCTGTCGGGAGGCGAGCAGCAGAGGGTCGCCATCGCGGTCGCCCTGGCCAACCATCCTCCCCTTCTCCTGGCGGACGAGCCGACGGGAGAGCTTGACGATGCGACGGCGAGCGAGATACTCGACCTGTTCGGGTCCGTGAACAGCGAACTGGGAACGACCATCGTGGTCGTGACGCACGACAGGGACATCGCGTACAAGGTCGGACGGGTCGTGATGATTCGTGACGGCAAGACCTCGACAGAGGTGCGTCGCGCTCACTCGTACGAGCGACAGATATCCGGCGAAGTGGATGTGGAGACGCCGCTCGAAGAGTACACCCTCGTCGACGGGGCCGGGCGCGTGCAACTGCCCCGCGAATATCTGGACGAGGTCAAGATACGCGACAGGGCGCGGGTGAAGGTGGAGGACGGGAAGGTTACCATCGTATCCGGAGAGGAATGAAATGAGCAGTTCCCAGGTCATCATCGACATAGAGAACCTTACCCGCGTATACGACGTGGGCGCGGAGCAGGTCACGGCGGTGAAGGACGTGACCTTGCAGATACCGCCCGGCCAGTTCATCGCGCTCGTCGGCAGGTCGGGGTCGGGCAAGACTACGCTGCTGAATCTTATGGCGGGCCTCGACAAGCCAACGTCCGGCTCGATTCTGTTCGAGGGCGAGGACCTGGCCGCGATGGGAGAGAAGGAGCTAACGAACATCCGCCGTCACAAGGTGGGGTTCGTGTTCCAGGCGTTCGGGCTGCTGCCTCTCCTGTCGGCGTTCGAGAACGTGGAACTGCCGTTGAGGATTTCGGGATATGGCATCCGCCAACGCGAGGAGCGGACGAGAGAGGCGCTTGGGATCGTTGGGTTGCTCCCGCGAGCGAACCATCGCCCGTACGAGCTCTCCGGCGGCGAGCAGCAGCGGGTGGCCATTGCGCGGGCAATCGTTACGAGGCCGCCGTTGATCTTGGCCGATGAGCCGACGGGCGAGCTCGACTCGACGAATGCCCAATCGATCTTCGGACTGTTCCGCGAGATGGTGGAGACGCACGGGATTACCGTGGTCGCCGCGACGCACGACTCGACGCTGCTGGCAATGGCGGACCAGGTGAACGAGATGCGTGACGGCAGCATCGTAGGTCACCTCGAAGGCGAAGATCTTCAAAGCCGGCTGGAAGACATTCAAGCGAGTCGGTATCGGGATAGGCCCTCCGACGGAGCCGGCGCATCGGAAATCTCCGAAGACTCTAGCGACGCTTCGGCAGAGCAACCGGAAGAGCCTTCGGACGAGGGTACCGAGAGTACGACTCAAGACGAGGACTACATCGACCGTTTCCGTCGTCCGGCGGATGAGTAGGCAGACGGTTGGGGTCTACGTGGCCGCGCACGTTCCGTAGTTTGCTATCGGCTGGTACTGCAGCCTCCCTTCATGCGTGGCGGGGTCGCAGTAGAGGAGTTCGGGGGCCTCGTAGTCCAGTACCAGTTCGCCTTCGACCTGCCTATACAGGATGTTTTTGAGCCAGTTGACGTTGTCGGTGTCGGGATAGTCGTCGCGGAAGAAGGCTCCCCTGCTCTCCTTGCGATCCAATGAGCCGATGAAGTGCAGCTCCGCCGAGAGGAGCAGGTTTCGCACTTCAAGAGCCCGTGCCCAATCGTAGCCGTTCCGCGCCTTCAGCTTGCTGGTCTCGGACTGTATCTGCCTGATGCGAGAGAGGCCGTTCGATAGTCCCTCCCCGTCCTTGATGACCCATGCGTAGCGGCGTGTGGTGGCTTTAATCTTGCGCTTGATATCGCTGGGCTTGACGGTCGCGGAATCGTCGATGGCATCCGACGCGGCGGCGATGCTTGCTCGCACTTGCTCGGAGTCGATGGAGACAGAGCCGGTGGCGTTCGCTTCCTCGGCGGCGTAGCGCCCCGCCCGTTTGCCGAAGACGACGGTTATCATCGACGTGTAGCCTTCGGGCCTCGCGTGGCCGTAGACTCCTCCGGCGACCGCGCCAGCCGCATAGAGGCCGGGAACGGTCGACTCGCATTTCTCGTTGATGGAGACTCCTCCGATGGCGGTGTGGGCGCGGGGTTCGGAGGCGATCGGCTCGCGACGAAGGTCGATGCCGCGCTTCTCGGTCTGCTCCTTAACCAAGTCCATAAACCACCAGGGCATGTTCTTTCGCTCGAACGCGGCGCTCATATCGAGCATGACCTTGTCGCCCTTGAACCCCCTCCCCTCCTTGATCTCCTTCCAGACGGCGTAGGTCAGGGGCTCCTTGGCGAAGTTCCGGGGATCGTCGATTCCATACTTTGGAAGAAAATCCTCGTTTTCGGAGTTGAGGAACCTGGTGCCGGGCGGGAAGCCGACCGAAGTTGCGACGAACTGGGAGGCCTCCATGCCTGTCAGATCGGCTCCTGCTCTATAGGCGGCTGCATGGCCGTCCCCGGTCTCGAAGGGGGAGACGGTGGTAGGGCCGAAGATGTGGCTGTAGGTGCCGGTGGCGAGGATGGTGGTCTTGGCCTCGACGACGAGAATCTCAGAGCGGCGGCAGTCGAGCACGGTAGCACCGACGACACGCCCGTCGTTCGTCAGGAGGTCGATGAGCACCGCGTCGTCCATGACGGTGACGCCGCGGGACTCGGTCTGGTCCATCAGGGCGTCCATCATCGCCATGCCCGGAGGGGAACCATACGTGTACTGTCGCCCGTTCTCGCCGGGCTTGAACGTGAAGTTCCTCGTGTGAGTGTGCGCGGCGGAGCGGTAGAGGGCGATGTTGCCGTCGTCCTCGCGCTGGAAGTCGGCGCCCCAATCGATGAGCTCCTGAACGCGGTCCATCGTCTCATCTACGAGGATCTTTGCGAGCTTCTGGTCGGCGAGGAATCCGCCGAAGGAGACGAGATCGCACATCGAGGACATGTTGGTGTCGCCGTTCTGGCCGTTGAGGCCGACGACGGCGCTGGTGCCGACGTTGAGAGTGCAGCCGCTGTTGCCATACTTTCCCTTGACGACCATGGTCACATCGGCTCCGTGGTCGCGCGCCTCGATGGCAGCCCGCAGTCCGGCGCCGCCACCGCCGATGATGAGAACGTCCGTCGATATGGTCTCGTACATCTGTTGTCCGCTCCTGTGATTCCTTAGGTTTAGGGTAGCTATGCTACATCACAATCGTCAAACTCGGTAGACGTAGATGTCGTTCGAGGTGGACAGCCAAGACTTGCCCAAATGGATGGTCTGAGCGGGCTCCCACGTCGGAACGGGGAATGTGTTGGAGAGGACGAGGGTACCGGGGCGCAGCTCTCGCTCGAATTTGGGGCCGAGCTTTCGCATCGCGGCGGGATGGAGGTATACGACGACCACGTCCGTGTCGGTCAGGTCGATGTCGAAGACACTCTGTCTGTGAAGCGTGAGGTTTGGGCGTCGGACGAAGAGACCCTTTAGGCGGGAGTATATCCAAGGGATGGGTGAAAGCTCGCAGCCGATCACCTCGGTGTCGGGAAATTGCTTGGCGATGGGGTACGCGAGGGTCCCCCATCCTGAACCAAGGTCGACTACCTTGCCGGCGGTGGTGTCGGGGATGAGGTCGAGGAACGTTGCAATGGCTTTTCTGGAGCTCGGCATGGGGGTTATGCCGAGCCTGACGCCGTAGTAGATGATCGACGCGATGGCGAGGAGGAGGATGCCGTTTAGGAGGTATGGGAGCCAGTCGGGGATCATTCGGTAGATTGGAATTGGGATGATGTAGTCCGGTCGAGAGTGGGTCGACGAAAGGGATTGGGAGTACGGTATTGCGGCGAGAGCGGCATGTCAACGAAGCCCTGCCACTTGGACGGTGTTGAAGGGGCTGTGCTACAATTCCGCGCGGCTTTGGAACCATAGTTAAAGGAGAGATGTGCATGAGGCTGGTACTTTTCAACGACTACACGCCGGGTGTGCTACGGGGCGACAACGTGGTGGACGTGTCGGGGGTGGTCTCGGACATCCCGCATATCGACGCGCAGACGTTGATACGGGGACTGATTGACAGGTTCGACGACTACAGGGGCAAGCTGGAAGACGCGGCTGCCAACTCGGAGGGGACGCCGATCTCCGACGTGCGGTTGCGGGCGCCGCTGCCGGAGCCGACGCGGATCGCCTGCATGGCGGGCAACTACCTTGAGAACGGCAAGCTGCCGTTTCCGACGGACCGGGAGGCGTTCCTGAAGTCGCCGAGCGCGGTGATCGGGGACGGCGATACGGTGGAACTTCCGGACGCGCCGGTGCCTCACTTTCACCACGAGGCGGAGCTTGGGCTGGTGATCGGGAAGACGTCGACGGACGTACCGGCTGAGAAGGCGGCTGGGCACATATTCGGTTACCTGAACTTCATGGACGTGTCGGCGCGGGGTGTGAACCCCAACGGCGGCAGCAGCTTCTTCTGGGGCAAGTCGTGGGACACCTTCTGCCCGCTGGGGCCGGTGATCGTGACGGCGGACGAGGTGGACGACGCCCAAAACCTGGACATCAAGCTGTGGGTCAACGGCGAGCCGCGGCAGGACCACAACACGAGCGACATGGGCCGGACGGTTGAGGAGACGGTGGAGTTCATCACGTGGATCACGACGATGAAAGCCGGGGACGTGATCGCGACGGGCACGAACCACGTGGGGCTCGGGCCGATCCAGCACGGCGACGTCATTACCGAGGAGATCGGTGACTTCGGGCTGCTGACGGTGAACGTCACCGACCCATGGAAGCGGACGTGGCCTCGCCTGCCGCTGAACAAGATGTCGGCCTTCGAGTCGTCGATACGCTCGAAGAGCCAGACGGTGGAGTAGGCCCCCTCTCTGTATCTCTCCCCCGTCGAACGGGGGAGAGACTAGGGCGGGTGTGTCTCCGGGGGCATCACCTTCACCCTAGCCCTCTCCCAGGACGGGCTGACAGGGGTAGGTATTTGGTGGTTCTTACCTACAAGTCGTAGTCTCGGTCATGTCATTCCGAACGCAGCGGAGCGGAGTGAGGAATCTCAAATACTCGTCTTCCAAATCAAGCTCCGCAGCCGGAAACATGTCATGACGGTGGCACAACATTTCAGATTCCTCGCTGCGCTCGGAATGACAGGCAAGGGGCATAGCTATAGCTACAGTTCCGTTTTACCTACCCCTATCAGCCCCCGCCGGGGGAGAGACACAGAGAAGGGGTCTTCGCGGTCCAACTTACCAACTCCGAACAGTTACCCCCCAATTTGACACCGAAGAACATGCGTCCTATCATACCCACATGCGGCAATCCAACCTACTACCTCTCCCGTCCTGAAAGAGAGCTGGGGTGAGGGTGAATACCCACCGCAAAACTTTACAATAACGAGGGAAAATGCCACAAAATGCAACACCATGCCACAAATTCCGAAAAAAGACCTCTCCGAAAAACAGGTGCTCGCAATCCCCCATCTCGTCTTCGCCAAATCGGCCAGCGAGACGGCCGACCTCATTGGCGTGAACCGCAGGACCGGACAGCCGGCGCCGTACCTATTTCGTGACCGAAAGTGAAAACGGCGTAAGAACACTCTATGTCAGCTTTACGTTGGGACAGACACCTTAGATTCTTCGACTCCGCTGCGCTCAGAATGACAGTGCCGGGGTTGCTTTGTGGTCAATGGAGAGTGGAGCGATAGGCAAATACCTACCCCTGTCAGCCCAGGACGGGAGAGGGGATAGATCGCCCTCATCCGAGAATAGGTGAGGGGGTAAGCGCGACGGGGCGGGTTTGAAACCCGCCCCTACCAAGTCAGTGTCCTGTTAACCTCTACCTCTAGTCGAAGGAGAGGGTGCTGCGGGCGACTTCGCCCTTGCCGAGAGCTTCGAACGCGTCGTTGATCCGTTCGACGGGGTAGGTGCGGGAGACGAGCTCGTCGAGCATGAGGTCTCCCTGCTTGTAGAGGTTGAGGAGGCGGGGGAAGGTTATCAAGGGCTGGCCGCTGCCGTAGAGGGAGCCCATGATGATCTTTTCCATCATCAGGTCGCGGGCGTCGATGGTGACGGGGGTTCCGTGCGGAGCATGGCCGACCCAGATCGACATGCCGCGGTTGCGGGTGCAATGGATGCTCTGGATGAAGGGCTTCTCCACGAGGCCGATTGCCTCGAAGGCGTAGTGTACGCCATAGCCGCCCGTGAGGGCCTTGATGGCCTCGACGGCGTCCTCCTCACCGGCGTTGACGGTGTGGGTCGCGCCGAACTCCCTGGCCATTTCGAGCTTGTTTTCGAGGAGGTCGACAGCGATGATGGTAGTCGCTCCGGCGATGCGGCAGCCCTGAATAACGTTCAGGCCGACTCCCCCCGCGCCAAAGACGGCGGCGGTCGTTCCGGGCTGGACGTTGGCCGTGTTGATGGCAGCGCCGACGCCGGTGGTGACGCCGCAGCCGATGAGGGAGGCCTGCGGGAACGGGATGTCCTTGTCGATGGGGATGGCGGCAACCTCGCTGACGAGTTGGTAGCTTCCGAAGCTCCCGACGCCGACCATCTGATTGATTTCCTGTCCGGAACTCCGAACGGTGGGCTTCTGCTGTGGGTACTGGTTGTTGTAGCAGAGGGCGGGCCATCCGAGCTGGCACATCTCACAGAGGCTGCACTGGGAGCGCCAGGCCAGGATTACATGGTCTCCGGGCTGGACGTTGTCGACACCGGGGCCGGTGGCCTCGACTATGCCCGCGCCCTCATGGCCGAGGATGATCGGCAGCGGAAGGTGGGTCCACTCTCCCTTGACGACGTGCCAGTCGGAATGGCAGACGCCGCTGGCCATCATCTTGACCATGACCTGGCCGGGTCCAGGCTCCTCGATGTCAAGCTCCTCGATGACTAGGGGGGTCTGGGCTTGGTAGAGCACGGCGGCTTTCATGGCGATCCTCCGGCAGGGTGTGTGGGAGTGAAGGGTACGGCGAAGAGTGCGAGGGGTCAAGGGAACTCGCCGTTTAGGCGAACCTCGCCGGTCGGGCGTATAGAGGAACCCGCCGTTCGTGCGGGCCTCGCCGGCCGGGCGTATAGGGGACTACGCCAGTCGGGCATGTGGGGATTCACCGCAGAGGTCACGGAGGACACAGAGGAGTTGGGGGAGTGAATAGGTGTGGTATGGTATGCGGCGCGGTCGGGTGGGTCTTTGAAAAGCCGGCTGCGGGGGTGCGTAATGAACACGGAATCGACGTACAGGGTCGGGCTGATTGGGACGGGTCGTAAGGGGAATGGGCACGCGCGGGGGTATGTGGCAAATCCTCGAACGGAGCTCGTGGCGGCGGCGGACCCTGATCCGTCGAACCTGGCTATTTTCCTGGAGCGGTTCGAGGTTGAGTCGTACGACGATTACCATGAGATGCTGCGGGTGGAGAACCTGGACATCGCGGCGCCGATACTGCCTGTGAAGCCGAATCCGGGTGTGGTGATCGACTGCGCGCGGGCGGGTGTGAAGGCGATCTACTGCGAGAAGCCGATGGCGGCGAGTCTGGATGAGGCGGACAGGATGGTGGAGGAGACGTCGTCGCGGGGGATCGCGTTCGCGTCTGGGGACGCCTACCGGAACATGCCGCAGCACTGGAAGGTGAAGGCGCTGATCGACTCGGGGGAGCTTGGGCCGGTGCAGAGCATCAACCTGTACCAGCCGACGAACGAGATCTCCGGCGGCGGGTGCCAAGGGCTGAGCGTGCTGAGGCTGTTCGCCGACGACGCGGACGTGGAGTGGGTTACAGGATGGTGCGCGGACGATCCGTGGAGCGACGACGACCAGAACATGGGCGGATACATTCGGTTCGCCAACGGCATCGAGGGGTACGTGCACACGAAGCCCTCGCCGAGGGACGGCATCGAGGTGGTGTGCGAAAAGGGCGTCTATCACACGGGCTGGTACGGCGGGCACCTGTGGCGGGGCGCGTCGAGGGGAGGCGAGTTTGTGGAGGACGCCACCTTCTTTGACGAGTTCGGCGGCACGGACTACGGGTGGGTGACGCCAAGTGGTCGGAGGCAGCGGGGTGGCATCCAGTCGATTGTAGAGGCCATCGACAACGGCACCGAGCCGAGGTGCAGCGGAGACAATATGCGGAAGGTGCTGGAGATCGCCATCGGGTTCCGGGAGTCGCACCGGAACGGGTACTCGGCGGTACGCTTCCCCATCGAGGACAGGAGCCTGAAGATCGTGCCGAAGCCGGGTCGGTTGCTGAATAAGAAGGATGTGTACGGGGAGGAGGCGTACGCGGAGATGATCGGGGGTGCGGCGGAGAAGCCGATTGCCGGGGCGGCGTTGGATTAGGCATGGGGCCCCCTCTCTGTATCTCTCCCCCGGCGGGGGAGAGACTGTTGGAAGCTCTTGGGTGAAATTTGCAAGGTAAGAACCCTTCGACAAGCTCAGGGTGAACGGGGTTCTTCGCGCATTATTTTGTGAAGTGTTGGAGAAGGAGACTGGAAGAATGGTGTCGAACGGTAACGGCAATATCGCGAACTGCTCTTGGGGGGACCACGTGGTGTTTGGGGAGGAGGACGGGCTGCTGAGGTCGGTGGAGTCGCTGGAGCGGCGGATGGACGCTTGGGTTGAGGAGCTTGGGGCGGATACGGTGCACTGGCGGCAGGGGCGGACGGGGCATGACGACGTGTACCAGGCGGCGCGGGGGTATGGCGGTAAAAAGCGGGAGCTGTATCCGCCGATCACGTGGGATGACTTTGAGGTGGCGCCGAGGCTGGCGCATGAGCGGGGGATGAGGGCGTATGCGTATGTGTCGCTGCTGGACCAGGGGCATCCGCTTGCGCCGAAGGCGGAGCGCGAGGTGAGTCATCACAATCCGTATCACGGGAAGAACTTTGCGCGGATGAGCCGGTTGATCAAGAAGCATCCCGAGTACAACCTGCAGGACCGCGAGGGGAACAAGCACTGGGGTGTCGTGTGCCTGGCGTACCCGGAGGTACGGGAGTACATGATCGCGCGGTACCTGAGCGTGTTGGAGGGGTATGAGTGGGACGGCGTGTTCGTGTGCCTGCGGACGCAGTCGAGGCCGGCGGACTACGCGGACCAGTACGGATTCAACGAGCCGATACGTGAAGAATTCGAGCGGCTGTACGGTCGGGATATTTTGCAACAAGAATTCGATCCGCAGGAGTGGCGCGATCTGCAGGGGTCGTATCTGACGACGTTCTTCCGGGAGCTTCGTGGGGCGCTGCGGGCGAAAGGCATGAGCCTGGCGGTCGGCTGCGCGAGGGGCGACGTCATCGGGCCGCCCATCGGGAACGCGACGCTTGAGTGGCGGACGTGGCTGAGCGAGGGGATCGTGGATGACCTGGTTATCGACCAGAGCTCGGTGCAGTGCCCGTCGCTTTGGATTCAACTCTGGCCGATGCACCGGGGTCACGGATACCGGCAGAACTACGTGGACGGCTGGGGTCTACCGTCGCTGGAGGACGATCTTTCGGGGAACTACAGGCCGGTTGTCGAGGACGTGGACGCCAGTCTGTATGTGGCGTGGCAGTGGAAGGAGCGGGACGCGGAGTATGAGTCGGCGGTGGCGTCGCACCCGGAGGTCAGGGGTCTAACGTACAGCACGTTCCGGCACGACAATCCGGGGCCGATTGCGCGTGGGAATTGGTGGGTGTGAGGGGGAGTTCACCGCAGAGAGCGTGGAGGGCGCAGAGGTAGGACGGGTGTTGAATCTGGGGAGATGCCAATGTAGGGTATTGGGCACCAGTCGAGGGAGGAATTTGGTATGGGAGAGTCTCAGGGTGAGGTCGTTGGTCTGAGGGTGAAGCTTGGTCGGCGGCAGCCGATGCGGCAGGTGGAGCCGATGGTGTTCGTGGCGGGCAACGGCATCGAGGGGGACATGCATTTCTCGGACAAGCCACACCAGCAGGGGTACCAGGTGCTGCTGATGCAGGAGGAGAACCTCGACGCGCTGGGGCTGGACCATGGGGTGGTGCGCGAGAACGTTACGACGATGGGAATCGATCTTCAGTCACTCTCGCCGGAGACGCGGCTGGGACTGGGGGACGACGTCGTGCTGAAGATATCAAAGGAGTGCGTCCCGTGCGGGCTGATGGATGATATCCGGTCGGGTCTGCAGAGGGAGTTGATGGGGCGGCGGGGTATGCTGGCGGCTGTGGAAGAGGGCGGCACGGTGTCGGTTGGGGACGCGGTTCGGGTGGTGGGGTGACCGGGCGACCACAAGGGTCGCCCCTGCGACGGGTCTGTTGTGGTGTGTTTTCGTAGCAGGGGCGATTCGCGAATCGCCCCTACGGGAATGGTAATGGTCTATTTTCGTTGCAATAGCAAATTGAGGTGAGATCGTTGGGGAAATCGCAGATTTCGGGACTTGCTCAGACGGTGTTGGGGCCGGTGGATCCCTCGACGCTGGGGATGACGACGACGCACGAGCACATCTTCATCGACTTCGTGTGCATGTATACGCCTCCCACGGAGGCGAGTACCAAGCATCGTGGCGAGGAGCAGGTGACGATGGAGAACCTCGGCTGGGTGCGGTATGACCCGTTCAGGAATATCGACAACCTTGAACTGCTCGATGAGGACATGGCGATCTACGAGATCGCGCTGTTCGGGCGAGCAGGCGGAGGCACTATCGTCGACGCCACGACGATAGGGATCGGCAGGGACCCGCTGGCGCTTGCCCGCGTGGCGAGGGCGACAGGAGTGAACATCGTGATGGGCGCAGGGTACTACGTGGGGATAGTACATCCCGACGACATGGATGAGAAGTCGGAAGACGAGATCACGGGGCAGATCATCGAGGAGTTGACCGTTGGCGTCGGCCCCACAGGTGTCAAGGCGGGGATCATCGGCGAGCTTGGGTGCACGTGGCCGCTGAACGATAACGAGCGGAAGGTGCTTCGAGCAGGGGCGCGGGCGCAGCAGGAGACCGGCGCGGGCATACTCATCCATCCGGGGCGGAACCCGCGCGCTCCGTTCGAGATACTCGACGTTCTCGAAGGAGCGGGGGCCGACGTCGGCCGGGTCATCATGGGACATCTTGACCGGACGGTTCTCGACCCGGACACGCTGTTGGAGTTTGCAACGCGCGGCTCGATGCTGGAGTACGACCTGTTCGGCTGGGAGACGTCGCACTACTCGCTTGGCGAGATCGACATGATGCACGATGGTCAGCGGCTCGACTACGTTGAGCTGCTGGTCGAGAACGGGTACCTTTCCCAGCTCGTGCTGGCGCAGGATGTTTTCTGTAAGTCGCGCACCTTTAGCTTTGGGGGATATGGGTACGGTCACCTGATCGAGAACATCGTGCCGCGGATGCGCGACCGGGGAATGCCGGAGGACCAGATACAGCAGATCATGGTCGAGAATCCGGCGAGGATTCTTACTTTCGAGTAATGGATGGAGTGTAGACAATGACGACAGAGGACAGGCTGAAGGAACTTGGCATAGAGCTTCCGTCGCCGCAGTCGCCGGCGGCGAACTACGTTCCGGCGGTGCGGACGGGGAATCTTTTGTATCTGGCGGGTGTTGGGCCGGCAAAGCGACCTGATGGGACGACGCCGAGCGGCAAGGTGGGGGCGGAGTTGACGAAGGAAGAGGGGTATGAGGCGGCGAGGCTGGTATGTCTGAACATTCTTTCGCGGCTTAGGGCGGAGCTTGGCGATCTCGACCGTGTGGCACGGGTGGTGAAGCTGCTGGGGATGGTGAACGCGACGCCGGACTTCACCGAGCACCCTGCGGTGATCAACGGGTGCTCCGATTTGCTGGTGGAGGTGTTCGGAGATCGGGGGAAGCACGCGCGGTCGGCGGTGGGGATGGGGAGTCTGCCGTTCGGGATACCGGTGGAGATCGAGGCGATTGTGGAAGTTGCAGACTAGGGGCAAGAGGCGCTGCTGCGCCTTTACCTGCGCAACCGTGGGAAGGGCGTTCATTTCTTGACTCTTGGTTTGTGGCAGTGACCGAAGATGAATTCCCACCTCCGCGGGAATGACAAAAATATCTCTTGTCATTCATCTTGACGGCAGAGACGAGTGGGAGCGGCGCGAACTGCCCTTCGACAGGCTCAGGGCGAGCGGGCTTAATCACTGAGTCGACGAGTGGGAAAGGTGGTCGACGCGACCGTAGAGCCGGGAGACGCGGTGATGCTTGTGGCGCCCAACGCTGAGCTTGAGAAGTTGGAAGGAAGAGGCAAATAGCGGTCGGGTATTCGATGTAGCTGCAACACGCAGTGACCGATTGACATTCCGTAGGTATCTTCCTATAATTCGGGCTATGAGAAGGAAACAGGGCACACTTCTACCCATTGAAATATCGATTCTGGAGTCCGGCCTCGAACTTCACGCTGGGCAGGCGCCGGAGTTCTATGGGTTCCTGATCGCCAAGCACCTCGCGGAACGAGAAGGGGCTCGGAAGCTCACCGCATACGGCACGCTGTACAAGGCCCTTTCGAGGATGGAAGCCCAGGGACTTCTTTCGAGTCGCTGGGAGGACCCCGTCAACGCCGCAACAAGCGGACGGCCCAGGCGACGGCTGTACCACGTGACTCCGGCGGGACAGGACGCCCTGCTGGCGGCCCGCTCACACGCCGATCCGGCGGCCACCCCGCGCCGACAGGAACTAGCGACCTCCTAGATGGATTCATCGAGGCTACCATTCGCCGCTCGCTTCGTGCGCCAGTGGGTACGGCTCTACACGTTGGGCCTTCCCGCGGCGGATCGTGACGCCCGTCTTGCGGAGATAGAGTCCGACATCTGGGAAGAGGTTGATTTCGCCCGCGGACAGGGAAAGTCCTCTCCTTTCATCGGCTTCCAGATCTGCAGCAGGCTACTGCTTGGGGTCCCGATGGACCTATCGTGGCGGATCGCCGGACGGGGAGCGGAGCGTGACGCGCTTGGAAGAAGCGCAAGAACACTCCAACAAAAGGGCGGCGCGCTGGGTCTCGCACTCAGGAGCCGACTCGCAGTCGGGGCAATGTTGGTGACGGGGGCACTCTTCCTAACGGCGGGATCCGTGACGGCGATAAGGGACCAGATCACCGTTGGCGACCGGGTAGATACTCCCCTCGCGGGCATCGGACTCTCGGACCTCGACTCTCATTCTCATGACGCCGACCTTCCCCGCATCGAGCTGACCAGCTTCGTCCCGCACCTGGCGGTCAAGGCGCGGACGCGACGGGGAGACACCGTAACGGCGCTGCCCGACGGGAGGGTGCTCGTTGTCGGGGACCTTTCGAGTCCGGGCAACAGGGACGGCGCCCGGATCTACCGTCCGGCCAAGAACGTTTGGCAATCGACGGCATATCTAGCGGACAAGCGTAGATGGCACACCTCGACCCTGCTGCTGGACGGGCGTGTGCTGGTCACGGGCGGAAGAGAGATTTCGGGGGAGGTACTGCACACCGTCGAGATATTCGACCCCATGGACGATGCCTGGACATCGACGAGCGTCATGCATCACGGACGTGCCCACCACGCAGCGGCGCTGCTGAACGACGGGCGGGTGCTCGTCGCAGGCGGGTTCGACAGCGATCTTCGAACGCTCACGTCGGCAGAGGTATATGATCCCGCCACCCAGACGTGGAGTCTGGTGGGACACATGAGCGAGGCGAGATCGGTGCCGACGGCGTCCGTGCTTCACGACGGCCGGGTGCTCATTACGGGAGGGAGTCACATCGGAGCCGGTTCAGCAGCTATGCGAAATACGGCCGAGATCTACAATCCGATAAACAACAGTTGGAGATCGGCAGGCAGGTTCGAGGTAAATCGCGCCGGTCACTCGGCGACGGTATTGAGGGACGGTCGCGTTTTGGTAGTCGGCGGCGCAGGACCCGCCGCGACGGTCGCAAAGGCGGAAATGTACGACCCCGAAAAGAATGCCTGGCATCCGGCCGGGAGTCTGGCATTGGCGAGAACCGGCCACTCCGCGGCCATGATGTCCGACGGACGAATAATCGTGGCGGGCGGCTGGAGCAACGACGGCAGCGCCGGGCATCTCGTGGAGCTATTCGATCCCCGTGTCGGCACCTGGCTGACCATGGCCGTCTCGCCGTAGGCCATCCTGTGTCTCGCCCTTGCCCATATTATGTACAAGAACGGCGAGACACAGTCCATATAATTGCACACACGCCGCCTGTTGCCTAATAATGGCAGAGGCGGGGTGAGCGGCCTCTTCACCACAATGCGAAAATGACACGTCCCAAGGACGACGGTTGAATGGAGGAACCATGGTAAGCGCGAAGACGGTTGGTGATGTTCGGGATGTAGCGGCAAGCATTAGAGAAAACGTACAGAAGATCATCGTCGGAAAGGACGACGCCATCAACCTGGCGCTGGTGGCCCTTCTTTGCAAGGGACACGCCCTGCTAGAGGACGTGCCGGGGACAGGCAAGACGACGATGGCCAAGGCGCTGGCGCAGTCGCTGGGATGCGACTTTCACCGCATCCAGTGCACGCCGGACCTGATGCCCTCGGACGTGCTGGGGGTCAACTTCTACAACCAGAAGGTGGGCGAGTTCGAATTCCGTGAGGGGCCAGTCTTCAGTCAGATCATCCTGACGGACGAGATCAACCGGGCGACGCCCCGTACGCAGTCATCGCTACTGGAAGCGATGCAGGAGAGGCAGGCAACCATCGACGGGGACAGCATGACGCTGCCGGAGCCGTTCATGGTGATGGCGACGCAGAACCCGGTGGAAATGGAGGGCACGTTCCCTCTTCCTGAGGCCCAGCTCGACCGATTCATGGTGCGGATCGTGATTGGCTATCCTACGTCCGAGGAAGAGGGACAGATCTACAAGCGGTTCGAAGACGATCCTGTTCCTCCCGCCGTCGACGCCGTGACCAACTCCCGAGACCTCGAAGCGCTCCAAGGCGTTCCGCCCAGGGTGAGGGTGGACGACTCGGTACGCAGCTACATCGTGGACGTGATTACGAGCACGCGCGACAACGCGGGGCTCTCGCTCGGGGCCAGTCCACGGGCCGGCCTTGCGCTCTACAAGGCGTCGCAGGCATGGGCGGCACTGGAGGGACGAGACTTCGTAACGCCGGACGACGTCAAGCTGCTGGCGCGCTCCGTACTTCCGCACCGGCTCATCCTCAGCTCGGCCGCGCGACTGCGCGGGAACAGCGCCGACCAGATCGTCGACGACGTGCTCGACACGGTCGAGGTCCCCATCGAAAGGCAGTAACTTGGCGACTCCCACCGAAGAGCCGCGAGACCCCATACGCACGGTATCCAGCGACCGGACTTGGCAGACGCTCTGGACGGTGTTCTTTGCCATCCTACTGGTCGCCAGCGTCATATTCGGCAACGCCATGGGCATCGCCTTCGGGCTGATGGGGCTCCTTGCCATCGGTATCGCGCGATTCTGGAACCGGGTCGCGCTTCAAAAGCTGACGTACGAGCGAAAGTTCCCCCAAGAGCGCGTGTTCTTCGGGGACGAGATCTATATGGACCTCGTTCTGTCAAACCGCAAGCCGATACCGCTTGCCTGGCTGGACATCGAGGACCAACTGCCGCAGGGGATCATGCCCAGTAGCGCCGCGCTCAGACGAAATCTGCAGAGCGGAATCGACAGCCTGAGCCACGCCACGGCGGTGGCGTGGTATGAGCGAATCCGGTGGCGGTACCGCATCGACGTGGTTGGAAGAGGGGAATACCATATCGGCCCGGCGAGGATGGAGAGCGGCGACCCATTCGGGTTCTTCCGAAGCCGGAAGATCGCGTCGCGACTGGACACGCTAGTCGTCTATCCCAAGGTGTACCCACTGGACGACATCGGCATTCCGCCCGCCAGGCCTCTTGGTGAAATCCGGGGCGGACTGGAGATATTCCCGGACCCGTCACGACCGGCGGGAATCCGCGAGTACGTCCGAGGCGATCCGCTCAAGACCATCGACTGGAAGGCCACGGCCAAGCAGCAGCGGCTCATGGTGAGGACGTTCGAGCCGAGCTCGACCCACACCGTGATCATCGCGGCAGCGGTGGACACAATGGAGCCGTACTGGCTTTCCCTGAGCCCCGACGACCTGGAACGGGTGATTTCGATTGCCGCCTCGATGGCGCTCTTCATATCGGAACGGCAGTACAGCGTGGGGCTGTTTTCCAACGACATGCCCGTGCTGAGCCAGCGGTCGATGACGGTGCCGCCCAGCTCGGAGCCGGCGCACCTGCACACCATCCTGACGGCTCTGGCGCTGACGAGGCCATTCGCCCCGAACGCGATGTCGAGCGCGCTGCTCGAACAGTCGCGCAAGTTCCCGTTCGGGTCGACAATCGTACTGTGCACCAACATTATGACCCAGAGTCTCATGCTGGCAATTGCCGAGCTCAAGCAGCGGGGATTCCGGTTTACGGTGCTCTACACCGGAGCCGAAGTGGTGGAGAACCCTCCGCCGGACGTGCTCTTCTACCATCTGCGGGAGCACATGGACCAAATCGACGAGGAAGAGCGCGAGCGGAAGGAACGAGAGGCGGCGAGTGAGGATGGCGACGACACCGAAGAGGGGGACGATTCCGAAACGGCCGCGTGGGACAGGCTCAAAGACACCGTCGTAGGCGTGGGAGACGAATCGGCATGACGCTCACGCGGGAGAGAGTGACATACATCACGCTCGTGGTCTCCGAGGCCGCGTGGCTGTACGCGTTCATCTCCGTACTGGGGGTGGCAGCCGGTTCCGAAGGCAGCCCGCTGAGCTTCTACGCGATACTCGGCCTTCTCGGCCTTTCGACGATCACCTACTCATTCATTCGCTGGAAGCAATTCCAGGCGTTCGAAGTGTTCTACTTCGGGGCTACTCTATTCGGGGTAGTTTTAGCATACCTCGTGATGGCCGCAGCATTCGATCCGGATCAGGGCTTCACGATTGACTGGATCGCCAAGCTCATTGACTCCACGCTTAAGGAACAGGGTCGGACCTTTCATGGCGTAGCGGGAGGCATACTGGCGGTAGGGCTGTGGTTCCGGGGAATTCGACTTGCAATGGTCTCATCCCCCGACAGGAGCCTCACTCTGAGCTTCCGGCTGGGCCTGTTCTTCATCGGGTTCTCAGCCATAATGGGCATCATGCGCCCGGAGCATCCAAACGTCTTCGCGATGGTGCTCATATTCTTCGGCGCCGGACTCGTGGGCCTGAACGTCGGACACCTCGTGTCGGAGACCTCGACTTCCGCACAGACGAGGACGTGGCCCAAGGTGATCGGTCTTGCGGTGGTCGGCATACTCGTCGCGGGCGGAATGTTCGGCTTCCTGCAGGAGAGCTTTGTCGAGTGGGTCACGTCGCCCATTCGATTCGTCTTCAGCAGAGTGGTCGAAGGCCTGCTGCTCATCGTCAGCTTTCCGATCATCGTGGGGCTGGAGGGCATCAACACCGTGATCGCCGCGGTATTCTCACGGCCCGTCGAGCTCGAACTTGGGCCCGAGGCGACCGTTACTCCGACACCAACGGTCGGGCCGTCACAGGACTTCGGATTCGGCCCTGGAGGAGCCAGCGATCCGCGAGCTCCGGACTTTCTCCTGTATATGCTGCAGTTCGTACGCTACGGACTGGTAGTCACGACGGTAATAGTAGTCGCCATCTTCCTGTATGTCATAGCGAGCAAGATCGCGAAGAAGCTCAAGAAGGACGACGATGAGGCCGATCGCGAGTCGCTCTTCGACGAGATGAATTTCGCGTCGGACATCGGGGACCTGTTCTCCGATTTCATGTCGAACGTCCGAGACCTGTTCAGGGGCGCGGGACGAAGGGTCTTCCGGCTGCCGGAAGGACCTCCGGGAGTCGTAGAGGCCCTCCGGCTGTACTACCAGATGCTCACGACGGCGGAGCAGAACGAGGTGCCGCGGCCCGACCACTATACGCCCAATGAGTTCCGGCGAGACCTGAGGCGGGTCTTCCCGAACGAGCTCGTCGAACCGGCGACGGAAGCGTTCAACCGCGCGCAATACGGTGACATACCGTCCTCGGGTGAAGAGATTACGAAGATGCGCGCCTCGTTCCGGGTCGAGCGGGAGCCAGGGGCCATGCCCCAAACGGCGAGCGCCGCGCCCGGCACACCGGGCAGGGCACTCGGCAAGAGTCCCCGGTTCGAGACGGTCACCTCGGAGATCACCGAGGACCCGCTGGCGCGACAGCGCGCGCGGTTCGACAGCCCGTCGCTCACGGAAAAGAGCTGGTTCACGGGAACCCTGGGCGTCTTGCTCGCCTGCGGCGGGTTCATCCTGTTCGCCATCGTTGCCGCGTTGATGTTTGCTATAGTCGTTTCGATAGGCGGCGGATAGATCGCGCTTTGCGAAGCCAACTGAAGAAGAAGATTGATTACGACAGCTTTCACGATGAGGACGAAAGCCTTGCGGGCCGGTTCAAGATTGTGGCAATCGCCTGCGGCGGGGCGCTTCTAGCGGTTGCGCTTGCCATGCTCGGGCTGTTCTTCATAGCCATATTTGTTGGGGCGGGCGGTACACGTTGACAAAGATCCGCAGCTTAGTTCAACCATGACGCTTGAAGGAAAGACCTGCCTCATTACGGGAGCGGGGAGCGGGATAGGGAGATCGACGGCCCTGCGTTTCGCTTCCGAGGGGGCGGACGTTCGGCTGATTGGCAGGACTCTTTCAAAGGTGGAAGAGGTCTGTGCAGAGATCGCGGAGTCGGGGGGAACGGCCTCGGCCTATGGCGTGGACGTGGCCGACCGAGAGGGCGTGCTCGGCGTGGTCGAGGAGATTGGGCGGGACCGAGGCGCTGTGGACGTGCTGGTTAACAACGCAGGTCACAGTTCACCCCACCGCAGACTGCTTTCAACTCCGCCGGAAGAGATCACCTCGGTCATAAACTCCAACCTGATCGGCTCGATATACTGTGCGCAGGCGGTGATGCCGGCAATGCTGGAGCGTAACAGCGGCACGATCATCAACGTATCGTCTCTTGCGGGAGTGACACCAGGCCTGCTGGGCGGGATGATCTACTCAGCGGTCAAGGCGGCGGTCATCAACTTTACGGGACATCTGAACGAGGAGTTCAAGGACACGAATATCAGGGCCAGCGTAGTCATCCCGGGCGAAATCACGACTCCGTTGTTGGACAAGCGCCCCGTTCCGCCGAGCAAAGACGCGCGCAGGACGATGGCGGGCCCGGAGGATGTAGCCGAGGCCATCGCTCTCATCGCCCGACTGCCACAGAACAGCTCCATCCCTGAGCTTGTGATCCGTCCGACCTATCAGCGCGATGTCTCGGTGGAGATGACCGACGCATGGGCGTAGCCAAGCGCCCGCGCATTGTCAATCGAATGAAGCTGGGGTAGACTTCACCACAGCCAATAAGAAACCTTTAGAGGAGCCATTCCCTCAAATGCTAAGAAACATGGGGCTGCATAGAACGAACATGCCGAAGTGGGGTGTTCCTGCAGCATCCTTATTGATTGCCCTGATTGCGGCAATATTCGCCTTAGGCAATTCGGCGGCGCAGACGGACCAGCTGATCCTCAAGGTTGCAAAAGAGTATGACGTTGCCATAGCCGGGGAACAGAGAGACTGGTTCGGATATGGCCTTTCCGTAGGCGACATCAACGGCGACGGGCAAGCCGACCTCCTCGTAGGCGCTCCCGAGTCAGACCTCGACAGCCGATTCCGGTCGGGGGCCGCATTCGGGTTCCTCGGTCCCATCGACGGCACTCTGACCGAATCGTCCGCTGCGGATATCAAGCTCAAGGGCTTCGACGTCACTGCGGGCATTGGGTCAGCAGTGCTGATCCAAGACATAAACGGCGACAACGTCGCGGACTTGCTTATCAGTTCCGAGGAAAAGGGGGTCGATGACACTCGCCACGAGTCCGGCCTGATCTACGTAGTGCTTGGCCCAATTCAACCCACAGGCGCGAGCGCTACGGAACTTAACGACCAAGCTGCCGACTTTCGCATTCTCGGGCCCCACAGAAACTACAACACCGGGAAGGGCCTGGCCACGGGAGACGTCAACAACGACGGCGCACTCGATATTGCAATCGGTTCGCCCGGCGGCTACGGATCACGAAAGGGCGGCGTGGAAATCGTGCTTGGCCCGTTGGACGGTTCCGACATCGATTTGCGAGACGGGAGTGACGTAAAGCTCCTCGGTTCCATCGGCACCATAGGAAGCACCCGCAACGGCGACGCCGCGGGGGCCTCAATCGCCATCGGCGACATCAACAACGACGGGGTTGACGACATAGCCGTGAACTCGCGGAGCGCAGACGTCGCGGGTATCGAAAACGCTGGCGAAACTTACATAATCTTCGGCCCGTTGGACCCAACAGAGTTGGAGAACCTCGTCACACAGGACGAAGAGGGCGGCGTCCCAATCGATTCCATCGTGGACGTGACGCTGCAAGGCGAGCAAGAGAGGGACAATGCGTCCGAGAGTACGCTTACCATCGGCGATCTCGACGGCGACGGCGTCAACGATCTCATCGTCGGCTCGATGCAGTCGGACGCAGCCGGAAGCCGGGCAGCAGGCAAGGTGTTCGTCATCAAGGGGCCAATCCTGTCCGGGACATACAACCTTGAAGACTCTGCCGACGTCGTCATCGAAGGCGAAAACCCCATCGACAGCCTCGGATCGGGTGTTGGCGTGGGCGATCTCAACGGCGACGGCGTGGCCGACCTAGCGCTCGCGGCAAACTTCGCTGACCCTCAAGAGAGAGAAGACGCCGGCATTACCTACATCCTGTTCGGCAATATCTTCGAGCGGGAGCCTACGCCCGAAGAGTCCAATCTTCCACAGATCCTCATTGGCGTGGTTGTCGTTATCGTGGTGATTGCGGCCGCTGGAGGAGGAATTTGGTACCTCCGCCGCACGCGACGTGGGGCAATGCCGATGTGAGCCGGACCATACTTCCCTTACCCCAGTGAAACGAATCGCGAATAGTCCAAGGAGCACCACATGAACCGGGAGGAACTGAAGACGATGATCGGCGGGTGCATCGCCACGCTGCCGACCCCGATGGACGACGACTTCAACATCGACCTTGCGCGAACTACGGAAATCACACAGTGGTGGGTGGAGCAAGGGCTCGGGACGGGGACATCCCCGCTCAAGACCTCGGCGGCGATGGGCGAAGGGCCCGACCTGAGCGACGACGAGTGGCCGCACCTTCTGCGTACCGTCGTACGGGCGGCCAACGCTGACACCAAGGTGATCTGCGCCCTGAAGCCGAAGAACACGCTGCACACAATCGACGACGCGAAGCGCGCTCAGGACCTAGGAGCCATCGGTCTGCAAATAGACCTGCCGTTCATGCACCACAGCAACCAGGACGACCTCGTCCGATTCTACACGGATATTTCCGACGCCATCGAGATCGGCATCATGATCTACAACACGCACTGGTTCACCTCCGATGCGTCGGTTGAGGCAATGCGCGCCGAGACGATGCTGCGCTTGAAGGACGCTGAGCACGTGGCGGCGCTCAAGTGGAGCGCGCCCGAAGGGACGGACATCGACTACGACGACATGACAAAGTTTGCCGACACCTTCAACGTGATCGACAACTCCGGTCAGCCCGTGCGCTGCCACAAGAACGGGGGAAGGGGCTACATCAGCCCGTGGGTGGCGGCGTACCCCAAGCATGACCTTGCAGTATGGGAACTCCTGGAGGCCGGCAAGTACGACGAGGCGCAGGCGGAGAAGGACCGCGTGGGGTCCATCATCGGACCCTGGGGCGCGAAGACGGGCGCCAAGTCGGGGGGATACCGCCAGATGAAGGGCATCATGGCGGCGATGGACAACCCCGTCGGACCGCCGCGACCCCCTACCCTGCCCTGCTCCGAGGACGAGATCGCCGAGGCTCGGGACGTCGTGGCACAGTTGGGCTGGAGCGTTGGCTAGAATGCCCGATTCCACGGCTGTCTTCAGCCGTCTGACGCCGATACTGACCACCGATGACATGGACGCTACGATCGCGTTCTATCGTGATGTCCTCGGATTCAAGGTCACGGCCCAAATACCGGACGAGAATCCCACCTGGTGTTTCCTCTTGCGTGACGGCGCGGCCATCATGTTCACGACACCCGAAGAGCATGACCACGAGCACAACGAGGATGACGGGCACGACCATGATCATGAGCATTCCGGAGCGGAAGGCCTTTGGACGATGTACGTCTACTCGGACGCGGTAGAGTCGCTCTGGGAGGAACTCAAGGGCGACCCCAAGGTTGCGTATCCCCTGTATGACACTCACTACGGGATGCGGGAGTTCGGGATACGTGACTGCGACGGCAACATGCTGAGCTTTGGAAGGGATGTCTAACGCCGATGTCCGAAGCCAGCATACGCGGCCCCGTTCTCGTGCTCATGACTGAGGATATTTCAAGAGTCATTGACTATTACCGCAATACTTTTGGGTTTGAGTTAGCGGGCGCAATGCCCGAGGACGAGCCCACTTGGTGCCTCCTGAAGCGGGATGAGGTGCGGATCATGTTTCTCGGCCCGCACGACCATGGCGATGAAGAGGACGGTCATGACCACGGAGAGGATCACGAGCACGGGCCGGGGGTTAGCTCGCTGTACTTCTATCCCGACGACATCGACGCTCTTTGGGAAGAACTCAAGGGCAGAGTCGAGATCGAGCATCCGCTTGAGGACATGGACTACGGATGCGTGAGTTTACGATCCGCGACTCCAACGGATACGCGCTGAATTTCGGCTCCCCGATCGGCGATTAGAAAATGCCATGAGGGTCACCACCCTCACCAACGTGGAATGAAAAAGAGTGCGGACCGGAGGCGGGCAACCACAAGGGTTGCCCCTACAACGGGTTTGTCGGGGTCTATATTCGTAGCAATGCAACGCAAATCAAAACGGAAATAAGAAGGGAAATCATGGACAGAGACGAACTGAGGAAACTGATACAGGGCACGGTGGTGACGACGCCCACGCCGATGGACAAGGACATGAAGATCGACTACGCGCGGATCACCGATGTCACGCGCTGGTGGGTCGAGCAAGGGTTGGGGACGAACGTTGCGCCGCTGAAGGTGTGCGCGGCAGGAGGCGAAGGGCCTTCGCTCACGGACTCCGAGTGGGAGCAGGTCATCAGGACGACTGTGAATGCTGCCGGGCCGGACGCGGTGATCATGTGCGCGCTCAAGGCGAAGAGCACGTACCACACGATAGAAGACGCCAAGAAGGCGCAGGACCTCGGTATCGTGGGCCTGCAGATCGACCTGCCGTTCTTCAACCATCCGAACCAAGACGACTACGTGCGGTTCTTCACGGACATCTCGGACCAGATCGATATCGGCATCATGATCTACAACACCTTCTGGTGGGGGTGCCCAGGCGTCACGCCGGAGACGATGCACCGCCTCCGGGACGCCGAGCACGTGGTCGCGCTGAAGTTCAGCTCGCCGCCCGACCGCGACTACGACGAGATGCAGGAGTACTCCGAGCACTTCAACGTCATCAACAACGGGGGGAAACCCGTGCGGTGCCATCAGCTTGGAGGGCGTGGGTACATCACGTCCACGGCGACGGCATACGCGCCGTTCGACCTCAACTTCTGGTCGCTGCTGGAGGCCAACAAGTACGACGAAGCCCAGACGGAGATGGACAGGGTGGACTCCAAGTTCAAGGACTGGCGCGTAAAGAACAAAGACCACTCGGGCGGGTACCAGCATCTCAAGGCCTACATGAAGGTAGTGGGCATGGACTGCGGCGAGACGCGGGAGCCGTCCCACTGGCTGTCGGACGAGCTAATGGATGAACTGCGGGACATCTTCCAGGAGATCGGGTGGCCGGTTAAGGGATAATCAGATTTCCTAGACTAAGTACGCAGGAGGAGGACCAGCATGAATCGAGAAGAACTCAAGCAGATCATAAGAGGCGTATCGGTCGCGGTGCCGACGCCGTTCGACAAGGACTACCGGCTCGACCTGGCCGCTGCGACCGACCTGACGCAGTGGTGGGTCAGCGAGGGGCTAGGCGCGAGCACGTCGATGATAAAGCTGTGCTCGGCGTGGGGGCAGGGGCCGGACATCTCCGACGACGAGTGGCCCCACCTCGTGCGGACGGTGGTCAACGCGGGAGGGCCGGGCGTCAACGTCATGTGTGGCCTGAAATCGAAGGACACCATGCGCACCATCGAGGACGCGAAGATCGCGCAGGACATGGGCGCGAACAGCCTGCAGATCGAGCTTCCCTACAACCACGCGCCGAACCAGGACCAGTACGTCAAGCACTTCACCATGATATCGGACGCTATCGATATCGGGATCATGATCTACAACACGTACTGGTTCGGCGTCTCGCCAATCGAGCCTGAGACGATGCACCGTCTCGAGGACGCCGAGCACGTGGCAGCGGTCAAGTGGAACTACCCCGACCCGGACGGATACGACAAGATGCGGGAGTTCTCGGACACGTTCAACGTCATCGACAACTCCGGCCAGCATGCGCGCTGCTTCAGGAACGGCGGCGCGGGCATCGTCAGCGCCTTCGCACCGGCCTACCCCGCCCACGACCTCAAGGTCGCGGAGCTCTTGGCCGATGGCAAATACGACGAGGCCGAGGCCATGGTTGACGCAGAGGACGATGCGCTCGGCCCCGTGCGGGCGATGATCTCCGCAAACGGCGGTGGCTACCGCATGGCAAAGGGGATGATGGACATAGTCGGGCACCCGACGGGACCGCCCCGTCTGCCCACTGAACCCCTCAACGATGAGGAGAGTGCGGCGCTGCGAACGGCCATGGAGAAGCTCGGCTGGGTGTAGCGGGTCTGCGATCGGGCGTTAGGTTCCATCACTCCTTCTCCAGCAAGATGCTGGAGGGCTTGAATAATAGTTCCGAGAATGGTACTATTCTGGTGCGGTCTCGATCATGAGACACTTTCGGGACTATCGTGGCGTCGAGATACTGCTGAGCGATGCGGTGCTCTTCGACCACATTCTCACTGACCACCCGGAACCGGTCGACTATGTACGTGAGATCGGCAAGGCGCTTGAGAACTCCGTGGTTCCGGCGTTTCCCGATCCGCACAGACCGAATGGCCTGCGGTACTACGGATGGGTCGAGGAATTTGGAAAATACATCCGAGTGGCGGTCAAGGTACTGGATGATGAGGCGTGGGTCTCGACCGCGTTTCTGACGGACAAGCTAGTGTAAGGGCACGGCAATGGAGAACCGAAGAATCAGAGCTTGGTACGACGAAGAGAACGATACGCTCCACATCCGTTGGAAGGATGGGGTGGGGTACTACTCGCCGACGAGTGACGACCGTGTGCTGGTGCGCGTGTCGGAGGACGGGGGCGAGCCGCTTGGGTTCATGATCGAAGGCGTGCAATCGCTGACCAGGGACGACAAGGCAGAGTTCGAGATCGGCATTGGCGCGACGGGCGACGTACAGAACCTGAGCGTGGAGATGGCGGCGGAACGGCTGGGGGTCACTGCGCGGTACATCCGCCGTCTGTGCAAGGAGGGCAGAGTGCGAGGGGCGAAGCGTCTCGGGCACAGCTGGGTGATCCCTGCGCCGCTAGACATCGCCAAGGGGAGCCGAGGCAGGCCGGGCGTCGCCGCGATGGTCCACGCATTGAACGAACCGCGTGGGAAGTACGACGCTAGCGGGCAGGGATGAGCGCTCCGAGTGTCTCTGCGCGGCGGGACCGCTTGGAGGCGATGCGGTCGAAAGCACGGGGGACGTCGGCCAGCAGGTCGCGAGAGGAGTCGGCGGCGGCACGGTAGAAAGCGATGATCGTTTCCTCGTTGGCGGCCAAGACGGCAGCGACTTGGGCTGGTGATTTAGGTAGGTCGGTGACGAGTCCGTAGTCGTCGGTGTCTATCCCCTCGAAGGCGAACTGCGTGTCCAGCGCGTCGCTTACGACTCCGATGTAGGCGCGGTCGATGCTTCCGACGTTGCGTGTGTTCTCGCGAATGAATGGCGCGAGGGCGGACTGCCAATC
This sequence comes from Dehalococcoidia bacterium, assembly GCA_965116655.1. Classification (GTDB taxonomy): domain Bacteria; phylum Chloroflexota; class Dehalococcoidia; order Lucifugimonadales; family VXLM01; genus VXLM01. Next base: position 1,003,434 of record OZ220720.1, read on the forward strand.
GGGGTATCGGTCCGAAACGCGCTCGTAGAGGTCGCGGGAGTCGTCTTCGAGCTGCTTGGCGAACCGGACGGCTGCCGAGGCGGTGTTCAGCTCCAACTAGAGCCACCTCTGGACGACGACCTTGCCCTCGGTGAAAAAGCGGACGGCGTCGGGGCCCTGACCGTGGAGCGTTCCAAAGAACGAGTCCTTCATGCCTCCGAAGGGGAAGAAGGCCATGGGCGCGGCGATGCCGATGTTGACCCCGATGTTGCCGGCCTGCGTGTTGTACTGGAACTCACGAGCGTTCCTGCCGCTGGTGGTGAAGATGCAGGCCGAGTTGCCGAACGGGTTGGTGTGGATGGTGTCGATGGCCTCCTGGAGCGTACCTGCGCGGAGGACGGACATGACGGGACCGAATATCTCCTCGCGACCGACGGCCATGTCGGGCTCGACGTCTTCGAAGATGGACGGGTTCAGGAAGCAGGTCTCCGGGTACTCGCCGACGAGGTCGAGCGAGCGGCCGTCCAGCCGAAGACGCGCACCGTCGTCGACACCCTGCTCGATGTAGCCGAGGACACGGTCCTTGCCGTCGGGCGACTGCATCGGGCCCATCTGGACGGACTCGTCGAGGCCGTAGCCGACGCGGATGCGCTCCGTGGCCTGTGAAAGCTCGTCCATGAAGGAATCGTGGAAGGAATCGTCTCCGACGACGAGCAGGTTGGCACCGGAGAGGCAGCGCTGTCCGGCGTTGCCGTAGAAGGAGGTCAGCAGCGCGGGGATGGTTGCGCGGGTGTTGGCGTCGGGCATGACGACGACGTAGTTCTTCGCCCCGCCCTGGGCTATAGCGCGCTTTCCGGCGGCTCCGGCACGTCTGTAGACCTCTTTGGCGACGGGAGTGGAGCCGACGAAGGCGACACCCTCAACATCGGGGTGGTCGATGAGGGTGGTCGAAGCCTCCGTGCCACCGTTGACGACCTGCCAGACGCCGGGCGGAAAGTCGGCCTCGTCGACGAGCTCGGCTATCTTGATCTGGCTGATGGGGTCTCTTGGCGAGGGCTTGACGATGACGCAGTTTCCGGTGGCGACGGCGTAGGGCGCAAACCAGAGGGGCACCATGAAGGGGAAGTTGAACGGCGCGATGACGGCGAACGTTCCGAGGGGCTGACGGATGACGTACTCGTCGATGCCGCTGGCGATGTCCTCGAGGTTGTAGCCCATCATAAGCGACGGGATGCCAGACGCGACCTCCACCTGCTCGATGCCGCGTCTGGTCTCGCCGCGCGACTCGTCGATGGTCTTGCCGTGCTCCATCGTCTGGATGCGGCTGAGCTCCTCGAAGTTTTCCTCCATGAGCTCGCGGAGCCGGTGCAGGTAGCGGGCGCGGGTGACGGGAGGTGTGGAGCGCCACTCGGGGAAGACCTCCTTCGCCTCCTCGATTGCCTCGTTCACCTCGCCGTCCGTCGAGGTGGGGGCGTGGGCGATGACGCGCTGCCTCGCGGGATCCATGATGTCGTGGTATTCCCCGTCGGACCTGAGCCACTCGCCGCCGACGTAGTTCTGGACGACGATTGGATCGGTGATCGGCTCTTGCAGGATGGTCATTGGGCCTCCCGGCGGGTGTATGATCGGGGGGCATTGTACTGGTTTGGGGTCGTGGTGGACAGGGCGGCAATCCTATACATTGGTCCGCCCAATACGTAGGGGCAGGTTTGAAACCTGCCCCTACCAACCCTGCCGTAGAGAGAGACATACGGAGAGCAGAAAGACGCAAGGCCGCCTGTAAGCCGAGTTCTGTTCCCGGCGCTCGATTGGTTTACGCCCGTGAGGGCTTCGTCCCGATGGAGCGCGGGGCGGCGACCATCTATCTAGCCCTCCCGTTGCCGAGAGGGTCGAGCGGCCAACCCGGGGACAGTCTGGGCATCTATGGTCCCTCTATTTGGCCTTGCACCGGATGGGGTTTGCCCTGCCCTCGATGTTGCCACCGAGGCGGTGAGCTCTTACCTCGCCATTTCACCCTTATCCCCCGGTGAAGGGGGACGGTATGTTTTCTGTGGCACTTTCCGTCGGGTCGCCCCGCCCCGCCGTTAGCGGGCATCCTGCCCAGTGGTGCTCGGACTTTCCTCCCCGACGAATCGGGGCGGCCGCCCGGCGACCTTGCGTTTCTATTGTATGACGGACTCTTCCCTACGTGCTACGCGCACCGCTCAATGCCAATGGGCTGTTATGTCACATTGTTTCGTTGGCTGGCTGTAATGGATTCCCGCTTTCACGGGGAATTGCATAACTGGCAGGATAGCCTGTCATTTCGAGTGCAGCGAGAAATCTAGGGTGTTTCGCCATCAGCAACGTGGCCGTTCCAGCTAGGAGATTCGGGTCTGAGGGCAAGGATTTTAGATTCCTCACTCCGCTGCGCTGCGTTCGGAATGACAGATGCAGGGGATCTGCGGAACTGTAGTGTAGCCGTGTGACGAACTGTTCTCACACCTCGACTTCGACCTTGTCGTCCTGGACGATGATTCGTGCGACGTGCTCCCAGAGGAAGTCCTTGCGGCGTTCGAGGTCGAGGGTTGCCCAGTTGTCGAGGACGCCGATGACGTCGGAGGGTTCGTCGCTGCGGGTCTCGCTCTTTCGGGCGAGGTCGAGCGCGGCGAGGTACTCGGCCACTTCCCGGACGCCGATCTCGTTCTTGGCTGCGCGTCGCATGGCGCGCTTGAAGAGGCGCTCGGCGTTCCGCACACGCTCGCGGCGGAGGTTGGCGACCTCGCGCTTGCGCTCCTCTTCGCCGTCGTCCTGCAGGACTCCGGCGGCCCTGGCGAGGACGGTGTACTTTACCTGCGTGAGGGCCTCGCGTTCGAGGGCGTCTTCCTTCCACGTGTGGTAGTCGCAGGTGCTCTGGTTGTTCTTCGACTGACACTGGTAGTAGCGATATACATTCGAGACACGCCGGTTGTCGGTCTTGCGTCGCCAGCTCTGGCGGCGCGTGACACCCATCATCTTGTTGCCGCAGTAACCGCAGTAGACGAACCCGGAGAGGAGGAAGGGCTCGGGCCGGACGATCCTGCCGGTGGGCCTGCGCGACCGCAGGCGTTCAGCGGCCTCGTTGAAGACTTCCCTGGGAATGATCGCCTCGTGCATTCCCGGTCGACGGATGCCGAAGCGCTCGTAGGTTCCTATGTACGACCGGTTGCGGATGATGTCCCGGATGCTGACGACGTTCCAACTCCCGCCTCGCCGGGTCTTGATGCCACGTTCGTTCAGCTCCTGGGCGATAAGACGGAATCCCAGCTCCTCCCTTGTGTAGAGGCGGAAGATCAGCTCGACGACCTTGGCCTCCTCGGGGACGATTTCGAGGTTTCCGTTCTCCCCTGCCCTATAGCCGTACAGGACTCTTCCGAGTACGTTGCCCTCCAACGCCCGCGCCTCCATGGCCTCCTTGACCTTGCGCGACCTCGTGACCGATACACCGGCAATGCCCTCGGTGTTGAATGTGTTCTGGAACGGGTCGGGATACTCGTCGTCCCAGCACTTGATCTCAGCGCCGAGGCGGTCGAGCTCGACGATTGACCGCGCTATGGACTCGAGGTCGCCGCCAAAGTGGGAGGCGTCCGGCACCGTGACGAGGAACTTGCTGTCCGATGATTCGAGGAATTCGACCAGTCGCCGGAAGGCGGCGTCGGAGGGGCCCACGCCGGGGCCCTCAGTGAAGAAGACCTGGTAGGGCTGGTGCATTTCGTAGGTGCAGTAGCGGTTGAAGTCGTGCTCCATCGACGCCAGGGCATCGGGTGTGGAGTCGGTCAGTCGAAAGTAGGCGATGGCCCTCATATCGCCGACCTCACGGGAGGTAGAGGATGCGGTGACACGAACTGCACAGCATCGGCTCGGTGGCAGAGCGGATGCGCTGCTGTTCGGAGGTGCTGAGAGTCATGCGGCACCCGGAGCACATGCCTCGCTCCACCGTCGCAATTGCAGTGCCTCCCCTGCTCGATCTCAGGGACTCGTAGCGGTGGAGGACGGGAGCGGAGATGGCATCCCACGTGCTGTCGCGTCTAGGGGTGAGATCATCAAGCGAGGCTCGCGTCTCCTCCGCTCTTGCGGTCAATGCCGCGATGGCGACGCTGCGCTGGTCCTCCAGGCGCTTGACTACCTGCCGGCCCTTGGCGAGGGTATCGTCCACCTCGTCGGCCCTTACCATGACTTCAAGGAGACGGTCTTCGTTCTCGGCGATGTCGCGCTCCGTGTTGGCGCGCTCTTCCTCGGCCGCCTCCATCTCCTTGACGCTCTTGATCGAGCCGCTGTACATACGCTCTTGCGTGCGGGCAAGTCGAGTCTGGAGGTCTTCTATGGCGCGGTCGATCGACCTGCGCTGAGCGGCGATCTGCTCCGCGTGATTCTCCAGGACGGCGACTCGTCGCTTCGCCTCGGCGACGACCGAATCGTCCGCAAGCTGCGACTCCAGATCGGCGAGGGTTTCCGTCAACTCGTCGATCTGAAGGTCGAGTTCTTGGAGTTCATATAGCCGTTGAAGCTCGGACATGGGCCAAAACCTAGTAGAAGCGCACCGTCACAGGCATGTTGCGCTTCATCCCGACGTGGTATTTGTAGTATATCGCGGACGTGGGGAATTGCCTATCGGAGAGCACGTATCACTGACCGCCAATCCACGCATTCGTTAACAGTTGTCCATGCCGGTTGCCATCGTCGCCATGGAAGATGAAAATTGCAGTAGGCTTGATTCACGAATCGCCCCTGCGGGAGGTTATTCTCAGGGTAATGACAACGGGGCGGGGGTGATGGAATGTTGGCGAAAAAGGGCGGAAAGTGTGGCGTGGTGTAGCATTTTGTGACATTTCCGGTTGTTATTGTAAAGTTCGGTGGCGTTGCCTGGTCACGTGGCACAGGGTAAAACGGGGAAGCGCATGGACATGCGTCTCCGGGGTTTTTCTTTGTCATATATGTGCCATTTCGTGCCATATTGCGCCGTTTCCTTGTTGCAGCGAGTGCGGGCGGTGGGCAGTCGCATATGGATAGTGTGGTACATGCGTTCTTGTTTGTCAAATCGGGAGAGGCTCTTCTTGTGAGTGAGGGATGCCGGGGGCTATTTTCAGAGGAATCGCTCATGCAGCCTTGCGGGTCTGCACACCGAGGGATGAAAATGGGCGGGGAACGGAGGCGGGCAACCACAAGGGTTGCCCTTACAAAGGGTTTGTCGGGGCCTATTTTCGTACCAATCCGTTAGAATACTACCAACGTGGGTATGTGCGGATTACTGGACAATCGATACAGTGGTGGCTAGCTAGTGATGATTCACACGAGGCCAAAGACAAAGATCGTTTGCACGCTGGGGCCCTCCACGTCATCTGCGAGGCGGATTCGGAGTCTCGTGGAGGAGGGCATGAGCGTGGCCCGCCTCAATATGTCGCACGGGACGCCGGATGAGCACGCCGAGAAGATCAGGTTGATTCGAGAGGCATCGGCGGAGACCGCCATCCCCGTTGCGGTCATGGTCGACGTACCCGGCCCCAAGTACCGGACGGGGACGTTGGGAGACGGCACGCTGGACCTTGAATCGGGCCAGGACATCACCCTGACCAGCCGGGACATTGTCGGCGACAGGGATACCGTGTCGGTCTCGCCGCCGGGCATCCATCGCGACGCGAGACTCGACTCGCCCCTCCTGCTGGACGACGGGATGATGGAGCTGGCGGTACACAGTGTCGATGGACTGGACGTACATTGCAGGGTCGTTCGAGGGGGCCGACTGACGGAGAAGCGCGGCGTTACCGTTCCCGGCAGAGACCCGTCCCAGGCCTTCCCGAGCGAGCAGGCCAAGGCCGCGCTGAAATTCGCCGCCGAGCAGCGGGCAGATTTCGTCGCGCTGTCGATGGTGTCATCCGGGGAAAACGTGGATACGGCCCGCGCCATACTGCAAGAGCACGGGCACGATCCTTTCATCGTCTCGAAGATCGAGCTTTCAGGGGGAGTTAGGAATTTTCCTGAAATCCTGGAAGCGAGCGACGGGATCATGGTCGCGCGCGGGGACATGGGCGTGGAACTGCCACTCGCCGAGGTGCCGATGATCCAGAAGAAGCTGATCCACCAGTGCAACGAGCGCGGCAAACCGGCCATCACGGCGACGCAAATGTTGGAGTCGATGGTGAGTTCGCCGGTGCCCACCCGCGCGGAGGTCACGGACATCGCCAATGCCATTTTCGACGGCACGGACGCCATCATGCTGTCGGGCGAGACAGCCACGGGAGAGCACCCAGTGGAAGCGGTGAGGTTCATGGCGGAGGCGGCAATGTTCGCTGAAGCCTACCTGCCCTACGACCAGATGATCGAGGCGCGACGGGGACATGCCGAGAGCAAGATCGACGACGCTATCGCCTATAACGCCTGCCACACCGCGCAGCAGCTTGGTTCAAGGCTGATCGTCGCGTTCACGGAATCGGGCGGGACGGCAGCGCGTGTCTCCAAGTACCGCCCGCAGGCGCACATCATCGCGCTGACATCGACCGAGCAGGTGCAGCGAAGACTCCTGTTGACGTGGGCGGCGACTCCGTACGTGGTCCCATCGTTCGACCACGTTGACGGCTTCTTCGAGCTGGCCGAGCAGTACGCCAAGGAAGCGGCGGGCCTCAGGGAGGGGCAGCAGGTCGTGCTGGTTGCGGGACTGCCGATCGGCGTTTCCGGGGGGACGAACCTTCTGCGGGTGCTGTCGGTGGGGTGACTGGGCAGAGAATTGCCCTTCGACAGGCTCAGGGCGAACGGTTTCAGTTACTTATTTGACACCCTTGTCAGTTGCGGCGGACTACGACGTAGTCGATGAGGGCTTCGAGGGAGTCGCGGGAGCGGTTCTTCGGCAGTTCACTGATGGCATCGCGGGCGGACTGACAGAATTCTTCGGCGACGGCGTAGGAATCGGCGATGACCTTGGGGTCACTGATCAGTTCCATGGCGGACTCCAGCAAGACCCCATCCGACGGTTCGGCAAAGTAGTCACGAATCGCGGTCGAATCGGGCCATCGCTCCAGGGCCAAGATCATCGGGAGGGTCAGGACGCCGTGACGGAGGTCGTTGCCGACGGGCTTGCCGATCTCGTCGGTGAGGCCCTCGACGTCGAGTATGTCGTCGACGATCTGGAAGGCCATACCGAGCGAGTAACCGTAGTCCCGCATCAGCTTAACGGTTGACTCCGGCGCATCGCTGAGGACGGCCCCGGACTCGGTGGCGGTGGTGAACAGGGAGGCGGTCTTCTCGTAGATGCGGGTGAAATACTGCTCGCGCGACTGATCGGCGTCGTACCTGACGACCATCTCCTCCATCTCGCCGCTGGAGAGCTCCTTGATGGTCTCAGCGAACCGGCGAATGACGCGAATGTTGCCGGTATCGCACACGTAGGTCGCAGATGTGGCGAAGAGATAGTCGCCGAGGACAACAGCCGCATTGCCACCCCAGACCTTGCTGATGGTGGCTCGGCCGCGCCGGACTTCCGACTGGTCTACGGTGTCGTCGTGGATGAGCGATGCGATGTGGAGAAGCTCGACGGCGGTCGCCATTGTCTCGGCGCGCGCGCCGTCGTTCGGGTGAAATCCGGCAGCGAGGAGTGTCAGAGTGGGCCGAATGCGCTTGCCCTTCGTTTCCAGAGCATGGTCGAGGAGCTGCGCGAGGAACGGGGACTTGTGGTTGACCATCTCGCGCAGGGACGTCTTGACACGTTCGAGGCCCTGCACGACCGGGGAGTGGATGTAGGCGAGCGCGTCGCTGGGTGAATCGAAGGTATTCACGCTTTGCACTTCGCTGGTGGGCTGTGTTGACATGCTAGAAGTTCTCGCTTAGCTATCAGGACTAGAGTGTAGGAAGGAAACACCTTGAGGAGTTGGGGTTATTACCCTCACCCCAACCCCCGTATCCAGTACGGGGCAGGCTCTCTCCCACGACGGGAGAGGAGGTTACTTTAGGGGCACGATGGGCGATCACCTCTGCTGGCCTATCCGCTCGGTTTCCTGCTCGGCGATGGCCTCGTCCAGCTTCTGGAAGAGGGGCGTCGGCTTCTGCAGGCTCTGACCGGCGCTCAGGTCAGTGGGAGACCAGTCCCATCCGTCGTCGACCACGGATCCTTCAAACCCCAGCATGGCGTGCAGCTTCTCGCAGCTGAACGGCAGGTACGGATAGAGCGCCTTCTTGAGGCAGTTGATAACCGTCATGGCCGTCCAGAGCGTGGTGGCGGTGGCGATCCGGTCGGTCTTGGCCGTCTGCCACGGAGCCTTGCGGTCGAGGTAGCGATTGGCGGCCTGGGCCAGGGCCATCGCACCCTCCATCAGCGCGGCACGGAACTTGCACAGGGCGAGGTTCTCGCCGACCTCTCGGAAGCGGCGTTCGGCCTCATCGAGCAGCGCCTGGGAATCGTCATCGAGTTGACCCGGCGTCGGCACGACTCCGTCGAAGTTGCGGTAGGACATGGTGAGGACGCGATGCACGAGGTTTCCGAAGGTCGCGACGAGTTCATCGTTGTTGCGCCTGACGTACTCGGCCCATGAGAAGTCGGAGTCGCTCGTCTCCGGCATTCCGGCGGCGATGACGTACCGCAAGGGATCGGGGTCGTAGCGGTCGAGGTAGTCGGGCAGCCAGACGGCCCACGAGCGGCTGGTCGAGAGCTTCATGCCCTCGATGTTCAGGTACTCGTTGGCGGGAACGTCGTATGGGAGATTCAGGCCTCCGTAGCCGAGCAGCATGGCGGGCCAGATGACGGTGTGGAAGGGGATGTTGTCCTTGCCCATGAAGTAGAAGGACTTGGAGTCGTCGCCCTGCCAGAAGTCCTTCCAGCGGTCGGGTTCCCCGCGCCGGGCGGCCCACTCTATGGAGGCGGAGAGGTAGCCGATCACGGCCTCGAACCAGACGTAGATGCGCTTGCCGTCGTAGCCGTCAAGCGGGACGGGAATGCCCCACTCGATGTCGCGGGTGATGGGACGGTCCTGCAGGCCGCCTTCGAGGTAGCCGATGGAGAAGTTCTTGACGTTGGGACGCCAGTGGGCCTGCGGGCGGATCCAGTCCAGCAGCTCGTCCTCGAATGCGGTGAGCTTGAGGAAGAAGTGCTCGGTCTCCCTGAAGACGGGGGTGTCGCCGCTGAGTCGGCTGCGGATGTCGATGAGCTCCTGCGCGTCGAGGGTGCGTCCGCAGTCGTCGCACTGGTCGCCGCGGGCTCCGTCGAAATCGCAGTGAGGACAGGTGCCCTCGACGTAGCGGTCCGCCAGGAAGCGACCGTCCGCCTCGCTGTAGGGTTGGAGCATCGTCTTGGTGTAGAGGTAGCCGTTCTCGTAGAGCCGGGTGAAGATGTCCTGAGCGACGTCGGTGTGGTTGTCGGTGTGGGTGGAGGTGAAGAGATCGAAGCTGATGCCGAGACGATCCCAGCAGTCGAGGAACTCGGCGTGGTAGTGCTCGAACACCTCCTCGGGGCTGATGCCGCGATTTTCGGCTTCGAGGGTGACGGGCGTGCCGTGCGAGTCGCTGCCGGAGACCATGAGGACATCGTTGCCCTTCATCCGGTGGTAGCGGGCGAAGATGTCTGCAGGAACGTACGCGCCGGCGGTCTGGCCGATGTGTATGGAGCCGTTGGCGTACGGCCAAGCCACGGCAACGAGGATGCGTTCGGACATTAGGGTCTCAAGAGGATTAGCTGGGTAAATGGTACCACAAAGGCACTTTCGGCTCCCTTATTTTGCGGAGTGGAAGTCTTTTGGGAGGCTGGGAGATTGCTACTCTGAGGGTGATGTAGAGGTGGGAGTCATCCAGAATTGTCATCGGTGAAGACGAGCCTCATAGGAGAATGGTGTCGATGACGACAGCAGAACATCTTAGATTCCTCGCTGCGCTCGGAATGACAGTGGGCGGCGCCGGATTTACAGGGGCAGCGGTGTGAGCAGGGGAGATCAGTCGTCTGAAGGCGGCGAGCCGGTGTCTCGCACCTCCAGCCAGAGGCGGTAGAGGTCGTTCTTTGAGAGACCGGTCGTGGACGCCGCGGCAATGGCATCCTTGGACTTGCTTCCGCGCGCGGACTCGTAGCGGAGGATGTCTCGCGCTTGTTCGATGAGGGCATCGTCGGGTCCGGGTGCTGCGTTCGAGCCCCGGACGATGAGCGTAAATTCGCCTCTCGGTTCGGTGAAGTGTTCGAGGGCTTCGGTGATCGTGCCTCGGAATACCTCTTCGTGCAGCTTGGTAAGCTCGCGGCAGACAACGACTTGGCGGTCGCCAAGGGTTTCATGAATGTCGGTGAGGGTGTCTATTAGTCGGTGGGGAGCTTCGAAGGCGATCCATGCTCGCGGTTCTTCGATGAGGGACTGCAGCAGCTTGCGTCGTTGTCCGCCGCGTCGAGGGAGGAAGCCGAGGTAGATGAACTGGTCGGTGTCCAAACCGGCCACGCTGAGGGCGGCGGTCAAGGCTGAGGGGCCGGGGATGGGGACGACCGTGTGACCGGCGTTGGCTGCCGCATCTGCCAGCTCAGCTCCGGGATCGCTGATGGCGGGAGTACCTGCGTCGGAGACGAGGGCGACGTCACCTTGCGAAAGGGCTTCCAAGAGCACGGGCAGCTTTGACACCCTGTTGTGGTCGTGGTAGCTGGTGCTGGGGGTGTCGATGTCGTAGCGGGAGAGGAGCCATCGCGTCGTGCGGGTGTCCTCAGCGGCGATGAGTGAGACCTCGCCGAGCACGCGGAGGGCGCGGAGGGTGATGTCCCTCAAATTGCCGATTGGCGTTGCTACGATGTACAGCGTTGACACGATACTGCCCTAGCGCTTACCGTTCCTCACACTGCGCTTTTCGCTCCGGGAGCTTGCCACATGACCGACCTGATCATCGACCACGTGCTGATTGCCGTCCGTGACCTCGACGCCGCTAAGGATACCTTCGAGAGACTGGGATTCAAAGTGACGCCCGAGGGACGGCATCCCGGTCGCGGGACGAGCAACCGTCTCGTCGTGTTTGGGGGAGAGTACCTTGAGCTGATATCCGTGCATGACCCGGAGGGGGACCTGTTTCGTCCGAATCTTCCGTCGTTCCTAGATGAGCGCGAGGGTCTTTTCATCTTCTCGATGGGGACGCCGGACGTGCATGCGCGCGCGCGGAGCGTCCGGGAGGCGGGAGTGCTGATAACGGACCCGGTGAAGGGCTCGCGGCAGGCGGCGGACGGGTCGACGGCCTACTCGTGGACGCAGGCGGAGATCGATCCGGAGGCTATGCCGGGGAGCCAGACGTTCTTCATCCAGCACGATCACACCATCGAGGAGCGGTATTCCGAGCCGCCCGATCCGACGAGTCACCCGAATGGGGTAACGGGGATAGCGTCGCTATCGCTCGCGGTTAAGGACGCCGACGCGGCGGCGCGGCGGTGGACGGATGTCTTTGGGCTGGAACGAGTGTCGGAGGAAGCCGGGTGTGTTCGGCTGCGATTCGACAACAGTTCGCTGGACTTCTGCCAGCCGGACGGCGGGGGCGCGCTGGGAGAGTTCGTCAAGACGTGGGGCGAGGGGCCGTACCGGATCGTGTTCTCGTGCGAAGACCTCGACGCCACGGAAGCGCTGCTCAAGGGGAACGGAGTGGAGGGTGTGGAGCGGTGTGGGGACAGCCTGAGTGTTTCGCCGGGGTCGGCGCAGGGCGTGCGGATGAGTTTTGTGCAGGGGTAGGGGTGGTACTACGCGATTTTGGGTGGTTGTTCCCAGTAGAACCCTCACCCCCGTATCAAGTACGGCGCAGGCTCTAGCCCTCTCCCACGACGGGAGAGGGGATAGAGGTCCTATTTGCGGGAGATGACGTTGCCCGCTCGCCGCCAGTTCTTGGCAAGCTCGGGCATGGCGTCCAGGAGGCGTTGGAGGTTCTTGTGCTCCGAGTCGCTGAGCTTGGAGGCGCCGAGCACCTTGGCAGCCTCGCCTGCGGCGACCGCTCCGGGCATGGAGTTGCCGCGAGAGGGCGCGCGCTTCGACCACTCCGCATCGATCCTCGAGGCGACAGACTGAGTCTTTTGAGCGCCGCCGTCCTGACCGCCTCGGCGTAGCTCGATAACGACATCACCCTGGCCCTGACCTGACGGGCGGGTCACTCTTACCTCAGATGAGCCTTCCAAGAAAGCCGTGAAGCTGTTGAAGCCCCGGTCGCGAAAGTCGAAGCTCGGATCGAGTCGCTGCATCGTCGCGTGAAGGCGGCTTCCGGTCACCTTGCCCTCGGCGTCCATGCTCGCACGGACGGCGCGGACCAGGAGGCTTCTCCGTGGGCGCTCCTTCGGTCGGGGTTTGCTCTCGCCGCCGCTTTCCTCGTGCTTGTCGAGGTAGTAGTAGCGGTCGCAGGCCTTGACGAGGGTGGCCGACGTGGACTTCTGGCGTCCCGCGCCGATGACCATCTTGCCGGAGGAGCGCAGCTTGTTGACGAGCGGCAGAAAGTCGGCATCGCCGGAGACGATGACGAAGGTATCGACAGGCGATGAATAGAGAAGGTCTATCGCGTCGATGGCCAACCGGATGTCGCTGGCGTTCTTCCCGGAGCTCGACGCCTGGAAGACATGCACCGGCTCGATGCCGAACTCCAGCAGCTGATCGCGCACATTGCCGCCCTTCGACCAGTCGGAGTAGGCGCGACGTATGAGAATTCGCCCCAGATTGGAGATCCGGTCGAACAGCCACTCGACCGATCCCACGCTCACGTTTTCATCGTCGATCAGCACGGCGACCTGTCGGTCGCCCGACGACTGACTCATTACCACAACTACCTCACCCCCTGTTCGACGGCCATATCCTGGCCGGACACCACTTCGTTCTCAGGAAAGCCTACTATAAGCTCATTGCGGAATTCGAGTGTTAGTGGGTGCACCAAATCGCCCCTTTCCACCTGTCGCACGATGTGACGGTTGAGGTATTCGAGCAGGGCAGTGTCGATGTCCACCTTAGCCAGTTGGAGCACTTCTTTGAGGTTGGGGCGGCGCTTGATCTTCCTGGGTTCCAGCTTGTCGGCCAGAAAGACGACCCTCGATACGTCGCTCATATCGCTCTTGCCGGTGGTGTGGAATCGGACTGCTTCGATGACCCGCGGATCGGGAATCTCCCCATCGCGCTCCAGCCATGCAGCCGCGATGTGGCCGTGCAGCAGGATCGGCACCCGGCGCTCCATGGGATGGACGGGTATTTCCAGACGGGCGGCCTCCTCCAGCAAGGCGTCGGGACTCATGTGCCGGGCGAGATCGTGGCAGGCCGCTCCAAGCTCGCTCGCGTCCCTGTCCACACCATGACGCTTGGCCAGTTTTCGGGCGAGTTTCCTCACCCTCAGCAGATGGGCCGCCAGCTCATCAGGAAGGGCGACGGTACGCTCGGCGACTCCTCGCGGGAGTTTAATCACGACACCCCCTACCCTATTAGTCCACCGAGGCGTTTGCCACCCAGGACGTGCATGTGGAGGTGGGGGACCTCCTGACCGCCCTCCTCGCCCTGGTTGATTATGAGGCGATAGCCGCTCTCGGCTATGCCCTCGCTTTGGACGGCCTCTTTCGCCGCACGGAACATGGCCGCGACTATTGAGAGTTGATCGCAGCAAAATTCAGCGATTTTCTCGACGTGGACCGTTGGAATGACGAGGAGATGGACGGGAGCCCGAGGCGCGATGTCCCTGATGATGAACGTATCGTTATCACGGTACACGAAATCGCCGGGTATCTCCCCCGCGTTGATCTTGCAGAATATGCAGTTGCTGTCCATGTTTGTCTCCTTTGGTCAGAGATGGATCGGTCAGCGTTGTCCGCCAAGCAGGAACGGTTCCAGGATGATGACCGGAAGCATTGCAAGAGCAATGATGATGGTGACGCGAGTGTACGATGGTCGGCCGAGGGCAATGTGTGTCGAGACGGCCATGGCGGCGAACATCCAACCGAAGGTGAGGAACTGGATAATACGGCCAGTGGGGAACGGCAGCACGGCGATCAGCAGGAATACCTGCAAGATGCGAGGGGCCATCGCGTATCCGATGCCTCTCGCCACGGGAGCGAAGGCCGTCGGGGCAGCGTCCTCTTTCGTGAAGAAGGTCGTTGCCAGCCAGTAGATGACGAACGCTGCGACCACCCACCATGCGACGAAGGCGAAGGGCACGAGCAAGGTGGTGATCCATCCGCCCGGAATCTGGTTGGCGAGCGGCAAGGAAGAAATATACACCACAACGGCGGCTTGGTAGGTGGACCTTGGGTCGGCGTGTATCTCGGCGAAGGTCTGAGGATCCAGCCTCAGCACGCCGAGGACTCGCCTATAGACGGTCTTTATTTCGTCCCATATCAGCACGCCGCGAGCTCGGTGTCCCGACCTGCGGAGCGCGGCTTCGTCACTATCGCCACTTCAGCAGCTCGATGCGGCTGCCCTCCGGGGCCTTGATGAAGGCGATGATCGGCCCTCCGGGGACGTCAACCGGCCCTTCCATGAGCTCCGCGCCGAGGCCTCTCAGGCGGTCTATCTCGGCTGGCACGTCGTCGACCGCTATGCCGAAGTGCTCCAGGCCAAAGTGCGCACCGGCGTCGCTTGGCCCCATCTTCTCCTCGTTCCGAGCGCCGGAGATGTTCACAACCACGCCGTCTTCGGTCTCGCAACGGATGAAGCGATCCCCCCACGGACGCACCGCGTCGCTCGTGATCTTGAAGTTGAATGCCTTGACGTACCAGTCGGCAGCCACTCCGGGATCGGTCGACTTCAAATGCACGTGATCAAACGAATAGCCCATAGCTGAGAGGCCCTCCTCCGTTACAACCTTGTTACTGGCGTTCAGCCTATGGGATAGGTCTTTACGTGTCAAGCAGACGGGGCGTTGCAGGGCACGCCGATGCTCCCTTTACGCACGGCTTTTTGGCATGTACGCTTGGGGCGCATTCCAACTATTGGAGAGGGCAATGAAGACCTACCGAGCCGCGCTGGTCGGATGCAGTCGGATGGGGGCGTTCATCGACAACGAGCAGCGCGGGGCGTCGCGATTCAAACAGCCGTACTCCCACGCGGCGGGGTACGAGGCGTGCGAGCGGACCGAGCTAATCGCCTGCTCGGACCTGCGTCCCGACGTGCTGGCGGAGGCAGGTAAGCGATACGGCGTGCCGTCTGAGGGGCTTTATACCGACTACCGGGAGATGATCGACAGGGAGCAACCGGACATCGTCAGCGTGGCGACGCAGCCGGAGCAGCGGGCGGAGATCGTCACCTACGCGGCGGAGCACGGGGCTAAGGCCGTCTACGCCGAAAAGGCCATGGCGGCGTCGATGAGCGACGCACGGGCGATGGTGGAGGCGGTGGAACGGAACGGGGTGGCGTTCAACCTGGGCACAAACCGGCGGTGGGAGATCGCCTACGACACGATGAAGGAGCTCATCGACGACGGGAGCATCGGCGAACTCAGGTCGATCATCCTGTATAACAACGGGCATCTCTTCAATGCGGCGAGTCACTCGCTCGACCTCGCGCTGCGGTTGTGTGGCGACGTTCCCGCGCGCTGGGTGCAGGGCAACCTTGACGAGGACGACTCCATCCTGGAGGGAGACTTGCTTAGGGAAGACCCGAAGGGTGAGGGCATCGTCAAGCTGGAGAACGGCGTGACCATCTATGCCCTGCTCAGCGGCCAAGCGGGGGAGTTCGAGGCGGTGGGAACGCGCGGAAGGCTGCGGGCGATTCGGGACGGGCGCGAATGGGACTTTCGGGTTGCCGACCCGGCGGACCATGACGCAAGGTCGCTGACTCTCCGGCGGTCGTTCCCGGACTTTCCCCAGCGGAGCTCGACACTCAGGCTGATCGAGGACATTGTGCATTCGCTCGATACGGGGGAGCCCACGAGGGGCGGCGTGAGGGTTGCCTACGCGAGCACGGAGCTCATCTTCGGGTTCATCGAGTCTCACAGGCGTGGGGGCGCAAGGGTGTCCATCCCGCTGGAGGACTCAGTGACGCGGATGGAGAGGAACAGGGCGGCGCGGCAGCCGCTGTTCAAGCCGAGGGTGGGGTAGAGAAGAACCCCCTTCTCTGTATCTCTCCCCCGCGGGGGAGAGACGATAGGTTTTCGCGGAATCCGATTACGCAGATTTGACTGCTTCGGCGAAGGCGCGGATCTTGGCGTGGTCTTTGACGCCGTCGGTCTCGACGCCGGACGAGACGTCGACCATCCAGGGGTCTACCTGCCGGATGGCGGTCGCGACGTTTTCGGGGGTCAGGCCGCCGGCGAGGACTACGTCGTGTTCTTTGACGATCCGGGCGGCGACGTCCCAGTCGAAGGCGTGGCCGGTTCCTCCGAATGCGCCTTCCTTGTAGGAATCGAGCTGGGGAATGTTGCCGCGTGAGACGACCTCTTGTATCTGGGCAAGTGCAGCGTCTACGGTTTCCTGCTGCGAACCGAGAGTCTTCACCTTAGTCTGCCTGATGACTCTTGCCCGGACCTGGTCCCAGTAGTCGGGCTTTTCCGAGCCGCAGAGCTGGGCGTAATCGAGTCCGCACTCCTCGATGATCTCGTTCACCTCGTCGATGTCCTGATCGGCGAACAAGCCCACCAGTCCGGGACGGTTCTCGCCGAACTCGTCAGCCGCGCGGGGAATGATGGCGCGTCCCTGTTCGAGAGTCAGCTGTCGGCGGACTCCATGCACGAAGGCGAATCCCAGCAAGGCGGCTCCCGCGTCGGCGGACACAAGGGCAGAGTCGATATCGCGCAGGCCGCAGATCTTGAAAAGGGTCATGCCAGCTCTCGGAGCTTCGCGCCGGGGTTGTCGGAGGTGACGAGAGCCTCGCCGATGAGGGCGGCGTGAGCGCCTGCGTCGCGGACGCGGCTGATGTGGTCGGGGGTGTTGATCCCACTCTCGCTTATGACAGTCTTACCCGGCGGTATGGCCGGGGCGAGTCGTTCGGTCGTCTCGATATCGGTCTTGAAGGTACGAAGGTCGCGGTTGTTGATGCCGATAATCTCCGCGCCGATTTCCAGCGCGGTGTCGAGCTCTCGCTCATCGTGCACCTCGACGAGACACTGCATTCCCAGGTCGTGGGAGAGGGTCTGCAGGCTGCGGAGGTCGGCGGCGTCGAGCATGGCAACGATGAGCAGGATGAGGTCTGCGCCATAGGCGCGCGCCTCGTAGACCTGGTAGGGGTCGAAGATGAACTCCTTGCGGAGGACGGGCACCCCGGCGGGATAGGCTATGCTGCGAGCCGTTTCGAGATGGTCGATGCTTCCCTGGAAGTGGTCGACGTTGGTGAGTACCGAGATTGCCGACGCGCCGTTCTCGACGTAGGTGGAGGCCAGCGCTCCGGCGTCGAAGTTTGGCATGAGGAGGCCCTTTGCTGGGGAGGCCTTCTTGATCTCGGCGATTATCGCGACGCGCTCCCGGTTCAGGGCCGCTTTCGCATCGAGGGGCGAGGTCTGTGTCTCGATACGCCTCTCCAGGGCGGCGAGGGGGATCTCGACCTTCAGGCGCTCGACCTCTCGGCGCTTCACGTCGACGATGCGAGTCAGAACGCTGGGGACATCGAGCTTGGAGGTCATGGCTATTCGAGTGTCTGGCTCAGGTTGATGAAGCCATCGAGCTTGGCCTGAGCCATACCGCTGTCGATCGACTCCGAGGCGACCTTGACGCCCTGGTTAAGCGTTCGGACGCGGTCCACCGCCAGCAACCCCGCCGCGGCGTTCACGACGACGACGTTGCGCGTGGGACCGGCAGCGCCGATAAGCACGTCCCGGAGCACCTTGGCGCTCTCGTCCGCGCTGCTCACTCGCAGCTCGCCGCTGTGCACCTTGTCGAAACCCAAGTCGGTGGGGGTTACGGTGTACGACTCGACTTTGCCGTCCTTCAACTCCCAGACCTGGCTCTCGCCGCTGAGGGTCATCTCGTCGAGTCCGTCGGCGCCGTGAACGACGAGCGAGTGTTCAGAGCCGAGGATGCCTAGCACGTTCGCCATCTTCTCGCCCAACTCCGGGTTGGCGACGCCGATGAGCTGGGACCTGGCTCCAGCGGGATTCGTCAGGGGACCGAGCACGTTGAAGACGGTGCGTATTCCGATTTCACGGCGGGGCCCGGCGGCGAATCGCATGGAGGGATGGAATATCTGGGCGAACATGAACCCGATGCCGACCGATTCGAGGCAGGTCTTGACTCCTTCAGGGCTGAGGTCGATCTTGACGCCGAGGGATTCCAGAACGTCGGCGCTGCCCGTGGAGCCGGACATGGCTCGGTTGCCGTGCTTGGCGACACGCACGCCCGCGCCCGCGATGACGAACGCGGCGGTCGTGGAGATGTTGAACGTGTTGGAGGCGTCCCCGCCGGTGCCGGCGGTGTCAACGAGGGGGCCTTCCACTTCGACGTGCAGGGACGACTCGCGCATAACCTGGGCCATGCCGGCGATCTCTTCGGGAGTCTCGCCCTTCATTCGGAGGGCGGTCACAAGGGAGCCGATCTGGGCATCCGTGGCGTCTCCAGCCATGATCTGCCTCATGGCGTCGGCGGCCATTTCCTGCGTCAGTGAACAGCCCGAAACGAGTTTGTCGATTGCTTCCTGAATCACTGCCTTACCCCTCCATTCTTCAATCGCCGTAGATGATCTTCTCGGGCCTGATTCGGAGGGCAACCCTGCTGCCCATTGCATTCAGTCCTTCGGCGGCTTCCCTACCCTGCTCTTCACCGAGGTATTTGACGCCGTTGACGACGGTCGCCTCCTCCGCTCCTTCCTCCACGATCTCGGCCACGCCACGAATGATGAGTCCCTTGCCGTTGTTAACGCTGTCAACGACGACGAGGACGACGTTCGGGTTTTGGCGAATGTTCCGCACCTTAACGCGGTGGGCGTAGCAGGTCACCACGAAGCACTCGCCGTCGTAGTGGTACCACAGGGGGGTCGCCTGGGGCGTGCCGCTGGGGTTGACCGTTGCCAGAACGGCCAGCAGCGGCTCGTCGGTCAGCTCCTTCAGTTGTTCAGGTGTGATCGACATTTTTCCTTCACTGATCGAGGAAGTTTTTCAGCAGGTCCTTCCCCACTTTGGTCATGATCGACTCCGGGTGGAACTGGATGCCCTCGATCGGCAGCGTCGTATGCCGTACCCCCATGATAACACCCTTATCCGTCCACGCCGTGACTTTAAGGTCGGGTGGGACGTCGTCGGGGTGGATTGCCAGCGAGTGGTAGCGGATCGCCTCGAAGGGGTTTGGCAGCCCGGCGAAGACTCCCTCGCCGGTGTGATGGATCATGGAGGTCTTGCCGTGCATGATCTCTCCCGCATAGCCGACCGTGCCGCCGAAGGAGTAGCCGATGCACTGGTGACCGAGACACACGCCGAGCGTCGGGACAGTCTGGCCGAAGTGGCGAACGACATCGTTGGAGATGCCCGCCTGCTCGGGCGTGCAGGGGCCGGGCGATATGACGATCTTCTCGGGGGCCATCGCGTCGATGTCCTCGATGGTCGTCTGGTCGTTGCGCTCGACGTGCACGTCCGCGCCGAGCTCGGAGAGGTACTGGTACAAGTTGTAGGTGAAGCTGTCGTAGTTGTCGATGAGAAGAATCATGGCCGGTCAGCCTCCCTGCTCCGCGCGCTCGATGGCCCGCAGCACGGCGGAAGCCTTGTGGATGGTCTCCTCGTACTCGGTCTTGGGCACGCTGTCGAAGACGATGCCGCCGCCGGCCTGAACGTGGGCCACGCCGTCCTTTATGACCATCGTGCGTATGGTTATCGCCGTGTCCATGTTTCCGTTGAGGTCGAAGTAGCCGACCGCGCCGCCGTAGGGGCCGCGCCTGTCGGACTCCATCTCGGCGATGATCTCCATCGCGCGGATCTTCGGCGCACCTGAGAGCGTTCCTGCGGGGAAGCACGAGCGCAGGGCGTCGTAGGCCGTCTTGTCGTCGCGGAGCTCGCCCTGGACGTAGGAGACGATGTGCATGACGTGGGAGTACCGCTCGACGATCATGAGCTCCGTGACGCCGACGGTGCCGGACTTGCAAACGCGACCGAGATCGTTGCGACCGAGGTCCACCAGCATGATGTGCTCGGCGCGCTCCTTCTCGTCGGCCAGCAGGTGACGCTCGTTCTCGTCGTCCTCTTCCTGCGTCTTGCCGCGCGGCTTGGTCCCGGCTATGGGGCGAGTCGTAACAACGCCGTCGTGAACGCGCACCAACTCCTCCGGCGAGGCCCCGACGATGTGGAAGTCGTCGAGCTCGAGGTAGTACATATAGGGCGAAGGGTTGATCGCCCGCAGCGCCCTATAGATCGCCAGCGGGTGGGCCGTCGTGGGCCGCGAGAACCTCTGCGAGGGGACGGTCTGGATGATGTCCCCGGCGTAGATGTACTCCTTGCACCGCTCGACGATGTGGTCGTACTCCTCGTGCGTGAAGTTCGAGGTGACCTCGGAGCCCGACGTTCCGTTCGTGGAGCGTGGCGGAGCCTGGAGCGGCTCGTCGAGACGTCTCACGATCTCGTCGATTCGCTCGATTGCCTCCTTATAGGCGGTCTCCACGTCGCCGTCGAGGAATGCGTGGCTGACGACGCGGATGATTTGCCGGACGTGGTCGAAGATGAGGAACGTGGTCGTCATCATGAAGACCGACTCCGGCACGTCGACCGGGTCGTTTTCCGGTGTCGGGAGCCGCTCGAAGTACTTCACGGCATCATAGGAGATGTAGCCGACCATGCCGCCGTTGAACGGCCCAAGATCGGGATTGGGCACCAAGTCGTAGGCGTCCATCGTCCGCTGGATGGGAATCAAGGGATCGACCATGCCGTTCGGCTGGTCGGCGCCTGTCCTCACCACGCCGAGCGGCTCCGTTCCGATGAAGCTGTAGCGGGCGATGTGTTCACCGCCCTCGACGCTTTCGAGGAGGAAGGAGTAGGGGGGGCGCGCCACCTTGATGTAGGCGGACACGGGCGTCTCCAGGTCGGCGCTGACCTCGCGGTAGACGGGCACCATGTTGCCCTGCTCGGCGAGACGCTCGACCTCTTCGAGACTCGGATAGTATGGGCCGCTCATGACCCACCTCCCGGCAGGACGAAGCCCATGCGCTCCTTCATCTCGCGGAGCTTGGCGTTCGCCACGGCTCCGGCGCGGTCGGCGCCGTCCGCGAGGATGCGGTCGAGCTCCGACACGTCGTCCATGATCTCGTTGTACCGCTCGCGGATCGGTCGAAGCTCCTCGATGACCACCTCGGCCACAGCGCTCTTCAGGTCGCCGTAGCCCCGCGCGTTGGCGAAGTTGGCCTCGACCTGCTCCGGCGTCTTGCCGGTGATGACCTGGTAGATGCCGAGGAGATTGTTAACTCCGGCCTTGGCGGGGTCTTCCGAGAAGACGATCTCGTTCCCCGAGTCGGTGACGGCGCGCTTGATCGTGCGCTCGATCTCCTTCGGCTCGTCGACCATCTTTACGAGGTGGCCGCGGATGTGCTCGTAGCTCTTGGACATCTTTCGGGTGGGGTCGTCGAATCCCATGACGCGCGCGCCGATCTCCGGGATCATCGGCTCGGGAAGGACGAATGTCTCGCCGAACATGTGGTTGAAGCGCTGGGCGATGTCGCGGGAAAGCTCGACGTGCTGCTTCTGGTCCTCGCCTACCGGCACCTCGTCGGCGCTGTAGAGGAGGATGTCGCAGGCCATCAGGACGGGGTACGCGAGCAGCCCGGTGGAGATGCGTTCGCTACTGTCGGAGCGACCGGCCTTGTCCTTGTACTGCGTCATGCGTTCGAGCCAGCCGAGCGGCGTAACACAACCCGCCAGCCAGCACGCCTCCGCGTGAGCTGTCACATGACTCTGGATGAAGATGGGACAGTGGTCCGGATCGAGCCCGGAAGCGATGTACAGGGCGGCGACCCCCCGCGTGCGATGGCGCAGCGCGTCGGGGTCATGGGGCAGTGTGATGGCGTGCAGGTCGACGATGCAGAAGTAGTTCTCCTTCTCGTACTGCCGCTCGACCCACCGCTTGATCGCGCCGAGGTAGTTGCCGAGGTGGAGGTCGCCCGAGGGTTGGATGCCGCTCAGGACGCGCTTCTTCCGCGTCGCCGTGCCCGTGTTTTCGACGGTAATCGTTTCTGTTTGCATGGTATTGGGAATGTCCTTTCGTTGTGATGCGTTACGGCGCGAACTAAAAGGTCCGCGTAAACCGCTCGTGGTGAGCCTGTCGAACCATGGGGAACCCTTCGACAAGCTCAGAGTCTGTCCCGTACTTGATACGGGAGCGAACGGGGTGCTATTACCGTCGCCACAACGATGTGCCAATGCGTCCCATCGGCTGATTCCTCCCAGCTGTCGAGTTTTCCCCGTATACAAAAAGACCCATCCCAATGGAGGGACGGGTCGAAATCCGTGGTGCCACCCTGCTTCGTCGCCCGGCCTAAGGGCCGGAAGACCTCTGTCAGGCACGCGGGCTCCCTTGTGAGAGCCGTAAATGCCCCGGGCACTGGTAACGGTTGCCCTTTCCGTCCACGCCTACTTCCCCGTTACGGTGGGGTTCGGATGGAGGCTCCCAGGTCCATTCGGTCTCTGCGTGCGCGCCGGCTCTCACCTAACCCGGTTCTCTGAGCGTCGCCGGAGACCTACTACTCCTGTTCGCTGCCTGTGTGTATTCGGTTAAGCGCAGTATAAAGGGGCTGCGGGGTGGGGGTCAAGGTATATGGAGTTGTCGCAATCCTCACCGCGCCCTATGATGATGCTCACAACTCCGCGGGAACGGCGTCACCATTGACTACCACCATTCGTAGCTATATCTCCACTTCCTGGCCCGTCCTGCTGCCGATTGCAGGACTGCTCGGCCTTTCCGTTTCGCTGTTTCCGTCGGCGGGGCGTGACGACGCGTACATCACCTACTGGGCGGCGCACACGCTGAGGGAGTTCGGGGAGATCGCCAATATCAACGGCGCTCACATCGAGCAGTCGACGAGTTTGCTCCACGTGCTGGTGCTGGGCGTGCTGTCGTTCGTGACGAGGCTCTCGGTTCCGGCGATTGGGCCGCCAATGTCGGTGGTGTTTGGGGTCGTGACGGTCATCTACACATACGAGTTCGCGCGGCTGTACGTGGGGCGGTGGTATGCCGTGGGCGCGGCGATGGTCGTCGCTACGGCGGCGCCGTTCGTGTACTGGACGACGGGGGGACTCGAAGGGACGATGACGGCGCTGGCCGCGACCGCGCTGTTGTACCACCTGACCCGGTACGTCGAGCGGCCCGGAGCCGGGAGGCCTCCTGCGACGGTGTGGGTTGGCATAGGCGCGTTCCTGCTCGCCAGGCCGGAGGCGATCTTCGTCATCGGGTCGGTGCTCCTAGCGATGTTCGTGATTCTGCGAATACGCGGCATCACGGTGGCCGACGAGCGACTGGAGGACTACGCGCTGGCGATCCGCAAGGTCATGTGGGCGGCACTTGCCGGGGCCGTTCTGATGGCCGCTATCGTCGCATTCAAGACCCTGTATTTCGGTGACTGGCTGCCGCAGCCGGTGACGGCGAAGCTGGGAGGCGACGCCTTTCTCGGCTCGTTGGGCGATGGGGTTGAGTACCTCACGTCGGCACTGATGCCGCCTCCCGTGTCGCTGCTGCCGTTCTTCTCCGTTGTGGGAGTGGTGTATATGGCGCGCCGGTTCGTGCGGGACGAGCCGGAGTTCATCGGCGGGCTGCTGTTGGCCCTCTACGCAGTCGAGTACATCAGCTTCATCTTCCTTGTCGGGGGCGACTGGATGGAGGGTTCGCGCTTCATCGTGCCGGTCGTGCCTGCGCTGGCGGTGCTGGCTGTGGTCATCATCCCCCGCATCAAGCTGCGCGACCTGCAGGTGTACGCGATCGGGGGGATCATTGCGTTCCACGTCGTAGGAGCAGTCTGGTTCGCCAAGTTCGGCTCCGTCAGCACGCCGATATGGGAAGTGGCGCAGGTAGAGGAGCAGGGCCTGCCGATTGAGCGGTACTCGTGGTTCGCGCGGCCCAACCGGACGCATCTGCGGGACATGCCGGTGGTTGAGGAGCTTGGCTCGGTGATCGAGAGACTGCAGCCGGAGGTCGAAGGCAGGCTGGTCGTCATGAGCGGACAGGCGGGATTCGTTCCTTTCCACGCACTCGGCCCGCACTACGGGAATGTCGAGTTCATCGACCGGCGGGGCGTCACTACGCCGCACTTCACCGACTGTGAGATCACGGGCGAGGTCGAGCGGGACAGCACGGGGCTCCTGCGTGTGCTGCCGAGGTATTTGGAATTCACGGAGGACATCGCTAGACGGTGTGGTGTTGCGCGGCCGCACGTCATCTTCGAGCTCGATCTGCCTGAATTGACCATCGAGGAGATCGTGACGCGCCACGGGTACGTGGTGGTGTACCGGCAGACCGGCAAGATCCAGACGAGCAAGACGCTGCAGGGAATAGAAGTGCTGGCGCACGAGTTCATCGCTGTGCGGGAGGACCTGGCGGACTTTTTCGACGATCCGCTGCCGAAGGTGCGGGAATGGAGCGATCCATAGAAGGGATCGAACCGTTTGTGGTGAGCTTGTCGAACCATGAACGACCCTTCGACAAGCTCAGGGTGAACGGAAGCGTTTTGCCCCCTCTTGGACTTCGTGTGCGCGTATAATTGCTCCGACATGCGCCGCTCCCGAGCGCCTGAAGACGAAGGAGTAGACACACCATGAAGATCGACCGACTCGACGTGTACTACGTGGAGATGCCGCTGATCTACCCGTGGCGGACGGCCTACGGGGAGGACTACGACATCCACAGCGTTCTCGTAAAGGCACAGAGCGGGGAACACACGGCGTGGTCGGAGTCGACTCCGTTCTTTGCACCGACCTACCTCCCGGAGAGCGCAGGATCGGTGTTCTACCACGTCACGGAGGTGTTTGGGCCATTCGTGGTCGGGCGGGAATACGAGACCGCGCAGGACCTGAACGACCGGCTGGGGGTGTTCAAGGGCAACTCGTTCGCGAAGGCCGCGGTGGAGATATTGTGGTGGACGCTGGAGAGCGCCATCACGGACACGCCGGTGCATCGACTGCTCGGCGGGGAGACGCGGGAGGTGAAGGCGGGAGCGGACTTCGGCATCCAGGACTCGATAGACATGCTGCTGGGCAACATCCAGAAGGCGGTGGACACGGGATTCCCGCGCATCAAGCTCAAGACCGCTCCGGGCTGGGACCTCGACATGCTCAAGGCGGTCACGTCCACGTTCCCGAAGATGACGTTCCATATCGACTGCAACTCCGGCTACACGCTGGACGACCTGCCGTTCTTCAAGGCCATCGACGACATGGGACTGGCGTTCATCGAGCAGCCGCTGTACTACGCGGACGTGCTCGATCACGCCGAGCTTGCCAGGCAGATCAAGACGCCCGTGTGTCTCGACGAGACCATCGTGAGCGTGAAGGCTGCAGAGCAGGCCGTACAGGTCGGCGCGGCGCAGTACATCAACATCAAGCCGGGACGGATCGGAGGACTCAGCAACGCCCTCGCCGTCCACGACCTATGTCGTGACGCGGGTGTGCCGGTGTGGATCGGGGGAATGCTCGAAAGCGCGCTCGGCGGCGCTCTCTGCGTGGAGGTGGCGACGCTGCCGAACTTCACTTATCCGGGCGACCTGTTCCCCTCGTCGCGGTTCTACACGGAAGACCTCTCGGGACCGCCGATGGAGCTCACGGAGCGCCTGACGTTCGAGCCGTTCACTGACGGCCTGCCGCAGCCCGATCCCGACAGGCTGGCCGCGCAGACGGTGCGGTCAAAGACGATAGTGCCTGAATAGTCCGACGGCGAAGATCAAAGTCTACGGATATGAGCAAACGCGCAACGGCGTCCCGTCCCAACTTCCTGGTGTTGATGTCGGACCAGCACAGCAAGCGGCAGCTTGGTTGTTACGGCGACTCGCTGGTGCGGACGCCGAACCTCGACAGGCTGGCGTCGGAGGGGATGCTGTTCGAGAGCGCCTACTGCCCTTCGCCGGTGTGCGTTCCGAGCAGGATGTCGTTCATGACGGGGCGGACGCCGACAGGCAACAGGGTGTGGACGAATCAGAACGTGCTGCACTCCGGCATCCCGACGTGGGCGCACTCGCTTGGGATAGCGGGCTACGAGACGGCCCTGATCGGAAGGATGCACTTCGTTGGGCCGGACCAGCGGCACGGATTCGAGAAGCGTCCGCTCGGCGAGTACATGGCCGTTCACCCCGGCGCTCCCATGCAGGGGGAGCCGATGTTCCGTGACATTCCCCAAGACACGACATCGCAGCACCGGGTGAGCGTCGAGATGGCGGGCGTGGGCCTCACGAGCTACAACGCCTTTGACGACATGGTGACCGATGCGCTTGTCGAGTACCTCGACGAGAAGGCTGGCGGTGAGGGCCGACCTTTCGCCGCCGTCGCGGGGTTCATGATGCCGCACTGTCCCTTCTTCGCGCCGGAGGAACTGTTCGACTACTACTTCGACAAGGTCGACGTGCCGATGCCGACGGCGGAGGAGTTGGAGCGGCAGCCGCAGGCCGTCAAGGACATGAAGAGGCTCCGGCACATCGACGAGCCGCTCACCGAGCACCAGATACGTGTGGCACGCGCCGCCTACTACGGCATGTGCGAACTGTTCGACGCGTCGGTCGGCAAGATTCTCGACAAGCTCGACGAGACGGGCCTGTCTAAAGATACGCTTGTCATCTACACGACCGACCACGGGGAGGCTGCGGGCGAGCACGGGATGTGGTGGAAGAGCAGCTACTACGAGGAAGCGGTGGGGGTGCCACTGATCGCGCGGCTGCCGGGCGTTGTTCCCGGTGGATCGAGGAATCCGGTCATCTGCAACACCTTCGACCTCGCGCCGACGTTCATCGAGGCGGCGGGAGCGGGAGCGCTGCCGGGCATTGCGGGACGTTCACTGTGGACGGAGTTGCAAGGACGTGCGGACGAGACTCGCGTCAACGAGACCTTCAGCGAGCTGCACGGAATGACGGGCGTGCCCGGATTCGGGACCGACCCGCCCTCGCGGATGGTGAGGCAGGGGCCGTGGAAGCTCTATTACTACCGGGGGCATGAATCGCCTGTGCTGTACAACCTCGACGATGATCCCGGGGAACTCCACGACCTTGGGTCTGATCCGGCATACACGGAGGTGCGGGAGCGCCTGATGGCGCGTCTACTGGACGGCTGGGACCCTGATGACGTATACGAGCAGAGCACGGCCATGCTCCGGGAGATGGACATCATCAAGGAATGGGCGGCGACGGTGCAGCCCACGCATGAAGACGCCCTGCCCGTCCCACCCGACGCCGAGCGGATCGAGCTGCGCTAATTGCGCGGCTCTTCCCCCTGTCTTGCTATACTGTGGTGTGAGTGATATCGCGCCGCGAAGGGGGAAGAAATGATCGACCGAGACCGCCTGGTGAAGACGTACTGCGACCTCGTGCAGATCGACAGCGAGTCGGGCAATGAGACGGCAAAGGCGGAGGAGATGACTAGCCGCCTGACCACCCTCGGCTTCGAGGTCGAGACGGACGACTACGGCAACGTCATCGCGCACGAGGAGGGGGACGACCCCTTCATGCTGTCGGGCCATCTCGATACGGTGTCACCCGGCAACGGGATCAAGCCCATCGTGGACGGCGACAAGATCACCTCGGACGGAACGACCATCGGCGGCGGCGACGACAACGCAGGACTGGCGATCATTCTCGAGACGCTCACTTCCATGCGCGAGGACGGGACAGCATCCATCCCGGTAGAGGTCGTCCTGACCCGGGAAGAAGAGCCCGGCCTCATCGGGGCGCACAAGCTCGATTTCTCCATGGTGCGGTCAAAGGAGTCAATCGTGTTCGACCGTGAGGGGCCGGTCAACCGCATCACGCTGGCGAGTCCCACGTATATCGCCTACGACTTCACTATCACGGGGCGAGCCGCTCATGCAGGCATCGAGCCGGAGAACGGCATATCGGCCATCCGCGTCGCCTCGGAGATCATCACGCGGCTCCCACAGGGTCGGCTCGACGAGGAGACCACGTTCAGCATCGGGACCATCGAGGGCGGCTCGACGCGCAACACGGTGCCTGAGAGCGCGACTCTAACGGGAGAGTTCCGCACGCTGAACATGGAGACACTCGACAACCTGCTGCTCGAAATCCAGAACGTGCTGACCGACGTGAGCGCGGAATACCCCGATGCCTCCATCGAGAGCGACATCTACCCCAAGTTCAAGACGTTCCGCATCGAAGAGGAGCACGATACGACGCGGCGGGTGACGACCGCCCTCCGCGCCATCGGTCTGGAGCCGGACTTCCAGCTTTCGGGCGGCGGGAGCGACGCCAACGTCTTCTGGGCGAACGGCATTCCCGCCATCGTGTGCGGCATGGCGGACTACAACATGCACACGCTGCGCGAGTACGTCGTCATCTCCGAGCTCGTCCAGTGCGTGGAGTTCTGCCAAGAGCTGCTCAGGGCGTAGCGATGCTGGTCAACCTCGCGTACGGACGGACGGGCCTCGAGGTCGAGCTTCCCGACGACCTCACGATGGTCATCGAGCCGA
Organism: Dehalococcoidia bacterium; assembly: GCA_965116655.1. GTDB lineage: Bacteria > Chloroflexota > Dehalococcoidia > Lucifugimonadales > VXLM01 > VXLM01. Next base: position 1,031,881 of record OZ220720.1, read on the forward strand.
CCTACGTTCCCGGCCTTCCCGATCAGGAGGGGGCGATACGCAACGCGCTCCGAAATCCCCTGGGCGGTGGGCCGACCCTCCGGCGACTGGTCAAGCCCGGACAGACGGTCGCCATATCCGTGTGCGACGTGACGCGGCCCATGCCGTCGAGGACGGTGCTGCCGGTGCTGCTGCGAGAGCTGGCACACGTGCCGACGGATCAGATCACCATAATGATCGCGACGGGTACGCATCGTCCGAACACGCCGGAAGAGCTCGACGAGATGCTCGGCCCCGACATCGCCCGGAGCTACCGGATCGTGAACCACAGCGCGTTCGACTCCGAGACGCTGGAGTACGTCGGCGAGTCGTCGAGCGGCATTCCCGTGTGGCTGGACAAGGCGTGGCTGGCAGCCGACGTGCGAATCACGACCGGATTCGTCGAACCGCACTTCTTCGCGGGTTTCAGCGGCGGACCGAAGATGGTCGCTCCGGGTCTGGCGGGATTCGACACCATCATGCAGCTCCACAACGCGGAGCGGATCGCGCACCCGATGGCGACGTGGGGCGTCATTCACGGCAATCCCGTCCATGACGACGTTCGCGACATCGCCGCGATGACGGGCGTGGACTTCAGCGTGGACGTGACGATCAACCGCAACCGGAAGATCACCAGCGTCTACGCGGGCGATCTCTTCCAGGCCCACGAGGCCGCGTGTCGCTCGGCCAAGAGCACGGCGATGCAGGAGGTCGAGAGGCCGTTCGACGTGGTCGTGACGACCAACAGCGGGTATCCGCTCGACCAGAACCTGTACCAGACCGTCAAGGGGATGTCGGCGGCGGCGAAGGTCGTCAAAGATGGCGGGACCATCGTCTGCGCCGCGGAGTGCAGCGACGGAATACCCGATCACGGCCAGTACAAGAAGCTGCTAACGATGCGCGACTCGCCGGAAGACCTGCTCGACATGATCCTCGCGGACGGCCACAACGTCCACGACCAGTGGCAGGTGCAGCTCCAGGCGCAGATACAGATGCGAGCGAGCGTGTACCTGAAGTCCGGGTATCTCTCACCGGATCAGGTGAGGGAGGCGCACCTGACGCCCATCGACAGCATCGAGGACACGGTGTCCGAGGCGCTACGAGAGAGCGGGAAGGGAGCGCGGGTCTGTGTCCTGCCGGAGGGGCCGCAGACGATTCCGTATGTGGCGTGAGACACGACCTATTGGTAGGTCTATTCCGGCCAGTGGCGTGCCAACCTCAACGTAGGTCGACACAGACGGGCTGTTTGGTGCATCCTATCCATAAGGGTTCATTAAGCTCGCCAGCCAAGGCCGGAACGCAGCATGGTCGAAATGCCCGATAGCTCTGAGCGACAATTCCGGTTCTACGATAACCGAGAGAAGTATCTTCTCTTCGTGAGCACCTGCAGCGAGAAGAAGGTGATCGCCGAGCGCATCGCCATGGACATCAGGGGTCTGCGACCGGGGCCGCCTGCCCTGCGCGTATTCGACGCCGGCATGGGCGATGCGACCGTCCTCACCCGTCTCATGAGGGACCTGCACCGCCGGTATCCCACCGTGCCGTTTCTGATCGTCGGGAAGGAGATCAGCCAGGAGGACATCCGGCTCAGCCTGGAGAAGATGGCCGACAGGTTCTATGAGCATCCGCTCACCGTGCTGGTGGTGACCAATATGCTCTACTCGGAAGCGCCGTGGCTCCATCCCCGGTCGAGTGAGATGAAGGCGCGCCTCAACTGGCTCGAAGTGCCGCTGGAGGGCAGCACGGCCTACGAGTTCGACGAGCAGATCAGCGACCTGGAGCGGATTGTCCAGGAATGGTGGAAGACGACGCCGAGCAAGCGCACGGGCAATCCCCTCTACGTGACTCCCTCGGTGCTGGTCCTTTACCGTCAAGACCAGGAATGGCCGCTGGCGTCGGTCATCCCCCAGAAAGGGGACTCGCAGCACGAGTACGACCTGGTAGTTGCGGCCCAGCCATTCAGGGCGAGATCGACGGCTGCGGTCAAGGTCAGGAACGTGCTCGCTCCGCTGGCGCGCTCCCTGGCGCCCGGGGGGTGTATGGTCGTCATCCAGTCGACCGGAATGGACCCGGGCATGGAGATAATCCGCGGCATCTGGCCTTCCGCGGACCCGTTTCGTACGCCGCGCCAGGAGCTCCTGAGAGAGTTGAGCGCCCAGCTGGGCGACAGCCATCCGGAGCTCCGGTTCCTGAGCTATCCCGACTCGCGGGCGCAGTTCCGCTACGACCTGCGGCTGCCGCCCTCCGAGCTGGAGACCACCATCAGCACGTCAACCGTGCTGGCAGCGTGGAACGCCGCGACCTACGTCGCCCAGATCGAGGACGAGCGCCTCCGGCCCGCCATGAGCCAAGGCGACTACATCGATGTGACATCAGAGGTGTTGCAGAAGTACCAAGGGCTATGGTTCGTCGATGAGTCGTTCAACGTGGCGAGGGTGGCGTGAGGGGATTTCCTAAGGAGTGCAGTTAAATGCAGACTGGGGTAAACGAAGATGCAAAGTGAATTCACTGCCATCGTTGAGAAAGATGGCGACTGGTACATAGCATTCTGTCCCGAAGTCCCAGGCGCCAACGGCCAAGGACGAACAGAGGAAGATGCCCGGCGTGACCTAGGGGAGGCGATTGCTCTTATCCTCGAAGACCGACGAATAGACGCACAAACCTCCTAAAGGCAGTACGAGAATAACCCCGCCTATCGAAGGGTGGCATCGCCGAACATGGTTCGACAAGCTCACCACGAACGGCTGCGGCGGCTTATTTGCCACCCCGCAAAACCCGCGAACGTTGACCGGGACGCGTGTCGTTGGGATAATTGAAGCGTGTCAGTGCCTGCCGAAGTGGCGGAATGGTAGACGCGGCGGTCTCAAAAACCGTTGGGAGTTATGTCCCGTGTGAGTTCGAATCTCACCTTCGGCACCACCATGCACCTGCCCTTACTTGATCCCCCGTCCTCAATTTCCGAGTGCTGACAATGGAGGGAGCCGCATGCGTCCTCCAGAATGTATAATCCTTCCGACATTTTGTATCAATCGTAGGAGTAAACGTGTTGAGATTTCTTGCTCTTCTTGCAGCCCTCTTACTAGCGCTGCTGACCTCAGCCTGCTCGGAAGAATCCCCCGTGCCTTCGACCAGCGCACCCAATCCTGCATCTCAGATATCGCCCACTCCCACTCAGCCTGTCCCTGCTAGCGCATCAATCGCGAGAACCGCACCCTCTCCGACGCCTGAACCAACTGTCAGCCTACTTCGCGTACAAGAACCTACAGTGATGCCCACACTGTCTCCAACCCATCAGCCATCGACAGCACCCGAAGAGGCCGTCACAGCTGTACCGACTGCTACATCCATCCCAACCTCTACGCCTGCCCCAACTTCTACCTCTGTTCCAACCTCTACGCCTGCCCCAACTTCTACCTCTGTTCCAACCTCTACACCTATCCCAACCTCTACTCCTGTCCCAACCTCTACTCCTGCCCCAACTTCTACACCTGCCCCAACTTCTACACCTGTCCCAACCTCTACTCCTGTCCCAACCTCTACTCCTACCCCAACTTCTACCCCTGCCCCAACTTCTACCCCTGCCCCAACCTCTACCCCTGTTCCAACTTCTACGCCCACGGCGACTCCTACCCCTAAACTTAGTCTCGATCCGGGCACTTACAAAGTAGGCACAGATATTCAATCTGATATCTATGTAGGTCGTACGGGCACAGGTGTATTTGACAGTTGCTATTGGGCGCGCCTCAGTGGTGCGACAGGAGATTTCGACGAAATCATCGCCAACGATAGTCCCGTAGGCCAATTCTATGTCGAGATCAAGGCAACCGACGCATATTTCCAGACTGGATGCGAAATCACTCCCATTGGGGATTGGCCCAAGCCAGCCGAAGTGCTAACAAAAGTCGAAGCGGGTATGTACATGGTCGGGCGTGATATTGCCCATGGCATTTACGCCGGATTTGCGGATGGAGGTCTTCTTGGATCGTGCTATTGGTCCCGCCTTAGCAGCGCACGAGGTGCCATTGAGGATGTGCTCGCCAATGGCAGTGCAGAAGGTCAATTCTACGTTGAGATTCAAGACACTGACGCATATTTCCAGACTGGATGCGAAATCACTGCCATTGTGGATTGGCCCAAGCCAGCCGAAGTGCTAACAAAGGTCGAAGCGGGCATGTACATGGTCGGGCGTGATATTGCCCATGGTATTTACGCCGGGTTTGCGGATGGGGGCCTTCTCGGATCGTGCTATTGGTCCCGTCTTAGTAGCGCGAGAGGTGACATTGACGATGTCCTCGCTATTGGCAGTGCAGAGGGTCAATTCTACGTTGAAATCCAAGACACTGACGCGTACTTCCAGACAGGGTGTGAAATCACTGCTCTCGCCGAATGGCCGTCACCCGATCAACCGCACACAACCGTTGACCAGGGAATCTACTTAGTTGGGCGCGATATTGGCCCAGGAACCTATCGTGGTGAGGCCGGCCAAGGCATTCTGGATTCCTGTTACTATGCTCGCCTTAGCGGACTCTCAGGCGATCTCGACGACCTCATTACGAACAATAATGCCACCGGCCAGTTCTATGTGACCGTTGAGGCATCCGACTATGCCCTGCAGACCGAATGCAAACTCACCCTCACCGATGAATGATAGTCGATTCCCAACAGCCCCTCAATTATCCTCTAGGTTCTCGTACGCCCCGAACGTGAACGTAAACAGCTCGAAGCGGTCTGAGTTCGAGCTGAGTTGAAGCTCGTGCTGCTCGTATTCGGTTGTCCTGATGAGGCGGTACATTCTGGACTCGTCGACGTGTAGGTAGCTGTTACCCATGTCGTCGAAGCGGATGTCGGTGTCGGCGTCGTCGGGTGACAGGGGGATGCCGTCGAGGGTGACGCGCACCCGGTACGGTGCGCCGCCGTCGTGGCCGAGGACGGCGTTGACGGTCTTGGCGTTGTACTTGATGGCGAGGTAGTCCTCGAAGTCGTCGGTGGCGCGGGCATGGGTGAGGCTCTCCGGGCCGACGTGCCAGAGGCCCTGAATGTAGAGGTGCTGGTTCTCGTGCTCCGGGACATCCTCGAAGAACACGTCGCTGTCGAGGCCCTCATAGAATTGCTCGTAGAGGACCCACGGATCGGGAGGCGGGAAGCGATGGAACGGCAGGTTGCGCTGGTACCCGGCGTAGATCTCCCGTGTCCGGGCCAGCTCACGGTCTCCGACACGACCGGCGCGGTCGATCTCGGGGTCGAGGTGGTAGTCCTCCGGCTCGAACGGAACTGAAGAGACGTCGACGTCCGCCTGTCCGAGCCAGTGGCGGATGGTCTGCTCCATGGCGACGTATCCGCCCTCCCCGACCTCGGCGTAGCGGATGATGCCATCAACGTCTATAAGGTACTTCGCGGGCCACGCGGTGACGCCGAATGCGTCCCAAGTCTTGCGGTCGTTGTCCAGCGCCACGGGGTAGTCGATGCCCAAACGCTCGACGGCCGCCCCCACGTTCTCGGCGTCCTTCTCGAAGTCGAACTCCGGGGTATGCACGCCGATGATGCGGAGGCCGAGCGGCTCGTATTTCTCCTGCCATTCGAGGATGAACGGCAGGGTACGAATGCAGTTGATGCACGAGTACGTCCAGAAGTCGATGAGGATGAGTTTTCCCTGCAGGGACGCGAGGGTGACGGGGTCTGAACCTATCCACGACTCGAGTCCGGTGAATTCCGGGGCGTGACTGCCTTCGAGCGGATGGGTGGTGTTTAGCAGGTCATCCTCCGTCACGACGTCTGTGGAGGCCGATATCGCGGGTTCCGCGCTCACCACCACGGTTAGGGACGGTCTTGCCAGTTCGAGCGTGGCGGGTATGGTTGGAGGTGTCGGAGGTTTCTCGACGGCGGCGATGGTGGGAGTCGGGACGGCGGGCACTGAGTCGCCGCCGCACGCCATTGCGAGCGTGACGACTAGCAGGGTCGCCAGGACGACCAAGAGCGACAACGCGTGGGCTTTTCTCGCCGGATGTTTCGAGGGCATAGACATTACAACGAACTGAAGGACGCTATGGTATTCTTGGCGCTGCCCGACTAGGAGGCCGGCTATACGGATACATACCTCGCAACGGTACCGGTGGTGGGTAGTCGCGACCATTGGGCTGGGCATATTCGTGTCCGTGGCCGACCATGGCAGCGTAGCCGTCGCGCTTCCGAGTATAGCAAACGAGTTCGGCACCGACCTGCCAACCGTCCAGTGGGTGATGATCGCGTATGCCCTGACGATCAGCTCGCTGCTCCTGCCGATGGGGCGGCTCTCGGACATAGTGGGGCGCAAGCGGCTGTACATCCTGGGATTCTCGATCTTCCTCGTCTCCGCCCTGCTGTGCGCGGTCGCGGGTGATGTAATCACGCTGATCGCGTCGCGCGTGCTGATGGGTCTTGGGGCCTCGATGACGCAGGCGACGGCAACGGCGATTCTCCTCTCGGCCTTCGATGAGAGCGAGCGCGGCAAGGCGCTCGGCCTTCAACTGAGCGCGGTCGGCACCGGCGCGGTGGGAGGGCCGGCCATCGGGGGCTTCGTCGTGGAAGCCTTCGGCTGGCGTGGCGTGTTCATGCTCACGATAGCCCTCGCGGTGATTGCCATCGTCGTCGCAATGGTCATCCTCAACAGGCGAAGAACGGACGGAGCGCTGTCCGGGGACCGTTTCGACCTCGTCGGCGCCGTCACGTCCACGGCGGTCCTCGTCGTGTTCCTGCTTGCCATGAGCAACGGCGCAGAGATGGGCTGGCGCGCTCCGCCCATCGTTGCGGGGTTCATAGTAGTCGTCGGACTTGCCGCTTTCTTCACGTACTGGGAGCTGCGGAACCGGAGTCCGATGCTCGACGTGACGCTGTTCCGGCACCGGGTGTTCACCATCGGGGTCGTGGCAAGCGTGATCTCGTTCATGAGCATCTCATCGGTGCGGTTCCTGATGCCCTTCTACCTTCAATCGGTGCTCGGTTACTCGCCGGGCAAGGTCGGGCTGGTGCTGGTGCCTGCTGCGTTCGCCATGATCATCATGGGGCCGCTCGGCGGCAGGCTCTCGGACAGGTACGGCTGGACGCCGTTCAACGTCGGCGGACTGCTCTTCACGGCGACCGGCCTCTTCATCCTCTCGCGGGCTACGGAGGTCTCGCCGGTCTGGCTGATCATCCTCGGCACGGTGACGCAGAGCATCGGGACGGGGACATTCAACGCGCCCAACAACAGCTCGATCCTCAGCGTCGTCGAGCGGAGCAAGTACGGGGTGATGTCGGGTTTCCTGAATCTCGTGCGAAACACGGCCAACATCACGGGAATCGCCGTCGCGACCACCATCGTCGTCACGGTGATGGGCTCCCAGGGGTTCGAGCCGAGCCTTGCCGCCGTATCGGAGTCGGGAGCCGAGGGAGTGCTCGGAGCGTTCACGTCGGGGATGAAGACGGCCTACTTCACGATGTCCGGGCTGGTGCTCGTGGGCGCGGCGCTGTCGGTGCTAAAGGGTGGCCGGGGTAGGACGGTGGATGCGGGAATCGACGACCGAATGACCAAGACTGAGTCCGAAAACTAGGTCGAGGTTTCCTGCAGGCTGTGTCGTTACTCCGCTGACCGTCGTCTTGGGACCGACCGCAACTGGGGTTCACTCCCGCCGAGACTTGCCAGTCTCGCGGCACTTTCCCGTTCCACGAGGGCGCGCAGGCACGCACTCACGAGGGCGCTCTTGTTATCTATGCCCGTGAGTCGGCTTGCCTTATTCAGCAGGTTCTCATCTATGTCAACGGTGACTTTCACACTTCCCCCGATGCTGGAACACAATGAATAGTATAACCCACGTCACCCCACCGGCGGGCGATGCTGGATCCACGGGCGGGCCTCCTCGAAGGCGGCGGAGGCGGCGAAGACGGTCGACTCTGCGCCATGGGAACCGATGATGTGGAGGCCAATGGGCAGGCCGTCGGAGGAGAACCCGCAGGGGATGCTCGCGGCGGTCGAGCCGATCATGTTGATGGGCATGGTGTACGGCGTGTAGCCCCAGAACCAGTGGACGTCACGCCCGCCGATCCTGGCCGGAGGCTCGCCGACCGGGAAGGCGGGCGTCGCGAGGGTCGGCGTGAGGATGAGATCGTACTCATCGAATGCGTCGGCGAACTGCGACTTAAGCACGTCGACGTGGCCGAGTGCATTGACGAACTCCGCTCCGGATATGTTCTTGCCCGTTTCGAGGGACTCCAGCGCATACCACGACAGCTTGTCGCGGTTATCATCAAATACGTTTGCAACACGGGCATACATGATGGCGGTGAACAGGGGCCAGAACTGGTCGAAGGGAGTATCGAGCACGAGGTCGACCTCTTCGACGACGGCGCCCAGGTCTTCAAATGCGCTGGCGGCAGCGGCGGCGGAGTCGCGGATTTCCGGCTCAACCGCAGCAAAGCCGAAGTCGGAGCTCCAGCCTATCCTCATTCCCTCGACGCCCTTTGAAAGCGCGGCAACGTAGTCGTCGGGCTCGTCGCGCAGCGCGCCGGGATCGCGAGGGTCGCGTCCGGCGAGGACCTGGAGCAGTACCGCCGAGTCTTCGACAGTCCGCGTCATGGGGCCGGGCTGGCTGAAAAGGTTGGCGGCAGGATCCGCTCCCGGGCCGAGGTAGTAGGATATCCTGCCCTGGGTTGGCTTGATGCCGTAGATGCCGCAGAACCCTGCGGGTATGCGTATCGACCCTCCGCCGTCGCTTCCGGTAGCAAGGGCACAGAGGCCCGCCGCTACCGACGCGCCCGCTCCTCCGCTCGAACCTCCTGTCGTCCGCTCAGTGTTCCACGGGTTGCGGCAGTGGTCTCCGAGACGGTTCTCCGTGTGGCCGAGCAGGCCGTATTCGGGCGTGTTGGTCTTGCCGAGGATCACTGCGCCCGCCTTCTTGACTCGCTCGACGACGACCGAGTCATAAGATGCTATGCGGTCGGCGAAAATCAGCGAGCCGCTGGTCGTTCTGATGCCCTCCGTCATCTCCAGGTCCTTGATCGATATCGGCAGACCGTGCAGCGGGCCGAGGTCGTCGCCGCGCGCTACGGCACGGTCGGCCTCTTCAGCCATCTTAAGGGCGAGGTCGGCCGTGACGGTCAAATACGAGTTGAACTGCGAGTCAAGCGCGTCGATGCGATCGAGATAGAGCTTCGTCATCTCGACGGACGAGACCTTCTTCTCGGCGATCATCGAGCGAATTTCGGTCGCGGGCAGGTAGGCGAGATCGGTGTCTGACATGGGGGACCTTTCGGTGGTTTAAGTATGGCCGAGCGAGTGTAGCATCGGACTTTTGGGCAGTCAATGAACGGTCTCAATGGTATACTCGTTGCGGAAACTTTCGACTCTAACGGCCAGGAGACTAAGAGATGAGCTTGCAGCAGGCGACGCCGGGACCGTGGACGCACAACGAGGGCAATCCGACCCGCATCATTGGGCCGGATGACGAGACGGTGGCAATGGTCTACGGGGGGTCTGTCGGGCTTGAAAAGCAGTTCGAGAACGCCGCGCTCATGGCTGCCGCCCCGTCGTTGTACACCTACGTTTCCGAGCGGGCTTCAGCCGGGGAGACCGACGCGCAACAGATCATCGAGTCTCTGGAAGGGGACGGCTCCCTATCAGGACCTTGGAAGTACGACGACTTCAATCCCCGCCAAATCATCGACGCCACGTCGACTACTATCGCGTCGGTCTTCGGTGGGATGAGTGACGACGGGATCCAGCTGGCGAACGCGCGACTCATAGAAGCGACGCCCGTCATGCGGGACTACGTGCGTTCGCGGTCGGAAGCGGGTGACGCCGCCGCCGTGGGACTGCTTGAGTCCACCCGGCCACAGGATTCGCCCGGCTAGCCGTCCCCAGGTGGAGGTTCGTACAGGTCGGTATCGGGGTAGAAGTCCGTCCAGGCGAACCAGAAGGAAATGATGTAGGGATAGGGATCGAGTCGCTTCCCACTCAACGGCCCACTGACCGCAAGGCCGGAAGCCTTGTCCCAAGTCGAGTTTGAGGCAGTGTCGAGCATCGACATAGTGTCGATCGACTCGAACTCCAGCACTTCCCCGTCCAACGTGCGCCGGAAGATCGCAGCCCCGCCGCCTTCACGATCAATCGCGGCTACTATGGGCGTATCCTCGAACTCGTGATTGACTACCTCCGCCTCCAACAGATCGAGATAGTTGTAGGCGATTTGTCCTTCATCGCCTGTCACCCCGAGGACAAGGTCCTTCCTTCGAAGGCGTTCGTCGGGGTTCTTTTCGCCGAGGATTCCGGCCTCATACCCGCGGTAGTAGGAGAGGTAGTAATCGTCGATTGGATAGTTGGTCTGAGTATCGAGCACTAAGGTATCGGGGTGGAGCTTCATCCAGGTGGCAAAGTTGGTCATCAGCGACGGGACGATCTCAAGCTCCGTGCCCTCCAGAGGTCCGGCGACGGACTTGGCGAGGAATTGACTCCAAATCGACTCGGTCTCCCTGTCATACATGACGAGGGCGTTGAGGATTAGACGCCCCGACACGCCGAAGCTGACTGTCTGCTCTTCAAGTTCTCGGCCGTACACTACGGCCGTAAAGCAGAGCGGTCACCACGTGACCGCGATCGGTTTGCCTCCCACGACGTCGTTGACGACCTCGTGCGCACTGAGATAAGCGACGTGGTAGGCACGGTGTTCATCGCCTATCGAGACGCCGATCACCAGATCGGTCTCGCGGTATTGAAGTTCCGCTTCTTCGGGAGTGTAGAAGTTCGGATTGAAGATCGCCGGAATAGCGTCTTGAGAGAGGATCTTGGCGACCTCGTACTCTTTGCCGTCAACGACGACTGAGGTGACGTTGAGGGCGCCGCCATCGTTTTCCCTGGGATCGCCTACGCTGCTCCGGTTCGCCGTTGAGGGCGCCTGAGTCGCCGTCGGTTCGGGTGACGGCGCGGTCGTGGGGGGGGAGGTCGGGTCGGGCTGTGGAGAAGGGGCTGCCTGCTCGACTGTGGGGCTTGCCACCTCCTCTGCCGGTTCGTCCACCTCTTGAGAGCCACAAGCCGCGACCACGAGTGCGCCGACACCGAGTCCGGCGAGCAGCATCCTGAGTGTTCTGGGGCTCATGGACAAACTCTCCTTCAGTCAATTCGATGCGGGCAAGCACGATTCGATGCAAGTGGGGACTCAGTTTAGTTTCTCATACGATACTCGATCCCGACGCGGACAATCACTCAAAACACGTCTCGCAGTGCCGACCGGGCGGCGTGGTATCCGCACATGCCGTGAACGCCCCCACCCGGCGGTGTCGAAGCGGAGCACAGGTACAGGCCCTTGGCCGGCGTGGTGTAGGGGTTCCAGCGAAGAGTTGGCCGAGCGAACGTCTGCCGGAAGTCCTGAACGCCTCCGTTGATGTCGCCGCCGACATAGTTCGTATTGTAGGCTTGCAGCGCCGCAGGATCCATAACGTGCCTGGCCAGTATCCGGTCGCGGAAGCCGGGAGCAAAGCGCTCGATTTGAGCCTCGATGCGGTCGGTCGCGTCGAACATCGAGCTGCTAGGTACGTGCGTGTACGCCCAGACCGTATGCTTCCCATCCGGCGCGCGTGAGTCGTCGAAGAGACTGGGTTGAGCGACGAGCAGGAACGGCCTTTCGGGGACTTTGCCCGCCCATACTGCCGCCTCGGCCTCGGCAATCTCCGCGAGCGTTCCCCCGACGTGGACTGTCCCGCCCCACGCGGTCATGGGGTCTTTCCATGGGATCGGTCCGTCCAGCGCGAAGTCGATCTTGTACACGCCGACCCCATACCGATAGGACTCGAGACGACGTCGGTAGCGGCCATCCAGCCTATCATCGGCGATCTCCAGCAGCTGGGCGGGCGAGATGTCGCAGAGCACCGCCCTGCTATCCGGCAGTTCATCGAGTGACTCGATTTGCCGGTTCGTGACGATCTCCCCTCCGAGCGACTCCAGGTACGACGCCAGCGCTCGCGCAATCGACTGCGCCCCGCCAAGGGCGAAGGGCCAGCCCACGGCATGTCCGGTAATACTCAGCACCAGCCCGACGGCTGCGGTGGAGGGACTGTCAAGGGGGAGCATTGAGTGCGCGCCGATCCCCGCGAACAGGGCGCGGGCCCTTTGGCCCTCGAACCTGCTCTGAGCCACCGACTCGACCGATCGAATTCCGGTCAGGCCGAAGCGCGCCATGGAAAAGGGATGCGTGGGTATGCTCCGAAAGGGAGACAGCAGGTAAGCGACAGCGCCGTCCCAACCGGTAACCAGTGGGCGCATGAGCTTGCGGTATGCCTCAGCGTCGGAGTCCAGCCCATCGGCCGTTTCCGTCACTGATCGATGCAGCACGGCGGTCGTTCCATCGTCAAAGGGATGGGACACGGGAGCGGTCGGATGGACCCATTCGAGGCCGTGTTCGGCGAGCGGGAGCGAGTTGAAGAACGGCGAGCCCGCGCCGAGAGGGTAGGCGGTCGAGCAAATGTCGTGAACGAAGCCCGGCAGGGTCAGCTCGGCGGAGCGCATACCGCCGCCTACACTATCCTTCGCCTCGACGACGAGCACGGACTTGCCCGCTTGCACCAGCACGATGGCCGCCGACAGCCCGTTCGGGCCCGCTCCGATGACAACCGCGTCGTATGAGGTGGAGGACGACATCTCGTCTACAGCGTATTGCGAAGGAGTGACAGCGGGCAAGCTCGTCGTTAGACGAGTTACTTAGCCATGTCAGACTGAGTTTGGTCTTTCAGTCGAAAACGGGGGTGATGCAGTCGGGTTACGTTAGTGGTATGCTTGGAATTGGAGTGTGGTCGCCTTTAGTGTAAGGGAGGAAGCCATGCAAAAGACGAAAAAGCTAAAGAGCCGCCGCGACCGGGGAATGATCGTCGTCGGGGCTATAGCAGCCATCATAGCTGTCACGACCGTAGGAGGTTGGGTGGTCTCCGGTATTGCCTTGAACAAGGCTCCCGATGCGTTAGGCCACAGCGCTCCGTCATGGTCGGACGACAGCACCAAGGTCGCCTTCTCATCGGACGAGACGGGCGACCTGGACATCTACGTGATGAACGCCGACGGTACCGGGCGAGTGAACCTCACGAACCGCGAAGCCAAGGACACGGATCCCACGTGGTCGCCGGACGGTGAGTGGATTGCTTTTCTCAGTCGGGCGCAGGGCAATACGGACATCCATCGTGTGAGGCCGGACGGCTCCGGTCTTTCAACTCTCACGTCCTTCCCTGCCCAACTGTATAGTCGGCCCGTTTGGTCGCCGGACGGATCTATGATCGCATTCACGTCGAATCGCGACGCCGAACCTCCTCCCCAACTCGGGCCCACCCCGTTGCCGTACTTTGACGACGTCCCGGAGTTTCCCGGCGCCGCGCCACGACCGGAACTCTACGTGATGAACGCCGACGGCAGCGACCAGACGAGGCTGACCTTCAACTTTTTATTCGATGGCAATCCGACATGGTCGCCCGACAGCCAACGGCTTGCATTTCAGTCGCGAGAGGATGGAGACCACGAGATCTACGTGGTCAACGTTGACGGATCCAGTCTTACGAAGCTCACCGACAACGAATACGCGGACGTGTTTCCGGCTTGGTCACCGGATGGGCAATTTATCGCTTTCTCATCGAATCGCCCCAAAACAGAATTCGGAAGGGAAATGAGCGAGGCTGCAAGACGGAATTTTCCTACCGTATTCACCGCCTCACCCGTCGATTTTGACATCTATATCATGAACACAGACGGGAGTGGCATACATAACTGGACGCTGACGTCCAGCTTGTGGGACTCCTCTCCTTCCTGGTCACCCGACGGCGCGTGGATCGCCTTCGAGGCCCGGCCGCACCTTATGTTCACGCAAAAAGGCGCGGCAAGAGACATCTATGTCATGCGGTTCGAGGGCGCAGACTTGACCAATATCACCGGGGCAATGGCGCGGAACCAAGAAGGGAACGAAGGCCCTATTGTTTGGTCACCCGACGGCAGTCAAGTCGCCTTCGTAACTGAACGCTACGGCACCCCTCAAGTTCAGACCGTACAAGTATTCAATTCTTCTTAAGAGGGCCTCGCCAATTTCCGGCCTCATCCCTAACTTCCACAGATCGTACTATTCCCACTCTTGGTGACGAACGCCTGCTCTCGAACAGTGACGTCTGATGGGTGTGCAAGGGTGCGTAGGCATATGACGGAGGGTGCGTGCTTCGCTTTGCGTCCCTCGACCGAAGGCATGAGAATCAGAAAAATGAGATAGCCCTGCGCTTGGAAGTACGTCTGATGCGACGGGAATACGCGTAATGGAATGCCTGGAGTGACAGCGAGGTCACTTCCGGGCGAAGTGACGGGATATGCAAAAGCCGCAAAAGCTAAAGAGCCGCCGCGACAAGGGATTGATCGTCGTCGGGGTCATTGTAGCCATCATAGCTATCACGACCGTCGGGGGTTGGATCGTCGCCGGCATTGCATTGAACAGGGCTCCCGATGCGTTAGGCGAGAGCGCCCCGTCCTGGTCGGCCGACAGCACCAGGGTTGCCTTCTCGTCGGACGAGACGGGCAACCTGGACATCTACGTGATGAACGCCGACGGCACCGGGCGAGTAAACATCACGAACCGCGAAGCCAAGGACATCGAACCCTCGTGGTCGCCCGACGGTGAGTGGATCGCCTTTCTCAGTCGTATACAGGGGAAGACCGATATTCACCGTGTCAGGCCGGATGGGTCCGGCCTGGCCAGCCTGACTGTTTATCCCGCCCAACTGTACTCTCGACCCATCTGGTCGCCGGACGGCACCAAGATCGCGTTCACGTCGAATCGCGACGCTGATCCTCCTCCCCAACTCGGGCCCACCCCGGTGCCATTCCATAGCGGCGCGCCGGAATTTCCAGGAGCCGCGCCACGACCGGAACTCTATGTGATGAACGCCGACGGCAGCGGCCAGACGAGACTCACCTTCAACTTCTTCTTCGATGGCAATCCGACATGGTCGCCCGACAGCCAACGGCTTGCATTTCAGTCGCGAGAGGACGGGGATCACGAGATCTACGTCGTTAACGCCGACGGCTCAGGCCTCACGAAACTCACGGACAACGAGGACGCTGACGTCTTCCCGGCCTGGTCGCCCGATGGCCGGTATATTGCCTTCTCCTCGAACCGCCCGAAGTCCGAGTTCGGTAGGGAGCTTACCGAATCCGCAAGACGAGATTTCGCCACAGCAGGCAACACCGTCGACTTTGAAATCTACATCATGGAGCCCGACGGAAACGGTCTATTTAACCGCAGCCAGAGAACCAGCTTGCAGGACTCTAGACCATCATGGTCTCCGGACGGCACGTGGATAGCCTTTGAGGGTCGTCCGAACTTCCCCACCCAAGATACCGTGGTTGGCGCGGACATCTATGTGATGCAGTTTGAAGGGGAAGATCTGAGAAATCTCACCAATGCCCAGGCGAAAAACCTCGATGGGAATCAAGGGCCCATCGTTTGGTCGCCCGACGGGAGTCACATCGCCTACGTAACTGAGCGCTACGGCATTCCCCAGATTCAGACGGTCCGGATATTTAATTCTTCGTAGAGCACATCGGGCGAACGTTTCGCAGGACTTCTACTGCCAATGGTCCCCCGCCCCGATTCCCACTCCTAAGGCGGGTGCTTGCGCTCAGAAGCACATTTGAAACAATGGGGATGCGCCTAGTAGTATGCTTGGGGTAACGCTGTCGTCAATTTAGGCCAAGTGGGTATGCAAAAACCGAAGAAAATAGAGGGGCGCACCGACCGGGGACTGATTGTTGTCGGGGTCATTGCCGGGATCATAGCTATCACGACCGCCGGGGGTTGTTCGTTGGATGGAACTCCCGATGCGCTGGGGGACAGCGCCCCGACGTGGTCGGCCGACAGCGCCAGGCTTGCCTTTTCCTCGGACGAGACGGGCAATCAGGACATCTACGTGATGAACGCCGACGGCACCGGGCGAGTGAAACTTACGGACCGTGAATCCAAGGACACGGAACCCTCTTGGTCGCCAGACGGTGAGTGGATCGCCTTTCTCAGTCGTACACAGGGGAAGACCGATATTCACCGCGTCAGGCCGGACGGGTCCGGGCTGGCCAGCCTGACTAATCACCCCGCCCAACTGTACTCTCGACCGATCTGGTCGCCGGACGGAACGAAGATCGCGTTCACATCGAATCGCGACGCCGATCCTCCTCCCCAACTCGGGCCCACCCCGGTGCCATTCCATAGCGACGCGCCGGTATTCCCCGGAGCCGCTCCCCGACCTGAACTGTATGTGATGAACGCCGACGGCAGCGGCCAAACGAGGTTCACCTTCAATTTCTTCTTCGATGGCAATCCGACGTGGTCGCCTGACAGCCAACGGCTTGCATTTCAGTCTCGAGAGGACGGGGACCACGAGATCTACGTCGTTAACGTCGACGGCTCCGGTCTCACGAAACTCACGGACAACGAGGACGCGGACATCTTCCCGGCCTGGTCGCCTGATGGCCGGGTTATTGCCTTCTCCTCGAACCGTCCGAAGTCCGGGTTCGGCAGTGAGCTTACTGAAGCCGCAAGACGAGATGACGCCACATCAGGCAATCCCGTCGACTTTGAAATCTACATCATGAACCCCGAAGGGAACGGCATAGTCAACCGCACCCAGACAACCAGTTTGGAGGACTCCAGGCCATCCTGGTCTCCAGACGGCGTGTGGATTGCCTTTGAGGGTCGACCGAACTTTCCCACCGAAGATACAGTGGTGGGCGCCGGCGCCGACATCTATGTGATGCAGTTTGAAGGGGGAAATTTGAGAAATCTCACAAATGCTCAAACGAAAAATCTCGATGGGAATCGAGGACCCATCGTTTGGTCGCCCGACGGTAACCACATCGCCTACGTAACTGAACGCTACGGCACTCCCCAGATTCAGACGGTGCGGATATTCAA
This sequence comes from Dehalococcoidia bacterium, assembly GCA_965116655.1. Taxonomy (GTDB): domain Bacteria; phylum Chloroflexota; class Dehalococcoidia; order Lucifugimonadales; family VXLM01; genus VXLM01. The sequence goes on from OZ220720.1 coordinate 1,048,827, forward strand.
TTCTTCGTAGAGCGCATCGGGCGAGGGTTCGGACTCACTCGTCCTTCGGCGAAGCTTCGAAATTCCACATTTCTGAGGAAAATCCATCCTCGTATAGTGGAACATGGTCGCTCCGCAGCAGAGGCATCGGCAACTGCTCCACGCGCTCAGGCGAGGGGAATAGGCTATCGACGCCGTGCAGGTGTTCGCCCACCTCCTGGATGAGCACCTTGAAGCTGCCTAGACCTTCAGATTCGACCAGGTCCCTCATCGCCATCGCATTGGCGCGGATGTCGCGGGGCGACATATCCCGGTCGCGCAACCTGTCGGCCCACACCTTCAGTCCCAGTCGGTTGAGATACTCCGCCTGAGTCATCAGGCACAGCGGCCTCAGCCCGGCGGCGCGGCCCTCTTCGATCACCGTCGTGAAATCGACGTGCGCGGTGATGTCCTGACGGCCGATCCACTGATACGGGCTGGAGCCGGACGTATGCTTGTAGTATGTCTGGAGCGTGCCGCGCGAACGCTGAGGCGAATACAGCTGCTTCGCCTCGTGCCCGTAGTCGATGGTGACGACGAATCCCCGTTCGATGGTCTCTGATGCCCGCCCTGCCCATTCACCGATTCGAAGGTTGATCTCCCCTCTCGTGCCATTGGGCAGCTGCAGGTCGAGCCCATCGAGTCGTTGGGCAAGCTGCGGCGTAGACGGCTCCCCGACAACCGAATAAAACTTCCCTTCGGAGTCCACGTCAACGAACAGTTCAACCAGACCTCCCGTTGTGACTTCGAAGCGGTGTATGGGGAAGGCGTCTATGAGCTCGTTGGACAGGACGCAGCCCACTACATTGTGAGGAGTCTCGTCTGTCTCCCTGTCCACAGCGACATAGCGCATCGCTTGCGCGAAAGGCGCCAAGTGCTCGCGCACATACTCCGCGATGTCCAAGGCCATGAGACCCCTGCCCGCTCCCATCTCGACAACATGGAACGGAGCAGGCTCATCGAGCGCCTTCCACATGGTCTCCAAATGGACCGCGATGAGCGCGCTGAATGCGGGATGGACGGAAGGGCTTGTGTAGTAGTCTCTGTAGGTGGCGTCTTGCCTGTCATGCGTGTAGTAACCGCCGTTGGGGTGATAGAGCGCCACTTCCATGAACTCGGCGAAAGTGATCGGGCCGTTGGAAGCGATTCGCCGGCGGATCTCAACGTCGGGGGTAGGCTCCATGTGAGGACAAAACTCCATCAAACCAAAAGGGACACCGTTTCTGGTGTCCCCACAGGGTTGTCATCTATCTTGCTTGGACCTAGCCGGACTTCGTACCTGCACGAGCCGCGCTCGCGTTCTTATTGGCGGCGTTCTTCTTCGCCCTGGAACCGTCTCTGTCCCATCCGGAAATGGGCACGGAGTTCTTGAACTCTCCCTCAGCGCCGCAGTCCATGCACTTGCCCATGCTGGTCGGTCCGTTCGGACTCTCGATCATCCAGCGATGCGAGCAATCTTCAGTCGCTGCGGCCTGTTCCTGCTCCGGCACTACACACCCCCTCCGTGCGCTTTGGATCCCTACGAACGTTCCTCCATAGGAACGTATTCAACGTCTTCCGGCCCGTTGTACAGGAGCCGTGGACGGAGAATGTCTCTTGCGGTCAACTGTTCAACGATGTGAGCCGCCCATCCCGGCATCCGGCCTATCGCGAACAGAGGGACAAACAGGTCCTCCGGAATTCCCAGTAGAGAATAGACCGCTCCGGCCCACAGGTCGACGTTCGGATTCAACCCGGCGCGCGACCTGCGCTGCATCGCCTTCGTCTTGGTAACCGCATCAATGATGCTGTACCACTTCGTCTGACCTTCCCTCTCACCGAGGGCCTTTGCACCTGCGCGCAGGTGCTTCGCTCTGGGATCCACATCCTTGTATACCGCGTGACCGAAGCCCATTATTCGCTCACGGGCCTCGAGCTTGGCGTTTACGTACGTCTCGGCGTTCTCGACGCTCCCAATTTCCTCCGCCATTCTCATCGCGCCTTCGGCTGCCCCACCGTGGCGCGGCCCCTTCAGCGTCGCAATCGCGGCGGTTAGAGCAGCGTAGAAGTCGGCGCGTGTGGAAGCCGCCACTCTCGCTACGAATGTCGAGGCATTGGCCCCGTGCTCCGCGTGCAGGACGAAGTCCTTGTCGATCAGCCTGGCATCGAGAGGATCGGGGGCCTCTCCCTTGAGCATGTAGAGGAAATTCGCCGCGTGGTCAAGTTCCTCGTTCGGCGCTACCGGATCATTGCCATTTCGCAGGCGATGGTGGGCCGCAATTATGGTAGGGAGAGCGGCCGTCATCCGTACGCCTTTGATCAGTGCTCCCTCCGGCGTGACATCCATCTCGGTATCGTCCGATATGCCCATCGCCGAAACGGCCGTCTGCAAGACGTTCATCGGATGGGTGGTCTTCGTTAGATCAATGATCTGCAGGACTTCGTCGGGAAGTGTGCGAGAGCCCTTTAGATCCGAGGAAAAGGAGTCGAGCTGCGAGGAGGTGGGCAGTGCCCCGTACAGGAGCAGATAGCTGGTCTCTTCGAAGGTGGATTGTTCGGCGAGGTCGTCAATGGTGTAGCCACGGTAGAGCAGCTTTCCGGGTTTTCCGACGATGAGGCTCGTTGTCGTGCGGTCGAAATATACGTCCCGGAAACCCTTTTTAAGCTCTACTTTGGAGTCTTTGGCCATTGACGCCGGAACCTCCACGACACGGGGCAGGGATCACTTAGGATGCCTACACGCGGCTTAGAACAATCATCGAAAATGCCCGTTCCCAAGGGCCTGAAATCGTCTCAAACGGCTCGGAAAGGGCTAGAGAATCGTAGCATCGAAACGTGCGTAAGTCAAGGATTACGGCATCCGCAAGGACTATACTTCCGGGACTACCAAACAGCATGAGCGCCTGTACGAAGCGGCTCAGCGGATTAGGATGAAATCAGCGAAATGCAATTCAACCTTTAGAAGTTCCCGCGTGCGAGTGTCCCGGTCCGGAAGGATGCTTACCCTGCGGGCATCTCCGGTCGTGGGGCGCGCGTGCGCCGACGGGCGACCTTGAGTCGGGCCTGTGAGCGTCTCACCGATGCGAGGGCTCGCTCCAAGTCCAGTGCGGAAGCGGCTGACGCGATTCGCTCCTCGGCGCGTTTGACGGCTTCTTCGGCGCGGGCCTCGTCGATCTCCTCGGCTCGCTCCGCCGTGTCGGCGAGGATGGTCGCTTTGTCGCCGATGACCTCGAGGAACCCGCCGCTGACGGCGATGTAGGTCTGCTCTTCTCCCTTGTCGACGCGGATCTCGCCCGGCTGCATGATGGTCAGCAGAGGCGCGTGGCTCGGCAGGACGCCAAGCTCCCCAACTACTCCGGGGGCGACGAGCACGTCTACCTCTTCCGAGTAGACGATCCGTTCAGCAGTTACTATTTCGAGTGTCAGCGGCATTCGTGTCGTTCCTACTCCTCGGCGGCCATCCGCTCGCCCTGCTCACGGGCCTCGTCGATGGTGCCGACCATGTAGAAGGCCTGCTCCGGCAGGTCATCGTGCTGCCCGGCGAGAATCTCGGTGAAGCCGCGAACGGTCTCGCGTACCGGCACGTAGCGGCCTTCCTGTCCGGTGAACTGCTCTGCCACGAAGAACGGCTGCGTGAGGAATCGCTGGATCTTGCGGGCGCGGGCGACGGCCTGCCGATCTTCCTCGGACAATTCTTCGACACCGAGAATGGCGATGATGTCCTGAAGGTCACGGTAGCGTTGGAGCACCTGCTGCACTCCACGCGCGGCATCGTAGTGCTCCTGGCCGACGATTGCGGCTTCGAGGATTCGTGAGTTCGAGGAAAGCGGGTCGACCGCCGGATACAGGGCCTGCTCGGACAGGGCGCGGTCGAGAGAGATCACCGCGTCGAGGTGCCCGAAGGTCGTCACGATGCCGGGGTCGGTGTAGTCGTCTGCGGGAACGTAGATTGCCTGGAAGGAGGTGATCGAACCGCTGCCGCTCGACGTGATCCGCTCCTGGAGGTCACCCATCTCGGTGCCGAGGGTCGGCTGATATCCGACGGCGGAGGGCATCCGTCCGAGCAATGCCGACACTTCCATGCCCGCGAGGATGTAGCGGTAGATGTTGTCGATGAAGATCAGGACATCCTGGCCACGCTCTTCTTTGAAGTACTCGGCCATCGTAAGCCCCGTCAGACCGACGCGGGCGCGAACGCCGGGCGGCTCGTTCATCTGGCCGAACACGAGCATCGTGCTGCCGAGAACTCCCGACTCCTTCATCTCGCCCCAGAGGTCGTTGCCCTCACGGGAGCGCTCGCCCACTCCGGCGAATACGGACACTCCCTGGTGCTCCGCGCCGATGTTGCGGATGAGCTCCTGGATGATGACGGTCTTGCCCACACCAGCGCCGCCGTAGGCCCCGACCTTGCCGCCGCGGGTGAACGGCGAGATGAGATCAAAGACCTTGATGCCCGTTTCGAGGACATCGACGGTCGTGGCCTGCTCGTCGAATGCGGGAGGCTTGCGGTGGATCGGCCAGTTGTTCTCGGACTCGACCTCTTCGAGATTGTCGAGGGTCTCGCCGAGCGCGTTGAACAGTCGACCAAGCGCGGGCTCGCCGACTGGCACCGTTACCGGCGCGCCCGTATCGACAGCCTCGGTTCCTCGCTGGAGGCCGTCCGTGCCGCCGAGGGCCAGACAGCGTACCCAGTTATTGCCGACATGCTGCTCGACCTCAAGCACCAGGCGCTCGCCGTTGAGGTCACTGTGCAGCGCGTTGTAAATAGCCGGCATCTCCTCCGGCGGAAACTCAACGTCCACCACCGTACCGATCACCTGCGTAACCGTTCCTGTCGCCATGAAACCCTCCTGCGCATCACCCTATAGGCGATACGCAATACTTTCTGTTCTCTATGCTTCGACTGCCGCCGCGCCGCCCACGATGTCCAGCAACTCGGACGTGATCGACTCCTGGCGGGCCTTGTTCATTTCCAACGTGAGGTCGGCAACCATGTCGTTGGCGTTGTCCGTCGCGTTCCGCATCGCGACCATCCTGGCCGACTGCTCGCTCGCCACGCTCTCCAGGACCGCATGGTATATCTGCATGTCCACGAAGCGCGGCAACAGAGCAGCCATGACGGTAAGCGGGTCGGGCTCGTAGATGTAGCCGACCATGTCCTTGTACTCCAGCTCGGCGGGGACGACCGGGAGCAGCGGCTGGACAACCGGCCTCTGCGTGACCGTGCTGACGAAGTCGGCGTAGGCCAGATACACGGCGTCCACACGCTCCTCGCTGTATTCGTCGTTCACAAGCGTGGCGATTGGTCGAACGTCCTCAAGCTCGGGGCGGTCGCCGAGATCGCTGAACACGGCCCGAACGTCCTGTCCCGTCCTCACCAGGAATTCGCGGCCCTTCCGTCCGACGGCAACGACACTTATCTCGACGCCTTCCTTCTGTCGCTCCAAGATGAACTCGCCGACGACGCGGTTGATCCTGCTGTGGAGTCCGCCCGTCAGTCCGCGGTCGGGAGTTATGACGACGATCTCCGCCCGCTTGATCTCACGGCGGCGGAGCAAGGGATGGATGTACTCTTCGTCGTCCGGGGCGGGCTGGGCGGCAAGATCGGCGAGGAGGCTGCGCATGTCCTCGGCGTACGGCCTGCTCTGCAAGGCCATCTCCTGGGCGCGGCGCATCTTCGAGGCCGCGATCATCGACATCGCCTTCGTTATCTTCGCCGTGTTCTCGACGCTTCGGATGCGTCGCCTAAGCTGTCTTACGCTTGGCAATTTCTCTTCCCTACCGCAGGGCCTGCTTCAGCAGTGTCAGCACCGACTCGGGGCCTTCGGCCTGCACCACCTTGATCTTCGGCTGTTTCCTCAGGACCTCGCCTCTCAGCTCGGTCCGCTCCTTTTGTGTCATGTCCGCCATCAGAATGGCGTCGAACTCGGACGATGATGCGAGGTCGACCGCTATGTCGTCGTGCAGCGTTCCGGTCACGGAGTAGCCGCTGCCCTCAAGAGTCGAGGTTACGGTATCCATGTCTTCCGTGTTCCTTCCGACAACCAGGACTCGACGCTGTTCTTGCATCTCGATCTAGTACGGCACGCTCTCCTTGAATTCTTCGATGGCCTTATTCAGCGACTCGCCCGTCTCGTCCGTAACGTCTCTGGCATCGGCGATGCTTTCGAGAATACCCGGATGGTTCGAGCTCATGAAGTCGTGGAATGCCCGCTCGAACGCGATGATCTTGGATATCTCGACATCGTCGAGGTGGCCGTTGACGAGGGCGAAGAGGATGCTTACCTGCTGCTCCATTCGCAGCGGGACGCTCTGATCCTGCTTGAGTATCTCGACTGCACGCTGGCCTCGTTCGAGCTGCCTCCTCGTCGCCGCGTCGAGGTCGGAGGTGCCGAACTGGGCGAAGGTTGCAAGCTCACGGTACTGCGCCAACTCCAAGCGCATCCGGCCGGCCACACCCTTCATCCCTCGCGTCTGCGCGCTTCCGCCGACGCGGGATACCGAGAGGCCGGCATTCACGGCAGGGCGAATGCCCGACGCGAATAGCTCAGGCTCCAGGTAGATCTGTCCGTCCGTGATGGAGATGACGTTGGTCGGAACGTATGCCGACACGTCACCCGCCAGGGTCTCGATGATCGGCAGGGCGGTAAGCGAACCGCCGCCGAGGTCCTGCGATACGCGGGCGGCACGTTCAAGGAGCCTGCTGTGCAGGAAGAACACGTCGCCGGGATAGGCCTCGCGTCCGGGAGGTCGTCGGAGCAGGAGGGACATCTGGCGATAGGCCCACGCATGTTTCGACAGGTCGTCGTACATGATGAGGGCGTCCTGGCCCTTGTACATGAAATACTCGCCCATGGCGCAGCCGGTGTAGGGAGCGAGGTACTGGAGCGGGGCGGGATCGGAGGCGTTGGCGGCGACGATGATGGAGTACTCCATCGCGCCGTTTTGCTCCAATATCGCCTGCAGCTGCGCGACCTTGCCGACCTTCTGGCCGATGGCGACGTATATGCAGATGAGGTCGCCGCCCTTCTGGTTGATGATCGTATCGGTGCAGATGGCGGTCTTGCCGGTAGAGCGGTCGCCGATGATGAGCTCGCGCTGCCCGCGACCAATCGGCACCATGGCGTCGATGGCCTTGACGCCGGTCTGCATCGGAACGTTTACCGGCTCGCGGGAGGCCACGTCCGGGGCGAGGAACTCCACCGGCCTCGTCTCGGTCGTGCGGATCGGACCCTTGCCGTCGATTGGCCTGCCGATTCCGTCCACGACCCTGCCAAGCAGGGCCTCGCCGACGGGCACCTCGGCGACGCGACCCGTGCCGCGCACCTCGCTGCCTTCCTTGACGGCGAGCGGATCGCCCATGATTACGGCGCCCACGCTGTCCTCTTCAAGGTTCAGCGCCATTCCGATGACGCCGCCCTCGAACTCAAGGAGTTCGTTAGCTCCAACGCCGGAGAGACCGTGGACACGGGCGATGCCGTCTCCCACCTCCACGACGGTGCCAACGTCCACCATCGTGAGTTCCTGACCGAACTCCTCGATCTGACGCTTGATTACGGACGCTATGTCCTGTCCTCGTACTGCCATATAACCCTCCGGCTATTGCGCATTGCTTGTCATAGCTGAGCAATACGCGTTTCGTTCTATGAAATCTGTTCCACTACCTGCCGGTGCATATTCCTCAGTTTGCTGCGCACACTCCCGTCGATGACACGGTCGTTCAGTCGCGCGACAATGCCGCCGATAAGCTCCGGCTCAACGTAGGTGCGCAGGCTGACCTCGCTTCCGGCGATGCCGCTCAGGAGCAGCGACACTTCCTTCTGCTGGGCATCGTCCAAGGGCACGGCGGTCGTGACGTCTGCCCACTCTATTCCGCGGTGACTGTCGACCATGACCGAGAACTGCTCCAGGATGCCGGGCATAAGCACCGTCATGTTCTTCGTCGCGAGAAGAGCTAGTAGGTTGGCGGCCAGTGTGCTCACCGAGTCGCCAAGTAGTTGCTGGATGGTCTCCAGCTTCTTTGCTTCAGGCACCTGCGGCGCGTCCAAGAAAGCCGCAACCTCGCCGTCTCCGAGCAGATCGGCCAGCGTCTGCAGGTCTTCCACCCACACGTCGAGGCTGTCGTGCTCCAGTGCAATCTGGAACACGGCCTGTGCGTACCTTCTCGCCGACGGATATCGCGGCATGTTCTCTCGTCTACTCCGTTTCGTTCGGCGGGAGTCCGTGGTCTTCAGCCGTCACGAACTTGCCTCCCGAATACTCCTCAAGCCCAGCTTCCTAAAGTCTCTAGGAAGGCGGGCTGAGGTCTATCCCTTTCCAATCGTCCCGCTCTCTTCGATCACTCTGTCGATGATGTCGCGGTGGTCCGCCTCGCTGAGCGAACGCTCCACCACGCGCTCTGCCGCGCTGATGGCAAGTCCGGCGAACTCCCGACGCAGGTCCTCGATGGCCGCGTCGCGTTCACGCTGGATATCGGCCTCGGCCTTCGCCCGTTCGGCGGAGATCTCGTCTCTGGCCTTCGCCATCTCCTCGTCGCGGAACCGGGCGGCGACATCGCGGGCCTGCGCGATCATCTGTTGGCCCTCCTCGCGCGCCTTCCGTATGTCCTCCTGCATCTGCTCCTGGCTGGCCGCAGCCTGCTCTTTCGCGCTCTCAGCCGCCTCGAGGCTCTCTTTGATCTTGGCCGAGCGTTCGTCTATGACTTTGAGCAGCGGCTTGTAGAGCAGCTTGCTCAGCAGGAACAGAAGGACGAGAAAGCCGACTATCTGCGCAATCAGCTGCGGCAGGTGTAATCCTAGGGCTTCCATGCTCTCTCCTTGACGCGAAGGCTACCGACCCTTTCAAGGCCGTACCTCAGCGTCGGTTCACCTATTTGGCGTGCTTACGCTACGAAAATCAGCAGGGCCGCGACGACGAGCGCGTAGATCGCGATCGCTTCGGCGAACACGATTGCGAGAATCATGTTGGCGCGGATGCCGTCCCCGGCCTCGGGATTCCGACCGAGGGCCTCCATCGCCTTGCCGGCCAGCATTCCGATACCCAGTCCGGGCCCAATAGCACCGACTCCCATCGCTATCGCAGCCGCCAAGGTCTTGATGTCTCCTTCAATCATCCTGAACTCCTTCTCAAGGTTCTTGTTTCGGTTGGTTGCCTGGTATTAGTGGTGTTCGCCGTCGTGAGCGACGACCGCCATAGACGCGAACACGAGGGTCAGCACCGAGAAAACGATGGCCTGCATGAATCCCACGAAAAGCTCCAGTCCGAGGAACGGAATGAGTCCGATCACTGGCAGGAGGAACGCCATGATGATGAGCAGCATTTCTCCAGCGAAGATGTTGCCGAACAGCCTGAAGGTGAAGCTGACGATCCGCGCAAGCTCGCCGATGATCTCCAGGAGACCGACGATCAGCATGATCGGCCCCTGCTTGAAGTTGATGAACTTGCCGACGTGTCCGAATATGCCCAGCGTGCTCAGGCCCCACCAGTGGATTGCGACCATCGCTATCAGGGCGAGGGCCAGTGGGGTATTGATATCGGTGTTGGCGCTCCTGAGGTAGGGGATCAGGAGTCCGGGCGTCTGGCTCTTCTTGTCGAACCCCTCGCCTTGCTCGTACTTCTCAACCGAGATGTGATTATCCACCGAGCCGGGAGGCAGCGTCACCAGCCCTCCCGTGCCCTCAAACACCTGAAGCTCGACGTCGGCGAGGTCGACGTGCTCTCCGGCTCTCTCGGCCTTCTCCTCCGCGTGGTAGAGAACCTTCTTCGGGGACTCGACCCATCCGATCGTTCCAAAGCCGGGGAGGATGCCGATCCAGTTGTTGACGATGATGAACAGGAAGATGGTCATCACCAGGGGGAAGAAGCGGCGGGCGTGCTCTCCGGCGATGCTCTCTCCTATACCAAGGAAGAACTCGAAGACCATCTCGATCATCCCCTGAAGCCTGCCGGGGACCGTCGAGACCTTGCGGGATACGATGATCGAAACGACGACGAGCAAAATAATAGCCGCCCATGAGGCGACCATTGTGTTCGTTATGGTAATGTCCCGAATGAAGGCGGTATCCGTCTCCAACAGGGGATTGGGGATGACCGGCTCGGCGGGAAGCTGGATGTGCGCCATGGGGGCGCCAAGGAAGCCAAGGCCGAATGCGTTTCCGACGGCGCCTCCGGCAATGGATATGACGAGCGCAATAACTACGATTAGAAGAATCGCTTTGGTCACGCTCTCGTCAATCTCCTCCGTCTACTCACCGTCTGCCGAGAACAGCGGCGCGAGCATCCAATACATGCCCGCTCCTGCAATCACTATCCCCAACATGAGGCCGATCAGCAAAAATAACGGGCTGGTACCCAGCTTGTCGTCCAGCCAGACACCACCCCACACTCCGCCTACGATGCAGATTGCGACGTACCAGCCGACACCCAATAATCGGGCAACCAACCGCATCGCACAGCCTCAAAACAGTACCCCTCAGGGCGACTGGATTCTAACATAGGGAAAATCTGAGTGTCAACGAAATCCGACGGCGCAGAGGCCCACGCGGTCAGCCCTGCTCGGACTCTTCCGGCGAGTTTTCCTTCCACATCAAGCGCGCTGCCAGAGCGCCCGCGATGAGGCCGGTGAGGTGCCCTTCCCAAGACACTCCTTCCTGGAAGAACGGCAGGACGCCGAGGAGAATTCCGCCGTACACGACGGCTACCACAACGGCGATCAGCACCGCGACGAGACTGCGGGTGTACCAGGCCCTCGCAATGAGGTAGCCGAAGAACCCGAAGACCAGTCCACTCGCGCCAACGTGGATGGCGGTACGTCCGACGACCCACAAAGCGCCTCCGCCGACCAGCGTGATGAATACGGTCGCCGTCAGGAATTTCCTGCTGCCATGAATGGCCACCAGTCCACCCAACACTACCAACGGCAGAGTGTTCACAACGAGGTGATCGAAACTGCCGTGAAGAAACGGCATCAGCGGAATGCCGATCAGGCCGTCGACTGTGCGCGGGACGACGCCGTATTCGCTCAGCCGGTAGTCAAGCAGGGCGTTGACTATCCCAACGACCCACACCAAGGCCACGAGTATGGCCAGGGGTACGGCTACGGAGACGATTGTCGCTTTGAAGGAATTCTCTTTCTGCATTGGCGCGATCCGAGGGAAATACGTCTTACACGATATAGCGATTCTACCTTACCATCTCAACAAAGTGAACGACGGGCCGCCCATTTAGGGTAGCAGCGGCGTGCCAATTCGCTAGCGGAACCAGTCGTAGTTGAGGCCGAGTGACCTATCACGCAGGGGAAGATCGACTCGCGCTCCGCCGTTGGCCGCTGATACTTTCAGGGCGATTTCGACCTCGAGCGCAATTGCCGCTCTTCGACCCGAGTTCTTCGGCTCATCGAGCCTGCCTTCCAAGCAATCCATCAGGTCGGTCAGTCCGCACACCGCGTTGTAGCCGCCCTCGAACTGGGGCATGGGCCACGGTATCTCCACGCGCCGCGTACCGGCCCCGACGTCAACGTCCTGCCAGAGTCGCCACTGGGAGCCGGGATTGCTGTCCAGCATTATCTCGCCGGAAGTGCCGGAAACACGAACGAGGCCTGCGCCTTTCCTGAAATGCAAAACGGCTTCGCCACGTGTCCGTGCCAGACCCTGCCCGACAAACTCGTCGCTGCCGCTATCGCGCCGCTCTCGGTCGCCTACACCGACCACCCACAAGGGCATATCGTCTACGAAGTACATCCAGTGCGGCTTCTGGGAGGCGGGAGCTTCCGCCTCGATGGACACGACGTCGCCGATTCCGCCGCTCCTGACAAGTTCCTTCGCTCGCCCGTAGGAGGGATGGTTTGTCGGTGTCGCGCCTGCCACTATAGGCACTCCCGCGGTGGCGCACGCGATGACCATTCGGTCGGCCTCACGGAGCGTGTGCGCTATCGGCTTCTCGATTGCAATGGCCTTGACGCCGCACTCGACGGCCAGACACGTCAGGTCGGCGCGTCCCTTGACGTTGGTGGCGACGGCGACGATATCGAGCGACTCGTTGCGAAGCATCTCCTTGGCGTCGGTGTAGAGCGCGTCCACACCGTACCGCTCACCGAATGCCTTGAGTCGCTGGGGGTCGCGTTCCGCTCCGGTTACGAGCTCAATGCCGGGACGATCATAGAAGACCTCGGCCCACGTGTGGGGTATGTTCGCCCCGCCGACGTTCTGGTGATAGTGGAACTCTCGTTGAACGTCCAGCTCAGGTGTCGGGCGTTCAACGTCGTCGACGGAGTACGATCCCCGCTCGTAGACGACGGCGATATCGGCAAGCATCCCCATCCAGCCGAGACCGATGACGCCGGCGCGGTATTTTTGTATGGGGTGATCTTGTCCTGAAGTGATGAGGTCTGTGTCCAATCGGGGCATCGATAGTCCGGTGGACGGTTAGCCCGTCGAGACCCCGAATTCCTCGGCGAACGATGCATACAGGTCGGCGATACCCGCTTCCTCCGCGTCACCGTCATGGGCGACGACGCGAATCGCCAGGTCGAGCATCTCGCCGCGTTTGATGTATCGATGAGTCATGCGATGAGGGTTGATTCTCACCGATCCGTAGTCAACCAGGTACCACGGGACGTTACCTACCGACGGGAATTGGAACATGGCTACACCCGCCATCCGCCCCTGCTTGTCCTTACCGGAGTAGTCCACCCAGTCGGCCAGCTGCCAGCGAATTTCCTTCTCCCCTACCCGGCCGCCTGACGCGGTGAGCTTGCCGCCAACCTTGTCCCCATTCCGGTCGACCACACGCAGGTGGTCGGCGACTCGAATAGTGAAGTACCCATGACGGCAAGGGCCAATGCGAAGGTCCCAGTCGGTCGGACGGACCTGGCTCCGCACGTCGATGATGTTGGCCACGTCGCCTGGGCGTACGTCGATGATGCGGACCTCATCGGCGAGGACGCGCCGGTAGGCTCCGACGCCCCACTCCTCCGGGCCCTGCCACTGGAGCCTCTGCGTGATCTCCAGATGGTCCTCGGCGCGCTCAGTCCGCTCGTCGACGACGCTGCTGATGATGCGTCCGGCGTCGCGTCCCTGAAACGGCCAGTCCCAGTACATGTTGAGGGGAGGTTGCTCGACCGGGCCTTCCGGGCTTTGCAGATAGGTGTAGAAACGGTCGGAGCCGATGGTGACCGACTGGTGCCACGGGTGATCGCTGGCGGAGCGTTCGGTGGTGACATAGACTCCCGCGGGACTGACCACCGGGAAGACATAGGAACGGTAGGCCGACTGGGAGAGGCCCGTCACGAGGCGGCCTTTCCAGCCCACCTTCAGCAGCCTCGTGGCCTCGTCCTCCCACCGATCAGGGATGATATATGGAGCTTCTTCAGCGGTGAAGTATCTCATTTTCGCGTTTTCCTAGATTCTCAACACACACCATCGCGGGAACCTCCTTCCAGAGGCCCCCGCGATGGACTATGGACGCCGATATCGTCCTACGGCCTGATGGTCTCGCCGGAGGCAAAGACCGCCTTGCTCGTGTAGCGACGCGATCGGTTGCCCGGATTGTGGTAGTTGTCCATGCCGTCCTCGAAGGCGTTGACCATGTTGTAGAGGCCGTGCTCGTACCTGATCTGCCTCTCGGGGACATTCCTGAAGTTGTTCCGCTTGACGATGAGACCGCGGCTGAAGCCCGTGAAGGCAATCGTTCCGAGCTGATACTTCTCAAGAGCGACCACCTTGCTCATCGCCTGACCGATCTCTATCTTCCGCGGGTCGTGGTCGGGAAGCTGCGCTCCTTCCGTCCAGCTATCAAGCAGGAACTTGATGTTACCTGTCGCATCCGCGGGCCAGGTGCCATCAGGCGCCAATGGCAGGAAGTCAGGATCGGGCCCGGTGGGAGCCATGCCTTCCTGGCCACCGCTAGTCAGGTACTGCCCGATCAACGGCCCCTGCGGCTCACCTGAGCGATAGGGGGCAACAGGATTGCCACGCGCCCACAGGTTGGAACTGCCGTTGACGTTTGAGATCCCGAGGTACTGCTGGTTCTGCCTGATGAGACCCCAGTGACCGCCGTCTTCCTTCCAGTTGAGTTTGATGCCGATCTTCGCGAAGTCCGACTCCAACAGCTCAGCTACCGGCACCCGAAGGCCGGGCACGCCGGTATACAAGGCAAGGTTTCCGCCGCCATCCAGCCTATTCCTAAAGCCGTCACCGTCTGTGTCAACGAGTCCAAGGCCATCCAGGATCTCCTTGGCCCTAGTGATGTCCTGCGGGATGGCGTCTATCGTCTCGAAGCGCTTGCCCGGGTAGTGGGGCGAGGTCTCGTGGACGACATAGTTCTGGGCATAGCCGACTCCCGAGAAGACGATGTTGTTGATCGCATGGCGATCGATGGCAAGGGACAGTGCTATTCGGAAATCCTGCGTCCTGAGCCACCTGCCGAGCTCCTTGTCTTCGTTCCAAGTCTGGTTGAAGAAGAGCGAGTGATCGCCACCGGAAAGGTCGGGCCAATGGTAGATGCTGTAGTCGCCCCTCTCCATGTTCGTGATGAACAGAGGGATTCCACTCATCTGGCGGGAGAGGGTGTCGGCATCCAAGTCGGACTCGCCCTGCATGGCGCGCAGGATTGCGACGTCCACGCTCTCCATCTTGAAGTTGATGATGCCGTCCACGTAGGGAAGCTGGTTCCCATCGGGGTCGACACCGAAGTAGTAGTGGTTGCGAACCATGGACGACTGGTCATCGAGGAAGTACTCCATCTTCCACGCGCCGGCGGACGGCTGGCCGTTCTCAATGCAGTTGTCACCGCAGTTCGTCCAGGACACCCTATTCTGGAAGAGTTTCGTCCAGTCTTCGAACTCGCCATCCGCTACCATCTTCGCAAGGGCAGCAGAGTCCGCGTACTTCTCATGGAACTGCTTAGCGTACTCGTCCGACGTGTACCAGCACCAACCCGAACCGCAGGACACGGGACCGCGCGCGCTCGTCGTTCCCGCGAAGAACGTGTAGTTCGGGGAATCGAACGTGAAGCTGAACGTGTAGTCGTCGATCACCGCGAACTTCGCGCCCTCCCCGGTAACGGGGTCTCGCGCACGACTGTAGGGAGTGTCAGGACCAAGACCATTGCCCGATAGTCCCGCCGCCTTGGAGGCAGCATTGTTATAGTAGTTGATGTCCTCCCACGTGAAGCGGAAGTCCTCGGAGGTGAGGTCGGAGCCGCCCGACCACTTACCGCCCCTGCGGAGGAAGAACGTGTACACTCTCCCGTCCTCGGAATGGTCCATTCCCTTTGCCACGCGCTCGACGTAGCTCGCGCCGTCCGCGTTCAACTGCAGCGGATGGCCGTTGGCGTACTGCTGCAGATAACGCTGGTTGTGCCTTGTGGCCCGCCACGTCCCGCCATAGGTGCCGATCTCGTTCGGCGGCGGAACGACATGCACGTCCTCAGGCACCGGTAGCCGCTCCATGAGCGGTGGAAGCTGACCCTGCCTCACCAGCTCCGCCGACATCGGGGACTCCTGGAACGTAGTGGGCTTCGGACCGGTGAAGCGGTAGTCGAAGTACCCACCAACTCCGAGCGGCTTGCCGTACGGCTGCACCGGCTCGATCACGGCCATCGCCGCCTCGGAGGCGGCCATCTCAGCGGCCTCTTGGGCCGCTTTCGCCGCCATTGCCGCTTCCTCGACCGAGCTCTGGGTCTCCATCAATGCCGAGTCCACAGACTTTTGCGAGGCAGCCAACGACGCGTCCACCGCGCTTTGGGTCTCCATCAGCGACGCATCCAACGCGGCTTGCGTCGCCTCCAGCGAGGCATCAACGGCAGCCTGGGTCGCTGCCTGAGACGCGTCGACGATTTCCTGCACCTGGGCAGCAGTTAGCTGGTCTCCCGCGACTTCCTGGATGGACTTGGCTACGAGGTCTTCCAAGTCACCTCGCGTAACGGCTCCGGCCTGCACTGCACCCACAGCCGCTTGGACCATCCGGTTAATGTCGGCAGCACTCACGCCTTCAGGAACGGATGCGGCAACCGACTGCTGGACAAGGGACCGCAACTGCCCCACGTCGATCTCGGCAGGCTCAGGGGCCGGGAGGTTGCGAATCGACTGGTCGACGATTCGCTGCACGTCGGCGGCCGAGAGCTGGCCCGCAGAAGCAGCGTTGACCGCCGCCTCTACATCCGCCCGCGTAACACCCACCGGCTGATCGGCCATCGCCGCGGAGACCGAATCCGAGACTAGTTCTTGTATCTCAGCAGCGGTCGCGCCCTGCGGAACACTGTTGACGGCGTCCCGGATTATCTTCGCCACATCCGGTGTGGGCGCCGCCTCTTCATCGCTGGTGCCGCAAGCGATCGAAATGATCAACCCCACCGCCGCGACAATCAGCGCACTAGAACCAAACTTCAACAGACTGTACTTCATGAATTTCCCTCCTTCACGATCCAACCTCGTGAGGCCTTCTAAAGCACTTCGCTTAGCACTCCGATTGTTCGCTTCCAGATTCGAGGGACTCGGCTTCAATCGTCCGTTGTGAAATGTGAGAACTTTCCTACGCCGTCTTGTTCCTTTCGAGTTTTCTGTGTTTGCTCAGATTAGGGTTCTCATTAGGTGATAAGAACAGGCGCATCTGGGGACATTTATCTACGAAATTCGTAGATTATTTTTACTTATATAGGACTTCAAACAGACTTTTCTTCAAACGCTCAAGATTCAGGAACCCCAAAGGTGCAAGGGATTTATCACACCAGTTTCCCGAAGTCAAGCAAGACCCGCTTTCTTGGCCGTTTGGGCAGCCTGACATAGAAGCAGTATTGAGACCTAGTGGAGGCGGGCAAGGTGAAGAATGCTCTGATGTACTCCGTTAGTCGAGGGAATCAAACGTCCCGTACGAAATCAGTAATCATCAAGACGCGCAGCAGCGCGAAACCCGGCCCATTCTTGAGTCGACGTTTCCGTCAGCGCTAATAAGGCAATTGAGTTTCCGGGTTGTCTCTCAGGAAGTGCCCTTGGCGAACTCCGAAATTTTCCTGAAGTTGGACCGAATGACCACCGTCTACGACCAGGGGATGACCCGTGATGAACGATGCCTCATCCGAGCAAAGAAACAGCACGGCATTGGCGATGTCTTCTGCCCTTCCCACGTCGCGCAGGGGATACTGGTTCTTGAAGAACTCGAGGCCGGAGGGATTGTCCTTCCACATGTGCTCGCGAAGGCGCTCGGTCAGCATGTGGCCGGGAAGCACGGCGTTGACCCGGATACCGTCCGGGCCGTACTCGGTTGCCATCTGCCTGGTTGCCCCGATTACGGCGTGCTTGGCCGTCTCATAGACCAGAACACCGGGAGCGCCGAACAAGCCGTGCACCGATGAGACATTCACGATACTTCCGCCCCCAACCTTCCTCATCTCCGGCACGGCGTACTTCACGCCGAGGAAGATGGCCTTGAGCAGCACCGCCATCTGGGCATCCCAATCTTCCTCCGACACCTCCACGGCTCCGCCGCTGCCCGCCGTCAGCACGTCGAAGGCGTTGCTGAACAGGATATCCAGGCGGCCCCACTTCTCCACCGCCCGGTGGACCATCATCCTGATGTCGGAGTGCTTGCTCACGTCCACCCTGACAACGTCCGCCTCGTTGCCTGCCGCCCGTATACCCTCCGCATTCTTCTGGGCCATAGCTTCGTCAATGTCCGCGATGAGTACCCTGGCCCCCTCATCGGCCAGCCGCCTAGCTGTGGCTCCTCCTATTCCCTGAGCGCCTCCCGTAACGATAGCGACCTTGCCGTCAAGCCTGCCCATGGGTGCCTCCAACCACTCTCATTTTCGGCCATTGTATCCAGAAACAAGCTGCCACGATAGGGCGCGATTGACCGCCCGTCGCGGCACGGTATATATTGCGCCACAGCCAAGTGAGGAGGCTGACGATGCAGGGCAAAGTGGCTATCGTGACCGGCGGAGCCGGCGGGATCGGATCCGCGGTGAGCCGTGCATTCGGTGATGCGGGCGTCAGCGTAACAGTTGCCGACGTAGACGCAGCCCGGGCCGACAAAACCGCCCACGATGTCTCGTCCCGGGGTGGCAGAGCGATCGGCATAAAAGTCGAGGTCACCTGCGAAGACTCGGTGGAAGCCGCAGCAAAAGCGACCGTCGACCACTTCGGCCGAGTCGACTTTCTCGTCCACTGCGCCGGAAACAACATCAGAGCGCCCGTGCTGGAACTGTCGGCAAAGGACTGGAGCAGGGCTCTCAACACGCACCTGACGGGTGCATTCCTGTTCAGCAAAGCCGTCGGCAAACGCCTCGTGGATCAGGGAGAGGGCGGTCGCGTAGTCTTCATGTCGTCGGTCGCCGCCAGGGCTCCGGTGCCGGAGCGCGGCGCATACACTCCAGCCAAGGCGGGCCTCATCGGACTCGCCGGCGTGCTATCCCTTGAGTGGGCTGAATATGGCATCAACGTCAACGCCGTCTGCCCCGGCATGGTCCTCACTCCCATGACCGAGATGGTCTACAAGCGCGAACCAACGCTGCAGGCGCAGCGACTGAAGAGGATGCCCGCGGGCAGGGAGGCCTATCCCGAGGAAGTGGCAGACTTGGTGATGTTCCTTTGCAGCGAGAAATCGTCACACATCAGCGGAACGGCAATTCCGGTCGACGGAGCCTTCCTCAACAACGGCTTCATGCTCGAGCGCGAGTGAGTGGGACTGCAACCGCAGTCCACACCGGTCAAGGACCGCATATAATTCCTCATGGAGGAGTCATGAGCATCCTGAACAACGACACACAGGTTTCCGTCTTCGTGGAGGGCCTCGATCACCCGGAGGGCATAGCCTGGGGACTCGACGGCTACGCCTACGCTGGAGGTGAGGCGGGCCAGGTCTACAGAATCGACATCGAGAACCGGGACGTCGTCCAGTTCGCCGACACGGGCGGCTTCGTGCTCGGAATGGCCCTCGACGCAGACCACAACATCTACGCATGCGATGCTGGAAACCAAGCCGTTATGAAGATAACGAAGGGTGGCGCCGTCTCCACCTACTCGACCGGCACCGACGACGAGCCGTTCCGGGTTCCGAACTACCCGGCTTTCGATGCCGACGGCAACCTGTACGTCTGCGACTCAGGCGACTGGCACGGAGACAACGGCGTTATCTACCGCATACGACCGGGAGGCGACGCAGAGGTATGGGACAGGCGACCGAAGGAGTTTCCCAACGGACTCTGCATCGGCCCGGACGGCGACGATATCTACGTCGCCATGAGCGTCAACCCTCCCCGCGTGGACCGGATAACCATCGAGGCGGACGGCAGCCCCGGACAGCACGAGACCGTAGCCGAGTTCCCGAAGACTGTCCCCGACGGAGTCGCCTTCGACACCAACCGCAACCTCTATGTGTCGATGTACCGGCCCGACGTTATCTACCGTCGAACGACGGACGGACAGATCGACATCCTCGCCGAGGACTTCGAGGGCACGCTTATTGCCGCCCCGACCAACATCGCCTTCTGTGGACGAGACCGCGACTTCCTTCTCGGCGCAAACATCGGCAGGTGGCACATCACCCGCTACGACGTAGGGGTAACGGGTCTCCCACTGCACTACCCCGACCTCGACTGAATTCCGACTGCTCCAAGCGTCCACCTCTTCCCTAACCGTCGGGCGAAGGCCGGCTGAGTTGCATCATGGCGTTGACACTCGTCTGAACGCGGACCGCCGTCTAGGGGCAGACATCCAGGCCGAGTTCTTCTAGATCAGTGTCCGGTACTTCGCTCAACGTCGCCCGTACGCAGCCGGTAAACCGGTTTCCGGCAAGACGCCACTGGGTCAGCTTGGTAAGACCATCCAGTTCCGCCGGAATTTGCCCTGATAGCCTGTTCTCGCTGAGCCACAGCCTCTCCAGATTTACCAGCCTTCCCAACTCGGCAGGAATTGACCCTTCCAACAGATTCCCGTGCAGCCAAAGGAACCGCAGTCTGTCCAACTCGCCCAGTTCGGACGGAATTCCACCGCTCAGTTGGTTGCGATGAAGCCGCAGGTGCGTAAGGATGGGCATACTGCCCAGTTCAGGAGGGACCGTGCCACTCACCCTGTTGGAGTGCAGGTTCAAGTCCCGAAGGCTCGACAGGTTGCCCAACTCAGACGGGATGCTTCCTGTCAACCCGGTCGTGTGGAGCCACAGGTACCGAAGACTGCCCATTTCTCCCAACTCCGGCGGAATAGTCCCGCTCAAGGAGTTGTTATGCAGGTAGAGATACACAAGGCCATCCATATCGCCAAACCAAGCAGGAACTCCACCCGTCAGCTTGTTGCTCTGCAGCTTCAGCCGAACAAGGGATGTCATGCCCCTCAAGTCCGGGATTGCGCCACTCAGCTCGTTGCCCCACAGCCAAAGCTCTCTGACATTTCTCATTGTGCCCAACCAGGCCGGTAAGGCGCCGGTCAGGTCGTTGTTGGACAGGTACAGCCGCTCCAACTCGGTCAGGTCGCTTAGGTCCGGAATTTGCCCTCGCAGTTCGTTGTTGTTCAGTCCCAAGACCCTCAGTTTGGTCAGATTGCCCAACTCGGATGGGATGAATCCCTTGAGGCTGTTGTTGCGAAGGTTCAGGTAGGTGAGACTAGAAAGCCGGCCCAATTCGGACGGGATCGAACCACCAAGTCCTTCGGCCCGAATGTTCAGCCACGTCACTCGTGCGGGATTGCCTTGCAGGGTGATCCCCTGCCAGTCGGAGATGGGAATGTCCGCCGACCAGCCCAGTGAACCTCTCGCCGCTAGCGTATCCCGCACCGAGAGCAGAGTCTCGCAATCGGAGATCAGCCAGGTATTGGTCGCATCGGACACTGCGCCTCCGGTGACACAGATACTCGGCGCCGTCGAACTCGTGGCTGTTTCGGACCATTGGCCTGCTCCAACACGGCTCACCGCTCGCGCCTGCACATCGTATTGCGTACTGCCGGTCAGCCCGGTGATGGCATATTCCAAACTGCCCCCCGAGGCAGCGGTCCACGCGTCTTCCACCACCGTCCAATTGGATTCTACCGATTCGTCGGCAATGGTCCGAATATAGCGAAGATCATAAGCGGTCAGATCGGAGCCGCCCGTCTCCATGGGAGGAGTCCACAAGACTTTAAGCTCACGGTCACCCGACAACACCTCGCTGATGGATGGAGCGCTGGGCGCCCTGCTCACCGCAATTGCGTACATATTGATCGATAGGCCATCAGGTGATGTCACCCTAACCCTGATGGCCGTGACGCCAATACCCAGGTCAATTTGATGGCCCTCCAGCGAGGTGTCGGCGTCAGCGATAGGCTGTTGGTTCCGATCGAGGAACTCGATCACCGCGTCGTGTTCGCTCACGGGAGTCACCGTCACACGCGCCGCGCTGGACAAGGCCGTGTAGTCGGTGCGGTACGGATCGAACTGCTGCACGAGCTCCCCCGGAGAAATGCTCAGACTTTCCAGGAGAACATCACAGAATTGCAGGCTGAGGTCATCAAAATCATTACTTTCCACATCCCGCAACCCTGGGGGGACGCACCCATCCAACAGGTTCTGTCGAAGGGTCAACCGCTGAAGGTTGTCAAGATTGCCTAACGACTCGGGTATTGACCCGGTCAACAGATTCTCCCTGAGAAGCAGTTGCTCGAGGTTCGTGAGATTACCGAGTTCAGGGGGTATTGGACCCGTCAAGAGATTCCGCCAGAGTGACAGAACTTCCAAGTTTGCGAGGTCGCCCAGCGAACTCGGCAGCGGGCCGCTCAACTTGTTCTGGGCGAGATAGAGTTCCTCCAAATTGGCGAGATCGCCTATTTCCTCTGGTATGGAACCGCTAAGGTCGTTGCCCCAAAGCGACAGCGCCTGGAGGTTTGGCAGATCACCCAGCCAAACAGGCAACGTTCCCGTCAGTTCGTTGTCCGCCAGCACCAGTCTCTGCAGATTAGCAAGGCCATCCAGTTCCGCAGGAAGTGGTCCGGTCAGTTTGTTACGCCACAGCGATAACTCTCGCAGGTTGGTGAGGTCTCCGAAGGATGCCGGTATTGATCCGGTCAAACGGTTCTGGGAGAGGTACAGTTCCCGCAAGTTCGTGAGGTTGCCAAGCGACGAAGGTATCGGCCCGGACAACCGATTCGCCCAGAGTGTTAACTCTTCGAGATGAGCGAGGTCGCCAAGCCATGTGGGAACCGTTCCGGTCAATTGGTTCCTTGAAAGGACCAATCGCTTCAATTCGGAAAGCATGCCTAGTTCGGTGGGTATCGCGCCGTTCAGGTCCATGTCGTGTAGATCCAACTCCATGACACGCTGCGGGTTTCCCTCCACGGTCACACCCTGCCAGTTTCCGATGAGAGCGCTAGACGACCAGTTCAGGAAAGCGCTTCCCGCGAGGGCATCACGGGCCGCCAAGAGCGCATTGCAGTCGGACACCAGTCCCGGATTGAGATCGGGACGGACCAGCACACCACTGGCAGCACAGACGCCTGAGACTACCGGTATCGGCATTCGGGTCACGGACTCCGACCAGGATCCCGCCCCGGCACGATTGACGGCGCGTACTTGTACATCGTACCGAACCCCGCCGACCAACGAGGGTATGACGTACTCCAAGCTGCCGGCCGATTCCGTATTCCATACGCCTTCCACGACAGTCCAGTTGGAATCTACCGTCTCGTCGGTGGAGGTCTGTATGTACCGCAAGTCATACGAGGTGACTTGTGAACTCCCTGTGTCTGCGGGAGCGCTCCACGCGGCCGTGAGAGTTCCAACGTCCGCCATGACGGAATCCAAGGTGGGAGCGCCGGGTGGACTCTCATGCCCATAGACCTTGATATTCCACGAATCCAGGGTTCCCCCCACTGTCGGTATGTGGTCGGTGATCCGCAGCTTCCATGCGCCATTCGGGTCTTCGCCAAGATGTTTCGCGGAACCGAATCGAAACGGGCCGTTCAGTGGGACGTGTGCAAAGGAGGGATTTTCGTCGGTGCGCGTGTCGAACGGCAAGGACAGTTGAGAGACGGCGCCGGACGGAGACTCCAGTTCGACCTTCAGGTCGCGGAAGGATCCGTGCCGGAAGGAAACGTTGATTTCCACGAACTCGACGAACCTTACGTCGGTATTCAGTCTGAGGGAGGTCTCGACCGTCGCGGGAGGGCCGATGATAGGCGCGTCGGGAATGGCCAAGTTCAGCGTATTCGACGCCAGCGACACACTCTCCAAAGACGGCAGACTTCGCCATTCCTTGGCGAGATCGACGGCAGCCTTTGCATCGACCACTCCGAACCCATACTCGTGGTTGAAGTGATAACGGTCTTCTTCAGATTGGGCGTCGTACTTCCGCGCTCCTTCCTGCCACCCGGTGTTCCGAGCGTCGTTCTTCCGTGCGGACCCGGCAAGGATCAGTTTCATGTCCCGCCATGTCAGGTCAGGGTTCGCGCTTCGCACCAGCGCTGCCACGCCTGCAACGATGGGAGTCGATGTGGACGTCCCGCTGAATTCTTCGAAGTATCGGTCGGAGTTATCCGTGGTCAGGATGCCTTGGTGAAAGTCTGTTTCATCATTTGACGGTGCGCAAATCCACAGGTTGGCGCCCAACTCCGAGAAGCTACTCCTCGTATCGTGGTCGTTTACGGCGCAGACCGCGGTCACTCCATAGTGGCTAACGTACTCATCTAGATTTGAGTTGTCACCCTCCTCGTGCCCATTGCCTCCGGCAAAGGCGTAGAAGATCCCCCTGCCACCATAGCCGGTCGTTACTCCGTACTCAATTGCCGCCGTCCAGAATGTCATGGCTGGGCTAAGCCAAGGGCCTTCTAAGTGCCCCCAACTGTTGTTGGACACCGCTGTATCTTCCGCATTACGACTCATAGACTCGGCTCGATTCAAGAATGCCGAGTCGACCAGCAAGTTGTACCCGTAGATGGTGGCCCTGGGGGCTACGCCACGCACCCCGATATCGTTGTCTCTTGCCGCTATGAGGCCGGCGACGTGGGTTCCGTGATGCTCGAAGGGGATGTATATGTCATCGTTGCCGGTATAGTCGTGATTTCGAGACGTGTCGACGTTGTCCCTCAGGTCCTCGTGGGTGTAGTACATGCCATCGTCGACTATTGCGACGTTAACACCTTCGCCCTTGATACCTTCCTCCCACACAGGTTCGACATTGATATCCGTTTCGCTGGAATTGTCGAGGTGCCATTGACACGCGTACAGGGAGTCGCTGATTAGAGGGTCGTTCAACTGGCTTGTTTTGGCTTCGCACTCGTCGACGAAGTCGGTGTACCTCACATCTTCGAAGGCGTGGATTGTGTACGGGACGGGATAGTTGGTGACATCGGTCGGAGCGCTGATCTTGACGTAGTACGTTCCGGGGCCGAAGTCGTCGCGAATCTGGAAGCCATCACGTTGCCCAGTACGAGGTTCGGGATAGACATTTATGGTGATCTCTTCATCTCCGCTGTCGAATACTTGGACTTCAAGAGGTTCAAGTGGCAAACGACTCCATGTATTCTGTGAGCCTACGTAATGGAAGAGGGCTGGATTCTTAGCGTAGATGACCACGTCTGTGGTCTCGGTAAACTCCAGCCTGAAGTAGCCCGCATCGTTCTGAGAACCAATCGTGCCAGGGGTTGGGGCATCCATACTCAGGCGAGTGGCTGTATCAATTGTGTTACCGATGTCAGATACGGGCTCCGCGTACAGGGTGTAGTCTCCGATATGCTGACTCAAATAGCTGACAACGGCCACATAGTAGACTCCCGGCCTGAGACTGGCACGGAGATGAAAATTACTCCACCTGTCGATGATGCGACTCTCGTCGTTGGCCAACAGTCGGCTGCCTCTGCTATCGAACAAATACCCGACGGTGTCAAGCTGGCCAGTGGTGTATATCCATACATCGGTGGTCCCGGATGCACCCGAAAGATCCAGCCTGAAGAAATCACTGTCGTCGGCAGGATCGATTCGTCCTTCTATCGAAGACCCGAGGGGCAGGTTCGTCGCAGTGCTTATGGCATTCCCGTGGTCGTCCGCGGTCTGCCCTCCGACGCCGCCCGTGCTCAGGAGAAAAAACATGAGCACTAGTATCAATACAAAGAGGAACGTCCTCACCGTCAAAGGCGATGAGGCAGCGACTTGTGCCGACGCGAAGCTCATGGCGACTCTATGTGGTTAGGGATCAAGCCAGCCCTGAGACTTCGCCGTCGCTATAAGTCCACTCTTCTGCTCTTCGAAAGCGGGAGAGAAGGGAGGACGCGGGTCGCCGCAGTCAACTCCGAAACGGGCGCTGCACAGGGTCTTGAAGCCCGCCGGGAACGGAATGGTGCGGCTGAGCGTCACGAATTCCGTGGCACGCCTCTGAGCGGCAAGCGCTGCCTCTCCGTCTCCCTCACGATGAGCGTTCCAAATGTCCACCCAAAGCTCTGGAACGATGCACAGTGGGCCGTCGATGCAACCCACCGCCCCTATCGCGAGAGCGGGAGCCATCAGCAGCGAGCTGCCGATGAAGCAGTCCAGCCCCATCTCGACATACGCGGCGACGTTGTGGAACTCCGTTGAAGAGTGTTTCAGACCCCTCAGTTGCGGGACATTGTCCTGAATCTTCGCCATGAGTTCGGGGACGATGTCGACCCCGGTGGCGTGCGGGAGATTGTAGGCAAACAGCGGAAGGTCCGCGGCGCTCCCGACGACGCGGTAGTACTCGACAATGGCTTCGTCTTCCACGCCGTAGAAGAACGGCGGAACGGCGCAAATCGCCTCGACTCCCGCCTTTGCGGCGTGTTCGGCCTGGCGGGCCGCCTGCGCGGTCGTTGCCGCGCCGACGTGCATGATATTCTTCACGCGACCGCCGTTCTGGTCGGCGGCTATCTCTGCGATGCGGTTGTTCTCAGCCTCCGTGAGATAGACACTCTCGCCTGTCCCTCCGGCGACCCAAAATCCGTGTGCGCCGGCGCGGACGTTGCCTTCGTAGACAACGCGAAACGCCTCTTCCTTCAGGTCCCCGGCAGCAGTCATCGGTGTGATAATCGCCGGATAGACTCCCGTAAAGTCCGACATGGTGCTCTCCATCGTTAGATATGTGCGCGCCATTGTAGCATTGAGCATGAATGGATGGTGCGTCGTCTGGACGGGGAAGGCTTGGCAGTGGTACGTTTCTTGTAAGGGGAAGCTCCGTCTTGCCCGGTGTCACCATCCGGGACTGATAACGCGTCGTACCGAAATGCGTTATCGAATACAGGAGGAAGCACGAAAAAATGAAGACGTGGCTGATAGTCGGTCTGATCGCGCTGTTCGCGCCCATCGTCATCGCTTGTGCAAGTGACGGCGGAGACAGCGAGCCGACGGCAACGCCGAAGCCCCAACCGAGCAGACGGGGTAACAAGCTCATCGAGGGTGAAATTACTTTTAAAAGCGTTCAGAATCGAATCAGCGGCGCGACGATCTACGTGCGGCTGGAAGACATCAGCATTCAAGACGACGCGGGCAAGACCCTCGTCGAGCAGGTCATTCGTGACGTAACCGTAGACCCTTCAGACCTGCCGACCTACAGGTATCTGATCGAGCATCGGGAGCTGGAGCCCAAGGACACGTACAGGGTCCGTGTCCACCTCGACGCCGACAATTCCGGTGACATATCCGAAGGGGACCTGGCGTGGACTGCCCAATATCCTGCGACCTTGGCGATCGGTTCGAGCGTGCTCAACGCCATTAATGTGACGGTAGAGCCGGTGGTCATAGAGCAGGCCGAAGACACCGAAGCGCTAGTGCGCGTGGAAGCCCCGATAACCGATTTCGAGCTGACGACGTCCCCTGACGACCCGAACACGTATGTGCTGAAGGTTACTTCGCTTCAGCCCAACGCATGTGCCCGTCCCAATGGATATGAGGCCGTCCGCCGGCTCCGCGACGAAGACAGCATCGACGTGGAGGTCTACAACGTCGTTCCGGCATCCGCAGACATCGCCTGCGCCGCCGTGATCGACACGGCCGATTGGGAAATCACCATCGGCGCGTTCCCCGAGCCCGAACCGGATACGACCGTCAACGTCCACCTGAACGACGACGCGTACCGGCTCACACCCGGGTCCCCGCCGAAGTTTGAACCAACCAACGCCGCGCCTCCGACACTCCCAACCATTCGCGGCACCATCGAGTTCGTAGGAGCTACGCAACCGGTCACGGGCCAGACCCTCTACATCAGGCTCGAAGACCTGAGCCGGCCAGACTTGGGAAAACGCCGGATAACGGAGCGACTGATTCCCAACTTCGCGACGGAAGCCTCGGATCCCGGAAGGTTCCGCTACGCCATAAACTACCAGGAGCCGAGACCCTTCGGAGAGTACGCGGTCGAGGTCCATCTCGATGTCGACGGCTCCGGTGAGGTTGACCGAGGCGACTACGTCACCACCGCGAAATATTCCTTCACGGGACACTCTCCGTCCAAGCGGATGAACGTCCGCATGACCGAGGTTGAGTGAGCGTCAATCGCGATAGTGTCTCAACATTTGAGACATACGGTCCCTGTCTGATTCACCTGAACTTGACAATAAGCAGGAAAATGGCGCTAAATGGCGCCAAATGACGTAAATTTCGGGAATTCCCGCCGCTGTCCCGATGTAATGGTGACCCACGCCCCCTCCGTTCGATTCATTCACGCTTGACATCCGCCCTCTACGTTTGACAGCCCCCCTGCTCGTCCGTACACTCCCACGTGCTTAGTTCGCAAAGCAAGGAGACAAACACATGCGGGTACTGATTACGGGTTCGGCGGGCCAGATAGGCCAGCACCTCATCACAAACTTGAAGGACCGCTACGAGTTTCGCGGTTTGGACATTCGTCCGACGCCGCAAATAGACGACTACACGGTGGCGAGCGTGACCGACTGGGACGCCGTCAATCACGCCTCTGAGGGAATGGACGCGACGATCCACCTGAGCAACGTCGGAGGAGACTGGGAGCAGGCGTTCCAGTCAATGGTGGGTACACGGCATGTGTTCGAGGCTGCCCTCGCGCATGGCGTGAAGCGCGTGGTGTTCGCCAGTCGCGGGGGAGTGCATCCCTCCTCATACTATCCTCGCAGCATCACCCGCACCGCCGACCTCCCTACCCGCCCGGACAGCTACTACACCATCACCAAGGTCTTTGGCGAGGCCATGGGCGATATGTTCTCGGCGCGTCACGGCATCGGCGTCATTTCCGTTCGCATCGGAAACTTCAACAAAGACCGGGACGAACCCGGCCACCCTCACCAGCTGAGCCACGGCGACTGCGTCCGTGTCTTCGAGGCGGCGCTCACCGCCGAGGACATCACCCACGAGCGTGTCTTCGGCGTGTCCGACAGCAACTGGCCGCTCTACGATATCGAGCACGGGAGGCAGACCATCGGCTACTGCCCGCAAGACCGCTC
This sequence comes from Dehalococcoidia bacterium, assembly GCA_965116655.1. Lineage (GTDB taxonomy): Bacteria > Chloroflexota > Dehalococcoidia > Lucifugimonadales > VXLM01 > VXLM01. The sequence continues at coordinate 1,077,199 of OZ220720.1, forward strand.
CGAAGTCCCGCAGGACGTGATCGACCAAGGGTAGGACGGCTTGCCTCCCCAGCGCGTCGTGGTTACGGAAGGGGAACACCCAACATCGCCCTGCCTTCCGGTCCTGTCGATGCCCCGGTCCTTTAGCGGAAACCCTTTGACAGTCGAGACATAACGTGCCCACTCCGAAACCGATCTACATAGGCCAAACACCGCAGTTGCTCGTGGACAACTACGTGATCGAGTACGTGAACTTCGTCACGCGAGTGATGCACACTCCCATCAAGCACCCGAACAACCCGATCGTGAAGACCGACCAACCCTGGGAGATCACAAGCTACTTCCGCACGAACACGTGGAACGTCCACTGGGACGAGCGCGAGTCCATCTATAAGCTCTGGTATGAGGACATGGGATGGGACTACGACGAGTTCATGCGACTCGAACGGTCGGGAGAGGGCCGAAAGGAGGAAGAGGTTGCGGCCATCGCCTCCTACGACGCCACTATCGATAACCGGCTCCTCTATGCGGAGTCCGAGGACGGCATCCGCTGGACGAAGCCCGAACTCGACTACCGGACGGTCGACGGAATGAAGACCAACATCTGCTTCGGAAACAAGCAGGACGGTCGAATACATGCCTGTTCCATCCTCAAAGACCCATTCGAAGAGGACGACTCACACCGATACAAAGCCATCTACTGGAACGCCTTCACCGGCCTTGAGGACTCGCGCATCTCAGCCGCTTACTCCGCCGACGGCCGGAGTTGGACGAGATACGACAAACCCTTCACCATCGGTCAGATGTCCGACCGGCAGCTCGGAGACGTGATAATCCTGACGGCAGACCAGCAGACAGGCATGTACTATTTGGACACCCGCGCCAGGGCCATGCAGGAACCGCCAATGAATCCCAAGCATGCCCGCGTTCCGGGCTGGGGTCCCGCCCACTTTCCCCATGACCCGTGGCGTATGGCAAAGAGGCGGGTTTTCTCCTCGACGAGCTATGACATCACCCACTGGCCTGTGCTTAGCGAAATGCTCGTTCCCGACGACACGGACGACGTGCTCGACGACGAGTTCTACGGGCTGGTGCGATTTCGTGTCGGCGACTTGTGGCTCGGTCTCATGCCCATCTTCCACCGCACGTACAACACGGTGGACCTGCACCTCCTGCACTCCCGCGACGGGTTCCGCTGGGACCGCGTGAATCGCGGCGTCCCGTTCATCGCCACGTCGGCGGACGGCTGGGACCGCTTCATGGCCGAGACTTGCAGCCAGCCCATCTTCCTCGATGACGAGATCCGCATCTACTACGCAGGATCCGACCTGCACCACGACTGGTGGATGTTCGGGGAGCCGGAGGGACTCGACGTACCGGAAGCCCGGCCCGGCTGGAACGGCGGGCAAACCGGGCTGGGATTGGCAACGCTTCGACCGGAGGGATTCGTATCGCTAACCACCGACGCCCGCGAGGGGGTGATGGGCACCCATGCCGTCATAGGCACTGGGACCACCCTCGTCGTAAACGCCGCATGTGCTGACAAAGGCTTCCTCGCCGTCGAGCTCACCGACGCCGACGACAACGTGGTGCCGGGCTACGAGCGGTCGTTGTGCGACGCCTTCACCGGCGACTCAACCACCCACGTCGTGAGTTGGGAGGGGCGAACAGAGCTGCCAGCGGACTTCGTAGCTCAGGGCATCAAGGTGCGGTTCTATAGCCGCTATTGCGACCTATATTCCTTCAAGTTCGTCTAACCGGAGACCGTACTCCACAAGGCGGATGCCGCTCCCCGGCACATCCTCTATGTGAGTTCGCCCAAGCGACCTCTTGAAGGCAGCTTGACGAAACCGAGCCAGAATCCTTCGACGGCCTTGATGACCTGCATGTACTTGTCGAGATCGACGGGCTTCACGACGTAGGCGTTTGCATGCAGGTTGTATGTCTCCAACACGTCGTTGTCGTCTTCTGAACTGGTCAGAATGACAACCGGAATTCGCCGCAGTTCGGGGTCGGACTTGATCTCGGCAAGCACCTCACGGCCATTGATGGTCGGAAGGTTGAGGTCAAGCAGGATGAGGTCTGGCCGCTGAGCGTTGCCGTACTGCCCTTCCCGGCGGAGCAGTGAAAGGCCCTGCTCGCCGTCCTCCGCAACGGTCAGGTTCTTCCTCACACTGGCGTCGGTAAGCGCCTCGCGCGCGAGTTCTACGTCGCCAGGGTTATCCTCGACCATCAGGATTTCTATAGGGGGTCCGACCTCAGTCGTTGTCATATCCTACGACTCTCCATGTTCGCCAACTGCGGGCAGGGTGAAGTAAAAGCACGTTCCCTCCCCCAGCTTGGATTCGGCCCAGATGCGGCCTCCGTGCCGGTCGATGATTCGCTGGCAGATCGCCAAGCCGATGCCCGTGCCGGGGATTTCCGCGTTTCGGTGTAGCCTCTTGAAGACTCCGAAGATTCGCTCCGCGTACCTCTGATCGAATCCTACGCCATTGTCTCGGATCGAAAACGTCCAGTATTCGCCCTCTCGTGTGGCGCCAAGCTCCACGCGCGGGCGGCTCTCCGACCGGAATTTCAGCGCGTTTCCAATGATGTTCTGGAACAGTTGACGCAACTGCGACGGGTCTCCCATCACCCACGGAAGATCGGAGTATACAACTTTCGCCTGACTCTCGCCGATAGCTACTTCCAAGTTGGACAGGGTCTCCTCGAGGACGGGTACCGTATCCGTTGCGACCAGCTCAGCACCCCGTGTTCCGACTCTCGAATAGGCCAGAAGGTCATGTATCAGCCCCTGCATTCGATTGGCGCCGTCCACCGCGAAGTGGATGTACTTGTCCGCGCGCTCATCGAGTTGCCCCCCATACCTACGTCCCAACAGCGCCACATAGCTCGACACCATGCGAAGAGGTTCCTGGAGGTCGTGCGATGCGACGTAAGCGAACTGCTCCAACTCTCGATTGGAGCGTTCCAGTTCCTCAGCCTGCCTAGTGACTTGGGAATGAAGCTGGGCATTGGCGATGGCGCCCGCAATATAGACGGCGATACGTTCGGCCAGCAGCCGATGCCGCTCGGAGTACGCGGACTCTGTCAGCGAGTGAAGATTGAGACAACCGATCGGCTCACCCCGATACAGGAGCGGGGCCGAGAGGAACGAGCGGAGGCCCATCCCGTAAGCGCCGATCAGCCCGTTATATTCCGACGCGGCCTCCAACTCGTTTCCGGGTTGGAATACGATGCAACGCTGGGAGTCGATGACCGCCTGCGAAAGTGTGCCTTCGACCGAGTACGACTGGTCAGGCGCGCGGTCGGGAACCTCGACAGCGCTTGACTGATATGTGTCGACCATATACCCGGGCCGGTCGGCGGTGAGATTGATGACGATTCGGTCGAACGGTATGAGTTGGGCGACTTCGCGGGCAAATCGCTCATACACCTCTTCAATAGCCAGTGAGGAGCCGATGATCCGAGCGATGTTGGAGAGCGTCTCCTGTTCTCGCGTGCGCCGGCGCTGTTCCGCGACGCTGCCTCGGAGCGCGTTTTGGGCGCGGTGCCTCACAGTAATGTCGTAGCCGTAGAGGTGTCCTACCCCGTAATCGCTTATCCCGACGACAACGAAGTGGAACCACCGATCTCCGATCTCGGTCTCAAAATCGATGTGAGAGTCGGTGGCAATCGTTTGGCTGAGATTCACGCTCGTCATTGAAGGCAGGAGACTGACAAGAGAAGACCCCTCCATCGCCTCTGGGCCGATGAGCTCCACCGCGGCCGGGTTGATGGTGAGCACGGTGCCGTTAGAGTCGAAACGCACCACCGGCGATGGATTGTGGTAGGCGAAGGATGGCGCTTCCGGAACTTCCCTGGACCCGCCGGGGATGTCCTGACCTTCACGTTGCTGGGAAAGTCGTCGCCGCAGGTCATCGACTTCGGCAACGAGCTGCTCCCGGGTCATTTCGCCGTCCACGACCACAGTTCCCTCCCCGCTAGCTCCGTTTCGTCAATGGCGCGGCCTCTTAGAACGGCCACCACCACTTCTTCTTGGGTTCAGCGGCCGGGGGAGGCGGCGGAGGCGCGACGATCGGGTGGTGAGCTGCGGGATTGTCCAGCCAACTGACCACGTCGTTGAACCGGCTGAGCTCGATGGGCTTCCTGCTGAAACGACTGACGGGGATATTGTACGATTCGAGAAGACTCTCCTCCGCTTCGGTTCCCGTAAGGATCATCACGGGGATCGTGCTCAGGCTCTCATCGGCAGCCATCTCCTTCAGGACTTCGAGACCGTCCTTCATCGGGAGATTCAGGTCCAGCAGGATGAGATCTGGACGATCGGCGCGGGCATACTCCCCCTCTTGTCGAAGGTACATCATTGCCGGCTCTCCGTCGCCCACAACGACTACGCTGGCATCGTGCTCCGAATCCTCGATGATCTCCCTGGTGAGTTCGACATCGCCGGGATTATCTTCCACAAGTAAAATGTGATAGGGCCCTCGATCTGCGGTGTCCGTTGCCATGTCTGCCTCCTTGTCCGGTGCGACGTGGGTATGGTTCACGACGAAAGGACTAACGACTGCACGTTACAGACCTACGAACGGCTTGTCAATATCGTCGGGCGTCCGCCACTCGTTTCGGGGGAGTTGGGGGTGCCGTGGGCGCTTCCAGCTTTAGAGCGCCTTGCAAAGTAACGGTTATTGGCGGGATACGACGCGAACGAGCGTGAGACCGAACCACTGACTCCGACTTAGAGATCGGGCTGAAGCGTATGCCAGTCGGTGGCCTGCTCGTAGGCGTGCGCGACGCGGAGGAGTTTCTCTTCCTGCAGATGAGACGCCATGAATTGGAGTCCGACGGGCAGGCTGGCGCTCATACCCGCCGGAATAGAGATAGCGGGAATGCCCGCGATGTTCGCGGGCTGAGTGAACACGTCGTTGAGGTACATCATGTACGGGTCCGCTGTCTTATCGCCCAACGGAAAAGCAACCGAAGGTGAGGTGGGCGATACCAGGACATCGAACTCTTGGAAGACCTGGTCGAACTCCTGGCGAATGAGTGTCCGCACCTGCAGCGCTTTCTTGTACCACGCGTCGTAGTATCCTGCCGACAGGGCATACGTCCCGATCATTATGCGCCGCTTGACTTCGGGGCCGAACCCCTCCCGTCGCGTGTCTTCGAGAGAGTCCCACATGCCCCCGGGAGTTTCCGTCGAATAACCGTATTTCACTCCGTCATATCGCGCGAGGTTTGCTGAGGCCTCGGAAGGGGCGACGATGTAGTAGACGGCCATCGCGTATGGCGTGCTGGGCAAGGACGTGTCCGATACGACCGCGCCCAGATCGGCGAGCGTGTCGATGGCCTTGCGGATGGCATCTTCCACGCCCGGTTCCATGCCCTCGACGAAATACTCCTTCGGCACACCGACACGTAGCCCGCTGATGTCGCCGGTGAGGGCCTTGGTATAGTCAGGCACGTCACGATTGATGGAAGTCGAATCGCGTGGGTCGTGACCCGCGATGGCCTTGAGGACGAGCGCGGCGTCGCCCACGTCCTTCGTGATCGGGCCGATCTGGTCCAGCGAGCTGGCAAACGCCACGAGACCGTACCTGCTCACGAGCCCGTAGGTCGGCTTCAGACCAACTACGCCGCACAGCGCCGCCGGCTGCCGGATGCTCCCTCCCGTATCCGACCCCAGCGCGTACACACACTGGCCTGCCGCGACCGCCGCCGCCGGGCCTCCGCTGCTTCCGCCCGGCACACGGTCGGTATCCCACGGGTTTCGTGTCGGAAAGAACGCGGAGTTCTCGGTCGACGACCCCATGGCAAACTCGTCGAGGTTCCCCTTCCCCACGAGAACGGCATCCTGCTCATACAACTTGGTGGTAACGGCTGCGTCGTACGGCGGGACGAACCCTTCGAGCATCCTCGATGAGCAAGTGGTAGCCACTCCTTTGGTAGCCATGTTGTCCTTGAGCTGCACCGGAATGCCCGTAAGCGGAGACGCGCTGTCCGAGGCTATGCGCTCGTCGGCCAAGCGAGCCTGTTTCAGCGCAAGCTCCGGCGTCACGGTGACGAATGACTTGACCGAAGGCTCGATCCCGTTGATGCGCTCGAGGTATGCCTCAGTCAATTCGACCGATGAGACTTCACCGCTGTCGAGCAATTCACGCGCGCCGCGTGCCGTCAAGCCTTTGAGGTCAGCGTGGGTCATGGACTAGTCGAGGACCGCTCGGACGCGAACGAAGTCGCCGTCACGATTCGGGGCGTTTGCCAGTGCGTCGTCTAGTGGTACGCTGTCCCGCGTTTCATCATCCCGCAAAGCGGCGTGTGTTTCGACCGAGTGAGCCGTCGGCTCCACGCCCTTGGTGTCGACCTGCTGGAGCACCTGAAAATGCTCCAAGATGCCAGACAACTGCTCGCGCATGATCTCGATCTCATCGTCGGTCATGCCTACGCGAGCAAGCAGGGTGATGTGCCTTACTTCTTCGGAAGTGAGTGCCACGCTATCCCCTTAGCAACATGGAATTGGGAGCGCGTCGAAGTTTAGCAGAGGAATGATGCGGTGACTAGAATTAGGCTGGATTCGTCGGCATCCGCAGCGCTTCTGTTGACAGCGTTGGTATGCGTTTATATGCTCCGAGCCGAAAACCTTGGGTTGTCCTTTGAAACCGTCGGGGACAGATCAAACGGACAGTACATGCGGGAGTAAGGAATGATGCGCGAGAACGATGATTTTTCCGGCAAGGTCGCCATTGTAACGGGAGGCGGACAGGGCATGGGTCGTGCGGTGGCACAACGCTTCGTTAATACCGGGGCCCGAGTCGTCGTCAACGACAAGAACGCCGACGCTGCCGCAAGAGTCGCCGATTCTCTGGGCGATGCCGCACTTGCCGCGCCCGGCGACGTGACGGTAAAGGGGGACGTGGACAGGGTAGTGACGACCGCCGCGGATTCATTCGGCGCGATCGATATCTTGGTCAACAACGCCGGCATCCTCTTCTCCACCACCCTCGCCGACATGGAGGAGGATGAGTGGGACCTCGTCATCGACGTCAACATGAAGGGAACGTACCTGTTCAGCCGGGCCGTGCTCCCTTACATGAAGCAGGCGGGCTGGGGACGCATCGTCAACTTCTCCTCCACGGCGGGCAAGGCGGTCAGTACGCTCGGCGGTCCCCACTACACCGCCGCGAAGGCCGGCATTCTCGGCCTGACACGCGCCTCCGCCAAGGAGTTTGCTCCCTACGGCATAACAGTCAACGCCGTCTGCCCGGGCCTGGTAAACACAGAGATGGTGCAGGAGAACGTCACTCGGGAGCGGCTGGATGCCTACCTCCGAAGCTTCCCGATCTCCCGCATATCCGAGCCGTGGGAGGTCGCCGAGCTCGTTGCCTTCCTCGCCTCCGACCGCGCCGCCTACATCACCGGCGCATCCCTCGACATCAACGGCGGTGATTTGATGATATCGTGACGGGACTGTGTGATATGGTATATACAGCAGTGATATACCTCTAGGAGTAGGTCGATGGAACGAAAGGTTGCCAAGCTATTCAAAAACGGACGGAGCCAAGCGGTCCGGATTCCAAAGGAATTCCGTTTCGAGGGTTCTGAGGTCTACATCGAAAAGGACGGCGACAGGGTCGTCCTGTCTCCCAAGAGCAATTCAAGTTGGCGCGAATTCTTTGAAAAGGTTCCTGTCGTATCGGACGACTTTTCTATCGAACCTCGTGACATGCCTGCCGAAGAGCGCGACTGGTCTTGACGCTCTACATGCTGGATTCTGACATCTCCGTCTCCGTCATTAGGAGAAGGTCGTCTCGCGTGTTGCGGCGTTTCGAGGCCGTACCACCCAGAGACCTGTGCGTCTCTATCGTAACATATGGGGAACTATACTTTGGCGCCGTAAAATCAGATTACGCTGAGCACAATCTTTATATTTTGGAGGAGTACGCCGCTCGATTGACGGTTTTTCAGTGGGACCGTAACGCAGCTTCAGAGTATGGTAATCTTCGGGCTCACCTCGAAGCGCAGGGAAACCCAATCGGCGTTCTTGACACGATGATCGCCGCCCACGCGCTGAGCCTCAATGCGACCATAGTCACAAACAACGTTCGCCACTTCGAGCGAGTGCCCAACCTCAAACTTGAGAATTGGGCCATCGCCGAAGACCATTCGACAAACGGACAAAATGGATGGAGTACATGAATTCAGCAACCCGAAGACGAAACCTGGCAGGCATCGCCGTTTCCCTGCCGACGTTCAACGACGACGAGTACAACCTGCAGCTCGACCGGTCGAAGGCGCACATCAACTGGCTGATCGAGCAGGGAATCGGCGAGGGGAACGCGATCATCTTCATCGCGGGGGGACTGGGTGAGGGGTACTTCCTCGATGATGACGAATGGGAGGCTATGGCGAACACGCTGGTGGAGGCGGTCGACGGCAGGGCTCCGACGGGTATCGGCGTGTTTGAGTTGAGCGCCCGGCGCGCCGCTCGCAAGGCGCGGTACGCCGCCGATCTTGGGATGGACTACATCCAGTGTGCGCCTCCTCGCTATCTGCAGCCCACCGAGGACGAGATATTCGCGCACTATGACTACATCGGCGAGCGGGCCGATATCGGCATCATGGCCTACAACACGCCCTGGGCCATGCCGGCCGGATACAGCTTCTCGCAGTCGCTCATCGAACGCCTCGCGGAGATCGAGAACTTCGCGGGCATAAAGTGGTCGTCACCGACCGCCCAGCAGTATATGAGCATGATCCGCCTCTTCGGAGAGCGTGTCAGCTTCATCAGCAACGGCAACGTCATGTCCATCGGGTACAAACTCGGCGCGCGAGGGTTTACCGACTTTATGGTCAATGTTGCCCCACGACTCTCCCTGCACCGCTGGAAGCTCGTTCAGGAAAAGCGCTGGGACGAGTTCGACCAAATCGAGCTCGCGATGCAGATCGACCCTCCGCTCAACGCCGTCCGACCGGATGAGCTTTCGGGACCGGGTATGGGCGAAGGCCCCGACGCGCGGCTGCGCCTCAGGGCGCTCGGGCTCGACACCGGCCCACACTTCCCAGCCCAAGTGGGCTATTCTCAAGACCATATCGAGGCATACCGGCGGGTGGTCGATGCAAGCGGAATCAAAGAATGGGTCGACTGGGACGGTTCAGCCTTCGATTGAGCCCCGGAGAGGGAATCCATGACCGACATCTACAGCCGGCTCGGCGTCACGCCCGTGATCAATGGCATCGGCAATAAGACGTTTCTCGGCGGCTCGACGCCGACCGCCAGAGCCAAGCAGGCCATGGACGACGCAGACTACTACTACTGCTCCATGCCCGAGCTTATGGACCGCACGAGCGAGCGGGTCGCGGAATTGCTCGGCGTGGAGGCGGCGTTCATCACGTCCGGCTGCGCCTCGGCCATTCTCCATGCAGCCGCCGGAGTCATGGCAGGCCCGGAGAAGGAAGACCTTGGCAGGCTGCCCGACACGACGGGAATGAAGCACGAGTTCATCTTCCAGCGCAAGCAGCGATACTTCTACGACCGGTGCTACGTCGTCCCCGGCGGCACGCTTGTTGTCGTCGGTGATGAGGAGGGATGCAGCGCTGAGGAGATGGAAGACGCCGTCACGCCGGATACCGCCGGCATCGGGTACGTCGATAAGACTCGGGGTACAGAAGACCCTTCAACCGTCTCAATCCCCGACACCATGGACATCGGACGCAGACACGACATTCCGGTGATAGTCGATGCCGCCTACCAGGCATACCCCATCGACCGGATGCGCTGGATTTCAGGAGCGGCTGACCTCGTGTGCTTCGGAGGAAAATACTTCGGAGCCCCAAGCTCTACCGGGTTCCTCTGCGGACGCGCCGATCTGGTGCACGACGCCTCTCGTCAGGGATTCGTCGCCTCGCAGTCGGGCGACCGCCCCCGCTCTTTCGGTCGCTCCATGAAGGTCGACCGCCAGGAAATCGTCGGAATGGTCGTCGCGCTCGAAGAGTGGCTGACCATCGACCACGAGGACAGGATACTCGGCCTCCTCTCCATGGCACAGGTCATCCAAAGCGCCGTCGAAGACGTCGCGGGAGTCTCGACCGATTTCGAGCGTATTGAGAGTCATGCGTCCGCAGCTCTGACCGTCGAGTTCGACCCGAGCGTGATTTCAGTGTCGGGCCACACCGTAGCCGACGAGTTGGCGTCCGGCAGACCGAGCATACTCGTCGGGCATCAGGACACGTCAATTCGCATCGCCCTCCACACACTCCACGAAGGCCAGCCTGAGGTCATTGCGGAACGCCTGCGCGCTGCGCTACGCTAACCGCCAAACACAGGCGCCATATCTGAAAAACGAGGAATCTGGACAACTTCCCGTTTGCACGATGCTGGCAAATCCACTCGGAAGGCAGGACATGACAGACATCTACACGCGGCTGGGCGCCCGCCCGGTCATCAACGCAAGCGGCAACACGACAGTTTGGGGAGGCTCCACGCCTACCCCCGCAGTCCAGCGGGCAATGGACGAGGCCAGCGGTTACTGGGTCGAGATGGCAGAGCTGCTGGAGAAATCCGGTGAGCTGATCGCCGAGGCGCTCGACGTTGAGGCCGCCTACCCGACATCCGGATGCTTCTCCGCGCTCGTCCTCAGCACCGCAGCCCTGATGACCGGCAGCGACCCCGACAAGATGGCGCAGATTCCCGACACGACCGGACTGAAGGACGAATTCGTCTTCCAGGAAGCACAGTCCTACGGCTATGACCGGGCCTACAGCGTTCCCGGAGGAAAGCTCGTAAAGGTCGGCGACAAGAACGGCTGCTCCATCGAGCAGATGGAGGCCGCAATCGGCCCCTCGACCGCCGGAATCGTCTACCTCGTGACTAGGAACAACACCGATTCGGTCGTCAGCTATGACGACGCGACCAAGCTCGCCCATGATCACGGCCTGCCAATCCTCGCCGACTGCGCGGCCCAGATATACCCGATCGACTACTTCCTCGAAAACGCCCAGAAGGCAGACCTCGCCTGCTTCGGCGGCAAGTACATGGGAGCCCCGCACTCGACTGGGTTCCTGTGTGGTCGGAAGGACTTGGTCGATGCCGCCGTCGGGCATGGATTCATCTCTCCGGGCAAGCCCTTTGGGCGCGCCATGAAGATGGACCGGCAGGAGATCGTGGGCGTCGTCACCGCCGTGAGCGAATGGTTCGCCATGGACCACGAGGAACGCCTCCTGATCGCGGGCGGCAAGCTTGGCATCATCCAAGACGCCGTGAGCGGCCTTGATTCCGTCGCGGCCACGTCGATTGAAGCCTCCGATAACTACATGGCGATCGCTTTGAACGTAACGCTCGATACGAAGGCCCTCAGCAAGGACGCTCCCGACGTTATCGAGGCCCTGAGCAACATGACGCCCCGCATCCGTGCCGACGCCGCCGGAGACGACTCCCTGCTGCTCGTCGCCCACAATCTCACGGACGGCGAGCCCGAGATAGTCGCCGAAAGCCTCCGAACGGCCCTGTCGGAATAGTTCGTACTTTCCGCAAGGCGGCCTTGCCTTCATGGAGTCTCTTTAGGAGGAACCTTCTGTGACTACTCAAGACCGGTTCTCCGTCGGCTTTGTCACCACCGAAAACCCCCATTCACTCATGCACATGCGCACCCTGGAGGCTCTGCCCGAGGTCGAAGCCGTCCATGTTTGCCATCTGGGTGGCGGCGACCGGGACGCCATCCGGCAGGCGTCCTCGAAGATCGCATCGGAGACCGAACGGCTGGAAGAGATGCTGAAGAACGACGTGGACGCGCTCCTAGTGTCGGTGCGAAACGACGAGTGCCCTTCGGTGCTCGATACCGCTGTCGATGCGGGAAAGGGCGCGCTGTTCGAGAAGCCCGGAGCGCTCACGGCAGATCGTCTCCGTGGCATCGCCGAGGCCGCCAGAGGCAAGAACCTGACGATGGGCACCATGCTCACGTTTCGGAACGATCCCGTCATCCTCGATGTCAAGCGCGCCGTAAACGGCGGAGCGCTAGGAGGCGTCATGGCCGTCGAAGCCCGGCAGGTCACCTCGCAGGTGCGCTACAGGGACCCGAACTTCTGGCTCTTCGACAAGTCGAAGGCGGGCAGCGGCATCCTGTCCTGGCTCGGATGCCACCACATCGACGCCCTGTGCTACCTGCTCGACGACCGGGTCGAGTCGGTGTCCGCCATGGTGGACACCAAGAACCCCTTTCCCATCGACGTGGAGGACACCGCGTGCCTCGTGATGAAGTTCAGGAGTGGCGTGCTCGGCACCGTCCACGCGGGATATCACCTGGTTGGCAGCGCATCGGGGTATTCCGGGGCCAGGTACGACGCCTTCATGGCGCTGAGAGGTACCGAGGGGTACGTCCGCATTCCCCTCTCAGAGCGGGGCGGCTACAGCCTCAACAGCATCGCCGACGGATGGGCATCAGGCGGCGTCCGCGACTATTCCTTCACACTCCCAGGCTCTCCGGCCTACGGAGGGGTTGCTGGCGAGGAGTTCGTCCGGCAGTTCCTGCACGCATCACGCGAGGGAACGCCTGCCCTAGCGCCGATTGAGGCCATGGTACACGTGCTGGATGTAATCGAGGCCGCCATCGAGTCCTCGGAAACGGGAAGAACGGTCGCAGTCGGCTAAACGTCGTACTCTATCTGCAACTCCACGTGACGCAGGGAGAGTACCTCACCCTTCATGACGGTCCGCATGATCGTACGTACCTCGATCTCGTTCTCGCCCTTTCTGAACGGCGGACCGTCTAGGTCGTACTCGATGACCCCGCCGTCGTAGTCCACCTCGGCGAGACGATCGGGGAACTTCGTCCACTCCTGGCGGCTCCACGTCCCAAATCGCCGTGTCTCCGTTTCGGATGGCAGCGGAACACCGTTGACCAACACCTCAATCTCGTCTTCGGCGGAGATGTGGCTGAATCCCAGCTCCAGCATGCACCACGCGATCTCGCCGTCAGCCGCGGCCCGCTCGATGTCGTCGCCAATCGTGAGCGAGAGTACCGTCCCTCGCCCCGTCAGGTTGAATCCCAAGTCGACCGGCAACTGCACGGCCGGCACCGCGTACCGGAATGCGTATGAGTGCAGATCGTTCGGCGCGAGCCGCTCCATGTACTCCATCTCATACCGCTTCGTGGCGCGTGAGAGTTGGTCGGGATCAGCCACGACATTCAACACCCTGTTCTTCCAGTCGGCGGACTTGTGCCAAAAATTGAAGAGGTACAGACCCGACGCCCCGCCCTCATAGTGTCGCGATGCTATCGCGTGGACGGACTCCTCCTCCGTCGCCGGACGCAGTGACTCAATTGCCCCAAGAATCTGGCAGTCTGTGCCCTCAGCAGCCTCTACGAACTCCTCGACCGGGGTGTGGAGCGGAATGAAACCTCCCCCTGCGGCTACCGTGTCAACGATTCCCTCCCGTATCCACGCCTCAACGTCGAGCCCGATGCGCGCGGAGTCGGCCAGCGTCGGCGGCACGCGGACAAGGATTTCGAGATCGCGGCCTGTGGATGCCGAGACCTCGTCCATCCGCGCCCTGATCCGCCGCAACATGTCGGTTATCAGATGGCGGCTCCCGTATGCATCCTCGACGCGGATGAACGCCGGATGACGCATGAAGTCAAGCTCCACTCCATCCGTGTCGAAGCGCTCGAACAGATCGATGACCAGTGCGGCGACGTGCGACCTCACCTCCGGATGGGCGTAGTCGAGACCCGTCCGAATTCCCCATTGCGTTGTGTTCAGTACGAATTCCTCATCCGGCTTACCGAGCAGGTACTCCGGGTGGTCCTGCCGGATGCTCCCGACGTCGTCGGCAACCGCACGGTCGTAGTGGGAATTCATCCGCACCGACGGGAGGAACTTGAGGCCTATCTCATGGCAGAGTTTCGTGAATATCGTGACTGGTCCGCCGTCCGAGTCGATGAGCCGCCGCAAGTTTTGGGCCGCCAGATCGTTCTCGCGACCTTGTGGTAGATGATTAGGCTGAGCGAGAATGTCCAGGGTCTCGTAACGCTGACGGCCCGTATCTCCCATGCACCAGGAGAGGGTGTCGAGCCCGGAGTCCACGTAGGTATCGACGATTCGCTCCTTGAGTACGTCTGTTGTTACAGGAGTCATGATCTGCGACATGATCCATCCGTCGTCGTTCAATACGATGCGCTTAGGGTCGGTCATGAGCAAGTCCCTTCGTGTAATGGGAGTGGCGAAGTGAGGTTTTTCGTCCTGAAGAGCCTTCGAGTCGACAAGAAATAATCGAGTGTATACTATACAGTAAGGAAGGCAGTACCGAACCGTGAGGTTTCCCGGGCCGTCGCGCACCTTGTCGGCGGCGTTGGCCTCACAGAGAAGATTGGTGCAGCATTGCGAGCTAGCAGATACAGAGTAGCAGGAGCGGTGATGCTGGCCGTCGGGGCGCTGTTGCTAACCGCGTCCGGCGGGTACTACGCATACGCCCAGTTCGCAAAGATGGGGCGCGATGATTTCGTCCATCAGGTGCCACGTCCTACCCTCTCCGGTGGATTTTCGTCCGCCTATGTTGATACTCGCCCCAGCGTCGGGCAGTCCCAAGGAATTGAGGTGGCGTCTGTCACCTCAAACCCAGAGCAGCGAGTGACCGAAGAAGCGTTAGTTGCATCCGAGGCGGCCACCGGAACAGAGACGATTGACCCCAAAACTCTGGTCGCCATCACAGAAAAGCTAACTTCGTCCGGACAGCCCGAAACGCTCCAAACACCCATGGAAGCGCCAAGTGAGGTTCCGGCCTACACGGTTGAAGAAACCGATGCTTGGACTCCCAGCGAAGAGCAGATAAGTATGATCGCCGTGCCCGAGGACGGACGAATCGGCGCGGCTATCGAGGCATTGGTTTTTCTCCAAGCCCTACGCCCTGGATACGTGGGCATCGAAAAGGAGGACCAAGCCGCTGCCGAGCAGATTGACACGGAGCAGTTTGAGATCGAGTCCACCGCGGGAAACAGCTCCGGGATAAGCGTTATCTCGCCGAATTCAAACCGTAATCCGACGACGAACGAACAGATGATAGCCGCGTCGCTTAAGTTCCACTTCGAGCGCACGATTCCTACCATTCCAAAGCCGGAGTTCGCCACGCGCATGATAATTCCCGAAATCGGCCTGAGAGCCACTGTCGAAGAGCTCGAAGTCGTCGAAGAGGGTGACAGCCGCGCATGGGAGACTCCCAAGCACGTCGTGGGACACATCCCAACCACGGCGAAGCCGGGAACGTCGGGAGAGGGCTGGTATTTCGGCCACCTCGAAAGCCCGATCAGCGGCGAGGGCAACATTTTCCGCCAGCTGCCCGAACTGGCCGCGAGGTTCAAGCGAGGAGAGCAGTTCACTATCCACCTGGACGCCGGCGCCGACAGGTACGTGTACCAGGTCTACCGAACGAACGTCGTCCACGCCAGCGAGTTCGCCGTGTCCGACTCCGGAGAAAACGATATTACGCTGGTGGCGTGCTGGCCGCAGTTCGAATACTCCGAGCGGGTACTGGTTACTGCCGCCCTCGTGGACATCGTCGAGATACCGGAAGCGGAACGCATTCAGCCTAGCTCCGGCTAGTTTCGGGTGCTTCTCGACCGTTTGCACTTTGGTCACCCTCTCAACCTGGCGCGATTCTACAAAATGCTCAGCTTCGTCATGCCTCCCACCCTTGAGCCGTGAGCATCACCCTTCGCATTAGCATCCTCGTCATAGGCACACTGCTCATCGTGGGGCTTGTGGGTCTTCTCGCTTGGGGTCTGTCGAACAGGTCTTCCATCACGGGACTGAGCGGCATTACCCGGGTCGATCAACCCGCTCCCGACTTTCGGTTGGAATTGCTCAGTGACGGTGAGGTCACGCTCTCCGAACAGCGCGGCAAAGTCGTGGTCATCAACTTCTGGGCATCGACGTGCCCACCCTGCCGCACCGAGGCCCGCGATTTGGAGGCCGCGTGGCAAGGCTACCAAGACAAAGATGTTCTCTTCGTCGGCGCGAACATTCAGGACACCCCGGAGCCGGCCAAACGGTTCCTTGATGAGTTCGGAGTCACCTACCCCAACGGCCTCGACGAGGGCGGCCGCATCTCCATCGACTACGGCGTCGTAGGCATCCCCGTGACCTTCGTGGTTGACGGTGAAGGAACGGTGGCACGGCGCTGGGTAGGCGAGATCGACATAGACACGCTCAAGACGTGGATTGACGAGCTTCTCGAAGGGGCCGCACCTGAGGGAGACACGGAGGGTGTCAACAAAGACAGTTACTACCGCTTGGACGAACTGTAGCTTTCGTTCAGGAGTCCTCTCGTACCGACAGGGTGAATTGAGAGAGTTGATGCGTGTTGCGGGCAAGAGGTGAGACCACCACGACGGCGTTCCACACTTCGTCGCCAAGTCCTTTTACCGCGATGTCACCGCGCCCATGCTGGTCGATTTCCATTCGGCGCACGGTGTCGGTCCCGTCACGCTTGCGCTCGATGACAAGCACGACGTAGTTCACGGGCACGACGTTGTCTATGCGCTCAAAACCGAGTGCGTTCCATTCCTCGTCGCTCTCTGCATCGTCAAGGAAATCAATCTCGGGCACCGCGATGTCGTCGACTACGAGACCGTTCTCGTACACCGCGGCATCGGTAATGTACTCGAATCGGATCAACACTCGTGA
This sequence comes from Dehalococcoidia bacterium, assembly GCA_965116655.1. Classification (GTDB taxonomy): domain Bacteria; phylum Chloroflexota; class Dehalococcoidia; order Lucifugimonadales; family VXLM01; genus VXLM01. The sequence goes on from OZ220720.1 coordinate 1,093,852, forward strand.
TCCCGCAAATTGGGTGAGGTCGATGCGCTCTTGAAGCCAGCCGTTAGACGATCCCGTGTAGCCGTGTCCATAGCTGTTTCCTACAGGGTTAATATCGGTCGTGTGGTCGCCCTTGAGGATGGTCCAGGTCTCACCTCCGTCGGACGATACCTCCACGTAGGCGTAGTCCCAGCCCTCCTCGATGTCGAACCACACCATGAATTCGAGCGTCGCCTCCGAAAGGTTCGTTAGATCGAACTCGCGGGTCAGCGTAGTGTCAATGGAGTCACCGCGGTTGCCCCACCAACACCGATCACCGCCATGGCACCTAGTAGGCACCTGCCGTGTCGTCGTATCGCCCTGAAACTCGATTTGGACATCATCGGACAGTGATGAGAGATCGAAGTACCTCGATGAATACGGCGCGAGGTAGCCCGTCGTCGCGCCGGGCTCGTCTATTTGATCGATTCGCGAGACCCGTACTTGATGATTGGAATATCCGTATGGTCCGGTCTCCGAATCGAGGTAGTTGGCGGCTATCCAGTCGACGTACACCTCATCGAAAGTCTTCCCGTGCGGGCGGAGAAAAGCATTGATGCCCTCGACACCATCGGCAGGATTGTCGATGAGTTCACGGAGGCTGTCGGAGTCGCCGTAGTGTTCGAGCAAGTAGAACATGAAGAGGGTCGCGGCACCATAGTGAGGTATGCTGCCGGCGCCTTCCACCCAAAACGTGAGTTGAGTCTGCGGTCTGCTCAAGAATGCCTCGATGAACGTAGGCGAGTAGCCGACAAGTTCCGTTGCCACTTCCGACAAGCCCTCGTTGATCCAAGCCTCCTCTCCCTGATCGTGCGCCCAGTGGATGGCGTGCTGGAGTTCATGAGTCAACACCTTCATGTACGCGGGCGTGCCGGGCCGGAACGCAGCCCCGTCCATGAAGAGCATTTCCCGCTCGTTGCTGTGGGGGTGCGTATGCTGCGGGAACTCGTTTCGAGAATCGAAGTATCCCGCAACTCCACCGCCGAGATCGGAGTGAAGGACGGTCAGCCGGGGATCACCGTCCACCCCGGGATTCCACACGTCACCAAAGGCCTCCAACATCTTCGGTCGAATACTGCTCTCGTACTCACTTGAGGCCAGTCGAAGGTCCTCGTCCGAAATGTCCAGCGCCTCGTCCACATACCAATATGCGTTGGGACTGACGACCTGAAGTGTCGCGTCGACTACATACGTCGTGTCGGTACCAATGTCTACCAGGAAGAACTGCTGCTGATCTCCAACTTGCTTTTCGATGTGAGCGACATCCAATGTCCGGTGCGAACCTTTCGGCACTCCACCGAGTCGCTCTGCCAGAGCGTGAAGGTCCCGCTCCGGCAACTCGTGTGGAAGACTGCGAGGGAGAGCAGTAGAGGGACTAGCGAGTGCTGTCGGCTGTGGAACGGGCGTAGCTGCCTCAGGTACCATGGGAACGTCTGTAGCCTCAGGACTTGAATCTAAAATCGGGGATGCACTGACCGTGGTAGGTGCGGGTGACTCAGTGGGGTCGTCAGGGGGAAGCGGCATAGCTGCAGGCGTGGGATGTTTCACTGCCTGCCCACACGATGCGATTATGAGTATCGTCAAGATTGTGGTCGCGATAAGAACCGGTACTGGCGTGCGACCCCTTCGACTCAAACGGTGAAATATGCTCATAGTAAGTACAACGATCATTCGGCAATAGGGTTCCAATGTCCGACGGGACTAAGGACAACGATCCTGCCGCATCACCCTGATTCTCGTTCATGAAATGTGCCGCAGCGTTTCCTAAATTGTCACCCATCGCCGTCACTGTGTATGTGATACTGTCTACAAAGGACCTCATCTCAGGCGTAACTGCGTCGAAGCCGGGTACGCACAGACACCACCATATCTATCGACAGTCGGATCTCAGGGAGCGGTGCGAATTTGCCTACACGCGCCTACGGTGAATGCCAATTGGAACGGACTGTGCGCTCGTCAATGTGTGCAGCGGCAACGATCCTTGCCGGAATCGTAATCCTCATCACTCTGGCAGCCTGCAGTTCCAATGACGATCACTCACTGCCCCCCGATCCCAAAGTCAGCCCGAGCCCAACTAGCACGGAAGCGCGCGCGACGCCGACTATCGAAGCAATTCCAACCGCCGAGAAATCGGACTCCCTTGGCTCGATGCTGCATTCTCGTGTTAATCATAGCGCTACCCTGCTTAGGGATGGTCGTGTGTTGGTAGTGGGAGGAATGGATGAGGGGTTCAATCCTCTCGGTACAACCGAGATATTCGAGCCTGAGACGAACCGTTGGTTCGCGGCGGATGAGATGAAAGAGGCTCGAACGGAACATTCCGCCACGCTCCTGAAGGACGGTCGAGTGATGGTAACGGGCGGGATGAATGAAAAGCTCGAACTATTAGGTACAACTGAGATTTTCGACCCCGATACGGGGAAGTGGTCGGAGCACGAGAGCATGAGAACGGTGCGCCGGGGGCACTTCACGCTTTCTCTTAACGACGGCAGGGTGGCAGTCGTAGGGGGAGTAGGCCAAACCTTGGGCGGCATGGGCATTCTTGCGAACATCGCCGCCGTAGGGGCGCTGCTGTCGACCGAAATCTACGACCCGCAAACGGACACTTGGTCGCGAGCCAGCGACATGCGCGAGGGGCACAGCGGCGGCCTTGCCGTGGTGCTGAAGGATGGCAGGGTGCTCATCGCCGGCGGATATAATCAGGCCGAAGGGCTAGCGTCTTCCGAAGTATTCGACCCCATGATCGACGAATGGATGCGAACAGCGTCGATGGCCCGCAAGACGTTCGCGAATACGGCGATCGTGCTCTCAGACGGCACCGTCTTGTTCACGGGAGGCTTCGGCATGTCAAGAACCAAGGGGGGTATAACTCCCGGAAGCGAAGTGTTCGATCCGAAGACGAACGAATGGAGCAAGGCCCCTGACACAGTGCATGGAAGAATGAAGCACACCATCACACTGCTTCCGGACGGTAGAGTCATTGCCATTGGGGGTTCAATCGCAAGCGGTCCGGTCAACTCCGCAGAGTACATGGACCCGATGACCTGGGCGTGGTCGGAGATCGCCCCAATGTCAGTAGAGCGCTCCGGGCATACTGCGACCCTGCTCGACGACGGCCGGATTTTGGTCGCCGGTGGGGCGACCGAAAAGACGGTCGAAGCGTACGACGCCGACATGGATGAGTGGACAAGCAGCGGTCCCTAGTGGGCCGCAAACCCTGTCAGTCTCTTTTCAACTCGTCACATCATGCCGAACACGCATGGACGAGCATATACTTATCTATGCACTCGCCGCAGGAACGGCCACCGTGGTCGGAATGGAGATTATCATCTCGGTGTACTCTCCCGGCTCGGAAGCGACGGCTATGGTGCCCCCATGCCGTCGGACTATGTCATTTGATAGGCTCAACCCAAGTCCGGTCCCCTTGTCCGACGGCTTAGTCGTGAAGAAAGGATTGAAGACCTTCTCAATTACATCGGCAGAGATGCCAGTCCCGTTATCTCTAATTCGTATCTCGATCGAATCATCCTTGCGCTCCGTCGCTAACCAGATCGTTGGCATGAAGGACTTAGAACCGTCCTCAGTAGAACGACGTTTCTCGTCGGTCGCATAGCAAGCGTTGGTCACCATGTTGATGATGACCCGGCCCATATCCTCGGAGACCAGTGACACGTCCCCCACATTCGAATCGAACTCGGTTCTTATGTCTAACTGAAAGCTCAGATCGCTGGCACGTACGCTGTGGAAGGCCAGCATCGTGTTTTCTTCCAGCAAATTGTGAAGGTTCACCGGTTGCACGTCTCCGCCTCCGCGACCGATCTTGAGCATATTGCGAATAATTCGGTTGGCGCGGTCGCTATGGGAGCGGATACGCTCCAGATTCTCGGTCAGGTCCTGAGATATCTCAGAGATTAGTTTTCTCTTCTCATCGTCCAAGTCCTCTATGCTGTCGTCCAGCTCTTTGCTCAGTTCTTCAAGCAGCTCTTCGGATGCTAGGGTAAAGTTGCTCACGAAGTTCAGCGGATTTCTGATCTCGTGAGCGATCCCTGCCGTCAATTCCCCAAGCTCAACCAGCTTCTGGCGCAATATGACCTGGTCTTGCGTCTGTCTAAGCTCTGCCAAGACCCGTTCAAGCTCTTCGTTCTTTTCCTGAAGCCCTTTGGACAGCTTTTCAACGAGATTCAACTGCAGGGCTTTTTGGGAACGCTGCCTCAATTCCTCAAGTGCGATTGCCAGCTCGGTGATCTCGTCACGGCCTTCCATCTCAACCTTATAGTCCAAGTCGCCCGCGCCCATACGACGTATCCACAATTCCAAGGCCACTGAACGCAAGCCGATTGTTATCAGGCGAATCATGGTCAATGCCGCGACCAGGATGCTGAGAATCCCAATGACGAGCAAGAGAGTCTGTCCTGTTGAAATCGCCCGCTCAGTCTCAGCAAATGCATCACCCGCAACTTCTGCAGTCCCTTCGGAATGACTCAGCGCGTCCAAATCTTCTTCTAGCGCGTCCTCGACGCGGTGAAAGGAACAGAAGCTCGCAATACATACGACAATCGCCAGCAGGAAAATCACCAGCATGAGCAGATTTGCCTGATTCGCCTTGCGGCGGAAGCTGAGGCGGGAGAGTGAAAACTCTTTGGGGTCGGGCAAGGACACGCGCTTTACCTCAGTGCATTCACGGGAAGTTCCCTCAGCACAAGTCCCCTACGGGCATCCTCGCGCTGCGAGCGTTGGCACACAGGTCACGTAAAGCGCAGGAGGCATTGTCGCCAGGGCATGGCTTGCTGAAGGAGTGATGACACTTCGTCCCCGCGCTGATGGTGGAATTCAAAAGTGGTCCTGTGCTTACACCAGACACATCAGCACCAATGGACGTATGGCAAGACTACACTGGGGTCTTGACCAGCTTCTGCATCGACCGCAGCTCACGTGGTGGCTCCATCTTACTGCCGTAGTCGCTGTATGACACTTCGGCAACATAGATGTCACCCTTGGAGTCAACTGCGATTCCGTGCGGCGAGTAGAACCTGCCCGGCTCGTCGCCGTAGCTCTCTCGTCCGACTCGCGCCAAGAGTGTCCCATCGGTCTGATAGATCGACACGCGGGGACCGAGATCGGTGCCTATCTCGTTCGACGCGATTCCCGCGAAGTATTCGCCAACGTAGACGATGTCGCTCTCTCCACGCTTGTCGATGTACACCGCGGCGGCCCGCGACATGTTCACCCACTGCGTCTCGTACTTTCCGTTCTCGTCGAATATCTGTACGCGATGATTCTCGCGGTCGCCAATGTAGACGTAGCCATCCCTGTCGATGTCGATGTTGTGGACAATGTTGAGTTGCCCCACGTCGGTGCCTGACTCTCCCCACGTGCCGAGGTAATTGCCGTCGGGATCATAGGTATGAACATGCGCGTTTGAGTATCCGTCGGCGACGTAGAGAATCCCGTTGCGCGGGTCGACACCCACGTGCGTAGGCCGGTTGAACGGCTTGCCGCTCATGGGAGGAGCGGGATTGCCAGGGTCTCCCAGTGTGAATATCAGCTTCCCATCGGTCGTGAGCTTCCTTATTGTGCTGTCGCCCGTGTCAACGCAGTACACCGAGTCGTCGGGGCCGATGGTGATCCCGTGTGGCGTAGCGAAGATATCCTCGCCCCAAGAGTTTAGGAATTTCCCGTCGCTGTCGAAGACGATGACCGGGTGTCCGCCCCGGTTGAATACGTAGACGTTGTCGCTGCTGTCTACGGCGACTGCCGTAGCCTCCTGATATATCCAACCGTCGGGCAGTTCGCCCCAATTATCGCCGGAGACCTCATACGTGTATTCGCCGCTGCCGAGTTGTGTCATGCTGTGCTGCTTCCTTCTTTGTTGTGCTATTAGCGGGCCAGTTCAAGCAAGATCGGAACGCCCATGTCGATGTACTTCTGACGGGTGTCGGGCGTGTTGTTGCGGTGTACCAGCTTGGTGCCGGTGCCTTCGAGCTGTTTGAGGACGTGCTTCACGCAGTCGTCAACGGACCGGAACGGGTGATTCGGGTGGATTTCGATGTCGAGCGTCAAGTCCATCGGGCCGAACGAGAGGCAGTCGACGCCGGGCTTGGCGAGGATGTGCGCGTTTGAAACGGAGTGGAGGGACTCGATTTGAATCCAGAGGACGCCGGTGGAGTTCCACCACTTGCGGTAGGCCACGTGATCGCCTCCGCGTTTTGCAAAGCCGAGGCGGGTGCGGCCTCCCCAACTGCGGACTCCGTCAGGGATGTAGTAGAAGTTGCCGACCGCCTCGTCGACCGTTTCCTCGGTCTCGACCTGCGGCACCTCGACGCCGGTGGGGCCGAGATCGAGGTAGTTGCCGATCAGGTAGGTTAGCCGTGTGTGCTTGATGCGGAACTGAACGTGGACTCCGATCTCGGCGGCCGTCTCGCAGAAGGCGACGATGGTCTCCTCATTGAAGGCGGTGTGCTGGCTGTCCGTGCTGACGAAGTCGTAGGGGCCGGAAGCGATGATGTCTTCAAGACGCCCTTTTTGAGTCGTAGGTGGGACGCTAACTCCGAGCAGCTGCTCTCCGGCGTGAATGCGTTGTTTGAGCGTCAGCGCGCTCGGATTCGACGGTTCCATATGGTGGGTTACCTCAATGCGTGTGATGTTCGGCGCATATTGTATGGCGTTTGTGCTTTGGGGTCTAGGGACTAATGCACGACTTGTACTGGCGTCGGAGGCCAATACCGAGACAGGCTCGACCGTAATGACACAGCGGAATCGGGCCATGGTCATGTGGTAAACTCTGCGCCTGTACGCGCTATGAACTTAATTCTAATCCGACATGCCGAGAGCACGGCGAACTCCGAGGGTCGGTGGCAGGGCCGAGCGGACTTTCCGTTATCGGGTGCCGGACGCTCACAAGCGGGCCGATTGAAGTCGCGGCTGGCGCGTGAGGACTACACGCCCACGCGCATCTACTCCAGCCCGCTGAGCCGGGTCCTCGAAACCGCACAGATCGCCTCTTCCATCTGGGACAACCCGATCGAGCTGTGGGACGAACTGATGGAGCACGACGTGGGAGTGTTCTCCGGACTCACCTGGGCCGAGATCGAGGAGCGGTACCCTGAGCAAATAGGGGACTTCAAGGCGAACGGCAACTTTGACGCTATAAAAGGGGCCGAGACGCACGATGAAATCTTGGTACGGGCGGGGACTATCGTAGAGAGGCTTATCTCCGAGCACGAGAACGATGACAGGGTGCTGGTCTTCTCCCACGGCGGCATATTGACCCACGTTATCTACCGGCTTTTGGGCACGGATCGGCTGTGGACCTTAAAGATACGCAACACGGCTGTATTCGAGTTCTCCATTGACGTGGAGAAGTGGCACGCAGACGGTCGGTCACGCACCAACTTTGACCTGTGGAGCATCATCAGGTTCAACGATGCGCGTCACCTGGACGGGGTCTGAGGGCGGTGGTTGGCGGCGAGTTTGTAGGCTGTGAGTATTTCACCCTCACCCGCGAACGGGAGAGGGGGCAGGAAGTTGATCTCCCACGACGGGAGAGGGGGTTATCTAAACAGGCTAGCCGAGGAAGAGGCGGAGGTGGGCGGCCTCCTGGATGTAGTGGTCGATCTCGACGGTTGAACTGTCGCGGTTGAGGCTGGCCCAGATAGCGCTGGTGAGCCCCTCGTGAACCCGGTCGATCTCGTCGGTGAACCGGCCTAGAATATCCATGTAGGGATCGCCGAGCAGTTCTTTGACGTGCCGCTCATTGGCGAACTGCAGGGCGGCCCGCAGGTCGCCGTCGAGGCTTGGGTAAACTTCGCGGACGAAGGCGAAGTCATCATCGTCAAGCGCACCGAGTCCCAGAAGCTCGGGCGGAACACCGATGGAGTAGAGGGAAGCTGAGAAACCGATGGCGCGGGGAAGGGTCACTCCGCCGACACCGCCGAGAGAGCGACCATAGCCGAAGAGTCCGACGTGCATCTTGCGCTCGCGTCGCTTCGGCACGTGCGAGGAGACGTTCCTGATGGTGTCGGCCAAACGCTGCACCTGTGACTGATACTCGGCGGTCGTCTTTTCAATGATTTCGACGGCGCGTCCCTGCTCAACGGGTACGGGTTCACCGCGCTCGTGGTCGTGGATCTTCGAGATGCCGATACGGACGGTGTCCTGGTCGTAGTCGTACTTGAACGCGGACTGGACGGTGAAGGTCTGGGCGGTGGGATATTCGGTGAAGGCGCGCTCGACGTTGACGGGGGTCAGGTGACCGCGGAACGGCACCGACCCAGCCCCGATGATGGGATAGAGGGGGATGCCAAGCTTTCGTTCGAGGTTGTGGAGGCGCAGTAGACCGACTTTCAGGATGAGCTCAGCACCCACGATGCCATAGTTGAGCGCGGGGTCGCTGCGGGCGAGGAATACTCGCTGGTACGGCAGGTCCCTGTCCCGGACGTACTCCTCGACTATGCGGTCGCTATGGAGTATGTGTTCCATGTCCTCGATGAGGGGAATCACCCGCAGGCGCTTTGGGAGGAACTCCCCCACCCAGTCCTTGACGGACTGGCCGTCGAGCAGGTCCCGGTCTTCTTGCCCGACGATGATCTTTCGATAGTATGCCTCAACCAGGGAAATCTCCTCGGCTGAGGTCGTCATGGGAAGGATGACCTCTTGAATGGGAGCGAATTGCGCGTCGCCATAGAAGCCTTGCACCGTATCCCAAGCCGATGGCACGCTCTGGAGCGCCTCGACCATGGACTTACGCATGTCGCGCTCGATGCGCGGATTCGGCACGCGCAGCGTCAGGGCGATGTCGCGACCAAGCAACCGTTCCTGCCGGAAGAAGGCCGGGTAGTTCGTGAGCAGCTTGCGGACTACCTGATTGTCGGCCTCCTTGCCCTCGGAGTCCCACATCTGCTCATCACATCCCATGGCGAAGACGCTGACGGCCTCCGCCACCTCACCCTCGCCTTTCAGTACTCCCCTTTCGTCGGCATTGGGGGCCGGCGTGGCGTTGTCCGGATGCTGCGTGCTCATTACTTTCGGGATTAGTGGCATGGCGTGTCTCCCCTACTGATAGCCCGCGATATTGAGATATAGCAGCAATCTAGGAACAGCGTGATTGTAACAGGACGGTCAAACGTCGCCCAAATTCGTTGTGTTCTGACTACGGAAAGTTCGTTGCATGGAATAAAGACCTGCCTGTAGCCATCGCCCTCGCCCTAGCCCTCTCCCACGACGGGCTGACAGGGGTAGGTATTTGGTGTTTCTTACCTACAAGTAGTAGTCTCGGTCATGTCATTCCGAACGCAGCGGAGCGGAGTGAGGAATCTCAAATACTCGTCTTCCAAATCAAGCTCCGCAGCCGGAAACATGTCATGACGGTGGCACAACATTTCAGATTCCTCGCTGCGCTCGGAATGACAGGCAAGGGGCATAGCTATAGCTACAGTTCCGTTTTACCTACCCCTATCAGCCCCCGCCGGGGGAGAGACACAGAGAGGGGGTCTTCGCGGTCCAACTTACCAACTCCGAACAGTTACCCCCAATTTGACAGCATAGAACATGCGTCCTATCATACCCACATGCGGCAATCCGATCTACTACCTCTCCCGTCCTGAAAGAGAGCTGGGGTGAGGGTGAATACCCACCGCAAAACTTTACAATAACGAGGGAAATGCCACAAAATGCAACACCATGCCACAAATTCCGAAAAAAGACCTCTCCGAAAAACAGGTGCTCGCAATCCCCCATCTCGTCTTCGCCAAATCGGCCAGCGAGACGGCCGACCTCATTGGCGTGAACCGCAGGACCGGACAGCCGGCGCCGTACCTATTTCGTGACCGAAAGTGAAAACGGAGTAAGAACACTCTATGCCAGCTTTACGTTGGGACAGACATTTGAGATTCTTCGACTGCGCTTCGCTGCGCTCAGAATGACAGTGCGGGGTTGCTTTGTGGTCAATGGAGATTGGAGCGATAGGCAAATGCCCACCCCTGTCAGTCCACGACGGGAGAGGGGACTTTCTTCGTCGCGGCAATTCCCGCTATTCATCCTCGCTGATGTAGACGCCGTGGACCTCTGAGTTGAAGCCCTCGTAGCAGGAATAGTAGACGCTGAACAGGCGACCGTCCGGGAGTCGGACGACAGAGGGATAGCCGCAGTTCCAGTCGGTGCCCTTGTAGACCTGCGCGGCGTACGTCCACTCCGCCCCGCCGTCGGTGGTTACGCTGACGCTGACACCCGGCAGCTTGGGGTCGCGGTCGCGGTAGAAGCAGGCTATGGCACCGGAGCGGAGTTGGAGGAGGAACGGGGTCTGTCCCTGAAACGGGAGAAGGCGCGGCTCAGTCCACGTCCGGCCCTCATCGTCGGAGTAGGACTGGTAGCTGTCGAAGGGAGGTTCCTGCGTGCGGATTACGGCCATGAAGCGTCCGTCGGGCAGTCTTGTCACGGCGGGCTCGTAGAAGATGATCTTGGAAGAGCGCGCCACGACCGTCTTGTTTCCCCAGGTACGCCCCATGTCGGAGGAGAACGCGACGGCGGCGTAGGTGCTGCCGTCCGGTTCGTCCGCACCGTAGATGGGGAGCATCCACTCGGCGTCACTCGTGATCAGGGCGTGGTCCATGGCGTGGGGCTCGGTGAACGCGCCGAAGAGGGCGAGCTCTTCGCCCATAGGGCCCCAGGTGAGGCCGCCGTCGGTCGAGCGAATGGGGTGGACGTGGGACTCGGGTAAGCCGACTCGACGTGCCTTCATGACGAACATGACAAGGTCGCCGTCGGGGGTCTGCACCATGCGATTTCCGCCGCTGCAGTCCCAGCCCGGCAGCACGGCGACGGGATGCGGCGGAGACCACGTGCGTCCACCGTCCTTCGAGCGCGTTATAACGACCGCTCCGTCGTCGATCATGTCGTGGTCGCCCATGACGTGACGGCTGGCGAGCCGGTATCCGACGAGGAGGTCTCCGTTTGGCAATAGCTGTACTCCAGCCAACGCCCTTGAGCGGGGTTCGGAACCGCCCGCGATGAGGACTCTTTCCAATACTTTCACGTCGCTCAATCCTCGGAGGTATTCTTTGCAGGTACGCCCAGTCTCTGGAACGTTTCCTGGAGGTATTTCACCGTGTAGTCCACCATCGCGTCGATTGCCAGCCTACCCTTCTCGGCCGTGGCGAGGCTGGAGCGGCCCCATACGCCGTCGGGACAAAAGTCCTTCATGGGCAGGTAGTCGAAGTACACGGGGCCGACGTCGGGAACGTGGTCGACGCGGGATTGGCCGACCTGTTCGGCAGCCGCATGCAGCATGACCGAGGTCTCCAACTCGCCGGCGTGCTGCTCGTTGGGGTAGCCCTCAAGTACCTCGTCCAGCTTGGCTCCCGCGTCCTGACCGGGACTCACGAGGACCACCTTGCCCACGGACTGGATGAGGTTCAAGTCGCGGACGGCGAGTTTGAGTATCAGGTTACCGCCGTGGAAGTTGAGCACGGCGATGCGACGGAATCCCTGCTCCAGCAGACTCTCAGCGATATCCGTCATGACCGCGCCGAGGGTTTCAGGGGCGAGAGATATCGTGCCCCGGAAGCCGGTGTGGGCCTGCGAGCATCCGAAGGGAATCCCAGGGAGCAGGAAGGCGTCGAGCCGTTCAGCGACCTGCCTCGCCACGACTTCGCCTTGGAACCAGTCGACGGACAGGGGCAGGTGCGGGCCATGCTGTTCGATGGCCCCGACGGGAAGGACGGCGGTGTCAACGCCGCTGCATTCGAGGTCGAGGTGGGTAGATGTCACGTCGTACATGTCGCAAGTCCTTCCAACGTTATGACTGTTGAGCGAGAGTCTCTTACATGCAGAGACCGCTATCATAAAGGAATCCAAATCGTGGAGTGGCGCTTGACGGATATCGGAGGGCCGAAATAGTATGTTCGGCGTTATTCGGGCCGTCTTCGGCACTAGCATTCCGGAGCGGGAAGCCAGAACCCAGTTCTATCGGCAAAGGCATGAAATCAATACCCTACCCAGCGTCAGGTAACGCCGAGCATCCGTGAGATGGACGACCTCAACGTGGTTGACGAATGGGACGCGGGCGACATGGGTTGCGGGGAGATACTCATCCTGCTGAGAACGCGAATGCGGGACTTCGGCCCCGGAGACGTGCTCAAGCTGACGACTCGTGACCTGGGAGCGCCGGAGGACCTGCCGGCGTGGTGCAGGCTGACTGGACGGAGGCTGGCCCGCGCCGAGCATCCGGACTACTGGATCGAACAGACAAGCAGCTAGACATCGAATTGGAGAGGATTAAGCATGGCCGGAAAGTTTTGTGTCAGTCTCACCTGCGCCAAAGACAATACCGACAAGGCGACGGTGGCCTTCGTGGTCGCCAACGCGGCCCTAGGGTCGGAGAAGGAGACGATGGTGTTCCTGAGCACCGAGGGCGTCCGGGTGTCACAGAAGGGCTACACCGACGACGTCCACGAGGAGGGCTTCCTGCCGCTCAGGGAGCTGATGGACGTCTTTGCTGAAGGGGGAGGGATGATCTACGTGTGCGCGCCGTGCTTTAAGAAACGGGGACTCGACGAGAACAACCTCGTCGACGGGGCCGTAATGGTGGGAGGCGCTAAGCTGGTGGAGTTCCTCTCCGACGGCACTCCCAGCGTCACCTACTAGGCTCCTTTCGGTATCGAACTGATCGACACGTATTCGATGGACTCCGTCGACCAGCACGCCTACGAACCCGACGCCAGCTTCGACGGGGGCGACCTGGACTGCGGCGGCGGGCTGCTGCTGTTGATACGCAGGCACGTCGACCCGCTGGAGCCGGGCGGACTGCTGGAGATACTCTCCACCGACTCGACGGTGGAGATCGAGTTGCCCGCGTGGTGCCGATTGACGGGCAACGAGCTGGTCTCTTGGACGAGGAACGGCGGAAAACGCAGCTTTCTTGTGAGCAAAGGAGCCTTCGCCGGACGGAACGGCAGCCGGGCAGACTCCCTTGCTGTCTCACGTCGGACTCGGGTGCAGGTGTCGATTCCCGATTCGCTTCCCAAACCCGCGCAGGCACCCGAGATCGCGCCGCTTTCCGTGATGGGCATCGGAAGCTGGCCACGACCGGGGTGGATGCTCCGTGCCATGCACGACCGGCTTGAGGGCAGGCTGAGTGACGAGGAATTTCGAGCGACGGCGGATGACGCAGTTCGGCTTTGCATCGACGCTCAGATCCGAGCGGGCGTGGACGTTCTCACCGACGGGGAACAGCGAAGAGACAACTACGCCAGCTTCGTCGGAGGTCTGCTGGATAACTGCCAGCTTATCCCGCTAAGCGATCTGTCCTCTATGGTGGATGACGCGGAGAAATTCCAGCGGGAGCTTCGCGCCTTGGACGTGCCCGCGGGCGAAGTGCGGCATCCAGTGGTGTACGGCAGGCTCGGGCGAAATCGCTCTTTGGCGGTCCATGAGTTTGAGTACGCCCGCGCTTGCACGGACTGGCCGGTTAAGGTCGCCCTGCCGGGGCCGTATCTGCTGACTCGAACGATGTGGCTCGACTGCTTGACCGAGCGACCGTACGAGACTCGCGACGAGCTTGCGGCGGATGTCGTCCGGGTGCTGCGGGAGGAGGCGCATTTCCTCCTGGCATCGGGGGCGGCGCTGGTGCAGTTCGATGAACCGGTGCTCACGGAGGTCGTTCACGGCAATCACGGCGATGGGCGGACGTTCATGTGTGGCGCACTGAGTGAGAGGCTAGAGCCGGCCCCAGAACTCGATTTCGCCACAGGTCTCCTGAATGAGGTGGTGCGCGACCTTCCTAAAGACCGGCTCGGTCTACACGTGTGCAGGGGCAACTGGACGCCCGACGAATCGGCGGCGCTGTCGGGCGGATATGGGCCGCTCGTGGACGTGCTGAAACGAGTGGAAGTGGGCACGCTCTTCCTGGAGCTTGCCACGCCTCGCGCGGGCGACGTAGAGATACTGGGTGCCCTACCCGACCACCGGCGGATCGGTGTGGGCGTGGTCAACCCGAAGACGGCGGACGTGGAGCCGATGGAGGTTGTCCGACAGCGAATATCCCGCGCCATCGACCTTTTCGGGCGGGATCGTGTGCTTTTGACAGCTGACTGCGGGTTCGCGACGTACGCCGACAATCCCGTGGCCTCGGCTCAGGTCGCCGAGGCCACGCTCAGGGCTATCGTCGAGGCGCGGGACCTCGTCGGTTAGCGGGTCTTTTGGGTTTCGCAACCTCAGGGCGGGTTTGAAACCCGCCCCTACCAGCAATGGCCACTTTACCTCTATCGCTAGGATGTTGAATCGCTAGGTGGTCGCCCCGACTCAGGACTCGGAGGTCGCGCACCACAGGTGACAGCCGGTAATGCCGAGCGTAATCGGCAGGAGCGTGTCGACGAACGCCCAGATCACCCATGCCTGATGGTTGTCGTCCAGACTATCCGAGCCGAGGGCCAGGAGTGCCAGCCAGTTATGAAGGAACAGGATGGTTACGACAACCGTCGCGTAGAAGAGTACGTTGACTTCGAGGTACCGGCGAGTGACGGCCTCATCGTCGCCAGGCCGCATTGCCTCACGCTTGGCGGCGAAGTTGTAGTAGAGGGCAACGATGAGCCCGATGAGCATCAGCACGTCCAGGACGTACCAGGTGGTCACCACGTCGAAGTCGAAGGACTCCGCGAGGACGGTGTTGATGATGAAGAACACGGCTACGACAACGGCTACTACGATCAAGTAGGCTCCTGCCAGCTTCTTTAGTCCTGCCATCGAAGTCCTCCTTCTGGTCTTCATTATTTCGTGCCCAATTTGAACAAGTATGAGATACCAGATAGACAAGTTTATGTCAATTGAGTTTCCAAGCGGAGCAGGAGGGTACGAAGGAAACACGCAACCAAGAGATTCGTCACACCGAACGAAGGGGTTTGGGCGCCGGATTCCGAGAAGTGAGGGCGGTAGGGTGACCGTCAGAGGGCAGCCACATCAGCAGGAGATTTTGCGTCTTCGAGCTGTCTTTCCAGCTGACGGGTGCGGGCGGAGTAGCGATGCAGCTCGCGTTGGCGCTCGAGGCGGGTGGTCTCCAACTCGTGGCGTGCTCTGCGGACGTTTCTGACCTCTTGGAAGATTGCCCAGCCGGCGAGGAGTGGCCCTATGATGATGCCGACAATGTTGAATGCTCCCAGGGCGAACCGCAGTCCGGTGGAGGCGGCAATGGAGCCTCCGGTGCCTCCGAGCGCGGCGAATCGGGGCAGGATCGTGGCGAGTCTGGGGAAAAGGGCGATTATCGGACGCGCCAAATTCATGATGGACGCCGACCAGACTCTCCAGATAGCTCCAGCGGCGAAGCTTGCTCCATGGCGGCCGATAATACCTGCACGGGAGTGATGAGGGGAGCCATCGGCGAGAGTGCGATCACGGCGTCTGAGAAGCCGACGCCACAGGGGTTCCTGTTGTTCTTCTTCCAGAACTTTCCGTGGTTCCCGCAGGACTGAGGGCAACTCCGGTTCAGGCAGGTCCAGCTGACAGCAGAGCTCGATTTGCCTCTCGTACTGATGCCTCATGTCCTCCCGATGTTGGGACTCCAACTCCTCCAACTCGGCACGCAGCGCGTTGAGTCGCGCGTGGCTTTTCAGCTTGGCGACGGCTTGGACGATGGCAGAGCCGCCTGCGACTGCCAGTGGTATGACGAGGAAGGGTAGAGCCATGTGCTGCCGGCGTATTGGAAGTTATGGACGTGGCGTCAACGATCGATGGGTCTGAAATGCTGTATACCACAAGGATATTTTAGCAAATGAGGGAGAAGCAAAAGAACCCGCTTTGTACGCCCCTATTTGGACAGAAAGCGTTTACGTTTGCCAACAGGATTAAGTCTGAACGCTATCCCAGCGACACGCCGCTTCCGAGGCCGGGCTCGGTCATGGACGCGGCGTCAAGGATATCGTCGAGTTCCTCGGATGAGAGGTCGGTCCGCCGGAGAGCGACCTGCTTGATGGCCTCGCCGGTTTCTCCCGCCTCCTTGGCGATGGAGGCCGAGGCGTCATAGCCGATGTGAGGCACCAGTGTCGTCACGATGGCGAGGCCGTTTTGCACCATGTCCGGCCCCTTGCTCGTTGCCGCCAGGCCGGATATGCACTGGTCTGCAAAGTTGCGGGAAGAGGTCGCAAGGAGCTCTATCGACTCCAACAGGTTGTGTGCTGCGACGGGCATCATGACGTTGATCTCAAAGTTGCCCGACTGGCCCGCAACCATGATGGCCGTATCGTTGCCGATGACCTGCGCGGAGACCTGGCACACCGACTCGGGTATGACGGGGTTGACCTTGCCGGGCATGATGGAACTGCCGGGTTGGACGGCGGGCAGGTCGATCTCGCCGATGCCGGCGCGCGGACCCGATCCCAGCCACCGTACGTCGTTGGCGATCTTCATGAGGCTGACGGCTATCGTCTTGAGAGCGCCGCTGGTCTCCACGATAGCATCGAGCGAGCTCTGCGCCTGGAAGTGGTTGGTCGTCTCGCGGACGGGCACGCCGATCAGCTTGGTGAGTATCTCGCATACCCTACCCGCGAACTCGGGGTGGACGTTGACGCCGGTACCCACCGCCGTGCCGCCGATGGCGAGTTCAGAAAGGTGCGTGACGGCGCTCTGGAGCCGCTCGATGCCGCGCTCGATCTGACCTGCGTAGCCGACAAACTCCTGACCCAACCGAACGGGTGTCGCGTCCTGGAGATGAGTTCGACCGGTCTTGACGACAGGCATGAACTCGTCACCCTTATCCTTCAATGCCGATTCGAGGTGCGCCATCGCCGGGAGCAGGCCGTCGTGAATGGCGCTCAGGGCCGCGACATGAATCGAAGTGGGGATCACGTCGTTGGAGGACTGCCCGATGTTCACATGGTCGTTCGGATGGACGGGATCACGAGAGCCGCGCTCGCCGCCGAGCATCTCGATCGCGCGGTTGGAGATGACCTCGTTCGCGTTCATGTTCGTCGAGGTGCCGGAACCGGTCTGGAAGATATCGACGACGAACTGCTCGTCGTGCCTGCCGTCTGAGACCTCGGCAGCCGCCTCGCCGATGGTATAGGCAAGGTCCTTGTCGAGAAGTCCCAGATCGGAGTTGACTTGGGCGGCCGCCAGCTTGACCTGGCCGATAGCCCGAATGAAGGAACGAGGAAAGCGGAGATCGCTTATGGGGAAATTCTCAACCGCCCTCATGGTCTGGGCGCCGTAGTAGGCATCCACGGGCACATTGAATTCGCCCATGGAGTCTCGCTCGACTCTGTATTCTCTCGTTTCGGACATCATTCCTCCATTGAAAAACCGGGGCCGCAGGCCCCAAGTGTGATCAGGACAACAGGGTGGTTACCATGAAATCGACGACTCGCTTGGCGACCGTTTTCTCGTGCCCGTTCAGCCGGTGGTCCGCTTCGGGAATCTCGGTGAACTGGACGGGCCCACGCAGGTCGTCCAACTGTCGCTGCAGTTGGAGCGAAGGCACGACGTTGTCGTTCTGGCCCACCACGAAGAGCTTCGCCCGCTTGTCTTTCTTAACTCCAGATGCATCAAGGGAACCTAGCGGGGGCGCTACGAGGGCAAACGCCTTTACGGGCTTCAGCTTCGAGACGGCACGGAGAACGACGGACGCGCCGAACGAGTAACCAACGATGCCGATCTTCGATCCGTCGATGCCGGGGAAACCCTTGAGGAAGTTCAAGGCGTGCTTGACATCGTTCCACTCCTCGTCGCCGTTCGAGAAGTCGCCCTCGCTGCGCCCAACGCCTCGGAAGTCGAATCGCATACTCGCCACCCCACGCCCGTTCGCTTCCACCTCGACCGCTGACACGACCGGGTTGTTCATATCCCCACCCAGCATGGGATGGGGATGACATATCAAGAGGGCCGGAACTCGTACACCGCCATCGCCGGGGGAGGCAATGACGCCGTCGAGGAGAATCTTCCCCGTGCTGTAGATACCTATGGCCGAATACCGCATCATAGCGACATTCCATGGTAGGTGACGGTGGGGTGCATGGCAAGCGGCACAGCAAAACCCGAGGTCAGCGAGCGGAGTGGACCGGCACCCTGCTCAGTCTCTGGGAGAGACGGTCTTCGGTGACCTCCAAGTCATATTGACTCTGCAGTCCCATCCAGAATTCGGCGGAGTTGCCGAAAAATCGCGAAAACAGAAGGACCGTCTCCGCTGTGATAGCCCGCTCTCCGCGAACGATGGAGTGAATGTGATGCGCGTCCACGCCAATCTCCTTCGCCAGCCGGTATTGGGTTATGTTCAGCGGAAGAAAAAACTCTTCGTTGAGGATTTCTCCCGGGTGAATGGGAGGAAGTTTCTCTTGGTTGTAGGACAGTTCGGCAGTCATATCAACTTCACTCCCTAATCATACTCCACCACCTTGCCTCGATGTTGGAACCTTTCGCTGAGCGGCGAACTTCGGCTAAAATCTTCTCCGCACATCAACCACAATGTGAACCCAACTAAGGAACCCCCATGCGAATTGTCGAATTGCGAAGCGATACGAAGACCCAGCCCACACCGGCCATGCGGGAGGCAATGGCGACCTCTCAGTACGGCGACGACATGGTAGGCGAGGATCCCACGGTCAACAGGCTGGAGACCCTGGCGGCGGACATGCTGGGCAAGGAGGCGGGGCTGCTGCTAAGCAGCGGGACGATGGGGAATCTCGTGCCCATCCTTGCGCTCTGCCAGCGGGGGGAGGACATCATCATCGGAGACAAGTCACATATCTTCCGTGCGGAGGCAGGCGGGGCGTCGGCCCTAGGCGGTGTGGCCTATAACCCGATCCCTAACCAGCCCGACGGCACGCTCGATCCCGACCAAGTTGAGGCGAATATTCATCCGGCGGACCAGCATTACTCGCCGACGCGACTGATCGCGCTGGAGAACACGCACAACGCCTGCAACGGACGGGCGCTGACGCCGGACGAGATTACGTCGGTGGCGGACGTGGCCCACGAATACGACATTCCCCTGCATATCGACGGCGCGCGGCTCTTCAACGCGGCGGTGGCGCTCGAAACACCGGCGGCGGAACTCGTCAAGGACGCCGACACGGTCACCTTCTGCCTCTCGAAGGGGCTGGGGTGTCCGGCAGGATCGCTCCTCGTAGGCGACCACGAGACTATCGACAAGGCCCGCAAAGTACGCAAAGTGCTCGGCGGCGCCATGCGACAGGCCGGCATCATCGCCGCGCCGGGCATCGTTGCGCTAGAGTCCATGATCGAGCGGCTCGCCGACGACCACGCCAACGCCAAGAAGCTGGCACGCGGACTTGCGGGTATTCCGGGCTTCGAGGTGGACCCCGAGGACGTTCACACTAACCTCGTCTTCGTGACGACGACGGACGAGTTGCCAGCGGGCATCCCTGAAAAGCTCGCGGAGCGGGGAATCATGGTCGGAGACCGCGGCAACAACCTCTGGCGTCTCGTGACCCACAACGACGTTTCGTCGGACGACATCGACCACGCGCTGGACGTGATCGAGACGACGGTGCGGGAGTCGATGGGCTGACCCTGGCCAGAGCGGGTTTCTTGCAAGTCAATCTAGTCCGCTCGGGGTGAGCTTGTCGAACCATGAATGGCACTTCGACCCTTCGACAAGCTCAGGGCGAACGGAGTGCCCGTAGACTCTAACTTATTCCTGGGAGGATTGCCGTGGAGTCTCGGCCTTCTTATCGGAGCGCGAACCCCACCACTTCCTCAGTCGCTCGCGGACCTCGGTCTCGTAGCCCTGGTCGCCGGGGCGGTAGTAGCGGTGTCCACGGACGCTCTCGGGGAGGTTCTCCGTGGGCGTGAAGTTCCCCTCGTAATCGTGGGCGTACCTGTACCCCTCACCATAGCCGAGGCCTCTCATCAGTCCAGTGACGGCGTTGCGGAGATGAAGGGGGACGGGGTCGTTCCGTGACTTTTCAACGTCCTGCAAAGCGCGGTTGAGGGCCATGTACGAGGCATTGCTCTTGGGCGCGGTGGCAAGGTATACCGTGGCCTCCGCGAGGGGAATCTGGCCCTCCGGCATCCCGATGAAGTGGACGGCCTGCTGTGCGGCGACGGCGACGGAGAGGGCGTTGGGGTCGGCCATCCCGACATCCTCAGCTGCCAGGATGACGAGCCGCCGAGCGATGAACAGCGGGTCCTCTCCCGCGTCGATCATGCGGGCGAGGTAGTAGAGCGAAGCATCGGGATCGGAGCCCCGCAATGACTTAATGAAGGCGGATATGGTGTCGTAGTGCTGATCACCCGACTTGTCGTAGACCTGCGAACGGCGCTGGGCGGCGTCTTCGATGGTACGTGCGGAGACCTTGCGAATGCCGTTCTCGTCGGGACGGGTCGACTGCACGGCAAGCTCAAGGGTGTTCAGGGCGATTCGCGCGTCGCCGTTGGAGAACAGCACGAGTGCCTCCATCGCCTCTTCGTCGAGCTCGGGTCGAAGATCGACCAAGCCCGTCTCGGCGTCGCTGATCGCCTTGAAGATGATCTGCTCGATCTGGTCCGCGGTCAGGGTCTTAAGCACGAACACGCGGGATCTGGAGAGAAGAGGAGAGTTGACCTCGAAGGACGGGTTCTCGGTGGTGGCGCCGATGAGGATGACGGTACCGTCTTCGACGTGCGGGAGAATCACGTCCTGCTGCGCCTTGTTGAAGCGGTGTATCTCGTCGATGAACAGGATCGTGCGCCGTCTCTCCATGCCGAGACGGTCCTTGGCCTCTCGAACGATGGCGCGGAGATCGGCCACGCCCGACCCGACGGCGCTCACGGAACTGAAGTGGCTTTGCGTGACGTTGGCTATCAGATTGGCGAGAGTCGTTTTGCCGGTGCCGGGTGGGCCCCAGAGGATGATGGAGGGTATGCGGTCGGCCTCGATGCTGCGGCGGAGGACAGTATCGGGACCGACGATGTGCTCCTGCCCGACGAAGTCGTCGAATGAGCGGGGTCGCATCCGTGCGGCCAGCGGCGCGTGCCGGTCAAGTTCCCTTTGAGCGTTGTCCTCGAAGAGAGTCATGCACTGTAGTCTACATGAGGGGTACGCTGAGGGTGTGCTGGAGTCATGGGTTATAGGCGTACCCCTGCCCGCCCCTAGACGCCGTGCTTAGCCAGGATTTCACGCAGATGGTTGGTCGCCATGCGGACGGCGTCGGGGGTGGAAGCCTGGGTATCGGGGCGAAGCTCGAAGACCATCGAGATGGCCCCGTTGTAGCCGACGTCCTTGAGGATTCCGACGATGCGGTCGTAGTCGATCCACTCCTCGTAGCCGTTGTCGATCCGGTATATCTTGGCGCGGACGCAGGAGGCGTAGGGGGCAACCCGCTCCATGTAGGCGTAGATATCGACGTCGGGGTCGACCTCGCCGATGGGGTTGCCTCCGGGGGAGCCCATCCACTGGCCGCAGTCCATGATGTAGGTGAAGTTTGGGCGGTCGACCTCATTCATCATGCGGACTACGTCATCGGCGGTGGAGAGGGCAGCGCCGCTGTCGTGGTTCTGGACGCCGACGATGATGCCCTTGCCGGCGGCGTAATCGGATATCTGTTGGAGGCGCTCGATCATTCCCGGCCAGTATTCTTCGATGATGACGCCGTCGGGCATCCTCGCGTCGGGCGGGCCGCCGATGCGGAGGCGGACCATGGGAGCGCCTATGGTGAGGGCTGCGTCGACCTCGCGCTTGGCCATCTCGACGGTCATGCGACCCTGCTGGATCTCGTGACCGAAGAGGCCGCCGCCGCGCCCGATGTAGCCGATGGGCATCCCGTTCCTGTGGCAAAGGCGCTTTAGGCGTGACAGGTGGTCGAGGTCCATCGGCATGTCGAAGAGGTGGAAGTCGATGGTGTCCAGCCGGAGCTCTTTGGCGAACTCGATGAACTGTTCCGCCGAGACCCGGTTGGTATGGTCACGGTCTCGCTGTCGTATAGCAGGATCAACGAGACATCCGAGCTTGATCATGTTGCGGGACCTCCTTTCAGGTCGTCGTGGGCGGGGTTAACCCGGTGGATGTGACGAGGCCGAATTGAGCTTCACAGTGTATCAAAGCCGTCCCAGCCGGGGAGGGCGGCCGACTGCCTGACCCAGTCGGCCATCTGCTCTTCGTCGAGCTCGCCTTCGTAGATGTCGACCCAGCGCGCGTCGGGATCCTTGCCTCCGCCGGGCGGGAGGGGGTCCAGCGACGCTCCATTGAGGAAGGTGATCTTCACGTAGCGGGTGAAGACGTGGTAGCTCGCGAACCAGCCCTGGCCCTCGATGCCGTACCAAGGAGAGTTCCACCTGACGGCCTTGCGGACGTTGGGGACGTTGCGCACGATGAGGTCGTCGAGGCGGCGTCCGAGGTCGCTCTTCCACTCCGGCATTGCGGCGATGTAGGCCTGCACGGGGGCATCCCCGTCGGCCTTCGCGATCTGGGGGTTGCCGCCGGAGAGGAGTCTGACCTCTCCGGTAGTGTTCTGAGAGGGGTTTTTCGGTTTCTTCGCGGTCTTGCGGGGCATTGGGATCACTTCAGTCTGGACTGTAGAAGCTAAATTGGCTGAGCAAGAATGATAACGCCAACCTCTAGCTTTCAGGCTGTGTTATCGAGGCGGCCACTGTTACAAATCCGATCTGGCAAGAGCTTCGATTATAAGGCTGAATTGGCCGGTCATGACTAGACCTTCCTAAGACGAGTTACTTCTACATTAGGAAATGAATCGAACCAGTAAGCTCTGTCAAAGGGGAATTTGTAAACAGATGTCCGTGCGTCCTCTCCAATTTCATTGGGTACGTCCCGCAGTCCGCCTTCCGTGTAGATGACGAGCCATACCTCACGAAAATCACCGCTGTAGCTTGGATGCTTGAGAGCCTTACTATTCAATTTAGACTGGATGTGATGGGCTTCTAGAACTTCCTGGTGCGTGGGACCTGCCCTACCCCAAAGTTCATTTGCTCCTTCCCTCCTAGCCCTTACCGAATAGTAGTCAAGCTCAGGTAACATCCCGCCACCACGGAATTCTTGCCGCTTGTTCGGTTCGTCCGGCCATCCGTTAAGCCACACGGCCCTTTCGAATCTCACGGCGAAATCCGCGACCTCGTTCATGTGCTTCGGTCCCAAGGGTTCAGGAATGTCATTGAACACGGGAACTACCTTCAGGGCAGGTCCGCCGTTGGTGCGGAAAAGCTGCTCCGCCTCTGCGATGGCCTTCTCCCGAAGTATCTGGAACTTAGGTCGCTCTCCATAAACCACATCAGAGTAGAAAAACTCGGTGAGCTCCATTCCAATCCGCTTGCCACCAATTGTGACTATGAAGTCCGGCGGATCTCGGTCTTCTGGAGAAAAGTCGGGAGTAATTCGCAAAATCTCAAGAAAGCGATCTAGGAACAACCGTTCCCTTGCCTTCTTCACTGTTTCAATGCTACTTCCCATGGCCGAATCCTCATGCCACTCTTCGGGGATGACGACCAACGCTGAGGCCGGAGGTGGTGGGCGGTACTGGATTCGAACCAATGACCTCAGCGATGTCAACGCTGCGCTCTAACCAACTGAGCTAACCGCCCACGGTGTTGCTTTCAAAGTGTAGCAACAGGGTCGGAAGGCGGTCAAGGAAGCCGGAGGAGGACATCAACCGTCGTGAGGGCGGCTTGACCTGCCGTCGCACACCTTCGTATGGTAGTTCTATCAATCACAACGGTTTTGGCCATGGAGGAAACGTTATGCCCGTATTGACCTATCTGAACTTCGACGGCAACTGCCGCGAGGTGCTCGATTTCTACAAGTCCGTCTTCGGCGGAGAGTACATGATCATGCAGACGTTCGGCGACGGCCCGGATGACATGGGGATCGCCGAGTCGGACAAGGACAAGATAATGCACGCGACGCTCGTGGTTGGCGACGGCGTCATCATGGGCAGTGACGTTCCTGCAGGATTCGGGCCTCCCCGGGTTCAGGGCAACAATTTCTCGCTCACCTACCCCACACAGAGCAAGGAAGAGACGGACGAGCTGTTCGGTAAGATGTCGGAGGGCGGGACGGTGACGATGCCGCCGGCGGAGATGTTCTGGGGAGCGTACTTCGGCTCATGCATGGATAAGTTCGGCATCAATTGGCAGTTCAACTACGAGATGACGCAGGAGTAATTCACGAACAAGAACGTTGAAGAGGCGATGCGTAAGTCGACGCTCACTCTTGGGCTGCCGGTGAGCGTCTTGTTGATTGTCGCGCTCGCGGCGTGCGGCGGTGGGGGACCTTCCGACGGAGATGCAATCGAAGTGGGAAGGACTGTGTACGAGCGGGACTGTATGATCTGTCACGGTGAGGCCAGGACGGGGGAAAGCGGCCTTGCGAACGCGCCGGTGCATGGGCCCCAAGGGCATACATGGCACCATCCCGACGGGCAGCTGAGGGAACTCATTCTCGGTTCGCTGGACTACCCGGGGAAGACCATGCCTTCCTTCGTGGGAAAGTTGACTGACAGCGAAGTCGACGCTGTGCTGGAATATATAAAGTCCGGCTGGGACGCGCCACATATCGAGTACCAGGCGGAGGTGAGCCGGATGGAGCTCAAGCTCGACAGAGGCAAGGAAAGCCAGTGAGCGCTTCCGTCCACGCTCATGTCACAGCCGGAATCGTTCTTGGCGCAGTCATTCTGCTGGTCACGTCAGCGTGCTCGTCGGCACCCGAAGCCAACACACCCGTCCCCACGGAGAGGCCCGTCGCCACCGAACGCGTCGCCAGGTCGGGACAGGAGGTATTCACGTCGATCTGCTCGGCCTGTCATGGGCTGCAGGGACAGGGCCAGCCGGACTGGCATATCCCAAAGGAGGACGGCACTCTGCCCGCGCCTCCGCTGAACGGCGACGGTCACACATGGCACCACGGAGACGGATTCCTGTATCGAGTCGTTCGGGAAGGGGGTAAGTTCCAGGAGGACCCCGACTTGCTGCCCAACTTCAAGAGCGCCATGCCGGCATTTGGGGCTCAGTTGAGCCATGAGGAAATAGTCGCGGTGATTACCTACATCAAGGAGTGGTGGGGGGGCAAGACCGGCCGCGGCTTGAACATTGTAGAGGCGCAGGCGATCAAGAGCTCGAACGATCCATTCCCGGATGGTTGATAGGTTGTCTGATGGATGGATTTCGTTCGTGGTGAGCTTGTCGAACCTTGAATTACGCTTCGGCCCTTCGACAGGCTCAGAGCTTGCCCCGTACTCGATACGGGGGCGAACGAAGTTTGATTGAACGCTCTCTTGGGACCTGAGCAAGCCCACTACTTGCCCGTCTTTATGTAATATGACGTGCAGGCAAATCCGGGAGGAATATCATGAAGATCACCAAAGTCGAGCCGCTGTCAGTCGACCGGTTCCTGTTCGTGAAGGTGCATACCGACGCGGGGATAACCGGACTAGGCGAGTCCGGAACGTGGGGTTTCCTCGAAGCGTCGAAGGCGGCCATCGAGAAGTTCGGGCGGTACCTCGTGGGAGAGGACCCGCTGCGGATAGAGCACCACTGGCAGTACATGTACCGGTTCGCGCACTTCCGCGGGGCGGCCATCATGGGGGCGCTCAGCGCGATAGACATCGCCCTGTGGGACATCGCGGGGAAGCACTTTGACGTTCCGGCGTACCAACTCATGGGGGGAGCGGTGCGGGACAAAGCTCGCGTGTACTACCATGTTCTCGGCGACACGCGGGAGAAGCTGGTGGAGGGTGTCAAGGCGGCGCGAGAGGACGGATTCACGGCGGTAGGCCACCTGACGCCGTTCCTCGACGAGGACAGGTCGATTCCGTACTTCAAGACGCACGTTGACAAGATGGAGGACGCCATCGACGCCGTGCGGCAGTACCGCGAGGCGGCGGGCGACAACGTGGATATCTGCGTCGAGATACACCGGCAGTTGACGCCTGCGGAGGCCATCGTGCTGGCGAAGGGAATCGAGCAGTACCACCCGATGTTCTATGAGGACCCCACCCTGCCCGACAACCTCGACGCGATGGCGCTGATAGCAAGCAAGACATCGATACCCATAGCCACGGGGGAGCGCATTCACAGTATCCACGAGTTCCAGATGCTGCTCCAGCGCAACGCCGTGCAGTACGTCCGGCCGGACGTGTGCATGGCGGGCGGACTCACGCACTCCAAGAAGATCGCGGCGCTGGCGGAGGCGCAGTACGTCGGGGTGATACCGCACAACCCTCTCGGCCCTGTGAGCACCGCGGCCTGCCTGCAGCTTGCGGCGTGCATCCCAAACTTCGCCATCCAGGAGTACCCGCTCGGCGAGCACGAGCCGCCGAAGAGCGAGATCGTCAAGACGCCGCTGCAGGTCGAGGACGGGTTCCTGCTCATCCCCGACGGCCCCGGCATCGGCATCGAGCTGGCGGACGACGCCCTGGAGCGCTTCCCCGAACGACCGCGAGAGGTGGAGACGCGGCTCCACGTGGACGGCTCGGTGGTAGATCAGTAACTAAACGGAGGAAACCATGGCAAAGTTCAGCGTTTGCCTGGAAGTGGACAGGCCGATCCAGCACTGCTGGGACATCCTCATGGACGAGTCGAGGATGGCCGAATGGGCTATCGGGTTCCAAGGCATAGAGACTATAGAGGGCGAGCCGATGACCGTCGGCAGCAAGCACAGGATGGTCTTCGAGGAGCGCGGGAAGGAGCTCGTGTTCATTGAGACGGTCAAAGTCATCGATCCTCCCCGGGAGTTCACGTTTGACCTCGACCACGAAGTGATGAACAGCACGGTCAGCATGACGTTAGAAAGTGTTGGCGCGGAGAGGACGCTGCTCTCCAACCACACGGACGGACGCCCGACCAAGCTCCTGTTGAAGATCATGATGCCCTTCATGGTGCCGCAGATGAAGAAGCGGCAGTTCCAACAGCTCGAGAACCTCAAGGCCATTATGGAGGCGAGTTGATTCATTGGACGTGCGAGATAAAACCTAGTGCGCAAGCCGGAGGAATAGATGCCGAAGTACAGTCTAAGTATCGAAGTTGACAGGCCAATCGAAGATGCGTGGGAAGTCGTCATGGACGAGTCTAAGATGGGGGAATGGCTGGAGGGTTACAAGGGTATGGAGCTCCTGGAAGGCGAGCCTCTCACCGTCGGGAGCAAGCACAAGATGATCTTCGAGGAGGACGGACAGGAGCTTACGTTCACCGAGACGGTCACGGCCATCAACCCGCCCACGGAGTTCTCGTTCGACTTCGACCACGACATGATGAGCAGCAATATACAAATGATCCTCGAAAGCACGGGACCTGCGTCGTCGCGCATCACGAACCGCACGAACTTCAAGGCTGACGGGTTTTTCGTCAACCTCATCATGTTCTTCATGACGCCGAGGATGAAGGGTCGACAGCGCAGGAGCTTCGAGCGGTTGAAGGCGTTGATAGAAGCGAGTTGATCCTTTGAATACCTCAAACATCCGCAGCGTCGCGGTCATCGGGGCCGGTCTCATGGGACACGGCATCGCCATCGAGTTCGCCCTTGCAGGATACGACGTGCGGCTTCATTCCCGTTCCGAGGAGAGTCTCGAACGTGCAAGGGAAATGATCGGGGACGGCCTAGAACGACTGCGGGACCTCGGCAGGGTCTCGGAGCAACAGGCGGAGTCGGTGCCGGGTCTTGTGCGGATGAGTACCGACTTGGGCGAGCTTGTGGGCGACGCCGACCTGGTGATCGAGTCGATATACGAGGACATCGACGCCAAGACCAAGCTGTTCGCTCAACTCAGCGAGCTGTGTCCCGACCGGACAATTCTCGCCAGCAACACGTCGAGTTTCCTGCCGAGCAGGCTTGCCGCGGCGACGACAAGGCCGGAGAAGGTCATCAACGCGCACTTCCTCAATCCGCCGTTCTTCGTGCCGCTGGTCGAGGTGGTACCGACGGAGGAGACCTCGAAAGAGACGACGAGCGTCGTGATGGAGCTGCTGACCACGCTCGGCAAGCAGCCGATCCTGGTGGAGCGTGAGGCGCCGGGCTTTGTGGCCAGCCGCCTGCAGATGGCGCTGCTCCGCGAGGCCCTGTGGTTGGTCGAGAACGAGGTCGCGTCGGCGGAGGATGTCGATAAGGCGATCAGCGCCGGACTCGGACGGCGGTGGGCGACGGCGGGCGTGCTGCAGGTGCTGGAAGTCGCGGGATGGGACCTGATATCGCGTGTGGCGGCTGACGTGTTCCCGCACCTGTCCAACGCGGACGACCCTGCATTGTTACTTGAGATGGTCGAGCGCGGCGACATCGGGGTGAAGGTAGGCAAGGGCTTCTACGACTGGACACCGGAGAAGGCGGAGGAGTTGCGGAGGCGTATCGCGCAGGGGCTGGTGGAGATTGATCGTTTGGACAGCGGAGAGGCAATAGAGCCATGAAGCTTCAGAAGGTCAAGTACGAAGAACTAACGGCGAAGCAGAAGGAGATTTACAACTTCCAGAAAGTTGCGGCACAACTCGCTGACTATGGATTCAACTGCATCAAACTTGATGATGACTGGCAAGGAGCCGATTTTCTCGCTTACCACAAAGATGGAGACCGGACTCTCAGAGTTCAACTCAAGAGCCGCCTCAGCATCTATCGGAAATACGAAGGCAAAGATCTATGGATATGCTTTCCGCATAGAAGTAGCTGGTATTTGATACCCCACGACAGGCTCGTAGAAATTGTAGGAGAGCATACTCGATGGCTAAACTCACCGTCATGGGAGAGCGGGGGATATAGCAGTGGGAGTCCGCCTAGACGATTGTTAGAGGCGATTTCCGAGTTTGAACTGGGCTCGTCCGACCAAGCTAGGGAAGGCCGTACCAGAAATCTAGAAGTTTCGCCAAGTATGCTATTGAAGAGGTCAAAAACTCTTGGAGCCCATGATACTTACCGCAAAGCTAAAGCTAAACTCGTTGAACATAGCTTCGATATTCTTGATCTGGAACAGCGCGGCCGCCTCATGGCTGATCAAGAGGGGGTGGATCAATTAATCGAAGTTCAACTCAAGACCCGGGTCTCAATCGATAGAAGGTATGTTGGTAAAGCCTTGCATTTGTGCTTTCCCATCAACAGAGACGACGAGGAGCGTTGGTATTTGATTCCACATGACAAGCTGGTAGAGATTGTAGGAAACCGAACCAGCTGGCTCAATACAAGATCATGGAGGGATGGCGGGGCCTACAACAGCAAGAGTCCATCAAGGCGCCTAGTCGAAGGACTCGCCGATTTTGAACTGCGGTAAAGACCCCCTGAGTTACAGAACTGGTCGTGTTGTCGGTCGAGATCGACAAACTGGATTGACCGGAATTCGTCTCTGCAGGTACAATACATTCACTCCGTCCCAAAGGTAGAGTCGCTTGGGAACCGCATAGTCCTTCGCAACCGCATCTTTTCGCCCACTACGAGGCCTCCCGTGGTCCGCTAGGACTGCGCGGGAGGCTTTCTTATGTCCTAGACCTACCTCATTCTTGATACCATGAACCGGCGCGTCGCTACGCGCCTTCCCACAGGAGACAACCGACCATGTCACAAGAAATGGACTTAATCGAGCTACGCCAACGAATCCGCCACTCTACCGCTCACGTGATGGCCGACGTGGTGACGACGATGTTCCCGGAGGCGAAGCTGGGCATCGGGCCGCCGACGGACGACGGCTTCTACTACGACTTCCTGGTGGAGGAGCCGTTCTCCGAGCAGGACCTGTCGCGCATCGAGAAGCGGATGCGGCGGGTCGTCCAGCAGAACCACACCTTCGAGTTCCACGAGTATCCCCGCGACGTGGCGGAGCAGATGAACGCCTCGGAACCCCTCAAGATGGAGATCATCGAGGAGATACCCAAGGACGAGAAGATCACGACGTATAAACACGGGAAGTTCGAGGACCTGTGCGCCGGGCCGCACGTCGAGTCAACCGGGAGGATTCCCGCGTTCAAGCTGCTGAGCGTGGCGGGAGCGTACTGGAGGGGCGACGAGAACCGCCCGATGCTGCAGCGTATTTACGGGACGGCGTTCGAGTCGAAGGAGGCGTTGGACGACCACCTCCACAAGATCGAGGAGGCCAGGAAGCGCGACCATCGACTACTTGGGCGCCAACTCGATCTCTTCTCCATCCAGGAGGAGACCGGCCCCGGACTGATCATCTGGCACCCGAAGGGGTCGAGGACGCGGGGCATCGTCGAGGACTTCTGGCGGGAGCAGCACCGGAAGCACGGCTATGAGTTGATCTACACCCCGCACATCGGACGAGCCAGCCTGTGGGAGACGAGCGGGCATCTGGACTTCTACAAGGAGAACATGTACGCCGCCATCGAGATGGAGGGGCAGGACTACTATCTCAAGCCGATGAACTGCCCGTTCCACGTGATGTACTACCAAAACGATCTGCGGAGCTACCGCGAACTGCCCATGCGGATCGGCGAGTTGGGGGCCGTATACCGGTACGAGCGTGGCGGCGTCGTGCAGGGCCTGCTGCGCGTTCGCGGCATGACACAGGACGACGCACACATCTTCTGCAGGCCCGACCAGGTGTCGGACGAGGTGAACGGCGTCCTCGACCTCACGTTTTTTCTCATGCGCAGCTTCGGGTTCAGCGATTACGACATCATGCTGTCGACGAGGCCTGAGAAGGCGGTCGGCGAGGACGACCAGTGGGAGCTCGCCACGGAGTCGCTGCGGGCGACCCTCGTCGAGCGCGGCATCGACTACCAGATGGACGAGGGCGGCGGCGCGTTTTATGGCCCGAAGATCGACATCCACATCCGCGACGCCATCGGACGCCTGTGGCAGATCACGACGGTGCAGTTCGACTTCAACCTGCCGGAGCGATTCGGCCTGACATATATAGGCGAGGACGGTAAGGAGCACAGGCCGTACATGGTGCACCGGGCTCTGCTTGGTACGATGGAGCGGTTCATGGGCGTGCTCATCGAGCACTACGCCGGGGCGTTCCCCGTGTGGCTGGCGCCGGTGCAGGCCGTCGTTATCCCGATTGCGGACCGTCACGTCGAGTATGCGCAGGAACTCAAGGCCCGGCTGGTGGCGTCTAATGTGCGCGTCGACGTCGATGACGGCAACGACCGCATGAACGCGAAGATTCGCAACGCGCAGCTTCAGAAAGTCCCGTACATGCTGGTCATCGGAGACCGCGAGATCGAGGCGGGCGCGGCGGCCGTGCGGCTGCGGTCGGGAGATGATCTGGGTGCGGTACCGGTCGACGAGATAGTTTCCAGGATCACAAACGAGGTGGAGGCGAAGGCGTAGCCCCCTCTCTGTATCTCTCCCCCGTCGAACGGGGGAGAGAAGCGGGTGTTTGCGATGTCCGCGAAAGCCATTCGTGGTGAGCTTGTCGAACCATGAACGGTGGTTCAACCCTTCGACAGGCTCAGGGTGAACGGATTTCCTTTGAGCACCCTTTGGGGGAATCCGCCCCGACGGACGCTATCCCTGCTTGACCAGCTTCTGCAGCGACCTGACCTCGCGCGGCGGGTCGAGGCGCGAGCCGTAGGCGGCGAAGGACACCTCCGCGACGTAGATGTCGCCGTGCGAGTCGACGGCAATGCCGTGCGGGGTGATGAACTGGCCCGGTCCCTCTCCCTGCGGTTCGTCACCGACTCGCGCAATGACGTTTCCTTCGAGGTCGAACACGGTCACGCGGGGACCGAGGCGCTTGCCGGTCCAGTTTCCCCATCCCAAGGGGTTCTGTGGAATGCCGGCGTACATTTCGCCGACGTATGCTAGTGAGTTCTCAATGTCGATAGTGATGCAGGACGCCATCGCGAGGTCGTTCCACTGGGACTGGTAGTTTCCCGACGAGTCGAAGACCTGAACCCGCTGGTTCTCGCGGTCGGCGACGTAGACGTTTCCGTCGCCGTCGGTGGCGATGTTGTGGACGGTGTTGAACTCGCCCGGGTCGGTGCCGGAGCGTCCCCACGAAAGCAGATGCAGCCCGTCGGGCGAGTACTTGTGGACGACGGCGTTGCTGTAGCCGTCGGAGACGAAGATGTCGCCGGTGTTCGGGTCGACGGCGGCGTGGGTCGGGTTGCTGAACGGCTTGCCGCTGAGCCTGCCCGATCCTCGACCTTTCTCCCCGATGGTCATCAGGAGCTTGCCGTCGAACGTGAATTTGCGAACGGTGTGGTCGGCGGCGTCGATGCAGTAGAGGGAGTCGTCCGGACCGACGGCGGCTCCGTGAGCGCTCGTGAAGATTCCCTCGCCCCACGAGTTGATCATCGCGCCGTCGCGGTCGAATACGATGACGGGATGCTCGCCGCGGTTGAAGACGTAGACGTTGTCGTTCGCGTCCACGGCGACCGACGTGGCCTCCTTGTAGGACCAGCCTTCCGGCAGGTCGCCCCAGTCCTTGCCCGATACCTCGTACGTGTAGTCGCCTTCGCCGATGATCGTCACTGCTAGCCTCCTGTTGCCGCCCTCTGCCAGACTATTCGCCCCTTCCTGGATTTTCCGGCCAGCACCATGGGTGGGGTCGTCAAGATTAATTCATCGCCCGCTAGCTGAATGAACCTCACCTGCTCGGTGCCCACGCGGTTTGGGTAGAAGGCCGTCTCAATCTTGTGAATGACACGGTCTCCCTGGTAGTCGTAGCGGCCGCAGTACGCGACGAAGGTGCTGGCCGCGGCGAGCTTCTCCTCGTCCGTGCCCGCCAGCATGTCGCCTGCCTCGAAGTTCGGCCTGCCCGCCGCCATCATGAGGACGGACATGTAGCCGTCAGGGGTGTACATGATGTAGCCCGCCGCGTCCTCGCCGAGGGGGTAGAGCACGTCATCGCCCGTGTGAGCCTCGTAGGTGACGAGCCGCCATGCTCCGATGAGGGGGTTGGGGTCCATGAGTTGACCTCAGTCCTTAGATGTGCGGGCGGGACGCTTCTTCTTTTCAGCTTCGTCGGGACGGCCGACGTTCTTTGCCTGGGTGGGCTGCCATTTGGTGTCGTGCTGGTAGGCCTTACCCATCTCCAGAAGAGCCGGGAGATCGACGCGCGAGCCATCGCGGACGTAGCGGCTCTGCTCGTGCTCGTGACTCATCTCGATGGCGTCGAAGTTGCACACGTCGACGCAGATACCGCACAGGATACAGCGGTTGAGGTTGATCTCAAACTCGTCGATGATCTTGCGCCGCTTGGACTTGCCCTCCGGGTGCTGGGGGTTGTCCTTCATCGTGGCGCTCATGCACTGGGTGGGGCACTCGCGCACGCAAACCATGCAGCCGGTGCAGTAGGGCTCGTCGGCGGTGTAGTCCCACAGGAGAGCGGGAAACCCCATGAAGCGCTCCTGCACGGGGAGTCGCTTGTTGGGATCGGGGTACTGGCCGGTCACGGGAGACCGCTTCATGGTCTTCAGCGTGACTGCGAGGCCTTTGAGGAGTCCGCTCACCTAACCGTTGCTCAGCCAATGAGGATGACGGGGTTCATTGTATCAGGTGGGGCATGGGGACGCAGATGCGGTCGACGAGACAGCGTCCCTATGACAGCGAAAACTATCGAAATTTGTTGCATGGTGTTGCAAACTGTTGCATTTTGCGGGTTATTGTCAAGTTGGATTGCAGGTCTTTCATGCGTAGCATGGCATTAACCTTCTTCTCTCCGTAGGTTGGGAACAAGCTATTCCGGGGTCGCGAATTCCAAGTTCTAGGCTGCGGCGCTTCGCGGGAGTCACGAGTGGAGGCACATCGTTCTGTGGAGGCACGACGCCCGACGGGGGATAGTATTACCATATACAGTCAGTTGAGCCGTAGTTAGGAGGAATCATGAGTCATGCCTGCATAGGTGCCGTAAGGACTTCCCTTGCGTTACTGCTGGCGCTGTACAGTGTGCCGGTTGTCATGCTGGCAGCGTGCGGGGACGATTCACCGGAAGGGCGAATCGTGTTTCATTCCCATCGAGAAGGGAGCCTTGGCGTATATGTGATGAACGCAGACGGGTCGGACGTAACCAAGCTCGCAGACCTTAGGGGAAGGACGTCGCTGCCGGTACTTTCCCCGGATGAGCGGCGGATAGCGTATTCATCCGTCCTAGAGGGGGAATTCGACGTCTACGTGATGAACGCCGACGGGTCGGGGAAGGAGAGACTCACGGAGCATCCTGGAAACGATGCCGGGCCATCGTGGTCACCCGACAGTCGGCGCATAACGTTCCACTCTAATCGAGACGGCAACGCGGAGATATACGTGATGGACGCGGACGGATCGGTACAGACACGGCTCACGGAGAACTCCGACGAAGACGTCTTTCCGGTGTGGTCGCCGGACGGCCAGCGCATGCTGTTCATTTCGTACCGAGACGGCAACACCGAGATGTACGTCATGAACGCCGACGGGTCGGGGCAGACGCGGCTGACGGAACATCCCGCGAGTGACCAACCCTCAGCGTCGTCGTGGTCGCCGGACGGTCAACGGATAGCGTTTACGTCGGAACGGGACGGAGACTTCGAACTATACGTAATGGAATCCGACGGGACCGGGCTGACCCGACTCACGGAGTCTCCTCATCTCGAGGCCGTGCCCGCCTGGTCGCCGGACGGAGATTGGATAGCGTTTCACTCGGACCGCGACGGGAACTTCGAGCTCTACGTCATGCGTGCGGACGGAACGGGAGTGAGGCGAATCACCGACCATCCCGGGTGGGACGTGATGATAGGGTGGATTGCCCGGTAGAGAAACGAAGGTTGGGGGGGCCTCTCCCACAAAGAGTTCGCGTACTATCGTTGCAGGTTTGCGCTATGCTACAATTTCGTGCGGTGTTCAACGGCTGAGCCGCAGTATAGACGAAAGAAATAGGGTGGAGGGACCCGGTGGGAGACAGCATAAAAGTAGCAATAATCGGCGTGGGGAACTGCGCTTCTTCTCTGGTGCAGGGCATCGAGAAGTACCGTCACGTCGGTGACGAGGACGAGGTGCCGGGGATCATGCACCCGGTGATGGGCGAGTACGGTGTCGGGGACATCGAGGTGGTGGCGGCGTTCGACATCAATGAGACCAAGGTTGGCCTCGACCTGTCGGAGGCGATCCTCGCGGAACCGAACAACACGGTGACGTTCGCCGAGGTGCCGCACACGGGCGTGACGGTGCAGCGCGGGATGACGCACGATGGGATAGGGCACTACGTGTCGGACATGGTGAAGAAGGCGCCGGGCGGGACGGCGGACATCTCCGGAACGCTGCAGGAGCGCGAGGTGGACGTGGTCATCAACTACCTCCCGGTTGGCTCGGAGGAGGCGACGCGCTGGTATGCCGAGCAGGTGCTGGCGGCGAAGGTCGGGTTCATCAACTGCATTCCGGTGTTCATCGCGAGCGGCGAGAACGACTACTGGCAGAAGCGGTTCCGCGACGCGGGAGCGCCGATCATCGGCGACGACATCAAGTCGCAGGTGGGCGCGACGATCGTGCATCGGGCGCTGGCGCGGCTGTTCATGGACCGGGGCGTCCAGCTCGACAATACGTACCAGCTCAACTTCGGGGGGAACACGGACTTCCTGAACATGCTGGAGCGTGACCGGCTGGTTAGCAAGAAAGTCTCCAAGACGCAGTCGGTGCGGTCGCAGATCGACAACGAGATCCAGGCCGACAACATCCACATCGGGCCGAGCGACCACGTGCCGTGGCTGACGGACCGCAAGTGGGCCTACATCCGGCTGGAAGGCACGAGCTTCGGCGACGTACCGCTGAACGTGGAACTCAAGCTGGAAGTGTGGGACAGTCCCAACTCGGCCGGGGTGGTTATCGACGCCATCCGGTGCGCGAAGATCGCGCGGGACCGGGGCATCGGCGGGCCGATTCTGGCGCCGTCGGCCTACTTCATGAAGTCTCCGCCCGTGCAGTACCACGACGACGTGGCGCGTGAGATGGTGGAGGACTTCATAGCTGGGCGGGACGGCACCGAGTAGGACTCCGTCCGCCACACTCACCGTCTCTTGCTAAGGGCGTGGTTCTCGTCTAGGATAGCCTCCACATGGCTTGCCGGACGGGGCGGCATGGGTACTCGGAACTGAACAAAGCACCCCTGCCATCCCCTCACCCCCACTGGATACCAGCTTTCGTCGGTAAGACGGGGGTGATACGACCGGACAATCGCCACTGCCCAGATGGGTCGTGATCCGAGGGGGACTATGGATCATTTGGCTGCTGAACGCGAGGGGCAGGTAGCCGAGAGCATCGCTCCCGGAGTCTCCGAACGCCCGCTCAAGATCGGCCTTGCATCGGCGTACGACTTCGCCTCCCGCGGCGGAGTTCAGACGCACATCAGAGAGCTCGGCCAGCAGCTACGGGCATGGGGCCATGACGTGCGCATCGTCGCGCCCTGCTCGGACACGAGCAAGGTGAGTGACGAGGGGTTCATTCCCATGGGGAAGCCGTTCCCGCTGCCGAGCCGGGGTTCGGTCGGGCGGATTTCCGTGTCGGTGTGGCTGCGCGGGAAGATCAAGGAGATGCTGGATGAGCAGCAGTTCGACGTCATCCACATGCACGAGCCGTTTTCGAGCTACGTATGCGTGGGGATGCTGAGCCAGTCGGACGCGGTGAATGTGGCTACGTTCCACGCCTACCCCGGCTCGCGGGTCTATGACGTGGGCGGGGCGCGGATAGCTCAGCCCTACTTTGAAAAGCTGCACGGCTGCATCGCCGTTTCGCAGCCGGCCAAGGAGTACATCAGCAGTCACTTCGAGAGCGACTACGAGATTATTCCGAACGGGGTGAGGATCGACCAATACCAGCAGGGCGTGGAGCCGTTCCCTCACCTGCAGGACGGGATGATAAACCTGCTGTTTCTCGGTCGGGCCGACAAGCGGAAGGGGCTGAAGTACCTGCTGCTGGCGTACAGCAAGCTGAAGTGGGACTGGCCGAACCTGCGACTGATCGTGATGGGCCCCGGGAACCCGGATGCCGAGTGCCAGCGCATCATGGGAGAGCGGAGCCTGCAGGACGTGATGTTCGTGGGGGGAGTGTCGGACGAGGACAAGTTCCGCTATCTGAAGACGGCGGACATCTATTGCTCGCCGGCGACGGGCGGAGAGAGCTTCGGGATGGTGCTCGTGGAGGCGATGGCGGCGGGACTGCCGGTTGTCGCCAGCGAGATACCGGGCTACATGACGGTCGTGCGGAACGGGATCGAGGCGATGACTTTCCCGCCGAAGGACGTTGGAGCGCTGGTGGAAGCGCTTGGCAAGGTGCTGGAGGACGCTGACCTCAAGCGGAGGCTCGCGGGGAACGCGCTGCGGAGAGCGGAGGAGTTCCGCTGGGAGCGCGTGGCGCGGCGGGTGCTGGACTACTACGTCTCGCGCATGAACGGAGTCGGGCGGTCGCGGGAAGTCCCCGTGTCGAGCACGCCCTAGTCCTCTACCCTATTTCATGCACCGATTACGCAATCTTCTCT
The DNA here is from genome assembly GCA_965116655.1 of Dehalococcoidia bacterium. GTDB lineage: Bacteria > Chloroflexota > Dehalococcoidia > Lucifugimonadales > VXLM01 > VXLM01. Next base: position 1,131,177 of record OZ220720.1, read on the forward strand.
CTCCCATCGTTGACGGCATTGCACGTTTGTTGGTGAAGCTGGGCTTTTCGCCGAGCGGCCTGACAGTCATCGGCGTCCTGATCGCCTGTGTCGCGGCGGCGCTGATTGCGGAGGGAATGTTGGCGGCGGGCGGTATCGTCATGCTGATCGCCGGGATATTCGACATGTTCGATGGGGCGGTCGCGCGCATGACGGACCGCACGACGAAGTTCGGGGCGCTGTTCGACTCGGTGATGGACCGGGTGTCGGAGGCAGTCGTGCTGCTCGGTCTGCTGTGGTTCTACCTCGAGGACAGCGAGCAGCTAGGGGCCGTGCTGGTGTACGTGTCGATCGTGGGATCGACGCTGGTGAGCTACGTGCGGGCGCGCGCCGAGGGGCTTGGCATCGAGTGCAAGGGCGGCCTGATGCAGCGGCCTGAGCGGGTGGCGTCGCTGGGAGTCGGGATCATCGTGGGCCAGTGGTGGGAGCCGGCAGTGCTGATCGTGCTGGGGGTGATCGCAGCGCTGACGGTGGTAACGACGGTGCAGCGGGTGGTGGAGACGGCGCGGGGAGCTGGGGAGTAGGGGGTGAGGCGTTCATGACAACTCAACGTATTAGGTTTCTTCATCCGTCACACTAGTGTCATCTCCCGACGGCATAACCACCAACCAAACAATTTTCTTTAACACAATAATCGAACGCCATAAACGCACTCCACAGAGTATATAAAAAATAAAGAATAACATTTCTAACCAAAGTATAGGATTATAATCCCTATCCAATAGCAACCCCATCAAGGAAATTAACAACAATACAATTAGAGCTGTGACCGTGCTAAAGAACGTTTCCCAAAGAGTTGCATAATGACGACTCGAACGTATCGCAGCCAGACGTTCGTACGACACAAACCCTACCACTACAGATATGATTGTGAGTGAAAACCCTAGAAGTGTCGCTGCTATGGTGGCAGTAAACCCATAGATATTCGTTCTATTTGCACTAAAGATCGTCTCCACAAATGTTGATCCGTCCAACAAGTACGACCACACGAACATCAACAGGCCTACAGCAACAACTGCGATCGTATCAATGACGAGATAATGTCGTCGCCAAAACTTCATGAGACCAGTCATTGTGATATGGAATAAGCTTGATCAAGCTCAGCCTTCACATTCCTATAAGCCACATTGATTGCTTGGAAAGCGGAATCAGGATGGAGAGCCCGTCCTCGGTCACTCATGCGAACAATGCTTTGAGTCGATATGATACGATCACCCAACAGATCTATAGTGTCTACTCGTCCAGTATCTATTCGCTTTCCGCGTACTTTGAATCTCATGATACTATTGCTTGCTCCAATTGCCAAATTATCAATAAATAATAGTTTCTTTACAATATCTATCGTTTTATTTCTTATTATTTGACGTCTACTGCCTGAATATTTCAATATAATGTGAACAACATCATCCGGCCCTTGAAACCGTATATTTGCGTCTAAGATGTCTCCGATAGAGTTATCGTTTTGTCTGATTACGTCCGCATAAGAAGGGTGAACATTGAATTCGAAGAGGCGAATATCATCAAGTAAGTCCAGTTTTTTACTAACGTCAGCATTCAATAGTGCTCTGAAAGTAACTACCGGAATTTCCATCTGTGATTTCACATTGAGGTATGTACTCAGACGTGAAATACGAGGACCAAAGTGGTTATACACCATTCCTACAATGTTCTCAGGAAAAAACGAAATATGGATAGCCTCTGACAGACCAGTGTTGTCTGGAATGGGAAGCTCGGAAAGTTCCCCCGCGTTTTCCAATTGAGGCAATCCAGTCCTACGTATACGACAAAATAGAACCTCATTGGGATTACCTGAACGAAGAAAGAGACACAAAACATTACCTTCTAAATCATCTTCGTATCTTCCATCTTCACCATCCACAAATGGTAATTTCCGATCTTATCAAGTGCAGACGTTGGGTCAAATGATAAGGGTTTTCCACTTTCATCTTTGCCGATATCTGCACGGAAGAAATATACGTCTCGCCTAACGGTTCGTCTCGGCATTGTGATTTCTCCTTTTCTTTCACTCCTCACATTCCCGAACACCAGTTCAGCTACAGTATATCACGTAGGCTCGCAAACGAATGGTTTTCGTCAGCCTTTGTCTCGGCACGAGGGCTTGAAGTCTCATCGGCTAGGCTGACGTTGACTCTTGCGACACAAGTGATCATGGGCATGGTGAAGTCTATTGATACAGTACCAGGGTCGTGGTACGGTGCCGTGGGTCTGGCGGATTGCTGGACGAGAGGGGTGCTATGCTCGATTTCAATCGCTTTGAGTGGGTGAGTTTTGACTGCTATGGGACGCTGGTGGACTGGGAGACGGGGATTTCGGAGGCGGTTGGTGAGGTGTTGGAGTCGCATGGGGTGAGGATGTCGAGGGGGGAGGTTCTGGGGTTGTTCGCGAACGTGGAGCCGAGGGTGCAACAGGAGTCGGAGGGGTTTTTGAAGTATGGCGAGGTGCTGCGGAGGGTGATGGAGCTAATGGGGAGTGAGATGGGGATTGCGTTGAGCGAGTCGGAGGTGGAGTGTCTGGCGGATACCCTGCCCGACTGGCCGGTGTTTCCGGACACCGTAGATGCTCTAAGGGCGTTGAAGGAGCGATACAGGCTGGCGGTGATCTCGAATGTGGACGACGATCTTTTCGCAGGGACGGCTGAGGCGCTGGAGGTGGAGTTCGATGCGGTCGTGACGGCGGAGCAGGTGGAAAGCTATAAGCCGGATATGCGGAACTTCAAGGTCGCGAGGGAGCGGATGAGTGTTGAAAAGGGGCACTGGCTACACGTGGCGGAGAGTCTGTACCATGACATCGGGCCCGCGAACCGGCTGGGCATCGCGAGTGTATGGGTGAACCGGGCTGATCGTGGAGGCGGGACGCGGTGGAGTGATGCGGTGCCGGACGTGGACGTGGCGGATCTGGAGACGCTGGCCGGGACGGCATGTGCGGTGTGAGGATTCACCGCAGAGGGCGCGGAGATCGTAGAGGGGGTTGATGACATATTAAAACGAGGGAAGATTCGGGATGAGCATACATCCCAGCAAGATTAGTCCTTTTCTCTGGTTTGACGGGCGGTCGGAAGAGGCGGCGGAGTTCTATGTGTCGGTGTTTCCTAACTCCAGGCTGCTGAAGGTCGAGAAGATTACGGCAGGGCCTGCCGAGGACAACGCTGTCGTGGAGTTCGAGATCGAGGGCCTGAAGTTCGGTGCCGTGGACGGCGGCCCGATGTTCAAGATTACGCCGGCGATATCGTTCGTCGTTGCATGCGAGTCGCAGGAGGAGATCGACTACTACTGGGAGAGGCTCTCTGAAGGTGGTGCGAAGAGCCAGTGCGGATGGCTGGAGGACAAGTTCGGGGTGTCGTGGCAGGTGGTGCCCGCGGCGTTGAACGAGATCAAGGAGGGGAATCCTGAGGCCGTGATGGAGGCGCTGCTGGCAATGCAGAAGATCGACATCGGGGTGTTGCGGCAGGCGGCAGAGGCGTAGGAATTTCACCCGCAGAGGGGATTTTCTGGATTCCGGCCTACGCCGGAATGATGAGGGCATAGGCGCGGAGGAAACGGCGCATGATCGACGAGATTGGGACTCATCCGAAGGACGGGAAGCCTCTTTTGCTGGTGGAGACGCAGGACGAGTGGCGTGGGTGGCTGGCGGGGAACCACGAGGAGTCGACCGGGGTGTGGCTGGTGTCGTGGAAGAAGGCCACGGGGAAGCCGTTCGTGCCGTTCATGGACGCGGTGGATGAGGCGCTGTGCTTCGGGTGGGTGGACTCGAAGATCAACAGGCTGGACGAGGAGCGGGCGATGCGTCTGTTCACGCCGAGGAACCCCAAAAGTCCGTGGTCGCGAATCAATAAGGGGAAGGCCGCGCGTCTGGTGAATGAGGGACGGATGACTGCGTCGGGCTTGAGGTTGGTCGAGGGGGCGAAGGCCGACGGTTCATGGAACGTCTACGACGAGGTCGAGGACCTGGTAATACCGCCGGATTTGGCGTCGGCGTTGGCGGAGAATGCCTCCGCAGGGGAGTATTTCGAGGGCTTCCCCGACTCGTCGAAGAAGAACATTCTGTGGTGGATAAAGTCGGCGCGAAGGCCGGAGACGCGGGCCACGCGAATTGCGAAGACGGTGGAGATGGCGGCGGAGAATCGGATGGCGAATCATCCGGCGGGGCGTGACAAGGGGCCGACGCGACGGTCGGGCTAGGGGCGCGCTGGCCGCGGCTTTCTAAGCCATCCCAAGACTGGATCGTTGGCAGAGAATTGCCCTTCGACAGGCTCAGGGCGAACGTGTTTTTTCTCAGCTCATGTGTGGAGAACACTCGTCGATGTGTATTTTGAGATCGTTTCCAACGAGTCTTTACGAACGAAAGGAGACCTCTGTCGTTGTAGAACTAAATGGCAATCGCGTATTTAATCAAATGAGACGGTGTAGCTATTTTCGAGGAGTGTCCGACATGAGGAAGGGATTTCTTCCGGTTATCGCGATAGCGTTGGTTTATGTCGGGCTCCTCGCATGCGGCGACGACCCGACGACTACGCAGCCCGAGGCTGCCGAGACTGCTCCTGCAGTCGAGCCGACTTCCGTTCCCACGACAGAGCCGACGGCGGAACCTACTGCGATGCCGGAGCCAACGGCGACCACTATCCCGACGCCGGAGCCCACCGCAGTGCCGACGGCAACACCGCCTCCATCCCCCACAGCAACGGCCGTGCCGGAGCCTGCGGCGTTGCTGGGCAGTGACATCAAGCTGTCCCAGGACTGTTTGCCGGGCGGAGCAGTCGACGATGCGGCGACGATCCTTTCATGCGCTGTGCAGGCCATACAGCAGGTCGAAAGCTTTTCCTTCGAAGGGACGGTCGATCTGCTGGCGCTGTTTCCGGTTGATGGAGCAGGCGCCGGGGAAGGAGCTATGCAGTTGAGCGGCGTGATCGTCGCGCCGGACAAGCTCTTATTCACCCTCTCGATGGAGGCCGACAGCGAGAAGATCGAGATAAACGCCGTTATGGTAGGACAGGATGCGTATGTTCAAGACCCTGAGTCGGGACAATGGTTCAAGGGAGTTCCCCCGGACGCGGACTTCCTGGGCTCGATACAGATGGTCGGAATGTTCCAGATACCGAACGACCCGGATGCGGAACTGGGCGAGATCGTGGAACTCGAAGGTGGGACCAAGGGCTACACGATTGTATCTGAACAGACGGGGCCTCAAAGTGGAATGGCCGGTATCGGTCTTCCAGGCGGGAATCTGATCTGGATAGTGGGCGTGGACGATTTCCTTACCAGGGAGGTCAAGGTCTCGTTGGAAGGTGTGGGCGATGAGCCGGTGGACTTTGTGAGCATGAGCTACAGCGGCTACAACGAGGAGTTTGAGATAGAGCCGCCGGCAGAGTATACGGCCCTTCCGGATGAGATGATGCAGCCGGGACCTCCAGGGATTGCCATGGTCGTGGAGCTGACAAAGAACGACGACGGCGACGTGGAGGTGATGTTCGATAAGCCCGTCCAAGTACAGGGCACGGTCGAGCTGTATGTGTTGGAACCGTCGACGGGAGGATGGGGGCTACCCCTTCTTAGCGGAAGCGGAACGGACACGTTGATCTTCGACGCCGACGCGGAAGGGAAACCTCAGCTTGTCGCCGGCGAGAGCCAGATAGCCGGGTTCACGTTCCCTGACCTAGAATCACGGCTCGTGGACTCAGACGGCACCGGAGTGAACCTGAACTTCGACGTGTGGACGTACAAGTAGCGGAGTCCCCACCCGTTGACCATGGGTATGCGTGAACACGGGTGGGCAGTATGGGAACGGGTAGGTGAGTAGGCGGAACTCAAGGGAGACATCTTGACATCAAATTGGTTGCGCACTATGATGTCTTCATGAGAACCACGCTGACATTAGACGATGACTTAGCCGAAAAGCTGCGAGAACAGGCGCGGCTTCAGGATAGGTCATTCAAGCAGGTGGTCAACGACGCCCTGCGCCGTGGAATGTCGCCCGATATCCGGGAAGAGCCCAGACCGAAATACCGAGTTGAGCCCAATCACAGCGCGCTAGTTCCGGGGATCGATCCGACCAAGTTGAATCAAATTAATGACCAGCTTGAAGCCGAGGCCTTCGGTGCGCCGAGCGCGGTTTGATAGTCCCTGACGTCAACCTCCTCGTGTATGCCCACAACGACGGGGCTCCTCAGCACGAGTCCGCTCGGCGTTGGTGGGAGGGCCTTGTCAACGGATCCGAGAGAGTCGGGATCCCATGGGTTGTGTCCGCTGGTTTTGTGAGGTTGATAACTCACCCTAGAGTGCTGGTCAGTCCGGCGACGCCCGCTCAAGCTGTTGACTATGTTCTTGAGTGGTTCCGGTTCTCCCACGTTATGCCGATCAACCCCGGGACCGATCACCTGGTCCACTTCCGGCGCAATTTGCTGGCGGCAGGGGTCGGCGCGAACCTGGTAACGGACTGCCACATCGCCGCCGTCGCGATGGAGTACCAGGCTGAAGTCCACTCCAACGATATGGACTTCAGCCGCTTTCCGGGGCTGCGCTGGCGGAATCCGCTGTGACGCGGAAGGTGTTTGCTTCCTCCTTCATTTTGAGTTCGATCCACTCGGCAGCGGCGATAGCCAATCGCGGTTTTCATGATGAGAATGACTGAAACAGACCGCCGACCTCAAGCCCTGATACTCGCGTCGTTCGCGGTTGGGGAGTTGCGGCGCTTATCAGGCCGGCTTTATGTCGAGTATGAGAGCTGGATGGTGTCGCGGCGGATGTATGACCCGGAAGAACTGGCGGCGAAGCTGAACGATCTGAGAGCCTCGGTGCTGGTGGTGGAACTGGACTTCGTGTTCGAGGAGGTGTTCGAGGCGGTCCCGAGTCTGAACTTCGTGGGGATCTGCAGGGCGGCTACGAGTCATGTCGATATCGAGACGGCAACGGCGAACGGCGTTGCAGTGGTCAACACACCGGCCCGGAACGCACAGGCCGTGGCGGAACACGCGCTGGGGCTGATGCTCTCCCTGGGAAGGCGAATCCCGGAGGGGCACAGTTATGTCACGGGCGGTCGATGGCTCAATCCCGTCGAGCCGTACGTCGAGATGCGAGGCGTGGAGCTTGGGGGCAGAAGGCTGGGTATCGTGGGACTGGGGGCGATCGGTCGACGATTGGCGGAGATGGCGGGAGCGATCGGCATGAATTGCATAGCGTTCGATCCTTACGTGGACATTCCGCCGGAGGGCGTCTATCTGAAGGACTTGGACGAGTTGCTGACAGGCTCGGACTTCGTCTCGATTCACGCGCCGCTGACGGGCGAGACCGAGGGACTGATCGACTCACGCGGGCTGTCGCTGATGAAGCCGACGGCGTACCTGGTGAACCTCTCGGACGCGAGAATCGTGGACAGAGGCGGCCTAGTCGACGCGCTCGAAAGCAGGGCGATTGCGGGGGCAGCCCTTGATGTCTTCGAGACTCACCCCATAGCTCCCAATCATCCGCTGCTGGGGCTGGACAACGTGATTCTGACGCCGCACGTGGGGGGCGCGACGAAGGAGACCATCGAACGACACTCAAAGATGATGACCGACGACATCCTGCGGTTCCTGGACGGTAAAAGGCCGTTGAATCTCGTGAACCCCGGCGTTTGGGAGGAACAGTGAGCGACAGGTACGTCGTCGTAGTGGACGCGGGTTCAACCCGGATTCGCTGCTATGTGTTCGATTCGAATGGAGAAGTGACAGCAGAGCGGTCGGCACCATGGAGCTATGTTGAGACCGGCGAGCTATCGCCCTATGCGCGAGAGCTGGATGCGGACACCGTTTGGGAATCGACGGCACGGCTGATCGCGGAGTGTGTCGGCGACGTCAAGGTTGACGCTCACCGGATAGCGGCCATCACGGTTACGAGCCAGCGGCAGGGCGTCGTATTTCTCGACCGGGAAGGCGCCGTTCTGTACGCGGGGCCGAATACGGACCTTCGGGCGGTGTTCGAGGGCGCGGCCATCGATGAGGCTATGGGTGAGCGCGTCTTCGAGGTGACGGGCAGGCTGCCGTCCTTCTTGTTCACGGCGGCGAAGCTGCGCTGGTTCAAGCAGCACAGGCCTAACACCTACGACAGGATTGACCGCGTGGCCACGCCGGCGGACTGGCTGCGGTGGAAGCTGTCGGGGGAGCTTGTAAGCGAAGCAACACTGGCAGCAGAGGCTGGGCTTCTCGACATTCGAAAGCGACGATGGTGTGAGGAGCTATTTGAGGAACTGGGGGTCCGGACTCCTATGAGCGTTCCTATTGCGAATGCGGGAACGGCAATTGGGACTGTTCGACGAGAAGTCAGGGACGTCATCGGGCTTCCGGGAGACGTTCAGGTCGTCGTATCGGGTGCGGACACGCAGTGCGGGCTTCTTGGACTTGGAGTGAGCCGCGTGGAAGAGGTAGGGGTCGTTGCGGGATGGAGCGTACCGCTGCTCATGGTCACGGATACGCCCGTGTACGACGACGGACAGCGGCTTTGGACGGGCTGTCACGTAGATGAGGGGCTTTGGAGCCTGGAGAGCACATGCGGCGATGCGGGGAACTCGTACCGGTGGCTTGCGGATACGATGTGGGCGGGAGAGACCGGGCCGTTTGAGACCATGGACTCGGCTGCCAGCGACATTCCGGCGGGATCAGAGGGCGTCATGGCATTCCTGGGGGCGTCCCGGATGGACATGAGCAAAATCGGTCTGCGGGCCGGAGGCTTTATTTTCCCGGCGCCTCTAACGTTCAGTGAGATCGGAAGGGGACATCTGACGAGGGCGGCGCTGGAGTCGATAGCGTTTGCGGTGCGGTCGAATCTTGAACAGTTGGAGTGCGTGAGCGGCGTTTCCATGTCCAAAGTAGCGGTCGGAGGCGGTATGATTGCCACGTCGTCGTGGGTGGAGATGCTGCCGAACGTGTTGGGGCGTTCGGTTGAAGTTGCATCGGCTCCGAACGTGACGGCGGCGGGGGCGTACGTCACGGCGACGTCGGCATTGGACGGCCATGAATCGCTCCCCGATATGGCGGCAGAGAGAGCTTCAACAAGGACTCTTGAGCCCAGCCCTCTTGATTCGGCGGAGTATGACGATCACTATCAGCGCTGGACAGAAATGGCGAATCACATGGAAGCGGCGCGTGTTTAGGACTGCGCTATGAGTATAGACGCAGCCAAGAATCAGGTAGCCCAGGTCGCCAGAAAGATGGCGGAACTCGATCTGGTCTCAGGAACGAGCGGGAACGTAAGCGCTCGGCTGCCGGACGGTCTCATGGCGATCACTCCGATGGGCAAGAGCTGCGAGGGGATGTCGGCGGACGACATCGTCGTCGTGGACGGCGATCTGGACCCCGTGGAGGGGGAGTTGATGCCGTCGTCCGAGTCGCTGTTGCATGTCGCCATATACGCGGCGCGGGAGGACGTAGGAGGGATCGTGCATACACATGCGGTGTACTCGAGCGCGGTCGCGGCGGCTGGGATGGCGATACCGCCGATTGTGGACGAGATGGTGGTTACGCTGGGGGGAGAGGTGCGGGTGTCGGAGTACGCGCCACCGGCATCGGAAGAGGTGGCCGAACGGGTATGCGAGGCCCTCGGCAATCGTGATGCGGCTCTCATTCGCAACCATGGGGCCGTCGCGGTGGGGGGAGACCCTGAAGCCGCGCTGAAGGCTTCGGTGCTCACGGAGCGGGCCGCCCAGATATTCGTACTGTCGTCCATTATCGGGCATCCCACTACCCTGCCCGACGAGGTGGTGGCATCCGAGGCCGCCATATTCGAGATGCGGAGGGCTGCCCGCCGCGAGAAAATGCGCTAGACTCATATTCATCGACTTCACGCTATCGAGGACTGGCACATGATCTCCGTACCCGGATTTCTTCTTCGTCGACTGTATGTGAATGGCAGCTTGAAGAACGCGGCGGGAGGTTTCGAGTTCGAGCTCAGAAACAGCCTGGGATCAGGTTACTCCCAGAAGGTGTGGCCGTTGAAAGTGGACGGAGATGAGCTCCAAGCCACAGGGAGCTATTTCATCGTCGACGGCAAGGAGACCGCTTTCAGCGAAGTATCTCCCGACAATACTTTTTCCCTGGAAGTCAATAAGACAATAACCATTTGGACCGACGGCGTAGCCCTGGAACCGGGAGTGCACACGATTGAGATGGGGTTCGACGTTCCGGGGATTGGCACGATGAAGTTCGACTTCACCGACGAAGTTGGGGATGAGTGAGAAATCGCGCCGCATCGCGGTAACCGGCGCATCGGGGTACGTCGGGACGGTGCTGATTCGTGAGCTCGTGGAGCGCAAGGATGTTGACAGCATCCTCGCAATCGACGTGCGGAAGCCGCGTCAGGACCTGGGGGGCAAGGTCTCATTCGTGCGGCAGGACGTATCCGAGCCGTTTCCCGGGCTGTTCGCAGAGCATGAGATAGACACGGTCGTGCATCTGGCATACCTGCTGCGTCAGGGGCGGAATCGCGAGGCGAACCGCCGCGTCAACGTGGGTGGGACTCGCAACACCATCGAAGCGTGTCGTCGCGGCGATGTTGAGCGGATAGTCTATCTGAGCAGCACGAGCGTCTACGGCGCGCACCCGGACAATCCGCAGGCGCTGACCGAGCAGATGACCGCCCGTCCGGTGGCGGGTTTCCAGTACAGCGAAGATAAGCTGGCGTCGGAGGGGCTGCTTGACGAGTACGCCTCGGAGACAACCGGAGCCGGAGTGTGCATCCTGAGGTGCTGTCCGGTTATGGGGGTGAACGCGGACAATTTCATCGCTAACGCGTTCGATAAACCATTCCTCGTGGCCGTCTCAGACGCGAGTCCGCCGATGCAGCTTATTCACGAAGAGGACATGGTCCATTGTTTGACACTGGCAACGATGGGCGAAGCGGAGGGCTTGTACAACCTGGCCGGGGGAGGTTCGATAAGCTGGGACGAGATGGCCGGCGCGCGCGGAAGGCGGGTCGTCTCTCTGCCAGCGTGGCTGCTCTACCCTCTCACACAACTCACGTGGTCGCTCAGGCTGCAGTCGGACTCGCCGGCGATGGGCCTCGACATGATCCGGTACCCGTGGTCTGCGAGCACGGAGAAGATCGAGCGAGAGATGGGGTTCAGGCCGAGATACTCGTCTAAGGACGCTTGGGACGCTTACGTGGAGAGACGCAGGTGAGCCGAGACGCGCGATAAGAACCATTGGTCGCACCTGCAACATTAGGGCGACTGGGTTCGATGTTCCCAGCTTTATAGGATCGCCATGGACTGCAACAGTTACAGGGGCAGAGTAGTACCCCCTGAACCTACGCCTTTGCGCGGCGGCGGATGAGCCGTGTCGGCGTGTCGGCAATAAAGCCGGAGAGATTCAGCGCCGTGTGGATGAGGCCGATGTGGGAATACGCCTGCGGGAAGTTGCCCAGTTGGCGGTCGGTTGAGGGGTCGTACATCTCGGCGAATAGGTCGAGGTGGTTGGAGCAGCGCGTGATCGTCTCATGGAACAGATCAAAGGCTTTGTCGGTCTGTCCCGTGTAGATCAAGTTGCCCAGCAGCCAGAAGCTCAGCAGCGTAAAGGTGCCCTCCGGCTGAGCCTCGAGACCGTCGTCCGTCTCTTCCGGGATGTAGCGCCATACCAGCGGCCCGTCGGCCAGCTCCCGCTCGATGGCGTCGACGTTCTGCCGCACCCGCGGGTCTTCGCGGGGGATGAAGCCGAAGAAGGGGATGGCAAGGTTGGAGGCATCCAAGGTGTCACTGCCGTACCGCTGCCGAAACGCCAGCTTTTTCTTGCTCCATCCGAGATCGAGCACCTCCGTCTTGATGTCAAACGCCACCTGAGTCCAGCGGCGGTAGTGCCTTCGCTGCTCAACCGCGGCCGCGATGTAGGCAGCCGTGTTCAGGGCGGCCCAGCACAGCACCTTCGAGTAGACGAAGTGTTGTTCTTCTCCGCGCACCTCCCAAACGCCGCGGTCACGGCGCCGCCAGTTCTCGATGACCATTTCGGCCAGCGAGCAGACCAGCTCCCACGCCTCCTCCGGTATCTCGCCCTCCAACACCAGCAGCGAGTGGATCGACGCAATGACTTCGCCGAATATGTCAAGCTGCAAGTGATCGGCGGCCGCGTTGCCGATACGCACAGGCCGGGAATCCTCATAGCCTCGTAAGTGATCGAGTATCTCTTCCTCAAGTGACGACGACTTCGTGATCCCGTAGAGGATGCGTGGGGTATTGCGATTCAACTGGCACTGCTCCAGCAGCCAATGGATAAAATGGTCCGCTCCGTATACGTCTCCGAGCCGGTAGAGGGCGTCCACGGTGAAGCTCGTGTCCCGGAGCCACGAGTAGCGGTAGTCCCAGTTCCGCGACCCGCCTATCGTCTCCGGAAGGCTGGTCGTCGGCGCGGCGACAATGGCCCCGGTGCCTCGGTACATCATCAGGTGCAGCACCAGGAATGAACGCACCACCTGCTCACGCCACAGGCCCTCGTAATGCATCCCGGCGACGAGGTCCTTCCAGTATCTCCGTGTCAGCTCAAGCTTTTCCTGTGTGCGGTACCGCTCAAGATTTGGCGATCTTCCGCCACCGTAGGCCAGTACAAAGACTGCAGACTTGCCCTGTGAGAGTGTGAACTCCCCGTCCACTCCATCGGCGTTAACAGACAGCGGGACGCTGCTGAGCAGCATCATGGTCTGTCCTCCGCCTTCAGCCTCGACCGCGGCACCGTTGCCATTGCGTCGGAGTTGTCGAAACTCCGGCACAGCGCGGGCGTAATCGTGCCGGGGCTTATACTCACAGCGCATTTCCACGCTTCCTGCCGTGCAGGTGACGATGCGGTGAAGCTCAGGTGGCTCCGCAGGATTCGTATCGGGCTTGCCGTCCTTGTCTCCATCCTGAATGGGCATGAGGTCCGTAATCGTCACCACGCCCGTTGCGGTCGTGAAGGTGGTCTCCAGGATGTTGGTATCCTGCATGTAGACCTGGCGCGCGTCCGTGTGTGGGCCGCCGGGTCGGATGCGGAACCGGCCGCCAATCCCTTCGTCGAGGATGGAAGCGAAGACGCTGGGTGAGTCGAAGCGGGGCAGGCACAGCCAATCGATTGAACCATCGGTACCGACCAAGGCCGCTGAGGACATGTCGCCGATCAGCCCGTAGTGGAACATATCGCCTCCTCGACGTCAGGTGGATGGCAGTTGCACCATTTTAGCATCCAAAGCTGGGAGAACTAATCCGGGTTAGAGGTGTCGGAGTCGCAATTTGACAGATGTTGCTGCAGTGTGTAGGAAGAAGGGTGTCGGAAAGATGCACAGGCACGAGAGAGGGGCTGTGATTTCCGAATCGGTCGAAGTTCGAACTTGACAAGGGAGGTTCCTGTCGAAGACATGATTCTTCCGCCACGAGTGTTGGATGATCTCGATTCTTTCTCCGAAATCCTGAAGGCCGGTCGCGTGGGGTTGTTCAGCGATTTCGATGGGACTCTGACTGCCCTATTCGATGATTTCCGGGACACGGTGCTGCTTCCGGCAATAAGAGAGACATTAGAGGAGCTGTCTACGAAGTTGGAGGTTGTGGCGGTAGTGTCAGGGAGGGACGTGAGGTATCTGCGTGAGACGATTGGGTTGAAGAGTGTGACGTATGTTGGAAATCACGGGCTGGAGGAGTGGAAGGCCGGAGGAGAACAGCCGGAGTACAGGGTGCAGGTCCCGGTCGGCCTTGTGGAATATGTCGAGAGTGGAGTTGAGAGCATAGGGGTCTCGGGGCTATTGGTGGAGAACAAGGGGCTTCGGGTAGCCGTGCACTACCGCAACGCCCCAGACCTTACAGCGGCGCGGTCTGCGGTGTCGCAGATGTTGGAGCCCTTGGCCGAAGGCCGCGGTCTGGGAATCAGGGAGGGCAAAATGGTCTGGGAGATCGGCCCTCGTGTGGAGGTGAATAAGGGAACCGCAGTGAGTCTCCTGGCACGAGAGTATGGGTTGACTGGAGCGATGGTTCTTGGGGATGACGTGACGGACTGCGACGCATTCGACGCGGTGCACAGGCTGATCCGCGAAAGAGGTCTAAAGGGCGCGGCAGTAGCGGTCGTGGATGAGGAGACCCCGGAAGCCTTGTTGCGGAAGGCGGATTACTATCTGTCAGGGTCGGAGGAAGTGGAGGAGTTTCTTCGTTGGATGGCCTACGCGTCCCCCAGGGCGGAGAGGAAGCTGTAACACCAGTCGTGGGCGGTGTGGCTGCTTACGTCCTCGTAGAGGGCCTTCCAGCGACGTTGTCGCTCGGGTCTCGGCATGGTCAGGGCACGGTGGATGGCGGAAGCCGTCTCCTGAAAGTCGTACGGGTTGACCATGAGAGCGTCATGCATGGAATCTGCCGCGCCGCAAAAGCGTGAAAGAACCAACACGCCGGGATCGGAGGTCTGTGAGGCTACGAACTCCTTGGCGACCAGGTTCATACCGTCCCGGAGAGGGGTTACGAGGCAGACGTCGGCCTCTCGGTACAACAGGGCGAGATCCTGCTGGGAATAGGGTCGGTGCAGGGTGTGAATGGGCAACCAATGAACCTCTCCGAACTTGCCGTTGATCGTGCCGACCAGTGAGTCGAGCCGCTCGCGTTCCCTGGCATATTCGGGAATGGTCACCCTGCTGGGCGCCGAGATCTGGACGAGAGTAACGTGACCGCGGAGCTCCGGGTGGTCGTCCAATAGCTGCTCCATGGCCTGCATCCGCTGGACTATCCCTTTCGTGTAGTCAAGTCTGTCCACGCCGAGAAGGAGCCGTCTGCCCTTGGGCAAGTCCTCCAAGAAACGGCTAACTCGAGTCGGGACTTCGCTCGCGGCCATCTCTTGAAATGCTTGCGCGTCGGCGCCAACCGGGAATGAGCCTAGCTTCAGGGTTCTGCCTTGGTGGTGTGCAGTGTCGCCATCGATTACGGCCCCTAGCTCGTCGCCTAGAGACGCCTGAAAATCATGAAGATATTTCGGAGTCTGAAGACCTACGAGGTCGTAGTCGAAGAGGCAGGTAAGCAGTTCTTCTGCCCAGGGCATGATGCCGAAGATATCGGAAGGAGGGAAGGGGATGTGGAGGAAGAACCCGATCTTGCCCGTCCAGCCGAGCTTACGAAGCTCGAGGCCAAGGGGGAAGAGGTGGAAGTCGTGGACCCAGACCAGGTCTCCGGGTCTGAGGAGGTCCATTAGGGCAGCGGCGTACTTTCGATTTACGCTGCGGTAGACGCGGTAACTGTCATGGCTGAACGTAGCCTTGTCGGGGAAGCTGTGAAAGATCGGCCAGAGGGTGCGGTTGGAGAATATGTTGTAGAAGCCATCAACTTCGTCCCTGGAAAGTGAGACTGAGGCCAGACTTATGCCCTCGACCTCGGAGACGGTAGTTGGGACTGGGTCTACTTGTCCGCCGGAATTTCCGTCCCATCCCATCCAGAGGCCACCCTGAGCTTCAAGGAACGGCCGCAGGCAACTCACGAGTCCACCAACAGGAAGGTTGCGCCTCTCCTCCACGCTGGAAGGCGTGAATACGGCAGGGGTCCTATTGGAGACTAATACTACCCGGCCTTCGCCACCCATGATCGCTCCAATTCCCCGAGTCCGCGACCAGTATGGAGCGGCCCCAAATCGCCGCAGAAGCACGGGCAATTTTCCAGATTCTACTCTTGAGTAATTGATACTCGCAAGCAGTTACGTGGCGTGTAAGCGCCTCGCGGGCAGTACGGCACTGTGGAGCGGAGGCGGAGAGTTCCCGGATCCTCCCTTAGGAGACCGACCGTCTCGGCCGCAATCGGCTCAAGTTGGAGAACTCTTCTCCATATGCGAAGAACGGAGGAATGATGAACGGGCCAAGACGAGCCTCAAGTAAGGTTCTCGAGTTTGGCGAGTTTGGTGGGCCCGGCAGGGTTCGAACCTGCGACCATTCGGTTATGAGCCGAGCGCTCTACCACTGAGCTACAGGCCCCGGAGGAAGCCACCTCAGCGTAGCCGAGCGCCGAAGGGCGTGTCAAGGATAGGCCGATGCGCGACTACCCGGAAGAGAGGAGGGCTTCCTCGGCCTCCTGCCGGACGATGCGGAGGACGTCTTGGAGCGGTAAGTCCTTGTCCATCGCGATCTTCCGACAGTCTTCGTATTCCGGTGCAACGGAGACGATCACGCCGTCAATGACCTTTACTTTGACGGATACCTGTCCGAGGGTGGTCTCTACGGTGACGATCTTGCGGTCGGCCTCGTAGCGGGAAACCGGACGCACCCGAACGCCCAGCGTCGAAGTCTCCCGGAGGATGAGACGTACAGCCTCGCTTTCCAGATCCACTGGCACCAGTGCGCTGAGCATGGTGCCGGGGCGGTTCTTCTTCATCTGGATGGGAGTGAACCAGACGTCTCTAGCCCCCAGTTCGAAGAGCCGCTCTTGTGCGTAGGCGAGGACTTCCGGAGTCGAGTCGTCGATGTTGGTTTCTAAGAGGCTCAGATTGGTGGCGGGAGGGCCTTCTTGCTCCTGACCGATACGGATGACCAACACGTTTGGGTAGGCATCAGATTTGCGTGTCCCGAGTCCGTAACCGGTCTTTTCGATGCTGAGAGAGGGATGAGAGAACGCGGCAAGCGTGGTTACTATAGCGGCCCCGGTTGGGGTCACCATTTCACCCGCGTCAGGGATATCACCGGGAGGGGGCTGAACGGGGGCATGGGCCAGTCCGAACAGGGCCGATGTCGCTGGGGCAGGCACGGGAAGGATTCCGTGCGAAGTCTTGATAACGCCTGAACCGGAGGGAAGAGGTGAGCAATACAGCCGCTCAATGCCGAGCGCGTCCAATCCGACGACAGTGCAGACGACATCTATGAGGGTATCGACGCTCCCAAGCTCGCCGAGATGAGGCTCTCCCTCGGTTTGGCGGTGTACCTGTTGTTCCGCCGTGCGAATCCGACGGAATATCGCCGTGGAACGCTCCTTGACGGAGGCAGGCAGTGAGGACGATTCGGTTATCCGTATGAAGTCCTCCAACCGGTATGAATGTCGGGCAGCGTCCTCGACTTCGACGATTGCGTGGGTACCGTGGACACCGCCTCTCATGTCCTGCTTTGCGACTATCCGGACACCTGAAACGCCGAGAGTGGAGATCGCGTCGTTAAGGTTGCCGACCGGCGCTCCGGAGTCAATGACGGCTCCAAGCAACATGTCGCCGCTCACGCCTCCGACGCATTGGAGGTACGCGCTTCTCACCGGATCGCCTGACAGCCGTAGGAATGGCGGGAAAGCACCCGTGACGACGGTCTAGACAACCGCACTGGCATAGGGACCGCGCTTCGGCGACGTCAGGCCGGAGTCGGCTCTTCGACCGGGGCCTGCTGTGTATCGACCGTGATCTCGTCGTCTTCGAGGCCGATGATAGCGGTATCGCCGGGGCTGAATTGACCTGCAAGGATGGCGTCGGAGAGCTTGTCCTCGATCTGGTCCTGGATCACGCGGTTCAATGGGCGGGCACCCATGTATGGGTCGTACCCCTTGTCGGCGATCCATGCCTTTGCCTCGTCGGAGACTTCCAGGCTGATGCCCTTTTCGAGGAGGCCGTTGACCACGTTCTTGAGCTCGAGGTCGACGATGTCGAGCACCTGCTCTCTACTGAGGGCGTGGAACACGACCGTGCCGTCGATGCGGTTCAGGAACTCGGGCCGGAAGAACCGCTTGATCTCGTCCGTAACGTTGGTCTTCATGCGTTCGTAGCGGGCCATGAACTCGTCGGCGTTCTCACCCTTGGCCTTGAAGCCGAGCGTCCTGTCCTGTCGGATGAGGTCCGAGCCGATGTTGCTCGTCATGACGACGATGGCGTTTCGGAAGTCTACCTTCCGCCCCTTCGCGTCGGTCAGGTGACCGTCGTCGAAGATCTGGAGAAGAATGTTGAAGACCTCCGGATGCGCCTTCTCGATCTCGTCCAGAAGCACCAGGCAGTAGGACTTGCGGCGCACGGCCTCGGTGAGCTGCCCGCCCTCGTCGTAGCCGACGTAGCCCGGCGGGGCGCCGACGAGTCGAGCCACGGAGTGCCGCTCCATGAACTCGGACATGTCGACCCGGATGATCGCATCCTCGCTGCCGAACAGGAACTCGGAGAGTCGCTTCGGCAGATAGGTCTTGCCGACCCCGGTGGGCCCGGCAAAGATGAATATCCCGGCCGGACGCTTCGGGTTCTTGAGTCCGGCGCGCGCCCTGCGGACGGCCTTGGACACCATCGTGATGGCCTCGTCCTGCCCGACGATGGTCTTGTGGAGCTCTTCCTCCATGCGGATGAGACGCTCGGTTTCGCTAGCCGAAAGGCGCGTGACGGGGATGCCTGTCCACATGCTCACAACGTCCTCGATATCGTCCGAGGTGACGACCGGCATCTCATCGCCGCGCTCGTCCTGCCACTCCTTTTCGAGTGCGGAGAGCTTCTTGGCGAGCTTGGCCTCTCTGTCGCGAAGCTCGGCGGCGTACTCGTACTGGCGGGAGGAGATGGCCTCGTCCTTCTCCTTGCGGACGTTCTCAAGCATCTTGGAAACCTGGCTGACCGAGAACGGGGCCGTGGTGAAGTTGATGCGGACTCGTGAAGCGGCCTCGTCAATGAGGTCGATGGCCTTGTCCGGCATGAACCGGTCGGGGATGAACCGCGCTGCGAGGTTGGAGGCCGAGATGAGGGCATCGTCGCTGATATCGAGCTGGTGATGCTCCTCGTAACGGCCCTTGACTCCTCGAAGTATCTCAATGGTCTCGTCTACCGCCGGTTCCTCCACGGTTATGGGCTGGAAACGCCTTTCGAGCGCGGGGTCGCGCTCGACGTACTTGCGATAGTCGTCCAGGGTGGTCGCCCCGACGCACTGAAGCTCGCCACGGGCCAGCGACGGCTTGAGGATATTGGCGGCATCCACCGCGCCCTCGGCTGCCCCCGCCCCCACCATCGTGTGGATCTCGTCGATGAAGAGCACGCAGTTCTCGGAGGCCTTGATCTCGTCAACGACCTTCTTGAGGCGTTCCTCGAACTCGCCGCGGTACTTCGTACCCGCGACCAGCGCTCCCATGTCCAGGGTTACCAGACGCTTGCCCTGCAAAGTCGACGGAACGTCGTTGCTCGCGATCTGCTGGGCGAGAGCCTCGACGATGGCTGTCTTCCCGACGCCCGGCTCGCCGACTAGGACCGGGTTGTTCTTGGTGCGCCTGCTGAGGATCTGCGTGACGCGCTGGATCTCCTTCTCCCTGCCCACTGTCGGGTCGAGCTTGCCCGCGCGGGACGCGGCCGTAAGGTCGATACCGAGCTGGTCGAGCGTGGGGGTGCGGGACGTCGTCCGCCCTCCCGTGCCGGCCTGGGAGTGCTGGACGGTCTGGCTGAGTATCCTCGTCGTCTCCGCCCTGACTTTGTCCAAAGTGATGCCCAGCGTTTCGAGGACGCTGGCCGCGACGCCGTCGCCCTCACGCATCAGGCCGATAAGGAGATGCTCGGTGCCGATGTAGTGGTGATTCAGCCGGCGCGCCTCGTCGACCGCAAGCTCGATGACCTTCTTGGCGCGAGGCGTGAGTCCTATCTCGCCGGTTGCGGGACGCTCACCACGCCCAATGATGAATTCCACGGAAGAACGCACTTTCGCCAGTTCGACGCCGAGATTCGACAATACCTTCGCCGCGACACCCTCGGACTCCCGAACGAGTCCCAGAAGAATGTGCTCCGTCGAAATATAGTTGTGGTTGAAACGCTGGGCCTCTTCCTGTGCAAGGGAGAGGACCTTCCGCGCTCTCTCGGAGAATTTCTCGAACCGGCTTGTCATATCAGTTCTCCCAGCCGCTTCCCGGCTTCGCGGACGCCGGGTCGGCACGTCACTATAGTACTTTTAGAACTCCTCCGGTTCGGCCTGCTTTAGGCTTAGCCCAAGTCTTCGCCGTTCCGGCTCGATCCGCAATACCTTGAGGCGGACCGCGTCACCCTCTCGAACGACCTCGCGAGGATGGCTGATGATGCGCGTGGTCAACTCTGAAATATGTATAAGACCTTCGACCGCGTCCTCCACTCTGGCAAAGGCCCCAAAGTCGGTGAGCTTCGTCACCACGCCGTCGACGATGCCCCCGACCTCGTATCGCTCTTCAATCGTTTCCCACGGTTCCGGTTGGAGCCTCTTCAGGCTCAAGGCTATCTTCTTCTGTTCCGCATCGACCCGCAGCACCATGACATCGACCTCGTTGCCGACGCTCACGATGTCCCCGGGCGAGTTGACGTTGCTCCAAGACAGTTCGGAAATGTGGATCAGACCGTCCGCGCCGCCCAGATCGACGAACGCGCCGAATGTGCTGATGCCCGTAACTCGTCCGCGTCGGACTTCTCCCTCCGTCAACTCGTCGATCAGCTTTGCCTTGCGCTCCTCGCGGAGCTCTTGCATTGCCTGGCGCTCGGACAGAATGGCGCGGTTGCGTCCCCTGTTCAACTCGAGGACCTTCAGTTCAATCGTTCGACCGATGTCGGGCGATTCTTCGGGAGCATCTTCTTCGCCACTGCCCTGAGCCGCGACGCGAGCTCTGTCGCGAGATACGGTCGCCAACTGTGACATGGGGACGAACCCCTGCACGCTCTCGGTCATTACTATCGCGCCGCCCCGGTTGAAGCCGATGATCTTTCCCTCCACGCGCTCGTCGGCGTCCAACGCGTCCTGCAGAGTCTTCCAGCCGACCTCGCCTGCCGCACGGTCGATTGACAGAATGGCGGAGCCTTCGTCGGTCTCCCCCCTGATAACCATCGCGAGGACCGTGTCGCCTACGTTTAGCTGCTCAACGTCCTCCTGCGACATGGACTTCATTTCGTTGGACGGGACGTGGCCCTCGGCCTTGTGTCCCACGTTGAGCAGAAGGCCTTCCGCGCCGGGGTCGGCGCGCATGACAATCCCTTCGACGACATCTCCTCGCCGGAGCGGCTTCATGTCCTCGACCGAGTCGAGGAGCTCTCCCATATCCTGAATACTGCTATCTTCCTCGATTTGCGAGGTCACGTTGCACTTCGATTCCTGGAAACTTGCCGGTTGTTGCGGAAGTTGTAAAGACAGTCACTATCGTGAGGCCTGACCAAGGGGAGAAACAGCGTCGTAACGCGGAGGGCGGGTGACTTCCCCTGGGACTCTAAGCAACCAGGACTCCTTTCTCCGATACGCTAGCTTCATTGTAGCACAGCGGAAATTCGATGCAAACCACCTGTAAGGCGGGGTTTTGACACGTTCCCGGACATCGGGCACCCTCATTGGGGGACGGTTTTGAACAGGAAAAGTGAACGGAAATCGAGCAGGGTGTGAAGTGCTGCCAAGCGAACAGGGAAATAAGAAAAAGCCCCCCGGCAGTGACCTATTTTCCCACACCGTCACCAGTGCAGTATCGTCAGCGCTGAAGCGTTTCACTTCCGTGTTCGGGATGGGAACGGGTGGGTCCGCTTCGCTAGAACCACCAGAAGGCCGTATCAATATCAGTATACTCATCCGAACTGAAAGGCGTCAACCGTTCTATGTGTGTCGAACGGGACATCACGGCTCTGCCGACAACCCTGCGTTCGCCGCGAGGGCGCCGGACACCTCCCCCGCCCTACGCAACGCTCGTTCCCGCTGATATAGTATCCGCACATTTCGCTACTAAGGAAGACACGTAATGAAGGTCGTTATTGCGCCTCAGAGCTTCAAGGGCAGCATCTCCGCGCTCGATGCGGCCAAGGCTATGGAGGAGGGAGTCAGGAGAGTCGTCTCCGACGCCGAGACCGTCCTCGTGCCGGTGGCTGACGGAGGCGACGGCACGCTGGAGACTTTAGTCGAGGCGACAAACGGTGCAATACGTTCCGCGACGGTCACCGGCCCCATCGGAAAGCCGGTTATGGCGGAGTGGGGCGCGCTCGGCGACGGGGAGACCGCCATGATCGAAATGGCGCGAACGTCGGGACTGGCCCTGCTGTCGCTCGACGAGCGCGATCCCCTGCGGGCGACCACATACGGTCTCGGCGAGGTGATTCACGCGGCGCTGGACGCAGGATTTCGCAGCTTCATCGTCGGCATCGGAGGGAGCGCGACGAACGACGCCGGAGCAGGTATGGCCCAAGCCCTGGGCATCCGCCTGCTGGACGAGGTAGGAAACGACCTACCTCCCGGTGGGGCAGCCCTCGCCGGCCTCCACCACGTTGACACGTCGGGATTGGATGCACGAGCGGCTGAGGCGCAGTTCTCGGTTGCCTGCGACGTGTCGAATCCGCTGACCGGGCCCGAGGGAGCGTCGGCGGTGTATGGTCCGCAAAAGGGGGCGACTCCTGAAATCCTGACTCAACTGGACGCGGCCCTAAAGAACTTCGCCGTGGTCGTGGAACGCGATATCGGAACGAGCATCAACGATGTCCCCGGCTCCGGCGCGGCGGGCGGCCTCGGCGGCGGAATGATGGCGTTCCTAGGCGGTTCCTTAAGGGCGGGAGTGGATATCGTGCTCGACCAGGTCGGTCTGGACGATAAGCTGGACGGGGCCGACCTGGTAATCACAGGCGAAGGCCAGCTCGACTTCCAGACCGTCTACAACAAGGCCCCTATCGGCGTCGCCTGGCGAGCGAAAGAACGAGGGATTCCGGTAGTCGCCGTATCAGGTTCCCTTGGTCAGGGTTTCGAGGACGTTCACGTGGAGGGCATCGACGCCGTATCGTCCATCGTCTGCGCGCCGATGTCCCTTGAGGAAGCCTCGACGCGGGCCGGAGAGCTGATCGCGGACGCCGTGGCCGAGGCGATGCGGTTCATGAAGGTCGGGAGCAGGGTCTTCGGATAGAATTATTCCAAGATGACCATGTGGACCTCGCGTGGTCCGTGCATTCCCTTGATGAGCGTCTGCTCGATGTCCGCCGACCTGCTGGGGCCGGAGATGATGTTGGTGTAGTCGAGCGACCCGTTTTCCAGGAACTCGCTGCGGCGGAGGGAGAAGAGTTCGTCCAAGCTGGGGACGATCTGGTCGGGACGCACGACCGCTATGTGCACGGGCGGTAAAAGAGAAATGAGCCGGCTCACTCCCCTACCCGCCGCGATGGATACGCTCCCCGTCTCGGCGACAGCGTGGCTGACGCCGGTCACACCGATGTCGGCTACGATCATGTCCTCACGGAACTTCGCTCGCTGCGCGCTACGGCTCGTCCCCGACTCGTCACTGGCAATCCGTTGAAGCGCTATGGCCGTTCCTTCGAGCGCCTCCTCCAAGCCAATCTCATCCAGAACTGCGTGATCGGAGCGGAGCACGCTCGTAGATTCGAGGGTCTCAGCGACTTGACGGATGTAGGCCGCCGCGTCGGATGGGCCGGCACGGCGGACGATCCATCCGGCAGACTCAGCAGAGACGGCCAACTCTTCGATGAGGTCGGCCCCACGCGAATCAATGTCTTGACTGATAGCTTCTACTCGTCTATCAACAACGTCACGGTCATCCGATAGCGCGGTGGCGTCGGGGACTTCAACGTCGGCGGCAGGGCCGGTACGTCCAAGGGCCCTTCGTACGTTGTCCAAGAATTCGGTCCGATTTCGGTTCAGGTCCATACTCGGTCTTCTATTCGCTGATGCTGACTATCGTGAGGACGCCGCCCCTCTCCGTGTACGTGACGATTATGGGCACTCCCTGCACCATGTGCTGCCGTAGGTGTGAAGGAGTGTAATCGTGTCCCGTACCCGTCACCCCTTGAGACCCCGGACGAAATTCCCAGACGATATTTTGCCCGTCGACTACTTGCAGTGACTCCAGTTCGAGAAGTGACCGGGCTTGCACATCGGTCACGAGTCCGCGAACTTGAAGAGCCGCTTCCTCGGTCTCGCCCTTGCCGTCGCCGCCACAGCCCGCTGCGGTGACAATCACTGCGAAGAACCCCAGCAGCGCGACAACCGATACTCGCATATTCTCACTGCGCTCCAACTCCGCACCCAGCCTCGAAATGGTACCACACAGTCACTTTCAGCCTCGTGGAACTGCACGATAGGAAGGGCGTGTTGACAGTGACTGTACTCACGATTATGCTCCGTGCAACCACTGAAAATGGAGAAGTCTTCGGCAGGAGAAGACTCTGGGGTCAATGAGAATGACTTTGAACCCGTGGGCAATGTCTGTGGCGCTAGCGATCGTGATCGTAGCCGGTGCTGCTTGCGGCAGCTTGACGGAGTCCGCTCCCACACCAACGCCCACGCCGGAGCCTACCGCAACACCGGCGCCCACACCGACGCCTACGCCGGAGCCTACGGCTACACCCATGCCCAGTCCTACGCCCACACCGGAGCCTACCGCTACACCGGAGCCCAGTCCACAGAGCAAATCGGGAGAGACGGCGCCAGCCGCAACACCGGAGGCCAGCCCACTACTGGATGCCGAGGAGGCGGAGGATCTCAGGATGCTGGGAGCCGCCTACTGGGAGGCGCTCAACGCATTCGAACTTGAAAAGGCTTTGGGGTTTCTGGAGGAGAGTTACCGCCTGCAAGAGGAAGAAGAGCTCACTGCAAACGTCGAGCTGATGAAGACCTTTGCCATCAAACTGACAGTGACCGAGGCGAGCCCGCCCGAGGCAGTCGACGACGAAACAAGGGAAATGTATTGGAACGTGAAAAACCCTCTGAACGTGCTGCGCATTCACATGATCTTCCAACAGATTGAGGGAGAGTGGAAAATCGTATCTGCCGATCAGGTGCAGTAGCTCGCTCGATGCCCGGTACACGTGGCAAGTCGCACATTAGGCAATGAAACCCCGATTCCTGTTGGTGGACCGATAGGTAGCTAAATCAGACCATAGTGCACTCTTCTCGCCCGGGCTGTCACCCAAAGTTTAGCGACCTCCGTAAATGAACCTCTTGCAATACCCTTGACCGGTGTTTAGCACGCGCGCCTACGACGGCCCTCCATAGACCAAGCGTTCCTATCTCAATCGCTCAGAGCGACCTGTCAACCGGTTTTCCACTGACCTCCCCGGTGCGGCTGAATCGTCAGAATACGCAATATCATCGTCCCTCAGCATCTTGAACTTTTTTCGTCCTGTTCTTATACTTCGGCTAATTGGAGGTATTATGATGCGACGTGCACGACTGGTTTCTATCGGGAGCGCGGTCATCGCCGTGCTGTTGGGCTGGCTGGCGGCATCGTCGCCTGCCGCATTCGCGGATACCGATTCAACGCAGGGAATGGACGTGATTGTCGTGGACTCTTCGTCGGTCCGTGAGTCGGAGCAGGCCATCCCGCTTACACTCTCGCTTATTGGCCTCCTGGCCACACAGCAAGACGGCAGCAAGGTCGTATTCATCGACACGGATGGGCCGGGCGAGGTGATTGGGCCATTTGCTGCGTCGGACTCCGACTTCGCGAGCATTCGCAGCGAGATATTGGCTCGACTAGGCGCCGATAGTTCCTACGAGCCACAGTCGATTGTCGAGGCGCTGGACGAGGCGCGCTCGACTCTGTCGACGTACGGAGCCCCTGCCGGTTCCTCGATATATGTGGCCCTAGGAGGAGGCGATGATTTTGCCTTTGACGAGCTGAGCTACACCGTGGCTCCACTCGCGAACGGGATCGCCAATCAGGGGTGGACGATCAACGGCCTGAGCCTCCACACCGGCGACCAGAGGTCAGCGCAATTTCTGGATGCGATCTCCAGGCCGACCGGGGGGAGTGTATTCAGTCTCTCATCAGGAGTCGATCTCAAACCTCTTGGGGACCACGTCATTGGCTTTGGCGCCGCGGGTTCCGTCGAGGAATTTGCCTCCAAGACTTTGGTCGATGCTCCGTTGACCAGCTCCAGAATACCAATCATGCCCGGTACGGAAGAGACCATTCTGTACTTCTACAAGGAGAGCTCTGACGGCTCGTTCCAACTTGTCAACCCGTTTGGCGAATTGGTGTCCAACGTGGATGGCGTGACGTCTCAAGTTCTCGAATCAGAAAACCTCGCCATTTGGCGACTCGTGAATCCGCTCGCCGGCAACTGGAAGGTCGAAACCGTGGGGGTGGAGGGCAGGATCTCCGTCTGGGGTCACGCAGCGGATCGCTACGACTTGATTTTGAGGACTCCCTCTCCCATGCCCACCGGCGAGCCAAACACCATCGTGGGATATCTCGCCCAAGATGGCCGGACGGCAACCCTCAAGGGCGTCAGGATGTTTGCCAACATCACGAACCCTGACTCGTCAGTGACGTCATACGAGTTGTTTGACGATGGAACTCGAGGCGATTTCAAGGCGGGAGACGGCTACTACTCCACTATCTTGCCATCGCTCGACGTGGTGGGGTCCTATGCCGTGACACTCAATGCGCGGTGGCTCGGATTCGATTACGAGATTTCGTCGGACCATACTCTCGAAGCCCGACCATTCCCGGCATTCCATGTGGAAACCGGACAGGTGCGGGGCCTTGTACCCGGAGAAGCAACGAACATCGGCACGGTGTCCGTCCACCTGGACGGCGGACCATATTCCATTGATCCCAGTGCCATTGAGATAGGTCTGGCCACGTCCGCAGAAAATTCGGGAATGCTCGAACTCGTCCCTCACCGACTCTATGGGGACGGTTCCGCGTGGCAATTCGACATGCTGTTCACACCGAGCGACTTCGGAAGCGAAACACTTCAGTTTAGCCTAAGCCTTGAGTTCGGCGGACGAACATTCACTGAACCATCGAGTTCAATCGCGATATCGACCGTGCCGTCGGAATTGCCGCCGGTGACCATCGCGCCGGCCGCTGTGGAGCCGAAGCCAGCTTCCGCGGCCCTCGAACCTGTTGTCGTCGCCCCCGCCAAAGTGCCAGTCGCAGGCGTAGCCGTTCCACCTGCGCCGCAGGCGGCGTTCCCGTGGTTGGTCGCTGCAATCCTAGTCGCGGTAGCGGTACCAATCGCAGCCGGCGTAGCCTACTTCCTGACGAGACCGAAACCCTACGGCTACATCTACACGGAGAGTGACGACGAGCTCGTGGACTTTTCCAACTTGGAACGTCGCCCGATTTTCCGGTTCTTCTACCGGGGCCTCATTCGAGGCAGCGAGTTGAACATTCCCGGCTTTGAAGGGCTGGTCTTTCACTTCATGAAGGATCGGATCGACGTGAAGAGCTTCGGCGAACACTCAACCGTAAGAGTGAACAACCAACCGCTGATCGACTCGGCAACCATCAGCGACAAGACGTGGATCGGCACGGAAGGCAAGCTATACACGTTCCTTAATTCCCCGCCTCCCGTCGAACCCGCCGGGGCGGACTAGGGGAAGCCGCGAATCCGTAGAAAACGAAGGGGGCAGGTCATCCGACCTGCCCCCTTCGTCGTTCAACGAGAATTATCCGGCATTACTCCTCAGTAATGACGATGCTCTCGATTACGTCCCCTTTGTAGGTGGCGGTGGAGGGATCGCGCTCCCTAATGCCGTTGACTACTTCTATACCGCTGATTACCTCACCGAATACGGCATGACAGGAGACGCCTGGCTGGGAACACGGTTTGGCAGTCCCGTCGAGGTTCAGGCCGTCGAGACGATGCTGCTCCGAGTAAGTGACGTAGAACTGACCGCCGTTGGTTCCGCGACCGTTATTGACTCCCGCGTTCGCCATTGCCAGCATTCCGGGGCCGAAGTGCCGCAGGTCGGGATGGAACTCATTATCGAACTGGTAGCCGGGTCCGCCAGTCCCCGTTCCGGTTGGGTCTCCTCCTTGAGCCATGAAGCCCGGTATGACGCGATGGAAGGTGGATCCGTCGTAATAGCCCTCGCGGGCAAGGAAGACGAAGTTGTTGACGGTTTTCGGGGCCTTGTCGGCAAAGAGCTTGATCTCGAACGTTCCACCACGCCCCATCGTGAAGGTCGCCGTGTAGGACTTGGCGGGATCAATACGCATGGGTGGCGCGACGTCCCATTGCATACGCTTACCGGGAGTCGCGGTGGGGGCGGGAGGAGGCGGTTGCTGGGCGGCGGCAGGAGGCGGAGAAGTCTCCGTCGACGAGTCCGTTCCTTCTTCACCGCCACATGCTATGGCGAACACGACCACCAGCGAAGCGAGACCACACAGAAGGGCAACAGTGCGAAGTCCAAGCATTTTCGATTCAAACCCGCCTTTCATGAGAGTACGTCGTTACATTCGACGAAAACGTTCACGGCCGGAACCGGCCCTATTCTAGCGCAGGACTTGACGAACTGCCACACACTCAATCGATAGCCGCGAAACAGGCGGCCACGATCGAGTCAACGTCGATCAGGTACTCCCGATACAGGTCGAGGTAATCGCCCGACTGTCCGTACTCGGTCACACCGAGCGGGTACGTCTCGGTCTTCATTGCGGCGCCCAACCAAGCCAGTGTATGTGGGTGCCCGTCAACGACGGTAATGATGGGAGCGCTCCGCTCGCCAACATCAAAGATGTCCGACATGAACGGCTCCGGGGCCCGTCCCTCGGTTATCTCCCTGCGCACATGCTCCTGGAACCGTTTGTAGAGGGGACCGGGGCCCGTCACGTTGATGACGTTGGCGAAAACGCCCTCTTCGAGCAGTTGCTCGCTGGCTCTGACCGCCTCCGGCACCATCGCGCCGGAAGCCATGATGTGTACTATGTTGTAGTTCTGACCGTATCCTGCCTCCGAACGACGGTCCACGAGGCGGTATGCTCCGGCAAGCACCTGCAGTCTCAGCTTCTCAAGCTCCTCAGGGTCGGACGGCAGCGTTACGAGCGACTGGTCAACACGCTTGCTCGTCAATCGAAGATAGACCGACCCATCTCGATTGCGCATCCTCTCGAGAGAGTGCATCACAATCCATTCAAGCTCCTGTCCAAAGCATGGCTCATAGAAGGACAAGTCAGGCAGTTCCGTCCCGATGGATTGGGTGACGAGGGACTGGTGAGCGCCACCCTCAGGGCCGAGACTGACACCCGAAGGCGTACCTACGACCATGAAGTTGGCTCCGGCGTAGGTGCTGTAGTAGAAGGCGTCGAGTCCGCGTCGGATGAACGGATCGTACAGAGTTCCTATTGGGAAGAGGAGCTCGCCGTGCATTTCGTACGATAGACCAAGCTGACCCAAGGCCATAAAGAGATTGTTCTCCGAGATGCCGAGCTCGATGTGCTGGCCCGTGTCGGACTCCGTCCATTGGAGGGCCCTCGGCTGCTCCTCCTGAGGAAGGGATTCGATCTCCCCTCTGTGCCAGACGCCTACCCGATTGATCCACCCGCCAAGGTTCGTCGAGCTGGCAACGTCCGGACTCGTGGTTACCAGCCGTTTCGACAGTTCAGGCGCATTTCTCGATATCTCGGTAAGGACCAAGCCGAATATCTGCTGAGTCGACATCATACCCCGATATCCGCGACCGAAGCCCGTGGGCACCGACAGCGACGGAGGTGAACTCGGCTGTTCCATACCGACTTGCAATCGGTCGCGCGCTTCGGCAATGAGCTCTGCCTCGGGAGAATCGAGGGGGAAGAGGAACGTGGTGTCTTCGTGGTCAATTCCCATGTTTTCGCGAAGCTCTTCCATCTGCGACCCGTTCAAGTTGGCCGAATGGTTCTGAGGGTCTCCGATGATCGGGAGTCGCCAGCCCTTCAGCGTATAGGCGAACATGACGTGCGGGCCGCTGTCGAGGTCCAACTCATCGAATGCCTGGCGCAGCTTCCCAATATCGTGCCCGCCAAGATCGGAGAATATCGCCGCCAGTTCAGCGTCGTCCCATCGACTGATGAGGCGTTCCATGTCTTTCGGATAGCGACTTGTACCCGGCAGCCATTCACGCAGTGTGGACGGCGATACTCGCAGCAGTCGTTGGTAGACCATGTTGGACATTTCGTCGATAGCGGTGCGGAGCAACTCACCGTTAGGCTCTTGGAAGGCCGCTTCGAGCTTGCGGCCGTACTTCGCGTCTACGATGCTCCAGCCGTTCGCCGCGAACATCTCGCGCCAGCAGCGGACGCGAATGCCGGGAATAATCCGGTCGAGACTCTGACGATTAAGATCGACGATCCAAAGGATGTTCGATGCCTCTTCCATCGCGGGGTCGGCAACCGCCTCCCAGACGTTGCCTTCGTCCAATTCGGCGTCTCCGACGAGGCTGATATACCTCCGCCTCTGACCGCGCTCAGGACGGACATGACTCCGCAGGTACTCCTCGGTGAGCCACGCGAAGTTCGGCGCCACTGCGCCGAGTCCGACCGAGCCGGTCGAAAAGTCCACGTTGTCCGGGTCCTTCGTGCGGCTGGGGTACGCCTGCAACCCGTGGTACGCGCGCAGGGTCTTCAGGTACTCCGCATCGAGGTTTCCAAGCAGGTACTGGACGGCGTGGTAGACGGGTGAGGCATGGGGCTTTACCGAGAGCCTGTCACCGGCGTTCATGTACTCCATGAACAGGTAAGTCATAATGCTGGCAACCGACGCGCTGGAAGCCTGGTGTCCCCCGACCTTCAGCCCGCTGGGGTTGGAACGCAACCGATTGGCGTAGTCGACCATGTAGATCGAAAGCCAGAGGACGCGGTTCTGTATTTCGTCGAGAATCCGGTTCCGACGGTTGATAATGTCAGGCTCGTCGAGGGTTGCTGCTTCTATTACCATGTTGCCTCCCGGCCGGTTACCGCAAATACGGAGCGGCCCATTGCAGACCCTCGACTGTTGTCGTTCTCGGCTTGTATTCGCATCCGATCCATCCGTCATAGCCCATCTTGTCGATGGCGTCGAAGAGGAAGGGATAGTTGATCTCGCCCGTGCCGGGTTCGTTTCGTCCGGGATTATCGGCGAGCTGCATGTGACGGATCATGGGGAGGTTCGCTTCTATGGTCGGCGTCAGGTCCCCCTCCATGATCTGCATGTGGTAGATGTCGTACTGGAGCTTGAGGTTCTGAGAACCCGCGTCCTCGACGATCGCCAGCGCCTGCGAAGTGTTCTGGAGGTAGAACCCCGGGATGTCTTTCGTGTTTATGGCCTCGATGAGCAGGGTGATTCCTGATCTTTCAAGTTCGCCCGCCGCGAACGCGAGGTTCGAGACGAACGTCTCGTGAAGCGCCTCGCTCGGCACGTCCGAGGGAGCGACTCCGGCAAGGCAATTCACTTGATCGCAACCAAGGGTTGTGGCGTAATCGATTGCCCTACCCACTCCATCTCGAAACTCACCGATGCGGTCGGGATGGCACGCGATTCCGCGCTCACCCGCATCCCAGTCACCGGCGGGAAGATTGTGTAGGACTTGGACGAGACCGTGTTCGTCGAGAGCGGCTCTCAGGTCGTCCTTGTCATAGTCGTAGGGAAAGAGGTACTCGACACCCTTGAAGCCCGCTTCGGCGGCTGCACCGAAGCGGGCCATGAAGTCGACCTCGTTGAACATCATTGACAGATTGGCTGCTAGTCTGGGCATATTAGCTCCGAGCAAAGGAATCGAGAATGGACGGACGACTATGACGAAGAC
The DNA here is from genome assembly GCA_965116655.1 of Dehalococcoidia bacterium. Taxonomy (GTDB): domain Bacteria; phylum Chloroflexota; class Dehalococcoidia; order Lucifugimonadales; family VXLM01; genus VXLM01. Next base: position 1,162,580 of record OZ220720.1, read on the forward strand.
TCTGTCCGTTCGATGAATTCAAGATAGTTACCCTCCGGATCGAGGGCGTAGGTGATGCCGACACGCGCGCCGTCGGGGGTGGTGCGGTACTTCGGCTCCGTGACGAACCGGATTCCCCTGCCGGAGAGGTCTGCATAAATGCCATCCAAGTCGGCCACGTTGAAGCACACGTGGGAGGAACCGAACTGGTGGTGATGCAGATGGCCCTCGGAAGGGACGGGATCGAGGTAGTGTACAAGTTCCAGTTGGTGGCCGTCCCCGGGAAGTCCGACGAATACGAGCTTGCGTTTCGCGCCGGGAATGCCCGTGTGGTCACCACTCGGGGGAGCGATGCTGTCGACCTCCCTAAGCACCTCGAGACCGAGAACGTCGCAGTAGAACTCAATCATCCCCGAAAGGTCTTTGACGACCACGCCGGAATGGTTAAAGCCGGTTACCAATCCCCGCCTCTCCGTTTGTAGGTCTGGCAATTGAGTGTAGCCTAACGACCGACAGGCCGCAAGAAAATTTGCGGGGTGGGAAGGTACTTAGTTCGCGTACGGGTCAGCGGCGTCACGCATGCCGTCACCTACGAAGTTGAAGGCAAGCACCGCGAGCGTGACCGGAATCGCAGGGATGGTGAGCCAAGGATATATGGCAATCGACTGCACGTTCTGGGTCTGCTGCAGGAGGACTCCCCAACTCACCGCCGGAGAGCGGAGACCAATACCTAGGAAGCTGAGTGCGGTCTCGCTAATGATCATAAACGGGAGTGTCAGTGTAATGACGGTAATCACGTGACTGATGAAGTTTGGCAGCATGTGGCGGAAGATAATGCGTATGTCGGTCGCGCCTGCCAAGCGGGCCGCCGTCACGAAGTCCTCTTCACGGAGAGATAGGAAACGTCCGCGGACGACTCGAGCCATCTCGGTCCATACAAACATGGCAATAATCAACGTGACTATGAAGTAGATGCGATAGACACTCCAGTCCTTGGGGACGGAGGCGGAAAGGGCGATAAAGAGGGGAAGAGTGGGAATGGACCTTGTGATCTCGATGATGCGCTGAATGACGGTATCGATCCAGCCTCCATAGTAGCCGGACAAGCCCCCAAGGATGATGCCGATGACGAGCGTCAGCAGGACGCCCACGAGCCCTATGGAGAGGGAGACCCGTGACCCGAACACTATCCGTGACCACATATCCCGTCCAAGGACGTCCGTACCGAGGAAGAACGGAGCAACTCTTACCTCATCCTCAGGCGGGACTGTTCCTATTAGGTGCCGGTCGAGGGGAATGAGACCTAAGAGCTTATACTCGTACCCCCGAACGAACAGGCGGATAGGGATTTTTGCCTCGGGATCCGTGGTGTAAACCTTCTTGAAGGTTTCCGGATCGCGGTCGCCGATGACCTTCTTAACGTGCGGGCTGAAACCTCCGTCGAACCAGTGGATGGTCTGAGGGGAAAGGTAGGCCACCTCCACGTCGGAGAGACGAGGGTCGGAAATGGCCAGGAAATCCGCGAAAACCGCAACGGAGTAGAAGAGGATCACGAACACCGCGCCGACCATGGCCATGCGATGCTTGCGGAAGCGCCACCACATGAGGCGCCACTGTCCAGCAACGAAGACTTCCTCGTCCTCAAGGTGTTCCTGCTGCTCATCCAGGAGGGCTGCGGCAGCTTCGCTCAGTTGCACCTTGTCCCGGTCTTCATCGGCCATCACTCATTCTCCATCCTGATGCGAGGATCGACGAATACGAGCAGAATATCGGATATGAATGTCCCTATTATCGTCAACGCGCCAAGAACGAGTACGATCCCGGCGGCCATGAAGAGATCCTCAGCCAGGAGTGCGCGAAGCAAGAGAGGGCCAATCAGCGGCAACGCGAGAATGACGGAGACGATGATGCTGCCCGAAATCAGGGCGGGTAGGAGGTATCCAACAAGGCTGACTATAGGGTTCAAGGCGACGCGAACGGGATACTTGATGATCACTCGCCATTCCTTGAGGCCCTTGGCACGTGCCGTGACGACGTATGGTTTACGAAGCTCGTCCAAGAGGTTTGCACGCATTATGCGAAGGAGGGAGGCGGTCCCCGCTGTGCCGAGCACTATGACGGGAATCCATAGGTGGGCAAGCATATCAACGACCTTGCCGCCACTCCAAGGCGCGGTGATGTACTCTCTAGTGAAGAGTCCTCCTATAGACAGATCAAAGTAGAACCAGCCGATCCAAAGGAACGCCAAGGCAAGTAGGAAGTCGGGTATGGCAAGACCGATGAATCCGACAAAGGTTAGGGAATAGTCCTCTATGGTGCGGTGCCGCACAGCGGCATATATCCCAAGGGGGATGGCCATAGTCCACGTGAACAGGATAGTCGTCCCGGCAACGATAATCGTCAGAGGCAGCTTGTCCCAAATAACCTCTCGAACGGGCCGGTTGAACTCAACTGAGAAGCTGAGATCGCCCCTAACAACCTTCGACATCCACTTGAGGTACTGGAACCACACCGGCGCGTCGAGGCCATATTCTATACGGAGCTGCTCTTCGAGCGCGTCGGCGGCTGGAGTCCCCTGCCCTGCCTCGCCCACGAGGTTCGCTACGTAGTCGTCAACGAAATCGCCTGGGGGAAGCGTCACGACGAAAAACGAGATGATCGAGATAACCCAAAGCGCAAACACGCCTAATAAAAAGCGTCGTACGATAAAGGCGATCACTGGGGCTCTCTGCTCCCGTTCATTGGATTAGAACACGAGGCCAAGCTAAACCCCTATAGAACTTGGCCGCTCGTTGGTATGCAATTATACATACATACCTTCCAAAGTAAAGAGTACCCGGCCTTATCGACCGGGTACTCTTTCATCAGTCAGTCTCTACTTCGGCAGGTTGACCAAGGCTCCTATTCGGAGTCGTTCTTGCCGCCTTCGATGAAGAACTGGACCGTCCGGGCGATACCCGGGTTCTGCAGCGGGGACTCGTTCGGAGCCTGCGGCGGAACGTTCTTGAAATACTTCTTCTTGACGATCACGCCGTTGAAGGCAGGGGTGTTGCCCACCGCGCCGATGCCGTACAGGTTATCGATGAAGATCTGCTGACCCTCAATATAGACATCCTTGCGGTCGGCGTACCGGAGCTTCACCGCCTCGTCAGCCAGCTCGGCAAGCCGGAGAATGGCGGGGTCGGTCGGCTCGGCCGCTACGGAGTCCTCGGAGTAGACGTCCCTGCCGCCCGTGTACCACGTGCGGTAGGCGCTGCCATGCTCGTACCAGCGATCGAGCAGGTTCGGCCATCGGGCCGACATCAGGCCACCGGCCATCAGGATGCCCGTGTTGCCGTCACGCCGCTCCTTGAAGAGGCTTACGTCCATCGGCTTGAGGGCGACCTTGATTCCGATCTTGGCGAGGTCTTCCTCGATCAGCTCCGCGAGCACGTCGTAGGCCACGAAGTACTCGGCGGCGTAGTCCATGATGAAGACCAGGTTGCCCTTGCCGTCCGTGCGGTTGCGGACGCCGTCGCCATCGGTGTCAACGAGGCCGATGCTGTCGAGGATCTGCTTCGACATCTCAGGATCGAGCTCGGTGTACTTCTGTGCATACGCGTCGCCGGGGTAGAACGGGTGACCCTTCGAGAAGATGGGCTGGGAGATGTCGCCCTGGCCCAGGAACATGACCTCATTGATCTTGTTCCTGTCAACCGCCAACGAGAGAGCCTTTCGGAACTCGAAGTTGTTGATCCACTTCTTGACTTCCTCGTCCACTTCGTAGCCGACTTCTCCCTCACCATAGGACATGTTGATGGCGATGCCGACTGCGCCGTGCGAACCCCAGAACTGCACGTCGATGTTGCTGCGCTCTTCGTTCTCCTTGAAGACCGGCACCTTGGCCATCTCGATGTGGCGGTGCTGGAAGTCGATCTCGCCAGCCGAGGCCTTGAGGTTCAGGATCTCCTTGTCGCCCGTGAGCGTCATCGAAATCCTGTCGATGTACGGAAGCTGGTTGCCCGCAGGGTCTACTGCCCAGTAGTAGGGGTTGCGCTCCCACTCGTAGATCTCAGCCGTGATCGGGCTGGTCATCTTCCAGGGGGAGACTACCGGGGTGTCCGTGCTCTTGAGCGGGCTGGCGTTGTCCTTGAAGAAGGTAATCCAGTTCTCGTAGCCGGCGTCGGCCACGCGCTTGTCGAACGCGTCCTTGTCATCAGCGAACTTGCGGTGGATCGTCTTCAGGTAGTGCGTCGGGCCATACATGCCGTCCGCGATGCGACCGTGAAGCGTCCAGCCACCGGTGGTGTAGTTCGCGAGAGAGTCGAGGAAGCCGTCCTTGCGCTCCCTGAGATGGACAGTGACTGTGGTCTCGTCGACTGCCGTCATGCTGTCGACCTGCACGCCGGACCAACCGATCTGGCCATCGCGCGTGGGGTTGAGCTCGTCGTCGATGATGACGTTCTCGAAGTGCCAGACGAAGTCCTCGGAAGTGAATGGCACACCGTCCGACCACTTCATCCCTTCACGGAGATACAGCGTGTAGGTAAGGCCGTCGTCGCTGATATCCCAGTCCTTGGCCACGTTCGGGATAACGTCGGTGCCGTTCAGGTCGTAGTACAGCACCATGTCCATCATGAGGCGGTCGGCGTTCTGACCGTCGTTCGGACCCGTGAAGGCCCTGCGCCACGTTCCGCCGTAGTCGCCGATGCGATCGACGACCGGAACGACCATGACGTCTTCGGCGTTCGGAAGCCGCTCTTCAACCGGAGGTAGGCTTCCTGCCGCCACCATGGCCGCGAGCGTTGGTGCCTCGCTGAACTCGGTCGGATGGTCCCCGTCCCATACGAAGGTACCCTTGAAGGTACCCTCGAAGGTGGGCTTCTCCATCATCGCGTCGTCTTTCGCCGGTTCCTGAGCGGGGGCCGCGGCGGGAGCCGGGGCTGCTGCAGGAGCCGGAGCGGGCGCGGGTGCTGGAGCGGGCGCCGGAGCGGGCGCTGCCGTATCCGTGTCCTCGTCGTCACTGCTACTGCACGCGAGAACCGTGAAGAGCATCACGGCCAACGCGGCAAAACCGATTAACCTAAAATTCTTGGTGATCATGCACCTCTCCTCCTAAATGATTCCTTAACGGATGATCCTGCACTTGACCTCGATGCGAACCGGGATGACTGTCCACCAAAGGTCAATTCGTTGATTTGAGTGAGTATTGGGTTAACGAACCGTTAACCAACAAGGCATTATGGGGGGTCTACTTTTGCGATGTCAATCCCCAATTGTCGCTCGTCCGAAAATGTGCCATGCCCAATTGCGCTTCGAACCTCACTGTATATTCCTACGAACACGAGCGCCATTCGGTTTCGCATCGGGATGCCGTGTAGGTGTCTTCCAAGTTCGCAAACTCCCTTGCGACAATCTATCGGAATCTTAGAGTTCGAATGGAGAGAGAAGACGTTCGAGGTCGCTGAATGCGCCGATCACCCGGATGGCGGCGGGGCGAACGATTGCAAAGCAAAGAGCACCCGGTCAGCCGGACCGGGTGCTCTTTCTTTAGCCACTCACTCTACGTTGATGGACTGATTCAATTACTCCTATTCGGAGTCGTTCTTGCCGCCTTCGATGAAGAACTGTACTGTCCGCGCGATGCCCGGGTTCTGCAGCGGGGACTCGTTCGGAGCCTGCGGCGGAACATTCTTGAAGTACTTCTTCTTGACGATCACGCCGTTGAATGCCGGGGTGTTGCCCACTGCGCCGATGCCATACAGGTTATCGACGTTGATCTTCTGACCCTCGATGTAGAGATCCTTACGGTCCGCGTAGCGGAGTTCCTTAGCAAGGTCAGCCAATTCAGCCAGTCTAAGGATGTTGGGGTCTGTCGGTTCTGCCGCTATGGAGTCCTCGGAGTAGACATCCCTGCCGCCCGTGTACCACGTGCGGTACGCGCTTCCGGATTCGTACCATCGGTCGAGCAGGGCAGGCCACCGTCCGCCTCCAACGCCACCTGCCATCATGATGCCGGTGTTACCGTCGCGTCGTTCCTTGAACAGGCTGACGTCCATCGCCTTGAGGGCGAGCTTGATCCCGACCTTGGCAAGGTCCTCCTCGATCAGCTCCGCGAGCACGTCGTAGGCTACGAAGTACTCAGCCGCGTAGTCGGTGATGAAGACCAAGTCGCCCTTGCCGTCCGTGCGGTTGCGGATGCCGTTGCCGTCGGTATCGACGAGGCCGATGCTGTCGAGGATCTGCTTGGCCTGTTCGGGATCGTGCTCAGTGTATTTCTGCGCGGTCTCGTCACCAGGGTAGAACGGGTGGCCTTTCGAGAAGACCCCCTGCGAAACCGTACCCTGACCCAGGAACATCACCTCGTTGATCTTGTGCGGGTCTATTGCGAGAGAGAGTGCCTTGCGGAACTCGAAGTTGTTGATCCACTTTTTGACTTCCTGGTCCACCTCGTATTCGACAGGCCCCTCACCATAGGACATGTTGATGGAGAGGCCGACAGCGCCGTGCGAACCCCAGAACTGCACGTCGATGTTGCTGCGCTCTTCGTTCTCCTTGAACACCGGCACCTTGGCCATCTCGATGTGGCGGTGCTGGAAGTCGATCTCACCCGCAGAGGCCTTGAGGTTCAGGATCTCCTTGTCGCCCGTGAGCGTCATCGAAATCCTGTCGATGTACGGTAGCTGGTTGCCCGCAGGGTCTACTGCCCAGTAGTACGGGTTGCGCTCCCACTCGTAGATCTCAGCCGTGATGGGGCTGGTCATCTTCCAAGGCGATATGACCGGGGTGTCCGTGCTCTTGAGCGGGCTGGCGTTGTCCTTGAAGAAGGTAATCCAGTTCTCGTAGCCGGCGTCTGCCACGCGCTTGTCGAACGCGTCCTTGTCATCAGCGAACTTGCGGTGGATAGTCTTCAGGTAGTGCGTCGGGCCGTACATGCCGTCCGCGATGCGACCGTGAAGCGTCCAACCACCGGTGGTGTAGTTCGCGAGCGAGTCGAGGAATCCGTCCTTGCGCTCCTTGAGCGTAACCGCAACCGTGTAGTCGTCAATGGCAGAAAAGCTCTCGGCTTCAACACCCGACCAACCGATCTGGCCTTCGCGAGCGGGGTTGAGCTCATCGTCGATGATGACGTTTTCGAAGTGCCAGACGAAGTCCTCAGAAGTGAACGGCACACCGTCCGACCACTTCATGCCCTCGCGGAGATACAGCGTGTAGGTAAGGCCGTCATCGCTGATATCCCAGTCCTTGGCGACGTTCGGGATAACGTCGGTGCCGTTCAGGTCGTAGTACAGCACCATGTCCATCATGAGGCGGTCGGCGTTCTGACCGTCGTTCGGACCCGTGAAGGCCCTGCGCCACGTTCCGCCGTAGTCGCCGATGCGGTCAACGACCGGTACGACCATTACGTCCTCGGCGTTGGGAAGCCTCTCCTCAACCGGAGGAAGCTCTCCGGAAGCGACACGAGCCGCGAGGGTTGGAGCCTCGCTGAACTTCGTTGGATGATCCCCGTCCCATACGAACGTACCCTTGAAGGTGCCCGCGAAATCGCTCATGGCCATGCTGTCTTCCGGTTCCGGCGCTGGGGCCGGAGCCGGGGCTGTCTCCGCGGCTGGAGCCGGGGCTGGTGCAGGCGCGGGTGCAGGAGCAGGCGCCGGAGCAGGCGCTGCCGTATCCGTGTCTTCATCGTCACTACTGCTGCACGCGAGAACCGTGAAGAGCATCACGGCCAACGCGGCGAATCCGATTAGTCCCAGTCTCTTGGAGATCATGTACCCCCTCCTTACTTTGTTTGCTCGTCAGTACTTCCTAAAATGCCACTGTGGCCCGACCGCAACGCTTCAATCACAATGCGGCCAAGTCTCTAAAATTGGGTTATTGTTGAATTAACAGTAGGGTTAGCCGGTTGGGATATTATACGCTCCGCATTTGAGATGTCTATCCCCAATTCTCGCTATGAGACAATACTCCAAGCCCATAACAGGTCGAATTCCGGTCATATTCTACTACGAACAAGGCCACAATTCGGTTTTGGCGAGGGAAGTGGCACAGAAGTCTTGCGGGCTGAGAACCTCACTTGCGACAATCTATCGGAGACTTATCGTTCGGATGGAGAGAGAATGCGTTCGAAATTGCTGAAAGCGCCAATCGCCTGGATTCTGGTGGTGGGGTCATTGGCGCTCTGGGTCAGCGGATGCGGTGACGAGGACACCTCGCCTCCTGAGATCGTCAGCCACTCGGCGGAGATCGCGTCAGATAACGTTCTGATCGCTGAAGTCGCGGTCACACTGGACCGGGAAGGCAGGGTCTACGTCGAGTACGAGAATGCCCAGGCGGGGAAGTTCCGCACACCGACAACAGAGGAATCGACGATAGAACACCAGGTGCACGTCCTTCGCTTGAGACCGACCACGACGTACGCTTACACCGTTGTGTCCACCAACGATGAAGGGGATGAGAATCGAAGCGATTCCGGCAGCTTCACTACCGGTGAGCTTCCCACCGAACTCTCGACGCTCACCATCGACGCAACAGGAACCCCGTCGTCCGAGTTGCTGCTTCTCGACCACCGAGAACTGGAGGGTAGCTGGCTCTTCATGCTCGACGGCGACGGACAGATCGTCTGGTATTACGAAAGTCCGAATCCCGTAGAAGACGTCCCCTATCCGACCGGGGCTGTCGTGCAGAAGCCGAACTACAATATCGTCTACCATCTGAACAACCCGTTCAGCATCTGCTGCATAAGGGAAGTAACGCCTACCGGCAAGATCGTCGACAATCTGGCGGCAGGCCCCGTCAACGGATTCCCGCACCGCGCCCTCCTTCTCAGGCCCGACGGCAAGATTCTCTACGCGGCATGGACCTACCGCGTGATCGACGACACGGCCAACGACGGCGACGCCGAAACGCTGGTCGAGGGTCTCGCTCTCCGCGTCTGGGACCAGGAAACGGGCCTGAGCGAGGAAATCTGGAACGCATTCGACGCCCTGGGCACCGACCATCGCGGCGGATGGGCCACCGGCAACATCGCCTCGTACCCGAACGAGGTCACCCTGCAGGAGCATACCCCGCCCATCCGCTGGTCGGGCGCAAACTCTCTGCAGATCGGCCCACGGGACAACATCATCGTCTCCATTCCCAACTTCAGCCAGGTAATTTCGATATCGCCCGACTTCCAGCGAGTCGAATGGAAGCTGGGCGGCCCGGAAAGCACCTTCACTTTCGAGGATCCAAACGATCGCTTCTACCGGCAGCACACCGCCCAGCAACTGCCAAACGGCAACATCCTCATGTTCGACAACGGACGCAACCGGCCCGAAGAAGAGGGCGGCAACTACTCCCGCGCACTGGAACTGGCCCTCAACGACTACGACCTCGTGGCGCGAAAAGTGTGGGAGTACCGGCACGCCCCCGACCTCTATGCCGTCAATCGCAGCAGCGCCTACCGCCTCGAAAACGGCAACACGCTCCTGAACTTCGTCACCGACCCTCGCGTCGTCGTCGAGGTCGCCCCGGACGGCACGGAGGTGTTCAAGGCGAACATCAGCGGCCCGCGAATGCAGGGCAACTTCCGGGCATACGCCATCGACTCGGTGATGGGCGAGACGCGCGTAACCGAGTAGGCGGGAGCGAGCCGGCTTATCAAGCGCATAGGAACAGTTGCCCTCGCTCTAGCTCTCGCAATACTTATATCGGCGTGCTCGGAAGATTCGCCCGCCGACACGCCTACTCCTTCGGCTCCACCCGCCCCCACGGTCCTCACTGCTTCGGCCCACTTCGAGCCCGACAACTCCCTGATCGCGTGGATAACCGGCTCAGTCGATGCCTCCGGGTACGTATATGTTGAATACGAGAACGAAGAGCACGGTCGGTTTCGTTCCAGGCCTGTCCCTTCCAACGGCACGCAGTACACCGTCCACGCGACACGTCTGAGGGCCGATTCGACGTACCGTTACCAGGTATTCGGCACCGATCTCGCCGGTGGCATCACCGAAGGGCCGTCGGAATCGTTCACGTCGGGGCCGCTGCCGGAAGTGCTCGCCGCCGGGCGTTTTACCATCTTCGGCGGTCAACCGACACGCCCTCTCACCTTCATGGACTACCGTCAGGAGGGTTTCTTCGGACTGGCCGCGTTCGATGCCGAGGGACATATCGTCTGGTACTACAAGGCCTCAGAGGGAGAGGGGCAACAGCCGGATGGAATGATGCGCAAGCCAAACGGCAACATCGTGTACATCGCGGGATACCAGGGAGGCACGACCAGCAGCGGGCTAGTCGAGATCGACTCTATGGGGAGGCAGATCGACGAGCTAATCGGCGAGTGCTCGCCGTTCAGTCCCATCCACCACGAGGTGCAGGTCTTGCCGGACGGACGGATCATGTACCTCTCCCGCGACATCCTCTGGGAGGGCTACGGCGACCCGTTACACCCGCAGGAGGGTGACACCATAGGCATCTGGGACCAGGAGACCGGCAAGAACGAGATTGTATGGAACATCTTCGACCACATCTCGCCGTCAGACAGGACCGAACCCGACTCCGATCGACGGCTTCCGGGATTCCCCCTCTGGGGCGGATGCGACCGCGACCGCTCCGTGCAGGACTGGAGTCACGCCAACTCCGTCACCATGGCGCCGGACGGCAGCTTCATCCTCAGCCTGAGGCACCTCGATCAGGTAGTCTCGATATCGTCCGACTTCAAGAAGGTCCAGTGGCGTCTCGGAGGTCCCGGCGGGGATTTCACGTTCCCGAACCCGGAAGACCGGTTCTATGAACAGCACACCGCCGCTCAGCTTGCCAACGGCAACATTCTCCTCTTCGACAACGGCAACGACCGCCCCAACGAGGAAGGCGGCCAGTACTCTCGCCCTCTTGAACTGGAGCTTGATCACAAGAACAAGACCGCCCGCGCAGTCTGGCAGTTCCGGCACAACCCTCAACTCTTTGCCGTCTGCTGTTCCAGTGTCGAACGACTGCCGAACGGCAACACGCTCGTCCTCTACGGGAGCAGCTTCCTTCCCGACCCTCGCCCGTTCAAGATCATGGAGATCACTCCCGAGGGCGGGGTCGCTTGGGAGGTCGTCCACGTCTCTCCCGGAAAGCAGACTCAGTATCGCGTCTACTCAGCCGACTCGATCATGGGGGAAGTGCGGATCGGCCCGGATTCGCCGTAGTGCCCCGCGTTCGTTGACTTCGATTCTCCGACGCTGTACGCTTAACCCATACCCCCCGCTAGGGGGTTTTAGAGCGGAGGACGCCTTATGGCAACGAACACAGTCAGCCCACACCGTGAGTACACCGACGACCACATTCACTCCCCTTCAGACCTCCCCGACGCCAAGCAAAACGCCCTGAAGCGACTCAAGTACATCGAGGGACACCTCGGCGGCGTCCGCCGCATGATCGAGCAGGACACCTACTGCGTCGACGTGCTCAAGCAGACCTTCGCGGTGCGGCGCGCAATTCAAAAACTGGAGTCGGTCCTGCTGGAAGGCCACCTGCACAACTGCGTTATCGAGGGCGTGAAGGCCGGACGAGAAGAGGACGTGCTCGGCGAGCTGCTGGAGCTCTACTCCCTCGCGGACAAGAGGTAGCGGACCGATGGCTATTCAAGCGGAGAGCCGCCCACCTGCGCTGGACGACACCAAGAACGTCTCGCTGAATATCGGCGGCATGACGTGCGCCGCGTGTGTCAGCCACGTGGAAAAGGCGTTACGCGAGGTCGACGGCGTCGAGTCGTCAGCCGTGAACCTCGCGACTGAGCGGGCCACCGTCCAGTATGCGGCTGGCGTGGCGGACATCGAAGACCTCCGAGCGGCAGTCGAGGACGCCGGATACTCCGTGCTGAGCGTCGGTGGTGACGAAGAGATTTCGGGAAATCCTCGCCAGATCGCCAACCTCCGCACAAAAGCTGCGTTCAGCCTTGCTGTCGCCGCGTTCATCATGACGATCATGGCAATTCCAGCGGTGAGTGACATTCTTCCGTTCCGACTCGATTTCCTTCTGTTGGTACTCACGACTCCCGTACAGTTCTGGGCCGGCAAGCGGTTCTATGTCGGAGCGTGGAGTGCGCTCAAGCACGGCACGAGCAACATGAACACGCTCATCGCCGTCGGAACCTCGGTAGCTTTCGGGTACAGCGCCGTCGTCACAGTGCTTCATGACCGGTGGATATTCGCTCACTACGACGCGGAAACCTTCTTCGAAACCTCGGCCGCGATCATCGGCCTCGTCCTCCTGGGCAGATTCCTCGAAGCCCGGGCCAAAGGCAAGGCGTCCGAAGCCATCAAGGGGCTCATGAGTCTCCGTCCGGAGACAGCCAAGATAATACGTGACGGCGCGGAAGTCGAAGTCCAGATTGAGGATGTCGTAGTAGGAGATCAGATCAGAGTCATTCCAGGAGAGCGCATCCCCGTCGACGGCAAAGTTCTCGACGGCATTTCCTGGGTCGACGAATCGGTACTTACGGGCGAGAGTATGCCCGTCGAAAAGACCGTGGACGCCGACGTGTACGGCGCGACGATCAACACCACCGGCAGTCTCACGGTCCAGGCGACCGGCGTAGGGAAGGACACCGTGCTTGCTCGGATCATCCGCATGGTCGAGGAAGCGCAGGGGTCGAAGGCCCCAATTCAGAGACTGGCTGACACGGTTTCGAGCTACTTCGTACCCGCAGTTATCGCAGTTGGGGCCGTAGTCTTCGTTGTCTGGCTGGCGGTCGGGCCTTCCCCGTCGTATGTCTATGCGATGATTGCGTCGGTTGCCGTGCTGATCATCGCCTGCCCTTGCGCGATGGGACTCGCCACTCCGACGGCCATCATGGTGGGCACCGGAAAGGCCGCTGAACTCGGCGTGCTAATCCGCAGCGCCGAGACCCTTGAGCGGGCGCACAAGACCGATGTCGTCGTGTTCGACAAGACGGGCACACTGACTAAGGGAGTCCCAGAGGTGACCGCCGTCGTGACGACGGGCGTCACCGAGAACGAGGCCCTGACGCTCGCCGGCACACTCGAAAGGTCTTCTGAACACCCCGTTGGAAGGGCAATCGTGACGGCGGCGGAGCAGCGCGCCCTGTCTCTCGATTCACCCGTGCAGGATGCCATGGCCCAGCCGGGCATGGGCATCGTCGGACGCATCAACGGACGAAAAGTCTCCGTGGGCAACCTAAGACTCGTCGAGAATCATGGCGTCTCAATGAACGGGCTCGACGAGACGGGTGACGAGATGGCGCGATCCGGGAAGACGGTATCCTACGTTGCCGTCGACGGCGAGGTCATCGGGGTCATCGCCGTCTCGGATACCGTCAAAGAAGGCGCAAGCGAAGCCGTTGCCGCGCTGAAGCGTCAGGGCATCGACGTGGTCATGCTCACCGGAGACAGTCAGCAGACGGCGGAGGCGGTTGCCCAATCGCTCGGCATCGACAAGGTGATCGCCAACGTGCTGCCGGAGGACAAGGCCGACCATGTAGCGGCCCTGCAGCGAGACGGCGCGGTCGTGGCGATGGTGGGCGACGGCATCAACGACGCACCCGCCCTCGCTCAGGCCGACGTGGGAATTGCAGTAGCCACCGGGACCGACATAGCCATGGAGGCGGCGGACATCACCCTCATCCGAGGGGACATCATGGGCATGGCGCGGGCGGTCTCCGTCAGCAAGAGCACCATGAGAACGGTCAGGCAAAACCTGTTCTGGGCCTTCGCCTACAACGTAGCGCTCATCCCCGTCGCAGCAGGAGTACTATACCCCGTATTTGCGACTAACGGTGTGCCGGAAGCGCTCACGCCCGCCCTCGGCGAGTTCGGCTTCCTCAACCCGATACTGGCGGCAGCTGCAATGGCCGTAAGCTCCGTCAGTGTGATCGCCAACTCGCTTCGACTCAAGCGTTCAAACATGAAAGGCCTGTCACCAAGCATGGAGGCGTCATGAGAATTCCACTATTCAGCAAGCCTTCCCCCACAGCCATCGACCCCGTTTGCGCCATGAAGGTGAACATGGAAAAGCCTCATGGGGGCACCTATACGCATGACGACGTCACGTACTATTTCTGTGGCCCCGGGTGCAATCGAGCGTTTCAAAAGGAGCCGGAGGAGTACCTGTCGGGCCGGAAGAAAGTCGATATGTGATGCCAAATTGCGTTAAGCAGGTGGGGGTAACGTCTTTGGGCAGGTATCGTTTCTTGGGTGGAGGACAACACGGGCCGGCTGATCGGCGTGGCGGTACTCGTTGAGTTTGTCAGGGGTCACGGAGACCGGCGCAGTTCGGGGAAGTAGGTGGAAAAGAACCCTCTGTCCCGCGTCAGGAAGACATCTGCGACCGTCATGGCATGGGCGCCGATAAGAAAGTCGGCGATTATCCGGTTCCGAGGTCCGCCGGCTGCACGGTATCGCTTCCACCGCATCCCCGCCTCGTATGCTATAGAAGAGTCGATCGGCGAGAGGGTGGCGCCCAATTCCAAGAGCGCGCTATCCAGCGCGGCCCGATCCTGGAACGAGAGGACGAGTTCCGCGTACACGACATCGCTGACGACAACAGCTCCGGCGTCGTAGGCGGCGACCAAGCGCTCCTTCGATTGGAGGCCATGACGGTCGCTGGCAATGAATATGTCCAACAGGACGTTGGCATCAACGGCGGTTATCATCTTCCCCGGATCTCTTCGATATAGTCATCGACGCTAACACCTTCGCCAAGCGCGTCTCTGCCGAGGATCCCGTGCACACGGTCGACAGGGTGCTCCGCCGCCGTTCGCTTGCGGATGAGCAGTCCCTGCTTGGTTGGACTGATCTCCACCTCGACTTTGTGGTTCATCCCAAACCGCTCCCTCAAATGCTTTGGAATGGTTATCTGGCCCCGCTCGGAGATTTTCATGGCTTCCCTAATATGAATCACGGATACATAAAATCATACTGCCTGCGACATACACGCGCGACCGCTATGCAGCAAGCCTTCCCCCAAGGCAAACGACCCCGTTTGCGCCATGAAGGTGAACATGGAAAAGCCTCATGGGGGCACCTATACGCATGACGACGTCACGTACTATTTCTGTGGCCCCGGGTGCAATCGAGCGTTTCAAAAGGAGCCGGAGGAGTACCTGTCGGGCCGGAAGAAAGTCGATACTTGAGAATGGTACCCCTTGTCATTTCAGCCCATGTTTCGAGAGTATGTACGCATGAGAACCTGGCTCTTGACCCCCTTGCTGCTGCTCCTTGCATGTGGAGAAGGGGATGAACTCGGCGAATGGAATATCGACGTTCAGGGCGTGGGTACCAGCATACTGACCCACCACGCGGGGCAAGAGGTCCTGCTTTCAATCACCTGCAGCGAGAAGAACTTCCGCGCGGCCATACACACCAACATCCATTCCGATTTCCGAGACGCAGTCCATCCGGTGACGATCAAGTTCGACAACAACGAACCGGTTGAACATCTCTGGAACTACTGGCACTTCGCCGATTCGGGCTTCTACAAGACCAGCGTAGTCGCCAACGAACCCAACGAGTTCATCTCTCAGTTGCTGGACGCCAATAGACTGACGGTGAATATCGCCGTAACCGAGACCGACTCCGTTCCCGCAACTTGGGACTATGTGGGAGGCTTCGCGATTGCGTACGAGGCCGTCAAGCGTCAATGTTGACCTGTTCTTGGCACAGGTCAACCGTGTTGCAAATGCGCTTCGGGGACGTTAGAGAGTCTTTCGAAAGAACACCCGATCATACCCATCCACATTCCTTCGAGCGCATTCAACATAGCCGAGCTTACGGTACATGTCGATGTTCTCGTGCATCTTCTCGTTGGTGTACAGTTCTACGGCCGCCAGTCCATACCGTTGAGCCCGCTCTTCCACAAACGCGACCAGGCGACCTCCGTATCCTCGGCCCTGATGGGTAGGTCGAACGGCCACATTCTCAAGATGAAGATGGTCTCCTCGTGGATAGAAGACCACGAACCCCACAACCACTTGACCTTGGCCTACTACGAAAACCTGTCCCTCACGCACTTGGTCGGCATAGTCCGCTTGCAAGGGAGCCGGGGGCCGTCCGATTCGATTCGTGTAAGTTCGATAGGCGTCTAATGCACAGGTCCTGACCTCTGCAACGTCAGAGTCGGTCGCCTTGCGGATATCCATCGCACGCTCAATTTCCAATGTATTCTGACTTTCAACTGACCCTAAGCAGTGTAGAGGGATGAGTAGGCGATTGCCGTCACTCCTTCGCCCCCGACAGCCAGCCCGAGAAGAACCGAGGCGCCCAGCGCCGGGACAGGTGCATCGTCTTGTTCGAGTAGGCCGACTGCGGCGGAGCCATTTCCGCGGCCATCCAGGCCTCTGCGGCGTCGATGGTGGGCAGCTCGATCACGTAGGCGCGATGCCAGTCGGGCTGAGGAGCCATGAGTTGAAAGGCTTCGAGACGGATCAAGCCGTGCTCCTGTGCAACCGACTTCATCAACTCGCGGTGCTCGGTGTCGCCACGCTGCCCTTCCGACGCAAGGACCGCCTCCGGCAGCATTCGAGCAAACTCCAAGACGACACTGCTATTCCTGTCAACATCCAGCGGCGGAAGGTTGGATGGGTCGACAGGACCGAGTGACCCGGACTCCGAGCGCGGCGCGGTCACCCAGTCGTTGAAGTAGTCCTCAGCGAACCGGCGGGCCAAGTGGTACTCGTAGTACCCGTACGTGCCGTACGGCGGGGCCATCTCAGCCTCGATCCATGCCTCCGCACCCTCTAAGGTTGGGAACTCGAGCACCCAGAAGCGTTCCCACGGCTGTTTCGGCTCCAGCAGCTTGAATCCCTCCAGGGTCATCATCCCGTGCTCGTGGGCTACTCCCAGCATGAGCTCGACGTGCTGCGCGCTGTAGTCGTCACGCTGAGCGTCCGTGAGCCGGTGCCACGTCTGCAGCCTCCCTCCCTTGAAGAGCACGACGACGCTGTCCGTGCTCGAAGTCAAGTCACCCGTCCCATATGGCATAGCGGCCTCCGCGTAAATACTCGTGTCGGGCAGAGTGTACCGCAGCTTTGTTGTCCATGAATACTCCCGTCAGAAGGTGAAATTTGATCCTGTCATACACCACAGTTCGCTCTCTGGTAGGATTTCGCCATGGTCGACATCGTATCCATTGGCGAGTGCTTCATCGAGTTCTTCACCTACGAGACGCTCCATTCCGAGGCGGAATGGGAGCTCGTCCATTCCGGCGACACCTATAACGTCCTGGCAATGGCGAACGGGCTCGGCACGTCCTGCGGGTACGTGACGCGCGTCAGCGACGACCCGTTCGGCGACTACCTGCTGGAAGAGTGGCGCAAGAGAGGCATCGACACGACCCACGTCCGGCAGGTTCGGGCTTTCAACGCGGTAGAGTTCTCGTCGTCCGTGCCGGCCGGCGAGGGATCGAAAGTCATCTACCGCAAGGGGGCAGCGGCCAGCACCATGACGCCCAACGACATTGATCCCGCCTACATCTCCGGGGCCAGTATCCTGCACGTGAGCGGGATATCGCAGGGCATCTCGCAAAGCTGCCGCGAGACGGTGACGAAGGCGGTCAAGATCGCCCACGAGTCGGGTGTGCTCGTTTCCTACGACACCAATTTGCGCGTCAACCTGTGGGAGTCGATTGCCGAGGCCCGGGACGCCATGGACGAGCTGCTGCCATTCATCGACATCATCATCCCAAGCTTCCCCCACGAGCCTGCAGCGTTGATCGACCTCCACACGGAGCGCGAGGTCATCGACTGGTTCCTCGAACGGGGAGTCGGCATGGTCGGCCTGAAGTGCGGCGGGGAGGGCGCATGGGTCGGGACGCCCCGCGAGACCGTCCGCATTCCGGGCGTGGCCCCGCGAGGCCTGCTCCACACCAGCGGTGCCGGGGACACGTTCGTCGGCGGCCTGCTTCACTGCATCGCAGAGGGTAAGGACGCCGTCGAGGGAGCGCGGTGGGGCGTCGCCTGCGCCGGTCTAAAGGTCGGAGGCCCCAGCATCGAGGCCCAGCCGACCCTGCAGGAAGTCCTCGAAGTGCTGCCCTCGGTGCAAGCCATGAACGTCTCCCGATGAGATACAATGCCCAACCGCCGTCAAGAAGTGGATCGACTGGCAAAGGAACTTTGAATGATTGTTGACACGCACCTGCACGTCTATGCCGACGACGAGAGCCTCTTTCCCTACGTCGCCGGAGGTAAACCTGCCCGGCCTGCGTCCGTTGAGTACCTCCTGCCCCTGATGGACGAGGCGGGCGTCGAAAAGGCGGTCATCGTGCAGCCCCGCGTCTATTCCTTGGACAACCGGTATCTCGCTCACTGCATCGAGCGTTTCCCCGACCGCTTCACGGCGCTGGGACTCGTCGATCCGACCTCTCCGGACGGCCCCGACCGGCTGGAAGAGCTGGTGACGGAACAACGTTTCGCCGGCCTTCGACTTGAACTCGGCTGGGAAGATGACCTAAGCGACTTCCACAGCAAGAACCGTTGGCCCCTCTGGGAGCGAGCACAGGAGCTGGGAGTCGCATTCGGCATACTTGGATCGGCCAAGGACCACTCATGCGTCGAGCCCATGGCCGCCATGTTCCCCGGCGTCAACATCCTGCTCGACCACCTAGGCGGTCTCCCTCTCGACCCGGAGCAACAGGAATCGCTGATCAAGGCGACCTTGCGCCTCGCCAACTACCCGAACGTCTACGTGAAGCTCTCCAACCTGCAGGGCAAGTCAAACGAAGCGTACCCCTTCCATGACACCTTCGACCTCGCTCACCGCATCTACGACGCTTACGGCCCCGAACGGCTCATGTGGGGCACGGACTTCCCCGGCGTGATGGTCAAGTGCGGCTACGCAAACGCCGTTGAACTTGTCCGCACTCACCTTCCCTTCTTGACCGAGTCCGACAAGGATTGGATTCTCCACAAGACTGCGAAGAAGGTGTTCCGATTTTCATGAGCGACGGCCAGCTCTTCTATGAGACCGGCCAGTTGACGAACCCACGGCGTTTCATCGCCTAACTACGGAGTTACGACCCCTTGAGCATTCCCATAGGAACCAGCGGCAAGACGGCCCTCGAAATAGCGCGGGAGGCGGCGAAACTTGCCGGTAAGCTCGCGAAAGAGCGGTTCGAAGGAGAGAAGGGCATCCGGTTCAAGCGACCAGGTGATGTTGTCACGGACGTGGACACCGAGGCGGAGGCCCTCATTTTCGACCTGATCCGGCAGGAATTCCCCGACCATACCCTCGTCGGAGAAGAGAGCGCGTACGACGTCCGTGCCGACGAAGGGTACGCATGGATCGTCGATCCAGTGGACGGGACTCGAAACTACTCCGTCGGACTGCCGATCTACTCGACGGTGGTGGGCCTGGCGCTGGACGGCGAGGTCCTCGTCGGGGTGAACTACGACCCTGAGCGCGACGACCTGTTCGAGGCCGAGCGTGGCGGGGGCGCATACCTGAACGGGAAGCGCATTCACGTATCGAAGAAGACTGAACTTAAGGACTGCATCATCGGCTTCGATCTCCCCTACAGCGACATTGGCGCACACTACGAGCTGGACATGCTCGCCCAAGCCGTCTGGCCGAACATGGGAACGGTGCGGAGCATCGGTTCATCCGCCCTCGGCATCTCGTACGCAGCGGCGGGTAAAACGGATATGTACTTCCAGCACCGTCTTTCGCCGTGGGACATGGTTGCGGGCATCCTCCTCGTCGAAGAAGCCGGGGGCGTTATAACAGACCGCAACGGCAACCGCGCCACCCTATACAGCGATGGGATCATCGCGTCGAATCCGCGACTACACGAGGAGTTCCTACGACTGACAGAGGGACATGACTGGCGACGGCCGGCTACGTAACACGTCGGTCGGTTCCGGAAGCATTCATGGAGTGGTGGGAGAGCTTCTAACCGCCCAGGTTGATCGTCGTCTCCGCGAGTGCAAAGACGCACGAGCTCCTGTCGCCGCCTATCGAGTTCCGCCAGATGTCGCGGGTGTACGGAGCACCTTCAATGACTTTGCCATCCACAGACAACTCGGTCTCGTAGGTGAAATACAGCAGTGAGAATATCTGCATGTTTGGCGTTCCGGACGGAGTAGGCCCCCAGTGAATGACGGCGGGGTCGGTGACCGTCCAGCTAGATATGATCCTGCGCCCTTCTGCCTCAACCGTCCACGAGGGCCGTGTTCGCACGTCCCCTACCCTCGTCAGACACGCCTCGACGACCGGCATCTCGCGGTCGAACTGGTTGCCACGCCCTCTGACCATGCTCTCGATCGTCCACTCGGCCAGCTCGGCATTGTCGGCGTAGACCGCATCGATCCCGGCGTCCGGTATGGTCACGAACGCCACCGTTCCCTCTCCGGCACCGCTGTACCGCGTGTGGTAGAGGCTGAAGCTCCCGCTGTCCTGGGTTTCACCGGGTCGTCGCAAGTAATTGATCCAGTGCTCTCCCGACCAGTGTACTGCGCCTTGAATGGTGTCTCCGCTCATCTATTCCTCCTCGTTGGGACCGTCGCTTACTGTACTCATTCTCCAAGCGTGAGTTCGACGGTATGTCGCTCGACCCCACGATAGTAAGTTATCTGCGCCTGTGAGCCCGGACCGTGCCTGAACAAATAGCGGGCCAGTTCCCCGGAATTGGTGACGGGCTGCTGATCAATGGCCACGATGATGTCTCCCCTCCGCATCCCCGCCTCGAACGCCGGAGCTTCCTCGACAACGTCGGCCAGGAACACCCCTGCGCGTACGTCATGCGGCAAGGCGATTCCCAGCTGTATGATCAGCTCCGCCGAGACGTTGAGCGGCGTGATTCCCAAAGAGCCGCGACGGACCTCACCAAATTCCATGAGTTGATCCGCGACGTAAGAGGCGTCGTTGGCGTTCACGGCAAAGCCGATGCCGCGTGTCTCCACGATGACGGCGGTATTGATTCCGATCACCTCACCCTGATCGTTCAACAGGGGACCGCCGCTGTTGCCCTCGTTGATGGGGGCCGTGTGAAGCACCATGTCGACAATCGTGAGTTGAGGACTTGCAGGCGTCGATACTCCGGTCGCGCTTATGATCCCGTTTGTGATGATAGGTTCGCCGGGAAGCGCAAAAGCGTATCCAACTGCGAGTACGGTCTGGCCCACGGCCAATTCGGACGAGTCGCCCAGAATCGCAGGCTGCAGGTCAACACCGTTTGAAGAGATCCTGATCACAGCCGTATCGGTCTGGACATCGCCGCCAATCAGTTCGGCAAAAAAGCTTTGGCCGCCGTGCAGGGTCACGATGATGGTCTCCGCCTTCTCCACCAGATGATTGCTGGTCAATATATAGCCATTGCTGTCTAGGAGGATGCCCGTGCCAACGAGGTTGGCTCCCGGCGGATCGACCCCCGGCCCGATTCCCACCGGTTCAGAAACGGCGATATGCACGACCGAGGGACGAACTACGGAATAGATTTCCGTAGCTGTCAAAGCACTCGGAGTCGGAGTGTCGGTAGGCTCAGGAGTCACCGTCGCCGTTGGAGACGGGGTGGGCGTCGCCGTCGGCGTATGCGTGGGGGTTAGTGTGGCCGTTGGAGTCGGGGTCGCGGTGGGCATGATGGTCGGAGGCGGCGTTATGATCCCTTGCGGGGTAGGCGTGGGACTGGGTGTCGCAGTTGGCGTCGGCGTTGAGGTCGCGGGTGTCGACACGGGTGTAGGCGTCTCGGATGTGGAGCCTTCGGGCGTCGGCGTGGGTGTCGGCGTCTCGGTCGGGGAAGGCGTCGGCGTTTCGGACTCGGGTGTGGGGCTCTCCACCGCCACGGTAGTTGGTGCGGACGTGGCTACTACGGCAGGTATCGGGCTCGATGTCTGACTGATTGGCGAGGGCTGTGGCGTCGGGGTTGGCGTCGCGGGAGGTGTCGGCGTGGGTGTCGGGGTTGGCGTCGCGGTAGGAATAGGGGTAGAAACGAGAGTTGGTTGCGGCGTCGGGGTAGTAAGCACAATCACCGTCTGGATCGAGGGAGGCAGGACGATGACGATTGGCGTCATGGTGGGCGGGGCGGGGCTGGGGGTCGGCGTTGGAACGTCCAGGGTTGGCTCTGCAGTCAGCGCTGCCGGGGTCAGGGTCGCTGGATTCTCGACGACTTGGACATCGGGCGGCGTGCTGTCCCAACAGGCCACGCCAAAGACGCCGACTGCGCCCCAGACGACAAACGGCAAGAACCGGCGGCTAAGCACCGGGAGTCCCCCTTTTCCCGGAACCGTTCCCACGGTCCCACCCCTTATTTAGGACGACACGAGTCGACGAGTATCGACTCGCGGACCAATTCTGACAAACTGCCGACTATATCTTCCCATAATTTGGAAGGGTTTGTCGGAGGCTCACAATTCTGGTCGGAATCTTCTCTAACCCCAAACGTCAGGAATAGACCGATACAGGAACGCGCGGCATCGTACCAGCAATAACGTGGTAGCGTACTTGCGGTTAGGCCGCAGAGAGACGAGTAACTAAAGTGAAGGCGTGAAGTCTTTAAGAGGTGCCCAAAGCCTGTTGCACCCTAGTCATGAAATTAGGGAGCGGAACGAACGAAATGCCGCGAGGCATGTAGGGCTAGCGGTTGCGGCGGCGGCGGATGCGGCGGAGGCTCCGGGACTTATCGAGTCGCTTCTGCTCCCCCTTCGAACGGAAGAACCGCCTGTTCCGCAACTCGCGAAGAATTCCCGACCGCTGCATCTGGGTCTGAAATCGCTTCAGAAGCTGATCGCCGTCTTCTCCATCACGGAGCGTTACGTGTGCCAAGTTCCTGTATTCTCCATCTTCTCAAAAACAAATCGGGCGGGCCGCTCGGCACGCCGAACTGATTATACCACTATTGAGACGGTGAACTGCAACGACAATGCAGGCAAGGTGACGGCAACTACGACAACAGCCCGGCCTCTCGAAGGATTCCCGGAATCTGCGCCTTCTCTTCTTCGGTGAGTGAGCGCATGGGCGACGACACCGTGTCGTGGTCGATAATCCCAAGTATCTTTAGACTCGACTTAAGACCCGAAGACGTCGAGGCGTTTCGTCCGCCCGCCTTCGCGAGTCCCATCACCCGTTGGGCCGAAAGCGCCCTTTCCAGATGCTCGTTCGCCGCCTCCGTGTCTCCAGCCTCACCGGCCTCCCACGCCCGCGAGAGCGCGCCTGCCGCGATATTCCCTCCGCCGGGGATAGTGCCGTGCGCTCCCAGGCATTTGGTCATGGCCGTGCGATAGACGGACCCGAGGAAGCGGTACATCTCGGCCCCGTTCCTCCGGCAGCGCGTTACGAGCTCGGCGAAAGCCTCACCCTGGCCAGAAGAGTCTTTCACGCCCACCACGGTTCCCTCCGCCGCCAAGTCTGCTATCGTGGCGGGCTCCACAGTGAGCTTGACCGTGATCGGGATGTTATACACCCACAGAGGTTGAGACACGGCGTCGCTGATGGCCCGGAAATGGTCGGCGATCTCGCCCTGGTCATATAGATAGTAGTACGGAGGCGTGGCCGCAATGCCGTCGAGACCGCTCTCGGCCAAGGCCCGCGCCATGTCGATGGTCGCCTGGGTGCCCGCCCCGGAAACGTTGCCTATCACCGGCACGCGACCGTTGACCTCCTCCGCCGTCTTCTCGATTGCCAAGAGCCTTTGATCGTCCCTCAGCGCGGCGAACTCGCCCGTCGTCCCAGCAGCCCATATCCCGTGCGCGCCCTCCTCAATGAGATAGTTGACCAGCCGCCGGAGCGATGGCGTGTCCACTCGCTCGTCTGGCGTCAGAGGCGTGACCGACGGTACGACGACTCCTTTAAACTTGCCGTTCAACATAGTCCTGCTTTCATTGGAAGAGATTGCCCGCGAGGGCCGGACACCATTCTAACGCAGTCCCAATGAACTTTCGAGCGTCACAAGACTATTAGGGCCGTTGTGAGCAGTGAGAAGACGCACAGCTACGCTGATCGCATCGGGTTTTCGATTGCGTAGTGCGGAACTGGCCTTCCCTTGTCATTGAGCGGCAGGCCAATCGAATGCATCCCCATCTTCTCCATCACGCGGATCGACCTTGCATTCTCCGGCCTTGCGCTGGCAATAACCCGCTCGAAACCTAGAGACTCAAATCCATACCTGAGAATCCTCGCGCCCGCCTCCGGCGCAATCCCCTTGCCCCACGCGTCCTTCGCCAGGGCATACCCGATCTCGATCTCTCCCTCGTGTTCCCCGTACATTCGCCGCAGGAAACCGCAGTATCCGACGAACTCGCCAGTCTCCTTGAAGACGAGGGGCCACATCGTCCAGCCATATTGCTCGAAATCGCTCATGCGGTTGGACACGAACTGCCGCGTCTCTTCCTCCGACCATGGCTGGTAGTGACCGATGTACTGCATCACCTCAGGGTCGAGTGACATCGGGCGAATGAGCAGCCAGTCGTCCGCGCGCCAGTTGCGGATGACAAGCCGTTCCGTCTCCAAAAATACGTCCTCCTGCGCCACGCTACTTCTGCCCTCCCTTAAATAGGCGATCGAGCATATCCGCCGCCTGTCCCGTCTTGCAAAACTGTGCCTCTGGAAACTTCTCACGCGCAACCGCAACCTTATCCGGTTTGCCGCCCTCGAACACAATCGGGAATTGTCGGCGGTTCTTGGCCTCCCAAAACCACTCCGCGACGGCCCGCCCATGCGACGGCAGCCTGTCCAGCGAGATGACGATCACATCGGGAAGTTCGCCTTTAAGACTCGGCGAACTCTCGGTGCTCCAATGCGCTCGCACTTCATGCCCAGCGTCGGTCATCGAAGCTATGCGCTCCAAAGCCTCGCTCTCGTTCCAGTGCACGTAGAATATCCGGGCCATCAGAAGGATATTGGCGGTCTTCGGGGTAATGAGTGGGCTCAACAACCGTAGTTCTTGCCTTGATATCTCGTCAATAGGACGAAGGGCCCCCGATTCCGTTACAATGGCCCGCAGCACAGCCAAGGCCCTGCCTAACCGAACTTCAAGGAACACGCCAATGACAGACCGATATCCCAACCAGCCCATCATCTTTACCGACGACGCTTGGATCATGAGCGAGGACCCCCCCATCACGCCGGAAATCATCAGGGAGAAGATGATCCGCCCGTTCGAGGGGATGCCCGCCTCCCTGTGGTGGGCGGTGGGCGACCATGAAGTCTACCACCACGAGACGGAGATCGGCGAGATCGTCGGCGAAGGGTACGACCTCTCCGAGCTACCGGAATTCGAGCGGCGGAAAGCCATGAACGTCAGACACCTGACCGAAACGGCGGGCGGGCCGCTTGCGGTCATTTCGTCTCTATGTCGAGAAGCCGGCATCGAGTTCCTGCCCCGCTTCAGGATGAACAGCCACTACTCTTACTACGCTCCCCCCTACACGGAAACCATCCGCCCCGGGTACGGCAGGTACAGACAGGAAAACCCTCACCTGCTTATCGGGCGTCAGGGCGAAAACATCCCGGAAGACACTATCGACTGGGACATCCGCACCGGAAAGGACTACGCCTATCCCGAGGTCCGTGACTACGCCTACTCGATGATCACCGAGATGTTCGAGCGGTTCGACGTGGACGGCGTGGAGATGGACTTCAATCGCCATCCCGGCGTCTTCCGGCGTGAGGAGGCCCACCAGAACCGTTACCTGATGACCGACCTCGTCAGGCGCGTTCGCAAACGGCTGGACGAGGTTGGCGCGGAGCGGGGCCGCCACCTCAAGCTTGCCGTGCGCGTAGCGCCCACGCTCGCCAACGCCGCGAGGATGGGACTCGACGTGCCGAAATGGATGACGGACGGTCTCGTAGATACGGTCATCGCGGGAGTCGGCTGGATACCCTTCGAGATGCCGATCTCGGAGTTCGTCGAGGAGGCGCGTGGAACCGGGTGCGCGGTATATGGATGCCTTGAGGGACTGCGTCCGCTCGTGGACGATAGCGCCCTGCGCGCCGCCTCCTATCGCTACTGGGAGGCCGGAGCGGACGGCATCTACCTCTATAACTACTTCACCCTGCCTCCGTCGTGGATACGGCGCACACTTCCCGTACTCGCTGACCCCGCCGGGCTCAAGACCATGTCCAAGCGGTACGAGGCCGACCACGCGGATAGGATTCAATACGGAGGACACGGCGGAGCGTTCCGTAACGCTGTCCCCGCCGCGCAAATGCCCATCACACTCATCGAGACTTCCACGGGTCGCGGGCCTGTCGTGAACATCGATGTCGCCGACGACGTTGAAGCCGCGCGCGCCGAGGGAACCCTGGGACGCTGCACGCTCGGAGTCACCATCGAACACTTTGCGCCGGACGACAAAGTCGACGTCCTGCTCAACGGCGACCTCCTCGCATGGGGCACGGGGCGCGAATCGTACATGCCCGGAGGACGGAAGTGGCCCACGTTGGAGGGAGAGGTCGGACTCCAGTACGACATCGACAGCCCGCCCCTGCGTAAGGGAGTCAACAAGGTCGAAATCCGACGCAGGCCGGCGGCGGACGATGTCGGCAACCAACCTGTCGTCACCAACGTCGAGATCACAATCACCTATCAGGACACTTTAGGGGTGTCCTAAGGGAGCTCCGTTCGCCCTGCCTGAGCCTGTCGAAGGGTCGAGCCGCTTCATATGGTTCGACAAGCTCACCACGAACGGTTTACGGCGACCTATGAGACACCCTCATAGGGTCCGGCGTTCCTCGTTTTGGCCCCTACACACCCTTCATGATGTCGAAGCCGAGTTCGAGATTCTTCGCGACAATCCGCCTTAATCGCGGATTGTCGCTGTTCACGTAGGACTCGGACGGGCGAAGCGAGTAGTTTGAGACATCATAGAAGTCCCTCACGTCCTTCTCCTTCGACTCGGTCGTCGGGTTCTCCATGAAGTTAATCGCATGCTGATGACGCCCGTCGTGGCCGCCGAACGCCGCGTGCAGGATGTGCTCGGTGAAGACCGCCAGGTCACCCTGCCGGAGTTCCAGCGCCACGCTCGGTACAGCCGACTGCTCCAGTCCGAAAGGCTTCAAGTCAGGTTTGCTGCTCCCGTGACGAAGCGGCTCAAGCAGGTCGGGCGTTCCGCGTCGATGCGAACCCGGCACCACGCGCAGGCTGCCCGTGGTCGCGGTCAGACTCTCCGGGTAGAACGCTATCTTGACGGATTTCACTGTCTCGTCCCAAAGTCCCGCCCCGTGCCAGAGCGTATCTCCCGCGTGCAGGTTTCCCTCGGTACCGATCAGGAAGAAGTCCGGCCCCAGTAGGTCTTCCCCAATGCAGTAGATCCGGTCGTCCGCCGCGAGTCCGGCCATGAAAGGCCGTCGCTCGAAGAACGGCTGCAACGCCGCCCTGCCGGTGGGAAGTCTTACACCGAGCCCTTCACGAAAAACCTCGTCCGACTCGCGCTTGATAGTGGCCATCTCCTCAGCCGAGAACACGTCCCGCAACACGAGGTATCCGAACGCATCAAAGAACTGTTTCTGGTCTTCGCTCAGCATATTCAACTCCTCTATATGGCAGATGACACTCACCCAATCCTTGCTTCAGCGTCGCATTCTATCAGCCGCCATACAGGAACAGGCACTGTACCTTAAGGGACGTTCCAATACGCCAGCGTGATAGAATCCCGCCCGAACCGAAGACCCGTAGGCATTTGAGCGTCCCATGAATAGTCCAACCCCTGCCCCCAACATCGTCGCGCTCGGCGGCATGAATATGGCCCTGATCGGTACTGCGACACGACTCCCCAATCCGGGCGAGACTCTTCGCGGCGAACGGTTCTACACCGCACCCGGAGGCAAGGGCGCCACCCAGGCCGTCGCCGCCGCCCGACTCGGGGCGAACGTCAAGATGGTCGGACGTGTGGGTCGAGACATATTCGGCCCGACGCTTCTCAGCGCGCTCAGGAACGACGGCATCGACGTGACCGGCGTGGCCGAAGACCCAGACCATCCCTCCGGCGTCGGAATGATCGTCCTGAACGCCGAGCGACAGAACCACGTCATCGCCATTTACGGCGCGAACCTCCGGTGCAACGAAGACCAGCTTGCGGCGGTAGAGGAGGCGTTGGACGGCGCGGATATTCTCCTTCTGCAAATGGAACTTCCCTTTCCCCTTTCCATAGCCGCCGCGCGTGCCGCACAAGAGCAAGACGTCGTCACGATGCTGGACCCCGCCCCTGCATCGGATATTCCTCCCGATGCATTCCGCCACTTCGACATCATCACTCCCAACCAGACCGAGGCCGAATACCACACCGGCATCAGCGTCGACGACATTCCGTCCGCCAAGGCTGCAGCAGAAGTGTTGCTGCACAAGGGAGTAGGCACTGCCATCGTCAAGTTGGCGGAACAAGGCGTCTACTGGGCTTCGCGGAATTCGAGCGGATACGTACCCGCTTACGAGGTTGAGGTCGTCGACACCATCTCGGCGGGCGACGCGTTCAGCGGCGCTCTCGCCGTGGCATTGGGCGAAGGCCGGGGTATGGAAGAGGCCATCCGCTACGGAGCCGCCGCCGGGGCTCTCGCCGTCACCAAGCGGGGAGTCCAAACTGCTATGCCTACACGCGCAGAGGTCGATGGCTTATTCAATCGTGACGTGAAATAAGATCGTGTCTTCAAGTCCGTGTATGAGTTCCGTCAGCCAACATCCGAAGTCGCTTCAGCGTACGTACCTTAATACACGGGCCCTAGACTCCATGTAAGCTTGGGCAAGATATCGATTAAGAGTATGAGCGCCGACTTAGCAAGATCGAGCCACACTGTACGCTGAGGATTCAATGACTAAGTTTCTCCAACCGAAAGTCGCACGAACCTGCTCGGGCCAACCTTGACAATGTCCGATGCCGTCCACTATAGTTGCGCTCGGTCTCTCCGTGAGACCAGCGGAATAGTCGTGTTGCCACGCAAGGGCGGAACGGCTTATATGGGTGAAGTACAAAGAGAGAGGAGCTAGAGAAGTGTTAGGAAAATTCAATCGGCTTATAGTGTTGATGTTGGCATCTACGGTCGTCGTCGCGTTAGCGGCGGTCGCCTGTGGGTCCGACGACCCTGAACCAGCAGCGCCGACACCGGACGTGGCGGCGATCATTGACCAGGCTCTCCAGCGCGCGCCGCAGGGCGCGACCGTCCAGGAGATCCAGGCCATGGTAGGCGACTCTATCGCGGCGGCCATGGCCGCGATGCCCGAAGCGGCGCCCGGACTGACCCGCGCGGACGTGGAGTCAATTGTCCGCTCCGCTTCCGGCAACCAGCTTTCGGCGGCTGACGTGAAGAGCATCGTGGATGAGTCAATCCGCGCCCTGCCCGCCCCGGAGATTGATCAGGGTGAGCTCACCGGCCTGATTAACAGGGCCGTTGCGCAGTCCGTCCCCGAGGGCGTGAGCGCCTCGGAGATCCAGCGCATCGTTGAGTCCCAGGTGACCGCAGGACTTGCTGGATCGCTGACTAGGGGCGACGTCGAGGACCTGGTTGCCTCAGCCGTATCAGGCGCGGTCGGTGACCAACTTTCAGCCGACGACGTGCAAAGAATCGTGGACGGCGCGCTCGTAGCAACCAACGCGGCCATTGACGCCGCTGCGAAGCAGGCCGAGATCGCGGCAATGTCGGCGGACACGGCGGCAAGCACAGCCGCTGATGCCGTTAAGGCGGCGGAGGGGGCGGCTATGGCGGCCGACACGGCCGCGATGCAGGCCCAAGAGGCCATCGGTGCCGTCGAGCAGATAGTGATGGAGATTCAGACTCCCGCCTCCTGCTACATTCGAGGCAATCGCGTGACTGACTGCCCGGCGAGAGGCAGTTCCTCCTACCGGGCCGCACCTCATACGAACGGAGTCCCCTGGCTCTATCACTCGGCTTACGACGGCCCGACTCCGACCAATTTCTTCGAGTCCCCGCTGTCCGCCCAGCTCGTCAAGGAAGGCTCCCTGCCACCGCTCGACGAGCGACTCCCCGTTCCTGAGGACGTGAGCGTCGTGCTCGGTCCTGACGGCATCGGCGAGTATGGCGGCGCGTACCGCATCACCGAGATTCGCTCCTACACCGGCGAGTGGATCGCCTTCGGGTTCGTACAGCGTGACTCCGATGAGATCAACTTCGGTCCCGGCGCCGGCAAGAGCTGGGAGGCCAGCGAGGATGGTCGTGAGTACACCTACACGCTGAGGCGTGGCCTCAAGTGGAGCGACGGTGCTCCTATGACGGTTGAAGATGTACGGTTCGCCTTCGAGGACCACAACTTCAACGAGGAAATCAACCCGTTCGTTCCCGCGCAGATGACCGACCCTGTCACCGGGGAACAGGCTCAGTTCAGCGTCGTTGACGACCTTAACTTCAAGATCGCCTTCGACTCCCCTAACTGGGTCCTCATGGAGCAGACCCTCACGCAGAGCCTCTGCATGAGGAACCGCTTCTGCTGGTTCGGCCACCCGAACCTCAAGAAGATCCATCCCAAGTACACCGACCCGACGAAGGTCCAGGCCATCGCGGACTCCATGGGCCTGAAAGACTGGAGAGACGTCATGCACGCCTCCCAGAACGCCCAGCTTGCTCGCTACGAGCTTCAGCCCTTCGCGGACATCGGTTCGACGGGCTGTGTGGCCCCCTACTGCTTCGTCGAGTACAAGCCCGGGGAGCTCGCGGTCGCAGAGCGCAACCACTACTTCCCGTTCGTAGACCCCGCGGGCAACCAGCTGCCCTACACCGACCAGGTCGTCATGATCATCCTTCCGGGTGATGAGGCTACCGTGCGATTCCGGGCGATGAACGGTGAGGTTGACGGCAGAACCACGAACTACGTCCTCCACGAGCTCCCGCTGTACGTCGAGAACATGGAGCGAGGAGACTACAGCATCTACGGCTGGCCCGCCCTGGGCGGCGCCGACCTTGGCTTTGAAGTCAACCAGACGTACAACGTGAACACCGAGGTCGGACGGCTGCTCAGGACCAAAGAGTTCCGAATCGCTATGTCTCACGCGCTCGACCGCAACGCCATCAACGAAACGGCTCAGCTCGGGCTGGGCGTGATCCAGAACCGCGTTCCTCACCCGAACACGCCCTACAACCCCGCCGATGACGAGCTTACCCAGCTCTACATGGATAGGGACCTCGACAAGGCGAACCAGATGCTCGACGATCTCGGCCTCTCTGGCCGTGACGGCGCCGGCTTCCGCACCTTCTCAAATGGCGACCGCGTAAGCATCAAGTTCATCTTCTCGCCTTCCCACGGCCGTCCCATAATTGGTGAGCTGCTCAAGGCTCAGATGGCCGAGGTCGGGATCGACATTCAGCTCGACATCCAGGGTCGCTGGTGGGAGCCGTTCCGAGCGGTTGAAGAGTGCTGCAGCATCAACACGAACCTTTCACGCCACACGGTCAACCCGTGGATGCGTTTCAGGACGAACTTCATCCCGTTCCACGAGGTCTACTTCGCCCCGGGGATGCTGATCGCCAAGTACTATCGCACGCAGGGTGCGGAGGGCATGGCTCCCGGCTCCGATCCCAGCTTCCTGCCGCTGGCTCCTCCGGACGCCTTCCCTGCAGACCACTCGGGATGGTTCAAGAACCTGCACGACGACACCATCGCAGGGTTCGCCAACTCCACGTTCGACCCGCGCCGCGTCGAGCTTGGCAAAGGGATGTACCGCAACCACGCGGAGAACCTCCTCGCCATCCACGTGTCCGCCTTCTCGAACGCGCACATCGGCCTCATGCTCAACAGGAACAACATGAGAGGCGTGCCGTTCACCCACGCGCAGGACCACAACGGTCACACCGCTTGGGCGTACTTCTTCGACGACGGTCAGGACAACTACAACCACCCGGGCAACAGGTCCCAGTACTGCAACAGCTGGGCCTTCCACCTGGGCGGCAGGCAGGCGTGCTCAAACTAAACTGAGCCGACCGTAGGAAACGATGGTATGATTATCGGGGCCCCGGATCCGGGGCCCCGATTTTCGTATTCACGATCACTTTCGCTGGGAGGTCTCGAATGTCCACGCCGCGCATCATGTTCTACCACGACGGGAGGCATCCCCTCATCTACATGTACGAGCCTCCCATGCAGAAGGAGGAGTACCAGCACGCGGTCGACGAGATCGCGGGCACCCCGATAGACGTGCTGATGTTCGGCGTCGGCGACGGGCGCACCGTCCTCTACGACACCAAGGTAGGCGAGCTATGGGGCCACCATCTGGATCGCTGGAACCACGCCATATGGCGTCGGACCCACCAGAATGCCAGGTCCCTGATCGACGCGGGGCACAATCCTCTCGAAGTCGCCATCAATCGCGCCCACGAAAAGGGTAAGCTCATATACCCCGTCCTCCTCGTCCAGATGCCGAGCGGCGAACGCTACGGCGAGGAAACCCTAAACACAAGGGGCTCACTGTTCCGGTTTGAGAACAAGCAGTGGGACATCGGCGCCGCCGGCGACCTCGACCCCGAATGGCCCGGCTATGAGTGCGCCGACTTCAAGCACCAGGAGATCCGCGACGAGCGTTTCGCGCTCATCAATGAGATTCTTTCATACCCCGTCAACGGCCTTGAGCTCAGCCTCGTCCACCACCCGTACTACTTCCACCCGAACGAGATAGACGAGGGCCGCGAGATCATGACGGAGTGGATTCGTCGCGTGCACACCGCCGTCAAGTCCGGCGGCGAGGAACGGGAGCTGGTCATCCAGGTTCCCAACTCCATCGACGAGGCCCTTTCAATCGGTCTCGACGTACCGGCATGGATCGAGCAGGGTATCGTCGATGTCCTCGTGGCAGCCGAGACCACCAGCCCCTACCTTCTGAACAGCATGGCGGATTTTACCCCCGTCGTGGAAGCGGCAAAGGGTTCGGGAGTCCGTGTGTACGCCAACATAAATAGTCTCGTAGATTCTGACCGCCTTGCCTCAGGCACCATAGAGATGGTACGCGCCGCCGCGACGAACTACTGGCGGCAGGGCGTCGACGGGATTTACATGGGACACTGGCACGAGCGCTGGCCATACACCGCCGACTTCTATGAAATGCTCCGCGAGATCCCCTACCCCGACATCATGGACTATGGCGACAAGATTTACATCATGCCGACGGAGAGCCCCCGTCGCAGTACTCCCGAACCGTCCGCGCAGCTTCCAAGAACACTGGAAGTCGGCAAACCGGAGTCTTTCACCTTCACCATCTCCGACGATCTGCCCAAATGGGGAGACATGGGGCGCGTCCACGAGGTCGCCCTGCGCGTCATGCTCTCCAACGTCTCCGAGATCGACCGGATTAGCTTCAAGCTGAACGGCAGCCCGCTTCCGGACGCCATGTGCCGGACGATCAACCAGATGTACCGGCTGCGGTCGCCGAGACACCGCATCTTCGGCCGCTGGTTCATCTTCAAGCTCGACAGCGACCACTGGCCGATGCAGGGTGAAAACGAGTTGGAAATCACCCTCGAACACCGCGATACGGTTCTGAAAATGGACGCAGGCGTTCGGGACATCGAGTTGGACATCAAGTACCTCATGGGCAAGAACTTCCATCGAGGCTTCGTCGACCAGGACCTCGGCCCCTACGAATTCTCCAGCTAGGTAAGGGTGATTCGCGAATCGACCCTACTCATCTACATGCAGCGATGAATGATTCGGAAAGGAAATCAAGCATGGCCAAGTACAGGGCGGGCGTCATTGGACTCGGATGGATGGGACTGCTGTATGACATGGCCGGTCGGCTGCCCTACAGGCTGGGCATCGATACCGCGGACAGCATAGGCAAGCCGACCCCGGAGCTCAACGTACACCGGCGGTTCCATTACCACGAACAACACCTGCCGAAAGGCACACCCACTTCCTACTCAGAGGCCCTCCACGACCGGGCCGAAATCGACCTCGTAGCCGGATGCGACCGCGACCCGGATCGCCTCCAAGCCTTCGGCGACCGCTACGGCGCCGTCGCCCTCTATACCGACGGCGCAGAGATGCTTGAGAAGGAAAAGCTCGACATCGTGGCGATTGCAACGAACACCAAGAGCCGTCCGGAACTCGTCCGCCTCGCCGTCGAGAACGGGGCCAAGGCCGTCGTGACCGACAAGCCCATGTGCCACACCCTCGCGGAAGCCGACCTCATGGTCGGCGTCTGCAGAAACGCCGGCGTGCCACTGAACTGCGGCGCGATCTCCACGACTCACCCTTCCTTTGCAAAAGCCAGGGAACTGATCGAGTCGGGCACGATAGGCGACGTTGTTTCGATGGAGACTTCAGGCCGCCCCGGAGCGCAGCACCAGAACTGGTCCTACTTCCTCGACAGCGCGCCCGCATGGGTCGTCGGTACGGCAGACAAGCCGCCCCTTGAAACGGGCAGCAGCGAGTTCAAGGGCCAGGGCCTGCTCGTCTGCGAGGACGGGACGATCGTCCACTTCCGCGAGGGCGCTCCAATGCTCCGCATCAGCGGCACAACTGGAGAGATGGTCCACGGCAACCAGCGAGAATGGGCCCTCTCCCAGGACATCGAGACCGTCGGCGGAGTCAAGCGAGTCGATATGCCATGGCCCGGTCCGCAAACGGGATCCTACGGCACCACCTACTCCGTCGCCGACGTCATGGACTGCCTCGACGGAAAGCTCGACGAGCCGAAGAACTCCGGGCGCAGAGTCGCAGTCGCCCTCGAGGTGGAAATCGCCCTCAAGGTGTCCTCCGCCAATGGAGGGCAGCGAGTCGACCTGCCCCTCGAAGACCGGTCGCTCGGCCTCGAATACGAGTGGTGGAGATAGAGAACCCGCCAGCCTAGTGGTTCAACATGATTGTACTGAAGGGTAGTGAGGCTACGACTTGGTAGGGGCGGGTTTGAAACCCGCCCTGACGTTGTACAACCCAATTCCGATCCCAAGCGCTATCCGTCATTCCTGCGAAGGCAGGAATCCAGAAAATCTGATAAGGGCGAGAATACAGCCATATCGGTCCAATCCTGCCTACCTCTCATTTCAAAGTTTTCGGTTCACTACTGCTTGTAGGCTACGTCCAGTTCCACGTTGGTAAGCGTCGCCGCGCTTCCGTCATTCCCACCCGACGGGACGAGGCTGACCACGATGGCATTGTCGCCCTGCCGAAGCGGCGGACACTCCACCTCGAACGTCAGGCTCTTCCCCTCGTTCTGCTGCTCTTCAGGGTACCCCGGATACGCCATCCAGAAGTGGGCCGTGATCCCCATTCGCGTCCAGCCGTCCACGGCGTCGGCTCCCGACTGACGAGGGAGTGTCATCCCGTTGATCGTGACCTCGATCTCGTCGTCGGGCGAAATGTCCTCAAACCGCAGCGTCAGCCTGCATCCTTCCAGAGCGCCGTCGGCAATTGCCGCGTTGAGGTCATCCGTCACCTCGATCGAGAATTCAGGTCCGGCGCTGTCCGAGGTGGAACGCAGCGTCACAGGTAGAGTCGTCGAGGGCGACGCGTACCGGAACGCGCCACCGTGACCACGTGAGGGGTACAGCGGCCCCGCCCTGTCCAGCTCGTACCGCTTATTCAGCCGCGCCAACCGACTGGGTTCAGAGACTTCCTCCGCTATCCGCTGGTTCCACTCCGGGTAGATCGTATAGAAGTTGTACAGGTAAACCCCCGTAGCGCCGTGACTCAGCCATCGCGCCGCCAGCGCCCGAACGGCATCGTCGTCCATGTGCCTAGTGGCCTCGATGCAGCCGTATATCTGACATCCCGTACCCTCAGCGGCTTCGACGAACTCCCTGACCGGCGTCTCGAACGGGATGAACCCGCCCCCGACCGCCACGATGTCCACCAGCCCGTCTCGTATCCACCGCTCCACGTCGAGACCAATCCTCACCGAGTCGGCCAGCGTCGGAGGAACTCGGACGGCAAGCTGCAGGTCCCTACCCCTCTCGGCCCCGACCTCCTTCAGGCGATCATGTACCGTTTCGATCAAGTCGGTCATCAAGTACCGGTTCTGGTAAGCCTCATCGGAACGAAAGACGCCGGGATGTCGCATGTAGTCCATCTCCACGCCGTCCACGTCGAAGCGCTCGAACGTCTCGAAGATGATCCGCCTCATGTACTCACGGACCTCGGGGAATGCGTAGTTCAGGCCCGTTCTCTGCCCCCACGGCAGGCTTCCAACTGCAAGCTCTTCGCCCGGCTTGCCGATGAGCAATTCGGGGTTGTCCCGCCGGAACCGGCCGTAGGCGGGGTTGCGTGGATCGATCTCGTAATGGCTGCTCATCCTGACGCGCGGGAAGAATTGCAGCCCCGCCTCACGGCACAGCTTGGACAGCGCCGTGACTGGCCCACCACACTCGGCCTTCAACGCCCGGACGTTTGCCGCGATCTTCCCAATCACCCCCGGTGTGTCCGAATGCACGAAAGAGTACGTCCCGTCATCCAGCCCCTCGATGGCCTCGCCGATGACCTCGCCGATCTCCGTCTCGTAGTGGTACACCTCGTGATCGCCGATGCTCCACCAAAGGGCACCGCCCGGCCAGTTGTGACTGTCCACCACCTCGGCCTTCAGCTTCTCAACCGTAAGTGGCGGCTCGGTGGCGCTCAGAATCCAACCGTCGTCGGTGAAGATAACCTTCGGGGCGTCAGGAGAAACGGTCATGTTGGCCCTCCAATTGGCAAACGGGAATGCGGAAATTGTCCTTTGGGACGCGGCTCCGAGTATAGCCACTGCAAAGGTGTTTCACAAGGGCGAACGCGCCGATACCATGTTGTAGAGGAGGAGAATTCCACGACAAACCACGAACACTCATTGAGCGCTGGGCACTCCTTACCAGTTCCCGCCCATCTTCCCCTCGAATTGGCCGAGAGCCGGATCGTCGTATCCGCGACGGAAGTTCTTCCCCATCAGGTACTTCGTCTCCAGTTCGACATCCTGGACGACGACCGGAGGCGTCACGTCCGGATCGCGCTCCAACAACGTGATCTGCAGGGTGTTGTCCCCCTGCCGCGGCCAGGAGTCGCGGTCCAGCGTGAAGACGAACCAGTATCCCTGCGCGGTCCGGCGGGGGCCGTTCATCCAAAACATCTGGTTGATGATCCTCAAGGCGCTGTCAGGCAAGGCCTCCCCGTTCAGTTCAAAGGCTAAACGGTCGAGTTCGGTCGTATTCGTTATGCGGACTCGAAGCAGCACCTCATACACCCGCCCGACGGCGTCCCACCGAGGAAGGTCGTCACTGATGATGAAATCAATCGGTGTCGGCGTCCCAAGCTCCAGGGTCGCCGGAAGCTGCATCAAGCTGCCCGGCCCGCTCTCCGGCTTCGGGCCGTCGCCGAGCGTGGGCACCCTGTAATACTTGTCCTTCGGGGCCATCACGTCCGGCTGCGGTATCTCCCTGATCTTCTCGTAGAACGTGGCGTCATAGGGGTAGTTGTAGAACCACCCCCTGGAGATGTATATCCCCTCGATCCCCTGCGCCCAGTAATTGCCCGCAGCCGCGCGAATCATCTCAATCGTCGCATCCCCTACCCTGTCCGAGTCCACACGATGCTGCAGCGATGCATGAACGCGGCAGTCCGTTCCCTTAGCAGCCTCCACCAGCCCACTGAAATCGGCCAACTGGTTCATCGTGTCTCCAACCGCTCCGTCCCCGATGATCACGTCGACGATGCCGTCGTTAATCCAGCCGCGCACGTCCATGCCCACGGCCATACACTCATCGAGATTCGCCGGAACGCGCACCGCAAGCTCCCGGTCAGGCCCGCTTCGATGGACGGCGTCATAAACCCTGCCAATCCACTCCGTCAGCACCGGACGGCCCTTGTCCACCTCTTCCGGATGGAAGTAGTACGGCAGTTGCCCCATGTGCAGCTCGAAACCGTCGACCGGGTAATTGGTTACAACCTCTTCGACGATGGCGAACCGCTCCTCGCGGACCTCATCGTGCATGAAGTCGAGCCCGTCGAATCCCGGAAAGCTCGAGTCGACGCCCCCCTTCGCCTGGATTTCCAGATGCTTGTTCTCGAAACGAAAGTCGGAGCAACGCACCCACGTCGCCCGCTCGCCCCAGCGCTCATCGCTCCCAACCTGCACGAGCAGAGTGGGGTACAGGAGCATCCCTTTCTCGTGGGCGCGGTCGCACACGATCCGCAGGGGGTCGTTCCCTTCCTCGATCAGCCCCTTGGCGTTCTGGTACGTCCGCCTCCAAATCAGGTGAGGCCACTTGTCGACGTTGTGCCCCCAAAGCTCCCCAACCTGCGTATCGTGCAGCATTGTTCGTCCCTCTCCGAGACAGAACATGACCGCGTCAATCGTCGTACCCGATAGCTCGTCGATGGCGGCGGCGTACTCCTCCTTCTGCATCGGTGGCTCGTACATATAGATGTGTGGATGGCGTCCGTCGTGAAAGAACATCATGCGCGGCTTTGCCATAGTGGGCCTCCTTCTTCGCTACGCCCTAAAGTGCGGAGATTATACGCTCGGAGTTGACGAAAGTCGTGCGAGCGCGTTGTTGCTGAACCTGATGGCCGACAGGGTCGCCGCATCCTCTAGTCCCGAACCTCGACCCACGCGGCGTACATTTCGGCCACCGACTGAAACCGCTCGTCCGGGTTCTCCGCGCAGGATTTGACCATGACCTCATACTGCCTGTCGGAACCCCTGAATGGCTCCCTCTCCAGCGAGTTGTCCGACAGGAGCACAGCCGCCGTCCGGCCCATCGTGAATACCGTCGTCCGCTCGTCGATAGTGGCGCCGAGCTCGAACTCCTCCGGCGCCATGAAGCGCGATGAGCCGGCCATGCGCCCCATCGAGTTGATGAAACTACCCATGTTATAGCTGTCGAGGTCTATGACATGCACTCTGCGCCGACGAAAGTCGTAGATCATCGCGCCGTCATAAAAGTCATTGGCGATCCAGCCCAACATCGCCAGCTCGCGATGTAGGCCGTACACCTCAGTCACCAAATGCCCAACCTCGCTCGCGCTCAGGCTCCTGACTCGATCAATGCTATTTCTTACCAGCTCGCCCTCGGCCCAGTCATATACCAGCATCGGCCCCCATGAAGTCTCGACAACCTGGTGGAGCTTGGGAAGCGTCCTGTGGTCCGAGGACTCGGCCAGTATCACCGCGTTACACAGCAGGCTAACTCGACCGCTATGGTCCAGATAGGACCTGTTGTCTTCGGGCCGACCTGCCGTCTTCACGAAGTACCGCCGCTCGTCGACCTCCACACCGTACGACACGTTGCCGGAGTCCTGCGTTCGCTCGTCGAATACGGCGAATATCTCTCCGCGATCAGACAGAAAGGCCGAAGGGTCGAGCTCGACACGTTGGACACAGCGAAAAGGCTTCATCAGCCAATCTCTGCGTTCATGCCAACAGGCATCCCCTCAATCGCAGCCGCAATCCCCATCTCCTTTAGCCGCCGTTCCTGGATGAGCTCAATCGCGAATTCGGATATCTCGATCCCGGCCCAACGACGCCCCAGGTTCTCCGCAGCAACGACGGTCGTCCCGCAGCCGCAGAACGGGTCCAGCACCATGTCGCCGGGACTGGATGACGCCTCAATGATGCGCTCCAGCAAGGCCACGGGCTTTTGCGTCGGATAGCCGAGGCGCTCCTTCGACACATTGATAATCGGCTTGATGTCGTCCCAAACGTCGCGAACGTACACGTCGGCGTAGGGCCTGCCCTCCTCATCGAACTGCGCGTTGAAGAACGGCTTGTCGTACAGCACCCGTTCCTGCAGAGGGTGGTGCTTGTATGCGTCTGCTTTCACGTAGAACAGCAGCACGTCGTGCTTGCGCGGCCAGTACCGCTTGCTTACTCCGCCCGTCCGGTAGCTCCATACGACTTCGTTCCGAAAATTGCTCGCGCCGAATATCCCGTCCATCACGACCTTGAGGTAGTGGCTCGCCGTCTGATCACAGTGGAGATAGATGCTGCCCGTTCGCTTCAAGAGACGGCGCATCTCCGCAAGCCGCTCGGTCATATACGTGAGATAGGCCAGCATGGCGGACTCTCCAAGCTGGTGGAAAAGGCCCTCAACGGCGTTGTGCGCCGGGTGTCCGGCGTCGTCCCGCATTCGCCTGAGCCGGTCGGCCGCCTGCTCATCCCACTTCCACGTATCGTTGAAGGCCCGTGCCCGGGACGTCCCGCCCGTTCCGGTCTCGGAACGAATGTCGTAGCCCGCGCTGCTGTTGAACGGTGGGTCGAGGTAGATCAGATCGACGCACTCATCGGGCCATCGACGCATCCAGTCGAGGCAGTCCCCGCGATAGAGCGTCCGGTGCTGCATGGGAACCCGTCAACTCCCGATCTCCACTTCGAGGCTGATCGGGCAGTGGTCCGATCCCATCACCTCCTGGTGGATGCCCGCCGACTTGACGCTCTCGCGAAACTCCTCGTTTACGAAGAAGTAGTCGATACGCCACCCAACGTTCCGGGCGCGGGAGTTGGCGCGTTGATTCCACCATGAATACTGGTCCGGTCCCTCGTTGAACATCCTGAAGGTGTCCACGTAGCCGCGCTCCACGAGCTTGTCGATCCACTCCCGCTCGATGGGCAGGAAACCGGAAATCTTCGCGTTCTCCTTCGGTCGCGCGAGGTCGATGGGCTTGTGCGCCGTATTCACGTCGCCGCACACGACGATATTCCTGCCCTGCGACCTGAGCGACTCAATGTGATCGAGAAAAGCGTCGTAGAAGTCCATCTTGTATGCGAGCCGCTCGTCCGAGCTCTTGCCGTTCGGGAAGTACACGTTGAACAGAACGAAGTCGCCCATGTCCACCTGCAGGGTGCGCCCCTCGCTGTCGAACCGCTCGATGCCGAACCCCGGCTCCACGCTCACCGGCTCGGTGGTGGTGTACAGGGCGACGCCGCTGTAGCCCTTCTTCTCGGCCGAGGAGTAGAACTTGTGGTATCCCTCGATCCCCCGCAGATCGGCCGGAAACTGCTCCTCGTTCGCCTTCGTCTCCTGGACACAGAGAATGTCTGGCCAGTCCTCCTCGAACCAGTCGAGGAATCCCTTCCGGTGGGCGGCCCTGATCCCGTTCACGTTCCAAGAGACGATCCTGATCGTTGCCAATGTAAACCTCCTCACATATCTCGCCTAACTACCCCGTCACGATACCATATCGCGCGACCGCGAGGGCCATGTCACTCGGATTTCGATGTAAGATACCGCGCAAGTCCTATCACAGGGGAATCCAAATGGCTTTCGACACAACAATTACCGGCGGAACAATCGTCGACGGCAGCGGCAAGGCCCGCTACCAAGCCGATATCGGAATCGCAGACGGCAAGATCATGGCCATCGGCGACCTCAGCCCCGCGGAGACACGCCGCTCCATCGACGCCACAGGCCACGTCGTCGCTCCCGGCTTCATCGACATGCACTCCCACTCAGACCGCACCCTGATCGACGACCGGAACGCCGAGAGCAAGGCGTACCAAGGAGTCACCACCGAGGTCGTCGGCAACTGCAGCTACTCGCCCTTCCCGGTCGGGCCACTCGGACCCTCCGCAATATCCCGCTCCCATCTATCCGAAGTTAAATGGACGTGGACCGACCATGATGGATACGCCGAATTCCTGGAGTCGGACGGCATCAGCGTAAACGTCGCGAACCAGGTCGGTCACGCTACTCTCCGCGCCGCCGCCGGGCTGCTCGAAAACCGCGCACCGACGACGGACGAGCTTGCGACCATGTGCCGCCTCGCCGCCGAGTCCGTCGAGCAGGGAGCCTTCAGCTTCACGACCGGCCTGACGCTCCCTCCCGGAAGCTACGCCAAGACTGACGAGCTTATCGAGATCACCCGCGCCATCGCCCCGTACGAGGGCGCCTTCTACGCC
The DNA here is from genome assembly GCA_965116655.1 of Dehalococcoidia bacterium. Taxonomy (GTDB): domain Bacteria; phylum Chloroflexota; class Dehalococcoidia; order Lucifugimonadales; family VXLM01; genus VXLM01. Next base: position 1,204,239 of record OZ220720.1, read on the forward strand.
ACTCATGCCCGGCTTTGGGCGGACAACCACGTCAATGCGGTGGAGGAGGCCATCGAGATCGGCGAGGCCGCGGGCGTCCCCGTGCAGTACTCCCACATGGCCATCATCGACAGCCGCGTCTTCGACACGCCGGAGGTGATGATAGAGCCTATCGAACGCGCCAGGTCACGGGGCCTCGACGTCACGTACGACATGTACCCCTACATCGCGGGCGGCACACACCTGAGCCAGATGGTGCCGGAGTGGCTGCAGGATGGTGGAGTAGAGAAGATGCTGGAGCGCCTCCGCACGCCCGAAACGCGCCGACTTGCGGTCACCCACCTTCGAAAGGGGTGGTTTCGTGGTCTCCCATGGGAGTGGGACACCATCATCATCAGCCACGTGCAGAGCGAGGCGAACCGTGACATCGTCGGCAAGTCCGTCGAGCGTATCGCCGAGGAGCGAAACGACGACCCCGCCGAGGTCTACCTGCAGCTCATCGACGAGGAGGACAACAACGTGGGCTGTGTCGCCGTCAACCGCCGCGAGGACAACATCCGGTTCTTCATGGCACAGCCGTACGCCATGTTCGGCTCCGACGGCAGCGCGGTCTCACCGACCGGAATCTACGGCGGCGACAAGCCCCATCCACGCTTCTACGGCTGCTACCCCCGCATCCTCGGCCGCTACGTCCGAGAGCAGCCGGCAGTCCTGTCCCTCGAAGAGGCGATCTACAAGGCTGCGGGCTTCCCCGCCGAGCGTATGGGCTTCAAGGACAGGGGACTTCTCAAAGAGGGCTGCGCCGCCGACATCGTCGTCTTCGATCCCGACACCGTCATCGACAACGCCACCTTCGACGACCCCCACCGCTACTCGGACGGTATGCCACACGTCCTCGTCAATGGCGAACCCGTCATCCTGGACGACACGCACACCGGAGCGCGACCCGGTCGCGTCCTCCGACGAGGAGAATAGCCCTACTAGTTCTGTCATTCCGAACGCAGCGCAGCGAAGTGAGGAATCTAAAATCCTTGCTTGCAGGGTAGGCCTCGTAGGTGAACCAGCGCCATGACACGATACCATAACGCCTTAGATTCCTCGCTGCGCTCGGAATGACAGACCCCGTTGGAGAGTTACGCCAAAGTCCCAGAAAGCGGCAATCCATCGAGATTACCCGAACGCCCCCCCTACACCAGCAGCCGAAGCGGGTGTTCGAGATACTCCTTCAGTTGCACGATGAACTGCGCGCCCTCGGCCCCGTCCGACACGCGGTGGTCGACCGACAGCGTGGCCGACATGATCTCCCGCACGACGACGCTGTCGCCCTGCACGACCGGCCGCTTCTGCACTGTCCCTATCGCAAGCACGGCAGACTGCGGCGGCTGGATGATCGCGACGAAGCTCGTCACGTCGAACATGCCCATATTGCTGATGCTGAACGTCCCGCCCGTGTACTCTTCCGCGTGAAGCGTCCCGTTCTGCGACCGCTGCACGAGGTCCTTGCTCGCGGCGGAAATCTCCGTAAGCGACTTGTCGCCGCAATCGAGAATCGCGGGCATGATGAGGCCGTTTTCATCCGCAATCGCAATCCCGATGTTGATCGAGTCGTGCATCCTGATGCCGTCGTCGGTGTACGACGAGTTGAACTTCGGGAAGCTCTTTATGGTGTGGACGCAAGCCTTGATGACCAAATCGTTCACGCTGACTCGAACATCACCTTCGAGGCTCGCGTTGATCTCCTTGCGAAGCGACATGGCATCCGTCATGTCGATGTCGGTCGAGACGTAGAAGTGCGGAATCGTCGTCTTGCTGCCGACGGTCGTGCGCGCTATCTGCTGCCTCATGCGCGTCAGAGGCACAAGGTCCATATCGTCCGTTTCCGGCTCAGGCTCCGGTTCTGCCGGCTCTTCAATCGCCTCCGGGACCTCCATGGCAGGTTCCTCTTCCTCGGCCTCAACGGGCTCTTCCTCTTCCGCAGCAGGCTCTTCCACGGCTTCAGGAGCTTCATCTTCCGGCGCTGACGGCTCTTCCATTGCCTCAGGAGCTTCCGCAGGTTCTTCCTCTTCGGGTTCTTCCGCGGGAGCAGCCATCGGTTCCGCAGCCAACACGTCAGACCTCAGTATCCGACCCCCCGGACCGGTCCCCTGAACGGTGCTCAGATCTACCCCTCGCTCCGCCGCCAACTTGCGCGCGATAGGTGACGCTCGCACCTCGCTCGGCGACGCCGGAAGAGGTATCGCGTCTGCTTCAGACTCGTCCTCCTCGGTCTCGGGTGCTTCTTCTACTTCCGGCTCCGACGACTCCTCCGCAGCGGGCTCCGCTTCGGTCGCCTCCTCATCGTCGCCACCGTCAGCCGCAAGTGTCTCGCCCTCGGCCCCGACCGTGGCTATCGACTCGCCGACCGCCACCGTCGTGCCCTCTTCCACGAGCAGTTCCAGGAGGACGCCCTCAGCCGTCGACTCGAACTCGACCACGGCCTTGTCGGTCTCGATCTCAGCCACGGCCTCGCCCAGCGACACCTCGTCGCCCACCGACTTGAGCCAGCGAACAAGTGTCCCTTCCTGCATGTCGTACCCCATCTGGGGCATGGTCATATTGGTAGCCAAAAGTCGCCTCCTCAGAGACTGTAGAGTTTCTCGATTTCCGCGATGACGCGGTCCGCATCGGGTATCTGCAGGTCTTCAAGTGTCGCATTGTAGGGCGCGGGCACGTCCTGCCCGTTGACTCGGCCCACCGGCCCGTCCAGATAATCGAACGCCGCCTCATGGACGGTGCTCGCGATCTCGGCGGAGAACCCGCCCGTCCGCCAGTTTTCTTCCACGATCACGACCCTGTTCGTCTTCTCCACCGACTGCACGATCGAATCGGTGTCCAGCGGCTGAAGCGTTCGCAGATCGATCACCTCCGCCTCCACGCCGCGCTCCGCCAGTCGGTCCGCCGCCTCAAGAGACGTGTACACCATCCGTCCATAGGCCACAAGTGTGATGTCCGTCCCCTCGCGCCTCACCGCCGCCTCGCCCATCGGCACCGTGTAGTGCTCGTCCGGCACCTCTCCCCTCTTGCCGTACAGCAGGCCGTGCTCGGCGAAGATAACCGGGTTCGGGTCCGCTATTGCCGTGCGGAGCAGTCCAAGCGCGTCATACGGATCTGAGGGGACGCACACCTTCAGTCCCGGCACCGAGGCGTACCAGCCCTCGAAGTTCTGCGAGTGCGTCGCCCCGAGACGGCCTCCCCCTCCCGTGACGGCTCGAATCACCAGCGGCACCTTGATCTGGCCATTCGACATATAGCTCATCTTCGCCGCGTGGTTCACCACCTGGTCGATGCCAAGGAGCATGAAGTTGATCGTCATCATCTCGACGATGGGGCGCATTCCCGCCATCGCCGCGCCCGTCGCGGAGCCGATAATGACAGACTCGGCTATCGGGCAGTCGCGGATGCGTTCCGGCCCGAACTCCTCGAAGAACCCGCGCGTCACCGCGTAGCTCCCCTGGTACACTCCTATGTCTTCCCCCATCAGGAAGACGCGGTCGTCCGCCTCCAGGGCCTCTTGCAGACCCCTGCGTATCGCCTCTCTTATGATGAGTTCAGCCATTGATGTCTGTCTCTATACAAAATACTCTAGTCCGCGTACACGTGAGCGAACAGCGCCTCCACTGGAGGCTCCGGGCTGTTCTCCGCGAACTCAACCGCCTCGTCGACCACCGCGCGCGCCTCCCGGTCGATCTCCACGAAGTCCGACTCTTCCATGATGCCCTCGGCCATCGCGAGATTCCGCAGGTTGCCGAGAGGATCGTTGTTCTCCCGCCACACGCCGATCTCGTCCCGCGAACGGTACGCCTGCGCGTCCGCCACCGAGTGGCCTCGGAACCTGTACGTCATCGCCTCAACGAAAACGGGCCCGTTGCCTGAACGGACCCGCTTGACGGCCTCGATGGAAGCTTCCCGTACCGCAAGTACGTCCTGGCCGTCTACGTTCGTGCCGGGTATGTTGTACGCCGCGATGTCGTCGTAGATCTCCCTGCCGCCTGCCCGCGCCCGCTCGATGTGCGTCCCCATGCCATATAGGTTGTTCTCTAGGAAGAACACCACCGGCAGGTTCCACAGCGCCGCCAGGTTCAGCGACTCGTGGAATTCGCCCTCGTTCACCGAGCCGTCCCCGAAGAAGCACATGACGATGCGGTCCTCGTCCCGTGTCTTGATCGCAAGTGCAAGGCCCACCGCCAAAGGAAGCTGCCCCGCGACGATGGCGTGACCGCCCCAGAACCTCTTAGACACGTCGAACAGGTGCATCGAGCCGCCCTTGCCGCCGCTGACACCGGTTGCCTTGCCGTACAGCTCCGCCATCACGGCGTTGGGGTCGAGACCCTTCGCCAGCGCGTGGCCGTGGTCTCGATAGCTCGTAATCACGTCGTCATCCCGCCTCAGCGCCGAGATGGCGCCGACCGCGACCGCCTCTTGACCGATGTACAGGTGCAGGAAGCCCTTGATCTTCTGTTCCTGGTACTTGACCTGGCTCAGTTCTTCAAAAATGCGGATAGTCTGCATCTGCCGATAGAAATCGGCCACCTGCGTCTTATCCAGTGTCGTTGCCAGCGCCATAGTCCGCTCCGGCCCGTTTCCTTGTGTCTATTGGCTTGGGCTAAATGATCAGCCCCTGAGGGCATCCCTCAAATGTGTACCGCCTCGCCGTCCGCGGCCAGTGCCGCCTCCTTGATCGTCTCCGACAGCGTCGGATGCGGATGGACCAGCCACCCAAGCTCCTTGCTCGTGCTCTCCAGGAGCCGCGCCATCCCAAGCTCACCGAGAAGCTCGGTCACCTCCGCGCCGATCATGTGACCGCCGAGAATGTCCCCGATCTCGTCGTCAATCACCAACTTGACGAATCCCTCCGACTCCGCAAGCGCAAGCGCCTTGCCGCTCGCGATGAAGGGGAACTTCCCGACCCTCACGGTATACCCCCGCTCTTGGGCCTGCGCCTCAGTGAGACCGAAGCTCCCGATCTGCGGCCTGCAGTAGGTCGCCCGTGGGATAAAATCATAGTCCAGCGGCTGCGGATCGAGCCCTGCTATGTGCTCGACGGCCGTCACGCCCTGCGCCGACGCCACGTGCGCCAGCAGCATCTTGCCGGTCACGTCGCCTATCGCGTAGATATTCGGCACGGTCGTCTGCATCATCTCGTCGATGGAGATGTACCCGCGCTCGACCTCGACGCCGACCGATTCCAACCCCATGCCTTCCACGTTGCCCTGCGATCCGACGGCCACCAAGACCGTGTCGCACTCGATGTCGGTCGTGCCCTTCTCGTTCGTGACGGTCACCGTCGCCATGCTGCCCGACACTTTCACCTCGTCGACTCTCGAACCCGTCATGGAAGTGATTCCCTGGCGTCGGAATGAGCGCTGAAGCTGATTGCTGACCTCCTCGTCCTCTGTCGGAACGAGACGCGGTAGCAGTTCCACCAGCGTGACCTCGGTGCCGTACTTGCTCCAGAGGTAGGCGAACTCCGCTCCCGTAGCCCCCGCCCCGACGATGACGGCCCGTTTGGGGGCCTCTCGCCTTTCGAGTGCCTCGCGGCTCGTTATCACCACCCTGCCGTCGATGGGCAGGTTCGGAAGCTGGCGGAATCGCGCGCCCGTCGCGATGATGATGTTCTTGGCCGAGAGCGTCTCCCCGGCCCTCTGGACCTCGACCGTGTTCGCGTCCTTAAGGGTGCCGTACCCCTCATAGACGGTCACGTTGTTCTTCTTCAGGAGAAACGAGACGCCGTCCGTGAGGCGCTTGACGACTCGTCGGCTGCGGTCGATGGCCTTGCCGAAGTCGACCCGCACATTGTCGAATACGATTCCGAACTCGTCGGCGTGATTCAGAAGGCTGACGACCTCGGCGTTGCGGAGGAGCGCCTTGCTCGGGATACACCCCCAGTTCAGGCACGTCCCGCCGAGCTCCGACCGCTCGACTACCGCTGTGTTCATTCCCAGTTGCGCCGCCCTGATGGCGGCCACGTACCCCCCGACACCGCTCCCGACGACCACTACGTCATATTCTGCCAATCGTACACCCCTATGAATCCGTCCTTCGCGTCGCGTCCTATTCTACACCATCGGCATATACGCAAAAAGACGCATCAGGATCACGAACGTGAGACTCCAGCCGTCCGGCTACGTCTCGCCCACGCTGCCTACAACCGTCGCTCCAGCCTCCCAACCCGTCGCTCCCGCGAAAGCGGGAGCCCACTCCATATCCTTCGTTCTGACCACGTCTGCCAATCGCCTAAGCCAACACCCTCCTCACCCCGATTTGACAAACAAGAACACTTGTACCATCATAGGCTCATGCGGTTACTAAACATTCACTCTCACAACGACTTAGTAACTATCTCAAAATACGCGTCGACGAGTTTCGCCACACATGGGCTCAGTGAAAACTACGTTCGCCCTGAACTTGTCGAAGGGCAATTCTCCACCAACGCACGTAGTTTTGAGATAGTTCCTTAGGAGTGGCACAGTATGGCTCAAAATGGCACAAATACAGCAATGAAAACCTCGGAGAGCCTTGTTCATGCGCTTCCCCATCTCACCCTGTGCCAAGTGACCCGGCGAAGCCGCGAACTTTACAATAACGAGGAAAATGTCACAGAATGTCACACAGCGTCACAAATTTGAGAATTTGACTCCCCAAAATTGTCATTACGGGCACCAAAAGGCGTCGACGATGACCCACGTCTCACCCCAGCCTGCCATTCCGAACGCACACTCCATCACCTGTCATTCCGAACGCACACCCCATCACCTGTCATTCCGAACGCACACCCCATTACCTGTCATTCCGAACGCACACCCCATCACCTGTCATTCCGAACGCACACCCCATCACCTGTCATTCCGAACGCAGCGCAGCGAAGTGAGGAATCCAAAATCCTCGCACTCCGACCGTAGCGCCATACGCAACACCCTCTTCTTTCTACTTTCCTCTTTCTACTTTCTTCCCACTCCCTTGACAGCCCGCCCACCCGAACCTAGAATGAACAAAGGTTCTGGCATCCCACCTTCTCGCCCCACGACATAAGCATCAAACAACATGCAAGAGCGCGTCGTATCCCCCAAGAAGCAAGTCGAAGACATCGACAACACCCTGCGCCCGCGTCGACTCGTCGACTACATCGGACAGGAGGCTGTCAAGGGCAACCTTGAGATATCCATCATCGCCGCCCGGCAGCGTGGCGAGGCTCTCGACCACGTCCTCCTCTACGGTCCGCCCGGCCTCGGCAAGACCACCCTCGCCAACATCGTCGCCACCGAGCTCGGCGTCCGCATAAAGACCACCTCCGGCCCCGCCATCGAGCGGCCCGGCGACATGGTCGCCACCCTCACCCAGCTCAAGGAGCACGAGGTCCTCTTCATCGATGAGATTCACCGCCTCGCACGCGTCGTCGAGGAGGTGCTCTATCCCGCAATGGAGGACTTCTTCGTCTCCTGGGTCATCGACAAGGGCCTCAAAGCTCGGAGCATGAACCTCGCCATCAAACCGTTCACCCTCATCGGCGCGACCACTCGCTACGGCATGATCAGCGCCCCCATGCGCGACCGCTTCGGGGCCGTCCACCGGCTGGAGTTCTACGACGAAGACGCCATGCGAACCATCGTCAGACGCTCCGCCCGCATCCTCGAAATCTCCGCCGAAGACGAAGGCCTTTACGAAATCGCCAAGCGCGCCCGCGGCACCCCCAGAATCGCAAACCGCCTCCTCCGCCAGGTCCGCGACTTTGCCCAGGTCATGGCCGATAACACCATCACCATCGAGGTCGCAAAAGAGGCGCTGGCCCGCCTCGAGGTCGACGAGATCGGCCTCGACAAGCTCGACCATCAGGTCCTCGACTCCATCATCGGCAAGTTCGATGGCGGACCTGTCGGACTCAACACCCTCGCAGCCTCGATCAATGAGGAGACCGAGACCATCGAGGACGTCTACGAGCCTTACCTCCTCCAGCGCGGATTTTTGGAGAGAACTTCCAGGGGCCGCATGGCCACGCGGCTCGCGTACGAACACCTAGGAGTTGAGTACCCTCGCGAACGTTCGGGACTCAATCAAGGGAGCTTGTTTTGAGGTCGTAAATCCCCTAGACTTGCGGTACCCCAAACACCGTATTATCCGGGCACACATTCGCTCACCTGAGGGAGGTCGAGATGCCCGGAAGACTAGAGGAGCTGCTTGCCATGGTCGCCACCGCATCGAGAGGTTTCGAGGCACGAGAACTTTCCACCGACCGTCTCTTCCCTTCCCCCGTTAACGCCCGCAAAGAGGTGGGCGACATAACCGAGCTTCGAGACTCGATCCGGGAGCAGGGCATCCTCGAACCGCTCGTCGTCAGGCCCGGTGAGGCCGGCAAGTACGAGGTCATCATCGGCTCGCGACGCCTCGCCTGCGCCAAGGAACTCGACATGTCCGTCGTCCCCGTCGTGATCCAGCGCATCTCCGACTCCGACGCCATCGTGCGCTCCTTGGTCGAGAACCTCCACCGCGGAGACCTCTCCCTCGAAGAGCGCGTCATCGCCTACCGCAGACTCCACCGCTTCGATCCCGAACGCTTCGGCAGCACCAAGGGACTCTCCCGCGCCATCGGCCGCAGCCACCAGAAGATCGTCGAGGACTTCCAGGCCTACGAGGCCATGCAGCGACTCCGGCCCAGCGGCGTAGAGGTGTCCGGGGGACTCCCACCCCAGTCCGCCCGGCGACAGTCCCGCTCGGCCATCCCCGAGCGTCATGCAACCCTGCTCGAACAGGCCATCGCCTCCGTGCGCTCCCGCGTACCCGCCGACCGGCTCGACTCCCTGTACGAAGAGCTCGCCCGGATGATCGCCCCCCTCGAACAGGAGAGAGCGCGCCGCCTTCTCGACTTCTTCAAGATGTACCCCGACAAGCCGCTTGAGGAGATCGAGTCGATGGCGCTTGCCACCATCGAGAGGGCAATCTCCATCCCCGCCGATACCGCCCGCCAGATCGAGGAGTTGGCAAGCTCCACCGGCGAGCGACGCGACTGGAGCGAGGTCATAACCGAGCTCGTCCGCACATCGAACGGTGAGCAGGAACCCTCGGACGAGCAGCAAGCGCAGCCATCCGTTGCGCCTCCTTCCGGTGGAGCGACAAACATCGTTTCCCGGCCTTCTACTCCCGCCGCCGAGACCCCGCGTCAGGACGACGAGACGCCCACCGTACAGTACGAGCTGTTCGGCACACCCGAAGAGGTCACCGGCGAAAAGCTCGTCAACAAGACTCTCTGGAACCTCGAACACGCCAACATCCAGGCCGACTTCTACACAGTAGGATTCTCCGGCAAGGAGATACCGGAGTTGGTCCGCATCCTCCGCGCCGCGGGCGTTACCAACCTCGTCGACGTCCGCCACTCCCGCCTCACTCCGTACAAGCCGGAGTACAACAACGGCGTCCTCGAAGCCGCCCTGAATGCCGACGGCATCGACTACAACCATCGCCCCGACCTCGGCGTTCCCAGCGAGCTCCCCGCCCATGCGCGCACATACGGCTCCAAGGAAGACGTCTGGTCATGGTACGACGATGTGGTCGTCCCCAAGATTGAGGAAGAAGGCCCCGCCGACTTCGTAAGCAGCCTCGGCGAAACCGTCGCCTTCATGGACGCCGACGCCGACCCCACAGAGTCCCACCGCCACCGCATCGCCCTTGCCCTCGAACGCGGCGAACTCCGCGGCTACGACCTGTAAATCCAGTTCCCTCTGGCCACGCCGCCAACTCGCGAAGGGCCTCTTCGTATCCCCTCTCCCGTCGTGGGAGAGGGCTAGGGTGAGGGTGAAAGGTCCCTCACCGCCTCTCCACCAGAAACAACTGCTCCGTCACGTGAATCGGCCGGTTGTTGAAGTTCCGGCTCCCCCGGAAGGCGTTGTACGGCGTCTCCATCACCTCGACGCTGCCGATCTCCCGTAGCAGACCGAGCATCTCCTCCGTCGTGATGAACCCCTCGTTGTTGAACGACACGAGCAGGAACCTCGCGTCCAGCGAGTGCAGAAGATCCCTCAACAGCGGCAGCGATCTCGCCCGCACGTTGTACCCCGACCGCCTCCACCCCTCCGGTATCCCCGAGACTCGGCTGATACTCTCCGGCCTCTCATACCGCACCAGCAAATTCAGCATGAAGTAATTCGATCCATAGGGATGCTGGTTATACGGCGGATCGATGTACGCCAGATCGAGGTCCCCTACCCTCCGCGCCGCAGTGTTGGCATCCTCCTGCAGCACCTCGTAGTCGCACTCGAACCTGCTCAGTACCGGCGGTTCGAGGACGATCTTCCCCTTGATCCGAACCAGCGCGTCCGATCCCGTCCCCCCGAACTGCCCGACCTTCGTCTCCCGGTTCTTGTAGAACCCCTTGAACACTCCCGCGGTGTTCGAGTGTACCGAAGCTCTGCTCAGCAGCGGCCCGAGCAGCAACTCCCGCACGTCATCCGGCGCAGTGTCGATCATCTGACGATAACCGTCGAGCCGCCGCGCGTTGTCCCTCGTATAGAAGACGCGGTCATCCCTCGTGATGCGGCTCTCGTCCCTCGGCGCGTACAACTCCTCGATGAACCCTCGTGGAAACGACTCATCTTCAACCCTGCGGTTCATTCCATCTACCATCTCGGCAATCGCCCGAAGATCGACCGTGCTCCGGTTCCGCAGATAACACCGCCCAACCACCGCCGCATAGTCCTCGATGTCGTTGCTTATCAGCGTCGATGCATGCGCCTTCATATACCGCGAGACGATCCCCGAGCCGCTGAACACGTCGAAGACCCGCAGCCGCTGCTTCCCCAACCTGCCCTTGACTCCCTCGACCACCTGCCCGATCTGGCCAAGCAGCGCCCGCTTGTTCCCAATGTAGGTAATGACCTGCCGCGACAGGTAGTCGGGGTCCTCATTGAGAGGGTGGTCATACCCACTAGACGATGTGAGGTTCATTAGCTTTTGGGTTACCACGACATCCATACTTCCTATCCCAGACCACCTTGGCGAACGGGACTATGCCAAACGACTACTCTGAAGTCCGGGCCTCGACCGGCCGCGACACCAGCATCCCGTCCTCGCGGGAGACCTTGATGGCGAAGGGGACGCTGTCGATTTGGAGGGCTGTCTCGCGGTCTTCCGGGCGGAAGTGGGGTTTGGCGGGGTCGTCGAACTTGGCGGCCTGATCACAGGCCATGACAAGGCTTCGCACAGCGTGGGGGTCGGGGTTTCGACCGTCGAGCAGGTTTCGCATGTAGAGGGCGCACTGCTCATCCTCGTCGGTGCGTACCATGCCGCCGTCTCCCATGGCCACGATGGTCACAAGATCGGGATCGTCGCGAAGGATGGCCTCGACGGTCGACCGCGCGATGACGAGGGAGCCGACGTATATCTGATCGGCGTTTGCGGCCGTGGTCACTCCCACGGTACCTGCCATGGTGGAGTGCGCGATGATCTTCCCGTCGAGGTCGGCCTGCGACATCTCGTACGGCGAGTTGTTGAAGTCAAATCCTGGCGGACGCATCCCGTGCACCTCTCCGACGCAGATGTCGGCAATGCCGTTGCTCCTGAGACGCAGGGCCTCCTCCGGGCTGCCGACGAGGATGATCTTCTTTGCGCCGCGTTGGAAGGCGACGGCCTCTGTCGTGAAGGCGCGAAACACGTCGATAATGACGACAGTGCCGCGAGCGCGGCGGGCGCCTTCGATGAGGCTGTCTACGAGGACGCGCATCAGGCGGGAGCTATGCGTACCAGAGCTCGGAGTGGCGGTCGCAGCACTGCACCTTGGGCAGCTTGAAGCGGATGTCCTCCTCCGCGCCGCGAATCGTGGTCACGTTGTCGGGGGCAATGGAGTCGATGACGGCGCTGACGAGGTCTTCCGGGGTGGACGCTCCCGACGTGACGCCAACGTTCTCGACGCCGTCGAGCCACTCGTCCTGCAGCTCGCCGGGGCTGTTGATGAGGTAGGCGGGTACGCCCTGCGCGTTGGCGACCTCGCGGAGCCGGTTGCAGTTCGAGCTGTTGGGCGCTCCGATGACGAGGACAAGATCGACGAGCTTGCAGAGCTCCTTGACGGAGAACTGCCGGTTGGTCGTGGCGTAGCAGAGGTCGTTGCGCACGATGACGTTGTCGAAGCTGCCCTCGATCTCATCGATGACCTGCTGGGTGTCGTCGACCGAAAGGGTCGTCTGCGTGAGGACGGTGACGGGGGTGTCGTCGTTCCATTCCGGGAGGTTGACGCCGTCACGCTCGTCGATGAGGAACATCGGGCGATGGCCCATCGTGCCCCGGACCTCCTGGTGGCCCTTGTGGCCGACCATGATGAGCTTGCGTCCCTCGCGGTCGTACCGCTTGGCTTCGTTGTGGACCTTCGTCACGAGGGGACAGGTGGCGTCGAGGACGTGGAGATCCCGGTTCTTGGCGCGCTCGAAGTCCTCCGGCGGTGAGCCGTGCGCGGAGAAGACGACGACGGATTCGGGCGGTATCTCTTCCACCTCCTCGACGGTCTTCGCGCCCTTGGACTCGAGGGCGTTCACGACGTAGGGGTTGTGGACGATCTGGTGCTTCATGTACACGGGCGGGCCGAACCGCTCAAGCGCGATCTCGACCACGTCGATGGCCATGACCACGCCGGCGCAGAAGCCGCGCGGCGTGCCGAGGTACACGTTCATGCCGATCCTCCCCGCAAAGTAGGTCTCAATTGTATCACCGTGAGGGTAGGGCGTCAGGTAATGCGGCGGGTGTATACTACTTACATTCAAGAGTGAGGGAGTGGGGGAATGAAGATCGCCGAACGGATGAACCGTCTGGGTACGGAGACTGCCTTCGAGGTGCTGGCCAGGGCGAAGGCGCTTGAGGCGCAGGGGCGGGACATCATCCACCTTCAGATAGGAGAGCCGGACTTCGACACGCCGTCCAACATCGTTGAGGCGGGCGCGGAGGCTCTCCGCAACGGGTACACGCACTACGGGCCGTCGCCGGGACTGCCGGAGCTGCGACAGGCCATCGCCACCGAGGTCGCCGGGACGCGCGGCATCGAGGTGGGCGCCGACAACGTCGTCGTCACGTCTGGGGCCAAGCCCATCATGTTCTTCGCGATGTTGGCGCTCGTGGACGAGGGCGACGAGGTGCTCTACCCGAACCCCGGATTTCCCATCTACGAGTCGATGATCAACTTCGTCGGCGGTGTGCCGGTGCCGGTCAAGCTGCTGTCTGAGCGCGACTTCGAGATCGACGTGGACGAGGTCGCGGCCTCCATCACGCCGAAGACCACGATGATGGTTCTGAACTCGCCGAACAACCCGTGCGGGAGCGTCGTGGAGCGCGACACCATCCAGCAGCTCGCTGAGCTTGCCGTAGAGCACGACCTCTGGGTGCTGAGCGACGAGATATACATTCGCCTCCTCTTCGAGGGTGAGCACTCCAGCATCGCGTCCTTCCCCGGACTCGCGGAGCGGACGATCATCCTCGACGGCTTCTCCAAGACCTACGCCATGACGGGCTGGCGCATCGGCTACGGCGTCATGCCCGAGGAGCTCGTGCCGCACTTCTCGAAGCTGAACACGAACAGCGTCTCCTGCACGGCGTCCGCCATCCAGATCGCGGGGGTTGAGGCGCTGCAGGGTCCGCAGGAGCTCACGTACGAGTTCCGGGACGAGTTCAAGTCTCGTCGCGACGTGTTCGTTGGCGGACTGAACGAGATACCGGGCATCCGATGCCCCATGCCGATGGGCGCGTTCTACGCCTTCCCCAACATCGAGGGCACCGGCATGACCAGCCGCCGATTCGCCGACGACCTTCTGCAGGACTACGGTGTGGCGTCCCTCGCGGGAGAATCGTTCGGGCAGTACGGCACCGGGTGCGTACGGTTCTCATTCGCCAACTCCATCGAGAACCTGAGCCGCGCCCTCGAACGGATCGCCGAATTCGTGGACGCGAATTCTTCGTAAATGATGAAGGCAACTGAACTGTTGGGGCGGGTTTCAAACCCGCCCCTACGCCGTGAAGCTTCACTGACGGTTATGGGGACATCTCCCCAAGGGTAACTAAAACCTGATTCGGCTCGATTAACATGAGAACTCTCCGAATCGCGCTGGCACAGATCAATACGACGGTCGGCGACCTCGACGGCAACACCGCGAAGGTCCTCGACTACACGGCGCACGCGCGTGACATCGGGGCCGACCTCGTCGCGTTTCCCGAGCTTACCATCACGGGCTATCCTCCGGAAGACCTGCTGTTCAAGCACCAGTTCATCGAGGACAACCAGGCGCGGATGCGTCAGGTCGTGGAGGCGTCCGAAGGCATAACTTCGGTTGTCGGGTTCGTGGACTCCGTGGCCGACCTCCACAACGCCGCCGCGGTGGCGCACGACGGCAGGCTCGCCGGCGTCTACCACAAGATGTTCCCGCCCAACTACGGCGTGTTCGACGAGGAGCGCTACTTCAAGGCGGGGCGTGAGTGTCCCGTGTACGTGGTCGGCGGCGTTCGCGTGGGCGTCAACGTGTGCGAGGACATTTGGCAAGCGGTTGGCCCGACCGTCGTCCAGCGCGCCGCTGGAGCGGAGGTCATCGTCAACATCAGCGCCTCGCCGTTCTACTCAGGCAAGATCCACTGGCGAGAGAACATGCTCGCCACCCGCGCGTCGGACAACGGAGTCTACGTGGCATACGTGAACCTCGTCGGTGGGCAGGACGAGCTGGTCTTCGACGGGGCGAGCATCGTGTACGATCCCTTCGGGAAGGTCGTGGCGATGGGCAGCCAGTTCGAGGAAGACCTGATCGTCGCCGATCTCGACATAGACGCCGTATTTCGCGCCCGCGCCCGCGACACACGCTCCCGCAAGGAAAGCCCGGCCCTGCTCAAGCAGGTCGGGTCGGCAAACGTCTCGGTGGTCTCCGAGGATTCCCAGAACTCCAAGCCTCCGCTGCCGGACCGCGATCCAACGAGGTATGATGAGACGGGCGAGGTCTACGAGGCATTGGTGACTGGCACGCGAGACTACATAGTCAAGTCGGGGTTCTCCAGCAAGGTGCTGGTTGCCCTCTCCGGCGGTGTGGACTCCAGCCTCGTTGCAACGATAGCCGTCGACGCGCTCGGCCCCGACTCCGTGTGCGGCCTCTCCATGCCGTCGCGCTACTCGTCCGAGGGGAGCATCCTCGACGCCCGCGAACTGGCGGAGAACCTCGGCATCGAGCTGAAGACCGCCCAGATTGAGGATGTCTTCTCTTCTGCCCTGGGAACGCTCGATCCTCATTTCGGGGGATACCAGCCCGGCCTCGCGGAAGAGAACCTCCAGTCGCGCATACGCGGGCTGCTCGTGATGGCGATGTCCAACAAGTTCGGCTGGCTTGTGCTCACGACGGGCAACAAGAGCGAGCTTGCCGTCGGCTACGCGACCATCTATGGCGACATGGCGGGCGGGTACGCCGTCATTAAGGACGTACCCAAGACGCTAGTATACGAGCTCTGCCGGCACCGAAACGCGCGTGGTGACGGGCCCGTCATCCCCGAGACCGTGCTGACCAAGCCCCCCAGCGCCGAGCTCCGGGCCGACCAGACCGATCAGGACTCACTGCCGCCCTACGAGGTGCTCGACCCAATCCTCAAGGCCTACGTCGAGGAGGACCGCAGCTTTGAGGAGATAGTCGAGGCGGGCTTCGACGAGCAGACGGTGAAGGACATCGTCACGCTCGTAGACCGCAACGAGTACAAGCGCCGACAGGCCCCTCCGGGCATCAAGATTACCCCCCGGAACTTCGGTCGCGACCGTCGGATGCCCATCGCCAACAGGTACCGCCCCTTCTGACGCTCGCCGTCCCATCGGGTGTACAATGGGCCGAGCTTTCGACTTGAGGAGCACACCCATGGACACTCCACGACCCGTTATACGCAACTGGCGCGACCAGGACCCCGCGAACAGCCACGGCGCCGTCGGCTGGAAGGTGATGATGCAGCTTGGCACCAACCCCGGCCGGACGTACGAGGAGGCCCCGCTGCTCGGCATTCACGGGATCACCTACCGTCTCCTGCAGCCCACCAAGGCCGAGCCGCCGCATTCGCACCCGGCGAAGGAGCACGTCTACTACATCGTCAGCGGCACGGGGGCGGTCCAGCTTGGGGAAGAGCGGTTCCCGGTCAAAGAGGGCGACGCCGTGTACATGCCCGCTCAGGGCGTCCACTCGATCATCAACGACAGCGATGACTTCCTTGAGCATTACGTCATCAGCGCCATCCCACACTGGGCCGAGGAGCACCCCGACGGTGACCTCGATCGCGGGCGCACCGACCCCGTCATCCGCAACTGGCGTGCCGGCCCGCCTCACATGAGCCACGGCGCTGTCGGCTGGAAGATCATGGCCGAGAAGGCGGGATTCCCGGACCGCACCTACGAGCAGGCCCCTCTGGAGGGGTTCCACGGCTTCACGATGCACATGATGCCGGGTGGCCAGGAAGAAGGCCCCCACGAGCACGTGGGCAAGGAGCAGGTGTACGTCTTCACTCACGGGCGCGGCAAGATGCTCCTCGGCGACAAGACCTACGACGTGCGGGAGGGCGACTGCGCCTACATCCCGCAGAAGACCCAGCATGCCTTCATCAACGACGGCGACGACTGGTGCCAGCACCTCATCCTCAGCGCCCTTGTGTAGGACAAAATCCTCCACCTGCGTCATTCCCGCGAAGGCGGGAAGCCAGTCCCCTCTCCCGTTCGCGGGAGAGGGCTAGGGTGAGGGTGATCTAAACGGTTGCGGGCAGCGAAAATCGTGGGTTGAGATCACGGGATGCTTTATACTGAACGCCACCGCGAGATTCTTACATCACACGTGGTCGGACTAGACCAATGAAACTCAGTAACGATAAAGATTGTCGTGTGTCGAGGAGGGGCCGGCATGGCTGATACCGAACCGGCAAACTTCATCGAGGACATCGTCGAAGAGCACAACGGCAACGGGCGCTTCGGCGGCGAGGTCATAACGCGCTTTCCCCCAGAGCCGAACGGGTACCTCCACATCGGACACGCCAAGTCGATGTGCCTCAACTTCGGACTTGCCGACAAGTACGGCGGGCGATGTCACATGCGCTTCGACGACACGAACCCCGCCAAGGAAGAGGAGGAGTTCGTCGAGAGCATCCTCGAAGACGTGCGCTGGCTCGGATGGGACTGGGGCGAGCACCTCTACTTCGCTTCCGACTACTTCGACGAACTGCACGACTACGCCATCGACCTCATCAAGAAGGGCAAGGCCTACGTCGACGACCTCGACCAGGAGCAGATCCGCAAGTACCGCGGCACCCTGACCGAGCCCGGCGTCGAGAGCCCCTTCCGCGAACGCTCCATTGACGACAACCTGTCCCTCTTTCGCGGGATGAAGGAGGGCGAGTTCGAGGAGGGGACGAAGGTGCTCCGCGCCAAGATCGATATGGCGTCCGGCAACATCAACATGCGCGACCCCGTGCTCTTCCGCATCCTCAAAACTCCCCACCATCGCACGGGCGAAAAGTGGGTTATCTACCCCATGTATGACTTCACGCACGGCCAGTCCGACTCCATCGAGGGCGTGACGCACTCCATCTGCACGATGGAGTACGAGGACCACCGACCCCTGTACGACTGGTTCCTCGACGCGCTGGACATCTACCGTCCCCAGCAGATCGAGTTCGCACGCCTGAACCTCAGCAACACCGTTCTGAGCAAGCGCAAGCTCATCCAGCTCGTACGCGAGGGACACGTCGGCGGCTGGGACGACCCCAGGATGCCGACGCTGGCGGGGCTCCGCAGGCGCGGGTACACGCCGGAGTCGATTCGCAACTTCTGCGAGCAGGTAGGAGTGGCCAAGCGGCAGAACGTCATCGACATAGCCATGCTCGAACACGCCGTCCGCGACGATCTGAACAGGCGCGCGCCCCGCGCTCTCGCCGTGCTCAGGCCGCTCAAGGTGGTCATCGAGAACTACCCGGAGGGGCAGGTCGAGCACCTCGACGCGATCAACAATCCCGAAGACCCCGACGCGGGCACAAGGAAGCTCCCGTTCTCGCGAGAGCTGTACATCGAGCGCGACGACTTCATGGAAGACCCGCCGCGAAAGTTCTTCCGACTGGGTCCAGGCCGAGAGGTTAGACTACGGTACGGGTACTTCATCACGTGCACCGACGTCATCAAGGACGGCGCGGGAGAGGTTGTAGAGCTGCGATGCACCTATGACCCTGAAACTCGCGGCGGTCAGGCTCCCGACGGGCGGAGGGTGCGCGGGACCATCCACTGGGTCTCGGCGGAACACGCGCTCAACGCCGAGGTGCGGCTGTACGACCACCTCTTCACCTCGGAGCGCCCCGACGATGACGACAACTTCATGTCCACCCTCAACCCGAACTCTATTGAGATCGTTCCCGACGCAAAGGTCGAGCCCAGCCTGGCGGACGCCGTTCCGGGCGAAAAATTCCAGTTCGAGCGGACGGGCTACTTCGCCGTCGACCTCGACTCGCGGCCCGGTGGGTTGGTGTTCAACAGGACGGTGACGCTGCGGGACTCCTGGAAGAAAGTCGCGGCCAAGCTGTGAGTAGTTAGGTGGAGGATTTCGTCATTCCTGCGTACGCAGGAATCCATCCCCCTTCCCTGCTATCAGCCACATCATGAGGGAAGCGAGGCCATCATCGCATTCATGACTGCTGATGTAAGATGAAACCGACATGAGCGATTGGTGCAGCAATCGCCCCACCGTCATTCCTGCGTAGGCAGGAATCCACTTCACCAAATGCCTTCATCGTACAAGTCTGCCCATTTCGGATTATCTTCCACGCACGTTTCCATCTCTTCAGCATTTTCTCTCGTGCTAAAGCGCTTTCCATGGACTCGTGCGCCTCATACCACACCAGCCTGTGAATGCCATAACGTTTCGTGAATCCTTCCACGAGATCATTCTTGTGCTGCCAGACCCGTTGGACGAGGTTTGAGGTCACACCGATATATAAGGTGCCATTTGGTTTGCTGGCGAGTATGTAGACACAGGGAGCTTTCATCCGCAGGGCAAGGTTTGTGGATTCCTGCCTTCGCAGGAATGACGGGTTGAGATGCTGGAATGGTGGATGGTGATGCGGGAATGACAGATGGACATTCCGGATTGAGGAATTACCCCAGCTTCCAATTCCCGATGGAGGCGCGGTAGGCCTTGATCGGCACCGTCTCTTTCTTGTTGAGCCAGCGCGACATAGGCGGGACGATTCGGAGGCTCCGGTCTTCCAACGGGAGCCGGACGGGTGTCCTGCCCCGCCGATGTGACTCACGCAGGGCGATGGCTATCTCGAGGCACTTGCGCGAGTTCTCGCCGCTGCCGATGGGATCGACGCCGTTCTCGATGGCCTCGATTATGGCCTGAACCGTAGCGAGGTTGCGGTTGCCGGCCCAGCGCCATCCATCCTCGCCGTGCGTTCCGCTTCGTTCGTGCTGCGACTCCTCTTTGAAGAGGCCCTCGATCTCGACCATGTCGTTGCCCCAATGGGGCCTGGCGTCGGGGTCCTCCAGCTTCCACATCTTGAGGTACATAAAGTCGGTGTAGAACGAGCCCTTCGTGCAGAGCACCTCGATGCCGTTTTTTGCGTTACTGTTCGTGTGGCGGAATGCCTCGACACCGTTGGCGAAGCGGATGTAGCCCGCCTGCCCCTGGTCATGATCGCTGAACGGGTCGCCCGTCACCCATCCGATAACCCACGCGACCTCGGAGTCACCCGCGAACAGGCGTGTGAGGCTCAGCCCTTGGATGTCCCACTCGCGGCTCGATCCGCCGTGGAGGTCGATGGCAACGACCTCCCCGATCTCACCAGAGTCGATGATCGCCTTTGCCCTCCTGTAGTCGGGGAGGTTTCGGTCGAGGTCGCCGCACCCGAAGGCGATGCCCTTGGCACGACACGTGGCCACCATCTCGTCGGCTTTCGCGAGGCTGTCGGTTATGGGCTTCTCGCACAGGATGCCCTTGACGCCGTACTCCGTGCAGCCCATGACAACCTCATGGTTCGCGCTGACGGGCAGGATCGGTGCGGCAATATCGATGCTCTCGTTGCGGAGCATCTCGCGGTAGTCCTCGTAGACCGGCACGCCAAACCGCTGACGGAAGAGTTCGGCGTTCTCCGAGTCGGTCTCAGCGGCGGCGACGACCTCCGCACCCGGAGTAAGATGCCACGCCCGCGCGTGCTGCGTCCCCTTCCGTCCACATCCGATCACGCCGACACGATAGGTGCCCTGCGGCATCGCGGTTCTCCTTGTCAGCTTGGGTGAATAGGGTCGATCACCGATAGAAAGGGAAAACGGTGAAATTCCGTGTCACGGGTACAGATACGACTCAGGCCGTTCTCCCGCATTACCACTGCCGTATGTAGATCGTGAACAATGTTTCCCCGAAGGTCAGGAAGTTCAGATAAGGTCTGGGACAGGACAGAGGCGTGTCGCTCCGTCGGGGTCAGAATGGAAAATCCGGGTGAATCAAGCAACGCCTGTAAAAAGTGCCAGGCCTGCGCTGAAGTCAAAGGTGACTTGAGCACTCTGGGGTGAGTGCTTACACGGAAGAACTCGTAACAGATGCTCCACGTGAGAAATGACGGCACCGGATCCCGGCGCGACACTTCAATGAAGTTCACACATGGAGAATGGAATTCGGACTCTTGGTCGACGGCGTAGACAAGGACGTTAGTGTCGAAGACCTGCATCCGCTCCTTCTTCCATCACTCGGTAGAGTTCCTCACGGTTGGCGATATCCACCAGAAGCCCACCGCAGCGCCATGTCGGAAGTGGAGCAAGCGAGTCAGGGTGCAGTTGTGTCGACTTCTCTTCGTCGAGAATCCGCCTGAGGCCCGCCTCGACGAGCGCGGACATGGTCGTCCCTCGTCGAGCGGCCTCTTCGCGCAGACGCCGCATAACCGTATCGTCAATGTTCAGAGTGGTCTTCATATGGGAAACCATATCAATGGTCGGTGCGATGGGTCAATGTAGGCACCCGCCTATGCCGTGCCTTCGGGATTGTTGTACAATTCGACGGGTCGCAAACGAGGGGAGCGCGCAGCTTGACGTTTGACGCCGCCATAGTTGAAGAGGCACTGAGCCTCACGTTCATCGGGGTCAGTACGGCCTTCGCGCTGTTGATTGTACTATCCGCGGGTGTCTGGACGGTCGGCAAGTTCTTCGGGCCGAAGGAGGAACCGGCCGAGGCGGCGGACTCGTCCTCTGAGGAGAGGCGCGATAAGGCCCTCGCGGCCGCGATTGCCGTCGGCGCGCTTCGCGAGATACGCGACAACTCTGCCACGCTTCCCACACCATCATCCGGCGAATAGCCTTCCTCCACCGGACCGTCATTGGCTGAATTCATCGACTTCCTCGAATCGACCGGCTTTGCCAATATCACGTGGCAGCAAGGCCTCATGATACTGGTCGGACTGGGCTTCATTTTCCTTGCGGTCGCCAGGAACATGGAGCCGTACGAGCTCCTCCCCATCGGACTGGGGATCGTCGCCGTCAACATGCCGCTGACCGGGCTGACGACGCTGCCCACCGAGGCGAGCGGCGTGCAGGAGGCGGGCCTCTTCGGCATCACCTTCCATTACGGCCTCGCCTTCTGGAACATCCTGCCTCCCCTGATGTTCCTGGGACTTGGAGCGAGTACGGACTTCGGGCCGATGATCGCCAATCCAAAGACGCTGCTGCTGGGTGCCGCCGCTCAGATCGGCATCTTCGCTGCCTTCTGGGGCGCACTCGCAACAGGGCTGTTCGAGATTCCTGAGGCGGCATCCATCGGCATCATCGGCGGCGCCGACGGCCCGACGACCATCTTCATTTCGGCCAAGCTCGCCCCCGAGATTCTCGGCATCACCGCGGTCATCGCCTACTCTTACGTGGCGACGGTGGCGTTCGTGCAGCCTCCCATCATGAAGCTGTTTACGACGAAGGCGGAGCGGGAGATCGAGATGAAGCCCCTGCGCGAAGTCTCGCGGCGGGAGAAGCTCATCATCCCGACGTTTATCTTGATTGTCGTGATACTCGTGGTGCCCCGATCTGCGCCGCTGATCGCCATGTTCATGATCGGCAACCTGCTCAAGGAGAGCGGAGTCGTACCGAGGCTCGTACAGGCGTCGACCGACGTGATTCTCTACGTCTCGACGATCTTCCTGATGCTCACCATCGGCGCGCAGCTCGTGGCCGAGAGGGTGTTCGATCTCGAAACCCTGGCCATCCTCGGACTCGGGCTCGTCGCCTTCTGTGCCGGTACGGCCAGCGGCGTGATATTCGCCAAGATCATGAACCTGTTCCTCAGGGAGAAGATCAACCCGCTCATCGGCTCGGCGGGTGTCTCTGCCGTCCCGATGGCCGCTCGGACGTCTCACCATCTCGGCCAGGAGGCCAACCCCAAGAACTTCCTGCTGTACCACGCCATGGGGCCGAACGCCGCCGGAGTCATCGGCTCTGCCGCCGTGGCGGGCGTCTTCTTGGCGCTAATCCAGTAGGTTTTTCGTAAGAGCGATATGACAGCAACGCTAAGGGTCAAGATCGGGGAGCGGTGGTACACCGTAGAGGTGGGAGACCTCGACGAGTTTCCCATTCAGGCGGTCGTGGACGGCGAGCTTGTCGAGGTCGAGATGGGTGACATGCCTGCCGCGATGTCGCCCCAGACCGATGCGGCGGACTTGCCCGTGCAACCCAGCGAACCGTCACAGCCTGCCCCCACGCCGACGCCGCAGCGAACGGCTAGACCGACATCCTCAGCAGAGCCATCACGGTCGTTCAAGACGCCGATGCCCGGCGTCATTGTATCCGTCGCCGTCAAGGTCGGCGATCAGGTAGTGACAGGCGATCCCATCTGCATCCTCGAAGCGATGAAGATGCAGCAGACCCTCCGCGCCGACTGGTCGGGCATCGTGCAGGAAATCCACGTCACCGCCGGAGACCAGGTCGTGGACGGCCAGGCAATAGCCGACTTGGAGTAAGGCTCGTCGTCAGGCCCGACTCGCCCCGATCACCCCGTCACGCTCGAACTCGTCCAACTCATCATCGCTGAGGAACTGGGACAGCACCTCGCGGGTGTGCTCGCCCAGCAGGGGCGGAGGGCCCTGAGGCGCGGCGGGCGTCCGGCTCATGTACTGGAGCGAGTTCGCCATCACCGGCAGGTCTCCGATGGTGGGGTGCTCGACGTTCCAGACGACACCACGGGCTTCGGCCTGTTTGTCGGCCAGCGTCTCGTCGAACGTGTTGATGGGGCCCGACGTGATGCCGACCTCCGTGAGCGCGTCGATCCACTCCTGCCGGTCTTTCGTCCGAAATCGCTCGGCGAGCTGAGGTATCAGCTCGTCCTTGTGCGCGAGACGCGCCGCGTTCGTCTCGAAGCGCGGGTCCTCGTGTATCGTCGGACGGTCGATCAGGGGAGCGAGCTTTTGGAACATCCCGTCGTTCATCACGGCCAGCATGAACCAGCGTCCGTCCTTCGCCTCGAAGGTCTGGTAGGGGCATATCTGCGGGTGGGCGCTGCCGTAACGCTGGGGAGGTTCCCCCGTGGCGATGTAGTTCTGCGCGACGTTCACCATGCCCATGATGCCGGTGTCGAACAGCGAGAGATCGATGTGCTGTCCCAGCCCTGTCCTGTCGCGCTCGCGGAGTGCGACCAGAATGCCGGTGACCGCAAGCGTGCCGGTCAGCAGATCGATAGACGCGATGCCCGACTTCGACGGCGGTCGGTCAGGTTCACCCGTGACGCTCATCAGCCCGATCATTCCCTGCAGCGACGTGTCGACGCCGGGCTCGTAGGCGCGGGGTCCCGTGTGACCGTATCCGGTTATCGAGGCGTAGACGATGCCCGGATTTATCCGCTCGATGCTCTCGTAGTCCAACCCATACCGCGCCAAATCCCCCGTCTTGAAGTTCTCGACGATGATGTCGGCCTGCGCCGCCATGCGCTGGACGACACGCTGGCCGCGTGGCTCCTTGAGGTTCACGCAGATGCTCTTCTTGCCCCGGTTGATGGAGAGGAAGTAGGCCGACTCGGTCTCCATGAAGGGAGGGCCGAGGCGGCGCGTGTCGTCTCCGCGCGGCGACTCGATCTTCCAGACGGTCGCGCCGAGGTCGGAGAGAATCTGCGTTGAGAACGGGCCGGCGAGCACGCGAGACAGGTCGAGGACCTTCAGGTCTCCAAGAGCCTTCACGTGTTGTACATCCTTCGGTTGGATTGGAGAGCCGCCGAGTCGGACGGCTGCGCTTGGTCGACCCGGTTGAACGCGCCGACTGAACCATTCTGCCATATCCGGGCCGCACTTGGTATACTTTGCCCTGTATCCGAACCGAGCATCGCCATGACAGCCAACCCGATGCCCATACGAAACAGGGAGTCCGACTACCTCGCCGAGCTGCGGGACGAGGGAATCTTCGCGCTGCTTACTACCAGCGTGACGGACATGAGAAGGACATCGGACTACGAAGGCATAGACCTCGCGCTCGTGGACACGACCACGATGGCGGACGCGACCGTCAAGGCCTGCATCCTCGAATACACGAGGCTGAAGATTCCCACCATCGCCCTCGTGCCGGAGCACGGCGTCGGGATGTTCGACCCCTCGCTGCCGTTCGCGGACGTGATGGTCGTGCCCGCTCGCCCCGGCGAGATCATCCTCCGCGCGCGGCGGCTCCTGAGCTCGCAGCCTGAAAAGGACGAGAGCGTGGTGCGGGCGGGCGATCTTTCGATCAATCACACCAACTACGAGGTGGCCGTCAGCGGGCGGAGCGTGAACCTGAGGTTCAAGGAGTACGAGCTGCTCCTGCTGATGGCGACGAACCCGGGCAGGGTGTACACCCGCGAGCAGCTCCTCGAACGCATCTGGGGGTACGACTACCTCGGCGGGACACGCACCGTCGACGTCCACATCCGGCGGCTCCGCAGCAAGATAGAGGACCGCGACCACCAGTTCATCGAGACGGTCTGGAACGTCGGCTACAAGTTCAAGGACCCGTCCGGGTGGTAGCCGCTCCACCGGCAGGCAGAACACATAAACGGAGGCAGGAATGACGCAAGAGCGCGTTGCATACGTAAACGGGAAGATCGTGCCGGAGGGCCAGGCCACGGTCTCGATCAGCGACCGGGGGTTCATACTGGGCGACGCGGTGTTTGACACGACCCGCACGTTCGGGCACGAGATATTCCGGCTGGACGAGCACCTCGACAGGCTATACGAGTCGCTCAGGTGGATGCGCATCGACCCCCAGATGACGAAAGGGACGATGTCCGACCTCACGATGGAGGTGCTCGAACGCAACCTGCCGACCGTGGACGAGCACGACGACATCTGGGTGACGCAGCGGGTGACACGCGGCCTTCGACTGGCGGGCGGGGATATCCAGTCCTCGGCCGATCGTCCCACCGTCATCATCGAGTGCTTCCCCATCCCGTTCAAGGAGCGGGCGCACTACTACCGAGACGGTATGCCCGTCATCACGCCGTCCGTCCGACGCACCCCACCCGACGCGGCGAGTCCCCGCGCCAAGACGCACAACTACATCAACCTCATCCAGGCCGACATGGAGGCGCGGTCGCAGGACCCGAACGCCTACGCCATCCTCCTCGACATGAACGGCAACCTGTGCGAGGGCAACGGCAGCAACATCTTCGTCGTCAAGGACGGCGCAATCCGCACGCCCAAGAGCCAGTTCGTGCTCGGTGGCATCAGCAGGCTGACGACGCTGGACCTTGCTCACGAGTTCGGAATCGAGGCCACGGAGGAGGACATCGACGTATTCGACGCGTACACGGCGGACGAGATCTTCGTGACCTCCACGAGCCTGTGCATCTGCCCCGTCTCGACCTTCAACGGCGCGTCGGTCGGCGACGGCCCCATGCCCGGCCCGGTGACCGACCGGCTGCAGAAGGCTTACAGTGGCCTCGTCGGGATCGACACGGTGGGGCAGTACACGCGCTGGCTGGAGTAAGCCAAACCCTGCGACCGGCTAGAGCATAACCAAAACACACCCGTTCACCCTGAGCCTGTCGAAGGGTGAAATCCCCGTCCATCGTTCGACAAACTCACCACGGACGACGGCCTCTGCGACCCCGCTTCCTACAGCGGTTCGAAGAACGTCAGGTCCGCCCCGTGATTCTCCATCGCCGCCACCTCGTCACCCCGCAGCCGGACCCGGATGTCGCGCGTCACGTGCCGAAGCACGATCTCCTCGGTCGGGTGCTCATACCGGAGCGTTATCGTGCGGTTGACGGGTGGTCGAGCAAAGAACAGGTACCCGTTCGTGACGCGGGGCTTATCGACTGCACCTTCTATCTGCACGGCGTCCACGTCACACCACCGCGGCACCCGCACGAACAGCGGCCCCGGTGTCTTCACCCGCACGCTGAGCGCCGAATGCGTATACGCCGACCGCACCTCGACCTCCGGCGTCTCATGGTCGAACAGCAAATTCACCCAGTGCCCCGCCTCATCGAACCGCGTCGCCTCCCGCAGCGTCTCGCACAGTGACCCGACCGTCCCCCCGACCACGTCGGTGTTGAATCGCATGAACCTCCCGCCGTCCCGCTGCTCTAACGGCTGGTGCCCGAACGGTGTTGGAAATCCCCACGCCCCCTGCGTTCGCTCGGCTACTCTGTGAAGAGTGTCCAGTCCTTCCGGGTTGTCAGGCGTAGGTATCCACGAGATGTCCCGCAGTTGCGACGGCAGCAAGTGACACCGCAGGATGCGCTCGGCGTCCTGGAAGTAGTCCGTATAGCCCCACCGTCCGAGAATCAGCGCGGTTTCGAGAATGTCCCCGGTGTTGTTCATCTCGCCCTCGTCGGGCCTGCCGGTATCACCGACCGCCTGCTCCCGTGACCACCCCGTCTCGTCACGCATCCCCCACAGCCCGTTGTCGTAGAAGGCCTTCACGATACCCATCAGCGTCGAGTCCTGCGTCAGGTCCGCGAGCTGCGCCAGCGACGACATCACGCAGGTAATCGAGTGGGCATGGGTGCCGAACAGGTCGCGGTCGTACGACCCGTCTGGCGTGTAGTACCCGTCAAGGCACTTCTCCTTCAGCACTATGGCCAGGTCGAGCGCCGGGGCATACCCCGTCGTCCTGAAATACTTGACCAGCGGCCCGATAGCCCTCGCCACGCCGGAGATGTACGACCGCGATCTCTCCAGCACGACGCCTTCTCTTTCGAGTCGGTCATAGTCCCAGTCGGTGTCGGGGTGCCAGTACTCCAGGACCGCCGCGATGCTGGCTGCCGCGATCTCCTCCGCTTG
This sequence comes from Dehalococcoidia bacterium, assembly GCA_965116655.1. Lineage (GTDB taxonomy): Bacteria > Chloroflexota > Dehalococcoidia > Lucifugimonadales > VXLM01 > VXLM01. The sequence continues at coordinate 1,231,482 of OZ220720.1, forward strand.
CTCCGACCCGCGATACTCCACGAGAGCGTTCAGCGCGTGAAACCCCTCCCGTATGTGGTGCGGATTGAAGACCACGGGAGACTCGTACTTTCCGTCATTGCGGTCGAGTGGGAACGGCACAGGGCCGCTGTACGAGTAGAAGCAGGCCTTGGTGAACTTCTCGATCACCTCCTCATCCACCTCAAGACCCGCCGCGTCCTCCGCGTTCAGCAGAGCGTTCAGGTGCCGCCCCGGCACGTGGCTCTCCAGGGGAATACCGAAATACGCCTCCGGCAGCACCGCCACGCGAAAATACGGCACGTCCTCCCCCTTAGGGTCGAAGATGCTACACATCGCGTTCCGCGCCAGCTCTATCGCCCCGATAATGTCCGTCGTATTCACGTCGGTCAGTCGCGTCATCGCAATGGCTCCCTCATCGTCTCCTGAATCGCGGCTATTCTATCCTTTGCTGCGTGGATCGGACATAGGATGGGTAGGTCGATATGCTCCAATAGTTTAGAAGCGTACCGCTAGTTTGACCCGATGACCGCATTTTGTATCATGTGCTGAGGAACCGTGAGCGAGAGCGGTTCTCTATCACGACGAGTACCATGATCACCGGGAGCAATGATCATTCCGCTGCCAGGGTCGGCACAGCTACGGCTGGTCTGAAGGAGGATTGACATGATTAAGATGCTGCTGGTCACGTTAGCATTGGCAGTCGTGACAGTCACACTCGGATGCGGAGATGGAACTAAGGAGATTCAAACGGTAACCGAATATGCTCAATGGTGTAGCGAACAAGAGGATATTACGGAAACGGCGGATACTTGGGGCGAGGCCACTAAACAATTGGAAGAAGCCGCCGATGAATACCGCACTATCAAGCCCCCCGAAATACTCAAGGACTTCCACCAGTTTCGTTCCAACGCGATAGATTTGTTGCATAAGATCGCAGCGGATAAAAATAGGACAAGCCCCTTCAACCCATTTGAGCTTATAGCGGAACCTTCACTTCTAGCTATGGCAGAGAGTTTTGATGTAGTCACGAATAAACTGCCTAATGATGTGCGGCAGCAGCTTGACGCGGCTGGGTGCTTGGAATAAGACTCACGAATCTGCTCCTAAGGGAGGAAAAATGTTCGACGAATACACAGACATAACCGTCATACAACCCCGCATCGACAGAATCCGCGCGTGGCTTGAATCGAAAAACCTCGGCGCGCTGTTCGTCTACTCCCCCGCTGCCGAGCACAAGTGGGGCCAGACCGCCCACGTAGCCTATCTGACCGGCTGGGCGAACCACGACCGCATCGTCGACTCCGCCGTCGTCGTGCCCATCGAGGGCGATCCCGTCCTCATGTTCGCCGGCCTTCCCTACATGCTGGAGCAGATCGAACAGGTCTCCCCGATCAAGGACGTACGGATGGTCAAGGCCGTCGACCCCAACGCCGTAGCCGTGGATGCCAAGACCTTGGGCGGCGCAAGAGGGCCCCAGACCTTCGCTGAAGAGGCCATATCCATCATGCGCGAGAACGAGATATTCAATGAACGCGTCGGCGTCGTCGGCATCGACAACATGCCTGTCCCCTTCTACGAGCACCTCCATGCTGAGTGGGGAGATAACCTCGTGCGTGGCGACGACATCGTGGCGGAGTTGCGCGCCGTCAAGACCCCCGAAGAGCTTGACCTCATCAGGCACGCCGCCCGACTCGGAGACATCGGCTTCCAGACCATGGTCGACGTCGCCCGCCCCGGTATGCGCGGAATTGAGATCGTCGCCGAGATGGAGCACGCCGTCCGGAAGGCCGGCGCCGACCACGCCAAGTATTGGATGGGGTCCGGCCCCGACACCAAGTGGGAGGACACGAGACTCGACATACGCCCCCACCTGCGCGTCCTGCAGGAGGGCGACTTCATGAATACCTGCTCCTACATCGTCTACAAGGGGTACTGGAGCCACGGCCAGCGAGCGGGAACACTGCAGCGTCGCAACGCATACCTCGAAGACATCATGCAGACAGCCATCGACTCCCAGACCGCCGGCATCGAGCAGATGCGCCCCGGCAACCGCGCGGGCAACATCGCCAGGGCCATCCGCGAGACCTGCGAGGCCGCCGGCTGGTCTCTCCTTGGCGGGCGCGTCGGACACGGCATCGGCATGGACTACAGCGAGCGCCCCAGCCCCGCCGAGAGCAACGACGCCATCCTCGAAGCCGGAAACACCATCATCCTCCACTCCGCATTCGCCCTGCCCGGCTCCGGCAAGATGTTCGTCCCCATCGGCGACCACATGCACGTCGGCGAAGACGGCCCCGAGTTCCTCATGGGCTTCGAGCGGGACCTCTTCGTAGCAGGCGAGTAATCGGAGAGAGCACAGCCGCTGGCTTCCACCGTTCCCTTTCAGATACAATCACAACGTATCTCCTCTCCCTTGAGGGAGATGCACCCCCCTCTCCCGTTCGCGGGAGAGGGCTGGGGTGAGGGCGAAAACTCAACACGCAAAACACATCCCGTTCACCCTGAGCCAGTCGAAGGGTCGAACGGCCGCACTGCCACTTCCCTCATCTCCTACGCAGTTCTTTCCTCTTTCTACTTTCTCTCCCTCTCCCCCATCCTCGGTCCGTACCCAGAACGATGCGGTATACTTACTCGCACAACCCTGAGACACACAACGGAATCCCAGAGATGCTGAGCATTGAGACGATCCGCAACGAGACCGACCGGGTCAAGAAGGCCATCGCAGACCGTGGCCTGACCGGCAACATCGACCGGATCATCGAGTTGGACGTTCGTCGGCGCGAGATCATCGCCGAGACCGACGCCCTGCGCGCCCGCCGAAACGAGGTCAGCGGGGCGCTGGGTAGGTCGAAGGAGAAGCCGCCGGAGCTGATCGCCGAGATGCGCGAGGTCGGCTCTCGTATCAAGCAGCTCGAAGGCGACCTCCGCGATGTCGTCGGCGAATACGACGCCCTCCTCCTTGACGTCCCGAACATCCCCGAAGCCGACGTGCCGGTCGGAGACGATGACTCCTACAACATCGTCGTCAAGACGGTCGGCTCTCCGCCGGACTTCTCATTCGACCCGAAGCCCCACTGGGAGTTGGGAGAGTCGCTCGACATCATCGACTTCCGGCGAGCCGTGAAGCTGTCCGGTTCGAGGTTCTACATCTTCAAGGGCAAGGGCGCGACACTCCAACGGGCCCTCATCACCTGGCTCCTCGATACCCACGTCAATGAATTCGGAATGCAGGAGCTCTACGTCCCCCACATGGTCACGCGCCAGTCGGCAACAGGCAGCGGACAACTGCCCAAGTTCGCCGACACCATGTACCACGATGAGGAAGACGACCTCTGGATGATCCCCACCGCCGAGGTCCCCATCACCAACATCCACGCCGACGAGATACTCGAACCCGGAGGGCTTCCCCTGAAGTACGTCGCCCACTCACCTTCCTATCGGCGCGAAAAGGCGGCCGCCGGACGCGACACCCGGGGAATCAAGCGAGTCCACCAGTTTGAAAAAGTGGAGATGTTCCGCTTCACCGAGCCGCAGCAGTCCCCTGAGGCGCTGGACGAAATGGTCGCCGACGCCGAGGAGTTGTGCAGCCGTCTGGGGCTCCATCACCGCGTCCTCCTTCAGTGTACCGGCGACCTCGGCTTCGCCTCGATAAAGACCTACGACGTGGAACTCTGGGCGCCCGGAAGCGGCGACTGGCTCGAGGTCAGCTCCGTCTCGAACTGCACCGACTTCCAGGCCAGACGCGCCAAGATACGGTATCGCGCCGAAGAGGGAGCCCGACCTCAGCTCGCGCACACACTCAACGGCTCCGGGCTAGGCATCCCCCGCACACTCATCGCCATCATGGAAAACTACCAGCAGGCCGACGGCTCCATCGTCGTCCCCGAAGTCCTGCGAACATACACCGGTTTTGACGTAATCGGACCCGCCTCGTAACATGTCAGCAATGGACTAATGACTGTCCCTTCCCGGTGAGCGACACCGAGCTAACCACACACCCAACCAGGTAACGTAATTCAATCTGCAGACGCAAAGGAGCCTACATGGCCATCAAAGTTAACTGGCGAGACGTAACTCCCTACATCGGACATGAGACTGCCATAGTCTGGCCGATTCTCGGCCCGACGACTGCCGGGGAATCGTCGTCATACAATGCAACTCCCCTGCAGGGATTCAGCGGCGTCACCCGGCACATGATCCAGCCTGGCAAAGCCGGTGACTACCACGTCCACTTCGACCGCGAGCAGGTGTACTACTTCACCGAAGGCAGTGGCAAGATGAACATCGACGAGGTCATCTACCCCGTCAGGAAGGGCGACGCCGTCTGCGTCCCCCCCACGAGCTACCACCACATGATCAACGACACCGACGAGTGGCTCGTCCACCTCATCATCAACGGCAAGCACGTCCCCGAAGAGCAGCAGGAGGAGAACAAGAAGATCATCGCGGCCTCCAACGCGCACGGCTCCAAGCAGCCCATCGCGCACCGCCACTGGCTTGATAGCATGCCCCACGTCTCACACGGCGCCGCCCTGCTCTGGTCGGTCTTCGCCGGAAAGGGAACCCTGGGTCGCTCCTACACCGAGGCCCCCGTCGAGGGTGTGCAGAAGATCACCATCCACCGCCTCCAGCCACGCCTCCAAACGGGCACACATTCCCACTCCGACAAGGAGCAGGTCTATGTCTTCACCGAGGGAACGGGCAAGATGATCGTCGGCGACGAGACCCTGGACGTCGAAGAGGGCGACTTCGTCTACGGCCCGCCGCGAGTCCCCCACGGCCTCATCAACGACAGCGACGGCTGGCTCGAACACCTCATCATCAGCGCCGAAGTGGAGTAACGATATTCTGAGGAACTATACCGCCAGATACGTCAAGATCGACTCCGGGTACATGGGCCAATTGGTCGAGTGGCCTGAGGTTGTCACCGAGGGAGCGGACCTGGAAGACTGCCGCTACATGCTCCGGGACGCGCTGAACGAGATGCTGCTTGCCTACCAACAACAAGGCAAATCGGTCACGGCTGCGTCCGGGATGCCCCGTTTCGGTGAGCGTCCTTGACTTCCTGAGTCAGCCCATACTTCCGCGGTTTGGTGCTCAGCAGTTCGACTCCGCGATCATCCAGTATCGGCCATATCTTGTTGGCGAACTCCGTGCCGAATCGCACGCTCGACATCCTCGCCATGGGATCGCTCGGCCAGCGCGATTTGATCACACGCTGGCACTCCGTGCTCCTGAACGACCCGACGGGGACCTGTTCTATGATGAGGTCTGCCACCTCATCCATTCGGTCCGCGCGGCCCTTGCCGTCGTCACCTGCCGGTGGCGCGCTCCTTACGGTGGGTCGAGGTCGTGGCGCTGCATTTGATCGAGCTTCTCTGCTGCTCGTCACCTGCGAATGCCTCCGCATCTGCACGACGTGAATATGGTCGTTGGGGAAGTAGTCCCTTATGGTTGTGGACCGCGTCTTGTCGCGATTGGTTACCAGCCATAGGAATGGAATGAATCCGTCACTCAGCTCCTTCAGCTTCGCATACAGCGGGATGAAGTCGCTGTCGTCGCTCATCACGGCAACAACCTGAGCGCCCCCATTCACGAAGTCTGCGATTGCGTCAATCGCTATCGCGATATCCGCCGAGTTCTTCGATTGCCTGTTGCTGAAGTGCTGTATTCCCCGAACCGTTACGGTCAACTGCGGAAACCTGCCTGTTGCCCAGATATCCCAGAGCGTAACCCGGTCGGCCTGAACATAGAGGTTGAGCCGCGTCGGCGGCGGAGTTTCGGCCGGCCAGTCCTCAATTATGTTCTCTATGAGGGACTGACCACTGCCTTGCAGATTCTCGGTATCGACGTACAGCGCCGTCCCAGGTCCCTTTGCGTTGTCTCTAGTGAGCCCTCCGCCGGTTATTGCGGAGGGTCCTGATGTCTTGTGTTTACGAAATATGTTTACCATTCATCCCTCATCGCCGAAGCGTTGAACCTCCTCCGTCATCTCCTTCGCCACGGTCGCCGGCACGTCTCCGGCGGCGACCTTCGTCTGCTGGACGATCTCCCGGATCTCATCCACCACTTCAGGGTTGGCAAGCGTGGTGACGTCACCCACGTCCACGAAGTTCGAGATCGCGGCGGTCACGCGACGCATGATCTTGCCTGAGCGCGTCTTCGGCAGGTCGGGAGCGATCCAGACGTACTTCGGCCTCGCGATCGGCCCGATGATCTGGGTGATAGCCGCCTTGACCTGTGTGGCCACCTCGTCGGGATCATGGCCCGCGTGAATGGAGACATACATCTCCGGCGACCGTCCCTTGAGTTCATCGAATGCCGGTACCGCAGCCGCCTCCGTAACCGCCTCGACTGTGAGCGTCGCGGATTCCAGCTCCTTCGTTCCCAAGCGATGCCCCGCCACGTTGATGACATCATCCAACCGGCCGACCACGCGCAGGTAACCGTCCGCGGCCTGGATACCACCGTCACCCGTCATGTACGGCCAGTCCCGCCAGTCCTTGCTCTCGGGATCCTTGTTGAACTTCGCATAGTACGTGTCGATGAACCGCTGGTCGTCTCCCCAAACGGTCTGCATCCGCCCGGGCCAGGGGTTTCGGATGCAAACGTTGCCCGCGACCCCGCTTCCCGGCTCGATCTCGTTGCCGTTCTCGTCGAACACGACGTGCTCGATGCCGAGCGCCCCCGTTCCACAGCTTCCGGGCTTCATGGGCTGGAGCGCGGGCAGCGTCACGCCGATGAACCCACCTGTCTCCGTCTGCCAATACGTATCGACGATGGCGGCCTCGCCCTTTCCGACTACGTCGTAGTACCAGCGCCAGACCTCAGGCTCTATCGGCTCGCCCACAGTCGTCATGTGCTTGAAGTGGTAGTTGTACTTCGCAGGCTCGTCCGGCCCGGCCTTCCGGAGCATCCTGATCGTCGTTGGCGCCGTGTGGAAGATGTTCACGTTGAGCCGCTCGGCTTCGCGCCATGCCCGTCCCGGGTCGGGATAGTTCGGGACCCCCTCGAACAGCACCCCCGTCGCGGCAACCGACAGCGGTCCATACACGATGTAGGAGTGGCCCGTAATCCATCCAATGTCAGCCAGACACCAGTACGTGTCCGTGGGATGAATATCCTGATAATACATAGAAGTGCCCGCCGCATAGGCGAGGTATCCGCCCGTGCTGTGCTGAGCGCCCTTCGGCTTGGCCGTCGTTCCACTCGTGTACATGAGGAAGAGAGGGTGGTCTGCGGGCAACGACACCGGCGCGACCTTCTTACCCTTGTGCTCCTCGATCAGCTCGTTCGCGAACACGTCCCGTCCCTCGACCATCGGTGTCGGAGAGGAGTACTTGCCCGGGTAGCGCTGCCAAATCAGTACCTTCTCGACTTCGACGCCCTCGTTCTTCGCGACCTCCACCGCCTCATCGGCCTTCACCTTGTGGTCAAGGAGGGTTCCTGCCCGATGGTAGGCGTCGGCAGTTATCAGGATGGAACTGCCCGAGTCGACGATCCGGTCGCCGCACGCCGCGCCGCTGAATCCCCCGAAGACCTCCGAGTGGATCACGCCCAGCCGGGCGCAGGCCAGCATCGTAATCGGCAGCTCAATGATCATCGGCATGTGCAGCGTGACGCGGTCGCCTGCCTTCAACCCCAAGCTTTGCAGCAGGGAAGCGGTCTCGTTGACGCGAACGTACAGTTCCTGGAACGTGAGCACGATATCAGGCTCGTCTTCGAGCTCGGAGACCCAAATGAAGGCCGCCTTGTTGGCGTGCTCCTCCAAGTGCCGATCCACGCAGTTATAGCTGGCGTTAAGCCGTCCCCCGACGAACCAGTTGAAGAATGGCGGGTTGGAATCGTCAAGGGTCGTGTGCCAATACTTGTCCCACGACAAGAGATTGGCGTACTCGATAAAGCAGTCGGGAAACTTGTCCGGAGTAAATCGGTCGAACACCGCCGGGTCGGACATGTTGGCCTGTCCGATGAACCCAGGACTCGGGTGAATCAGTTCCTCTTCCTTCCAGTGGGAGGCGATCTCAGCTTCGGTGACGTTACCTTCCGTCGTCATCTTTCCCTCGACTCCTTGCTATGTTTATTCGTTCCGACTCAATCGACGACTGATAATGTACCACAAACCTACGGCACGAAGTGGCGTAAACGTAATGCGTGCAGATACATAGCGAGGCGTAGATGGTCCAGCATGGACTCTACGGTGGCCCTCAAGAGCTACGCAGTGACAGATACGAGAACTTCCGGACAGAACGCCGAATAGGCGAGACGGCACACCTCAGCAATGGCCTCGTCCGCCCGAACGTCGTTTGAGTTGGCAGTCGCGAACGCAGATACGATCATTGGGCCGCTCGGCAGGTACACGATTCCCACGTTGCCCTTGATTCGTCCGCTGGAGCCGCTCTTTTGCGCCACGACGATTTCGCGGGGGAGGTCCCGACGGATCATGCGGTCGTCGCGAGCATTCTTCATCATCTTTATCATTTCGCGCGAGGCACCGGGGCTAACAAGCGTACCTTCGTACATCCGCTTCATGATGCTTCCCATTTCACCAGGCGCGGCCACATTGTTTTCGGGAGAGTCGCTATACGAAATACTCTTGTAGTCGTTCGCTCCTGCGGCCGATGCTTCCGCCTGCAGCACGTCGTTAGCGCGGTTGGTGGGCAGGTCATCTTGGTAGGTCATTCGATAGTGGTACCGGCCCATCGTGACGCTGGTGCGCGTGTTCGAACACCCCAACCAGTCGAGGAAGGCGTTGATATTTGGGATGCCAACCGTCTCCATCAGCAGATCGGTCGCCATGTTGTCGCTGATGCTGATCATCATCCGGCAGTAGTCGCGCAGGGTTACCTCAGGTTCGTCCTGCATCAGTTTGAGTTGACCGGAGCCATGCGTTGAGTACCGGTCTTCCATCAGCATTCGGTCGTCCAGCGACAGAATTCCCTCGGCATCCTGCCGGAATAGCTCTGCCATTACCGTGACCTTGCAAACGCTGGCGGTGGGGTATCGTTGGCGAGCAGCGTGCTCGTGCTTTTCTCCGGTCGTGATGTCCTCAAGAAAGAAGCCCATCCGTCCGTCGAACTCACTTGCGACGGCATCCATCTCACTTATCGGGAAGGTCATCTACCTACTCCTAGACTTCAGGATGTGTTTGGCAAACCAACTATTGAGAAGAGTGTATCAAACAGCAAGCACTTCGTCATGAAAGACCTATACATTTGCAGTTAAAGTGATATGAATTCTCAAATATTGGATTGCAAACTGAGACAATGAGGTACAAATAATCTGCGACTAAGTCTCCTCTCTTTTCTCTTGTCAAACAGAAAGCGCATTCGTCAGCTAGCGTTCATCCCTGAGTAGTTGTTTCGTGTTATTCAAATCCTTTGACAAACCTCCACCTCTACCGTATCCTAGCTTACGGAGTTGGTAATGGCCCAATCCCTCAAGAAGAGGATTAGGGAACCTTGTGGCCAGTGCAGTGGGTTTGCAACTGGGACCGATGCTCCGGTTCGTTGGCTATAGTACACCTTCAGGAGGAGAGAATTGTCAAGGTTAGCAATAGTTTCGGTAGAGGAAGCCATGGCCAAAACGGCTTCAGGTAAAAGGGCAAAGATTATTCACGAGTATTTGGGATATATTAGTCAATTGCAGTCCGGCCAGGCAGGAATGCTGTCTGCAACCGAGGACGAAAGTGCAATTGCTATTAGGCGGCGCCTGAATCAGGCAGCCAAGACAGCCGGAGTCGAACTTGTTATCAAGCGCTCCGGCGACGACGTCTATTTTTGGGTTCCCGCACGCAGGAGAGGCCGCCCGCGCAAGTCCAGCATGTAGATCCAACTGCCGTACATGCCTCACCTGTACGTGAGGCATGTACGAACTTGACTAGTTGTTGAATCGAGGCGCCTGTCTCCTACTCTCAACTACGGTTACAGACACCGTTCCGTTCCCGAGCATGAGATGATTTGGGGCATAACCGTGTTTCCGGTGAGGGACGGCGAGTCCCAAACCGTTCCCTAAATTCGCTCCAGTGGAACTACTGCTCGATGCTGGTAGAATACCCGCCGTGTCCGAATCGGTAAGTTCCTGTTCGTCTGGAGGGATGTATGCTTGATCTGGCGATCCACAACGGTATGGTCGTTGATGGCACCGGCAGCCCCGGGTTTCACGCTTCGGTCCTGGTAAAGGACAATCGCATCTCTATCCACCGGGGCGACCACTCCGGTCTCGAAGCCGCCCGTACCATCGATGCCGAAGGTAAGGTAGTCTGCCCGGGATTCGTTGATCTGCACTCCCACGCCGGGCTTACCATGCTGGGCGAGCCACACCACGACCCCAAGGTGCGTCAGGGCGTGACGACCGAGTTGGTTGGCATCGACGGGATATCGCACGCTCCCTACAAGTCAAAGGAAGAACTGCAGAGAGCTATCTGGCTCGACTCAGGCTTCAATGGATACCCGCCCGGATCACCCGATTGGCTCAGCGTGCTCGATCTGTACGGCAAGTACGACAACGCTATATCGATAAACGTCGCGATCATCTTGGGAAATGCCCCAGTACGCATCTGGAGCGTGGGATGGAACGACCGTCCCGCCACTGCTTCCGAGATCGAAGACATGTGCTCCGTCACGCGAGAAGCGATGGAAGAGGGAGCTTGGGGACTCTCGTCGGGCCTCGACTATCCTCCCGGTTCATTCGCCAGCACCGACGAGCTTGTCGCTCTTGCCGAGGTCTCGGCGCGATACGGGGGCTTCTATCACACCCACACACGGGCGTTATTGCGAGAGTATGGCCTTCTCGCTCCCTGGGAAGAAGCGCTCGACATAGGGCGGCGCTCCGGCATCCCTGTTCACCTCACACACTACCGACAGCCTCGCCAGGGCGTCGGCAGCCACCATGATTACATCGGCCTCGTAGAGCGCGGCCGGGACGAGGGCATGGACGTGACGTTCGACTGCTACTCATACCCGTACTCCGGCACCACGCTCTTGATGCTAATCCCAAACTGGACGATGGACGGCGGTCCCGAACGTGCCATCTCCGCGTTCAAAGACGCTAGTAACCGCGACCGTATCAGACGCGAGGTTGACCGTGAAACCCTCGCCGAGACGTGGCTGACCAATTTCAAACAGCCACACAACATGGAGTACGATGGCAAGTCGATAACGGAGATCGCGCACATGCGCAGCCAAGACCCCGTTGACGCGATCATGGACCTCCTCGTCGATGAGAACCTGTCCATTCACATCGTCGGCACCGGTACCAACCAGCACACCCTCCCCGCCTTCGTATCGCACCCGTACGGCATAATCGCGAGCGACGCAATCCTTCTCGGCGAGTACCAGAACCCCCGCTCATACGGCTGCTTCCCCATCGTGCTCGCCGAGTTCGTTCGGGCCGAGAAGCACCTCCGACTGCCGGAGGCGATCCGCAAGATGACCTCGTTCCCGGCTCAGCGGCTGGGCTTGCCCGACCGCGGCGTACTCCGCGACGGATTCAAGGCCGACATCGTGGTCTTCGACCCCGACACGGTCAGAACCGACGCCGTTTTGGGTGACCCCAAACATTACCCCGTAGGCATCGATTACGTGATCGTCAACGGCGAGGTCGTCATCGACGACGGCGAACATACCGGCGCTCTGCCCGGTCGAGCGCTCAGGCGAGGAAAGCCTTCGTAGTTAGCTGCTCGCACGCTAGATCTTGATCCGCTTCTCCGCCGGCACGGTCTTGTCGTGTTCGACAACGCCTTCCCGGTGTTCACCCCGCTCGACCATGACCTGCCGCGCGGCGATGCGCACACGGTCCTCGTGCGACAGGAACTTCTGCACCTTCCAGATGAATTCGGACAGCGTCTCTTCCGGCGAGAGATCGGAGTTGTCGATGACGAACTTCTTCCGAATCAGCGACGCGGCGAACTCCTCTTGAAACCTTTGAAGGACGTGTTCAACGTCCTCTTCCTCGAGTATTCCCGGTCGCCTCCCCTTCTGGTCGCGCGGCATAGGGTCTCGTCGCATTCGGTCCTTGATTGCCTCCGGCCGGGCAGTGAGCAGCACCATGATGGTGTCGGACGCTTCCTTCATGATGTCCTGCTCTATGTGCCGAGCGAAGGCAGACCGTTCCGCATACTGCCCTCGCCCACCGTAGCCGTAGTACAGCGGCGCGAACACGGCCTCTTCGATGTGGTACCCGACCAGGAGATGATCCGCGTCCGACAGGAACGCTCCCCCTCCGTGATAGGCGATCTGGTAGCGCTGGAACCGCTCCTTGAAGGCCGGACTCATCCGCATGAAGAGCTCCCGGTCCTCGTCGGCCACCTCCGGTGACGGAACGGTGAAGTGGTCGTGGAACGTGCGGCTGTACCCCGTCACATCGGCCAGCCATCTCGATACGCCGTCGGCCAGCGTCGTTTTTCCAACGTGCTCGCAACCGGTAATGATGAGCTTCATGGTCTCCTCCTAAAGAGTCCTTGAGCTACAGAGTACAGTGGTTGCTCCACGTAGACAATGACAGCCTTGAAGCCAAGTCGGCGCCGATAACTGGGCAACGTTGACCCATTCGTTTGGTGTGCATTAGAATCGGCATCTGTTCGAGGCTTGGTGCGGGATGGGAATGCGGTCACCAATGCGAGCTGCTTGAGGCGTCTTCTGACGGCGGCTTACAGGACTTGCGCACATGACATTCGTACGGATTAGTCTATTCTGTGTGGATACGACTAATGAGTTTCTGGACAAGAACTGCCCCTATATAGCCGGAGCCATTGCGTTTTACACGCTCGTATCGATATTCCCGCTGCTCCTGGCCATAATCTCCGTGCTGGGATATCTGAGTCCCGCCACAATGGAGGAGCAGCAGGAACTGGCGCTGCGCACAGCCGACATCATACCGGTGTCGAGCGACTTCATCGGCGAAACGGTTTCGAGTGTCGTAGAGTCAAGAGTAGTTACGGGCATCGCGGGCATCTTCGGCCTGCTCTGGGGAGCTACAGTGGTGTTCGGGGCGATACGGAAAGGAATCAACGCCGCATGGGGCATTACGAAGCCGCGCCCGTTTCTCAAGGAACGACTGATCGACTTCGCGCTCGTCATCGGGGCCGGAATACTGCTGCTCATCGTTCTGCTAAGCTCTCCAACCCTCAGTTTCGTCCGTGAGGCATCCGGCGTCTTGGCGCCCGAATCCGAATACTTCAATCACCCGGTGTGGAACCTCATCGTTAGGCTCATACTCCCCACCCTGGCGTTCGTCACGTTCCTGGTCCTCTACAGGTTCATCCCAAACACCCCGGTAAAGCTGAGCAACGTGTGGGCGGGGGCTCTGCTCGCCTCGCTGGCGTTCGACGCCGCTAACTTGGCCTTCGTGTGGTACGTTCAAAACTATGGACACTACAACCTGCTCTACGGCTCCGTTGGCACAATACTGGCGACGTTGACCTGGGTATATCTGTCCGCCATCATTCTGCTCTTGGGAGCCTTGGTAACTTCCCGTTACAGTGCGTATGTGGAGAGCCTCCCCGAAAATCAGCATAGCCTTAAGGTCATCTGGACCGGTTTTTCACGCGTTCGGCTCAAGGTCGTCGAGACACATGCGCTCTAGAACGCGGGCAGGCGCCGCCCTCTCGATTCTCACCCTTCTCTCATTTGTTTTCGTCGCGGCAGCGTGTGGCGAGAATCCCCCGCCGGAACCGAGTCCAACACCGCTCCCAACGTATACTCCCGTACCGCCGACGCCTACTGCATCGCCCGAAACCGAGACTACTTCAAAAGCCGCCCCGGATGAAGCGAAGAACGCTATAACCGGCGCTCTGCCGTCGCTGGCGGATGTGGTCGAGGAGATCGAACCCTGGGTCGTCTCCGTAACGACGGAGCGGTTCGTTCGGGGGTTCTTCTCTACGTTCCGGGACGAGGGCGCCGGGTCGGGATTCATTGTTCGATCTGACGGGTACATCGTCACGAACGAACACGTCATCAGGGGTGCCCAAGAGCTGCAGGCACACCTGGCGAACGGTGAGACCTACCCCGCAACGGTCGTCGGCAAGGACATCACCACCGATATAACGATTCTCAAGATCGACGCCGACGGTCTGCCGTTCGCAACGCTGTCCGACACGAGCGACATCCGTGTCGGGGACTGGGTCATGACGCTCGGAAACGCCCTCGACATGAGGGGTGGTCCGACCGCCACGCTGGGGATCGTGAGCGGTCTCGGAAGGTCGATCAAGACCGAACAGGGCCAGCAGTTCTTCAACTTGATTCAGACCGACGCGACGATAAACACCGGCAACAGCGGCGGCCCGCTCGTCGATATGAATGGCACGGTCATCGGGATTAACCAAGCAGTTCTTGCCGAGGCGCGTTTCGGATTCGCCATCAACGCAGCCGTGGCCGGCCCCGTCATTGACAGCCTCATCGAAGACGGCGCAGTATCGCGTCCCGAGATCGGCATAAAGGGGGACGACGTTACCCCGGCAATAGCCAGGTCGTTCAATCTGTCCGTGACGGAGGGCGTCGTGGTCACGGCCATAGACTCCGATGGCCCGGCATACGCAGGCGGCCTCCGCGTTGGGCACATCATCACCAAGCTCGACGACATCCCAACGCCCGGCCTAGCCACATTCCTGCCCCGACTCTGGGCATACAAGCCCGGTGACGAGATCGTGATCGAGTACGTGGATGACGACTCCACGAAGGTCACAACGGTGACCGTAGAGAGCGATCTCGCCCAATAGCAGGCCTCTATCGCGGCATCTACAGTGGTTGCTCAGGCTACCAGGGCGTAACTGTTCAGCCTTGATGAGAGGTACGGGGATTGTCCACTTCTCCTGTCATTCTGAGGAGCGTGCGACGAAGAATCTAAAATCCCTGCACTCGCCACACCGTCGAGAAATGTACCGTCCCCAATGGCCATGCTTCGGAATGCGGGAAGCCTCCTACTCACTACGCAATACTTTCTACTTTCTCCCTCGACTCACCAACTCTGAACAGTTACGACCTGGCAACTCCACTCGACACGTCTAGACTAATCGGATATATTCTTACGCCTAGAACTTCGGATGCCTATATCTTGACCGATACGCCTGATTGACGATCCAGTTCTCAAATCAGGAAGTTCCCTACCCGACTGCGATTGGAGACTCGAATAATGCAACAAGCAAAAGGGCCGACGGCGCTTGTCGACCAGCTGATCCCTCGATCGAGCGCTGCGTTGACCAACGCGGTGATCGACGCCGTGCTCATCGTGGGGTTCGCCGCACTCACGGGACTTTCCGCCAAAATTGCCATATACCTCAATCCCGCGGTGCCCATCACAGGCCAGACCTTTGCAGTGCTTTTGTCCGGGGCCGTACTGGGCAGCAAGCGTGGCGCAGGCAGTATGCTTGTCTACTTAGGCACGGGAATAGCGGGAGTACCGGTATTCGCTCCAGAGGGGGCGATTCCTCATGCCAGTATCGGATACTTGATTGGGTATCCTGTCGCGGCATTCATCGTCGGGTGGGTCGTCGAGAGGGGTTGGGGAAGAAATCCTCTGAAGCTCGCCCTAGCTATGCTCTTGGGCGAGGTGGCGATCTATGGATTCGGCCTACCTTGGCTCGCCTTCTACATTCCGGATTCGGAGTTGGTCGAACGATCACGACTGGCCGTAGTGTATGACTGGGGACTGGAAGACTTCATCATTGGCGACACGATCAAGCTGATTATGGCAGCGGTCGGCGTGCCACTTGCGTGGGAGGCAATCCGCAGGCTCAAGGGCGAGGAACAGCCTGAATAGGAACCTATTCTCGTCTTGCTTAGGTCATCCTGAAGAATAGCCACACAGGTGGCATACCTGAGACGCCCGCACGGGCGTCTCTTTCGTTTGAATAGCCACATCGAAACCCGTAATCGTTTCGTCACACATCCGTTAGGGCGGCTTAAGCTTCCTGGCGGATACTGGATATACCACCCCTTGGACGTGTCCCCGGATGAGATCACGAGTCGTCGGAACTCTGTCGTGGCCGCTCTTCGTGCTCGCTTGCACACTTGCGTGTGGCACGGATACGCCGACGGTCATGCCCACCGCGACGCAGGCCCCAACGCCGACCGCCCTACCCACCGCCATGCCGACACCAACGGTGACCGCGAATACCGTTGCAGCGGTCGAGTCCGACGAGGCAACGGCCCCTGAGTTCGCCGGCATCTCCGGGTGGATCAACTCCGAACCGCTCCGGATGGCCGACTTGCGGGGGAAGGTCGTTCTCATCGATTTCTGGACGTACACCTGCATCAACTGCATCAGGACGTTCCCGCACCTGAAGGAATGGCACGCGAAATACGCCGACAAGGGACTGGTCGTTGTTGGCGTGCACTCACCTGAGTTCTTCTTCGAGACCGTGCGCTCGAATGTCGAGCAGGCGGTCTCCGACTTCGGCATCGAGTACCCGGTGGCGCAGGACAACCTGTTGAATACGTGGAAGGTCTTTAGAAATCGGAGTTGGCCCGGCAAGTTCCTTGTGGACAAGAACGGGATGATACGCTACCGGCACTTTGGAGAGGGCCAGTATGCCAAGACCGAGCAGCAGATTCGCGAACTCCTTGCCGAGACGGGAGTATCGCTCGCCGACACTCCCGTCAATTCAACGGCTGACGGCCCGGTCTATCCCGGCCTCCAAAGTTCTTCCAGCATCGAGGAGGAGGTGACGAGAGAACTATTCGCCAGTTCCATCAAGAACCGCATCGCATTCACAAACGGCGGCCAGAAGCTCGCCTACATCGGGAATGACGAATACTTCCTTGATTCATCCGATGTGACGACATATATCGATCCGGGCGACCACCGAAATCATTACCTGTACCTACACGGTTTATGGGAAAAGGGCAGGGAGAGCATAACCCACGGGAGCGAGACGACCGACTACGAGGACTACATCGCGATCAAGTTCTACTCGAACGACGTGAATGTCGTTCTGGGAAGGAAAGACGCGGATTACACAGTCCGCGTCACCCTGGAGAACGGCCCGCTCGCTCGCTCACAGGCGGGAGACGACATCCGATATGACGCCGAGGGAAACAGCTATCTCCTCGTAGACCAGGCCCGCATGTTCAACATCGTACGGCTCGATGAGTTCGGCACTCACGATCTGAAGATCAGCTCAAACTCCGATGACTTCGAGCTGTTCACGTTCAGCTTCGGACACTACCAGCGGACCCCGAGAGAACTGGCAGGTATCACGGACTGGATCAATTCCGTCCCTCTGGCCCTGGGAGACCGGCGGGGCAAAGTCGTCCTCGTCGTATTCTTCTCGGTCGCGTGCGACGACTGCATTCAAGTCCAACCCTTCATCGAGTCATGGAAACGCAAGTACGACGGCCATGGGCTGGCGGTCGTTGGTGTTCACACACCCCAATTCGAGTTCGAGAAACGGCACGAAGTCGTCACGAGATCGCTGGAAGCGCAGGGAGTCATGCACGCCGTCGGCGTAGACCAGGACGGGGCCTCCGCGAGGGCATTCAGAAACCCGTCCGTGCCCGGCATGTACCTCCTGGACAAGGATGGATTCATCCGCCACGTTCGGCTAGGGCCGGGTGGATACACTCAGATGGAGCAGGAGATCAGGCACTGGCTGGAAGACGCCGGTGTAGACGTATCGGGCATACCATTCAAGACCCAGAAGGAACTCGAACCCGACCCGCGCACCTTCGCGCTCGAGGACGAGATACGGCGGACACGTGACATCTTCCTGGGTTCATCGCACAACGGCCCGGAAGCGCCCGACCCGTTCTTCCGACAGCGGGAATTCTTTACCCAGCCCGGCGAGCCCTTTGCGTACCGAGACCCCGGTGAACACGAGAACCACTACGTCTACCTTCAAGGGCTATGGAAAAGCGACGAGGAGAGCATTATCCATGCTAGGGACACAGCGGAATACGAAGACTACGTGGCGTTCAAAATGGTCGGGGAGAAAGCTGCCGCAGTCCTCTCCAACGGAAACTCTCCAGCCCAGCGGGTACTCATCACGATGGACGGCGCTCCGGTGCCGTCCGAATTGGCGGGAG
The DNA here is from genome assembly GCA_965116655.1 of Dehalococcoidia bacterium. Classification (GTDB taxonomy): domain Bacteria; phylum Chloroflexota; class Dehalococcoidia; order Lucifugimonadales; family VXLM01; genus VXLM01. Next base: position 1,249,502 of record OZ220720.1, read on the forward strand.
AGGACGTGATGTATGATACCGGGGGCGAGAGCTATGTGACGGTAGACCGTCCTCGTGTCTATCAACTCATCGATCTGCCGGAGTACGGGAGCCACGACGTGAAGCTGTCGTCTGACTCCGCTGGGCTGGAAGTCTATGCGATCACCTTCGAGGCGAACATATTTGAGCCGGAACCGTTCTAACAATCGAGCCCCACAAACCGCAGTGCGTCATTCTCGTGCTGCTAATACACGTCTAGGAGCTACCATGACCTTCTCACGAAACCTTCTGTCAATCACGGCGCTTTCCCTCCTGCTGGCGCTCGCGCTGGCCGCCTGCGGAGGCGCAAACGGCACGGACACGACGGATGAGCCTACGTCGACGCCCAGGGCCACCGCGACCCCCTCCGCAGCCAGCGTCGATACCGACGATGCGCCGCCGCCGCCCACGCCCGTTCCTGATCCAACGGCGACCCCCGCCCCCGATCCGCAAGCCGGACCGCAGGGAAGCGTGGGATTGCTCGCGCCCGATCTAGCGGGCATCAGCTCCTACATAAACACCGAGCCGTTCACACTGGAGGAGTTGCGAGGGGACAAGGTCGTACTTATCGACTTCTGGACCTACACCTGCGTCAACTGCATCCGCACGCTGCCGTTCATCAAGGAGTGGCACGAGAAGTACAAGGATGCCGGTCTCGTGATCGTCGGAGTTCATGCTCCGGAGTTCGAGTTCGAGAAGCTCGAAGAGAACGTCAAGATGGCCGTCGATGAGTGGGGCATCGAGTACCCGGTCGTCCTCGACAACGACCATGGAACGTGGGACGCCTTCCTCAACAGGTCCTGGCCCGCGAAGTACCTCATCGACAAGGACGGCGTGATCCGATACACGCACTTCGGCGAGGGCGAGTACATCGAGACGGAGGACGAGATACGCAAGGTCCTGGCCGAGCTTGATGCAGACGTGGCCGGCATTGAACACAGCAACATAGAGGACGCCGATTTCCATCTCGACGCGCTTGCCGAGAACGCCTTGGAGGGGCTGACCCGTGAGCTGTACGCCGGGGTGGAACGCAACTACGGCACTCTGCAGTACGGCGGCGTACCTTACATCCTCCCTCAATTCTATGAGGAGTACTATCAGGGTCTCGGCCGAGAGGTCGAGTACGAGGACACCGAAGAGGAACACTACAACCAGTTCATCTACCTGCAAGGCTCGTGGATCAACGAGTTGGAGAACCTCCGCCATGCACGAGTCACCGAGAATTACGAAGACTACATCCTGGTCAACTTCAAGGCGGCGGAGGTAAACGTCGTGCTCACCATTGGTGATAGTGACGAACCTTACGACGTGCGAGTGCTGGTCAACGACGAGCCGGTGAAGGAGGAGCAGGCAGGCCTCGATGTCCAGTGGGACGACGACGGAAACAGCTTCATAACCGTTGAAGAGCCTCGTATGTACCGAGTCATCCAACTCGACGACTTCGAAGGCCACGAACTCAAGCTCAGCTCGAACTCCGACCAGTTCAGGGTATTCGCATACACCTTCGGCGCCTACGTGGAAGAACAGCCTATTCCATAACCCGTCGGCACGCTTAAAGGACCCTTGAATCGGCCCGACAGTGGACGGATCGCTGCCGGGCCGATTTGCGTCGGCAAAGAATTCTCGGTAGGCTGAGCACGAATTCGCAGCGCGGAGCAACACAGTAGCTTGAACGTCATCCTCCTAGGGGCAGGTCGTGGTGAACGGCTCATGCCCTTCACCGCTACTCAGCCCAAGTGCTTTACCGAAGTGGCGGGTAGTAGAATCCTCGATTGGACGCTAAACGCATTCCGTCAGAACGGGCTAAATGAGTTCGTGTTCGTCGGGGGATATCTCATCGACGTAGTGCGGGACGCCTACCCCGACTTCTCGTACGTCGAAAACCCCGCCTGGCCCACCACAAACATCCTCGCATCCCTGGTCTGCGCCCGCGAGCACATGGCCAACGGCTTCTACGCCACCTACACCGACACGCTCTATCTTGGCGACGCGGTGAAGCGGCTCCAGGACTCCCCGCACGACATCACACTCGTCATGGACACTCGCTGGCGCGAGAGGTACGTGTTCCGCAGCATGCACCCGGAGTCGGACGCTGAGAAGATGATCGTGGACGGCGACCGCGTGGTCGAGGTCTCGCGGACGATTGCGCCGGATGAGGCATCCGGAGAGTACACCGGCGTCATCAAGATGAGTGCCAAAGGGGCCTCACAGTTTCTGCAATTCCACGATGACGTGTACGCCGAGCTCGGCGACGAACGGATCATCGCCGACGGCAGACCCTTCCGCATGGCGTATGTGATTCATCTTCTCGACCGGATGATTCGAGCGGGAATTCCGGTACACTGCGTCGCCGTGCCCGGTGACTACCACGAGATCGACACCATCCAGGACTATCACCTCGCCACCGCCGACTGGATGCGGTTTTCTACCTGATTTTCTTGTATAGATATAAACGCAGCAAACTAACGATGCCCTGCCAGGATGCCGGATGAAGAAGGACCTCTTCACGACCACCGTCGTCGGCTCCATGCCACGTCCCCAATACGTGCGAGACCTGATCGAAGAGCAGGTCGATGGCCGCCTTTCTTCAGCCGACTTCCGGCGCATGATGGACTCCGCCATTCCGTACGTGGCGCAGATGCAGGAGCTTGCGGGAATCGACGTAATTTCCGACGGAGAGTGGAGGCGGAAGTCGTACATCGGCGTAATAGCGGATATCTGCAGCGGCTTCGAACTGTCCATCAAGGAGGTGCAGGGACAACGCCAGACCTGGCACGTCGTCACGTCGGAGCTGGATGTTGTAAACCCAGGCCTGCTCGCGAAAGAGGCCGCCTTTTTGAAGCAACACACCGAACGCGATGTCAAGGTCGCCATTCCGTCGCCGTACCTCATTGGCGAGCGGATGTGGGATCCCGAACTCTCCACAACCGCGTACCCCACGAGGCGAGACTTCACCGAGTCGCTTGTACCCGTCCTGCGACAAGAGCTCATGGCCCTCCGCGACGAAGGGGTCGCGGTAGCGCAGATCGACGATCCACATCTGTGCCTGTTCGTCGACCCGAATGTGCGCGCGCAGTATGACGATCCGCAGGCCGAGATGGCCCACTGCGTAGACTTAATAAACCGTGTTGTCGAAGGAGTGGACGGGGTGAGATTGGCTGTTCACCTCTGCCGGCGGAATAAGGGGCGCGCCGGCTGGATGGGCGAAGGCGGATACGGACCGATTCTGTCTGCCCTGTCCGATCTTCAAGTAGAAGTCCTCATGCTGGAGTTCGCCATCCCGGCGGCGGGCGATTTCGCCGTCCTGCACGAGCTGCCCGAACGGTTCGACATCGGTCTCGGCTGTGTGGACTGCCGCAGCAGCCACATCGACACTCCCGATGAGATCGCCGACCGTGTCCGGCGAGCCGCCCAATACATCGCGCCTGAGCGATTACTTCTGCACCCCGACTGCGGGTTCGCGCCGGGCAGCGCGGCAGACATCCCACTCGACGAAGCGTATATGAAGCTCAGGAACGAGGCGCTGGCGGCGGAAATCCTCAGGGAAGAATTCGGCTAACGCAGCACGTGACCGGTGTGCATTAGCTTCGTACGCCAAGTAACGTTAACCCACTGAACCGGACTCTATTTAGAGGAGCCACAATTGAGTCAGCTACGAGAAAACAGGATCAAACGAAAGCTCGAACGCGGAGAAATCGTCAACGTCGTCGAGGGGTTCCATACGGCGGAGATCGTCGACTTCCTCGGCCCAATGGGATTCGACGGCGTATGGGTCGAGACGGAGCACGGCGCAATCGACTTCCGGGAGATCCAGAACATCACGCGGTCATGCGACCTGTGGGGAATGACTTCCCTGGTCCGCGTTAACAGAGTCGACTACGGACTCATCTACCGGTCGCTTGACCAGGGCGCACAGGGAGTGATCGTCCCGCACGTCGACACGGCGGAGCAGGCGCGGGAAGTCGTCCGCGCCGCAAGGTACGCGCCAATCGGCGAGCGAGGGATGTACGAGAGCAGGCAAGCCTATGGCCTCGATTCCGCAGAGTACTTCCAATCCGCCAACCGGGAGACCCTCGTAGTCGTGATGATCGAAGACATCCGGGCAATAGAGAATCTGCCGGAGATTCTCGCCGTTGACCACATCGACGTGTACTTCGTCGCCCCCAGCGACCTCGCCCAAAGTATGGGCTTGATCGGGCAGATTGACCACCCGAAGGTGAAGCAGACCATCATGGATGCCGTAGCGCGCATCGCCGAGTCCGGACGCACTGCCGGGGTCATCGCGTGGGCGGACACGGCTGAAGAGGTGGTAGAGGCCGGAGCCAGATTCCTGATGACAAGCTGGCTGCCCTATTTGGCCGAGGGTTCTAAGACCTACCTTGAGGCCGTGCACCGAGATGTCTGCGAGAGTGGAAAGTCGTCCTAGCGGTTCAACACCCTGGTATTGAAGGGTAGCGAGGCTACGACTTGGTAGGGGCGGGTTTGAGACCCGCCCTGTCGGTGTACAACCCAATTCCGACCCCAACCGCCACCCGTCATTCCTGCGAAGGAACGTTACCCCGTACCACAATACCGGGCAGGAATCCAGAGAACCTGATAAGGCGAATGCACAGCCATATTGCTCCAATCTCGCCTACCCGTCATTTCAAAGATAGCGGTCCACTAACCCCGTGCTCTCGGTTGGCTACGCCTTTATACGATTCCCATACCGGCAAAGGCATGTCCCGTACCGTGATACGGGAGCCTACCGTGCTGTCCGACAATCCTCCCGCACCTAGCACCCGGCGCCCTTCCTCCCCCAAATTGACAACTCAAGAACGCATGTCCTATCATACCCACATGCGGCAATCCCACCTGCCCCTCTCCCGTCGTGGGAGGGGGCTGGAGCTTGCTCCGTACTCGATACGGGGGTGAGGCGCAAAACTTTACAATAACGAGAAGAATGGCGCGAAATGGCATCAAATGGCGTAAATTCACAAGGAAATCTCTCCGATAGACAGTTGCTTGCACTCCCCCATCTGGTTACTTCTAAGTCAGTGACCGAAGTTGCCGAACTCTCAGGGGTGCCACTCAGGACCATCCAGCGATGGATGAACGACGAGGAATTTCGCACGGCCTACGAAGAACTGCGGGACGCCGTCGCATTCTATGCCCGGTCAGGCATGAGGACCCTCATGCTCAAAGCCCTGGCGGTCTCGGGATCACCCACGGTCTAACGACGACGTCCCAAAATGTCCCCGAATGTCCCACAAAAAACGATTCGACCCGGTCCCTGCCGGTCGACTCGCAGGATTCACTCGGTACATCCTACCGGACCAACACCTTGGAATCGGAAACAGGAACCCGCTGTAGCGCCCTCCTAACGTGCTATCATTAGCGCCCTATGGAACATGGAGAACTGAAGCACTGGATCGCCTTCACCAGGGTGCCGTACATCGGGACGGTGCGGCTTCGGTTGCTGGAGAAACATTTCGGCGAACTCTCCGGCGCATGGCGCGCAAGCGAAGGCGATCTCCGTGAGGCCGGCCTGGACGAACGAGCGACTCGGTCGGTCCTGCGACATCGGAACAGGATCGACCCGGACGCCGAGTTGGCTCTGCTCGAAAGGCATAGCTGCTCCGCCATCACGTGGAACGACAGCGAGTACCCCGCCCGCCTCAAGGAAATCGACGGCGCTCCGCCGGTGCTGTACATAAGGGGCGAGCTGCTCCCGAAGGACGAGCGGTCGGTTGCCGTGGTCGGCACGAGAAGGGTCACGGCTTACGGGCGCGAGGTCACCCATCGGCTGTCGACGAACCTGGCGCAGTCGGACGTTGTGGTCGTGAGCGGACTCGCCAGCGGAGTGGACGGCATCGCTCACCGCGCGGCGCTGGAAGCGGGTGGCCGAACGGTTGCAGTGCTTGGCAACGGCGTGGACATCGTGTACCCCCACCAACACGCCCGGCTCGCCGAGCAGATTACGGAAAACGGCGCCATTGTTTCCGAGCACCCTATAGGCACAAAGCCCAAAGCCGAGCACTTTCCGCGGCGAAATCGCATCCTGAGCGGGATAACCTTGGGAACGCTCGTGATCGAGGCAGCCGAAAGCAGCGGGGCCTTGATTACCGCGCGTCACGCCCTCGACCAGAACCGCGAGGTTTTCGCAGTACCTGGAAGCATCCTATCGCCGGGCAGTCGCGGCACGAATGCCCTGATTCAGCGCATGGAGGCGAAACCTGTCCACAAACACGAGGACATCCTCGAGGAACTGAACCTGTCGTTCGTGGGAGCGCAAATCGAGATGGCGGCCCTGTTCCCGGCCAACGACGACGAGTCGAAGGTCCTGTACCACCTGAGCCAAGAGCCAACGCACATTGACGACGTCATCCGAGGATCCGGGATGACCATCTCGGTCGTGAGCAGTCTTCTCGCAATGATGGAATTGCGCGGTCTCGTGCGTCAGGTTGGCGGGATGAACTACGTGCGAGTTTGACTGTGACCATCGGATTCGGTCGAAAAGCGGTTGCAAACAGGATGCGCCCTGTGTTCATAATACCTAGTGTAGGCAGGCCCCTAACCTGCCTGTTTTGTTGTCCCGACCCCTATATCTTGAAATTGACGGAATAACTATGGGCAAAGATCTGGTTATCGTTGAATCGCCTGCCAAGGCCCGCACCATCGGGCGTTTTCTCGGCGGCAAGTTCGACACGAAGGCTTCCATGGGCCACGTTCGCGATATTCCCAAGAGGGAAATGGGCGTCAGGGTCGATGACCTGAGCTTCGTGCCGAAGTACCGAGTCATGGCGGACAAGCGGAAGGTCGTCAAGGAAATCGCCGACGCGGCGAAATCCGCTTCGACCGTCTATCTAGCCACCGACCCCGACCGCGAGGGCGAAGCCATCTCCTGGCACCTCATCAACGCGGCCAAAATCGACTCATCCAAAGTGCAGCGCGTGGTCTTCCACGAAATCACCGACGCAGCGGTCAAAGAAGCCTTCGCGCATCCTCGTGACCTTGACGACAACCTCATCGACGCCCAGCAGGCACGGAGGGTGCTCGACCGGCTGGTCGGCTACGAGCTCAGCCCAGTGCTGTGGAAGAAGGTCCGACGCGGCCTGTCCGCCGGCAGGGTCCAGTCCGTGGCGTTGCGGCTCATCGTCGAGCGCGAGCAGGAGATCGAGGCGTTCCAGTCGGAAGAGTACTGGAGCATCGAGGCCGAACTCGCCCCGAAGTCCAAGAACGGCGCTGACGCACAAAAATTCACTGCAAACCTGTTGCGGTTGCACGGGAACAAATCACGTATCGAGATCAAGAACGAGGCTGAGGCCACCGCAATTACCGGCGACCTCGAAAGCGCAACCTATCGCGTGACTTCGGTACAAAGACGTGAACGGCGACGCAAGCCTTCGGCCCCGTTCATTACCAGCACCCTCCAGCAGGAGGCGTCGCGAAAATTGGGCTTCACGGCTCAACGGACGATGGTCGTCGCCCAGCAGTTGTACGAGGGCGTGAACGTCGGCACGGGCGGAACGACCGGCCTCATCACCTACATGAGGACGGACTCCACCAACGTCGCCGACTCCGCATTACGCGAAGCATCCGCCTACGTGAAAGAGAAGTTCGGCGCGAGCTTCGCGCCCAAGACTGCGCGCCGGTACACCAAGCGGGTCCGAGGGGCGCAGGAGGCCCACGAGGCCATACGCCCGACCTCCCTCTTCGCCGAGCCGGAGAAGGTGAAGAACCACCTCTCGCCGGAGCAGTTCCGGCTGTACGACCTGATCTGGCGACGAATGGTCGCAAGCCAGATGAACGACGCGGTCTTCGACGCGACGAGGGTCGATATAGACGCTGAGAGCGTTGTTTCCGGAACCCACTACGACTTCCGCGCGACGGGTTCTGTTCTCAAGTTCGCGGGCTTTCGGAAGGTATACATGGAGGGGACCGACTCCTCCAACGGCAAGACGTCCGAGGAGTCACGGGACTTGCCGCCGCTGGAAGACGGCGACGCGCTGGACTTCATCGCCCTGCTGCCGGAGCAGCATTTCACGCAGCCTCCTCCGCGCTATACCGAGGCGACCTTGGTACGGGCGCTCGAAGAGGAAGGCATCGGACGTCCCAGCACATACGCGCCCACAATCGCGACCGTTGTCGACCGCGACTATGCGCGCAAAGCTAAGGGGCGTTTCGAGCCTACGAAACTCGGCAGAGCGGTAACGGGACTGCTCATACAGCACTTCCCCGACGTGGTGGATATTGGGTTCACCGCGAAGATGGAAGAGCAGCTAGATGAGATAGCGACCGGCCAGCGGGCGTGGAACCCGATGCTGAAGGATTTCTACCAACCCTTCAACTCGACCGTAAAAGAAGCGCTCGAAAAGGCCGAGCGCATACCCAGCAGCCAGATCGACGAAGAGAGCGGCGAAGTCTGCGAAAAATGCGACAGCCCGATGGTAATCAAGTCGGGGCGGTACGGGCGGTTCCTCTCGTGCAGCGGGTTCCCCAACTGCCGGAACTCCAAGCCGTTAATAGAGCGGGTAGGCGTGGAGTGTCCGAAGGACGGCGGCGACATCGTCGAGCGACGACAGCGTGGCAGGAACGGCAGAAAATTCTACGGCTGCGTCAACTACCCGGACTGCGACTTCACGGTCAACCGCAAGCCGCTCGGAGTTCCCTGTCCGGAGTGCGGCGGCCTGCTTGTCGAGCAGGGGCGCGATCGCTGCCAGTGCAGGGACTGCGACTACAGAGGCCCGATTCCCGAAGCCGTCGACGCGGGCGAATTGGTCGAGGTCTAAAACTCGCCAAAAGCTGAACTCACCACACGTAGGGGCGCGCTCTGTCGCGCCCTTATCATTGTGAGGAGATGACCGAAGATGCTTGGCGGGAACTGATCGACAAGTTCGACACGTACCTCACGGCGGAGAAGGGGCTCGCGCCCCTGACCCGGCGCAACTACACGACCGATCTCGAGCCGCTGTTCGAGTTCATGCGTCGTGATGATATTGCCGAACTTGGCGAACTTGACCGCTACCGGATCAGGGCCTATCTGGCATGGCTGGTAGAACTTGGCTACGTGAAGGCCAGCGTCGTCCGGAAACTGAGCGCTCTTCGAACGTTCATACGGTGGCTTATACGCACTGGCATCCTGACGGAGGACCCTCTACCCACACGGGGGATGATGAAGAAGGAGTCTCGATTGCCCCGCTTTCTCTCGCAAAACGAGGCCGCGCGGCTGGTGTCCGCTCCCGACGGTTCTGACGAGCTTGGGCTTCGGGACCGCGCGCTGCTGGAGGTGATCTATGCTGCGGGGCTCCGGGTCAGCGAGGTGCGCGATCTGAATGTCGGAGACATCAACCTCGAAACGAAGGAGCTTCGTGTTCGTGGTAAGGGTTCAAAGCAGCGAGTCGTCCTGATCGGGGAGGCCGCGCACCGAGCGCTGTACCGCTACCTTCAAGAGGTACGGCCGACTTTGGTGACTCGCGAGAGCGGCTCGGCGGTGTTCCTGAACCGGAGCGGTGGGAGGCTGAGCCAACGGAGCATCCAAGCGAAGGTCCGGAAGTACTCGACGATGACCGGCCTGAGGACCGACGTGCATACGCACACGCTCCGGCACTCGTTCGCAACACACCTGCTGGAAGGCGGGGCTGATCTTCGAGTCGTGCAGGAGCTATTAGGACACTCATCGCCGGCGACTACGCAGATCTACACCCACGTGACGCAGACGCAGGCGCGCCAGGCGTATCTCGCGGCACACCCGCGCGCGGCCAAGTCGGCTCCGAAGGCGGAACCGAGCGTCTAGCCGGAGGGTACGGATTCCCTGCGTACCTCTGCTAGAATCGATTACGTGACCTCCGTACGGGCCGACGACCAGCCTCCTGAACTTGCCGAGCTGAACCTTCTCGATGAGATTGGCCCGCTTGGCGATTGTCTTGCCAACTTCGAGGATGGGCGCATCAACGTGTTCGGGGGCATTCCGGGGGAGCGCGTGGTAGCGCGAATCGTGCGGTACCGCAGGCGTCGGAAGCGGATGGTCTCCGGTCTGGTGCACGAGGTCATTGAGGCTTCGCCGCATCGAGTTCCGGCCCCGTGCCAGTACTTCGGGGCGTGTACCGGGTGCCAGTGGCAGCATGTTTCGTATAGCCATCAACTCGTCCTCAAGCGGGGGTATGTCGAGCGGAATTTTTCCGAATATCCGTCGCTGAGCAGTATCGACATCGAACCGTGCATACCTGCGCCGAGCTTGTACGGCTATCGGAACCACGCTCGGTTCACGATCCGACGGGAGGGCAGTCCGGGGTTCGTGAACCGGATAACCCGCAGGTTCGTGCAAACGGACGAGTGCATGTTGATGACCCCGGGGATCAACCGGCTGGCGGACGACCTCAAGGGGCGGGCGCAGGAGACGAGCCAGCTTTCCATCCGGTATGGGGTCAACACCGACGAGTGGCTTATTCAACCCAAGCTGAAGAGCAGCGAAATACCGCTGGAATCGGGGCAGAGCCACTACACGGAGAAGCTGCTGGGTCGCGAGTTCCGCATAGCTTCGCCGTCGTTCTTCCAGGTGAACACCGAGCAGGCGGAGCGGCTTACCGAACTCGTGGAAGAGACGCTTGAGCTTTCGGGCAGGGAGTCGGTCGTCGACGCGTATGCGGGTGTTGGGACGTTCGCCATTCTGCTGGCCGGCTCCGCGAAAAGGATCATCGCAATCGAGGAGTCCGCGGCGGCGATCCGGGATGCCGCCGCGAACGCGTCCGGCATCGAGAACGTGAAGTTCATCGAGGGGAAGACAGAGGACGTGCTCGACTCGATGGAGGTGCAGCCCGACGCCGTGATCCTCGACCCGTCGCGGTCGGGGTGCCATCCGACCGTCTTGGAGACGCTCATCCGGCTGGCGCCGGAGCGGACGGTATATGTGTCGTGCGACCCGGAGGCGCTTGCGCGGGACCTCGACGTGCTCGTGCGGGGTGGGTTCAGGATCGATTCGGTGCGGCCCATCGACATGTTCCCGCAAACTCACCACGTGGAGACGGTGGCGCTGTTGGGGCGCATTTAGGGCATGACGGTGACGTCTATTTCGTCGATGAGGATATCGCCGGATGCTCCCTCCTCTTCGTTGGTCAGGGTTACGCCGAGGGTGTTGTCGCCGTCGATCATGACGTCCGGGTTGAGGTCGAAGATGACGGTGGAGTAGGCGGGGAGCGGGCGGCCGATGTTGGTCGAGCGACCGCTCTGGTGCCACATTCGACGGACGGTGTCGTCGGGGACGGTCGCGCCGTTGAGGTCCAACGTCACCTCGTCGCCGGGTCGGAGGTTCTGCACGCGGAGGGCAGCGTAGGCGTAGCCGATATCGTCCCACTGCTCGCAGAGGCGGAGGCGGTATTCCTGACGGTCGCCGGGCGTCTCGCGGCTCAGGACGATCTTGTCGTCCTTGATCACGCCGGTAGAGGCCATGCCCATAGCGCCGTGGTAGTCCACGCCGCCCATCATCGAGCGGAAGAGATAGGTTCGGTGTTGCGCCTTCAGGGCGTCGGGGTCCCGGAGCTCTCGGAGCAGGGCCAGCGAGCCGGGGAAGTCGCCCATGAGGTTCCCGGTGTACTGCTCCTGATAGTTGAAGCTCGAAATGCCGTCGGCCCCGGCGCCGTACATATTGTTGGCAAGGGCGCGGTAGTTGTTCTCGGCCATCGGACGGAGGTAGACGCGCGACTGAAAGGCCATGTGTTCGTCGGTGCCGCTCTTGCCGGTGTCGGGCTGGAGGGCCCACGGGACGGTGTCGCTTCGCGCGTCGGAGGCAGAGCAGAACGGCATGACTCCGGGCAGGAGCAGGCAGCTTGTTCCCTCGGTGAGGCTCGAAAACTCCTCCCATTGCGCGTTGTGGTTCGCGTACATGGTGTTGGCCGGACTCACGTAGTCGAGGATACCCGTGGTGATCCACGTGGGAATGTCGAGGCCGCAGTCGTGGCACTCTTCGATGGTCTCGGGAACGCGAACGCCCAAGAGCAGCTTCTTGCCCTTCTTGCGTCCCTCGTCGTCCATCATGTCGCGGATGCGTTGGAAGAGTTCGGTCATCAGGTGTTGACGCTCGCGGGAGATGGAGCGCGGGTACGGGAAGTGGTTGTCGCTTCGGAAGGTTATCTCAATGCCGTCCACGTCGAAGCGGCTTGCGATCTCCTCGACTGCCCCGAAGTGGAAGTCGCGCACCTCTTTGAAGGAGAAGTCCATCGCATTGCCCGGGTTGGCGAGAGGTCCCGGCGGAACGTCTTTCAGGATGAACTCCGGGTGGTCGAACATCCACTGAGCGCCCTGGGTGGGAGCGCCGTGGTCGTCGCCGAACCGTGCGCCGGCGATGAACTTCATGCCGCGCTCATGGGCGCGTTTGCAGATTATCTCAATCGGATTGATGCCCTGATCGAGCAAGGGGATCCAGCGACGATGCTGTGGGCGCTGATCGAACTCATAGGTGTCGGAGCGGAAGTAGGTGACCCATCCTTGTCCGAAGACCTCCTGGCCGAAGGCGTCGGCCCCGCTCAACGCGAAGTGATCGACGAGCCTTTCGATCTGTTCCGGCGTGGCGGGATCGCTGGTGAAGGGCTCCCGCGCGTGGCTCGAAATGTCGGCCACGAAGAGCAGGCGGATGTCGCCCTTGGGCTTGATGGGTCTCGGTCCCGGCGGTGTTGGTGTCACTAGTCTTCGTTCTCCTTTATTCCGAGCGCGGCGCGGTCCATGTGGGCGTTGTAGACCTGATGCCAGCCGCCTTCATCTTCGATTTCGTAGTCGTCGGCGCTTTCCTGTGGTTCCCATCCGAGCACTTCACGGGTGTGCTCGATGTCTAGCCAGCGGTACTTGTTGTTGGAGGTCGCGCGGAAGATGTCGAACTTCAGGGACGGCGGGGCCTGAAGGCACTTGTCGACGACGCTCACGCAGTCGCGGTGGCTGAGGTAGCCCATCGCCTGACGGCGTTGCGTCGGCCTGTTGGCAGGCGTTACGGCTCCCAGCCGGATGCAGAGAATGGACATGTCGAACACGTCGGAGTAGTAGCGGGCCAGGGCCTCGCCGAAGACCTTGCACGCGCCGTAGACGCTCTTCGGGCGGACGGGGTCGAGGTGGGTAACCATGGGCCACGTGTCGGGCAGCTCGTCGTACTTGCCAGCGCCTATGTGTCCGTACGGAAGGCTCTTGTCGTACTCGTAGCCGGTCTGCGTGTCGCCGGTGCTACCGTAGACGACCCTGCGGGCGCCGTGGATGCGCGCGGCCTCGAAGACGTTGCGGGTGCCCATGATGCCGGCGGTGAGGTGCTTTTCCCAGTCGAAGACGTCGTCGATGTAGTTGGCCATGTGGACGACCATATCCACGCCCTCGAAGGCGGGGAGGATGGCATCGAGGTCGGAGATGTCGGCCTGCGTGCAGGGGATGCCCTCGACGGGACGGCGGTTGAGGGCGGTGAAGTCGTACTTGTCGGCGAGGTGCTTGACGATGAGGCCGCCGATGAGGCCGCTGGCTCCGGTGACGAGGATTTTTTGTGTAGTCATGTGTTGTTCCTGTTTAGGGGTGGTTTACCGCAGAGAGCGCGGAGTTCGCGAAGGGGTTTAGTGGATTCCCGCGTTCGCGGGAATGACGGGCTGGGGAGGATTGCGTTGTTTTCTTGGTAATAACGGTTTTGGGGTTGTGGGCATGTGGTTTGCAACGTAATGGAAGAGATTTGGCATTGGTTATTCGAGGACGATGTCGCCGGATTTGCCGCCAGTCTTGTGGCGGAGGCGGATGTCGCCGATACGCATCCCGCGGTCGACGGCCTTGCACATGTCGTAGATCGTGAGGGCGGCGACGCTGACGGCGGTCATGGCCTCCATTTCGACGCCGGTCTTGGCGGTCGTTCGAGCGGTGCCGCGGATGTCGACGGCGCTCTGTTCGTGGTTGAGCCGGAACTCGACCGTGACCTTGTCGAGGGGCAGGGGGTGGCAGAGGGGGATGAGCTGGGCGGTGTTCTTGGCGGCCATGATCCCGGCGATGCGGGCCACGCCGAGGACGTCGCCCTTCTCGATGTCGTTGGTCTCGATGAGTTTCACGGTGTCGGGCTGCATGAGGACGCTTCCCGTGACGACGGCCATGCGCTCAGTGGAGTCCTTTGGGCCCACGTCGACCATCTGGGCCTTGCCGGAGGCGTCGACGTGTGAGAGTTTCTGACCAGATGGGGGCTGTGATGGGTTACTCATGGGGTTCCCTTCTTGCCTCAGCGTTGGCGATGCGGTCGGCCTCTTCGTTTAGCGGGTGTCCAGCGTGGGCCTTTACCCAGCTCCAATGTACGTTACGCTTGGCGACAGCGGAGTCCAGCCTGGTCCAGAGATCCCGGTTCTTGTTGCGTTTCCAGTTCTTGGTCATCGTGTTGATGACGTATGTACTGTCGCTGTAGACGAGCACGTCGGCACCGGATGGCGTGGCCTCAATTCCCTTGATGGCGGCGAGTATTTCCATCTTGTTGTTCGTGGTGTTGTCGTCGCGGCCGTGCAGCTTTCGGGGCGCGCCGTTCTCGATGATGATCGCGGCCCAGCCGCCGGGCCCGGGGTTTCCAATGCAGCTGCCGTCGGTGTAGATGTCGATCATGGATTTTTTGTTTCCGTGTTGAGCAATGGGCCTGTTCTTAGCGGTTTTTGCATAGAGTGGATGGGCGTGTTACTGAAGAATCACCCTCACCCTAACCCTCTCCCGTCAAGGGAGAGGGGATATTCTCGGACTAGCAGGTTCGGGTGAATCTCTGCAGTAAGACACTACTTCAGGGCTCAGTTGCGAGATGGCGCTCTCTATCATATAGAGTTTTGGGGCAGCTTCAACTGTCCTGGTGGGTCAGGGCTGAGTGGTGGTAGTCCAGGATGATCTTGTCGGCCTGCAACCGGACTCTAGGATCGGGTGAATTCCGATGGACGGCGAGGTCCTCGAATACCTTGGCCAGATGATCTCCGATCTGTTGTATGACATGAAGGAGGGTCTGGGCGTGTCGTCGTCTGTAGACCTCCCTGAAGGTGGGCCTCTTCATCCATCGGTAGAGGGTGGCGAGGCTAACTCCGGCCTCCCTAGCCGCGTCGGCGGTGGTTGGGCAGACGATAAGGCACTCGATTGCACGATGCTGCCGGAGGGGCAATCGGGGGAGCGGCTTTGGGTGTTGCGGTTGGTCTGGGGTCGTGGTCATGTTGTTAGGTCCTTTCTTTGTTTTTTGGTATGGACTTTGTTCATCGGCATGAGAAGGTTTGAGAATGTGAGAGGGTTTGAGAACAGGGGGTGCTCCGAAATCGTGAGACGGTTTGAGAATGTAAGAGGGTTTGAGAACAGGGGGTGCTCCGAAATCGTGAGACGGTTTGAGAATGTGAGAGGGTTTGAGACTCTTCGCATGGTCTAGGATTTCGGGTCTGAATTTTCATAGTGTCTCGCACAGTTTCACGGGTTGGGGCGGGTAGGCGGATAAGGCTCAAGCGACAGGGCTAGTGCAGATTATATGTTCTTATACGTCAAGCTGGTGTGGTGGTGGGCGCTATGGAGGACGAGGATTTTAGATTCCTCGCTGCGCTCGTAATGACAGGGGGTGGGGGTTGCGGTTTGGAATGACAGGGGGTGGGAGGCGAGGCACTGTCTGAATAGAGGAGGCGCCTTGCAGCTATGGGCCTTTCACCCTCACCCCAGCCCTCTCCCACGACGGGAGAGGGATTTGCGGTGGAATGACGATGGGGGCGTGAGGGGGTTAGGAGCGTGTAGTATGATGCGCGAAAATCGACAGGGAATGGGGAGAACTCAATGAGTCGCAAGAACCGGATGATAATCAGCAACGACGACGGATGGATCATGAGCAACATGACGTCTGACGTGACGCCGGAGACGATTACGGAGCTCATGATCGACACGTATCCGGGATCTCCGATTGGGGGAGTGTCGTGGTGCGTGGGCAACAGCGAGACGTACGAGTACGAGACGGAGGTGGGCGAGCGTACGGGGGACGGATACGAGCACTTCAAGGACGAGCGGACCTACTGGCTGCACAAGAACCTTTATGGGCTTATCGAGAGCTCAGGCGGACCGCTGACGGAGATCACGCGGCAGTTCCACGAGGCGGGCATCGACGTGCTGCCGTCGATGCGGATGAACAGTCACTACGATGTTGCGTATGACGCGCCGGGTCACGGCAAGTTCCGGCGGGAGCATCGTGAGTGGCTGATCGGGCAGCCGAACGAGTACATTCCGCGTCCGACGCTGGAGTTCGCGATTGCACGTGGGGTGGACTACAAGTTCCCCGGAGTGCGAGGGCACCTGCTGGAGGTCATCTTCGAACTGTTCGAGAAGTTCGACGTGGCCGGCGTGGAACTCGACTACTTCCGGCATCCGGCCTTCTTCCGGGTGGAGGAGGCGTACTCCAACCGGTACCTGATGACCGACTTCATCCGGCGCATCCGTCAGCGGATGGACGAGGTCGGCGAGAAAAAGGGCAAGCACCTCGACCTGCTCGTGCGCGTCCCGCCGACGCTGTACGACTCCAAGCGCATCGGGCTGGACGTGGAGACGTGGATAACGGAGGGGTTGGTGGACATCGTGGCGGCTGGCGGGGGTTTCATGCCGTTCGAGCAGCCGATCCGGGAGTTCGTCGAGGTGGCGGAGGGAACGGACTGCCTGATCTATGGAAGCCTTGAGGCGCTGCGGTGGGCTCTGGACGAGGAGTTACTCTATGCGCTGGCGGCGCGGTTCTGGGACGCGGGCGTGGACGGGTTCTACCTGTTCAACTACTTCAACGCACCGAACGAGTGGAAGACGCGCGTGCTGGGCAACATGGTCGACAGGGAGAAGCTGGGGCGTCTGAACAAGCGGTATGAGCTCGATCACTCGGACCGTTCGGGGAAGGAGTACCACAGTGGCGCGTTCCGGTATGCCCTGCCGTGGGCGTCTCTGCCGGTGTTCATGGAGGAGACGCAGCCGGGCGGAGGCTCGTCGCTGACGCTGGACATCGCCGACGACGTTGAGGCGGCCAAGGCGGACGACGGCCTGCAGTCATGCACGCTGGACCTGGGATTCGACAATCTGAATGAGGACGACGAGCTGGACGTTCGGATCAACGGGGAGGCGGTGGCGTGGTCGTCGATGGAGCGATCAGAGGACGGCTGGGGGTACACGGCTTTCGACGGGGTGGTCTATCACACGACGATGTCTGAACGTCGAGTTGAGGGGACGGTGATCCGGTTCGACGTGACGGGGCTGCCGATCAGGAAGGGGGAGAATGAGCTGCTGGTGCGGTTCATCAAGGGGGCAGGGCCGCACTTCGAGGCGGTCAGGTTGACGGAGGTGCGGCTGCATATTAGCTACGGGTAGGTGAGGGGGGTAATGGGTGCTGGGGGAATCACCCTCACCCCCGTATCGAGTACAGGGCAGGCTCTAGCCCTCTCCCAGAACGGGGAGAGAGGGGTAGGTAAAACGGATTCCAGCTATGATCCGACCCCGCCTGCCTGTCATTCCGAGCGCAGCGAGGAATCTAAAATGCTGTGCCACCGTCATGACATGTTTCCGGCTGCGGAGCTTGGCTTGGAAGACGAGTATTTGAGATTCCGAACGCAGCGAAGCGGAGTGAGGAATGACATGACCGAGACTACGACTTGTAGGTAAGAAACACCAAATACCTACCCCTGTCAGCCCAGAACGGGAGAGGGGATAATGCTGGTTAGCGCCAACCGAGGCTGTCGAACCAGAGGCGGTCGCGATAGTTTTGGATGGCGCGTCGGACGTAGGGGATGGTGTTGGGCGGCAGGTCGTCGAGGTCGAACCAACTCAGGTCGTCGCATTTGTCCGGTTCCATGTTGACGACTTTGCCTGTGTATTTGGAGGCGTGGAGGAAAAAGGAGACGTACTCGTCGTCTTCCATCAAGTGCAACACCCCGACGACTGATAAGTCCGAAGGAGATATCGTGATGCCGGCTTCCTCGCGCGCCTCGCGGATCATGGCGGTCTTAAGCTCTTCTCCGCCATCGATGTGACCGGCGACCACGCTGTAATTCCCATCCTGGTACCCGGTGTTGTACCGGCGGAGCATGAGTATCTTGCCGTCGCGGACGAGGAGGAGATGGACTGCTACGGGGGCGAGGAACACTACGCCCTCGGCATACGAGTGCCCTCGACCTTCATCCGCATCCTGTAGACGGAGGTGCGGGCGGTGACGTAGAGGGTCTTGTTGTCGTGGTCGCCCCATGCGAGGTTGGCGGGTAGCTCCGGGAGACGGATCTTGCCGATGTAGTGTCCATCCGGGCCGTGCACAAAGACGCCGCCGGGGCCGGTGCAGTAGGTGCGACCTTCCACGTCGACCTTGATGCCGTCAGGGACGCCGGGCTCGCCGTGCTGGGGTAGCTCAGCGAAGACGTGGCGGTTGGATAGCGTGCCGTCGGGGGCTACGTCGTAGGCGCTGATGTGCTTGTGGTGCCGGGTGTTTGTGACGTAGAGGGTGCGTTCGTCGGGAGAGAAGGCGATGCCGTTGGGGTACTCGAAGGGGGCGGCCTCGAAGACCCTGCCGTCCGGCGTCACGCCGTAGACAAAATTCTTGTATAGCGGGGCGCTCGGTGTGTGATTGGGCCACGCGCCGGGGTCGGTGAAGTACATGGTGCCGTCGGAGCGGAAGACGACGTCGTTGGGCTTGTTGAGGGGGCGTCCCTCGCACGATGCGGCGACGGGCACGATAGCACCGTCGGGATCCATTCTCGTGACGCTGCGGTGTTCGCCGTCGCACATGACGAGGCGGCCTTCGAGGTCGAGGGTCATGCCGTTGGAGCCGGCGGGACTGTCGCGGAGGACGGTCAGTTCGCCGGTGTCCACGTCGAGGCGGTAGACGTAGGGAACGGTGGTGAAAAGGAAGTACCCGTCGGGGTGCCAGACGGGGCCTTCGGTGAAGCCGTGTCCGGTGGTCAGGGGGTTCGGATCGAGGTGTTTGAGGAGGTCGTCGAGTGTGTCGGGCATGGGGGGTCCTTCATTGGGTGTGGGCGAGAGTGTTTCATAAACGGGGATTGTGTGCCAGAGGTGGGGAGATTCACCGCGGAGGGCGCGGGGGATTCACCACAGAGAACACAGAGGGGGAAGTTAGGGGTATTGCGAATAGGGATAGTTGGAGTGGAGGGCGATTCGCGAATCGCCCCTACGGGAGGTTGGCCAGGGGTATTGTCAAAGGAATGACGGGTGTGGGGGGGCGGAGTGACGGGCTAGTGGCGTAATCGTTCGGGCGGCTCTACAATCATTATTCGTGTTTGGAGGTGCAATGAGTTCGGAGCGGAAGAAGAGTCGTCGGGAGAATCCGCTGGTTAGTTTGGCGGTGAATATCGTCATACCGGTGATTATCCTGGTGCGGTTCAGCGGGGAGGATCAGCTGGGGCCGGTGAACGGACTGCTGGTTGCACTGGCGTTTCCGGTGGGGTATGGGCTGTACGACTTCATCGTGCGGCGGGGGTTCAACCCGTACTCGATGCTGGGGTTTGCAAGCGTGCTGCTGACGGGGGGCATCGGGCTGCTGAAGCTGCCGGTGGAGTGGCTGGCGATCAAGGAGGCGGTGATCCCGTTCATCATCTGCGTTGCGGTGGTGGTGTCGATGCGGACGCCCTACCCGCTCGTCAAGACGATCATGCACAAGGTCATCAACGTCGAGCGGGTGTACGAGGCGCTGGAACGACGGCAGAGCGTGGAGGCGTATGAACGAAGGGTTACCACTGCCACGTACATGATCGCGTTTGGGCTGCTCGTGTCTACCGTCCTGAACTATGTGCTGGCGCGGGTCGTGGTCGTGAGCGATCCGGGCACGACGGCCTTCAACGAGGAGCTTGGCCGCATGACGGCGCTGAGCTTTCCGGTCATCACGGTACCCTCGATAACTATTTTGGGAATTGCGCTATACTACCTCGCCAGCGGGATCACGAAAGAGACGGGGCTGGAGTTCCAGGAAATCTTCAAGACGACAGAGGACAACGAATGAACCTCATCATAGCCGGATGCGAATACTCGGGAACAACAACACTTGCCAACGGAATAGCGGAGTGGGCGCGCACGACGTTGGGGGGGACGCAGGAAATCCACGACCATTTCAAGATTCCCCATATTGCAACCTACCGCATCGGGCCGCCCGCCGAGCCTCTGACCGACGAGGAATTGCGACAGATCATGGCGTGGACGCCGAAGATGAAGGAGATGGTCCAGCGGCAGAGCATGAACTACCACATGCCCAACACGTGCCGGGCGGACGACTACATCGTCGTCGGGTATCATATCGAGGACGCGGTGTATGCGGCCCCGTTCTTCGGCTACGGGCACGAGAAGGAGCCGCAGGGTGGAATTCGGTGGAAGTACGCCCAACATCTCGAGATGGAGTTCATTTCGCAGGCTCCGGACACCGTGCTCGTCTGTGTCAAGGCCTCGCCGGACGTGATAGCGGAGCGAATGGCCGCGAATCCGCACCCGTATTCCATCGTACAGAAGAAAGACATCGAGCCGGTGTTGGCGGACTTCGAGACGGAGTTCGAGCGGTCGGTGATCCACACCAAGATCGTCATCGACACGTCGGAGGCGACGGTCGAGGAGAGTGTGGATGAGCTCCAGTTAGCGCTGCGGGGGCATCTAACGATTGAGGACAGGCGGAGGATGGTCATGCAGGGAAAGTGAAAAGAAGAAAGAGGAAAGTAGAGAGAATTGTGTAGGGGCTGTAGGTTAGGGCATCGTGGCAGCGACACTGGTGAACTGGAATGTCGAATGGGCTACGCCCCGGTCAAAGCGGAGCCCGGAGATCCTGAATCGGATAGAACAGCACAAACCGGAGATTGTGTGCCTCACTGAAACGCATGTTGGGCTGTTGTCGCAAGGCGGGCACGTGAGCTGCTCACGAGCGGACTATGGATACAAGGTCAGGGAAGAGCGGCGGAAGGTGCTGCTTTGGTCACGAGAACCCTGGGAAGATGTGGACTATGTCGGGAGCGATACAATGCCGCCGGGGCGGTACGTGTCCGGCGTGACGCAGACCTCTGAGGGTCCGATGACCGTTATGGGCGTGTGTATCCCTTGGGCGGATTCACGGGTGCGCGGGACCGCAGTGAAACGCAAGAGATGGGAAGACCATCTACAGTATCTCGGCGGTCTATCAGAAGTGCTGGACCGCACATCGCATGAACGACTCATATTGGTAGGTGATTTCAATCAGCGGATACAGGAGAATGGCTGGGTACCAAAAGACGTTCAGACGGCTCTTCATTCGACAGTTGCATCGCGCATGACCATCGCAACTGCGGGACTGGACTTTCAGGGAAGGGAAAGTATTGACCATGTTGCTCTGGGCGGCAACCTGGCAGCCGAGTATCTCGGCGTGATAAGCAACTACGACGGGGAGCATAGGTTGTCGGACCATTTTGGTGTCGTTGCCGGTCTTTTCGCACGTGTCGCCTAGTGTTCTATCTCGGAAATTCAATGTATGGAACGGATAGTTATGTTTTGAAGAACTACCCTCACCCCCGTATCGAGTATGGGAGAGGGGATACTTATCGGGGCGATATGTTGGTGAAGCTGTCAGACAGGACGCCAGACTAAGCAGGATCAATTCAAGAAGATGGGGCAATAGATGAACATCATAGTAGTCGGATGCGAGTACACTGGGACGACGACGCTAATGCTGGGGTTTCAGGAGTGGATGATGGGCGCGTTTGGGAAGACGACCATCTTCCACGACCACTTCAAGCTGCCGAATCATTCGGGACATCCGCCGCTGGACCCGGACATAATCATCTTCGACGAGGATGAGAAGCGGCAGATATTGGAGATGTCGCCGAAGCTGAAGGAGCTTTTCAGCCGGTACACGCTGTACTACCACACACCGAACCGGCCGATGACGTCGACGGACTTCGGCGGGCTTCACATCGGTCATCATATAGACGAGATGATCTATGCGCCGATGTACTTCGGGTATGGCCGCCCGGGGGAGCCGGGGGACCGTCGTATCGAGGCACAGAACGTCGAGCAGGGACTTATGAAGTATAGGCCTGATACGGTGCTTGTGCTGATGAGGGCGTCGGCGGAGGTGGTGCGGAGTCGAATGAGGAACGCGCCGCATGAGGACGGGGTGGTGCGCGACGAGGACATCGAAGTTGTGCTGGAGCGGTTCGAGGAGGAGTTTGCGCGTTCGGCGATCATCAACAAGATCACGCTCGACACGACGGACTCGACGCCGGAAGAGACCTTGGAAGAGTTCCTCTGCAAGATGGAGCCGTACTGGACGGAGAGCGACCGATTGCTGATGCTGACGCACGCAGGGTGAACTGCTAGTTCGTTCCAGTTCTCACATCACTAAGCGTCGTGGTAGTATGATTCGTACCCCACCTACCTTCCTCCATACTCAGCTGGGAGTCGGGGTATAGTTGGTAACAACTTTTCCTTTGTCCGTCTCCCTTACGTATGAGGATTCTCTGGTTTCTCATAACCCTGCTTCCTATCGGCCACAAGGTGCCAAGTAGCAGTAAGTGCTTTTAGTCTCTCATCGCTAATCTGCTGCATTATACTATCCGTGTGATTAGCAGGAACATGACGAGGGCGAAGCCTAAGAGTAAGCCTAGTATTCCAATAGCCTTCCAATCTATTATTGCTTCGCTGTCTTGTCCCAACTGCTTTCGATGGTTCCGTTTCTCCTGTGCAGAATCTAGTCGCTTGTCCAAATTCGGACTGCCACCTAAGTGCTTCGGTTCAAATTTGCCGGGACTAAGATTCATACCAGTAGTATACCACCTTGACAGGCAATCCATCCTGCACACAGTCCGGGGTATAGGGATTAGAGAGGGGTTGCAGGTAGAAGGTCGTCTGTTAGAATCTCGATGCGATAAAAAATCTCCACCTAGTATTTAGGTGGAGAATGTGCTAGCAGTATCAAGTGGAGGAAAAGGGGAGTCAGCCTTGTTCACTAAGTGCTTAGCTGACTCGCCGGGTTACATAGACTCTCTAATACGACGCTGACGCAACTCATCAGCTTAGCTTGGAGAATCCATCGTTACCACCCCCTTTCTCTTTGGAGATTGGGCCGAGCGGTTCCCGGCTCCAATCCTGTTGTAGCAGACGCGCTCGAAAGGACACACTCTCCAGTAGGAGTAAAGTAATTGGGGTTCGTACTATGGTCGCTCCAGCGAAAATAGGTGCGGACGAGAAGCTGGCCGCGCTTAAGTCCGCGCTTGCAGACATGGGTCATGTCATCGTCGCGTATTCGGGGGGAGTGGACAGCACGTTCCTGGCGGCGGTGGCGAACGAGGTGCTTGGTCATGCTTCTCTGGCTGTGACAGCCAAGTCGCCGAGCCTTGCTCCGTCGGAGCTGGAGGGGGCGGTTGAAGTGGCCGGTGTGCTGGGGCTGAATCACCGGGTCATCGAGACCGCGGAGGTTGAGCGGAAGGACTACCGCATCAACGATCCCAACCGCTGTTTCTTCTGCAAGGAAGAGCTGTACACGCACCTTTCGACTCTGCCGGAAGCGCGGTACTCGCAGATCATCAACGCGCACAACCTGGACGACACGGGAGATTTTCGGCCAGGAATCAACTCGGCGAAGAAGCGTGGGGTGCGAAGTCCGTTGGTGGAGGCGGGACTGACGAAGGCGGAGATCCGGGAGCAGTCACGATCCATGGGTCTGCCGACGTGGGACAAGCCAGCGCAGGCGTGCCTGTCCTCGCGGATCCCGTATGGGACGCCGGTGACGGTCGAGGCGTTGGTGCAGATCGCGGAAGCGGAGGAGTATTTGCGGTCACTGGGCGTCGAGCGGCTTCGAGTGCGGCACCATGACGCGGTCGCGCGTATTGAGGTCGGGCCCGAGGATTTTCGTATATTGCTGGATGAGGAGACGCGGCGGGGAGTGATCGAGCGGTTCCGGGCGATAGGGTATTCGTATGTGACGTTGGATTTGGAGGGGTTTCGTTCGGGGAGTTTGAACGAGGTGTTGGTGGGGCTGCGACGAAAGCAGGAAGTGAACGGGACGTTTCAGGCGGAGTAGATGCTGGTAGATTAGCTGTTACGCACCCTCACTCTAGCCCTCTCCCACGACGGGCTGACAGGGGTAGGTAAAACGGACTTGTAGCTACGATCCAGCCCTGTCTCCCTGTCATTCCGAGCGTAGCGAGGAATCTAAAGTCCATGACTGCAAGACGGGTTATTCGGCGCGCCATCCGCATCCTCGCCGACGGGGTAGGAATTCTCCATGTCGGCGCTGCCATAGGACGGGCATTTTAGATTCTTCACTCCGCTTCGCTATGTTCAGAATGACAGTGGCGGGGTTGCGTTCAAAGTGGGGGTAATAGCTGAATGCCTACCCCTGTCAGCCCACGACGGGAGAGGGGAAGAGGAGCCATTCAAGTTCTACCAAGTACACGTGGACGAGGTAATAGGGAAAGAAATGGGATCGGAAGTTGAACGATATATTGCCTCGACGGCGAGGTCGGCGGAGCTTCAGGTCGAGGCGGAGCGATATCTGCCCGGCGGGAGCTCTCGCGGGACGGCGTATTTCGGGCCGTACCCATTTTTTGTCGAGAGGACGGAGGGGCATCACGTCGTCGACGTGGACGGGAACCGCTATCTCGATTTCATGCTCAACGCAACGACCTACGTGCTCGGTCACAGCAACGACACGGTGGTCGAGGCGGTGCGCGAGCAGGCACTGGACGGTCTGAGCTACAGCACGCCGCACGAGTCGCAGGTGCGGCTGGCGCAGGTGCTGTGTGAGAGGGTACCGTCGCTCGAGAAGGTGCGGTTCACGAACTCGGGCACCGAGGGGACGCTGAACGCCATCCGGGCGGCCCGTGCCTACACGGGGAAGCATAAGATCGCCAAGATCGAAGGTGGCTATCACGGGAACCACGAGTACGTGTCGGTGAGCGTCTACAGTCCGCTCGACGCGCTGGACCCTGTGGAGCCCACGAGCGTTGCAGAGTGGCCGGGACAGCCGCCGAGCGTGGTCGAGGACGTTGTCAGCCTGCACTACAACGATATCGAGTCGACGGAGCGGATTCTGCGGGAGAACGCGGACGAGCTGTCGTGCGTGATCATCGAGCCGGTGTTGTCGAACTTCGGGTATCTGCCCGCAGACGCGGAGTATCTGGCTTTCCTGCGCGACCTGACTACGGAACTGGGACTGATCCTCATTTTCGACGAGGTGCAGAGCTTCCGACTTGCACAGGGCGGGGCGCAGGAGCAGATGGGCGTCATCCCGGACATGACGACGTTCGGGAAGGTGATCGGCGGGGGAATGCCGGTAGGAGCATGGGGTGGACGGGCCGACCTGATGGATCTGTACGACCCGACGGATGGTCCTGTGGTGTCTCACGCGGGGACGTTCAACGCGAACCCGATGACGATGGTTGGCGGGCTGGCGACGCTGGAACAACTGACGCCGGAGGTCTACGAGCGCATGAACGCGCTTGGGGACATGCTGCGGGCGAAGCTGAGGGCGGTCTTCGACGAGCTCGATATCGCGATGCAGGTGACAGGAGTGGGCTCACTGTTCGGCATTCACTTTACGGAGGAGCGGATCGTTGATTACCGCTCGGTGTTGCGGGCAGACCGCGATATGCAGGGGAAGCTGTTCACGGGGCTGCTCAACGAGGGCATTCTGATGCAGACCAAGGCGGCGGGGGCGCTGTGCACGCTGACGACCGAGACGGAGATCGACGCCTTGGTGGATGCGGTACGGCGGGTCATGCTGAGGATACGTTGAGGAAGAACAGGCAAGACTATGACAACTCTCAGTATTGACATACCACAAGAGAGAATCAGGAACTTCTGCCGGGAGCATCACATCCGGCAGTTGTCACTGTTCGGCTCGGTGCTGAGAAACGACTTCTCTGCGGAGAGCGATGTCGACATGCTGGTGGAGTTCGAGACCGGGCATACTCCCGGCTTGGCCTTCTTTTCTATGCAGCGAGACCTGAGCGAGCTGATGGGCAGGCAGGTGGACTTGAATACTGCGAACGATCTCGACCCTTCCTTCCGGCGGGTTGTCCTCGATGAAGCTCAGGTGGTCTATGGGCAGAAAGAACGCCTCTAGCCTTCCGTCTTGGAAGTCTGTCCTAGAAAACGGATGGGGGAGTCCAGGGAATCACCCTCACCCTAGCCCTCTCCCACGACGGGAGAGGGGATAAGTCACCCCACCCCCGTTTCCAGTACGGGGCAAGCTCCAGCCCTCTCTCACGACGGGAGAGGGGATTTTCCTAGGACGCCCTACCCTACCCTGACGCGGACGTAGCCTCGTTTGCCGATTTTGATGAGGGCGCCTGCGAGTCGTGATGACGGGACGGACGAGCGTGGGTCTTCGATCATCTCGCCGTTGATGCGGATGCCGCCCTGCTGGACGAGGCGGCGGGCGTCGCTCTTGCTCTGCACGAGCTCACTGAGAGCCAGAAGATCGACGACACCGACGCCGTCCTCGCGTTGAGTGTCGGGTGGGACGTGGAGGTCGGGAATGTCGGAGGGCAGTTCGCCCTCGTTGACGACCCGCTCGAACTCGCGCTGGGCCTCGTCGGCGGCTTCCTCTGAGTGGAGCATCGTGACGATGTCGTGGGCGAACTGCTGCCGCGCGTCGATCATGTTGTGCTCGGTCTTAGCCCGCTCCTCAATGGCGGCTATCTCGTCGTCCGTGCGGTTGGTGAGGACCTGCATGAAGCGGGGCAGCTTGGAGTCCTGGACGAGCGTGAGCTTGAAGAACATGGGCACAGGGTCTTCGTTCAGGTCGACGGTGTTGCCGTAGGTCTTGCTCATCTTGCGACCGTCCAAGCCTTCGAGAAGCTGCGTGGTGAGGACGTGCTTGGTCTTGCCGAGGTAGGCATCCACGAGGTCGCGGCCACGCATCATATTGAAGAGCTGGTCGGAACCACCCAGCTCGGCGTCGACCTCCATCGCTACGGAGTCGTACCCCTGCAGGATGGGATAGATCATCTCGTTGAGGTAGAGGGCCTCCTGGTTCTTCAGGCGCTCCTGGAACATGCTGCGTTCGAGAAGCTGCTGGACGGTGAATTTGTCCATGATCTCTACGAACTGTGCGAGGGTAATGTTGTCGAGCCAGTGTCCGTTGAACCGGACCTCTGCCGGATTCTCGCCATCGAGGTCGAATATCTTGGAGAACTGTTCCGTGTACGTCTCGGCGTTTTCGAGCACCTGCGCGCGAGTGAGGCGCTTTCGGGCTTCGGGGCGGTCGGAGGGGTCGCCGATGCGACCGGTGAAGTCGCCGATCAGGAGAATGAGGTGATGGCCGTGAAGCTGGAACCACCGGAGGACGCGCAGGCCCACCAGGTGGCCGATGTGCATGTTGGGGCTGGTCGGATCGAGTCCCTGGTAGATGGTGAGGCGCTTGCCGTTGGCGATGTCGTTGAAGAGCTCGTCGCGGACGATGGCGTCATCGAGCATTCCGCGGTCGAAGAGGGTTTGCAGGTCCCAGTCTTTCATAGCATTTTTCTCCGGTCGGCGTGTCGGGGTATACCGGCGTCTAGCTTTCCACGACGCGCTTGCGAAGGGCGTCGGTGCCTCGGAGGTATTGGAACTCGACCTCGGAGGCTTCTCTGTCGGTGTTGACGAGGAGCATGACGCGGATGACGCGATCCATGGCGTTCGGCACCTGCATCTCGTGGGCGCAGAGGAGGGCGACGTACTGCCATCCAAGCTGTCGAGCGGCGGCGGCTGGGAACTCGGCGTTGAGGTCCTGCGTCGTGGTGAAGTAGGCTGCCGCTATGTCATCGACGTCGACATCGTTCGACTCGACCATGGCCGTCAACAGTTCGACTGTGACCTCGAGGATGGACTGCTGGGTGTTGTCGTCGGCGATGGTTGCGCCGCGTATGCCTCGTATCTTTGCCATTGGTTCCTATTGCATAGAAAGTATTGCGTAGTGAGTTGTGGAAAGTTTAGGGAATGCCTTTGAGTGCCTTTACGAAGTCGACGGCGGCCGGGACTTTGCGGTCGGCAGGGGCGTGTTCGATGGCGTCGAACATGGCGCTGGCAACGATGGCGCCGTCGGCGTAGGTCGCGATGGCGTCGATGTGTTCCTTGCTGGATACGCCGAAGCCCTGGATGACCGGCACGTCGGTATGGCGCTTGACACGACCTACTAGCTCGGCCACGCCGGCGTGGATTCTCTGACGGGCGCCCGTCACTCCCAGCACGGCGACGCAGTAGATGAAGCCGCTTGCGCGGTCGCAAATGTACTTTATTCGCTCATCGGTGCTCGTGAGGGCGACGAAGTGGATCTGGTGGATGTTGTTCTCGGCGCAGAGGGCTTCGAGCTCGGACGACTCCTCGGGCGGGAGATCGGGGATTATCAGGCCTTCGACTCCGGCGGCGGCGGCATCACGCACGAGGTCTCTGAGACCGTACTTGAGGAACGGGTTGTAGTAGCCCATGAGCATGAGGGGAGACTCGATGTCCCTCGAACGGAGCTGGCGGACGGCGTCGAGGCACGTCTCTACGCTGACGCCGTGCTGCAGGGCGTGGAAGCTGGTCTTCTGAACGGTGGGTCCGTCGGCCATGGGGTCGCTGAACGGGACGCCGATTTCGAGGAGGTCGCCGCCGTTCCGCAGGATGGCCTCGGCAATGTCGATAGATGTAGGCACGTCTGGGAAACCGACCGTAATGTACGGGGAAAGGACGGTCCTGCCCTCGGCGCGGGCTTTGCTGAGCGTTTGGTCGAGTCGATTTGAGACGGTCATACGGCGAACGTCACGGCTAAAGAGTTTTGGCCCGCGTGGGCAAGGAAGCCCGGCCAGAGCGAGCGTGTTCGGAGGTACAGCCAGGAGAGGACTGCACCACTGGCGAATGTGGGAAGAAGCACGGTGAGGTCGCCGTGTGCTACGGCGAATATAGCGGAAGCGACGATAAGACCGGGAAGCACGCCGATGCCCTGCACGAAGGCCGCAAGCAGGAACCCTCGGAAGAAGATTTCCTCGGCGGCGGGGCCGACGATGACGAGAATGCCGACGGTGAAGGCTCGGACGACTCCCTCGCCCAAGAGGCGTTCAGGTACCGGGGACGGCTCCAGCGAGTCTAATCCCAAGCCAGTCACGATGAGTTGGTAGACGAGACCGGCCACGATACTGAGGCCGAGCGCCAGGGCTGCCCATCCGAAGATCTTGGGCCAGTGGAGACCGCTCGTTCCCAGGCCCAGGCTGCTCAGGCTCGCGCCGCGCCACTTGACGGCGAGGAGCCAGACCGTGGCGACCATGAGGACTTGGAGCAGAAACAGGACGACGGTCGTTACTCCGTCGGTCTGTCGTTCCAACGAGCCGAGAACTTTTCCCAACAACAGAAGAGACGCCAGGCTGCCGCAAGCGACGATGGCGAAACCGATCATGGCGTCGGTGATGCCCCAGGGGACGCTAAGGCGTCGCGGGCTTGGCACGGTCTCTGTTGGCGGCTCTTGGTCGGTCATGTCGAGTCGTGGGAGTGTATCACAGGTGTTTTGTGGGGCTGTTCGTCTGCCTTCATGGGGATGGGATCACCCTCAGCCTAGCCCTCTCCCAGGACGGGAGAGGGGATTTTCACAGCGACGGGAGAGAGGGTTTTCGCCGGCCGACTTTTCCGTTGGACAAGACATTAGTGAGAGTTGTTGCCTAGTTGGTCGTAGGCCCAGCCGAGGAGGTCTTCGGTCTCCTGCCAGCCGATGCAGGGGTCGGTTATGGAGACCCCGTACTCCAAGCTGCCGTTGATCTTCTGGCTGCCGGGGTTGAGGTTGCTTTCGAGCATGACGCCGATGATGCCGGCGTTTCCGCCTACCCGCTGCTCGACGACGCTCTCGAAGGCCTCGTGCATCTTCGTGTAGTCCTTGTAGCAGTTCCCGTGGCTGCAGTCGACGACGAGATGGGCGGCAGCCCCGCCGTCCTCAAGCTGCTGTCGGGCACTGGCTACGGAGACGGGATCGTAGTTCGGGCCGTCGTTCGCGCCTCGCAGGACGAGGTGCCCGTAGGGGTTGCCGGCCGTGTGGATTACGGCTGTGCGGCCCGAAGGGTCGATGCCGAGAAAACCGTGCCGTGCCTGGGCGGACACGATGGCGTCGACGGCGATCTTGGTGTTGCCGTCGGTGCCGTTCTTGAAGCCGACGGGCATACTGAGGCCGCTTGCCATCTGCCGGTGGGTCTGGCTCTCGGTCGTGCGCGCTCCTATCGCGACCCAGCTAACGAGGTCGGAAAGGTACTGAGGCACGATGGGATCGAGGAACTCGGTGGCCGACGGGAGGCCCATCTCCGCAACATCGAGAAGGAGCTTCCTGCCCTTGTGCAGTCCACTTGTGATGTCGAAGGTGTCGTTCAGGTGAGGGTCGTAGAGGAGCCCCTTCCAGCCGACGGTCGTGCGCGGCTTCTCGAAGTAGACCCGCATGACGACGAGCAGGCGATCGGCGTACTTCAGGTTCAGGTCGTTCAGCCGAGTCGCGTATTCGAGCGCCGCGCTCTCATCGTGGATCGAGCACGGCCCCGTGATCACGAGGAACCGAGAGTCCTCCCCTGCCAGGATCGCCTGTATCGCTCGGCGTCCTTCGATGACCGTCCGCTTGGCGTCGGGGGTGGTCGGCAGTTCCTCAATGAGGTCCGCCGGGGGTATCAACTTCTCCGTCTTCAATACGTTCACGTCCCTTGTCTTCGTCTGTAGCATTCGAGCACTCCTTCACTCACGAAAAGACCCCAACCGCTGCCGGTTGAGGTCTCGGTGTCTTCGCTGGGGTTTCTTGCCGTTCTACGTCCCGCGCACCTGTCCTTCTCCGGCAACCGTTGGGCCGGTAAAGTAGTAATAGTAGTAGTACGCGTAACGGTTCGGAACTCGCATCTCGCAATCTACTGTAAAGGTGTGGGAGAGGCTGTGTCAAGGTTGCATTCGGTCAATTCGGTGCGTCATACTCGGTGCTGGGTGCTAGGTGCTAGGTTCTGGGTGCTGGTGGAATGACAGTAGAGGCGATTCGCGAATCGCCTCTACCCTATTCACGAGGTAGTGACGAGGGCAGTGATGGACCAACTCCTGCTGACTGAAGAAGAGCAGCTTCTCCGTACTGCGGTGCGAGGGTTTGCTGATGACGTGCTGGCGCCGAGGGCGTCCGGGTATGACCAGAGCGGTGAATTCCCTGCCGATAATATCGCTGGATTGGCCGAGCTTGGCCTGTTCGGTCTGGGCATCGACGAAGAGTATGGCGGTAGTGGTGGTACGGCGCGGCAGGGGGCCATTGTCGCCGAGGAACTTGCGCGGGGATGCACGGCCACGAGCACGGTGTACGTGGCGCACCAGTCCCTTGCGGCGCAGTTCATCCACATGCACGGGACGGAGGAGCACAAGCAAAGGTACCTTCCGGGCATGACGGCGGGGAGGTTGATTGGAGCGTTCGCGCTCACCGAGCCGGGCGCGGGCAGCGACGCGGCAGGTATCCGCACGACGGCCAAGCGGGACGGCGACGAGTACGTTCTGAACGGGTCGAAGGTATTCATCACGAACGCGACGGAGGCCGGAGTGCTCATCGTGCTAGCGTCGCTCGACCTCAATCTCGGATCGCGGGGGTTCGTTGCCCTGATCGTCGACGGCGACGCGCCCGGCATGACGATAAATCCCATGCATGGCAAGATGGGGATACGCGCCTCGTCGACGTGCGAGGTGTTCTTCGACGACTGCCGGGTGCCCGTGACCAACCGAATGGGCGAGGAGTACGAGGGGTTCAGGGCGACGATGGAGGTGCTGAACGCCAGCCGGATCGGCATAGCGGCGCAGGCGGTGGGCGTGGCGCAGGCGGCCTACGAGGAGGCGGTCGAGTACGCGAAACAGAGAAAGGCGTTCGGGAAGACCATAGCGGAGATGCAGGGCATCCAGTGGATGATTGCCGACATGGCGACGGAGGTGGAGGCGGCGCGTCTACTGGTGATGCAGGCTGCGACGCTGCTCGACGCGGGCAGGCCGTTCGTGAAGGAGGCGTCGATGGCAAAGCTGTTCGCGTCGCGGGTGGCGGTCGAGACAGCGGACAGGGCCGTGCAGATTCACGGGGGAGTCGGGTATTTTTCCCCTTCGACGGTGGAGCGACTGTATCGTGACGCGAAGATTACGGAGATATATGAGGGCACGTCCGAGATACAGCGGATGATAATCTCGCGGAACGTGCTTGGGGACTAACAGGTAAAACAAACCGATAAGGAGACGATATTGAAGAAGAACAACGTCCTGCGAGATTTGATCAACGAAGGCAAGCCGACGATTGGGACGCATGTGCATACCGTGTGGCCGGGAATCGCGGAGGTGATCGGGTATTCCGGCACGATCGATTACGTGGAGTTCACGAGCCAGTACGCTCCGTACGACCTGTTCTCGCTGGACAATTTCGCGCGGGCGATTGAGCTGTTCGACCATATGACCTCGATGATCAAGGTGGACCAGGAGCCTCGGACGTATCTCGCAGAGAAGGCAACGGGGTCTGGGATACAGAACCTGCTGTTCGCGGATATCCGGACGGTGGACGACGCGTGGGAGTCGGTCCGAGCCGTCAGGCCGGAAACGCCGTCGGCAGGCGGCATCGCGGGGGCGACGAGCACGCGGGACATGGGGTACGTGTTTCCCGGCGTGTCGCTGGCGGACTGGGTGAAGATGGCGGAGGAGGCGGTCGTCGCGATCATGGTCGAGAAGCGCGAGGCGGTCGAAGACTTGGAGGCGATCCTTGACGTGCCCGGCATCGACATGGTGCAGTTCGGCCCGGGCGACTACTCGATGAGCATCGGACGTGCGGGAGACTATAACCACCCGGAGATTCTGGAGGCGCAGAAGTACACGATCGAGACGTGCATCGCCAAGGGCATCCGACCGCGCATCGAGATCGGCAACTGGGAGGACGCGAAGCCGTACATGGACATGGGCGTCATCGATTTTTGCATAGGTACCGACGTGAACATCATCTACGACTACATGCAGGAACAGGGCGGGGAGCTTGCGAAGGCGCTGGGGAGGTAAATGAGGGAGAACCGATAACTACATGGCCGAGAACCTTGAAACCCAGTTTGATGAAGCAATGCGAGACACCTATCGTCGTGCATCAGGACACGGATATCGTCCTACTTACTTCCTACAGATGATAGAAACTCACGGTGGCGTCTGCACAGCTAAGCGGCTTCTAAAGGCACCTGAACAGCAGTATGGATTGATGAGACTCTGGCAACTTGGGCTTCTGGAAATATCTGCGGAAGCCCTTTGTCTTGCAGGAACGCTGGGAGCCTCTTTTCACCGATGAAGAGCGACGGATAGCGCGAGAGCGGCTTAGCAGCCACGGATACGAAAGTCCTTGAACAGCAACGTAGAGTCTGAATTGACACATGACTCGTTACACGGTACAGTTACGCAGTGAAGATAAAGCACCGGGGGTTACGGCGATTACATGAACGTGACGATCCACGCGGGCTGAATCCGGCTCACGTTGCTCGCATTGGACGGCTGCTCGACGACCTAGAGGCGGCACGAAGTCCGTTCGATATGGATTTGCCCGGTTTGTTTCTTCATGCACTGTTGGGCAACCGACGAGGGCAATGGAGTATTCGGGTATCAGGCAACTGGCGAATCGTATTTCGCTTCGAGGGGGAAGAAGCTGTGGATGTAGACTTGGTTGACTACCATTGAGGAGACCATATGAGTATCGCAAGTCCCTCACACCCGGGCGTTAGCGTCCGCGAAAGCATGGAAGCCGAGGGCTGGACGGTGACAGAGTGCGCCGACCGCTTGGGTGTGAGCAGGAACACGATGTCGAGGCTAGTGAATGGACGTTGTGGGATTTCGCCAGCGGTGGCCCTCGCGCTTGAAGGCATCGGGTGGAGCAATGCCGAGTTCTGGATGCGAAGGCAGGCGTATTACGATCTGGCGCAAGAACGCAGTCGAGTTACGGCGAGCGCTTGAAATCTAATTCCGATTCTTGCTAATACCTCCGTATTCTCGCAAACCGAATTCCCTGGATTCCGGCCTTCGCCGGAATGACGGTAGGGAGTTCTGCTACACACACGGCATTTGAAGGACTATGGCGCAGTCATGACGGATTGATACAACAACGGCAAGCGCGATTCGCTTGCTGTCAGCACTGCGTGAAATCAGGCCTATATAGAAAGGGTTGAAGAACCCTCCCCTACGTTCGTGTATGATGTTTCCGTAGCATCACACCATCGGAGGCGGTCTCATGGGATGGCAGGATAACCAAGCGGACCTCAAGAGCCACTGGGACGAGAATGGATGGGTCGCCGTACGTGGGTTCATGGATGCCGATGAGGTGACGGGCCTTCGCGCGGAGATCGACAGGTACATCGAAGAGGTCGCGCCGACGGTCCCCGAGTATGAGGTCATGTACGACGTGAAGGGACGGCCGGAGACCTTGAAGCGTCTCGGTCATATGTCGAAGTACGACGCCTATTTCAGCGACCTGATACACACCGGAAAGTTCGTGGCCCTTGCGGAACTGTTGCTTGGGGGAGAAGTAGCGCCGCAGTACTGCCAGCTGTTCAACAAGCCGGCGCGTGTGGGGGTGGAGACGCCGGCGCACCAGGACGCCTTCTACATCCCATTGACGCCCAATGAGGCGCTGACCATGTGGTTGGCCCTCGACACGGTGGACGAGGAGAACGGTTGCCTGCGCTACATTTCGGGCACGCACAAGCGACCGGTGCGGCCGCACGGGCCGTCCGGGATATTCGGTTTCTCGCTTGGGGTCACGGACTACGGAGACGCCGACTTCGCCCGGGAAGTGCCGATACCGGCGGAACCGGGGGATATCGTCATCCACCACTGGCAGATGCTCCACCGGGCCGGGCCGAACACGAGCGACCGCGACCGGTGGGGTCTCGGCACGATCTTCCACTTGGCGGCGGCCAAGCCTGATGAAGAGCTGCAGGAAGCCAGGACGCGCGACCTGGAGAGACAACGCAAAGAGTGGGCCGCGAAGGGCCAGTCGGGTCGGTAGCTGGCCGAGGTCTGGACGAAAATGCCGCTGTACTATCCCGTTTTCCTCGATCTACGCGGACGGCGCGTCGTCGTGGTCGGCGGCGGCGAGATGGGGGAGGAGAAGGTCACTCGGCTGATGCCGTATGGGGCGCAGGTCGTCGTGGTGAGTGCCGAGGTGACGGACGAGGTCGCGGGACACGCGGAAGACGGGCAGATCGAGTGGATCAGGCGACCGTATCGACAAGGGGATCTCGATGGGGCGTTCATCGCCATCGTGGCGGACACGAGTGACGAGGCGGTGAATCGGGCGGTATCGGAGGAGGCGGGCGAGCGTAACGTGCCCCTGAATGTGGCGGACGTGACCCATCTTTGCACGTGGATAACGCCTTCCGTGGCGCGCCGTGGAGAGGTGATTGTTGCCACGTCGACGGGAGGGGCGAGTCCGGCGCTGGCCAGGCGTTTTCGCGAGATATTGAACGGCGAGTGCCGGCTGGAGTCGCGGCATGAGCTCATGGACTTCGCCGACCTGGCTCCCCTGCTGTCGGAGGCTCGACTGCAGCTTCTCGACAAGGGGATCCGATTGAACCTCGACCACTGGCAGGCATGTCTGACGGATGAGTTGATCGACCTCGTGCAGGCGGGAGATGTGGAGCGAGCGAGGGAGGTCTTGATGGACTCTTTGCTCGTGGGAACGACGTGCGACTGTACCAATGACGTATGCGAGATGTACGAGGAGATGGCGCTGCCGGCTCCCACCGCATAATTGCGACCCTGACACGGAGGCCCGGGCTTGAAACTCTCACGAACAACCCGTGTCGGCTCCCGCTCGAGTCCGCTTGCGCTCGCGCAGGCGGAAGAGATCCTCTCGCTGCTCAGAGAGCGCTTTGTGGACGTGCAGTTCGAGGTCGTGCAACTCTCCACGCGCGGTGATCAGAATGCCGATGCCGTGCTGACCTTGCTGGGACGGGGCGCGTTTGTAAAGGACATTGAACTCGCTCTGCTGGACGGCGAAATCGACTTCGCGGTTCACAGCGCGAAGGATGTCGGGCCGGATATTCCCGAGGGGCTGATGATACTTCCCGTCGGGGAGCGACAGGATGCGCGGGACGTGTTGGTGTCGAAGTCGGGGCTGTCGCTCATGAGCCTTCCGGCGGGTACGCGACTCGGTACAGGGAGTCCGAGGCGAAAGGCGCAGATCAAGGCGCTGCGGCCCGATGTCGAGGTGCTGCCGATACGTGGGAACGTGGGGACGCGGCTGGAAAAGGCGCAGGGTGCGGACTACGACGGCGTGGTCGTCGCGGCGGCAGGACTTGCGCGGCTGGGAAGGCTGTCGGAGGCGACGGAGTTTTTGTCGGTCGAGCAGGTCACGCCGGATGTCGGACAGGGGACGCTGGTGGCGGAGTTCCGTAAGGATGACGAGGAGATGGGGATGATGCTGTCCTCGGTCGTCGTAGAGGAGACGGCAGGAGCGTTTCGGGCGGAGCGGGCGTTCCTGGATACTATCGGTGGGGGATGCACGAAGCCGGTTGCCGCGTATGGCGAGATCGACGGGCAGCAGATGCGTATGTTCTCCATGGCGGCGACACCGGACGGCGGAAGGATCGTGAGGTCGCAGATCGAGGGAGACGTAGGAGAGGCTGAAGAGATTGGGCGGAAAGCAGCAAAGGCGTTGCTCGATTCGGGGGCCGCTGAGATCGTTAGAGACGGATAAACGGACGATCCTTATTATGACCGATAGACGACGACGGCGATCATGACAGACAAGGAAAAACCTCAGAGTGACTATCCCTCCGTCGGGTGGGTCGCACTCGTCGGTGCCGGGCCGGGCGACCCGGAACTACTGACGATCAGGGGGCATCGGTATCTTGAGGCGGCCGACGTGGTCGTATATGACCGGCTTGTCGACCAGCGACTGCTGGGACATGCCTCAAAAGAGGCGGAGTTGATCGACGTGGGCAAGAGGCCGGGTGGGCCGCGAGACAGGCAGTCGGAGATCAACGCGCTGCTCGTCGAACGCGCGCGGCGCGGCAAGCGGGTGGTCCGCCTGAAGGGAGGCGACCCCTTCATCTTCGGACGCGGGGGGGAAGAGGTCGCGGCGCTTGCGGAGGCGAATGTCCCGTTCGAGGTGGTGCCGGGCATCACGTCGGCGATAGGGGCGCCGACCTATGCGGGCATTCCGTTGACGCACCGGGGAGTGGCGTCTTCTCTGACGATTGTCACAGGGAGCGAATCGCCCGATAAGGGAGACGGGTTGGTGGACTGGGACCTGCTGGCGAAGTCCGGGGGTACCCTAAGCCTGCTGATGGGCTGGGAGAACCTGCCGGCAATAGCGCAAGCTCTGATCGACGGGGGGCGAAAAGAGGACACCCCGGTCGCCGTGGTTCAGTGGGGGACTTGGTCGAACCAGAAGACGGTGGTCGGACCACTGGGAAATATCGCTGACACAGCGAAACGGGCGGGACTCAGTAACCCTGTCGTTGTTGTCGTGGGCGAGGTGGTTAATCTGCGGGCGACATCGCGCTGGTTCGACAACCGGCCACTCTTCGACAAGCGCGTGCTCGTGACACGCTCTCGAACGCAGTCAGCCGATCTCGTCGAACTGCTGGAAATGGCAGGAGCTGAGCCGGTGGAGGTGCCGACTATTGAGATACAGCCGGTGGATGACACTAGCGATATCGATTCGGTGGTGGACGGTCTGGCCAGCTATGACTGGGTGGTATTCACGAGCACCAATACGGTCGAGCAACTCTTCGGGCGGCTTGACGTGCTGGGCCGGGACGCACGGCAGTTGCACGGCTCGCGGGTGGCGGCGATTGGGAAGGCGACGGCGAGCGCGTTGAGTGAACGCGGCATAGTCGCCGACCTCATTTCGCGGGAGTCGGTATCGCAGTCGCTGATCGATGATCTCGCTGAGCAGGGAGTCGCGGGACAGAACATTCTTCTGCCCGGAGCGGAGGTCCGACCCGACCGATTGAGGCGTGGGCTTGAACGGCTGGGAGCGGATGTGCGAGAGGTGACGCTGTACAGGACAGTGGTGCCTTCCGGCGCGGGCGAACGACTAGCCGAAGTGCTGGGGTCGGGCGTGGATGTCGTGACGTTTACTAGCTCGTCGACGGTCACCAATCTCGTGGCGCTGCTGGAGGGTGACGCAGCACGGTTAGGTAATACCAGAGTTGCCTCCATCGGGCGCGTGACCGCTGAGACGGCCCGCAAGGCGGGGCTGAACGTCGATATATTGGCCGAGGACTCGACGGCGGCTGGACTCGTGAACGCGATAGTTGCACACTATATGCCGGAAGGGTCAGGCGGATGAGCAGCTTCCCGGAAAATCGAATGCGGCGCTTGAGGGCGACACCGGCGCTACGCCGTCTCGTGCAGGAGACGCGGCTGTCCGTTTCCGATCTGATCTATCCCATGTTCGTCTCCGAGGAAGTTGGAGAACCACGCGAGGTTGAGCCGATGCCGGGTATCTTCCAGCACTCGCTCGACAGTCTCATTGTGGAAGCGGAGACCGTTGCGGAGCTGGGGATTCCCGCCGTGCTGGTGTTCGGCATCCCATCACGCAAGGACGAAGCGGGGTCGCAGGGATACGCACCCAGCGGCATCATCCAAGAGGCGATCCGGGCGATCAAGCAGGCACAGCCTGAACTCGCAGTGATCGGGGACGTGTGCATGTGCGAGTACACGTCGCACGGGCATTGCGGCATCCTGCTGGAAGACGGCGTCGTGGACAACGACCGGACGCTTGAGCTTCTCGCCGAGACGGCGGTCTCGCAGGCTGACGCAGGCGTGGACATCGTCGCGCCTTCGGCAATGATGGACGGGCAGGTCGGGGCCCTCCGCGATGCGCTGGACGACAACGACCACGACAATGTGCCGATCATGGCGTACTCGGCGAAGTACGCGTCGTCGTTCTACGGCCCGTTCAGGACGGCTGCGGAGTCCGCGCCGCAGATGGGAGACCGCAGGGGATATCAGATGGACCCGCCGAACGTGAATGAGGCGATGCGCGAGATTGAGCAGGACATCTTTGAGGGCGCGGACATCGTGATGGTGAAGCCCGCGCTGGCCTATCTGGACGTCATCGCGAGGGCGAAGCAGAGTTTCGACATGCCGCTCGCCGCCTACAACGTCAGCGGCGAATACTCCATGGTGAAGGCGGCCGCGGCAAACGGCTGGATCGACGAGCGGCGAACCGTCATGGAGATACTGACGGGCATCAAGCGTGCGGGGGCGGATATGATAATGAGCTACCACGCAAAGGATGCGGCGGCGTGGCTGGCTGAGGGGCGCTAGTCCCCCGGGCGGAATCCAAAGACTTTTTTCGTGAAGGGCAGGGACCTGTACGTCGGGGCGCTAAAGAGCCGCAGTTTGTGCAGAGGCCAGTAACGGAACCTGACTTTTCCTTCAATGTCGTCCAGCCCAACCGGGCCAAGCTGCCGGCTGTCGGTGCTGTGAGCGCGGTTGTCGCCGAGCAGGAAGAACTCGCTGCTCTCAAGATTCCAAGTGTGGTCGTCCAGCCCGATCACAGCGGGGAGGCCGCCGAGATAGTCCTCGTCAAGAGGTTGGTCATTTATCAGGAGGACACCTTCCGATTGGCGCACAATTTCTCTTGGCAGGCCAATCAGGCGCTTGAGATGTCGACGCTCACCGTCGGGACCGTCACGAGTGACGACCAGTTCTCCTCTAACAAAGGTGTATGACCTGCCGTGAAATCGGCTCACGAGCAGGCGGTCGCCTTCCGAGAAGGTAGGGGTCATGCTGTGTCCTCGGACGACGTATGGCTCGAGGCTGTGCATTCGGAGCGAGCCCCCTCTCTGAATCTCTCCCCCTTGCCTGTCATTCCGAGTGCAGCGAGGAATCTAAGATGATATGCCGTCGCGTCACAGGGCCGTTTCGGCTACGAGGCGCGTCTTGGAGAGCAAGGATTTTAGATTCCTCACTTCGCTTCGCTGCGTTCGGAATGACAGTGGGTGGGGTTACCCAAAGGTCTCCGGAAGCGGCCGTTTGGGTGGTCGGGGTGACTGGACTTGAACCAGCGACCTCGTCGTCCCGAACGACGCGCGCTACCAACTGCGCCACACCCCGACTGTGAGGATTGTAGCGATGATGGGCCTCCTATACAAGGTTATGGGGTCTCAGTAACTGTTCAGTCTTGGTGAATCGCGAAGCCCCCCCTCTCTGTATCTCTCCCCCGACGGGGAGAGATTGTAGGGGCGATTCGCGAATCGCCCCTACGGGAGATCGGCAGCGAAAGGCCGATTGGCCGAAACGTATTGACCGCGTCCCTTCGCGGGAGTAGGCTTAGCCGGTAGGTATATCGCGTCAGGACACATGAGCATCCGAACGGAGCCAGAACCGCAGCCGGTCTCAGAATTGCCCACCGTCCCCGTCCGGCGCGGACCGATTCAGCGCGCGGCAGACCGGTTCCCCGCCATCGAGTCGTTTGCCTATTCCGACTTCCGGTGGCTGTGGGTGAGCGCGTTGACCTCGTACCTCGGCATGAACATGCAGTGGATCACGAGGAGTTGGCTGGTGCTGAAGCTGGCCGACGACTCCCCGCTCGCTCTTGCCTCGGTGATCGTGACGTTCGCGCTGCCGATGACGGTCTTCGCGCCCATCGGGGGAGCGCTGGCCGACCGCATTTCGCGCAAGCGCTTGATGCTTTACACCCAGGCGGGCAACGCCCTGCTCACTCTTGTGGTCGGGCTGCTGGACTTAACCGGCGTGATCGAGCTCTGGCACGTGCTGCTCTCCGGGCTGATAAACGGTTCGCTCATGGCGTTCAACATGCCGAGCAGACAGGCCACGGTGTCCGACATCATCCCCAATAACAAGCTGATGAACGGCATGTCGCTGATGAGCTCGTCGATGAACGCCACGCGCATCATCGGCCCAGCTATTGCAGGAGTGCTCATCATCTTCGTGGGAACCTCAGGCGTCTTCTTCCTCATATCGGGAATATACGTGCTGGCGGTGTTGACGGTGCTGCCAATTACGGTCGGCGGCGAGGGTCAGAAGAAGTCCGGGAAGAGCATGTACGGGGATATCCTGGAAGGGCTATCGTATGCGAGGAGATCATCCCCCTTGCTGGGGCTGATCATCATGGCGTTCATCCCAATCCTGTTCGGCATGTCGCTGTACGCTCTCATGCCCGCGTGGGCGCGTGAGACACTGGACGTGCAGTCGGACAACCTCGGAGGGCTCTATGCCGTGATGGGCATCGGCGCGCTAATAGGGTCTCTGGGGCTTGCCAGCATTCCCCGATTTGAACGCCGAGGACTGCTGCTCCTTTCGAGCTGCGCAGTCTGGGGGATAGTGCTAGCGGTCGTTGCGAAGATGGGATCGTACAACGTTGTCATGCCGATGCTGCTGTTCCTGGGGCTCGTGAGCTCGATGTTCATGTCGCTGAACATGACACTCGTGCAGACGTACACCAGCCCCGAGATGCGCGGCAGGATGATGAGCATCGTGATGATGACGTTCGGGGCGATGCCGTTGAGCGCCTTACCGCTGGGGGCGCTTGCGGAGCGCATCGGCAGCGGGAACGCGCTGTTCGCGAGCGGCATCATGCTCACGGTGTTTTCGGTCGGGTTCGCGATAGTCTACCCGTCGTTCCTGAAGATCAAGTAGGAGCCCGGCCTACCGCATCGAGTCGGGGCGCTGCGGACTGCTGATCGGCTCGCGCCAGGGGTATATGCCTCCGTCGTAGGATTCAGAGCCCAGCTTGAAATGCCTGGCCTGTTCGAGCGTCTCGACGAACGGCATATTGGGGTCGAACCACACCTCGGGCGACATCGGGCGGGGTCCGGCCTTGGAGACGGCTCCAAAGGTCGGGCGACCAATGATCTCCTCCAGCAGCCACGCGCAGTCGATGAGCTTGGAGACGTCGACTCCCGTTTGGATGCCCATGCCCTCCAGCATGTGGAAGAGGTCCTCCGTGGCCATCATTCCGGTCGCGCGTCCCGTGCCGCAGTAGGGGCATCCGCCGATACCGCCGACCGTGCCGTCGAGGACGAGGGTGTCGTCGGGCGTGAGCGCTCGCATGGCGGCGTAGGCGGAGGGGAGGGCCATACCCCGCGCGTTGTGCAGGTGGAGGTAGAAGCGGCGGATGTGCGGCCATCTGTCCTTGACGGCAAGAAGCTGCTCCTCGACGCGATGCGGGAGGCACCACGCCATGGGGTCGAGGAAGCCAACGCTTGTGACGGGAATGTCAGCCTCGTCCCAAGTGCTGTGAGCGCGTTCGAGGATGTCCATGCGCTGATCGAGCGAGAAGTCGCCGACGAAGTTGGAGCCCCATGCTGCCGCGACTCGGATCTCGGCCTCGGTGACGCCTCGACTGTTGGCGTCCTCGACAATGGCAGGCCAACTTGCGAACTCCTCGGCCTGCGAACGGTTGAAGTTGCGGCGCGTGAATACGTCGCAGAGGTGGGCGTTCAGGAAGGGACGATCATTCTCGATGGTCAGGGGTGGCACGAACCGCTGGGCGCGCTCGTAGGACTTCGGGTTTACCAACAGCGCGGTGTAGATAACGTCCAAGTTTGGCGTGAAGCGCTCCAGCACCTCTTCGATTCTGGCCATCTGGGGCGTGTACCGCGGGCTGACGAACGACCCGACGACGATTCGGGGCAGTCCGGTCTCGCCGAGGGCGTCCAGGAGGCGGACTTTGTCGTCGACGGAGATGTCGGCGGACTCGATCTGCATCCCCTCACGCATCGTCTCGTCGCGGTACTCGATTGTGGGCCATTGGGAGTGCATGAGGTGTCCTGTTGGGGCGGTGGTTTGAGGGACAGTATAGGGGAATGCGGGGTGGGGTGAGTAGAAAGCAGTGAGTAGAGGGAGCGGTTCCGTTGGATGCATGGGAATCATCCGACGGGTTGGATACCCGTTTGGTATAATTTTGGGGTCACTGGCTACCGTGAAGGAGGCTTGTCCTGAACATTACGCTGAGGCTGTTCGCAGGGTATCGCGAGCGAGTGGGACAGAGCGTCCTGGAACTCACGATGCCCGACGGCGCGACGGTGGGCTCGGTGGCGCAGGTGGTCTTCGAGCGATACCCGGGGCTGATTGGGACGCCGAACGCCCTCGTGATCGCGGTGAACCAGGAGTATCAGCAGCACGACTACGCGCTAGCGGATGGCGACGAGGTCGCGCTGATCCCGCCGGTCAGCGGAGGCGCGGATGATTGAGATCACGTACGAGCCGCTCGATCCTGAGGCGATCACGGACCGGGTGCGTTCGAGGTCGGCCGGGGCGGTGATCACGTTCCTCGGCACGACTCGTGACAGCACGGCGGACCGGGATGTCCTGTACCTTGAGTACGAGGCGTACGAGCCGATGGCGGAGAAGAAGCTGTCGGAAGTCGCGCAGGAGATGATGGAAAAGTGGCCGCTGACGGGCGTGGCTATCTCGCACCGCCTGGGGCGGCTGGAGATAACGGACATCAGCCTCGTTGTGGCCGTCGCGTCGCAGCACCGTGGGCACGCCTTCGAGGCCGCACAGTACAGCGTCGACCGGCTCAAGCAGGTCGTGCCGATATGGAAGAAGGAATTCTTCAGAGGCGGCGAGGTCTGGGTGGAGAGCCCTGAGGATGTGGCGTTGCGGGAGGGGGCGGGGGTTTAGGTGATATGGACATTCGAAAACTGGAGGGAGTTTCACACTATGCAAACGATAGTTAGAACAATTCACTGCAACCGCCCACTCTGCAAGAGTTGCCGTGAGGACGAATGGCATAGAGCAATCGACGAGGCCGGACTCTGGATGATGTACGAAGGAAGTGAGCCTGAGGCGGATCCTGTCAAGTGGGACAAGATTGACGCCGCCATGGGAATTAGGACTCGTGAAGTCGTGCAAGAGATCACGCGTTGGAACAAGGACTACTGCTTTTCGTACCCTTTTCTGTCTGTTGAGTGCATTAACGACGCTGAGAGGGAGGCTGCTGAACAGTCGGGAGCAGTACTGACAAGTGAAGGCGACGGCCTTTGTTCATTCGAGTGGAAAATACCTGAATGCGGCTTGTTTGGTGAATACAAGCTTGGCATCAATGAAATTCAATGGGAGCAACTCAGGCGCGACACCGTCAAGTACGCTAAGGAAAGAAGAAAACTGGAGCCGAAGGGTAGAGATTTGCTGCGTTCCATGAAGGCTACCGCGAGGCACCGGTACAGCAACTATGAAGGTTTTCTCTCGTCGCGTAAGTCGCTTAACCAACCCCTCACGGGTGACGGGGTGAAGGCCGTCAGGACCGCATACAATGAGGAAATAGAGCGTTTCTGTCCAAATCTCAAGATAGGTGCCTGAGAACG
Organism: Dehalococcoidia bacterium; assembly: GCA_965116655.1. GTDB lineage: Bacteria > Chloroflexota > Dehalococcoidia > Lucifugimonadales > VXLM01 > VXLM01. Next base: position 1,293,724 of record OZ220720.1, read on the forward strand.
GTCGTCAACTCAGCGGTTGAATCTCGGCAACCTCTGTGGATACCCGCTTTCGCGGGTATGACGGTAGCTACTCACTTCGGACGTTCCCGCGAACTTTAGACATTTGCGGTAGCTAGTTCTCATTGCCGCGACTAGGAGTCTCTGCTATATTTGAAGATCACTGACGGAGGGATCGCATAGTGGCCTAGTGCGGGCGCCTGCTAAGCGCTTAGGGGGAGAAATCCCTCTCGTGGGTTCGAATCCCACTCCCTCCGCCACGTCTAGGAAGTAAGCCCCCACAGAACGGACATGGAAGACTACTACATATGGACAATCGGCTGCCAGATGAACGTGGCCGATTCCGAGCGTCTCGAAAGCGCCCTTGAGCAGATGGGGCTGGGCAAGGCCGCCACTGCCAAGGAAGCCGACGTGGTGGTGCTGAACAGCTGCGTCGTCCGGCAGAGCGCGGAGGACAAGGTGGTCGGGATGCTCGGCCACCTCAAGCCGATGAAGCGGCAGGACGACGAGAAGGTCGTCGCGCTCATGGGGTGCATGGTCGGTCCGAAGACGGACACGCTGGAGCAGAGGTTCCCGCAAGTCGACGTGTTCATGCGTCCGCAGCAGTTCACGCCGTTGATCGACCTGCTCGGCGACCGCATGGGCATCGACCCGGAGGGCTGCATCGGGCCGCTGACGGCGAGGCCGAACGTGACGGCATACGTGCCGATCATTCACGGTTGCGACAAGTTCTGCACCTTCTGCATCATCCCGTATCGACGGGGGCGAGAGGTCAGCAGGACGATTCCCGACATCGTCCGGGAGGTCGAGCTTCTCGCGGCGAGGGGCGTACGCGAAGTGACGCTGCTGGGCCAGAACGTCGACTCGTACGGGCATGATCTGGACGGCGAGGTGGACCTGGGCCACCTGCTCAAGGCGGTGCATCCGATCGACGGGGTTGAGCGAATTCGCTTCCTCACATCGCACCCGAACGACATGAGCGACCACATCATCGACACGGTTGCAGAGCTGCCGAAGGTCTGCGAGCACATCAACCTGCCGTTCCAGGCGGGAGACGACAAGGTGCTTTCGAGGATGAAGCGGGAGTACACGAACGACGACTACCGCAGGCTGGTCGACAGGATACGGGAGCGCATCCCCAACGTGTCGATGACGACCGACCTGATAGTGGGGTTCTGCGGCGAGACGGACGAGCAGTTCAACCGGACGTATGAGATGGTGCGCGATGTGCGGTTCGATAAAGTCCACTCGGCGATGTACTCGACGCGGGACAACACGTTTGCGTCCCGGAAGTACGAGGACGACGTTCCGCAGGACGAGAAGAAGCGGCGTCTGACGGCAATCGACGAGCTTCAGGCGACGATTCAAGCCGAGATCAACTCGAAGCTCATAGACGAGACATTGGAAGTATTGCTTGAGGGAACGAAACGCGGGCAGATACAGGGACGCAGCAGAAGCGATAAACTGGTGTACGTAGAGGGAGGTGAAGACGCGGTTGGCCACACCGTGCCGGTGAAGATCGAACGGGCAGGACCGTGGTCACTGGGAGGGCGAGTCGCCCTCGCCGCGTAGGTGAATGGAGGCCAACATGGTAATCGCTGAATCTCCCAAGACGCCGACAATACCGATAACCGAGATCGAGCAGTCCGCCTTCTGCCAGACGGACGACGAGCTTCAGGCAAAGTCGCTGGAAGAGGAGTTCGAGGCGGGAGTCCGGTGGCAGAAGATACCGATCTCGTACCTCAAGGCCAAGCCGGAAGAGCTGGACGCGCGGATCGCTGAAGCACGCGCGCGGCTGGGCGAACAGGTCGTCATCCTCGGTCACCACTACCAGAGGAACGAGATCATCAGGTTCGCCGATTTCCGCGGCGACTCGTTCAAGCTCTCACAGTTCGCGGCGAGCCAGGGGAAAGCCGAGAGCATCATCTTCTGTGGCGTCCACTTCATGGCCGAGACGGCGGTCATCCTGAGCCAGGACCACCAGCGGGTCATCCTCCCCAACCTGACTGCGGGGTGCTCGATGGCCGACATGGCGCACATCGACGACGTGCTGGACTGCTGGGACGACCTGGGCGACGTCCTCCCGAACAGCACGACGGTGCCGATCACGTACATGAACTCCACGGCGGCCATCAAGGCGCTGTGCGGTCGAGAGGGCGGGATAGTATGCACCTCGTCGAACGCCGCCGCGACGTTCGAGTGGGCGCTCGGACGGGGCGACAAGATACTGTTCCTCCCGGACCAGCATCTCGGCAGGAACACGGCGGTGCGGTTCGGCATCGGCCTCGACGAGATGATCATCTGGAACCCCTTCAAGCCGTTGGGAGGCAACTCCGAGGAGGATATCGAGCGGGCGAAGATCGTCCTCTGGCAGGGCCACTGCTCGGTGCACACGCGGTTCTCCGTAAAGCAGATCGAGGAGGCGCGACGCAGGTACCCGGACGTGAACGTCATCGTGCATCCTGAGTGCTACATGGAGGTCGTCCAGGCGGCGGACGCGAACGGCTCGACCGAGACGATCATCAAGACCATCGAGGAGGCGCCGAGCGGCACGACGTGGGCCGTGGGAACGGAGATCAGCCTCGTCAACCGCATCGCGCAGGAGAACCCCGACAAGACGGTCTTCTGCCTCGACTCCGTCGTCTGCCCCTGCTCTACCATGTACCGCATCCACCCGGCATATCTGTGCTGGATATTGGACGGACTAAACGAGGGCGTCGTCGTGAACGAGATCACCGTTGACGACGAGACGAAGCGCGACGCGAAGGTCGCCCTCGACCGGATGCTCCAGGTCGTCTGACCCGGCAGTCTCTCCGACTCCACCAGTAGCTCGTCACGATGGACATCTCCCAAGCCGAGATCGACGAGATCGTTCGCAACGCCCTGCTCGAAGACCGGGCCGACGCCGACATCACGACCGAGACGCTCGTACCCGCTGATCTGCAAGGCAAGGCACGCATCATCGCCAAGGCGGAGGGTGTCCTGGCCGGAGTCGAAGTCGCGGAGGCCGTGTTTCGCGCGGTCGATCTATCACTGTCGATCCATACTATCCTCTCGGACGGCTCGCGGCTGAAGGTCGCTGACGACGCCGAAGATTCCGACGTGATAGCCGAGCTTTCGGGCAGCGTGGCGTCCATCCTGAATGGTGAGCGGGTGGCGCTCAATTTCCTGCAACACCTGAGCGGCATCGCCACGGAGACCGACCGGTACGTGCGGGAGGTCGTGGGCTACGACGCGGTTATCCTAGACACGCGCAAGACGGCTCCGGGCCTACGGGATCTGCAGAAGTACGCGGTCGCCGTCGGCGGGGGAACGAACCACCGACGAGACCTATCGGACGGGGTGCTCATCAAGGACAATCATCTCGCTGCGGGGCGACTGAGCGAGCTAACACTGGGCGGCGTCGTGCAGAGGATGCGGGAGAGAGCGCCGAATGCATGGGAGATCGAGGTGGAGGTTGAGACGCTGGAGCAGCTTCGTGAGGCCGTCGAGGCGGGAGCAGACATCGTGATGCTGGACAATATGACGCCGTCCGAGATGGCGGAGGCGGTCAGGGTCGTTGACGGGCGGGCGCTGACCGAGGCGTCCGGCGGCATCACGCTAGACAACGTCAGAGAGGTGGCCGCGACCGGGGTGGATAGGATATCCGTCGGGGCGCTGACCCACTCCGTCACGGGGCTGGACATCAGCCTCGAATTGCTCGACATGGGGTAGTCGTCGAGGACGCTAGCCCCTGCGCGGGCGTTCCTTGTCTGCTGAGTCGATCATGATGGTGACGGGGCCGTCGTTGGTGAGGGAGACCATCATGTAGGCCTGGAAGACGCCCGTTTCGACGCGGAGGCCGGTCTCTCGGAATTTTTTCACCGTCAGGTCGAACAGCGACTGTGCGAGGTCGGGGCCCGCAGCCTGGACGAAGCTCGGACGGCGGCCCTTGCGGGTATCGGCGTGGAGGGTGAACTGGCTGATGAGGAGAAGGTCGGCTCCCACGTCCATGGCGGAGAGGTTGAACTTGCCGTCTTCGTCGGCGAACACGCGGAGGTTGACGACCTTGTTGACGATGTAGTCGGCGTCCTGTTCGGTGTCGTCGCGCGAGACGCCAAGAAGGACGACGAATCCGGGGCCAATCTTGCCAACGGTCTCCTCATCGACGGAGACACTTGCCTCGGAGACCCTCTGGACCAACGCCTTCAATGGGAGGGGTGCCCTTCGCCTAGGTGGTGGAGGCCGGTTCCTTGTCCTTGGCGGACTCGGATTTTTTTGAGTCGCTCGATTTCTTCGACTTCGAGTCGGACTTGGAATCGGAGTCGGACGACTCATCGGACTCGGGCTTCGACCTGCCGTTGGAGCCGCCGCCCTTGCCGTAGTCGTTCACGTAGAACCCGCTGCCCTTGAAGACGACCGGCACCGAGTGGATGACGCGACGAGACTCGACGCCGCACAGCGGACACGCTGCGACCGGCTCGTCGGAGAAACTCTGCTTGACCTCGAACTCATGCCCGCAATCGGAACAGCGGTAGTCGTACCTGGGCATGAACACCTCCATCACTCACGGAAAGTTAGCAGCCCATCGGAGCGGCTGCTAACACTCGACTCAGCGTAGCACTCCAGCTACGGGGGTGTCAAATTGACGGGCTCATCGACAACGTTCCTCTTGCCACCAGTCGGCGTTCATGCGTCCTTCCTTTACCCGCACTTGACGTAGTTCTGCCAGCGTCAATTTGTTGCTCTTGAACCTGTTGCACGTCGCTCCATGTCCACACGTCCTTATATGAGATGTTCTCGCTCGCCGCCGTGATGCCCTCGAACGCCTTAACACCCTTGTTGAATGGAGGGTCGGTGGCGATCAGGTCGATGGACGCCGAGTCGATGCCGCGCAGGACAGGCAGGTTGTCGGCGATGAACGGGGTGCGGTTTAGGGTTTTGCTCACGCCTTGACTATGTTTCGCAACCAATTTGCGATTCTGGCTACCCGCGAAGGCTTTGCCTTGGAGTCTTCTTGATCAGATAGCCACTCTTCATAAGACCTGAACAAGTCCCGGTACTCTTTCGATTGCATTATCTCGTCAGAGTCACGACGGAAGTCTTCGACCGGGTTCCACTCTTTGGTTAACTTCGCCAAATACTCATCGTCTGTCATTCCTGTAGGTGCCCATTCGCCAACACGGGCAGGGAAATGACCAACCCAAGCCATGCACAACTCCTCGGATATACGAAACGGATACCGGAGCCCATTCCATTCTTCGGAGCTATAAACCCTCAGCAAGAACATTCCTTTATCAGACCACCAAGACGGCTTCTCTTGAGGCACACCGCCAGTGGAGACGTGGATGCTGTCAAATTTGATCTCGTCTCCCGAATTTAGTTCTAGAGGATTAGACAGCAACATCAGTGCTGCACTACCTATTTTCCAAAGGTCACCACCAGAGTGGCTTACTGCATGAGGAGGCAAGTACCATCCAGTCGATAGAAATGACTTGCCTTCGTACGAGTAAGACGCGTCGAATTTCCACGCAGTTTCAGATTGGTATCTCGCATTCTTCCAAGCTCGGTCGATCTGGTCAGTCGTGTCTCCTCGTATCTTGCCTTTCCAAAGCAATCTCCGATAGCGAAGTCTGTTACGTCTAATATCTTCTAACCTGACCGTAGCTCGCCACCTGTTCTCACTGACGGGCTCCAAGTACCCGCCTTGAGAGAGATGCTCTATAGCGCGAGAATACCTTTGCAGATTGGCGCGTACAAACCCCGGGAAAATCAGTTCAAGAGAATCATACCCATGGTCTGGGCGAGGCTGGATTGAAATCCCCTCGTTTAGTGGGAGTATGCCCGCTCCCTCATCCTCGCTGAGTTGGGCTTCGCCGGCCCTATATTCAAACATAGCTCTCAGGACGACTGCTGCTCTACGCCTGTCGGCATTAGTTTCACCCAGCCACCGGGTACCTATCCCAACTCTTTCCCAGAGACCGAGTAGTCGTTCTGAAAGAGCGAGTGCTGCTACTAGCGCCGTCGCAATAGCGCCTATCGCTTGCCAGTCGATTGTGCTCAGATCTACTTTTATCATTGCGCCGTTTTATGGCTTCCACCTACCCACTGGGGGAGACCTTTGCGTAACCCCGCTCACTGTCATTCCGAACGTAGCGAAGCGGAGTGAGGAATCTAAAATCCTTGCTGTTCAAGACGTGCCTTGTAACCGAAACGGCCCCATGACGCGACAGCATGGCATCTTAGATTCCTCCCTACGGTCGGAATGACAGGCCATCAGGCAAGTTATGCAAAGGTCTCCCGGCGCGGGCGGGCACCAGCACCACGGGCGCGGTCCCTGCGGTTGTTGGAGTCGAGGCCCTCGGCGGTCTCGCCGACCGATTTGGCGGAGACAAGATGGGGGATTGCAAGCACCTGCTTTTCGGAGAGGTCTTTTTCGGAATTTGTGACATTCTGGGACATTTCGGGACATTTCCCTCGTTATTGTAAAGTTGTTACGATTGGGCCGCTCGGCAAAATGACGTTCAGCGCAAGACTGATGATAGATTAAATGTTCGTATGTGTCAAGTTCGGATTTCCTCCGATGCTAGAAAAGAGAAATCAAGTGTCACCGTCTTGCGACGGCCTTGATGACGAAGGCGAATCACCTTAACAGCAGGTCCCTACAAACGCGATCCGAGCGATGAGTCGGCTCCACCGACGGCGCGTTCTAGTCCGCTGCTCCACTCGTCTGCAACGTCGTCCAGACCAAGATCGATACTGTCCCCCAACACGAACCGACTTCCCCCTACCCTTCCCAGCAGGACGGAGGGCACTCCCTCGTCGGAGCATAGCTTTTCGAGTTGTGTTAGGCGGTGTTCGGCGAGGGAGACGACGATGCGGGACTCGGTCTCGCCGAAGAGGGCGGCATCCCATCGGCCTGATATGGCGAACGAGGCGGTGAACCCGATGTTCCCGGCGATGCAGCTTTCGGCGAGGGCGACGGCGAGACCTCCGTCGGAGCAGTCGTGGGCGGAGTGGACAATGCCCCCGGCGACGGCCTTGCGGCAGGCTCGCTGGACGGCTGTTTCTAAGTCGAGGTCGATGGATGGGCGGCCTACCACCTTGTCGTGGACGATTTCGAGGTACTCGCTACCGGCGAGAGAGGCGGCGTCTCCTCGCACCTCGTTTGAGCCGAGCAGGACGACGATATCGCCCTCGTCCTTGAAGGCCATGGTCGTGTGGGCGGATACGTCGTCGAGCAAGCCGAGCGCGCCTATTATGGGAGTCGGGTAGATGTCACGTCCACGCGACTCGTTGTAGAGGCTCACGTTGCCGCTGATGACGGGCGCGGCGAACGCCTCGCTTGCGGCGGCCATTCCCTTCACGCACTCTTCGAGCTGGTAGTAGACCTCCGGCTTCTCCGGGTTGCCGAAGTTGAGGCAGTCGGTCAGCGCAATGGGCGTCGCGCCGGTGGTCGAGACGTTGCGGCACGCCTCGGCGACGGCGATCATCCCGCCGACGTATGGATCGAGATAGCACTTGCGCCCGTTGCCGTCGGTGGCGAGGGCGATGCCTGTGTTCGCGCCCTTGACTCGCAGGACGGCAGCGTCACCGCCGGGAGCGACGACGGTGTTGGTCTGGACCTGATGGTCGTACTGGCGGTAGACGGACAGCTTGGACGCGATGTTGGGGGAGGCGAGCAGGCTGAGCAGGATCACGGTGGGAGACACCTTGGGCACGGGGACCTGGTTGAGATCGAAGTTCTGCACGTCCGTAAGCCATTGGGGCTTCACGCCTGTGAGCCTGTACATGGGCGCGTCGGTCAGGACTTCGACCGGCAGTCGACCGTGCTCTCGACCGTCGTCCCGGATGCTCACGTCGCCGTCTCCGGTGGACTCGCCGACGACGGTGACATGAAGGTCCCACTTTTCAAGTATCTTGGTGACTTCGCCGGCATCTTCCGGCGCGACCACGACGAGCATCCTCTCCTGGCTCTCGGAGAGCATGACCTCATAGGGGGTCATGCCCGACTCGCGGCGCGCCACTTTCGATACGTCGAGGATGATACCCGTTCCGCCCTTGTCGGCTGTCTCTATTGAGGACGTGGACAGCCCGGCGGCTCCCAGGTCCTGGAGTCCGACGAGTCGGCCGGACTCCGCAAGCTCCAGACACGCCTCGATGAGCACCTTTTCGAGGAACGGATTGCCGACCTGAACGGCGGGGCGCAGTTCGCGGTCGTCCTCGAAGCTCCGCGAGGCGAGGCCTGATGCCCCGTGGATGCCGTCGCGTCCCGTGTCGGCGCCTACCAGCATGAGGAGGTTGCCCGGTGCCCCAGTCGTGGCGCTGAGGAGCTTGTCCGCCGGAACGATGCCGACGCACATGGCGTTGACGAGCGGGTTGTCGGCGTAGGAGTCGGAGAAGACTACCTCTCCGCCGACGTTGGGGATGCCGATGCAGTTGCCGTACTCGGAGATTCCCGCAACGACGCCGCCAAAGAGGTAGCGGTTGCGCGCGGTGTCGGGCTGACCGAACCGGAGGGAGTTGAGAAGCGCGATGGGGCGAGCGCCCATGGCGAAGATATCCCTGACGATACCGCCGACGCCGGTCGCGGCCCCCTCGTACGGCTCGATTGCGGAGGGGTGATTGTGCGACTCGATCTTCATGACGACGGCGAGGCCGTTGCCGATGTCGACCGCGCCCGCGTTCTCCTGTCCGGGGGCGACCAGCATACGCGGGCTGGTGTTGGGGAGCATTCGTAGGAGGGGCTTGGAGTGCTTGTACGCGCAGTGCTCGCTCCAGAGCGATCCGAAAAGGCCCAGCTCCAGTTCGTTCGGCTCGCGTCCCAGACGCTCGACGATGGCCTCGTACTCGGCATCGGAGATGGCGAGGGCTTCGAGTGTCTCTTTGCTTGGAGGCATGTTGGACTGCTCCGTTGTTGCGAGTTATGCCGTTCCGATTGTCACGAGCGCGACGCCCGCCACGACGAGAATCGCGCCGATGACGGTCCTGGCCGAGACCCGTTCGAGTCGCTGCAAGAAGATGTGCGTCATCAAGATCGCCACCAATGGGTTTGCCCCGGCCACGGGGGACGCGATCACTACCGACACCCGATCGAGCGACAGGTAGAACGACGTGACGCCAAATGCCGAGGCCAGACCGGACATTGATACTACCACCCACCCGCGAAGGGAGGCCAGCTTCAGGTCGATCAGCACGGGACGCGGGAACAGGAGCGCCATGAGCAGGAGACCGAACACGAGTGAGAAGAAGGTGGCCGTCATGGGCGGCACTCCGTCGCGGATCACCAGGTAGGCGAAGTAGGTCCCAAAACCATATCCTGCCGCGGAGCCGACCGAGGCCAGATAGCCCTGAATAGTGCGGCGGCCTTGTCCTTCCTCAATCATGTTCGTCATTTGCTCTGCACCACTACCACACCGGTGATGATGGAGATCGTGCCCACGGCGACCGTTAGATTCGGCGTTTCTCCCAGCAGGAGTATGGCAAGGGTAACGGCGAAGAGTGGCGATGCGCCCACTACCGGGCTCGATCGGGCCACGCCAATCTTGGAAACGGCGACGAAGTTCAACAGCCGTCCCCCGACAAAGCTTGCGAATCCGGCAAGGAATAGCAGCGCTAGCTGGGTCCAATTCAGTGAGAGCGCCTCCGCTCCGTCAATCGCCAACACGAAGACCGAGGTGCAAATCACACCAACGACAAGCGACACGATGACGCCCGTCGTCGGTCTCATGTGTTGGACGCTCAGCCGGGCGAAGAAGGCGGTGGCCCCAAATCCCACTGCGGCGCACAGGGCGAACAGTATGCCTAGCACGACGCTCTCCGTTCGCGCGGACGGTCAGACGCCGCTAGAGGTGCAGACGCAATTACGCTCACGAGGCCAGATGGTCGATGATCGAGTTGAAGATGAGCGACCCGTCCGTGCCGCCAACGACCTGCTCACAGCATCTTTCAGGGTGCGGCATCATGCCGAGAACGTTGCCCTTTGAGTTGACGATGCCCGCGATGTTGTTGACCGAGCCGTTGGGGTTGGAGTCCGGGGTCACCTGTCCGTCCTCGGTCGAGTACCGGAAGACCACTCTGCCCTCCTCCTCCAACTCGCGCAGCGTGTCGGCATCGGCGAAGTACCTCCCCTCGCCGTGCGAGATGGGGACTCGCAGCACCCGGCCGACAGGATAACCGCCGCTGAACGGGGTCTCTGCGGTCTCGGACCGCAAGTTCACCCACATGCAACGGAACTGGAGGACGTCGTTTCGCATCAATGCCCCGGGGAGAAGACCCGCCTCGCAGAGTATCTGAAACCCGTTGCAGATGCCGGCGACGAGCCCGCCTCCCTCGGCGAAGTCCGTGACGGCGCTCATGACAGGCGAGAAGCGCGCGATTGCGCCGCAACGGAGGTAGTCGCCATAGGAAAACCCACCCGGCAGGATGACGCAGTCGAAGCGCGAGAGGTCGGTCTCCTTGTGCCAAACGTACTCGACCTGGCGGTGGAATACTTCGGACAGCACGTGGTAGGTGTCGGTGTCGCTCCACGTGCCGGGGAAGACGACAACTCCGAAGCGCATGTCGCTCGCGGTCGTCAAGACGATACTGCCGTTTGGCAAGAGTGTGGAACGTCGGTGCCCGAGGTCTTCACGAGCGTTCCCTGAGCAGCGCGGCGACCGTCTGGCTGACCTTCTTGAGGTCGGCGCGGCCTTCAACCTGCGGGATTATGCGCCCCATCACCTTGCCCATCTCGCGTGGGCTCGTGGCGCCCACTTCATCGACGACCTTAGCCGCGATTTCCGAGATCTCCTCATCGGTGAGCTCGGCGGGCAGGTACTCCATGATGATGCCGAGCTCGTCCTCTTCCTTCTTGACGAGGTCGTCGCGCCCGCCCTTCGAGTAGGCCTCGATGCTATCTCGACGTTGGCGCGCCTGCCGCCAGAGCAGACCGGTGATAGCCTCGTCATCCGCAGGCTCCTGCTTCTCAATTTCAAGGTTGCGAACGGCGGAGCGGAGGTAGCGGAGGACGTCCCTCCGTAGCACGTCTCGCGAACGCATCGCCTGCTTGAGGTCTTCCGTTAGCTGCTCGCTCAGGGACATTGGGACGGTCTCCTCATTTGATTTCCATGTCCGCCCTGCGCGGATAGAATCGCCCAGAACATCTTACGTGTCAAGGTGAAGCCACGTGCCCCACTTCGACGCAGCCGTGCTATTAGACTGAGTTCTCCAACTTCGCGACGGCACGATTGAGGTCTCGGACTACTCTCTCCCGGCCCAGGATTTCCAGCGACTCGAACAGAGGGGGCGACACCTTCAGGCCGCTTGTGGCAACACGCAGGGTTCCCAGTAGCTGACCAACCTTGATATCGAGGTCATCGGCGAGACCCCGAAGCCTGGCTTCAAGGGTTGCCGCATCGAACGGCTCGACGGCTCGAATAACCTCGACCGCCGCATTCAGCGCCCGCAAGGTGCCTTCGTCGTCCATCTTGCGCTGGATGAGTTCACTCGGCTCGTAGTCGAAGTGGTCGCTGAAGAAGAAGGGTATGCGCTCCGCGGCGTCAGCCAGTGTCTTGAGCCTTTCCTTAATGAGAGGCACAATTTGCACCAGCGTCTCACGATCAGGCTCCGGGGGCAGTTCGGTTGGGGGATACCTGCGCCAGTAGTCCAGGAGCGCGTCGGCCAGTTCCTCATCCACTGCCTCGCGGATGTAATGTCCGTTCATCCAGTCGAGCTTGTCGAGGTTGAAGATCGCTCCCGACCTAGAGACGCGGTCAAGCGAGAAGGCCTTGATCAGCTCTTGGTTGGTGAATAGCTCCGTCTTGTCGTCGTAGGACCAGCCGAGCAGAGCGAGAAAGTTGACCATCGCGTGCGGGAGGTAGCCCATCTGACGGTACTCGTTGACTGAAACGGCTCCGTGCCGCTTGCTCAGCTTGCCTCCACCACTCGCGAGGATGTCCGGCACGTGGACGAACTCCGGAGCCTCCCAGCCGAAGGCGTCGTACATGCGCACATGTCGGGGCGCGCTGGAGAGCCAGCCCTCCCCACGGATAACGTGGGAGATACGCATGAGTTGATCGTCTACGACGCTGGCGAGGTGGTAGGTCGGGAACCCGTCCGACTTCAGGATGACGAAATCGTCGATGAGCGAGTTGTCAAACTCCACGCGGCCGCGGATCACGTCCGAAACGGTGGTTGAGCCGTCGGTAGGCATGGCGAACTTCACGGCTGAGCCGCGCTCGTCTTCGAAGCGGTAGGCATGTCCCGACTCTATGAGTCGCTCGGAGGCGTATTGGTAGTGTTCGAGCCGTTCCGACTGATAGTACGGGCCGTACTCGCCCCCCACCTCCGGGCCCTCGTCCCAATCGAGGCCGAGCCATCGCAGACCCTCCATGATCGCCTCGACCGATCCCTCAACCTCACGTGCCTGGTCGGTGTCCTCGATACGGAGGATGAACTTGCCATCTTGCCCACGGGCGAACAGCCACGTGAACAGGGCCGTACGGATGTTGCCCACGTGCGGGTCGCCGGTGGGACTGGGGGCGAAACGGGTTCGGATCTCGGGCATGGCCCGTCCTCCAGACAGAGATTCTACGGTGAAGCGAAAAGTCTTCGGCTAACCAGCGAGAGCGCGACGCGCCAGCCGAGAAGCATGACGGCCTGCACGCCGATGGCAACCAGGGCGAAGGTCAGTTGAAACGTGCGGTCGGTGAGCCACACGCGCAGCACAACGGCGATGACGCCGCATAGGAGCCAGACGAGCGGGATGCGCCAGGCCGACGTCCGCACGCTCGTAAGGGTAGACGTTCGGAATGCCCCAAGCCACGGTGACAGAGCGAACCAGACGGCAGCGAACGGCAATGCCGTACGCCAGAACGCGGCTTCCTGAACGATTCCGTGTTCCGCCCTGCCGGCGAAGACGAATAAAGCAAAGACGGCCAAGTCGCCCAATGCGGCGACCAGAACGAGCGGCTGGAGCATTCTCGGTGTTGTGGCTTTGGCAGTCATCGCTGGCTATTGTCCTTTACCTCCCTGAGAAAAGGAAGAAATACTATACGTACCGCTCCGTGTAACTGTTCAGTCTTGGTGAAATGAACACCCTCCACCCCTCTGGATACCCACTTTCGCGGGTATGGCGGTGGTTGTGTGTTAAGCGCACTTATGAACTCTAAGCAGCTACAGGAATGGAGTCACGCTTGACACGGACATGCGTCCTCAAATAGCATGAACTTAAGTGAAGTCGTGCTCAGGAGGGATGTTGTGAAGAAAATATACAATCTTCTGACAAGGTTCACGGCGAATAAACTCGCAATAGGCACCCTTGTCCTTATGGTCGCCTACATGGTCAGGAGCAGCAGCGTAGGCTGTCCAGTCTGCGGCAATCAGGGACTCCATCCTTGGGAGTGGGGCACCTTCGTCGGCCTCTAGCCCCCATCCGACTACCCTATTGGCAGATCGGCGAACCTATACCCGGCCTTTGCCTACCCATTCACAACTCCCCTGCATTCAATGCCATAATAGGTATGGGAGAGCGGGCGACAAGACAGTCCTCATGTGGCCGTTCGCGCAATTGACATGATATGGAGCGTTTGTTACCGTACGATGAGAAAAGACCAAAATGTGAATACCGTGTGAATGTTCCTATAAGGTGTGAATTCCCAATTCCATGAACGTTTCGCTCAACTCCCGTCCCAACCTAATGGCCGTCCTGGAAGACCAGGGATACCGAACTACAGCACCGCGAAGGGCGATCGTAGATCTTCTCGAACGAAAGCAAGAGGGATTCACAGCCGAGGAGATCAGCGAGGAGCTTCCAACCGTCGGTCGAGCGACGGTGTACCGGACCATCAAACTGCTTCTCAAGGCCGGCGTCATCTGCAAGCTGTCAATGATGGACGGCGCCCCCATGTACAGCCTCTCCCGCATCGAGCATCACCACCACACCGTCTGCATCAAGTGCGGCAATGTCGGTGAGTTCCGAGCGGCAACGGTGGAACGGCTGCTCCGGGCCATCGGAGGCGACATCCCCGGCGAGATCGTCGGGCACCGCATGGAGTTCTACGTTACCTGCGATCGCTGCCTGTCGAGCGAAAGCGCATAAGGGCCTCTATACCTCTCAAACTACATAAGGATATTGGGTCGACGCTTCACTTGATATCGCATCTCACTGCATGGTAGAGTGTCCGCAACCTGTGACCACTCGGTCACGGCGTTACGACAGATAAGAGTCGCCCCGAATTACCCAGTGCAACCAAGTTCAGGAGTAGAAAAGGTGATGCAATTGAGACTGAATACCATTACAAATCTAACATGGATTCCGTTTCTGGGAATGATCATTGTCGGAGTCGCCCTCATGCTGTCTATCGCGGCGTGCTCATCGGACGATGAGGACTCCGAGCCGGCGCAAACCACACAATCCCAGACAAGTCCTGCCCCTCCCGCGGCTCCACCCGCGGCGTCGGCCGACAAGCCCCCAATCGAGGTGGTGACGACATCCAACATCGTTGCCGACTGGGTAGCAAATGTGGGCGGCGACGGCGTGGAGGTGTTCAGCCTCCTGCCGGTGGGCGGCGACCCCCATACGTTCCAGCCCGGTGCGAGGGACGTGGCCAGAATTACCGACGCTGACGTCGTGCTCAGCATCGGACTCGGCATGGAGGGAGGGTGGCTGCACGACCTTCTGGAGAACGCAGCTGCGGATCCCGAGTCCATCGTCGAGACGGGTGAAATCATAGATCCCATAGAGTTCGCGGAAGGCCACGCCGACGAGGTCGAGCTGTTGGAAGAAATCAGCCACGTGGTGCATGAGGTGGAAGAGGGCGAGATCGACGCGAAGGAAGGCATCGAGGAGCTAAAGGAAGTTCTCGAGGCAGCTGAGGAAGAGGGCGATCACCACGAGGGTGAGGGTGAAGAAGAGGAAGAGAAGAAGGACGAAGACCACGAAGGTGAAGAAGAAGAGGAAGACCACCACGAGGGCGAAGAAGAGTTGCCCGCAATGGTCATGGAAATAATCGAAAAGGTCGATGCCGGCGAGTTGAAGGCCGAAGACGCGATTGAGGCGATTGAAGGTCTTACCGAAGAGGGTGAGGACGAGCATGCCGACCACGGTCACGGCTTGGAAGACCCCCACTACTGGTTCGACCCAGTTCGCGTGAAGCTCGTAATCAACGACATTGCCGCCCGTCTTTCGGTGCTCGATCCTGATCAGGGGGACACTTTCTGGGCCAACGCCACCGCCTACAACGCGAAGCTGGACGAACTGCACTCATGGACGGAGCAGCAGGTCAGTGCGGTACCGGAGGAAAACAGGCTCCTGGTGACTTCCCACGACAGCTTCGGGTACTTTGCCAACCTGTACGGGTTCGAGGTCATCGGGGTCGTCCTCTCGATCACCACGGACGTCGAGCCGTCGGCGGGTGACCTCGCGGATTTGGTGGAGGAGGTCAAGGAAGAAGGCGTCCCGGTGGTGTTCGGCGAGACGACGGTCAGCGAGCGCTTGGCCAGCGCCGTGGCGAAGGAATCCGGCGCTGAGTTGGTCAGGCTCTACTCCGGCTCACTCGGTCCCGACGGGAGCGGAGCGGAAACGTACATCGGCATGATTCGCACCAACGTCGAGAGGATAGTCGAGGGCCTAAAGTAGACGCCGTATCACCAACACAACAATGTGGTAGTATCTGGGCGCGCCGGGTGCGGAGGGTCTCTGCACCCGGACGCTTGATGGACTGGGAATTACCATGACCATCTCCGAACCCAGCATTACCGTTGAAGATATGAGCGTTGAGCGGGGCGGACACGTTGCGCTGACGGGGATCACTTTCGATGTCGGCCCGGGTACCTTGATGGGCATACTCGGCCCAAACGGCGCGGGCAAGAGCACCCTGTTCGAGGCCATCGCGGGCCTGCTGCCGATAGCGAACGGTTCGCTAAATGTGCGGGGCATCGAGAGAAACGGGGCCCTGGCGTACGTGCCCCAGCGTGACAGCATCAACTGGCGCTTTCCCGCTACCATCCAGGACGTGGTCATGATGGGGCGCGGCAACAACATCGGTTGGTTCCGACGTCCCAGCAGGCAGGACCGGGAGATGGTCCGGGACTGCTTGGAGCGGGTGAATCTCTGGGATGAGCGCACAGCCCTCGTAGACCGGTTGTCGGGGGGTCAGAGACAGCGAGTCTTCATAGCCCGCGCTCTGGCGCAGGAGGCCAGCATCATCCTCATGGACGAGGCTTTCAGCGGGGTCGATGTTGCCGCCCAGGAGGACATCATCGTTGTCCTGCAGTCCCTCCGCGACGAGGGCAAGATTGTCATCATCTCCACACACGATCTGACGAACATCGCCGAGCGCTTCGACCGGATACTCTGCATCAATCACCACATGTGCGCGTACGGTCCGCCGGAAGAGGCGTTCACCCCCGAGGTGCTGGAAGAGCTATTCGGCTCTCACGGGCTGGAGTTCACCCACCACCACGTCGATCCGCACGATCAGGACGAACACGAGGGACACGTACACTGATGCCCGACATCGCTGAGCTTTTCTTCGAGCCACTGCGGTACGACTTCATGCAGCGGGCGCTGATCGTAGCCATCCTCGTCGGCGTCATGTGTCCCGTCATCGGGGCCTACGTGGTCGCCCGCGGCCGCGCCTTTATGGGCGACGCACTTGCCCACTCCGTCCTGCCGGGGATGGGCGTAGGACTACTGGCAACCGGCACCGCGCTCATCGCCGCCGTGCCAACCGGTGTGGCAATCGCCCTCCTCATGGGCTTCATCAGCCGGCGCACGGGCAGCAGCGAAGATACATCCATCGGCATCGTCTTCGCGGGAATGTTCGCCCTCGGACTCGTGATGCTCTCCAGCCCCTTCTATATCAACACATTCCTTGAACTTCGTGACACCCAGGCGCCGAATATCGAGGACCTTCTCATAGGGGAGATACTGGGTGTCAGTGAGGGCGAGGTCTACCTGTCTCTGGGGCTGGCGGTGCTGGTGATTGCCGGGCTGTACGTCTTCCACCGTCACCTCGTGTACACCACATTCGACCCGGTGGGCGCAGAGGTGGTCGGCATCAAGGTCCGCTTCGTCGAATACGTCCTGCTCGCCCTCCTCGCGCTGGTCATCGTCATCAGCATCCAGGCAGCCGGAATCGTCCTCGTCATGGCGATGCTCATCACGCCGGCGGCGACCGGGTTCCTCCTCGCGAGGCGGTTCGTCGGGGTCATGCTCGTAGGCGCGGTGATCGGCGTCCTCTCAGCGATCGTCGGGATGTACCTGTCATTCCATGCGAATATGCCCACGGGCCCCATCATGGCGCTCGTCGCGACGGCGATATTCGGCCTCACGGCAGCCAAGGGCGAGTGGACGAAGAGAAGCGCCGGCTAACCCGGCGGCGTCATTGCCGCGCGGTTGGGTTGCCTTTTCAGTTCACCCTTCCCTATCCGGACAGCTTGTCACGCGGGCACGAGCCGGTCGAGGTACGAACGCAGGTCGCTGGGCAGCTCAGCAGTTAACCGGACAGTCTCCCCGCTCGCCGGATGTACGAAGGCCAACCGGAAGGCATGAAGGAACTGGCGCGACAGCCCCTCGGCTGACCTTCCGTACGTCGTATCACCCACAACCGGATGCCCGACCGACGAGAGGTGAACGCGGATCTGGTGTGTGCGGCCGGTTCGAGGACGCGCCTCGACGAGGGTTGATCGACTGTACGAGGTGACGACCCGGTACCGGGTGATTGCAGGGCGACCCGTGGAGACGATGGCCATTCGCTGCCGGTCGTGCGGGTGCCTGCCGATGGGCGCGTCTATGTCGGCTTCGGGCGGATTCGGATGGCCGACGATGAGCGCCAAGTAGACCTTGCTCACCTCCCTGCTCTTGAACTGCTCGGACAGGCGCGTGTGGGCCCGCTCGTTCTTGGCGACGACGATGAGGCCAGAAGTGTCCTTATCGAGACGGTGTACGATTCCGGGCCGACGCTCGCCGCCGACGCCCTCGATGTCCGGGGCGTGGGCGAGGATGGCATTGGCGAGTGTGTGGTCTTCGTTTCCCGGCGCGGGATGTACGGTCATACCGGCGGGCTTGTCGATGACGATGAGGTGTTCGTCCTCAAAGACAATGGAAAGAAGGATGTCCCACGGCTGGATCTCTGCCGGTGACGGCGGGGGAAGTACGAGCGTTATGGTCTGACCGACATCGAGGCGCATTGATGGTTTGCCGGGCCGACCGTCAACGGTCACGTGTCCTTCGTCGATCAGCTTGCGAATTCGTGAGCGGGAAAGGTCGGGCGACTGTTCCGCTAGGAAAACGTCGAGGCGCTCGCCGCCGGTCTCGACGAGATGCTCGACCCGGTCATTCATCCTGCGCGGAGGCCGGAATAGAGGCCTGGGTGTCTTGGGGCTCGCTTTCCGCCGACGCCGGGGCGGTTTGCCGCTCTTCCGTCGATTCCTTGGTCAGGAGGAACACCGCCATGAGGATGAATATCCCGACGACGATCGACGAGTCCGCGAGGTTGAAAATCGGCCACGGGCCAACGTCGATGAAGTCCACGACCTTGCCGTTGAGCACACGGTCGATGAGGTTGCCGAAAGCGCCCCCAAGTTGAAGGCCGATGGCGAATCTCAGTAGCAAGCTCGGCATGGCGTGGGCGCGGTAGAAGTAGAACAGGAACCCAATGGCGACCAGCGACACGACGATGAGCAGCGTCGTGTGGTTGGGGAAGAGACCGAACGCAGTGCCTGAGTTCGTCCCGTAGGTGATGCGGAAGAACCCCTCGCTCGGCCACGACTCGCCCAAGTCCAGCCAGGCGGTGATGATCCTCTTCGACACCTGGTCGAGTATGAATGCGCCGACCACCGTGCCGATGAGAATCTTGTCCCGGAACAGCGATGTCGGGCCGCTGCCGGACTGGCTATCGGGCTGGGTACTCGGTTCCTGTGCGGGCGGTTCCTGACTGTCGGTCAGCATGGGGATCGTTGCGAGTAGTGCGTTCTTGTGGGACGGAAGGTGGACTTCGGAATTTCAAGGTATCACGCGGGGGGACGGGTGGCAACAACCAAGGCAGTCGCATGACACGAAAACGGCCCTGATGGAGTCCCCCAAACCAAGCCACTGGACTCCCAACCGACCTCATTGACCCTCGCGCGGGAAAACTGCTAGGATATGTTCGAGATTGATGAACACACGCCTCGGGTAGCCTCTCCAACTATGCACATACCTCGACTCGTGCTGCTCATCGTCGCCGTCGTGACGATGCTCGCAGCCTGCACCGCCAGCGAAACGTCAAAATTCGAACCCCTAGGCAACTCTCCCCCCATCCCGATGGCTGCAAGCGTAGAACTGCAGGATTCTGTGGCCGAGGCCATAGGCGCTCCCCCTCCGGATACGGGCCTTGCGGAAATTGATTTCACCGACCCGGTCGCTGCCGGCCAGATCGTCGCCGAGCGAAACGCGTGCGGGGCCTGTCACTCGATTGACGGAACAAAGAATGTCGGGCCCACTTGGTTGGGCCTCTTCGGCAGCACCGAGGCGATGACCGGCGGAGGGTCCATCGTCGTCGACGAAGAGTACATTGCGGAGTCTATTCGCAACCCGGGGCTGAAGATCGTGGCGGGCTACGACAACGCCATGACGCCGTACGATTTCCTCTCCGACGACGAGATCAACGCCCTGATCGAGTACATCAAGACGATTCAGTGACCGTGGGTTGGCTCGCTCCAATGGGCGACCCTAAACTCAATACGGAATCTTTACACCCCTCCTGCATTGTTTGTTGTTCGTACAGCTTCGTGCCGACCGGCATCCGGCTGGGGCATGACATTCCACCCATTCACGGAATATCATTGGCGACACTGAGAAACTCCTGATGTCATTCCTGATGCCATGTCCCAATTGCGGTGAACGCGACGTGCACGAGTTCCGGCACGGCGGAGAGGTATCGCCGCTCTCTCAACGAAAGTCGATGAACGACTCCGACGAGGACTTGACGCGGTACTTCTACTTCACCAGGAACATCGCGGGCGAGACTACTGAGTGGTGGTACCACTCGTACGGATGCCGGAAGTGGTTCGTGGCCCACCGCGACACCGTGACCAACCGCATCGCCAAGACCGAGTGGCCTGAGAAGCGACCAAGGCAGCAATGACTACCAACCGTCGTTCGCCACGCCTGGATCCCGCTCCTCTGGAGCTAATCGACCGCTCCAAGGTGATCGAGTTTGAGTTCAACGGCAGGCCGGTGCGTGCCTACGAGGGTGACACGGTCGGCTCGGCGCTGTACGCATCCGGTGTCCGCATCTTCTCCCGCAGCTTCAAATTCCACCGCGTGCGAGGGATGCTGTGCGTCTCCGGCAGCTGCCCGAACTGTCTGATGACCGTCGACGGCGTCCCAAACGTCCGGGCGTGCGTCCGGCGCGTGGAACAGGGAATGAAGGTCAAGGGTCAGAACGCCTGGCCCGGCCTCGAACGAGACCTGTTCTCCGTCATCGACCGCTTTCGCTGGGCGCTGCCCATCGGGTTCTACTACAAGGGCCTCTACCGTCCGAGGGCGCTGTGGAACTTCTCGGCTTCCCTAATCCGGCGGCTGGCGGGACTTGGCAGCGTCAATCTCGATACGAAGGAACATCCGGCCGAGCACCGCTCGTATGCCCACGCCGACGTCGCCGTTGTTGGCGGAGGCGTCGCCGGGATGTCGGCCGCCCTGGAGGCGGCACGAAACGGCGCTCGCGTTACCATCGTCGACGATCAGCCTGCGCTCGGAGGCAGACTCCGCTATGGCTCCCGACACCAAATGGTAGATTTGGGCGAGGACACCGGACTGACCGCGCCGGAAGCCACTCATCTCCTTGCTTCGCGAATTGCCGAGGATGACCGCATCGACGTTCTCTCCGACTCCACGGTCTTCGGCCACTACGAGGGGAACCTGCTTGGCGTCCGTACTCCACATGGGATCGTGCATCTTCGCGCCCGCCACGTGGTTGTCGCAACCGGGGCCCAGGAAGTGCCGCTCACGTTCGAGCGCAACGACCTTTCCGGCGTCATGCTCAGTACGGGGATCCGACGTCTCATCAACCTCTACGGTGTCAAGCCGGGCAACTCCGCGCTCGTGGTGACGACCAACGACGAGGCGTACTACGCCTCCCTCGACATGCTTGATGCCGGTATGCGGATCGTCGCGGTCGCAGATACGAGGCCGGAGTTCCGTCGCGACCTCGATGCTGCGACCGTTCTCAAGTCCAGGGGCGTTCTCATCCTGCCCAACTACACCATGGCGCGTGCCGAGGGAACGCGGACGGTTATCGGGGGAGTAGTGGCCGAGATGGGGCCGAACGGAACGACCGGCAACGAGCGCCAGTTTGACTGCGACACCATTGCCATGAGCGGCGGCTTCCAGCCGTCGTCCGCGCTGCTCCACCAGGCAGGCGCAACGTTCATGCGTGACTTCGACGTGGACGCTGACATACCCGTGGAGTTGCCGGAGTCGGTCCACGCAGTGGGCGACGTGACGGCGATCCACGATCCGACCGTCTCCGCCCTGCAGGGCAGACTGGCGGGCCTCGAAGCATCGTTGGCCATCAGGCCCTCCCCGAACGATACAGAGCGTTCGGCCATCAAGCAGTCACTGAGGGAGAGCATATCCTCATACCGCCGACGGGCACTCATCACACCGGCCCCGGTCGACCTCGCGTCGGGTCCGCGCCAGTTCGTCTGCTACTGCGAGGACGTTCTTGCCAGGGACGTGGTACAGGGCGTAGACGAGGGCTTCCGTGACGTACAGATGCTCAAGCGGTACAGCACGGTAACGATGGGGCCGTGCCAGGGGAAGATGTGCCACAAGCGGTTTGCCGAGATACTGTCCCAAGAGACGGACACGCCGCTCACCGAGGTCGGCTCGACGACCTCACGCCCGCCCGTTCAACCGCTCACGCTGGGTGAACTGGCTGGGCCGATGCACATGGCCTTCAAGCGAACGCCGATCCATCAGCGACACCTCCAGGCGAACGCAAAAATGGCCGAGACGGGCGGGTGGCACCGTCCGCACAGCTACGGCGACCCCCAGGAGGAGGCGAAGGCCGTCCGGCAGAGCGTCGGCATCATCGACGTGGGCACGCTCGGCAAGCTCGACGTACAGGGGAAGGACGCCCCGGAGCTTCTCGACTTCGTGTACACGCACCGCTTCTCCGATCTGCGGCCCGGGCGGGTCCGATACAGCGTGCTCACGGGCGACAACGGCACGATCATGGACGACGGCACCGTCGCGCGCCTCACGGACGACCACTACTACGTCACGACCTCCACGGCAAACGTCGAGACGGTCGAGCAGTGGTTCCAGTGGTGGATGGCCGACCGCGAGATGTGCGCGTACGTCACTAACGTCACGTCGGGATACTCGGTCATCAACATCGCCGGACCGAACGCGCGGGCTACGCTCTCGAAGCTGACGGACATCGACCTGTCCCCTGCAAAGTTCCGCTATATGCGAGTGAAGCGTGGAGACGTTGCCGGGGTGCCCGCCATCCTGTTGAAGATCGGCTTCGTCGGCGAGTCGGGGTGGGAGGTGCACTGTCCCGCTGAGTACGGCGAGCACATGTGGGACGCGCTGCTGGCTGCCGGTGAGGAGTTCGATATCCGTCCGTTCGGCGTCGAGGCCCAGCGCATCCTCCGACTCGAAAAGATGCACATCATCCCAAGCCAGGACACCGATCTGCTCACGACTCCCTTCGACGTGGGCGCTGACTGGGTCGTCAGGTTCGACAAGGGCGACTTTGTGGGCGCCGGCGGACTGCGACTCGCCAGGGATCAAGAGGACCGCGACAAGCTGGTGGGGTTCGTCATGAGCGACGGCGTGGTGCCTCACGACGGGGACTCGGTGGTCGACGAGGAGAACAGGCCCATCGGGCGGATCACCAGCTCGCGACTCAGCCCGACGATGGGCAAGGGATTCGGCTACGCGCGCGTCCCCGCTCATCTCGCCGATGAGGACGAAACTATCAGAATTTGGACGGAGGGCAGCGCCCACGACGCAACGGTGACGCTCCAACCCTTCTACGACCCCGAAGGCAAGAGGCTGCGCGAGTGATGATGGAAATCCAGCAACCGGCCGCCAGAAGCGCCATGCACTACCGTCACCTCGAACTCGGGGCCGAGATGGTCGAGCACAATGGCTGGACGCTTCCGGCGCGATACGCCGATCCCGAAGAGGAAGCGGCACGCGTCCGGGAGGCCGTCGGGATTACCGATATCAGTCACATCGGCAAGATTCGCCTGCAGGGGGATTCGGTCGATCAAGCTCTCCGTGAGGCTGTTCCAGACTATCAAGCCACGCCCGTTGGCTCGGTATTCGCAACATCGGACGATACCGGTGGCCCTGTTGTGGTGCGTTTGGCTGGCGACGACTGCCTCGTCATCACGGGATCCGCAAGCGTTTGCGACGTCCTCGATTCTCTAAACCTCGACGGCTGCGTGCATCCGGTTAATATCACCTCGGTACTCGCCGCCGTGCGCATCATCGGTCCCAAAGCTCCAACTGTCCTCGCCGGCGTGACACATCTCGACCTGGCACCTGCGTACTTTCCTAATCTCTCCTGCGCTCAGAGCATGATCGCAGAGATACATGGCACGGTGATCCGCAGGGATATTGGTGGACTTCCGGTGTACGACTTGCTCTTCGGCCGTGACTACGGCGACCACATGTGGGAATCGCTCATCGACGCGGGCGAGCGGCACGGACTGACGCCGTTCGGCTTGGAAGCGATGTCGCTGCTAGGCGAGTAAACTCACCACAGAGAACACAGAGAGCACAGAGATAGAAGGAATATTGAAAATCGCCATGGGACCAAATCCCCTACAAGTTGAACCACGACGACAGATCAACAGAATAACTCAGGAGATCATATCGGCTGCGATTGAGGTCCATCGCAACCTTGGCCCCGGACTGCTTGAATCCGCTTACGAGGCGTGCTTGGCTTTCGAACTGCGAGAGCGTGGTCTTGCCATCGAACAGCAGAAGCCCCTTCCGATCGTCTACCGCGACATCAATGTGGAGGTTGGGTATCGCCTTGATCTTGTTGTCGAGAACGCTATTGTCGTCGAACTGAAGTCAGTGGAAAGACTCGAACCCATCCACCAAGCACAAGTTCTGTCATACCTGAAACTATCCGGCCACAGGGTAGGTCTCCTCATCAACTTCAACGTCCGAATGCTCAAGAATGGAATCAAGCGATTCATCAATGACTAAACCTCCCAATCTCTGTGTTCTCTGTGCCCTCTGTGGTGAAATCTAATGGTGCTCCAAGTACTCAGGAAGGAAAAATTCTGGCGGCAGGCCGACCTCGCGCCGCACTACGACGTGGTCGTCATTGGCGGGGGCGTACACGGTCTCTCGACGGCGTATCACCTCGCCAAGCTCGGCGTGAAGCGGGTCGCCGTCTTTGACAAGAGCTATCTCGGCGCGGGAGCAAGCGGGCGGAACACGGCCATCATTCGGTCGAATTACCTCACGCCCGACGGCATCGCCTTCATGAACGCAAGCCTCAAGCTGTACGAGCAGCTTGCGGCGGAGCTCAACCTGAACGTTTTGTTCAGCCAGATTGGACGGCTGGACATCGCGCACACGGAGTCCACCTTGTTCTGGCTGCGGCAGCGAGTCGAGTACAACCGGCTGATGGGAGTGGACAGCCGCCTCATTGAGCCGGATGGCGTCAAGCGGCTCGTCCCGCAGATCGACCTGCGCGAGGGCAAGCCATTCCCCATCGTCGGGGCGCTGCACCACCCGCCCGCGGGAGTCGCCCGTCACGACGGGGTCGTCTGGGGCTATGCACGGGCGGCAGACCGACTTGGCGTCGAGCTGCACCCGTTCACCGAGGTCACGGGAATCATGCGGGAGAACGGCAGGGTCACCGGCGTCGAGACCGCCAAGGGCCGCGTGGGAGCGGACGTCGTCGTCAGCGCGACCGCAGGATGGACATCGACCATCACTCATATGCTGGACATCGACGTGCCGATCCTCACCTACCCGCTCCAGGCCTTCGTCACCGAGCCGCTCAAGCCATTCATGCACACGACCATCTCGTCCGGCGAACTTCACACATACGTCTACCAGACCGAGCGGGGCGAGTTCGTCATCGGAGGGGGTGTCGACCACTATCCGACCTACTCGCACAAATCGACGCTGCAGATGCTGGAAGAGCTGGCCGCCAACGCCATTCGTCTCCTGCCCAAACTTCGCGACGTGAAGGTGCTCCGCCAGTGGACGGGCATCTGCGACATGACGCCCGACTTCGCGCCCATCATCGGCCCGGTGGACGGCGTCGACGGTTTCATCCTCAACTGCGGCTGGGGCACGTGGGGATTCAAAGCCGCGCCGATTTCGGGCAAGATGACGGCGGAGCTCATCACCACCGGCGAGACGCCCGACCTCATACGGTCGTTCGACCTTAACCGCTTCCACGAAGGACGGCTCATCAACGAGCGTGCCGCCGCCATTGCGGCAGCGATGCACTAGGTAGTGGCGCTCAGTCCCTGCGTCTGTGAGAGAGGACAGCCGTCATACCAGCGAAGAGTCTCCTACACCGATACGGGGCCGGTATCCAGCGGGTTCAGAGCCGGTAAGCGTCTATTCGGCTGCCTGTCGTTCCCCAGGAGACTCGACACGTAACGTAATGACATCGGTGCCGGAGTATTGTTGGTGATTCACGGATGAGGCGTAGTTCTGCAACAGTCGGAGTGATATCTCATGCTCTGCGGGAGTCTCAATTTCAAGCTCCTGGAGCTGGCGCACCTGGTCCTCGACGTTCTCCTGGTTTCCTCCGCCGATGAACTCCAGGTCCGCCACCGGGCCGTCGCTGGACGCCAGGACGATCAGCTGTCGCCCATCCTCCTCATCTTCCTGTTCCCCATCGTCTTCGTCATCGTCTAAGTCGAACGATGTCAGGTCCAGCGGCGCAAGTGTCAGGAGCGTCTCTTCCGCTACGGCGCCGAGCTTGTCCTTCATCTCGGCGCCCCAGCCCCTGCTGTCGGCGAACTTCGCGATGAACTCTTGGAGTTCCGGTAGCGCGTCGATGTGGAGTTTGGACTGGAACCGCATGCGACGCGGGTTCGTGAGCTCCAGATAGAGGATCATCAGTACCGCCGCGAATCCACCGGTCGTTATGCCGCTCTTGAACAAAGCTCCCCACACGGGTCCGAGATCGGGAAGGTGGAACAAACCGAACTGGAAACTTGCCCCAATCCAGAAGCAGACCCCCGCGACCGCAATCTTCTGCCGGTCCTGCTCGCCCTGGAAGACCGTCCTCGCACCGTCGACGAGTAGGCTCCCCGTCACCATAATGAGATATCCCGTCATCACGGGGCCGGGTATGGTTGCGATCAGGCCGGACACCTTGGGCAGGAACGCCATCACCAGCAGAATGCCTCCGATGAAGTACCCGACTCTGCGGGATGCGACGCCGGTGGTCTGGATGAAGGAAGCCCCCGCCGGATTGACGACGTTGGGCACCGCCCCTCCGATTCCGGCAAGCAGATTGCTTACTCCTCCCCCGGCAAGGGCCCTTTGCACCTCTCGGAAGTCTATGGCTCTCTCCTCACGCCAAGCGACCCGCTGGTTGGTGATGGAGGCCCCATTTACCTGAATGGAGTTGATCAAACCCAGAAACAGGAACGAAGGGAGCAACGTCCAGAAGTTAATGCCGAGGTCGAGACCCAAGTCCGGTATCTCACTTGGAAGTCCGATCCATGGGGCATCCATCACCCTGTCGAACTCATAGATCCCCAAGGCAAGGGCAACGATGCAGCCGCCGAGTATCCCGATCAATGGTCCCCAGAGACGCAGCGTGGCCGATCCGCGAAGCATGAGTGCAGCGACGATAACCGTGGTGGCCAGCGCCGTCAGGGGTGCCTCTTCCGGATTCACCATCGATGCCTTGTCCAGCAAATCGAAGACGACGGAAGCCAGGGTGATGGAGAGAATCATCATTATCGTCCCGCCCACTATCGGGGTGACGATGCGCCTCAGAAGGAACAGCCACTTGGAGATGACGATCTGGATTATCGCAGTGACGATCACCAGGGTCATCAGCGTTGCTGGTCCTCCGTCCACCACCGCCGTGATACAAAACGGGATGGCGAAGGCCGCAGTGAACATCGGAAGAACGGCTCCCGCGCCAACCGGCCCGAGCCTGCGCACCTGGATCAGCGTTGAAAGACCAACGACCACCAAGGAGGCAAAGACCATCCAGGTCACATAGGACTCGCCTATGTCCGATGCGCTGGCCACAATTACCGGGGTCACCAGCAGCGTGGCCGAGGCAATCAGGCTGAACTGCAAACCGTAGCCCAAAGAGGCCGGATAGGACGGACTCTCATGTGCCTCGTAACGGGGGCTTCCAGAAGATGACGTCGCCAATATCGACTCCCTGACCCGAAAGCATGGTGAGCCTCAAGGCATGGTACACAATATCACAATTGTGCTTCTGGTTGACCCACCGACAAGGCGTTAGCGCAAGGAGATATCACACCCTCGAAGCCAAGTCCCAGGGCTATCAGGCGGCTGCGACCTCGTTGAGTTCCCCGGTCTCGCAGTCGAAGACAAAGCCGCGAACTTGGTCCTTCGAGGGTACGAAGGGACTGGCCTTGATGCGCGCAATGGACTGTCGCACGTCCTGGTCCAGGTCTCCAAACGCCTCCAGCGCGAAGGACGGACGGAGCCCCGTTTCGGCCTCGATCTCGTCTTTGGCAGCGTCATCGCGGAAGGTCATCATGCCGCAATCCGAGTGATGGATGAGCATGATCTCGCGGGTGCCGAGGAAGCGCTGGGAAATCACCAGCGAGCGGATGGCATCGTCGCTGACAACTCCCCCGGCATTCCGTATCACGTGCGCGTCGCCTTCGTCGAGGCCCAGCACCCTGTACACGTCGAGCCGCGCGTCCATGCAGGCCACGACCGCCAACCCCCTCGCGGGCGCGCCATGAAGAGAACCACCCTCGCCGAAATCCTCTACGTACTGCACATTATTCTTCAAGACATCGTCAATTGCGGACACTGTAGTCTCCTTGTGCAGACGGCGACCGGCACCACCAGATCAAGTGGCGTGATGGTATCTGCGCCGGACGATAATGTAAACCACCAATTGAGGCCGTTCAGGGGAGTTTCAATCGCCGTACGGCCCGTGCAACACGCCGCTATCAAGGACGATCGACGTGAACCGTAACGATGTCCACTCCGTGATACTTCTGGTGGCGCACGGACGATGCATAATGTCGCAGCAAGCGGAACGAAATCTCCCGTTCGTCCGCGATGTCGGGCGCTTCTCCGAGATACGCGAGACGGTCCTCCAGATTCTCGCCCTCCGTTGCCGACACGAACTCCAACTCGGCTCCTCCACCACCCGACCGGGCGGCCACAACCAGGTGTCGGGGTTTGTCCTCCTCCAACACGCCGTCTTCATCCGACAGCAGGCTGGTCAGGGTTTCCTCGCCCACCAGGAGCAGGCGGTCGGTTGATGCGGAGTCCCAGTTCGCCTTCGAGGCAAACCCGCTGAGGAACTCGCTCAGCTTCGGCAGGGCTTCCGAGTCCAGCGGGACACGGAGACGCCTGCGACGAGGACTCGTCAGTTCCATAAACACCATCATGATGACCGCGACCAGGGCGCCGGACGTCATGCCGTTGCCGAGCAGCACGCTCCAAAATCCCTCTCCCAGCAGGTCGGGGAATATCCACTGGTTCTGGAACCCCACGCCGACCCAGAAAGCCACTCCCGCAACTGCCGCCTTCCGGTGGTCCACACCGTCCTGGATGATGATCTTCATTCCCTGCACGAATAGCAGCGCAAGAAGAACGGTGAGGTAGGCGGCCGCAACCGGCGGGGGTATGGCGATCAGCACGGCGGTAACTTTCGGGAAGAATGCCACCACTACGAAGATGGACCCGATGATGATCCCGACTCGCCTCGCGCCAATTCCCGTGACTTCGGCCAGCGAGATGCTGGACGAGTACGTGGTGTTCGGCAACGTTCCCAATATGCCGGACAGGAAGTTGCCCACGCCGTCGGCGTTGAGAGAGCCCTGCACGACCCGAAAGTCCGTCGCGCGCGGCCTCCGCTGTGAGACCCGCTGGATGGCTACGCCGTCGCCGATGGTCTCGATAGCGCCCACCAGGGTAACCACTACGAAGGCAGGCAGCAGCGCCCAGAACTCCACACCCGGCGTCACGTCGAAGCCCGGCCACGATCCGAAGGGCGCACCCACCCAGGACGCATCCAGTATCGTCTGGAGATCGAACAGGCCGAAGGGTACTGATACCGCGCACCCCACCACTATGCCGATAACCGGCGACCACAGCCGCAATGCGGGCGGAGCGCGGAGCACGAGGGCAGTAACAACGACTATTGTGGCGACAGCCGCCGCCGGAGCCGCCGCTTGTGACGTGCCATCGGGAACGTCCGTCAGGGAACCAAAGACTATCGGCATGACCGTTGCGGTAATCAGCATTATCACCGTGCCGGCAACGACGGGCGTGAATATCCGACGCAGCAACGACAGCCGGTAAGCCAGTGCGAACTGGAACAGCGACGACACGATGATCAGACTCGCCATTGTGGCCGGTCCGCCATTGACCAGGGCCGCAACGCACACCGCGATGAACGCCCCCGACGTGCCCATGATGAGCACGTGTCCGGCCCCGACTCGACCAACTCGGACGGCCTGGAGAACGGTCGTGACCCCGCTGACAATCAGCGCGGCAAAGACGCCCCACGTGATGTAGGAGTCCGGCTGTTCGGCGATCCGCGCCACGATGACCACGGTCAAGACGACAGGAGCCACGATTATCATGGCGGCCTGGACACCCGCGCCGGCGGCCACCAATGGGGGCGGGTTCTCGTTCGGTTCGTAGCGGACGTTGTCGTTTATGGGCGCCGAAGCCATGAGCTACACCTAGTCTTCCCTTATGTCGGAGAAATGCTGAGCAAAGATCATATTGAGAGCATAATGATGACACGCAGTATCATAACGCGCTCACATTCAAAGCGATTCAGGATACTTGCAAGTTTCGGATTATAGCAGGCCTCGACAGCCAGTCAATCCGATTGGAGGACGTCATCCCGTGCGAAAACAGGGGATGGCGTCTAAAAACCCTTCCGTTCACCCTGAGCCTGTCGAAGGGTGGAGGCGCTGTTCATGGTTCGACAAGCCTGTCCTGAGCCTGTCGAAGGGCTCACCACGAACGGTTTCCGACGACCTATTAGACACCCTCTAGTGAAGGGCTGTGCAACGACCCCGGCGGCCGATTGCTCGACCGCCGGGGTCCCACTTCAATTTCCCTGGGCTGCGCTTTAGGGACAGATGGACAGACCCGCTTCGCTGTAGTCGTTCTCAGCCACATTCGCCAGGCCGCTCGGCACGCACGCAGCGGCGTCGAAGTTGTTACCAGCGAGTCTGATGTTGCCGAGCGTGTCGCCGAGATCGCCCAACTCAGACGGGATCGTCCCGGTCAACTGGTTGTCCGAGAGCCACAGCAACCCCAGTTTGTCCAAATCGCCTAACGCGGACGGTATCGTCCCGGTCAGCTGGTTGTTCGAGACCGCCAGCTGCCTCAGCTCGCTCAGATGCCCCAGCTCCGCCGGAATGATTCCGGTCAGCTGGTTGTTGTGCAGCCTCAGTTGCTGCAGTCTGCTCAGGGTTCCAAGTTGCGGCGGGATACTGCCCGTCAGTTGGTTGTCGCGGAGGTTCAACGTGCGGAGACTGGTCATGCCGCTCAGCGCCGGCGGAATCGTCCCGGACAGGTTGTTTCTGTCGAGCCACAGCCGCACCACCCCTGTATTCCGTCCCAAGTTGGCCGGGATTGCGCCCGTCAACTCGTTGTCGTGCAGGTACAGGATAGCCGGGCCGTCCATATCGCCGAACCACGCGGGAACGCCGCCGCTCAGGTTGTTGCTCTGGAGCTTCAGCAGACTCAGGCTCGTCATTCCCGTAAGTCTCGGTATCGGGCCACTGAGCTCGTTGCCCCACAGGCTCAGCGATTCGAGGCTGCTCATCGAGTTCAGCCACGACGGGAGATTGCCGGACAGGCTCATGTCCCTGCCCGATAGCCACAGCATCTTCAGGTTGCTCAGGCCGCTCAGGTTCGGAATCGGCCCGCTCAGGCGGTTGTTGTGGAGCAGGAGCCGCTCCAGCCTGGTCAGGCTGTTAAGCTCCGACGGGATGCTGCCGCTCAGGCTGTTCGAGCGGAGATTCAGCCACCTCAGCATGGAGAGTCGGCCCAGGTCCGCGGGGACCCTCCCGTCCAGGCCCTCGCCGGCGAGTGTAAGGAATGTGACCCGCGCCGGCGTCCCGCGTAGAAGCACGCCGTCCCACTGATTTATCGGCGTGGAGGGCGACCAGTTCAGACTCCCAGTGTTGCCCTCCAAATTGTTTTTCGCCCGCATGAGCGCTTCGCAGTCGGACACGAGCCCGGTGTTGGACGCGTCCGAGACGGCGCCGTTCGTCGCGCAATTGAACGATGCGGGCAAGGGCGTCACCGTGATGATTACGGTAATCCTCGCCTCGGCGCTCCCGTCGCTAACCACGACATCGAAAACGTACGCTGCCTTCGTGGAAGCGTCCAGCGCAGCACTCGCAAGAAGCTGGCCGGTTGCCGTGACGATGCCGAACGAGGACGCATCCGCGCCTTCACGACGGTAGGTCAGGGTGGTGCCCGGATCGGGGTCCGTCGCCGTGATTGGGTTGCCGATTGCCGTGCCCGGCGCCGCGTCCTCGCGCACGCTCCGAGTGGCGGTCACACCTTCGCTGAATACGGGTGCCCTGTTGAGGATCACCGTGATCGTCACCGCAATCGTGGCGCTGCCGCCGTTGTTGTCCGTAGCCTTCACCGTCACCGAGTACGTGGTCCCGCTCAGCGTAACTCCGGATCGCGTGAGCAGTTGGCCGTTTGTCGAGTTGATTGCGAACGACGCGGCGTCCGTCCCTTCGAGGGTGTAGGTGATCGTATCGCCCGCGTCGGCGTCGGTGGCAGTGACCGGAGTGCCGATCGATGTGCCCGCCGGCGCGCTTGAGCTCACGCTCCGCGTCGTGCTCGTACCCTCGGTGAACACGGGCTCGTTGTTCGGCGGCGCGGCGGTGGCCTCGATGGATACCGCAATCCTGGCGACGTCGATTCCGTCGTCTCCGTCGTCGACCGCGACCGTGACCGTGTACGTCGTCCCGACGATCAGCGTGATGCCGGACTTCGTGAGAAGCTGGCCGGTTGACGTGTTGATGTCGAACGACGGCGCGTCCCGTCCTTCGAGGCTGTAGGTCAGCGTGTCGCCCGCATCGGCGTCGGTGGCGGCGACCGGTTCACCAATGTTCGTGCCCGCCGGCGATGTCGCGCTCACGCTCCGCGTGGCGCTCGTGCCCTCAGTGAAAACAGGCGGATTGTTCGCGCCGGGGGCGTTCGTCGATCCGATACCCGGATTCGACCACTCGCTCGCGCCCTCGGCGTTTTTCGCCCGCACGGCGACATCGTAGGACGTGCCGGCAGTCAGTTGCTCAATCGTGACCGTTGTGTCCGTGATCGTCGTATTGGTGACCTCTGTCCAAGATTCTGTTGAACTTCGGTACCGGTAGTCGTAGTCGTTGATGGGCGGCCCGGTGTTGTCCGGCTCCTCCCAACTCACCTGCAGGCTCGTGCTCGATACCGCCGTCACGGTTGGCGTCAACGGTGTAGCCGGGGCCTCGCCGTCGACATCCGTCACCCTGATCGTCACGTTGACCGCGTCGGTCCCGCCCCTGTCGTCTCTCACCCTCACCGCCACCGAGTAGCTCGACTTCTCCTCGAAGTCGAGTTCAGCGCTCGTCTGTATCTGGCCGCCGTCGGAGGTCGAAAGGATGTCGAACGAGTTGGCGTCAACCCCTTCCAGAGTGTAGGTCAGGACATCGCCGTCGGGGTCGAGGGCGGCGATAAGGCTGCCGACGTCGGTGCTGGGCGCTGTGTTCTCCGCCACGCTGAATGTGCGCGCCCCACCCGAGAATGCGGGGACCCTGTTGGCCACGTCCGGATTCGGCATGCCTGTGCCTGAGCGTGACCAAGGGCCGGTACCCTCGTCACTCTTCGCGCGCACCTGCACCTCGTAGCGCTGTCCCGCCGTTAGTTCTGTGATGATCTGGCTCCTGTCCGCGCCAGTGCGACCGACCAACGTGGTCCAGCCGCCGCTCCCAGCTTCGCCGTAACGCACCTCGTAGTCGGTGATGGAAGGCCCTGTGTACGTGGGCGCGTCCCACGTGACCCGCACGCTGTCCGTCGAGCCGGCTATTCCCGCCACTCTCGGGGCCGCAGGCGCGGGCGGGATCTCGTCCACGTCGTCGACTTCGACGGTCACCGACTTGGCGGCGCCGCTGTTGTCTCTCCGTGAGCCGTCGTCCACCTTCACCGTCAGCGCGTAACTCCCCCTCGTCTCGTGGTCGAGGTCGGCCCTCGTCCGTATCTGGCCACCCTGGCTACCAGATGAGACGATGGTGAACAGGTCCTTATTGGGACCATCGAGGGTGTAGGTCAGCCTGTTGCCGTCCGCGTCCGTGGCCGAGACCGCACTACCGACGGGCTGGCCGGATCGTGTATTCTCATCTACCCTCAGCGTGACGACTGATTCCGTTCTGTCGAACGACGGCCTACGATTGCCGGCACCGGTCCGGCCCGTGCCTATGCCCGACCAGTCGCTTATGCCCTCGGCATTAAAGGCCTTTACCTGCACCTCGTACTGGGTGAGGGACTCCAAGGGGGCTGCCTCCGTGGCCTCTGCTACCCGGTTTATCTTGGTGCTCCTGTCCGTGTCACCGGTATCATCCTGAGCGGAGTCGGGACCATGGGGCCAGTTTTGCCAAGCAGCTTCGTCCGTCCCCAATTTACGGTACCGTATGTCGTAGTCGGTGATGGGGGGTTTCCCCGCGTTCTGCGGCGGCTCATTCCAAGTCACGTCGAGGCTCCTACCCGAGTCCTTCGTCGGCACTACCCTAGGAGCGACAGGCGGGTTCGGAGGTTCATTAACGTTGGTGACGTTGATCGTCACGTTATGATAAGAGCTGCCACCATCGGTGCCGTCGTTGGCCCTTACCCGCACTGAGTAACTCGCCTTCTCCTCGAAGTTCAGGCTCGACTTGGTCTTTATCTCCCCATTACTAGTGTTGAGTGTGAACGATGTTCTGTCCACCCCATCAAGGCGATAGGTCCACATGTCCGAATCGCCGTCCGACGCCGTCACGGTGCCGATAAGCTCCCCGGCCGGCCCGTTCTCCGCCACTGTAAGCGTAGAGGCGGCACCGGTGAAGGCAGGAGGACCGTTACCTTCCTTGTTGGTCTTCACCGCGACCAAGGGCGACCATGCGCTCGTGCCCTCGATATTCTTCGCCCGCACCTGAACGCGGTATTCAGTGTTGGCATCCAGCCCCATAATCGTGGTGGTGGTGCCTCCGGATATGCCGCTGCAGTTATCGGTATCTATCGAGTCGCAGTTATCGTCTGAGAAGGCGGCACTGCCTTTCCGGTACTGCACGTCATAGGTAATGGGAGTGGGGCCTCTGTTCTCGGGCGCGTCCCAGATCACGTTCAGGGTCGTCTGATCCGAGGGCGACGTCACTGTCACCGTCGGTACGGTAGGAACCTCGTCCCTGTCACGCACATTGATGGTCACGGTGATAGTGTCGTCGGCGACAGGGTTCTCGTCCTCCTCCTTCACCTTGTGCGTGTCTAGGCCGTCCCTGACCTCCACCACCACCGTGTAGGTGCACGTAGTAGCAGTAGTAGAGGCAAGTGTATCGTCAGTAGCAAGGTAGCCGCAGCCCGTGTCCTCGTGATCTAGCGGTTCCTTGGTCAGGATTTGCCCGGTCGACTTGTTAATGTCGAACTTATCAACATCATCCGCGTTCGGAGAAGGAGCCGCGACCAGCTTGTAGGTCCGCGTGTGACCGTCTCCGTCCTCGGCCCTGACCACACTTCCGACAGACCGCCCGGACGGGGTGTTCTCATCCACGTTTCGTGAGATAGTGTACGCAGACAGCCGCGTGCTCCCATCACCGGAAGAAGGTCTGTCATCGAATCTCGGCTCTTTGTTGGCCGGGTTGGTACTCCCTGTGCCTATGTCCGACCAGACCGACTTGCTTCCGCCGGCGATTATCGTCAGCACCTGCACCTGATGGGATTTGCCGGCGGTCAGCCCGACTATCGTGGTCTTGGTACCCGTGGTGATGTTGTCGCAGTTATCGGTATTTACTGAACTGCAGTTATCGTTTGAAAATTCGCCGCTGCTGCCTTCGCGGTACCGCACGTCATAGCCGGCAATGGGGGGACCCGTGTTCTCGGGCTCGTTCCAGCTCACGTCGAGGCTCGTGCTCAAATTTTCCGTTCCCCGAACCGTTGGCCGCCCCGGCGCCAGCAAAGGCTCATGCCTGTTATTTACCATGATATTAACAACCGTCGCGTCGCTTCCGCCCGCCCCGTCAGAGACCGCCACCGTCACCCTGAAGGTGCATGAAGTTGGGTCGTCCGCAGTATCATAGCCACACTCCACGTCCTCATGATTCAGCGGAGCCTTCGTCCGTATCTGCCCGGACGACGTGACGAAAGCGAATAAAGCGGCGTCGGGACCGTCCAGCTGGTAAGTCAGTTTGGTGGCGTCATTGTCGTCTGCCCTCACCGGAGCGCCTACGTCCTCTCCCGCGGACGTGTTTTCAAACACGTTCCGTGTGACGGCTCCAGTTGCACCGAACGTGGGCGGGCTGTTGCCAGCCTTGTTGGTCGAGCCGGTCCCTACAAGGGACCAAGGGCCCGTGCCCTCGTCGGTCGTCGCCTGCACTCGCACATGGTAGGAAGTGCCGGGGTCGAGAGCGGGGGTGGGGGATATCGTCGCAGAAGTGCCGCTGGGTGTAACCCCATCACTGGTGAAGGAGAGGTCGGTGGTCTTCTTATACTCAACGGCATAAGTAATAGTGGTGGGACCTGTGTTCTCAGGCGCATGCCAGACCACCTTCAGGCTCGTGGTCGAATCAGCCCCCGCTCCCGACACCACCGTCGGCGGGAGCGGGGCGGCCGGTTCCTCGTCGACATCCGTAACCGTGATCGCCACAGTCTGCGGTGTGAGGGGCGTCTCGCGGGTCTCACCGTCGTCCACCGTCACCTCCACCTCGTAGCTCGATTTCGTCTCCTCGTCCAGCGGGGCCTTGGTGATGAGCTGTCCGGTCGCGGCGTCGATGTCGAACGACGCCGCGTCCGTGCCTCCGAGGCTGTAGGTGAGCGTATTACCGTACTCGAGCGCGGTCTCGTCAGTGTCGGTGGCCGAGATTGGGGCACCGATGTTGACGCCCGGTGGGGTGTTCTCAGCCACGCTCCGAGCGTTGGTGCCGGAGTCGAACACGGGATCGGCCGCGTGGACCACGCTGTCGGAGGGGAGCAGGACTCCCACGAGCAGTGCAAGGGCGAGCGCGAGGGCCGCGGCCATGGTGGTGACGGGTGTGTTGTGTCGCATCGATTCCTCCGTAAGGCTCCGGATGAGGAGGCTTCCTAGCCTTTCGGGCATCCCTGCGCCGAGCGGCAGTCGCCGGAAAAGCCATATAGCACTAGGCTACTCCCGTCCACCTACGGCATGTCAATTGATATACGGGTGTCAAAATTGGACAAATATAAAATCTATGCCAAGTTTTGGACTAAGGAAAAACTGCTCGAACTTGACAATAATCGCAGAAATGGCACAAAATGGCACAAATTTCGAGTTTTCCCCGTCCCTCTCGCAACATCCCTTCGAAGCCCGTTCGTGGTGAGCCTGTCGAACCATGAAGCGCTCTGCCCCCACTTGATTTGTGAGAACATGCGTACTATACTGGGCGCAGCCGCTCCTGAAAAAAACGAACCGTCCGGGCCCGGAAATTGAGGCCCGAACACAAGTTGTCAGGATATGTCAGGAAATGTCCGGTAAAAAATTATCCCCCTACTGGCTGCGAGCGCGGTCACCACAGAGGGGGAAAAAGGCTGTTTGAACTTGACAATAATCACGGAAATGCAACAAAATGCAACACCATGCAACAAATTTCGAGTTTTTCCCTCCCCTCTCGCAACATCTCTTCGAAGCCCGTTCGTGGTGAGCCTGTCGAACCATGCAGCGCCCTTCAACAGGCTCAGAGCCCGCCCCGTACCTGATACGGGGGCGAGCGGAATGAAGTTGTGTTCCCCAACCCATAAATCCCCTCCGCGCCCCCCGCGTTCTCCGCGGTGAATGCCCTTGCTTTCTCCTCTCTCATCCCCCGTTGGCGGGGTCGCGGCGGGCGGTGGTATCATTCGCGAGAGAAGGAGACCGCCCATGACGACTGAGAGGAATTTTAAAAGCATGGAAGAGGTGAAGGCGCAGCTCGACGAGTTGCAGATCACGGTCGCCGCCATGCTCCGGCGTCAGGACGAACAGCTTGCCAAGATGCGTGAGGACGCGAAGAAGCGCGACAGATTGGGTGATGAGGACGTGAACGGAGACGGCGGGTGATGCAATGCCGGTCCGCTGTGATTAGGAGGACGTATGACAACCGAAGAGAGAATTGATCGTCTTGAAGAGGTCATGGTGACGGTGGCCGGCACGGCCCAGCGTCATCAGGAAATGCTTGAGCGTCACCAGGAGCAGCTTGCTGATCATCAAGAGTTGCTTAGGCGCGTCGCCAACATAAGCCAATATCAGCAGGAACAGCTTGCTGATCATCAAGAGTTGCTTAGGCGCGTCGCCAACATAAGCCAACATCAGCAGGAACAGCTTGGCGATCATCGCGAGATGCTTGAGCGTAACCGGGAACAGCATGGCGATCATCGGGAGATGCTTGAGCGTCACCGGGAACAGCATGGTGAACATCGCGAGATGTTTGAGCGTCATCGGGAACAGTTCGATGAGATGCGTGAGGACGCGAAAATGACGCGGCGGCTGTGGGTGCGCCTCGCCGCCAAGTACGGCTGGCTCGATGACGAGGACGTGAACGGAGAAGGCGCGTGAGAGGCCCCGCCCGGAACCCGGTTCAATGCAGGACAAATCCCCCATGAAACGACAGCGGACAATCTACTTCAACGACGCTAGGCACTACTACCTGTTCGTGTTCGAGCCGCCGATGGCGCTGGAGGATGCGTGGATACCCATCGACGAGTGCGCGGGTACGTCGGTGGACACGTTCATCTACGGCGTGGCGCGAGGCGACGGGCTGTTCTACCCCTCCAAGGTGGGGCTGCGGTTCCGCGACGACACGCGAACGTTCGAGGCCGCGCCCTCCTACCGCGTGTGGAACAACATGCAGAGCCTCATCGACCGCGGCCTCGACCCGCTGACGGTGCTCATCGACAGGGCGCACGAGAAGGGCATGGACTTCTTCGCCAGCCTCCGCATCGCGCCGCAGGGCGCGTCCGATCCGGCGGTGAGCTCCAGGGAAGGCGGGCCGGGCTTCCTCGACGACGATCTGCGGGAGCACAACTTCCTCATCCTCAAGGAGCTGGCGCACGACTACCCGACCGACGGCGTCGAGCTCGACCTTGCGGCTCCGCCCGGCGGAAGCCCGTTCCTGTTCCGTGACGAGGACGCCGCCAAGGGGACGCCCGTCCTCACCGACTGGGTGCGCCGCGTGGCCGACATGGCCCGCAGCAGGCCGGGCGAGCGCGCGCAGGTCGGCGCGAGGGTCTACCCCACCGAGGAGATCAACACGAGGGTCGGCTACGACGTGCGCACGTGGATCGAGGAGGGACTCGTCGACTACGTCACGCCCATGATTTACGCCCACATGGTCGTCGATTCCAACATGCCCATCGACTGGCTCGTGGAGGCTACGGATGGCACGAATACCTCCGTCTACCCCATGCTCGCCCCCTACTATGCGGGAGTGGCCCGCCGATACCACACTCGCGAATGGGCCACTCCGGAAATGATGCGCGCGGCCGTCGCCAACTACTGGGACATGGGCGTCGACGGCATGTACACCTTCTTCCTCAAGTGGCCTATCGACGACGCCGGACGGACGGTCCTCACGGAGATGGGCGACCAGGGTCTCGTGAAGGACAAGACCAAGCACTACCTCGTCCGCCGGCGGACCGACATGAGCGACACCGTCGGCTACGACCTGCCCCTGCCGCTCGAGATCGCGCACGACGACACCGGCACGTCCCACGAGATCGACCTCTACGTCTCAGACGACATGGAGGGCGACGCGGACCGCATCCGCGAGGTGCGCCTCAAGATACTGATCGCCGACCTGCTCGCCGACGACCGGCTGACGATCAAGCTCAACGGGGACTCGCTGGAGAACGAGCTGTGCCGTCGCGCCTACGGGAGCTTCATCGACGCCTACTGGGGCCAGTGGCTGGAATTCGTCCTCGAGGGCGTCAGACCCCGCAAGGGCCGGAACGTCCTCTCCATCACCCTCGACGAACGAGCGAAAGGGATGATCGGCACGCTCGTGATCGAGGACGTTGAGCTGATCGTCGAGCGCCACCCGTTCCCCTCTCGCTTCGGCCCGGGGTGACCGACGAATTACGAAAATCCCCTCTTGACAGCACTCAATCCTGAGCCATATCATCACTGGCACAATCACATAGAAGCACTGCCCGTTCAGGTGCCCACCTAGGGAGAATAGGGAAGGCGGTGAGAGTCCGCCGCGGTAGCGCCACTGTAAGCGGGATTTGGGGCCGAAGCCCACTGTCGAGGATTCGATGGGAAGGGCGAGGCGACGAGAATCCACCCGCGAGCCAGGAGACCTGCCTGAACGGAAGGTGACCACTCTCCGCCTTTGAGAGGGTCCCTCGGTCGTCGGGCATAGTTCCCGGACAGAGCGAAGCAAAGACCTCATGCGGAGAGCCGCGGAGGTCTTTTTTGTTGAGAACGGCAAGCGTCACCGCCCTGCGAGGCTATCGCCAGTCGGGGGTATCCACCCGGTTGGCCGTTGGCTCATCCGCCCTCGCCC
Organism: Dehalococcoidia bacterium; assembly: GCA_965116655.1. GTDB lineage: Bacteria > Chloroflexota > Dehalococcoidia > Lucifugimonadales > VXLM01 > VXLM01. The sequence goes on from OZ220720.1 coordinate 1,333,603, forward strand.
TGGTGATTCTCGCCACCTCCCTCGTCTCGCTGAGCCTCGGGCCGGTCAATATACCGGCAAGTCACGTCGCCGCGATTCTGCTGTCGTACCTCGGCCTCGATCTAGCCGACTTCGGGCGCACCGAGCAGCTCGTCATCGAGCAGATCAGGCTTCCCCGCATCGTCGTCGGCGCTACGGTCGGGATAGCCTTGGGGGTCGCGGGGGCCACGATGCAGGGGCTCTTCCGCAACCCGATGGCGGACCCCGGCATCATCGGCGTCTCCGCCGGCGGAGCGGTCGGCGCAGTCATCGCCATCGCCACGGGCCTGACGGGCCTGTTCTTCCTCGCGCTACCGACCTTCGCCTTCGTTGGTGCCATCGCGGCCTCGTTCCTGGTGTACGGCATAGCAGCAGTCGGAGGACGCTTCTCCATGGCCACCCTCCTTCTCGCCGGAGTGGCGGTCAACGCATTCCTCGGCGCGGTCGTCTCCGCCATCATCATTCTCTTGCCCGACAACGAAGCTCTGCGCGAGATACTCTTCTGGCTGGCTGGAGGACTCGACTCCCGCTCCTGGGAGCACGTCCGCATCTCCGCGCCGCTCATCATCGGCGCTACCGCCATCATCGTCCTCATGGCGCGGGACCTGAACCTGCTCATGCTGGGCGACGACGAGGCCCGGTCCATGGGCGTCCGCGTGGGAATGGCCCGTCCGGTCCTCCTCGCGGCTGCGTCTCTGGCGACGGGGGCGGCAGTGGCCGTGAGCGGCACCATCGCCTTCGTCGGCCTCGTGACACCGCACATCCTCCGGCTGGTGCTCGGTCCCGATCATCGAGTCCTGATCCCCTTGAGTGCCGCGGGTGGAGCTGTCTTCGTCATCGTCGCCGACACCGTGGCGAGGACCATCGTCCAACCTGCAGAGTTCCGTGTGGGCGTTCTCACCGCATTTGTCGGAGCGCCGTTCTTCATCTTCCTGCTCATCAAAAACAAACGTCAGGCCTACTCACTGTGAGAGCGGGTCTAGTCAAAGGAGTCATAGTGACCAAGCGACAATTCAGTAGTCTTATAGTTCCTCTAGGCATCCTACTTGCGGTTGCGTTGGCGGCATGTTCATCGGACTCGCCCAGCCCAACGGCAGTTCCTACACAGGCCCCAACTGCGGTGCCCACCGTCGCCCCCACGGCGGTCCCGACAGCGGTGCCCATCCCAACAACCGTACCCACCCCAACGCCCGTGCCTGTAAGCGAGTCATTCAAAGGCGTCCGGGGAATCATCGACCCAACCAACCTCGGCTGGCCCCGCGAGGTCGAGGGGCTGAACGGCCTTGTGAGCATCCCCGCCAAGCCGGAGCGCATCATTACCGCCTCCGTGGGACACGACGAGATGACACTCGCCCTCGTGCCTCTCGACCGGCTCGTCGGAGTCGGAAGCTCCACGAAGAACGGGACCTACTCAAACGTCGCCTCGCTCGTCCAGGACATCGAGCAGATATCGCGCGACCCGGAGACCATCGTCGCCCAAGCGCCCGATGTGGTCGTCACCAGCCCCTTCTTCCCGGCTGAGGCGATCGAGGCCCTGTCGAAGACGGGCATCCCAGTCGTGCAGACCGAGTTGAAGCACGACCCCGAAGCACGGATTAACAGCATCCTGCTCATGGGGTATATTTTCGGCGAGGAGGAGCGCGCCATCGAATTCGCGACTGAGGTGAGCGAACGCCACGAGTCCCTTATAGCCGTGACCGGCAAGGCGGAGCCGAAGCCGAAGGTGCTCGCGCTCACGCAGTACTCGGACAAGCTGTGGACGGCAGGAGGCAACTCCACCGAAGGAGGCGTCATCACCGCTGCCGGGGGCATAAACGCCGCCGAGGAAGCGGGCATCGAAGGAAACCAGACAACGAGCCTCGAAGGCGTCATCGCCATGAACCCGGACGTGATATTCATCGCCCAACCGCTGGAGTTCGGCGCTGAAGAGTTCCGTCAGGAACTTCTCTCCAATGAGGCTCTCGCCGAGATTCCGGCTATTAGGAACACTCAGGTCCATATCGTCGAGGGCAAGCACTTCACCACCCTCTCCTACTGGAACATCCGCGGGGCCGAGGACCTCGCCCGGATTCTCTGGCCGAAGGAGTTCCCGGAGCCGTCCAATACTCCCTTCAGCGTGGCCGAGTAGCACGACATGAACGGCAGCAGACCACAGGCAATCAGCGCGCAAGACCTTACCTACGAGGTCGAGGGGAAGACGCTGTTGGACGGCGTGGACATCCAAGCCGACCGCGGGCAACTCGTCGGCCTGATCGGACCCAACGGCGCGGGGAAGACGACGCTGTTAAGGACGTTATCGGGAATCCTGCGTTATCGCCAAGGCTCGATACATCTGGAAGGTTCAGACCTGATGTCGATGTCGCCCAAGGACGCGGCGGCAACCCTCGCGCTCGTTCCTCAGATCGCGCCGTACACCTACGGTTTCACCTCAATGGAGCTTGTCCTTATGGGCCGCTATCCTCACTTGGGACGCTTCCAGATCGAGGGAAGGGAGGACGACCGAATTGCCCGGGAAGCCATGCGGCTGACCGAGATCGAGCAGTTTGCCGATAGGACGCTCGACACCCTCTCGGGCGGAGAGCGGCAACGCGTGTTCGTCGCTCGGGCGTTGGCGCAGCAGCCCCGTATCCTCCTGATGGACGAGCCCACGGCGAACCTGGACGTCCTCCACCAGCTCAAGGTGCTCGACCTCGTGCGGCAACTCATCGACGACGGACTCACCGCCGTTGCCGCAATCCACGACCTGAATATGGCCGCGCGCTACTGCGACAAGCTGGTGCTGCTGAGCGGCGGACGAGTGCTGGCGGAAGGTTCGCCAGATGAGGTGCTCACGCCGGAAACAATTGAGTCCGCCTTCGGCGTGAAGTCTGCGGTGTACCAAGACCCCATAACGGGTTCGTTGGCGATCAGCCTGATCGGTCCGGCAGACGAGCACTCGCAAAACGGAACGGGAATTCGCTCCAACGCCGCATCGGAAGGGATGAAAGTCTCCGACGGCAACGGAGCGACCGTCCCACCTGAGAGGTGACCCATGAGTGAGCACGATCCGGCGACACCCCCGTCGAAAGTGGTCAAGGGACGCCGTGTGCGGCACGGCCTCGTCATCGTCAACACCGGCGAGGGCAAGGGCAAGACGACCGCCGCCCTGGGGGTGATATTCCGCGCATGGGGTCGAGACTTCAAGATCAGGATGTTCCAGTTCATCAAGCACACGGGGGCGCGGTTCGGCGAGCACCGGGCGGCCAAGAAGCTCGACATCCCCATCGAGTCCCTAGGCGACGGCTTCACATGGCTCTCCAAGGACATGGACCGCACGGCAGCCCTCGCGGTGGAGCAGTGGGACCACTGCAAGGACGCCATCCTGATCGGCGATGAGGACATCATCGTCCTCGATGAGTTCACCTACGCCATGCACTACGGCTGGGTCCCCGTTTCGGAGGTCGTCGAAACCCTGCAGAGCCGCCGCGACACGATGCACGTCATCATCACCGGCCGGTACGCCCCGCAGGAGCTGATCGACTGCGCCGACCTCGTTACCGAGATGAAGCTCATCAAACACCCCTACCAGGACAAAGGCATCAAGGCACAGCGGGGAATAGAGTTCTGACGATGAGTCTCGACGAAGTCATCGGGCGCATCACACCCGCCGACCACCGAGCCAAGCGGGCAGCCCAGCTTCGACAGGAGCGTCTCACCAAACCGCCCGGCAGCCTGGGACACTTGGAAGCGCTCTCCATCCAGATCGCTGGAATTTTCCGGACTGAACGTCCCAAACTGCGGGGCAAGACCATCATCGTGGCCGCTGGTGATCACGGCGTGGTGGCACAGGGCGTGACCGGCTATCCACAAGAGGTCACGGCCCAGATGGTGCTCAACTTCCTTGCTGGCGGGGCGGCGATCAACGTCATGGCGCGAAAGGCGGGGGTCGACTTGGTAGTCGTCGACGCTGGGGTGGCAACTCCCCTACCCGACCACCCCGACCTGCACGTAGTCGCGGTGGGACGCGGCACTGCCGACATCACGCAGGGCCCCGCCACGACCCGCGACCAGGCCGAGGCGTGTGTGTACGAGGGAGTCCGACTCGCACTGGAGGCCGCCGATGGTGGCGCGGACATAATTGGCACGGGCGACATGGGCATCGGCAACACCACGGCGTCGAGCGCAATAGTCGCGGCCCTGACCCGCACGCCTCCAAGCGAGACGACGGGGCGGGGAACGGGTCGAAACGACAGCGAGTTGGAGCGCAAGATTACCGTTGTCGAGCGTGCCCTGGAGATCAATCGGCCCGACGCCGACGACCCTCTCGATATTCTCGCCAAAGTAGGCGGATTCGAGATCGGCGTGCTGGCAGGCGTGGTACTGGGAGGCGCGCTCTCCCGTCGGGTCGTTGTGCTTGACGGCTTCATCTCCGGCGCTGCGGGTCTCATCGCGCACAAACTGTGCCCCAACGTCAGAGACTACCTGATCGCCGCACACCTGTCCGCCGAGACGGGGCATCGCATCGCCCTGTCGCACATGGGGCTGTGGCCCCTCCTCGACTTGGACATGAGACTCGGCGAGGGGACGGGAGCGGTGCTGGCCATGGGCCTGATCGATGCCGCCGCGGCGACCCTAACCGAAATGGCGACCTTCGACGAGGCGGGCGTCTCCGACAGGGCACCTGATGACGAAAGCGGAAGAGAACATTGAGAGACCTGCGACTGGCCTTCGGCTTCCTTACAGTCCTCCCGTTCGCCCCGCGCGATCCAGCGAAGATGGGGCCTGCACGGGCCTACTTCCCACTCGTCGGCCTTGCGCTCGGTGGCCTCCTTGCGGGACTGGATTTCGCGGCAAGGGAGGCTCTGCCTTCCCCCGTGGTCGGCGCGCTGCTGGTGGTAGCCCTACTTGTGTTGACCCGCGCGATACACACGGAAGGGTTCCTCGATTCCTGCGACGCCCTGTTCGGCGGTTACACACCGGCGAAACGGCTGGAAATCCTCCGAGACACCCACGTCGGCGCATTCGCCGTAATTGGCGGCGGGGCACTGCTGCTCTTGAAATGGACTCTCCTGTCGGGCATTCCCGGCGACATCCGAGTAGGTCTGCTGATAGTGTTCCCATGCCTATCACGCTTCGGGATGCTATCCACCATGACCGCCTTTGACTATGCCAGGGAGCAGGGTCTCGGCACCGCTTTCAAGGACGGCGCCAAACGCTGGCACGTCGCGTTCGGACTCGTCACTGCCGCGGTGGCGGGCGGAGCGCTGCTGGGAATCGGCGGGCTGGTGCTGCTGGGTGCGGCTATCGTCGTTTCGTTAGGGCTGGGCCGCTGGATATCCGGGATGCTCGGCGGCATGACCGGCGACACCTACGGCGCGGTGAACGAGTTGGCGGAAGTGACCGTCCTGCTCTTGGGGATTTCCTTGTTCAGCCTCCTTCCGAGTCTATATCGGATTCACTTATTGTAGGTAGGAACAGTGTTGATAGATGAATGGGTGGCTAGCACCACATGAGCAAGCGACTGACGTTGATTCTAGGTGGCGTCCGGGCCGGAAAGAGCACTTATGCCCAGCAGCTCGCAGCAAAGGGCGAGCCCGTCCTCTTCGTGGCAACCGCAGAGCCCGGAGACGCAGACATGCAAGCCCGCATCGAGGCCCATCGCGAAGGCCGTCCCTCCGACTGGGACACCCTTGAAGAACCGGTAGACCTCGTGGAGGAGTTGACACTGCTTCTCGACCGCTACGACACCGTACTCCTCGACTGCCTGACGCTTTGGGTCAGCAACCTCCTGCTGAGACAACAGGACCCTGATGCCTCGCGGAATGACATCCTTACGGAAGCTCGACGGCTGCTGGACCTGTACCACTGCGGCAGCGCATCCTGGATCGTCGTCAGCAACGAGGTGGGGCTCGGCGTCGTTCCCCCGACCAAGCTGGGCCGCGTCTTCGCCGACGAGCTTGGCCGCGCGAATCAACTCGTAGCCGCGGAGGCCGACGACGTGTACTTCATGGCTGCAGGATTGCCTCTGGAGTTGAAATCAGCCAAAGGTAAGGGCGATACCTGAGCCGGTTAGCCACCGCTTGCTGTGATCACTTTCTACGATAGTCCGGTCACGCGATAGACCAGATCCATGTCGAGGTGCTCGCGTACGAGAGCTGCCAGCTTGTCGTACTCCGCGCCGGGCTCGACATCCTCTCCTGCGTCCGGCAGAGTCACTCCTTTGCGTCGTGCAGCATACTCCAGTATCGAGCGGCGCACCGCCCTGTTGTGAAAGAGGCCGTGCAGGTACGTGCCCAGAGTGAGCCCCTCTTCGTCGAGTGCGCCGTCGGGCATGTCGACCCGCCCACCTGATCTTGTTTCCATGAGGAACGGCCGGGAAGGAACGTCCCCGGAAGTGACTCCCATGTGGATTTCGTAGGCCGCAACCTCAGCTCCTGGGCACCCTCTCAAAATGCCTCTGCCATCAGCTACGCGACCCTTCACCTGGTGTGTGGACTTATCCCCGAGGAACGTAGTAGAAGTTGGCAGCAACCCCAGGCCTCGCGCCTCCTCTCTGGACGACTCGACTCGGTTCGGGTCGAGCAGCCTCTCGCCAAGCATCTGGTATCCGGCGCAGATACCAATGACAGGCGTCCCGCTTCCACGCGCGACCATGATGCGCTCGGCGAGACCCTGAGCGCGCAGCCAGTCAAGGTCGTCCATCGTCGTCTTGCTTCCCGGAATGATGACGAGGTCGGGGGCGCCGAACTCTTCGGCTCGCCCCACGTATCGAACGCGGATGCCCGGCTCGTGGCGCAGCGGGTCGAAGTCGTCGAAGTTTGCAATATGCGGCAGTCGGATCACCACCACGTCGATCACCGCATCGTCGTCGCCCTCAAGCTCAGCAGTCAGACCTAAGGAGTCCTCCTCGGGAATGTGGATGTCCGAGAAGTGAGGAATCACCCCCGCGACCGGCACACCGGTACGTTCTTCCAGGAAACCGAGTCCCGACGTGAGCAGCGAAGGGTCGCCTCGGAACTTATTTATGACGTGGCCCTTCACCAACGCCCGTTCTTCCGGTTCCAGCAAGACCATCGTCCCGACGAGCTGAGCGAAGACGCCGCCGCGGTCGATATCGCCCACCAGCAGGACGGGTGCGTCAGCGTGGAGTGCCACCCGCATGTTGACGATGTCCTGCTTCTTCAAGTTAACTTCAGCCGGGCTCCCCGCCCCTTCAATAACTACAACATCATAGTCTGCCCGCAACGTATCCAGCGCCGAAGTCACCGTCTCCCATATCGTCGGCTTCAGATCGTAGTATTCACGCGCCGATGCGACGGATTTAGGCCGACCCATCACCACTATCTGGGAGCGACTGTCGCCCTCCGGCTTGAGCAGTACGGGATTCATCTCCACCTTGGGAGCCGTCATTGCCGCCGCCGCCTGCACTGCCTGGGAGCGACCAATCTCACCGCCGTCGGGAGTGGCGTAGGAGTTCAGCGACATATTCTGCGCCTTGAACGGGGCGACCTCGTAACCGTCTTGGGCGAATATGCGGCAGAGCGCGGCAGCCAGCACGGACTTGCCCGCATGGGACGATGTCCCCTGCACCATGATGACTTTGGCCGTGCCGTGACTACTCATAATTCAACGCTTCCTTTAGCGTTTGAACCAGCAGAACGCACTCTTCAGGGAACGCAGTTTCGCTTCATCCAACCCGCCGTGGATCGTTGCCACTCTACGAACTCGTCTACCCTCAGCCAAAGATGGCGTGCCTTGTCGCAAGGACGATCAGTATCACCACCAGCGCAAGCGCCGCCGTTTGCCTGGCCACAACCATGGCCGTCCCGATATCCTCAGCATCCGGCTCACGTAGACCTTTGCCCAGGCAATAGTGTCCCGGCTTTTCCAACCTGATTCCAAGCAGTCCTGCCATGGCGCCCATTGTCCAGCCTGCATTGGGACTGGCCGTCAACTGCCGGTCCCGCATCATAGTCCGCCACCCACGAGCGAGCGGAAGTCTACTGAATCCGCCGCTTATCAGTAACAGCAGAGCACTCAATCGGGCGGGTATCATATTCGCCACGTCATCCAAACGCGCCGCCGTCTTGCCGAAGTACTCGTACCTGCCTCGGATTCCCAACATGCTATCCAGCGTGTTTATCGCTCTGAAGGCGACCGCGCCGGGCACTCCCAGCACCGCGAACGCCAGCCATGGTGCAATAAAGCTGTCCGTAGTATTTTCGGCCACCGACTCTATCGCGGCGGCGGCCACAAGCGGCGCACTGAGGTGTGTTGCATCGCGACTGACAAGGCTTTTCAGACTCTCCCTCGCCTCGTCCAAATGGCCTCCATCCAAGGCTCTTCGCGTCCGGTCCGCTGCCGACACCAATCCCCTTACCGTGAAAGAGATGCGGAGAATAGCCGCCCCACCTATCACGTATGCCGCGGGTCCCACAGCACTCAGGGCGATCATAGCAAGCCAAGCGATGCCACCCGAAATCCCCACGATAACGATGACAACTACACATCCGAAAACAAGGCCTGCCACCGGTCCTGCGGGCGCGACACGCTCAAAGGCGCTAATGGCTTTTCCCATCCAAACTACAGGGTGGATTATCGCAGGCGGCTCAGGTAGGAGGAGGTCCAGTGCCACTGCCAATAGAATGACCAAGACATTGAAGGCGAAAGCGTCGGACCACAATGAAGGCATAGTTAAAGGGATGACGGATAGTTATGAATTTTGCCCACGGGTGTGGCTACTCTACTACGCGCTCACTGGGCCGACAACCTAGCTATGCAGTCGACAGATTGAACGGACCTGTTTCTTCTCCTTCTCCTTGATTTTCGCGAACGACCGTATATTATCTGCGCGAGGACCGGAACGAAAATCGGGCCGGCATTCTTGATTAGTGTCATTTGGAACACGGCGGCCAGGAGGTGCAGCACTGATGGGCTTCTACGAGCGATTGGGAGTCAAGACCGTTATCAACGGGGTCGGGAACGGCACGGCCATTGGCGGGTCAATCATGCGACCGGAGGTTGTGGAGGCAATGGCAGAGGCGAGCCGCTCGTATGTCAGGCTGCCGGAACTCCTTGAGAAGGCCGGGCAGAGGGTGGCAGAGCTTGCCGGAGTGGAGGCGGCGTACATTACGGCAGGGGCGGCGGCGGGAGTGACGCTCAGCGTGGCGTCCTGCATGACGGGCAAGGACAACGCGAAAGTGCATCGGCTGCCCAACACCAAGGGGATGAAGGATGAGGTCATCATCCAGGTCATGCAGCGGAACTACTATGAGCTGATGATCCGACTGGCGGGAGCCAAGCTCATCGAGATCGGGCTGGCAAACGCGACAGAGGACTACCATCTGGAGTCGGCCATTAATGAACAGACGGCTGCCATTGTCCACTTCGTCGCATATTCTCCGCCTTCCGACTTGCCGATCGAGCAGGTTATCGAGATTGGACACAAGCACGGAGTGCCGGTGATCGTCGACGCCGCGGCGGAGTTCCCGCCGTTCTCGGCCCTGCGACGGTGGGCCGACATGGGGGCGGACCTGACCATCTTCAGCGGCGGGAAGGGAATACGGGGTCCGCAGTCGACTGGCCTGATACTGGGCAGGAAGGAACTGATCGAGGCCTGCACTATGAACGCAAGCCCCAATCACGGCGTCGGAAGGCCTCCCAAGGTGGGCAAGGAGGAGATCGCTGGAGTCGTCACGGCGCTGGAGCTGTTCTCGATCGAGGAGTTCGAGAGGGCGGAGGCCCAGAGCTACGAAGATCGTGCCCTGTACATGGCCGAGGCAATTTCGAGAATTCCAAATGTCCGAAGTTACGTGGAGCCTGCGCCGCCGACTTCGGCTCCCGGACCGGGCGGGGCTGCTCCCGAAGGCACTGCGCTGGCGTATGTCGAGTGGGAAGAGAATGTCTTAGGAATGACGAAGGAGCAGGTCGTGGAAGAATTGGGCGCTGGCGACCCCGCCGTGCTGGTTTCCGCATCGGCGAAAGGGATCGTCATCGTGCCTCACACCATGCAGCCCGGCGAGGAGCAAGTCGTCTCGAAGCGGGTGGCAGAAATTTTTCCCAAATAGCCACGGGAGACTCTTACACGGAGGCAAGCGAGATCCGTTCATGGTTCGACAAGCTCACAACGAACGGTTCCGATTGACACGGACACGATCTTAGAGGAGGACCGCAATGGCATTGCAGCTAGACCACACAATCGTGCCCGCCCACGACAAGGTGAAGTCGGCGAAGTTCATCGCCAGCATCTTCGGACTGAAGTATGAGGGAACGTGGGGACATTTCGCGCCGGTTAAAGTCAACGATACGTTGACGCTCGACTTCGATGACTCGGACAACCCACAATCCAATCACTACGCCTTTCTGGCTTCGGACGAGGAGTTCGACGCGGTGCTTCAGCGGGTCAAGGACGAGGGGATCCCATTTGGGAGCGGGCCACGCTCTCGGACGGACGGCAAGATCAACCACAAGCATCAGGGACGCGGGTTCTATTTCGATTGCGAGAACGGGCACGTGTGGGAGGTTATTACTCACACTTACATCACCGATTGAGGGACATCGCCCTGCAGGGTCATGCCCGGCTGGACGAGTGATGATTTCAGCGTCCCTACGCACGACACAGGCCGCGGTCGCAGCCAAAACGACCCAGATGATGTTGGAGTGGCTAAAGTCGATTACGCGCGATCGGCTAATCCCTCACCAATGAATCTTGTACTTCAGGATCATATGGCCTGCCTGGAAGTAGAGGAGACTCTCGTCGACCTTGCTGAGGGTCACCGCATGGTGGCGTCCGCCTCCGTGCTCGAAGAGTCCGTCCGCATCCTCGCTTCCGATCTTTCCGAGCAGGTTCCCCTCGTTGTCCAAGACCCACAGGTACCGGACCTCGGGCCAAGTCCAGCGAGCATCTCCCAAGCCAGCCATGTCGGGGGCCATATGGAACCCGTTCACGTAGATGTTTTCGTTGCTGTCGAGGCAGATCTGACGAGGGCCGTAGATGATGCCCTCGCCGAAGAGCCTGATGAAATTGCCCTCGCGGTCGAACACCTGGATTCGGCCGTTGTCCGTATCCGCGATGTAGAGATGCCCGCTCTTAGGACCGATTGCGATGCCGTAGGGACCCTCCGGACTGAGCCCTCCCACGGAGTACCTAGTCGGCGTCCTCGTACCTACCTTGCCAGCGAATTGTCCGGGGGCCTTGCCGTGCTCGCCGAAGGTTAGGACGAACCTTCCGCGAGGGTCAAATTTCTGGACACGGTTATTGCCTCCGAGGGCCGTGTGGGTGTCCGTAACATATATGAAGCCGTCCTCGTCCACCGTAACGCCGTTGGGCCCGCTCACTCCTCCGAATTGCCCAGGCCCGTTTCCCTGGCTTCCGAACATGAAGAGGAAGCGTCCTGAGAAGTCGAACTTCTGGACCCTGTTGTTCTGACTGTCGCCCACGTAGAGGTTGTCTTCGTGGTCGATGTGGACGGCGCGGTGCATCTTGAACTGGCCTGCCGCTGTGCCGGGGCGCGGTCGCCCGTCGGGCCCTATCGCTCCAATCTTCGATATCATTCGCCCGTCCGGGTCGAGCTTCTGCACCCTATGGTTCATCTCGTCTGCGACGTATATGTTGCCCTGACTGTCGCAGGCGAGACCCTCAGGATTGTGGAACTCGCCGTCCTTCCACCCACCTTCGTATGGGCCAAACGCCGCCACCATCTCGAACCGTGGGCCGACCATCTCTCGCGCTATTCTCCCCAGTCCACTCTGAACTTGAAGATGCAGTTGCCTCCCTGGACGTAGACGATGCTTTCGTCAGCCGGGCTGATTGCCAGCCCGTACCCGTGCGAGTGGCGTCCTCTTCCAAGTTGGTGTTCCATCATGTCGTGTGCTTCCGGCGTACCGATTCTCGCTATGACGGCGCCCGACTTGTTCAACACGGTTACCCAGCGGCACTCGGGCTCGATACGCCACCTGTACGGGTCGTTGATGTCATGTACAGCGAAGGGCGGTTCGTGGGTATGTACACTGGACACGTACAGCCTTCCCGCACTGTCGATTGCCATCTGACGGGGTCTGCGTACAGCCCCTGCTCCCAGGATGCCCGCAGGCTCGCCCGTTCCACGGAACGACACGATGCGGTCGTTGTCGCAGTCGGCCACGTAGATGTCGCCGCCAAGGTTGTTGCGGTCGAGGAGCAAGCTTGGCTCAGCGTCGACGGCAATGCCCGCCGGGCCGATCGGGCCGGGGCCGATGCCGGGACCGAAGTCCAGTCCGTACTCACGTATCGGTACGGAACCGGCGAACTGGCCGAGACCCGTACCGTAGTTGCCAAACTGGTCTAGGTAGTCTCCGTCGGAGTCGAATCGCTCAACTCTGTGGTTTCCACCGAGAACGGTGTGGCTGTCGGAGACGAGCACTCGCCCCTTCTCGTCGACCGCTATCCCTATGGGACCGTCGCCGCCGAACTGACCATAGTCATTTCCCCAGCTGCCAAAGGCCGTGATGGGTTCGCCGTCTGGAGAGATTTTTTGAACCCTGCAGTTGCGCGAGTCGGCAACGTAGATGTTGCCTTCGGAGTCAGCACAGACGGCCTGGGGACTTGAAAACTCTCCCTGTGCAGTTCCGGGACGGGGCATGCCACTGTCGTCCCGACCACCCAAGGTCCAGAGCAGGTTTCCATCGACGTCGATCTTGACGATCCGATGATTGCCCGTGTCAGCAACAACCAGATTGCCATCGGCGTCGCATGCGAGTCCGGACGGGTTGGAGAACTCCATGTCGCCATGGCCGCCCGAGGGCGGCCCGATCGTGTCCAGCAGTTCGACCGTAGGTTCGTTCAACTTCGGATCCCCGCAGAGGTTACCGTCCTCAACCTGCTCGCTTATGCAATGAGATCGAATAACGCCCTTACCGGCACGGAACCGGACAAAGACGAACTGCCCATCAGACGGCTACGCGCTCAGCCAATAGCCTTCCGGCCCCGGGTATGTGTTCGCTGATTCCCAGCACACGCAGACATGCCCAGAAGGTGGCCTGATTGGATGTAACGACCGGTTTGCCGGTGAGCTCCTCGATAAGTTCGATCGACTCGCCGGCGCCCTCGAATGCCGTGCAGCTAATGAAGACAGCCTCGGCTTCGGGTCGGTCGACGTCCATAGCCATACGGAGGGCGACCTCTCGCGCATCAGCCGCGCTGTCCTGCGGTATCCCACCGTCTTCATAGATAAAGCTTACGATGTCGAAACCGGCGGCCGTATAGAAGCTTCGCAGTCGTTCGTTCAACTCCTCAGGGTAGGGCGTGCAGACCGCGATCTTCGTAACGCCCAATTCGTTCAGGGCGTCCGTGACAGCACCTGCAGCAGCCACCGTTATTACACCTCCGGCAGCGTTGGAGATTTTCTCGGTGATCTCCAGGTCGTAGCCCGGGCCGTTCAGGAAGCTCCCGCCCGTGCAGCCAAAGGCGATGACGTCGACATCCGCAGTGCCCAACCAACGGGCAGGCTCTTCGACTGCATCGCCCATCTCCTGCAGCCCGGTCAGCAGCCCCTCAGGGGTGTTGGGCCTGTCGAGGGATCCAGTGAACAACCGGTTGACATGCAGCTTGACCGAGTCGGGCATCCACCTGGCGAAATCATCTTCAATGGTCGTGTTACCGGCCGGTGTCAGCAGTCCGATTCTATTCTTACCAAAGCGGCCCATGGCGAAATCACACCCGGTTTGAATGTCGGAAGGCTACCATCGGGGTCTGAGCGGGTCAATAAGAGTGTTGTCACCGTATGTGTTCAAAGTTGATGAGATGAACACTCTCCGCCCTGTGGATACCCGCTTTGGCGGGTATGACGGTGGCTGTGTGAGTCGAGCGCTCTGACGAAGTCTGAACAGTTACGGACGCTGTTGTACCAAGAGGGGTTTACTGCCCCCAAAACCACAATTCAGACATCGGCCTCCAAGTTGATCCCTGTTCCATTGCTTGGTCAACCTCAAGAAGGGCCACGAGGAGAGCCGGTCACAGCGGAGCTCCCGTTTCACGGCCTGAATACGGAGGCTACCCTGTGTTCATAATCCTATGCTCTCTTGCAGGTGCAAGTAGGCTGCCAGATAATGGTGCGACTCCGCTCAGTGAGGTTTGCTGATGGTGCGACTGGCGCTGATAGGCTGCGATACTGCGTCTGACTACGTGGCTGTGTTGCCGAGAGTAATGAATGCGGGAAATCGTGGCGACCGTCGATGACGACGGCGACAAGGCGAGATGGGCGGCTGAAACCCTCGGCGCACAGTCGCTCGCTTCCATAGACAAAGTGTTATCCGCTGACCAAATCGATATCCGGGTGGTAATAATACGTCGGGCCATGACAATACGGACGAAACAACGAGCCGCCTTCGACGAGTTCGTCATCGAAGGTGCTGCCCATGCGCCCAAGACCAATCACTCCCGCCTTGTACTTTGTCAAACGTGACGCCCCTGATTTTGCAAAGTTCGTGGACGATACCAGCACCCTTAGAACGGGTCAAGCAAGCGAAGGCTACATCAGTCCAGTAGACCAACATTATTGAAATGACAGGTAGCAATAGGGGGTGGGTTTGCGCTCTGCAACCGCAGGGCGGGTTTGAAACCCGCCCCTACCAAGTCGTAGTCTCGCTACCCTTCGATACAATCATGTTGAACCACTAGTAGACCGAAATATTTGAAATGACGGGTAGAGACTTTCGGGACTGAATTTCGCGCAGTACTACGACAGGGCGGGTTTGAAACCCGCCCCTACCGAATCACAATCTCGTTACCCTTCAATACAATGATGTTGAACCACTAGTCCCACTCAATGATGACGCCAAGGGCATCCTGCGGGTTATTGAACAGCATGCGGTAGGCCTCGGGGGTCTGCTGCCAGGGCATACGGTGCGTGATAAGCGGCTCGACGTTGATCCTTCCGTCGATGAGCATCTGAGCAGTATCGTTCAGATGCATCCATGGAGTCGGAGAGTTCCAATAACCGAACACGATCTGGCTGCGCTGCATAAGGCCCGAGTCGAGTGGAAGGGCACCGGAGCCGGGAACGCCGTCGCCCGCCTGATATAGAGCGATAAGGTGAATGGTCCCGCCAGCCTTGACCAGCATCTGCTGCGCCTGTTTGAATGACTCAACACCTGCGTTTCCGCCGACGCATTCGACAACAACGTCCGCTCCCTTGCCGTCGGTCAATTCTCTCACTGCCTCGACGGTATCGACCTCGGCGGCGTTCAAGACAATTTCCGCGCCTGACTTCTCGGCGATTTCGCATCGAAGTTTGGTTGCGTCTATCACGATGACTCTGTCGGGGTTTCGCTCACGGACTGCCTGAGCGTACAGGTTGCCGACGAGCCCTTGTCCCAACACAACGACCGTATCCCCAGGGCTAATTGGTGTCGCACGTGACCACGCTACGCCACCATTAGCCAAGGGAAGGAAGGCAGCAGCGTCGTGGCTGAGACCGTCGGGCAGGACGAAAATCCGTTCGTCGTCGCCAATGGCCGGCCTCCGTACGAACTGAGCGTGTGGAGCAGACGCCATCACACGTGTGCCCAGAGCGATGTCAGTCACATTCGTCCCAATCTCGATCACATCGCCGGCATCCGAGTAACCCATGCGCTCGGGGCTCACTGCGATCTCCTTGACGTAGCGAGCGAAAAGTTCCGAGCCCCGGCTAATGAGGCTGCGCTTGACCTCGACGACGACATCGTCCGGGCCTGCGGTAGGCACCTCGGACTCCACCATCCGGACGTTCCCAAAGCCCTCCAGCTTTTCCAGCCTCATCATAGTTGGCAAGGTCTTGTTCTCCTGTGAATTTCGATGGTAGCGGATTGGAGTTAGCGAACCGGCTACTTCGGCTCCGCGTTACGCCACTCACGAGAATCCATGCGCCTCGTCCTATTCTTTACCGGCAGCTCGACGCGCGCGCCACCAAGGGCGTTGGACTCGCGTATCGCGAATCCAATCTCCGTCGCGAGGCAAAGGATGTCCGGCTTCACCTCGTCCAGCATTCTTTCGTAGTCGCCGTACGGGACAATGTCTTCCCAGACGTGTTTCCATGTCGCGCAAAACTGCTCCCTCGTCTCCCGTCCAGCGTCGTAGACTGCAACAACCTGCATTTCCTTGACGGGCGCGAAGGCCGAGCCCCAGTTATGACCATCAGGCGTCGTCTGAAGACTCCGGTGTACTCCGGCGAAGGCTACTCGAAATTTATCCGGCATGACTCTGTTCCTGTTGGAGAGGCCGATCAGTCCATTCTCTCCAGCAAATAGAACACCGGCCTGAACCCATCCGAGCAGCTTGTAATGGTCGTGCCGGGCCTCACGCCGAGCATGTTCCCGCCGCGGCCCAATAGAACGACGTATTTATGGATATCCGTCCAAGCCCAGTCACTGAACCCCTCCGGCATATTCGTCCCGTCGGAAATGAACTCCTGGCCCTCTTCGAAGGAGTGACAACAACCCTCGGGCTTCCACTCGACACCCTCGGTGTACTCGTCAACCCACTCCTGATTGAACGTCTTCTTCAAGACGGTGATTCGTACCGGCTTAGCCGCGACCATTTGTCTGCCTCCTGATCTGGTTGTGAGCGGGGCCTTCACCCCTCACTCCGGCTCACTACCTAGCAGGGAAAAGGGGCTAGCACTCTGGAAACCCTTGTTTGCGATGATGTCGCGGTACCGGTGACCGCTCCTTTTGATCGTGCGCCTTTGGGTCTCGAAATGGCAGTGTAACAGGCCGAATGAACATGAGTAACCGGAAGACCAACTCGAAGTTGTCGATGAAGGTTCAGACGAAGCAGCCACACAGGTCGACACCTAAGAACGTGATCACCATGAACCCTAGCCATTTTGCGCATGCAAGGTTAATGCGATACAGTTCGGCATCATCCGTCTCCTCTGCGCTTTCTCCCACCGAGAAAGGGGCGGGGTGAGGGCTTTCCAGGAGCAAGAGTGGCAGCAGCGAAGTACAAAGCGGCTATAATCGGATCAGGTAGGATGGGTGGCCTGATTGAAGACGAGCAACCATACCCGAACGCCTATACCAAGCCGTACAGCCATTACATGGCATACACGGTGACGCCGGAGACCGAGGTCGTGGCCGTTGCCAATCGAGGTGCGCCCCGGCTGGAGCGCTACTTGAAACGGTTCCCGATCGAGAACAGCTACCTCGACTACCGCGAGATGATCCTCAAGGAAAAGCCAGATATCGTGAGCGTAACGACGCCGTCGTTCGTGCGCGCCGAGCCGATCATCTTCGCCGCCGAAAACGGTGTGAAAGGCATCTACGCCGAAAAGGGCCTGTGCTCTTCGTTGGAGGAGGCCGACCGCGTCACCGCCGCAGTCAAAGCGAATAACGTGGCGTTCAACTGGGGCGCTTCGAGACGACACCATAGCGCATACGTCCAGATTGCGGAGGCCATCGCCGGTGGCGACATCGGCGAGCCGAAATTCGTGGTCTGCTATCAGTTCACCGATCTCATCAAGCACCATCCTCATACCCTCGACACGGCATCCATGCTGATTGGCGACCCCAGGGCCACTTGGGTCGAAGGGCGGCTGATCGAGCCCGGCAGCGAACGCGACAACTCCGTCGGGCGTATGGGGCCGCGCGATCCGAAGACCAATGTACGAACCGGAAAGCTGTCATCACCTGTATACGACCCGGACGGGCACCGTTTCGTCCCGCCGAAAGGACAGGAGATCGCCGACCCGATGGTCGACTTCTTCCGCGTCGGCTACGAGAATGGAGTCGAAGGCATGTTCATTCCGGCGGGCGGCGGCTGGAGCATTGAGGTACGCGGTACGGAGGGGCACGCCTACGCCTGGGAGCATCAGGGCGTGTACCGTATCCGCAAGGGTGGGGGCGAAAAAACGACCGTCGAGGAACGAGAGATCACTCCGATAGGTTACAGCCCGACGGTGAACATCGTCCGCGACATCGTCACAGAGCTGGAGACAGGCGAGCGCACCAAGGGCAATATCGACGTAACCATGCAGATCGTCGAGCCGCAGTACGCTATCGCGTATTCATCTTTGGCGGATGGTAAGCGGATGTCCATCCCTGTCGAGGACAGAACCCTGCACATTCCGGGCGGATAGGATTCCAGGGTGCCGACAGAACCCATCGACGTTGGACAACACAGACGGCTCTTTGTCGACGACCCGTTCGCGTCCTTGTTTAGCGCCAAGGATATCATCAAGTCCAGGAGCGACCAGGTTAAGAGGGTTGACGGCGGCGTGCGCCGTAGAACACAGAGACTAGAATGACCATGACAGACACCAAAATCGCCATTCTCGGCTCTGACAATAGTCACGCTGAGCGCTTTCCGGAATCCTTAATGTTTCGAGCCATCCGGACTACTGGGAGAACAGCAACGCGACGGTTCACACCATTTGGGGTGAAGACAAAGCTCGCACTCGTGAGGTTGCAGAGAAGGTTTCGATACCCAACGTCGCATCGAGTCCCGAAGAAGCGGTCGCCGACGCCAGTATCGTGTTCGTGGTCTCTCGACACGGGGGACTACACCTTGATTTGGCTCGGGTCGCCATCGATGCGCGCAAGCCGGTGTTCGTGGATAAGCCGTTCACCGTTGCGTCTGACGACGCACAAGATCTCGTCGCCTTGGCGGAAGACGCGGACGTGCCTATGGTCTCGTTCTCGACCCTGCGTTACGGCTC
Organism: Dehalococcoidia bacterium; assembly: GCA_965116655.1. Classification (GTDB taxonomy): domain Bacteria; phylum Chloroflexota; class Dehalococcoidia; order Lucifugimonadales; family VXLM01; genus VXLM01. The sequence goes on from OZ220720.1 coordinate 1,352,271, forward strand.
CGACACCGTTGATTTCAAACGGCGAATGAGCGAAATCGGACTAATCCGTTAAGCAAGCTACACTGGTCCTGCGACGCGGCAGAACGACTACGGTGGTCTTATCTTTTACTCGATACACACTGTCGAACTCATGCTTCACTTGCACGGCATCGACGTGAACTCGATCTACGCCATCGAGCACCCCACCGGCGTCGAGAAGTCGAACATCACCGCGACCTGTCCTATGACGACGGCACTCTTGTAACACTGGCACTAATCGGTGACGGGGCGTACCACTTTCACAAGCGTGCCATAGGCAGCGACGGCGTCATCGACAGTTCCGGGGACGAGCGCGACCTCTCAGCCGATGCGTCGTCGTTCGACACTGCAGTCGGCGAGGCGGCGAACAGACCTTCTACGTCAATGTCGCGAGGCATGGCCGCAGACCATTATCCCAATGGCGTCAGAGAGGCCGTCCGAGTGTTGCGAGGCGAAAAGACAAGCGACATATCTGGCGCACAGATGATACGAGCCGTACAAGTCTGCAATGCTATCGAAGAGAGCTTGAATACCGACAGAGCAATCAATCCGTCTGAACTCTTAGGAGGGCCGCGATGGAACACATCACCATTTACAAGGGCACCGACTTTCACAGCGCGTTCCCTGAGGTTATTCGACTACAGAACGGTGACCTCCTGACGGTCTTTCGGCAGGCGCCCGTTCGGCCTCCGAACGAACACGAAGGACTGCGCAACGCCGTCCACGTCCACCATCATCAGGACCCGGGATCTCGGACGGCGTTAGTACGGTCGACCGACGACGGCGAGACTTGGGACCCTGCTTCACATACCACCGTCGACACCGGCGGCGACCAGGACCTGAACCTCGCGATGATCGCACAGGTGTCATCAGGCCAGGTAATCGTCAACAACATGCGCCTCTTCTCTGGCTGGACAGACGAGCAAAGCGCCGAGGTCGAGAATGAGAAGTGGGTGCTGCCTAAGCGTCCGGGCAGAAACTTCGGGCGCATGGTTTGGGACAGCCTGTACCTGTACCGCTCGGACGACAACGGCCACACCTTCGCACCGGCTGAGCCATTCAGCGTCGAATCGATGACGTACTGGTCTCATACCGGCAAGACCGGCGTTGTCGAGTTGCCCGATGGGACCTGGCTGCTGCCCTTCCACGGGATGGGAAGCCCGGAGGAGATCGGTCGAGTGTACGTCGTCAGATCTTACGATCAGGGCAAGACATGGGTCCGCCCCTCGACGGTCGCGTACGATCCAAACGGTCGGATTAACTTCGGCGAACCGCCGCTGCTGCGCCTTGCCAATGGCAGGCTACTGACCATGATGCGTACCGGCGGCGATGACGACCATATGTACCAGGCCTACTCCACCGATGACGGCTGGACTTGGCGCGGTTTGAAGAAGAGCCCTATCTGGGGTTACCCCTGCAACTTAATCGAGCTAGACAGCGGTCGCATTCTCTGCACCTACGGCTACCGTCGAGAGCCATTTGGTATCCGTGCAGCGTTCAGCGACGACCAGGGCGAGACCTGGGACATGGACAATGAGGTCGTCATCCGCGACGACGGTCTCCACATCGACCTCGGCTACCCGTCCTCCATCCAAAAGAAGGATGGGCGCATCCTCTCAACCTACTACTACCACGGAGAGGATGGCATCCGTTTCATTGGCGGCGGCGTCTGGTCCGAAAGTGACGTGTACGGATAGGAAGTTCAGTTCGTACACTTGAGATAACGAGGACAACTTCATAACAGACGTGATACGCAAGAGTACCGGAACCGGGGTTGCACCAACAGGCTGCGGGGAAAGGTGTTCTAGCAGGTGTCCATGGGGCAGACAGCGATGGAGAACCGACGGGAATTAGTCTATTGGCCGTGAAGACCAAGTGGGAATTGCTAGATGGCGACCCCGACCGGATTCGAACCGGCGATCTCTGCCTTGACAGGGCAGTATGTTAAACCGCTACACCACGGGGCCGCGAATCGTGAAGAGGCTCAAGGCCTAGACTAGATTGTAGTAGGCTCCCCTACCTGAGGTCAAGCGTTCATGCCGCACAACAATCATTGGCTTAGAGTGTGACATCCTCCCTCGTGCATCAGCAATTCAAAGACGAGCGACTCGCGGCCGCCAATCACGAAATCTTCAAGTGAGGGAACACGCTTGATAGAATCGCTTCGATTCCCAGAGGTCGGACGCTCAACATATGCGCCAAGGCGGTAAGCGGTGATTCGCGGTGCGTTTGCAAAATTCCTCAGACGGCAGGAGCGGCACGATGGCGGCTCTGCTCCTACCATCATTATCGGTCTGGGAAACCCTGGCTCCAAATACGAAGGCACCCGGCACAACGTTGGGTTCTGGTGCATCGACCGGATTGCGGAGAGCTACCCGGGAGGCTCCACGCGTTCGCATCGACTCGTGCATACGTCGGAGCAGAGTGTGGAAGGTCACCGTGTCGTCCTCGCAAAGCCGCGGACATACGTGAACGAAAGCGGAAGGTCTGTCACGTCGCTCTTCACGCGGTTCCGCGGGACGGCGGCCAACCTCATCGTCGTGTACGACGAGATGGCGCTTCCGTCGGGGAAAGTTCGCATCAGGGCCAGGGGCGGCGACGGCGGCCACAACGGCATGAAGTCCATCATCGGGGCCGTCGGCACACAGGAGTTCGTTCGGGTGCGTATAGGCATCGGGAGACCGGAGGGTCAGGTCGCCGATGTCCAGCACGTGCTCAGCAGGCCGAGCGACGAGGAGCGTCAGGCCATCGACGAGGGAATCGACCGCGCCATCGAGGCAATCGTCATGGCTCTCTCCGAGGGAGTCGAACGCGCCATGAACGTGTACAACTAGCCGCCCCGCCCTATCGCTCCGGCGAAATCTCTTCCAGAGCTCGCCGATTCGTTTCCGGCAGCGTGAAGGCGAGGATGAACGGCGCGAGCAGGCCGAACGCGGCGAGGGCGCTGACGGCCGTCCACTGGTCGCCGAGCACATCGAACAATCGTCCGTGCGCCCAGAGCCCGGCCACGCCGCCTGCGGCTGCAGCCATGGCGACGAACCCGGAAACCGTAGACCGGTACGACGTGGGAAACAACTCCTTCCCCATCGCCGCCAACGATACGTCCGCTCCCGTGCCGACCAGGGCGAAAGTCACCAGCAGTACCGGCAGCAACGCCCCCGATGCCTCGTAAAAGCCCACCATGGCACAGGGGCTTGCTATGAGAAGCAAGACCGCCAACCGCCTGCGTCCAAAACGGTCGCTGAGGCTGCCAAGGTAGAGGGCGCTCGCCGCGCCGACAATGCCCGTCAAGAGCAGAATAGTCGAGAGGCGGGCCGGTGAGTAGCCGCGCTCCGATTGCAGGTACGTCGGGCCGTAGAGCCCCGCGGCAACGTTGGAGATAGCCACTACTAGAATGACTACAGCCAGAGCGGCGAACCGTCCGGGGTAAGCCGTCGCCACGCTCACGATGGGGCTGAGGTGAGCGGTCATGTATGACCGGCGCGACTGTGTTTGGGCACTCAGGAACCGCTGCGTTTCGGGGAGTCCTCGAAGCAGGAGCGGGAGGAGGGCCAACGCGGCGAACGCCAGGAAATAGAGCGTTCTCCAACCGAACGGCAGCTGTTCGATCCTGCCGAACATGACGAGAGCCACTCCGGAACCCACACCGGCAAGAATGGCAAGGGCTCCGAATCCCCAGCCTCTATGGTCGGAGGGGAATTCCTCGGCAATGTACACGGCGGCCACTATGCCCGTCGCCGTATGAAAAATGCGCGCAAGAAACTGAAGTGCCGTAAACGCCTCCATGGACGGAGACGCCCCCGTGGCTGCGGTCAATACCACGTTCGCGACCATAACGAATATGAGCGCGGGACGTCTTCCGGTGCGGTCGGCCACCAGGACGACCGGCACCGCAACAAGCGACCCGAGCCTGATGACTGCCGCTACGTCGCTGACTGCAGCGTCTTCGATCCCGAGTCCTTCCTGGATCTGCGGCAGAGCGAGCACCATGATGGCTGTCCCGTAGCTCGTTACGAGCGACGCAAGGGCAACCAGCCCCAGCACGCCGCGTTGGCGTTTGCTGAGCGTAGGAATTGAGAAGGCTTCTCTAACCCGCACGGGAGCTACCTCATCTGAACGGCCCTGCCGGCTCCAAACGGGGACGCGTGGTTATTACTTTCCCCTATCCCTCAACCCCACAACGGGACAATCACCACGCGAGATGCTGCTCAAGAGACGCAGCCCTTACTCGCGAAGGAAGATCATATAGTCGAGGTCGCCCGGTGAGTGGCCGAACTGCGAGAGGATGATGGCGGCCTCGCTGCGCGACTGCGTGCCGTGGTTGATGACGTGCAGGAGGATCTGCCACAGCGGCGTTTCGATCCACGTACCCTCGGTACGGCTGTACCTGATTATGGAGGTGAGGTCCTCGTCGGCGAGGCCGGCGAGGTAGGAACGCATGGCTTTTTCCTCTTCGCGCGAGCGTCGGGTCAGCGATTCAAGGTCGGGAAAGTCATCCTCTGAGAGGAGACCGCGAGGCGAGCTGCCCTCGCACCTCTGCCGCCACGCCCATTCGGCGCTCAATGCGTGGACCAATGTTCCTCGCAAACTGCCATGACTGACATCTGCGTCGGCCGTGAATTGCTCAGGAGAGAGACCCGCTGCTGCCTCAAGAATCCGTTGGTTCACCCAGTAGTTGTAGTCGAAGAGCGAGTGGATAGCTGCGATATTCATGGTATGTCCTTTGGGGGATTGCGTATGGGGTATTGGGAACCGTGCGCAAAGTGCCGGCGGAACCACTCGCTGGTTCAGTTATAGCGAGGGACGAACGGTGTGTCCATGTCTGGGCGCTGGTAGATGTAGGCATTCTCGCTGCCGAGGCATGAGAACTTGTTCTCGGCGGGCACGCAAACGCCGTTGTTGGTCCAGAGATTTCGGTAGAGGAAATAGTCGGCAAGTTCCCGCCAAGTATGTCGATCCAAGGGGTCGGCTACGAGTTTGCCTATGCCGAATTGATCGCTGTCGTGATATCCCCTGTACACGGCCTCGGGGAACCACCAGCGATGCCTTATTTGCTGAGGTGTGGAAAACTCGTCGGTGAAGGAAGGGGCGGTCGTGCCCTTGTTGGTTGAATGTACCAACGCAATCGGCGACCTGGGCGGGTTCGTCACTCCAAGCGTGTCGTAGTTTGTATATTCGACGTCTTCTCTCCCACGCAGGTACCAGTACCAAGGCCAGTGGAATCCGCTCGTGCCGTCAATGGCGGCGATATGCACGCCCTCGTTGGTGTCCTGGTCACGCAACATCAGGGCCAGGTCGTGGATGTCGGGCGACGTCTGGGTATAGACGATCATCTCGACGGGAATGTCACCGTGCCGGAAGGCCGCCATCATGCCCGCGCGTCCGCTGAGAACGAGCAGAACCGCCGCGAGCGAGACAAGACCTATCGTCCCGAATACGAATGGGCCGATCCTGCGTGCCAAGAAGTATCCGGCAGCCACTAGGGCAACGGCGACCGCGGCGAGCGCGGGACCCAAGGTGCCGACTGGAAGGTCGCCAACCGTTTCACTTTCGTCGAGGCCAAGAAAGGCCAGATTCCATAGAATCGCCAGGAAAACGGGAACCCCGAATACCGTCAGAAGGCCCCCCGCTTTCGAGACCTTCTTCCACTCCACGCGCGCGATGAGGTCATTGAGAAACTTGCCGGACAGGACGATCATCGGCAGGGTGATGTTCACCAGCAGCCAGGGCATCTTCTCGCTGGCTATCGTATAGAGCAGGAAGGTCGTCCAGACCCAGTACACCAGGAAAAGGCCGAACTTGTCGCGTTTGCGGAGGTAGTACACGCTGCCGATGATGGAGAGAAGTAAGGGAAGGAACTCGTACAACGTGGTTATGACGGTGTAGTAGTACCATGGCTGGCTGCCTCTCCCCTCACCCTGCTGCACTACCCAGTAGCCGAGCGACTGCCACACGCCGGATCCGATGCCGAATCCGTTCGTGAGGAACGACGTGTACATCAGGATGTAGAGCGCGTAGAAGATGGTGGCGGCCTTCCACCAGACCGACATATTCCACTTCAGACCGTAGGACAGCGCGAGAAAGATCAGGAACGCCGTAACTAGGAAGGCGACGACCAGTCCACCCCCGACAGGAGAGCCGATTGGTCCCGACCCTCCCACGGGACTCGCCAACGTCAGTCCGCTCCAATCGAGGAGCCGGGTATCCTGGAGGATGCTGGCAAACGCCCCCCAAAGAGGGAGGGTAAGAGTAATCAGCAGGACCAGGAAGCCAGCCTCCTTTGATATGCCCCGCATTTCGAGGCCTCGATCAAGACGGGATATCCAGCCTCCTACAATCTTGACAGTGGCGACGGGTGGGGAGTCCACGCCAACATTAACTTTCGCCCTCACCGCGTCCCAGTTGCGGCTGACGATCACCAGTACGAGGTACAGGCCCATGGTCGCGGTGATGAGGTACGCGCTTTCCTTCGAAGCGAAGGCGAAGGCGAGAAGGGCTGCAGTAATGTACAGGTAGAGCGTGTTGCCCATCTTGGGTGGAGGATCTGCAGTCTCTTCGTTGTCTGTTTCTAAGGCAGACGATTCTTCTTGGGATCCCTTCGCATCTTCGTTGAGATACCTCCACATCGCGATGACGATGCCGAGCGCCCAGACTGCCATCAGGATGTCGTTACGGGCAAATCGGCTGTAGTACAGCATCGCGGGGGAGAACGCCAGCATCATCGACGTGAACAGCGCGCCCCAGTCTCCAAGCCGGGATCGGAAGAGCAGCGGCATGAGTACCAAAGCAGTACCGGCGATGGCATACAGCAGTCTTGCCGTGACATCGGAGTCGCCGAACACGAAGAATAGCCCGGCGGTGGCCTCCATTTGGAATGGGCCATGCATCATCGGGTTGTGGATGTACCCTTCGCCGGCGTACAGATTCCAGGAGTAGAAGGCGTGGAGGCTCTCATCATGGTGGAATGCGCGCGATCCCAACTCCCAGAACCGCATCGCAGCGGCAGCGACGGCCAGCACGACGTAGGTCGCGACATAGAGTGCGCGCTTTACCGTGTACCTGTTGGTGTTGGGTTGATCGGCGGTCAATGAACTACTCTACTCAAATGGTGCACCAAAGGTGAGGTCATTCACCTTCTGTATATAACGACATCCGCCTCGGAGAAGACAGGCGTCATGAACTGGGCGAACTTCGCGAGACCGGCCTCACCGTACTTGCTCCGCTCACGGGAACCTACGTAGACGTGGTCGACGTCATACTTGTCTAACAACGAGACGGCCTCACCAATGTCGAGCGTCTGATAGATCGTCTGTACGTCCTGCTCCCGGCCCTCGAACGGCTTCGACGATCCTCTCCACTGCATCTCGTGTCCAGGCCAGTTGAGCACGGTCGGCGCGCCGGTGCTCGATGCGATTCGTCCGTGTTCCGAGTAGCCTCCTCCGACTGCCTCCAGTATCGCAGAGTCGTTTCCGAAATTCTCCCGGATATATTCGATGGCCCGATATTCGGGACCGGCGAAACGCTCGACGTGCTGGAGACCGTCCAGCGTCCTGTCCTCACCGTACAACTCCGCTTTGGACGCAATCGCGGCCGGTGTGTAGTACAAGGCCCCCACTAACACGAGTACGAACGCCCCTCCCCAAAGTCGCAGCAATAGCCGGGACGAGTCTTGCGATTCCCGGAGCAGTTTGACCCCATAGTATATGACGAAGCCGGTTGCTGCCGCGAGGATCGTCCAAGCCTGGTAGTACAGCTTGAACACGGTATTCATGCGCTCGTTCGCTCCTCCGAATGAGTCGTCGACGAAGAGAAGTTCCGGCCCCATTATCAGTGCCAAGCCGAGGGTCGCTAGTGCCATGGCGAATATCATCCCCTCCGACGCCTTCTCCTCGCGAATGAGCCACAACGTCGCATAAGCCGCCAGCGTGACGAGAAGAGCAAGAGGCAACACCTGTATGAATCGGCCGATGATCCCGGCGGGGTCGCCGCCGCCGTTCATGTACAGGGGGACCCAGACCGCGAACGGCAGAAACCCCGCCGCCACTGCGTAGAGTGTCGTTCGTGTCCAGTCCTCTCTGATCGTCGTGCGCGAGTAGACCGCAACGACGAAGGGCGCCACCGCCACGAGATAGGGAGCCCATACGAGAACTAAGTGAAGGCTCCGAGTCCCCGGCCCGGCCAGCGCTCCGATGCCGCCCACCTGGCTCGTGAACGTGAGGAAATACGGAGAATAGAGTATGAACGCCACGACACCCACGAGCAGAGCGAGCGGCGCCGTCTCCAGTACCAAGTCACGGATCCGCGTCCCCCCGCTCCGGTACACCTTGAGCGCCGCTATGAGCAGGAAAACTAGGCCGAACACCGGCAGGTCCCACATGTTCGTGAAGCCGAGGCCTCCAAGCAGAAAGGCGATGACGAAGAGCGAGAGGTAAGGACGCCAATCGCTCCACGACCATACTGAAGGGGCGCGCCAAAAATTCCACAGGAACCCGAGAAACATCACGACGAACGGGACCGACATCACATGCGGGTGCAGGTCGCCAAGAATATAGCTGAACGCGGGGAACTCATGGATCGTGTAGTCGGTCTGGACGCCGTCAGCGAAGCTGCCGATCACCCTCGTCGCGCGCCACCACCACCAGTTCTCCGTGGGCCACCACTCTTCCGTAAGGCTTCCCGCCGGCGCCGTAAGTCCCTGTACGGCGATCCAGCTCCAAAAACCGTCTGCGCCCATGCCGTTCGCCCGCATGAACTCCAACACACCCTCCAGGTTTGCCAGGAAGACGAGCAAGAGGGCAGCCACCATTCCCGTGAGGACGGCGGCCTTTACCTTACCTTTATCAGCTCGTATCAGGTTTGATACGAGTCCAAACATGCCCGTGGCGGCCATAGCTGGAACAAGCGCGAGCGAGAGGTTGTACGTCACGCTGGATACAATCCCCGTGAGCTTCGTCAGCAAGGCGAAATTCCAGTAGCCGAAGTAGTAGTAGCTGATACCCTCACCTCTGAGCCACGGGTCCTCCGGCGTTCCCAGCATCGACCGCGCCGTGCTGTTCAGGAACATGAAGTCCATCGGCTGCTCGGTATGGTTTATCGAGGGGTCGTAAAACCGGTAGGTAATCCACACGGCAAACACGCCGAGGAAGACGACCTGCCCCAGCGCCAGTGTCCTCCACTCCCGGACGACGAATTCGGCAACCTCTCGCCAATTGCGTATGACCAGCCAGGCCGAAAAACCGCCCATGACAACCACGAGAAGGACTACCGTGATCTGTGTGCTCGGCACGACCCGGAGGACGCTCAGAATCCACGAGGCGTAGCCTATCGTGAGAATGCCGAACGGCATGGCAATGCTCGCGCCGCGATCTCGTAGGTTGGGAAGCAGGGTATAGCAGAGGGGGAAGGCCGCCAACGCGAGGGCATAGGCGGCGATCAGCCATAGGACGACATCAAGCATGGAGATATTCTATCGAAACTGCTATCACGAGTGAATCAAGTCCAACTCTCTAGACTGAAAGATGGCGCCCTACACTCCCGCCAGAGACCGCGCCTCCGACAGCAGGGCTTGTACCATTTCGGGTGACTCACCTTCGGCGTAAATGCGAAGGAGCGGTTCGGTGCCCGAGAATCGGATCAATGTCCAGTAGCCTTCCGGCAGAACGAACCGATAGCCATCCCTGGTGTCGATGTCCTCAACCCTTTGTCCGGCGAGTTGTCGCGGTCGGACCGATCCGACTCGCTGCACGATGGCCTCTCGTTCTCTCGCGTTGAAGTGAAGGTCGAGGCGGTTATAGTGGTGAGGGCCGACCTTAGCCTTCAGGATCGACAGCAGCTCGGTCACGGTCCTGCCTGTCCTGACCATCAGGTCGAGAATCATCAGGCCGCTCAAAATGCCGTCGCGTTCCGGGATGTTGCCCCGGAAGGCATACCCACCGCTCTCCTCTCCCGCCGTGAGAGCATCCTCTCGCATCATGACCGGGCCCAGGTACTTGAACCCCACGGGCGTGTCGAAGACCGGCACGCCGTATGCCTTGCCGAGCTTGTCGATCATGCTCGTCATGGTGATCGACCGCACCAGAGATCCGCGATTGCCGAGAACCTCCAGTTGGTAGTAGCACAGCAGGGCGAACGCTTCGAGGGTTGTCACGAAGCGGCCACTCTCGTCGACGACTCCGAGACGATCGGCGTCTCCGTCCGTCGCGAGACCCACGTCGGCATTGGAATCTTCCACCTTCGCCATAAGCCCCGCTAGGTTATGGGGAAGCGGTTCGGGCTGCGCCATGTCGGGGAAACTAGGGTTCCTCTCACCACGAAGCTCTACCGACGACGTAGTCCCGCCCGAGACGAGCTTTGCGAGGTACCCGCCGCCTGACCCATGCATCGAGTCGACCACGACCCGCAATCCCGCCCGCCGGATACGGTCGAGATCGACCAGCCGCCCGAGATTCTCCAGATACAGCGGCTCAGGGTCGAAGTATTCCACAAGCCCGCTCTTGACGCCCTCAGCAAGCGAGATGGCTTTGGACTGCCCCAGCCGCTCGGCATTGGCGACGTAGCCCTCAAGTTCCGCGACGATCTCCGGCGAAGCGCTGCCGCCATAGTCGGGCTTGAACTTGTAGCCGTTCCACTCCGGGGGATTATGACTCGCCGTTATGACAACCCCGCTGCCCGCTCCCTGCGCGACCACGTTGAATCCGATGGCGGGTGTGGGTGACGGCCTATCCGCGAGAAGCACGTGAAGGCCGTTCCCTGCGAAAACCTCCGCCACTGCCGCCGCGAACTGCTCGGAACCGAATCGCGTGTCATAGCCCACGACGACCGACCGCTCGTCGCCGTTCGCCGCCAGCATGTCCGCCGTCCCCTGGGCGCAGAGACGAACGTTGTCGAAGGTGAAATCCTCGGAGATGACCCCCCGCCACCCGTCGGTTCCGAACTTTATTGGCATGGAGCGTACTCCCGCTGCCCGTACACATGTCACAAGGAAAGGCGAGATCGTGAGATCTCACCGGAAAACCAAGAACCTACCCAGCCTCCAACTCCACCCTTAGACGCTCGGCGATCAACTCCGCCTCGCCGGGCATGAGACCATGCGGATTGATGAAAATATCTTCGTCGTCGCGTCGGCTGGCCTCGATGATGATCGGCGGATCGCCCTCGGCAAGCGCATCGACTATCTCCGTTGCCGAGCGTCCGCGCCATTCTGAAGTGAAAGCAATCGAGACTTCCGGCACCGGTCTGAGCCAGTCGTCCTGTTCAATGGTGGCCGTGACGCCGGGTATCTCGATCACCGCGTCGACCATCGTGCGGCCTTCGTTGAACCATCGCCGCATATCAGCCTCGTGGTCCCTCCGCACGTACAGTTCCAGCGCGGCCATCAGGCCGACGATCTCCTCGCGGGCGACCTTCATCGGGCGTCCTATGGAGTAGTGCGGGCTGGCGTTCAACTTGGCCGCTGCGATCAGGTCCGCACGCCCGCAGAGTATGCCCGTCGACTGCGGAGCTTTGATGGCCTTTCCGCCGCTGTACGAGACTAGGTCCGCGCCGTACTCGATGAAGCGGCGGAGGTTCTCCACAGGGGGCAGCATGGCAGCGGCATCGACGAGAAGGGGAAGTCCGTGACCATGCGCGATGTCGGCGAACTTCGACAGGCCGTCGAACGAGTCGGGGTGCCATCGGGAAGCTATGAACCCGAGGGCCACCGTATCGCCGCTAATGGCGGACTCGATTTCCCAGTCGTGGCATGTCTCCTCATTGCCGACCCAAACCAGTCTTGCGCCGCCCTGTCGCCATGCCTGCGTGAACTCGCTGTTGTGCGACCTCTTGATGACGATTTGGTTTCGATCATGGGCCGCTTCGGGGAGGAGAGCGATCTTGTCGGGATCTTCTCCGGCGATAACGGAAGCGGCTTGCAGGGTCAGCCCCGCCGCCGCGCCACTCGTGACGAAACCCGCCTCGGCTCCTGTGTGCTCGGCGATGAGTTGCCCTGCCGCCTCGCTCAGTTTTTCGAGCACGACCATCGTCCGGCTCGCCTCGGCCATGGCCTCCGCCACCTCAGGCTCCATGATGGAACCGCCGAGGATGGTCTGCGTTCCGTTGCCGTTGATGATCGGACGAACGCCGTAACGCTCATAGACTCTGCCCCTACGTTTCAGTGCCTCTACCGTGTCCATTGATTTCACGACCATTCCAATTCTCCTGTCCGAGTGGACACATCTTCTGCGTCATCTACGGTAGTGGTGTCTAGTGGGTGCTTTCCGTGCCTCCATCGGGCAGGCTCGGAACCGTCCGAATCATGATTCGCGTCTACAAATGGGCTGGCTTGGGCTACTCAGCCGAAGGCCTCTGCCCTGATCGCCTCGGCCTTGTCGGTCCGCTCCCAGGGCAGGTCGAGGTCGTCACGACCGAAGTGGCCGTATGTCGCCGTCTGCTTGTAGATCGGACGGCGCAGTCCCAAATCGCGGATGATCGCGCCGGGGCGCAGGTCGAAGTGGCGCTCCACCAGCCCGACTATCTCGGCGTCGCCAACGTGACCTGAACCGAAGGTCTCCACAGAAATCGACATCGGATGCGCGACGCCTATCGCGTATGCAAGCTGTATCTCCAGCCGGTCGGCAAGCCCCGCGGCAACCAGGTTCTTGGCGACCCACCGCGCGGCATACGCGGCGGAACGGTCGACCTTCGTGGGGTCCTTGCCAGAGAACGCGCCGCCTCCGTGCCGGGCGAACCCGCCGTAGGTGTCGACGATGATCTTGCGCCCGGTCAGTCCCGCGTCGCCGACGGGGCCTCCCGTTACGAAGCGCCCTGAGGGGTTGACGTGGTACTGGGTATCTCCGTCTCGCAAAGATGAAGAAATGACCTCGTGAGCGACGTGCTCGACGAGGTCATTATGGATTACCGACTGTGGTGTCTCGGCGTCGTGCTGGCTGCTCATCACGACCGTGGCCACGCGCTTGGGCCTGCCCATCTCGTACTCGACCGTGACCTGCGACTTCCCGTCCGGCCTCAGGTACGGCATCAACCCTTCCCGCCGGACTTCCGACATGCGGCGCGTCAGCTTGTGCGCCAGCATGATGGGCAGCGGCATCAACTCCTGGGTCTCGTTGGTCGCGTAGCCGATCATCATTCCCTGATCGCCTGCGCCGAGACTCTCGACCTCTTCCTCGTCGATCTCCTTCTGGCCCCTTACCTCCAGTGAATGGCTGACACCCGACGCAATGTCGGGCGACTGCTCGTCCAGCGACACCATCACCGCGCACGATTGATAGTCGAACCCGTACTCTGGCTTCGTATATCCAGCGTCGCGGATGGCCTCTCGTACGGCCCCTCGAACGTCCACGCGGTCGTTGGATGAAGATATCTCGCCCATGACTACGACGAGGCCGGTGGTCGTGGCCGTCTCACAGGCGACTCGCGCCCTGGGGTCTCCTGCTATGAATGCGTCGAGAACGGCGTCCGATATCTGGTCGCAGAGCTTGTCCGGGTGACCCTCGGTCACGGACTCGGAGGTGAACAGATAAGACGGTGAGTTAGCGAAACTGGATGTCATTGAAGTTGTCGATTCCTTGTTGTTGCTCTACGTGCCGATATCCCAGCTTGAGAGATAGTGTTCCTGGGCGTCGGTTAGGGTGTCGATGGCAATGCCCATCGCCTGTAGCTTGAGACGACCGACTTCCTGGTCGATCTCGGATGGCACGGTGTATACCCTGTTTTCAAGGTCGTTCGCGTGCAGCACGAGATGTTCTACGCACAGGGCCTGGTTCGCGAAGCTCATGTCCATGACTGCGGACGGGTGTCCCTCCGCCGCCACGAGATTTATGAGACGCCCCTGCCCGAGCACGTAGAGCTTCCTCCCATCGTCGAGGAGGTACTCGTCGACGAACTCCCGCACGGGCTGCTTGCCGTCGGCCATCTCTTCGAGCGACTCCATGTCGATCTCAACGTCGAAGTGCCCGCTGTTGGCCACGAGCGCCCCGTCCTTGATGACCTCCAGGTGACTCTTCCCGATGGCGTGCATGTTGCCCGTCAGTGTAATGAAGATGTCACCGACCTTCGCGGCCTCGTCCATGGTCATTACCTGGTGTCCGTCCATGGCGGCTTCGAGCGCGCGTATGGGGTCTACCTCGGTCACGATGGTGTGCGCGCCCATCCCCTTCGCCCTCATCGCCACGCCCTTGCCGCACCAGCCGTACCCGGCTACCACCACGCGCTTACCCGCGAACAGCACGTTCGTGGCGCGGATGATCCCGTCGAGAGTGCTCTGACCGGTCCCGTACCTGTTGTCGAAGAAGTGCTTGGTCTGTGCGTCGTTGACGGCGATGGCGGGATATCCGAGCTTGCCAGCCTCGGCCATGTTGTTGAGTCGAATCACCCCCGTCGTCGTCTCCTCTGTCGCGCCGAGCACGCCGTCCAACAGGTCGGGGCGTTCGGTGTGGATGACGGTAGCGAGATCGGCGCCGTCGTCGATCATGACCTGCGGCGCGTGGTCGATGGCCGATCGGATATGCCCGTAGTAGGTCTCGTTGTCCTCGCCGTTGATCGAGTACGTCGGAATCCCGTACTCGGCCACTAGGGCGGCTGCAACGTCGTCCTGTGTGCTCAGCGGGTTGCTGGCGCAAAGCACCGCGTCCGCCCCGCCGGCCTGCAGGGCGAGCATGAGGTTGGCAGTCTCCGTCGTAACATGGGAGCAGGCGGCGACTCGAACACCCTCCAGCGGGCGCTCCTTCGCGAACCGCTCTCGGATCTGCGCCACTACGTTCATCTCGCGGGCGGCCCACTCGATTCGCCGGACGCCCGTCGACGCCAGGGAAAGGTCCTTGACGTCTCCTTTGTACTCTTTCGTCTTCGTCGTCACCCGTTTCTTCTCCCGCCTAGCCAAGAATGGCAGGCTCTCAATTATCTCACTCTCATCGGCAGTGATTCATCATCCGCTAATGGCTCGAACCGTGTCAACGTCGAGAGTTGACGGAATCGCGCCTCTATCTCATCGCCGGTCGCTTCCGCAAGGCGTTCGAGGCTGAATCCCTCAACGACGAACGAGCCCATCACCGATCCAGTGACCGCCGCCCTCCTGAACCCTTGCTCAGTCAGGTCCTCGGTCGCGGCGAGGTATCCCATGAACCCTCCCGCAAACGTATCGCCCGCCCCCGTGGGGTCGATAACATGCTCCAGCGGCACTGCAGGCGTCAGGAATGGCTGCCCTTCGTGGAACAAGATCGCGCCGTGTTCTCCTCGCTTGACGACCACGGTTCTCGGCCCCATCGAGTGAATGGCCTCCGCCGCCTGCATGAGGTTCACGGACTCCGTAAAGCTCCTTGCCTCATTCTCATCCATGAACACGATGTCGACCTGTTGCACGACCTCTTTTAGCTCCGCGCCACTCCCCTCAATCCAGAAATTCATTGTGTCGAGCGCGACCAACCTGGGGCGTTCCCGCATCTGTTGCAGGACATCGAGCTGCAGAGATGGCGCGATATTAGCCAGAAACAGGTAAGGGGCTTCACATTGGGCTCCGCTCAGCCTCGGCGCAAAATCGGCGAACACGTTCAACTGCGTGTCCAAGGTCGTTCTGCTATTCACATCCTCCAGCCCGTAGACCCCCGACCAGCGGAACGTATGCCCCTCGACTCGTTCGAGCCCGGAGAGATCGACTCCGTGCGAACGGAGCAGTTCCACATCTTCGTGTTGAAAGTCCTCCCCTACCACGCCGACAAGGCTCACCGGAGCGAAGTTGCTGCACGCAACGGAGAAGTAGGTGGCGGAGCCGCCGAGCGCGTCATCGCGACGGCCCGCGGGAGTCTCCACGGAATCGTACGCCACAGACCCTACGACGAGTACGGTCATGCCGGTGCGCTAGTTTGCCCGCTCGCGCTCGGCTTTGCGGCCTGTCTTGAGCTTCTTCAGGTGCATGCGGTGCTTTCTCTACGCCACGCGCTTCCGCTTGTTCATCAACGCCCCTCTCGGAGTCGGTCTATTCGTCGGCGCCGTAGCTCGTGGGAAGGCCCTGCTCGATCCATCCCGGCGTTCCGTCCTCGATGTTGTACAGGTTCTCGGGATCAATTCCCATGGCCCCGGCCATCTCGGCGGCAAGTCCGCTCCTGACGCCCTGGGCGCAGATGAAGAGCAGCTTCTTGTCCGCCGGGAGCTCTTCAATCCGCATAAGGATGTCGTCAACCGGAATCGCCAATGCTCCTGTCACGTGTCCCGACAGGTACTCGTCTTCGCGGCGCACATCCACCACGACCGAGTCGTCTTCCTCGTACATCTCGGCCGCCTCTGCGATGGTGAGCCTGTAGTAAGGCTCGTTTGCCTCTCTCCTCGGCATCTTTCACGCCTCCACCCTCGACGTATTTTTGCGTCGTTCGCGCTTTACAGGTATCGACCCATGATTGCCGACAGCCTCGACTTGGCTTCGTCGGGTATCAAGTCGCGACTTGTGATTATAGCGCGTTCGAGGGCCGATTGACAGTTGCAGCCCCTCGAAGCGGGTATACGCGCGGCCACCTCCCGCAGAAGTGCCTGGGTCGTCGCCACGTTCTTCATCAGGTTCGCGACGACGAGATCTACCGAGACCTCGGCCTCCGTCTGATGCCATACGTCGTAGTCCGTCACCAGCGCCAAGGTTGCGTAGCAGATCTCCGCCTCCCGCGCCAGCTTGGCCTCCGGCAGCGCCGTCATTCCGATAATGCTTGCACCCCACGAACGGTAGAGCATGGACTCGGCTCGTGTGGAGAACTGCGGCCCTTCCATGACGATATATGCTCCTCCGTCGTGGACGGTGACTGACCTGTTCTTCGCGGTCTCCACGAGATCCTGTCGGAGTTCCGGGCAGAAAGGGTCGGCGAATCCGACGTGTGCCGCCACTCCGTTCCCGAAGAATGTGCTCACACGGCCACGGGTCCGGTCGATGATCTGGTCAGGCACGACCATGTCGAGAGGCGCGATTCTCTCCTGCAGGCTCCCGACGGCGCTGATCGAAATGATGCGCTCGACTCCCAGAAGTTTGAGCGCATAGATGTTGGCCCGGAACGGTATCTCGCTCGGCAGGTGACGGTGACCCTTCCCGTGCCGGGCAAGGAAGGCAACCCGCCGTCCTTCCAGCATCCCTACCGTCAAAGCGTCGCTCGGCGGGCCGAACGGCGTGTCGATGGGTACCTGCCCGGCGTCCGTCAGGCCGTCGATGTCGTACAGCCCGGAACCGCCGATAAACGCTATCTCGGCTTCAGCCATCGCTGCTCACTTCCGGTTGCTTCCCCTACTCATTCGCCTGCTCTGCGAGCGGGCGGCTCCGGTAGTAGACTCCCCACCGCTGCATGACCTCCCGCACCCCCTTGTCTTCCAACTCCGCCAGTTCTCTGAAGAAGCCAGCAAGCGAGTGCACGTGCAGAAGATCATCCGTGCAGACCCAGTTCTTCTCCGCTCGAACGACGTACACCAGACCGTTCTGGTGCTCGCACTCCAACTCAACCCGTTGGCTGCCGGTCTCGCCCTTGACGTTCAGTCCGAAATCGCTCATGTCCGCGCCCCTAGATGTGTGGTAGGCTGTCTCTTGGCCACACGTATTATACCAACGACCTACGCAATACTACGTACGCGATACTCCACCATGTCGATAGTCTCGGTCCAAGACCTCTCCAAGAGCTTCGGAAAGATCGAAGCCGTAAAGGGCGTGTCGTTCGAGGTGGAGGTGGGCGAGATCTTCGGCTTTCTGGGTCCGAACGGCGCGGGCAAGACCACCACGATCAACATGCTCTGCACGCTCCTCAAGCCGGGCGGGGGCGGAGCCACCGTCAACGGTCACGACATCGTCCGTGAGAAGAACGATGTCCGGCGCTCCATCGGACTCGTCTTCCAAGACACAACACTCGACGACTACTTGACGGCCGAGCAGAACATAATGTTTCACGCCCTGGCCTACGGCGTCCCGAAAAAGGTCCGCCAAGAGCGTACGAAGGCGCTTCTTACCTTGATGGGACTTTGGGACCGTCGCAAGGGCCACATCCGTACTTACTCCGGCGGAATGAAACGACGGCTTGAGATCGCACGGGGCCTCATACATCTCCCTCGAGTACTGTTCCTCGACGAGCCGACGCTGGGACTCGATCCGCAGACCCGCAACCGCATCTGGGAGTATATTCGCGATCTCCGCCGTGAGGAGGACCTCACCATCTTCCTCACGACCCACTACATGGACGAGGCTGAGAACTGCGACCGCATCGCCGTCATCGACCACGGAGAGATCGTGGCCCTCGACACCCCGGACAACCTGAAGAGTCAGGTGGGAGGCGACCTCCTGACCCTGCGGACCGAAGACATCTCGCACGCTGAGTCGGAGCTGCGCGACAGGCACTCCCTCGAACCGGAGGTCCGTGACGGCGCGATCACGGTGCGCGTCCCCAATGGCGAGTCGTTTCTGCCCCGGTTCGTACAGAGCTACGGAGGCGGCATCCAGTCTATCGGCCTGCGACGGCCCACCCTGGACGACGTGTTCATTCACCTGACCGGACGCGAAATCCGCGACGAGGAAATCGACGATCAGGGGCAGATGATGCACATGATGCGCATGAGGTATCGCTAGCGCGCATCCCGCTACCCCTTAACTCAGGAACAAGCGGCCCGACTTCAATAGCGGACAACTCAGGGAGCAAGGCGGACACTCTCATGCCACGCAGCGGAAAAGTTCGACGAGTCTACGATAACGACGACGCATGGATCATGGCGGAGACCAAGCCGCCCCTCACTCCGGATATCATGTGGTTCGATATGATCGAGCCGCACGAAGCGTCGCCCGTCGACGGCTGGCTGTACTCCGTCGGCGGCCACGACGTGTACGACTACGAGACCGACATAGGAGAGCGCACGTCCGAGGCCTACGCCGAGCGGGGCGAGCGACGCCAGCGCAATCGTGGGAACAACCTTCGCCACATGATCGACCACCACGGCGGCCCAATGTCCGTCATGACCGAGCAGTGCCACCGTCTCGGCATGGACTTCCTCCCCTCGGTGCGGATGAACGAGCACTACGACATCGACCCGGACGACCCCGCCTTCGGCAAGCTGCGTCGTGAGCGCCCGGAACTCACAATCGGCCGGGGCAAGTACCTGCCTCAGCCGAGCATGGAATGGGGCGTAAGCACCGGCCTCGACTATGCCCTGCCCGAGGTGCGGGACTACATGAGCTCCATCGCTTTAGAAACGGTCGAACGCTGGGATGTCGAAGGCGTGGAGCTCGACTTCTTCCGCCACCCTACCCACTTCAACATCGAGGAGGCGTACTCCAACCGCTACCTGATGACCGACATGGTGGAGAAGATACGCCGACGGATGGATGAGATCGGCGAGGAGCGTGGCAAGGGACTCGACCTGATGGTGCGCGTACCAGCGAGCATCGAGCGCTGCGAGCGGCTGGGGTTAGATATCCGCGAATGGGTGGAATCCTATCTTGTGGACGTGGTCGTCGCGGGTGGCGGGTTCATCCCGTTCGAGATGCCGATCAGGGAGTTCGTAGACCTCGCTGAGGGCACCGAGACGCTCATCTATGGCTGCCTGGAGGCGTACCGTCCTGCCGTAGACGAGTTGACGCTGCGAGCAATCGCCTCGCGCTACTGGGACGCCGGTGTCGATGGCCTGTACCTCTTCAACTTCTATTCGATGCCTAAGGAGTGGAAACGCCGCGTGCTCGGAGACCTCATCGACCGCGAAGGTCTTCGCCGCATGGACAAACGCTACGAGACCGACGACCGCACTCGCTTCGTCCCGACCTCGCATCTCCACCTCACGTTCCTCAACGCGATTCCCCGCGCACAGCTTCCCGTGACCCTTCGCAAGACCTCAACCGGATCGGGCGTCAAGGTCGCGATGGACATGCCGGAGAGCTTCCGCAACGCGCACACTACCCTCGGCCTCAGGTTCGGAGGCCTCGCCGAGAACGACGTGATCGAGGTCGTCGTCAACGGCCTGGCACTGTCGGATGCTCCCGCGAAGGGCGACGGCTGGACACACGTCTTCTACGAGGAAGGGTGGAACAAGTACCCGTCGGAGACCAAGACCGAGGAGCTGCCGGGCGACACCCTCGCCTACGACCTCGCCCCGACGATGCTCCAAAGGGGAATGAACACCGTCGAGGTCAAGCTCGTGGCCGAAGACCCCGCCCGGAAAGACGACCTTGAACTCCGGCAGGTAAGGGTCGACGTGCGGTACGAGTAGGCCGCTCCCTTCAAGTGACACCGCATTTCCCCGATGTAATCAAACAGCGGTGGGGAATTATCCCGGTCAGCTACCTGGGCGGACGACTCAACCAACACTGGCTTGTCGAATGCCAAAACAGCCGACTTGTGGTTCGCGGTTACTCAAATGAAGGGTTCCTTCACATTGGCTATGAGCTCGAGGTACTGGCACGCCTGGACGAAGCGGGCTGGCCGGTTCCCGCGGCCGTAGAAGAGCCAATTCAAGTCGATGGACGCACCTGGTGTATGTTCAAGTACCTTCCGGGCACATGCCGCACGAGCAATGATTCCAAGGATCGCCGGGCGAGGGGACGCCTCCTCGCGGAGCTGCACCAAGCTACGACTTCGCTTGTACCAATGGGGCAGCGTCGAGGGTTTGGTCTATCGGACGAAGTGGTCGGCGACCCCGGACTCATCGACTCGCTTCGGAAGTATGAGCAGTTCAAGCCGTCAGAGGGGCACATCATGAAGTGGCACGTCGACCAAGCGAACGAGGTCTTCAATCGCCTCGATCTCAGCAGTGCGATCACAACCGTACTGCATGGCGATTTCAGCCCTTGGAACCTTCTATACGAAGGTGATCGTCTCACCGGCGTTTTGGACTTCGAGGCAACCCACTTGAACTACCGAGTCGCCGACTTCGCCAACTCATGGCGTGGGTATCAGGATGAGGTCATCGAGGGCTACGACGAGGTGAGCAAGCTTTCCGACCTGGAATGGGATCTGCTCGTGCCCGCCTACTGGGCATGGTTGTTCCTCGGAGTCAAGCAGGCAATCGAGACAGCGTTGGCGGAGAATGATGCCGCTCTACCCGACTTCGAGTGGCAGATCAGGCACCTGCTGAAGGGCTGACAGGCTGTCTTGTCGATCCTTACCCCGAATAGCGGGAACCTGCCAAGAGTCTCAGATCTCGAACGACATCAGCTCTTCGGAGAATACGAGGTCGCCGTCGTAGTGTTTCTTCGCGTCGCCGATACCCTTCTCCATGACCGGATGCTGCGCCAGGTGAGGGCCAACGTGGGCGAGCACCAGCTTCTTCACTCCTGCCTCCTGGGCCATCTTTGCCGAGCCCACGTTGCCCATGGCCCCGTGCTGCTCTCCTTGCTCGTGCATGTGCTCTTCCTCGTCCCAGCACATCGTTATCAGCACGTCGGCTCCTTCGGCCAGTTTCGTGACGGAGTCGCAAGGCTCGGTGTCCCCCGTGAAGACCACGCTGCCCTCATCGCTATCGATGCGATAGGCCAGCGAGTCTAGGTACGGCTGGACGTGGACGGCATCCGCACCGGTGACTTCCCAGCTTGGGCCTGAGAATATCTTGCCAGCGGTGATGTCCCTGGCACTCACCTCCGGGGGTGTTCGTGGAAGCGTGCCGCCACGGTTCACGTAGACGGTCTGGCTGCCGGGGGCATTCACCCGTGCCTTCCAGTCATGGGCGAACGCGCCCTCGTTCTCGTCGAGGATTCGGTGCGTAAGCTGCTCGGTCAGCGTCGG
The DNA here is from genome assembly GCA_965116655.1 of Dehalococcoidia bacterium. Taxonomy (GTDB): domain Bacteria; phylum Chloroflexota; class Dehalococcoidia; order Lucifugimonadales; family VXLM01; genus VXLM01. The sequence continues at coordinate 1,374,002 of OZ220720.1, forward strand.
GCCGAATACTTGCAGGACGTTTTCCTTGCCGATGCTCTGGTCCCAACGGGTCAGCAGGAAGCAGGGATAGTCGACGTCGTGGTCGAAGTGATGGTGCGTGAAGAAGAGGTAGTCCATCTTCGTCGGCCAGAGGCCGGCCTTGACCAGCTTGTGCGTCGCTGCCGGGCCGCAGTCGACCATGATCTGCTCTCCACCGATCTCCAGCACGTATGAGGTGCCGTAGCGGGCGGGGGTAGGGGTCGGCGTTCCTGCTCCGAGGATGGTAAGGCGTGCCATGTCGCGGGTCTCTTTCAATGAGAAATCGGTGTGAGTGTAGCAGAAAAGCGTTCACACGAACGACTACAATGTCCGGTACCACCAAGGTAGCCCAAAGTCGTGGACAGACAGACGAAGGCCTACATATACGCGGGGAGCGCAGTGCTCATGTGGTCGACGGTGGCGTCGGCCTTCAAGGTATCGCTTCGCTACGTCGAAGTGCCGCACATGCTGCTGTACGCCACGCTTGTCTCGGTGCTAGTGTTCCTCGTGGTCGCGGCATGGCAGCGGAAACTGGGGCAGGTCTTCTCCTGTACGCCCAAGGAGTATTTGCGGTCCGCGGCACTCGGTTTCCTCAACCCGTTCTTGTACTACCTCGTGCTGTTCGAGGCGTACGACCGTCTGCCCGCGCAGGAGGCGCAGCCGCTCAACTACACCTGGCCGGTGGTGGTCGTCATTCTCTCGGTGCCGTTGCTCAAGCAGCCGATTGGGCGTGTGTCGCTGGCTGCCATTCTCGTCAGTTTCTTCGGCGTCCTCGTGATCTCGACGCGAGGGGACCTGCTGGGCTTCCGCTTCAGCGACCCGCTCGGTACGGGGCTGGCGGTCGGGAGCGCGTTCATCTGGGCGACGTTCTGGCTGACCAACGTACGAGACAGGCGCGACGAGGTCGTCAAGCTGCTGCTGAGCTTCTCCTTCGGGCTGGTCTTCGTCACCATCGCCGCCTTCATACTGGCAGGCCCGCCTCCCCTGGACCTTCGCGGCATCGGAGGGTCGGCATACGCTGGCGTCTTCGAGATGGGCATCACGTTCGTGCTGTGGATGCGAGCGCTTTCGCTCTCACGGACGACTGCGCAGGTCAGCAACCTCGTCTTCCTCTCGCCGTTCGTATCCCTCGCGCTCATTGCCGTCATCGTCGGGGAGACGATCCTGCTGTCGTCGGTGATCGGACTGGTCTTCATCATCGGCGGAATCGTCATTCGCCGCTTCGACCGGACCGTGCCACAGTCGACCTGAAGTGGTACCATCCGCACTTAGCAAACGACTGGAGGAACGAACATGGAACTGGGCTATTTCACGATGCCGCTGCACCCGCCCGGCTCTAACCTTACCCAGACGCTCGAAGACGATCTGCAGCAGATGATCACGCTCGATAAGCTGGGCTATCGCGAGGCCTGGATCGGCGAGCACTTCACGGCCCAGTGGGAGAACATCCCCGCTCCGGACCTCTTCATCGCCCAGGCTCTCGGCCTGACCGACAACATCATTTTCGGCACAGGCGTCTCCTGCCTCCCTAACCACAACCCCTTCATGCTGGCCCATCGCATCGCCCAGCTCGACCACATGGCGAAGGGACGCTTCCACTGGGGCGTTGGCTCCGGCGGCTTCGTCGGAGACTTCGAGGTCTTCGGCTTCGACCCGAGCAAGGGAGAGCACCTCGCCATGTCGCGCGAATCCCTGCAACTTGTCCTGCAGCTCTGGCGTGACCCCAAGCCCGGCCGCTACAAGAGCAAATACTGGGACTTCAACGTGCCGGAGACGATTGGCGAGATCGGCCTCGACCTTCACGTCCGCCCATACCAGCTTCCGCATCCTCCCATCGGCGTCGCGGGAGTGTCCCCCAACTCGGGGACGCTCGTAGTTGCCGGTGAACGCGGCTTCATCCCCATGAGCATCAACATCGTCCCCCCATCCGTGATCGGAACCCACTGGGAAGCCGTGGAGAGAGGCGCCGAGAAGACCGGGCGCGTCCCCGACCGGTCGACGTGGCGCATCGCCCGCGAGGTCTACGTCGCCGAGACCACCGAGCAGGCTCGCAAGGAGGTCATGGAGGGCACCCTGGCCCGCGACTTCGCGCAGTATTTCATGCGGATGCTGCCGTACACCAAGCGGATCGACCTGCTCAAGGACGACCCCGACATGCCCGACTCCGACGTCACGCTGGATTACGTCCTCGACAACATCTTCATCGTCGGCAGTCCCGACCACGTGGTGGAACGGCTGGAGGAGCTATTCCACAACGTCGGCGGCTTCGGCATCCTCCTGACGATGGGACATGAATGGGAGCCACGTGACCAGTGGGAGCGATCGATCACCCTCCTGAAGAACGAGGTGATTCCTCGCCTCCCTTGATGTATGGGATTCCCTACCTCGAGATTTACCTGACAATGGGGGAGCAGAAAGTGCAAAGTTTTGTTAGGGAGTGGGTGAGGGGGTTGTTTTAACCAGACATTTTCGGACATTTTCGGGCATCTCTTTCTCTGCAATGAGTATTTTCGTTAGCTGTAAGGGTCTCCGTTCGGTTGTGTCGGCTTTCTCTGATTCGTCCTTGTCATCGCGGATCAAATCGTCTACATTGGCTAATGTAGTACATATGTGCTTCGGGGTCAAATTCGGTGTGCGGGGGGAGAAGCTGGTACTCGCATCGCGGCCACCTGGACCCTCGTGATCTTCACCCATCGAACGGGAGACTCATGGACATAAACGACATCTTTACCAAGGGACTGAATATCAGTGACGCGATGGACGTGCTGTGGCCCGTGTTGGTCTATGTTCTCGGCATGTCCCTCTTCGCGATCTTCGTATTCAAGTTCTATCGGTTCGTGGCTGCCAGAGACGTATTTGAGTTGGATCTGGGCAGATATGAAGGGCTGAGCTTCCGATGGATGAGGTCGCTCCTTCACCTTATCCTCTATGTTGTCAAGTATCTCGTTCTCTTTCCGGTGTTCGCGTTCTTCTGGTTCGCGGTCCTTACGGTGATACTGGCCTTCCTGTCCAAACAGCAGTCCTTCTCGGAGACACTGCTGATAGCCCTCGTCACGGTCAGCGCCATCCGCGTCACGGCCTACTACAAGGAAGACCTGGCGAGGGACCTGGCCAAGATCCTCCCTTTCGCCGTACTGAGCGCTCTGCTCATCAATGCCTCCTTCTCCTCCGTTTCCGATTCCCTGGACAGGCTGAGAATGGCAGGAGATCACAGCGAGACCATTCTCTACTACATGGCCTTCCTCATAGCCTTGGAGTTCGTGCTGCGGCTCCTTGTGGGCCTCATAAAACCCATAGCAGGCTTGAAAAACGGAAAACCCAAAGCCATCGAACCACCTAGCGACTCGGATCTGCCACCGCGGACGAAAGCGCCTTCCGTTTGAGGGATACTTCCATCTGCCCGTGTTCGAGCGTCGTCTTCGACTAGCGCCCCTATCTCCATACCCTGTAGGCTGGTTTCATGGAACCTGATGAGATTGTGGTCGCGCGACTGAACCAGGGAGCAACCGTCCTGCGTTACGTGGACAGGACGCCGTCGCGTGTCACCCTCGCGCTTGGCCGCAACAAGCAGGCAAAGCTGCCAGCAGATCGCGTGATGTACGCGACAGGCATCATCCCCCGCGACTACGATGAGTTCCTCGAATTCCGAGACGGGGCGGAGGAAGTGGCCAAACAAATCGACCTGTCTGAAGTCTGGGAAGTTACGGCCGACGAACAGGTCGCCATGAGCGTCGAGGAGATCGCCGACCTGTACTATGACAGCGGCGTCGGGCCGGCGAAGGTGGTTGCTCTAGCGCTGCACCTCGATCACGGCTCCGACTACTTCGTCCTTCAAGACGGCGGGCACGTTCCTCGCACGGAAGAGGATCTTGAGGCTCTTCGTGCCCGGCGACGGCGGGAGGCGGAGAATGCCGAGGCGGCCGAGACCCTCATGGCCGCGCTGAATGCCGGGACCCTGCCCGACCCCATGTCGCGGCTGCACGAGAATCTCTTGGAGCACGTCAGGGGCTTCGCCGTACACGGTGACGAGTATACCCGCAGCTATGCCGCGCACAGCTTGCTGCGGGACGCCTCGGACGGGACTCGCGATCTCCAGCGCAGGGCATTCGACCTGCTTGTGGGGGCCGGGGTCTTCTCGGAGGATGAGGAGCTGGAGCTGCACCGCTCCGAGATCGAGGAGGATTTCTCTACAGCCGCGCTCGAAGAGACGGAGGCCATTCCACGAAACCCTCTCTCGGACGACCGGGAACGGCTCGACCTGACGGACCTTGAGACCTTCACCATCGACGACGCGGACACACGAGACCGTGACGATGCGCTCTCCCTGGAGGAGGTCGACGGCGGATACCGCGTCGGAATTCACATCGCCGACGCGGGCGCGGTCGTGCCGTTCGACGGGGCCATGAACGACGAGGCCGGCCGCAGGATGGCGACCCTCTACCTCCCTGAGCGCTCGATACCGATGCTCCCACCGGAATTCGTCCACGGTGTCGGCAGCCTCGACCCCGATCAAGTTCGTCCGGCCGTGAGCCTGCTCGTCAGCATCGACGAGTCGGGACAGGTGCAGGACTACGAGATCAAGCCTTCTCTGATACGCAGCCGGGCCGCCATTTCCTACGTTGAGGCGGACGCCGCGATTGCGGACGAGTCCCACAGGTGGAGTCACGTTCTCAGGCCGCTGAGTGACCTCGCGCAAGCGCTCCTCACACGGCGAGAACAGGCGGGCGCAATCAACGTGAACCGCGAGGAGATGATAATCAAGGTCACAACGCCGACAGACATCGACGTGAGGGTGGTCGCTCGAAGCACGCCGGCACGCGACCTCGTCTCCGAGATGATGGTGCTCTGCAACTCCCTGATGGCCGACTACTGTAAGGTAAACGAACTTCCGGCGTCGTATAGATCGCAGTCCGCGCCTGACGTGGCCGACCTCGACCTGTATGACGAAGATGGTGTCCTGCGCCCTCTAACCCGACTTCAGCGATACCGGCTCATGCGACGGTTCTCACCAGCGGTCATTAGCGTGACACCGACGCCGCACGTCGGGCTCGGCGTAGATGCCTACATCCAGGCAACCTCTCCTCTGCGACGGTACCCCGACCTCGTGATGCAACGGCAGATCAGCCACTTTCTCGCGTCAGGCGAGCCGGTCTATTCCGCCGATGATATTTCGTCGGTGGCCAAGCGCGCCGAGGTTCAAATGAGGGAGATGTCCCGGATCGAGGAGGCGCGGCGCCGGTACTGGTTCCTCAAGTACCTGATGCTGACGCGACTGGGGACGGCTGACGAGGCCGATCTATTCACGGCCTATGTGCTGGAGAACGAGCCTCGACGACTTGCCGCGCTCGACCTCGACGAGTACCCGTTTCGCGTCCGCGCCGAGCTGCCAAATGCGATTGAGCCGGGAACGACGGTAACGCTCAAGCTGACGGGAGTCGACCTGTGGCGTCGCCAAGCCTACTTCCTCCACGTGCCGCATTCAGCGGAACCACAATAGGGTTGCGCGTCGCTACGACCGAAATTCTTGGGCGACCAGTTGCCGAAGCGAGTCCTCGAACTCATCACGCTGCCACTGCCTGATTTGCGGGGCCTTTAGCTCGGTCTCTAGGTCGTCGGGGAAAGTCGCTATTCTCTGGAGACTCGCCATGGGCCAGAGAAGGCCAACTGCCAGCGAAAGTCTCTTTGCATGTTCCGTGCGCCAAGCCCTGAGCTTGTCCAGCCGCTGACCCACTTTCGCGCGCTCGGCGCGGGAGAGTCGGCGGCCGCGGGGCTGACGCGGCCTCTCGAGGGGCTCGGCGGCCCTGCCTCGCTTGATGGCGTCTCGAAGCCCTGCCGCAAGCCTGCCACGCGCGAACATTCCCAGGCCCCGCACATCACGGAGATCGGATTCGGGTTCTGCTGCCAGTGTCACCAGTGTCGCGTCCGGAATCACGCGGAAGTGCGGCCTGCCGAGCCGGAGCGCGTGACGCTCTCGGAATTCCATCAGCGCCTTTAATATGGCAAGTCCGTGACCGTCCAGATCGCGCGAGCCCTTGACGACGAAGACCGCCAGTTCCGGGTCGGGCGGGTTGTATCGAATCTTCGCCAGCCGGTCGCACTCCTCTCTGACCCAATGCAGCCGGTTGAGCGCGTCAAGTCTTTCGACGAGTTTGTCTCGCAGACCGAAAAGGTGCAGAACATCCCCGGCAGCGTATGTCAAAGCCGCGTCGCTCAGGGGACGAATGGACCAGTCCGAGCGCTGGATGCTTTTTTCTTTCGGAATTTCAATCCCCATGAAGTCCTGCAGAGTCGAGGCGAGTCCAAGACGCTCGCTCCCCACGAAAGCCGCGGCAATGCTCGTGTCGAAGAGGTTTCCAACGTGGAATCCCCAGTCACGGTCGAGGCTTCGAATGTCGTGGTCGCCGGAGTGCAGCACTGTCTCAATGGAGGACTTCGCCAGGACTTCGTCGAGAGAACTCATGTCGTCGATGGCGAGGGGGTCTATCAAGTAGACACGCCCAGAAGCGAATAGCTGGATGAGGCAGATGCGCTCCGGGTACCGAAAGAAGCCGTTCGACTCGAGGTCGAAGGCGACTCGGGGTTCCTCGGAGACTCGCTTGATGACCCGCCTGAAGCGGTTATCATCGGTTATGAGCTCGTAGTCTTGGGTCGGCGCTCGACCGCTCCGTTGTGGGGGAGGCGAAGATGATTCTTTGCGGGGTTTAGTGTCGGTTCGGCGATGTTGGCCCATCGACGCGGGAGTGTACCACAACCAGGTGGGGAGAGGGGTAAGGGTCAACCGGGTGCAGGACTACTGATGCTGAAGGCCATCAGTTCTACGGTATAATTCTCTTGGACCGGCTTGTGCATTAGCCAATTGAGACAGAATCCCTAACACCCGGCGACGCAGTCCGTTGATAAGGTGAGGGGAGCCAACAGCAGATCAAGGAGTTATTTCATGCGATTCTCGTCCTGGAAATGGATCGTCACGTTAGGACTGCCGGTAATGGTCATTCTCCTGGCCGTGGCTTGCGACCGGGAGGACGAAGAGGGTGAAGACAGTCCGTTTCGAATAGGCGTCATGGAATCCCTCACGGGCGCCGGTGAGACCTACGGGCAAGTGGCCAACAATGCCAAGCAGATGGCCATGGACGAGATCAATGCCGCCGGCGGGATCGACGGGCGCCGATTGGAACTTGTCGTTGAGGACTCGAAATGCAGCGCTCAGGACGCGATTAATGCCTACAACAAGCTGACCGACGTGGACGGGATGAAGATCATCCTCGGAACGTCGTGCAGCGGCGCGATGCTCGGCGTCGCCCCTCTCGCCGAGGCCGACGGAGTGGTGCTCTTTTCGGGGCTGGCCAGCAACCCCGACATCGCCAACGCGGGCGACTATATCTTCCGCACGCAGATCAGCGACCTCGAGGTGGGCATCAGAACGGGCGACGCTCTCTGGGCGGACGGCGTTCGTTCTCTGGCGACCATCACCGAAGAGACCGACTACGCCGAGGGTGTGAGGCGCACGTCGGTCGCGCAGTTCGAGAAGAACGGCGGCAAGGTTATCGCGGAAGAGCGATACGGCTCGGACACCACAGACTTCAGATCGCAGCTTACGAAGCTGATCGAAGCCAACCCGGACGCCATCCACATAGCGCCTCAGTCCGAATTCTCGGCGGGTACCATCGTCAAGCAGGCGCGGGAGCTGGGCTACACTGGGCCAATCTACGGCGAAACGATCACGGTGGGGACGACCGCACTCAATATCGCGGGCGATGCGGCAACAGGCCTCAAGGCAATCACGGCCGCTCCCGACCCCAACAACGCTAAGGCCCAGGAAGTCCTTGCCAACTTCCGAGAACGCTACAAGTATATAACCCTGCCGTGGCACCTAGGTTCCGCTTACGACGACGTGTACATCGCGGCGGAGTGCCTCAAGCGGACGAACGACGACCAGGACGCCGACGGGTTCCGGGACTGTCTGTACGGCATCACCTGGAGCGGAGCACTTGGAGACAACTACAGTTTCGACGAAGACGGCGAGGTCGTAGGTCTATCTAGGGCGGTCGTGGAGGTCCCTCCCCCGGACGAGCGGACGGAGGAGAACTTTGGATACAAGGTGCTGAGCGGCGGTCAAGCCGAGTAGCTCCTTTCGCAAGGGTTGTCCGCTTGCATTGACTCATGAGTGCTCCGCAACGTGCAATATGCCTTGCCTAAACGTGTGGCGATACTTGCAAGACGCACGTAGCGGTGATAAAACGTAGCGGAAGCATCGGCCCATAGGGAGCATCCTTACGAAAAGGGGGTTTGTCATGCAATTATTCTCATGGAAACAAGTGGTCGCGTTTGGATTGCTGGCGGTTCTGGTGTCGGTGGTTGTGGCATGTGGAGATGATGAAGACGAAGGAGACGGAGAACCGTTTCGGATTGGAGTGATGGAATCGCTCACAGGTCCCGGCGAGACCTACGGCCAGGTGGCCAATCAGGCAAAGCAGTTGGCCGTCGAAGAGATCAACGCGGCGGGCGGCATCAACGGGCACATGATTGAGCTAGTCGTCGAAGACTCGAAGTGCAACGCCCAAGACTCGATTACCGCCTACAACAAGCTGACCGACGTTGACGGCGTGAAGATCATCCTCGGCACATCGTGCAGCGGCGCGATGCTGGGAGCGGCGCCCCTCGCGGAGGCCGACGGCGTGGTGATGTTCTCCGGACTTGCAACGAACCCGGACATCGCTGAGGCCGGCGACTACATCTTCCGGACGGCGATGAGCGACGCGCAGCTGGGCATCGACACCGGTAACGTAATGTGGGCGGACGGAATCCGCACACTTGCCACCATCAACGAGTCCACCGACTACGCCGAAGGCGTGAGGCGGGCGTCCGTCGCGCAGTTCGAGAAGCGCGGCGGCGAGGTCGTGGCGGCTGAGCAGTACGCGTCCGACACCACCGATTTCAGGACCCAGTTGACCAAGCTGCTCAGTGCAAATCCTGACGCCGTTCACCTGGCCGCTCAAGGGGAGTTCAGTGGCGGCACCATCGTCAAGCAGCTTAGAGAGTTGGGCTACGAAGGGCGTATCTACTCCGAGGTTGTCCCTGTCGGGTCCGAGGCTCTGAAGATCGCCGGGGACGCCGCTACGGGACTGAAGGCCATCACGGCGGACCTCGATCCGGCCAACAATAAGGCGCAAGAGGTTCTAAGCAACTACAGGGACCGCTACGGCCAGGTCACTCTGCCGTGGTACCTCGGCTCAGCCTATGATGACGTGTACATCACCGCCGAGTGTCTGAAGAAGACGGGCGACGACCAGGACGCGGACGGTTTCCGGGACTGTCTCTACGGCATCACTTGGAGCGGAGCTATTGGGGTAAACTACAGCTTCGACGACAAGGGCGAGGTCACGGGCCTGTCCAACTTGGTCGTGGAGGTGCTCCCGACGGCTGAGAGGACCGAAGACAATAACGGCTACAAGGTCCTTGGAGGCGCTCCGACAGAGTAGCTCACTCCTTTCTGTCCTTGATCTTGATGCCGCTTGGCATAGCTTCACATCGTGGACGACCGATGAGCGTCGTTCATCTGAATGCAAGGCCTCCCGCGCCGTCATATTTGAACGGCGCGGGAGTCTAGACAGAGGCCCTATACGTAGATGAGTCTCGAGACACTGAGGTTCGCCTGGTGGAGCCGTCTGCTTCCCAGTGATAATGGTCACAGCAGAATCCTAGCGACGGCGCTGACCGTAGCCGTGGTCGCGTATCTCGCCTGGAAGATCGCCGAGTCTCCCGACCAGGCCGTGCAGTTCGCCTTCAACGGCCTGGCGGTGGGCGCCATCTACGCGCTCCTCGCGATGGGCTTTACCATCGTCTACAGCACGGTATGGTTCTTCGATCTCTATTACGGGGCGGCGGCAGCAATAGGCGCTTACGGCGTCTTCTATCTCAGGTCGCAGGACGGCTTCGGCGGCAACGATTACACGAACCCCTATGTCAACGCCATGCTTGCCGCCGTGACTGCCGGAGTGGTCGCGTGGGCCCTCTACGAGGCGTTCTTCCACAAGCTGCGGCCTCGTTTCGACCGAAGGGTCCTGTACGCGGTCGGAGGCCTCCTGGCCGCCGGCGCGGGCGGCTACATGGGTCTCGTTCTGAGCTTCACCGACGACACCCACGTCATCGCAAGCCCCGCAATCGGCGCGCTTGCGGCTTTCATCGCGGGCTTGGTCGTATTCCGTGGCGCTCGAGTGGTGTTCCCGGCGTTGAGCGCTGCGCCGGTTCTAATCGTGGCGGGGATCATTGGAGTGGCGCTGGGAGGATATTGCGCGTTCCTCATCGCCAACGCGCCCGGGTCGAACCTCTACGTCAGTTGGGGAGTGTCGTGCCTGATGGCGGGGATCGTCGCCGTAGCATTCTACCGAGGTCTCTATGTGTACATGCGCGAGCGCGCGAGGTCACCCCTCATCATGCTCGTCGCCACGCTGGGCATCCTCCTGGCCATCACCGCGGCAACCTCTATCATCTTCGAGAGCAATCCACGCCCCCTTCCGGAGGCCTTCGGGAGCGCCCCCTGGACGATCTTGGGCAGCAACATCAAAGGGTTCAACATATTCGCCATTGGGGTGGCCATCGTCGGTTTCGTCTTCCTGCTGTTCCTCTTGAGAATGACCTCATTCGGCAAGGCCGTGAGGGCGATCGGTGACGACGAAGAGGTCTCGAAGGTGGTGGGAATAAACACCACCGTCATCATCGCGATTGTGTTCTTCATCGGCGCGATCTTCGCGGCGATGGCAGGTCTGCTGAGCGGCCACGACACGGCCATTCAGCCGAGGATGGGCCTCCTGCTCCTGCTGAAGGGCTGGATAGCTTCAGTGGTTGGGGGAATCGGCAACCTGTACGGCGCTATCGTGGGCGGATTCGCCCTGGGCATGATCGAGCAATTCGGCATCTGGGACCTCGCCGGCGAGTGGAAGGACGTCATATCGTTCATGGTCCTCATCCTCTTCCTGTCGTTCTGGCCCAAGGGCCTCCTGCCGAGGGAGTAGCACATTGCAGATCGACATAACCGCCATTGTAGACATGCTGAGACTCGCTCGCTCGCCCCGGGAATTTGCGCGATTCGCCAAGGGCAACGTGGAACTGTGGGCAAACCTGGTCATCATCGGCTCGGCGGTCGTGTTCATGGTGTGGCAGGGGACAGGATTCGCCATATCAGTGGGCACCGTCTTCGCCATCTGGGCGATCCTGGCCGTCAGCCTGAACTTGGTGGTGGGGTTCACGGGACTGCTGTCAGTAGGTCACGTCGGCTTCTTCGGACTCGGCGCATACACCGTGGCCGTTCTGAGTTCGGATGCGGCATACGAACAGCTCCGCACGGAGGCCATTCCTACGTTCGGCCTCCCATTCTTCGCCGCGCTGCCTATTGCCATAGTTTTGGCGGGCCTCGTTGCGTTAGCGGTAGGCATCGTATTCAACCGGTTCAGGGACGATATATTTGTCCTCGTGTCCTTCGGCTTTGCCATCATCGCCTTCAACCTCTTCCTGAATTTGCGGAGCGTCACTAGGGGGGCCTTCGGCATCCACGAGATCGCCCGGCCCGAGATCGGCCCGTGGACATTCGACGGCGAATTGCAGTTCCTCGCGCTCGTGGCAGCGTTCCTCGGGCTCGTCGTCCTGATCTCTTGGTTCATAGTCACCTCATCTTTTGGACGAGTGCTCACCGCGATTCGAGAGGATGAGCAGGCCACCGAGGTCTTTGGCTACCAGGTGACTCATTTCAAGCTGGCGATATGGGTCATCTCGGCCATGATGGCGGGACTAGCAGGCGGCCTGTTCGCAAGCTGGACGACATTCATCGACCCCAACTCCTTCATCCTTCTGGAGTCGATGCTCTTGGTCTGCATCGTCATTCTCGGCGGTCTGGCCACGATCTGGGGCTCCCTGCTCGGCGCTATCGTGTTCGTCCTGCTCGAAGAGGGGATGCGCTTCATACCGTTCCTTCCGGCCGAGTACGTCGGTCAGGCCCGGCAGGTCGTCCTCGGCATCCTGTTGGTAGTCCTCATGCTGTTCAGGCCACAAGGCCTTGTGGGGAGGTACAAGCTGTGAGCGTGAGCCGACCGGACCAGATCAACCTCGACGAAATCTTCGTATTGAGGACAAAAGAAGTCTCCAAACACTTCGGCGCGGTGAAGGCCGTGGACCAGCTCAGCATGTCCATCTTCCGGGAATGGATCACGTGCATCGTCGGGCCGAACGGATCGGGGAAATCGAGCCTCATCAATCTGCTGAGCGGGATGCTGCCTCTGGACGAAGGAGTCGTCGTCATCGACGGCGTGGGACTCCGCGTGCTCAAAGCCCACGAAACACCCGATCACGGCATCACGAGAACCTTCCAGGAGGTGCGTCTTTTCGACCAGATAACCGTATGGGACAACATCATGGTCACGTTGACCGAACGTCGCTTCCTCCCCGCACTCTTCCAGCGAACGAGTCCGGAACATAAGGAGAAGGCCCGGAGTATCCTGCAGAGCGTCGGAATGTGGGAGAAGAGAGACGCTATGGCGATGGACCTTTCCTACGGACAGCGCAAGCTGCTTGAGATCGGACGAGCGATGGCGATGGACGTGAGCATTTACCTGTTCGACGAACCTTTCGCGGGACTTTTCCCGCAGATGCTGGAAAGAGTCAAGGCGATACTCAAGGACATGCGTGAACAGGGCAACACCATTATCTTCGTCTCCCACAACATGGATATCGTTCGCGAGCTGTCCGACCATCTCTTCGTACTGGACAGCGGCGCCCTGCTCGCCGTGGGCGAAGTCGATGAGGTGCTGAGCAGACCGAACGTGATAGACGCTTACCTGGGCCAGTAGCAACGGCAACGGAACGTATTGATGCTCCTCGAATTGATCAACATATCGGTGAGGTACGGGGCAGTAACAGCGCTGACCGACGTATCCCTGGGAGTCAGAAAGGGCGAGGTCGTGGCGGTGATGGGACCCAACGGCGCGGGCAAGTCCACCGTGCTGAAGGCCATCATGGGCCTCGCGCCGGTCGTTGCCGGGCAGGTGCACTGGCAGCAAGAACCCCTCGCGGCCGCCACCCATGAGATCGTGAAGGAGGGCATCGCCTTCGTTCCGCAGGGAAGACGCGTGTTCACCCACCTCACGATCGAAGAGAACCTTGAGATGGGGTGCCTGTACCTGAACGACAGGGCGGAGAAGGCCCGCCGTCTCGATTCGGTCATGGAGTTCTTTCCGGTCCTCCACGAAAAGCGACGCGACCTTGCCAGCCAGATGTCGGGCGGCCAGCAGCAGATGCTGGCCTTGGGCCGAGGACTCATGGCCGCTCCCGAAGTGCTGCTGCTCGATGAACCGACGCTTGGCCTCGCCCCCATAATAGTCACCGAGGTGTTCGAGAAGGTCGCCGAGATCAGCGAGAAGTTCCAGACCACCATCATGGTCGTCGAGCACAACATCAAGGGCGTATTGGACATCGTCAACCGGGCCTACGTGCTGGACATGGGGCGTGTAGTGTTCGAAGGGACCCCGGAAAGAGTCCGAGAGACCGATATCCTGACCGAAGTGTTCCTCGGCAAAGTCAGCTACGACGACGAAGAGGCTTAGGCAGAGTCCTTGCGGAGGACGACTCGTGGCGGGACGAGGAAAGTACTCTTAGAACGACCGGAACTTCCTTGCACCCTCCCACCGCGTGTAGTACAACGTGATGCGAAACGGTCATAGCCTCATGTGAAGGTCTTCAGTTCCCTATGACAACACAGTTGCCGCTATTCAGCCCCGGGCCTCCCCCCGACACTGAGTTCGCCGGGGTGTACGACGTCCCACAGGCCGTCCGGTACATCTACGGCTCGCGACTCGCCCACGAGATCTACCGCGTGGATTCCAAGAAGCTGATTCGGTGGATTCGCAGCGGCGTCGCTTCGCCGAGTCTGGCGAGACTCCCCGCAAATCGTATGGTCATTACTTTCGAGGACCTGGTTTCGCTCAGGGTAATTGCAGCGCTGCGGGCCGCGAACGTCAACTTCCGGGCCATATACTCGGCTGAGGAATGGCTGCGAAGAAAGACCGACGCGAGTCGTCCGTTCGCCACGGAGATCGTCTGGACGGAGGGTTCCGGAATCTTCATCGAGCTGCACGAGCGACTCATCTCGGCCAGCAAGTACGGTCAGCTCGCCATGGACGTGATGCGGGAGTACCTCGTCCCCGTCCACGGACTCACATTCAAGAACCGACTTGCCTCGACTTGGGAGCCGTCCAGCGGCGTCCTTCTCGACCCGATGGTGCAGTTCGGAGCTCCGTGTGTGAAGGGCACGAGAGTGCCGACTCGCTCGATTTGGGGTATGATTGAGGCTGGTGACTCTCCCCGATGGGTGGCAGAGTCGCATCGACTGTCCGAAGAGGAGGTGGAAGCCGCAATTGCTTGGGAGAATGGTATCGCGGCCTGAGGACACCCTCATCCTCCTCGACGACTCCCTCTCGCCATTCGTATCCGACGCCCTCAGCCTCGTCGGATACAACGCTACCAGCACGCGCAACGTCTTCGACAACCGTCAAGGTGTGACTGACCGCGAGATCATCGAGTGGGCTGGTGCAAGCAGCGCCCTGTGGGTCTACTCCGACGACAAGCCCAAACGGGAGAGCGCGAAGACCGTCCTCACGGAAGGCGTCCGAACGCTGTGGGTCTACCGCCCGCGGGGAGTCATGTCGGGACGGGAACAGTTGGCGATCATCGCCCATCTCCTGCCCGATCTCCTCGACAGGCTAGGCACGGCTGACGCCCCGGCACACTTTAGGATGGATGCCTTAGGCGGGTTTCCACGCCCTCGCTACAGCCTGAGGTCGTACGAGTTAGAGTAGCCCGCGGTTCCCAGGCTCATTTCCCCATCCCTGTCCCTGACGAGCTTACGCCCGTCATGCCTCTGCCGGCCCGCAACAGGACCAAGTATCCGGCGACACCCGCGATGGCCGATGCCAAGAGAATGCCCATCTTTGCCTCGGTGTTCAGCAAATCACCAGTGAATGCGAGGTTCGTAATGAACAGCGACATCGTAAAGCCGATACCGCCCAGAAGGGCCACACCGTAGAATTGACTCCACGTGACGCCGTATGGCAGAGCCGCAAATCCAAGCCGCACAGCGACAAACGAGAATGCGGTGACTCCAACCTGCTTCCCCACCACCAAGCCCAGAATGATGCCCAGAGCCACCGGGTGAGTCAGGTGCGACAAAGTACCGAATAAGTCACCCTCGATCCTGACTCCGGCGTTGGACAGCGCAAACAACGGCATGATGACGAAGGCTACCCAGGGGTGCAGCGCCGTTTCGAACCTTTGCAGCGGCGACTGCATTTCCTGGGCCGTGTCCTCCAGTTCTTGGAGGATCGCCCGCTGCTCGCTTGATGTTTCGCCCTCGTGTCCGTAGTCTCCGGAGCGCTCGAATACCAGAAGGAGGTCTCGGCCGCGGGCAAGAAATCCTGACGAGTCGACCCGCACGCGAATGGGGATCGTCGCCGCGACCAGCACACCGGCAACGGTCGCGTGTACCCCGGATTCCAGGAATAACAGCCAGACGATTACTCCGAGTAGAGCGTAGACCAAGGGATGACGGATACCGAGGCGCCCGACGACCACAAGCGCGACAAGAAACAGCGCCGCGATTCCAAGATTCCCCCACAGGATGTCACCGGTATAGAAAACGGCAATGACGATTACTGCCCCGATATCGTCGATAATCGCGAAGGCGGCCAAGAAGATCTTCAGCGGCAGAGGCGCTCTCGTCCGCAGCAGAGAAAGCACGCCGAGGCTGAACGCAATATCGGTAGCCATCGGGATGCCCCAGCCTCTGGCGCCCACGCCACCCGCGTTGAACGCAAGGTATATGAGGGCCGGCACGATCATTCCGCCCAACGCTGCGAAGATGGGCAGGGCTGCCTTCCGCATCGAACTCAGTTCGCCGACGACGACCGCTCGCTTGATCTCGAGGCCGACCACGAAGAAGAAGACCGCCATGAGGCCGTCGTCGATCCAGTGGTGGATGGTCTCTTTAATCGCCCAACCACCTAAGCTGATTGTAAGGTATGTCTCAAGCAGATTGTCATAGGTGTGATACCAGGGTGAATTCGCCCAGACCAGGGCCACGACCGCCGCCACGAACAGCACGATGCCGCTCGACGCCTCCTCGTGCATGAACCTCTGCACGGGGCGCATGAGCTGTGTGATCGGCGTCTGGGAATGTCCGTGAAGCGAGTCGGTTATTCTATCCATACGTTCGGGAAGGACTTTGCGGTTGAGTTAAAACTATATCCCAGCCTCTAGCCACTGTGCCAAGAATTTGGCAGGCGCTTTATTGCGTGCTTTTGAGTTACCGGACGCCACGCAACAGCGCTCACCTCGTCAGCAGGAAAATCGCCCCGCCTGCCAGCAGCACGCCGGCTACGCGAGTCGGCTTGACTTCCTCACCGAGAAAGGCGAACCCGATAAAGGTGGCGACGAGGACGTACATGGCAAAGATAGGCACCACGACGGACGTGGGGCCCCTGCTGAGGGCGATGTAGTAGCTGACGATGCTGAGGCTCAGCATGAGTCCCGCCAGCAGCACCCAGACCATCGGGCGACTGATCGTCAAATGGGCGGTGAACGACTCGCCTCTGTAAATCACGAGACCCACGCCCGCGAGAACGAGCACCAAGTTGGTGATGACTACCGCCACACCCGGCGGGATGTCCTTCAGCGCAAGTTTCAGAAGCACAGCGGTGACGCCGTATGCCGCCATCGCAACGAATGCCCAGCCGACATAGCTCATGTGCTCGCTGACCTCCCGCAGACCGCTTCTGCCTCAGGCTGGCCGAAAGTATACCATCGAACCCGCGAGGACTGTACGGAGAGACCTCCGCCTGGACCCCAAACTATCGAAGCATGTGTGGAACCTCGGAACTCAACGGTCGCCCTGCGAAGCGCGACCCTCCCCTTGGCGACCTATCGAAGCACGGCGTCCAGGACCCCTTCGAGTTCGTCCTTCGTCGCAAATGCCTCGAATTTGGCGGCGACCCTGCCGTCGGCGTCCATGACGAACGTCCAAGGCTCCGTCGGCAGCGCCCAGTCGATCATGGCCTGGGCGAGCGGAGCGCCAGCCAGGTTCCCCTCGATCTCCGCCGGTCTGTCGTAGACCTCGACGTGAATGAAGTTGACGTCCCTGTAATAGAAGTCCTGCAGGTCCTTGATCACGTCGAGTTGCGGCCCGCACGTCGCTGTGCGGCAAAAGGCCGGTGTCGAGAACGCGACAACCAGGGGCTTGCCCGCCTCCAGGCCCTCGGCCACCGTCAGAGAGTACAGTTCCTCGTCCGGTTCAGGGTCCGATGTCATGTCCTTGAGGTCTTCGAAGTCCTTTGCCAGCTTCGTGACGCTTGCGGGCGGGCGCTCCCCGATGGCCGGCGTCGCGGTCTTGGGCTTCACTTCGATTCCGGCGGATACCGTGACACTCGACCCCAGGTGATCGACGTAGTTCGCCGCGACGCCCCAGGCGCCCGCCCGGTCGAAATCGAAGTTCGCCGTGTACAGCCCCACCTGCCCGATGGGCCACCGACGCCACACCGCCCGCGCCGTCTGTATCGGCCCCTCCTGCTGCCCGTCGCCGAGATAGAACGTCGAGATGAGAACATCCGCCTCTCGAATGGGGCCAGAGTCAGCATCGACGAGGCCGAAAGCGATCCTATTTGGGCCGATGCCGAGATCGGTCGTCGCCGGGGTGATCCGCACGGTGGTGGATTCGGCCGGAGCCTCGCCGCTGGAAGCGGTCGGCCTCGGGGTGTCTGGTACATCCACCACCAACCCGTCAGTCTCACAGGCCGCCAGGGACATGACGAGGACTGCTGCTGCAAGCAGGAACCAAATGTGAGGAATCGCCTTCCCGCGTCCCTCCAACATCGTGCGGCGTGCGCGCATACCTCTAAGCTCCGGGGGTTCCCTCACGCTCAGCACGCGCCGCATGGATGAACTCCACGATCTCCGTCGTCGAGGTGCCGGGACCGAACACACCCTGCACTCCCATCTCCAATAGCGTCGCCCTGTCCTCTTCCGGGATGATCCCGCCGGCAACGACCACCACGTCTTCCATCTCGTTGATCTTCATGCGCTCGAAGATAAGGGGGAAGAGGTCCATGTGCGCCCCGGACAGGATGCTCAGCGCGACAACGTCCGCCTCATTCTCCAGCGCTGCATCGGCTATCATCTCAGGGGTCTGCCGTATGCCCGTGTACGTGACCTCCATTCCCGCGTCGCGCAGCGCTCGCGCGATTATCTTCGCCCCACGGTCGTGCCCGTCCAGCCCCGGTTTGGCCACGAGCACCTTGATCGCCCTGCTTACCATGTCCGACCGCTACCTCCTCGCATCGTCCTGGTCGACCAACTCGATCAGGACGCCCCTCGTCGCCTTGGGATGAATGAAACCGATTGTCCCCGACAGCCCCTCGCGCGGCTCACGGTCGATAACCGCGACGCCCTGCTCATCGAGACGCCGAAGCGTTCCGCCAAGGTCCTCGACCTCGAAGCAAATGTGGTGAACTCCCTCTCCCCGACGATCGATGAACTTGGCTACTCCTCCGTTCGGATCGGTCGGCTCGATAAACTCAAGCTGCGAACCACCCACCTGAATGAGTGTTGCCCGTACGGCCTGGTCCTCGATATCAACCACCTCGGCCTCACCGACGCCGAAGACATCCCGGTAGAACCGCACCGTCTCGTCGATGTCCTTCACCGCGATGCAGACATGATTGATGTGCCGCGCCGTACAGATGCCCATGCCCTACTCCGGTGTGTGCTCCTGCGAGGTGGCAACTCGGCGCTTCCCCGCCAATCAAGTATAACTGATTCGGCTGTGCGTCCCTCAGTTTCTTGATTGGCCAGTGATTTGTGCATCAGTATAATTGATACGCATTGACTCAACTATTATCCTGTAAGTATAGTTAAGGAGACTAACACACAGAAACCCCAACAACAGTCCCTTTCATTGTGCCTCGACTTCCCGCACGCCGGAAATCGATAGTACATCAGGGACGACGAAAACACACGGCAGGAGACCAAAATGGTATTGAAGCCGGACGATTTCACGGAGCAGGCACAGGAGATTCTGGGCAAGTCCCAGGAGGTGGTGCGTCGCTATCGCCACAGCCAGTGGGACCTCGAACACGTCCTCATGGCGGTCCTCGAACAGCCGAAAGGCGCGGGCGCGCAGATACTGTCGGAGTTGGGCGTGCATATCGACGCGATGCGCGACCGGCTGCAC
Source organism: Dehalococcoidia bacterium (assembly GCA_965116655.1). GTDB lineage: Bacteria > Chloroflexota > Dehalococcoidia > Lucifugimonadales > VXLM01 > VXLM01. The sequence goes on from OZ220720.1 coordinate 1,393,284, forward strand.
GAGACCCTGGAGTTGAGCGCCAAGCTCGAATACGAGTCGAACCAGATCTTCATGACGCCGCGCGCACGCGACATGCTGGCGGCGGCGACGGAGGAGTCGAAGCGACTCAACGACGAGTTCATCAGCTCCGAGCACCTACTGATCGCCATCGCCAAGGACGATAAGGGACCGTCTGCGGCGCTGCTCAAAGAGTTCAAGGTCGATGTCGAGGCGATATACCAGGCGCTGCAGCAGGTGCGCGGCAGCCGTAGGGTGAGCGACCGGAAAGCCGAGAGCCGGTACAAGTCGCTGGAACGGTTCAGCGTCGATCTGACTGAGTTGGCCCGCCGGGGCAAGCTCGACCCGGTCATCGGACGCGACACCGAGATTCAGCGCGTCATGCAGACGCTCATCAGGCGGACGAAGAACAACCCCGTCCTCATCGGCGGCGCGGGTGTCGGCAAGACGGCCATAGCAGAGGGGCTCGCGCAAGCCATCGTGGCGGGCGACGTACCGGAGGAGTTGGAGGGGCGAAGCGTGCTCGCGCTCGACATCGGCGGCATGGTGGCAGGGAGCAAGTTCCGCGGCGAGTTCGAGGAGCGGCTCAAGGGTGTCATGGACGAAATTCGCGAGGCCGAGGGCGAGATCGTCCTCTTCATCGACGAGCTCCACACCGTCGTCGGCGCGGGCGCCGCCGACGGTGCCATCGACGCGAGCAACATGATGAAGCCTGCCCTCGCGCGCGGGGAGCTTCAGGCCATTGGCGCAACGACCGAGCCGGAGTACCGCAAGTACATCGAGAAGGACGCCGCGCTCGAACGCCGCTTCCAGCCGATACTCGTCGAAGAGCCGGACGAGGACGTGGCGATTGAGATGATCCGTGGCCTCCGTCCCAAGTACGAGAGCCACCACAAGGTCTCCTTCACCGACGACGCGGTCGAGGCCGCGGTCAAGCTGAGCCGCCGGTACATCACCGACCGCCTGCTCCCCGACAAGGCCGTGGACCTCATCGACGAGGCGGCCAGCAAGCTCCGCATCGACGCGCAGAGTCTGCCGGGCGACCTGAAGAGCAAGGATAGGCGGATCCGCGAGTTGCTCAATGAGGAGAACGCGCTGTCCGACAGGGGCGAGTACGAGGCCGCCATGCGGATCAAGACCGAGCTTATGCGGCTCCAGCAGGAGTTCGACGCCGAGCAGGCCAAGTTGGACGTGCGCGTGGACCGCGACATGACAGTCACGGCCGAGCAGATCGGGAGCCTGATCGCAAGCTGGACCGGAATCCCTGTCGACCGGCTGCTAGAGAGCGAGGCGGAGAAGCTGCTGCACATGGAGGAGCGGCTGCACGAGCGGGTGCGGGGCCAGGACTCTGCAGTGTCTGCCGTGTCGGATGCCATCCGCCGCGCAAGGTCGGGGCTCAAAGACCCCAAGCGGCCCATCGGGAGCTTCATCTTCCTGGGCCCAACCGGCGTGGGCAAGACCGAGTTGGCCCGTGCCCTCGCCGAGTACCTGTTCGACGACGAGCGGAACATGGTCAGGGTCGATATGTCCGAGTACGCCGAGCGCCACACCGTCTCACGCCTCGTTGGCGCGCCTCCGGGGTACATCGGCTACGACGAGGGTGGACAGCTCACCGAGGCCGTCCGCAGGCGTCCGTTCCGGGTCGTCCTCTTCGATGAGATCGAGAAGGCCCACCCGGAGGTCTTCAACATCATGCTCCAGGTCCTGGAGGATGGACGGCTCACCGACGGTCACGGTCGCACTGTGGACTTCACGAACACCGTCCTCATCATGACCAGCAACCTCGGCACCGGAGTCCCGGAAGACTCGTCGCTGGGATTCCTGCCGAGCGTCGCTTCGGGCGATGCCAACCGGAACGCCGCGGTGGAGGACGCGCTCAAGCGTGCCTTCCGGCCCGAGTTCCTCAACCGCATAGACGAGACCATCATCTTCGACCGGCTGTCGAAGGAGCAGATCAAGGAGATCGTGGATATCCAGGTCACCGAGGTGACGGCCCGCATGGCCGAGCACGGCATCTCGATGAGCCTGACCGACGCGGCGCGGGAGTGGCTCGCTGACGAGGGCTTCGACGAGAAGTTCGGTGCCAGACCGATCCGCAGGGCCGTGCAGCGCCATGTCGAAAACGCGCTGTCCAAGCGCATCCTCTCCCGGGAGCTGACCGAAGGCGACCACGTGGTCATCGATGCCGGCGAGGACGGCCTCGTGTTCCAAACGCCGGAGCGAGTGGAAGCGGTATTGGCCTGAGGAAGAGAGTGAATCGGCGGAGCGTCCAGCGTCTGTTAAATTCAGGCGACTTTCCGCCGCACGTCTTAACCTCACCCTTCGACAGGCTCAGGGTGAACGTGCAATTGCTGTACCTCCTCTACGACGGGTACTTGATGATTCCCCGTCCTTCTCCGCCGCTCACCAGGTCGTGGAAGCCCTGGTTGATCTGGTCGAGGGTATAGCTCCTCGTAATCAGGCTGTCGATGTCGAGCGTTCCCTTCAGGTAGGCGTCGACGATCTTGCGAAACGACTCGTGCGGGCTGGTGGAGCCGTAGTAGCTGCCCATGACGGTTTTCTGCGCCCGCACCATGTCCGACATGTCGATTGGGGCGTCCTCGCCCAGCGCGCCGAGTCCGATGAGGACGGCTGTGCCGGTTGGCCTCACGCTCTTGAAGGCCGAAGATATTACCTCCGCCTTGCCGATGCTGTCGATTGCCATGTCGACCCCGCCGCCAGTCATCTCCTTAATCGTCTCAGCGACGTCGTCCACCTCGCGGCTGTTGATCGTGTCGGTCGCCCCGAACCGGTACGTGAACTCCAGCTTATGGTCGAGGACGTCCACGGCGATGATCCTACTTGCGTTCATGAGCTTGGCGCCCTGGATGACGTTGAGACCCACTCCGCCGCACCCGAATACCGCGACGCTCATGGCGATCTTCGCATTCGGGTTGTTCATCACGCCGCCGACTCCGGTCGTCACCGAGCAGCCGATCAGCGCAGCCACCTCGATTGGCACCTCGTCGGGGATCGGCTGGCAGGCCTGCTGCGGACAGATAATCGTCTCCGAGAACACGCCCACCTTGCCGAGCTGGTAGACGTCGTCCCCGTTGTCATGGAGCCGCGCGGTGCCGTCGTACTGTCGTGGGCCGAGCGCAAGATTGGTCTCGCACACGTTCGGAAACCCGGTCGAGCAGTTGCGGCACATCCCGCACGGCGAAACGAACGATATTATGCACCTGTCGCCCGGCTTGACCCGCGTCACGCCGTCGCCAACCTCCACAACCGTTCCCGCTCCCTCATGCCCCAGCACTGCGGGGAGATCGATCCTAGAGGTCCCCTGCATCAGGTGGTGGTCACTCAGGCAAATCCCGGCCGCGCCCATCTGAACGTGCACCTCGCCCAGCTTGGGCGGGTCCTGCCGGAGCTCCTTGATCTGCAGCGGCGTCTTCGTCTCATACAGTACTGCTGCCTTTACCATCTGTCTCCTCCCCAACGTGTCTTTCGTATAGGGTAATGGCTCACCGCTGAACGGTCAAAGGCGCGGTAGCGAGGGCGGGCGGGGTCTGGTACATTTGGCCACAAGGAGGGTGCGCCGCGTCCGCGTACTGTCGTCGGGGGCCGCCCACGAATCAGCGAAAACCTAAAACGTGTTAGGAGCTAGCATGATAGCCATCTTTGTGACGATAAAGGTCAAGCCGGGAATGATGGAGGAGTTCGTCGAGGCCAGCCTGGGAGACGCCAGGGGTTCCGTCGGCGACGAGCCGGGCTGCTTCAGGTTCGACGTGCTGCAGGACAGGGAGGACCCCAATATGGCCTACCTGTACGAGATCTACGAGGACGACGCGGCCAGGGAGACCCACCGGACGATGCCCCACTACCTCAAGTGGCGTGAGGCCGTCGCGGACATGGTCGAGGGAAGCTACGGGATCGTCGAGATGACGACGGCATATCCTCCAGCCTCTGCGCTGCACGCTCAGAAACCGCACCTGCTCGACTAGACTGCCTTGAAGATCGTAACGGCCCAGCAGATGCGCGAGATCGAGGACCGCGCCGAGGCGGGCGGGGTCTCCAAACTTTTGCTGATGGAGAACGCTGGACTTGCGGTCGCGGACTACATTCGCGGCCACGTGCGGAACCTCGTCGGGATGACGGTCGTCGTGCTCGTCGGGCCGGGCAACAACGGCGGCGACGGGCTCGTGGCGGCGCGGCACCTCGACGCATGGGGCGCTCGGGTGACTATCGTGCTCTGTCGGGACAACCCCGCGCACCGGGGCAAGGTCGATTTCCTGCGGGGCAAGCGCGTGACGGTCATCCAGCTCGACGACGATGATGACGGCCCTACTCAACTTAGGGAATCCCTCCAACTCGCGCAGATCGTAGTCGATGCTGTACTGGGTACGGGACGATCACGGCCCATCACGGGAACGACGGCTGAGGCATTGGACTTGCTCCGCGAGGCGCGAGCCGGGAAGGAATCGCCGCGACTCATGGCTCTCGACATGCCAACCGGCCTCGACGCCGACACGGGGAACGTCGATCCGAAGACCGTTTCTTGCGACGAGACGCTGACGCTGGGAAATCCGAAGGCGGGACTGTACCGATTCCCCGGAGCGGAGTATGCGGGCGAGGCCGAAGTCCTGGATATCGGAGTACCGAAAGGCCTGGACAGCGAGATCGAGTTGGAGCTGATGACGGACGACTGGGCACGGTCCGCCCTGCCCGACCGACCTATGTCCGGGCACAAGGGCACGTTCGGGAAAGCGCTCATCGTGGGGGGATCGACCCACTACGTTGGCGCGCCGTATCTCGCGGCGACGGCGGCGGGACGTGTTGGCGCCGGGCTGGTCACGCTGGCCGTTCCGCAGAGTTTGCAGATGGCCGTTGCCGCGAAGGCGGCCGAGCCGACGTACCTGCCCCTGCCGGAAGAGTCGCCGGGTGTGCCACGCGCGGACGCGGCGGAACTCATCGCTGAACAGGCGGAAGGGTACCAAGCCCTGCTCATTGGCCCCGGCATAGGACAGGCGGACTCCACCCGTGTGATGGTCACGAGGCTCCTGTTCGAGACGGGAACCCTTCCATATTCTGTCGTCGATGCCGACGGACTGAACGTCCTTGCCTCGTCGTTGGAGTGGTGGAATGACTTCCCACAGAAGGCCATACTCACGCCGCATCCCGGCGAGATGGCTCGGCTGACTGGCCGTTCGACGAAGGACATCCAAAAACGTCGCGTCGAGATCGCGGTCGAGTCGGCGGTGAAGTGGAGGAAGATCGTCGTGCTCAAGGGTGCGTTCACGGTCGTGGCGTACCCGGACGGGAGGTCGAGGCTAAGTCCCTTCGCCAACCCCGCCATGGCGACGGCGGGGACGGGCGACGTGCTCGCGGGGACCATCGCGGGACTTCTTGCGCAGGGGGTCGAGCCGGAGGATGCTGCGGCACTCGGCGTGTACCTGCACGGTCTGGCGGGCGAGAGGGTGAGCGCCGATCTCGGCGACGCAGGGATGCTGGCGGGCGACCTGCTGCCCGAACTGCCGAGAGCGATCAGCGACCTGCGGCGGGGTCGCATGACTGAGGAAAGGCGGACGCCCTGGCGCACTTGAAAGGCAGGGAGCGGGCGCGATACGTCGGCGAGATGTTCGCCCGGATATCGCGGCGCTACGACCAGCTCAACACCATCATGTCGGGCGGCAGGCACTACGCATGGCGGCGACGAGCGGCGAGCATGGCGGTGGGCGAGATGACCGGACCCGCGCTCGACGTTGCGACGGGCACGGGGGACTTCACGTTCGATCTGTTGGCGCACCCGCAGGTCACCGGCGTCGTGGGCCTCGACTTCACGCGGGCGATGCTCCCACTGGCCATCGAGAAGGCGCGTGATCGAGGGTCGGGCGACCGCATCGAGTTCGTGGCCGGAGACGCCCACGCGCTTCCGTTTCCCGACGACAGCTTCATCTGCGCGACGGTGGGATTTGGAGTTCGCAATTTCATCGACGTTCCCTTAGCGTTGCGGGAGATGCGGCGGGTCGTGAGGCCGGGCGGGCGGGTGGTCATCCTGGAGATCGTGCGTCAGGACGGTCTGAACCCCATTGGCAAGCTGTTTCCATTCTACTTCAGGCGGGTCACGCCGTGGATGGGCGCGCTCTTCGCGGGCGACCGCGAGGCGTACACCTACCTGCCGGAGTCGGTGCAGGGATTCCTGAGTGCGGAAGAGCTGGCGGAGTTGATGCACGGGGCGGGTCTTGTGAACGTGAGTTATCGGCGGTTGGCCCTCGGGACGGTCGCGATACACGTGGGGGAGAAGAAAGTAGAAAGTATTGCATAGGGTGAGGAGACCATCCGCTGAGGGCGCCAGAGCGGAGGTAGGTGAAAATCCTGATTTTGTTGCATAGCGTTGCATTTTGTTGCATTTCCCTATGTGGGACGCGCACCCTCGGAGTAGAGGACGGACTCACCACAGAGACCACAGAGGAGAGTTCGGTGAGAGTCGCGTTTTTGTGACATTGGGAGACATTTTGTGACATTTCCGCTATGGGGCGTGCCCGGTGTCTCTTCGGCAGCGGGGGCATAGCCCTCACCCCAGCTCCCGTATCGAGTACGGGAGAGGGGGTAGGAGGAAGGGAGAGGAGACTTTGGGGGTAGCTGTATGACCTGACATTTCCTGACATGCTCTGACATTTTGTGTTGCCTGCGACATTACTGTCGCGGGTGATGCAGGACTATGATAGATTATATGTTCTTGTTCGTCAAATTGGGGATGGGAGTTTGGCAGGCCCATGGTTCGACAGGCTTCTAAGTAGCTACTCAAAACAAGAAGAAGATTCACCGCAGAGAACACAGAGAGCGCAGAGGTAAGAGAGGGATAGATTTTTCCACCTGACGACCTTCACGTGATTACCCGACCTTAGTGGCAGTTACTAATTCCCCTGCACGGCCCCGCGCACGGGGCATAGAACTGCTCAGCATGAACGGGGGTTATTTCAGTTTAAGGGCGCGGATGCGGTGGCCGAACTGCTCGGAGATGAGGAGGATGTCCTTGCAGTAGAAGGTGAGGCCGAATGGGGTGTTCAGTCCGGACTCGGCGTAGGGGCCGTCGGAGCCAGCGACGGTTTCCAGCGTGCCGTCGGGGGTGACGCGCCGGACGAGGTGGTTGGCTGAGTCGGTGAAGTAGACCGTCCCGTTCGAGGCGACCGCGACGCCTTGGGGAGTGTCGAGCCTCGCCTCGGCAGCCTGTGTGCCGTCGGGCGAGAAGCCCTGTTCACCGGCGCCGACGACCGTGGTGATGATGCCGCCTGTGTCGACCTGGCGGATGACGTGGTAGTCATGGTCGACGAAGTACATGTTGCCCAACTCGTCGAACGTTATGGAAGAGACTCCGCTGATCTGTGCATCCGTTGCCGGGCCGTCGTCGCCGGAGTATCCGGGAAGTCCGGTGCCCACGACGGTGTCGATGATGCCCGTCTGAGCGTCGATCTTGCGGATGCGTCCAACCCCGGTGTCGCCGATGTATAAGTTTCCGTCGGCATCGTGGGCGACGGAGGAGACGTGGACGAGGTTGGCGTTGAGGGCCGGGCCGCCGTCACCCTTGTCCCACTGGAAGGCCGCGCCCGCGACGTTGTGGATGATGCCGTCGGCGTCGACGCGGCGAACGTGGCCGTGCCGGGTGTCGGCGATGACGAGCGTGCCATCGCCGTCAACGGAAACGTCGTTCGGGTTGCCTAGATAAGCCTCCGTTGCGGGTCCGCCGTCGCCTCCGTAGGCGCGGGCTCCGTTCCCGGCGACGGTGCGGATGATGCCGGTGGGCGGATCGATGGCGCGTATTCGCTGACTCCAGATGTCGGCGATGTAGATTTGCCCGTCGGGGCCGACACTCATACCATCGGGGCCTCCGAGGAAGGCGTTCGTGGCAACCTCTCCGTCATGGTTCGTCGTGCCGCCGAGGACGGTCGTGACGATGCCGGTCTCGCCGTCGATGCGTCGCGTGCGTCCGCCGCAGTCGGAGTAGAAGACGGTGCCGTCGGGATCGGCATAGACGCCGACCTCGACTGAGTTGACTTCGGTCTCGGTGCCCTTGACTCCCTCCTCGCCCATGCCGGGGACGCCGGTTCCCGCGATGGTTGTGACGATGCCGGTCTCGGCGTCCACGCGGCGGACGCGGAAGCCGTACTTCTCCCCGACGTAGAGGTTGCCGTGAACGTCGACACAGATGGCGTCGGGCATGAGTGTGGACGCCTCGGTTGCGGGGCCGCCGTCGCCGTTGGAGGCGCGCTGGCCGTTGCCGAGGACTGTCGTGACGATGCCGGTCTTCATGTCGATCTTGCGTACGCGGTCGTTGGAGTTGTCGCAGACGTAGAGGTCACCGTCGGGACCGAAGGCGAGGTGTTCAGGGTGGTAGAAGCCTGCGGCCTCCTTCGGGCCGCCGTCGCCGCTGTACCCGCCGAGGCTGAGGCCCTGCCCAATGTAGGGCCTGCTGCCGCCGACCTCCGATGGATGATGGCGAGCCTCATGTCCGGCGAAGAGCTCGATGACGCCGGTCTCGGCGTCGACGCGGCTGATGTTGTTGGTCCACTCGCTGGAGACGTAGATGTCGCCGTTCTCAGCGACGGCGACTCCGCAGTGGGTGTCCATCTCAAATTCGGTGGCGGGGCCGCCGTGGCCTCCGCGTCCCTTCCTGCCCGATCCGACGACGGTCTCGACGATGCCAGTCTCAGCGTCGATACGGCGGTAGACGAAGTTCTGGATGTCGTTGATGACTATGTTTCCGTGCACGTCCTGAGCGATGTCGTGCGGCGAGTAGAATTCCGCGTCGATGGCGGGGCCGCCGTCGCCGGAGTAGCCCGGTACGCCCGTGCCGGCGAAGCGGTGCAGGATGCCGTCGTGGTCGATGCGCCAGACGACGTGCATGTGGTAGTCGTTGATGAGGAGCTCGCCGGTCTTGTTCCAGCGGAGGATGCCGAGGGGCCATCCGGCGTCGGCCTCGTTTGCCGGGATGCCTTCGCGCATTCCCGCGCCTGCGATGGTGGTCATTTCGCCGGGTTGGAGGTCGTTGAAGAGTTTGTTGAGGTTCATGAGTTTCTCCGCAGGGATTGTAGAGTTTCCACACCAGGGCGGGTTTGAAACCTGCCCCTACGTCGGGATGGCGTGGGTGAGTTTTCGCCGACTGTCCGGTTACATTCTCATGACTACTTTGACGATCTCGTCGGAGCGGTTTTCGTACATGTCGAAGGCCTTGTTCACCTCATCGAACGGGAGGCGATGGGTGACCATTTCCGCGGGGTCCCACCATCCGCGCTGGCGCAGGCCGACCATGGTCTCGATGTGCTTGGTGACGCTGCCGCTCGCGGACGACGCGGTGGATATGAGCGTGACGTTGCGGTAGAGAAGGTCGCGGGCCTCGATTGGAAGGGTCGGGTTGGGGTCGCCGGTGTTCTGATGTCCGCCGAACATGATGATGGAGCCGCCACGCTTCACGAGGCGGCAGGCGGCCGCAAAGGTGTCCGTGTATCCGGCGGCTTCGACGGTGACGTCGGCCAACTCGCCGCCGGTTATCTCCTCGACCGCCTCGTCGAGCAGCTCCGTGGAAGGATTGATCGTGTGCGTCGCGCCGAACCTCGTGGAGTATTCGAGGCGGTAGTCGAAGAGGTCGGCGGCGATGACGCGGCGAGCGCCTGCCCTGGCGGCCATGGCAGTGAAGGAGAGGCCGATGGCGCCCTGCCCTATTACCAGGACGGTACGGCCTAGCAGGGTCCCCACCTGCTGGAGGGCGAAGAGGACGGTGCCGGAGGGCTGGCACATGATCCATTCTCCGATGTCACCCTCGTCCGGGAGGGCGATTATGCGGTCGGGGAGCGACTCGTAGTACTCGACGAGGCCCTGGTGGGTACTGGGAATGATGATGACGCGCCGGCCCTCACGCCACTCGTCCGAGCGGCTCTCGACGATGGTTCCAGCCAGCTCGTGGCATGGCGTGCCGACCTCGACGGGGTAGTGCTCTTCGGGGAAGACGGTGCCGTACTCGTAGCGCATGTCGCTGCCGCAGATCGACCAGCGTTCCAGCTTGACGAGGCAGTTGCCGTCCCTCACCTCGGGGATCTCGGCGTCGACGATTTCGAAATGCTTGGGGCTTACCAGATGCGCTGCCTTCATTCATGCCTCTCCGATGCGGATGCAAAAGTACGCGAGAGTTATACCCGACTGGGGGGCAGACGTAAAGCGGTCGAGGGGATTCACCGCAGAGAGCACAGAGAGCGCAGAGGGGGATATGGATTCCCGTTTACACGGGAATGACGGGTTTTTGTCGTGAGCGGCCCCCCCTCTCTGTATCTCTCCCCCGCCGGGCTGACAGGGGTAGGCATTTGGTGTTTCTTAGCCATGGATCATAGTTGTGGGCATGTCATTCCGAACGCAGCGAAGCGAAGTGAGGAATCTCAAATGCTCGTTTCAAGGTGGGGCCGACATGGAGAATTTCTATCCCGTCGACGAGGATACGGATGGAGCGTCGGATGTCCGGTCTTGCGGTCATGGATTTTAGATTCCTCGCTGCGCTCGGAATGACAGGGGGTGGGGTCGGAATGACAGGCAAGGGGGCAGAGTTATAGCTACAGTTCCGATTTGCCTACCCCTGTCAGCCCCCGCCGGGGGAGAGATTGAAGGCATCATTCCTACTGCGTGTCTCAGACGGCCAACTGAATTGACAGCTTGAACGGGCGGCTGGTAGGCTGGCCCGCACCGCAAGGACCGGGGAGGCGGCCGTCATGAGGATCACTGACGTGAGGGTCGTCTCGAAGGGTCTACGCATAGGGCCCGTGCTGGTCGAAGTCGAGACGGATGAGGGCATCACGGGCGTCGGCTCCACCTCCGCTTCCGTCTCCGTCATCTCCGCGCTCATCGAGGATGAGTCCGGCGGGCTCAAGCGGCTGCTGATCGGCACCGATCCCACCGACGTGAACATGGCATGGCGTCGCATGTTCGCCAGCGGCAACCGCGGTCGCGGAGGCGAGGGGGGAGTGGGAGTCAACGCGATGGGGGCCATCGACATGGCGCTGTGGGACATCGCGGGCAAGGCGGCGGGACTGCCGATCCACAAGCTGCGCGGCGGAGCCGTTCAGGACAGGATCATGGTCTACGCGAGCGGGACGGCCTTCGACAGGGACCACATGGAGCGCACGGGCGAGTGGAGACACAAGTCCACGGAGGTCCTGATTACGGAAGCGCTGGAAAACAAGGCGCGGGGCTTCAAGGCCATGAAGTTCGGATGGGGCAACTACTTTCGCGAGAGCGACTACGACGACATCGAGGCCGTCAGGGACGCCGTGGGGCCCGACATGAAGCTGATGCTCGACTTCGGGTCTCCCTACTATCTCGACGGAACCTGGACAGTGAAGGAAGCTATTCAGGCGTCGGAGAGGCTGGAGGAGTACGACATCTACTTCTTCGAGGAGGCGCTTCATCCCTACGACGTCGAAGGATTCGCAACGCTGACGGAGCGGTCGCCGATTCGGATTGCTACGGGGGAGAGTCTCACCACGGTGCGGGACTTTCAGCCGTTCATCGAACGAAGGGCGCTCGACATCGTCCAGCCGGACGCGCAGCAGATGGGGCTGACCCAGTTCGCTCGCGTGGCGGAACGGGCGGAAGAGGCGGGCATCCTCTGCATTCCGCACGGGCCATGGTCGGCGTTCCTGGTGGCAGCGCATCTGCAGGTGCTTTGCACCCTGACGAATTGCCCGATGATCGAGTATCCGGCTCCCAACGTTGAGCGTGGGTCCGGGCGTGAGGGGTTGGTCGAGGCTATGCACGAGAAGGTCATCGAGACTCCGATGGTGGTTAAGGACGGCTATCTCGAACTGCCGGAGGGACCGGGGCTCGGCCTGGGGAACTTTGTGCACGAGGCCATTGAGGAGTTGGTCGCAAGATTCGGCGGGGACACTCAGCAATGATCAAGCCGATCAGCAAGGTCGTAGTGACGTGGAGCGGTTACCGGGACCGGATACTGAGGCGGAGTGAGCTTGAGGACTACGGGCACCTCGAATTCCTCTTCAGCGACGACAAGGACGAGATCGTGTCGGGGCTGGCGGACGCCGACGCGGCGTTTGTTGGGGCATGGGACGCGGACATGCTCACGGCGGCGAGTAAGCTGCGGTTGATACACGCGATCGGCGGGGGCGTTAAGGACTATCTGTTCCCCGAGATGGTGGAGAGCGACATCCCGTTCACCTGCGGCAAGCCCGCGTTCGCGATACCGGGGGCGGAGTTCGCGCTTGGGGCGATGCTGATGTTCTCGCGGCGCACCCATGTGACGGTGGGCACACCGAAGCTCACGCAGCGGAGTCCCTCACAGGAGGTCGCGCTGCGGCCCGTCGATCTGCAGGGGAAGACGCTGGGCGTGCTCGGAATGGGCGGCATCGGGCAGGCGCTGGCTCCGAGGGCTAAGGCGATGGGGATGCGGGTGCTGGGGACGGCACGTCGGACGCGGGAGGTCCCGGACGGAGTGGACCGGATGTATCGCGGGGACGAGGCGGTCGAAATGGTGGCAGAGTCCGACTTCGTGGCCGTGGCGGTACCGCATACGCCGGAGACCGGGGGAATCGTATCGGAGGGCCTGCTGGCGGGGATGAAACGGGGCGCGATCATCTTGGACTGCTCCGGGCGTACGTCGCTGTACGATTACGGCGCGTTGGAACGGGCCTTGGCGTCGGGACAAGTGGGGGGAGTGTGCTTCCAGCCCGCCGGGGATTCTCCCGGAATGCCGCCGGACGATTCGGAGTTCTGGAAGCGCGACAACGTGGTGGTGACGACGTGCAGGGGCACGTCGTCCGAGCAGGAGGATCTTTGTATAGGGTTGTTCCTTGACAATCTGCGAAGGTTTGAGTCGGGTCGACCGCTGTTGGGGTTGGTGGACAAGAGAGCGGGGTATTGAGGGGAGGAAGAAAGTAGAAAGTATTGCGTAGGGAGTGGGAAGTAGAGGCTAATGCGTATAGAGTATTGCGTAGGAAAATCCAGGAGGCAGCGATGAAGGTCATGAAGGCGGTCGACAGGGATGAGGTGGACAACACACACCGAGACATCTTCGAGGGCGGGCAGGTGGTGATGAACCCGCTGATAGACGGCGACGATTCGGAGAGCTACCGGTTCAACGTCGTGAACTTTCGGGGAGGAGCGCGGACGAAGTTCCATACTCACTCGTGCGACCAGGTACTGTATGCGACGAGCGGCAAGGGGTTCGTCGGGACACGCGACGAGGAAGTCGAGATCACCACGGGAGACACGGCGCTTATCCCGGCGGGCGAGGTGCATCGTCACGGGGCGAACCATGGCGAGGACTTTTCGCACATTTCGCTCCAGACGGCGCACTGTACGACCGAAGTGCTGGAATAGGGAGAAGAAAGTAGAAAGTAGTGAGTAGAAAGAAGGGGGACTCGCTTGGCGGGGATTGAATTGCCCGATGCGTTGTTGGAGAGGTATCGGCGGGCGAGCGTGCCGACGGTGTGGAGCGCGCTTGACGAGCTGCACGGCTATCATCAGTCGTTCATGCAGGGGGTGAGCTCGCAGACGGCGGGCGAGACGCTCGCCGCGAGGGCGCGAACGCTGCGGTTCATTCCCCCGCGTCCGGATATCTTCGACGAGACACCGGCGGGCGAGGACGCGCCGGAGGCGAGGGCCATGGCACGGTGCGGGCCGGGAGACGCGCTGGTGTGCGACGTGGCGGGATCGCGGTACTCGTCGAGCGGCGGGGAGATGAAGCTGCTTCAGCTAAAGATGAACGGTGCGGAGGGCATCGTTACCGACGGGGCGATCCGCGATCTGGTGGGTGTGAGGAAACTCGGCTTCAAGATATTCGCCGCCGGAGGAACCGTTGCGGCGGGCAAGGCGCCGTTCATGTTCTCGTACGAGGAGAACGTTGTGATCCAGTGCGGGGGGATAGCAGTGCGTCCGGGCGATTTGATCGTGGGGAACGACGACGGGGTGGTGTGCGTGCCGAGCCAGTGGGCCGAGGAGGTCATAGACTGGGTGGAGGAGCACGACTATTTTGAGGACATCATCCGCGAGATGGTGCTGCGGGACAATGTTCGTCCGACGACGTACTACAATGCCGCGATGTTCGAGAAGCTGAAGGCTGAGCGGGAGGGAGGAAGAAAGTAGAAAGTAGTGCGTATTGCGTAGGTCTCGCCCGCAACCACACATGGGGTTAAGTTCTCTCGCGGGAACGACCCGCGAACCGGAAAAATACGCGAGACTTGTGGTTCGACCCGCCGGGTTAGGCAGGCCGAACCAAGTGTTTCAGGCGCCGTTGAGTCGCTGAGCGAAGGCTAGGTGATGTCGACGGTGGCGCCGGCCTCTTCGAGGGCGGCCTTGGCCTCGTCGGCCTCTTCCTTGCTGACGCCCTCCTTGATGTTGGAGGGAGCACCCTCGACCACTTCCTTGGCCTCCTTGAGGCCGAGGGAGGTCACGGTGCGGACGGCCTTGATGACGTTGATCTTCTTGGCTCCGAAGTCCTTGAGTACGACGGTGAACTCCGTCTTCTCCTCTTCCTCGGCGGCCGGGGCGGCGCCGTTTCCGCCGTCGGTCGCGACCGGCATGGCGGCCATGGCCATGGGGGCCGCGGCGCTCACGCCGAACGTGTCCTCGAGCTCCTTGACCAGCTCGGCCAACTCAAGAACCGACATTCCCTTGATTGCTTCCAGTACTTCTTCTTTCGTTGCCATGGGTTCTCTCCTTTTTGTTTGCTTAGGTTGGTTGTGGTTTGCGGATCGTTAGAGCGTTACTCGCCTTCCTTTTGGTCGGCGATGGCCTTGAGGGCCGTAACGAGGCCGACCTGGGGAGCGCCGAGGACGTATGCCAGGTTTCGCATGGGGGCCTGCAGGGTGCCCACGAGTCCTGCTATGGGAGCCTGAAGCTGTCCGAGCACCTGTCCGACGAGGACCTCCTTGGACGGGAGCTTGGCAAGGCTGTCGACCTGCTCGGGGGTCAACGACCTTCCGCTCAGATAGCCGCCGATGATGGTCATGGGGATCCTGGAGGACGCCAAGTGCTCGGTGAGGGTCTTGGCGGCGACGGCGGGGTCATCGAAGCCGAAGGCTATGCCGGTCGGGCCGGTGACGATGTCCTTGACGGCGGGCGCTCCCGCCTCGTCGGCGGCAATGTGCGCGAGGGTGTTCTTGACGACGCGCAGGCGCACGCCATTCTCTCGAAGAACGCGCCGGAGCTCGGTCATGTCGGCGACCGACAAGCCGTTGTTGTTCGTCCCAATGGCGACGGTCGACGTCTCGATCAACTCTTTGATCTGACGTACCTGTTCTTCCTTCTCAGGCGTCGGCACTTTGATTCACCTTCCATTCTGTTCGGGCCGGTATCGGGGATGCCCTTGAAAAAGAAATCCCCGAGCCGCAGACTCGGGGCAACAAGCTCAGGACCCTGCCACCTTCTCGTGACATCGGACCGATCGCTCAAAACCTCGGCGGGCCTCTTCGAGTTTACTCCGCCTCTCGGCGGAACCCGCTGTCTACGGCACAGCGTATTCTATTGTACGGTTGTCGTCGTCAGGGTCGCAACATCCAGCGGGATGCTCGGCCCCATGGTACTCGTGAGATAGGCCGCGATAATGAACTGGCCCTTGACGCCGCTCGGGCGGGCGCGGACAACGTTGTCGATCATCGTCAGCAGGTTGTCCAAGATCTGTTGCTCTTCGAAGCTGGCCTTGCCGATGGCGAGGTGCATGAGTCCGGTGCGGTCGAGGCGGTACTCGACGCGGCCCTTCTTGGACTCTTCGATAACTCGCGGCAGGTCGTCGGCTTGAACGACGGTACCCGTCCTGGGATTCGGCATCAGGCCGCGCCGTCCGAGATACCGTCCGAGGCGTCCTATCTTGCCCATCATGTCCGGCGTGGCGATTGCCACGTCGAAATCCACCCAGCCGCCCTCGACGCGCTGGATCAGGTCGTCGTTGCCGACGAAGTCCGCGCCTGCCTGCTCCGCGATGGCGACGGCCTCTCCGTCGGTGAAGACGGTCACACGCAGGGGCTTGCCGACGCCGTGAGGGAGCACGGTGACCCCGCGGACGATCTGGTCGGCGTGGCGGGGGTCGGCCCCGGTTCGAATGTGGAGCTCGATGGTCTCATCGAACTTGGCGGTGGCGGTCTTCTTGACCAGCTCTGCCGCCTCGGCTGGGCTATAGAGCCTTCCGGGCTCCAAGAGTTCCTTGGCGGACGTATATCGCTTGGTTGCTGTTGTCACGGTTGTTTACCCTTCGTGCGACGTATGAGCCGGGGGCTTTTCTAGCGCTGTACCTGAATGCCGATGCTGCGGGCGGTGCCTTCGATGATCCTCATGGCGCCCTCGATGTCCGCGGCGTTGAGGTCCTGCATCTTGGTCTGGGCGATCTCCCGCACCTGATCGGCGGTAACCGTCCCGACCTTCTCGGCGAGAGGGTTTCCGCTTCCCTTTTCGAGCCTCGCGGCCTGCAGCAACAGCGAAGCGGCGGGCGGAGACTTCAGGATGAACGAGAACGACCTGTCCTCGAATACCGTCAGCTCGACCGGCACGATGCTGCCCATCTGCTGGGCGGTGCGGGCGTTGTACTCCTTGACGAACGCCATGATGTTGAGGCCGTGCTGACCCAACGCGGGGCCGACGGGCGGCGCTGGGGTCGCCTTTCCACCCTCGATTTGCAGTTTGATGACTGCCCTGACCTTCTTAGCCAACTCGCTCTCCTAAGATTACGTTTCTACTCTATGGCGGCCATGCACATCCAGCCAGCGACGGGGCAGACTAAACGTGACGGGCGCAAATTCCTGTCACAATTGTAGGATACTCCTGCACTATTCCTCAGAACCCCTCACGGCGTTCACTAGCCGATCAGTGCGCTTATCAGCATAGTGATTGTGGACGACCATAATTGCGTGGATAATTCCGGGAATGACAAACAAGAAACATAGGAGCACGTTTAGCAAGGCTTGAAATGGCTTCCCCGCGATGAGCACGGCAACAGGCGGGAGCACAACTGCCAGTAGATACAGCACGTTCTTTATTCCTCCTATAGGCTTCTTGTTTTAAGAACGAAGTTGGGCTAGCCCTTTTCGACCTGTAGGAAGTCCAACTCAACGGGCGTCTCTCGTCCGAAGAACGATACAAGTACCTTGAGCTTGGTACGCTCGGCATAGACCTCGTCGACGGAGCCCATGAAGTCCATGAACGGGCCGTCTACGATGCGGACCATCTGACCCTTCTCGAAGCCCACCCGAACGCGAGGCTCGGCGGACTTCATGTGGTTCAGAATGGCGTCGACCTCGCTCTGCTCCAACGGGACAGGCTTCTGGCGCTGCTCACGCTCGTCCTCGGCGGAGACGAAGCCCGTCACGCCGGGGGTGTTCCTGACGACGAACCAGCTTTGGTCGTCCATCTCCATCTCGATGAGAATGTAGCCGGGGAAGACGCGGCGGGACACCGATGTCCGCTTGCCTTCCTTGATCTCTATCTCGTCCTCGGTGGGAACGACGACCTGGAATATCTTGTCGCCAACGTCCATCGATTCGATCCGCAGATTGAGGTTCTTCTGAACGCGCTCTTCCTGCCCGGAATAGGTGTGGACGATGTACCAGCGGCGTTCGGCTTGTTCGGTGGTCATTGGTTCACCTCCAGGATCACGTCCATCAGCCTGGTGAAGACCATATCGACGGCGAAGAGGAACGCGCCGATGGCGGCCGAGACCGCGAGAACCATGAGCGTGAGCCGCATCGTCTCCTCGCGTGTCGGCCAGGTGACGCGCTGCAACTCGCGATAGGCCTCAGAGATGAAGCGCAGACTGAACCCTCGCCGCGGCTGTCCTGGGGCGGCTCGTCCTCCGGTTAGGGGGTCGCGAACCATCGATTACCTCACTTCACGGTAGAGGACATGAGTGCGGCAGCGCGGACAGTACTTCTTGAGCTCCAGCCGGTCCGGGTCGTTGCGCCGGTTCTTGCTCGAATGGTATGTCCGCTCCCGGCACTTGGTGCAGCCCAAGTTTATCAGAATTCGGACATCTCCTCTGCGGGGCATGGCTTCCTCGTTGGAACGAAACGAAGGGACGCTCGCAGCGTCCCTTCGTGGATATTGTTTCCTGCCGTTACTCGGTTATTGCCGTGAACACGCCGGAGCCGACTGTGCGGCCACCCTCACGGACGGCGAATCGAAGCTGGTCAGTCATAGCTACCGGGGTGGTGAGCTTGATGTCCATCTCGATGTTGTCGCCCGGCATGACCATTTCCACGCCGTCGGGTAGCTTGATCTCACCCGTGACATCGGTCGTGCGGATGTAGAACTGCGGCTTGTACCCGCTGAAGAACGGGGTATGCCGACCGCCCTCTTCCTTGGTGAGGACGTAGACCTGGGCGCTGGCGTCGGTGTGCGGCGTGACGCTGCCGGGGGCGGCCAAGACCTGGCCGCGCTCGATCTCGTCGCGGTCGACACCGCGCAGGAGAAGGCCGACGGCGTCGCCAGGCTCGGCTTCGTCGAGCATCTTGTGGAACATCTCGACGCCGGTGACGACGGTCTGGCTCGTCTCCTTGATTCCAACAACGTCCACGGTATCGCCAACCTTGATGATTCCCTGCTCGACGCGACCGGTGACCACGGTGCCTCGACCCTTGATGCTGAACACGTCCTCGACGGGCATGAGGAAGGGCTGGTCTCTCGGGCGGTCAGGAACGGGGATGTATTCGTCGACGGCGTCCATGAGTTCCCAGATGCCGCTGCCCCACTCGGAGTCCCGCGAAGTGTCTTCGGACTCAAGAGCGTTGAGGGCGCTGACCCGAACAATCGGCACATCGTCGCCGGGGAAGCCGTACTCGGTCAGAAGCTCGCGCATCTCAAGCTCGACGAGCTCAAGCAGCTCTTCGTCATCGAGCATGTCGACCTTGTTGAGGGCGACTACGATGGCGGGAACCTCGACCTGGCGGGCGAGCAGGATGTGCTCACGTGTCTGTGGCATCGGACCGTCGGGTGCGCTCACCACGAGGATCGCGCCGTCCATCTGGGCCGCGCCGGTAATCATGTTCTTGATGTAGTCGGCGTGTCCCGGGCAGTCCACGTGGGCGTAGTGACGCGACTCGGTCGCATACTCGACGTGCGTGATCGCGATGGTCACGCCGCGCTCCTTCTCCTCAGGGGCGTTGTCGATGCTGTCGAACTCCCTGAAGTCGGCCAGCCCGGTGTTTGCCAGGGTCTTTGTGATAGCCGCGGTCAGCGTAGTCTTGCCGTGGTCGACGTGACCGATAGTCCCTACGTTCAAATGCGGCTTGTCTCGTACGAATCGCTCCTTTGCCATCTCCTACTTTCTCCTCTTCTTAGTACTCTCTGTTATTTTTGTTTTCTCGTTCAGTTTTGTGGAGCCCTCAAGCAGACTCGAACTGCTGACCTCGTTCTTACCAAGAACGCGCTCTGCCTCCTGAGCTATGAGGGCACGCACCTTCCTCATCAGAACGGTCTGGTGCAGGGAGTAGGATTCGAACCTACGTAGCCCTTAGGGCGCCAGATTTACAGTCTGGTGGATTTAACCACTCTCCCATCCCTGCACATAGCCGACAACCCATAAGTTTAGCACAGCGTTATTTCCAATCCAAGAAGCGCTTGGGCGAAGCGCCCTCTCGGTCCGGTTAGGGAAAAGCCCCAGGGGGGACTCGAACCCTCCAACCTGCCGATTACAAATCGGCTGCGCTGCCGATTGCGCCACTGGGGCCCGGCTGATTGACTCAACAAAAAGGGCTAGCGCCCAACTAGCCCTATGCATATTGTAGTCAACTACCCAGAGGCGGTCAACAGTTTTTCGACCGCGCTAGACGCGCGTTTGGAGCGGGCTCTCTCACCCGACCTGGCTGTCTGGCGACGTGGCGTAACCGATAAGCTTGTAGAGGAGCTTGGCTGCGGTGAAGGCGCAGGCCTCCGGGCCTTCGTTCGGGCTCAACTCAACTACGTCGAAGCCGACGATCCGACTTCGCTGAGAAATCAGTTTGAGCAGATTCGTGATAT
Source organism: Dehalococcoidia bacterium (assembly GCA_965116655.1). Classification (GTDB taxonomy): domain Bacteria; phylum Chloroflexota; class Dehalococcoidia; order Lucifugimonadales; family VXLM01; genus VXLM01. The sequence goes on from OZ220720.1 coordinate 1,413,261, forward strand.
CGGCCCACGTCATGCCGTCCGGCTCTGGGGTGCCGACGGCGGACATGATTGATGGGTCAAGCACGTCGAGGTCGATGCTGACATATACCTCCCCATCCAGACGATCAATAACGTTTGCTGCGAGGCGCTCAATGTCGTCCGGCGGAGGCCATGTGAACACGGGCACGTCGTTGTCCGTAATGAAACGTGCCTCGTTCTCACTCATGCTGCGAACGCCGACCTGCACGACGGGAGCACGCTCATGCAACCGTCGGGCGACGCAGGCGTGACTCCATCGACTCCCCATGTACTCGTCTCGGAGGTCTGCGTGGGCGTCGAGGTAGAGGACGGTCAGGTCAGGATGCCTTTCGAGCGCGGCCGTTACTCCGCCGACGGTGATGGTGTGTTCGCCACCGAGGAGGGCTACCTGCTTATCTTGGGCGATGAAGTGGGCGGCGACGCGGCGGACGCGCTCGATCATCGCCTCCGGGCCTCCGGCGTGCGGCTCGATTTCCTGCGTGGTGTAAATGCCGACGGTGGAGATATCCCGCTGAAGTTCGATGTCCCACTCCTCAAGCTGCTTGGAGGCCGTGATTGCGGCGCGGGGGCCGTGACGGGCGCCGGACTTGAAGGACGTGGTGCTGTCGTAGGGGACGGGGACGACGACTACGCAGGAGTCTTTGAGAGTCAGCGATGACGGGGTGTCGAGAAAGGTCTCCCACGTGCGGGGGACGTCCTCGGGCCAGTCGGAGCTACGCATCGCCGCTGCCGCGGGCCGTGCTGAGGAAGACCCGCTCTCGGACCATGCCCGCATAAGCTTCCCGCGGCGTGGCGTGGTCGAAGGAACGATCCATCGTCCAGGTCTTGACTTCACCCTTCACGCCGAACGCGGCCTTTACGTCGTCGAGGGAAGCGGAAATGTCGAAGTCGTTGCACGAAAAGATGTCGATGTTGAGGTAGCTCTTATCCGGGAAGGTGTGGACGCTGATGTGGCTCTCTGCAATGATGACGAACCCGGAGACGCCCCAGTCGTCGGGGACTTTGCCGGAGTAGGAGTAGACCTGTGGCGGGGCGACCTTTGTCATGCCGATCACGCCGGGATACTCATCGAGAAAACTGTAAACGAGCGTCTCGTCGCTGAGTTTGGCGGGGTCGGCCCCGTAGGCGTCGATGGCGAGATGCAAAGTAGCCTCGTTGGTGATCGCTGAAGACTTGAGGCCCTAGAATATCACCGTCCCAGTATCGGGACAATGCGAGGATATGGGTTGCCCCGGAATCGCGGGAGGCTTCGTGACTCCGGGGCGGAGGGGAGGTTAGCTCTTCACGTTGATCGGAAGGCTCTTGGCCTTCTTGGACTCCTGCTTGGGGAACGTGATGCTGAGCACCCCGTTTTCGTACGTTGTCTCGGCGCGGTCGGTGTCGACCGTGTCGGGGAGGCGCACCGAGCGATGGAAGGCGCCGACTCTCCGCTCTCGCAGGTAGTAGCGCTCGTCCTTCTTTTCGGTCTCCGTTGCGGTCTGTCCCTTGATGGTCAGGACGCCGTCCTCGACGGTGGCGCTGATTTGCTCGGGGTCGACGCCGGGCACGGAGGCATCGACGGTGATGCTGTCGCCCTCCTGTCGAATGTCGAGAGGGACGGCCCAGCCCTGCGGCCTAGCAGGACGGCCCAAACCGGAGTAACTCCTCCAAAACCTGTTCACCACGTTGTCGACCCGGCAAAGCTCCGCCACCGGATCCAATCTCTGTAGTACCATTGCTGACACCTCTTTCATGGGTTAGTGATTCGTAATGAATGGTGTCGAATCACTTCATGGTCTAGTATAATCATAGTGCAGTTATAATGTCAATAGAGTTATAGTATTTATTACAAGTCTTGGTGGGTAACGCCTGCAAATGTGATAGTATCGCTGTGACAGGATTGGTGAGAAACGAGTAGTACGCCCCTGGGGATTCAAGGGAATGACCACACGGAAGGCGAAGAGCTACTACGACGTTCTGGGCGTAGAGAAGAGCGCGACGGACAAGGATATCCGCCAAGCGTTCCGGCGGCTCGCGCGCAAATATCATCCCGACTTGAACCCGGACGACAAGCAGGCCGAGGCCAAGTTCAAGGAGATCAATGAGGCGAACGAGGTGCTTTCGGACGCCGAGAGCCGCAAGAAGTATGACCAGTACGGGGACGACTGGAAGCGCGCGGAGGAGTTTGAGTCACGTCACGGAAGCCAGGGAGCCGGCAGGACATACACGTGGAGCGACGAGGACGACTTCGACGCCGACCCGTTCGCCGGCTTCGAAGACCTGTTTCGGAGAAACCAGCGTCGACGGAACGAGACTGCCTCGCGTCCCCAGCGCTTGGAGCTCGATATCGAGGTGACGCTGGAAGAGGCGTACCTGGGGTCGAAGCGCACGGTGACGATCACGCAGGGAGGACGAGAGCGGCGGATCGAGGTGGACATTCCGCCGGGAGTGGACACCGGTTCGGTCGTGAAGGTGAGGCCGTCCGCCAACCAGGACCTCAGGCTGAAGATGATCGTGGAGCCTCATCCTCACTTCCAGCGACTGGGGGACGATCTGTACTTGGACGCGGCGGTGCCGCTCGACGACGCCGCGCTGGGCGCGGAGGTGGAGGTCGCGACGATAACCGGCAAAGGACAGCTCAAGATACCCGCAGGCAGCCGGAACGGGCAGAGAATCCGGCTGAAGGGCAAGGGGATGCCTAAACTGGGGTCACCGGACAAGAAGGGAGACCTCTTCGTCGTGGTGCGTCCTATGATGCCGGAGCCTATCGGGAACGAGGAACGCAAGCTGTTCGAGCGACTGCGCGTGCTCCGCACCGGAAAGGGGTAAGCGATGAACATGGAGGACATGGTCGGATATGACGAACCGTGCTTCGTTATCAGCGTGGCGGCTCGCATCGTCGGGGTCCAGACGCAGACGCTGCGATATTACGAGCGCATCGGCCTCGTCCAGCCGCGCCGCACCTTGGGCAACCAGCGGATGTACTCGCGTCGCGAGGTGGAGCGCGTCCAGAGGATCCGTGGGCTCATCAACGATCTCGGGGTGAACCTCGCGGGGGTCGAGGTGGTCATCAAGCTACTGGACCGGCTCGAGCAGGCAGAGGAGGAGAAGGACGAACTGCGAGGAAGGATACGGGTGCTGGAACAGCGTCTGAAGGCGGCAACGAGGCAGGTGGTATAAATCTGACAGAGGCCACCGTCGGCGGGAGCGCCCCTGACGTTCTGGATTCCTCACGGCTTACCCCATATACTTGAGACCTACTTTTCGAATCATTGGAGCACGAAATGACCGCGTCCATCCCAAGCCTCTTGCCTACTACCGTCATCGGGAGCCATGCCTATCCCGGCTGGATGTGGACGGCCCTGGACGAGGTTGAGAAGGGCGGATACGGCAGAACCGACGAGCGGGAGCTGTACGACGATGCCGTGAACATGGCGATGCTCGACCAGGAGAAGGCGGGGGTCGACATCATCTCGGACGGTGAGATGAGGCGCTGGTACTTCGTACAGAGCTTCTACAAGCGGATTCAGGGAATAGAGCAGGAGCCGGAGCTTCGGAAGGTGGGGCTGTACGGCTATGACTCCCCGCCTCGCTACAAGGCCGTGGGAAAGCTCGGGGTGCCGGAGGGGCTCGGCATTGTGGACGAGTACAAGTACGCGAGGGCCAACACGACCAAGCCGATCAAGGTCACCTGTCCCGGCCCGTTAACCCTGACGATCCATATCCGGCCTGGGGATGCGTACAAGGACAGGGTGGAGATGTCCTGGGACTTCGCGAAGGCTATCAATAGGGAACTCAAGGCTCTGGTGGACGAGGGTGTGGACTACATCCAGCTCGACGAGCCCTCCTTCGCGGTCATCCCGGGTCAGCTCGATGACTGGGTAGACCTGTACAACGCGGCGGTAGAGGGAGTCGACGCGAGGCTGGCGTTGCACATCTGCTTTGGGAACCTCACCAGCAGGCCACGCGGCAAGCGGTCGTTTGCGTGGATGTTCCCGAGAGTGCAGGAGTGCCGCTACGACGAACTGGTGCTGGAATACGCGAATCGCGAGATGAGCGAAATCGAGCACTGGAAGGACTGGGTGGGCGACAAGAAGCTGGGCATCGGGGTCATCGACGTGAAGTCGTTCTATGTCGAGAGCCCGGAGGACGTTGCGGAACGCATCCGGCTTGCGATGGAGTACGGTCCTGCGGAGCAGCTCGTGGTTAACCCGGACTGCGGCTTCTTCCAGCTGCCTCGCTGGATAACCCGGCTCAAGCTGGACGCCATGGTGGCGGGCGCGCAGATTGTGCGCAACGAGCTTGAGGGATAGGGCTGGCCCTCTATGCTCAAGGTTACCGACACCGCAAAGGACGAGCTCAAGACGATCTTGGAGGCAAGGGCGCTGCCGGAGGGTCGGTACCTGAAGCTGGCGGTCAAGCCGGAGTGGACGGGTCCGGGAGACTTCGGGGTGGTCATAGATATGGAAAAGGGGGGCGAGATCTTCTTCGAGCACGAGGGAATCGTTGTCCTTGCAGTCGATCCCGGTCTCGCGGAGAACCTGGAACGGTCGGTGTTCGATTTCAAACAGACGCCGCAGGGGGCCGGGTTCACACTGGACGTGTACTGAGGCGTATTGGGAGTTTGAATGGTTACAGCTTCGTGCGTCAGAGGCGACCTCCCCTACACATGCGCGAAATCTCCTTTGTGTAACCCTCGGTATCAATAGTTGCGAAACTCTCATTTGACAGTCAGGTCATCGGATGCCGGATTTCTCTCCGGCGTAGAAGATATCGTCCAATCTTTTCTGCGGACACCTCTTTGGGTCACCTTGGGGTGGTACGACTTCGAGCTGCAGTACCGCAGGGCATTCATTGGCCCGTTGTGGGAAATCATAATCATCGCGGTGTGGGTGGCGGGGCTTGGGCTTCTCTTCGGTCGCCTGCTGGGACATGACCAAGGCGACTATCTCGTTTACATGGCGTCGGGCGTGGTGCTCTGGCAATACGTGTCGAGCACGCTCACGACCGGCGCGAACGTCTTTGTCGCCAACTCAAGGCAGATTGTCTCGGTCAACAATCCACTGTTCACCTACGTGCTGCGGAACGTGATTGAGCATCTGGTCAAGCTGTCCATCCACTCGATTGTATTCATTGCGGTAATGGTTCTTACGCGCACGCCTGTTGAGCCGGTGGTTCTATTCGCCGTTCCGGGACTTGTGGCGCTGGTGTTCACGACCCTGTGGGCCGTGCCGCTGCTGGGATTCATCGGCGCGAGATTCCGAGACTTCACGCACCTGCTCCGGGCGAGTATGAGGTTTTTGTTTTTCGCGACGCCGGTGTTCTGGTATGCCGACGGTCTGAACGACCGAGAGTTTCTCGCAAATTTCAACCCCTTTACTCACTTCCTGGAAATCGTGCGCGCACCACTGATCGGCGAGTCCGCCTCATTGACATCGTGGACGGTCGTCCTGCTCATCAACGTCGTTGGCCTCGGCATCATGTGCGTGCTGTACAATCGGCTGCGTCGAGCCCTCACTCTTTGGATCTAGTCTATGGACAACGATTTCGCCATAAAACTGCAGGATGTAACGCTGGAGATTCCGGCGAAACGACGCCTTCCGCATGGGGCAAGACGGGAGACGAATGGGGCTCGACCCTCCTCTACACAAATCGGCGGTCGCCTGAGCTATGGACGCGGGTCTGCAGCGACCGTAACGATCCTGGAAGACGTCAGCATCAACATATCCAGGGGACAGAGAGTCGGATTAATCGGAGCCAACGGCGCCGGTAAAAGCACCCTGTTGAGGGTAATGGCAGGAATCTACTTCCCAACACGAGGGCTCGCGGAAACATCTGGAAAGGTCTCGACTCTCTTCCCTGAGCTTCTTGGCGTCCGCCCGGATGCTACCGGCCTCGAGAACATCGTTCTGACAGGCATCCTGCTGGGACTGACTCGAAAGGAGATCAACAGGCGGATTCCGGAGATTATTGAATTCACCGAGCTTGGCGACTACATCTACATGCCGATTCGAACGTACTCTTCCGGGATGCGGACTCGACTTGTGCTATCCATTGCAACTTGCATAAGCCCGGACATTTTGCTCGTCGACGAGGTCATTGGAACGGGCGACAAGAGCTTTCGTCTCAAGGCTAAGGACCGCCTGAACGAGATGATGACTTCCGCGAATACCCTGGTAGTCGTCTCGCAGTCGCCTGAGATTATCCGCGAGTTCTGTACCGAAGCCATCTGGTTGGATCGCGGGCAGGTGAGGGCAATCGGTGGGGTGAACGAAGTGCTGGGTAAGTATGCCGCTGATATCGCCAGACCAAACGAGGGGATGATCGCAGACTCCAAGGCTCTCTTGGCAGCCAAAGACAGTCTGGCGGGAACGGCCGTGCTCAATTGGTCGAATGATATTCCCATCACAAATTGGGAAGGCCTCCTCGTGAGCGGAAAACCGAGGCGTGTCACTCGGCTGATTCTCCGACAAAGAGAGTTGAGCGGGTCGTTGCCGCCTGAGTTGGGATCACTCTCGAAGCTGACCAAACTCGACCTCCATGGCAACCGGCTGAACGGTCCGATTCCGCCGGAGCTTGGACAGCTTGCCAACTTGGAGGTGCTGCTTCTCGATAACAACGAACTGAGCGGCGCTATCCCGACAGCATTAGCCCGCGCTTCCGAATTGAGGAGGTTGAATCTCCACAACAACAAGCTTAGCGGCAACGTCCCCCCGGAAGTGGGGCGGCTCTTGAACTTGGAGGAGTTGCATATCCATGAAAACCGATTGACCGGTGAGATACCGGTTGAATTGGGGAAACTCGACGGTCTACGCAGTTTGTGGCTGTCAAACAACCGGTTTAGCGGCGAGATCCCAGAAGAACTGGCACGGCTGACCGGTCTTGCTCAGTTGAATCTGCACAGCAACCGGCTTAGCGGACCCATACCGTCCGAAATAGGCAATCTAGGATCGAGCCTGCAGCGTCTTCGCATGGCAGGGAACAGGTTCACCGGATGTATACCCAGCGGACTGGTAGACGTAGTGGACAGCGATCACGAAAAACTGGGGCTGCCGATTTGTTCAGACACGTGAACCCGAGTGTGGCCAAACCGGCATGATGGAGACAGATAGGAAAGCCGTCACGGAGCACGCACAAGTGAGGGATAGAGTCGCACAGGTGTATCTCGACATGGTGGACTGGGGTCACACCGGCGAGGTCCTCCGTCGTCGAGTCGACTGGATGGTCGACCAAGCCCGAGGTCCACAGGTGCTGGACGTGGGTTGCAGCGAGGGAATCGTGGAGGTGCTGCTCGCGCGCCGGGGTGAGGACGTTACAGGAGTGGAGACCAACCCTGAGGCCCTCGATTTCGCACGTGAGCTACTGGCCAAAGAACCGGAGGAAGTACGCACCCGCGCGACCCTGGTACAAGGGGACTTCATCAGCGAGCGGCCGGTAACCGGTCGGTTCGACACGGTGGTGTTGGGGGAGATTCTCGAGCACCTCCACGATCCGGAGGCGCTGCTGGACCGGAGCTTGGAGCACATCAAACCGGGAGGGCGGATTGTCATCACGACTCCCTTTGGGCTGCATCCTCACGAAGACCACCGTCAGACCTTTTGCCTTACGGACATGATTGATTTGCTAAAACCGAGGTTTGGGCTCGATCACATGAGCGTGGAGGACGGTTACATACGTTTCGTGGGCAGTCTTTCCGAGGACTGCGAGGCCTCCTGGCAGCGACTCGATGAGGGCGCGGTCTTGTCCATGACTGAAACGGCGCTCATGGATTCCCAAGGGAAGCTGGAGGAAATGCTGTCGAGGCGAGGGAGTCGCATCAAGGAACTCGAAGGGCAGAGGGAGCGTCTAAAGGACAGAGTTGACGCAACTCTAAACAGGATCGAAAACCTTGAACGGCAGACGAAGCTGGACCGCATCGCACTAGCCCAGCAGAAACTTGCCTCAACACAACTGAAAAGGAACCTAGACGCCAGAGAGTCAGAGGTTCGTGTGCTGAGGCATCGAATTCAGGCGGCTTACTCAAGCACGTCGTTCCTCGCAGGATCTGCAATGGTAAATGCCGCCAAGCAGCCGAAGAAGCTCTGGAGGCTGCCTTTCTATCTCTTGCGACTATATCGCTCAGCTTCCACTCCGGCTGTTGAAGCTAGCGAAACGAGCGATTCAGATGAGCGTTACCGGAACCTTCCATCCTATTTGGACTTGGACGTTTCTCGTTTCGTCAGCTTCCCACCACTATCCATGCCGGAGGCCAAAACAAATGGCCCTCCGGTGGCCGCCATACTCGATACGTTCACCGAACACTCGCTGCGGTATGAGTTGAACCTTCAGCTTCTGTCACGTGAGAGATGGCGTACTGAGATTGAAACAACTCGGCCTGTATGCCTACTTGTTGAGTCGACGTTTAGCGGCAATGGCGGAGAGTGGCAGCGAAGGGTTCACCGCTACGAAAGGCAGGATGACAACCCACTGGGTGATTTGCTGCGTTATTGCAGGTCAAACGGGATCCCGTCCATATTTTGGAACAAGGAAGATCCACCGCACTTCGATGACTTCATTGGGGCCGCAAAAGAGTTTGACTTCGTCTTCACCACCGATGCGGACTGCATACCTCTGTACCGCGAGACGCTAGGGCACGACCGTGTTTATTCTCTGCCGTTCGCGGCGCAACCACGACTACACAATCCATCCCGTCAAGAAGACTGGCCCAAATATCCGGTCTGTTTTGCTGGGAGTTGGATACAACACCGATATCCCGAACGTGCCGAGTCGCTCCGATCCCTGCTGGACCCCGCACTTCCTGTCGGTCTTCACATTTTTGATCGCAACCTTTCACGTATCGAGATGGGACCCAATTACCACTTCCCCGACCGATACAAGGAGGCGATCAAAGGAACACTATCATATAAGGAGATGCTGACTGCCTACCGCTGCTATAACGTTCTCCTGAACGTAAACACGGTTTCTGAATCCCCAACAATGTTCTCCCGCAGAGTATTTGAAAGCCTCGCGTGCGGGACGCCGGTAATTTCCTCCGAGTCCGTCGGCATGAGCGAAATGCTTGAGGGCCACGTCAGAGTCGCACGCAGTATAGAGGACGCCACTGACCACTTAGTGGAAGTCCTCGGAAACGAAGAGTCGCGTGTACGCGAGGGCCACCTGGCCTACAGATTCGTACACGAGAACCATACTTACAGGCACAGAATGGCCAACGTATTCCACACAGTCGGTCTAGATTCTCTCGAGCTTAAGCAACCCTCCGTAAGTGTTTTGATGCCGACAATGCGCCCAGAGAATGTGCTCCGATGCCTTGAAAACTTCACGAAGCAGACGCATGAGAATAAGGAACTGCTTCTCCTCTTGAACAATGCGGAGTTCGACCTAGAAGCCATCCGCAGGCATACCGACGGTATCCCAAACGTACAGGTGCTCCATATCGAAGGACGTTCGACTCTAGGAGACTGTCTCAACCGGGGGGTGGCAGCGGCGTCGGGAGACTATATTGCTAAGATGGACGACGACGATCACTACGGCGAGCGGTACTTATCGGACAGTGTCCTTGCGGCCTCGTTCTCAGATGCAGAGGTGGTCGGCAAGGGTATGCACTTTGTGTATTTCGAAGCTTCAAATGCCACTGCCTTGCTGGAAAAGACGCCTGAACACACGTTTACTTTCTTCGTAAGGGGCGCAACTTTGTTCATCAAGAGCGATGTCGTTCGCGATGTACCCTTCGATTCGATTTCAATTAAGGAAGATACGAATTTCCAACGGGCCGCAGCACAGGCCGGATGCAAAATCTACTCGGCGGACCGGTTTAACTTCGTGCAGGTGCGGACGGGGCAAGTGTCGGACCACACCACTCAGACCCCGGACAACGAAGTCCTGAAGGAATGTCGAGATCATACGCCGGGTCTCGACCTCAGCCGCGCAATAATATGATTGGGAGAGTCCCGATGGCGCCCGCAAAGAGGGACTGCGTGTCCCAAGTGTATCTTGGGTTGCTTGATATTGGGCCGACCGGCGACTGGCTTCGCCGCCGGATCGACTGGTTGGCGGCTGAAGCTCGTGGGCCTCGCGTGTTGGACGTGGGCTGCAGCGAAGGCATCCTAGGAGTGCTACTCGCACGCCGGGCGATCAACGTCACCGGTGTGGATATCGATGCCGATGCACTCGACTTCGCACGAGAACACCTGGCCAAAGAGACTGATGAGGTGCGAGAGCGCGTCGAATTCGTCCGGGGAGACTTCACTGGAACACGACCGGTGACCGGCCTCTTCGACACCGTGGTGATGGGACAGCTACTTGATTATCTTGACGATCCGGGCGCAATGGTGGACAGGGGACTGGAGCATCTCCGTCCCGGAGGGCGGTTCATCGTAACAACGCAGTTCGGAGTCCATCCACTCAATAACGAAAGGCAGGGCTTCAGCCTTACTGATTTCATCAGCTTACTCAAGCCGAGAGTGGCGCTGGAGTCGCTGGTCGTAGAAGACAATCACATCCGTTTCGTAGGGCGCTTGGCGGAGCACGGGGATGTTTCGTGGGAGCGTCTCGATAGGCAGACGATCCTGTCCATGACAGAAGATGCGGTGGCCGCTTCACAGAGAGAGCTGTACAGAATGCTGGCTAGGAAGAGCAGTCAGATTGAACGGCTCCAGTGGCGACTCCGGCAGCGAGTCGAGACGGAGAAGGCAGCTCAAAGCCGGCTTAGCGAGGGTGATCGGAAGACGATTCAGCTCGAGTTCCGGGCGAAGTTGAATCGGATCGCCCTGACGAAATTCAAAGAGCGGCTCGCGGCTAGGAAGAGAGAGCTTGACACGAAAGCACGTGAAGTGAGGACGTTGAACCGGCGCCTCGAGACGACGCTATCGAGCACGTCGTTTCTCGTCGGTGCGGCGATGGTCGATGCGGCGAGGAGGCCGCTGACGCTTTGGAAGCTGCCGTTACAGATGATGCGACTCTACCGCGCTAAGTCCACAGCTACGTCAGAGGAGGATGCGGTCCCGGAAGCCTCAAATGCTCCGCGTCCCTACGTGCCCGAAGAGCCGGATGTCATTTCCGAAGATACGTTTCTCGATCCTTCCCAATTTATCGATTTCCCGCCGCTGTTGATTCCGGAGCCCGGGGAGGAAGGTCCTGTCGTAGCGGCCATCGTGGACAAGTTCACGGAGTATGCCCTGCGATATGAGGTGAACCTTGAGCTTGTTTCCCGCACGCACTGGCGCGAAGGATTGGAGAGGAGTCGCCCGGCATGCCTTTTTGTGGAGTCTGCATGGCGCGGCAATGATGGAAGGTGGCAGAACCGGATCGTGAACCATGATGCCAGCGAGGACAGTCCCCTGCGCGACCTGCTGGAATACTGTCGTTCCAACGGAATACCGACGATATTCTGGAACAAGGAAGACCCGCCGCACTTCGACGATTTTCTCGGCGCTGCGCGAGAGTTTGACTTCGTCTTCACCTCGGACGCGGACTGCGTTCCGCGATATAGGAAGGCACTGGGTCACGACCGGATATACGTACTGCCTTTTGCGGCGCAACCTCGCCTGCACAATCCATCGCGGGAGAGAGCGTGGCCCAAGTATCCCCTGTGTTTCGCCGGGAGTTGGGTGCCTCAGAGGTATCCTGAGCGCTCCGCAAGGCTCGGGCACTTGCTGAATCCAGCCGTTCCGCACGGCCTGCACATATTCGATCGCAACCTAACACGGCCCGAATACGGGCTGGAACACAGCTTCCCGGACAGGTACAGGGATGCCGTCAAGGGGACCCTCTCCTACGACGCGATGCTAACTGCGTATCGCTGCTATGACGTGATGCTGAACGTCAACTCGATCAGCGAATCTCCGACCATGTTCGCTCGCCGAGTGTTCGAAAGCCTGGCGTGCGCAACACCGGTAATTTCTTCGGAATCGGTCGGCATGAGCCGGATGCTCGGGGAACATGTCAGGGTCGCCCGCAGCAAGGAAGAGACAACCAGCCACCTTCAGGAGTTGCTGGGGGACGAAGATGCGCGTATCCGTGAAGGGCACCTGGCCTACAGATATGTGCATGAGAACCACACTTACCGGCATCGCATAAACGAGGTCTTTCGCAGGGTTGGACTTGAGCCGCTCAACGATGACCAGCCGTCGGTAAGCGTTCTGATGCCCACGATGCGTCCTCAGAATGTGGCGCATTGCCTCGCGAACTTCACGAGGCAGGCCTACGAGAATAAGGAACTAATCCTCATCCTGAACAATGCGGAGTTCGATCTCGAAGCCGTCCAGCGTGAAGTTGCAGGCATTCCCAACGTGCAGGTGATTCACGTCGAGGGCCGCACGACCTTGGGGGACTGTTTGAACCGGGGAGTGCAAGCCGCTTCAGGCCGGTATGTGGCCGAGATGGACGACGATGATCACTACGGCGAGCGATACCTGTCGGACAGCGGCCTCGCGGCCTCGTTCTCGGAGGCCGAGATTGTTGGAAAAGGGGTGTACTTTGTATACTTCGAAGCGACCGAAACCACGGCCTTAAGGGAGAACACCCCAGAGCACACGTTCACGTCCTCAACAGTAGCGGGCAACACAGTTTTCATCCAGACCGACGCAGCGAGGGATGTTATGTTCGCCCCTCTTGTAAGGGGGGAGGACACGGATTTCCAACGCAGAGCAATGTCGGCCGGATGCCGGATATACTCGACTGACCGGTTCAACTACCTTCGCGTTTGGGATCACGAGTTGTCTGAACGCTCCTGGAAGATCACTGACGCCGAATTCAGGGCGAAGTGTCGAGGCTATACACCCGGACTGGACCTGAGCCGGGCGATGATTTGACTCCCGCGACCGTCGTCGGGGCGACCTGCCCTGCGGTCCTTGTTGAAAGCTCATGGTACATTACGTTCGAGCGATGATTGTCACGGAGTATGTCTGACATGCGTATCCTGTCCGTCGTCGGGACGCGCCCGGAGGCCGTGAAGATGGCCATGGTTGCGCGTACTCTGTCGGCAGCCGATGGAGTGGAACATGTGCTGTGCGTTACAGCGCAACATCGGGAGATGCTGGACTCCGTGCTACGGCTGTTCGAACTTACGCCGGACTACGATCTCAATGTGATGACTCCGGGGCAGGATCTCACTGACGTCACGGGCTCAGTACTGAGCGGAATGCGTGAGGTATTGGCGGACGCGACGCCCGACCGCGTTCTGGTACAGGGCGATACGACTACGGTGCTGGCCACGGCGCTGGCGGCATTCTACGCTCGTGTTCCTGTGGGGCACGTCGAGGCAGGGCTGCGCACGGGAGACATGTCGGCACCGTGGCCCGAGGAGATGAACCGCAGACTGGCAGACGCGCTCAGTGACCGGCACTACGCCCCAACGGAGACGGCGCGGAGGCGACTTCTGAATGAGGGCTTGCCTGACGCGGGCATTGTCGTCACGGGCAACACGGTGATCGACGCTCTGCTGCATGTGGTCGACCGTCTGAGAAGCGACCCGGAACTGCTTACCAAAGCAGGCGTGAAGCTGCCGATGCTAGAGGCGGGGAAAAAGCTCATTCTCGTAACAGGTCACCGGAGGGAAAGCTTCGGCGCCGGGTTCGAGGCGATTTGCAGGGCAATTGTCCAGATCAGTAGCCGCGACGACGTGGAAATCGTATATCCGGTGCATCTGAATCCCAGAGTCCGCGAGCCCGTATTCCGCCACTTGGCAGACCTTCCAAACGTTCACTTGATTGAACCGCTAGACTATTTGGCATTCGTGCATCTCATGAACGAGGCGTATCTCATATTGACCGACTCCGGGGGAATCCAGGAGGAGGCCCCATCGCTGGGTAAGCCGGTGCTGGTGATGCGCGATACGACCGAGCGTCCCGAGGCCGTCGAGGCGGGGACGGTGAAGTTAGTAGGGACGGACGTCGAACGCATTATGACTGAAACGGCGCGTTTGCTGAATGAGCCGGAGACCTATATGGCCATGGCACGGATACACCACCCGTACGGAGACGGACGCGCCAGCCAGCGCATTCTCGAGGACCTGACCCGTGTTTGATGGCATAGGACGGGTCTGTGTGGTGGGCCTCGGCTATGTCGGACTGCCGACCGCCGCGGTATTGGCGAGTCGGGGTGTGGAGGTGATAGGAGTCGACATCGACTCGGAGCGTGTGGAAAGGGTCAACTGCGGGGTCGCGCCTTTCGACGAACCGGGGACGGATACTCTCGTTGCCGAAGCTGTGGCATCCGGCGCACTTTCCGCTCGCGCCAGACCGGCGCCGGCCGATGCTTTCATCATAGCCGTTCCGACTCCCATTAAGAACGACCGCAGCCCTGATTTGAGCTACGTGCGATCGGCCATAGACAGCCTGGCCCCCGAACTGCGAAAGGGCAATCTCGTGGTTTTGGAGTCGACCTGTCCGGTTGGGACGACCGAAAGCGTCTGCGAGTGGCTGGGGTCGCTGCGCCCGGACTTGACATTCCCGAACTTGGCGGGCGAAACCAGTGACATTCGCGTTGCATACTCCGCGGAGCGAATCTTGCCGGGAAACGCATTGGAGGAACTTGTCGCAAATGATCGCGTCATCGGGGGCGTTTCCCCGGAGTGTGCGGCAGCGGCACAACGCCTATACCAGGTCTTCGTCGAAGGCGTCTGCCACGCCACAACCGTGCGAACCGCAGAGCTGGCGAAGCTCGTTGAGAATGCCTTCAGAGACGTCAACGTTGCGTTCGCCAATGAGATGTCCTTAGTCAGCACGGCACTCGACATCGATCCATGGGAGTTGATATCACTCGCAAACCGGCATCCCAGAGTTGAGATACTCAATCCCGGCCCAGGGGTGGGAGGGCACTGCATCCCAATCGATCCGTGGTTCATCGCCGACGCCGCGCCGCATTTGACTCCGCTGATTCAGGCAGCGCGAGAGGTCAACGACGGGATGCCCAAGGTAGTTGCCGACAGAGTAGTGCACATATGCAAGGATCTGGCCGACCCTGTTGTGGCCTGCCTGGGACTGACCTACAAGGCAGACGTGGCAGACTTGCGGGAAAGTCCCGCAATTGAGGTAGTCAAGGAACTGCAACGTCGGAAGAAGGGTCGAATCCTGGTGGTTGATCCCTATGTTTCCGAGTTGCCGTCTGAGATATCCAACTGCGGGAATATTGAACTTGTAGGGCTCGAAGACGGGCTTTCAGCGGCGGACGTTGTCGTACTGCTCACGGACCACAGCATGTTTACAGAGATAGATCAGGATGCGCTGGCCTCGAAGTCGGTTGTAGACTCGCGTGGCCTATGGGACCGCAGCAAGTGCGGGGCCTGATATGTCCCACGCGGCACAGGGTTATTACCCTCGTTCGCCTTTAGACACGGTCAGAGGACTATTATCCTGATGAAGATCGTCGTACTCACGCAGAACTTTCCCCCTGAGGTGGGAGCGACCGCGGCCCGGCTGCATAAGATGACGAAGAGCCTGGCCGGGAGGGGCCATAGCGTTACCGTGATCACGGCGATGCCCAACTACCCGACAGGGCGGACATTCGAGGGGTATCGCGGAAAGATACGGACGCAGGACGACATCGACGGAGTAAGGGTGGTTCGGACATGGATCTTACCATCCAATTCGACCAGGTTCTTACCTCGGTTCCTGAGCTATGCATCCTTCACCCTGTCGAGTCTATTGATGGGCATTTGGGGAATTGGACGACAGGACATCGTCCTGTTCGATACGCCACCGCTTCCGCTCGTTCCCACTGGGCTAGTCATAGGTCGTCTGACAGGCGCGCGGGTGATCATGAACGTCTCCGACATCTGGCCCGAGATGGCCCTGCAGCTGGGTCATCCCATGGGCAGGGCCTCCTTGTGGGTGCTGAAACGACTGGAGAGCTTTGGCTACCGAAAAGCGGACATCGTGACGACAACCAATGGCGCCGCGAAGGAGCGTATCAACGAGAGATTCCCAAAAGTACGCACCGCGGTGATCGGCAATGGAGCAGACCTGCGCGTATTCGATCCGGCGCTGAGGAGCCAGGAGATTCGTGACTCGCTGGGCGCAGACCAGGGGGACTTTCTGGTCGGCTACTTCGGACTGCATGGACTGTTCCAAGGCCTGCATGTCGTTGTGGAGACTGCAGAGAGGCTGCGCGACCGTCGGACGATCAAGTTCGTCATGGTGGGAGACGGCCCCTGTAAGACGGATATCGTTGCACTGGCTGAGCACAAGGGGCTGGACAACATACGCTTTGCCGACCTTGTGGACCAAGAGCGCATCCCCTCCTATGTTGCCTCGTGCGATGTCGCCCTCGTACCTCTAGCTGCGGAGTTTCCGGATACGATTCCCTCGAAGGTCTATGAAACGCTGGCGTCGGGCGTTCCCTTGGTCATCAGCTCGGGATGCGAAGGCGCAAGATTGGTCGAAGAGGGGAAGGCCGGGTGGACGTTTCGTCCCGGGAACTCGAACGAATTGGCCGACGTCCTCGCTGAACTGGACACGGACAGGGAGGTCTTGAGCCAAATGAGCAGCAACTGCCGCGAACTGGCAAAGCAATTCGACTATGACCGCATTGCCGTGGAGACAGAGGCCATGCTCCAGGCGATTGCCGACGGCGCATCGATCCCGGAATTTGGGAGGTGAATTGAAAAGCTTTCGAGACGTGAAATTAGGTCGTAAAAGCATGAGGCGGCGGTGCTAGGAAAGCCTACTGGACACACCATTAATGCTATGAGATAGTTAGGCTGTGTCGTTCGAGGACACCAACCAAACTACTCGGAGGAATGAAGATGGAAGCAGTGTTTCTGATTCTCATCGGGGCGGCGTTGTTTTCCCAGTCGTGGCACGTCATGGGGCTGTACTCGGACGGCAGGACAGTGGGGATATTCGTTGGCGGGCTTGGAGTCCTGTCGCTCGCGGCAGTCATCGTGCTTGATCCGATGCTGCTGACGGGTTCGGGCGACAAGACGATTTCAGCGGCGAACCATATGGCCGAGGTCACGGCTACGAAGGCCCTTATCGCCGTGTGGGGGCTCTACTGCATAGGAGTTGCGGCGCAGGCGCTCTGGGACCTCGAGGAACAGGCTGTGGGCTTTTTCAGTTTGATCGTAACGGTCGTGACTGCCGTCGTCTTCCTCTACTACGCCGGAGTCCTAGAGCCTCGGTACGGGGAGAACATTTGGCTCGGTCTCTCCGCCGCTTCGCTGCTTCTGACGATCATTTCTGCGGTAGTGTTCTTCGCACTGGGGTTCACGTTTAACGTCATGCGGGCCGTCGCGGGATGGACCCTGCTGCTCTGCGGGGGAACCGTCGGGATTATTGGCTTGGCTGTTGCCGTTCGCGCGATTGCCTAGAACAGCCGAGTACCGCAGTGAGTATCTCAAGGTGGGGAAGCCCTTGGAGATGATCCCAAGGGGATGATCACTATGCCCGACAACATCATGCCGATTGAGGAAATCCTAGCCGCGAGCGAGCGGGAGGCGTCTCTCTACGACTGGAAGGGAACCTTCGCCGACTACCTTGCCATGGTCGTGGAGAACCCTTCCTTAGTGAAGTTCTCTCATGCTCGCGTCCGTGACGCCATCCTGGCACAGAAGGTGGATGCGTTACCCACGGGGGAGCCGGTCTACCGGCTCTTTGAACAGGACATCTTCGGCCTCGATGACGTGCTCAAACAAATTGTCGAGTACTTCGAGGCGGCGGCAAAGGGCGCGGAGACGAGGAAGCGCATTCTCCTGCTTCTCGGCCCCCCGGCTAGCGGCAAATCGACTATCGTGGCCCTCATCAAGAAGGCGTTGGAGGACTACACCCGCACCGACGAAGGGGCGGTCTACGCCATCGCAGGCTGTCCGATGCAGGAGGAGCCGCTCCACTTGATACCGCACTCGCTGCGGCCGGTTTTGAAGGAGCAGTATGGTATCGAGATCGAGGGGGAACTGAACCCCAGGAATCGCTATCTGCTCAGGACGAAGTACAAAGGGAACATCGCCGATGTGCCCGTGGAACGGGTCGTCTTTTCCGAGCACGAGGCGGTGGGAATCGGGTACTACGTGGCAACGAACCCGAACGCCGACTCTTCTCTCCTCGTCGGAAGCATCGACACCGACCGCCTTGACGGAGACCGCACCGAGGTAGCCGGACAGGCGTTCCGCATGGACGGTGAGTTTAACGTGGCGAACCGCGGCATGATCGAGATGGTGGAGATATTCAAGGCCGACAAGCACCTGCTCACGACCCTGTTGGGACTGGCCCAAGAACAAGTCATAAAGATGGAAAAGTTCGGCTCGATCTACTCCGAGCAGGCAATCATCGGCCACTCCAACGAGGGCGACTTCAACACGTTCGCTCTCGACGAGCACTCGGAGGCGCTCAAGGACCGCATCATCGCCATTCGCGTACCCTACAACTTGCGCGTCAGCGAGGAAGTGAAGATATATAACAAGATCACTACGAGGAGCGAAGAGGCGGGTGTTTGCATTGCGCCTCTCACATTGCAGGTCGCCAGCACGTTCGCGGTCCTCTCTCGGCTCGACCAGCCCACTAGCCAGGGTATGACGCTGCTGGACAAGATGCGTCTCTACGATGGGCGGATGGTGGGGTCGTACACGCGCCAGGATGCGATCGAGATGAGACGGCATCACGCTGACGAGGGGATGAACGGAATATCGCCCCGATACGTTATGAACCGCATCGCCGCCGTCGCCAGCACTCCCGACGTCAAGTGTGTGACGCCGCTGGCGGTACTCGACAGCCTGTGGCAAGGCATGAGCGAGAACGTCAGTCTTGATCAGGCAGGCAAGGCGGCCTTCATAGATCTGGTAAGCGATACCGTCAGCGAGTACAACGAACTGGCCATGACCGACGTGCAGCGAGCGTTCGAAGAGTCGTTCGACGAGACTGCGGCGATCCTGCTGGCCGGCTACCTCAAAAGCGCACAGGCCTACTGCTCCGGTAAAGAACCGGATGACGACGATGTGGGGTTCGATGAACGCGACATGCAGGAAATCGAGCGTCCCATCAACGTCCGCGAGCGAGATAAGAAGGCCTTCCGCGAGGAGATTGATCGTCTGGCCTCCTTGTTCGAAAAGCGCGACCGCAGGTTCGACTACGCGACCGAGCCGAGGCTCAAGGCGGCAATCGAATCTCGCCTCTTCCCATCGACCCGCGAACTGCAACGAGCCCTCTCCAGGCCTCGATTCGCCCGTCAACGCGCTGAGTGGTCGCAGCGGCGTATCTCGATCGTCAAGCGCCTGATTGACAAGTACGGCTACTGTGCCGTCTGCGCCGAAGACCTGCTTAAATACGTGACCGAGCTGCTTCAGAAGAAGACCATGTTCAGGACACCAAAGAACGAGGGTGTCGAGTGGCAGTGGGACCTTTACCCGACGGACGCGAAACTGGTCCCGCCATCCGAGGAGAGCTAATCGTATCAAGTGCCCGCCCATCGGGCCGGGTGACCGTAATCGGGGCATTCCGTCCCTGCATAGGAGAATAGAACCATGAGTGTACGACTCGAATCCGGCGACAAGGCCCCTTCCTTTTCCCTTCCCTCGTCCAGTGGCGGAACCGTTACGCTGGACGAACTCAAGGGTAATAAAGTGGTGCTGTATTTCTATCCCAAGGACGACACGCCGGGCTGCACCAAGGAGGCCTGCGGCTTCCGCGACAGCAAGGACGATCTGGACGCAGAGAACCTCGTCGTGCTGGGCGTCAGCGCCGACGACCTCGACTCGCATCAGCAGTTCATCGACAAGTTCCACCTGAACTTTCCCCTTCTCGCAGATGTGGACCGAACGTGCATCGACGCATACGGCGTTTGGGGCGAAAAGGAATTCCGCGGCCAACGCATGGTGGGCATCATTCGCAAGACCTTCCTCATCGACGAGGAAGGTGAGATCATGAAGGCCTGGCACGAGGTCCAGCCGGAGGGCCACGCGGAAGAGATCCTGCAGGTCGTTCAAGGCGGAGCGTAGCGCCCCAGCCGTTCGCTTCGCAGCTTTGGTCTGCTCTATGAACGTCTCGGCTAGACTCGAACGACGCCTTACCGGCGTTCGGCTTTCCGTTCTCAGGGAGCTCTCTCAACTCGCCGCCGGACTGGGCATCGATCTCTACCTCGTAGGTGGGTCTGTCAGGGACGTTCTGGCGAACGCTCCTCTTACCGATCTCGACATCATGGCCACGGGTAATGCGGAACGGCTCGTGGAGTCGATCCGCGACCGGAGAAACGCCACGGTCCGCAAGGCCTCGGCATTCGGAACGTGGTCATTGACCGTTCGAGGTGTCGAAGTGGATCTTGCGACGGCCCGGCGTGAAACCTATGAACGACCCGGCGCTCTGCCCACGGTGATCCCTGGTACAGTCGAGGACGACCTGGCGCGACGGGACTTCTCTATCAACGCGATGGCGGTGTCGTTGAGTGGTGACTCGTGGGGCAATCTGCTCGATCCGCATAACGGCGGAACCGACTTGGAGAACCGGATTATTCGCGTCCTCCACGACAGGAGTTTCGAGGACGATGCTACACGCATACTCCGCGCCATTCGCTACGCCTGCCGCCTCGACTTCCGGTTGGAATCATGTACGGCAACACTGCTTGAGCGTAGCCTGCCCTACGTAAGCACAATCAGCCCTGACCGCGTGCGCCACGAGATCGAGCGCATCTTCCGGGAGCCGCGTGCGGGTGACATGATCGAAATGGCGGGCAGGCTGAGTGTTCTGGCGGCCATCCACCCGCGACTGCAGGCAGACGCTGCAGCGCTTCATGGGATCCAGGTCGTACAAGAGGACGTCGCGCGGAGGGCCATGCTGCTGCTGGGTTCTTTGGTCCAGTCGGTAGACCCCTGCGACGTGGAGCCAATCGTGGAACGGCTCAATTTGAATTCCGACTGGGCGCGGCTTGCGCGGGATGTTGCGGGAGTACGTGAACGGCTGCCGGAGCTTGAGGACGATAGTGTGACGAGAAGCCGCGTGTACCGGGTGCTGCATGGCTTTCATCTTCATGCCATCGAATCGTGCGCGATGGCGGCGACCGTTCCAACAGTGGGGCAGTGGCTCCGTCTGTACCTCGACGAACTCCGGCACGTGCGTCCGCTGCTCGACGGGGACAACCTCATGGCGCTGGGCGTGAAGGAGGGGCCGAAGGTCGGGCTGCTGCTTACGAAGCTGTTGGACGCGAGGCTGGACGGACTTGTGGAATCTGTAGAGGATGAGGAGGAAGTGGTGCGGCGGGCGCTGTCCGACCGTTAAGAATGACGCACGCCTGGTGGGAGGGCATTCGACTTCAGCGAGTCCTGTGACGGTCGACTTCGCTCAGGTGCGGGCGAATGCGCTCGACGAACTGTGCAAGCGTTCGATCAGGGGTCGTGTCCGTCGTATCGAGAGTGATCTTCCGCTCGATGAGGCTGGCCTCGTATTCCTTACGGAAGCGGTCAAGGACGAACGGAATGTCTTGCTGCTTGAGGATGCCGCGAACTCGCGGGAGCTTTGCCATGCGCTCGGCGACGGCGGCGGGATGTGCAGTCACGTGCACCAGCACCATGTCAGGCGCGTAGGGCAGGAGCTCATGGTCCCATTCGCGCGCCCTCTCGGAGCGGTCGGCGAATGAGCCCGGTTCACCGTAGCCGTAGTAGAGGGGAGCATAGACGGCTTCGGCGTAGTAGAAGTTGACGAACAGAACGTCGTCGGCTTGAATGAGGCCGGGGTGCAGGTGCCGCCAGACGTTGTGTCTCTGAAGCTGCTCCAATACGTTGGGGCGCAGGGACATGATCTGCTCTTCGTCCTCTTCCGTGTTCAGGTCATGTTCGGTCTTGCCTATCGAGGCGTCGGAGCCCTCCGCACGGATGATGGTGTGACCGTCGAGACGCGGGACCACGAAATGGTCGTGCCACCTGACGAGGGACACCCCCATCGTCTCGATCATCCAGCGGGAGATGTTTCGTGCCAGTGTGGACTTGCCGGTGTATTCGCAGCCTATGAGTATGAGGCGCATGGGATTTCGTGTGCCAGTGATTGCTGTTCGTTCATGCTTCGACAGGCTCAGCACGAACGGGGGCTTTAATCACACCGGGACGGCGCCGACGGCCTTGTTGAGCGCGGGCATGAGCTCGTTGGCGAAGAGCTCGAGGCTGTGTACCCAGCTTTCCTTGTCGTCCCAGTCGTAAGCCATGGTGACGAGGGTACCGAACTCGCCAGTCTCCTCGACCATGGCCAGGAGTTTATCGAGGGCGTAGTCCACGTCGCCGGCGATGATCTGCTCGCTCATCCAGTAGTCGAGGTCGCAGTCGGCGTCCGACATGGCCTGATCGCCCTTCATCATTCCCCGCCCAACACCTCCGCGGTCGAGCAGATTGCCGATGTAGTTGAAGCCCGCGGCGAGGGAGTTGGTACTTGCAAGGCGCTGGGCCTCGGCGGTCGAGTCGGCGAGGAAAACTGCGCGGGCGATCTTGAAGTCGGAGCGGTCGGGGATACGCCCTGCTTCATACGATGCGGTCTCGTAGGTCTCCCAGATGTTGGCGACGACGTTCGTCGTAATCAGGCTGTGGGCAAAGGGCTGGAATCCTCGTTGCCCCGCCGCCTTAGCTGTGCCGGAGTTCATAGACGTGATGGGCATAGAGATGGGGGGATGGGGCTGTTGGAAGGGCTTGTGCACGACACCCAATCCCACTTCAAGGTCGATGTGCTCCCGCATCTTGATGTTCCAGTAGTCTCCCTGCAGGTCGATGGGGCCTTCCGACGACCAGAGCTTGAGGATCATGTCGACCGACTCGGCGACCATCTTCGCGGAGTCCTTCGGCTCGATGCCGAGGATCTCGAGGTCGGTGGACACGCTGCCGGGACCGAAACAGAGGTCGAGGCGACCCATGGAGAGGTGATCGAGCATTGCCAGCCTGCTTGCGACGAGGAGCGGGTGGTGCTGCTGGAGGCATACGGGGGCAGGGCCCATGTGCATGGTCTTGGTCTGCGGCATGGCGGCTGCGATGAACAGCTCCGGCATGGTGATGTTCTCGTACGCCATGGTGTGGTGCTCGCCGATCCAGAACTCGTCGAAGCCCAACTCGTCAGCGCGGATGGCCAGTTCCATGTCCTCGTCGTAGCATTGCGCCAGGGACTTTGCTGGGTCGTGGAATGGCATGATGAATATTCCGGACTTAATGGGCGGCATGGTTGTCCCTCGTTGCAGGTTGGAGTGGTCGCATTCAGGGGCAATTGTCCACGAGCGTTGCGGGCATTGCAAGGCGCGGAATGGAAGATGTGCCAGCGATAGCATGACGATGCGGTCATCCCCTTATACAACCATTGATTGACTTATCTTCCTATAAATGCTACAAGTGGGGGCAGACAGTTCGGATAGGGGTCGGAGTGCGGAATTTTGATCACCTTTTGAAGAGGAGAATTCTCATGCGACGAATGCTTTGGAATATGAGAGGGTTGGCGTTCATCGTGGTCATCGTCGCCACAGTCGCGGCCCTTGCGTGTGAGTCGTCGGAAGAACAGGAGCAGCCCTTGCCTGCAGCGGCAGCAGCGCCCGCGGCTCCGGCGGCAGCTCCGGCAGAGGCGCAGGCAGTGGAATTGCCGGCACCGCAGGCCCAGCAGCAGCCGGCACCGGCAGCACCGGCCAGGGCGGCTGAACAGCCGGAGGCCGCTATGGGCGCAGGCGCCGGAGGGGCTGCGCCAGCAGCAGCCGCTCGTGAAGGCCAGGATCCGACCGAGGCCATGGTGGCTTTGAAATACGAGGCCCCGAAGCTGGAGCCGGGCGATTATCCATCCCACCAGTGGGACGGTCCGATACCTACCAAGTTCAACGAATCTCCACAGTCTGCGGCACTTGCGAGGTCGGGACAGATCCTCCCGCTACAAGAGCGACTACCGGTCCACGAGGACATCTGGGTCATCGCCCCGTATGACGAGATCGGCGTCTACGGCGGGAACATGCGGATCACCACGCACCACATCAAGACACTCGACCACTTGGCGGTCACGAGCCTCGTCAACGGCGACCCTGAGGGCGTCAGTGAGCCGCGTCTGATCAAAGGCTGGGAGGTGAGCGACGACGGTCGGAAGTACACCTTCACCAACCGTCGCGGAGCACGGTGGTCGGACGGCTACCCGATGACCATCGAGGACGTCCGGTTCGCGATGGAAGACCTGATGTTCAACGAGGGCGACGTCAATCCCGCCTCTCGAATCCCTGTGGAGCTCAAGTCCCAGATAACCGGTAACCGGGCTCGGTTCGCCGTCGTCGACGACGTGACGTGGACGGTCGAGTTCGACGACCCGTATTATGACCTCGCAAGCTCGCGGCATATGTGGGGATCGTCGAAGACGAGAGGGTGCCCGCGCTGTTACTACGCGCCTTCCCACCTCTACAAGCGCTTCCACCCGAAGTACAACGCAGAGGAGATAGACGCCCTTCTCGCCCAGTACGAACAGGACAATGTCCGGGGGCTGTTCAACCTCATTCGGAATATTCGCTCCGGCCCCGGCCATGACTGGCGACAGACCGGAACGATACCGACGGAGTATGACCCGGACTTCATTTACAAGGGCGACTTCTACGCCGCGGCCATGTCGGAGCTGATCCAGACGCGGTGCTGTGAGGGCGGACGCGCAGCGGAGCGGAACCACTACTTCATCGGCGTCGACCCCGAGGGCAACCAGCTCCCGTACATCGACGAGCAGATCCTGATCCTTACCGAAGACCGCACGGTCGGGGTGTTCCGGGGAATGAACGGCGAGAACGACTACTACGGCGGCTCGATGATACTCAGTGAGTTGCCGCTGTACATGGCGAACATGGAGAAGGGTGACTACAGCGTCTACATCTTCCGGTCGCCGGCGGGCAACGACTCGGCGACGGCAGTCCAGAATGAATTCCTGCAAGACCCAGAGATGGGACAGCTTCTTCGCACGAAGGACTTCCGCAAGGCGCTCTCGATAGCCACGGACAGGAACGAGATGAACCAGGTCGTGGCAAGCGGTATCGGTGTGCCACAGCAGTGGATACCCCACCCGATCACGCCCTATTTCCCGGGCCAGGAGTACGCCAACCTCGACGCCGGTTACGATCTGGACGGCGCGAAGGCGATCCTAGCGAACATGGGTTACTCGGACGCCAACGGAGACGGCTACCTCGACCGGAAGGACGGGAGCGGTCCACTTTCGCTACACTACGTCGCCAGTTCACTCTACATCCCCCACCTCGAAATCCTGCAGAGCCACTGGGACGATCTTGGGATCAAGGTGGCAATTGACGAAAGCGGCTCCGGCTTCGGCACCGCCCGGAAGGAGGACCCTGATCTTCCGTTCGAGCACCACATCTCGCTCTACTCGATGAACCAGTGGACGGTGCAGTGGACTCGCGCCTTCGCAGGCACGGGCGGAAGCCCGCTGGGGGCGGCGATGGGCAACTACTGGGCGTCGTTCGGAGAGAGCGGAATGGCTCCGACGGGCGGGGATTCGATGTACCAGGACGTGTACGGCAACATGGCGGGAGCCAATTCCTATCCGGCGGACATCACCGGCAACATCATGGAGATGCAGGATATCTGGCGGACGGGCATCCAGACCGGGCCGGTGCTTCATCCTGAGCGTGTGGAGATGGGCAAGGAGTTCTGGCGGCTCAGCGCCGAGGAGAAGTAC
Source organism: Dehalococcoidia bacterium (assembly GCA_965116655.1). Lineage (GTDB taxonomy): Bacteria > Chloroflexota > Dehalococcoidia > Lucifugimonadales > VXLM01 > VXLM01. Next base: position 1,438,847 of record OZ220720.1, read on the forward strand.
AACATCGGCTATCTCGCCTTCATGGGGATATTCCGAGGCATGACGATGAAGCGCAACAACCTGCGCAACGTGCCGAAGAACCACGTGGCCCTAGAGGCGAAGGGTATCCTGGGGGCGTACTACTTCGAGGACGGCTTGGACAACTTTACTAATCCGGGCAACAGGTCGCAGAAGTACAAGAGCGTCCACTTCCTCGACCCTGAGTACTGGTCGCAGTAGACCGATAAATCAGCCATCCGTTTGCCCTTCGACAGGCTCAGGGTGAACGGATGGACGGTTGAATAACGAGAGGCCCGGGACATTAGTCCCGGGCCTCTTTGGTTTCCTGTGTACCGCCGCGAGTTAGAGATCTACCGCTTGGAGAACTGCTCCTTCTTGCGGGCGCGCTGGAGACCGTACTTCTTGCGTTCCTTCTCACGGGCGTCGCGGGTCAGGAAGCCACCTCGCTTGAGGGTTGCGCGGAGGGAAGGGTCCATCTCCAGCAGGGCGCGGGAGATGCCGTGCTTGAGGGCGCCGGACTGGCTGACGACCCCGCCGCCTGACACCTTCGCCACGACTCGCACCTGGCCCAAAGTGTCCGTCGCCTCAAGAGGCGAGTTGATAATGTCCTGCCACGACTTCCACCCATAGGTCTCTTCCATGGGTTTGCCGTTGACGACTATCGGTCCGCGCTCGACGTAGAGCCGGACGCGCGCGACGGAGCTCTTTCGACGCCCCGTCCCATAGTAATACTGCTGCGATACCACCTGTGTTGTCCTCCTGTGAGGGGTCTCCCTCGTGTCCTTCCTCGGGTTGGAGGGGCAAGTTTGAAACCTGCCCCTACCTGAGAATCTTGGCGATAGGGCCTACTTACCGGTGTTGATCTGTGCTTGGTGGGGGTGATCCGGCCCGGCGTATACCTTGAGGCGGCGGATCATCTGCTTTCCGAGCCTGCTCTTAGGAAGCATTCCTTTGACGGCGTGGGTGATGGCTTCTCCGGGTCTTTTCTCCAAGAGCGATCCAAGGTTCTGCTCCCTGAGGCCGCCGTGATAGCCGCTGTAGCGGTAGTACATCTTCTGTTCGAGCTTCCTGCCGGTGACCGCGACTTTCTCCGCGTTCACGACGACCACGAAGTCGCCGCTGTGGAGGTACGGCACGTATGTGGGCTTGTGCTTGCCCATCAGCAAGGTTGATATTTCCGAGCTAACGCGACCGAGGGTCTTGCCCTCGGCATCGACGACATGCCACTCGGGGGCTGCGTTTGGATTGGTTGCCGTTGCCATAGTTATTTTCCTTCAGACAGCTTACCAGATTTTCGTAAATTCTCGTATTGGACGCTAACGAGACACAGCCCTTGCGGGGGCAGCGCGCGCGCCACGACTCCGGCGACGGGCCCTGTCAATAGCCCCTGTACGTCCTCAATTGTCAGCTTTCTCAGTCCTACGTCCACCAGCGCTCCAGCCATTCTCCGCACCTGATGCGGGAGGAAGGCGTTTCCGGTCACCTCGATTCGTACGGTCTCGGCATCCTGCCTTATGTCGATGGCGAGTATTTCGCGGACGGTGCTTGCGTCTGGCCGTTCGAGAGGGCCGGAGAACCGAGCGAAGTCATGCACCCCCTTGAACTCTGCGGCTGCGTCGACCATCCGATAAACATCGAGTGCTCGTCCCAGATGGAAGGTCGTCCGTCTGCGGTTCGGCGACCGCGTTGCGCCGCAGTCGATGGTGTAGACGTACGTCCTTGTAGTGGCGCACCGTCGTGGGTCGAAGGTGTCGGCGACTCGATGGGCCTCCTTCACGGCAATATCGTCGGGCAGGTGGCTGTTGAGCGCTCGGACGACGACTTCGGTCGGGTGGCCGGCTTCCGAATCGAAGGTGACTACCTGTCCGGTGGCGTGGACTCCCGCATCGGTGCGTCCCGCGGCCTTGATTCGGACGGTCTCGCCGGTGAAGCGATGTATAGCTGTTTCGATTTCCTCCTGTACCGTTTTTGCGTTCTTTTGATATTGGAATCCGCTGTATCGCGTCCCGTCATACTCGACGATGAGTGCGTACCTCAATGTACTGCCTACGCGGCACGCAAGCCGTACCCGGCCCTACTCCACCAATTCCAGGCGGGCCATCGGGGATGCGTCTCCCTTGCGGGGGGCCATCTTGATGATGCGCGTGTAGCCGCCGGGACGTTCGTCGAACCGGGGTCCGATCTCGTCGAAGAGCTTGGCGACGACCTTTTCGTCGGTAAGGAAGGAGGCCGCCAGACGTCTCTGGTGGAGCGTGCCCTTCTTGGCGCGCGTGATGACCTTCTCGGCGAGGCGTTTGGTCTCCTTGGCCTTTGGCTCGGTTGTCTGTATGGACTCGTGACGCAACAGATCGGTAACGAGGCCCCGCAGCATCAACATGCGGTGAGCGGTGCCGCGACCGAGCTTGCGTCCTGCAACTTTGTGTCTCACGGTAGATTCTCCCTAGCTTTCCGTGTCGGCGGTCTCCGATTCCTCGGCCTCCGCTGTCTCTTCCTGCGCCTCCTGGATGTCGGGGTCGAGCTCCGGGGGCAGGAGGTCGAAGGTGCGCAGCCGTTCATAGAGCTCGCTCAGCGACTTCTCGCCGAAGTTTCTAATCTGCAGCAGTTCCGACTTGCTCATTTCAAGGACCTGTCCGACCTTGTCGATGCTCGCGCGCTTGAGGCAGTTGAGCGTCCGGGAGGAGAGTTCGAGCTTCTCCACGGGCGTGTTGTACTGCTCCGGCGTGAGCGTGAGCACGACCGGGGTGGTCAGCTGGCCGTCAGCGGCGCCCTTCTGCGCGTTGGCGAAGAGGAAGAACTTCTCGACCAGGACGTTCCCCGCATCGCGGAGAGCTTCCAGCGGCGAGATGGAGCCGTCCGTCCATATTTCGATGATGAGGCGTTCGAGATTGGTGCGCTGCCCGACGCGTGTGTCCTCGATGTTGTAGTTCACCTTGCGAACTGGGGTGAAAATGGCGTCGACCGGCAGGACGCCGATGGGGACGCCGTCGCCCTCGGAGGCCTCGGCGTATCCGATACCGCGCTCGACGTTCAGTTCAATCGACAGGCGGGCCTCGTCGGAGTCGAGGGTAGCTATGTGCCACTCGGGGTTTACGACCTCGAAGTCGGAGGAAGCCATGATGTCACCGGCGGAGACCTCTCCCTGTCCGGCGACTTCGAGGCGAAGCTTGCCGGGTCGGTCGACCTGGGAGCGAAGACGGACGCCCTTGATGTTCAGGAGGATGTCCGACACCTGCTCCTTGACGTGATCGATAGTGGCGTACTCGTGGAGGACTCCCTCGATCTTGACCGACGTGACGGCGGCCCCTTTCAGCGAGCTATAGAGGACGCGTCGAAGTGGGTTGCCAAGTGTCATGCCGTAGCCCTGCGGCAGCGGTTCTATGACGAACTTGCCGTACCGCTCATCTTCGGTATCGACCGTGATCAGCGGGACGGGTTCCGGCTCCGGTTCTTCGATCATCGTTTCCGGGGCGGCGAAGGTGTGGAAATCTATCATTTGTCGCAGTTACTCCTCTCGTTCGTCACCGAGCGTTTCGTCTCGGTCCGGCAGGCGTCCTGAGTCGGACTACCTGGAGTAGAACTCCACGATGAGCCTCACGTCTATGCCGGTGTCTATCTCCGACGGCTCCGGCAGGGACAGCATCTCGCCCGTAAGCGTGCCGGGTTCGAGCTTGAGCCAGCTCGGGACCGGCCGTTTCGGAATGCCGTCCGTGAGGGCCTCGACGAATCCGGGCGTGGTATCGTCAGTAACCCTGCGCCAGGTGATGACGTCACCGGGGCGAACGCGGAATGACGGGATGCTGACCTTCCGTCCGTTAACGTTGAAATGGCCGTGGTTGACGATCTGTCTCGCCTGTGGCCGCGAGTCGACGAACGACAGGCGATAGACGACGTTATCGAGCCGTCGTTCGAGCAGTTGGAGCAGCACTTCGCCCGTTACGCCCTGGCTTTCGCGGGCATCGGCGAAGTACTTCTTGAACTGTCGCTCCAAGACTCCGTAGGTGAATCGCGCCTTCTGTTTTTCGCGCAGCTGGAGCGCCCAGTCCGTGGGCCTCCGGGGGCGGCGTGTGCCCTGGTCTCCGGGCGGGCGACGGCGTCGCTCGACTCCGCACTTGGGGGAGTAGCAGCGGTTGCCCTTGAGGAAGAGCTTTTCTCCAATGCGTCGGCACTGGCGGCATACGGCTTCGGTGTTTCGTGCCATGTGTGTCTGTCCGTTTCTCCTTGCGTTTCCGTATCGCTTGGACGGTGGTCTAGACCGTCTTCTATACGCGTCTGCGCTTGCGGGGCCTGCATCCGTTGTGAGGGATGGGCGTAACGTCTCGAATGCTGGTGACGAGGATACCGGCGGCGGTCAGCGCCCTGACGGCGGCCTCACGTCCGGCTCCGGGACCTCGAATGAAAGCCTCAACCTGCCGGATACCGTGCTCCATACCCTTGCGGGCGACATCCTCTCCAGCCCTCTGGGCGGCGAATGCCGTGGACTTGCGGGAGCCGCGGAACGTCCCCAGCGACCCTGCGCTGCTCCATGCGATCACGTTGCCCTGGGGATCCGTCAGGGTGATGATGGTGTTGTTATAGGTAGACTGGACGTAGGCCCGACCCACTGGGACGGACTTTCGTTCCCTTCTTCGCGTTCTCGGCGCTCTCGGCATGGTTCTCCTCTCGAATCGTTGAATGGCGTCGGCTGTGTGATTACTTCTTGGCGACCTGTCGTTTGCCGGCCACCGGCACCCGGCGCCCGCGCTTGGAGCGCGCGTTCGTGTGGGTGCGCTGGCCACGGACGGGAAGCCCCCGCCGATGGCGGTTGCCTCGATACGTGCCGATGTCAATGAGTCGGCGTATGTTGCTGGTGACCTCGCGTCGAAGATCGCCCTCGACCAGCTTTTCACGGTCAACGATCTCCCGTATGCGCGTCAGCTCGGCCTCGGTCAGGTCGGACACGCGGGGATTACCCTCGACTCCGGCCTTGGCCGCGACGTCCTTGGCCTGCCAGCGCCCGATGCCGTAGATGCGCGTGAGGGATATCTCGACGCGCTTGTTGTCGGGGATGTTTACTCCGGATACGATTGCCATATTCGTCTCCTAGCCCTGTCGCTGCTTGTGACGCAGGTTGCTGCAGATGATCATCACTCTTCCGCGCCGCCGGATGACCCGACAGTTGGCGCACCTTTTCTTGACCGATGTAGATACTTTCATAATTGTCTTTCCTGTCCGCGCGTCACGACGCCCAAGCGCCCTGTCCTCCAAGCGACGGGCGCTGCCGCTTCTCAGGCAGCTTGTGGAGTCGTCTAGGGTTCAATTGGCGAAGCGGTAGGTGATCCGTCCCCTCCCCAAATCGTAGGGTGAGAGTTCCACCAGCACGCGGTCACCCGGTAGGACGCGGATGTAGTTCATCTTGATCTTGCCGGACAGATAGGCCATCACCTCGTGCCCATTCGCAAGCTCGACGCGGAACGTCGCGTTGCGGAGCGACTCGGTGACGCGGCCCTCGACCGCTATCGTCTCTTTCTTCCCTGCACTTTGATTTTTCTTCGGCATGTCCCCTCTATGCTGTCAGGACTTCGGGTCCGTTCTCCGTTACCGCTACTGTATCCTCGAAATGGGCCGAGCGACTGCCGTCGGCGGTCACCACGGTCCATCCGTCGTCCAAGACTCTCGTATCCCACGTACCCATGTTCAGCATCGGCTCGATAGCGACCGTCATTCCCACACGGAGCTGCGCGCCACGACCGGGCGTGCCGTAGTTCGGCACACTAGGGTCTTCGTGCAGCGCACGTCCGATGCCGTGTCCGACGTACTGTCGAACGACTCCGTAGCCGAGGCTCTCGGCGTACGTTTGCACGGCAGCGCCGATATCGCCGACCCGAAGCCCGGCTCTCGTCTGCTCAACCGCCAAGCGGAGTGACTCCTCCGTCGCGTCGATCAGCCGCTGTGAGTCTTCGTCTAACCGGCCCACGCCCACCGTGAACGCCGTATCGCTGTAGAACCCACCTACGACGGCCCCGAGGTCTATACTTATGATGTCCCCTTCCTCCAACCTCCGTCTTGACGGTATGCCATGAACGATCTCTTCGTTGAACGAAGAGCAGATCGTGGCGGGAAAGCCGTACAGTCCCTTGAATGCGGGGACGGCCCCAAGCGAGCGGATCTCCCGCTCGGCGATAGCGTCCAACTCCCGGGATGTGACTCCCTGGCGGATCGCGTCTTTCAGGACCGCCTTCGTTTGAGACGCAACGCGACCGGCCTCACGCATATGGTCCAACTCTCGCGCGGACTTGATAGTGATGCCGTTCGCTCTCGACATTCCCACTGTCGCCGTCTGTTTGATGATTACTCCTCTATCTGATTCGCGAAGCCAACAACCTATCTATGATAGCACAGGGGATTCCGACCACCTCCGGAAGGACCCGAACCTACGATGCGCCACCTAATTCTTCGACTAACTCCTGACCAACATCCTCTATAGACTGCTCACCGTCCACCTCTCGCAAGATGCCCGCCTCCCGGTAGTAGTCGATCAGCGGAGCAGTCTCCGAGAAGTACACTTCCAGTCGCTTGCCCACCGCCTCCGGTCGGTCGTCCTCCCTTTCATACAGTTCTCCTCCGTCGCAATCCCCACACGCGCCGTCCGCCGGGGGCGGATTCGAGACCCTGTGAAAGGTTACTCCGCATTCGCGACAGACGAGTCTTCCGGTGAGCCTGCGTACGAGCTCGTCATTCGCTACGCGGATGTATAAGACGCGGTCAAGGCCGTCCGCGTTCGGGAGCGCTCCATCGAGGGCTTCGGCCTGGCCGAGTGTCCGAGGGAACCCGTCGAGCAGGAATCCACCGTCTCCGGCCTCGGTCTTGATCCACTCCGTGACCATACCGATGGTCACTTCGTCGGGGACCAAGACGCCTCGCTGCATGTAAGAGCGCGCGAGCCGTCCCAACTCCGTGTCGCGCTTCTGGTGGTCTCGGAACAGGTCTCCGGATGCCACCGACGGGACTTTCAGGTGTTCGGCGATCCGCGCCGCCTGCGTTCCCTTCCCTGCGCCGGGCGGCCCCAGCAGTACGACTTTCACAGTTCAGGTATCAAACGTCGCGCGTACCGGGCCGGTCGATCCTCATAACACCTCTCTCCTCCGCAGTACGTCGTCCGTCTCTCCTCCCTATCTCAAGAATCCTTCGTAGTTGCGCATGAGAAGCTGGGCTTCGAGCTGGCGCATGGTATCGAGGGCCACGCCGACCATGATGAGCAGACTGGTGCTGCTCAGAGTGAGGGCGCGGACATCGGTGATGATCTGGAACACGAACGGGAGGACAGCGACGGTTGCGAGGAAGAGCGCCCCGCCCCACGTAATCCGAACGATTACGCGGTTGAGGTATTCCTGGGTGGGCTGTCCCGGCCTGATGCCGGGGATAAACCCTCCGTTCTTCTGCAGGTTCTCGGCAAGGTTTTGCTGTTGGAAAATGACGAGGGTGTAGAAGAACGTGAACCCAAGTGTCAGGAAGAACACCGCGATCCAGTACGGGAAACGGGTTGGGTCCATCGCGTCGGCGAAGGACTGAATGCCCCGTACGATGATGCTGGTGCTCAGCGGGTCGCGGAAGTAGCTCGCCACGGTGACCGGCAGGATGATAATCGAGAATGAGAAGATGAGCGGAATCATGCCCGCGGAGTTGACACGGAGAGGCAGGAAGGTCGAGCCGCTCTGTCTCTGCATCCGGCCGCCGCGGAAGACACTCCGGCCATACTGCACGGGAATCCGTCGCTGGGCCTCGTTGAACAGAACGATCGTGTAGATCGTGGCAAAGCCGAGAATCACCAGCATGAGAAGACCGGCGCCCTCGTCACTTTCAAGGAATCCCTGGCCGATCATCTGAGGGAACCCTGCAACGATGCCGCCGAAGATTATCAACGACACCCCATTGCCGATTCCCTTCTCGGTAATCAACTCGCCAAGCCACACCAGGAACATGGTGCCCGCGACCATAGATGCGATCATCGTAAGGGTGGTGATGTTCAGTCCGAGAGTGACTCCCGGGAGCACGTTGGACTGTTGAAGAAGACTCAACTGACCGAATCCCTGGAAGAGCGCGATCGGGACGGCCATATAGTGGGTGTACTGGTTGATTCGCTGCCTTCCGAACTCGCCTTCCTGGGACAGAGCCTTAAGCTGCGGAATGACGGGCGTGAGAATCTGCATCACGATTGAGGAGGTGATGTATGGATAGACGCCGAGCGCCGCGATGCTCAAGTTGGACAGCGCGCCTCCACTGAAGAGATCGAGGAACGGCAACAGGGCGTTTTGCGCGAACGCCTGAGAAAGTGCCTGCACATCGACACCCGGAATGGGGACATGAGCCACGAACCGGAACACGACCAGCATTGCCAGAGTAAACAGGATCTTCGCCCGAAGATCCGGGATACGCATGGCCTCGATCATGGCCTGGATTAGCTGTGGCTGGCCTACGTCCTGGGTCGCTCTGCCCGCCTGGGACTGGCGCACTAGGCTACCTCCCGAATGCTACCGCCCGCCGCTTCGATCTTCTCCCGAGCCGAGCGAGAAAACCGGTGCGCGGCAACCTGTACCGAGACGGCAATCTCACCGTCGCCGAGTACCTTGATCGGTTTCTTCAGATTCTTGACGACGCCCGCCTCAACGAGACTCTCCGGCGTGATTTCGTCGTCGCCGGCAAGCCCTGCGAGTGTATCGACGTTGACGACGCTGTACTCCGTGCGGAAGATGTTGGTGAAGCCGCGGAGCATCGGCATACCCTTGATGAGACGCTGCTGGCCTCCCTCGAAGCCGGGGCGAACGCCCCCACCGCTGCGGGAATTTTGTCCCTTGAGGCCACGACCGGAGTACGTGCCCCGGCCGCTGCCGTCTCCACGGCCCTTGCGCCTTCGGTCTTTCTTTGCGCCCTTCGGCGGGCGTAGCTCGTGTTGCTGCATGGTTCTAAATTCCGTATTGAGTAGCGAGCAATGCCCGCTAGGCGATTTCCTTTACTTCGACCAGATGGCGGACTTTGAAGATCATGCCGCGGATGGCCGGCGTGTCCTCGTGCTCGACGGTCCGATTGAGCCGGCGCAGGCCGAGTGCGGCAATGGTGCGGCGCTGGTCCTTCGGATAGCCGATGTCGCTTTTCTTCCAGGTTATTGCTACTTTTGACATGGTTAGTACTGCGTACCGGTTAGTACGTTACTGCCTTTCGCCTTCCGGGGTTCTGGGTCGAGGTTCGAGCCGGGGCGGGCGGCGGCGCTGCCGGTCGCGCCTCCTCGGCTGCGGCGGCGCCTCGATGAGCTGCTGGCGCTTCTCCATCTCGGCCTTCGGCTCCTTGAGCATCTGAAGCCCTTGAAAGGCGGCCTTGACGGTGTTTATCGGGTTGGTGCTCCGCCGGGCCTTTGTGACGATGTCCTTGACCCCGGCAAGCTCGACGACGGCGCGAACGGCCCCGCCGGCGATGACGCCAGTGCCGGGTCTCGCGGGTCGCATCATGACCTCGGACGCGCCGAAGCGGGAGATGATGTCGTGGGGTATGGTGCTACCACTGAGGGGCACCTGCACCATGCTGCTCCTCGCCCGCGTCTCTCCTTTTCGGATGGCGTCCGGCACTGCGCCGGCCTTACCCTGCCCGATTCCTACACTGCCGTTGCCGTCTCCGACGACGACCACGGCGCTGAAGCTCAGGTTGCGTCCGCCTTTGACGGTCTTTGAAACGCGGGATATGTTGACCGTACGGCTCTGAATGCCGTCCGAGTCTTCTTCTTCAAATCTGTCTGAACGTCGGCCCCTACTGACCATACTAGAAAGTAAGACCTCCCTTGCGCGCGGCGTCAGCCAGCGCCTTTATCCGTCCGTGATACTTGTAGCCGCCCCGGTCGAAGACGACCGACCCGACACCCTTTTCCGCCGCGCGCTGCGCAACGAGCGTACCGACCAGGGCCGATACGTCGGCTTTCGGTTTGCCATCGCTCTGCGTGCGAACGTCGGACTCCGTGCTTCCGGCTGCGGCAACCGTGACACCCGCAACGTCGTCGATGACCTGTGCGTAGATGTGGTTCAAGCTGCGGAAGACCGCCAAACGAGGCCGTTCCGCCGTTCCGCTCAGGTTTTGGCGAACGCGAGAGTGACGCGCGATTCGACGAGAGTATGCAGTCGTGCGTCCCATGTCTCTACTCAACCCTCCTGGCGCTCTTGCCCGGCTTCAGGCGGACTTGCTCGCCTCTATAGCGAATGCCCTTCCCCGTATATACGCTGGGGGGACGGACTTTCCTGATCTCGGCGGCGGTCTGGCCGACCGCCTGCTTACTAATGCCGGTAATGTGAATCAGATTGTTGCCCTCGACGGCGATGGTGATGCCGTCCTGCGGCTGATAGTCGACCTCGTGGCTGAGCATGACGCTGAGCCTGATGCCCTTGCCGCTCTGCTGAACACGGTAGCCGACACCGACCAGTTCCAAGGATCTTGCGTATCCCTCGGTGACCCCTGTGACCATATTCGCGATAAGGTTTCGCGTGAGGCCGTGCAGGGCCTTGTGGTCACCGGCGTCGGACGGCCGCTCGACGGTGATCGTGCCGTTGTCGGCCTTGATCGCCATGTCGGGATGGAACGTATCGGTGAGGGCGCCCTTCGGCCCCTTGATCGTGACCGTCCGTTCGTCGATGGCGACATCGACGCCAGACGGCACCGGGACAGGCTGTTTTCCTATTCGTGACATTGCTCGATGCTCCCTATCAGCCCTGTGATCCCTCTACCAGACGTAGCACAGCAGCTCGCCGCCGACGCCTTCACGCCATGCGCGCTTGCCCGTCATCACGCCCTTCGAGGTCGAAAGGATCGACACTCCCAGTCCTCCGTAGTAGCGAGGAATTTCGCCCTTTTGAACGTAGACTCGAAGGCCGGGGCGGCTGACGCGCTTCAGGCCTGAGATGGCAGGCTCGTCCTTGTCTCGATAGTGCAGATATACTTTGATCTCTCCCTGCGTGGCGACGCCGGAGTTGACCTCGAAGTCTTCGATGAAACCCTCTTCCTTGAGGATCTGCGCGACGCTGCGTTTCATGTTCGACAGCGGTATGGATACCGAATCGTGCCGCACCATGATGGCGTTGCGGATTCGCGTGAGCATATCTGCTATAGGATCAGTGACCGACATTCCTTCTCTCCCTGCTTCCCGTTATCCTAGGCGGCCAGAGTGTCCGACTCGGCGCGAGCGAAGGGCATTCCCAACAGCTCGAGCAGCCGGAATCCCTCTCGGTCGGAGACCGCCGTTGTGGTAATGACTACTTGAAGTCCCCGCAGACGGTCGATGGAGTTGTAGTCGATCTCGGGGAAGATCACCTGCTCCCTGATGCCGACCGCGTAGTTGCCGCGTCCATCGAAGGCGTTCCGCGAAAGCCCGCGGAAGTCACGAATGCGCGGCAGTGACGAGCTTACGAACCGGTCGAAGAACTCGTACATGCGTCGCCCGCGGAGGGTGACTTTCAGCCCCATCGGCATCCCTTCGCGGATCTTGAATCCGGCAATCGACTTGCGGGCCAGGGTCGTGATCGGCTGCTGGCCGGTGATGGCGACCAGATCGCGCGTCGCGGCCTCGATGGCGTTGCGGTTGTCTATGGCTTCGGCGCCGATGCCTATGTTTACGATGATCTTCTCGAGGCGCGGCACCTGCATGGAGCTCGTGTACTCGAACTCCTTGAACAGCTGCGGCGCGATCTCATCACGGAAGGTAACAAGAAGTCGTGGAGGCCCAACCGGACCTTCCGGCTCCGGGGCCTGTTCCGTCTTCTTGGAGCGCTGCCTTCCGCGACCCGATCCGCCCCTACCTTGGGAACCGCTCTTCTTCGTAGTCACTCGATTACTTCCTTGGACACTTTGGAGACTCGCGCCTTGGCGCCGTCCGCCAGCTTGGTGTACCCGACTCGCGTGGGCTTATTGGTGTGCGGACAGATGAGGCGCACGTTGGCCACCGGAATAGGCAGTTCCTTCTGCACGATTCCCGCCTGTCGAATGTTGCCCGTCGCCTTCGTGTGTCTCGAAACGACGTTTATGCCTTCAACAAGCACCTTGTCCTGCTTTGCAAATACTCGCTGTACTTGGCCCGTCTTGCCGCGGTCTCTCCCCCGGGTAATCAGGACCATATCGTCAACACGCAGTTTCATGTTAGAGCACCTCCGGGGCCAGGGATACGATGCGCATGAAGTTCTGTTCCCGAAGCTCGCGGGCCACGGGGCCGAAGATGCGCGTCCCGCGCGGCATCTGGTTTTCGCCGATGATGACCGCGGCGTTCTCGTCGAACCGGATGTGCGAGCCGTCGGGACGCCGAGTCGGCTTGGCGAGTCTGACGATGACCGCGCGCACCACCTCGCCCTCTCTGACCGGCGAGGCGGGAGCGGCCTCTTTGACAGAGGCGACAATGACATCGCCGAGACCTGCGTACTTGCGGCCGCTGCCGCCCGGCACGCCAATACAACTGATGGTCTTTGCGCCGGAGTTGTCCGCAACCTTGACCCTGGAATATATCTGAATCATTGCCGCGGCTTCTCCTCGTCAGCCTTCTCGTCCACGGTCTCACTCTCACCAGTGGCGGAGTCGTCATCGTCGGCGCTCTCCGGCATCTCGGCGGGCGCCTCCCCGGGCTCGTCCTCAACTTGGGCGGGAGCGCCCTCTTCATTTACGGTCTCTTCGTCCACGCTCTCTACCGTGGCTTCGGGTTCGTCCTCCGATTCGGGTGATTCATCGACCGGCGCTTCTTCGTCGTCCGAGCTCTCAGCCACCTCTTCAACCGCGTCCTCAGACTCGGGCTCGTCCTCTTCATGAGTGGCAGCGTCTTCTTCGTCGGCGCTTTCGGGCGTCTCGTCTATCTCGTCCTCAGGCTCGGAGGCCTCATCAGCCGGAGCGTCTTCGTCATCGGCACTCTCAGCCACGGCGTCCTCTGCCGTTTCGGAATCTACGATCTCGCCGGCGTCTTGATCGACTTCCGCACCGGCGGTTTCCTCCGGAGCTTCCGCTTCGGGCTCGTGCTGCACCTCATCCACAGCATCTACCTCGACCGGAACCTCCTCTTCCTTTGAGACGGTCTCTTCGACGACCGGCTCCGGCATAGAGGCTTCCACCTCATCGGCCAGGGCGATATCCATCGGCGGGAGCTCGGCGATTTCCTGACGCTCGACGACGTCAACCAGTCGCCAGCGCTTGGTCTTGGACATTGGGCGACTTTCGACGATCGTCACCGTGTCACCGAGCTGGGCCGTATTGTTCTCATCGTGGGCCTTGAAGCGCGACCGGCGGCGGATAGACTTCTTGTATCGCCGGTGGAAGCTGCGCCACTCCACCTCGACGATGCAGGTCTTGTCCATCTTGTCGCCGACTACCCTGCCGACCCTTACTTTGCGTCGTTTGTAGCTCATTGTGTGGCCAGAGCCAGTTCCCTTTCCCTCATGATCGTGTAGATGCGCGCGATACGTCTGCGCGCCTTGCGAATCGCATGGGCGTCGGAAAGCTGCATCGTCGCCGACCGGAACCGAAGATTCATCAACGCCCGTTGGGAGTTATCCAACTCATCGGCCAGATCAGGGTCGCTAAGCCCTCTCAGATCGTCCATTTCCGGCATGTCATTCCCTTTATCCGTCTACTCTAATTTTGCGAGATCGCCTATTGACCGATCTCGCTCGCGGCAACCACCCGCGTGCCCATCGGCAGCTTGGCCGAGGCCAGCTTCATAGCCACCTTTGCTTCCGCTTCCGGCACTCCGGCCAACTCGAAGATCATGCGCCCCGGCTTGACGACGGCGACCCAGTGGTCGACGGCACCCTTGCCGCTCCCCATGCGAGTCTCTGCGGCTCTTGCCGTAACCGACTTATCCGGGAAGATGCGGATCCATAGCTTGCCGCCGCGCCGCGTGTACCGGGTGAGCACACGTCGCGCCGCCTCGATCTGTCGGGACGTCACCCATGCCGGTTCGGTGGCCTTCAGTCCCACGTCGCCGAAGTTCAGACGGCTGCCCTGAACGGAGATACCGTTCATCCGGCCGCGCTGCTTGTTTCGATACTTAACTCTCTTGGGTTGTAGCATCGGTCGTTTCCTCTGTCGTCACTGCCTCGGCGGGAGTCGGCGTCTCGGGCGCCGGAGCGGTTTCCTGGGTTGTTCCAGCCTCGCCTGAGTCCGGGGTTTCGGACGCGGGTCGGATCTCCTGGTCGGCCCGAACCGTTACCTGAATCGGCGACATCTCCTCGATGTCGATCTGCTGCTCCTTCGGCTTTGGCAGTATCTCTCCTTTGAATATCCAGACCTTCACGCCGATGCGGCCAAAGTCCGTCGCGGCCTCGGCGATATCAAAGTCGATATCCGCCCTCAGCGTATGAAGGGGAACTCGCCCCTCCATCGCCTTCTCCGCGCGGGCAATATCCGCGCCTGCGAGACGCCCGGATGCGATTACCTTGATTCCCTGCGCACCCGCCTGAACCGTCCTGTTCATGGCTTGGCGAATAGCCCGCCGGAAGGCGATGCGACGCTCCAATTGGTCGGCGATGTTGCGGGCCACCAGGAACGCGTCGAGCTCGGGCTGCCGGATCTCCTGCACGTTCAGGCGGACCCGGCCATTCGTCAGTTGTTCAAGCTGCTTGCGCATCTCGTCGACCTTGGCGCCGCCCCGCCCGATCACGATGCCGGGACGAGCCGTGTGCGCCGTCACTACGAGCTCGTTCGTCCCGCGCTCGATCTCGACACGGGAAATTCCCGCGTCCTCGTTGCCCTCCATCACGACATTGCGAATGCCGATGTCCTCTTTGACGAGTGCGCGGTAGTCCTTCTGCTTGGCGGCAAACCATCTCGTTTGCCAGTCTTTCACGATTCCGAGGCGGAACCCTATGGGGTGTGTTTTATTTCCCACGTTAGACGTCTTCCTCCTCGTCGATGACCACAGTTATGTGGCTGCTTCTCCGAATGATCCTCGTTCCCCGTCCTCTCGCTCTCGCCCTGAACCGCAGGAGCTTTGGGGCCATATTCGCGTAAGCTTCTGTGATGCGCATGTTGGACGGATCGCCGCTGACCGAGTCGTTCTCGGCGTTGGCCGAAGCCGACCTGACCACCTTCGCCACCTGCGCGGCTATGGGCGACTGCGTGAAATCGAGAATGTTCAGCGCGTCCTCGACCGTGCGACCTCGCACGAGGTCCAGGATTCGCTTGACTTTCTTGACTGAGTAGCCGGTGTTTGTCGTCGTAGCGCTTGCGGCCACGGTACTTACCTCACGGTTGTCGTTCGTTCCGACTTCGACGAGCTATGGCCACGGAAAGTTCTCGTCGGGGCGAACTCGCCGAGCTTATGGCCGACCATGTTTTCCGTCACGAAGACGGGGATGTGTCGACGCCCGTCGTGGACGGCGATCGTCAGGCCGAGCATGTCCGGCATGATCGTGGATGCCCGCGACCACGTCCGGATGGGCACCTTGCTGTTGCTCCGCCGGGCAGTTTCAACCTTCTTCGCCAGCTTTGGGTGCACGTACGGACCCTTTTTCGTAGACCTCGACATAACCCTTACTCCGACCGGGCGCTCACGGCCCGGCTCCGCATTACTTCTCGTATCTTCTCTTCACGATAAACTTGTTTGACGACTTGTTGCGCCGTGTGCGGTAGCCCAAGGTGGGTTTGCCCCACGGTGTCTTTGGTGAAGGCATCCCGATGGGCGAACGGCCCTCTCCGCCACCGTGAGGGTGGTCGGCAGGCGACATCACGACACCGCGCACCTGCGGCCGGCGTCCCCGATGCCTGCTTCGCCCGGCCTTGCCGAGCTTGACGTTCTTATGGTCCACAAGCCCGACCTGACCGACGGTCGCCATGCACTCGCTCAGAACCTGTCGCATCTCACCGGAAGGGAGCTTCAGGAGCGCGTATTCGCCCTCCTTGGCCATGACCTGGGCGGACGCCCCGGCGCTGCGCACGATCTGCGCGCCCCGTCCGACTTTCAACTCGACGTTGTGGACGAGCGTGCCGTTCGGGATCGACCGCAACGGGAGCGCGTTTCCGGGTCGAATCTCCGCGCGCTCACCGGCAACAACCGTATCCCCTACGTTCAGGCCGACCGGCGCGATGATGTATCGCCAGTCGCCGTCGGCGTACTTGATGAGAGCGATCCGCGATGACCGGTTCGGGTCGTACTCGATGGTCATCACCTCGCCGGGCACGTTGGGCTTGTTGCGCTTAAAGTCGATAACGCGCAACCGCCGCTTGTGGCCGCCGCCCCGATGACGAACGGTGATTCGTCCCTTGTTGTTTCGTCCCGCCTTCTTCTTCGTCGGCTTAAGGAGCGACTTCTTCGGACGAGTGCTCGTAACGTCGTCAGACGTCTGAAGAATCGTTCCCCGCTGGCCGGGACTGGTCGGATTCAGCTTACGGAGAGGCATCTATACTCCCTCGAACAGCGTGATTGAGTCGCCGGGCGCCAGCGTCACTATGGCCTTCTTCCACGACCTCAGAGTCGTGATCCTCGGCCCGAATCGCTTGCGCTTTCCCCTGACTGCCATCGTGTGGACGCGAACGACCGAAACGTCGAACGCCTCCTCGACGGCCTTCTTGATGTCGTGCTTGGTGGCGCTCTTCGCCACCTCGAACACATATCGCCCCTGCTCGCTGAGCAGGGTGCTTTTCTCGGTGATTACCGGTCTTCGCAGTATTTGATACGCGTGCATGACAGTGTTCCTGAATCTAGGCCGCTTCCGCCTCGACCTCATCGACGACGGGTGAACCCCAGAGCGACTCGGCCTTCCGAACGGCGTCCAGCGTCATAATGAGAGTCCGGTGGTTCAACACATCGACGGTGTTCAGCAGGTCGGCCGGCAGCATGTCCACCCCCTGCACGTTGCGCCCTGCGCGGAGCGCGTCGTGATCGGCACCGTCTCCGACCAGGAGAACGGACCGCTCAAGGCCGAGCGCCTGCATCATCGCCACGAAGTCTTTCGTCTTCGGGCTGTCGAACGAGAGGTCCTGCAAAACGATGAGATTTCCCGCTCCGGCTTTATCCGAAAGCGCCATGCGAATGGCGGCTCGCCGCATCTTCTTGGGTGTTCGTTGACGGTAGCTCCTCGGCGCAGGACCAAAGGTCACGCCTCCGCCCTTCCAGAGGGGAGAGCGGATCGATCCCTGGCGGGACCGACCGGTGTGCTTTTGGGGCCAAGGCTTCCTGCCGCCACCGGAGACTTCGCTCCGCGTTTTGGCCTTAGCGGTACCCTGACGGGCATTGGCAAGCTGGCCCACGACGACCTGATGCACGAGCGCCGAATTCATCGGCACGCCAAATACGTCGTCCTGAATCTCGATCTCGTCGACCGACTCGCCCTGTATGTTCTTGACTTCGATATTCACAGTAATTCTCTAACTAGCCTCGCTTGGTCAGTACCAGCAGAGTGTTTCTGGCTCCGGGAACGGAGCCTTTCACGAGCACGAGACGGCTGTCGGGATCGGACTTCATCACCTCAAGGTTCTTCGTCGTGACCGTATCGCCGCCCATTCGTCCGGCCATACGCTGGCCCTTCAGCACCTTTCCGGGAGTGGTGCCTGCACCGATAGATCCAGGCGCGCGATGGCGGTCGGACTGGCCGTGCGTCTTAGGACCGCCCTTGAAACCATGTCGCCTGACCACGCCCGCAAATCCCCGGCCTTTCGTGACGCCGGTGACGTTTATCGACTCGCCCTCCGTGAACAGCCCCGCATCGAACTGCTGGCCGCTCTCGACGGAGGAAAGGTCGGCGGCCTCTACCTCGCGGAGGTGACGGAAGAGCTTGTCGCCCGACTTATCGAGGTGCCCCTTCTCAGGCTTGTTCCGACGCTTGACCTCCTCAAAACCGATCTGCACAGCCTCGTAGCCGTCCGTGTCAGACGACTTGATCTGCGTTACGGTGCAAGGGCCGGTCTCGATTGCGGTGACGCAAACGGCCTCGCCGGTGTCCTCTTTGAACACCTGCGTCGTCCCTATCTTCTTTCCCAGCAGCGCTTGAATGCTCATATTTCTCGTAGTTTGCTTTGCCCGGCATCCCTGAGGATGTGCCGCACTCCCTATACCTTGATTGAAATATCCACCCCTGCGGGTACGTTGAGCCGCGTGAGCGAGTCGACGGTCTTGGAGGTCGGCTCCAAGATGTCGATCAGCCTGTTATGCGTTCGGATCTCGAAGTGCTCCCGCGAGTTCTTGAACACGTGCGGCGACCGGATCACGCAGAAGCGTTTGATGCTGGTCGGCAGCGGGACGGGACCCGCGACCTGCGCGCCCGTGCGCTCGGCGGCCTCCACGATGTGCGTTGCCGACTGATCGAGAATTCGATGGTCGAATGCCCTGAGAATAATTCTAATCTTTTGGCTCGTCCCTGTCGTCATTTTTCACCTAGTCCGGCCTGCACCAAAGTGCAGGTCTGTCCTATTGCGTATCGACTCCTTCGGGTGCTTGCTGGTAGTTGCCGAATTCCATTGAATGGGCTGCGCGGCCCTGCGTCAGCGAACGCATCGTGTTGGCGTAGCCGAACATCTCGCCGAGCGGGACGTTGGCCTTCACCACCTGGATGTCGCCCTGTCCTTCGATTCCCTTGATGTCGGCCCTGCGACGACCGAGGTCGGCGAGGATGTCGCCGAGGAACTCGCCCGGGGTTACAACTTCAAGGGCCATCACCGGCTCGAGAAGTATCGGCTTGGCCTTGGCAATGGCGGCCTTAGCGCCCATTGATCCGGCGACGCGGAAGGCTATCTCCGACGAGTCGACCTCATGGGCGGTGCCGTCTACAAGCGTCGCCTTGAGATCGACGACGGGGAAGCCCGAAAGGGGGCCTGCGCCAAGGGCGTCCTGGACACCCTTTGATACCGCGGGAATGAACTCGCGAGGAACGGCGCCACCTCTCACATTGTCCTCGAAGACGAAGCCCGCGCCTCGTTCGAGAGGCTCGATCTCCAAGACGACGTGGGCGAACTGACCGTGTCCTCCAGTTTGGCGGACGAGGCGACCGTCGGCCTTTGCGGGTCTTGCGATAGTCTCACGATAGGCCACCCGCGGCTTGCCGATGTTGCCCTCGACCTTGTACTCGCGCCGAATGCGGTCGACGATGATTTCAAGGTGGAGCTCGCCCATACCGGACATGATAGTCTGGCCCAATTCGTCGTTGTAGGAGACCCTTAGCGTCGGGTCCTCACCGGCGAGCTTGTTCAGCGCATCGCCCAGCTTGTCCTGGTCGGCCCTCGTCTTGGGCTCAACGGCGATCGACATCACCGGGTCCGGGAACGTAATCGTTTCGAGTATGACCGGCGACGCCCCGGCACTGATCGTATCGCCCGTCGTGGCGTTCTTCAGACCTACCGCCGCTGCAATCTGCCCGGAGTAGACCTCGGACACTTCCTCTCTGCGGTCGGCGTGCATCATGACAAGCCGTCCAACGCGCTCGTGGCGCCCCGTCCTCGAATTGAACACTGCAGAGCCCGACTCCACATTGCCGGAGTAGGCACGGAAGTAGACGAGCCGACCGATGAAAGGATCGGCAACGACCTTGAAAACCAAAGCGGCGAAGGGGTCGCCTTCACCGGGGTGTCGGGTCACATCTTCGCCGGTATCGTAGTTGCTGCCGGTCGCCGGGGGTACATCCACCGGAGAAGGGAGATAGTCCACGATCGCGTCTAGCAGCGGATGGACGCCCCGATGACGGAGTGCGCTGCCACATAGTACGGGCATGATCGCGTTGGTCACGGTCGCTTTGCGAAGCGCCGTTCTCATCTCCTCGCTGGTGATCTCCTCACCCTCGAGGTACTTTATGAGCATCTCATCGTCCGTATCAGCGATCTTCTCGATGAGCCGTTCACGGTAGTCCCGGACGCTGTCGATCATGTCAGCCGGGATGGGCCCTTCCACGGGTGGTTCCGGCCCTTCGGTCTCGTAGAAGTACGCCTTCTCCTCAATGAGGTCGATGATGCCTTCGAATTCCTGCTCCGCACCTATCGGAAGCTGAATGGCAACGGGGTTGCCGCGGAGCCGCTGGGTAATGGAGTCGATGGTGCGCTGGAAGTCCGCGCCCACTCTGTCCATCTTGTTAATGAAGCATATTCGAGGAACGTGGTACTTATCGGCCTGTCGCCACACGGTCTCCGACTGCGGCTGAACGCCCGCGACGGCGTCGAAGATCACTACGCCGCCGTCAAGAATGCGCAGGCTGCGCTCGACCTCCGCCGTGAAATCCACGTGTCCGGGAGTGTCGATGATGTTGATCGAGTGATCGTTCCACTCGCACGTCGTGGCAGCGGACGTGATGGTGATGCCACGCTCGCGTTCCTGGGCCATCCAGTCCATCGACGTGGTGCCTTCGTCCACCCCGCCGATCTTGTAGATGCGACCGGCAAAGTAGAGCACGCGCTCGGTAACCGTAGTCTTACCGGCGTCGATATGGGCGATGAATCCGATATTTCGGATCATGTCCAAGCGGTTTCTTGTCATCGTTGCGGTTGCCATAATGTGTGTCGTTGAAGGTAAGTCCTGAGATGCCTACCAGCGATAGTGCGCGAAGGCGCGGTTCGCTTCGGCCATTCGATGCTGCTCTTCCTTCCTTCTGACGGAGTCGCCCTGACCTCGTGAGGCTTCAAGGAGCTCGGTCGCCAGTTTCTCGGACATGGGCCGGCCGCTTCGGGCACGCGCAGTTTGTACGATCCAGCGCATGCTCAGAGCCTCGCGGCGTTCGGGCCGCACGTCTCTGGGGACCTGGTACGTCGCGCCGCCGACTCTCCGGGAGCGGACCTCAAGCGCGGGCGTGGTATTCACCAGAGCCTGGCGGAAGATGTCGATGCCCGGCCTGTTTCCCTGGCGCTCGGCTATGTCCAGCGCGTCGTACACGACCCGCTGAGCGACGGTCTTTTTCCCGCCGAGCATGACCTTGTTGATGAACCGCGCCAACTCCACGCTCCGGTATTTCGGATCGGGGAGCACCTGGCGCCTTTCCGCTCGTCTCCGTCGTGCCATTTCATTCCTTCCAAAACAAAAAGCAACCCCGTGTCTTCCGACTCCGAGGTTACTTTAGACGTTTTAGCTGTTGCGCTTACTTCCGTACTTGCTTCGACCCCGCCTGCGGTCCTCGACTCCCGCCGCGTCCAGCGCCCCGCGAATGACCTGGTAGCGTACGCCGGGGAGGTCTCGCACCCTGCCGCCTCGAATGAGTACGAGCGAGTGCTCCTGGAGGTTATGGCCCTCGCCGGGGATGTAGGCGGTTACCTCCATCCCGTTGGTGAGCCGCACCCTCGCAACCTTGCGCAGGGCCGAGTTCGGCTTCCTAGGCGTCTGGGTCCGCACTTGGACGCATACGCCCCGTTTCTGAGGTGAGCCCGAGCCGCGGGAGCCACGGTTCTTAAGCGAGTTAAAGGAATAGCCGAGCGCGGGAGCCTTATCCTTGCCCCGCTTCGACTTTCTTCCCTTCCGAACAAGTTGGTTCGTTGTCGGCATGTTACGTCCTAAGGATTTCGAAGTTCTGCGGCCCTTTTTCGACACACAATAGCCCGATACGTGGGCGCACGCAAAGCGGTATTATATCTAGACGGGGTACCAGTGTCAACAATCACGCACCGCATTAATGACTGTTTCGCGGCCCTTAGCGGTGTGCCGGCCCTACGCTTCCGGTTGGGAAGGGGAATTCCGCTTGTGTTGCGCTAGGGTCAGCGCGTAGACAAGGCCGACTGCCGGAATCACAGAGAACGTGAGAGGCAGCCACCAGTCCCCTTTCACCGTACCTGCGGCGATCAACTGAGTGAGCGTCAGGTCGGCGACGATGTTTCCCACCAGGAGCGCCGCGACCGCGTAAGCGATGGCAGGGGAGGGTCTGGGAAGCAGCGTCAGCACGAGCAACGCGACAGCGCAAAGCGGATGGACTCCAATCAACAGCAGCAGCGACCACAAGTCACCACCGTCTGCGAAGGCTCCCACCATCCCTGTGAATGCCGTGAACAGTACCTGAAGAACGGCCAAAACGAGCGTTATTGTTCGGAAGACGGTCATTAGGCAACGTTACCATTAGTTTACAGACGCTAAAGCTCTATTCCAATGTATTGAATACGCCGCTCGCAGAAGTACCACTAGCCTTCCCTGCCATCGGTATGGACGATAACTTACCGTCTGACAAATTGCCATTTAGCAATTTCTCCCTCAAGCGAGAGGGCGTTACAGGAAGGTCTTCAATACTGTCCTAGGGTGCCGCTTCGCTTGGCGACACGTTCGCCGACGTTGAACAGCGCCCAGCCGACTACCAAGAATAGTACCGATTGGACGGCGAGGAAGACCATGCTACCGTCCTCCCAGACAGCCGTGAGAGACGCGCCGTCAACTACCACCTTGCGAAGAACGATGATTCCCTGAGTTGTCGGCAGGAATACTGCGATGGTCTCAAGCCATGCCGGGAAGTGGTGCACGGGCAGCAGCGCGCCGTTGAGGAACAGGAGAACGTTAGTCAATAGACCGGTGACCGAGCTGATCTGCTTAAACACCAAAGTCAGGCCGCCAATGGCGTATCCGAAACCGAACAGGCCAACCATCGTTAGGGCGAACGGCGGTAGGGCCGCCAGTTCCAGCGGCAGAGTGACCGGAAGGATCATCGCCAAGATGACGCCAAGCAGGGCGACCATGGC
Organism: Dehalococcoidia bacterium; assembly: GCA_965116655.1. Lineage (GTDB taxonomy): Bacteria > Chloroflexota > Dehalococcoidia > Lucifugimonadales > VXLM01 > VXLM01. Next base: position 1,461,458 of record OZ220720.1, read on the forward strand.
TGTCCCCTTGGCGAACGTGGCGATAACCCGTCCAACAAAAACCAGCCATGTCGGTGCCGGGCTCATGTAAAGCTGCTCCAAAGTTCCGATCGAGGCCTCACCTGTGATGCCGCCGCTCATGCTCGATATAGCGAAGGCCGCGTAGTACCAGACCAAGAAGCCGAGAAGACTCCCCGGGAGCCTTTCGGAATCGATCTCGCCACCTCCGGCAAAGTAGCTGATGAATACGAAGACGAATACAAGCGTAAGCAGCTCGATTGCCGTGTTCGCCCGGTAGTTCCAGGTTATGATCAGTTCCTTGCGGACCTCGTTATAGAGGACGAGCGGGACGGTAATCACTTTCGGTCTTCGTTCAGCAGTTCCATAAAGATGTGTTCCAGGCTCGGCTCGCTACGCTGCACCGACAAGATCGGAAGACCTTCTTCCCGGATGTACAGGAGCACCTGGTGAAGACGTTCCTGGTCGGCAATGTCGCCCGAAATCGTCGTCTCCGAGTCGCCATGTTCGAGATTGAGTCCTTCCGGCAACGACCCCTGTCCGTTGAACAGGCTGCCGACACGTATCTCGTAATAGTCTCGTCGAAAAAGCGATAAAAGCTCATCCACCGAGCGGTCCGCGATGAGGCGACCTTCGTTTATGATGGCGACGCGGTCGCAAAGCTCCTGGGCCATGGCCAGCTGGTGCGTGGTGAGCAGGACGGTCTTGTTCTCCTCCTTTGCAAGGCGGGATACCCATTCCCGAACGGTCTGGGCCGACTCAACGTCCAAGCCAAGCGTCGGCTCGTCGAGCAGAACAATGGGAGGGTCGGACATGAGCGCGGCAGAAATAGCGACCTTTTGCTGCATCCCCCGTGAGAATTCCCGAACGTCGTCGTTTCTTCTCTCCCACAGATCGAGTTCCTTCAGCAGTCGCTCCGCCCTCGACTTCAGATACTTGTCCCTGACGCCCTTCAGCCTTCCGAAGTACATCAGGTTCTCCATAGCCGAGAGCCGCCAGTAGATGGTGCGCGCGCCCTCAAGGACCGCGCCGAACTGCCGCATGGCGGCGCTGCGGTCTCGCTGTACGTCGCGGCCGAGGAGCGTGACGTTTCCGGCATCTGGGATGACGACGCCGCACATCATCTTGATGGTGGTCGTCTTCCCCGCGCCGTTGGGACCGAGGAAGCCGAATATCTGGCCACGGGGGATCGACAGGCTCAGATCGACAACGGCCCTTACCGGCTGCGACCCGCGCCGCCGGAATGTTTTTGATAAGGATTCGAGCTCAATCGCGTTCATTGATCGTCAAGCCATGCACGGCCGTGGACATGGGTTGGGGGATTTCTAATAGCCTTACATTATAGCAAGCGTGTGTGAAACGACAACAGAGAATTACGAGGGTAAAGCCTTTGCTGCCACTCTGGCGCAGGGAGAAAATCGGCGCCGACATTGCCAGCGGGACACTGGGACTAATGGGCTGCAACCTAACAGAAGGGTGGCATGTCGGGAAAGTGGAAATCGCTTTTCCGCACGTCGCGCAGTTTCACTGGGATGCACCCACTCCACTGGTTAGCACCGTATAGCATCAGAGTATTCAGGTTGGAGAGGTTGCCCAACTCCGCCGGTATCTCTCCGGTTAACTGGTTGTAGTTAAGTTCCAACGTTATCAGATTGGAGAGACTGCCCAGTTCCGTCGGTATCGCTCCAGTCAACCGGTTGGCCATAAGAGTCAAAATCTCCAAGTTGGAAAGGTTGCCTAGTTCTTTCGGTATCTCCCCAGTCAACTGGTTGATCTTGATGGCCAGAGTTTCCAAGTTGGAGAGGTCGCCCAACTCCATCGGTATCTCCCCGGTCAACTGGTTGGAACCGAGTAACAGAATTTCCAGGTTTCCGAGGTTTCCCAGTTCTGTCGGTATCTCGCCGGTGAGCTTGTTATTACTGAGTACCAGCCTTTGCAGGTTGGAGAGGCTACCCAGTTCTGCCGGTATCTCGCCAGCGAGCTTGTTGTTACCAAGTTCCAGCCTTTGCAGGTTGGAGAGGCTGCCCAGTACCATAGGCATCTCCCCGGTCAACCCGTTCGATTCGAGCACGAGTCCCGTGACCCGCCCGCTCGCATCATTTGTCACTCCATGCCACTCCCTGAATGGCCGTTCGGTCAGCCAGTTGGTGTTGTTCGTCCAGTTCTCCCCATCCAGTGCGTCGTATAGTTTTACCAGCACCTCCCGGTCCTCCAACGAGTCCTCCGGCGCGCAGCTGCTGCCGCGTACTTCGGCAATGCCGCGCAACCATGCTTGGAAAGTCTCGTCAATTGGGGCGCATAGCCCGGAGTTGTTGTGGAAGTGGAAGGACTCCAGCCCTGAAATTTCCGTTAGACTCTGCGGAAGCGCTCCGGTCAGGCTGTTGTCACTGATGTACAGCAGTTTGAGGCGTGAGAGGTTGCCCAGTTCCGCCGGTATCTCCCCGCTCAACTGGTTGGAACCAAGGTCCACGTCCGTAACCCTGCCGTCCTCGTCTGTAATCACACGCAGCCATTTGTCGAGAGGGCCGTCGCCAAGCCAACCGTTGTCTATCTTCCAATCTTGCCCGCCCGTGGCATCGTAGAGGGCCGTCAGCGCCGCTCGCTCCGGGTCAGGTGAACCCGTCGGCGCGGTCTCGGTCGGGACCGCAGTCGGGTTCGGGGATGAAGACACGGCACCTGCAGAGTCCCCCGGCGTGGGGGTTGCCACTTCCCTTGTGGGCGAAACTGATGGCGAATCACTGCCCGTGCTGCAGGCTGTGAGGAAAATCAGAAGTATCAGAGCAAGAGTGACAAATGTGAGGAGATGTGATTCAGTTGACTGCAATCTACGCATTTGTTCTTTCCTTTCCAGTTACCATTCACCGATCTCCCCAACGCCGTGAGGGAGATTCGGTGTCGGCATTGCTTGCGAGGTCTTGGGACTAACGAACTGCAACTTGACAGAAGGGTGGCATGTCGGGAAAGCCGAGGTCGTTATTCTGCACTTCGCGCAGTTTCGCCGGGATGCACCCACTCAAATCGTTTTGAAATAGCAGCAACATATCGAGGTTGGAAAGGTTGCCCAGTTCCTCCGGTATCTTCCCGATCAGATAATTTCCTCGCAGGTCCAGACGTGTCAGGTTAGAGAGGCTGCCCAACTCTCTCGGTATCTCTCCAGTCAATTGGTTGATAGCGAGGGACAGAAGCTCCAAGTTGGAAAGCTTGCTCAGCTCCGTCGGTATCTGCCCAGTCAACCGGTTGGAACTGAGAGCCAGAAGCTCCAAGTTGGAGAGGCTGCCCAGTTCCTTAGGTATCTCCCCAGTTAGCTGGTTGGAATCGATGACCAGAGTCTTCAAGTTGGATAGACTGCTCAACTCTGCCGGTATCTCTCCTGTCAACCGATTGGAACTGAGGGCCAGAATCTCCAAGTTGGAGAGACTGCCCAGCTCCGTCGGTATCTCCCCCGTCAGCCGGTTGGAATTGAGGGTCAGAATCTCCAAGTTGGGGAGGCTACCCAGCACCGCCGGTATCTCCCCCGTCAGTCCGTTGGAATGAAGGACCAGATTCTCCAAGTCGGAGAGGCCACCCAGCGCGGCCGGTATCTCTCCTGTCAAACCGTTCCAATCGAGCACCAGTCCAGTAACCCGTCCGCTCGCATCACTCATGACTCCATACCACTGCCTAACTGGCCGTTCCGTCAGCCAGTTGGTGTTGTTCGTCCAGTTCTCCCCGTCCATGGCATCGTATAGCTCCACCAGCACCTCCCGGTCCTCTAACGAGTCCTCCGGTGCGCAGCTGCTGCCGTATACTTCGGCTATGCCATGCAGCCATGTCTGAAATTCCTCGTCGATAGGCGCGCAAAGCCCTGCGTTGTTGTGGAAGCGGAAAGATTCCAGTCCGGATAATCTTGTTAGACCTCGGGGAAGGGTTCCCGTCAGTTCGTTGTCGCTGAGATACAGCAATTTGAGGCGTGCGAGGTTGCCCAGCTCCGCCGGTATCTCCCCGCTTAACTGGTTGGAACCAAGGTCCAGATCCGTAACCTTGCCGTCCTCGTCCGTGATTACACGCTGCCACTGATCTAGGGGAGAGTCGCCAAGCCATCCGTCGCTTGTATTCCAGTCTTCCCCGCCGGTGGCATCGAAGAGGGTGGTCAGCGCCGTTCGCTCTATGTCACGAATGGCACTCGGCCGAGTTGCGGCGACAGTCGGAACCGCTGTTCCCGATAAAGTGGGTGCGGATGTCGCTGGCGTGGCGGTCGCCTCCGGTTGGGACGCGGGAACTGACATTTCGTCATTCGACAGGACGAGCACCGCCAGTCCGAAGCCGAGGACCGCGAAGGTTGCCGCGATAAGGAGGATTCCAACCGCCGTCCAGGCGCCTGAAAACCCCAACGACAGGATGCTCGGCCTCGACGTCGGCATTGCTGCCACAGAGCGGCGCGCGGCGCGTTCTATCTCCGGCCACAAATCGTGTCCGTCTGGAACGGCGAACTGGGCAAAGTCGGTCAGCCGCTTGTGGTTGAGGAATTCGTCCATCGTAAGTGTGCTCATATCGTCCTTCTCCCCATCCTCTTCATTCGCCGCGCATAGTTGCTCTAAGTAGCTGCTTCATCCGGGACCGCGCGTCGTGGAGGTGACGCTTGACGGTGCCCCGTGACCGTCCCGTCCGCGCAACCATCTCGGACTCGGACAGTTCGAGGAAGTACCGCATCACGACCGCGCCTCGTTGTGACGGCGTAAGCCGCGCCAGGGCGTCGCGTACGGCCTTTCGCTCCTCGTTCAGAACTGCGGTGGCCTGCGGGTCGGTCGAATCGACGGGTCTTCGTGTTGATCCGGTGTGCTCTAACGTTGTCGTCCGGTCTCGACGCCGGACTGCATTGATGGCATCGTTGACGACTATTCTGTAGAACCAAGGCCCGAAGGGTCGCTGGGGGTCAAACTGTTCCGCCCGCTCGAAGACCCGAAGAAATGCGCTGCTCACAACGTCCTCCGCCTGGGCGAGGTCGTGGGTAATGAGGTATGCGGCCCGCAGGGCCTTGATCTGGTGCCGCCTGACCAGCGTGCCGAGTGCGGCGATATCGCCCCGACTCAGCCGCTCCATCTCTCGTTTGTCGTTCATGTTTCAGGCCCTCGCTCATTCGGGCGCCTTCACATATAGTACAAACGAGAGGGCTAAAAGGTTGAGAGCAATTTTCACTTCTACGGAAGAGCCGGTTCGGTCCCCCAGTCATAGGCTCGTCCATAAACCTAACCGACACCCCGGACCAACCTAGCAGAAAGGCCTTACGTTAAGCCCCATACTACTGTTCGATGCGCCGCCCAGTGCCTTTGGAATGCACCCGGTAAGCTGGTTACTCTCAAGCGACAGCCCTTTCAGGTTGGAGAGGTTGCCTAATTCCTTGGGTATCTCACCGGACAGCTGATTGTGTCCCAGCAACAGACGTGTCAGGTTGGAGAGGCTGCCCAGTTCCGCCGGGATCTCCCCAGTCAACCCGTTGTAAACGATTTCCAGGCTTGTCAAGTTGGAGAGGCCACCAAGCTCGGCCGGTATCTCCCCGGACAACCGGTTGTAACCAAGCAATAGAGTTTCCAAGCTGGTGAGATTGCCCAGCTCTGCCGGGATATCCCCAGTCAACTGGTTGAATCTGAGGTTTAGGGTCTCCAACTTCGAGAGGCTGCCCAGCTCCTTCGGTATGCTCCCACTTAACCCCCCAGCGTAAGAACTGTCGGAACCGAGTAGTAGAGTCTCCAGGGCGGAGAGGTTGCCTAGCTCCCTGGGTATTTCCCCGGTTAACTGGTTGTTGCCGAACTCCAGCCTCTTCAGGTTGGAGAGACTCCCGAGCTCCTTGGGTATCTCCCCTGCCAGCCTGTTCGAATCGAGCAAAAGTCTTGTGACCCGTCCGCTTGCATCATTGGTGACTCCGTGCCACTGCCTGATTGGCCGTTCGGTCAGCCAGTTGGCGTTGTTATTCCAGTTCTCCCCGTCCAGCGCGCTGTATAGCTGCACCAGCACCTCACGATCCTCCAATAAATCCTCCGGGGCGCAGCTGCTGCCGGTGACTAATGCTATTCCCTGCAACCAAGTCTGGAATGCCTCATCGATTGGCGCGCATAGCCCTGAGTTGTTGTGGAAGTGGAAAGAATCCAACGCGGACAATTCTGTCAGACTTTGGGGGAGCGCACCGGTCAAATTGTTGTCATTGATGAACAGCAATTTCAGGTTGGAGAGGTCCCCCAGCTCCGCCGGTAACTCCCCGTTCAACCGGTTGGAACCGACATCCAAACTCGTGACTCGGCTGTTCTCGTCGGTCGACACGCGCTGCCATTGATCGAGGGGAGCGTCGCCAAGCCAGCCGTCGTTGGTCTTCCAGTCTTGCCCGCCGGCGGCATTGTAGAGTGCCGTCAGCGCCGTTCGCTCCGGGTTGGGTGCCTCCGTCGGCGTGGTCTCGGTCGGAACCGCGGTGGAGGTCGCGAGTGCTGACATGGCTCGGTTAGAGGCTTCCGTTGTGGGCGTCGCCGATTCTCTTGTGGGCGAGACGGACGGCGAATCGCTTTCGGTGCTGCAGGCTGCGAGGAAGAACAGAAGACTCAGAGCAAGTGCGCCAAACACTCGGAGATGTCGTTTGGTTGGCTGTAAATTACACATGTTCTCCTTACTTCCTTTCTCTGAAATCTCAGCACCTGCAAGGATCATGCCATGACGATATCACAACGACGTAAAGACTGCGAATTCGTTTTCTGCAAGTTGGTAAGCCACCTGATTCATCACTCGTTTTCCCAATAGGAGACGTGATTTCAGAATCAATAAGGGAAAGGAGGTTCGAAGCCGCCTACCAGACAAAACCGGCTTCACGGATGTCTTCCTGTTGAGGTGTTCCCCTGTCGGGCGTATTCTATCCCGTGCCAACTGATACCACGGATTCGCAGGAGAGACCGCAGTGACCAGCCCTGATATTCAAAAATATCTGTTCGATCTGCATGGATATCTCGTCATCGAGGACGTGCTAAGCGCCGACGAGGTTGCTGAGCTGAATAGTCTCATCGACGAGAGCGGCCACACATCCACGGAGGAAGTCTCAGGCACACTGCCCGGCGGGGGCGCGGGAGAAGAGGGAGCGGGATTCCTCGAATGGGGACAGGCCTTCACGAAGGTGCTCGATCACCCGAAAGTCATGCCCGTGTTGAGGATGATCATGGGCGACGGGTTCCGCATCGACCACTTCTGGGGCGCGTGGGCTAATGCCGGAGCGAAGGCACTCCACATGCACGGGGGAGTCGTGCCTTTCGTGCAGACCGACTACTACTATGTGCGAGACGGCAGGATACGCAGCGGGCTGACCAACATGGCTTGGAACCTCACCGATTCAGGCGGCGAGCTAGGAGGCTTCATGGCCTTGCCCGGCAGTCACAAGTCGAATTTCCAAGTGCCCGACGAAATCAGGGAGGCCACCGAGGGCTACGGGATAGACGTTCCCGAGGTGAAAGCCGGTTCGGTGTCGATCTTCACCGAGGCGCTCCTGCACGGAACGGCCCCTTGGCGCGGCAGTCACCAGCGGCGCACCCTCTTCTTCAGCATGGGGCCGTCGCACCAAGCCTATTCCTGGCACCAGGCCGTGCCTCCGACGACCGTCGAGCTGACCGAACGCCAAAAGCTGCTCTTCAGCCGACCATCGGCCCCGCATTCCTTTGGCAGACCGACATTGTTCGAGTCGGAGTTGGAGCCGGGAAGCTAGTCGTAGACGAGACCCGTTAGACTCGAACGTGTCGGGCCTCCGATGCCCATTCCGGCCCGGCGAAAAGGCTGCTCACCGACTCGCCTCCATGGATGCGCCGCATGGCCTCGCCCAGCAGCGGGGCCACGGACAGAACGCTCAGGTTGGGAATGCCGCTGTCTCTATACGATGAGACGGTGTCGGTGGTAACGAACTCGGTCACATCGGATCGGGCGCGAAAACGCTCCGGAGCCGCGCCGGTGAAGAGGCCGTGCGTGCAGACGACGGATTTTCGCCTCACGCCACGCTCGCTCAGTCTGTCCAAGATCGTGAGGATGCTTCCGCCGGTCGCGATCTCTTCGTCAATCACTATCGCATCTTTGCCGTCAACGTCTCCCACGATCGTGTCGATGGTGACCTCCGTATCGCTGATGCGCTGCTTGTTTCCCGCCGCGACGGGTATGCCAAGCAGGCGGCCGACGTATGCGGCGTCCTTGGCCCTGCCGAAGTCGGGAGAGACCACGACGGTGTTGGAGAGGTCTCGGTCACGGAAGTGTCCGGCCAGAATGTCCAGCGCCTCCAGATGATCTACCGGCACGCTGAAAAACCCGTGAACCTGCGGGACATGGAGCGTCATTGTGAGAATTCGGTTCGCGCCCGCCGTAACCAGCAAGTCGGCTGTCAGCCGGCCTGCGATTGAAATTCTCGGCGCGTCCTTCTTGTCCGAGCGGGAATATCCGTAGTACGGGATGACGGCGGTCACCCTCGACGCCGACGCGCCCCGGGCCGCGTCGAGCATCTGGAGAAGCTCCATGAGGTGGTCGTGCACCGGCGGGACGAGGGGCTGGATGATGAACACGTCCCTCTCGCGACAGTTCTCCTTGAGCTGCACCTGCATACAGCCGTTGCTGAACCGGTTGATCGTCGTCGGACTCAGAGGCACGCCCAAATACGAGCACACGCTCTCTGCCAGATCACGATGTGCGCTGCCACTGAAGACGACGATCTCTCTCATTGGCGATGAGCCCTCCCTGCGTGGAAAGTATAGGGGATTGCTATGGACTCCGCGACAAAAGGGCGGCACCAAAGGGTTCATGCCAGCGGTCAAATTCAGGAGAACCGACGCGAGAACCTTGGTATCCGCCTACTACACGTCCAACACGCTCTCCGAGGAGACCGTCGCGTAGGCCATTCGGGTGATGAGGCCCACGGCCTCCATCCCCTGGACCTGGTCCTCGGCAAGGTCCGAGGTACTGAGACCGGCAACGAACATGGGGCCGGTGGGGAGGTAGACGATGCCCGTGTCGGCCTTGATGCGGCCGCTTCCGCCCGTCTTGCGCGCGGTCTCGATCTCCGGCTTCAGGTACTGGCGGATCCGGTTGTCACCCTTAACAACTTTCATCATCTCGATCATCTGCGCCGAGGCCTCCACGCTTATCATCTCGCCCGCGTGTATCTTCTCCATGATGTCCACGAGGTCGTTGGCCGACGCGACGTTGTTCCGCAGATCGCTGGCGAAAGGCAGGTCCTTGTCGCCGGGGCCGTCGTTGAGTTCTCCTGAGCGAATGGCCTCGTCGAGCTCCCTCGAAGGCGTGTCGACGATCCCCTTCATCAGGTAGTGCCAGACTCCAAGCGGCATGTTGGCACGAGTGTTGTGGTAGCCCATCCTCTCCAGCGTAGCGTTGATCGACTCCGGCGTGAGCAGGTGGACGATCATGTCCGTGGCCATGTTGTCGCTGACACCCATCATCAGGCGGCAGTAGTCGCGCAGGGTCAGTTCGGGGTAGTCTCGCATGATGCTCAGCGTCCCCGTGCCGTGACTGGAGATGTCCTTGCGCATCCGGTACCGGTCGTCGAGAGAAATCTCGCCCGCTTGCGCCTGCCGAAAGAGCTCGATCATGATCGACACCTTGACGACCGACGCGGTCGGCAGTGGCTCGTCGGCGTTGTACTCGTAGCGCAAGCCCGTGTTCAGGTCCTTGATGCACACGCCGATGCGCCCGGGAAAGGGTCTTGCGACGGCGTCCATCTCTTCGGCGGGAAACGAACTCATAAGTCACCCCCGTAAGCGAGCTTGCGCGTAGTCTAGGTAGGCACGGAACGCCTGTCAAACCGCTTCGACTTTGCCGAAGCGCGCTTGTTTGTTGGGCAAAGATTCCCCTACTCTTATCGTAAGGAAGTAAAGTAGCCGCCCTATGACAACTACCAACGTACAGATCGTCGAAGGCGTTGACCGGGAGTACGTGGACGACGCGCTCCGCCTTACTTACGACGCCTTCGCCAAGAAATTCCGCATCGGCTTCAGGGACGCCGACGACTTCGTTCGCCTCTTTCGAGACTCGGTCGATCCCAAGAACTGTCTCTTCGCCATAGTCGACGGGGAGCTTATGGGTGTCCTGGCCTTCAAGACGACCGGCCATGAGTTCTACCAACTTGACTTGAAGACGCCTTTCGAGAAGTTCTCTCCCTTCAGGGCCTGCCTTATGTTATTCAATCTCATACTGCTTGATATTGAAGACGCCGTGCGGCCAGATGAGTTCCACATTGATGTACTGGCCGTCGTGCCGTCTTCCCGGGGTATGGGAATCGGTACGGCCTTGATGCTAAAGGCAGAGGAGAAGGCCGAATCAACGGGCAAGCGCACGATGTCCCTGGGAGTCATCGCGGAGAACGAGGGAGCCATTCGGCTGTACGAACGGCTGGACTACAAGACCACCCGAACATGGAGGGGGTTCCTCGTGCGACTGGCGGCTCGGTCGGCAGAGGTGCGACGTATGGAGAAGTCGATCGGCGACGATGCGCCTTGAAACTCCAATTCGAAGCAAGGAGCGGCAATTGAGTATAGCTGTACCCGACTGGGTTACCTATCCGAATAACGACTGGGAAGAAATCACGCCGGAAGAAGCCGGACTTGATCCCGATGGGTTCCGGCAGTGGATAGCCGGACTCGACGTGAGGGGCGGGAGCTTCGGCGGCGAGGACCACTCCGGGAATAAGTTCGGCGCCGTGCTGACCCGTGGGGGATACCTCGTCCACTCGTGGGGAGACCGGCACTACGCTCACCACACGGCCTCGGTCGGGAAGGCCCTCACGTGGGCCGTGCTGGGATTCGCTGTGATGGACGGTTTGATCGACCCCGACGAGCCGATCAACAGGTATTGGACAGGGCACGGCGAGCTGTCCCATCCACACAAATACCTGACCGATGGCCATCACAAGACCCTGACGTGGCGACACCTCGTCGGCAAGCGCACGGAGAGTCTGCACTGGGGCGGGTTCCCGATGGAAATCGGGAACCGCTGGGCGGAGAAGCGCACGGGGCTGGAGGAGCGCGATGCCGTTCCCGGAGTGGCCGAATGGGCGAACTGGACTGGCGACCCTTACTACGACTGCTACTCGCACGTAGAGCCGGGCACGAAGGGGCTCTACAGCAGCGCGGGGTTCTGGCGACTTGGACAGGCGCTCACGCACGTCTGGGGACGCGATATCAAGGATGTCGTGCAGGAGCGTCTCTTCGACCGCATCGGCATCAAGGCGGAGTGCTGGGACTGGTTCGCGGGAGGCTGGGTCAAGGACCAAAAATACTTCTACCCCACACTACCCGACTCCTACACCTACCTCGACCCGCCCTATGAGATCGGGGGAAACGTCGTCAGGAGCGGGCCGGGATGGGTCGTGTGGAGCGCCTCGGACATGGCGAGGTTCGGACACCTCAACGCCACCCGCGGGCTGTGGAAGGGCGAGCAGATCATCGATCCGGACTGGCTCCGGCCCCACAGCGGCGGGAACAAGAGCGGCTCCAGCGGCGAGGGCAAGTACTTCACCGCCCTCGGCGTGGTGACCACCGAAGGGCTGCCCGAGTTCCGGCACGCCACCGAGACGCGAAGCATCCTCCCGGAGGAGCTGTTCGTCGGCCCCGTTAGTCGGACACCCTGACCATCGCCGACTCGGCGCGTCCCGTCGTGACCATGATGTAGCCGCTGAGCTCGCGGTCGATCTCCCGGCTGCCGGTGTCGACCATCAGTGGCCGGCGATTCAGCGAGCCGAGCTTCCGGCGAGTTGCTACGACTACGATGTTCTCTTTGCCTACCCGCCGGATAACATCGTCCCCAATCTGCTGGTTGCCACGACCGAAGATGTGCCCTTGCCCACCGATCGCCGTAACGACGATCTTGGTCGGACGCCCGCCGTCCAACAGTTCGATGAGCTGCGATTCCCTCACGTCCGACGCGACGAGCTTTCCGTCGAGGACAACGTCCACGCCGAGCAGAGTCTTCGGGACACCTAGAACGTCCGCGATGCCCTTCGTCGTGGTGCCGGGCCCGAGTATGTAGAGTGTGCCGTCCTCCATGGAGTCGACGACCTCCCCGGCAATGGACAAAATATCCTCTCCCTCGTCGGCGTGGCTCGGCGACTTGGTGACCTGCACGTGCGACGCATCGTCCGGCACGCGAAGATATCCGTAGAGCCGCGCTTGGACTTCACCGTCACGGAACGCATCCTCGTCGATGTCCATGACCTCGCCCATCCTCGTGTGAGGCACTTCACCCGCAAGGAACTGCGCCGCCGCGCGTCCAGCGGTGAGAGGTGTCGTCGCATACACTCCGGAGTACATCTTCACGCCCGCCGGAATGCCGAGCGCCGGAACGTCATCTTCGATCGTGCTGCACAGGTCGCGCGCAGTGCCGTCCCCACCTGCGAAAAGAATCAGGTCTACCTCGCGCTCCGCCATTTCCTGTGCCGCGCGGCGGGTATCATCGGCCGAGGTATTATCGGCATCGACCGATCCAATAACGGTCGGAGACAAACCGACCTCCCGCGCTTCGTCCTCGCCCATCGGACAGGGAAAGGTGAGCACCTCTAGTTGATCGAGTCGCTGAAGCTCACGCAGGGCCTCGACTGCCCTCGGCGCGGCGCGGGGCACAGCCCCCATCTCCAGCGCCTTGTGGTAGGTCGCGGTCCCGTCGGTCCCCTTCAGGCCGACTGCACCGCCGAGACCGGCAATGGGATTGACGATGAGTCCAAGCTTCTTCACGGTCTTTATCTTACTCACTTTCGAGTAGCCGGGTTGCCCCTGCATCATCTCTCTGACGGGTGTGTTGCACGACAATTTTGAAGGTGTAGGTGAATAAGAGGCTGCGAACAGGCCCCATACGTAATGCGGAGAGTGTTCGGAGCTTCCTGCGGGACGCGGTCTCCATGTACCAAGAGGTTTTATCCTTTAGGCTATTCTCAATTCCTTCGACTCACTCAAACTACTCTTGACATACGAAATGAATTCCTGCACAATAGTCAACAGGAGTCAAACCCCCAAACATGAAAATCTTCCTACGCCTCATCGGATACGGCCTACGAAACAAGGCCCTCGTCGTCGGCGCCTATGTGTCCATGGCCCTCTCCGTGGCCTCCGGCCTCGCCATGCCCTGGCTCGCGGGTTCCGCCATCGACGAGGCCCTCAATCGCGCAATACAGGAGGGCAAGCTCACCGCACTCTTCCTTCTCGCCGGCTCTATCCTCCTCGCCGGTGCCCTGCGAGGTCTCTTCAGCTATCTGCAAAACTATCTCGCCGAGGCCATCTCCCAGAAGACCGCCTACGACATCCGCAACGACATCTTCACCAAGCTCCAGAACCTCAGCTTCGGATTCCACGACAAGCAGCAGACCGGCGACCTCATGTCCAAGGCCACCGCCGATGTCGAGGCCGTCCAGCGCTTCATGAGCTCCGCCCTCATCCGCGGTCTCTCGATGGTCGCCACCTTCCTCTTCGTCGCCGTCATCATGGCCTCCTTCAACTGGCGGCTCGCCATCGTCGTCATGCTCTTCGTCCCCCCGGTCCTCTGGCGTGCCTTCAGCATGTCGCGGAAGCTGCGACACATCTGGGGCGCCGTCCAGGAAGAGACCGGCAGGATGACCGCCGTCCTCCAGGAGAACATCGCAGGCATCAGGGTCGTTAAGGTCTTCGGAGCCCGCCGCTTCGCCGAGGAACAGTTCGCCGAACGCTCCGACGCCGTCCGCGACCTCACCTACTACGCCACCAAGCAGTTCGCCCTCCACGGCTCCCTCATGACCTTCATCTTCACCGCCGCCACCGGGGCCGTCCTCTGGTTCGGCGGACAGGAGATCGTCGCCGAACGCCTGACCCCCGGCCAGCTCGCCGCCTTCATCCTCTACATTGGCATGATGGCCATGCCCGTCCGCATGATGGGCTTCATGGTCAACATGTTCTCCCGCGCGCACGCCGCCGGTCAGCGCATCTTCGACGTTATCGACGCCGAGACCTCGGTCGTGGAGCGCCCCAACGCCCGCCCTCTCAACGGCGTCAGCGGCCGCGTCAAGTTCGACCGCGTCTCCATGAGCTACGACCGGACCGACACCCCAGTCGTACACGACATCGACTTCGAGGTCGAGCCCGGCCAACTCGTCGCCATCCTCGGCGCGCCCGGATCCGGCAAGAGCACCCTCGTCCACCTCGTCCCCCGCTTCTACGACGTGACCGACGGCGCAGTCACCATCGACGGCATGGACGTTCGCGACGCGACCCTCTCATCCCTCCGCCGCAACGTCGGCATCGTCATGCAGGACGTCTTCGTCTTCGGCGCGTCCATCCGCGACAACATCGCCTACGGCGCCGAGGATGCCACCACCGACCGGATCATAGAGGCTTCCAAGATCGCCCAGCTTCACGACTTCGTCGAGCAGACCCCGCGAGGCTACGATACGTGGGTGGGAGAGCGCGGCGTCCGGCTATCCGGCGGCCAGCGTCAGCGACTCGCCATCGCCAGGACCCTTCTCATCGACCCTCCCATCCTCATCCTCGACGACTCCACCTCCAGCGTCGACATGGGCACCGAGTACCAGATACAACAGGCCCTCCAGGAGGTCATCGCGGGCCGCACCACCTTCGTCATCGCCCACCGACTCTCCACCGTCCGTCGCGCCGACTTGACGATTGTGCTCGATAAAGGCGAGATCGTCGAGAGCGGCTCACATGAAGAGCTAATGGAAATCGGCGGCTTCTACAAGAACATCTACGAGATGCAGCTCCGCCCTCAACAGGACGAGGCCCCTCTAGCAAACCCGTAGTAGCGCGGTCGCTACGGCATAAGCTTCCCGTCCGCCTGCGCGAAGCACCGGGCAACGTAGTGCGCCGCGGCCTTGACGCGCACCGAGTCTCCCGGCTCATATCGCTCGTGGTGCGGACGCTGCGCCCTCACCACCGCGCCCGACGGCAGTTCAATCACGTACAGATCGGATATCCCCTGGAACGTCCTCGACAGCACCGTAGCCGTACCTTCAGTCGACCGCGTCAACTCGATGTCGTCCGGCCGCGTCATCACCTCACAAGGCCCCGAGCTATCCCCACTCATCGGGAACGTCCCAAGCTCCGTCTTCACCGTCCCGTTCACGTACTCCGCCGGCAGGAAGTCGGCAACTCCCATGAACCCCGCCGCGAACCTCGTTTCCGGCTCGTGGAACACCTGCTCCGGCGTGCCCGATTGCTCGATACGCCCATCGTTGATGATCGCGATCCGGTCCCCCATGAACAGCGCGTCCTCCTGGTCGTGCGTCACGAACACCACCGTCACGCCGGCGTCCGCGAGGATCGACTTGACCTCTCCCCTGATGCGCGCCCTCAGCTCTGCATCGAGGTTGGAGAACGGCTCGTCCAGCAGCATCACCTCCGGGTTCGGGGCAAGCGCGCGGGCGAGCGCCACACGCTGCTGTTCTCCGCCCGAAAGCTCGTGGGGGTATCGCTGCTCAAGATGGGTGAGCCGCACTAGTTCCAGCGCTTCTTTCAAACGCAACGACCGCTCTTCCGATCCGTGCTTGTGCAGACCGAACGCCACGTTCTCGCACACCGTCTTGTGCGGGAACAGAGCGTGCTCTTGGAACACGAGCCCGACGCTCCGACGCTCCGGCGGCACGTGCGTCTTCTTGCCGGAGACCGTCGTCCCCCGCAGGGATATCTCCCCAGCGTCCACAGACTCGAACCCGGCGATCAGGCGCAGAGTGGTCGTCTTGCCGCTGCCGCTCGGCCCGACAATCGACAGCGTCTCCCCCGGCCGCACCGCCAGATCGACCCCGTCCACCGCCACTACGTCGCCGTACCGCTTGGTCAACCCAGTGCAGCGCACCGCGAATGTGCTCATGGGCCGTCGCTCCCCGAGGAGGCCGTCGCCCCGAAATCGCGTGTCACGAGAAAAGCCATGGGTATCGAGGATATCACGATCAGCAACAGGGCCGGTGCCGCCGCCTGCGCGAAGAACGCCTCCGTCGATGCCGACCACACCGCGGTGGCAAGAGTCTTGAACCCCAACGGGCCCAGGATCAGCGTGGCGGGAAGTTCCTTCATCGCGATCAGGAAGACCAGGGCCGCCCCCATGACGATACCCGGCGCGATGAGTGGCGCCGTCACAGCCCGCATGGTCTGTGCGGGCGTCCTGCCGAGACCTCGGGCCGCCTCCTCCAGACTCGGACTGACCTTCAATAGCGCCGCCCTAGTCGCGCCAAGCGCCGCCGGCAGAAACAGGACGACATATGCAAATACCAGCAGCCACACCGTCTGATACACCGGTCTCGCGTAGTTCACCGCGAAGAACACGAGCGCCAGAGCCACCACGATCCCTGGCAGGGCGAATCCCGTGAAGCTCATCCGCTCAATGAGGTGCGAGAGCTTGCCGGGATACCGCACCACCATCACCGCCACCGGAATGGAACAGACCGCAGCCACGACCGCTGCCGCCCCTGATACGATCAGGGAGTTCGCCGTAGCGCTCCAAAGCAACAACAGCGGCTCACCCGCGAGAACTCCCCGAATTAGCCAGTGCAACAGGACTCCCGCCGGGATTCCCAGCGCCAGCGCCACTACGACACCCACGAACGCCACGGCAGGCCATCGCCATCGCCCAAGCCGCGCGACCCCGGTCCTCCGCGACGCCCCGGAGCCTGTCCGATGATACCGCAGCCTCCCCCGCGTGTACGAGTCGAGCAAAACTATCGCCAGCGCCATCCCGACCAGCGCAAGCGACAGGACGCCCGCGATGCTCCGGTCGAATGCCGTCTGATACTGCTGATAGATGACCCACGTGAACGTCGGGTACCGCATCAGCGACACCGCCCCGAAGTCGCTCAGTGTGTACAGCGCCACGAGCAGCGATCCGGATATGATCGCCGGACGGAGCTGCGGCAAGGTGACCCGGAACATGGTGCTCACCCTCCCGTGTCCAAGCGTCCGCGCCGACTCTTCGAGGGCCGGATCAAGCCCTTGAAAGGCGCTCCTGACGGTAAGCAGCACGTACGGATAGCTCAGGAGGACCAGCACCAGCGACGCTCCCGGCAGGCCGTATATGTCCGGCAATCGTTCCACGCCCAGAGGTTCGAGTACCTGCTGGAGAACGCCTCGAGGTCCCAGCACCGACACGAACAGGAATGCGCCCACGAAGGTCGGCACGACCAGCGGCATCGCCGTCAACACTGACCACACACGACGGTAAGGCAAGTCGCTCCTCGTCGTAAGCCAGGCGATGGGCACCGCCAGAAGAATCGAAAACCCTGTGACCACGAGCACAAGCAGGCTCGTTCTGCCAATGATGTGAAGCGTGCGAACACGGAACAAGAGCTCCCACGCCTCTGTCGTCGCCTCCGCGCCACGTATGACCAAGTAGGCGATGGGGAGCAGCATGGCGAGGCCGACCAACACGGCCGGAACCAAGACCATCGCGGGCGTCGGCCTTGAAAAGTCCTGCCGACCCCTCCGGGGGAGGTGCTCTCCGGCGGGGTCGGCAAGCGGGGATTGTCCAGTTGAAATCAAAGCGTTGGCTACTGTACAGGCAAGGTACTACTCGAGGATGCCAAGCTCGCGAAGGAGTCGCTGCGTGCCTTCCAGATCGGCGAGATCGGCCATGTCGACGTCAGGCTTGTTGATCTCTTCAATCGGCGTCAGGAGACGGTTCGTCTTGACGCCCTCGACAAGGGGGTACTCATAGGTCTGCCCCGCGAAGTACTGCTGGCCGACCGTCGAGAGCATGAACTTGAGGAACTTCTCCGCGTTATCGCGGTTTGGGCTCGTCTTCAGGATACCTGCACCGGCGACCATCACGAGGCTACCCGGCCCATTGGCAGTCGGGTGATAGTTTCGCGCCCCGAAGGCGTCACCCTCTTCCTGCAGGAACCGATGGAGGTAGTAGTGGTTGACGAGGCCGATGTCTATCTCGCCTGCCGCGGCTGCAGCTACCTGAGGAGTGTTCTTAGGGTAGATACCGGGTTCGTTGGCCTTGATGCCTTGAAGCCACTCGGTCGTCTTCTCCTCGCCCCATATCACCCTCATGGCAGTAACCATCGCCTGGAATGAGCCGTTTGTCGGGGCCCAGCCCAGCCGGCCCTTCCACTTGGGATCGGTCAGGTCGAATATCGAGACGGGCAGGTCTTCCTCGGTGAGGCTCTCGGTATTATAGACGAGAGTACGCGCTCGCCCGGAGATTCCGACCCAAAGCCCTCCAGGGGACTGTGCCCAGTCGGGAACAAGGCTTGTGACGTCACCCGGCAAGACACTGAACATACCAGCCTGCGCGACCGCCCCAAGACCACCCGGGTCCTGGGCGAAGAACACGTCGGCAGGGCTGTTATTGCCCTCTTCGAGAATCGTGGCCGCGATCTCCCCCGTGCCGCCGTACTTCGTCGATACATCTATGCCCGTGGCCTCGCGAAACTGCTCGATGATCGGACCGACCAGCGACTCGCTCCGTCCGGAGTAGATGACCAGCGACCCTGGCTTGCTTGCTACTTCAATTATCTGAGGCTCAGGTGTTGGAGCAGGCTGAGATGTTGCGGCAGGCCGAGAAGATTCCGGTCGGCCTCCGCAAGCGACGGCTGCAGCCAATGCCACCGCCAGGAATATCCATGTTGTCACTGTAACCAATAGTGTCCGCACGTTCCGTTGTACCTCCTGTTAGCGTAGTGTTGCTAACAGTATATACATACTATATTACTTAAGCAATACTTATTTCCTCGAATTACCCACACAAATTCCTTTGGCTGGAGACAAAAGGAAAGGGAGACGGTGTGCCGTCTCCCCAAAGTCCTTCGACGCAGTCTCTGTTCTTGTCCTACCTTTAGATGACAAGTCCCACCGCTACGACTCCGGCGGCGAGCGCTATGAGAATCGCAGAATATCGAACTGCCAGAAACGCTCCCCTGGAGTAGCGAGGAACTCTCGATCGATAGGTACGGGTCGTGATCGTCGTCATAGTGCTTCCTAATGTAATCTCTTATGTCGGCCAGTCGCGAACTATCGCCGATAACATATGATACAACCAGTCTACCCTTCCTTGTCAAGTATGGACGGCATTCTTTTTTTCCTTTTTGCGATCAGAACAGTCTCGACATTTCACACGTTGCGGTTCGCAGTGTGTGCCCTCAAGATGCAATAAGGGTGAATCTGACGCACTCAGAGGATCATCGAATAAATAGAGTACCCTATCGGATGTGGGCTTAGTGCCAGCAAGAATATTCATCCTGAGCATCCTCATCATAGGTCTGGCGTTCCTGATCGTTCCCGCGGCGCGGTATCTGATTTGGGGGCCGGATCTGGATGTCGAGCCGGTCACCGTACCCGATGACTCTGAGACAGGGGAGAAGCGGGAGCTCGAAATTGTGCGTCTGCTGGGCAAGGACGCCATTCCCGCGATCCTGGAGCCGGAGTTCGTTTCCGTTTCGGAGGCCGATCAGTGGATGTCGCCTGAAGAGGGCGTGCTCGGCGTCTCGATCGGCGGTGAGGACAGGGCTTACCCCGTCTCGATGCTTAGTCGACACGAGATCGTGAACGATGTGGTGGGAGGTGAGCCGGTCGCCGTCACCTGGTGACCGCTGTGCTATTCGGGAATAGGTTATTCCCGCCTCATCGACGGACAAGAGCACACCTTCGGCGTGTCGGGCAAGCTCATCATGAACGCGCTGGTCATGTACGACCACCAGACCGATACGCTCTGGAGCCAGTTTCTGGGCAAGGGTGTCGAGGGACCGCTGGCCGGCAAGACGCTTGAGTTGACGCCGCTAATCCATACGACCTGGGAGGCTTGGAAGGCGGCTCACCCCGAAACCCTGGTGCTCGACAAGCGCGGTCGATACCAAGGCGACCGATATGCGGGCTACTACGCAAGCTCGGAACCCGGAGTGATCGGTGAGCGCATTAGAGACGACAGACTGCATACCAAGGCGCTTGTCGTCGGTGTCCATCTGGGCGGCATTTTCAAAGCCTATCCGATTGGAACCCTGGCCAAGCAGAGTGTGGTCAACGATGAAATAGGAGGCGTAGGCGTAGTTGTCGTTTTCGATCGGAGTTCAAGCACGGGCGTCATATACGAGTCCCGCGCAGGCGACCATCACTTTACCTTTGAGGCATTCGGGGAAGAGGCCGGTCTTCGTTCTAAGCTCCGCGACCTTGAGACCGGCACGATTTGGGAGGCATTTACCGGCGTTGCTTCTGATGGGCCTCTCGCTGGAACGAGGCTCAAGCGAGTCCCGTCACACCTGTCGTTCTGGTTCGCGTGGACGGACTGGAACCCTGAGACAGAGTTGTACACCGAAGACGGTTAGCGCACCCCGAGATTAGTCTATGGCTTCCTGTCGCCGTCGGCGATGGATTATGTACCAGCCAGCTCCGACAGCGAGGGCAACCACCGTGATTCCAACAGTCAGCCACTCGAAGTTCTCGGTCAGGAACGCTTCGATCTCCTCGCCGAACAGGAATACCAGGACCCCGATCGCGCCGAAGCGAGCTCCGCGTCCTATCGCCGAGGCGATGATGAACTTGCGTCGGTCCATGCGCCACACGCCCGCGGCGATGGCGAATACCTTGTATGGCACGGGGGTGAACGCCGCAATCAGAATGGCCCAGACCCCGTACCGTTCAAAGAGTCGGTCAACGTAGGCAACCCGACTCTCACTAAACATCCTGGCAAGAATGGGTCTGCCAAGCCGCATACCGAGCGCGTGTCCCACGACTGCCCCGGCGACGGACGCGACGGCCACAAGCACTCCCAGTAGGGCCGCAATCGGCTGTTGGACGATGGCCACGGCCAGCAGCAGGGGGTCAGGAGGTATGGGGAAGAAAATCGACTCGGTGAACGAGCTAACGAGCAGAACGGCTATGGCCCAATCGCTGTCCGCGAAGCCCAGGAGCCAGTCGGAGAGGTCGTGAAGGAACTCCCTCATGGAAAGGCGACTACGATTCCCTTTCGACGCTCAGGCGAAAGTCGTAGCTCTCGCCGTCAATACTCACGCCGATACTCCGAACGACCTCCTCGGATGAGCCGGAAATGGCCCCAGGTTGAGTGATCGGCTGTCCATCTTCGGTCTCGACCGCAAAGACTGCGTCGTCCAGGGAAATCGACATCTTTGGGAGTTGCCCTTGCCTTGCGACTGAGCGGATGATGGACTCCTGCTCCCGCAGGGCTTCCTGGGCCTCTTCGACGATCACCTGACGGAAGCTGACGCTTTGGCCCGGCAGGGCCTGGGCGAGGCCGGAGAGGTCGACGGAGATTACCGTGGCGATCTTTGTATAGCCTCCAGTGGTGCCCCTGTCGGACAAGAGGATTCGAGGGATGCCGTCACCGTGTATCTGAATTGCCCCCGGGGGATTCCCGTCCGATACGATGTCGGCGCCCGCTAGGTGCTCGACCTCCGGACCGTCGAGCATGTACCCCATACGGTCGGAATCCGAGTGAACTCGATATCGAGAGGACAGGAACTTCGACAGCGCGTTTGAATCGAATGCATGGTCCTGCGGTCCCATGACTACGCGGAGGCGATGGATGCCTCCGTAGACGGGGGCCGTGTAGTTTGCCGGCAAACGCTTCTGCTGGAAGGCGTCGATGTCCGATGGCAAAGTCGAAAGCAGGTCGCCTGCTTGAAGCGCGCGACCTTCCAGACCGCCAAAGCGGCCCTTCAAATAGGTGGACCGGCTCCCCATGATCACGGGCACGTCTATGCCGCCGCGAACGGCGATGTACGCCCGCATTCCGTCGCGGAGGTCACCGAACTCAAGGATGCTTCCCTCCTCGATTTCGAGCGATTCCCACATCGGAACCGGACGGTCGTCGATTTCCGGAGAGATATCAGCCCCTGTGACGGCGATCCAGGTAGACGTGTGGAACTCTATCTTCGGGCCCCTGACGGTGACTTCCAGTGCGGCGGCGGCTTGGTCGTTTCCCGCCATGAGATTGGCCATCCGCAGGGCAAACTGGTCCATCGCACCGGATACGGGCACGCCGTAGCGCTGGTAGCCGTAGCGCCCGCGGTCTTGAACCGTGGTGAGCAGGCCAGGATCCAGGATTTCGAAGGTGGCCACGTTCATGCCTTCGTGGTTGTCGTGACTTGGTATGAGCCCACGGCGACCTGTTCCTCAATGTGTTGATATTCGTCCTCGTCGTCCAGCGGGACAAAGCGAACGCAGTCACCGGCATCGATCAGCGAAGGCGGAGTTCTGTCCACATCAAAGAGGTGTAAGGGAGTTCGCCCAATAAGCTGCCATCCGCCTGGGCTCTCAATAGGGTACACGCCTGTCTGTGCCTCGGCGATTCCGACAGAACCGGCCGGAATGACTCCCCTCGGAGTCGAGAGCCTCGGAGTAGCTATCCGCTCGGACATTCCTCCAAGGTAGGGGAATCCGGGCGTAAAGCCCATCATGTAGACGGGATATTCCGTGCCGGAGTGAAGGTCGACGACCTCGCCGGCGCTCATGCCGGCGTTTTGAGCGACATATTCCAAATCGGGACCGTATTCGCCGCCATACAGCACGGGGAGGTGGATTACTGTCGCATCATCTTCAGGCGTATCGGCGGAACCAGCGTCTATGCCGAGGAGGTTGGCATTTATGTCCTCGTATGAGACCTGCATGGCATCGTACTCGATGAGAATAGAACGGTACGTCGGGATGATGTCGACGACCCCCGGAAGGTCTGCGCGGGAGATAGCCTTATGGAGGGAGTGAACGCGTCGATTGCACTCGATGCTGATCTCGTCGCCCAGCTCGATAACGATAGCCCTGTCGCCAGCGGCGAGGAATTTCGGCGCGTCGTACATGCGGTGATTCTATACGAGTTGGGATAAGGGCGTAATGGCGACAGACTCGGCATCAAGTCTTTGGCGAAGAACCTTTGCCATCTCCACGGCGCCAGGAGTGTCGCCGTGGATGCAAAGGCTGTCGGCCTCGACCTCAATGGTATCGCCGTTAACGGCGGTTGCCTTGCCCTCTCGCACCATGCGCAGACTGCGCTCGGCCACTTCGTCGACATCGTGGAGCACACTGCCTTCTTTCGAGCGTGAGACGAGAGTGCCATCGGGGTTGAGGGCACGGTCGGCGAATATCTCGCTAGCGACACGGAGGCCCATGTCTTGAGCTATGTCGACCCACCTCGAACCGGCGAGGGCGATCAGAATGAGATTGGAGTCTACCTCAAGGATCGCCTCGCAGATGGAACGCGCCAGACCCTCATCGACGACGGCGCGGTTGTACATTGCGCCGTGTGGCTTGACATGCTGGAGGCGATGCCCGGACGTGAACGCTTGGAGCGCTCCGATCTGGTAGATGACATCGTTTTTGGCCTCTTGGGGGGAGACCTCGATGTTACGTCGACCAAAGCCTACAAGATCCGGAAAGCTGGTATGAGCACCGACGGCTACCCCGTGATCTTCGGCCAGCCGAACGGTTTCGCGCATCCATTGCGGATCGCCGGCGTGGAATCCGCACGCGACGTTTGCCGAGCTGATGTACTTGATGACCTCTTCGTCGAGACCCATCTTGTACATTCCGAAGCTCTCGCCCATATCGCAGTTCAGGTCTATGCTGTCCGCCATGACGACCGGCCCTCAACTTAGGAAGGGTATGGAGGAAATCCATTCAGGGGTTAAGTTCAGCGAGCCCCTGAAGTCATCTTGCTACAGGGACTACCACGTGGCCGGGAATAAGGAGTGCCCACCGAAGAGATGGCTGGGAGACCGGTGACTTGAACCACCCGTGCCGCGTTGGGGTGAGTAAGGAGACTAGCAAGCAGGCGCGAGGATCATTCTCCTCGCGCCTGCTCCGCACTCTTCACCCTTGCTTTAGTGGACGATAGCGCAAACGGCGTAAACGGTGAGCTTCCAGTTCGATGCATTGTCGCCAATTTCGGTCGCGGTTGCGATCCATCCGCCCGGAGTCTCGCCGGCCAGACCGGTCGGGCGGGAACCTGCGATGGCAACGCCGGATGCAACTGACCCGTTGGCCGTGGTAACCAAGCCACCGCCGGCTATGGCCGTCAATTCCTCTCCGGACTCTTCGCAGAGAACGGTTACGGACTTATTCTCGCTGTCCAACTCGCTGTCTTTGGTAACGACCTGAAGCCCACTGACACCGGGATCGCCCTTTTCGCCCTGCGGGCCATGCGGTCCAGCCTCACCCTGTTGTCCGACAGGACCACGCTGTCCGGCAGGACCCTGCGGTCCCTGTTGGCCTTCCGGTCCTTGCGGGCCAGTCTCACCTTGCGGGCCTTGAGGTCCCTGCGGGCCTTGATCTCCCTGAGGTCCCCGTGGTCCTACCGGGCCAATCTCGCCCTGTGGGCCCTGGGCACCCTGTGGGCCTTGAGCTCCCTGCGGGCCCTGCTCGCCGGTAGTGCCCTGAGGTCCTCGTTCGCCCGGAACTCCGGCAGGTCCTTGCGGTCCGGTATCACCTTTTATGCCGCGCTCACCGATGGGGCCCTGAGGTCCAACGGGTCCTTGGGGTCCCGGAGGGCCCTGAGGTCCTCCCGGATCGCCGGGATCACCCTTCTCGCCTTGTGGACCGGTATCTCCGATGTCGCCCTTCTCACCCGTCTCGCCCTGTGGGCCCTGAGGTCCAGGAGGTCCTTGCGGTCCACCCGGATCGCCTTGTGGGCCCTGGTCGCCCTGTGGGCCCTGCGCGCCTTGAGGGCCCTGTGCACCCGTGGCGCCCCTAGCGCCCGTGGCGCCAGTGTCGCCCTGTGGACCCTGGGGTCCCGGAGCTCCCGGTGTTCCTTCCAGTCCTATCGGACCACGCGGGCCAGCCGGCCCCGTCAAGCCCTGGGGACCAGTAGCTCCCTGCGGGCCCCGAGGGCCTGTGGAGCCTTGAGGTCCCGTCGCTCCTTGCGGGCCTGTCTCTCCCTGCGGGCCTTGCGGGCCCTGCGCACCATCGGCGCCTGCCGGCCCTCTCTCCCCTGAGGGGCCCCGCTCTCCCTGAGGACCGGTGTCGCCGGCACAGGCAGAAGCGAGCAAGACAGTGACGATCATGACCAAAAAGGCCGCGATGCCGAAACGTCTGCGAACAAAACCTCTAGACATGTAGCTTCTCCTTCTGTTGATCTCCCAAGCACACTACGAGTTCTAACGTCGCAGGTAGAATACTATCCAAAGTTTATTCGGTCAACCACACTTTGTACTTGACGAGTAGGGGAATCGCATCGAAAATTTCAAATTAGGGGCCGAAACTCTGAATTTTGATGAATAGAGACAACCCGACTAACAAGGATATACTAAATCTTGGGTGCAAGGAAGAGCATATACTAAATCTTGGGTGTAAGGAAGAGGATAACTCAAGCGACGGTGCCCACAAACTTGTGAACTCATTGACTAAAGTCGATCCGACTCCGTACAATGCCATTAAGTACGCAGCTTTGAGGAGGGGAGTCGGCATGGCTGCCACCGCAACCAAACCAACACCCGCACCGCTGACGATCCACATTGACGAAGCGGCCGTTGAGCACGTTCGTCAATTTGCCGAACAAGCCGGCAAGCCTGAGGCGAATCTTCGCGTTGCAGTCAAGGGCGGGGGATGTTCCGGCCTAACGTACATGCTTGATCTTGTAGATGAGCCGTTTCAGGACGACAAGGTCGTCGAAGAGCATGGCCTCCGGCTGTTCGTGGATCGAAAATCGTATGTCTTTCTCGCCGGTACGACGCTCGGCTATTCCGGCGGTCTGAATGGCAAAGGATTCGTCTTCGACAATCCGAATGCAAAGACGACATGCGGCTGCGGGACCTCGTTCGGCATCTAGCAACTTTGCCCAAAGCAGACGGGGAAACCGTTCTCATACAGGGCGGAGAATGGTATCCTATAAATGCGTACAGGCATAGGTGCCAGTAACGCATGCTATCGCTAAGGGAGATTCAAGCAGGTGCCAGCAGCAAAATCACAGCGCGTCGCTGAGCGAAAACGTCAGTTGAAGCGCCCCATTCGCTCCAAGGCAAAGACATTCGTCCGCAAGGCCCGCCTCTCGATCGACTCGGGTGACGCGGAAGCCGCAGAGGCTGCCACGATGCAGGCCATCGTGGCGCTGGACAAGGCCGCCCAGAAGGGCGCCATCCACAAGCGAAACGCCGCACGCCGCAAGTCCAGGCTCATGCGCCGTCTCAACGCCTCATAAAGATTAGGCGTTTCCCCCTCTTCTCCGATAAGTGTTGACACGCTATATCTTTGTGTGCTACTTTTGTTCGGAACATCAGTACGCCGTCCGTACAAATCCGAACGAGGTGACGTCTGCACATGAAGAAGAAGCTCTCCACAAAGCAAGAAGCTATAGTTGAGTTCATCAAGGGGTTCCTGGAAGACCACCACTTCCCCCCTACGGTCCGCGATATTCAGGCCGGCTGCGAGATTAGTTCGACATCGGTAGTCGATTACAACTTGCGTATTCTCCAGCGCGAGGGATACATTAGACGCCGGTCGGAAGTCTCACGGGGGATCGAGCTTCTCAAAGACTCCTCGGGGCGTGAGGCCAGGCCTGATAACGTGGTGGCCGTGCCGGTTTTCGGGAGCATTGCGGCGGGTGAGCCTCTACACATCCCCGGTGCTGCGACAAGGAGCGACGCGGACGAGGTCGTAGATCTCCCCTCATTCCTGACGCGCGGTAATCCGGAGGTATTCGCGGTCCGGGTCAAGGGCGAGTCGATGATCGACGCGCTAGTGGCCGACGGCGACCTGGTCGTCTTGGAGCCTGCGGCCGACGCGCGAAACGGCGATATGGTTGCGGCGGAGATTAACGGAGATGAGGTGACCCTTAAGCACTTCTTCATGCAAAACGGCACCGTAACCCTTCAGCCCGCCAATGCCCAAGTCGATCCGATTATCGTGCCTGCCGACAAGGTACAGGTCAAAGGCAAGGTCGTAGGCGTCGTCCGCAGCATGTACAACTAGGTGCCCTACCCTGCTCGGCAGCAGGCAGACTACCGAGCCACGCTAGCCGCTACTGCCTGGCTAACCCAAGGGATGAAGGGCTGCCACTCTTCCATGATGCTGCGGTGATGGAATAGCGCATAGGGGTCGGGACGCGGCGCCTTCGGCTCCCGGGCCAAACGCATATTTGCCTCTACGGGAGTGCGTCCTGCTTTCCTATGATTACATGGGATACATGCCGTTACCACATTATCCCATGTGTGCTGACCGTTTCGGGACCTCGGGACGATGTGGTCGATAGTTAGATTCTTACCCTGTGTACCACAATACTGACAAGTAAAAGCGTCTCGGTGAAAGATCGCGCGGCGTGAGAGCTTACGCTGCATCACAGGTTTTTTCACCATGTAATACAGCCTGATGACGGAAGGGATCGTATACGTCTGCCGCACCGTGTTGATGTCACCCCGTCCGTTTGCAAGCAGTTCGGCCTTTCCCACGCCAAGCAGGACCATCGCCCGCCTCACGTTGCAGATGTTGAGCGGCTGGTAGTTCTGGTTTAGAACCAAGACCGGAGTATTGAGTATCATCGTCATGGCGGGTTCTACTCGATACTGTCCCTCAGAGCCTCAAGTGACGTTTGGAAGTCACCCGGAATCAAGCCGAGCGAGTCTCCGGGGAGAGCATATGCCCCTTCAACATACAGGGGCACGAAAGCCGAATCGATTAGTGCCGTTTCGAGGCCTTCGCGAACGCTCTCGTCCGTCGAGTCGACGCTGTACGTTAGACGCATTATACCAACGAGCAGCGCTCCTGACACGGCGACTCCGAGGAGGAGCCCCACAATCAGGCCGCCTATTCGGTCCACGGCGTTTGAAGCGCCCATGGTGCCGACCCCAAGCCCTTTTCGGATGGACGGCCATATCATCGCGCCGAGATAGACTACAATGCCCATGATGACGGTAAATGAGACCACTGTAGCGATCTGGTCGTCTTCAAGAAAGAGCTCGAAGACCATACCCACGAGCGATCCAAGCTGGGCGGCGGCCAGCCATCCGAGGAAGACGACAACCGTGCAATAGAGAGCCCCGAGAATACCTATCCGCAGACCTACCAGCAGCCCAATGGCCAAGATGACGATGAGGGTGATATCCAGCCAGTTCAAGGGCAGTGTTTCCACATATTATCAACGTCTTGGACTTTTCCGGAGTTTATCACAGCCCTATTGAGAAGGTATAGACGAGACCTAGCGCCGAGGAGTAGGGCGGATCAGAGCAGCCAGGAAATGAGCGCGCCGACGATCATTACGACGCCGACGACGGTTACAAACCAGCCGAGATTCAACTTTGCGGCGGCCGCCATTAGGGCCTTGATCGTCAACAGTCCGACGACGAATGCCACGCACGCCGCGAAGACAGCTTCCACTTTGAAGACAAGCCCGGAATCGATCCCGACGTAGATGGAGGCGGCCAGACTTGCGGGGACACTGAGCAAGAAGCTCAGCGTCAACGCTCGTTTGCGGTCGACTCGGCGTGACAGCAGCGCGGCCACAGTCATGCCTGATCGGCTCAGGCCAGGGATTACCGAGAGGCCCTGCGCCACACCAACGAGCAGGGAGTCGACCAAGTTCAGTTCTTCTCGAACATGCTCGTCCGACTCTTCTCGCCACCTTAGTTGGATGTATCCAGTGACAAGCATGAAACAGCCGATCAGACCCGTTGCGGCTGTGCCGCCCACGGAGGAAATATCACTCAGGGTAAGTACGAGGGGCAAGCCGACAACGCCGCTGACAAGCGTCGCCACTATGAGGAACCGGACGGTTGGTGACGGGGTCTGCGGCCTAGCCAGGTACTCTCGCACGATGTCTATGATGTCGCGCCGCAGGGCGATGAGAACAGACGGAACGGTGCCTACATGGAGCCAAAGTGCGAACTCGACGGCCTCATCCAGTGAGGCATCGAATATGAGAGCGTAGACCCCTGCGACGACGCCCTCAGAGCTTACCGGCAGCCACTCGACAAGCCCTTGGAGAAGCCCAAGTAAGGCCGCAGATATCACGTCAGGATCTCACCGGTCAATGTCCAATCGGCTGGTCCATTTCAGACAATGATCGACGAATGTGGTTCGCGCGTCAACCAAGGGAAGGAAGGCATTGAGTCAGAAAGCGGGACCGAGACTATTCATTGCCGCCGAGGGAGATTTCGGCCAGAGAGGTGTACTGCGGCCCTTGCGGTCGCAGGACGCTTCGTATGAGGCTGATACGGTCCGCCGGAACCGGAAGCCCGGAGCGAAACTCCGCGGAGAAGAGCGCTTCCGCAGCCCTCCGACGTTCGGCGTGTGAGGCGTGATCGCGTATTCGCGCGATGGTCAGATGTGGTCTGAACTCGCGGGTGTCGGGCTTGATGGCGATTTGCCCGAGCACCGCCCCTATACGCCGGTGAATGTCCTGGAGAGATGCAACATCTCCGTCCAGTCCGACCCAGAGGACGCGAGGGCTCCTGTTGTTTGGATACGCACCGACGTTTCCCAGCCGGAGCGTGAAAGGGCGAAATGATTCGACGGTGTGGGTGACGACATCGACTATCGATTCAACTTGCCGGGCATTTATGTTGCCGAAGAACTTCAGAGTGAGATGCATGTTTTCGGGTCTGACCGGCTTGAGCCCGCCAACCCTGGCCTGAACCATCTGGTCGGTGAGATGGCCCAAAGCGGCAGTCACGTCGTCCGGGAGCCGGATGGCTAGAAACGCGCGAATATCGTCTCTCATTTGCTGTTGCGCAATTCGGTGAGGACCTCCTCGGCCGGGTTTTCCTGGGATATTCCTCATAGTTAAATACGAACCGGCGACCATCCTGGGTTTCAGCGTGTGCGGAGCGACGGGGTTTGCATGACCGTGCACGATGGCATACCCTACCCGTCCATGTTCCCTGGCGACATGCGGAGGAGCGATGACCGGTGAGATCATCGGAATGGAAGACATGATGGCGATCTACGAGGTCACCGACCGATTCGAGATCGACCGCGAGACGATCAGCGTGCCGTTGGAGAAGGCGGGTGACGGGTCTGTGACCGCGAATGAGGACGGCAGTATCGAGATCGTCGCGCCCGCGACGATGCCGATAAGGGACTGGCAGTCTACACTGGAGGACGGCATTCAAGGGCTTGGCTTTTCGCTCGGCGAAGACGGCGAGCCCTGGGACTAGCAAGGTAGTTTCTATGCGTTGGTGTTCGGCTGTCTCGGAAAGCTCGTCTCTCGACTCGGCAATTGTCGAGTGCGGGCAAGTAATGCGCGATGAGATAGGACACGTGGACACCGATCTGATGGTGGTGTTCGTCTCTCAACATCATGCGTCCGGATTCGACCGAGTACCGGAGTTGGTTCGTAAAGAGTTCCCTCAAGGGGCGCTTGTAGGCTGTTCGGCGGGCGGTGTCATCGGGGCGGGACGAGAGGTGGAGCACCGACCAGGTCTGTCGATAGCTGCAGCACAGCTACCTGACGTGGATGTTTCACCGTTCCGCGTTGAGACTTCTAAAATGCCGGATGCGGATGCCGCACCGGATCGCTGGCAGGAACTCGTTGGCGTTTCCGGTCACGAAGAAACTCACTTTGTACTACTCGTAGATCCGTTCTCGTTCGACCCCGAGCAGTTTGTGATGGGGCTGGACTTCGCATACCCGTCAAGCTCGAAAATTGGAGGAATGGCGAGCGGAGGGCAGCGACCGGGTGGGAACGCGCTGTTTCTCGACGGCGAGGTCTATCGTTCAGGGGCGGTTGGCGTGGCGCTCAGTGGCAATGTGACCGTCGATACGATCGTTGCCCAGGGCTGCCGTCCCATCGGGAGGCCGATGCAGGTGACTTCCGTAAATCGGAACCTTTTGACCGGCCTCGATGACGAAAAGCCGATTGAGGTTTTGCAGCGTACTTACAGCGGTCTGACCGCCAGTGACCAGCGACTTGCTCAACAGGCGGTGTTCTTGGGCATCGCGATGGACGCGATGAACGAGACCCCCCAGCTTGGCGATTTCCTGGTGCGAAGCATCGTCGGTGGGGATCATGCAACTGGCGCGCTGTCAGTGGCGGAAATTCTGAGGGAAGGGCAGACCGTGCAGTTCCACGTGCGCGACGCCGCGACTTCGGCACATGACCTCGATCACATGCTGACGTCGTACTCGGCACGGGGGCCGATCTACGAGGAGACGGGGGCGTTGCTGTTCTCGTGTCTTGGACGGGGCGAATACCTCTATGGTCAGCCCGACCATGACACGCAGATGTTCCGCGATAAGGTTAGCCCGATGCCGTTGACCGGCTTCTTCTGCAATGGCGAAATCGGCCCCGTTGGAGGATCTACGTTCCTCCACTCGTACACGAGCTCATTCGGCATCTTTAGGCCCAAGAACTAATGGACAACCTCTGGTATAAGGGCAACCTTCACACGCACACCTCATTGCTCGGTTCGACCGGACCTGCCTCACCTGAGAACGTCGTTCGTTGGTATAAGGAGCACGGGTACGACTGGCTGGCCATCACTGACCACAATGAGCTCACCGAGTACGAGACCAACGAGTTGGTGATGGTGAGGGGCGAGGAGGTCGGCAAGCATATGCCAAGCGGAAATGGGCCGATCCACGTCAACGGCTTCGGCATAACGAGGTCGGTGGAGTTCATCGATCTGGATGAAAAGGTCCCAACGATGCAGGCCAGCATCGACGGCATACTCGCAGCCGGCGGCATGGCCTCACTGAACCACCCGAACGACCGCGACAGCTTCTTGCACGAACACGTCCTGCAGACGAACGGCGCGAGCTTCATCGAGGTGTTCAACGGAGGGCCGGGCAAGAAAAACGACGGAGGGAGCGGCAGGCCAAGCAGCGAAGAGACATGGGACGGGGTGCTGAGCGGCGGTCAGCGGCTCTACGGCCTCGCCACCGACGACGCGCACACGTATGACGAGTTCCGCACGGACCGTGCGAATCCAGGGCGTGGATGGGTCTGGATCCGCGCATGTTCCCTTTCCGAAGAGACTATCCTTGAGGCCCTGAGCCGGGGGGAGTTTTACGCTTCGAACGGCGTCGAGTTGGAGGACGTATCCGCGACACCCTTGGAGTTGTCCATCGAGATACGGGAGAGATCCGGCGAGTCGTTCCTCACGAAGTTTGTCGGCAGGCACGGTAGGGTGCTGTCGGAGCAGGATGGACTGCGGCCCCGATATACCTTCAAGGGTGACGAGGGCTATGTGCGGGCGACCGTGCTGTCGTCCGGTGACAGCAAGGCGTGGGTGCAGCCAGTGTTTCTTGCGTCCGACTCATGATTCGTTGGGGGCAGGTCGCAACCACTAATACTCGAAGGGAACAGTCTCCAATTCTTCGATCGTCTCATCTTCCCTGAAGCGCCAGATGCCTATATGACCACGGCGCAGGTCGCCGTTATCGTCCCAGTCCAAGGTAGCAGAAGCGCCTTCATAGTCGATTTCTCCAGCTTCCGAGAGAATACGAAGGGCAGAAGCAATACCTTCCGGACCGGCAAGCACAACCTCTCCCGGCGCGCTCCCAATGGGCCGTAACCGGTCTCGTATAGCGCTGCCGTCGACATCCCCGGCAGCTTGGGCTGCAAGGGCGAGGACTATGGTTGCATCATAGGTCTCGACGGCATAGGCGAAGGTTGGCAGCTCGCCATATTCTCCGATGTATTCATCAGCCCATGCAGCATAGGACGGACTATCGGGGGCAGATGCTCCTGCCGTGCCATACATACCGCCAAGGTGGTCGCCCCCAATCGCTTTGACCAGATCGGGGCTCTTCGAAGCATCGCCGAAGACGAACTTGTCATATACGTTATTCTCAATCGCCTCTCGGATTATCGTCTCAGCTTCCGCTTCGAAGGTGATTACAACAAGAGCATGAGCGCCCGCGCTCGCTGTCTGCCGTAGCTGGGAAAGGTAGGTGGTTTGATCGGGCGTGACCGCCACGGACTCAATGGGGCCTGTCCAAGCTTCTTGGAATGACTCGAAGAGGCCCTGTCCCCAAGCATCATCTCGATAGACCAGGCCGACGTTGGTGAACCCCTGCTCGCGGGTAACACGCGCCAGGATCGGGCCCTGGGAGGTGTCCGATAGCGCAGTACGGAAGAAGAAATCGTCGTCTGCAAGCGTGGTTAGCTTTGGCGAGGTAGCTGAGGGGCTAATGGTTGGAATGCCGGCTGGGCCGGTCACCCTCTCGACAACAACCAGCGAATTTGCGCTCGAGCTGGGACCAACAATGGCATGAACACCCTCGTTCTCGATCATCCGCCGGGCTTCCTCGGCGGCGATCTCAGGGTCTAAGGTCGAATCTCCTACGACCACTTCGACCGGCTTCCCGAACACACCGCCTGCATCATTGACGTGCTTGATCGCCAGTTCAAACGCTTTCCGCCGGTCGTCAGCCCTTCCGGCCGGTCCGTCGCTGAAGTTCAGCAGCAGACCGATTTTCAGGGGCCCAACAGCACTCGGCGTCGACGGGGCCGAGGGTTGGGAATCAGTGCCGCAGGCAGCAATGATTCCAGCCAGGAGAATCACCACCATCCATGCTGCTGCCGATCTTATAGCCATTGCGGC
The DNA here is from genome assembly GCA_965116655.1 of Dehalococcoidia bacterium. Taxonomy (GTDB): domain Bacteria; phylum Chloroflexota; class Dehalococcoidia; order Lucifugimonadales; family VXLM01; genus VXLM01. Next base: position 1,494,897 of record OZ220720.1, read on the forward strand.
CGTCTCCATTTCTACCGTTCTTGTCCGCGACTGCCGGCCCAAACGTTCTTCTACAGTGTCCTGCCCCATGTGGCCAAGAGAGGCTCCGGGGGAATATCGACGACCTTATCGAACATGACGGACTGTCCCACCGCCTCGCAGAACTCCATGTATTGGACACCCTCGTCAAAGGACGGATGGACGGGCGTTCCCTCGCGGATCGCGTTGATGAATTCGGCGTCGGTGGTCTGGAGGCGGATTTCACCGGGGTCGGGCTCGATGGGCTGGATGGAGAACATACCCGCGGTCGCGCCATGAATTTCGTCGCTGAACAGCGTGTAGATGAGCGCACCCTTGGAACCGTACAGCTCGATCTTGTGCGGCCCGGCAAACGACGCCTCGGTGGAGAAGTGGTAGGAGGCCGTCGCACCGCGTTCGAGATCGGCGGTTATGGATACCGAGTCGGGAACGGTGGCGTCTACCAACTCACCATCGGAGTTCCGCACCTTGTCGAAGTGGCAGCCTGCCCTGGCCGCGAGCGACGTGGCGGGGCCGACCCAGCGGTTCAGTACCTCGATCCACATGCCCATGGTAAGGAGGTGGAGACCGGTCACGTCGGGATCGCGCCGCCAGTCGTATGAGTCCCTTGCGGCCGGGGCGGCCATGCCGACTACGCGGGCCTCGCGAAGCTCTCCGATATAGTCCTCGTCGTGCAGGAGGCGGAGCATCGCGCGGTCGCCTTTGAGACCGGGGAAGGGTGGGTAGAGACACGTCACCTTGCCCGACTCAGCCGCCGCGTCACGCATCTCGTGGGCTTCCTTGAGGTTGCGTGACATGCGCGCCTGGCACAGCACGTGCTTGCCGCCCGACAGACACGCGAGCGTCATCTCGTGGTGCGTGCCGGGGGGCGTCGCGATAATGACGGCGTCGATGTCCGGAGATTCTGCGATCTGCCGCCAGTCGGCGACGGCCTGAGCGAATCCAAACTCGCACGCGATCTCCTCGGCCTTCTGTAATGTGCGGTTCCACACCATCGCAAGCTCCACGCCCTCGATGGCCTTGAGACGGGGGATATGCCGCGACTGCGCCACGGCTCCCGCCCCGATGATTCCGACTCTGATGTTTTGCATAGTATCGTTCCTCCGTTGTTGTCGTGTAATTCGTGCGTAGGGCTAGAACGTTCCTCTAGCACCTGGTGCAAGCAGGTTGGCCGGACTCTGCCGTGTGCGAAGCCGGGCAAATCGGAATGCGTTCAGGGCGGTGGAACTGGCGCACGACGCTGTCGAGGGAATCTACGACGTGGTCGTGGAGAAAGAGCTGCTTGGTCGAACCGATGTGGATTGGGGCTGTCATTGACTCTCGATTCACTTTGAAGACCAACTTGAAGCGTCGGAGAGCTTGCCCTATGAGGGGAACCCTAGTCCCCTGTCCTTCATGCTGACGAAGGTCCTGCCACCGATGACGATGTGATCGAGCAGTTCAATGTCCATGAGCTCGGCGGCCTGCTTGATCTGACGGGTAATCATGATATCGGGGCCGCTGGGAGAGGGGTCACCCGATGGGTGATTGTGCACCACGATTACGGACGGGCAGTTCTCCCTGATGGCGGGACGGAGGACCTCGGCTACGCGGACTGCGGCAGAGTTGACGGTGCCCTTGTATATCTCGTGGACACCAAGAACCTCGGAGTTGGTTGACACGAGAAGAACGCGGAGGTGCTCTTGGTCTCGGTAGCGCATGTCTGCCCCCAAGAGGTTGTAGACATCGCGCGGGGAGTTGATGGTCGAGCGGCCGTCGGGGCTGAGAGAGGTCAGGCGGCGACCGAGCTCGAAGGCGGCGAGCAGTTGGCAGGCCTTTGCCTCACTGATGCCGTTCAACTCACAGAGTTCGGGAAGGGACGCGCGTCCCATCCTCTCGAGGCCGTTGAATTGCGACAGAAGCCGGTTGGACATGTTCACGACGCTCTCGCCCTTCATGCCCGTGCGGAGGAGGATCGCGATAAGCTCGGCGTTGCTGAGGGTGTCAGCTCCGTACTGCGCGAGGCGCTCTCTGGGACGTTCGCCCTCCGGCATGTCACGTATGAGCGTGGTGTAGGTCGATTTGGAAGAATCAGGCATGGGTCTCACGCAGCAAGTTTGAGAACTTGGGAGCAGTACTCAGTCCATCATGGGGAAGTTCGGGAGCGCTCTGCCCTCCACCTGCCGCTCGGCGAGATCATCGCCGACGGGAACGGGCACGAAGCTGTGTTCGGTGGCCCGTTCGAGGATGGGGTCGTAGAGCCGGACGGAGAATGCGTCGCCCACACCCCATGTGGTGAAGGGGGACAGATTGTGCTCTTTGACCGCTTCGTCAGCGCTGTCGAGGAACGGAGAGGAGCCGCAGAAGAGGACTGCAGCGTCCGGAAGCGACCGTACGGTTGGCATGTCGAGGAGATACTCGAGCGTAACGAGCGCTTCGAGCCGCGAGTCCTGAAGTGGGACGGCGTGCCCCTGGACGGTGACCGTGCTCTGGATTCTCAAGTCGTCCCAGTGGTCTTTGACCTCCGCATAGGGCCAAGCTGTCGTTGCCATCGGGTGGGGGCACATCTGCTTCGGTTTGTCGGGGAATAGGGGGTCGAGTTCGCGGTCGCACTGGTCGCTTCCGACGGAGATGAAGACTTCGTCGCCGTCGCGAATCGCCACTACCTCACCCTCCCCGCCCGTCATCGTCCCCTGCACCTCGAACTCCGTGTCCTGGGTGAGGAGGTATCGCGCGATGCGAAAGATCGAGGGGTTGGTGAAAGTCGCCGACGAGAAGTGGCCTTCCTTCGCGAGCTGCTCATCCATCTGTTTTCGGAGGCCCTCGACACCCCGCGCGGTGAATCGCGCTCCGGCTACCGAGCCGACCTCGAACGTTCGGGGGGTGATTCCATCTTTGCTTTCTATGTTCAGGTCGATTTTATGGGTCCTCACTTTGTGTCACCTCTGCCCATAGCGTTTGCGAGCTTCCAAGCCGCTCATTCAAGTGTTGAGTGCGGGAGTGTGAGTCGAGCTTTGATGGATAGGGGCCGTATTCGACGATGAGCTCGATGTCTTGCACGACCAAAGGGCTGATGAGGTCGGCGGGTCGTCCGTCCAAGACAATTTCGAGGGTGTTCCAGCCTTTCGTAGGGCGGACCCGCCGCAGGTCGAAATCGAGCCACTGGCCGTGATAGGGCGGGAGGCCTTTGGGAAAGTGTCGCAGGCATGTCTCGTCTTCCAGCGACTCGCCGTTAATGAGGAACCGGACCTTGTCTTCCGAGACGATATCGCCGATGTATACCTTGAGGCGCACCTGTTTGATGCGATCGGCCCTTCCCTCCAGGTCGTCGGCGCAATAGAGTCGAAACGGATGCGCCGTACCCGTGTCCGATGCGGCGATAGTCATTGGCAGCTGCGTCGCTAAGCCTGCCCGTTCCGAAAAGTCGCTCCGGCGGGACACGACATAGTGTTTGTCGGCTTCCACGATGAGATCGGGGTCGGCCATTTCCGATAGGACTCGTCGTTCCGCGTCGCCGAACGGCCAAGGGAGGAACCACGTGTACATCCCGTCCGCACCCTGTTTGCGGAAGGCGGCAACGGCTGCACGTCTCATGGCGGGTGTGGCATATTCGGTTACGTAGGTCTCGCGTCCGGGGTCGAAGTGGTGGGGCTGGATCGTCGCGTAGACGGAGACATCGGCATCGTGGGCAGCCTCAATGAGCCATGACAGGTCGACGTGGGGGTCGATCTGGTTGTGCGCGTAGAGGAGAGGCGCAACCCAGTCGACCGATCCGTCTTTGAGCCACTGCCGGACGTCGAAGCCCTGCCTCAGGTTTAGCTCCTCTGTTGGATAGACTCTCGCGCCGACCTCACCGGGAGTACCCGGGCGGTCTCGGACAATTTCGGCGACCTCCGCTACCCACTCGGTGACGGCAGGGGTGTACTCGCGGGCGTCGTCCTCGTCGCGGAAGTGGGGGGGCGACCCGCCCGGCGCGGCAGCGAAATCCAACTCCACACCCTCGGTCGGATAATCGACTGCCAACTCGCGCAGCACCTCGCGCTGGAAGTCGCGGACCTCGCGATGCGCCCATCCACGACCGCCCGATTTCACCTCGTGGGCAGGATCGATGGTGGGATAGCTGGAGAGTCTCAGACTTGCAAAGAAGTCCATGCCCTTCTCGTGAGCGCGGTCTATGAGCACCCTGAGCGGGTCGAGGCCGCGCTCCTCAAGGCTCTTCATATTGTGCCACGTGCGCCAGTAGGCGTTCTGCTTGAAGGCGGGCGAGTCGGGGCCGTGCTCACCATGCTTGAACTGGGTGCTCGCCTTGGACGGGTAGTAGAGCCCATCGACTCGCGAGACGCCGTAGACAAACGTGTCGACTCCGGTACCAGCCACCTCGTCGATGGGACGCCAGGCGTCTTCCATGGTCATCGGAGGCTCGAAGACGAACAGGTAGTAGTGTCGGGCGTCGTTGAAGTAGATGGTGCGCTGTCGTCTCATGTCTCGGTTTTCGTCGGATGAATTAGGGTCGGTGACGCGCAACCCAATACTGCGCCAACGTGCCCGCGAGGATGTGTCTGGTCGGGGTGGCCGGGTTCGAACCGGCGACCTCCTGGTCCCAAACCAGGCGCGCTTCCGCTGCGCCACACCCCGTACCCATACGATGATACGGGCTGACAGGTTCGTTTACAAGGCGGCATCGAGGTGGTAAGTTCTGCAAAAAGGAGGGCCTCATGAACACCAAACCCACCTACCGGGTCGGCATCATCGGTGGAGGGCGGCAGGGAACGCACCACGCCCGCGACTACCATCTTCACCCGCGAACGGAGGTCGCTGCGGTCGCCGACACCGATCAGGAGAACCTCGAACTATTCCGCGAACGCTTCGGCGTGCCCGGATACACGAGCTACGAGGAGATGCTCGCCAAGGAAGATCTCGACATCTCAGCGCCCGTGCTGCCTGTCAAGGCGAACCCGGGAGCCGTGATAGCGTCGGCCCAAGCGGGAGTCAAAGCCGTCTTCTGCGAGAAGCCTCTGGCCGGCAGTCTTGCCGACGCCGACCGTATAGTTGAGGAGTGCGCGTCCAGGAACATTCCCTTCGGCGCAGGGTTAGTTGTGTCGAGTCATCCCGACTATCGCAAGGCCTACGAGTTGGCAGCGGGCGGCGAGATTGGGAAGATCGTGCGCATCAACCTGTACGAGAACAACGGCCAGGTCGGCACACACGGCCTGAACCTCACGCGGAAGTTCGCCGACAAGTCTCCGGTCGATTTTGTGATCGGCTACGTCTCGAACGACCCGCACGGAGAGCACGAAGAGGACTACGGCGGAGGCGAAAGTTGGTACGGCTGGCTGGGCGGTTACATCAAGTTCAGCAACGGCATCGAGGCGTTCAGCAGCTTTGATGGGCCTGACTACCGAGGGCTTGAGGTAATCGGGACGCATGGGGTGATAACCAACAGCAACAACACGGGCCTCGGACTGAAGCTGTTCAAGACGGGCGACGATCCAAGAGAGAGCCCCGATCTGTACGAGGTTGAGGGCGTGTTCAAACCGCGACCGCCCCGAGACAGAGGGCGCGATGCCGAGGGTTGGCGCAACCCCAGCGAGGTGATGATGACCAGTATCGACGCGGTCGTGGAAGCACTCGACACGGGCAACCCGCTCACCATCACGACGGGGGACGATCTGCGTCACTCGCTGGAGATCGCCGTGGCGCTCCGGGAGTCGGCCCGCATCGGGAGCGCACCCTTCAAGCTCCCCGTCGAGGACAGGGGCATCATGATGTACCCCCAAGTTGGGCGCTGGAACTACAAGAAGGACGTTCACGGCGCGGAGTGGTACCGCGACCAGATGGCGGAGCACGTTAAATCGGTGTAGTCACAGCAAGAGCGTGGTAACGAAAGCCGGCGCTTCGACAGGCTCAGCGCGAACGGGGGCGGTGATCGCTCACTCGAACCAGCCGTAGACCATATCCGCGCCCCAGAAGGCGGCGAATGAGACGAAGCCATACTTGACCATCTTGCCGAGCCAGCAGGCCGCCGCGAACCTGCTGACGGGGTATCTCATCGAGCCTGCCGCAAATCCGGCGATATCGAAGAAGGGGTTGGGGGTGGCCGCGAAGACGAATATCGTGATCATGCCGCGAGCCTCGATCCAACCTCTGAGTCGGGAGTACCACTTGACGTACCATCTGCTGCGACCGGCAACTCTCCTGACCGTGCTGTAGGAGCCCGCCCCGGCAAGGTAGGCGGCGAGTTCCCCTATGGTAGAACCGGTTCCTCCCGCGAGGGCGACCAAGAGCGGATTCCAGATCGTCGCGCCGATGATGACCGTCGCGATCCCGGGCACCGGGAGGACGAAAGACCCGCTGCCAATGACATTCGCGATGAGAATGCCTGTGTAGCCTAGCGGTTCGAGACCTTCAATCGTGCGGAGTTTATCGAAGTCATTCCTGAAGATAATGACAGCGACCGTCATGGCGACGACGGGCAAAAAGGCCCCAGCGAGCAGGAGATATCGGACTATCCGAGGCTGTTCCAACGCGGTGGATGAGTCGGACTGGTCATCCACCGCTTTCGATTCTGATGTCATGAGTCGTGCAGCCCTTCAACTGCGCGTGTGTTTCGCGAAGGGGCTTCCTATCTGACGATGCGGCGGAACGGTTCTCGCCCGATCTCGGCCTCGAGGAGGGTGTCGAGCTCCCCTTCGAGCGCGCGCATGATGACGCGCATGGAGTCGGCGGCGGCCTCGGCGGTGATGGCGATGTCCTCGTCGGTGTGGGCCATCGTCGCCTTGAACGAGGTCGGAGCGAAGACACCGCGCTTACCCATTTCCTGGATGAAGAGGGTGTCGATTGGCTTCTTCATGGCCGGGTCGGGAACGTCGAACGCCAGTGTCGGGGCAGTGTGAATGCCTGTGACTTGAGCGGAGATACCGACCGAGTCGACGGCGTCCTGGAGAGCGGCCGCCATCTTGTCGCCGAACTCCTTGAAGAACTCGGTCGAGTTGCGCCGCTTGAGCTCATTGATCGTCGTCACAGAGGCGGCGAGGCCGATGTTGTCGCTCCAGTAGGAGCTGGAAATGAACATGCGGTCGGCAGGCTCCATCGCCTCGCGGGAGCCGACGACGCAGCCCATCGGGTAGCCGTTGGACATAGCCTTTGCGAAGACGGACATGTCGGGGGTGATGCCGAGCCACTCCTGGGCGCTGCCGAGGGAGATGCGCCATCCCGAAGAGACCTCGTCGAAGATGAGGAGCGCGTCGTTGGCGTGGCAGAGGTCCTTGACGGCTTCGAGGTACCCTTCCTTCGGACGCTCGGAGCGCATCGGCTCCATCATGACTGCTGCAACCTCGCCCTTGTTCTCCTCGAAGAGTTGCCGCAGGTTGTCGATGTCCTCGTAGATGAAGGGAATGGCAGTGCCCGCAAGCGCCTTTGGCACTCCGGTCGGCTCGATGCCCGCGAAGGGGAACTCGCCCGACTCGGGGTCGACGAGGTAGTTGGCGGACTGGTACCAGTCGTGCCAGCCGTGATAGCCGGAGAAGAGTATCTTGTCCTTTCCCGTCGTGCCGCGCGCGATGCGGACGGCCACGGCACAGGACTCGCCGCCTCCCTTGGTGTAGCGCACCATCTCCGCGCTGGGAATGGTGTCGATCAGAAGCTCGGCAAGCTCGATCTCCAGGGGGCTGTTCAGGGTGAAGAGGCTGCCCTTTCCGATCTGCTCCCTCACGGCGCCGTCGACCACGTCGTCGGCATGACCGAGGATGATGGCGGTGACCGCGTTCACCCAGTCGATGTACTCGTTGCCGTCCACGTCGACGAACCGCGACCCCTTGGCGTGGTCGGCGTATATCGGGCTGACCGGGTGCGCGAAGCTGCTCGCCCTCCGGCTGATGAGCTGCGTCTTGCCGGGGATCAGCTCCTCGGCGCGGTCGTAGAGATCGAGGGATGCCTGCACCCTGCTCTTGGTGGTGGTCATGTTTGGTCCTTTCGTGCGTTCATACTCGGTGGCCTCACCGCTTAACGCGGAGACGATTGTAGAGTCCTTCGAGTGTTTTGACAATCCGACGGCGTTGGTGTTACATGGGAACGTAAGTCAAAGCGTCGCACAACGAGACTCTGGTCAACGGGGACGGACGGTCAACAGGGGTTCGAGCAATGAAAATAACCGTAACGATTGACCGAGATGAAGATGGAGTTTGGATCGCCGAATGCCCATCCATTCCGGGGTGTGTGAGCCAAGGCGGCACGAAGGACGAGGCTCTGGCGAACATTCGGGAGGCCATCGAACTCTGCTTAGAAGTGCGCGCCGAGTTCTGCTCCACACTTTAGGACGCGCTCTAGTCCACCCCGCTCACTCCCCCCACTGGAAGATTACGCCGAGCATGGTCTTTTCGCGGTGGTAGGCCATTTCGTAGGCCTCTTTCATGTGGGCGTAGGGGAGACGGTGGGTGACGATCTGGCTGGGCGTGAGGCTACCGTCGGCCATGAGTTGCAGGACGAATTCGCACTGCTTGTTCCACTCCATGCGGTCGGCGTCTGCTTGCGGGTACTGGTACGGAGCAGTGCCGTTGACTGCTATGATCGAGATGCCCTTGTGGTAGAAGTACTGCATGGCGAGGGGGTTGAAGTCCGCCGGCTCCTCGCCGCGACCGAGCAGGCTGACGATGGAGACGCGCCCGTTTTCGCGCACGATCTCGACGGAGGTGCGGTAGGCGGGCCACGGGTTGGCGGTCAGGATGACGAGGTCGATGCCGTTGCCGTTCGTGTACTCGTCGAGCTTGGCCTGCAGGTCGGGGTCGTTGTACATGAAGGTCGCATGGGCGCCCATCTGCATAGCCATCTCGTTGCGGATGGGGCTGTTGCCTATGCCAATGGTCCTCGCGCCCATCGGAGGGCCCAGCCCGACAGCGCCGAGTCCGAGCACGCCCAGTCCGACGACGGCGACGTACTCGCCGGGCACGAAGTTCGCCTTGCGGAAGCAGAGGCCGCTGAGGGTGTAGAGGTGCGCCCAGATGGCGTCCTCGTCGTCCACGCCGTCAGGGACTTTGACGACGGAATTGCGATGGTCGGCCACCCATTCCGACTGGTGCGGGTTGCGGGAAACGACGCGGTCTCCGACCGTAAACTTCGTAACCTCGCTGCCGACGCCCTTGATGACGGCGAGGTTGCTGTCTCCCACCCAGCGGGGGTAGGTCGGCGCGCCGGGCACGTCCTCCGCGCCCTCGTAGTTGCCGCGGTCGGTGCCGATCTTGAAGCCGGAGATGATTGTCTCGGCCCAGATGTCGTTCGGGCCTAGGTTCTGCGTGTCGAGGTCCCAGTCTTCAATCACGAGGTCGCGGGGGCCTCGCAGGATGGCGATCTTCATGTCGTGTCCTCTGTCTGAGCGATGTCGCCCAAGTTTATACGCAGCGGGTATGTCGGGCAAGCGGGAGCTAGCGGGATTGCGCGGTTACTCGACTGCCGTCAGCTAGGGTCTCTGCGTGCGGTAGTCGTTGGCGTCGATGTCGATTATCTGCGAGATGGTGGGGTCTTGAAGGAGCGACCCGAACGGACCCGGTTGTTCAGAAAAGTTCTCCGGACTGGTGATGACCGTCGTCAACCGATGGCTATGCCGGTGGGTGATGATGTGGTAAAGCTGGTCCTCCGCCCAGGGCGTGCCGCCCAACCATCTCTCAGGGACGGAGCGACCATTCTCCATGTCGCGGAATCTCAAGCTCGTGCGGAGGTTGTCGAGTATGAGGAAGGGGGCGTTGGATACCCGGTCAAATAGGTCGGCGTACCGTGCTGGATCCGTCCCAACGAGCGTTTGCAGATCGAAGATCAGCCTCGACATGAAGTAGTACGTGACCTGGCGTCCGGCCTGAAGCTGCCGCTCTGCGACGGCGATGGCCAGATGGGTCTTGCCCACACCGGTGCGCCGACCCGTCAGGACGAGCCAGCCGTCCGGTCGCTCGGCGAAGTTTCGCGCGGCGTGATATGCGGCCTCAAGGCTCTTTCGTTGTTCACTGCTCAGGCCGCTGACTTTCGTGCTGAACCTCTCGAAGGTCATGGTGTTCAGCAAGTTTTCCGGTATGCGTCCAAGTTCCTCTAGTTGCTCCGACTGCGTCATGCCAAGCTCGACCACCCTACCCAGACCGCGTGTCGTCAGCCGCGTCGCGATGTACGGGTCGAGTGCGTTTAGGGGAACGGCGGTCGTGACGATGGTGGGAAGCTCGGCGTTGAAGCGGTGGTTGATGATCTGGCGCAGCTTTTCCTCGGCCCATGGCGTTGCGCTCTGGGAGCCGAGACCGTCGAGCACCAGCAGCGGCGTGGATCTGACCTGCTCAAAGAGGTCGCTATACGAGGTCTCGCTTGCAGGGCCGAAGCTGGATCGCAGGTGGTCGAGCAGATCGGGGGCGTGGGAGAAGAAGACGATGCGGCTGCTGTCCACGCAGTGGTTGGCGATGGCGGCGGCGAGGTGGGTCTTCCCTGCCCCATTGGGGCCGGTGAAGGTGAGCCATCCCCTCGGGTCGTTGGCGTAGACACGCGCAACGTCGTAGGCCTTGCGGAACTGGGACTTGCTAATCTCGGAGTCGGAGAGGCCGTCAGGATCAAGATTCTCGAAGCGGAAGCGGGTGAGATGGCCGAGGTTGCTGTAGGTGAGGAGCCGATCACGCTGCTCGTCTTCGAGGCGGGACTCCTGGCACTGGCAGGGGGCGATGGTGCCGAAGTCAGCGTGGCCGACGGGAACGTTGGGACTGATCCAACCGTGACCGCCGCAAAGCTGGCACCGGCCGTCGGAGTCGTCCGGCTCATCGTCGGGTGGGACATGCCCGCCGTCGCCGACCGAACCGGCGGCGGGGAGATTGCTGAGTACCTCTGAGATGTTGGGCACTGCTTCTCTCCGCTACGCGAATTCCATAGCTTCGTTGGGGCGGGTCATGCTCTCGAATCGCACCACGTCGTCGCGGAAGAAGAGATGCACGGAGCCGGTTGGCCCGTTGCGGTGCTTGGCGATTATGAGCTCGGCGACGTTTGAGGGATAGGGGTTGCTGGGGCTGCGCTTTTCCCACTCCTCTCGCGTGACGTACTTGTCCTCGCGGTAGATGAAGGCGACCACGTCGGCGTCCTGCTCGATGCTGCCGCTCTCTCGCAGGTCGGAGAGAAGGGGTCTGTGGTTCAGGCGCTGTTCCGGGGCGCGGCTCAACTGGGAGAGGGCGAGAACGGGTACATCGAGCTCACGCGCGATGCTCTTGAGGGAGCGGGATATCTCGCCCATGTCCATGACGCGGTTTTCCGAACGGCCGCTCGAACCGGCGATGAGCTGGATGTAGTCGACGATGAGGAGGTCGATAGGCTCCTCGTTGTGGAGGCGGGTTATCTTGCTACGCATCTCGACGATGCGCTGGAAGGGCGTCTCGTCGATGTAGATTGGGAGCTCTGAGAGGTAGCCGATTGCGTCGTGCTCGCGCTGCTCTTCCTGGCTGTTGAGCAGACCAACGCGCATCCGGTGGCTGTCGACGTCCGCCTCACTGGCGACGAGGCGGATGCCGATCTGCTCGGCGCTCATTTCGAGGCTGAAGACGGCGACTCTCGCCAGTTGCTCGGCGGCATGGCGGGCGATATTGAATGCGAGCGTGCTCTTGCCAAGGCTGGGCCGGGCAGCGACGATGATGAGGTCGGAGCGCTGGAGGCCACCCCCGAGCAGCTTGTCCAGGTCGGGGAACCCGGTGGCGATGGGAGAGAGGTGGATGTCCTGATTGGCCTGCAGGGATGCAACCTCTTCCATGTACTGGTCGAGGACCTGGCGAATGTGCACAAAGTCACGGGTGCTTTGAGCCGTTCTAACTCGATAGAGCAGATCTTCGGCCTTGGAGAGGGCAGCCTCGGCGTCGGCGTCGCCCTCGTAGCCGATGGAGGCTATCTCGTCGGCGGTCCTGATGAGACGGCGCATGATGGAGGTGCGCTGAACGATGGTCGCGTAGTGCTCGGCGTGGATGGTGGTGGGCACGGTGCGGACGAGATGGGCGAGGTAGGACGTGCCGCCGATCTCTTCGAGTCGCTCCTTGAGGTTCAGCTCCTCGGCGACGGTCACCTGGTTGATGGCCTCGCTGCGGTCGAACAGGGCGAGGCAGGCCTCGTAGCACCAGCGGTTCTTGGTTACGTAGAAGTCCTCGGCGGTAACGATCCCGGCTACCTTGGGCAGGACATCGCTGTCGATGAGCAGCGCTCCGATGACCGATTCTTCGGCCTCTACGCTGTGGGGGAGCAGTCTGTCGGTGTAGACCATGGGGCGCTTAAGCTATCAGGGACATCGACTCGATGCCATAGGTGGTCGGTCAGAAAACCCGTGCCAGTTTTGGGCGATCCTGCGGTCGGTCTATCGGATTGATGCACTGCCCTGCCTATTCGGGCTCGCGTTTGGAAGCCTATGCGAAAACTGCTTGGACGGGATGCTCCGATAAGGGACCGAGAGGGGCCAACTCGGGGCAGTGCGAGCACCTAACTATCGGAGGGAATTTTCCCAAAATTGTTGCATGGTGTTGCATTTTGTTGCATTCCCGGCGTTATTGTAAAGTTAGGCGGCATCGGTGAGCGATTGAGAGGGGTCGATTGGAAAGTGCGCGCATGATTGTCGGGGAATCATTTTCGAAAAGTGTGACAATTCGGGACATTCTGGGACATTTCCGGCGTTATTGTAAAGTTAGGCATAGGATGGCCACATGAGATCAGTATAGTACGTATGTTCCTTTCTGTCAATTTCGGGTGCGCGGAGATCGCGGTGTGAGGAAAGGCAGGATGAATGACGTTTGGCACGAGTCCGGTAGTGCGAGGATTCTAGATTCCTCACTCCGCTACGCTGCGTTCGGAATGACAGTGGTGGGGGTTGTGCGGAGGTGTTCCACGAGCCGGGCTATACGCGGGAGAGACGAAAGCATGAGGGAACCAGTCTTACGATCTGTCGATGATACCGTCTCGCCGTCCAAGGTGGACGCGGCAGCAATGCGCCGGAGGGAGAGTTTCCGGGCTTACGAAGACTCTTCGTCGGCGGGAGTTTCGTCCTCTGCCGTCTCGGGGGCATCTTCTGCCGGTTCGTCGGCCTCGGCGGCGGGGGTCTCTTCGTCGGTCTCGTCGGAGGCGTCCTCGTCACCGGCTTCCGCCTGGGCTCTGCGTTCTTCGAGCTGTCGCAGGAACTCGTCGGGCTCCATCTCCATCGGATGGACAAGGACCTCGACCTCGGCGTCGATATCAGAGTAGAGGTGGACGCGCACTTCAAACGTCCCGACCTCGCGTATGGAGTCGGGTATCTGGACGTTTCGGCGCTCGATCTCGCGGTCTAGGAGTTCCGACAGCGCGTCTGCAACGATGGCGTTGGTGACCGAGCCGTACAGCCTTCCGCCGGCTCCGGCGCGCATGGGAACGTCGACTCGCTTGCCTCTCAGCTCCTCGGCGAGCGCTCTCATGTCGCGTATCGTCCGCAGCCGCCGCTCTTCCGCCTGCTTCTTCAGGCGGTCGATCCGCTGCAGGGAATCACGGGTTGCCGGCATTGCCAGCCGCTGCGGTATGAGGTAGTTCCGCGCGAATCCCCTCTTGACGTCCTTGACCTCGCCCCCCTGGGCGACTCCCTCCACGTCCTCCAAAAACACAACCTTCATTGGTCGTCTCCTAGCTTATTGCTGTCGCAGCCGATGCTCTGAGGCGCGCCGAATGAGCACGCGAAGTATCGGGCATTTCATTATAGCACCAAACTCTGAATGGGATATGAAGGATTGGGCAAAGCGAAGCAGGGGTGTTTGCACAATGCAGTGCCGGCCACAATTCGTTGGGCGTGAGGTGCCCACGGCAAGATAACCTGTCATTCCGAGCGTAGAGAGGAATCCAGGGTCGTTCGTCGCCAATAGGTTCGCTCTAGCGAAGAGAATTCGTTTGGTGGATATGGATTTTAGATTCCTCACTCCGCTGCGCTACGTTCGGAATGACAGGTTTGGGGGTGCACTGTGTTCGGAATGACAGGTTTGGGGGTGTACTGTGTTCGGAATGACAGGTTTGGGGGTGTACTGTGTTCGGAATATGTCATGAGGGTTGTAACTCTCACCACCTGTTATGAAACAGGCGTTGGTCCCCCGTTCTTTGAAGGACTATTGGCTAAACACTGAAGATGGATTCCTGCCTCCGCAGGAATGACGGATGTTGGAGTTATGCAGAGGCCTCCTCTCGCGGGTTGTCACTAGGAATTGCGTTTATAATGCCTCCGAAGTGGGGGCGGAGCTATGTCCAACCGGGCGCGTCCACGCGGAGCAACGCAGGCTTGGACGGAAGGTACACATGAGTGGCGCGGGAAAGACATACCTCGCGCTCGACCTGGGCGCTGAGAGCGGACGGGCCATCGCCGGGACGTTCGACGGCGAGCGGCTTGCGCTGAGAGAGGTGCACCGCTTCCCGAACGTGCCCGTTCGGCGTGGCGAGAGTTTTCACTGGGACCTACCCGCGCTGTTCGACGAGGTCAAGCGGGGCATTGCGGCCGCTGCCAATGCCTTCGGCAAAGATTTGGTCAGCGTTGGCGTGGACACGTGGGGTGTCGACTACGGGCTGCTCGATGGGGATGGCACGCTCATGGGGCTGCCACACCAGTACCGGGATCCTCGCACGGCGGGGATCCATGATTCGGCCATGGATTGGCTCGGGAAGGACTTCCTGTACGAGCAGACGGGCATCCAACTCATGGAGATGAATACCCTGTACCAGCTTCTGGCCGAGCCACCGGAGCGGCTCGCGCAGGCATCGAGGCTACTCTTCATCCCCGATCTCATCAACTACCGGCTGACGGGCGTCATGTCCACGGATCACACGTTTGCCAGCACGAGCCAGCTCTACGACGTTCGGAAACGGGACTGGGCATACCCGCTGCTTGATGCAGTGGGGCTGCCGTCCCACATGCTGGGGAACATACGGGACGCCGGGGAGTCGCTGGGGCCTCTTCTGCCGCAAGTCGCGGAAGAGACGGGAGCGAGCGGTGTGAATGTGGTCCTGCCGGGTACACACGATACGGCGTCGGCGGTGGCCGCTGTGCCCGCAGATGAGGGGACGTGGGCGTTTCTCAGTTCGGGAACGTGGTCACTGCTGGGAGTCGAGACGCCCGAACCGGTGATGAACGAGCGGGCGGAGGCATTCGAGCTTGGCAACGAGGTGGGTGTGCTTGGCACGGTACGTCCGCTGAAGAACATATCCGGCTTGTGGCTTGTTCAGCAATGCCGGGCGACGTGGGAGGCGCAGGGACATTCGCACTCATACGCGGAGTTGACGCGGATGGCTGAGGCGTCCACGCCGTTCGCAGCGATCATCGACCCGGACGACCGGTCGTTCACTCCTGCGGGGGATATGCCTGCCCGCATAGCGGACTTCTGTACGCGCAGCGGCCAGACGACGCCGTCCACCCGCGGGGAGGTCGTGCGGACAATTTTGGAGAGTCTCACGCTCCGGTACCGGATGGCGCTCGAAACGATTGAAGGTATTGTCGACAGCCATTTTGATACGCTGCACATCGTTGGGGGAGGCGGACAGAACCTCCTGCTCAATCAGTTCACGGCCAACGCGGTGGGTCGGCCTGTTGTCGTGGGGCCGGTGGAGGCGACGGCGGCGGGCAATGTCCTGATGCAGATGGCGGCGTCGGGGGAGATTTCGTCGCTGGCGGAGGGGCGGGAGATTGTCCGGCGCAGTTTTGAGTTGACCACGTATTTGCCGGAGGACAGCGACGTGTGGGGAGAAGCGTACGAGCGGTTTCAGAGGATATCGTCTCCGTCTGAGTGACCTAGGTTACCGTCATAGAGACTCCTAGGTAGGTGCCACCCAACCTGTCATTCCGAGCGCAGCGAGGAATCTAAGACTTCCCGCAACCCTGTTGGCGCTACGAGATCCTACCATGAGGACAAGGATTTTAGATTCCTCACTTTGCTTCGCTACGTTCGGAATGACAGGAGTCGTGAGGTCATGCAAGGGTTTTCTCTGCGGTGAGCCGACCATTCGGTTCGTTGCTGTAGCTCTTGCCGCGTAGATACAATAGGCTTTCATGGAGAGTACGCAATCTCAGCCGCCCGCCGACGAGCAGGACGCGGGCGGAGCCAGCCGTCCGTTTGATCGGAACAGCATCCTCGCAGCCACCGCGCTCGCGGTCATCCTGGTCGTTGCGCTTGCCCTGCGGCTATACGGGATCGACTGGGACGAGGGGTACGGTCATTCGCCACACCCTGACGAGCGCCACATCATCTCCCTGATCGATGGAATTGAATTCCCTACATTGGGTGACCTTGGCGACCTCCTTGACGCCGAGCGGAGTCCGTGGAACCCGGGACAGTTCGCCTACGGCAGCTTCCCGCTCTATCTATTCAAGATCGCCCATTCGATAATTCCCGGCGACGTATACGACGTCTGGACGGTCGGGCGAGGACTATCGGCGCTGGCGGACGTCTGCGTCGTGTTCCTGACGTACCTCCTCGGCGCGAGTCTTTATGGCAAACGGCAAGGGTTGCTTGCGGCAGCGCTGGTGTCGCTGGCGGTGATCCACATCCAACTCAGTCACTTCCTGACCTTCGATATCGTGCTCGGGCTGACGAGCATTGCCGCACTGTACTTCATGCACCGCGTGGCGGTTGGGGGCAGATTGCGGGACTCGGTGATCGCGGGCGTGATAGTAGGGCTGGGACTGGCGACGAAGGTCAGTATGGCGCCAATATACTTTGCGCTGGTGGTGGCCCATTTGCTGTACGTCTTGCCCGTTTTAGGCGCGACGGGTGGTGACAGGAATGAGGCAAGTCGACGTATAGGTATGGCCTTCATTGGGCTGCTCGCGGCAGGGTGCGCGTCGCTGGCGACGTTCATGATCGTGCAGCCGTACGCCATCATCGACGCGTCGCGATTTGTCGCGGATGTCACCGAGCAGTCCGAAATGGTGCGGCGAATCCGCGATTACCCCTACACGCGTCAGTACATCGACACGGCTGCGTACCTATACCACGTGCGGCAACTAGCGGCGTTCGGACTGGGGTGGCCTCTCGGCATGGTCGCGTGGGCTGGACTGCTCTACGCGAGTTTGCGGGGAATGAGGTTCTACTACGGGCTCATGTACCTCGTGGTCGGCTGGCTCATCCCGATGGGACTGCTGCTAGTCTCGACCGGGATCGTCTTCATAGCCGCCGCTTCTATGATCGCGTTCGCGGCCCTGGTCGCCACGCTAGGGGTTCGGTCGAGGGAGTCGCGGGGGACGGTGCTGCTCCTGTCATGGGTCGTCCCCTATCTACTGGTGACCGGAGCGTTCCAGGTCAAGTTCACCCGGTACCTCATTCCGGTTGCGCCGCTGCTGGTGCTCTTCGGAACGCAGATGCTCTTCCACCTGTGGGAATGGGCGGCGTCCTACCGGCGATGGCTCCGACACGCTGTCACGGCCGCGATGATCGCCTTGGCCGCGGTGACGGGGCTGTACGCGCTTGCATACTTGGGCGTCTACCAAGCTCCTCATACGGCTGTACGGTCGTCCGAGTGGATCAAACGAAACGTGCCCGAAGGTTCCGTCATCCTCATGGAGCACTGGGAAGAGGGGCTCCCGGACCTGGGGCGCTATGACGTGCCGAGGTTGCCCGTGTACGAACCGGACACGCCGCGCAAGCTCGACAGACTGGCCACTGAGCTCGTCAGAGCCGACTACATCCTCTTCTACAGCAACCGACTGTACGGGACCATAACCCGACTGCCGGAGAGGTATCCGGTTACGTCGGCGTACTACCGGCAGCTATTCGGAGGGGAACTTGGATACCGGCTTGCGAATGTCGAGACGAGCTACCCCAACATTGCGGGCGTGACGCTGGTCGACGACACGTATGGCAGGCCCGGACTTCTTACGCCGCAGGGTCAGGAAACGCCGCCGGGACTGAACATCAATCTTGGCTATGCCGACGAGAGTTTTTCCGTATATGACCACCCGAAAGGATTAGTGTTCGAGAACGTCGAGCGGCTCGACGCGGACACCATTCGCGAGCGCATCCTCGGCGCGGCAGGGGACGATCCGTTCGGATTGGAAGACTTTAGGGCAGCTACCCCGATGGGCCCGAAGCAGGTTGGTCTGCTGCTCTCCGAGGAGGACCTGCGGGCCCAACGCGCGGGCGGGACATGGACGGATATCGTGAACCCCGATGGGATAGCGAGCAGGATGCCAGTCCTGGCATGGCTGGTCGTGATGCAGCTCATGGCGCTGGCAATACTGCCAATCGCGCTGGCGGTCTTCCGATCTCTGCCCGATGCGGGGTACCTGCTCGCCAAGCTGCTGGGCATCCTGGTGGTCTCGCTTGTGGCTTGGGTATTGGCGAGTCTCCAGTGGATGGCATTCTCGTTCGGGGCGGTGGTTGTGGGAGTCGGTGCGGTCGGGTTGGCGTCGTGCGTCGTGCTGGGGTTCACGTGGTCGTCGTTCTGGTCGTTCTTCCACGAGCGGTGGAGGGTCATCGCGATATGCGAGGTGGTCTTCATCGTCGCCTTCCTTGCCTTCGTCGTGCTGCGAATGGCGAACCCCGACCTGTGGCACCAGTGGCAAGGGGGCGAGAAGCCGATGGACACGGCGTACCTGAACGCCGTGCTGAAGTCCTCGTTCATGCCGCCATACGACCCCTGGTACGCGGGGGGCTACCTCAACTACTACTACTGGGGACAGTTCATCGTCGCGTCGTTCATCCACGCGACCGGCATCGACACGGCAGTTGCAGTAAACCTCGCCGTGCCGATGTTCTTCGCCCTCACCGTCGGAGGAGCGTTCAGCGTCGTCTACAACCTCGCGGAGGCGGCGCGGACGAAGCTCTCCCCAAGACCTGCTCACCGAGTCCCCGACGATTCTTTCAAAAAGGGCGCAAGCGCCTTCGCGTGGTCTCCGGTGCTTGCCGGAATCGCTGCGGCGCTTTTCGTGGCGGTGATCGGGAACCTGGACGGCGCTATTCAGAGCATCGAGAACCTTTGGGCGTTTGTACAGAGTGAGCCTCTTCGAGGGTTCGACTTCTGGCGCAGCAGCCGGATGATGCCGCCCGATCCGCCGGGCAACGAGATCACGGAGTTCCCGTTCTTCACGTTCCTGTTCGCCGACCTGCACGCGCATCTCATGGCGTTGCCGTTTACCGTGCTTGTCGTTGGAGCCGCGCTGGCAGTCGTATTGAGGGCTAGAGGCTCCGAGCGAGGAAGAGGTCGACTCGCAGGGATGGGCTGGGGTATTGCCGACTTCGCGCAGGTGGCCGTGCTGGGAGTCGCGGTCGGCGCGCTTCGACCGCTGAATACGTGGGACTACCCGACGTATCTGCTGCTGAGCATGGCCGCCGTCCTGCTCGCCGGGGTGCTGAGGACCGGAGGGCTGAACGTGGTGGTCATGGTTGAGGCGGCGATCAAGTCGGTGTTGATCTTCGTGATCGGGTTTGTCGTCTTCCTGCCGTATCACCTGAACTACGAGACGGCGTTTTCCAGCCTCGAGGCTACGACCAATCAAACGGTGCTCTGGCAGTTCATGCTGATAGCGGGACTGTTCGTGTTCGTTATCGGGTCGTTTGTCGTCAACGAGTCGCGCGGCTGGCTTCTTGATCTCGGGCGAATCGTCTGGCGGCCCTTCTCCAAACTCGTCGAGGCGCCGGACGTGGAGCGTACGCACCTCAAGCGGATTGGCTTCGTGCGTACTGCGCTCGTCGTATTGGGGCTATGCGCCGTTGGACTGGTGGTGGTGCTGAAACTGGTCGAGATAACGGGGAGCACGACGCCGTTCGTGTTCGCAATCGTCGTCCTGGCATTGGCGACGGCGGTGCGAATCGTGTTCTCCTCACGCTTGGACGCGCCGCAGACAGTGTTCGCGCTTCTGCTGGCTCTCACGGCGTTCTGCGTAGTCATCGGCGTGGACGTCTACCGCGTCGAGGGTGATATCGACCGCATGAACACGGTGTTCAAGTTCTACCTGCAGGTGTGGGTGCTGCTGGCGCTCGCGTCGGCGTACATGCTTTGGCGATTGTGGCATGGTCGGAGGGGGTCTCTGGACTCAATGCCGAAGTGGAAGAAGGTGTGGCTCGGCTGCCTGGGCGTGCTCGTGGTCTGCGTGTCCGTCTACCCGGTGCTCGGAACAATGGACAGGCTCCTCGTCCGATTCGATACGACTATTCCGCTCACCCTGGACGGGATGGCCTACATGCGCGACGGTCGGGAGTACTCGGACCAGCGGGGAACCATCGACCTGACGGCAGACTATGAGGCTATCCGGTGGATACAGCAGAACGTGGAGGGCTCACCCGTGATGCTTGAAGGGGTGACGCCCACTTATCGCTGGGGCGGTCGAATCTCCATCTACACGGGTCTGCCGAACATAGTGGGTTGGGAATGGCATCAAGAACAGCAGCGCTGGAACTACCGCGAGACCGTCGATCAGCGCATCCGTGAGGTCGAGCGAATCTACAACACGCCGTCTCCTCAGGAGGCGCTGGATATCATGCGGGAGTACGGGGTCGAGTACGTCTACCTCGGCAAGGTCGAGCGGCTGTACTACGACCCGGTGGGACTGGCGAAGTTCGACAACGGCCTCGACGGGGCGCTCGAACAGGTCTACGAGAATCGCGACGTGCGAATTTTTCGTGTACGGGAGTGAGCTGGATACCCCTACCCTGCTTCCTCAATTGCCAGACAACGGACATTAGGCACACCCGTAAACCCGTTTTCTGTCGTGGTGGCTGCGTTCTACAATCGGCACCTATCTATCACAAAGTGTGACTCTGGTATATTTCACGTCTCATGGTAATAGTCCCGAATGTAGGCTGTCATCATAGGTGCTATATATGAAAACAGGTATGAAATTGGGAGGATGCTACAGAATCATTCGTCAGTAAGGCTACCCAGCGTCATGACACCAGCACTGAATCCGGCGAGCCAATCCGCGGAATAATTTGTTGAAAGGCTTCCACGGAGGATGTCGTCAACGCGATTTTGCATACGGTCAGGAATGTCAGATTCGGGCGATGCCGTAATCGTCGCTATCTGATGTGCCATTCCGTTCATAAATCCGTGTAAGTATTCTAGGGTTAGTTCCTTTTCCATGATGGTCTCCTGTGGTGAGTTTAGAAGTTATTAGCTATTGTCTTTTTGTTGTTCTAGGTTGAACTGCTCTATTCGTTGCTGTATTTCTAGCAAGGTTTGGTCAAAGCTGTCTTGTATGGTCTGAATCTCTCCTTTCACTCTTTCGACTTCGTTTTCATTGGCCGAAATCTCAGCCCATGTTCTATTAGCCAAATCCTCAAAGTCTTGCCAAGACAGCAAAGCCTCAGCATACCACTCGTTCAAGAGCGCAGACCTTCGCCTAGCTTCTTCCATCTGTAACGTCTTTATGGCAATATACT
Organism: Dehalococcoidia bacterium; assembly: GCA_965116655.1. Taxonomy (GTDB): domain Bacteria; phylum Chloroflexota; class Dehalococcoidia; order Lucifugimonadales; family VXLM01; genus VXLM01. The sequence continues at coordinate 1,516,250 of OZ220720.1, forward strand.
CATCCTTCAATAGCCTTGCGCTCTCAATGGCGGCAAGAGTACGTTGGTTCAATTCCTCTTGGATTTGTTCCTCGATTGCTCGAATAGATCGCAGTTCAACCAGCCAAGCAGCGTTGGCAGCATCTATCTCGGCAGACACCTGTTGAGTAGCTTCTAGGCGTTTCTGAGCATGTTTCCGTTCTTGGGCTATGCGAATGTTCTCGTCTTGTATTCTTGCTCGTTCCTTCTCTTGGTGAATAAGTAGTTGTTGCTCTAGTTCAATTCGCTCGGCCTCCAGCTTGTCGAGGTTCTCTAGTCTCTGTTTTTCAACCTGTAGACGTTCGTAGCAAGACCAGGCCAAAGTATCGTGGCTGTTGATGTTGGCTATCCGGTTCAGTTCACCAATCTTGACTGGATACCGCCTGTCGCTGTGCTCCGAATCAATAAAGGCTTCAAATATGATCTTGGCTGTTGGCAGGTTGTAGCGAACAAATTGCTGTCTATATGGTGTTCCCACATTCACTGTGAAATCGTGGTAACTGTAGGGATGAGTCCCACCGTCTGACGGTAGAAAATTTCTAATTCGTATGCCTTTATCGGTGGTCTCCCACATCCATCCACTTGAACCAGAGGTATAGGTGGTGCTTAGCCCTCCTCCGTCCCCACCATCTCCAGAACTGATGTGGGCTACGTCTAATTCATTGTTTTTGTATGCTCGGTATCTACCAAACTCACCTGGGGGAAGCGAAGCCAATCCTTCAAGGTAGATGTAATGTCGGCATACAGGATATTCCATCTCAACGACGTACCCGGCAGAGGTGATCATGGAATCGGGCACCCACTTACAGCGGGAATGGGGGTTGCTAGGAACCTCTCGCTGCGATTGATCGCAGGTCTCAGGATAGTCAGCATTAGCTACGGTAGAGAATAAGAGAAATAGCAATACAGAGGCGGCGATAAGTAGTGCGCGGTTCACAGGTAGCCTCCTTCCGCTTTGGATACTGGCTACCTACCACAGTCGCCATTCCCATGTTGATCGGAAGGAGGCGCGAAGCCGCGCATCCGTTGCTCAACACGAGAACGCGAAATGACTGTGGTAGGTCGAAAAGAGCATACCATAGGCTATTCAGGGACGCTACAATCAATAGCATCACTCACGGACGGGACGCATCAATGAGACCGAGCCATGAACGCCTCGGGTATATGATTCTCCGCCTACTCGTCGGCTGTCTGGCGGCAGTTGTGCTGATAGGGGTGCTCGCCTGCGGGGAGTCTGAAGAGGCTCACAGTGTCAACCCCATTCCGGTGACGCGTCCTATGCCGGAGCAGTTTGATCTGCTGGCGTCGGCGTTCCACCAGTCGAACATACGGGCAACCGTAGGCGAGCGAGTCGAGGTGTCGGTCGAGGTGAGGCAGGAGAAGCACGACGAGCACATCTGCGGTGTGCCGAGAGTAATCGACCCGTTTGGCAACGTTCTCTTAGTCCTCACACCCCGGCAGAACGCCGCAAAAGGCACGGCCAGCCACTATGTCTATGAGTCGCAGTACGCCTTTCTTGCCGCGGCGCACGGTGAATACGGCGTCAGGCTCGAAAACCGAGGGTGTCTCCTCAACGATATTCCCGCCGTCGCGACCGTGCAATGGACGGTCTTTCCGGTGCAGGAATGAATCCGGTGAGGGCCAATTCCGGCTCTATGGCTGATTCCCCCAAAGGCTTGTGGGGCTTGAAGTATCCGGCAACTCGTGCTTCGACAAGCTCAGCACGAACGGGGGTACTCACGGGGTACGCTTGGCCTCGTATCAGGTATGGTGGAGGCACTGAACTTGTGGAAGAGCCGAGCAACGCTTGTCGGCGGGCAGTAGCGTGAGGCTCCCCCACCGCTCCAAGATGCCGCGCACGTTTGCGGCGTTCCAGAGTCCGAGCTACCGCATCATGTGGCCGGCGAATTTCTGCTCGCTGCTGTCGCGGTGGATGCAGATGACGCTGCTGGGCTGGATGGTGCTGACGCTGACCGACTCTGCCTTTCTCGTGTCGCTGGTCGGGTTCTTCTCCCTTGCGCCGATGCTCTTCGTCGGTCTGCTGAGCGGAGTGCTGGCCGACAGGTTCGACCGTCTCAAACTGCTCCGCGTGACGCAGGTGGTCGGCTTCGTGGCGGCGATAGGAATGGCGGCCATCCTCGTCATGGGCAGGGAGGAGTTCTGGCACGCCTATGTGACGATCACACTCGTCGGCTCGGCCTGGGCGCTGGAGCTGCCGACCCGACGTTCGATGATCCACGACCTCGTGGGGAGCAGCGGCGTCACGAATGCCGTGGCGCTCGACTCGATTGGCATGAACGCGAGCGCCATGGTCGGCCCTGCGCTTGCGGGGGTCCTGATCAGCCAGGTGGACGTGGTAGGCGGGTACGTGGCGGTGGTCGGGTTCTCCATGGTCTCGGTAGTGCTGGTCTGGATGCTGAGGCCCGACATCAGGGGACGGGCGTCGGCCGTAAGACGGCGGATAATCCTCGACCTGCTGGTGGGCATCCGGTATACCCTCAGGCATCGCACGCTCTTGGCGGTTGTCCTGATTACCATCGTGATGAACGTGCTGTTCTTCCCCTACCGCTTCCTCATCCCGGTAATCGCGCGCGATGTTTTGGGAGTCGGCCCGGACCTGATGGGGCTCATGGACTCGGTCTCCGGGCTTGGCGCGTCGGCGTCGGCGATAGCGATCGCCTCGTCCACAAACGTCCGGCGGCATGGCCTCATCTTCATCGGCGGCTCGGTACTGGCTGCCGTATGCCTCATGGGATTCTCGTTCTCCAAGGTCTATCTGCTGTCGCTCGCCCTGCTGCTGGTACTCGGAGCGGGCATGGCTGGATTCGGCACCATGCAGGCGACCGTGGTGATGCTGGTCGCCCGGGCAGGAATGCGCGGCAAGGCACTGGGAGTCATCAGCCTGGCGATAGGAACCAGCCCAGCCGGATCGCTGATCGTCGGAGCGCTGGCCGAGAGGGTCGGAGCGCCGATGGCGATCACGATCATCTCGGGGGTGAGTCTGTCTCTGTTGTTCTTGATCGGCCTCCTGATGCCGTCGATCCGGGCGCAGACGAGGCTGAAGGGCAACGGTGAGTGAGGGTGTGTTGCGCCAAATTTATTCAATTCGTATTGTCCCGTAGGGGTGATTCGCGAATCGCCCCTCCTTTCGTTGACCGTGCCCGATGTCGCGCCTATAATCTCAAGTGGTGGTGGCAGTGCAGGGATTGTATCCACGCCGCAGATTCAGGGGGTGAGGATGTCCTTTCCAACGGATAGGCCGCGCGAGGCTTGCGGCATCGTTGGAGCATACCTGCCAGGAGAGGACGCCGCCCGGACCGCATACTTCGCGCTCCATGCCCTTCAGCACCGCGGGCAGGAGAGCGCGGGCATCGCCACGAGCGACGGCAGCCAGATCAAGAGTCGCACGGCGATGGGTCTCATCACCCAAGCGTTCAATGAGGAAGACCTGGTCGTCCTTCCCGGCCACCTCGGCATCGGCCACGCCCGTTACTCGACCACCGGCCGGAGCACCATCGAAAACTCCCAGCCGATCTTCTCCAACGGCTCCGGCGTGGAGATCGCACTCGCCCACAACGGCAATATCGTAAACGCCAGGGCGCTCCGGTCCGAGCTCGAGGACTGGGGAGCGACGTTCAAGACCACGAGCGACTCCGAGATCATCGCGCACCTGATGACGCACGCCCCGGCTCCGACGCTGGAGGAGCGCATTGTCTACTCCATGGGGAGGCTCGAAGGCGCGTACTCCCTGACGGTGATGACGGAAGACACGGTGTACGGCATTCGCGATCCGATGGGGGTGCGGCCTCTCTGCATCGGCAAGCTCAACGGCGGCTGGGTGATCGCGTCGGAGACGTGCGCTCTCGACCAGATCGACGCCGATTATGTCAGGGACATACATCCCGGCGAGGTGGTGGCTATCGACGCGGACGGCCTTCGCAGCGTAAGCCGGCGGATGTCCGACGGGGTTCGGGCACCCTGCATCTTCGAGCACATCTACATGGCCCGCGCCGACAGCGTGATCGACAACCGCCTCGTATACAACAGCCGCAAGGCGATGGGCGAGGAGCTCGCGAGAGAGCATCCGGCAGACGCCGACATGGTCATCGGCGTCCCCGACTCCGGCATACCAGCCGCGGTGGGTTACGCCGAGGAGTCCGGCATTCCCTTCGAGGAAGGCCTCATCAAGAACCGCTACGTCGTCCGCACGTTCATCATGCCCGATCAGCGCCTGAGAGACATGGGCGCGCGCATGAAGTACAACCCCCTGATCGAGAATATCAAGGGCAAACGCCTCGTGGTGGTCGATGACTCCATCGTTCGAGGGACAACCCAGGCCCAACTCGTAGCCATGCTCCGACGCGCGGGCGCCAGGGAAGTGCACCTGAGAATAGCGTCGCCCCCGATCAAGCATCCCTGCCACCTGGGCGTGGACTTCCCGACACGCGAGGAGCTTCTCGCGTCCAACAGGGATATCAGCGAGATTCCCGAAGTCGTGGGCGCCGACTCCCTGGGATACCTGAGCACCGGCGGTCTGCTCAGGGCCATCGGGACGGTCGAGGACCGGAACTGCATGGCCTGCTTCACCGGCAACCAGCCCATCCCCGTCCAGCTCGAAATGGACAAGCTGGCCTTCGAGAATTGATGTCACAGCCGCAGTCCGGACAGACCTACAAGGACGCCGGAGTCGACTTCGACGCGGCAGAGGCCGCCAAGCAGCGAATCAAGACTCTCGCCGCCACGACGCACGGGCCGGAGGTGCTGGGCGGAGTCGGAGGGTTCGGCGGGTTGTTCGAACTATCCGGGTATCGACAGCCTGTCCTGGTGTCGGGCACGGACAACGTCGGCACCAAGCTCAAGATCGCGCTTGTCATGGGCCGGTTCGAGAACTTGGGGCGGGATGTCGTCAACGCCTGCGTCAACGACGTCATCGTGTGCGGCGCGAAGCCGTTGTTCTTTCTCGACTACATCGCGACGGGCAAGATGGACGCCGACCTCGCGGAAGAGATTGTCCGGGGCATCACGGCGGCGTGCATCGAGAACGGGTGCGCCCTCATCGGCGGGGAGACATCGGAGCTTCCCGGACTGTTCGCTCAGGGAGAGTTCGACCTGTCGGGCTTCGCGGTCGGCGTGGTTGAAAGGGATAACATCCTGGACGGCTCAAACATAAGTGAGGGGGACGTGCTCATAGGCATACCCTCCAACGGTCTGCACACTAACGGCTTCTCTCTCGTGCGCCACGCGCTTGGACTCGACGATGACCCGTCGCCGCTGTTCGAGCATCACGAGGAGCTAGGAAGCAGTATCGGGGAAGCGCTCTTGCAGCCACATACGGCCTACTACCCGGTGGTGCGGCCCGTGCTCGGTCACGCCAAGGGCATGGCGCACATTACGGGAGGGGGCTTGCGGGACAACGTGCCGCGAATGCTGCCGGACGGGCTGGGCGTTCACTTCGACCCTTCAACGTGGACCGTTCCGCCGATTTTCACCCTGCTGCAGGAGCTCAGCAATATCGACGAGGACGAGATGTACCACGTGTTCAACATGGGGCTGGGAATGGTGGTCGCCTGTGACCCGGAGAACGCCGAGGAGGTGTGTTCTCTGTCACCGGAGGCGCGCGTCGTGGGCGAGGTCGTGCGAGCGACCGGCGAGAGGAGGGTCAACCTCTGAGATGGCAGTCCATGACGAGGACAGGAGAAAAACAACCGAATGAAAGCGCTTGTTAGCGTCTACGACAGGACGGGAGCCGTCGAGTTCGCCGAGAAGCTGATCGAGGCCGGGTACGAGATCATCAGCACGGGCGGGACGCGCGCGGAGCTGACCTCCGCGGGGCTGCCGGTTACGCTGCTCTCGGACGTCACCGGGTTCCCGGAGATCCTGGACGGCAGGGTCAAGACGCTGCATCCGGTCATTCACGCAGGCATTCTCGCGAGGCGCGATTTGGACTCGCATGTTGCTGAGCTCAGTGAGCGCGGCATCGACGGCATCGACGTGGTGGTCGGGAATCTGTACCCCTTCGTCGAGACGATTCGCAAGTCGGGCGTGACGCTTGAAGACGCACTGGAAAACATAGACATCGGCGGGCCGACGATGATCCGCGCCGCCGCGAAGAATTTTCCTTCGGTCATCGTAATTGTCGATCCCGCCGACTATGGCTGGATTGGCGAACGAATGCGACAGGCCAACGCGCTGACGCTGGAAGAGCGAAAGGGACTGGCCCTGAAGGCGTTTCGGCACGTGGCACAGTACGACGCGGCGGTCTCGCGGTACCTGAGCGAGGGCGACCTCCAGTCCGGCTCGGAATTCGCGGTGGGCTTCGAGAAGATTGCCGACATGCGCTATGGCGAGAACCCTCACCAGAAAGGGTCGGTGTACCGTGACCCGCTGGCGGCGGGGGGGATCGTAAACGCCGAGCGGCTGCACGGCATCGAGATGTCTTTCACCAACTATTTGGACGCAGAGGCGGCGTGGTCTGCTGTAACGGACTTTTCCGAGGCGGCGGCGTGTATCGTCAAGCACCTGAACCCGTGCGGACTGTCCGTGCATGACGACCAGGCGACGGCGTACCGTCGGGCGTTGGAGGGCGATCCCGTGTCGGCATACGGGGGCATCGTGGCCTATAACCGGACGCTGTCCGCCGAGACTGCAAAGGCCATGCGGGGGGTGCTGTACCACGTCATCGTCGCGCCCGACTACGAGCCGGAGGCGCTCGATATCCTCAAGCGACGGAAGGAGACCCGCATCCTGAAGGTGAACGCCACGGGCGGCGACCTGAGCGGCTTTGATCTGCGGCTGGTATCGGGGGGCGCTCTGCTTCAGACCGCCGACGCGATTGATGAAGACCCGGCCTCATGGAAGGTCGTCACCGAGCGCCAGCCGACGGAGCGGGAGCTTGCCGATCTGGCTTTCGCGTGGAGGGTGTGCAAGCACATCAAGTCGAACGCCATCGTGCTTGGCAAGGACAACACCCTCGTCGGCATGGGGACAGGTCAGCCGAACCGCGTCACGAGCATCCGGCTCGCCATCGAGACTGCGGGCGACAAGGTTGAGGGGAGCGCGCTGGCGTCCGATGCCTTCATGCCGTTCGCCGACAACATCGAGGCCGCCGCTCAGGCGGGGATTATTTCGATAGCACAGCCGGGCGGCTCGATGCGTGACGATGAGGTCATCGAGGCCGCGAACCGGGAAGGCATGACGATGGTCTTCACCGGCGTCCGCCACTTCAGGCATTGATCGGTCAGTCGGCGGTCAGCCCTACGCAGTCGAGGGGATTCGTCCGCACGACCTTGGTGATGTCGTCCTCTGTAATTCCCGCGTCGAGCATCGCCGCGATGGCCATCCGCATCCCCTCGGCGGGTGGCGGGTTCATCCACTGACCGAAGTCCGTCGAGACGATGCAGCGGTCAGGCCCGATCTCTTCGATGTCCGCCCGAAGGCGGTTCCCCGCATCCTGGTCAGAATAGTACGAGAGGAAGGGCAGCTCGACGTACATATCTTGGGAGAGAAGCCGGCTTCCCTCGTCCTCGCCGAATCTGGCTACGGGATTGGTTACCAGAAGCCGCACCAGACCAATCGAATCCGCGAGGTCAACAAGCATCTCGGTGTCCGCGAACGAAGCGTGAGTCGAGGCGACGGCCATGCCGTGTATCTGGGCAACCTCAAGCACGGCCTCAACGTCGTCCGGGGCATTGAGGAGCCCGATCGTTCCGGCGTCCTGCGTCGGCATCCACACGACCTTCGCGCCGAGCTTGGCGGCGGCCTCGACCGCGTCGGGGTTCAGGCCGCCGACAGAGGTATTCAGGACGATAGAGCCGACGGCATTGAAGCCAGGATACATGCGGTTGAGGGCGTAGGCTGCGAGTGCTGTCGGGTGTCGGTGCTTCATCAGCACGAACCCGGCCATCTCGGCTTCGTAGGCGTCGCGGCCCGCCTCCAAGAAGTCGGTGCGTCGCTCGCCCTCCGGCTCAGGCCCGGTGTGAATCCGAAAGTCGAACGCGCCCTTCAGCAGGACCTCAACTTGGCTTCGCACGGTCGCTCCATCGGGGAATGGCTATCGCATCTAGGCGGAGGTCGCCTTGAATCTCGTCTATCTCGCGCAGATCGTCTTCGGTCAGCACCCAGTCTCCCGCCTGCGCGTCGTGAAGCACTTGAGCGACCGTTCGTCCCCCGACGATGCTCGAGGTAACGGCAGGATTGGCAAGGGGCCAGGCGATGGCAAGCTGCACGATGTCGCGTCCGTGGTCCTGCGCCCACACCTTCAGCTTCTCGGTCACGCCATAGATGCGCTCGAACAGCTCGCCCTTGAAGTGGGGCCAATTATGCCGTTCGTCGTCGGGCGGGAACTGGTGTCCGGGCTTGTACTTGCTCGCCAACAGCCCCTTCGCCATGACGGAGTACACGATTGCCCCGATTCCAAGCTCGCGGCAGGCCGGCAGAATTTCTTCCTCTGATTCCCGGAAGAGAATGCTGTATCGCGGCTGTGAGCTGTGTATCAGGCCATGCCGTGCAGCCTCACGTGTCTGGTCGGCGGAGAAGTTGGAGACGCCGATGTACCGAATCTTCCCGGCGTCGCGGTGCTTCATGAGCTCGCCAACGGTGTCCTCGATGGGCCACTGTGGCTGCGGACTGTGTAACTGGTAGAGGTCGATGTGGTCGGTGCGCAGGAGTCTGAGACTCTCGGCTAGGGCCGATTCAATGTGCTTGGCGGAGTGGTCGGAGCCGGAGACCTTCGTGGCAAGGAACACCTCGTCGCGCCGACCATCGATGGCCTCTCCGATCTTGGCCTGGCTGTCGAAATAGCTCTCCGCCGTGTCGAGAAAGGTCAGCCCGGCGTCGATCGCCGCCCTGAGCGTGGTGATGGCCTGATCGTACTCGATAGCGCCGAACGCGCCGCCGAGGGGCCACGTGCCAAAGCAGATGACCGGCACTTCCGGCCCGTCTTTACCGAGCTGGCGCGTTCGCATAGATATGTGCGCTCCGTGTATGCAACTGTCTACCGCCGAGGGACGAAGGCGCTGTCTCGGCGGGAGGTGATTCGACACACAATTATGGAGTCGCCCTCGTTCGATGGCAAGCGGTGTGGGCAGTCCGAACCCCTTTACCTGTCGCCCGATTGTAGATACCCTAAGCGCCCGACGGAAGACACCCCCGGCCCGGAGGCCCCGCAATGCCACGAAGCGGAAAGACGCGACGGATACTGTGCAACGACGACGGCTGGATCATGAACACGCCCCACCCGCTCACGCCGGAGTTCATGTGGGACAACATGGTCGGGACGTATGTGGGCACGCCCATCGACGGGTTCCTGTGGTCGGTGGGCGGCCACGACACGTACTCGTTCGAGACCGACATCGGGGAGCGGTTCGGCGAGGGGTACGACAACCTCGACGAGTCTCAGCAGGGGAGCGTCGACAATCTCAACTACCTCATGGAGCATCACGGCGGACCGATGCAGGTGATCGCCGGACTGTGCAGGCGGGCGGGAGTGGAGTTCTTCCCCTCGGTGCGGATGAACGAGCACTACGACATGCCGGAGTCCGCGCCGCAGTACTCGCATCTGCGACGCGACAATCCTGAGTACCTCATCGGCAAGGGCGAGGACATTCCGGGCCCGACCCTTGAGTGGGGCATTCGGACGGGGCTCGACTACGCCGTTCCGGCCGTGCGGAGCTACATGGCGAGCATAGCGGTCGAGCTGGTATCACGATGGGACGTGGACGGCATCGAGCTTGACTACATGCGTCACCCTGCCTTCTTCCGCATCGAGGAGGCGTACCCCAACCGGTACCTGATGACCGACTTCATAGCGTACATCCGCCAGCAGATGGACGAGATCGGCGAGACGAAGGGCAAAGCCCTCGACCTGATCGTTCGCGTCCCCCCTACCCTCCGGGACTGTGCGCGGATCGGCCTAGACGTGGAGACGTGGATCAAGGAAGAACTGGTGGACATCGTGATCGCGGGAGGCGGGTTCATCCCCTTCGAGACGCCCGTCGCTGAGTTCGTCGAGGCGGCGGAGGGCACGGACGTCGAGATATACGGTTGTCTCGAAGCGCTCCGGCCAAACCTCAACGAGCTGTCGATGCGGGCGGCTGCCGCGCTGTACCATGAGCAGGACGTGTCCGGTCTGTACCTGTTCAACTACTTCAGGCTGCCGCATGAGTGGAAGCGCGAAACGCTCGGCAGGCTGGTCGACGGCGACGCGCTGTCCCGACTCGACAAGCGGTACGAGTTCGACAAACGCGGACGGGTGCGTCCCACGAACCAGCTTGGGTTCTCGTTCCAGAACGCCATCCCGCTCACCCAGCTTCCGACGGCGCTGGAACCGACCGTCATCGGGCCGAGCACGCTCTTGACCATGTCCATCGCCGACGATTTGGAGGGCGCAAAGGCTCAAGGAGCGCTCGGCGAGTGCACGATAGGGTTCCGGCTTGAGAACGCGGGAGCAGGCGACACCATAAACGTGAAAGTCAACGGTTCTGCGCTCGACGCGAACGACGCGAAGAGATCGACCGACAGCTGGACGCGCACCGTCTATGCTCCCAACCGGGGCCACGATTCCCCGATGGAGACCAAGGATGACCCGGAGCCCGGAACGGTCATCGAGTGGACGGTCGACGCGCCGCCCTTGCAGTCCGGCCTGAACGAGATCGCGGTCTGGCTGACCGAGACCGACTCCGGGCGGGACGAGCCTCTCATACTCGCCGACGTGCGGGTATCGGTGACGTATAGGTAGCTATCAGGACCATAGGAACACCCTCAACGCAGAGGAGGCACAGAACAATGGCGAAATATCGAGGCGGAGTTGTCGGACTGGGCTGGATGGGTCTGCTGTACGACTTGGCGAACCGTATCGGTGATCGGTTCCACGTGGACGACATCGACAGGCCGACGCCGGAACTGGACATTCATCGCACGTTCCACCACTTCGAGAGTCCCGGTATGGAGGGGAACGCCACTTCGTACTCCGAGGCGATCGTGGACAGGCCGGAGGTCGACCTCGTTGCGGCGGCGGACAGGGACGTGAAGCGTCTGAGGGCCTTCTCGGAGCGGTACGGCACAGAGTCGGTCTACACGGACGCGCGCGAGATGTTCGAGAAGGAGAACCTCGACATCGTCGCTGTGGCCACGAACACGAAGGGACGAGCCGACCTCGTGGTGATGGCCGTCGAGCACGGGGCGAAGGGCGTCATCACAGATAAGCCCATGTGCCACACGCTCGACGAGGCCGACCGCATGGTCAAGGCGTGCGCGGACGCCGGGGTGCCGCTCTCTTGCGGCGCGATTTCGACGACGCACCCGTCATTCGAGCGGGCCAAGAGTCTCGTCACCTCCGGCGAGATCGGCGACGTGATCTCGATTGAGGCTGGCGGCCCTACGTCGCAGCACCAGAACTGGTCGTACTTCCTCGACTCCCCGCCCGCGTGGGTCATAGGTACGAACGACACGCCGCGCTCCGAGTCCGGCAGCGACGAGTTTCAAGGTCATGGCATGTTGGTGGCGCAGGACGGCACGGTCGTCCATTTCCGTAAAGGCCTACCGAACGTGCGGATCATGGGGACGGAAGGCGATCTCAGCTTCTCTTTCGGACTCGCCGGATCGTCGGGTTGGCGGCTGTCCAAGGACGTCGAGGCGCCGGGGACGGAGAGTCCCAAGCAGCGCACGGAGATGCCGTTCGGCGTCCCGCAGTTCATCCCGCCATACGGGGCGGTCTACTCCCTGAACGACGTGATGCGCTGCATCGCCGGTGAGATGGACGAGCCGAAGAACTCCGGGCGGCGTGTCGCAGTGGCGCTGGAGGTGGAGGTCGCCCTCAAGCTCTCGTCCGACATGGGCGGAGTGCGGGTCGATCTGCCGCTGGAGGACCGCTCGCTGGGGCTGAACTACGACTGGTTCCGGTAGGCGCGGTGCTCATTCCGCTCCGTCGGTTACGCTGATCTCGACCGTCACGGTGTTGCGCGAAATGCTGACATACCCTATGTTCGCTTCAGTGTCCACGCTGCTAGCGCCCGACTTGATGGGTTCTACCACGTAGCTGATGCTCTAGTCACATGAGTGATTGACGAAGCCGAGAATCTTGTGACAGTGAGGGCATATCACCACAACGACTGGCTCTGCCTGAGCCATGCTGTAGTAAGATTCCATATCCTTCGAAAAGTCGATCTCCTTCTCGCAGTAAGGACAGATCGGATTAGGCGGTGGCGTGTAGGAAAGGTCTCTGGACGGTCTCTCTTCGATCATTTGGTACTCCTTGAAGCCATGAGAGTGAAGTCACAGTCTGACAAGTCAATTGTGATCCCGACTGTTCCTAGTTCATCCTCTCCATCGTCGTTCTCTACGACGTAGTTGAAAACGTAGTAAGCGTCTACTACCTCTCGGTTCCAGACCCACTTGAGACCTCCGAACAACCCCACGATTTCTAGGTTATCAATTCCTTCGACGCCGAGCCGTGTGAGAAGGTCAACTAAGTTTTCCTCTACGGCTGTTGGACCTTCATCGAGCCAAGGTAGACATGTAAGGTCGCCGTGGAAGTACAATTCGGGTGTAGGTCTGATCGGGCTAGTATCACCGCATGAGGAGCAAATGACTGCTACGAGTAGAACGACAAACCAAGTTTTCATGCGGGAGTTCGAGAAATTCGGACTATGCAATTTTCTGGCTTTGACCCTAACTTGTGAGCACCGTCGATTACCCTTGCGAGTACCCAGCCGGCGATACTGGCTGACCATTCGGGCATCGTTACGAGTATCCCCTGCTTCGGGTGTGGAATGGTTGACTGGAGCCGTGAATGGTGAGAGATAGCTGAGTCCAATCGAATCTTAGCACTCTCGGGAACTTCGTCTAGCAACCTCATCTCGAACTTCCCCAGGTCGGTCTGCTTGATGCAAGCAATCAAGGTTGAAACGTCGTACTCTCCGAGTAAGCTTTGATCTAAGTGAACGACTGCTTCGATTCTCTCCTGTACCTTCAAGTCGAACCAGCTTAGGGCACCGTGGAGATACCACGAGCAGTCTCTGTCGGATAGGTTGGTTAGAAAATCTGTCGTTACTTGAAACCCTGTCACGGTGCCACCGAACCGACCTATGGAGTCACCAACGCACTGAAGGGCTGCTGGCAGGACTCTGGGAATAGGCAGTCCGGGCTGCTCTACTCCGACTTGCACGAAGCCGAGTCTGGAAGAACCATTCAGCAACTCGGCTTCATGCTGGTTCCAGAGGGATGGGCGGTCGTTGTCGAGAAACCATCCCATTAGTTCAGCTCGGCTGAGAGCGACGCTGTAGAGGTCTTGCTCTACTGCGTCGATCACGCCCTTGTTAGTCATGCTCCCAAAGGCTTCGATGAACAGGATTGAATCAGCGAGGCGGCCGTCATCCTTGCGGCTGAACTTGCGAGTGAACTGATAGGTACTCATGGTTGACTCCGGGCAGGGGTACAGGGGCCGGCAGCAGCGGGAGGGGGTTTGGTGGAGACGGGGGAGGGTCGAACTCCCCGTCCAGAAGAGGCTCCGGACTAGAACGTCTACAGGTGTAGCCGGTATTTGGTTCTCGCCTCCGACCGCCCTAACCGGCGTCGCCGTCGGTGTTCACTCCGCCACGTCGGTTACGCTGATCTCGACCGTCGCGGACGACGTGCCGCCTGCCTTCCCGTCACGAGCCTCCACCGTCAGGGTGTACGACGATGTCGTCTCGTAGTCGAGAGCGGCCCAGACGACAATATCCGCTCCATGGTGCCCGCTGCTGATGTTGAACGCCCCGCCGACGTTCCCTGCGGTTATGTGGTACGTGACGAAGTCTCCCTCGTCGGGATCGGACGCCGACAAGGTTCCCACAACGTGCGAATCAGGCCACACCGACGCGTCCTCGGAGACCGTGAAGGCGTAGGTGCTGGAGGTGAACACGGGCGAGCGGTTGCACGCTCCGGCACTGTTCGTGTGCGACGTTGACTCGGACAGCGGGCTCCACTCGGCGGGGTAGATCGTGCCGTCGCTGCGCGCCTGCACGCGGAACTCGTAGGTCGTACCGCACGCAACTCCGCCCTCGGGACTGAACGTCTGGCTCGTGCCCGTCGTCGCGTCGAGGTCCGTCCAGTCGGCCTCGGAGCCGCCCGTGCGGTACTGCGCCCGGTAGTCGGTTGCGCCGGTGACGGCGCTCCACGAGATGGTGTACGTGCCTCCCGACAGGGACACGCTCAGGTCCTCAGGTGCGGACAGGGCCTTGCGTATTCGCAGCATCAGCTTGTCGCCGTTATGCCAGGGCTGTTCCGCTACCGTCCAACTCAGCGTGTTGTTGGCGGCGTCGACGGTCGCGTCGTCGACGTTCAACGACAGTGACACCGAACCGTCCAACTCGATGAAGTCCACGACCTGGCCAGTGAGCCCCGTGTGCGGGCTGACCTTCACCTTGACCGTGTCCGACGCCCACTCGATGCGCTGCAGGGACGCGGAGGCGCTGTTGGCGTCGGTGAATGAGGTGGGTTTGAGAATGCCGTTTGTGGAGTCAGCGGCGACCGCCGAGCCGTCGGTGACGGGGTCGAAGAATGCTTCGTGGAGGGTGCCGTCGGGTGGGGTGACGGTGACGGTGACCTTGTTGTTGTTCACATAGCTGGGGTCGCAGAGGGCGAAACCAGACCTATAGAACTTCCAAGTCAGGTTATATGTACCTGCTGGTAGCGGCCTGACAGTTTCCAAAGGGTCATACCAGACTAGGAGTTCGGCCGTTTTCTTGAAGGCCCTATAGTTGTTGGTAATCCGAAATTCACGCGTTTCCGTCCTTGTCGTTTCCGTCTTTTCACGCACTCTGAATAGCTCAGCATCGGCCCCGCTGAACTCAGAACGGCTTGACGGCCCATTGGAAATGGTAGAGTGCCAAGTGCTATGTAAGACGACTGTACCCGCTGCCAGTCCCGATACTATTTCAGAATCGAAAATATACGGTGCGTCATAGTTCCTGCCCCGCGCAGCGAATACCTGTCGCATATGGGCGTATTCGTACTTCTTTGTGACGCACTGCTGGTACCACTCCGATGTATCGACGTTCATTTCGGCATTGATGCGGGAAATGGTTGCCTTCAAGTCGGTCAGGGAAATCGAGGGTGTTTCAGCGTCGTTGGATGAGTTCGCCGTTGCCGCGTTGGTGCTTTGTGACTGTTCAGGGACGGCGATTAGGAACCTGCGCTCGGTCGTTGAACCCGCAGCACCACCGGCACCCGTTCGCGCCTCCGGAAGCCAGAGCCGGTGTCGTTCGCTTGCCAGCGAGTAGCCGTCCCCTAGACCGTAGGTGTAGTCGATGTATGCCATGTAGTACAGATCGTCGGACGAGGTGGCGGGATAATCCAAGCTGTGCGTAGCCAAAAATATGATCGCGTTCCGGTCGTCCCATTGGGTGTCTCGTTCCGATGCCATACGATCGGCTATCACCTGCGCGTCGGAGCGTTCGGCGTAGCCCTGCATCGACCCCACCATACTCACGACCTGCGTGGGTGTGACTCCGACGGGAGACTTGAGAAGCTCCTGGACGGCAAAGGTGAACTTCAGAGCGCCCATGTACCCTGTCTGCCCTTCTTCGGTTATGGTCTCGACAGCGGGCGTGACGCTTGACAGGCTGACAATAGCTATCAAGTCTGAATCAGCGATCCGAAGTTCCATAGATATAGGCCCGTCGTCCGGCGGTGGAAAGAACTGCTCATCAAGTGGGGGGAAGGTGGTCGTGACGACAGTGGCCGCAGCGGGAGGCGTGGGTTCGGATTGCTCGGGTTCCGGCTGTTTCGTTTCCGTTGCAGGTGGCAGCGCTTCGTCCTGTTCGACCGTCTCGGCGACTTCAGGAGCAGATGCAGGATGGACTGTGGGAGCGGCTTCGACTTCCGGCGCCCCAAGTTCCTGTGCCTGTGGGGAAGATTCGCCAACCTGTTGCCAGCAAGCCGTCAATGCAACGGCTAGTGCGGCTAATGCAAAGGTCTTCATCGTCTGCTCCTTCAACGGTGTCGGGTGTGCCCGTAGTAAGCTCCGCGTATGTGTTTCCTATCAGCGGAGGTTATATTGCCTAGGACATAATGCGGCGTCCGCATCACCGACGGCCAATGCCTTATATGCACCAGTCCCAACGTGTGACCGAACTCATGGGTAGCGACGACCTTCACGTAGTAGTACCTGCTGTTTTGTGTAGGCCCGTCCTTCCGATGTTTGTCGGGGTCGTTTGTCCAAAAGACTGTGTCGCCGTCCCAATCTGTACCGATATGCTCCAACTTCATGGAACCTGTGCCTATATGGCGTGTCTTATGGCCGTCTGCAGGTGTTCGGTCCACGTGGTCGCATCCAATGCTGCTACCACAGTTTCCAATCTCAACCGTGACAATCTGCTCGTCTATGTTGGCGCTGCACGTGCCCGTACAGATTTTTATGCTTGGCTTCAGGCCGTCCCATTGGGCAGCACCTGCGGGAATTAAACTATCCCAATATGCACGGGTGTTTTCGTGGCGTAGGGGCGCGGCGTCCGCTTTTGCAGGCCAAGTACCTTTGACCCATTTGACCGTGTGATCAGCCTGATGTGAATTGGCATCGGCGCACTGGGAATGCAGATCACGTACGGTGGCCGGTGTGCTCCATGCACTGGAGTACTTCGTGCCATCTCCTCGCTGGTATATTTCAAACTCATACTTGATCCTGCAGTCCCAAAGCGCAGTTACCACGATGGTCAACTCCGTAGTAAGTGTCTCCCTCCAGTTATTCTTACTTTGGTCTCGGTATCGAACGCGATAACTCTCCGCACCGTCAATCGCTTCCCAATATACCCGGATGGTATCGACATGGGTTCCCTTTGACTCATTGAGATCTATGACTGGTGGAGGCGCAGGCGGAAGCGGCGTTGGAGTCGGCGAGGGCGTAGGCGTGGGCGTGGGTGTGGGCGTAGGTGTAGGCGTCGGCGTGGGCGTAGGTGTAGGCGTCGGCGTAGGTGTAGGCGTGGGCGTGGGCGTGTCGGTTGGCGTGGGCGTGGGTGTGTCGGTTGGCGTGGGCGTAGGTGTTGGCGTGGGCGTGGGCGTGGGTGTGTCGGTTGGCGTGGGCGTAGGTGTTGGCGTGGGCGTGGGCGTGGGTGTGTCGGTGGGCGTAGGTGTTGGCGTGGGCGTAGGTGTGGGCGTGGGCGTGGGCGTGGGTGTGTCGGTTGGCGTGGGCGTAGGTGTTGGCGTGGGTGTGGGTGTAGGTGTAGGCGTGGGTGTGGGTGTAGGCGTGGGTGTGGGTGTAGGTGTAGGCGTGGGTGTAGGCGTGGGAGGCCTCAAGCCCACAACGTAATAGCAGTAATCCTCGTCGTTTCCAGTGTCTTCCATACATTCTTCCCAACTCTCGTACTCGGGCACGGGAGTCGCGGTAGGCGTTGGTGTGGCGGTAGGTGTAGGCGTCGGCGTGGCAGGCTCATAGCCCAGTTGTCTACAGTACCAGTCGTCGTTGCCAGGCTCCTCTATGCACTCTTCGTACGAATCGTAGTGATGAGTCTGCCCGCTCGCGCCGTCCTGTTCGCAGAGATGCAACCCCAACTCGCTCAAGTCCTTGTTGGGAACACCTCGATAGAGACGCCGGGGGATGCATCCCGTGAACTCGTTGCCCGAAAGGTACAACCGCTCAAGGCCGTCAAGTTCGGTGAGTCGTTCCGGGACGATTCCCGCAAGACCCTTGTCTTGGAGTTCGAGGGCGTAAACCCGTCCATCCTGGAGGGCAACTCCGTCCCACTCCTCGATCTTCACATCCGTTCGCCAGTTCAGTATATCAGTGCCGTCGAGGTGGGCCTTCAAGTCGAGCAGCACATGGCAATCATTCTTTAGCGCATCGGAGGCATTGTCGGGCAAGGCGGGAGTTCCTTCGCAAACCGACGTTTGCGCGGTCGCGTCGTCGGATTCCTGGGCGGTGACTGAGCTCAACCCCGTCAACATGACCAAGACCGCACCTATGAGAATGACTGCTCCCTTGATAGCGAATGTTCTTATGTCTCGCCTCTTCACGAAGTTACACCTCGTCATTCCAAGTGTTGGGGTCGGGGAAGCGCGCAACGCTTCCCCGGGTTGACTGGCTTTGGTTCCGTTTAGGTTAAGCAGTCTGCCTGGAACTGCAAGGAGGACTACATGTTGACGCTCGGCACCGATGTCTGTGGCGACGATGTAACGCGCCGAGCCTGCGTTTAGCAGACTCGTCAACCAGTATAAACCAACGCATGTAACATAGGTGTTAATTTTAGTTAATTAACTGTGAGTTTTTGTAATCTTTCGCTAAAACTGGCGCTTGCGGATGCGGAGTTGGGACTTGACCGGCTCCCCGGCGATGAACGCCGCACAGGGAACAGCATTGGTCGTGCCTGTTCGGGCCGGCAGCAGCGGGAGGGGGTTTGGTGGAGACGGGGGAGGGTCGAACTCCCCGTCCAGAAGAGGCTCCGGACTAGAACGTCTACAGGTGTAGCCGGTATTTGGTTCTCGCCTCCGACCGCCCTAACCGGCGTCGTTCATGTCGGAGGCTAGCCGATGAGTCTTTTGTCCTTCTTATCGGCGTCCGTCGGACAGCACCTCGAGTGTCGTCGCTCATCCCGCCCCGTCGAGGAGCGAAACGGGTGAACGTAGCCGCGCTTAGGCGGCTAGGGCTAGCTCTTGCTTGCCTGTTATTGTGGTTGCCACCGGTTTAACGAGGGTTGATGGCGCCTCGACCTGCAGTCCCGCGGAGGCTTCCCCTGTCGAAGCCACGCGTCCCCACAAATTGGTTGCCAGTTCAGTATATCACAGGGATGGTCCGGGCCCCGTGAGACGACGAAGCCCGGACCGATGGATACGTCAGTGGGCGTCAAGAGAGTCCGGAAATCCCGTTCGCGGTGAGCTTGTCGAACCGTGAACCGCCCTTCGACAAGCTCAGGGAGAACGGAGTGTAATCTCGGCAGACTCCCCTGGATTCCCTTTACTTTTCGATGGGCGCGCCGACGATGCTGCCGTACTCGGTCCACGAGCCGTCGTAGTTCGTGACGTTGTCGTAGCCGAGGATCTGGCTCAGGACGAACCAGGTGTGGGACGAGCGCTCGCCGATGCGGCAGTAGGCCACGGTCGGGCCGTCCCCGGTGATCCCCTTGCCCTGGTACGCCGCCTGCAGGTCTTCGACGGACTTGAACGTGCCGTCGTCCTCGTTGACGGCCGTGAGCCAGGGGATGTTGGTCGCTCCCGGTATGTGGCCGCCGCGCTGCGAACCCTCCTGCGGCAGGTTTGCGGGGGCGAGAAGCTCGCCGCTGAACTCCGCGGGCGCTCGCACGTCGACCATGGCCGACGAGGTCTCGCCCCTGGCGATGCTGAGCATGTCGTCGCGCGTTGCGCGAGTGCTGAGGTCAGCATCGCTCGCGGTGTAGGAGGTCGCATCGACGCTCGGCACGTCGGTCGTGAGGTCTCGGCCCTCGCTCACCCACTTGATGCGCCCGCCGTCCATGACGCGCACATCGGCGTGACCGTAGATCTTGAGCTGCCAGAAGGCGTAGGTCGCGAACCAGTTGTTGTTGTCACCGTAGACGACGATCGTCGAATCCGGCGTGATGCCGGACGAGCCGAGCAGGCACTCGATCTGCTCCTTGTTCAGGATGTCGCGGGTCACCGTGTCGTTCAACTGAGTCGTCCAGTTCCAGCCGATCGCTTCGGGGATGTGTCCCTGCTCATAAGCCTCGGTATCCACGTCGACCTCGACCAGGACGACATTGTCGTCGCTTGCGTGCGCCGCTACCCAGTCGGTATCGACTATCGATTCAGGATGCGCTACTTGTGCTGCCATTGTTTCTTCCTCACTCTCTTCGAAAACTCTTTTGTTTCTATGCTCGTGGTTTACATTCGGGCGTCGGTCTACTGCCCCTTGTTCCCTACCCTTCGCCCGTCACCGAGACGCCGCAGAAGATTTCGTAGTCTATGAGTTCGGTGACCGTGGGGACGTCCCCGCAGAGCGGGCAGTTGGGGTTCCGACGGATCTTGAGCTCCCGGAACTCCATGGTCAGCCCGTCGATGAGCAGCATCCGGCCCGTGAGGGTCTCACCAATACCCATGATGAGCTTGACGGTCTCCGTCGCCTGTATCGTGCCGACCAGTCCGGGCATCATCCCCAGCACACCGGCCTCGGCACAGTTCGGGACCTCGCCCGGAGGCGGCGGGTCGGGGAACACGCAGCGGTAGCAGCCCTGTCCGGGCTGATAGACCGTCGCTCGACCGTCGAAGATGAGAACGCTGCCGTCGACCAGCGGCTTATCGCTCAGGAAGGCGGCGTCGTTGATGAGGTACCGCACCGCGAAATTGTCGGCGCCGCTGACGATAATGTCGTAGTCGGCGAAGATGTCCAGCGCGTTCTCGGCGTTGAGCGGCGTGTTATGCGTGACCACGTCCACGTCGGGGTTGTACGCGAGAAGCGTGTCGCGGGCAGACTCGACCTTGGGCCGTCCCACGTCATCGTTGTGGTGAAGTATCTGACGCTGGAGGTTGGTGATGTCTACGTCGTCGAAGTCGATGATGCCGATCGTCCCAACGCCCGCCAGCGCGAGGTAGAGCGAGATCGGCGAACCTAGTCCTCCCGCCCCTACCACAAGCACCCTGGCGTTCAGGAGCGCGCGCTGTCCGGCGCTGCCGACCTGCGGCATGATGATGTGCCGGCTGTACCGCTGGACCTGGTACGGCGTGAGCGTTCTAACTTGCGGTGTTGTGGTTGCGACCATGCTTGTCTTTCTCCCGGAGATTTCCTTTGGGGACTCGGCTCGACGACGCCAACGGAATGGCACAGGGCCATTCAACAAAAACGCTCCACCGAAGGACGCAGGTCTTCACAGTGGAGCCGTATACGGAGCGCGGGGCGACTGCGCGACGCTGCTTTTCTAAGCGGAGCGCCTCGTACAGGTGCAGTCTTCACGTGAGCGGCGGAACGCCAATTCTCTAACCCCGATGGTCAATTGTGGAGTCACTTAGTCAAGTATATCACGGGCCTTTGACCCGTTTTCAACCGTTTCCGTCGCGGGTTGAGACCAAGTCGTTGGGTATGTGGATCGTCGCTGACGTATCACGCCAAGTCCCGTGTCTTGCGGAGGCTATGACTGTCTCATTACTCTGCACGACGATGTGGTACCATCGCCCACATCCACGAACGCTGAATTGCAAACTCAGAAAGGCAGGTATCCCATGGCCAATCTCGACGTGTTGACCTACGGATTCTCGTTCATCTCGCCGGAGGGCGGGTTCGGCTGGTCATCCATCTCCCTCCTGGAGGTCGGGGGGCAGAACATCGTGGTGGATACCGGTCCGGCGTCACGTCGGGGACTGCTCTGGAGCGCGCTCGATTCGCGTGGTCTGACTCCTGAGGAAATCGATCTCGTCATTCTGACGCACATGCACTGGGACCACTGCCAGAACACCGACATGTTCACCAACGCCCGCATACTCGTCCACCCGAAGGAGATCGACTACGCCCACAACCCGAACCCCGCCGACCACAACGCCGCGAAGTACATCGCCGATATGATGGACAAGATGCGCGTCGAGCCGATCTCCGACGGCGACGTGGTGGCGGACGGCATCTCGATCATCGACACTCCTGGGCATACGCTTGGGCACATCAGCGTCGTGGCGGATGTCGGGGAGGAGAACATCCTTGTAGCGGGTGACGCCATGCCCGACGGCGGAACCGTTACTCGCAAACTTCCCTACAACGTCTTCTGGGACGTGAATGACGCGACCGAGAGCGTGGAGAAGATACTCGACTCGTCGGACGTCTTCTATCCGGGGCACGACCGCCCGTTCCGGGTGAGCGACGGGAAGGTCGAGTACCTCCATGGCCCGACGCAGGTGGAGATCGTCGTCAGCAACGAAGGCAACACGGTCGCGCCGTCACTGGCCTACACCGTCCACTCCGTGCGGGAACCGAATATTCAGCTCGTTCAGAAGCCGTGAGCCTTTCCGGTCTCTCCTCCGCCGGGGGAGAGATTTAGAGAGGGGGCAAAGGCGACCCTAGTCGCCGTTCGCGGCCTCCAAAGCCTGCTGCTGGATATCGAACAGCGACTCGATGCCGTGCGCGGCCAGATCGATTAATTCGTCCAGAGCGTCGCGAGAAAATGATCCTTCCTCCGCCGTGCCCTGAACCTCGACGAACTCGCCGAGGTCGGTCATCACGACGTTGAAATCGACCTCGGCCTGCGAGTCCTCCTCGTAGTTGAGGTCGAGCAGCGCGTCACCGCTGAGAATGCCGACGCTGGTGGATGCGACTCCACATTTGAGCGGAAGTTCAGGGAGGATGTCGTCCTCCACGAGACCGGAGAGTGCCCGGTAGAGGGCTACATAGGCTCCCGTAATCGAGGCGGTGCGCGTGCCGCCGTCCGCCTGAATGACGTCGCAGTCGACGGTGATCGTCCGCTCGCCGAGCTTGTCGAGATCGACGGCTGCCCGGAGCGAGCGTCCGATGAGGCGTTGTATTTCCTGCGTCCTGCCCCTCGGCCCCGTGCGCCCTTCACGTCGACTACGAGTGAGCGTGGCGCGGGGAAGCATGGCGTACTCGGCCGTGATCCAGCCCTGCCCGGAGTCCTGCAGGAACGAGGGCACACCGTCCTCGACGCTGACGGCGCACAGCACCTGCGTGTGTCCCGACTCGATCGTGGCCGAGCCTTCGGCAAACATCAGCGTATCGGTGGTTATTCTCGTGGGTCGAAGCTCGTCATGCAGGCGTCCGTCGCCGCGAGTCATGCAGGGGTCTCCGAGTCACAGGATGGGAGCGAGTATAGCACAGCGGCCCCGTATGTTCGTTTACATACGCCGCTTGGAACAGCTACAATATCCTTGAATCGCTCGGTGTTGTCGCGGGATTCGGGCGGGCCGCGCAACCGGCACCGTCTGTTGGGAGACAACCTATGGACAGACTCCCTCAATACCTCACGCCAGAGGGCATGAAAAAGCTCGAAGAAGAGCTTACGCACCTTCAGAACGCGCGTCGCCCGGAGGTTGCCGCGAAGATCACCGAGGCCCACGACTCCGGGGGCGTCGAGGAAAATGCCGAGTACGAAGAGGCCAAGAACGAGCTTGCCCTTCTCGAGGCGAGAATATCGGAGATCGAGAACGTCCTCGAGCGGGCGGTGGTGGCCGACAAGAGTATGTTAGAGAAGGGCGTTATAGGGTTCGGCTCGTCGATTGACGTTCGGGACAAGACAAAGCGCAAGCGACAGTACCAGATCGTCGGCTCGGCCGAGGTCGCGCCCCTCGACGGCAAGATTTCGATTGAGTCTCCCGTCGGCAAGGCGCTCGTCGGGCACAAGGTTGGAGACGTCGTGGAGGTCGAGACCCCTTCGGGGGTCAATAAGCTGACGGTTACGAGGGTACGCTAGGAAGGACTTCGCTTCTTGGAAATAGCGACACGCGCGGGGGCGTCCTTCCCATGAGAGGCGCCCCCGCTTTCTTATGGAGGCCTTGACACATGTCCGAACCGGAAAATCAACTAATGAACGTCCGCCTGGAGAAGCTCCAGAGGCTCAGGGACGCAGGCATCGACCCATATCCCCACAGCTACGACCGGACCCACAATTCCCGTCAGGCCGTAGATCTCCTGGAACAGGCGGAGGCGGAGCACGACGGGGAGGGTGAGGCTCGCACGCAGGCTGTAACGGTCGGCGGACGCATTGTCCGTTACCGCGGGATGGGACGTGCCACGTTCGCCGATATCCAGGACGGCGAAGGCAAGGTCCAGCTGCTCTTTCGCCGCAACAACCTCAGTGAGAGTTACGCAACACTCAAGGATCTCGACATCGGAGACTGGCTCGGCGCGACCGGCCCCGTGTTCCGCACGCGAACGGGCGAGGCGACCATCGAGGTCTCGGACTGGACGGTGCTTTCGAAGGCCGTCCGCGGCCTGCCGGAGAAGTGGCACGGTCTGACCGACGTGGAGGCGAGGTTCCGGCAGCGCTACCTCGACCTGATTGCGAACGAGGAAAGTCGACGGATCGCCGTCATGCGGAGTAAGGCTATCAGCTCCCTGCGACGCTTCATGGACGGACGCAGCTTCATGGAGGTGGAGACGCCGATGCTCGTGCAGGTCCCTGCCGGTGGAACTACCCGACCCTTCGCCACCCACCACAACGCCCTCGACCGCGACCTCTACCTGCGAATCGCGACGGAACTGCACCTCAAGCAGCTCATCGTGGGCGGATTCGAGAAGGTGTACGAGATCGGGCGCGTCTTCCGCAACGAGGGCGTCGACGTAACGCACAACCCGGAGTTCACCACGATGGAAAGCTACGAGGCCTTCGCCGACTACACCGACGTGATGGAGATGGTCGAGCGGATGGTATTCACGATGGCGCAAGAGGTGCTCGGCTCAGCCACGGTCGAGTTCGAGGGAACGACCATCGACCTCACGCCGCCGTGGCCGCGCCTCGACCTGCGTGAGGAGATCAAGCGCCGGAGTGGGATCGATTTCCTGGAGGCCGACGACATCGAGTCTCTGAAGAGTGAGATGGCCGCCATCGGTCTCGACGTCGGGCACCAGATGAGCTGGGGCGGACTGCTCGACAAGCTGCTGTCCGACACCGTCGAGCCGCACCTCGTGCAGCCGTCGTTCCTGGTGGACTACCCGGTCGAGATGTCGCCGCTTGCCAAGAAGAAGCGCGACGACGACCGCCTCGTGGAGCGGTTCGAGGGGTTCATCGCCGGGATGGAGGTATGCAACTCCTTCACCGAGTTGAACGACCCAATCGACCAGCGCAATCGCATGGAGCAGCAGGAACAACTCCGCGGCCGGTTCGAGGACGAGGATACCGACCGCCTCGACGAGGAGTTCCTGACGGCCATCGAGCACGGGATGCCGCCCACGGGCGGACTGGGCATTGGAATTGACCGCCTCATGATGGTTTTCGCGGGCAGGCGCAGCATCCGCGAGGTCGTGCTATTTCCGCAGTTACGGAGTCGGTAATTGCCCCGCGTTACGCCTTTTCGGGCGTGAACATCTCGAAGAACTCGATGCTCTGTTCTTCCACCATCTCCCTGAGCTGTGTACTGAGTTCGCCCGTGCTCGGAGAGACGTTCCCCTCGCGGTAGGGGGACTCGATCTTTTCCTGCGTCCACTCCATGTAGACCGTGTTAGGCGTACCCGGCATGGTATACCCGCTCCAGTACACTCGCACCTGATCGCGCTGGCCCGCCTCGGTATAGCGATTGCCTATCTTGTAGATCAGCTCTGCGGCGTTCTTGGTCTGCCCAGGCTTGACCTTGTATACTCGTCGAAGTACGTACATGCTCTCCGCTCCTTGTTGATGTGCCGAAATTGAAGTTATCGGACATGATATCAGGTTGGCCTGAGTGACTTTGGCTCCATTGCTGTCGTCCTACTAACCAAGAGAGGAGGGCTTTTCTCCCTCTGGAATGCGGTAGACTGTGACCAGTCTTGAACACCTGACATCGGAGGTCTGCCCCCATGAGCCGCCGCGTTCCCATCCTCGTCTATCACCACGTCTACCCCGACGACAACCCCGAGCTTGCGATCACGACCGACAAGATGGCGTCGGGCGTCATCGGAGTATCGGAGTTCCGGCGGCAGATGGACTACGTCCTCGATAAAGGATGGCAGGTCGTCTCAACGACCGAGATTGTCGACTGGCTGGAAGGTGCGGGTGAACTGCCGGAGAAGGCCGTGGCCCTGCACTTCGACAACGGCTGGCTCGACACGCGCACCGTCGTCATGCCCATACTCAACGAACTGGGGGCGAAGGGCACCTGCTACGTCATCAGCGAGCCGACCGACGCCTCATCAAAGGGTCTTCCCGCAGGCATTACGACGACTACCGAGGGCTACGTGATGAAGCCGTTTCTGACGTGGGACCACTGCCGCGAACTGCTCGACTCCGGTTGGGAGATCGGCGCGCACACGGCGACGCATCCAAAGCTGGTGCGGGTGTACGAGGAGGACGGCGAGGAAGCGTTCATGGCCGAGATCGTGCCGTCCAACGCGGTGTTCGAGGACAACTTGGGGTTCGTCCCTGACCACTTCGCGTATCCCAGCGGCTCGCGGAGCGAGATGACAGACAGGCTGCTAACGCCACACTACCGTTCGCTCCGTCGCTGGACGTTCGACCAGCCCCCTGTGTGGGACTTCACCGACGAGACGACCTCGCCAAAGGCCCTCGAATGCCAGAACGTGGACAACACCGTGGCGTTCGAGCACTTCACTCGCATATTCGACGAGGCGCGCGCGCCGTGAGAACCCGGGCGGAGCCTTCTCCCCTGTCATTCTGAGGAACGGACCACCGACACTCGAGGTGCTGTCCGACGGACGCCGATAAGAAGGACAAAAGACTCATCGGCTGGCCACCGACATGACCGACGCCGGTTAGGACGGTCGGAGGCGAGAACCAAATACCGGCTACACCTGTAGACGTTCTAGTCCGGAGCCTCTTCTGGACGGGGAGTTCGCCCCTCCCCCGTCTCCACCAAACCCCCTCCCGCTGCTGACGGCCCGAACAGGCGCAACCAATGCTGTTCCCTGTGCGGCGTTCATCGCCGGGGAGCCGGTCAAGTCCCAACTCCGCATCTACAAGCGCCAGTCTTGGCGAAAGGTTACAAAACATTATAGTAAGTCGATCAATAGTAACACACAAGTTACACACAATTGCATAAATTGGTTTATGCTGATTGAAAGGACTGCTATACACAGACTCGGCGCTTGAATTCGTCGCTATCAAGGCAGGGGTGACAGCAAATTGGGAAATGGACTACGTCCGACGGCCAAGCAGAACATTCACCGGCTAATTCGCGGCGGAGTGATTTTCTTGTTCACCATAGCGATCGCCATCTCCGCCGTGACGGGACAGCCGGCAGGAGAAGACCGACCTCGTTCAGCTTGGCTGCCAGGCACGGTCGCCCACGCCGCGACCGCTCCCGATCCGCCCCGCAACCTTGAGCTCGATGTTCTGGGACGGAAGGCGATTAGTGCCGACTGGGAGGCCCCGGCCAATGACGGCGGCAACCCGATAACCGGCTACGATCTGAGCTATGGACCGGTCGGTGAGAGCCCGACGATAGTATCAGTATCTGACCTCTACAAGATCGTTACCGGGCTGCAGCCTGGAACACGATACGAATTCCGAGTGAGTGCGCGCAGTTCCGCAGGCAGCTCCTCCTGGATCGAAGCCTTTGCCACTACCGAAGAACCCGGCGCCACCGGACAGCACCATGATACCAACATCACTATCAGCGGCCTTTCGAGCACGATCCCACCGGGAGGCTCCGACCGATTCACCGTCGTCGCGGAACTGGAGATAGGAAGCCACACCATCAGCGTATCGGCCAGCGGCGACGTTGGGTTCAACAGCTCGTGTTCTGACACTTCCGAGTCCCGGAGCGTGGACAACGACGGCACTAACTTGGTGGATCACACGTACTACTGGAGTCTCACGCTGTATGCCTGCGACTGCTCCAGTGTGACAGTGTCCGCCAGCGTCTCCGGCGCGAGCGACTCGCAGTCTGTGACGGTGCAGAATCGTCGTCCCACTGTCATGATCGACACCTCGTCCCAGACCGTCAATGGCGGAGCCAAGGTAGATATAGACGCTACGGCATCGGGTACCGGGTTGAGTTATTCATGGTCAGGGTCAGGTTCGTTCTCGAGTTCCACCTCCTTGGACACGACGTGGACGGCTCCAGCCGCCCAGACGACGGATCGAAAATACACGCTGAGGATAAGTGTCACAGACTCGTGTAGTCTGTCGGCCAGCGACTCCGTGACCATGACGGTACGTGGTAATCCTCCGCCACCGACTGTCAAGATCAACACCTCGCCTCAGACCGTCGATGGCGGAACCAAGGTAGATATAGACGCCACGGCGTCGGGTACCGGGTTGAGTTATTCATGGTCAGGGGGTTCGTTCTCGAGTGCCACCTCTTTGGACACGACGTGGACGGCTCCAGGCGCTCAAACGACGAACAGAACCTATACGCTGAAGATAACGGTCACAGACTCCCGCAATCGGACGGACAGCGACTCGGTGACTATGACGGTCAGGAAAGCGCCGACGCCCGAACCGACACCGGAACCGACGCCTGAGCCGACGCCCGAACCAACACCGGAACCGACGCCTGAGCCGACGCCCGAACCAACACCGGAACCGACGCCTACGCCTACGCCCACACCCACGCCTACACCCACGCCC
The DNA here is from genome assembly GCA_965116655.1 of Dehalococcoidia bacterium. GTDB lineage: Bacteria > Chloroflexota > Dehalococcoidia > Lucifugimonadales > VXLM01 > VXLM01. The sequence continues at coordinate 1,544,425 of OZ220720.1, forward strand.
ACGCCAACACCCACGCCCACGCCCACGCCAACCGATACACCCACACCCACACCTACGCCGGTTCCGTTGCCGCCACCGCCGAAGCCCACCCTCGTCTTCGCCAACGGAATCCACGTCGACACTATCAAAGTATCCTGGCGTCCGCACATATCCGTAACCGAGTACCGAGTCCGATACCGAAACCACGACGACGCCGTATGGATCACCACACGGCAGACCGAGACGTCCATAGAAATCACGGGACGATGGGATTGCAAGGATTACTACAACTTCGAGATATATGCGTGGGGCGATGGAATCGTCTTCGCCGAGCGATGGGGCCTTCCCATCAAAGCAGAATACCTCAACTCCATATGTCCGCCCGCATGGGGCCACCAGGCCGACCACACCGTCAGATGGCAGAAGGGCGCGTATCCGCCCCCACCGGAAGAGTCCGAGAAATATCACGACGACGCCCTCGCGGTCTGGAACTCCGCCATTCCCGCCGGAGCGAGAACATGGAGCGGCGAGGCAGGTATCATCAGCCTCTGCAGCACCTCGTGCGCCGCCAACGCCGACGAGCAGGTTTACACCGTCCAAAAGGGTGGCCCGGGCGCCTGTGGCAGGGGCTTCGCCTGCGTCTACCCTGCCACCCTGCCTTCCGACGGCGATCGATTCCCTCACCTCGCCTCCAGCACGATTACCTTCGAGCTCATAGGAATCGATAAAGACGGTTACAACGTCGTCTGGACTACCGACCAAGACCTGCATAAGGAAGATGCGCCGGGACATATGAATCGCTACTACTACATGAATGCCATTGCCGCCCACGAGTTCGGGCATACCTTAGGGATCAACGACCTCGGCACCCAGGCCTTCTTCTGGAACTCCGTGATGGCCGATCCCCATTCGCACTTCACGCCGACGGACACCGATGAGAAGATCGTCAAAGCCATCTACCTTGGCCACCAGAGCCACGCCCTCGACTAAGGAGATGAAGCGATGAGAATAAGCTGCATAATTGCCGCGCTGCTCCTTGCGCTGGTCGCTTGTGGAGAGCCGAACCCCGTGCCGGCGCAAGCCCCTTCGGTATCCCCGAGAGTCCAAGAGGCGACCGACACCCACTCATCCGCCACGCCTTCCTCCATCCCCACCCCTGTCACTTCGGCGCAAGCCCCTCCGGTATCCCCGAGAGTCCAAGAGGCGACCGACACCCACTCATCCGCCACGCCTTCCTCCATTCCCGCCCCCGTCACTTCGGCGCAAACCGCCCCCCTGCCGGACCCACCGACGACGCCAACTGTAGTTCCCGCTCCACCTCCCGCCGCGATGCCACTCCCTTTGAACGCGCCCCAGCCGCCGGGAGACCTTCGGAGCATGGAAGAGCGCATAGTCGGAGCCGACCTCATCGCCATCGCGCGAATGACGAACGTAGAGAAAGCGGTCGAAACCGTCGACTACTACGGAGAACACAGCGGCTACGTCGGCGCCCTCAAGTTCACCTTCCGCATCTCCGAAATCCTCAAGTCGCCCGCGGGTAGCTCGCCCACCGAGGTCATCGGCATGGTCAGCTCCACCTACCCCTTCGAAACTAGGGCGGAGGCCCAGACCGTCGCGCAAAAGATGTTCTCCGGGCGAGACACCCAATGGGACGACCGTAACGCGTTAATCTTCCTCGCTTCCTCCTCGCTGCACTACCCGGCGACCGCAGCCGAGAATGTCTACTTCATGTCTTTCATCGACTACTTCACCGGCATCGGCGACTCCTACTCCATCGCCAGCCTCGACCTGCGAATCTGGCTGCCCGAAGCCCAGACCGTCGCAGGTGCAGGCGGCGCTTCGACACAACGCCGCTTCCTTACAGCCGTTCCGGAACAGGCCGCCGCTAGTGGCGGACCAGCAGGTGCATCGGCCTCCACTGCCGAGACCCCATCCGTTGCACTCTCAGAACTCAGGATCGACATAACCCGTCTCGTCGCCGAGCAGAGAGCCAACAGCCACATCGGCTACCAGCTCTGCATATACGAGAAATACCGAGGCAAGCGCATCAGTGCGGAATTCGCGGCGGAAGGACGAGGGTCGCACGACCCGGAACGCACCTTCAACCAGGAGATAGCCTCCGGCACACCCGCAGGCACCGAAGTTCTCAAGGACACATGGAAGTCCGTCATGGAGGCGGGCGTCTGGGAAAGCCAGTCCGAGTTGCAGGGCCCAAATGCCGGCCTGTTCAGGCTTGGCGGGTTGGTAAATCCCGATCCCACTTCCCACTGGTGGGGCACCCCAATCTTCGCCGTCAAGCAGAAGATCGAATTCACCTACTACGACGAGCCTATCCAAACCGTCCGTCCCCTCCCCGTCGGCGTCTATGACCTCACATGGAAGCACACGCGCTCCAAGTATGTCCTCTGCGCCCCCGAACTTTCCCTCAATCACACCGTGAACGTCACCGTCACAGCCCCCGCCGGTACCCTCCACGAGGCGTTCTTCGACCTCGTCACCGACGGCTCGACCGTAGCCGCTGACTCCACAAACGGCATTCTCAAACCCACCTCATTCACCGACGCCAACAACGCCTCCGCGTCCCTTCAGCGCATCGAGTGGGCATTGGGCACGGTGAAGGTGAAGGTCAGTCCACACACGGGGCTCGCTGGCCAGGTCGTGGACTTTATCGAGCTGGACGGCTCTGTATCCCTCTCCCTCGACGTCGACGACGCGACCGTCGACAACGCCAACAACACGCTGAGTTGGAGCGTGGCGGAGCAGCCCTGGCATGACGGCGACAAGCTCATGCTGCGGATACGCAAGGCCCTGTCCGCACCTGAGGACCTGAGCGTGTCCCTGTCGGGAGGCACGTACACCATCTCGTGGAGCGCCGTCACCGGCGCGGCCGAGTATCGGGCGCAGTACCGCACGGGCGGCTCAGAGGCCGAGTGGACGTACCTCGACGTGACGACGGGCACGAGCCAGACGCTCAGTCCCGAGGGCGGAGTTGCGTGCAGTACGACCTACGAGTTCCGCGTCCAGGCGCGCGGCGACGGCACGACCTACCCCGCCGAGTGGAGCCCGCTGTCCGAGTCAACGTCGCACACGAACAGTGCCGGAGCGTGCAACCGCCCGCCCGTGTTCGACTCAGCCACCTACACCTTCACGGTCTCTGAGGATGCGTCGGTGTGGCCTGATTCGCACGTCGTGGGAACCTTGTCGGCGTCCGACCCTGACGAGGGAGACTTCGTCACGTACCACATAACCGCCGGGAATGGCGCCGGAGCGTTCAACATCAGCAGCGGGCACCATGGGGCGGATATCCTCGTCTGGGCCGCTCTGGACTACGAGACGACATCAGCATACACGCTGACGGTGGAAGCTCGTGACGGTAAGGCAGGCGGCACGTCGTCCACGACGGTCGAGATCAGCGTAACCGACGTGGCGGAGTGACCGAGGGGCGCGACAGCGGAGGCCCGGACATACCGGGGCCTTGGTCGCAGACCAGCAGCATCAGCGGCACAAGCAAAACGTTCTCCGGGTTGACTGCGAGCACACGCTATGAGTTTGAAGTCCGCGCCGGGAATGCCGCGGGCGATTCGAACTGGTCTCCCAGTCGTAATGGGACGACCACTGCCCCCCCGCCCACGCCTACGCCTGTTCCGCCTACGCCCACACCTACGAGCGTGCCAACTCCAGCAGTAACCCTGAGCGCCTCGCCGACGACCATATTCATAGGGGAGACGACGACACTCACGGTAAAAGACCTGACCCCCTCCAACACACAGGTCAAGCTCGTCTACGACACCAAGCTCACGCACCGACACTCGTGTCCGGAGGTGAGAGCCGCATCGAGTCACAACACTGTCACGCTCTCTCCCCCGATCACCCCTGTCCCGTTCATCGGATGCTGGCAAGGCACAGCCGATGTCACGCTGCGGAGGGTCGACGGCAACGTGGAACTGGACGACGTCGACATCACCGTCCAATCTCCGAGTGTTGATATATCAGACCTTAAGTCATCCCTGGGGAAGGGCGAACGGAACGAGTTCTCCGTATCGGTGTCGAAAATATCGAGTGAGGTTAGCTATCGCATTGAGGCGCTGGCGGGCGACTCCGACCTTTCCTTCACTAGTGATTGCGAGAATCCGGAGACGACCAAGCAGTCAGGGAGCCTTTCGGGCGACGCCGAGCACAAGGCGTCCGCGAAGTTCACCCTTTATGCGTGCAAGGTTGGTGGTGCGACCGTCTTTACCTCCCTTCTGCACGGAAACCGCACCATAGGACTGGATTCTCAGTACGTCACAGTGACGGAGGCGCCGACACCCGAAGCTACACCGACGCCTGGCGGTGGTACTGCCCCACCTCGGCAACCGCCCGCCAAGGTGGTAAGCCTCAACGGAATGCCAGGCTCAACTCGCGGCGAAATAAACCTCGACTGGGCTCCGGCTACTGGAGCGACCGGCTACGAAGTGGCGGAGTGGAGACGGCGGATTGGAATCATTCCAATCTTATATCATTGGGTGATATTGGACGACTCCGGGAACGACCCTGAGGTCACCATCAATCTGCAAACGACTAGCGCTGTAGTCCATCGACTGGAAGGTGGGAAAACCTACATACATAGAGTTCGAGGCTTCCGAATCGAGAACTCAAACAGGGTTTACGGGGAGTGGTCGGAATCCGATGAAACAACTCTAACGCTGCCCGACAAAGTGACGGGTCTGACAGGGGCTCCGGGTCCGAATCATGGAGAAATAACCCTCACTTGGGACGCTGCTGATGAGGCGACCGCGTACCAGGCTCAGCAACAGGAGTTTGGCGAGACGACCTGGGTCATACCGGCCAACGGCATCAACATCGTGTTTACTGATACTAGCGCTGTGGTCCACAACCTTGAACCTGACGAGACCTATGTGTTCCAGGTCCGAGGCACGAATGTGCACGGAGAGGGTGAATGGTCTGACACTTCCGCAGAAATAACGGTTGAAGACCGGAGGCCCGATCAACCGCAAAGTCTTGCAACGGCTTTGTTGAGAGGCAACAGGGGCATCGTCCTCAGATGGGCTCGCGTTGCGGGAGCGGCAGGATATGAGGTGGAGGTAGATCCTGTAGAAGCCTTGCAACGGGTCGATGTTGCCGTCTTCCCCGAAACATGGGCCGAAATCACGGGACTGACACCAGGTACAAGCTATGATCTCAAAGTTCGAGCTTGGAATATGCCTGGTGCCTCCCGTTTATACTCCCCTTGGTCGGAAACAAGTGTAGACGGGCCGACACCCTCATTCTGGGAAGGACACCAGGAAGACCATACAGTGGCGTACCAGGTTGGTGCCTTGCCAAACCCATTGCCGGCAACGCCTACGCACTTTGATGATCCCTCCACGGTAGTTACTGCGGCTGCGATCGATACAGCAGCCGCAAGCTGGAACGGCCGGGTGGTAGGCCTGCAAACCTGCCGGTCCGGTACCTGCGGTTCCGACAACCATGACCTAAGTACCATAACGGTCAAGACGGAGGATAATGACACGGATGACACGGATGATCCTAACCATGACCGCAACGACGGCTGTGGATGGAGCATAGCTTGCGTTAAGCTAGGTGATCCTTCCACCTCTGAAGCCTCGGCGAACGGCCCCGGAAACCATCTGAGGAATCTGTGGCTCGTTGTAGAAGAGCCCGCATGGGAATGTAGAGGCCGAGTCCCAAGAACCAACGTTTGCAGTGCTGGACACGTGAGGATCTACTGGACCGACAACTCACGCATGGACAACTCGAGTGTTACAGGCTTGCCCGCCGGAAGTCCTCCTTCCTTCTTCTACCGCATCAACCCGCTCTTGATTCATGAATTCGGGCATACCTTTGGGTTGCCCCACTTTGGAGGGGCATCCGTAATGACCGATTTCCACATTTATCCGGCCATAACCCCCGAAGACGAGGCTCAGCTTCATGCGATCTATCTCCGCCACGACTCAGCCGACCACAATTGATGACAAGATCGAGACCTGTGATCCAATGCACAAGAACAGAACCTCAATGATGCAAGCAAGTACTTTCTTGCTATCGATTTGCTTAGTTACGGCGCTACTTGCCTGCGGTCTCTTCGGCGACACACAGAAACCCGTGTCGACTGAGAATGCGACATCTGAATCGCAGGCCGGACCAGCGTCGGCCCCAGCACATACCGGCTCAGCGGCGTCGGTGGTTGGCTATAGCGGTCCCATGTCGCTTGAAGAGAGGATCTTGGTGTCGCCCGTGATCGCAAGAGTGCGGCTTGACTCCGTCTCATCGAATGTGGAGTTTGGCTCCACCGTTCGAGGCGACGAATATATTGCTGTCATGGAGTTCAGCTTCACTGTTCTCGAATACCTTAAGGGAAACGGTGGCAACAACATAGTAGCTGTCTGGGATGGCGCTCAATTGTTTTTGACGCGCGAGGAGGCCGAGGCCGCATTGCCGACTGTCGTTGCGGCTAGGGATAGCCAGTGGGATGACCGAGAGGCCATCGTCTTTCTGAAACACTCCCAGACGTACCTGACGAGCACACAGCAGGCAGGACGCTTTTACCTGTCGCCTGAGCTTGACGTTCATCCTGACGACAACTACAGCCTCTCCAGCCGCTATAGCAAGCTCTGGTTACCAGCAGAGTCACATTCTCAGCCCAGTGGAGACCAGCAGCAGTTCCTGCTGGACGTACCGCCGTCCACCGGGATGGCTCCCACCATCACGCTCGGCGAGATGAAGGATCGTATCGCGACGGTCACCGCTAAGCTCAACGCCGGTGACGGCTCTCCTGAGTACGCTGAATGCGTCAGGCGGACGTATTGGTATGAAGGGATGGACCGCTACTCTCTCGAAACGAGGGGACACAGTTTATTTGTCGAGACCCCTGACCATGAGTTGGACTCGGGTCTTGCCGCGTCCACTATTGTCTACGAGGACTCAGACCTTGGAGGTCTTCCAAACAAGCGAGATGAACTCTGGCTCGACGGGGGAGACGCTGAACTATTCGGCGTCAAGTTTGGGAACGCGGTCCCCTTCGACTTTTCCGGTGACGGTGTTAATGACTCCATTCAATATGATCGACGTGTGGTTTCGGCTCGCCCGATCCCCGAGGGAGTGTACAAGTTTCACATCAACGACAGGAACGACGAGTTCGTTCCCTGTGAGGGGTTCACGATCCGCTATGAGTGGACAGTCACCGTCATCTCCCCCACAGGCACCCTGCACGAGTTATTCTTCGACCCCGTGACCGCCGCACAAGGTCAGAGTGGTCCAGCGAAAGTCGCAGCCGACGCATCGAACGGCGTGCTGGAGCCGGCGTCGTTCACCGACGCAAACGGCGCATCGGCCACGATTCAGAGCGTCTCGTATGAGCCACCTTCGGGAGGCTCAGGGCAGTCCGGCGCCGACTCTGAGTCCGGCACAGGCACGGTTGCGATGAAACTCACCACACACACCGGCCTTGCCAACCACGCTCTCGACTTCATCGCCCTCGACGGCTCCGTCTCCCTCTCCCTTGTCGCCGACGACGCGACAGTCGACGACGCCAACAACACACTGAGTTGGACGGTGGCGGAGCAGCCCTGGCATGGCGGCGACAAGCTGATGCTGCGGATACGCAAGACCCTGCCCGCACCTGAGGACGTGAGCGTGTCCCTGTCGGGAGGCACGTACACCATCTCGTGGAGCGCCGTCACCGGCGCGGCCGACTACCGGGCGCAGTACCGCACGGGCGGTTCCGAGGCCGACTGGACGGACCTCGACGCGACGACGGGCACGAGCCAGACGTTCAGTCCCGAGGGCGGAGTTGCGTGCAGTACGACCTACGAGTTCCGCGTGCAGGCGCGCGGCGACGGCACGACCTACCCCGCCGAGTGGAGCCCGCTGTCCGAGTCAACGTCGCACACGAACAGTGCCGGAGCGTGCAACCGCCCGCCCGTGTTCGACTCAGCCACCTACACCTTCACGGTCTCTGAGGATGCGTCGGTGTGGCCTGATTCGCACGTCGTGGGAACCTTGTCGGCGTCCGATCCTGACCAGGGAGACAGCGTCCTCTACTACATAACCGCCGGGAACGGCGCCGGAGCGTTCAACATCAGCAGCGGCCACGATGAGGCGGATATCCTCGTCTGGGCCGCTCTCGACTACGAGACGACATCGTCGTACACCCTGACGGTGGAGGCTCGTGACGGGAAGGCAGGCGGCACGTCGTCCGCGACGGTCGAGATCAGCGTGACCGACGTGGCGGAGTGACCGACGGGCGCGACAGCGGAGGCTCGGACATGCCGGGGAGCTGGTCGCAGACCAGCAGCATCAGCGGCACAAGCAAAACGTTCTCCGGGTTGACTGCGAGCACACGCTATGAGTTTGAAGTCCGCGCCGGGAATGCCGCGGGCGATTCGAACTGGTCTCCCAGTCGTTATGGGACTACTACTGCCCCGCCTCCCGACACGCCTACACCTACACCTACGCCCACACCTACTAGCGTGCCAACTCCAACAGGAACCCTGAGCGCCTCGCCGACGACCATATTCATAGGGGAGACGACGACACTCACGTCTTCCAACGTGACCCCGTCCAACACACAGGTCAAGCTCGTCTACGACACCAAGCTCACGCACCGAGACTCGTGTCCGGAGGTGAGGGCCGCATCGAATCACAACACTGTCACGCTCTCCTCCCCGAACTCCTCGGTCACCTTCATCGGATGCTGGCAAGGCACAGCCGACGTCACGCTGCGGACGGTCGACGGCAACGTGGAACTGGACGACGTCGACATCACCGTCCAATCTCCGAGTGTCAGCCTATCGGGTCTTGGAACATCTCTGGCGAAGGACCAATCGGACTCCTTCGACGTAGAGGTGTCGGACATATCGAGCGATGTCACCTACAGCATTGAGGTGCTGGCGGGCGACTCCGACCTTGGATTCAATGCCGCGTGCTCCCAGAATACAGCCAGTTCAGGGAGCCTGTCGGGCAGCGCCTCGTACACCAAAGGGTTCACTCTCTATGCGTGCGAACTTGGCGGTGCGACCGTCTTCGCGTCTCTTCTGCACGGAAACCGCACCATAGGACTGGATTCTCAGTACGTCACTGTGGGGACACCGACACCAACGCCTACACCAACTCCCACACCGACGCCTACGACCATTCCTTCTCCGGCACCCGGCCAGCCCAAGCCGCCCAACCCTCCAAACGTCACACCAATCGTGTTCACGGAGACAGTTGACGACTTCAATCTAACGGAGCAAGCCTATATCAAGATGCAACTTCCCGAAGCAACAGGCGGGAGCGGCAATCTAAGATACAGCGCGTCGGGGTATCCTGATGGTATCGTCTTCGGCGCACGTGCCCTTTCTGGACGCGCGACAGTACCCAATCAAGTAAGAGAAGTGACGTATAGGGTGTGGGATGAAGCGGGTACATCGCTAGAAATGAAATTCACCATCACCGTACTCCCCGCCACGCCTCCGCAAGAACTAGCCCCAACAGTACGCATAACGCTGAGAGACGGAAAGGCGACAACCGTAAGGTCACTGTCTGCCAGCACCTACTGGGACCTTTTGACCACATATAACCTGGATATGGTCGACTCAAAGAAACCGGAAATCGATTACAGCTCGTATGAATTCAGGCTGATAATGCCGCCGGGTTCAGGTGTTGAGCAAGTAGGGAATCACCGCGACCCCTGTGTGCTAGGAACGCATACGCGCGACAGAGACACAGGATGGGTAACAACCGACAGCTTCATATTCTTTTCGCGTTGCCAGTTCGGTATCAGGAATAGGTACGGTAGAACTGTATGCCCGCATCAGAGACAATCCGTCGTCTGCTAGGCGCACTACATTCAGCGCGATCCTACCCAAAGCCCCGCACTACAAAAACCACGCCGTGAGTTATCGCCTCTGTAAAGAAAACCCCGAGGTAGTCGACGGGCTGAATTTTGCCTCAGAGCTTGGCAAAGCAGCGAAGGATTGGAACGATGAGAAAGCGGGTATAACCTTCTCTGCCGTTGCTCAATCCCTGGGGTGTGTGAACGACGGAGCGGAAGGCTTCACTCAGGTATTCTACGTGGATCCCAACGACATGGAAGACTACTGCCGCAGCCCAATAGCAGAAGCGTGTGCCAAACCGTACATGCAGTCAGACCATGAGCATTACAAGGCACATGACCTTATATACGTCTACCCGATGCACAAGGGCAGAAGATGGACTCAGTACAGCCATCAAGCACAGATGAATGTTGTCTATGTGCGGAGCGTCATGGCGCATGAGCTTGGGCACGTCGGGGGACTAGGACACGCAAAGACCAGCGAGTCGGACGCAAGTCTGTATCCGCTGATGCGAGACGGATACAATCACCGGGTTCTTCAAATACAGGATTACGACAAGGACGCGATGGAAATCATCTACGAGGACGGACACACAGCCCACTAGCGGTCTAACACCATAGTATTGATGGGGATAACCAATGCCAGTTCGCACAATTCATGCGATGCGGTGGCCAACCCCTCATTCCTGCGAAGGCAGGAATCCATTGAGTCCGGTTAAGCGAGGATATAACCATGTCGTTCCAATCTTGTCCACCCCTCATTTCAAAGTGTTCGGTCTACTAGGAGCACAAAGATGAAACCAACACTTAGCATGGTTTGTATACTGGCTTTTGCATGGGCGGTCGTTGCCTGTGGGGAACAGCCCCAACAGCCCCGCGTCGTGTCGACGCAGGAGACACCCGCCCCTGTTGTGCAGGCGAAAAAAGCAGACGCGGTTATTCCCACGCCCCTGCCACCGACTCCCTCCCCCATCCCTACTCCCGAAAATGTAGTACGTGTTGTGGAGTCAGTTGCTCATGGGTACGCCCCTCCCAACCCATCTACCCTAGAGGAACGCATCCTCATGGCTGATGTTGTAGTGAGGGCAAGGTTTCGCTCGGTATCACCGTCGTCTAGGTCTTTCTACTCGACCGCGTTTCTAACGACCTACCACGTACCGTTCGTGCATTTCTCCTTTGAAGTTCTGGAGTCGCTTAAGGGAACCGCGGGCAACTCGGCGGTTGTTGAGTTACGTGTCAACGCAAGCTCAGTTCTCTACGACGAAAACAGAGGATCGCCGTTCGCAGACACGGCGACTGAGGCAGTCAGCACCGGCCAGGACTGGATAGACAACGACTTTGACCAGGAGTGGAACAATCGCGAGGCCCTTCTGTTCCTAAAGACGATTGCCAATGCAAAGACGACGAAAACGACAGGACGGCCGGCAAGCGTACAGTACGTGTTTGTCGGGTCGGACTCCTCCAAGGATGCGTCCCACATCAGCAGAGATAGCTTTTCCGTATCAAGCCCCGACAACAGGGCGTGGTTGCCAGCGGAAGTAACTAGTGAGGCAGAAGGAGCTTCTTCTACACGCTCATACCTACTCGGCGTGTCGGACGACGCAGAAACAGACCCGCCAACCATAACCCTTGCAACTATGAAGTCAACCATCGCAACAACAGTAGAAGCGATTGACCCCACCATAGAAGGGCACAAGGAGTGCCTGATTGCAAAGAAACGCAGCCAACGCCAGGACGCTATACGGCTTCCTGAGTTCCAATACGAACGCACTTACGAGGCCGCGTCAGGGCTGCCAGCTAATGTTGTGGTTATGCCAGGGGGCGGCTCGGCGACGCAGTACTCATATGACCACCTATACGGTACTGGCATTTCGCTGTTCACGGCGACTACGTCTGACTCGGATACCGACCCCGTAAACGGGTATAGGAGCGACATCAAACAGACCAGACCACTAGCCAAGGGAGACTACGTATTCGAACTTGCCATGCAGCTTGAGTCGATGATTCCCTGCAACTACATCCCCGACATTAGAGGAAAGTGGACTATCAACGTAGTGCCGCCCGAGGGCACCCTGCACGAGTTATTCTTCGACCCCGTGACCGCTGTACAAGGTCAGAGTGGTCCAGCAAAGGTCGCAGCCGACGCATCGAACGGTGTGCTGGAGCCGTCGTCGTTCACCGACGCTAACGGCGCATCGGCCACGATTCAGAGCGTCTCGTATGACCCGCCTTCGGGAGGCTCAGGGCAGTCCGGCGCCGACTCTGAGTCCGGCACAGGCACGGTTGCGATGAAGCTCACCACGCACACCGGCCTTGCCAACCACGCTCTCGACTTCATCGCCCTCGACGGCTCCGTCTCCCTCTCCCTGAACGTCGACGACGCGACCGTCGACGCCCCCAACAACACCCTGAGTTGGACGGTGTCGGAGCAGCCCTGGCATGGCGACGACAAGCTGATGGTGCGAATACGCAAGGTCCTGTCCGCACCTGAGGACGTGAGCGTGTCCCTGTCGGGAGGCACGTACACCATCTCGTGGAGCGCCGTCACCGGCGCGGCCGACTACCGGGCGCAGTACCGCACAGGCGGCTCGGAGGCTGAGTGGACGGACCTCGACGTGACGACGGCCACGAGCCAAACGTTCAGTCCCGAGGGCGGAGTTGCGTGCAGTACGACCTACGAATTCCGCGTGCAGGCGCGTGGCGACGGCACGACCTACCCCGCCGAGTGGAGCCCGCTGTCCGAGTCAACGTCGCACACGAACAGTGCCGGAGCGTGCAACCGCCCGCCCGTGTTCGACTCAGCCACCTACACCTTCACGGTCTCTGAGGATGCGTCGGTGTGGCCTGATTCGCACGTCGTGGGAAGCTTGTCGGCGTCCGACCCCGACGAGGGAGACGGCCTGCTGTACTACATAACCGCCGGGAACGTCGGCGGGGCGTTCAACATCAGCACCGGGCACCATGGAGCGGATATCCTCGTCTGGGCCGCTCTGGACTACGAGACGACATCATCGTACACGCTAACGGTGGAGGCTCGTGACGGGAAGGCAGGCGGCACGTCGTCCGCGACGGTCGAGATCAGCGTAACCGACGTAGCGGAGTGACCGACGGGCGCGACGCCGGAGGCCCGGACATACCGGGGCCTTGGTCGCAGACCAACGGCATCAGCGGCACAAGTAAAACGTTCTCCGGGTTGACTGCAAGCACACGCTATGAGTTTGAAGTCCGCGCCGGCAACGACGCGGGCGATTCGGGCTGGTCTCCCAGTCGTTATGCGACGACTACTGCCCCGCCGCCCACGCCTACGCCAACACCTGTTCCGCCTACCGCCACACCCACGCCTGTTCCGCCTACCGCCACACCCACGCCTGTTCCGCTAATATACCCGCCTGCGCCGGCAGGTTTCGTCGCAGATGTTACTGGCAAAACCACCATTGATCTCGAATGGGACACAAGGTCTGGCGTTACGCAGTATTTACTGGCGCACCGCAAGGAATCGGAAGCCAGCTACATCGAGTTGGCGCGTCCTAGCGGTACGACCGATTCATACAACGTAACCGGCCTGGAGTGTGGAACGTCCTACCGCTTTGCCATCAAGGGCTACGGCGACAGCACCGTATATGCGGCCGCTTGGGGCGCTTCCAGCAGGGAATATGTGACAACCAACGCTTGCGACAGCACGGGTACGACCACAGCCGCGCCTACAGGCTTGACCCTGGTGTTCGAAAGTGACGGCGACGTTCGACTTGACTACACAGAAAGCACTCTCAATAAGCACTACTTCAAGATTTACCGTTCCATAACCTCGGATGGGACGTATGAACTGTATTCGTTCAAGAACGACAACCACTCGCCTGCCACATGGGCGACGCCAGCCGAAGGGTACTACTACAAGGTGCGCGGGAAATCGTGCGAGAACAGAAACGGGGTAGAGTGTCCCGATGACACTCACCCGTGGAGCGCGTGGTCGAACGCCCTTCATGTGCCGGAAACTGGCCCATCCATTACCGCTAGGCTCGATCCCATGCCGGGAGACATGACGGTGGATGGCAACACCTGGATTGAATTCAAGGTGCTGACGAACAAGTCGGTGAAGGTGGTAGCCAACCCTTCAGGGACGCCGCTGGTAGAACTTACCTTAGCCAACGTCAACAGTCGGCGCAACATCTGTCCTGCTGAGGGAGGCGAAACGCGCGTCAGAGGAAACAATGAAGTATTCTGGATAGCAGCGTGCGCTGCAGGTACCGCTGTCCTTGAGCTTCAGGACTCAACAGACGATGACCGCGTGGTGACCAGCTATTCGTTCGTCATTACAGACGAAGACGAGGAAGAAGAAGTAGTCATTGAACCTCCCACTGTCAAACCGGGAACGCCAATCATAACGTCGGCCTTGCCGGGTACCGTCGCGGGCGAAGTGGTACTGAAGTGGTCTACCGTCACTGCGTCCAGCTACCGCGTTCACATTCGGCAGAACGATGGAAGCTACGCGCGAGTGACCAGTCCGCAAACGGTGTCTATAAGCGTGGACAGGCAAACAGATACCGTCACCGCGACGGTAGGCGGGCTTGACCCTGATCCAGCGCCTGCACTGCCGGTCTACCGGTTCAAGGCGGTTGCCGTGAAGGACGGCAACATTAAGGAATCAGCCGCTGTTGCCGTGCACCTTCGCTCAGCGCCGGAGAACTTAGAAAGCGTGTACGAGAAGTACGAGAAGGTGAGGCTGACGTGGGATCCCGTGCCCAACCCCGCCGCGACCTACATCATCCAGCAGCAGAAAAAGTATCTGACCTACCACACGTGGGAGACCATGCAACAAGGAAGGCTGGGCGACCCCGGGGTTCGCGCGTCCGTCCCGTCGCTGAATAGAATCACCGGCAAGATGGAAGCGCTGGTGGACGTAGGCGCTTTGGACAGGTCGTTCACCTACCGCGTCATTGCCAACAGCGCACAGGGAGAATCTGACCCATCCAACACGGCGTCTGCGTTCGTACCGGACGAAAAGCCGAAGGGCAAGATCGGTGAAATCACTTCCAAGAACATGGTAGGCAACCGCGGCCTCACCCTGTCTTGGGACGTAAGCAACGTGACCGGCAAGAGCATCAGCTACGTGGTGGAACCCATCAAGTCGGGCGCTAGCAGCGTGGACACTGAAGCGAATGTAGGGTACGTCAGCATTTCGAGCAACACCGCGACGGTCGATGTCACCAAGCTGTACCCGAAAGCCACCTACAGCTTCATCGTTTACCCGTCCAACGCCGCCGGTAAAGGGGTAGTGCGTAGCCTGTCGAAAGACATTCCCCTTCCGGTACAGTCAAAGAGCGGTCACCAAGCTGATCACACCGTGTACTACGTGAAGGGGACGTTTACCACGACCGATCAGTCGGTCCTAGAGGACGCTGTTTACGACGGCGCAAAGGCGTGGAACGACAAGGGACTGCCCCATGACCTTCTCATCTGCAACGACCTGCCGGTTGGGAACACCGAGCGCATTTCTTGCAATAACAAGAACACCGACGGTCGCAGCGTCACGGTTAAGTCGGTCGCCACGACTGCAACCAGCGACGCCGGCGGCTGTGGCGACAGCATCGCATGCGTCACGGTCAAGCAAACCACAACGTCGGACTTCGGGTACCACAGGGACAATACGGAAATGATCTTTGAAGCCCCAGCCTATGCCTGCTACACCACTGCCTGCCCCACACAACGGATTTGGCACTGGAGTACCAGCGGCCCACACAAAAAGCCGCGAGATTCAAGCAACCTTTCCCTGGGCATAAACGTTATTGCACTGAAGGTAGCGGTGCATGAATTCGGCCATACGCTTGGGCTGTCCGACTTCTACGATGATGCGACCACTGGACTAGACGGACTGACAGCTGTAATGGACAGTTCAGGGAACTACCCGCCCATACGGACTGAAGACATAAAGCAGCTAGACGCGATCTACGCACGTCACCAGCCACACACGATACCCGCGCCGTAGGCGACACCTAAACCAAAGGGGAACACGGATGCTAAAGCACATATTCGCCGCCCTCCTGGTCATGGCCTTCGTAGCGGCGTGTGGCGACCAAAAGACAGACGAAAGCGAAGGCGGGTTTGAGGCCGTATTCGACACCGAATTGTTCTTTGGTGAGTCCTCGCTGGAAGAACGGATAACCTTGTACCCGACGGTGGTGCGGGCGACGCTGAACTACATCGGTGTCGAAGTCATTGAAGGTACCGGCAGATGGGACGACCAGTTCACGAACATACTGAAGTTCAACCTGACTGTCCACGAGTACCTGAACGGGAGCGGCGGCAACACCATAACCGCCGTATGGGGTTCGTCAAAGCCAAATGACAGTCGCGAAGCCGCAATGGAAGTCACAACGGGACTGGTGGCGCAAAGGGATACCACCTTCGACGACCGCGAAGCGATCATCTTCCTCGAAAACGAGACCTGGGACCTGTTCAGCAACGCCGCCGGCGATGATACCTACTTCCTGAGCTACAAGGACGAACTTTGGCGAGACGATGGGTTCAGCCTGTTCAGCAAGTCGAACAAGCTATGGCTTCCGCTTGTCGCCGCGTCAGAACAACGCGCTGGTGGTACGAGTTCCAACCCGGAATACCTGCTGGCCCTGCCAGCCTACATAGGCAACGTCGCGCATCAGGTTAACGAGACCAGCACCCCGGCAACGCTTCAGCAGCAGGAGGCAACCACACCGTCCATTTCGCTGGACGACCTGAAGGCCAAGATCGCCGCCATAAACGAAGAACTGGCAGTAGGGAACAGCACGGCGTCTTACCGGCATTGTGTCGGTCTCAAATACAGCTACGAACGCAGGGTGGCATGGGGACTGGAAGTCGGGGAGAAAATGGCCTACCGCGACTACGTGGAACCACAGGACATAACTTCAGGCACTGCCAAAGGTGCGGTGGGCTTCACCACCAAGCTGTACGGCTGGTACCCGGACACGCGGACCGCTACGACACTTGAAGGCGAAGACGCGGCCTTATTCGAGGTAACCTTCGGTGAGAACAACCCGGAAGATCTCGACAACGACGGCCAGTTGACCGCGGGCAAGGACTCCATCTGGTACACGCAGACGCTTCAAACGCTGCGTCCGCTTCCGGCAGGCGAGTATACCTTCGACATAAAGGACACCGCAGCGTCCTTGCTTGAATGCAGCTACGTCATAACGACGCCTTGGGTCGTGACTGTGACCGCGCCTACCGGCACCCTCCACGAAGTGCTGTTCAACCCCGTCACGGACGGCACGTCGGTGGCCGCCGACTCCACCAACGGCATTCTCAAGCCCGCGTCCTTCACCGACGTGAACAGCGCCTCCGCGTCCCTTCAACGCATCGAGTGGGCATCGAGCACGGTGAAGGTGAAGGTCAGTCCGCACACGGGGCTCGCTGGCCAAGCCGTCGACTTCATCGCCCTCGACGGCTCCGTCTCCCTCTCCCTCGTCGCCGACGACGCGACCGTCGATCCCGCCAACAATACCCTGAGTTGGAGTGTGGTGGAGCAGCCCTGGCATGACGGCGACAAGCTGATGGTGCGGATACGCAAGACCCTGCCCGCACCTGAGGACGTGAGCGTGTCCCTGTCGGGAGGCACGTACACCATCTCGTGGAGCGCCGTCACCGGCGCAACCGACTACAGGGCGCAGTACCGCACGGGCGGTTCCGAGGCCGAGTGGACGGACCTCGACGCGACGACGGGCACGAGCCAGACGTTCAGTCCCGAGGGCGGAGTTGCGTGCAGTACGACCTACGAGTTCCGCGTGCAGGCGCGCGGCGACGGCACGACCTACCCCGCCGAGTGGAGCCCGCTGTCCGAGTCAACGTCGCACACGAACAGTGCCGGAGCGTGCAACCGCCCGCCCGTGTTCGACTCAGCCACCTACACCTTCACGGTCTCTGAGGATGCGTCGGTGTGGCCTGATTCGCACGTCGTGGGAAGCTTGTCGGCGTCCGACCCTGACCAGGGAGACAGCCTGCTGTACTACATAACCGCCGGGAATGGCGCCGGAGCGTTCAACATCAGCAGCGGGCACCATGGGGCGGATATTGTCGTCTGGGCCGCTCTCGACTACGAGACGACATCGTCGTACACCCTGACGGTGGAGGCTCGTGACGGGAAGGCAGGCGGCACGTCGTCCGCGACGGTCGAGATCAGCGTAACCGACGTGGCGGAGTGACCGACGGGCGCGACAGCGGAGGCCGACGGTCACGGCGACTGTTTCCGCATTTGCAAGCGCCGATCTTGTCGAAAGGTCACAGGATCTCATATTAAATCGACCCAAAGTTAACGCCCAAGTTACATGCGTTGATTTAGGATGATTGCAGTTACTCTCAGCGCGTCCAGCTTGCACCTCCGACTCACTGTGATAACATCCCGACGGTTTCAGGGTGCGCACCCTTAAGCGAATGGGATCGTTCCAAAGCCGCAGGGCAATTCCTCAGCCTACAAATGCGCGGAGTGGAAATTGACGACACGTCAAGAAGACAGACGCTACGACCTCCAGACCCTGCGCGGCGACGTCTTTGGCGGCATCACGTCGGCAGTCGTGGGGCTGCCGGTGGCGCTGGCGTTCGGCATAGCGTCCGGCCTGGGAGCGATCGCCGGACTCTACGGTGCTGTCGCAGTAGGGTTCTTCGCGGCGGTGTTTGGAGGAACACGGTCGCAGATATCGGGTCCCACGGGCTCGATGCTGGTGGCCATGACGGTCATCGTCAGCGCCAACGCGGACAACCTCGCCAAGGCATTCACGATAGTCATCATGGCCGGGCTCATTCAGGTCCTTCTAGGCCTGTTGCGGATCGGTCGTTTCGTGGCATACACGCCGTACTCGGTTATCTCGGGGTTCATGTCGGGCGTCGGGATCATCATCATACTCGTGCAGACGCTGCCTTTCGTGGGCGTGGAAATCGCCACCGGGGGGCCCGTAGAAGCCATTCGCACATGGCCCGACCTGCTCAGCGATTTCAGGGCTCCCGCACTGATTATCGCCGCCGCCACCCTTGCGGTGGCCGTGCTTTGGCCCAACAGATTCAACAAATACCTCCCCTCCACGCTTGCGGCCCTGTCCGTCGGAACGCTGCTGGGGGTTCTCTGGCTGAACGATGCGCCCGTCATCGGCGAGGTGCCAACCGGCCTGCCGGAACTCCAGATGCCCGCCATTTCCTGGCAAATGCTGCTGACCTCCATCCAGCCGGCGCTGGTCATTGCACTGGTGAGCTCGGTCGACACCCTGCTCACCTCTCTCGTGGCGGACTCGGAAACACGCACCCACCACAACCCCGACAGAGAACTGCTCGGACAAGGCATGGGCAACGTCGTTGCCGGATTCATCGGAGCGCTTCCCGGCGCGGGCGCAACTCCCGGCACCGTAGCGAATATAAGGGCAGGAGGATGGACGCCGCTGTCAGGAGTCCTCTGCGTAGTGATCCTGCTGGCAATCGTTCTGGGCTTGGGAAGGTACGTCGAGTCGATTCCCCACGCGGTCCTCGCGGGCATCCTCATGAAAGTTGGCTGGGACACCATAGACTGGCGCTTCATCACGCGGATCCTCCGTGTCCAGCGGGAACACCTCATCGTAATGGTGCTCACCCTCGTACTCACCGTGTTCCTCGACCTGATTACCGCAGTGGCCGTCGGCATGATTGCCGCCGCCGTCACCAGCGCCCGCCAAATCGAACGCTTGGAAATGGACAGTGTAATCTCCGTGCCGATTCTCGACCAGGTCTTCTTCGGGAACATGAAGGACGCGGGCGAATCAGTTGACGCCTTCAGCGCGCGTGTCGGGCTGGTGGCCCTCAGGGGAACGTTCTCCGTAGCCTCCGCGTCCAAGCTGATGAGCACCATAGGCGAAGACATCAAAGACCACGAGGTCGTTATCCTCAACTTCACCGACACCGTCTATATGGACGATAGCGCCGCCCTCGTAATCGAACGGCTGATCGACACCGCCGTGGTGGAGAACACCGAGTGCATCGTGATGGGTCTCGACGGTCTCCCGGCCACCACGCTCAATGCCCTCAACGTGCTCAAGAACGTTCCTGAAGATCGCTTCGTCAACACATTAGACGAAGCGAAGGAGACGGCGAGGCGGATACTCTATGGGGAGTAGCCCCCCTCACGCTAGATCGACGCCTATCTCCCTTCGCCGGCTTTGGTCACGTCCCCTGACGACATCGACCTGAACCTCAAGCCACCATCGTTCGATGGAGATCGAGCTGTTGGCGTCCCGTTCAAGTTCCTTTGACAGTTGGACTACCCTTGGTAGGCGGGGCCCGAGTTCAAGAGCCACGTTATATCTGCCGGGACGGCCGACGCTCAAGGAGGCGGAACTCAGGAAGACAGTGCTGTAGCCCGCTTCCATGGACACCGTCTGGACCGGAGTCCCCCGAGTAGGCACCCCAGACGCGTTATACCGCCCCGGAGCCGGAGCCCCGTCCATACCCATCGCCCATCCCGCTTTTACTTCCGTCTGACGAACCTGCGCCACGAGGTTTAGGGTAGCCTCACGGATTCTGACGCCGCCAAGGGGAGTGAGCGTAACGGTCGCATTAATCGTGTCCCCCAACCTATACGTTTTGCGCTCGAAATCCAGCGAGATGTCCAGCGGCTCAAGATTGAATACCATGCTCAAGACCTCCTGTACGAAAAAACGATGGCCAGTATATTGAGCCGAAGACCCTCGAATGCCGCAACGTCGACAACACCGTGCCGTTCGAGCACTCCACGCGCATATTTTGACGAGATCATGGAAGAGAACTAGGTGGTTATCTTCAAAGGCGCAATGATCTCTATCCGCCTTCGCGCCACTGCATCCCGTCCCCTGACGACGTCTACCTGCGCCTCAAGCCACCACGGCTCTATGGTGAGACCTCTGTTGGCGTCCCACTGAAGCTCGTTTGCTTCCATGGCCAGTTCCCGTAGCCTAGGTGAATGGAGGTCTAGTTTAAGGGCCACCTTGTGACTACATACGATCCCTGCTAGCAACGACTCGGTCAGCGCAATCGGCGTACTGTAGAAGACCTCCGTCGTTACCTTTCGATCCGTGTGCCGCTGCATGGGGAGGTAGTCGTTAGTTCTTTGTGGAACCCCTTCCCGAATCGTGCTGGCGCCGTCCTCTAGTCCCAGCGTAAATCCCATCGTCCTTCCCATCTTAACTTTCGTCCGGCGCACTAGCGCCATGAGATTGAGGGAGGCCTTTCGGACCCTGATGTTGCCGTTGGGTATAAGCGTGACGGTCGCGTTGATTGTGTCCCCCAGCCGGTACTTCCGGCGCTCGAAGTCCAGCGTGATGTCCGGCGGTTTGAGATTGAATACCATGCTCAGAAGATCTCCTGAACGAAAAAGCGATGGTCAGTATACTGAGCCGAAGGCCCTCGAATGCCGGAACGTCGACAACACCGTGGCCTTCCAGCACTTCATGCGCATATTCGACGAGGCGCTTGAGGGGTGCGGGCAGCCGAAAGGTTCGTTTCACAAGAGGGTAACATCTATCTCGCTTCGTATACTTTGGTCCAGGCCCATGGCTACATCGACCTGAACCTCAAGCCACCATTTTTCAATGGAGAGTGAACTGTTTGCGTCCCGCTCGAGTTCCTTCGCCTTCAGGGCCACCTTGCACAGTTGAGGACCGATCATGAGATCTACCTTGTGCCGACTGTCGTTATCTTTACCCAGCGACTCCGAAGTAAGGAATTGGGTACTGTAGCAAATCTCAGTGGAAGTCTTCTGTTCGGTGCTCTGCTGCATGGGGATGTAGTCAGTCGTTGTGAACACATTCCCTCCCTGAATTGGTTTACCTGTCATACTCATCGGTATTCCCATCTTGACTTCCGTGCGAAGTATCTCGGCTACGAGGTTGAGGGATGCCTTGCGAACTTCAACGCTTCCGTTTGGCGTGAGGGTGACGGTCGCGCTGATCTTATCTCCAAGCCTGTATGATTTGCGTTCGAATTCCAGCAATATCCCGAGCGGTTCGAGCTTGAATACCATGTGCAGGGCCTCCTGAATTAAAAAGCGATGGTCAGTTTACTGGACCGAATGTCTCCGAATGCCGGAA
Source organism: Dehalococcoidia bacterium (assembly GCA_965116655.1). Lineage (GTDB taxonomy): Bacteria > Chloroflexota > Dehalococcoidia > Lucifugimonadales > VXLM01 > VXLM01. The sequence goes on from OZ220720.1 coordinate 1,566,292, forward strand.
CGTCGACAACACTGTGCCGTTCGAGCACTTCACACGCATCTTCGACGAGGCGCTGGAAGAGAACTAGGTGGTTGTCTTCAAAGGCGCAATGATCTCTATCCGCCTTCGCGCCACTGCATCCCGTCCCATGACGACGTCTACCCGCGCCTCAAGCCACCACGGCTCTATGGAGAGACCTTGGTTGGCATCCTGCCGAAGCCTCGTCGCTTCCCGGGAAAGCCTCTGCAGCTTCGATAGCTTTGGGTCCAATCGAAGGGCCACGTCGTGCTTGCTTGCATCGCCTTCTCGCAGAGACTCGATAGCGACGATTGGAGCACTGTAGAATACCTCCGTTGATATCTCCTGTTCCGTCTGTTGCGCCGTGGGAATGTAGCTGGGGGTCCCGTGCAGAGGATTGCCTCTATGCAGTGAGGAAGGCCCGCCGTACGGCACCCTCCCCACCCCAACCTTCGTGCTGACCTTGGTGCGACGCACCTGCCCCATGAGGCTGAGGGAACTCCCTCGGATTCCGGTATCCCTACTCGGAGTGAGCGTGATCGTCGCGTTGATCGTATCCCCCAGCCGGTACTTTCTGCGCTCGAAGTCCAGCTTGATGTCTAGGGGGTCGAGATTGAATACCATGTTTGAGACCTCCAGATCGACAAAATCTCGGCCAGTCTACCAACCTAGGCGTAATGCAGCAAGACAATCACGCCTTGCCCTGCACACTACAGCCTAGCCGTTCACGTCATCTCGCTGGAACCGGTACGCTGGAGGGCGGCCTCCTGGAGCCACCGTTCGAGGATGACGAACGATTCCTCCACATCGTAGTCGAGTGACGCGATGGATATCGCACGGAAGAGGACGCCGGTGGATACGCGAGCCTTGACGGTCTGGCCGAGTGGCGGGATGCCGACCCCCAGCGCCTTCGCCATGTAGTTGGCCGCGGCCATGCCCTGCCGGGTGAGGAAGCACCGCACGAGCTGCCTGTCCCGATAGACAAGTTCCAGCCCCTCGTCGTCCTGGCGGAGCTCGAGTGCGAGGTGCGCCCTGGGGGTCGAGATGAGCTCGTCGGCGTAGTCGTCGATCCTGGTATGTGGGTCCGGCATGGCTATTCGAGCATCATGGTCACGGCGGCGACTTCGCGGTCATCGAGGGTGAACGTCCCGTCCAAGCTCCCCTTGCGGAAACCGAGGGACTCAAAGGCCGCCTGCTTGTCCTCGTCCTCGACCGAGAGCTTGGTGGTAATCCGACCGGCGTCTTGCCAACGGCCCCACTCGATGGCTGCCCTGATCAGCGTGTCGTATGAGTCGCCGAATTGAGAGTGAATGAAGCCGTCGACGGCGCAGGTGTTTGAGTCGACGATCTTTGCCGTCGAAATCCCGACAAGGCGGTCGTCGTCGGTCTTGGCAGCGAACCATGCCGTGCCGTCGCACTTCACCAGGTCGTAGTACTTGCGACACAGGCCCATGCAGGAGCTCTGCATGGCGTAGCGGATGGATATCATCGGGACGGGCAGATTGCCGTCGAGCACCTGCCAGTCGTGAGGGCTCAAGAGGAGAGGGATCATAGGGACGCGGAGCGAGGCGTCGCCGGGCACGATGCTCACCCGGCCGGGAAGGCGGTAATAGTCCGCGAGGTACTCCTCGGGCGAGTCTCCGGTTGTGACGTTTGCCCACACGTAGCTGCCCGCGATCCTTCGCCATCCGAGGCGGTGGTAGATGCGGGCTGCGTCGGGGTTGCCCGTGCCGAGGAAGACGGCTTCTCCTCCCTGCGCGACGAACTCCTCGACAGCCTGCCCGCACAGCCGGGACGCAATGCCACGCCCTCGATAGTCCGGTCGGGTAGCCACCTCGCCGAAACCGGCGAGACGCGGGTTTGCGCGGGAAATCGTGATGCCGCAGGTGCCTGAGAGGGTGTCGCCGTCACGTTCGAGGTACGTGACCAGACGATTGTTGTCCACCTCGTCGCCGAGGAACACTCCCATCGGGATATCGGGATCCCCCGGACCGAATATCTCCTTCCAGAAGGCGAATAGCTCTTCGGCTAAGTCTTGTTCAATGGGGATTTCGTATCGCTGTGACACTGTTTGACTACGCGCTCCCGTTTCTGAGCACCCGTCCGGGACGGGCGCCCGTGTGCTTTCCTTCGTCGATCACCGCCTCGCCCGCCACGAATACGTAGGGTATGCCCGTGGGGTACTGGTGCGGGTCCTCAAAGGTGGCGTTGTCGATGACCGTGTCCGGGTTGAAGAGCACGAGGTCGGCGATCAGTCCTTCCTGAACGTAGCCCCTGTGCTTGAATCCCATACGCTTGGCGGGAAAGCCGGACATCTTGTATATGGCCTCTTCGAGCGTGAGCACGGGGGGCTCCTCACGGACGTACCGACCGAGGATGCGGGGATACGGCCCGTAGAAGCGCGGATGGGGCTTGAAGTCCTTGTAGAGCCCGTCGGGCGAGATGGCGTTGCCGTCGGAGCCGATCATTGCCTGCGGGTGGCCCAGGAAGAAGCGGATGTCGCTCTCGACGCGATTGTGGACGACGGCCATGACCCCGTCCTCCTCTTCCTCGATCAATTGGAGCGTCGCTTCTGCGGGCTCGACGCCTCGCATCTCCGCGATCTCTTCGAGGTTGTACCCGATCAGCTTGCGGTTCTCCTCGGAGTTGGTGTTGCTGATGACCTGTGTGTGCCACAGGGGTGGTATCCCTCCCTCGCGGCCCTCGTTCATTTCCACGATGGCCAGCTGTCGAAGGTCGGCGTCGCGGAGACGCTCCATGAACATGGGAACGCCACCTTCCTGCATCCACAGCGGGACGAGTTGGTTCAGGCCCGCTCCCGCCGCTGTGTAGGGGTACATGTCATAGGTGATGTCGATGCCCTCGTCGCGGGCGCGGTCGATCACGTCAACGATCTGCGGGCCGTGGCCGTAGTACCGCCTGTCGACGATTGCCATGTGGGAGAATTGCACAGGAATGCTGGCGCGGCGTCCGATCTCGACCGCCTCCTCGACCATCTTGATGTGCCATCCGGGAAGCACTCGCGCGTGGGTCACGTAGAATCCTCCGTAGCTCGCCGCGACCTCGGCCAGTGCGACTACCTCGTCGGTGGGAGCGTAGCCGGACGGGGCAAGGGACAGGCCGGTTGAAAGACTGAACGCGCCCTGCTCCATCGTCTCGGCGAGGAGGCGCTTTTGAATGTCAAGCTCCTCCGATGTTGCGGGACGGTTTTCGAGAGCGCCGCAGGCGGCGCGCAGGGGGGTATTCCCGACCTGCGGGGCGGCATTGATGCTGACTCCCTGCGACTCCATGACGTCAGCCCACTCGTCGAGGGTCTTCCAGCGCCATTCCTGCCGCGTCTCGAATATCTCTCCTGTGATCGCTCGCAGTTCTTCCGGTTCGAGGTCCCCCATCGGAAAGGGCGAGTAGCTGCAGTTCCCGGTGACCTGGGTTGTGACCCCCTGATACGCCATGCTCTCCCCGCCGGGGTCGTCGAGCAGCGTCAGATCGGAGTGGGTGTGCATATCGATGAAGCCCGGAGCGAGCACCAGCCCGCTCGCATCGATGGTTCGCCCGGCCTCCGCCTCGGCGAGTTGACCGATGGCGGTGATCTTTCCGTCTTCGAGTCCCACGTCGGCCCCGTATCGCTGGGAGTTCGTCCCGTCGACGACCGTCGCGTTCGTGATGAGCGTATCGAAGGGCATTCTCGGCTCCTTGTTTGTTATGCGGATGAGAGGTCCGGTCGCCGTCCTGTCCCTTCCTGCATGGCCTCAAGGGCGGCGGCGGCATGGAGCACGGTCGCCTCGTCGAAGTGGCGGCCAATGAGATGCACGCCTATGGGCAGGCCGTCCCCGCTCCATCCGAAGGGCACGCTGATGGCGGGCGACCCCGTGAGGTCGAACGGCACGGTGATGCGAAGGGAGTTCCGCCCGTGCACACTCTCGCCGTCGATGTCTATTAAGGCCGAATCGTGTTCGAATGCGGTGGTCGTTGAGGTCGGAAGGAGCAAGAGGTCGTATGTTGCAAAGAGCCGCTTCACGTCCTGACGGAGCCACTCGGTGTCCTGGAGGCTTCGGTAGTAGTCCTCGGCAGAGGGACGGGGCTGATCGAGCCGGCGCTGCATGGACGGGGCGAGCTCGTCCTCACGGCCCTTGATGATCGGGTCGAAGTCGAACGCGCCTTCACCGAGGAAGTACGCCATCGAGATGTCCTGTGCCTGCCGGTCATGCCATCCCAACAGATCGATCTCCTCGACATCGCAGCCAATGTCTTCGAGCGTGTCCGCCGCCTTCTTTATCACCCGCTGTATGTCCGCCATGACGGGAGCGAACGGCCCCTCGGCGCAGAACCCCACCTTGAGCTTGGGCAGGTCGCGGTCGAGAACGTCGAGGTCGGGCATGGGAACGGGCAGAGCATACGGGTCGGCGTTGTCGGGACCTGTGATGATCGGCATGGAGAAAGATATGTCTCGCACTGAGCGCGCCATGGGGCCGACGTGCATGAACCGCAAGAGCGTCTCGGGGAAGTGGCCGGTGAGGGGCACCCGTCCATGCGTGGGCTTGAGGCCGACGATGCCCGCAACGTGCGCGGGCCATCGAATCGAGCCGCCAACGTCGCTTCCGATGCCGAGCGGGGACATTCCCGCCGCGATGGCTGACGCCTCGCCGCCGCTTGACCCACCGGCAGTGCGACCGATCATCCAAGGGTTTTCCGTGAACCCGTAGACGAGGTTACCGGTCTCCCACCACAGGGCGAACTCCGGCATGTTGGTCTTGCCGATGAAGATGCCGCCCGCCGCGAGCAGGCGCTTGACCACCGTCGCATCGTCTTCGGGATAGTAGTCCTCGTAGAGTTTCGATCCGCGCGTGGTGCGAACGCCCTTGTTGTCGATGCAGTCCTTGATCGTGAACGGAACACCGTGCAGCGGGCCCCACGACTCGCCACGCGACAGTGCCGCCTCGGCCGCGCGGGCGCGTTCCAAAGCAGCGTCACCCTGGAGCTCGACGATGGCGTTGAGCCTAGGATTCACGGCCTCGATGCGGTCGAGGTGGGCTTGAACAACCTCGACGGGCGAAACTTCTTTCGCCGCGATTCGCCGGGCAAGCTCAAAGGCGTCGGAGTAGTAGATTTCGTCGGTCACGTCTCACCTCGAAGTGCGTTCGAGTGCGGGTCGCGGCTGAGTATAGTTTTGACAAAGGCGGAGTGTCAATTGAGCGCATGGTGACGGGGAATGGCCTGTGCTACAGTTGGCCGTGCGTGAGGGGGTGAGAGCGTGGAAGACGCGAAGCGCAAACTGATGGCCCGTCTCCGTGAGGAGATAACCGACGCCCGCGTCATCGACGCGATGGAACGAGTGCCGAGAGAGGCTTTCGTGCCCCACGAGTACCGCCACGCCGCCTACGAGGACTCAGCCCTTCCGCTCTCCGAGGGTCAGACGATCTCCCAGCCGTTCATGATCGCCACGATGATCGAGGCGCTGGGACCTCGACGCAGCGACAAGGTGCTTGAAGTCGGGACTGGCAGCGGGTACCAAGCCGCGATCTTGGCGAAACTGGTGCGCGAAGTGCTCACGGTGGAACGCATCAAGTCTCTTGCCGACACCGCCAAGTCCCGTTTGAAGTCGCTTGGCTATGAGAACGTCACGGTCCGAGTCGCCGAGGAGCGAATCGGCTGGGCGTCGGAAGCCCCGTATGACGGCATCGTGGTGGCAGCGGCTGCGCCCAAGCTGATTCGCGGACTCGTCGATCAGCTGGCCGACGGCGGACGGCTTGTCATGCCCGTCGGCGGACGACGCCAGCAGAACCTGATGAAGGTCGTGCGATCGGACAAGAACTACTCAGTCACCACCCTGGCGGCATGCCGCTTCGTACCACTCATCGGTCAGGACGCCTGGCCTGAGCCTGACTCCGAGTCCTAGTCGGGGTTCCCTCTCAGAGACCTTTTCGTAGTCCGTCGTTCGAGCGAGAGTCGAAAGCACGGGACATTGCGGAAACGGGTCTTCACCCTCACCCCAGCCCTCTCCCACGAGGGGAGAGGGTGGAAATCAAAGACCTGCCCCATATTGGCGTATGGGGCAGGTCTTTCACGGGAATGACGTGAACTTGTCGCCGTTGGCTAGTACTCGGACGACATCTCGTCGAACGGAGGAGGCGTCAGCTCCCCTAGGAAACCGGTGTCCAGCTCCTCTTCGGAAGCGTACTGATTTGGCCTCTCTATCGGCGAGGTGCGTACACCCACCAACTGCTGCTCGTCCTCGTGCTCTTCCAGTCCCAGCCGGTCGCGGCCCTCTTCCGTGAGATCGAACCGGGCGGGGATGAGCCTCCCGATGATGACATTCTCCTTCAGTCCACGCAGCTGGTCGACGGCGCCGTTTACGGCAGACTCCGTCAGGACGCGGGTGGTCTCCTGGAACGACGCGGCGGCGAGGAAACTGTCCATGTTCAGGGACGCCCTCGTGATGCCGAGAAGCACAGGACTTGCCGTCGCAGGCTCTCCGCCCTCGGCCAGGATTCCGGCGTTGATCTCCTCGAACTCGTAGCGGTCGATCAGCTCGCCCGGCAGGAGCTCGGTGTCTCCCGCCGCGTCGACGCGCACCTTCCGAAGCATCTGTGCGACTATCACCTCGATGTGCTTGTCATGGATCGTGACGCCCTGTGAGCGGTAGACCTTTTGCACCTCCTCGATGAGGTAGTGCTGCACTGCCTCGCGCCCCTGAATCCGCAAAATCTGCTGCGGGTTCTTGGGGCCGGTGGTCAACGCCTCCCCGGCGGTGACCTCCTCATCGTCTCTCACGACGATGTGGGCGGAGGCGGGGATGACGTACTCACGCCGGTCCTCGTCCGTCCAGAGGATGCTGAGGGTGCCTTCGGTGATGTCGACGACACCGGAGACACGGGCCGTGACTTCGTTCGAGGCGAGCGCGGAAGAATCTTCTTCATCGTCCGACTCGGCGAACGCGAGACGGTCGCCAATGACCACTTCCTGTCCGTGCTCGACCGCGAGGGTGTGACCCTCCGGCAGGACGTACTCGTCGCTGTACTCTTCGTGGCTGGTTATGGTGATCGACCTTCCCTCGGTCGACTCGTGTATCTCGACGGTTCCGTCGATCTCCGAGAGCACGGCCTCACCCTTGGGCGACCGTGCCTCGAACAGCTCCTCAACGCGCGGCAGGCCGCTCGTGATGTCCGAGCCGGCGATTCCGCCCGTGTGGAACGTCCGCATCGTAAGCTGTGTACCCGGCTCACCAATGCTCTGCGCGGCGATGATGCCGACGGCCTCGCCGATGAGCATGGGCTCCCACGTGGCCAGCGACAGGCCGTAGGCCTTCGCCGATATCCCGCGCGGACTCTCGCACGTGAGGGGGGAGTAGACCGATACGCCCGGCACTCCGGCCTTCGCGATGGCGGTGGCGGTCTCCTCGTCTATGACCTCCTCAGCATCGAGGATGATCTCGCCGGTCTCCGGGTGCACCACGGGTTCCATAACGTACCGGCTCTTTATCCGGTCCTCGAACGGGGTCTTGAGCGGGGCGTCCGGCTCGTTCGGAATCCAGAATCCCGACTCCGTGCCAAGCTCAGGCGCTGCAATGACGACCTCCTGCGCCACGTCGATGAGGCGTCGCGTGAGGTAGCCACTGTCGGCCGTTCGGAGGGCCGTGTCCGTCAGGCCCTTCCGTCCGCCGTGCGTCGAGATGAAGTACTCGAGGACGCTCAGTCCTTCGCGGAAGTTGGACTTGATGGGCCGCTCGATGACTCCGCCCCTGGGGCTTGCCATGAGTCCGCGCATCCCGGCCATCTGCTTGATCTGCTGGATGTTACCCTTGGCCCCCGATGTCGCCATCAGGTAGATGCCGCGGTACTTGTGCAGGTCGTTCTCGATGACATCGGTAAGCTGGTTGTTCGCCTCCGTCCAGATATCGACGGCGTTGCGCTTGCGTTCTTCGTCCGTAATGAGGCCGTCCAGGTACTGGCCCTCCAGCATCCCGACCTTCTCCTCCGCTTCCGCGATGATCGATTCCTTCTGCGGCGAGACCTCGATATCGTTGATGCCGATGGTCGTGCCGGACTTTGACGCGTACCTGAAGCCGAGGTCTTTGATGCGGTCGAGGGTCTCCATCGTTCCCTGGTTGCCCAGCCGGCGGAAGCACTCTGCGGTGATGTCCTTCAGGACTGACTTGTCGAGTTCCTGGTTGTAGAACCCAAGCTCAGGCGACAGGGCATCGTTGAAGATGATGCGTCCCGCGGTCGTCTCCAGCCAGTCCGTCCTACCCAGCTCCTCGCTGCCGTTGATCTTGACGAGCTCCGTCTTGGCGCCGTTGCTGCTCCCATTGGAGCCGCCTGATCTGATCTCCGCGACGGGCCGTACCTTGATGAGCGCGCGCAGGTCGATCTGTCCAAGCTCGTAGGCCAGCTTGACGTCCTCGAAGCTGGTGAACCGCCTGCCGGTTCCCTTTGCGTCCTGCTTGACGATGGTCATGTAGTAGCAGCCGAGCACGATATCGAGCGTCGGTGCCGCGATGGGTTCGCCGGAGCTCGGAGCAAGCATGTTGTGCGAGCTTAGCATGAGCTTGCTGGCTTCAAGGACCGCGCCGCGCGACAGAGGCACGTGGACGGCCATCTGGTCGCCGTCGAAGTCGGCGTTGAAGGCGAAACAGACGAGAGGATGCACCTTGATCGAACCACCGTCCACGAGGACGGGGTTGAAGGCCTGGATTCCCAGCCGGTGCAGGGTGGGCGCGCGGTTCAGCATCACCGGGCGAGTCTTGACCACCTCTTCCAGGATGTCCCAGACCTCGGGCCGCGCCCGTTCGGCGAGCCGCTTGGCGCTCTTGATATTGTGCGCGTAGCCCTTGAGCACGAGCTTGTTCATGACGAACGGCTTGAACAGTTCCAGGGCCATCCGGCGCGGCAGTCCGCACTCGTTGAGCTTGAGGTTTGGCCCGACGGTAATGACCGAGCGTCCGCTGTAGTCCACGCGCTTGCCGAGCAGGTTCTGCCGGAACCGGCCTTGCTTCCCGCGAAGGAGGTCGGACAGCGACTTGAGCTTGTGGTTGTGGCTGCCGGCAACGGGCCTTCCCCGGCGTCCGTTGTCGATCAGTGCGTCGACGGCCTCCTGGAGCATTCGCTTCTCGTTGCGAATGATGATCTCCGGGGCCTGCAGGTCGATGAGCCTCTTGAGGCGGTTGTTCCGGTTGATGACACGGCGGTACAGGTCATTCAGGTCGCTGGTGGCGAACCTTCCGCCGTCAAGCTGCACCATCGGACGCAATTCCGGGGGCAGCACCGGCAGAACGGAGAGAACCATCCACTCGGGCTTGTTGCCGCTCTTGCGGAACGCCTCCACCACGCGAAGCGTCTTGATGGCTTTCTGCCGCCGCTGGCCGGACGTCGTGCGAATGGTCTCCTGAAGCTCGACACGCTTGGCGTCGAGGTCCATCTCCTTGAGGATATCGAGGACCGCCTCGGCTCCCATTCCGTCGGTGAATACCTCTGGGTAGGCGGCGCGAAGCTCGCGGTGCTTCGTCTCGGTCAGCAAATCACCCACTTTGAGGGCCTCGACCTCGTCGATTTGCGACTCGTACTCGTTCTCCAACTCCGCCATGTCTTCTTCGAGCTTGGTGTTGACCCGGATGATCTCCGCCTGCGCCTCCTGGGCTTCCTTGCTCAGCGGCTCCTGTTCGTCCTCAGCCTCCGCATCCTCAGGGATGAGCGCGGAAAGCTCCTCGATCTTCGCCTCGGCGGCGGACTCAAGCTCCTCCGTCTTCTGGTCGAGCTCGAACCGCAGACGCTCTATCGCAGCCTGCCGGAGGTCCTCATTGATGCTGGTCACGAGGTACTGCGCGAAGTAGATGACTCGTTCGAGGTTTCGCGGGGACAGATCGAGCATCAGGCCGAGCCTGCTCGGAATGCCCTTCGAGAACCAGATGTGTGCGACCGGGGCCGCAAGGGTTATCCTGCCCATGCGCTCCCTGCGCACCTTGGAACGGGCTACTTCCACACCGCACCGGTCGCAGATGACGCCCTTGTACCGAATCTTCTTGTACTTTCCGCAGTAGCACTCCCAATCCTTTGTCGGACCGAATATCTTCTCGCAGAACAGACCGTCCTTCTCCGGTCGAAGGGTACGGTAGTTGATGGTCTCAGGCTTGGTGACTTCGCCGTACGACCAGATCTTGATCTGCTCGGGAGATGCCAGCGATATGCGGATTGCGTTGAAGTCGTTACCGGTCTGAACCATATGCGCGCTCCTGTCGAGATTGTTGCCTTTCCGCGCCGTGGGGACGCGGAAAGGTGGTGAGTATTCGGGATTCCAGGGACGGACCCTAACTTAGCTAGCCGTCTCCGCCCGTGGCCTCGGAAGGCTCTTCGACGGCGGCTTCGGCCTCTTCCGAGACGGGCTCCTCCGCCGTCGCGGGCGTCGGCTCGTCATCGAAGGTCGGTATCTCCGACGGCATGGGGCCCAGATCATCGAATCCGGGAATCGCCGCCGAATCGGTCAGCGACGCGACACCGTCCATGAGATCGTCGAGCGACGGCTCGTCGGCAATGTCGATGTCCATGTCCGGCTGCTCGTAGATGAGTTCCACCGACAGACCGAGGCTCTGGAGTTCCTTCACCAGAACGTGGAAGGACTCCGGGATGCCCGGCTGAATGATGTCGTCGCCCTTGACGATGGCCTCGTACGTCTTGACGCGGCCCACCACGTCGTCCGACTTGACGGTGAGCATCTCTTGCAGGTTGTAGGCGGCGCTGTACGCCTCCAACGCCCAGACCTCCATCTCACCGAACCTCTGGCCGCCGAACTGGGCCTTGCCTCCCAGCGGCTGCTGGGTTATGAGCGAGTATGGCCCGGTCGAGCGGGCGTGGATCTTGTCCTCTACCAGGTGGATGAGCTTGAGCATGTAGATGTAGCCGACTGCTATGGGCTGGTCGAACTCCTCGCCGGTTCGTCCGTCGTACAGTTTCGACTTGCCCAGAATCGGGACCGACACCTGGTGCTCGCGGTCGAGTTCGAGGGCCGCTCGCTTCATCTCGTCCACCGAGTGGTCGGTCATGTCCATGCCCATCTCTTCTTCGAACCAGATCTTGAGACACGCCTCTCGCGCCTTGCCATGACCGTTTTCGACAATCACTTCGTCGAACTCGTACCCGCGCTCGCTGAGCCAGTCTCGAGTCTTGGCAAGGTCGACTCGTGAAGGGCCGTCGCCGTTCAACGGGCGAGGGTCGACTGCGCCGGACCGTTCGATGAGCCACGACTGAGCCAGCCCGTTCTCGATGGCGTCGTCGACTGCCCCGTCGAAGACGGGCGTCACGGCCCGATAGCCGAGCTCGTGAGCGGCCATGCCGAGATGCGTTTCAAGTACCTGTCCCAGATTCATGCGGGACGGCACACCGATGGGGTTCAGAATGACATCGACGGGGGTGCCGTCTGCGAGGTACGGCATATCTTCCTCGGGGAGAATCTTGGCGATGACACCCTTGTTGCCGTGCCGGTTCGCCATCTTGTCGCCCTCGGTGACCTTGCGTGTCTGAGCTATCCAGAGGCGGACGAGCATACTCACGCCCGGCGGAAGCTCGTCGCCCTTGTCCTTGCTCAGCACTCGTACCTCAATGACCTTGCCGCGCTCGCCGTGCGGCACGCGCAGGGAAGTGTCCTTCACGTCGCGGGCCTTTTCACCGAATATCGCGCGGAGCAGTTTCTCTTCCGCGCTGAGTTCGGTCTCGCCCTTCGGAGTAATCTTCCCGACGAGGATATCGCCCGGTCCAATCTCCGCTCCTATGCGAATGATCCCTTCCTCGTCGAGGTTGCGAAGGCTGTCCTCTCCGACGTTGGGGATGTCCCTCGTGATCTCTTCGGGGCCGAGCTTGGTGTCGCGGGCCTCTACCTCGTGCTTCTCGATGTGGATGGAGGTGAATTTGTCCTCCCTGACCATCCTCTCGCTGAGGATGATCGCGTCCTCGAAGTTGTAGCCTTCCCAACTCATGAACGCCACGAGCACGTTGTGGCCCAAGGCCAACTCGCCCTGGGAGGTCGAGGAGCTATCCGCGAGGATGTCGCCGGTCCCAACACGGTCGTACCTGTCAACGATCGGATGCTGGTTGATGCACGTTCCCTGGTTGCTGCGCACGAACTTCTTGAGCTTGTACTCGTGCTCCTCGCCATCGTCATCGGTGATGACGATGCGGCTGCCCGTCACCTCGGTGACTACTCCCGCCGACCGGGAGAGGAGGACCTGGCCACTGTCCACCGCCACGCGCTTTTCCATGCCGGTGCCGACCAGTGGGGCCTCGGGCTGGAGCAGTGGGACCGCCTGTCTCTGCATGTTCGAGCCGAGAAGAGCCCGGCTGGCGTCGTCGTGTTCGAGGAAGGGGATGAGAGCCGTCGATACACTGACCAACTGCATCGGCGAGACGTCCATGTACTGAACGCTCTCCGCAGGCTCCATTGCCACCTCATCACCGATTCGGGACTCTACCCGAACGTCGCCGATGCTGTCGTCATCGCCGACGAATTCGCCCTTCTCGTTCAGCCTGGAGTTTGCCTGGGCTATGACGACTTCCTCTTCCTCGTCGGCGGTGAGGTAAACGATGTCACCCGCCACGTAAGGACGCACGGCGATTGGCTGCTCGGGAATCTTCGAGATTCTCGTGCGAAGGCCCTTTGACACGAGTCCGCCGGCATTGAGAATCGTCCTGCCATCGGTTCCTACTATGGTCTCGTCGACAGTACGGCCTACGAGATCCGGGTTGGTGCTGAGAATGTCTCGCTGTACTCTCCGGTACGGCGTTTCAATGAAGCCGTGGTTGTTCGTCCTTGCGTACGTAGCCAGGGAGCCCAGCAGGCCGATGTTCGGGCCTTCCGGCGTCTCGATGGGGCAGATGCGTCCGTAGTGAGACGGGTGAACGTCCCGCACGTCGAAGCCCGCGCGGTCCCGCGAAAGACCGCCGGGGCCGAGGGCGGATAGACGCCGTTTGTGCGTCAGTTCCGCCAGCGGGTTGGTCTGGTCCATGAACTGGGAGAGCTGCGACCCTCCAAAGAACTCCCGCACCGACGCCACTACCGGTCTAATATTAATGAGAGCGGCGGGCGTGGTCGTCGCCGGGTCGACCTGCGTGGTCATGCGCTCCTTGATGACGCGCTCCATCCTCATCAGGCCCACTCGAATGTGGTTCTGGATTAGCTCGCCGACCGCCCGTACTCGACGGTTCCCCAGGTGGTCGATGTCATCGGCCTCGCGCTCGCCGCGGTTGACGAGAATCATAGCCTGGAGCAGGTGAATGATGTCCTGCCGGGACAGCGTTCGGGCACTCTCGTCCTGGTCTCCCGGCGGTCCAAGTTTGCGGTTGAGCTTGTAGCGTCCCACCCGGCCGAGGTCATAACGGCGCGGGTTATAGAATAGGTTTTCGAGGAGGGTCTTAGCGTTCTCGACGCTCGGCGGCTCACCGGGCCGAAGCCTGCGGTAGAACTCCAGCAGCGCCTCGTCCTCGCTGCCGACTGCGGTGTCCTTTTCGATGGTCGTCTGGATGTAAGGATGATCGGGGTCGATGTCGACTTCTTCGAACAGCTTGTGAATCTCGTCGTCGGTCGTGAATCCAATCGCGCGAAGCAGCATGGTTACGGGAGTCTTGCGCTTGCGGTCCACCTTGACGGAAATCACGTCGCGCTTGTCCGTGTCGAACTCCATCCACGCGCCGTGAATGGGGATCAGCTTGGCGGATGCCAGCAGGCGACCCGTCGTCGGGTCGGTGGTGGTCGTAAAGTACACGCCCGGCGAGCGAACCAGCTGGCTCACGACGACGCGCTCGGCCCCGTTGATGATGAAGGTGCCCGTCGTGGTCATCATGGGGATGTCCCCGATGAACAGCTTCTGATACTTAATTTCGCCCTCGCCTGGGCCGGAGCCTTTGGTGTGAAGCCCCACGGTCACGTAGAGCGGGGCCGAGAACGTAGTCTCGCGCTCGCGACACTCTTCCTCGGACTGCTTGGGTTCCTCGAAGTGATGACCCTCGAAGGTCAGTTGGAACCGCCCGCCTGGGAAGTCCTCGATTGGCGAGATCTCCTCGAACAGTTCTTTGAGACCGTCGGTCTTGAACCATTCGAACGAGTCCAGTTGCACTTGAATCAGGTTCGGTACGTCGAGTACGGTCGAAGTCTGTGCAAAGGATCGAAGCTCGTTACCATTGCGGACGCCGTTTTCGACACCAACACTCGAAAGTGTCATACGATTCTCTCTCCTCGAAGTTAAATGGCACTGCTGAGCAGCCCGAAACCGCAGAGGGCGCGGCGGACTACGGAATTAGAAGAGGCGGAATGGGTGTGAGGAAATGTCGTGAGTTGACGAAAGGCATATCGCGACATCAAAAGCCTAGCATACAACTCTAACCGTGTCAACGGTTTTCAGGGAACTTTTCAAAATCCCGTGACACGGGAACTTAGTGAACGCTCCCAAAGGGAGTCCACTCGCTCTGAACCTGTCGAAGGGAACCGTGCTACAATCTGGAGCGGGAGACGGGATTTGAACCCGCGACATCTTCCTTGGCAAGGAAGTGCTCTACCACTGAGCTACTCCCGCTCGCTATGCCGGCGGCGCGCCGCTGGTGCCGAGGGCCGGAATCGAACCGGCGACACCAGCATTTTCAGTGCTGTGCTCTACCAACTGAGCTACCTCGGCCTAGGCTATCTATCGTAGGACTTGGGGAAAGACGCTGTCAAGGTAAATCACGGCGGCAGCGGTGCTCACGAGCCTGCGGCCGCCCTTGTCTGTTCAACAGGAATTATGCGTCCCGATACGCCTTGCCGCGCTTGCGGACGCTGTCTAAGAGCACATCATCGAACGGCTCGATCTCATAGCCCTCGGGCTGTGGTGCGGAGAGAGGAAGTCCTTTCACCCGAAGCACTTCAGGGCTGCTGTAGTACCCGGAGTACGTTTCGCGGACCAGCACCGCGAAGAACTCCGCGTGCCGCGACTCTACCTGTTTGAGTATCTCGGTTTTCTCTCCGTCAGATAGAGCGACGAGCCCCTTTGAGTAAATCCGACCGCTGGTCGCCTCGATTGCCTTCAGTCCGTTGGTGAGGAGCGCCCGCGATTGCGGAGAGACGCCGGAGATGCCCTCGACGTGCTCGGCGGCTCCTACCTCGCCTGCTCCGGGCACTCCGTCTCCGGGCGGAATGATGCAGTCGACGACGGCTTCCAGCAGCTCCCGGCGAGCGGAAGATAGGAACAGGCTGCGTTCGTGTGCATGGTCGTAGGTGGTCATAATGCCGTCAGTCGAGCAGGTGTCGCGCGTTCCCTTTAATATAGTCGGCCACCCAGAGGGCGAGCGCTTGGATGGTGGAGGTCGGATTGACGGCGCCGCTCGTCACGAACAGGCTGCCGTCGATAACAAACAGATTTTTGACGTCGTGGGCCCGCCCGTAGCCGTCCACCACTGACGTATCCGGGTCGGTGCCCATGCGGGCAGTCCCCAGCAAGTGCCATCCCGCCCCGCGCATCGTCTTGTTCGATGCCGTTCCGACCGCGCCCGCCGCCACCATCACTTCCTCCATACGCGCCACGGCTTCGTCCATCATCCTCGTCGAGTTCTCGCTCATGGTGTAATTGACCTTCGGGGCCGGTATACCGTGTCCGTCGGTCAGTTCCGGGTCGAGCACGACCTCGTTGTGCAGTTCCGGCAAGTCCTCGCCGAGGGCAGCGAGGGGTATAACCTTCCCGAAGCGAGCGTCGAACACCTCGTGGTGCGAGTCTCCCCAGGGAATCGGACGTTCCAAGGGGCCTCCGAGGGACGTGTTCACCGGGCCGAGTTGCCGGTTGGACTGGAGCTGGTACCCCCGCACGAACCCCCGCGACAGATCGGTCTCGCAGTGCTCATAGCTCGTGACCGAGCACGCGAGCGGCCCTTTGTAGGCCTCGAGGTCCTCGTCGAAGATGCCCACCGTGGCGGCGACAGGATGGAACATGAGGTTCTTTCCCACGAGCCCGCTGCCGTTGGCCAGACCGTCCGGGAAGAGCGAGGACTTGGAGTTAAGGAGCAGCCTCGGCGTACCGACTCCGTTGGCCGCCATGACGACGACTTGAGCCTTCTGGTGTTGAACGACTCCCTGGGCATCGTAGTACACAGCGCCGTCCGCGAGACCGTCCGGCCCGACCGTAATCTCCGCGACTCGCGCGCCCGTCACCAAAGTCGCGCCGTTGGCGATGGCCTTGGGCCAGTAGGTGACATCGGCGCTGGACTTGGCCTTCACATAGCAGCCTGTCACGCAGGGCCCGCCATTGGTGCAGGCCGGACGCCCGTCGTAGGGCGCGGAGTTGATGGCGCTCTCCGCCGGCCACCAGTGCCAGCCCAGCCGCTCGAACCCCTCCGCCAGTTTGTTGCCCTGCTTGCCGATGCCCAGCGGAGGCGTCTGACGGGGTGGCATGGGAGGATAGGCCGGGTTCCCCGCCAGTCCGGCAACGCCGGTCATCCTGTCGTTGAGATCGAAGAACGGTTCGAGGTCGTAGTAGGTCAGCGGCCAGTCGTCCGCCACGCCGTCCAGCGTTCTGACCCGAAAGTCCGACGGCCTCATGCGGGGAAAGTGCGCCCCCCAGTGGATGGCGCTTCCACCGACGGCGTTGTACATGAACGGGACTATGGCCGAGTCGTCGGTGTTGACCGGGTAGTCCTCCGGCAAACCGCGCACGTTCGGATCGAAGTGATAGTCGGAGGATATGTGGAGTTCCCAGTCCTCGTGCGTCGAAGGGTACCGGCTCGGAATCGGCCAGCCGCCCTGTTCAAGGCAGGTCACTTTGATACCGGCCTCGCTGAGGCTCCACGAGAATGCCCCGCCGGACATGCCCGCGCCGATTACCAGAACGTCTGCCGTGTCAGTCCTATCGGACATTGGGCCGCTCCCAATCGAGTGGCCGTAGTCTATGGACGGCATACAGGGATGTCAATTGACGGATTCCGGGCGTCAACGCTATTGACCGATGCGAGTCCCTGCTCCTATCATTCACTGAACATCACGAGGGCCCGCTTTTTGCTATGGACTTGAGACAATATATCCGGGACATCCCGGACTTCCCCGTCGAGGGGATCCTCTTTCGCGACATCACTCCCCTGATGCAGGAACCGGAGGCCTTCCGGTACGTCATCGACCGCATGGCCGAGCACTACGAGGGGCAGGGGGTCGACGTGATCCTGGGCATCGAGGCACGAGGATTCCTCATCGGGGCCCCACTGGCCTACAAGCTGGGAAAGCCTTTTGTCCCCGTCCGCAAGGAGGGCAAACTGCCCTACGAGACGAAGTCGGTGAAGTACGCGTTGGAGTACGGCCAAAATGTCGTCGAAGTCCACACCGACGCGGTCTCGAAGGGCCAGCGAGCGGTCATACTCGACGACCTGCTGGCGACGGGAGGCACAATGGCGGCCGGCGCCGAGCTCGTCGAGTCGATGGGGGGCGAAGTCGCCGGACTGGCGGCCGTGATCGAGCTCATCGACCTGGACGGACGCGAGCGCCTGAGCGGCTATGGTGTGTACTCCCTCGTGCAGTATTGAAATTAAAGGAGATTGTGTAGGGTGTCATTCTTCTTTATCCATCTGAGTGATCCGCAGTTCGGGCTGTTCGAGTCGCACGGACTCGCGCCGGGAGACGGAACGTTCCCTGAGACGCCGTTGTACGAGAAGGCCATCGCGTCGGCGAACCACCTCAAACCCGCGTTCGTGGTGATAACGGGTGATCTCGTCCAGCATTCCGACGATCCCAAACAACACGCGGAACTGATGCGCATCACCGGGCAGCTCAGAGAAGATGTACCGATCTATTTCACCACGGGCAACTGCGACGTTGGGAATACGCCAACGAGAGAATCGCTGCGGATATACAGAGAGAAGTTCGGGTATGAGAACTATTCGTTCAACGCCGAGGGCAGTCACTTCGTGGCGCTGAACAGTTCGGTATGTATGGATCCGTCAGAGGTGCCTGACGAGTGGGACTCGCTCCTCGACTTCCTGCGAGACGACCTCGACCGCCATTCCGCTGACGCGACCCACAACGTTGTCTTCATGCACCATCCGCTGTTCTCCGATTCGCCCGATCAGCCGGACGACGGGAACAAGATCATCCCTCGCGCCCAGCGGATGCCGGTGCTGGAGATCCTGCGTGAGCACGGCGTGTCAGGCGTGTTCGCCGGTCACTGGCACAGCAACAACTACTCCAACGACGGCGACATGCTGATGATCACGTCCGGGCCTGTCGGGTATCCGCCGCAAGACGACCCGTCAGGGCTCCGCATCGTCAAGGTCTACGACGACCGGATCGAGCACAGGTACTACGGCATGGACGACGTCCCCGACTCCGTCACCCTCTGACCTCCTCAGCTCTTCGACTGTCCACGCCCTCAAAGTGACAACCGTCGCGTCAATCGCTACAGTGTGACTGCGATGACTCTTGGACGCTCCCCTTCCCTGCCGTGACTACTCCCCAAAACCCCGACCTGAGGCCGGGCGAGGCCGGTTTCATGCTGCCTTTGGTGCTCATTATCGTCGCCATCGGGGCGATGGTCGTCATCGGTCTGCTGGGATACGCATCCGGGCTTCTCCGCGCAGGTGGAGAGGATGCCGACGCATTGAAGGAACTGTACGCCGCCGATGCCGGAACTACCCATGTGAAGAGGCTGCTGGAACAGGGTCCTCTGCCGACAGACATTCCACCAATCGAGGTCAACGGATTGGAAGTGACGATGGCTGTGACCCCGGTCGGGACGCCGGGCGCGGCCGTGCCAACACCATGGCCGCGTCCTATCGACCCCGAACTGCAGGAAAACCACCTTGGTCAGCATCTCGTCACGCTCAAGTCAGTGCCGGAGGGAACGAAGGCGGATATCAGTTGGTCGATTACACGACTCACTCCCACTCCGATACCCACGCCAACGCCCGCCCCGATTCAGATTGTTCCGAATCCAACCGCGACACCGACTCCCACACCCACGCCTACACCCATCTACCCGTCACTGGCAGTTTATGCAGGCCTTGGCGGAAGTACGCCCATCGCCACGGCTGAACCATTCGATGAGTTCCCGCACAGGGAGTTCCAGCCCGGGGAAACGCTTTGGCTTGACGTCGAGGACGTGGAGTTGCTTGACTCCGAAACATTCTCAGTCAACTTCGACCACGGAACGCTGACAGACCTCGCCTCCGACCCCTTCACCGAAGACCCCCAGAAGTGCAAGCGGCGCACCGAGCGTTTCTTCTGCCTCACTACGCCCGCGAAGGACTATATCGTCGTCTCGACGGCGGGGGAAACGACGGTCACGGCATACCTGCGTCAGATGCCCTTTTGGGAACTCGATCTCCGTGGCGGGATCAACTACACGTTCTCCGGCGCGGAGGTCGTCACTCTCTCCTGGAAGCCCTACCCACCGGACGAATGACGGCCCCTACAGGCCGTCGATGAAGGCAAGCTCCTCTTCCAGCGTCTCAACGTCGTAGAAGTGCTCCATGAGAAGGGTCGCGTCGAGGTACTTGATGCGCCGGTGCATTTCCGTCGGGAGCGTCCCCTTGTTGAGGGGCGCGTGGGAGTCGGTGCGGCCCCGGCCGTCGTAGAGGTAGTTGTCGTTCCAGTGTACGTGGCGGATGAGCTCCGGGCGTGAGAGGAAGGCCAGAACGCGCTCCTCCCGCCGGTCTTCAGGGAAGCGGTGCGCGTAGGTGACCACGTGGCTTGAATCGAGACAAAGCCCTACGTTGTGACGGTCGACGTCCACGGCAACCTGCTGCCACTGCTCCGGCGACATGCCGAAGTACTCGTTGCGCTCCGACCAGTCGACCTGATCGTGGGGCGTATCGATGATTTCGCCGCTCCAGTAGGAGTTGTTGTTCTCCAGGACGAGTTCGATGTCGTGTCCGTCGCAGAACGCAGCGACTTGGCGAACGCCGTCTATGAGCAGATCGTAGGTCCCCTCTTGTCCTTCCGACTGCACGTCGTCGTTCCAGCGCTTGGGCGCGAAGTGCATGTTGATCTGCTTGACGTTCGGGTACTCCGCAGCCCTGCCGATGTAGTCGACTATCACTTCGATGGATTTTTTCTGAAAACTGTCGTCCGTTGACGCGATGTTGAGGCGCATGTCCCCGACGATGGCGGGCGCGTGGGCGCTGACGAGAATGTCGGAGTACCCTGCCATCTCGTCGATGTCCTCCGCCATGGACGCCTCAGTGTTGAGTCCGAACCGGTTGAGAGTCTCGACTCCGGCGGAGGCGGTGACGCCAAGTTGGTGCCTTAGCTCAGTATATTTGGTCATGGTCGCATTCCCTTCGGACGGCGTTTAGAAAATTTTCCTCTCCCTTGGAGAGGGTTAGGGTGAGGGTGATGACTACGTGCAGCTCCCTCCACGTTATGCAACGGAAGCGACCTTGGCCAAGCCCAGTCTATGCACGGCCTCGCGGGCTACGACCTTCTGCTCTTCGGTCGCGCCCAAATTGGGCGGACGCGGATCGCCGGTCTCGATGCCCAATCGCTCGCCGACGGCTGTCTTGAGCGCACCGATGTAGCCGAGATCGATGAGGAAGTCCATGACCTCGCTCGCCTTGGCCTGCGCCGCCTCGGCGCGGTCGAGATCACGCGCGTTGTAGGCGTCCCATATGGCGACCCACAGCTCAGGGGCGAGGCACGGAGGCCCGTCCACGCACCCGGCAGCGCCTATGGTTAGGGCCGGCAGCATCATCCTGCCCATTCCCGTGAACACCCGCAGTCCCATTTGGGCGAAGTTGTAGACATCGTTTATGTCTGGAGCCGAGTGCTTGAGGCCCGTGAGCTGCGGCACGTTATCCTGGAGCTGCCGCATCAGGTCGGGAGTAATGTTCACTCCCGTGGCCTGCGGGAGGTTATAGACGAAGAGCGGGAGGTCTGCCGCCTCGGCGACGGTCCTGTAGTAGTCGACGATGCCCCCGTCGCCCGGTCGCACGAAGAAGGGCGGGACGGCGCACACGGCGTCCGCTCCCGCTCTTGCCGCGTGTTCCGCGTTGCGGGCGGCGCGCACCGTCGTCTGCGCCCCCACGTGCATGATGATCTTCGTCCGCCCCTGGTTCTGGTCCACCGCCGCGCGTGCGATACGATGGTTCTCGTCGTCCGTCAGGAGGACACTCTCGCCCGTGCCTCCCGCCGTCCAGAAGCCGTGTACGCCCGCCTGGATGTTGTCCTCCATGACGGCGCGGAACGCCTCTTCGTTGATCTCGCCGTCGGCGAACATTGGGGTGATGATTGCCGGTACTACTCCCTCGAACTCTGGCACGTCGTTCTCCTCTGATAGTGTTGGAAATGCGCTCGGTATTGTATCACCTGAATTGAGATGGGTGCTCATGTCGTCCGTGCTGACTTCCTGCAATTCCCTGCGGCAAGAATCATCTGTACCATGGGCTTTAATACCCTCAACTTCGGAGGCATTCCGGTGAGAGTTGTACTCTTGGGACTACTGGCAGCACTCATGCTGTCACTATGCGCCGCGTGTGGGGGCGAGCTATCGGAAGAGAGTGTGCTGGAAGATCCCACGCCTTCCATCGAGGACGCACCGGTTGAAGACACGGCATTAGGAGAGAGCGTACTAAAAAAGCTCACGCCGTCGATGGTGACCTTCCAATTCCGGGGGGTTGACGGCGGAAGTGGGTTCCTCGTGGACGGGAACTACATTGTCACGGCAGCACATGTCGTGTGGGGGTTACCTGGGATCGATGTCTTGTACGACGACGGTACGCTGCACGAGAACGTCCCCATTGCAGGCTACGACTACTTTACCGATCTTGCGTTCCTGGGCCCTGTCGACATCTCCGCTCCGACCTTGGAGTTTGCCGAATTCGACTCTCTGACATTAGAGGACACGGCGTTCATCGTTGGTGATCCGAGAGGCCCCGGAGGAATCTCGGTCAGCGAGGGGAATTTCTATTCCACCTTGGACTGGCCGGAGGCTAATGCCACGATAGTGTATGCGTCGGCCGAAAGTAAAACGGGCATGAGCGGGGGGCCAATTACAAACGGAAGCGGCGAGGTGATAGGCGTCTTGGTTCGCAGGCGTGGTGAAGAATTCAGTTGGGGTCCTTCGTCGGTCACCGTCAAGGACCGACTGGGAAAACTGGCCCGCGGCGAGGACATCACTGCTCTAGGGCGCCGTGACCTTCCCGACATCGGAGAAGGGAGCCGTGAGCACCGGTTCTTTTTGCGAGATCGATGGGACACCGCAACATTCGTGTCGCAAGAGTCAAACCACACCATCGAATTCGACTCCTACCGCGATGTGGAGTACGGATTCTTCGACATTAAAGGAGTCGGGGCTTTCATGCCCGATTCCCGCACAGTTCAGGAGGGTCTAACCGACCGCTGCTGTATCACCGGACCGGGGTTCATCGAGGTGAGACAAAGGTTCGATATCAAACGCCTCGTCACCCTAAAGAGCTCGACCCCGCTGGTACGACGAAGCGACACCGATGACGGAAGGCAGTTGCGTATCGGCTCTATTGTAGAGGGAGTCATCGATACTCCGGGCGACATCGACCGGTACACCATCGATCTGGAGGCCGGTGAAAGCGTCGCTATACAAATGTCCGCACTCAAACGATTGTCAGTGACGATAGATCACGCGGAGTCTCCACCGTACGAAGTCGGATCAGGAGAGTTGTATTTCGATGAAATCAAGTACCGTGCGCCTGTCGATGCCACGTACACCGTTGCTCTGCAGATGAATCCAAGGACGTTTTCTCACCCGCTTGGCTACACCCTAACCGTCCTCAAATCATGGGTCGAGCCCAACCTGCATGGACGTTCCGGTGGGATCCGCCCGAGTTTCGGCAATGTCCTCCGACACACTTTACAGAGCAAGCCCCAGCCAATTTACATCGACTATCCTGCAAACATAACAGGCGGGGACAGAGAGGTAATCGCGGCGGAACTGTTCGAGCAGGACCGATGGGGCAGAACGGTCACGCTCGAAAAGCGCGATCTGAACCAGCATAGGCGGCAGCCCGACGAAGAGCTCTCGGTCTCGGACTATATGGAGCGCTCTGTGCTGTCAAGTACGTTCCCCTACAAGGGCGAGAAGGAAATCACAGCCCGCCGCGAGGTCGAGACCCCGTACGGGGCGCCGGTACTCATCGAGGAATTCGAAGTGGACGACGGCGGCATGAAGGGCGTGCGGTTGGCATACGTCCACGAGGGCGAAACGGGCTTCATGGCGATCTTCTACGCGCCGGGAGAGGTCTTCGACGAGTGGAGGCCTGTCGTCGATTATTGCATCGGCACCTTCTCCGTCGGAGACTTCTCAGTGGCCGATGCAGTGACGGACGAGTAACGCTGCAAAACCGCCCGCGTTGACACGACCCACACCCGGTCGTACACTCACTCGCCGAGCAACGCTCGCACATCCCCGCGTGAACGCCAAAGGACCCATCCGCCATGCCAAAAGAGAATCTGCGTGAACTGATCGTCGGAGCTGCTGCGGCAGTCGCGACGCCATTCGACGAGAACTACGAAGTCGACCTCGGCAAGATGTACGACCTGACGCAGTGGTGGGTCGCAAACGGACTGGTAAAAGGCAACGGCATCATCAAGGTGGCCGCTGCCGCCGGTGAGGGCCCGATGCTCGACGACCCGGAGTGGGCCGCCTTGCTCCGCACGACCGTGCGGGCGTCGGAAGGCAAGGCAGCCGTCATGTGCGGACTCCACTACAAGGACACCAAGCGCACCGTCAGAGACGCGAAGGTCGCGCAGGACATGGGCGCGCACGCACTGCAGGTCTGCCCGCCCATCTTCAACGACCCATCCCAAGACGACCTCTTGGACTACTATGGAGACCTGTCCGACGCAATAGACATCGGCATCATGGTCTACCACACGCATTGGCTCAAGGGCGGACGCATCGACACCGACACCCTCCTGAAGATGAGCGACTTCGAAAACGTCGTGGCCATCAAGTGGAGCCCCCACGACGGGCAGGTCTACGAGGAAATGGCCCAATTCGTCGACCGTTTCAACATCATCGACAACACGGTCAACCCCGTGCGATGCGCCAAGCTCGGCGGTCACGGCTTCGTCCAGACCAGCGTCGAGGCCTACCCGCCGCACGACCTGAAGGTCTGGGAGCTTATACAGGCCAAGCAGTGGGACGAGGCCGAAACGCTGTACCGCAGCGTCCAGGGCCCGCTCCGCAAGTTCGGCGAAAAGATCAACCACCGTTCCGGCGGCCAAGGAAGGGTGATGAAGGGCATCTTGGAGATCTTAGGAGAGCCTGTCGGGTCCTCCCGCCCGCCATCGAAGCCGCTGAACGACGAGGAGAGACAGGAGCTTCGGGGAATCATCGAGGGGTTCGGCTGGCCCATTCCCGTCCGCTAAACTCCCGAAACCCTTTTAATGGAGCGGTCCAGGGGGCTACCTTGCACTACTACCTATTGATTTTTGCGCGTAACTCTGGTTGTATTGCGCCCATAATCGGAGTTGAAGTGATTCATTCGACCGAAAAAAGGATTCCGTAAGTTTGGATTAGAGTCTTGCCTAAAAGGAGGAAGACCTTGAAGAACATACCGATTGCTTATCGAATAGCGATAGCCGTAGCCGCGGTGCTTGCGCTGAGCGTGGCGTTGTCGTGCGCGGCGACGGAGGAGCCTGAGCAGCCGTTGCCTGCCCAGCAGGCCCGTGCAGCCGCCCCGGCAGCCGATCCGGCGCCCGCGCCTGAGGTGCCGGCAGTGGAGGTTGCCGCTCAGCAGCAGCCCGCGCCCGCCGCGCCCGCTCGCGCCGCAGACCAGCCGGAAGCCCCCGTTTCCGCAGGAGTAGGAGCCGCCGCGCCCGCTCCGGCCGAGCGCATGGCCCCCGAATCAGGAATGGAAGGCGCCGCCATGGAGTACGTGGCCAAGCCACAGGCCCCAGGCGCATATTGGGCATACATTGAGGAGTACAGCCCTCGCCCGACTTCGTTCCAGGAGAGCCCTACATTCGCCCAGATGGTGCGGGAGGGCAGCTTGCCTCCGCTTGAGCAGCGACTCCCCGTGCCTGAGGACGTCTACGTCTTCGCCCCGCCCGACGAGATCGGCGTTTACGGCGGCGAAGGCCGGATCATCACCGGCGGAAAGACCAGCCGGTACCTGAAGTTCGAGGCGTTCGGCGGCAACGGAACCTGCATGCAGTACGACGCCAACGGCGTCAACTTCTACCCGCTGGCCTGCAAGTCGGTCAACCTCAGCGAGGACGGACGTACCTACACCGTCACGCTCCGCAACGGCCTCAAGTGGTCGGACGGTATGCCCATGACAATGGCAGACGTCGAGTGGGTCTGGAACGAGGACGTGCAGTTCAATCCCGAGCTCAACAAGGCCTACTCCGGGACCGTCAAGGACCCGGTTACCGGCAACGTGGTGGCGTTCAACAAGGTCGACGACCTGAGCTTCACCCTGAGCTTCGACTCGCCGTACTTCACGTTCCTCGAGGGAGGGCGGTTCCGGCAGGGACAGCATTGCACCCGCACCCACGCCTGCATGTACGAACCCTTCCATTACTCACAGCGATTCCATCCCAAGTACGCCGACCCCACAGAGTTCAAGAAGCTCATGGACGATAAGGGCTACACAGACTGGACGCAGGCCTGGATCGGCAAGTACCACGTTCGCTACGACGCAGACGTCCCCTTCCTCGGTCACTTCTACAACTGCGAGGGAGGCAATGACGACTCCCAGACACAGTGCGCCAATCCGTATTACCACGGCGTCGACCCCGACGGGAACCAGCTTCCTTACATAGACTCGTACACCTGGTACCTCACCGAAAGCCGGGACACTTCCATATTCCGGTCGATGAACGGAGAGACGGACGGGCCGTACAACGCCAACTACGTCCTGTACGAGATGCCGCTCTACATCGCCAACATGGAAGAGGGCGACTACAGCCTCGGCCACTGGCCGGAGACGAGCGGCAACGACGCCGGAACGCAGGTCAACACCGAGTACAACGTAGACCCCGAGTTGGGCAGGCTGTTCCGTACGCACGAGTTCCGCCAGGCCCTGAACCTCGCCATGGACAAAGGCGAGATCAACGAGGTCGTGTTCCTCGGCCTCGGCACCCCGCAAGCTTGGGTGCCCCATCCAAGCACGATCTTCTACCCCGGCGACGAGTGGCAGCAGTACAACGCCATTCGCGACGTTGAGAAGGCCAACCAGCTCCTCGACTCGATAGGCCTCGTCGACACGGACGGCGACGGGATCAGGAACCGCTCGGACAATGGAAAGAACATCGAGATATTCTCCGAGTTCCGAGAGGAATTCATCAAGGTCGCCGAGCTCTTCCAGAGCCAGTGGGCCGACATCGGCGTACACCTCGACTTCAAAGAGGGCCGCAACAGAGCGTATGGGACGGGAGACGCCCCGATCCGGATGCGCGCCATGCCGCAGATGACCAACATGTGGGTCTGGACGCAGTTCCTGCCCTACCGCGCAAGTCATCCCGGACGGGAGATGGGCCGGTACTTTGAGACAGGTGGTACCGAGGGAATGGCCCCGGTAGGAGCGGCTCAGGTTGACTGCCCGGGCTGTTCGGAGAACGAGTACCTGCCGCTCGCGCCCGCCGGCAACTACCCAGCCGACCCGACAGGGTTCCTCATGGAAATGCAGAGCATCTACGGCGAAGGCAGGTCGTACAAGATGCTCGACCCAAGGCGCATTGAGATCGGCCAGAGGCTGTACCGGTTGAATCTCGAAAACGACTACCACTTCGGCAGCATCGGGTTCACCGGAAGCAGCCACGGCATCGTCTTCAAGCGCAACAACGTCCGGAACGTCCCGAACCGCCACATGCGTGAAGAGGCAGGCGGCTTCGGCAACATGCTCACCTACTTCGAAGACGGCATCGACAACGTCAACCACCCCGGCAACCGGTCGACGCGGTATGCAAGCACTCACTTCCTGCAGTGCCCGCACATCGCCTCGGACAAGTGCTAACCTAACAGGGAGCGGGGCGTACCCCTTTGTTCCCATAGGAGAGTAGAATGAGGGACAGGAACGAGGCGACGAGCCTCACCTGTCCCTCTGCATTTCTATCGGGCGCGAGCAAGACCGATTTGCTTTGAATGTGGTGGGAATCGTAGGCAACACCGCTAGACCGTCATTCCTGCGAAGGCAGGAATCCAGAAAGTCCGGCCAGTCGAGAATATAGCCCTTCTGCACACCCAATTGGTATAACTAGCTGAAAGCAGTGGTCTAGACTGCTTGGAGGACATCTGACAAATGCCGGTCCTGATTTGGTTTAGGCAGCGAGGGTTCGTATTCTGGTTCTCGGTATCCCTGGTCATATTAACGATAGGCACCCTCATAGGTATGCTCGCGTTCATTGGGGAGAGTCAGGACAACATCAGCTTCAGCTTTCTCAAGGCCAAACCCGATCTCTCGATATCCATGACTGCATCACCGCAAACGGCGGAGCGAAACGGGTCCCTGGTCTACACCGTCGTGGTCACCAACGAAGGACCCGGGGTGGCGAAGAAGATCGTCGTCGACACCACCCTGCCCTCCGGCGTTACGTTCACCTCCGCCCAACCCGCAGATCCCGCATGTTTCGAGTCGGACGGTGTGGTGAACTGCCGGCTCGGGGCGATCGACACCACCGAGAGCGTCAAGGCGATCATCTCCGTCAAAGTAGAAGAATCGGCCCCTCAGACACTCGTCACAACCGCCGTCGTCCAAACCAGCCTCCCCGACACTGACGCTTCCAACGACACCGTCACCATCTCAACACCGGTGAGGTGAGGGGGAAATTCTGAGGGCGCTATAGCTGCACTCCGCTCACCCTGAGCCTGTCGAAGGGTGGCACAGCCCTTCATGGTTCGACAAGCCCGTCGAAGGGCTCGCCACGAACAGTTTAGGGCTACCTTCAACTTCTCCCAACACACGTTTGGAGTATAATCCTCGACGCTCAATCATGTAGAGCCACACAGGCAACCACCATGACCAAACTCCACCTCCTAGACGAGGGCGTCATCTACCGGAACCCCGATCCCGGATTCAAGGCCGAGTGCGCGTTCCTGCCCAACGTCGTGCCCCTCGACGGCGACGAGGTCGTCTGCGTCTACCGCATCGGGCAGGCGTTCTACTCCACCGACGGGACACTGAACGTCGCGAGGTCGACCGACGGCGGCGGGACATGGTCGCAGGAGGGTTGTGTCTGGGACGTGGCGAACGACGACCGGCCCTACAGCTACTCCGCTCCGCACACCTTTCGACTGGGTGACGGCACACTCGTACTGAACGCCTTCCGGCTCGATTACTCCGACCCTCGACCCCAGTTCAATCCCGAGACCGGCGGAATCCGCAAGTCCGAGAAGATCATCCTGTACTCCGACGACGACGGGCGGACCTGGACTCCTCCCCGGATCATGGACCTGCCGCTCGACAGCGTGCCCGACACGCCCTCGTCCATCATCGAGCTGAACGACGGACGATGGTGGCTTGGCCTCGAATTCTGGAAGACGTGGAATGACACGAGCCCCCTCCACATCAAGGGCTATTCGACGTTCTCCGACGACCGGGGCGGGACGTGGTCGGACGCCATACACTTGGAGAGCGCGTCCGACGCGGGCAAGATGTTCTCGCACAGCCGCTATGTGAAGATGCTCGACGGCCGGGTTGCGGCGCTCCAGTGGACCCAGAAGCCCGGCACGGCCGAGGACTTCCCCGCGCACATCACGATATCCAACGCGGACGCGAGTGCATGGAGCTACCCGGCGCCGACCAACCTCATGGCCCAAACGTGCTGGATCGCCGACCTCGGTGACGGTCTCATGGCGGCGGCCTACACCGACCGAGAGGGCATGAATCCCGGCATCAACGTCGTCCTCTCAGCAGACGAGGGCAGGATGTGGGACGTCGACAACCAAGTGCAGGTCTGGGACGCCGTCGGCCAGGAGTACCTCGGCGTCGACCGTGTGCCCGAGTACCCCAAGAGCCACGACAACATCGCGTTCGGCAAACCCAACCTCGCCCGCCTCAACGACGGCACGCTCATCGCAAGCTGGTGGTGCACCCAGGCAGCAGTGACGCACTCCCGATTCGCTCGACTGAGGGTCGAATAGCTGGTCTCGTCCGGGATCCGAAGACCTAGTCGTCTAGGTAAGTGGACAGCTTCTGTGCAGGGTATTGAATCGGCCTCACCACAATTGCGAAAGCGGCAGTTCATTCTGATAGACTGTGCGCCGAAAGACGGATGAGGTCATCGCGTCGACCTCGCGGCGTCGCGCCGAGGTTAGGCAGCCTTTAAGTTCTTGAGGGGACGGCAATGGCACCGCCATATCGCGTGGGAGTCGTCGGAGCGGGGCTGAAGGGCACGCAGCACGCCCGCGCGTATCAGCTCGACCCCCGGACGGAGGTCGTCGCGGTGGCTGAGAAGGACCCCGAGGTCCTTGAGCTATTCCGGCGAAGGTTCGGCCTCGAACGGGGCTACACCGACTACCGTGATCTGTTCGCCAACGAACAGATCGACATAGCCGCGCCCATCCTCCCCTCCACCATCATCCCGGAGGTCGTCATGGCGTCCGTCGAGGCCGGGGTCAAGGGCGTTTTCTGCGAGAAACCGATGTGCGTCACGCTCGAAGAGGCCGACCGCATGGTCGAAGCATGCGAATCGAACGGCGTTCACTTTGCGTCGGGCGATGCTGAGCGCAACTACGACTCACTCTGGAAAGCGCGAGCCGTCATCGAGTCGGGAGAGATCGGCGATGTCCTGTCGTTCAGGACGTACGGCGGTCTGGGCGAGGTATGGGGAGGCGGCTGCCAATTCCTCAGCGTGATGCGGATGTTCGCGTGGGACGCCGAGGTGGACTGGCTGACCGGCTGGGTCGAGGTCGACCCATGGCAGAACAACGACCAGGGCATGGCAGGCAGCATCCACTTCGAGAACGGCATCAATGCCTACATCTACATGAGGCCGGGAGACGTGCGGGGAATGGAAGTCCTGTGCGAGGGCGGCTATCTGTATTACGACTGGCACCAAGCCCGCATCTTCAAGTATGGAGCCTCTGGCGACGAAGAGATCATCGTGTACCCTGCAAGCAAGCACTTCGGTCCGGACCTCGACGAGGACGGCTGGATAAGCATGGCGACACGCCAGGACAACAGCACACGCTCGTTCCTCGACACGATGGAGGCGGGCGTCGAGCCGCGATGCAGCGGCGCGAACATGCGCAAGGTGCTGGAGATCATCGTCGCCATGCGCGAGTCCCATAGGAACGGCTACGCCAGAATCGGGTTCCCCATCGAGGACCGCAGCCTGGGAGTCCTCCCGACGCCCGCGAGGGCGTTCGGCCAGAGGAGCGTCGAGGGAAGGGCTGATGATTGGTACTGGCCGGCATTGATGTCCCAGAAGCCCGAATAGAGGAGGCTCGACCATGAGCGAAGACGCGAAGTACAAGGTCGGACTGATCGGAGCGGGCCGGGCAGGAGTGCCTCGCGCGCGGGCCTTCGACATGCACCCGCTGTGCGAGGTCGTCGCCATAGCCGACACCGACCGCGCCAATCTCGAACTCGCGTCGGGGCGATTCGGTGTGCCCGGATACGAGACGTGGGACGAGATGCTGGAAAATCACGATCTCGACATTGGCATGGCCGTGCTCCCGGTGCGTCCGAACGCCGACGCCGTGGTTGCCCTCGCGCAGGCCGGAGTCAAGACGATCTTCTGCGAGAAGCCGCTGACGGGAAGCCTGGAAGACGCCGACCGGATGGTCGAGGAAACGTCGTCGAGAGGGATACCCCTCGTATGCGGCGTTGTAGTGTCGAGCTCGCCCGACTACCAGAGGGCCTACCAACTCGTGGCCGACGGGGAGATCGGCGAAATAGTGCGTATCAACCTGTATGAGAACAACAACCAAATGGGGACGCACGGCCTCAACCTGGCCCGACGCTTTGCCGGAAGGCCGAACGGCGGCCTCGCCATCGGATGGGTCTCAGGAGACCCTTTGGCGGACGCCGAGGACGAGCATGAAGACGGCACTCCGGGCTATGGCGCCTTGGGGGGATACTTTCGCTTCGACAACGAGGTCGAGGTATTCAGCAGCTACCGCCTTCCCAACCACCACTGGCGTGGGATTGAAATCATGGGCACTCACGGCGCCATCTTCAACTGGAATAACACCGGGCCGGGCCTTCACCTCGTGAGAGCGGAGTCGTCAGAGCGCCCCCCCGTTTGGGAGGAGTTCACGGACGTGGAGGGGCTCTTTCTCCCGCGCGATTCCATACGCGAACGTGATTACGACGGGGACGGCTGGCGATACCCCGGCGATGTGATGCTCGGCATTGTCGATGAGATGGTGGAGAACCTGGAGACGGGCGCTCCCATCGGGGCCACCACAGGCGATGACATGCGTCAGGCCCTCGAAATCGCCGTTGCCCTCCGAGAGTCTGCTCGAAACGGCCACGCGCCCACGCCTTTCCCCTCGGAGGACCGCAGCATCTCCATGCTCCCCCAAAAGACGCGCTGGTTCTACAAGAAGACCATCATGGGTGACGAGGCCTACATGGCCCAGCTCGCAGAGCAGAAGAGGGACTGAGAAACGTGTCGAGCGGGCAACTGGATCCCACAATCTCTCCCCAGCCGGGGGAGAGATACAGAGAGGGGGACCACCTCCGACTCGGCATCCTCGCCTCCCACGCGGGCACAACCATGCAGGCGATCATCGACGCCTGTCTGCAGGGCCGCCTCCACGCGGAGGTACGTGTGGTCATCGGCAACAACTCGCGCTCCAGGGCACTGGCACGCGCCCGAGCGCACGGCATCCCGACCGCTCACCTGAGCGGCGTCACTCACCCAAACGCAGCCGACCTCGACCGCGCGATCATGGAGACGCTGGACGGTCACCGCGTGGATGTCGTGGCGCTCGCCGGGTACATGAAGCGGCTGGGGCCCCTCGTGCTCTCGCGCTACAAGGGCCGCCTGCTCAACACTCACCCTGCCCTACTGCCGAAGTACGGCGGTCAAGGGATGTACGGCGACAGGGTTCACGAGGCTGTAATAGCCGCGGGGGAAAAGACGTCCGGCGCGAGTGTCCACCTGGTCGAGGGCGACTACGACACGGGGCCTGTCTTGTCACAGGTCGAGGTTCCCGTGCTCGAAGGGGACACCCTCGAAACCCTACGCGACCGCGTCCAAGCCGCGGAGCGTGAACACTACGTCGAGGTGCTCGAACGGATCGCCATAGGCGAGATCATGCTGGAAGGACTGCGGCGCTAGGCGCTGCTCAACTCCGCCATGCGGGTTACGAGACCGCGCAGCCGTTCGCTGTCGCTGTTCAGGAAGGCCTGGTGAGGAGTGAACGCCCCTTCGCTATACCACCGCAGCGTTGCGAGATGCTCATCCGTCGTCGGGTTGCCGGCGAATTTCAGGGCGATGTAGCGGCGGCCGGCATAGGCGTTGTATGCCGCGTGCCACAGGCACTGGTTGAAGAAGAGCACGTCGCCAGGCTTCGACTCGACTACCTGGCACGGCATCTGGTCGCCCGCTACGCCGTAGGGCATGTCGGCGGGGTCGTCCGCCTCGGGGATGGTGTCCCAGTCCTTGCCGTTGTCCTGCTTTTGCAGCATGGGGTAGAGCGAGTCGTGAAATGGGTTCTTGTGAGAGCCGGGTATCACGCGGAGAGCGCCGTTGGCCGCCGATACCTCGTCGAGGTAGAGCATGACCTTGAGGCGAGGGTAGTCGAGGTCGCCAGGGGCCATGTTCCGGCGGTCGGGGTGCCAGGGAGCCGTTCCGTAGCCGGTGATGTTACCCTCGGAGTTCATCCAGACCATCCCTTCCCCGGCGAGCCCCTGGGCCGTCAGGTAGATCCGGTCGTCCTCAACGATCCGCGACAGGAGCGGAGACCGCTCGACAAATGACGACGTGTGCTGGCTGCCCTGATCGGAGAGTTGGAAGCCGGGCCGTTGAGATTCCTCCTGCCAAATCCTGTCCGCCTCTTCACCGATGACAGACATTTCATCCGCCGAGAACAG
The DNA here is from genome assembly GCA_965116655.1 of Dehalococcoidia bacterium. Classification (GTDB taxonomy): domain Bacteria; phylum Chloroflexota; class Dehalococcoidia; order Lucifugimonadales; family VXLM01; genus VXLM01. Next base: position 1,599,237 of record OZ220720.1, read on the forward strand.
TTCCCTCTGGAAGAGAAACCCGAAGGCCTCGTAGTGCGCTCGCTGACGTTCGGTTAGCATGGCCGGTACCTCAAGCATGGTGGTTCGCAAGGATACCACAGGCCTGTGCCGGTCGAGTCCTCGGCGCTAGAACGGGATGATGGTGACGTCCAGCACGATCTCCGACATCACGGCGACTCCGATGACGGCGCTCAAGGCCCCGGCGACGACACCGACCGAACGGTTCAGCACCATGTTCCCGCCGGTGGCGACGAAGGGGACGGTCAAGACTACGGTGACGACAGCCATCGAGAGCATTGTACCGACGCTGAAGAGGACGAGGTAGCCGACGCCCGTCAGGAACGAGTCGATTGTGGGGAGCAGGGCCAGCATGACGGCCGCGCTGCCCGCGAGCCCGTGGACTATGCCGATGACGTAGGACTTGACGCGGAAGACGGGCTTGCCGAAGGCGTAGAAGCTGTTGTGACCATCGGAGGCGGGGTCATTCGCCGGGTCATGTGTTGACCGCGCCTCGTGTGTCGCGTGGATGTGGACGTGCGGAGCGTCATGAGTGTGCTGGTGGATATGCACCTTGCCCCGCCAGATGTTCCAGATGACGCTCGCTCCGAGATACACCAGCATGATCCCCACGCCGAACTCGAGGAACGGGGCGACTGCCTCATACTGATCGAGTACCACGTCCTTCAAGACGAGGATGATCAGGCCCAATATGAGCAGGGGGGTAGAGTGCCCGGCACCCCATGAAGCTCCGATCCAGAGTCCCCGCCAAATGTTGCGCTGCTCCGTCACGATCGTTGAGACCGCGACGACGTGGTCGGCATCCGTGGCGTGCTTGAGTCCCAACAGGAACCCCAAAATGAGCACTGCCAGCACGCCGGTCTCGATATCCATGTTCTACCTCGCTCTCCGTTCTAATTGCCGTTCGCGTGTGGGTCGGGAATACAGTCGGAGCACAAGCCGAAGATGGCGATGTGGTCGACATCGGCCCGGAACCCGTAGTCGTTGAGTAACTCCGTTCCCAGATTTGCCATGTACTGGTGGTCCAGTCGTATGAGACCGTCGCACCCCCTGCAGATGAGGTGGTGATGACGGTCCTGGTGGAGCCACTCATAGATCGTCTCACCCGCGCCCAGATCATTTTCTGATACCAGCCGCAACTTCTTGAGGACGCTCAGGGTCCGGTAGACGGTCGATGCATCGATATAGGGATACGACTCGCGGACCTGGTCGAGAATCTCCGACGCGGTGACGTGGCCGTCGGCGTGGCGGAGCGACGAGAGGATGAGCACCCGCTGGGGAGTCAGCCGGTGCCCGGATTCACGGAGGGTCTGGACGGAGTGGTCTTCGCAGCTCATGCTTATTGCAACCAGTTGCAACAGCAATGTAGAGCATCAGCGAGTGGATGTCAACAGGGTCTTGGTCGGAACCGCCCCGTCGCCTATGAATCGAACCTACCCGTGAAGCCGGTCTTATCGAAGTACGGAACCGGCAGCTCCCCTCGTGCGAGTTTGAACACCATGGGGATTCGACTCGTGTGTCCCGGGGATAATTCCGGCAAGTCGTCCTCGGCGAAGAATCCAACGCCTGTAGTTTCGGGGCCTGCGACAGGGGTCTGGTCATCGGAGACTTCGACGAGCCATACGCTGCTGTAGATATGGTATTTGGCGCGACTGCCCCAGAGACGGGAGTCGAAGACGCCGAGCAGTGTCGTGGCCATTCCCTCCACGCCAGCCTCTTCGTGGAGCTCCCGTTCCGCTGACCGTGCCCACGTCTCGCCCACTTCGGTGGCGCCACCCGGCATCGCCCAGAGGCCGTTGTCCTCTCGTTTTATCAGGAGGATGCGGCCGTCTCGGAATACGGCAGCATCGGCGGCTACGTAGGGCGTGGCATGGGGCAGGCTTCCTTCGTACTCCTGTAATACATCCTCAGCCGTCCTCTTCTCCACCGCGGCGATCAGCCGGGCGCTCAATGAGAGAGTGCGGGAGTATCGCTCGCGGTCGTAGTCGTTCAGAGCGTAGTGCAGTCCCAGGTCGGCGATGCTTCGCAGCTCGTCGGCTATGAGGTAGATGTCGTTAGTTGCATCCATGTGATTCGTTCCATCACCAATGGAGGAGTGGAGAGCCCGTCGTTATTAAGATCGGGACCTTTTGAAGTGGGAAGATAACCCTCGCTGTCCCTCTACGCAATGATAGAAACCGTGTCCAACGCCTTCAACGCCAGTTGTGCATCTCCCTCAACTGCCACCTTCGACTCTACATCTTCTCTGGCGATACTCTTGGTGAACAGCTTCCATGCGTCGACCTCGTCTATGGTGAGGTGAGCCGCTCGTTCTCCAAGAACATCTTCACACAGCGACCACTTGGAAGCGACACGCGCTACTAACCACGTGCCCCCCGAAACCCCAGTTATCGTGACCCGAACGCTAGCGCCAATCGCGGCATCGACGCCCGAATAGGCTTTTGGTAGTCCATGCACGAACGTTGCCAGAACGGGGGCGAACCAGTTCGGGTCGGTTAGCGGTGGTCTGTCTAGAGCCTCCCTAATCTGTTGCTGATGGTGCCAACGTTCCGTGTACTCGCGAGCGATGTGCAGCCACATGGGTGCGGGATCGGGGCTTGCCCAACTCACCACGGGGCCTGTGGAGTGCGGATCGAGTGACTGCAGGTGCCGGTTGACCCGCTCTCCCGTTGACTTCAGCAGGTCGATCATCAGTCGTGGGCTTACTCGTTTCATCGCCGTCACCCACTGCTCGTTCATATCGTTGAGCCCCTTCACGAGACCGGCCCAGTCGTTCGCGTCGATCAGCGAAGCGTGATAGTCGTCCCGGCCCATCGACAACTGTCCTACCTCGTCCCCTAAGATGTGCGCGGCCAGGTCGTGAACCGACCATCCGGGACACGGGGTCGGCAGATCCCATTCCTCGGGCGCAAGGGTCTCCAGGACATCAATCAGTTCCTGCAGAAGACCTGGGAAGAGATAGGCTGTTAGGACGGGTTTGGCACACGACATCTTCGGATACCTAACAGGAACCCAAAGAGAACGAAGCGCGTTTCTGCCATCGTCCGGCACTGTCATCCATAAGCCAGACCCGAGCCACAAAGGCACTGAGTGGAAGATGGCCTAGTGCTGCGTCCGTGAACTCTCGTTGAACGGACGCGAGTAGTTCGCTGTCGTCTGAATATGCGACAGTCAGGTGTGGTGTGATGGTGTCGAATCGGCCCTCATAGAGAGGAGACTCAGGGAACTCTTGGGCAGTCTGCTCAATCAGGTGGACAAACGGGACAGCGGATTCAGGGGCGAGGTAGATAACCTTTGGAAACCTGGCGATGTGATCGAGCGTGAACGAAAACGGCGACATTGCGGCGAACCGTTTGGATAAGCGGCTCAGAACGTCGTCAGTAGGCCTAACGCCGGGGATGAATGGGTAGTTGATCGTAATGTGAGCGGGAACACCCCATCCGGCGGCAGGATCGTATTTAGCCCGAAACGGTCCCACCAGCGACTCAGCTTCGGGAACAATTACTACGAGAGCGGCTTCGATCCGACTACTGCTTCCGGCTTGTGACATCTTCCAGCCCTCTTACATTTCCGCTAGGGACATCAGGTTTGGTTACTCGATCCCATGAAGCCATGATAGACCATGTGTTCTTTTGGGTCAAATGGGATTCTTGGCGTTCCGACCGGTAGGAACACCAAGAATCCACGATTACCAAAGTTGAAGCTACGTCAGTCGATGAGCCGGACTTGCTCGCGGAGTTGGGCGAAGTCGTACTCGGGACGGTTGCGTAGGGCGGTTAGGATGAGACTCACAACGATGGAGACGCCTAGCGCGGCGGCGAAGCTCACTATGAGCTGGCTGGCAAAGTCTATAGTGATGATCCAACCCGTGAGGTAGGGCGCCTCCGGGGTCGGGAAGAAAAGAATCCCGGCGATCAGCCCGAGCGCGCTGGCGGTCAGGGCATCGCCTCCGGAGAAGCGAGGCGCGTAGAGGCCCCAGAAGACGGGGACCACGGCGGCGGCGCAGACCATGTCCGCTATCAGGAACAGGTAGAGGACGCTATATCCCTGCGAGGCGATGAGTATCGCGGGAATGATGAGGACGACGGTGATGGCGCGTGAGGAGCTCAGCACCGTCGCTCCCTTCAGGTCGGGCTTGAACCGCGCAAGGTCGGACGTGACGACGCTGGCGATGCCGTTGAGCAGCGTGTCGAGGCTGCTCATCACGAGGACGAGTGCCAAGACGAGGACGACGATCACGGCCCAAGTCGGGAGGACACCGACGATCAGGGAGAACATAGCCACCGAGGCGTTGTCTCCGACGAGGTCCTTTCCGACGGTCATGATTCCGGCGAGTCCGCCGATGATTATCATCGGGATGACGACCACTCCCGCGGCGGCAAATCCCCTGCGGAGTGCTCGGTCGTCCTTGCTGGTGTAGACCCGCTGCCAGAATCCCTGGTGGAACATGTTGGCCGCGAGGATGGCGATTATCAGGGTGATACCGAAGTCGACACCCGACTTGTTGGTGAAGGAGAGAAGATGGGGCGCGGTCTCGCGGACCGGCTCGAACACCTTGCCGAACCCGTCCACGGCGACCACGAGGGCAATGAACGTAATGAGCAGGAGGGGGATGACGAGTACGAACTGGATTCCATCGGTGAAGATTGAGGCGCGAATGCCCCCGTAGGCCGTGTATCCGACGGTGAGGAGGCCAACGATGAGGGCGGTAAGCAGCAGAGGAACGTCGGCAAGCAGGTTGAGCGCCAGGGATATGCCGGTCAGTTCCGCCGACAGGAACACGAACATGTAGAAGATGATGACGCCGAGCGTGAAGACGTACATGGCGGGGCCGTAGCGGTACCAGACGAACTCGGTCAGCGAGTGGCCCTCGGGCATCACGCTCCGCATCTTGGGTCCGAGCCAGATGAACGCGATGAGCGGCGCGGCCTGGCCGATTCCATAACCCGCGATGGCCGCGATGCCCGCCCAAGTGCCTGCCTCGGCCGGGCTGAAGAGGACCCACGCTCCGGCAACGGAAGCAACGAGCGTGGCGGTCGCCAACGAGCTTCCGGCGGAGTTGCGAGCGACGAGATAGTCCTCTACTCCTCCACGTCCGCGACGGGCGTACATTACCCCGGCGACGACGAAAACGGCGGCGGTAATCAACGCGATGGGTACGGCGAGTCCGGCGTCGAGCATGGTTTCATCCTCCATCGGGTCGGTTAACCAAGAAGGCCACCCTCTGATTCGGGTGGCCTTTAGGAATGATGGACGGTACCGCATCCCTTCGCTGGCATTACCCAGATCAGGTCGTGGGGTCGTCCCTCGCGTCGGGACCTCTCAGCCTGGCCTGCCCAAGCTCCCCCCGGGTCTATTGATTTTGGGGGAGTTTATGTGGGGGAGCGAGGTTTGTCAAGCGACGACACTCTCTTCGTGGGGCGTAGACGGGAGCTATCGCGTGTTCGGTGCTAGAATCACTCGCGACCGTTCATAACGTCGGCGAGGAGAAGGGTTGGATGGAGGTATTGATCGAGGGGGCCGCCCGGCTGGGCATAGACTTGGATGGCGAACAGGTGGAGCGGTTTCGGTCGTACTACGACGAGCTGATTGCTTGGAACGAGAATGTCAACCTGACGTCTGTCACGGGCTGCGAAGAGGTGCAGGAACGACATTTCTTGGATTCGCTGGCCGTCGCGTCAGCTCTTCCTGCAACCATTCTTGATGGGAGCGATAGACTTTTGGACGTAGGCAGCGGGGCGGGTTTCCCAGGACTGCCGCTCAAGATTGCGTATCCCCGCATTGACGTAACGCTGCTGGAGGCGACGGCCAAGAAGACCGTCTTTCTGCGCCATGTCGTCGACAAGCTCGGACTTGAGGGAGTCGACATGGTGACTGGCCGTGCGGAGGAGGAAGCGCACCAGCCGGAGATGCGGGAGCGGTGCGGTGCGGTGGTATCGAGAGCGGTGGCGAGGCTGGACGTGTTGGCGGAACTGTGTCTGCCGTTTTGCGCCGTGGGCGGAGTGATGATCGCACAGAAGGGCCTTCAGGTGGAGGAGGAGCTTCGCGAGGCGCGGAACGCCATCGAGACGATGGGCGGCAGGGCCGATGATCGTGGTATGCTGGTTGAGTCGCCGGTCGGTATCGGAACGCTCGTCGTAATCGAAAAGCAACGGGCGACGCCTCCGAGCTATCCTCGACGGCCGGGCATACCTTCCAAGCGCCCCTTATAACCCCAAGTCCCAACATGCCGACGACCTCAGATCATGCCTAGCGACAACGGCCCTGATGCACCGTCGGTCTCGCTCCGGCAGCGTGTTCTCTCTCCTTACACTCTCCTCTCTCTGGCGATAGCGGTCGCCTTCCTCTACTTCCTCGCGGTTCGGTTCGATCTCGACTGGGAGCAGACGTGGAGCAATATCAAGGCGCTCGACCCCATGCTGTACGCGCTGGGGCTGCTCCTGTACTACCTCAGCTTCGTATTCCGAGGACTGCGGTGGCGGATTCTTTCCCGGAGCGCGGGCATCGAAGAGATTCCGGACGCTAGGACTCCATCGGTGTGGCGGTATTCTCAACTCATCGTCATCGGTTGGTTCGTCAACTCGGTAGCGTGGCTACGACTGGGGGACGCGTACCGAGCATACGCGCTTTCGGACGAGGCGAGGACGGGGTTTTCGTGGAGCCTCGGCACGATCTTCGGCGAACGGGTCATGGATATGATCGCCGTGTTCGTTCTGATCGTCGTGGGAGCACTGGCGTTTTCGCTGACGGCGGACTTTTCGGGGACGGTGTACGTGGTCGGGGCGGCGTTCGTGATGGCGCTGGCGCTGCTTGCGGTGCTGGCCGTTATGCGGGGATATGGCCCACGACTGGCGCGGTTCCTCCCCGACAGGTTGGAACGGGCCTATCGGAGATTCCATGACGGCGCGCTCGGCAGCTTTGGAGAGTTGAGGGTGCCGTTTCTGCTGAGCTTCGTGGGGTGGATACTGGAGGTTGGACGGCTGTACTTCGTCGTACAGGCGCTGGACTTCGACGTGTCGCTCTCTTTGATCCTCATCGCGGCGCTGGGTCATGCACTGTTGAGCACCGTACCGACGCCGGGCGGGGTCGGGGCCGTGGAGCCGGGGGTGACCGGTCTGCTGGTGCTGGGGATGGCGCGACACGACGCCGCGTCCGTCGCGCTGGTCGACCGCTCGATCACGTATCTGAGCATCATCGTGATCGGGGGGCTGGTGTTCCTGGCGTGGAACCTGACGAGGTCAAGGAGGCGCGATAAGAGGGTCGCAGACGGGGTGTAGATCGACCCACCTCGCGGTATGGCATGACCGTATTTGCTTGACCCTTTTGCACCGCCCTCGTACCCTTTAGCGTTAGAGTTTCGGTACCTATTAAACGTCCAATGAATGCGACGGGCAGACCGTCTGCAAATCGTACATTTGGGAGATTACATATGACCATCGCCGCCGAACGACATACATTGAAGAAGAAGAGCGCAGCCCTGAGCCTCGGTCCCGACCGGGCGCCGGCGCGATCGATGCTGCGGGCCGTCGGCCTGCGTGACGAGGACATGACCAAGCCGTTCGTGGGCGTGGCAAACCTCGCCAGCGACGTGACCCCATGCAACGTCCACCTGACCCGTATCGCGGAACGGGTGAAGGACGGGTTGTGGGCGGCGGACAGCGTGCCGTTCATGTTCGGCACCATCACCATCAGCGACGGCATCTCGATGGGCACGGAGGGCATGAAGGCCTCCCTGGTGAGTCGCGAGGTCATAGCCGACTCCATCGAGACGGTGTGCTTCGGGGAGAGCATGGACGGGCTGATCGCGGTGGCGGCGTGCGACAAGAATATGCCGGGCTGCATCATGTCCATGGCGCGGCTGAACATCCCCTCGATCTTCGTGTACGGCGGGGCGATCCTGCCGGGCAACTTCCACGGCAAGGACATCAACATCCAGGATATGTTTGAAGCCGTCGGGTCGTGGTCTCGCGGCAATCTCTCTGAAGACGACCTCACGGGAATGGAGAAGGTGGCGTGTCCGGGAGAGGGCGCGTGTTCCGGGATGTTCACGGCGAACACGATGTCGTCGGCCATCGAGGCGATGGGAATGTCCCTACCCGGCGCGGCGTCGATACCTGCCGTCGACCGGCGGGGCGAAGGGATCGCGTATGAGGCGGGCGATGCCCTCTACACGCTGTTGGAACGCGACATCAAGCCGCGCGACATCATCACGAAAGACTCGCTTGAGAATGCCATGATGGTCGTGCTGGCGATGGGGGGCTCGACCAACGCGGTACTGCACCTGCTTGCCATCGCGCACGAGGCGAAGGTCGAGATGAGCATCGACGACTTCGACAGGCTCAGCCGCAAGACGCCGTACATGACTGACCTTCGACCGGGCGGGCAGTACGTGATGTCCGACGTGGACAGGTCGGGTGGAATACAGGTCGTCATGAAGGAACTGCTCGACGCGGGGCTGCTGCACGGCGACTGCATAACGGTGACGGGCAAGAGCATGGCCGAGAACCTGGCCGAGATGGACATCAGCGCGCCGGACTGCAAGGTGATCTACCCGGCGTCCAAGCCGCGCAGTAAGACGGGCGGGCTGGTCATCCTCAAGGGGAATCTGGCACCTGACGGCGCGGTCATGAAAGTGGCCGGGACGAAGCACCTCGCACACGAGGGTCCGGCCAAGGTATACGACGGGGAGCGCGCCTGCTTTGAGGCGGTGACGAGAGGCGAGGTAGTGAGCGGCGACGTGGTCGTCATCCGGTACGAAGGCCCCAAGGGTGGGCCGGGGATGCAGGAGATGCTTGCGGTGACGGGCGCTATCATGGGGCAGGGAGACCTGGGTTCCAACGTGCTCCTCATCACGGACGGGCGGTTCTCCGGGGCGACGCACGGGCCGATGATCGGTCACGCGGCTCCCGAGGCGGCGGTCGGCGGCAACATAGGCCTCGTCCAGGACGGCGACACGATCCGGATGAACGTCGAGACGCGCGAGCTCAGCGTCCTGGTATCCGACGAGGAGCTCGAGCGAAGGCGAAAGTCATGGAAGGCGCCAGAATCCCGGTATGAACGCGGCGTGATGGCGAAATATGCTCGACTGGTGGGTTCGGCTTCACAGGGCGCGGTGACTTCGTAAGGTGTGGTTTCGTATTGCTCTCCGTCCCTCGAAAGGAATTTGAAGGGCCTTTCCAAAGTCCGTTCGTGGTGAGCCTGTCGAACCACGAAGAGGGCCTTCGACAAGCTCAGGCCGAACGGGATAGACGACCCTATTGAGCCAATGTAAAAGGCCCGGAGGGACATAGCCGGTCGCGAGTGGGCTAGGCTGTGATCCGGCAGGGGCGAACTGCGTGTGGGTGCGTTTCCAAGCATGAATAGGCATTCACTTGTCCCTGTACATGCTTGTATCGCCTGTTCGTATCGGGTAAGGTCATTCGTGAAGATTTGGTTAGCGTCCCTGTAGCGTGGAGGTCGGTCTGATGACCGAAATTCTAGCCCGAATCAGTGCGCGAAGGCCTTGGGTAACCGTAGGCGTTTGGGTATTGCTCGTAGTGGTTGGGCTCGGGCTCAGCGGGGCGTTTCTTGGGAGCGCGACTACCACCGACTTTCGGCTGGCGGGGAGGTACGAGTCCGAGCGAGCCGCGGCGCTTTTGGAAGAAAAGCTCCGAGGCCCCGAGAAGCTGGCCGAGATCGTCATCGTTCAGTCCGAGACATTGACGGTTGACGACGCTGCTTTCCGCGCCAAGGTGGAGACTCTCCATGAGGAGATTACCGCGCTGGGGCCTGGGACGATATCGGGTGGAATAGACGACCGGCCGCTGTCCCACTACTACCAGGCAATCGATGCAGGGCCGCTCATTTCTCAGGAAGAGTTGGCGCAGTTGCTTCCGCTTCTCGTTTCCGCCGACCGGGGAACTGTGCTGATGCATTACACCCTAGCCGGCACGTCGCAGGAGGCCACGGCCAACATAGAGGACGTGCTCCACGTGGTAGAGGAGGCGAACGAGTCGGACGACTTCGTGGTACTCATAGGCGGGGACGCGAGCACCGCTTATGAGAACAACGAGCTGGCAGAACATGACCTGCAGCAGGGCGAACGGTTCGGAGTCCCCGTGGCGCTGCTGGTGCTGCTGGTGCTCTTTGGGGCGGTGGTGGCCACGCTGCTTCCGTTGGGACTGGCGGCGGTCGCGATAATCATCGCGCTGGCAGCGGTGGCGGTCATCGGGCAGCAGTTCCAGCTTGTATTCTTCGTCACCATTATGGTCGTGATGCTGGGCCTGGCCGTGGGGATCGACTACTCGCTGCTTATCGTGTCACGCTTCAAAGAAGAGATGAGGCATGGCATGTCCACGAAGGACGCGGTAGCTAAGACGGGCGGGACGGCGGGTCGCACGGTGCTGTTCAGCGGCGCTACGGTAGTGCTCGCGCTCGTTGGGCTGCTGATCGTTCCCGCGTCGTTCTACCAGTCGCTCGCACTGGGCGCGATTCTTGTGGTAATCGCGTCTTTGGCGGCTACGCTGACCCTTCTGCCCGCGGTATTGGCGCTTCTGGGACCTAAGATTGACCTGCTGACCATTCCGTTCCTGACGCGGTTCTCGCTGAAGGGCGCGGACACGTCACAGGGAGGGTTCTGGGACAAGATTACGCACATCGTGACCAAACAACCGGTTATCAGTCTCCTCATTGTGGGAGTGCCGATGATCGCGCTTTCGTATTTCTACCTGGAGATCCGCACGGGCCTCAACGACGTGAACACCTTCCCCGACAAGGCCGAGACGAAGAAGGCCTTCCTCCTGATGGAAGAGAAGTTCTCCTTCGGGACGGTCAGCCCGGCGGGGTTCCTGAGCCCGGCCGAGATAGTAGTCTCCGGCAACATCGACGATCCACAGGTAATGGCAGCGATAGGCCGGGTGCAGCAGTCCTTGGTGGAGGACACCACGTTCCCGCTGCCCCCACAGCCACCGATCGTCAACGACGCCGGCGACCTCGCCCTGCTTACCCTTCCGTTCCCGGGCAAATCTACCAGCCCGGAGGCTGCGGACGACATGAAGCGGCTGAGAGAGGAGCATATCAAGCCCGCCTTCGATGGGGTGCCGGCAGAAGTGTACGTCGGTGGACTGACGGCGGAGGTGGCCGATTTCTACGGGATCGTGCGGGTATACACGCCTATCGTGTTTGCCTTTGTGCTGGGGCTCAGTTTCCTCATCCTGATGATGGTCTTCCGGTCGATCGTCATACCAATCAAGGCCATCATCATGAACCTGCTCTCCGTCGGCGCAACCTACGGGCTGCTGGTGCTGGTGTTTCAGAAGGGGATTGGAGCCGACCTGTTCGGGTTCCAGCACGCGGACGTTATCGACGCGTGGCTGCCGCTGTTCCTGTTTACTATTCTGTTCGGGCTGTCGATGGACTACCACGTGTTCCTGCTCAGCAGGATACGGGAACGCTTCGACGAGACCCAAGACAACACGGAGGCGGTGGCATACGGTCTGCGGTCCACCGCAGGGCTGATAACGGGCGCCGCCCTCATCATGGTGGTGGTGTTCGGGGCGTTCGCGTCGGGCGAGACTGTAGTAAACCAACTGATGGGCTTTGGCTTGGCCATCGCCGTGCTCCTGGACGCGACGCTGGTGCGGTCGGTGCTCGTTCCGGCCAGCATGGAAGTGCTGGGTAAGGGGAATTGGTACCTGCCTCCGTTCCTTCGGTGGCTCCCCGACCTGCGAGTAGAGGCGCCGGAGGAACATTCACCCGCAGGGTGAGACTGCACCGGATATGGAAGCCATGGACTCAAGCTCGATGAACATCCCACACGCCTACTTGCAGGGATACGAAGAGGCTCGCGCTCTCGACCCGGATAGGGCTTCCAGATACATCGCCCACACGACCGTTGGCGACCCCGAAATGGACTCCGTGGTTGAAGAGCTTTCCACTCTTGCGCCGGGAGAGGGAAGGCGATTCATCGAAGCATTCATGGACAATGAAGACGAGAGTATCAAACGTGATGCGCCTCCCTTGCTGCAAGAGTTCTTTAAGGGGATCGAAACTCCGCCCGACTGGGTTGACTTCACAGCCTTCCGACCGGGAATTCGGATGTTCCATCGAAACTCGCAGTTGGTGCTTGGGGCGTTCGTGGGAGGCACGCTAGTGGAGGGCTTCTCAACGAACATCAGCAAGTCGTTCTTCATAACCGGGCGTGTGCGCGAGAGGGGCGTCAGACGGCTGAGGCAGAACAACCGTCACATGATCGAGATATTCATGCCATTCGGCATGGAAAGGGAAGGGGACGGCTGGAAGCTGTCCGTCCGTATCAGGCTGATCCACGCTCAGGTCAGACGCCTGCTGAAGAACTCCGTTGACTGGGACCACGAGGAGTGGGGCGTGCCGATCAGCGCCGCACACGTGGGCTATTCGATCTCCGCTTTCTCGGCGAGGCTGCTGATGCACATGACGAGCCTGGGGGCAACGTTCAGTGAGGAGGAGCGCGAGAGCTTCCTAGCGGTCTGGCGGTACTCGGGATACCTCATGGGCATTCCGGAGACAATTCTGTATCGAGATGAAGAGGATGCTCTGAGACTGTTCGATATCGGTACCCTCTGCGAGCCGGAGCCGGAAGCCGAGGCTGTCGTCATGGCGCACGCGCTGATCAACTCGGCGCCGTTGGTCATAGGGATTACCGATTCGTCCGAACGACGAAAGCTGTCGAGGTACGTATTCGGCATATCACGGGCCCTCATTGGACAGACCATGGCCGACCAACTGAATTACCCGCCGGGCATTGCCTTTGGGGTGCTGACGTGGTTCCGATTGCAGTCCCGAGTCAACAGAGCCCTGGGGAAGTATCTGCCCAAGTCGGCAAACAGCAACTTCAGCAACTTCACGTCTCTGCTGCAGGCGTCAGCATTCGACGAGGCGGGGATCAGCTACAGGCTGCCCGACCACGTGTATGCGGAAGAGAGCAGCGAGTGGTAGGGCTGGGGATTCACCGCAGAGGGTGCGGAACCCCCTCTCTGTATCTCACCCCCAGCGCGGGAATCAGGGGTTGATTATTCGGTCGTAGGCATCATGAGGGCCGATCCAGACCCAGTAGAGGTCGTCGCCTTCGGCTACGGCCAGGGCGCGGTGGTTAGGACCGATTCGCGCAACCCAGTACTCGCCGACTTTCTTGAGGCGGAGGGAGGGGTAGGCCGGGTCTTCCTTGAGGCGTTGGAAGTTGCGACGGGCGGTCTGCTGGATCGGTTCGGGCAGGGCAGCGAAGTGCTCCCAAAACTGGGGGTATAGTGCGGTGCACTACAATTCGCCCACGGTGCCGGATGCCCGGGCGTGGGCTACTTGTTCCTTGAAGAAGTCCAGGCGGCTACCGGCTGCGTCAGCTTCAATTTGCCGGTCCCATTCGTCTTCTTGTACGTCCTCCAACCAGCGGACTATTTCGGCGAATTCGGTTGGGGGTAGGTTTTGAATGGCCTCTTTGATTTCGGCCAGGCTGGTCATGGCTGCCTCGCTTTTTCGGCTATTGTACACTAACCGTCCCCATTCCTTCGGCAGGCTCAGGACAGGCTTGTCGAACCATGAACGACCCTTCAATTCGACGGGCTCCGGGTGAACGGGAGTCCTTATAGACACCCACAAGGCCCCCGTAAGTGCCTCTAACCGTTACCAGGCGTTCAGTCCAGCAGGGACTGTTCCCAGTCGACCCAATCGAGAACGCTGCTGATCTCGATTGACTCGCGCCAGAAGTCGACGTATTCCTGTGGAGGTTCGGCCTGTCCGGGGAAGGACGGGCCGGTCTCAAGTCCCATGAGGCGGAGGAGCATCCGGGCGTGGGGACCGTCGGCGACCATGGGGGCAGCGACGCGCCTACGGCCTCGCTGGTAGACGGGATCGAACTGAAGCTGCCGGTAGAGAGCCTCCAACTCGTCGTAACGGCCTTCCTGCGTGAGATTAGTCTGGTGGAGTGAGAGGCGGGGCGCGGCGTTTGCCATGACGTCGATCCTGCTCTTCATCCTGAAGCGCGCGCCCATGCCGAAGAACTGCCTGTTCTCGCTGAGAGCGAACCTGTCGCCGAACATCTGCTGGAAACCGAGGTAGTCCTCGGTCGTGGTACCCGTCCATTTGACGCCGACGACGTTGTCGAGGTCTGCGAGTTTTTCAAAGAGGGCAGGACTGTAGGAATAACCGCCGGGCATGACCCAGAAGCTGTTGTAGGTCATGATTCCGATGTCGACGCGGTCGTTGACGTATTTGTGATGAAGGTAGATGTCGTCCTCAGTCGGCTGGGAGTAGTGAGGCGGAGAGAGGAGAACGAAGTCGATGCCGGCCTCGGCAGCGTAGGCGCACTTTCGGGCCGCAGCGCGGGCGCTTAGCTCGGAGACCATGACCATGGTCGGGGCGACGCCCCTGCCCTCGTCGATGATGAGGTCGGCCAGGGCGCGGAACTCGTCATCTTCGAGCATGTACGTCTCCCCTGCCCCACCGGCGATGAGATGAACGCACTTCCCTTCCACCATCCCCTGTTCGATGAGCCAGCGGATGTGCTTTCGCTGGCCGTCGAGATCGAGGCTGTAGTCATCGTTGGTGAAGGTCAGCATCGAAAGAATGCTGCCCTGGAGTCGTTCGCGGCTATAGTCGTTCGGCATTTTTTCTCCTGCCTATGGATTCCCGCCTACGCGGGAATGACGGAAATTGTTGGCGCTACCTATTTGTCGAGTATTGACTGGTCCCACTCGACGTGGTCCATGAGGCCGCTCTCGGTGAAGACCTTTCGAGTGTGGTCGTAGAGGGCCTGCGGGGCGGGGGCCTGAGCGGGGAAGTTGGGACCTGCGTTCAGGCCCATGACTTCCCAACGGACGTGGCCGAATACGCCGTCGGCGACGGACGTAAACCCGGGATCCTCGTTGCTCAGGCGGTTGTCGGTGTCGAAGTGGAGCGTGTCGAGAAGCTCATCGAGCTCGTCGTAGCGGCCGTCGCGGAACATCTCCCACTTGGTGAGAGACAGGCTCGGCGCGACGTTGCCGAAGAAATCGACGAACCCCGCCATGCCGAATCGAGCGCCCTGAGAGTTCATCATGCCGTTGTCGATGAAGTTGAACTCGTCGGCAAAGAGTTTCAAAAGGCCGACGTAGTGGGCAGGGCTCGCGGAGCTCCATTTGAAGCCGACGACGTTCTCGAGGTCGATGAAGCGCTCCATCAGCGACCGGGTGATCTCGTACTTCGGAGCGGGAGTGACCCAGAAGTTGTTGTAGTTCATCAGTCCAACATCGGCATTGTCGTTGACGTATTTCGTGTAGAGGTATACATCTTCTTCCGAAGGGCATGAGTAGTGCGGGAGACCTAGCTCGATGAAGTCGATGCCCGCGTCACCGGCGTAGCGGGAGCGACGGGCGGCCGTCCTTGCGTTGAGGTCGAACACGCCGACCATCGTGGGGGCCTTATCGCCCGCGGTGTCCACGAGCACATCGATGAGGGCGAACAGTTCGCCGTCGTCGAGGAAATAGCCCTCGCCGTAGCCTCCGGCGGCGAGGAGCACGCCGTTGCCGTCCACACCGATGCCGTGGTCCATGAGCCAGCGGATGTGCTTCGCCTGCCGGTCGAGGAGGAGATTATGGTCGTCGTCGACGAACGTGGGCAGGGAGACAACGGGCCCTACGAGCTTTTCCTGGCGTTTTTTCATCGTGGTGGTTCCTCCTGGGTTACCCCATTCAATTGTGATATCAGGTTCTGATGGTTGCCCGAACCCGATGGATTCCCGCCTTCGCGGGAATGACGACAAGTGTACTTTTCGTGAGGATACACTTGAAGGAGTGCGGCAAAATTACGACGGTTTCCTTTACATCCTGAGTTCGAGTCTTGGTTGAATACGGCGTTCCGGCAGGTTGGTGTCCCGCATGAACTTGACGAGGTGCTGATGTACCCCTCGCGCAACGTCGGGATTGTCGGTGATGACGTTGCGTTCCTGACCCGGATCGGTGGGCAGGTGGTAGAGCTGGGACATGCCCTCGTCAGTGGTATAGAGGAGCACCCACTCGTCGGTGGAGACGGTGGTCACCAAGCTGCTTTCGAGCTTGCGGCGGAAGTTGTCGACGGAGCGCACGGGGTCACCTGGGTCGGCGAAGGGAACGGTAGTCACGGTGAACTCCCGGCCGGGCGTGGACGTGTCGCGGACCTTGGGCAGAAGTGACGAGCCCTCCACCCAATCGGGGATGTCCTGTCCGAGGATTTCGAGGACGGAGGGCATCACGTCGATGGCGGATGTCAGGCCGCTGTAAACGCTCGGCTCCGCGCCGGGAACGTGGACGATGAGTGGTATCGAGGTGGTCTCCTCGTAGAGGGGAGAGAATGTCCATGCGGAGCCGGGGTCGCCGTGTTGGTACATGGTACCGTCGGGGCGCTTGGCGAAGGTCATCTTGCCGAAGAGACCGCCGTGCTCACCGAAGTAGAAACCGTGGTCGGAGGTGAAGATGATCGCCGTATCGTCTGTGAGGCCCATGTTCTCGACCATGCGGAGCAGGTAGCCGATCCACGTATCTACCATGGTGACCTCGCCCGCATAAGCGGCTCGGGCCTTGGCGACCTTCTCCTCGGTGTAGCCGGGGGCTTCCTGCCAGAAGCCGTAGGGCGGCTGCACGACCTCGCCGTCGTGGTCGGACATGTAGAGGCGGGAGTAGTAGGTCGGGGCGTCCCACGGCTCGTGGGGATCCCAGGTGTCGATGTAGAGGAAGAAGTCCTCGGTGTAGTGAAGCTGGAGCCATTGCATGGCCCGCGTGACGGTCTGGGCGACGTTGCGGTCGGCCTCGAAGCGCCATGCCTCGCGAGCGTCGCGTGACTCGTGGTGGTGGTGCGTCAGGAGGCGAGTGACTGAGCCTTCCTGACCGGTGTACATGGAGAAGGTCTGGAAGCCCTTATCGTAGTTCATGCCGCCGCGGAGGTAGAAGGGAGTATCGACCATGGCGGCGGTGTGGTAGCCGTTGGAGGCAAGGATCTCGGCGAGGGTCGTGGCGTCGCCGGGCAACGGCTCCCAGCTCATGAAGGACATCGTCCAGCGTCCGAGAGCGTGGTCGGCGCGGGTGGGCATGGTCGGAAAGCCGGCTGCGTAGTGTCTCGTGAAGAGGGTGGACCTTGCGGCGAGGGCGTCGAGCGAAGGGGTCAGGATGGGCTTCTTGCCATAGGCGCCGAGGTGGTCCTGTCGGAAGGTGTCGGCAACAATCCAGATGACGTTCATGCACTCGGCCCCGTCGTCGTTTCGCTAGGGGGATACCATACCATATCGGTAGGCGTCGGCGGCTATGAATCACGGCAGTCGTGGATTGAACTCGGCGAGCAACTTGCATAGAATGGCGCTGCGCACCGACCCGCTGCGAAGGGCTGACATGGCACAGGCAAAACCAATCCTCTACTCGTACCCCGGGTGCGGGTATACGACTGACTTGAAGCGGGAGCTTCGGAGGGACGGCGTGGAGTATGAGGAGGTCGACCTGTTTCAACAACCGGAGCGGATTCCTGAGCTTTTGGCGCTGACGGACGGAGACCGGATCACGCCGGTGTATGTCGTCGGCGACGAGGTGCAGATCGGGAAGAACGGGTTTGGGTGCACATTCTGACGATGAGAATTTCTGAGCAGTTCGATATGACGGGTCGTGTTGCCGTGGTCACGGGCGGCGGGACACATCTGGGGCGGGCCATGGCGACGGCGCTGGCCGAGCTTGGCGCGACGGTGGTGATTGCCAGTAGGCGCAAGGAGCTTTGCGAGCAGGTCGCGGCAGAGATGTCGGCTGAGGGCCTGAAAGTGGAAGGGATGGGGTGCGACGCGACGGACCGTGACGAGGTCGCAGCGATGGTGGACAGCATCGTCGGACGGCACGGCAGGCTGGACGTGATGGTGTGTAATGCGGGCGGTGGGGCGGCTGAGCCGACGTACATCCCAGAGGGCGATGTGTCGGAGTTCATGGCGACGCTGGAAATGAACGTGACGAGCGCGTATCTGTGCGCGAATGAAGCGGCGAAGGTGATGGTGAAGCAGGGGTCGGGCTCGATCATCACGATCGGGTCGATTCACGGGTCGCTGACGAACGACAAGCGATTCTACGATGGAACGGGGTTCAAGCGAGGAGGGGCGGCTTACCAGACGGCCAAGGGCGGCATCATCAACTTCACGCGCTATCTCGCGATGGAACTCGGGGACCGCGGCATCACGGCGAACTGAATCAGTCCGGGCCAGATACCTGGGCCGACGGCCGATCCAGTGATGGTCGAACGGGCACGACAGGCGAATGCCCTCGGACGCACGGGCGCGGCGGACGACCTCAAGGGAGCGGTGGCGCTGCTGGCCTCGCCGGCGGGGTCGTGGATTACAGGGCACAACCTGATCGTCGACGGTGGATGGAGCATCTGGTAGGGATATTCACCCTCACCCCAGCCCCCGTATCGAGTACGGGGCAGGCTCTCTCCCAGAACGGGAGAGGGGGTTAGCACTCGAAGGTCTTGAGGTATTCGTACGACACCGACAGGGGGCGGAAGCCCATCGCGGAGTACATGTGCTTGGGTGTGTCGCTTGGGTCGGTTTCGAGGGCGACCGGTCCGGCGCCTCTTGCTCGGCTGCCGGCGACGCAGTGGTGGACGAGTGCCGTGGCCAGGCCCCGGCGGCGATAGCCGGGGTGGGTGTAGAGGTCGTCGAGGACGACTATTCCGTCAGTGCTAATCCATGAGGAGAAGAAGGCTCTCGGCGCTCCTTCGGTGTATGCCAACCAGTACCGTACGGGTGGAGAGACCGACCGCAACGTGGAGATACTTTGGTCTCGTGCGTCTGACGGACGCTCGTTGCCGGTCTGCCGAGCACTGGGGTCGAATTCCCTATCCGCCAGAACAACGAGGTCGTAGAGGGCCCGCCAGTCGGTATCGGACTCGACGAGGCGAATATCGTGAGGTTTCGGTGTGCCGCGCAGTTCTTCGGTGAGCACCATCACGAGGGAGTCGGAGCGCTTGTAGCCCTCCATGAGCAGCCACGCCTCGAACTCCGTCGGCGTGTCGCGGTCGACATAGAAGCAGCGGTGTCGAAATCCTTTGAACTCAGTCTCGATGCGTTCGCTCAGGCGGGCGATCTCCTCCGGGGTCGATGCGGTCACCTGCTCGACGCGGTTGGCGTAGTACCTGTCGGGAATGGAACGATTTCTGACGAACAGCGCGCCTTCGGCTTCGAAGCGTTCTTCGCCAACGTAGGAGGGGAAGTCGTCGATAGCACGGTCGACGCGGTCCGTGAGGGTATCGCTAGTCATCGTCCAAGACGGCTGTAGCCGTTATCTCGACGTGCAGTCCCGGCTCGGCGAGTGCGGAGACCTCAACGTAGGAGTTGGTGGGCCAGAGCCCCTTGAAGTAGTGCTCCCATATCTCGACCTGCTCGCCCTCAATGGGCCACATGGTGCGCATGTCGGTGGAGTAGGTGGTCATGGCGACGATGTTGGAAGCTTTACCCCCCGATGCCTCGACGATGCGCACGACGCGGTCGAGCGTGACGCGGAGCTGGTCGAAGACGGGGCCGCCCTCGGCGTCCGAGTTGCGGGCCGTGCAGCCGGAGAGGTAGAGGGTGTTGCCCGCGCGAATGGAGCGGATGTAGGTCGGGCCTGCGGGGTAGATGTCGGGGTGGTTGTTTCGGGTGATTTTCATATTGAGGTCTCCTTGCATCGAGTTTATCAGAAGGGAATTATTCCGACTGAGCGGACATTTCCCGGATAGTCCATTGGTCGCTTTGGGGATCGTAGGAAGTGCGCACGAAGCAGGCGTCGCCGAAGGCGAAACGCACAACGCCGGGGTGCGGCGAGACGCCCAGAAGGCAGTACATGGCGGCGTTGAGGATGCCGCCGTGAGCCACAACCAGGGTAGCGGGCCGTCCCCGTCTGACGACACCTTGCAGGGCTCTTGCACCTCGACTTAGCAGATCCCAGCCGCTCTCGCCCTCTCCGGTGGAGGGGACGAAGGGCTGGAAGGGGTTGGTGTGTTCAGGCTTGGGGTAGCGTTCCCTCGCAACGTCGAAGCAGAGTCCCGCCAGGGGGCCGTTGTCGCGCTCCATCCAGTCGGGGTCGTACTCGATGGGAACGTCGAGCGCCTCGCCGACGATCCGGGCGCTCTCGGCGGCGCGGACGAGGGTGCTGGCGACGATCAGGTCGAAGGTGACGCCGTTTCGCTTCCACTGTTCGGCACGCGACCTCACCTGTGCGCGTCCGACATCGGTGAGCGGCGAGTCGTACCGGCCCTCGTGCACCATCTCGTCATCAGCACGGGAGCGTCCGTGTCGCATCAGGGTGATTTGCATGTGGTTGGGCAAGTTAGATTTTTCTGCACTCAAGAACTGTCGGGGTCGGTGCGGGGATTTGCGGCGGACCTCACTTGGTGGCCTTGATAGAGAAGAGCTGGGGGAAGGAGTCGTTGTGCTTGAGGAAGCGCCACGAGCCATCTTCGTGTTTGGTCATACCCGGGAAGGCGTGATAGAAGGACATCGGAAACTCGTGGAGGTACTCGATGGTGAGTCCGGAGCCGCTGAGGGCGGTAACTATCTCGCCGAGGCTGTGCTGCCACTCGTACACGGGACTGGCGATTGAATCACCTCCGGTGTAGGTCTGGTGGTTGCCTTCAAAGAAGAACTCTTGTCGAAAGTAGCTATACGTGGGGAGCATGTCGCCGGTGTCGGACTCTTCGAAGATGCCCATGACGGGGTGGCCATCGAAGATGTAGAAGGTACCGCCCGGTCGGAGGAAGCGGTGGACGACCGAGGCCCACTTGTCGAGATCGGGCAGCCAGCACAGGACACCCAAAGACGTGAAGACGATGTCGAATTCTTCGTTCAGGACATCATGAAGGTCGTACACGTCTGAGCGGATGAAGCGCGTGTCCGTGCCGATCTCGTCGTTCAGAGAGCGTGCCAGGTCTATGGCAGTGTCGGAGATGTCGACACCGGTGGCCTTCGCTCCGAGGCGGGACCACGACATGGTGTCCATCCCGAAGTGGCACTGGAGGTGCAGGAGCGCCTTGCCGGACACCTCGCCGACCTCACTGCGTTCGATGTCGGTCAGGGTTATTCGTCCCTTCTTGAAACCCTCGACGTCGTAGAATTCGGAGGCCGCGTGGACGGGGGTGCGCTCGTTCCAGTTGGCACGGTTGGTCGCGAGTCGTTCATCCATGATGCATTTATTATGGATGGGCTTTGAGTGCAGAGTCAAAAGCGGTGTGTCGGGATAAGGATTCACCGCAGAGGGCGGGGAGATCGCAGAGGGAGAGCAAGGAGAAAGTACTGCGTATGGGGCGATTCTCGTACGACGGGCATTTTAGATTCCTCGCTGCGCTCGGAATGACAGGTATTGGGGTATGGTCGGGGCCGGATGACTTGACGATGCGTTCAGCTACCTTCACAGTACACGTTGCAGGCATCCTCCGATCCGGGGGTACGTGATTCCTTCCAATCTCTCATTGGGAATTTGATCTCTTGGCAGCGACTTCTCAAACCAAAGATTCCGGTCCCGTTCGTGAGAGCGGGCGGATAACCAGCCTCGACCTGATTCGCGGAGTTGCAGTGCTCGGCATCCTGTTGATGAATGCCGTCTACTTCGGGCTCGGCAGCGCGCCCTACTTCAACCTCAGCGCCGGCGGCTCAGAGACGCCGCTCGACTGGGCTGTGGGCATCCTCGGCGAGGTCTTCGTCGATCAGAAGTTCATGGGGCTGTTTTCACTGCTGTTCGGCGCGGGGATGATCCTGTTCATAGACCGCGCCAGCGAGAAAGGAAGGCGGGCAGTCCTGCTGAACCTGTGGCGGAACGCGCTGCTGCTGGTCATAGGCATCCTGCACATGATGCTGGGGGAGGGAGACATACTGACGGCTTACGCGCTATCGTCGGTCTTTCTGATCGCCCTGCGAAAGCTGCCGAATCGGGCGCTCATTTCCCTCGGCGTTGTCGTGTTCGTACTATCCGTTGCATGCACGCTGCTTACCCAGAGCATCGCCAACACGACGGACACATCGCTATCTGGTTTCTGGACGCCGGGCGAGATCTCTGAAGATGAGGTTATTGTGCTTCCCTTCCTGCTGGGCTATTTCCTGCGCGCGTTGGGGCTGATTCTCGTTGGGGCCGGGTTGTATCGCGCCGGATTTATGAACGGGGGCTTACCCGCGAACACGTATCGCCTGACGGTAGTGGTCGGTCTTGCCGTCGGTCTGCCGCTTGCCGCCGCCGGAGTCGTTATCACCGCGTTGAACGACTACTCCCGCGAGATCGCCTTCATCGGCCAGATTCCCAACACGCTCGGCACGATTCCGGCCTCGCTGGGATATA
Organism: Dehalococcoidia bacterium; assembly: GCA_965116655.1. Taxonomy (GTDB): domain Bacteria; phylum Chloroflexota; class Dehalococcoidia; order Lucifugimonadales; family VXLM01; genus VXLM01. Next base: position 1,621,550 of record OZ220720.1, read on the forward strand.
TGAGCCTGATCATCCTCTGGAACAACCGAGAGGACAGTTGGCTAAAGGAGCGCCTGCGCGCTGTCGGGAGGATGGCGCTGACCAACTACCTGTCACAGACAGTGCTGGGCGTTCTCGTCTTGACGATCTGGCTGGGCGATGTCGACTTTGTGAACCGAGGGGTCGTGTTGGGGTTTGTATTCGCCGTGTGGGCGCTGCAGGTGTGGTGGTCGCAGGTGTGGCTGAGCCGCTTCCTCTTCGGGCCGGCGGAGTGGCTGTGGCGGGTTGCCACGTATCGAAACGGACAGCCGTTTCGGCGGCTTAGGGGCTCGCGGAGCGCGGCATAGGACGAAGATTCTCCACAGAGAACACAGAGGGAGGAGAGGGACAGGATTCGCCTAAACGACCTTCAGGTCTGGTTATCCTGGTATTTTATGAAGATGATAAACGCACGCAGCGTCTGGCGGCCTGACAAGGACGAGGTCGTCGTCGAGCACGGGGCAGTCGCCACCGCGCACCCGATAGCCGCCCAAGTTGGAGTCGATGTCCTCAAGAGCGGCGGGAACGCCGTGGACGCCGCCGTCGCTACCGGCTTCTGTCTCAACGTGATCGAGCCGTGGAATTCGTCCGTGGCCGGTCACGGTCAGATGATCGTCCACATGGCCGGGGAGGGTCGCAGCGTAGCCGTCGACTACGGTCACCGCACGCCCAGGGCCGCCACCGCCGACATGTTCCGCGTCATCGGCCAGACGGTGCAGGGCAACGGGATATACGAGGTCGAAGATCGCGCCAATGCCGTCGGGCACCGTTCGGTGGGTGTGCCGGGGGTTACGTCCGGCATGTGTCGAGCTCACGAGATGTTCGGCACCCTCCCGCTGGAGCAGTTGATGGAGCCGGCCGTTCACTACGCAAGAGAGGGCTTCGAGGCGGATCCCCACACATGTCTGACGATAGCCAGAAATATGCCCAAGCTGGTGCGGTACGGCGAGGCTGCCCGCGTGTTCCTGCCGGACGGATACCCGCCTCCGCCGGGCGGAAAGGTCATCCAGCGGGACCTGGCCGACACTCTAGAACGGATCGGGAGAGAGGGGAAGGACGCCCTGCACCGGGGTGAGATCGCGGCGGCCATCGACGAGGAGATGAGACGACACGGAGGAATCCTCAGCGCTCAGGACCTCGCCGACTACGAGGCGCAGGTGCTCGATCCCGTCAAAACCACCTACAGAGGCCATGAGTTGCTTGGGTCCCCCGTGCCTGCCGGGACGATCACGACCCTGCAGACGCTCAACATCCTGGAGAGTTTTGACCTTCGACACGTCGCACATGGCTCGCCGGAACACCTTCACCTGTTCATTGAGGCGGCGCGACACGCCTTCGCCGACCGCTATAGCTTCGTCGGGGACCCGGACTTCGGCCCTGTACCGCTGGACGGGATCTTGTCGAGTGAGTACGCGCGGGAGATCGCCGACTCCATCGACCGAGAGGTTGCCAAGCTGGAGGATGAGCGCGAGGCGCAGCCGTGGGTCGCCTACGCCGACAGTCCCCTGCACGACCCCTGGCGTTACGACCCGCAAGCGAGGCCGGAGGTCACGGCACCCACGTCGCCCCCGAGCGAGGGCGACTGCACGACCCACTTCAGCATCATCGACCGAGACAGGAACATGGTGGCCTGTACGCAGACGGCGGTAGCGCAATTCGGCTCAGGTATCGTGGTGCCCGGTACGGGAGTGCTATTCGGCAACGGGATGACGGTCTTCAACCCCATGCCAGGGACGGCGAACTCTATTGCCGGATTCAAGCGCGGGCTGAACAACATGACTCCCCTACTGGCGCTCAGAGACGGCAGACCCTTCCTGACGGTCGGAGCGCCCGGCGGGCGCAGAATCATGTGTCGTATGGCGAACGTGATCTCGAACGTGGTCGACTTCGGGATGAGCATGCAGGAGGCAATCACAGCGCCGAGCGTGGACGCCGCCGAGCGAGAGACCATGGTCGACCACAGGATTGACGAGGAGACGGTCGAGGCGCTGGCTCGCATGGGACACAACGTCGAGGTCGTTCCGGAGCCATTCACCGGCGGAGGATTCTCCCGGCCACGCGGCGTCATGATCGATTCCGACAGCGGCATTCTTCGCGCCGGAGTTCAGCCCATCGGCCCTGACGAGGCACGGGGGTACTGAAATTCGGGTGCGGAACAGATGAGAACTGCCGTGGCACTCGGGGGTGAGGACGGGAGGAGCGCAGTTAGTCTTGTGAGAGCAACCAGTCCAGCAGAGCGTCGACGAAGGCGTCTCCGTAGTCGGGGGCGTGGCTGCTGCCCTCTCCCATCCAGAGCTCGATAGTGACTCCCTCGGCGCAGCCCGATTCCAGACGGAATGCTTGGGTCTCGGAGCCGGGAACGTACTGGTCGAGATCGAGGGTGGCATAGGGCCGGAGGTCTTCGGGCCAGTCGCAGCCGGCGCGGCGGCTCCAGCGCGTCACCATGTCCTGCGCCCCGGCGTAGAAGGCAGTTCCGCCGCCCCTCTTCGGGTCGGGCTCACTCTCATCGCCGTCAAACAGGATCACGGAGTCTTCCGTGCCGTGGATGTGGAGCACGGACACAGGAGGCGCACCGTCGCAACTGGAGTCTTCGACGTAGCTCGTACCGGCGAGGCTGGCCACGGCTCGAAGGCCGGGCAGACCTTTGCAAGCCATGTGATGTGACATGAACCCGCCGTTGGAGTAACCGAAGAAATACACCGGCCCGAAGTCCCCGAACTTCCTTGCATTTGCTACCAACTCAGTCAGATAGGCGACATCGTCCTCGCCGGACTTGCCTCCGTCACAGCACTCGTCGGTGGGATTCCAGAAGCGGACTCCCTCGGTGTTGAGGACACCGTTGGGCAGCAGGAGAGCGAACCCGTGGGTGTTCACGCGCTCGTGAAGGGGCACATAAGTCGCCTGGTAGGCGGAATCTCCTCCGAAACCGTGAAGGGATACTATGAGGGGAGTCTCGCCGTCTACAAATTCCAGAGGAGTGACCATGACCGTGCGGTCCGCTCGTCCTGGGTGGTCGACGTAGTGAACCTCGCCGCCGGAAGCCTCCACAAGGCTGACAGTTCTTTCTAGGACGGTACCCTCAGGCTGCGATTTCTGCTTGTCGTTATCCTTGGACCACTGCTCCTTATCTGTGAAGGCCGACTCCATTTTCGAGGCGATTTCCTCAAGTTCCCGTATGCGGGCGTCCCGATCCTCCAATTGTTGGCGAAGGGTCGCGATTTCGGCCTTCAGGTCAGTATTCTCGGCAGTAAGGGCTTCAAGGGACTCTTCCAGAGACGAAGCCTTCGCCTGCAGTTCAGATAACTGCTCGTCGGCGGCCGAATCTCCGCTTCCACCGGAACACGCAAACAGAGTGGCGACAAGCAGGATGCAGACGGCCACAGTACCCGGATGGCGCAGGGAGGCAGTACTCGAATTGACTCGCGAAGGGCCCGTCACGTGACGACGTTGTTAGGACGGCCTTCGAGGAAGGCGATGACGTTGGTGACAGCGCCCTCGTTAAGAAGTTCGATACCCTCGGGGGTCTGGTCGGCGAGGTGGGGCGTGAGGACGACCTGATCGCAACTCAGGATGGGATGGTCGGGTGGCAGCGGCTCCTGGGCGAAGACGTCGAGGCCGGCTCCGGCGAGGTGTCCCGATTGGAGGGCGTCGACGAGGGCGGTGTCGTCCACGAGCTCGCCGCGTCCGCCGTTGATGAGAAGCGCGCCGGGCTTCATGAGTGCAAGCTCGCAAGCGCCTATGATGTGGTGGCTGTCAGGGCTGAGGCGGACGTGAAGGCTTACTACATCGGACTCTCTCAGGAGTTGGTCAAGCTCGACGAACTCTACCCCCAGATCCTGGGCGCGTTCGGGGGATGGATTATACGTCCATGCGAGGCATTTCATGCCGAGGGCATTGGCGATGCGGGCGACCTCTCGTCCGACGTTGCCGGTGCCTACGATGCCGATGGTGCTGCCCTGCAGCGTTACGTTCTGCATGAGGGTCCAGCGGCCTGCCTTAAGCTCGATGGTCTGGAAGGCTGCGCGCTTGGCCGCGGCGAACATGAGGCCGATGACGTGCTCGGCAACGACGGGGGCGGTGCGACCGGGCTGGTTGCTGACGACGATTCCGAGCTCGCGAGCGACGTCGATGTCGATCATGTCCACGCCTATGGAGCAGGTTGCGATCATCCGCAGGTTGGGCAGTGCTTGAAGGGCCTCGGCAGGCCACTTGACGGCACCGCGCGTGTTGATTATGACGTGGGCGTCATGCGCCCGTTCGAGCTGCTCTTCCATGCTCGAAGGGCGGTCGAGGTAGAGGTCGACATCACCGTAGGGATCGAGGCGGTCGAGGTGCGGCGAACCTTGTATCTGCGGCGGGGCGTCGCCGGGGACGACGAATTTGAGGCGGGTGTCTGTCATGGTTGTTTGGCGGGGCGTCAGTTGGCCGCGGTAAGCTCCTTAAGGACACTCTCCCACTCTGCGGGGTCTCCCTGGCGGTACCCGGCACGGTATACGATCACGCCGTTTCCGTCGATGGCTACCTTGGTGGACTGGCGGGTGACATTGAAGTCACTGATCATCTTGGGACTTGGCGTGGCCACTTCTCCGGGATGTCCGCTGCGTGCCTGGGCTTCCGAGAGGATATCCAACCCCTCATTGAAGGCTACGGCGTAGAAGTCAACTTGGTCCTCGAACGCAGGGTAGACGGTTCCTATGCCCCGCAACGCGGAGCGACAGTCCGGTCACCACGTCGCATGGAATAGGATGAAGACGGGTTTCCCTTCGGCAACGAGATCGGCTGAATTAACCTGACGGTCGCCCGTGAGCGCCAGCATATAGTCGGGAGCGCGGTCGCCGACACGGTGTCCGACGTTTACGGTCTCCTCGGATGGTGCCGGAGCGGCCGTAGGATCAGGCGCGGAGGTGGGCGCAGGCGCAGCTGCGGGAGGTGGAGCAGGTGGCGAGACCGACGAGGTCGTGTCGGAGGTCTGCGGTTCCGCGGATGGCTCGGAGTCGCCTCCACACGCGGCGGCGAGGAGTAAAGGGAGTGTTGCGATAGTCACAATTGTGAATCGAATGATAATTGAAGGTTTCATAGCGATACCCCCGGTCCTTTTGGATACCGGCCCCGTATCCGGTCACGGGGCGGGCTCTTCGCCGGTATGACGATTGTGTGGCGTTCTCCTACTGTGCGCTGTTGGCCAGCTGTTGGAAGACGTTGGTCCACTCGGACGCGCCTCCTCGTCCGAGGCCGACTCGGTAGATAATCACGCCGTTCGCGTCGATGGCCACCTTGGTGGACTGCTGGGTGACTCTGAAGTTTCTGACCATGTTCCCGGCGGACCTCGCTACTGTGCCGGCGTGACCGCTGTCATTCTGGTAGGTCTGCAGGTCGCTAAGGGACTCATTGAAGGCCACGGCGTAGAAGTCCACCTGATCCTTGAAGGGCGGGTAGACTTCAGTCAGGCTCCGCAACGCGGAGCGACAGTCCGGTCACCACGTTGCGTGGAAGATGATGAAGACCGGCTTCCCCTGCGCCACGAGATCAGTCGAGCTGACCTGGCGGTTCTGCGGAAGGTTGAGCACGTATGCAGGCGCGAGATCGCCCTCGTTGGTGCCCACCTCGGCGGTGACGGGCTGTTTCGTAGGTTCCGGGACGGTTGTGGCCGTCAGCGGGACGGGTGTATGCGTGGGCGTGGGGGGCACCGGCGTTGGAGTCGCGGTGTTCGTAGGCGCAGGTGTGGGCGTTGCAGTCGGCGGCACCGGCGTCGGTGTGTTGGTTGGCGTCGGAGTCGATGTTGGCGTCGGAGTGCGAGTCGGCCTTGGGGTGAACGTCGGAACGAACGTCGCGGTCGCCGTCGGAGTGGGCTCAGCGGTGGCCTGACCGTCCGACATGCTGGCGACGGCAATGGTCGGAGCGGGCACGGGTGTGCTCGTCGCCGTAGGAATGGGTGTAGCCGTCGGGGGCGGAACCGGCGTTGAGGTAGACGTTGGTGTCGCGGTCGGCATCTCGGTTGCGGTCGGTTCGGGTGTGGGAGGGGTCGTCGGACTTGGAACCGGCGTCGAGGTCGGCGGTACGGGTGTCGGCTCCGTGGTTGCCGTGGGCTCGGGCGTGTTGGTCGGCTCGGGTGTCGGCGCTTCGGTTGGAACGGACTGGGCGAGATGGGCCGTCGGCTCGGGAGCAGTGTCGGACTCGCCGCCGCAAGCGATGACGGCAAGCGCCAATAGGGCCAGTAAGCCGTAAAGCGGTATGTGGATGAATCGCCTCATGAAGTCCCGTCTTTACTGTTACGGTACCATCAAATTATACCGAAGGACGGGTTGAAAAGTGAAAAGTTGGTAAACAGAGCGGGAGCTTCGGAACTTCGTTGCCTGCAATCGGTGGTTTCGACCATCAGCATTGCCTCTAGGCCATGATTCTTCTGGATTCCTGCCTTCGCAGGAATGACGGTGCGGGGGAGGTTGAGGCGGGTTGGAAGGAAGCAGGGAGTCACCTATAATACTGTGCGCGAACGGGACGATTTCCACGACGACGAGGTGAATGCAGATGAGCAGCGTACCCGAATCGAAGGTGCCGGTGATGCCGCCTCGTATACTTCTGGGGCCGGGGCCGAGCAATACGAGCCCGCGAGTGCTCCAAGCGATGATGTCGCCGATGATCGGGTATGCCGACCCTGAGTTCATGGTCGTGTTGGACGAGGTATCGGAGCTGCTGCGGCTGGTGTTTCAGACGGAAGAAGGGCTTGCGATAGCGCTTCCGGGAACCGGCAGCGCGGGAATGCAGGCGGGCCTGAACAGCCTACTGGAGCCGGGCGACACGGTGGTGATCTGCTCGTGCGGGTACTTCGGGGAGCGGATGGCGGACATGGCCGAGCGGCTCGGCGCGAACGCCGTCGTTCTGCGAGGCGAGTGGGGAAGACCGTTTCCGCCGGAGATGTTGGAAGAAGAGCTTGGCAAGCACGATTCGGTGAAGATGGTCTCGGTCGTTCACGCGGAGACCTCGACCGGCGTCCTGCAGCCGCTGGACGAGATCGCAAGGCTGGCAAGGGCGAGCGGCGCACTGTTCATGGTGGACGCGGTGACCTCGCTGGGTGGGACGGAGTTCAACTTCGATGGTTTAGGCGTCGACTATGCTTACTCGTGCAGTCAAAAGTGCCTGGGAGCGCCTCCTGGGATTTGCCCGGTGGCGGTTGGGCCGCGGGCGCTGGAGGTGATCGAATCGCGGACGTCGAAGCCGCCATCGTGGTACCTCGACCTCGGTCTCATCGCAAAGTACTGGGGACCGGAGCATGTGTACCATCACACGGCACCGGTGAGTATGATCCTGGGGCTGCGGGAGGCGTTGCGGATCGTGCTGGAAGAGGGTCTCGATGACAGGATAGCGCGTCACCGGATGAACTCGGCGGCGCTCCGCGCGGGCGTCTCGGCGCTGGGTCTGGATTTCCTGGTGCCGGAATCGTACCGGCTCGATCAGATCACGGCGGTGAATATCCCCGACGGTGTCGATGACGCGACGGTGCGGCAGCATCTGCTGAGGGAGCACTCGATTGAGATCGGGAAGGGGTTCGGGCCGTTCGATGGGAACGTCTGGCGGATCGGGCTGATGGGCGAGTCGAGCAAGGCGGAGTACCTGCTGGCGCTGCTTTCTAGTCTGGAGGGCATCCTGCCGGACGAGGGGTACGAGGTCGCGCAAGGCGCGGCGGTGTCGGCGGCGAGCAGGCACTTGTCGGAGGCGACGTGAGAGGATTCACCGCAGAGAGCGCAGAGGCGACCCGCCGTCGCGGGCGTATAGGGTAGGCATTCACCCTCACCCCAGCCCTCTCCCACGACGGGAGAGGGGGTTCCGATGGGATTAATCAACATTCGTATGTAGAGGAGAATCGATGTCGAGATTTGATGGACAGGTAGCGATAGTGACGGGGGCGGGCGAAGGGCTCGGGTTTGGTATCGCGCAGAGGCTTGGGAGCGAGGGGGCGAGGATCGCCATCGTGGATATGAACGCGGACGTGGCCGAGCAGGCGTCGCAGTCGCTGGCCGAGCAGGGGGTGGACTCGGAGATCGTGTTGGGCGACGTGGGAGACGATGAGACGGCGCAACAGGCGGTGCGGCAAGCGATAGACCGGTGGGGGCGGATAGACATCCTGGTGAACAACGCGGGGATCGCGGGACACTCGGCGAGCGTTTGGGAGCTGCCGATCGAGGAGATGGACCGGGTGTACCGGACGAACCTGCGCGGGGTGTACGCGTTCTGCCACTACGTGATTCCTCGCATGATCGAGCGGGACTACGGGCGGATCATCAATATCGCGTCGATCGCGGGCAAGGAGGGCAACCCGAAGGCGGTGCCCTACTCGGCGACGAAGGCGGGCGTGATCGGGCTGACGAAGTCCGTCGGCAAGGAGCTGGCGATGACGGGCATTCGGGTGAACTGCATCGCCCCGGCGGTGGTGCGGACGCGCATCCTCGAACAGCTCACGCAAGAGCATATCGACTACATGATCTCGAAGATACCGATGGGGCGTACCGGTGAGGTTGAAGAGGTGGCGGCGCTGGTCGCGTGGCTGGCGTCGGAGGAGTGCTCGTTCAGCACAGGCGCGGTGTTCGACATCAGCGGCGGAAGGGCGACGTACTGATGGGAACCGAGATCATGCAGGGCCTGTTTCCCATACTTGCGACGCCGTTTGACGGGGCGGACCGGATCGACGAGGAGGACCTGCGGCGGGAGGTGGACTTCGTCATCGAACTTGGGGCGCACGGGGTTGGGATCGCGTTCGCCAGCGAAGTTGTGAAGCTGGCGGAGGCGGAACGCGACGTGGCGATACGAACGGTGGTGGAGCAGGCGGCAGGACGTGTTCCCGTGGTCGTGAACACGGGGGCGCCGAGCACGGCGGTGACCGTTCAGTACAGCAGGCGGGCTGAGGAGCTCGGGGCGGACGCTTCGATGGTCACTCCTCCTGTGGGCGTGTCGGCGGAAGTGACGAAAGAGTATTACCGCAGGGTGTCGGACGCGACGACGATACCGATATTCATCCAGGACGTGCCGACGGCGGCGGTGTCGCCCGCGCTGGCGGGGGAGATGGCCCGCGAGATCGAGGGCGTTCAGTACATCAAGGCGGAGAACCCGCCGACTCCGGCGAGCATCGCGGGGTTCGTGAAGGAGGGCGGCGAGGCACTCACAGTCTTTGGAGGCGCAGGCGGCTCGTTCTTCGTCGAGGAGATGCGGCGCGGGTCGGTCGGGATCATGCCGCACGCGGCGTTCCCCGACCTGTTCCGCTCGGTGTGGGACCTGTTCCAGTCGGGCGACGAAGCGGGGGCCGTGGAGACGTTCAATCGCATGACGCCGCTTCTGCGAGTGATGACACAGGGGGCTGGGCCGTCGTCGCTGCACCTGGTGAAGGAGGCTCTGCGGCTTCGAGGGGTGTTCTCGTCAGTGAACGTGCGGCACCCGGATGTGCCGCCGAGCGAGTACACGTACCGGGAGCTGCGGGAGGCGGTGGAGGCTGCGGGGCTGGTTGTGGTGTAGGGGTCGCCCTTCGACGGGCTCAGGGCGAACGGTGCGGTGGGACTCTCGCCCAGAGCGAGGAGGATTCACCGCAGAGGGCACAGAGATCACAGAGTAGGAATGGTTCTTTACAGACGGCGTTCGAGGCGGGGGATTTGGAGCTCGGCGGCGAGGTGGTCGAAGTATTCTACGACCTCTCGGTGGAGGGGGATGCCGTTGGCGCGGCGATCCTGCTCGTGCTCGGAGAGGCCGGCGTAGAAGACGCGGTCGTGGCCGGGGGCGGGTTCGGCCTCGCGGAGGGCCTTTAGGACGTCGTCCATGTTGTCCTTGAACTCGTCGAGGTCGGTGAAGGCCTCGATGTCGAGCGCCATAAAGACGTGCTCGCCCTTTATTACGCCGGTCAGCATGGTGGGTTGCTCGCCGGGCATGAGGGTGGTCATTATCATGACCATCATGGCGAGGCCGTATGCCTTGTGGGAGCCGAGCTCCCGCGTTCCGGCGAAGGGGAGCATGGGCGGGTCGTCGGAGTCGGGCGCGTCGATCTCGCGCATGGTGGGTGTGCCGTCGTCATCGGCGAGCCAACCGGGCAGGAGCTTGACGCCCATGCGCTGTGCGAGCCTGATCTTGTTCTGAGCGACGCCGGTCATGGCGGCGTCGAAGACGAAGGGCGCCTCGTTGCGGGCGGGGGCGGCGAAGCCTATGGGGTTGGTGCCGAGCATTCCCTTCGCGGCAAAGGTGGGGACCATGCGGGAGCCGCCGGTGGTCATGACGAGTCCGAGCATGTCCTGTCGGGCGGCGGTCATGGCGTGGACGCCGAGGGCGCCGGAGTGTCCGGCGTTGATGAGGGAGACGTAGCCGACGCCGACGTTCTTGGCCTTCTCGACGGCGAGGTCCATGGCGGTTCGTCCGAGGATGATGGCTAGGCCCTTGTCGGCGTCGATGACGGCGGTGGCGGGAGTCTCTCGAAGGACACGCCACTGGGGGTCGGCCTTGATGCGGCCGTCGCCGTAACGCTCGACGTAGACCTTGACCATGTTGGAGACGCCGTGGCTCTCGACGCCCCAGAGGTCGGCTGTGACGAGGGTCTCGACGGCGGCGTCGACGTTGTCGGGCGGCTCGCCCATCTTGGCGAAGATGGCGGAGAGTGTGCGTTCGAGGGACTCGTGGGGGACGCGGACCTGGTCTTGGGCGGGTACTTTGAAGCGTTCGAGCATTTTTGTATTTTTTGTATAGGGGTTGGAGTTGGAGGGCGGCGGTGGGGATTATACAGGATGTGTGGGGTTGGGCTGCCCTTCGACAGGCTCAGGGCGAACGGTCAGATTCACCGCAGAGAGCGCGGAGGATGGAAGATCCCCCTCTCTGTATCTCTCCCCCGGCGGGGGAGAGATTGTGGGCAGGTATTACCCTCACCCCAACCCTCTCCCAGAACGGGAGAGGGGGTACGAGGTCACTCTCACCTACGACGGGAACGGGGGGGGGCTTGTTGGTCGATTTCTCATCGCCAGCGGATGACGGCACCGAGGATGTCGGAGTCGTCCTGGTCGAGGCGGGCGTATACGTCGGGGAGGTCGGCCCAGCCGAACTCGTGGGTGACCATGGGGTCGACGGGGAGGCTGCCGTTGGCAATGAGCCGGGCGGTGAGCTTCATGGAGTTGATGCGGTTCCAGCGGAGCTCGTTTGGGCGGTAGCCGAGCGAGGCGCGGAGGGTGTAGCGGGTGGTCATGTAGGGGTGGCCGACGAGGTTGAATGTGGGGGAGTCGGTGTGCCGGGCCACGACGACGACGCTGCCGTCCTGGCGGACAATTTCGAGCGAGGTCTGGATGGCGGGCCAGACGGATGCGGTCTCGAGGACGAGATCGGCGCCGCGACCGTCGAAGAAGTCGATGACGCGCTGGGTGAAGCCGTCGTCCGCAGGGTCAAGGACGAGGTCGGCGCGCATGGCGGTGGCTACCTGTCTGCGACTCTCGCTGTAGTCGAGTCCGACGGTACGGAAGCCGAACGCGGAGCAGAAGGCGACGGCGGATAGGCCGATGACGCCGAGTCCGACGATGGCGACGTTCTCGCCGGGCCGGGGCTCTCCGTGGCGGAGGCCGAGCTGGCCGACTCCGAGGATGTTGAGGAAGACGCCCTGCTCGTCGGTCACCTCGCCGGGGAGCTTGAGGGTGTCGCGCGCCGGGGAGACGGCGTACTCCTTGTGGGTGCCGGCGCAGAAGACGCGGTCGCCGACCTGGAAGTCGTCGACATCGGACCCCACCTCGACGACCTCGCCGACCATGGAGTAGCCGTTTTCGATGGGGCCGTCGGGGAAGCGCACGCCGCCGTGGAGCCACTCGCCGTCCTCGTCGACGGGGATGAAGCGGTAGACGCGGATCTCCGTGCCGGTGCTGACGGCGGTGACGTTGGCGCGGACGAGGAGGCCGTCGGGGGGGCAGTCGGGGGTGTCAACGTCGTCGAAGCTCGCCTGCCTGGGGCCGGTGATGACCAGTCGTTTCAATGGATGCCTCCGGTGCGGTAGTCCGGCGGGGGTTGGAAGGCCCGCCGGGGCGTGGGGTGCATTATAGCGAGTTGGGGAAACTCACCACAGAGAGCACGGAGAGCACAGAGGGGGAAGGAGAAAGTAGAAAGAGGAAAGAGAGTAGTGGGAAGATGGGAGGTGAGGTCGATGGCACGGCTGACGTAGTAGGTGGTGGCCTGATGGGGGATTGCGAGCACCTGTCTTTCGGAGAGTTTTTTTCGGAATTTGTGACGTCCTGTGACATTTTGTGACATTTTTCCTCGTTATTGTAAAGTTGTGCGGTGGGTTTTCACGCTCACTCCAGCCCCCGTATCGGAGTACGGGGCAAGCTCTCTCTCAAGACGGGAGGGGGGTTACGGTTAGGGTCGGCCGTATGAACGCAGGTATTGTTCGAGCTCGGAATTGATCGTGGGCTGGTCCAGTACCCGGTTGTTGGTACTGTAGATGACGCTGTGGAGACGGTTAAGGAGCTTTTGACTCTCGTGTTTGGGGGCCGTCTTTGCGTCGTAGTCCATGATTTCCTTGGCGGCGCGTGCGCGCTCCTTGGGGTCGTCGGAATCGAAGCGCTCGGCCTGGACTGCCAAGGCCTTGAGCATGAGGGTCCTCATGCCGGACCGAGCGAAGCTGGCGACGGCGTCTCGCTGTCTATCATACTCTTCACGGAACGTGGGATCGTCCATCCAGCGGTAGACGGTCCTGCGGGTCACGCCAACGAGCTCGGCGGTCTCACTGACCGATTTGGCGGAGACCAGATGGGGGATTGCGAGCACCTGTTTTTCGGAGAGTTCTTTTTCGGAATTTGTGACGTCCTGTGACATTTTGTGACATTTCCCTCGTTATTGTAAAGTTTTGCGGTGGGTGTTTACCCTCGCTCCAGTTCTCTCCCGCGACGGGCTGACAGGGGTAGGCCGGATTGCCGCATGTCCATAGAATAGTACGCATGTTCTTTACTGTCAAGTCGGGGCGAACGCCCTCCATCTTTCAAAGACGCTACAATACCGCCATGTGCGGAAGGTTCAGTCTGACAGTTGATTTTGGGGAGCTTGCCGGGCGGTTCGAGTTCGACGGCGACTGGGACGCCTTCGAGCGAAAGTACAACATCGCCCCCACGCAGGAGGTCCTCACCGTCGTGGGCGGAGAGCATCGGCGCGGAGGGTACATGCGCTGGGGACTCATACCCTCGTGGGCGAAGGACAAGTCCATGGGGAGCCGCATGATAAACGCGCGGGCGGAGACGGTCGTCGAGAAGCCGTCCTTCCGCAACGCGCTGCGACGACGGCGCTGCCTGATTCTCGCGGACGGGTTCTACGAGTGGCGGCGAGTCGGCAAGCAGCGAATACCAATGAGAATCGTCATGCGGTCGGGGGAGCCGTTCGCGTTCGCCGGACTGTGGGAGACGTGGCGCGACCCGCAGGGCGAGATCATCCCCTCGTGCACCATCATCACGACGTCGGCCAACGACATCCTCAGCCCCATCCACGACAGGATGCCTGTCATCCTGCGTCGCGAGTTTGAAGATTTCTGGCTGGATGGCAGCGTGGACGACCCGGACGCGCTGACCAGCGTTCTGGCTCCCTACGACGACGGGGCGATGGAGGCGTACGAGGTGTCGGAGTTGGTGAATTCGTTTAGGAATGATGGGCCGGAGGTGATGGAGCGGGTGGCCAATCCTGCGAAATTGCTCGTAGAGGCGGACACTACACGTCTTATCAAGTAATGGTTCACGGGTAACAGCGTGGTCGGCATAATCTGGTGTCTCTGAAGTGCTCTGCTTTCGCTAACTCAACAGTAGGATAATACTTCCAACAAGTAGTGGTGGTCTCCTTTTTTCTTCGACACGACAAGTCCTTGTGAATTACATCCTCTGGTCGCCCGTCCTTGTCGATGCAAATGTATACCATGACTTACTCCTTGGTTCAATTTCCTTTAGGTTGCGCTAAAGGACACTCGCCTCAATAGCGTAGTTCTCCAATTCACCGCAACGGCGGAGACGACTGGCCCCTACTATTGTCACCCCAGCAAAGGATGACTCCGTCCTCTCGCAGACCGCAGGTGTGAGTCTGCCCAGCCGCTACCGATGTGAATCGCTCGCCTTCCGGCGGCGAGGACTGGCCGTCCTTGTTGTCGCCCCAGCAGACGACAACGCCATCACCTCGCAACCCACAGGTATGCCTCCCACCGGCGCTTATCTCCGTGAATCGTTCATTCCGGAGATCGAGTTGGTGCTCGGGGGGAGAGGACTGACCAAGTTCATTGTATCCCCAGCAGACAACGGTTCCGTCATCACGTAGCCCGCAGGCATGGTTGTAGGTTGCGAAATTACTGTAACCGCCGCTGCTTATGGCTGTGAATCGCTCATCTCCCGGAGGCCGTGGGGCCCCGGGCCCCCAGCAGATGACGAAACCATCATCGCGCAGCCCGCAAGTAAAGCTATGTCCACTGCTTATAGCCACAAAACGGCCATGATCCGGAGGTGAGGCCCTACTATCATCAGAGCCCCAGCAGATGGCCACCCCATCCTCACGTAGCCCGCAGGCATGGTTGTAGATTGCGGATGATTCAGTGTAATTGCCGCTACTTATGGCTACAAAACGCTCACCTCGTGGCGGTGCTTCAATACGGCCCCAGCAGATAGCCAGTCCGTCTTCACGCAGCCCGCAGGCGCTTCCTATCCCGTCGCTAATCGAAACGAAGCGCTCGTCTTTCGGCAGTGTCCCTATGTTTCCTCGGCAAACAACTGAGCCGTCTGCACGCAGCCCACAGACACTTTCTCTCCCGCTGCTCACGGCCACGAAGGGTGGTATGGGTGTGGGTGTTGGTGTCGGCGTGAACGTGGGTGTCGGTGTCGGTGTATTGGTAGGCGTAGGGGTTAGAGTCGGAGTCGGAGTCAGGGTAGGCGTTGGTGTCACAGTTGGAGTTGGAGTAATGGTCGGCGTGGGTGTAATAGTAGGTGTGGGAGTAATGGTCGGAGTCGGAGTTATCGTCGGTGTAGCCGTCGGGGTGCCGGGATTGACGACTCCCCGCCCCCTCAGCATGGGTAGCCTGCGCTCAAGCTCATTGGTGGAAACGGCAAAGCCGATGTTGTCCACGGGCCTGCCGCCGGAAGTTTGCTCTACCTTGGACGTGTTGACGCCGATCACCTCGCCTCCATTGGTGACCAGCGGCCCGCCGCTGTTGCCGGGGTTTATGGCCGCGTCGGTCTGCAGAAGGCTGACGCCAGCCTCGGTTCTCTTGGAGGAGACGATGCCCCTTGTTACCGTCAAATCGTTGCCGATCCTGTCGGCAAGCGGAAAGCCGAGCGCGAGCACCTCATCACCCACACGCACGCGGTCAGGGTCTGCAACCGAGATCGCGTCGAATTGCCTGTTGGAGGCGATTTGCACCAAGGCAAGATCGGAGGTCACGTCTCGTTCCAGCACGTCCGCTTCGTAAGAACTGCCGCTGGTCAGCCACACGCGAACCCTGCGCGCGTTGTCCACCACGTGCTCGTTGGTTACGACCAGCCCGTCGTTAGTGACAATGAAGCCCGATCCGCTCCCCCCGCTTACGACAATCTGCACCACGCTTGCCTGGATACGTTCGATGACATCCGTGAGCGACGATTTTCTCTCGTCGGACAGGTCGGCGGCACCGATGAACTGAACATTGACGACGGGGCTGTCCGGTGACTGTGGCGTATTCGTGTCGACCGGCATTGGTGAAATGACATCTGGTGAAGGAAGAGGTTCAGCGCTCTCTCCGGTATCGCCGCCGCATCCGATGGCAACGAGCATAAGCAGCGACAACGGCACTACGAACAAATACCGCCGTACAAAGGCATCACCGCTCATTGGAACCCCCTTGCGGCAAAGGATAGGTGACTACTTGCCAGAGCAGTTCCTTCATCCGTGGGGAGCCAACAAGGGGGCACGGCGGCCCCTACCCGATACCAAGATCCGGCTCCGCACAGGATGACAAATGAACTGCTCTGGCAGACAGCATTTTCCACGCATTGTGAAGGCGTGTCAATGTTTGAGCGAGAGTCTGAACGACTCACGTGGGACCGAGGCTGCTACCCTATCTACGGGGTCGTAAGAACCGAATTGGAACGCTGGACGCAGCGGTGCCCCTCACCCTCCAAAAAACACCCTCTCCGCCGTCCTATGCAAAATCCACTCACGATCCCCGTCGCTGAGAAAATCGGCGTGCTGCGAGATCAGTTCGACCGTCGTGGCGTAGACCGCTTCGGGATCAGACATCGGGACGGGGCCGCCTACGTCGGTCTCCCACATGCAGCGGTTGGGGCCGAAGGCGTCGATGACGCGGCGGAGGAGTGGGAGCAGGTCGAGGAATGGCGGGGGTTGGTCGCTCAGGACGTGGAACGGGCCGAGCTTGACGGTGACGTTGCGGTGGCGGGCGAGGCTGCATAGCGTGTCGACGTGGTCGGCGGGGAACCGGCCGTCGCGCACGCGGATGCCGGCGACGTGGTCGATGACAACCGGCGTGTCGGGGTAGCGTATGCACATCCGGTCGATCTCCGGCAGGTCGTCCGGGCCTATGAGGAAGCTGAGCGCAAGACCGTGATTCGCGGCGGTCTCGAACATGGCGTCGTAGCCGGGATAGTCGAGCCACGCCGTCTTGCGTCCGAACCGGCCGCGCGCGCTCCAGCCCCTGATGCGAAAGGCTCGGATGCCGCGTTCCGAGAGGCGGAGCATGGCCCTGTCGGGCGGGGGCAGGGATACGTCGCTCACGGCGGGCACGATGCCCGTCCCGACGTACTGCTCCGGCGCGCGGGCGATGCAGTCGATGATGTAGGTGTGATCGAGTCCGTACCACGTCGGCTGGACGAGGTTTACCCGCACCTTACCGAAGCCGCGGGCGTATCCGGCGTAGTCGTCCGGCGTCATGGACGGGTACCAGAGGTCGGACCGCTCGAAACCCGGGGCAAGCGGGTACCTCTCGATATCGGGCGAGTGAACGTGGATGTGGGCGTCCAGCAGTTTGTCACGCACGTCGATGGTCATGGCCGTTCGCACCGTTCTTGGGGCATGTCCGCTCGTGTCACGGGACGCTACAGCAGTGTCGGCTTGCCCCGGTCGCGCGTGAAGGGGGTCGCTATGGCCGCCGCCAGCAACACGCCGACGACCGCTCCGAGGTACGTGATGACGATGCGGGGGAGGATATGGATGTCGAGCACCCCGAAGGCGACGTATCCGCCAACGACAAGTCCGACCGCCGTGCCGAGTCCGGCCGTGTAGCCGTTCAGGTTCCTGTCGATCCAAGTTGTCAGGCGGCTTTCCATGGTGGTGATTATTCTACACGTTACTCACCTGTTTGGACGTAGTCGCTTGTGGCGGCTGGCACGGGCAGCAGCAAGCATTGAAATGGCCGTAAGGGCGATTCGCGAATCGCCCCTACGAGATGTTAGTCATTCCGAGCATAGCGAGGAATCCAGGATTTTGGGGCGGCGTCATCGGGGCCTTTCCAGCTACGAGACGTCGCGTGGAGGATAGGGATTTTAGATTCCTCACTCCGCTGCGCTACGTTCGGAATGACAGAAATTGCGGTTGCGCAAAGGTCTCCCCCGTATCGTGGTACGTGGTAGGCTCTGTGCGGGAATGACGATAAGGATTTTTCTGAACTGGACGCACACTGCGCTATGTGAGAAAGTACGCGCAACTCGATGTCGAGAAGGAAGGAGACGGCCCATGTACCAGTACATATTCGACGAGTCCGAATGGAAGAGCTTCAAGGAAGAGAAATTTGGGCATACGCTGGTTGCGGTGGACGGCAGCCACTACCAGTCCATCGACATGAGCGCGATGGAGGAACGTCTGCCCGGCTCGGAGACGTACGACCGGCTACTGGGAGTAAACAGCTTCCACCCCGGTGGCGTCTACGAGTCCCACGAGCACCAGACTCCTATGTACTACTACGTCCTGCAGGGGACGGGGCTGATGCGTGTCGGTGAGGAAGAGCGCGTCATCACGAAGGGGTCGTGGGTCTACACGCCGCCGGGCCTCAAGCACTACACGAAGAACATTGGCGAGGACATGCTGGCCTACCTGTTTTTCGGCGGGAACCCGCACGATCCCAACGCCGGCATCCACGAGCCGCCGAGGGAGTGAGAAGAAGAAAGTAGAAAGTATTGCGTAGTGCGGTTGGGGCAGGGCCTGTTAGGTGAGGGGCTGCCTCGATCACCACAGGGTGAGGGAGTCGCGGAAGAGTTGCGTGAGGTCGTCGGCCTCGGCGGGACGGGGTGATAGTTTTGTGACGCGGTGCTGGGGCAGCGTGCCGTTGACGAGATCCGGGACGTCTTCTTCCTTGTAACCCACCGCGCCGAGGCCATTGGGGAGGCCCATGTCTCGGATGAACTTCACGATGATGTCGCCGAGAACGTCGCCCGCGTCCTCCGGGCCTGCGCCGGAGACCTCGGCGCCCATCAGGCGCGCGGCGTGGAGGTGCCGTTGGGGATTGGTCGGGCCGGTGTAGCGGAACACTGCGGGTGCGTTGAGTATCACCGACATGCCGTGCGGGACGATGGGCTCACCGTCGGGGTAGTCGTCCGGCACAAACTCCTTGACCATGCCCGACACCGGGTACGACATGCCATGCGGCAGATGACAGCCCGCGTTGCCGAACCCGACTCCCGCGAACGTGGCGGCGAGGAGCATCTGCCCGCGGGCCTCGGCGTCGTCGGGGTCGTGTACGGCGCGGTGCATGTTCTCGGCCACCATCTCGATGGCCCTCAGCGCCCATACGTCGCTGATCGGGTTCGAGCCCTGATAGGACGGACGCAGGCCGGGGTTTGCGGGGGCCTCGCGCAGGCCGAACGGCATGGCGGTGTATGACTCCAGCCCGTGACTCAGCACGTCGAAGCCGCTGCACGCCGTCACCATCGAGGGCAGGTCGCGCACGTTGTCGGGATCGACGATGCCCATGACCGGCCTGAGCGCGCGGTGGGATATGCCGGTCTTCGCCTTCATCTCAAGCAGGTCGAAGATCGCGACGCCGGTCGTCTCACTGCCGGTGCCGGTCGTCGTGGGGATCGCGATGAGGGGGCGGACCGGTCCCGGCACGGGCTCGCCCCTGCCAATCGGCGCGTTGACGTACGTAAACAGGTCGGCAGGGTACGTGGAGTACAGGTTGGCCGCCTTGGCCGTATCCATGCTGGAGCCCCCGCCGACCGCGACGAACCCGTCGAATGCGCCGTCCGTGGCGAACTCGATGGCCTGCTTGAACGATACGTCCGTCGGCTCGACCCGGACCCGGTCGTAGAGCACGGCGTCGATGCCCTCGGCCCTCAGCGAGTCGAGCGTCAGGGTGGTCGCCTCGCTCTGCGCCATGCGGGGGTCGGTCAAGACCATCACGCGGCGAGCGCCCAAGCGGTGCATCTCGTAGCCGACCTCGCGGGTAACCCCGGGGCCGTACTTGATGCTTGACGTGTCCATCGAGAACGCCGTCTCGTTCATCATGGCGCTTGTGCCTCGTTCTGTGGAGGTGTTGGGGGTAAGTTAGGTGGCGACGACGGCCAGACAGGTCTGCGTGCGGAGGACGCCGTCGATGGTGTGGATGTCGCCCGTCACGAGGGACGCGACGGCGCTCACGTCGGACGCGTTCACGACGGCGATAATGTCGAAGGTACCCATGACCACGTCGACGGTCTTGACTCCCTCAAGGCTGAGGATTTCGTCCGCCACTGCCTTGGCCTTGCCCACGGCCACCTCGATCAACACATACGCTTTCGTTCCCATCAATGCCTCCTTAGGCTTATTCGACCGTCCTCATGAGTCCAACGAACGGCGTTGGAGTCCACAGATTCTATGCGCGAGGCATATAGGTGTCAACGTGGGGGAGGGTCACGATAGCCCTTCACTTTCAACCCAGGATACTAGCCAACACGCCAATGATGGCCCACTGGCGGATCTGCTTAACGATTAACGTAGCTCCAATACGGAGCTGACTCAACAATGGACGCTATTGTTTCTTCATCAATACCTTCGTCATTGCAAGGCAAACGAATCGAAAAACGTTGAAGTTTGCTCATATAACACTTGCGGTAATAAGAGAAGCGCCATCGTTCCCGGTTCAGCATAGCTTGGACGAGGAAAAGCGTCGTCTTCCGTAGTGGCAACTTCGGGATGCACACGGCAACATCGTCCTTACCTGCGAAAGCATACGGATGCCATTTCGTCAGTAAAGGGCTCCCGTTTAGAGCAATGGTTAACTTTCCGCAATGAATACTCTCTGGCTCTACACGGTAGTAACCTGCTATCCCGTTGTCGAGTTCACTACATGAAATGACAGGGACGTTCCCAGTTTTCAGCCGATCCAAGGCATGATAATGTCCTGGCGTTAGGTCAAAAAGCTCGTCAAGACGATAGTCACCATGGTTCAATACCCACGTAACTGCTGACTTTTCGCCCAGTGGTGGCGAAATCTCTCTATCTACTCTTCCAATCTCCACCAAATCGTCTGGTACTATAACAGACTTAAGGCGGGCAACTGTCACTTGCCGCGACCAACTAAAGCGCCACTTCACTTGAGTATTGATAAATGCCGCGAGGCGCACAAGGTAGTCTTTAGCAATTGGTAGCTTTGGCTCCAACACAGCAAGTCCACTGCCACCATTGCCACGGGCAATGAAGGGTCCAGTATGAACAGTTGCTTCAGCGAATGCCGAAACGCAAATCCCAGAAAATCGGTACACCCTGTCCTCAGGCAGAGGCTTGACTAAGCCGACCACACCATTGTCGGCAAAGCCATTCGACACAAATGGTACAGAGCCTTCCTCATGATCGTCATATCCTGCCGATCTAGCAGTGTGCATGACGAATAATTGTTCAAGGTTAATCATCTTCGGCATCGGTTAGTCCGGGATGGCGAATCATAAAAGCCGCCGTTTCACGCATTAGCCTTTCTATGTCATTCTCAATGTTTTTCTCTGACAGAGGAGGGCTGTCGAGGTAAGCTTCCGGCAACAATTCCAACAAAGGATCTTCGAAGTCTATTGGGGCAGTCTTGTAAAACATTGGCTCGTTGACACCAACCACTCCGGGTTGTGTTAGAAAGTTCCTCAAATGAGGCAACAATGCTGGTAGGTCATCGTCACAATGTCTCGGCGGACGCATCTCCGAAGCTAATAGTCTCTTTGATTTGACTTTGAGATGGCCATCGTCAGCAACACGTGCCCAAAACACAGGCTGGTCTTTCGGGTGAGGGAATCCCTTACGCACGAACACTCCAACCACCTGCTTCATAGCCGCCGGATAGAAGAGTTCGTCAGGGAACGTCACCACAGAGAGTAGAGAGTGTTTCGCCAAAAGCTCGTCTTCTCGCCAAACCCTTTCAGCATGAGCTCCAAACATCGAATCCATTGGTAGCAAGCTGAAGAGTATTCCGCCATCCTCCATGAAGGCTAGTGCTCTAGTCACGAACTCATATTCTTTTTCTTTATCCTTACCAGCAAACGGTGGATTCATGAGTATCCGTGTCACTGGTTGGTTGTGATTGGTGGAATGAGAAACGTACTCAGCAGAGGCGTAGCCATCCACCGACCTACTCGAAAGACTTGTGCTGAAACAACTACCTTCAATCAAATTGTTCTTTCCATCACCACGAAAAATCATGTTGACTATTGCGAGTACTGCAACAGTAGGATCATTCTCGATACCAAAAAGATTATGCTCTTTAAAGCGGTCAATTTGGACTTGGGTTCCGTTCCGACGAATATGGTCGTAAGCAGCTACAAGAAAACCACCAGTGCCACACGCGGGATCAAGCACAATATCAGAGGAAGATATGCTTACAGCGTCTACCGCAAAACGCGTGACATGTCTCGGTGTGAGTACTATTCCGATTTCCTTTGCACCGTTCCCATACCTTAAGAATACCTCGTAGAATTGCCCAAGAACATCAGTGCTCGAATTCATCGCTGACCTAATGTTCAGATTGAGTAATTCTTGTATAGTCTTTACTAGAGCTTCCCTGTAAAGGACATGATTGGTTCTGTTCGTTGGAGGTATCAATTCAATAAAGGGCGCAAATTCCCCTTTGTTATTCTCTTGAAGTAACGCTTTGCTACGGGAATTAATCTCTCCAATAAGTACAGATAGCGATGTATTTAGGTTTGGCGGCTGGTCAACCACCGAAAGCAGTAAGGCAGCTATGACTTTGGCTCGATCGTTCTTGTTAATTCCTCCTTTGTGTAGAATCCCGTTTATACGCTCAGCTGCTTGTAGAAATAGCCACTGCGGTGGAACAAAGTCACTAATATCGCTAGTATCATTCTCTAGCAGAAGATGAATGTCGTCTTGACTGAGAAATCCGGTTGTGTGCTGACCGTTGATGGTAATCTGTGACCATCCATTGTCCAAATACACAAAGCTCCGGATAGTCCAGCCGTCGTCGTCGTTGCCAGCTATCCCTGTTATCAGAGCAACTTCAACATCACTTTGCAAGTCATTGAGTGGTCCTGCATAATAATCGCGTGCCTCTCTAACTGCTTGCTCTATGTCACGGCGATCCGCTTTGGCCTCAATGACCCAAAGATAGCGTTCGGTGAGTTTAACGACATTCTCGGGTCTTTTTGTTCCCCAGGCTTTCTTGATAGTAGGATGCCTAAGACACTGGTTCTGTGTCCACACCTGTCCACTGGGATTGGTGCTTGGATTTCTGACATCCCAACCCAGCTTCTTCAGCTGATCCTTTATATGGATATAAGCATCGACCTCTGAGCGGGTGTGCTTGTTAGCCATCAGCTTGCCCTTGGATTAGGTTCCTATTCCTCAAATGATCTGCGAGAGGAACAGCTTGGTCCGATCCTGTTGGGGGTTGTTGAAGATGTCGTGTGGGGAACCTTCTTCGACGATTACACCCTCATCGAACATGATCATGTGGTTGGAGACCTCGCGAGCAAAGCCCATCTCGTGGGTGACCACGATCATGGTCATGCCGGAGTCCGCGAGCTCACGCATGGCGTCGAGCACCTCTTTGATCATCTCCGGGTCGAGCGCGGAGGTCGGCTCGTCGAAGAGCATGATCTTCGGCTGCATGGCCAGCGCTCGGGCGATGGCGACGCGCTGCTGCTGACCGCCCGATAGCTCGCCCGGGTACTTCTCCGCCTGTTCCGGGATGCCCACGCGGTCGAGCAGGCCCATCGCCACTTCCTGCGCTTGGTCCTTCGGCCATTTGCGAACTTTCAGCGGGGCCAAAGTGATGTTGTCGAGCACGGTCAGATGCGGGAAGAGGTTGAACGACTGGAAGACCATCCCAACCTCGCTCCGGATGGCCTCGATATTCCGCACATCGTTGGTGAGCTCGATGCCGTCTACGATGATGTCGCCGCGCTGGTGCTCCTCGAGCCGGTTGATCGTGCGGATGAAGGTCGATTTCCCCGACCCCGACGGGCCGAACACGACCACTACCTCGCCCCTGTTGATCGAAGTGGACACGCCCCGCAGCGCGTGGAATGCCCCGAACCACTTGTGCACGTCTCGACAGACGATCATTTCCTCGGTCGCCGCGGTCTCTTCACTTGCAGTCACAGGTCCCTCCGTGGTGTCGGATTGTCTTCAGTCACGCGCGCACACCTATC
This sequence comes from Dehalococcoidia bacterium, assembly GCA_965116655.1. Taxonomy (GTDB): domain Bacteria; phylum Chloroflexota; class Dehalococcoidia; order Lucifugimonadales; family VXLM01; genus VXLM01. The sequence continues at coordinate 1,645,141 of OZ220720.1, forward strand.
GCGCGCCCACACGCAGGTGGTCCTCCACGCGCCTGCTCACGTATGACATTCCGTACGTGAATATCCAGAAAACGATGGCGAGGAAGATGAACAGCTCCCTCGCGCTGGGGAGATACTCCGGGTTGCCCTGGATGAACGCCCGGCCGATTTCCACGACGTCCAGCATCCCGATGATGTAGACGAGGCTCGTGTCCTTGAAGAGGGCGATGAACTGTCCCACGATGGCGGGTATCACGTTGCGGATGGCCTGCGGAAGGGAGATCAGGAACGTGATCTGCCAGCCCGACAGGCCCAATGCTCTGGCCGCCTCGGCCTGGCCGGGGTGCAGGGCCTGCAAGCCTCCGCGAATGTTCTCCGCCATGTACGCCGAGCTGAACAGCGTGATGACGACGGCGGCGCGGAACAGCGAGTTCTGCGGGAAGTCCTCCGGGAAGGCCAGCGGGACGAGCACCTGCGACATGAACAGCAGGGTGATGAGCGGGACCCCGCGGAATATCTCGATGAACACCACGCACAGCAGCTTCACCACCGGGAGTTGACTTCTCCTGCCGAGCGCAAGGGCGATGCCGATCGGGAGGCTGAGCACGATACCGGCAACGGCCAGCAGTATGTTCAGCATCAGGCCGCCCCAGTGGATGACCGAGACGGGGGTCATTCCCGGCAGACCCTCGATTCCTCTCAGCAGGAACAGGGTCAGTAAGAAAAAGATGACGCCCAAAATCGCGATGTGCCGCACCTGGTTCAGCGGCGTGTAGCGGGTCAGCGCGAGACCGGCGAACATCGCCGGAATGTTCGCCACAAGCAGGATACGAACATCCATCCCCATGCGTTCGAAGCTGTAGGGTATGAGCGCAAGAGCAGCCGCAACCACGGCGACTGTGATCGCCACTCTCTTGGCGGTGCCCCCGCCCGCGACTCCCCACGCCATGCCCAGTATCACCGTCGCCAGCAGAAGGCCGACCTGGGGCCTCCAGAAGCAGTTCTGACCGGGACACGCCGACTCGGTGTTGAACTGCCCGATGATGAACTGGCCGCCGAGTGTCCCTATGACCCGCCATTCGGCATCGCCGAAGGCCCAGGTCAATCCGAACCAAAGGAACCATACCACGACCAAGACCGATACCACGGTCATCGCCGCGTTATACCACGTGCTGAACAGGTTGGCATGCAACCAACCTATCGCGCCCACCTCGCTCCGGGGAGGCGCCATGACCGACGCGGCGCTTGTATTGAGGTCGTCAGCCATTCCCTATGCTCCGGTGATCCGAACGTAACGGTTGTATAAGTTGCCGGCCAGCGAGTACGCCAGACTCATTGCCAGATAGGACAGCATTATGAGGATGAATATCGACACCGCGGGGGCGGTCTGCGTCATCGTCTTGGCGACGTTCGTCAGGTCGGAGTAGCCGATAGCTCCCGCAAGGCTGCTGTTCTTGGTGAGGTTCAGGAACTGGCTGATGAGGGGCGGGATGATGACGCGGAGCGCCTGCGGGAAGGTGACGTGCCTCAGGGCGGCCATGTTCGAGAGCCCCAGGGCCCTGGCCGCCTCCGTCTGACCCTTACCTACCGAGGTTATCCCGGCGCGGACTATCTCGGCGATGAACGACGCCGTGTACATGACGAGACCGATCAGCAGAGCCAAGAGCCCTGCAGGAGCGGTGAACCCGCCCGCGACTCGCCCGAAGGTCCCATGTGGGGCAGGCTGCGAGATGACGAACGGGGACTCGCCTCCTGCGACCATCAGAACAATCCATGTCAACGCACCTACGCCCACCACAGTTATGATGCCGTAGACGAGGGGATATGACGCCTTGCCCGTCATAGTCTCCCGTCTCAGGAGCAGTCGATGGACGATGACACCCGCAGCCACCCCGATCAGCACCACGGCAAGCCAGACCAGCCCCATCGAGAGGTCGGAAGGGACGGGCCACGGCAGCGATATGCCGGCGTTATTCACATACAGTCTGTCGAAGAAGACGAACCCGTCACGCTCTGGCGGGAGCGCAAGGAATATGTAGAACCAGAAGAAGAGCTGCACCAGCAGCGGAACGTTGCGGAAGAATTCCACGTATGCCAGCGCGAGCTTGGAAACGATCCAGTTCCCCGACAGCCGCGCGACACCGATGACGATGCCGAGCGCAGTAGCCAAGATGACGCCGATGATCGAGACGACGACGGTGTTCGTCGCGGCTACTCCCAATGCGTAGAGGAATGAGTCCGACGATTCATACGGGAGGAAGTGGTGGCCGATGGGAGTCTGGTACTCCCTATCCAGGAAGCTGAAGCCGTACGGGATGTTCCGGTCCTGTATCGCGCTCCCGATGTTCAGGAAGAACCACAAGACGAGCACGACGGCCAGGAAGCCGGAGACGATCTGCGTGACCCATCGGAGGATCCGGGCGTGACGCCATACCGGTATACCCTGATAGGTCAGTAGTCCCGTCATTTGCGCCATGCTGCCGTTCCTAGTTCTGCCGCACCCTCTTGAACTGTTTTCGCATGGTAGCGAGGTAGTCTTAGTTTCGCAAGCGCCACTCTTCACTCAATCCGAGGGCTGCCTTATCCTCGCCTTATGAAAGAACCCCACCGTAAATCGATGGGGTTCTTCCTTCACAGCGATATCCGCTCGCTACGCGCCGTTGCTGCCGTTGCCTTCCCAGACGGTCTCCATGACGGTGTTCGGGTTCATCGGGAGCCGCGTCATGCGCACGCCGATTGCCCGGCTGAGGGCGTTGGCGATTGCCGCGGGCGGAGGCACGATGTTGACCTCGCCCACACCCCTGACGCCGAACGGATGACCGGGGTTGGCGACCTCGACGATGACCGTGTCGATCATCGGGAGGTCGTTGGCGACCGGCATCCGGTAGTCCAGGAACGTGCTGTTCGCCATGTCGCCCCTGTCGTTCATGAAGTACTCTTCGTTGAGGCCCCAGCCGATGCCCTGGGCCGTTCCGCCCTGCATCTGCCCTTCGACGTAGCTCGGATGGATGGCCTTGCCCGCGTCCTGCGCTATCGTCGCGCGGAGGAGCGAGACCTTGCCCGTCTCCGGGTCGGCCTGCAGGTCGACGATGAGGCCCGCGAATGCCGCGCCGACGCCCGCTGGGTTGACCGAGCCGCGTCCGGTGATGGCGCCGCCCGTCGCGTTCGTCTCAGCCGCCAGCTCCTTGAACGTCATCCGCAGCTCGGAGTCGGTCTTGGAGCTGATGACGCCCTTCTCCATCTGGAGAGAGTCGGCGTCCACGTCCCAGATCATGGCTGCCCGCTCGATCATCTGCTGCTTGACGTCCTTGGCCGCCTCTACGGCCGCGTAGCCGGTGGCGAAGGTCGTGCGGCTGCCGCCCGTGCCGAAGGTGAAGCCGATGGAGTCGGTATCGACGACGGACGGGTAGAAGTCCTCGGCGGGGATGCCGAGCACCTCCGCCGCCTGCATGGAGATCGACGCGCGGGTGCCGCCAATGTCCGGCGACCCCTCGGTGAGCGCAACCGTTCCGTCGGCGTTGACCGCGAGGTTCACGGCGGACTGCAGGCCCGCGTTCATCCAGTAGCCGAACGCGACTCCGCGTCCGACATTATCGCCCTCAAGCGGGGCGCTCCAGTGGGGATGGTCCCTGAGCGCTTCGAGCACCTCGACGAATCCGATTCGCGGGAAGGCCGTCCCATCGACCTTGCGGGTGCCTTCCTTCGCCGCGTTCAGCAGCCGGAACTCGATGGGGTCGATGCCGAGCTGCTCGGCGATCTCGTCCACCACCGTCTCCGAGGCGAACTCGGCGTTCGTCGCGCCGGGGGCGCGGTATGCGGCGGTCTTGGGCTTGTTGAGAACAACGTCGTAGGCGTCGACCACGGCGTTTGGGATGTCGTACGGCGCGAAGACGCACTCTGCACCAGCCCCAACGGGGGAGCCGGGGTAGGCCCCTGCCTCGAAAGCCAGCAGCGCCTCGCCCGCGACGAGCTTGCCTTCCTTCGTCGCGCCCATCTTCACCTTGATGTAGGAGCCGGGAGTCGGGCCGGTGGCCTCGAACTCGTCCGCGCGGCTCATCGCCATCTTGACGGGATGCCCGGACTTCTTGGACAGCACGGCCATGACCGGCTCTCCGTACGGCTCGAACTTGCCGCCGAAGCCGCCGCCGATCTCCTGCGGCGTCAGCTTGACCTGCGTCAGGGGCACGTCGAGCACCTGCGCCGTTGCGTCTCGGACGTTGAAGGGCCCCTGCGTGCTGTTCCAGATGTGGATGCGCCCGTCGTCGCGCCAGTGGACGGTGCAGGTGTGCGGCTCGATGTAGCCCTGGTGCACCGTCGCGGTGTTGAACTCGCGCTCGACGATCACGTCGGCTTCCTCGAAGCCCTTGGCGATGTCGCCCTTCTTGTTCTGCGAGTGGTCGGCGATGTTGCCCTTGCGTCCCGTGTTCTCGCCGAACTCGGTCATCTCAAGGTCGTCGTGGAGGATCGGGGCGTCGTCGGCCATGGCCGCGACCACCTCCGAGACGGGCTCCAGCACCTCATAGTCGACCTCGATCAGCATGGCCGCCTGCTCCGCGTCGTGAGCCGACGTGGCCGCGACGGCCGCAACCGGATGGCCTCGGAAGACCACCTTCTTCCTCGCCATGATTCCATCGCGAAGGTAGAGAAGGTCGGTAGCGAGCTCGCCGAGAGTTACCTTTCGGGAGCCGTCGTCGTCAAGCGCGGTCTCCGGGAAGTCCGCTGCGGTCACAACCGCGCGAACGGCCGAGAGCGCCTCCGCCTTGCTCGTGTCAATCGACCGTATGTTGGCGTGGGCGTGCGGGCTGCGGAGTATGTACCCGTACAACATGCCCGTCTCGTGAACGTCCGCGCCATACTTGGCTCGACCCGTGACCTTGTCCGCGCCGTCGTGTCGGATGGGGCGCGTTCCAACTACGTCGTACTCGACCTGCGAAAGAACGACATTCGGTTCGTAGGTTGTAGTCATGTCTACGCCTCCTGTGCTTGCATCCTCTCCGCCGCGTCCATGACGGCCCGCACGATCTTGTCGTATCCGGTGCATCGGCAGAGGTTGTTCGCGAGCCACCACCGGATCTCATGCTCGGTGGGGTTCGGGTTCTGTTCGAGCAGCGCCTTGGACGAAACGAGGAAGCCGGGGGTGCAGATGCCGCACTGGAGCGCGGCGTTCTCGAGGAACGAGACCTGCAGCGGGTGCAGGCCCTCAGGCGTCGCCATGCCCTCGATCGTGTCGATGCACGCTCCGTCGGCCTCGACGCCGAGTACGAGACAGGAGCAGACGATTCGCCCGTCCATGTTCACCGTACAGGAGCCGCAGTTTCCGTCGTTGCATCCTTCTTTGGCGCCGGTAAGCTGAAGAGTATCGCGCAGGACCTCCAGGAGGCTCTGGCGCGGCTCGGCGAGAAACTCCACCATCTCGCCATTGATGGTCGTCTGAACGTATGACTTAGTGGGCATCTACGTGGCCTCCTCGTGCTCGGGTTACTGCGTCGTTGATGACGCGCCTGGTGATAACGTCGCACAGGTGCTTGCGGTACTCGATGGTGCCGCGCATATCCGTGATCGGCTTGGCGGCGTCCCTGGCGATCTCGCCGGCCTTGGCGATGTTCTCGTCGTTGACCTCTTTCCCCGCAAGCTCGTCGTTGATCTCGGTGACGAACAGCGGCGTCGGGGCAACGGCCGCGAGGGAGACCCGCACCGACTCGAAGCATCCGTCGTTCAGGGTCACGCCTGCGCCGACACCGACTACGGCGATGTCCATCTCATTCCTGGGAATGAAGCGCTGGTAGCGCGCGCCGGAGTTTGCGGCGGGCGCCGGGAAGTTGATGGACACCAGCAGTTCTCCCGGCTGCAGCACGTTCTCGCGGACGCCCGTGCAGAAGTCTTCTATCGCCACGCTGCGGTTGCCGTTCGGCCCCGCGATGTTGGCGGACGCGCCGAGGGCAATCATCGCCGGTATGGTGTCCGCGCTCGGCACGGCGTTGCACAGGTTCCCGCCGAACGAGGCGCGGCCCTGTATCTGCGTACCGCCGATAATGGACGCCGCGTCCACCACCGCGGGATACTGGGCGGCAACGTCCGCGTCGTTGTATATCCGGTAGCAGGGCACCGCCGCTCCCATGGTCAGCCCCGAATCCGAACACACGCTCAGCTCATTCAGCTCCGGTATCAGTTTGATGTCCACCACATGATCGGGATCGTGGACTCCCGTCCTCAACTGAACGATCAGGTCGGTGCCGCCCGCCAAGGGGCGCGCCCTGTCACCTCGTTCCGTGAGAAGTCCTACCGCTTCCTCGACCGTGTGGGGGCGAGCAAAATCAATCCACTTCAATAGCCGACTCCTTTCCCTTGTAGCGTCTCCCTACACAGCTGTATTTGGTTTGGCCCTCCGCACAGCGGCTCCCGCCCAAACGAGCAGAACCCGCGACGCACCTCCAGGCCGCGAACGCGCGTAAGTATAGCAAACCCCGCCTATGTCAACAACGGGGGAGAAGAATGCAATTCATGCTTTCTAGCGGGCCTCGCCGAGTACAGCCTCAAAAACCTATCTCAAAACTCTGTGGGTTGGCGGCGAATTGCCCTTCGACAAGCTCAGGGCGAACGTGTTTTTCTCTGAATCCATGCGTAGAGAAAACTCGTCCAAGCATACTTTAGATAGTTTTTTAAAGATGTCTGCCCCGAATCACTCCCTCGGAACTACCGGCAGGGTGATCCGCGACGGGTACCGCGCATCGTGAAACACCGTCTGAAGCGCCGGGACGGACTCGCCCGTCGTACCAATCGGCTCGCCCGTGTTCAGGTTCCGGTCGAAGCGCGGGAAATTGCTGCTGGATATTTCCACCCGGATCGAGTGTCCTGTCTTGAACACGTTGCTCGTCGGGCCGAGGTCGATGGTGAACTCGTATACGTCTCCCGGCTCGAGGAAGCTGGCAGGCTGCCTCGGCGTCCTGTACCGCCCCCTGATGATCCCGTCGCAGAGATTCGCGGCGTACCCATCGGGCCGCACGTCCACGAGCTTGGCCGTGAAGTCGGTGTCCACGGCGGAGCTTGAGGCGTAGAGCGTCGCCACGACCGGGCCGGTCACTTCCGTGTCCTCCTCGATGGGCCCTGACGTATAGACCAGCACGTCGCCCCGCGTCTCGATGGCCCGCTGATCGAAGACCCCCGCAACGAGCGTCCCCACGTCGCAGCAGAGATTTCCCCCGTTGGTCGGCACCGGGTCCATGGGATTGTAAAGGAATACGTCCGGCGGGCTTTCGGCGGGTGAGCCGAGAACAAGCGCTCCGTCGCCCGCGAGGGTGTTCGCCTTCCCGCCGCTGCTCAGATAGTATTCCGTCAGTTCGGCGCGGGCGAGAGGCCACTCGTCCTCCTCGCGCCAGACGTTGTCTCCCATCACGAAGATGCGCACGGGCTTGTCGTCTGTGAGGCCGTTCTCTTCCCCGTGCAGCAGGTAATCGTAGAACCGCAGGATCCGCCCGTGCACGTCATCACCCAAGGTCGAGGAAGCCGCTCCGAAGCTGCGCTCCCCCGCCACGGACGCCTGCAGCCCTCCGTGCGTCCACGGCCCGATCACGAGTCGCTGGAGCGACCGGGCCTGATCGCTTCCGCCCGACTCCCTCATCCCCATGAAGTTCCTGACCGTGCCCCCGATGAAGATGTCGTACCATCCTCCGTAGTTGAAGGCCGGAACCTCGATGTCCTTGTGCATCTCCTCGATCGAGATTGCCTTCCAGTAGTCGTCGTACTCGGGATGCTCCATCCAGTCGTAATAGTAGGGCGCGAGGTCGCTCTTGAGCTCCTCGTAGCCGCTCATCGGCAGTTGCTCTGCCGCCGGCATCAGGTTGTCCTGCGTCGTCATGAGCGCGTCCAACTGATAGGGCGAAAGGAATAGCTGCTTGGAGAGGTTCTGCCAGTTGGCCGCCGTCAGCGATCCGACCGACCACGACATGTTGAACCCCAGCTCGAACGCTCCGCCCTGCCACGACCACCCTTCGTGGTAGTCCGAGGCCGTGACACCGGGAGCGATCCCGCCGAGGTGCGACGGCTTGGCGGACGCCGCGAGCCACTGGGTCGCCCCGTTGTACGAACTCCCGAACATCCCCACCTTACCGCTGCACCATGACTGGCTCGCCACCCACTCGATGGAGTCGTGCCCGTCGCTCGCCTCGTTCACAAACGGATAGAACTGGCCCTCAGAGCTGTGTCTGCCCCGAATGTCCTGGAGCACGACCGCATACCCTCGCTGCGCCGCCCGGATGATGTCCAGGGCCCACGCCCTCGAAGCCATCTCGGTCTTCTTATACGGCGTCCTAAGCATCAGACCCGGAAACCCGCCCTCAGCATCCGGCCTGCAGATGTCCACGTACGTCATCGTGCCGTCCCGCAGCATCAGCGGCACGTCGGACTGGAATTTCACGCTGTATGGTCCCGCCATCGCTCTCACTCTCAGTATGGGGATGAAGATCGCCCGGTAGTATACCGCCCATACGACGCAAGAGGAACAAGGAAGCGCAAGAGCGCTCGTCGAGTTTGCCGTCAGCCAACCGTCCTGACTGCCCGGCATACCAACCTATACCAAAGGGGCATCCTGGATACGGCCGGGAATGGAGCCAACAAGAAGCCCCTCGACCGGCTGGCAACGGTGCGAGGGGCTACGCTAGAGGAAGATGTCTCGGGGAATGTAGGGCCGTTCAGGTTTCCTCAGATTCCCGGTCGGCTGCTAGTTGCCGCCTCCTCCCTGACCGCCACCTTGGCCGCCGCCGAAGCCGCCACGACCACGGCCGGCTAAGCCACCACCGAGGCCGGGAATGTCCTCAAGGCCTGCCGGAATGACTGCAACAACACGGGCTTCTATAGCACCGTCATCGTCCGCCGTGCCGAACACCGTGATCTGCATTCCCGCTTCGAGATCGGCTACGGTGCCCTGAACGGTCTGGATGATGACGGTCTCATCGTTCATGGCAATGGGAAGCGGGCCCTGCTGGGTCTCCAGCGTGAAGCCGCTGTCGGCCATGCTCTCGATGGCGCCGAATAGCGGGCGAGCTCCGCCGACAGCCTGACCGCCTTGCGCCGCGCCAACTGCGCCCTGACCTCCCTGACCGCCGCCTGCGCCTCTTCGTCCGAATCCAGCTTGCCCCTCCGGGACGACGGTTATCACTCGCGCAAGGGTGCTGCCGTCAACGCGCTCGCTGATGACCGTGACCTGAGCGCCTTCGGTCAGCGCCTTCGGTTCGAGGACCGACGTGATCCTGATGTTGGCGTTCTCTCCAACGTTTGCAGAGATCGTTGCGAGTTCCGTCGTGACGGCTAGGGTATTACCACTAATGCTCTCAATGGAGCCGATGGCCTGGGTACCTCCACCTCCTCCGAAACCGCCGCCGCCCTGACGTCCTCCGAACTGTGCTTGAATTCGCTGGATAGCCTCTTGCCTTTCCTCCGCACTCAATTCACCGCTCTGAAGTCGCTGCCTGAGCTGCTCCAGCTCCTCCTGGCTCATCGGCTCGACTTCGGCGGCCTCGCTCTCGGAATCACTGTCTTCCGACTGCGTTTGGACGGCAGCGGCGACGACGGGTTGGGTCGGTTCGGGCTGAGGGGCGGCCTGGGACCGCGTGGGCGTCGGGAACTGCGACAGGTCCGCCACCTGCGCGGCGGCGGCAGGAGCGCCGGTTCCGCCTCCACCTCCCTCGTCCGCCGATCCGCACGCGACGGCGAATGCGAGAATAAGTGCGCCCGCCAAGACAATCAGCGTTTTACTCATTTCTGACTCTCTTTCTCTGTACCCTCTTGCTTCATTGCACGGTGGTAGAGGGAATGCAATATCTTCTATAGCTCTTGTGAACTACTCGTACCTCAGCGCATCAATCGGATGTAGCCTCGACGCCCTTACGGCGGGATAGATGCCGAAGAACAGGCCGATGCCCGCCGACACGATCAGCGCGAGCGCCGCGAACTCGTTGCTGAAGCTGGTGTTGAAGGTCTGGGTTCCGAGGGTGCGTCCGTCGACGGCGTTGGTCATCCAGTACCCGAAGGCCGCTCCCAAGAGGCCGCCTCCGATGCTGAGGACGGTCGCCTCGGCCACGAACTGGAAGAGAATGTCTCGCCGCTTCGCGCCCATGGCCTTGCGGATGCCGATCTCTCGCGTCCGCTCGGTCACCGACACCAGCATGATGTTCATGATCCCGATGCCGCCGACGAGAAGGGATATGCCCGCGATGATGCCCAGGAAGACGACCAAGGTGTTCGTCGTCTCCTCCAGCGTTTCGATGGTGCTCTGCTGGCTGATGACGGTGAAGTCGTCCTCCTCGGTTATGCGGTGACGCAGGCGGAGCACGCCGCTCGTCTCCTCGATGCTTCGATCGATGTCCTCCAAGTCTCGAACCTGGACATTGATGAGGCTTACGGCAACATCGCCGGTCAACGTGCGCTCACCGCTCAGCCTGTAGTAGGCCGTGGTGATAGGAATGAGGACCTGGGTATCGAAGGTGCCGAACCCGCCGCCGCCCTGGCTCTCCAGCAGGCCGATTACCCTGTACCGCCGTGCGTTGACACGTACGTACTCACCCACGGGATCGCGGTTCTGGAATAGCTGCTCTGCCACATTGGAACCGAGTACGATCACCTCGTCCCGGTTGTCGACATGGGGGGACTTGATGAACATCCCACTCGCAAGTTCGAGGTTTCTCGCAGTCAGGTATTCGGGAGTAACGCCTACCACCTGCGCGTTGGTGTTGTCGCGACCCGCAACGAGCGTCGCGAAGCTGCGAATCTCCGGCGCCGAGGCGAGCACGGTGGGAGCGTATACGGGATCGACGAGCGCGTTGGCGTCGCCGAGCGTGAGCTGTCCTTCACCCTCAGGCTGAACGAATAGGAGGTTCGTTCCCAGCCCCTGGATGGTCTCGGTGATCTGCTCGGTGGTGCCGCGCCCGATGGACATCAAGGTTATGACCGCCGTTACGCCGATGACGATTCCGAGCAGCGCCAGTCCGGCGCGGAGCTTGTTGGACGCGAGGGAGGATATGGCCGTTTTGATGGTCTGGATTAGTGACATTTGGGGTATTTCGTAGTGAGTATTGAGTAGAAAGTAGCGATACAGGCTTGCGATCTAGGTTAGTCCGGGTTCGGGCACGAGGACGGGGTCCTGGCGAGTGTCGTCCAGCACTTTGCCGTCGAGCATGGTTACGACCCTGGCCGCGTGGGCGGCGATGTCGTGTTCGTGCGTGACGATGACGACGGTGATGCCGGACTGCCGGTTCAGTTCCTGGATGATCCACATGATCTCCTGGCTCGAAGTCGTGTCGAGGTTGCCCGTGGGCTCGTCCGCCAGGAGTATCGCAGGGTCCTTGACCAGCGCCCTCGCGATGCCGACACGCTGCTGCTGTCCGCCGGAGAGCTCGACCGGCTTGTGGTGCACCCGGTCGGCCAGGCCGACTTTGGCCAGAGCCTCAAGCGAGCGGTCCCTGCGTGTTCGTCCGTTGCCGTAGAGCAGCGGCAGCTCGACGTTCGTCAGGGCAGAGAGCCTCGGCAGGAGGTTGTACGTCTGGAATACGAATCCCACCTTGCGGTTGCGAATCCCGGCCAGTCGGTCGTCGCTGAGCTTGCCTACGTCCTCTCCGTCGAGGATGTACCTGCCGGCTGTGGGTACGTCGAGGCAGCCGATGATGTTCATCATGGTCGACTTGCCGGAGCCGGATGGCCCCATGATGGCGGTCAACTCGCCTCGACGGATTGTGAGGCTGACGCCGGCGAGGGCGTTCACCTCGATCTCACCCATCTGGTAGACCTTGGTGACGTCTTCCAACTCGATTACGTTGTCGTGGTTTTCAGTCATGGACTCGTGCTTTGAATTATGTCGTTTCGGTTTGAAACCTGCCCCTACAAGTGCTAGCGACCGCCTCCGCCTCCCGCCGTACCTCCACCGCCACCGCCTCGCGGACGGCCTCCTCCGAAGCCTCCGACCGCGCGGAATGTCGCGCCGATTCCGCCGAACCCGGCGGTGCTGCTGCCGACGACCTCCATGCTGATAGTCTCGCCCTCGTTGAGGCCGCCTTCGACGACGACCCAGAAGTCGTCGCTGATGCCGAGCGTGACCTCACGTTCGATGATGTCGTTGCCGCTCACCACTCTCACCGTCGGTGCTTGCACCGAGCCGTAGAGGGCCTGCAGGGGGATGAGGACGGAGTCGATCTGCTCTCGGATGATGACCTGCGCGGTCGCGCTCAGTCCCTCGGGCAGCTGACCGCTCTCGGAAGAGTCCACGCGAATCGTCACGGGGTAGGTTACGATCCCTTGCTGCGAGGTGCCGGCATTAGCGATTGAGGAGACGGTCCCCGGCAGCGTTTGATTGCCCAAGGCCTCAAGGCTGACGAAGGCCTGAGACCCGACCTGCAGGAACAGGACGTCGATCTCGTCGACCGAGCCGCTCACCTCGACGATGGACGGGTCGGCAATCTCGATGGCCTGCGTGTTGGCGTTGACCTGCTGTCCGGCCTCGATGTTGACGGCGACGACGATGCCGTTGAACGGGGCGCGCAACGTGGCGCGTTCGAGGTCTTCGATGGCCGTGTCGAGGGTTGCCCGCGCTGCGATCACGTCGGTCTGCCGGAGATCGATCTCCAGCTGGTCGACGGAATTGTACTCCACCAAGGTGGCTTCGGCATCGGCGAGCGACTCGACGGCCACACGGACGGCGGTCTGCTTTACCTGCACGTCGATGGGGTCAGGGTCTTCGAGAAGGGCCGTGAGAGTCTCTTCGGCATCGGCGAGTTTCGCCTGGGCCAGCTCAATCTCTCGGTCTGCGAGCTCGATGTCGAACTCGGTGGCCTGCATCAGTTCGGCCAATGAGGTCTCGGCATCCAGCAGATCGGCTTCGGCGGTTTCGATTGCGCGGTTCCTGGACTCAAGCAGGAGTTCGTCCGGCTCGCCTGTCAGCGAGGCCAGCGCTTCTATACTGTCCGCCAGCTTGATCTCCGCCGTGGCAATATCTTGCCGCCTGGCCTCAATGTCGAGCAGGTCGGGCTCGGCGGTGAGTCCGGCGAGGTCTTCCCTCAGCGATTCCAGAGTGGCCTCGGCGAGTCCCAGGGCCTCTACCTTGCTCTTGATCTCCGACTCGGTGGACTGGGACTCCGCAACCTCGGTGAGATAGTCGTCGAGGGCTTCCCGTCGCTGCGCTACCGTGTCTTCCGCCTTGGAGAGGGCGACCTGGGCCTCTCGTATCTTTTCCGTCTCATCGGCTTGGAGGGTTGCGAGGCTCGCGGTCAGTTCCTGTACGAGGTCATAGGCGTCCTGGAACTCAGCACCGATACACGCTCGGTGCCTGCCTGCCTCGAGGTCTCCACAGTCCACGAGTATCTCCCCGGGATAGAGGACGGCCCACGAGTAGACGATCACCTCGTTCCAGGGAGTCGCGGGGTCGTCTCGGAGGATGCCCTGCTCAAACAGCGTCTGCATCCTCTCGATATGGGGGCCTTCAAAAATGGTCACCAAGTCGGAGCCGTGGGAAGCGAATACCGCGTCGGGGGACTGATCGACCGGCGAATTGACATTCATGCCCAGCCACTTTTCGAAGAGGGCGCTGTAGTCGTCCTCCGCTACGTCGAGATCGTCCATAGCCGCCTGAATACTCTCCGTGGCGTTGCGCTCAGTCGTCTGCAGCTTGAACTGGGCGGTGAGAAGGCTGTCCTGTGCCGAGTCGATGTTGGCCTGGTAGTCAGCGATGTCCTCGGCAGTGGCCGGGGTGGTCGCGTCGTCGACTGCCTCCTGCGCCCTTTCGAGATCGAGCTGCGCATCAGCGACGGCGGCCTGTGCCTTCGCCAGATCGACAGCGGTCACGCTCGTGAGCGCGTCAAGCGCCTCCGTGGCGGCTTCAAGGTCGACGCGGGCCTTCGTTACCGCGGCGTTCGCCGACTCGATGTCGGCGTCCGTCGGGTTGAGGAGCGTGTCAAGTTCGTCCTGGGCATCCTGCAGTGCGACGCGCGAGGCGGTAACTTTCGACTGGGCCTTCACGACTTCCTGGAAGGTCGGAGTGACCAGCGTTACCTTGTCCTCATTGGCGGTAACGAGGGCGTCCTGGGCTTTGAGGATGTCGATGCGCGCCTGCACCAGGAGATCGGCCGAAACGACGCCAAGCTCACTCAGGGTCTCTTCGGCCTTCTGCAGGTCGAGACGGGCATTCGCCACATCGGACTCGGCCCTGGCGATCTGCGCCGCCGTATAGGGGTTCCGCGCCTCTTCGAGCGCGTCCTCAGCGTTCCGCACGTTGATGCGCGCCTGGGCGATGGCCTTCTCCAGATTCGCGACCGTCTCGGCGTCCAGCACGGCGATTGCGTCGCCGGCGGCTACCCTATCGCCCTCCAAGACGGTTACTTCCGAGACGAACCCCTGCTGCCCGAAGGTGATGGTCTCACGGGTGGTGTACGTGAGAGTACCGGTCACGCTCACGTCGTTGACAAGATCGCCGCGTGTCACCGGGACCAGCTGCGTCTGCGCCGCCTCTTCCTCGGAGCCTGAGTCGCTCCACGTGGTGAAGGCGTAGTATCCGCCCACCCCCACCGCGACCACGACGACAACGACGGTCCACAGCTTCCATGACTTCATTCTTTCCAAGACGTTACTTAGTGCGTTCATTCCTGTTCCTCTAATCCTGCTTGACGATCACCGCGTGTTTGTACTTGAGTTGTTTGGCGACAAAGTTGTCCGTCCCATCTCGTGCTGGGAGGAGTTGTCTAGTCCTGTTGAATGAATTCGATCCAGTTGCCCTCGGGGTCCTGCATGTAGCAGGCCCACCTGCCGGGCCCGATGTTCGCCGGAGGGTTCATCTTGATTGCCCCGTTGGCCATTACTCGCTCGAAGGCAGCCTGGATGTCGTCGACGATAAATGCCACGTGGCTGCCGCCGATGATCGCCCGTTCCTCAGACGCTCGTTCCCCTGCCGTGGGACGAACGTACTCGATCAGTTCAAGGAAGTGCTCCTCCCCTTCAGCGGCCATCTTGGCGATCCTCAGGTGGGCGTTCTCATATCCGACCACCTGGGAGATGGGCGCTCCGGTGCGTTCGAGCAGGTCAAGAACTCTCAATCCGACGATCTCCTCGTAGAACCTAACGGCTGCCTCAAAGTCTCGTACGACGAACCCCGCGTGGTTTATGCCTCTTATCACGGTAACGCGCTCCATTTCAAAAAGTTAGCTCGAATCGAATTGTTTGTGTAAACCGATTATAACGTGTATATCGAAGTACGTCTAATGCGGTGACGTTCGTTCCTGGGCTGTTGGAATGGTGAACCGGAAGGTGGTGCCTCCGCTCGGACTGCTCTTCGCCTCTATTGCGCCGCCGTGGGCCTCAACGAGGTTTTTCGCGATGGCGAGTCCCAGACCGGCGCCTCCGGTCGTGCGGGCGCGTGAAGGGTCGGCGCGCCGGAACCTGTCGAACACAGTCGCTACCACTTCGTCGGGAATGCCCTCTCCGGTATCCTCGACGGCGACGAAGACCTCGTCTGTCGGGAGCATCCCCGACCTTACGGTGACCTTGCCTCCTTGAGGGGTGTGCCGAACGGCGTTCTCAAGTAGGTTGTCGATCACCTGGAGAATCCGGGCCGTGTCCATTCGGACAGGTGGGACGTCTTCGTCCATTTCGGTGGTCAGCCGTATCTCCTTGGAATGGGCCTTCGCCATGAAGCCTCTGACGGACCTGTTGAGCACGTCGCCAACTGCGGCCTTTTCGAAGTTGAGGCGCAGCGCACCGGCGTCCAACAGTGACAGCAACTTCACGTCCTCGACGAGATGGTTGAGCTGCAGCACCTGCTGGTGGACGCTTTCCAGTGTCTCGTCGCTCGGACTGATGACCCCGTCCTTCATCGCCTCGACGTATCCCTGGATATTCGAGAGCGGAGTCCTTAGCTCGTGGGCGACGTCGGCCATGAGGTTCAGGCGTTGCCGCTCAGCACGCTGGATGTCGTCGGCCATGGAGTTGAACGTCTCTCCGAGCTCGCCGATTTCGTGAGGGCCGATTCTCGGCACGCGGTGGGAGTACTGCCCTCCTCCGAAAGTTCTCGCGGCTCCTCGGAGCACCCCGATGGAAAGGAGCGCACGGCGAGAGAGAAGGGATACCAGCGCGATACCGACAATGCCCGCCGCGATTCCCGTCCACAGCAGAGAGGCGTCGAGGGTCGCGAGCAGCCGCGACATGGGAGGCTCGGGCACGACTCCTGGAATATCCGCCGGTCCCATAGAGATTGACGCAACATCCTTCTTGTCGCGGTCCTGCAACTTGTAGGTATGCCTGCCAAACCTTCGTCCGTCGCCCACTTTCTTGCGATCGTCGGGCCCCAGGGGCGGATTTTTAAGGTTTTCGAAGGGAGGAGCCGTCCGCTGGCGGGCGGGGGACTCAGGGACGATCTTCTTGCCGCTTACCAGAGCGATTGGCTTACCCTCGGCGTCCGTCACCTCGATGTTCCAGTTGTATAGCCACTTCGCCTGCTCGAGGGCCGGGCCGATGCCGGACAGGTCGTCGTTGCTTTCATAGTACTGGTTTACGACCTGTTGGATACGCTCCGCTCTGGCTCGCTCGACCTCTTGCTGGAAACGTTCGATTTCACGCTCGGCGGCGTAGTGAACGTACAGACTCACGCCGAGCAGGGACACGACCAGAACGAGGGTGAACCCCACAATCAGGCGGAAATGAAGACTGGTCAGCCAACTTCTAAATCTTTGCATCGCCAAACCTGTATCCGACCTCGTAGACGGTGTGTACATAACGCGGCTCGCCTTCCGCTTCGAGCTTCCTCCTCAGGTGAGAGACGTGGGCGTCGACCGTTCGGTCGAAGCCGTCGAAGTCATAGCCGAAGGCCCTGTCGATGATCTGATCGCGGGTAAATGTCCTGCCGGGGTCGCTCACGAACATCACGAGAAGCCGGAACTCCGTGGGCGTGAGCGAAAGGTCCCTGTCGCCTATGGAGGCTACGCGCTGGTCCTGGTCGACAGTGATGTCGCGGTATTGTAGGACAGTTCTCTGCCCATCGCCGTCCTGGCGCGCCACACGCCGCAGGACGGCTCTTACTCGCGCGCACAGCTCCCTCGGACTGTATGGCTTGGTGATGTAGTCATCGGCGCCCAGATCGAGGCCGGCAAGCCGGTCTTCCTCACTGTAACGAGCGGTCAGCATGACGATGGGAACGTCCGACTCCTCACGGAGGACCCTGCAGACCTCCTCGCCGTTGAGCTTTGGGAGCATGAGGTCAAGGACCAGGAGATCGGGGTCGTTCTCGCGGGCGAGGCGCAGGCCCTCCAAGCCGTCGTTGGCAACCAGCACGTTGTGGCCGTCGTGGGCCAGATACGTGCGGGCTATCTCGACGACACCGGGATCGTCTTCGACCAGCAAGACCGTCGTTCCCAACCTGTGTCCTCCTATTAGTCCGTTTTTCGGAAGAGTGGAGGCCGCAAGCGTTTTAGTATCCGCCTGCCGCCTCCACTTTCATCAAAGGGTGTCCGAAGGGAGGTGCGTTGGCCCGTTAGACACCCACTCGGTAAGTCCGCACTTCGCTGGTTTTACGCCGATGAACCTTCGATGGCGGGAGCGGCTTCCGTACTCTTGTTGCCCTTGTACCAGCCTCCTCCCGAATTGCCGTGGAATCTACCCTTGCCGCGAAACTTTCCGTGCCCGAATGACCTACCGTACCCAGACTTCCCACGACCACCGAAGCCAGGGAAGACGCCGTCGGGTCTCTCGTCGTACCACTCGTTGAGCGAGTCGGCCTCGTCCTGCGTCATCTTTTCGGCCTCGACCGCCTTTTCAAGCGCGGCCTCGAAGTTCTCGTCCATTGCTTCTACTTTTTCGTCGAAGCGTTCGAGGTGCGCGTCGGCCTGCTCCTGCGTGATCTTCCCGGCCTCGACCGCCTCATCGAGCTTGGCTTCGAGCTGCTCGCGCGCGTTCGGGTTGTAGCTGAAACGGAGCCATTCCCCGACGCCTTCCGGTCGGTCGTCGAGCCAGTCGCTGTAGGCGTCGGCCTCTTCCTGCGTGATCTTCTCCGCCTCGACCGCGTCCTCAAGCCACGCATCGGTGCGCTCATCCTGCATCTCCGACTTGGCCTGGTTCAAGGCGTCTTCGACGGTATCGCTGTCCAGGCCAAGAATCTCGGCGACTCTGTCGGCGAAGCTCTTCTTCTCTCCGTCCTCGTCGGCACTTTGCGCCAGCACCGTGCCGCCCGCCACGCCCAGAACCACCAAGACGGCGGCTGCCAGGCCAACTACTAGTTTCTTCATACGTTCCACCTCCGGTAAGTATTCATCTCACCTCTGCGTGATTCCACTATACCGGCCATGTTTGAAGACATTATGAAGGTCTTTGCGAACTCTGGAATCGGCATAGGAATTCGCGGAGGCGGAGTACGCCATTCGGCCTCTCCCTCACCGAGGAAGAGGCCGAATGCACCCTTTATTCACTTGGAAACGCTGAGCGAGGCGGAAAGTTCCTACATGTAGTTCAGCGTCGGGACGCGGAAGGGGGGAGTCATACCGGTCTCGTCCATCACGTAGGCTTCCTTCTTGTAGATCTGGATGCGGTAGTGCTCGTAGTCGGGTACGTACATGTGGCCGTGCTCGTCGACGCGGACGGAGCGGGGACGAGCGAAGTACTTCTCCGGCTCGTAGGCGGCGGTCTCGCGCATCCGGCGGAGCTTGGCGGTGCGCGTGAGCATCCTTTCCAGGTTGGCCCTCGACATGGTGGCGTCGCCGACGAACTTCTGAACGAAGTGTCCATCAGCCGCGAATAGCTGGACGCGGTTGTTGCCCCAGTCGCACACGTAGATGTCCCCGTGCATATCGACCGCGACGCCGGCGGGGCGGTACAACTGGCCGTCCTCGTGGCCCGGGGTGCCGATCACGCGGATGAACTCGGCGTCCGCCGTGAACTGCTGGATCCGGTCGTTGCGCCAGTCGGCGACGTAGATCGATCCCTCGCTGTCGATGGTTATGCCCCACGGGGCGTTGAACTGTCCGGGGCCGTTCCCAAACTCGCCAAACTGGGAGATAAACCGCCCGTCCTTCGTGTATTTCTGGACGCGGTGGTTCATCGAGTCGACCACGTACAAAAGGTCGTCGCCGTCGATGGCCAGGCCGGAAGGCCGGTCGAACTGTCCCTCGCCGCTGCCGTGCTCGCCCCACCTGCCGAGGTACTCGCCGTCGGTGGTGAAGCCCGAAATTCGGTGGGTGGCGCTGTCGGAGACGTAGAGCTCTCGCTGCTCGACATCGAGCTGGATCGCCATGGGCCACATGAAGCAGGCGTCGGCGACGCTCTCCTCATAGGACTTCCAGCCGAAGCTGCCGAGGTTGTCGTCCTCGATGTTCGTTACGAGGATGGGGCCCGACTTGCCCTTGGTGTACATGCTTCCCTTGCCGATGACGTAGAGCCTGCCGTCGCGCGCGGGGGCCACGTCGGTGGGGAAGTGCATCCGCATGAATTCGCCGATCGTCTTGAGGTAGGGGAATCCGGCTCGCAGAAGTCCGTATGGTCGCATGTGCATCCTCTCTTTAATCTCTCCCCGTCCAGAGGGAGGCTTCGGTTTGGCCGATGACTCTCTGTCAGACATCCTCGGCCTGACGCCTTAATCCGATTGGTCGTTTACAGCCGTGCTTGAGCCTCGGATGAACACGGTCACTATAGCCACCAAATGAATCCCCGCCAATCCAACTCCGGCCCAGTCGTGGCCCGTACTTATGAGATAAATGCTGCCGCCAATTCCAAGAACTGCAACAAAGAATGCGGCGAACAGTCCAAAGTAACTTCTTCGAGAATCTCCGTTTATCGATATCTTTTCGCTTTGTATCCGATGCTCCACTTGCATTTCGTGTGCGGTGAGTATTCTATCTGCCGAACCCGGAAGTATAGCCTCGTACTCTCGAGGAGCGGCCGGTGGAGGGAGCGGTCCGCTCCAAGTGGACGCGGAGATCGCCGACGGCGGACTGCTATCTTCAGTCCGTTGCGGGACGACCGGTTCGTTCGCCACCGGGTTCCTCCAGCCCGTCAAGCACCGCTACGCCGTTTTCTCTTTCAAAGTCGATCATGACTTTGCGCAGGTCATCCCCTATCGTCATCCAATCTCCATGAATAGCGGCGGCGCTCGCATCGGGCGATGAATCGGAACATCGGCGCACGGGCATGGTCCCAAAAAGATCGAATGCCCTTGCCATCCCCTCAAGGAAGGAAGGTCTTATCTGATAGAGAATATCGCTGCGCGTTCTGGCGCCGTTCGCCAGCATTTACTCCCTCCTTAGTACGTGTCGCCAATCCGCTTGCTCACATTGTACCGCAATTTCGCGCCACCTTTGACAGCCCTTCCCCCACGAGGGGATGAAAGAGTATGAATTATCACCACGCAGCTTAATTCAACTGGTATTCTCGCGTCGCAACGATAAGCTGGAGCATTCTCAGCACGCGGAACTCGTTGACCTCGCGCTTCGACTCGTCACCCAGGTCGAGGTCTTGGCCCTGCTCGGCGTAGTTGAGAAGTCCGAGGAGGCTCTCCTTGCTGAGAGGAGCGGGACGGACCATCTGAACGCACTCGCCGGTGAACTCGGCGGGCGACAGGGGGTGACCGATTTCTTTCAGTCGGTCGATGATGAGCTGGATGCCGGGCTTTTCGGCGTCGTTCATCTCGTCGACTGCGAAATTGACCCGTTCGTTCAGGGTTCCGCCGTCGATCCAGCCCGCGCCGAAGGGCCAGCCCTCGACCGTCAGGGGGTTCATCAGCGACTGCCCCATCGAACCGCTCGCGCCGGTAACGCGGGACATGCCAATCTCAATCCCCTGGTACTCGCCGGTGAGCTTGACGACGGCGGTGACCAGCTCGGTCGGCGTCTTCACGCGCAAGTAGCGGGCCTCTTTGAAGAAGTCCGAGTTGAACAGTGCGCGGAGCATGGAGCGAATATCGCCGTCCGAGCCCAGGTACGCCTCCATGAGGACGTTGATCGCCTCGGGGTCTTTCGGCGGGATTTCGTTCCAGCCCGAAACGGGCGGCTCATCGGCCACGAAGTAGTTGTACATGTGCCTTGCTATGAACCGAGCGGTGGCGGGCTGCTTGACGATGATGTCCACGATGTCATAGCCGTCCCAGTCTCCCGTCTCGCCGAGGAATTCCTTGTCGGAGTGGTCGTGCTCTTCTTCCACGTAGACAAACCTGGAGTGATAGCCGCCGTACTTGCTGCCCGCGCCTGGAATGGGGGTATCGAGCGTCCAGCCGGTGAATGCGTAGGCGGCGGCCTTCACGTCTTCCTCGGTGTAGTTGCCGACTCCCATGGAGAAGAGCTCCAGCAGCTCTCGCCCGTAGTTTTCGTTCGGCTCTTCTTTGAGGTTCTCATTGTTGTCGAGCCAGAAGATCATCGCCGGGTCCTTTGAGAGCTCGACCAGGAGCGTGCGAAGGTCGGTCATCCCCAGTTGACGGAACATGTTGATCTGCGCCTGCGCCGAGGGGTTGTGCGCGGACTTTGACTGGCCCGTCGCGAAGATGTGATGCCAGAAGAGGGTCATCTTCTCTTCCAGCTGGCGGCGCGAGTTGAACATTCGCGACCACCAGATGGGGCCGTACCCGGCGTTGCCGGTGCTGTAGAAGCGCTCGATCATGTCGATATCCACGTCGGGAAACCGTTCGGGGTGGAGCAGGTCCTCCACGACGTCCTCGTAGGGACGGGACGCGAGCACTTCCAGTTCATCGAGTCGCGCGCCGAATCCGGCGCGGCGCATCAGGTGGGCGTACAGGTCGAGGTCGGCGGTCGCAGTTGCCATGACAGTTCCCTCCTGCGAGACATTCGCGTCATTCTTGTATTTTACCAATCTTGGAGCATTGTACAAGTTTGCCGACTGCGATTTTCGCCTACGGCAGAGAATTTCTTACTCCATCTTGGCAAAGAGGCAGGAAATCGTCAGTGTCGTGTCAGTACGTCGCTTTGCCGCCGGTTCCGAACCGCCAGCCGCGCTGTCCTCCGAAGTTCCGGTCGTAGCCGCGGGTATGGAAGTCATTGTCCGGCACTCCCACCAGCACCCCGTCCTGCAGGTATGCGAGGTCGCTGCCATAGAGGTTCTTGATGAGAAGGCCGGTGAGCCGTTCGCGCACTTCGGCCAGCGAAGGATCGTCCGCGAGGTCGTGAAGCTCGTCGGGGTCGGTGTCCAGGTCGAATAGCTGGAAGTGGTTGCCGAGGGGGTAGTAGATCAGCTTGTATTGCTCGTCGCGTATCATCCGCGAGGCGGTCTCGTTCTCCCAGTGCTCGCCGTAGATGTAGTCGCGCTTGCGGTCGCCGATCATCGAGAGGCCCTCGACCGTATCGGGAATCGGGACGCCGCAGATATCGGCGAGGGTCGGGAAGATGTCGGCCTGCACGACGAGGCGGTCATCGCGCATGTTCTTTCCGATGTCGGGGCGGTTTGCGGGGGGCATGAGGACCATGGGAATCTTGGCCGACTCCTCGTAGAAGAGGTCCTTGGCCCACTGACCGTGATTGCCAAGCATCTCGCCATGATCGGAGGTGAACATGACGACGGTGTTGTCGAGGAGGCGTTCCTCTCGGAGCATCCCGATGACCAGCCGTATCTGGTGATCGAGGTGGGTACACATGGCGTAGAACCCCTGTCGAGCGAGTCGTACGGCGTCATCGGAGTAGGGGTTGCGTCCAGACCATCGGCGGGCCTTGATGCCACTGGGCAGGGAGTCCCATTCCGTAGCCCAATCGCCTACGAAGGGCATGTCGATCTCGCGGTCGCGGTACATCTCGATGTACTGCTCGGGCGGCACGATGGGCGGGTGAGGCTCGCTGAATGACATGTACCAGAACCCGGGCTTGGTGGGATCGCGCCGGGCGATATACCTCGACATTTGGCTAACTGTCCAGTTGGTCTGGTGGAGGTGTTCGGGCAGGTGCCAAGGGCGGACGGTGTAGTCATTGTGGCCCATCGCGTGGGTCGCCTCCTGCCCGGCGTAGCCCTGCTCCTGCAGGAAGAGCTCGTAGTCGTCCTTCATCAGGCCGAGGTGGTGACGCCCCTCCTCGTTGATCAGCGCGTCGTCGAACCCGATGCGGTCGTGCTGGGGATAGACGTGGAGCTTGCCGACCGAGAAGGCCTGGTAGCCGTAGTCCCGAAATGTTTGGGCCATCGTCGGCAGGTCGGGCATCGGGAGGAACTCGTTGAAGACGCGATCTCCATGAGTGCGCGCGGAGACTCCGGTCATGATCTCTCGTCGCGCGGGGATGCATGAGGGCGTGGCTGTGTAGGCGTTCGTGTACGCTACGCCGTTGCCGATGAGCTGGTCGAGAGTCGGAGTCAGGACGGTGGGATGTCCCAGAGCCCCGATGAGCCGCCCGAACCAGTGGTCGGCGGTTATGAGGAGTACGTTTGGCCTGTCGGGCAAGTGCGGCCTCCGTGTGTGGTGTGTCTTTTCCCTATGAGGACGGGTCCAGGTCTACATTCGCGATGGCATATTCGTAGCGGGCCCAGAGTGTCCGAAGCGGTATCCCCGCTGGTTGCCGAAGGACTTGTTCGGCGCGGGATGCGTCAATCCCGGGTTCGGATCCGGCGCTCCCACCAATTTCCTGCCGTCCACCCAATCCATGTCTCCGCCGTACATATTCTCGATGAGCAGGTCGGTGAGTCGCGCCTTGACTTCGGTATGTTCTTGATCGTGGGAGAGGTCGCGCGTTTCGCGGGGGTCGTCGCGCAGGTCGAATAGCTGGATCACGTTGCCTTCGGGGTAGTAGACCAGCTTGTACCGGGTGTCGCGGACCATGCGCGTGGGGCGGTCTTCTTCACCGTGTCCCCCGAAGATGCACTCCCGTCTCTCGTCGCCGACGAGTGACAGGCCCTCCACCGTGTCGGGTATGGAGATGCCGCAGATGTCGGCGAGTGTCGGGAACACGTCGGCCTGCACGGCGAGCCGGTCGTCGTGGACGTTTCGACCGAGGTCGTCCCTGTCGGCTGGCGGCATGAGGACCATGGGAATCTTGGCGGAGTTTTCGTACATCACGCTCTTGGCGAACAGGCCGTGGTTGCCGAGCATGTCGCCGTGGTCGGACGTGAAGGCGATGACGGTGTCGTTCAACAGGTTCTCCTCGCGGAGCAGGCCGATGACCAGCCTGATCTGGTGGTCGATGTGCGTTGCCTGCGCGTAGAAGCCCTGCCGCGCCCGTTTCAGGGCGTCGGGCGAGTAGGTGTCACGTCCGACGGGCCGCGCTCGCAGGGCATAGGGCCAGCCGGACGGGTCCTCGGACCAGTCGCCGTAGTACGGTTCGTCGATTTCGATGTCGCGGTACATGTCCAAGTACGCCGACAGCGGCGCGAGAGGAGGGTGCGGCGGACTGAACGACATGTACCAGAAGCCGGGTTTCCTCGGATCGCGACGGGCGATGAACTTGGACATCTCGCGGACGGTCCAGTTCGTCTGGTGGAGATGCTCCGGCAGATGCCAGGGACTCACCATGTAGTCGTTGTTCGCCGCCCCATGCCCGTACTCCTGACCGGCGTAGCCCTCGTCCTGGAGGAAGAGCTCGTAGTCGTCCTTCGCCATGCCGAACTGGTGGCGTCCCTCTTCGAGCAGGAGCACGTCGTCGAAGCCGATCCGGTCTCGCTGGGGATAGACGTGGAGCTTGCCGACGCCGTAGGCCTGGTACCCGTTGTCACGGAACGTCTGGGCCATGGTGGGCAGGTCGGGCATCGGGAGGGTCTCGTTGAAGACGCGGTCTCCGTGCGTTCGGGCATGAGTGCCGGTCATGAGCTCCCGGCGGGCGGGGATGCAGGTCGGAGTGGGAGCGTAGGCGTTGGTGTAAGCGATGCCGTTCCCGATGATGTGATCGAGAGTCGGCGTCAGGATCGTGGGGTGTCCGAGCGCCCCAATGAGGTCGCCGAACCAGTGGTCAGCGCAGATCAGCAGGACATTGGGTCGTGTCACGTCGACACCCTCGTTGCGAGACTCACCGCTAGGATTGTGCTTCTCCGCCGTTCCCATTCTCGACGGCCTCTTCGAGCTGCACGGTTTGCGGGTTATCGCTCCACACATGGTAAAAATACTTGAACACCTCGCGGGCGACGCTCGCGACCGGGACGGCGGCCACGACTCCGATCACCCCGAAGGTCTCGCTGGCAACGATTAAGAGACCCATGATTACGATCGGGTGCATGTGGACGGCGTTGCCCTGGATGCGCGGGACGAGCAGGGAGTTTTCCAGGAGCTGAGAGACGAGGTAGAGCGCCAAGACCCACACGATCTTCTCCGGGTCGGTGGCGAGAGTAACGATGATGCCCGGAACGGCGCCGATGATAGGGCCGACGACCGGGATGGCCTCAGTGATTCCGGCAATGATGCCGAGCAGTACGGCGAACTGGATATCCAGCAACAGAAGTCCCACGAATACGATAAGTCCCACGAACAGCATCAAGAGCAGCTGCGCCCGGATGTATGCGCCCAGCGACTCGTTCACGATGCGGACTACTTCCCCGGCGTGACCCCTTGATTTCTTCGGGAATATGCTCAGGGACGAGGCCACGAGCCGCTCGCCGTCTTTGAGCAGGTAGAAGAGCAACACCGGAACTATGGCTAGACCGATGATGAAGCTGAAGGTGTTGGCGACAGTCTGCAGGGTCTTCGTGAGGGCTGACTGAGCGACGGAGAGAAGGATGTCTCCGAGGTCGGCCACTATCTCTTCGGCTTTGTCCCGCACGTCCTGGGGAATGTCATCGGCGAATCTATGGACGAGCTCTTCAATCGCCTCCCTGGCCTCGGTGTAGATTGTCGGAAGGTCCTCGATCAGGGCGGTAGACTGTCGCACGGCCGGTGGGATGATGAGCGCCAGCAAGCCGATGAAGATGGCCAAGGCGGTGATGTAGATCACGGCAATGGCAACGATCCTCGCGGCGTCCGGGTACCTGTTTCGCCACGGCATGAGCCGCTCCAGCCCTTTGACGGCGGGGAACAGGATGTATGCGAGGACGCCGCCGATGACGAAGGGGAACAGGGCGCCACGGGCGACATACAAGAGCAGGAAGACGAAGACCAAGCTCGCGACGACGAGGACCATGCGCTTGCGGTGGTTCGGAGAAAGCTCCATGAAGCTCCGCCATGGCGCGAATCCTTGAGCCATCGTTCGGCCTCCGTGTCCCTTGTGGAGTTCGCCAACTATACCACAGACGGCGTGCTTTAGATTTCTAGCTGCGCTCGGAATGACAGGGAGCTAGCTCGGAGTGACATGTGCCATAACGCAAAATGGTTCTGGCAATATGAAGGCAGCGGCGACGGAGTACTCGAACCTCCGACCTTCTTGTGTATAAGACAGACGCCCTAACCGGACGCAACGGGAACTGCGATGGGCGGGATCGGTTCGATTCCAAGCTCGGCGCACCCGTCCAGATAGACATCTATCGAAACGCGGAACTCACGCTTTATGCCCTCCACGTCAGTCGCCTCGGCATTGGCTATTGGGTATGGGCCGCTGTTGATGACTCTGGCGTGCAGGACCTCGGCCTCATCGTCATAGACCACTTCGGCGACGTATCCCTTATATTCCAGCATCAACGATTGGTTACATTGCCTCATCCGGATTTCTCTTGTTCACAATATACCAAAGCCGGGCAGCGGCGAAGCACGAGAACCATCACCTTCTCCTTGCCACCGGAGATGGAGGACCGGGTGGACGAAGCGATGAATTTGCCAGGAGGCCCATGCGGGTCTGACGAGCCCTCATTCGTACGACGCTGTGGTATTCTACGTGAAGGAGGCACGAATCATGCAAAGGGCGCTACACGTAAGAACAACTGTGCTTCCAGGAGGCAAGATCGAAATCGTGGACCGGGAGCTTCCAGTTGGAGAGTCCGTTGACGTGGTTGTCAGCCAGTCGGCCGCGTCATCGAGACGTCCGATCATGGAAATCCTCAACAGCGGCCCGGAGCGCCGGCTATTCCGGAACGCGAAGGAGGTGAGGGCCTACCTGGCAGAGGAGCGAGCATCATGGGACCGCTAAGGCTGCCGCCTGCCGGCTTGGTCTACGTCGATTCCAACGTGCTCATCTACAGCGTCGAGCGCATCGAGCCGTACCGCTCACTTCTGGAACCGATGTGGGAGCAGGCTCAGGGAGGCAGCCTCACCGCCGTAAGTAGCGCTGTTATTGCGGCTGAAGTCCTCGTGAAACCGATCCGGGAAGGGAACGCAGAGATTGAAGCGCAGTACCGCGAGGTCTTTGCTTCCAATGCCTTCAGATTGTTGGATGCCTCGTACGCGCTGTTCGAGGACGCCGCTCGCCTGCGCGCCGAGACGGGACTAAAGACCCCGGACGCGCTCCACGTCGCAACAGCCTTTTCCGTAGGTTGCGCCCTCTTCGTGTCCAACGACACCGACTTCCACCGTGTCAAGGGCTTGCCCATCGTCGTCCTGGATGATCTGATCGAGCCGTAGGCGGACATTACCGACAGCAGCAACCCGGCGGCGACAATCACCTCTACCAATCCGGGACGAACGCGGATGCGTCGCGCGAATCTGCTATCCTTTGGGGCGCTATGGAGAGACACGACCGACCTGCGCCGCCGGACTACGGCATCATGTTCAATCATGACGGCACGTTTCACGGCAAGTCCGAGTATCCCCAGCGGGTAGATGAATTGCTGGACAAGCTATACGGGCGACTGCAAGGTACGCAGGTCGGCGCCCTTATCACGTTGGCGCATGGTGGCGCGCGGGGCCGTGCTAGAATAGCACAAAGGTATGCCTGAGCATCAGGAGCAACGATTATGGCAACCCAAATCGTAAATGCCAGATTCACCAACGGGGTGCTCACGCCGTTGGAGCCGCTGGACCTTCCCGAAGGCGTCTTGGTGGAGTTGAATATCCAGACGCTCGATACCCTCGGACCGGATGCGCCGACGGACCGCCACGATGAGGAAGAAGACGCAGGGCTGTTGCAGGCCATGCTCGAGGTCAGCATCGACGACCCAAACGAATTCGTCAGCGAGGCGGACGTCATGGCAACGTTGCGAGGATTGCAGGCCTCGCGTGGAGATTAGGTATCACGCCCAATTCAACTGAGACCTGCGGCGGTTGCGAAACCCGTCCCTGGCCCAGAGCATAGAGCAGATAATCTCAGAACTGAAGGCGGCGTCCAGCCTCACCGATGTCAGAGGGGTCAGACGATTGCGGGGCCAAGGACGCCACTACCGCATCAGAATCGGCGAGTACCGTCTGGGAATAACCCAGGACGGTGACACCACTATCATCCTGCGCCGTCTGCTGCACCGAAGCGAAATCTACCGCAACTTCCCGTAACGGACCGAGGACGAACGCGGATGCATCCCGCGAATCTGCTATCCTTTGGGGCGCTATGCAGAGCCACGACCGTCCGTCCCCGCCTGACTACGGCATCATGTTCAATCATGACGGCACGTTCCACGGCAAGTCCGAGTATCCCCAGCGGGTAGACGAGCTGCTGGACAAGCTATATGGGCCGCTGCAGAACACGCAGGTCGGGGCCTTCATGTGGTGCGTCGGCGCTGAGCAGGCGAGATGGCCGTCCGACGACTTGGAGTCGATCTTCGATCCGCGAGACCGGCCGTACGGGTCCGTCAAGGAGTTCCGAAGGGCGGAGAGCGTGCGCGCGATGCACGAGCGGGGCGAGGACCTGTACGGCGACATCGTACGGCGCGGACACGATCTCGGCATGGACGTGTACGTCGCCATTCGCATGAACGACAACCACTTCTGGTCGGACTCCGCCCGAAAAGCGTTCCCGCTCGCGCCCGAAGAGATGGCGAAGACCGTTCGACCGGAGCTCACGCAGTTCCGCAAGGACCATCCTGAGTGGGTGCTCGGCATCGGCAACGCGCCGCGATGGGCGGTAACATCGTGGAATATGGCGATTCCCGAAGTGCGGGAGTACGCGCTGCTCCGCATCCGTGAGGCGTGCATGCTGGCCGACTGGGACGGCGTGGAGATCGACTGGCAGCGCCACGCCTTCCACCTTCCGGGACAGGACGCCTACCGGCTTCGGTACGCGCTGACGGACCTTCAGCGGGCCATCCGCCGGCTCGCGGACGACATTGCCAACGAGCGAGGGCGTCCCTTCCACATTCTCTCGCGGGTCGGCGCGTCCGAGGAGACCAACAGGCGCATCGGGTATGACGTCGGGACGTGGATCGAGGAAGGGCTGATCGACATCCTGGCGACGAACTCGAACTCCGGCAACGATCCCGGCGTTGAAGTTGAGCGCTACGTTGAGATGATGGACGGAACGAACGTCAAGCTCTATCCCGGATTCGACAGCCACGGCGAGTTCGGAAGGGGCCATCTTGTCGAGCAGTCCCGGTGGCGCGAGGGATGGGTGCGGGGCCTGGCAAAGTCCTACTACGATCGCGGGGCGTCAGGCGTTCACCTGTTCAACTGGCACAACTACGCGGCGGAGTTGAATAGCCTGCTGACCACCATCGGTTCTCCGGATACTCTCACCGGCGTCGATACGGTCTACACGCCGGTCAAGCGGCACATTCGAGACCGGTCGGAGATACGGTACGGGGCTGAGCGCGACGACCGTCTGCTTGGCGAGGTTCCCGTGCCGCTCTACCGCACGCTGACGGGAGACGGCCCGACCTTCCACATCGACGTCCACGACGACGTTTCCGACGACACGAGCGTTGAGCTTCAGGTCAACCTCGACCACCACTCGCCCAAAGACGCCCTCTCGGTGACCCTTGACGGCGAGCTTCTCGGCGAGCCGACTCTGCATCGGACGAGCGGGGAGGGCCACCTCTCCGAGGATGCCTGGCTGGTCTGGAAACTTGACGCCATGCAGGTCGGGCGCGGTGTTCACGAAGTGCAGATCGTACTTGACCACCAAGACTCTCGCATCGGCGTCCCGATTGTCGTCGAGAATGTCGAGCTCCACATATCGCACAACCAGAAAGGAACCCAGTCCTCATGAGCCAAGACGTAGGCACTTCCGCGAATCACCCGCCCGTCCCGGCCTATCGCATCATCTACAACTGGGACGGAGCGCCGCACTTCTACTCGGAGTACCCCCAGACGATGGAGCAGTTCCTAGAGAAGGTGTACGCCCCACTCGCGGACACGCAGGTGGACGCCCTCTTCTGGTGCATGGGCACGCACGAGGCGACGTGGCTCTCGGACAACATTCCGGTGGTCGGCGATACCGTGGACAGGGTGTACGGGACCGTCCGCTCGATGCGTGATACCGAGAACCTCCGGGCGATGCTGGAACGCGGCGAAGACCCCTACCCTGCCATGGTCGACCGGGGACGCGAGCTTGGCATTGACGTGTGGAACTCGATTCGTATGAACGACAACCACTTCTGGGATATCGACAACCTAGAGGCGATGCAGACTTCCAAGTCGCAGGGCCTGACCGATATGCGGAGACATCACCCCGAGTGGTGCCTCGGCGACGACGCGCCGAACTGGTGCACGACCTCTTGGAACATGGCGATACCGGAGGTCCGGGAGCACAAGCTCGACCTGATCGAGCAGTCCTGTCGCCTGGCGGACTGGGACGGCGTCGAGCTGGACTGGCAACGTCATGCCTTCCACCTGCCGGGCAAGCACGAGTACCGGATGCGCTACGCCCTGACCGACCTGCAGCGGGCGATTCGCCGGATGACCGACGCCCTCGCCGCGGAGCGCGGGAGGCCGTTCCCTGTGGCGGTGAGGGTCGGCGCTACGCTGGAGGCGTGCAGGAACATCGGTTACGACGTCGAGACCTGGGTGAAGGAAGGGCTGTGCGACATCATCATCGGCGGGGGGAACTCCGGCACCGATCCGTGCTTCGAGACGGAGGAGTTTCTCAAGCTCGTCGAGGGCACGAACATTCTCGTGTATCCCGGGTACGACTTTGACAGTAGGCAGGCTGCAGACCGCCTGATACCCCACTCGGAGTGGCGGAATTGGTGGTTCGCCGCGATGTCGCAGGGCCACTTCGCGCGTGGGGCGCACGGAATGTACGCCTTCAATTGGCACGCGAACGCGACCACCCGCCGCGAGACGCTCACGTCAATCGGCTCACCTGACACGCTGCGACGAAAGAACAAGGCCTACACGGCGATACAGAGAAGCATCGCCAACAACCCTCGCCGCGAGGACTCGGAGCGTGACGACCGTCTGTACGGCGAGGTGCCTGTGACCCTTTACCGCACATTGACCCACGACGGGCCGACCATGCACATTTCCGTGTACGATGACGTGGAGGCCGAGGGTGGGTCGGTACAGCTTCTGATCGAGCTGGAACACTTCTCGCCCACCGGGGACGAGGTGGAGGTCACGCTGGATGGGACGGTCTTGGGCTCGCCTGACGTCCGAAACGTCAATGCCGAGGACCCGGCTGCTCCGGAGTCGGTACACGAGAACAGCTGGCTTGTGTGGGACTTGGAGCCTGGTCAGTGCGCCATGGGGCCGCACGAAGTCAAGATCGTTCTCGTCAAGCGCGACCCGCGCATCGGGGTGCCCATCGTCGTGAATAACGTGGAGTTCTGGGTTACGTACGAGTAGGAGGACTCACCGCAGAAGGCGCGGAGAGGCGTTTTAGTACAGCGCGTTGGCAAAGGGGTTGCGGTAGGCCCTGGTCGTCGGGTGGTCTTCGCCTAGCAGCTTGAAGACGGCGATGACGGCCTTTCGCGCTCCGTCGTCACCGTAGTACCGGTTCCTGCGGATTATGTCGATAAAGCCCTCCAGGGCGGCTTCATTCTTGCCTTCTCGGAGCAGGCGGATGGCGTTGAGGTAATCGGCCTTGACGGGAGCTTCGTCGAGGACATCCGGCGTCTCCATGGATTGGAAGAGGCGCGCGAGGGCCTTTATCGCCTCGGCGGTCTCGAAGTGGTCGGAGCCTAGGGGGATGCGGTCAGCGATCTCGGCGGCCTTTGCAGGGTCGGAGTAGAGCTCGACCTGAGCCATGAGCGCGATGCCGTCCTGGTCGTCGGGGTCGTTTTCCAGGACCTCCGAGAGGAGGTAGTGGGCCTCGCCGAGATTTCCCTCGGCCACCAGCACCTCCGCTCGCTTGAGCCGTTCGCGGAACTTGCTCGGCAGCGTTTTCTTGAGCCAATCGACGATTACCTGCTCCGGCAGCGCGCCGACGAACTCGTCCTTCACCTCGCCGTCCACGAAGAGCTTGACAGCCGGGATGCTCGTGATCCGGTACTGTCGGGCGATTGTGGGGTGCTTCTCGGTGTCCAGCTTGCGAAGCTCCCAGTCGTCGCCGTTCCGGTCGGCCAGGCGCTCCAGGACCGGGCCGATGACCCTGCACGGCCCGCACCACGCGGCCCAGAAGTCCACCAGCACCGGCTTTTGGCGGCTGCGCTCGATCACGTCCACGTCAAAGTTGTCAGTATCGAATCGTGACATCCAAAAACCCCATTGCGTAGAAAGTAGAAAGAATTGCGTCTTGGTCGGTAAACACTGAGGCTCGTATTCAACTTACTACTTTCTACTCACTACTTTCTACTTTTCTAGTTTCCTTTCTCGGTGTGCGGATTACGACGAAGACCAGGGCAGCGCTCAGGTAGACGCCGATCAGCGGTATGAGCGCCCAGTAGTAGCCGTCGGTCACGTCGCGAATCCTTCCAACGATGACCGGAGTAGCCATCGAACCGAGGCTCACGCAGAACGTTATCAAGCCGCGCAGGGTCGCATACGCGCTGCGTCCGAAGAAGTCTCCGATCATTGCCCACGTGAGGCCGGCCGCTCCGTCCGTGATCGAGAACATCAGTGCAAAGACTATGACGACCCAGAGCTTGCCCGGCGCCATCAGGAAGAAGAGCGCGCCCGCCGCGCCGACGATCATTCCGAACACGACGAGCAGGCGTTTCGGGAGCTTGTCTCCGAGCCAGCCCATGAAGAGTCTCGTGCCAACGGCGGAGAACGATATCGTTGCGATGGCGACCCCGCCCATGGCCTCGTCCAGTCCCTTCCAGACGAGCATGGGAACGATGTGGACGAGTATGCCCGCCTGGGCGGATATCCTCAGCGTGATTCCGATGGCGAGCAGCCAGTACGACACCGTTCGCGCTCCCTGCCGGAACGTGAAATCTCGATACGACAAGGTGTCGGTCGACCGGCCTATCCTTCGGGGCGGCGGCTCTCCGTCGGGGTGCTGGCCGACATCCTCCGGCCTGTTGCGGATGAAGAGCGAGAGGGGGACGCCCACGAGAAGGATTATCAGACCGGATAGGGTTACCGCCCAGCGCCAGCCCCACTCGAGCACGACGGCAGCCACAATGGGCGTCATGACTCCTCCGCCGAGGGCGATGCCTACGGAAATGATGCCGAAGGCCAGGCCCCGCCTTCGCACGAACCACGCATTGACGATGGCCCCGGCGGAGTTGTGGAAACCGCAGTTGATTCCCAGGGCGACGATTCCAACGTAGATCAGGACGAAGCTGAGCAGGTCGCTGGCCAGCGGCAGGAGCAGGAAGCCGATGCCGGCGAGAGTCGCCCCGATCAGGGTCATTATCCTGGGGCCGTACTTGTCGATCAGGTAGCCCGCGATGGGCGCCTGAACTCCGCCTTCCAGGGTGGCGAAGCCAAAGATGAGGGAAGTGGTGGTGTAGCTGAGGCCGAGGTCGCGGGCAAGAGGAAGAAAGTAGATGGAGAAGCCGCGGCCATACAGCCCGGCAGCCAGGAAGTTCATGGTGGCGGCTATGGCCGCGTAGCGCCACCCGTGAAACGCACTGCCATCGCTCGAAGAGGGGCGAGGCAGCAGCGGGTTCAGCATACTGGCGGGATTATAGCCGATTTTGAGGGGCTAATGGGCAGAGTTGCCGTATGAAGTGTGAGGGCGGCTTAGCCAGGTGAGTTGGCAGAGATCAAGTGGCTGATTGCTCAGACCGGTACGTTAATGGGATTTTTCGAAAAGTGTGCCATTTTGCGCCATTCTGTGCCATTTCCCGTGTTATTGTAAAGTTTGGCATTGGGCCGCCTGTGTGCAGTATAGTACGGATGTTCTTGTAAGTCAACTTGGAGTTCACAGGGGTACGAAGTACCCATGAATTGTCATCGTTGCCTAGGGATCTAGGTGCCTTCGTCCTACCTACCCAGGGACAAAACCCAAATGGAGGCCGCACCCGCCTGCCGCAACTGCGCTGAGCACTCGGCGACCGTGGCGCCTGTGGTGACGACGTCGTCGACGAGCAGCACTCGCTTGCCGGTCACGTCTCCGACGCACTCGAAGGCTCCGATGACGTTTTGCCTTCTTTCATCCGGGGACGACATCGAGACCTGTGGCGGGGTGTTTCGGGTGCGCGCCAGGACATCGGTTGCCATGGGAATTCCGGTGGACTTCGATATCTCGCGTGCGAGTAGCTCGGACTGGTTGTAGCCACGTTCGCGCTCACGGGTGAGGTGCAGGGGAACGGGCGCAATGATGTCGGCAGTGCCGGATCTTTCCACGAGGTGGGCAGACATCAGCTCAGCTAGGCGGGGTGCTGAGGCGCGCACGTTTCGGTACTTGAGCGCGTATACCATCTCTTGGAGGACACCCGTCCACCGGTAAGGAGCGGTGATGCGATCAAAGGGCTGATTCGCCGACCGGCACCACGCGCAGAGCGGTGAACGGCTCGGCGTGGAGCACAGGCTGCATTGCGGCGGCTCCAGCCGGGGAATTGCGGCCTCGCACTCGTCGCAGAGATAGTCTCCCTCGCGTCCGCATCCCGCACAGGTACGGGGGAAGACAAGGTCGAGCAACGGCCCTGCGGCACGTGTCAGCAAGTGCATGGGTCGGGATTGTACCTCAAGCCCGCCAAAACCGTTCGTGGTGAAGCTTGTCGAATCATGAACGACGCTGCCACCCTTCGACAAGCTTCTAAGTAACTGCTCGATATAGGACGAAGACTCACCACAGAGAACACAGAGAGCACAGAGGGGGAGAGGAGGAGAGGAGGAGAGGAAAGTAGAAAGAGGAAAGTAGGGGGCTCACCCTCACGACCTAGAATGAAAATGGCAGGGGAGGTTTGCCGAGGGGCTATTTTTAGGGTAATGACGGTGTGTGGGTGTTGGAGTGCGACGGGGATTGCCGGTGAGGCAGACGCGGGGGTGTGGATGGCGTAGACTAGGCGGGCGAACGGCGAGGGTCGACCTTGATTAGATCATGGGGGAACTGACAAATGGCAAAGAGGGTTGGCGTTCCGGGTTACCGGTATGAGCACGTGGAGGGCTGGGGAGAGTTTCCGAGGGGCGGCGTGGTATCGGACGTGGCGACGGACTCGGAGGACCGGGTGTATGCGTGCGTGCGTCTGCGGCAGGGGCCGGACGGGAATGAGGGTGAGATGTGGGTGTTCGACCGGGACGGGAAGCTGCTGGACCGGTGGGGGCGCGACATTTTCACGGTGCCGCACGGGCTGTTCATTCACGACGACGTTCTGTATCACGCGGACGCGGGGGACCACACGGTTCGGAGCTTTACTCCCGACGGCAAGACGCTGATGGTGCTGGGCACGCCGGGACAGCAGGGCCCGGAGGACGAGCCGTTCCGGTCGCCGACGAACGCGACGATCGCGGTATCAGGCGACCTGTACGTGTCGGACGGGTATGAGCAGAACCGGTGCCA
Organism: Dehalococcoidia bacterium; assembly: GCA_965116655.1. Taxonomy (GTDB): domain Bacteria; phylum Chloroflexota; class Dehalococcoidia; order Lucifugimonadales; family VXLM01; genus VXLM01. The sequence continues at coordinate 1,680,666 of OZ220720.1, forward strand.
CTGCTTCAGCGCAGAGGGTGAGTTGAAGTGGTCGTGGGGAAGGGGCGACGCGGTGTACTACCAGATGGAGGCGCATGGCGAGATTACGGGAGAGGTCGGAGACGGTCCGGGGGAGTTCAATCTGCCCCATGGGATCGTGACGGACTCCTTGGGCCGGGTGTACGTAATGGATAGGGAGAACGGGCGCGTGCAGGTGTTCACGGCGGAGGGGGAGTACATGACGGAGTGGAATGACGTTCCGGGCGGGAACGACGCGGTTATCGACAGGGAAGGGGTGATGCATATCGCCGCAGGACAAGAAGGGGTTTTTGTAAAGACGCTGGATGGCGAGACGGTCGGGGTGTGGGGCGAGCGCGGCGAGGAGGCGGGACAGTTCTCCGGGTATCCGCACGGGATATGGATCGATTCGCAGGGGGATGTGTACGTGGCGCAGGTTGGGGCGCAGTTGGCGCTGGACAAGTTTGCGCGAGTGTGAGCGACTCGCCGTCGCGGGCGGACCTCGCCGGTCGGGCGTAAAGGGATTAAGTTCTGGGGAGATTCACCCTCACCCTAGCCCTCTCCCAGGACGGGAGAGGGGATAGGAGAATTCACCGCTGAGGGCGCGGAGTTTTGGGATATGGGGTCGTTCTTTTTTCGGCCATTGCTGTTTCGAGGGCCATTGAGGAGGGTTAGGATTTTAGATTCCTCGCTGCGCTCGGAATGACAGTGGCGGGTGGGTGATAAACCCTCACCCTAGCCCTCTCCCGTCAAGGGAGAGGGGACAAGTTGGACGGGAGAGGCGTAGAAGAGGGGTTGATTTGAGCAAAGGGGGGAGATATGGCTGAGGGAGCAGCAAAGTACAGGGTTGGGATGGTGGGGTGCGGCCGGCAGGGGACGCAACATGCGCGGGGGTTTACGTTGCTGGAGGAGACGCGGGTGGTGGCGATTGCGGACCCTGATCCGGATAACCTGGCGCTGGCGTGCCGGCGGTTCGACGCGCGGGGGTACTCGTCGGCGGAGGAGATGTACGCGAACGAGGAGTTCGACATCGTGGACTGCGTTCTGCCGGTGCGGTACAACCCGGACATGGTGGTGCTGGCGGCGGAGAGGTCGGGGGCGAAGGGGATCGTGTCGGAGAAGCCGATTGCGGCGAAGCTGTCGGACGCAGACCGGATGCTGGAGGCGTGCGTGTCGCGGGGGATACCGTGGCAGGGCGGCAACGTGGACAGGAGCCTGAGCCAGATGTGGGAGGCGCGGTCGATGATCGAGGCGGGGGAGATCGGGGAGGTGGTCTCGATCAGCATGTTCCACCCGATCACGCAGTGTGGGGCGCAGACGCTTGGGGTGGGGCACATGTTCGCCGGGGACTCGGAGGTGGAGGAGGTCGTCGGGTATACGAATGGTGACCCGTTCGGGGCGGGCGACGAGGACTATAAGGGCATTTGGGGGCACATCCGGTATGCGAACGGGGTCGAGTGCTTCGTGCATCCGAGGGAGAACGCCTTCAAAGGTCTAATCGTGACGGGGAGCAAGGGGGTGTTCGTCACGGACAAGCGGAACGGGAGGTTCTACAAGAAAATTGAGGATGCTGGGCGCGATGTGCTGTCGGGGCTGCGGTATGACGAGTCGATGACGTTCAAGTCGATCCGGGGGCACGCGGACGGCGGGTATGACGAGGAAGGATGGCTGTATCCGGGGGACAGGCTGATAGACTCGATGCGGTCTATCGTGGATGCTATCGAGCAGGGGATCGAGCCGAGGGCGAGCGGGGTGATCCAGCACCGGTCGCTGGAGGTGTCGATGGCGATGCGGGAGTCGGCGCGGCGGGGGAGTGTTCCGGTGAGGCTGCCACTGGAGGACCGGTCGCTGACGCTGATGCCCCAAAGGTACCGGTGGGACAATAAGAAGCTGCTGCACGGGGAGGAGTGGTACGCGGAGCAGATTGGGAATGCGACGAGGTGGTAAGGCGACTCGCTGTCGCGGGCGGACCTCGCCGGTCGGGCGTAGGCGGAGGAGGATTCACCACAGAGATCACAGAGGACACAGAGGGAGGAAAGTAAGAAAGAGAGGAATTGGGGTTTGGGCGTTCGTTGGTTTGGTAGGACAAGCATTTTAGATTCCTCACTTCGCTTCGCTGCGTTCGGAATGACAGTGTGTGGGTGGGCTGCGTTCGGAATGACATTTCCGGTGAATTGGTGGGACGGAGAAGTGGCGGGGCAGGTGGTATAATTTCGGGCGCGGTGGAAGGCCGCTATTTTGTATGTAGGGGAATGGGATGGACTTGTCTTTGAGCGGTGAAGAGATGTACGGGTCGCTGGGTGTGCGGCCGATTATCAATGCGTCGGGGACGACGACCATGTGGGGCGGGTCGAAGTTGCGGCCCGAGGTGGCGGACGTGATGGTGAAGACGGCGGATGTGATGGTCGACCTGGGGGAGCTGAACCGGGCGGCGGGGAAGGTGCTGGCGGAGGTGTGCGGTGCGGAGGCCGGAGTCGTGGTGAGCGGCTCTGGGGGCGGCCTTGTGATGCAGGCTGCGGCGGTTATCGCGGGGAGCGATCCTGCGAATATGGTGCGGTTGCCGGACACGACGGGGATGAAGGACGAGATCATCATTCACAGGAGCCACCGGTTCGGCTACGACCAGCTGTACCGGGCGGCGGGCGCGAAGTTCGTGGAGATCGGGGACGGCCGGAGGTGCTATCCCTGGCAGCTTGAGGCGGCGTTCACGGAGAACACCGCGGCGGTGGCCTATCTGTACGCGCAGTTTGTTTCGAAGCGGGCGATTCCCCTGCCGCAGGTGTGCGAGATCGCTCACGAGCGTGGGGTGCCGGTGATCGTGGACGCGGCGTCGACGCTGCCGCCGCGGGACAACCTGAGGCGGTATATCCGCGAAGGGGCTGACCTCGTGATCCTGAGCGGTGGGAAGGGCATTCGCGGGCCGCAGGGGACGGGTATTTTGGTAGGTCGGGCTGACCTGATCGAGGCGGCGGCGGCGAATGCCGCGCCAAACGCTTTCTTGGGCAGGAGCATGAAGGTGGCGAAGGAGGAGATCATGGGGCTGGTGACGGCTCTGCGGATCTTCGACGAGGAGGACGAGGAGGCGGAGACGGCGCGGTACCGGGAGATGATGCAGGTGGTGGTGGACGCGCTGATCGAGGTTCCGGGGCTCGATGTGTCCGTGCAGTATGATCGAGTTGACTACCTGGTGCCGACGGCGCTGATCGAGTTCACGCCGGAGTGGAACGGTCCGAGCCGGGACGAGGTGCTGCAGGCGATGGCGATGGGGGACCCGGCGATTCACCTGCACCAACTGGGGGACCCGGATGAGCTGGGGGTGGACCCCATCAATCTGGACGAGGATGAGGTGGAAGTTGTGATCAGGCGGCTGCGGGAGGAGTTGCTGAGGCCGGTCGGGAGGTAGTCAAAGGTTCCACGGCGTCATTGTCGGAAGACGAGTGGCAGGGATGCCGGAAGACACCCTTCGACAAGCTCAGGGCGAACGTACCCTAGACTAGACATCTATTCCAATTGAAGTGTTGAAGAGTGGGGACGAGAGAGAAAGTCTCGTCCCCACTCTTTGTTAGTCGGCTATGCGGGGATGTTGGCTTCGGCTTCGACGTCGACGCCGAGGGAGTCGATGCCGCGTCTGACCTGGCCGAGGACTCCGGCCATGCGCTCTTCGAGGTCGAAGAGGGTCTCTTTGGCATAGCGGTCGGCGCCTTCACGGCGCTCGATGGCTACTCGCTCGGCCTCGTCGATGAGACGATAGGCCTTGCGCTGTGCCTCCTGGATGATCTGCTGGGCCTCCTGCATGGCGCCCTGGTTGGTCTCGTCGGCCTTTTCGTTCGCGGCGCGAAGGACCTCGGTCTCGTCGACCTTGCTGGCGTGCTCCTCGCGGGCGGCAGACATGATCTGGTCGGCCTCCTCGGCAGCCTCCTCGCGGATGCGGCGAGCCTCAAGCTGCGTGTGGTTGAGGATGCTTTCCTTCTGCTTGAGGATTTCCTTCGCCTCGAGGATGTCGGCGGGGATGGTCTTGCTGAGCTGCTCGGTGACGGCAGCAAGGCGATCGGCATCGATCATGACCTTCTTCCGCATACCCGGTACACGACTCGCGGAACTCGAGATTTCCTCCAACTCTTCGATGACCCTGATGATATCTATGACTCTCCTCCTTCACAGAGCCTCGACGCTACGAGGCTGAGATGAATTTTTCCTTCAACCTGGCTGCGACGTGAGGCGGCACGAGGCCGTCAACGTCGCCGCCGAGCTGCGCTACTTCTTTGATCCGGCTCGCGTACACGAACTGGTTTTCGAGGGCGCTCATCATGCAGACGACCTCGATGTTGCGGTTGAGATGACGCCACATATGGGTCATCTCGAACTCGGTCTCGAAGTCGTATCCGGCGCGGAGTCCGCGCACGATGAAGCCCGTGCCGAGGTCGGAAGCCAAATTGGACGCGAGTCCGTTGAATTTCCTGACCTCCACGTTTGGCACGTCCTGAATCGACTGACTGAAGAGGTTTATGCGCTCGTCGGTGGAGAAGAGGGCGCCCTGAGGCGGAGCGTCGTAAACGGCGACGACGAGGCGGTCGAACAGCATCGAGGCTCGCCGAGCGATGTCGACGTGACCGTTGTGCACAGGATCGAATCTTCCCGGATACACGGCGCTTGGCACTCCTATCCTCCGTATCGGAATATGGAGACCGCCGAGTCCCCATACCGTCGTCTTTTCCAGATAATCAGGTCGCCGTAGGTGTCAGCCAACTCGAATGCCTTGCCGTGCTCTGCTACGACGATCGCTCCCTTTTCCAGCGCTTCCCTTTCCAATAGACTTGTCATCACCGTTTCCCATGGGTCGATCCGATAGGGCGGGTCTGCCAGTACGAGGTCGAACCGCGCTTTGATGGTCCGCAGAACCCTTTCGACTCTGCCCCGAGTTATTCGACTCCTATCGGCGAAATCGAGGTCTCCGACGGCTCGCCTGATGTATTGGCACCGGGTGGGGTCCGACTCCACGAACTCGGCCGATGCAGCTCCTCTGCTCAGCGCCTCTATTCCGAGAGCGCCTGTCCCGGCGTAGAGGTCGAGGACTCGCGCTCCGTTGACGGATTCAGGGCCGATGAGGGAAAAGATGGCTGAGCGCACCTTCTCCGATGTCGGCCGGAGCCCTACACCACCGTATGAGCGGAGCTTACGTCCCCTTCTACTGCCCCCCGATATTCGAGTCTCCATGTGTATCCTGCCCAAACGGATGGTCGAACGAGCACCGGGCGCGAGACCCAAATAAACTTCATCACTTCAATTGTTAAGGCCAGATCGACGACGTTCACGATGTTTCCATAGCGAGGGCCCCTCGGTTTGAAGCCCAAAATAGATTCAGTAGCACGATGCTAGCATCTAGTTGGATAAAGTCAAAGTAGTTTAACGACTATATTTTAAGAAATAACCTAAACTTTGTTCAAAGAATGAAGGCTGGGGAAGAGAACACAGAGGGTATTGCGTATGGTCTCTGAGTGTGAGAGTCGGCATGGCGACATTGACGGAAGCAGAGCATTTTGGATTCCTCGCCGCACTCGGAATGGCAGGGGGTGGGTTGCTTGGTGAGTCGGCTGCTTTGAGGTCGGCGGGGATAGGCGACCACAGGGACCGTTCCTGCGGCGGGCAGGTTGGAGCCGGCTTTCCAGCCGACGAGGAGGTGCTATTCACCGAAGGCGCGGCGGCGGTATACGACGTAGAGGCCGACGATTATGCCGATAGCGAGGATTACCACGGCAGCGATGCCCATGAGGAGGCCTGGGTTGAGTCCTCCGTCATCGGTGTCGGTCGTTACTTCGATGACGGGTGTGGGAGTGGCGGTAATGATAACCACGATGGGCGTGGCCGTTGGTGTGGCGGTTGGGGGCACGGGAATGGGCGTGCGCGTTGGGATCAGTGTCGGTGTGTTTGCAGGGACCGGCGTGGGCGTGTTAGTCGGCGTGGCGGTAGGCGGCAAAGGCGTTGGCGTGTTGGTGGGCGCCGGCGTGCTGGTGGGCGCCGGCGTCGGGGTACTCGTCGGCGGCACGGGAGTCGGCGTGGGTGTGCTTGTCGGCGTTGGCGTAGCCGTCGGCGGCACGGGCGTGTGCGTAGGTGTGGGAGTCGGAGTACACACAGGAATTGGTTCCTGGGGAGGAATGACGAGCTTGAACTGCGTGGTGTTGTTCACCTCGTTCGATTCCGCTATTTCAGAGGCCGCATCGACCGTAACGGTGTTGTCGCCGGAGCCGATTCCGTTGATCTCGACTACGGCGGTAGCGCCAACGGCGAGACGTTCTACGGTCACGCCGGCGAGGTTGTTGGCATCCACCACGAATGAGCCGGAATCGGCGTTGCCGTGGTTGCGAACGACCACTCTGTAGGTAATTGACGCGATTTCCGGGTCGTCGGGACTCACTCGGCATGTGGGCCGCTGACCAAATTCGTACTGGACATCTTCCAGCACGAGATCGGGCAGAGACATGGGAGTCGGAGTGGACTCGGGGGTTGGCGTCGAAGTTGGGAGAGGGGTCTCAGTTGGGAGGGGCGTCGGGGTTGGGACCGGCGTCGGAGTGTCGGTGGGTACGGGCGTCGGGGTGGGTTCCTCGACCACAGGCGCGGCTATCAAGCGGATGCGATTATTGTGGTTGTCTGCGAAGTAGAGATTTCCATCGGCATCGGAGGTCATACCCAGGGGACGGTTCAAAGATGCCGAGGTGGCGGGGCCACCGTCTCCGGCGAAGGCGATGATGCCGTCGCCGGCAACCGTGGTCATGGTACCGTCGGGCTTGATTGCCCGGATGCGATGATCGAGGGCGTCGGAGATGAAGACGTTGCCGTCGGCGTCGACGGCGACCCTTCGCGGCACGACGAGACTGGCCTCGATGGCGGGGCCGCCGTCTCCGGCGTATCCTCGCCTGCCGTCTCCAGCGATGGTAGTGATAATCCCTGTGCCGATTTCGACGCGGCGAATTCTGCGGTTTCCCGTATCGGATATGACTATATTCCCGTCGGGGTCGACGGCGACGCCTTCGGGCTTATTCAGCTTGGCACGAGCGGCTTGACCTCCGTCGCCCGTGAAGCCCGCTGACCCGTCTCCGGCGACAGTGGAAATTCCACCGGCGTCTAAGTTCATCATACGAATGCGGTGGTCCTCCAGCTCGGCTATGTAGAGATTATCCGATGAGTCGATGGCGAGGGAGGTGGGGCCAGTGAAGGTGGCAACGGTGGAAGTGCTGTTTGAGCCGGGCAAACCAACCTCGGTGAGCGCGTGGATGATTTCGTTGTTCAGATTTAACCTGAGCACACGGTTATTCCCCGTGTCGGCTATGTAGAGGCGACCTCTGGAGTCGAACGCCAGGCCCTCGGGGGAATGAAGGCGGGTGTCGGTTCCGCGGCCGCCTACGCCACGGCTTCCAGCGACACCGTTGCCGGCGACGGTACTTATGAGCCCCGTGGAAAGATTAACTCGCCGCACCCGGTGATTGCCTGTGTCGGAGAAGTAGACATTGCCGTCGGGATCAAGGGCAACGTCGCTAGGGAAATGAAGGGTTGCGTTAGTGGCCGGGGTGCGTTCGCCTGAGAAGCTGGATTCGCCGTTGCCGGCGACGGTGATTAGTATCTTGGGCCTCCGCTCGCCCGCGCTCACGATGGCTCTGACCCGTTGATTGCCTGTATCGGCGATATAAACTTCGCCCAATGAGTTGACGGCGACTGCGGAGGGAGAGTCAAGACTGGAGACAATGGCATTTCTGTCTTCACCATCGTATCCAGCAGATCCGTCGACCGAGCCCGCCTCGGTGGTGATCAGCGTATCTTCGATTACGTTATTGAGGAGAATTCTTCGAACGAGGTGGTTGCCCGTGTCGGCAACGTAGAGATTTCTCTGTCCTTGATCGAGTGTGAGGCTTAGAGGGTTTCGCAGGACAGCGTTTTGAGCCGGGCCGGAATTGGCGACCGTGACCGGATTAACGGGCACATTCCTCTGTCCCGCCAGGGTAATGATGACTCCTTGTGCGTCGACTTGGCGGACGATGTGACTGCCGGTGTCGGCAATATAGACCTTGCCCAAGTCGTCCACGGCGACGTCGTTGGGCTGGTTGAGTTGTGCGTTTACGGCCAGCCCCAAATCGCCGCCGGAACCCGCAATGCCAGTACCGGCAATGGTGGTCACTATACCGTCGAACGCGTTGATCTTTCGGATTCGGTTGTTGAGCGTGTCAGCGATATAGATATTGCCGTGCCGATCTACGTCCACTCCATGTGGGGCATGAAAGGCTGCGTCCAAGGCGGAGCCGTCATCGCCCTCGAATGCGGGGCTTCCGGACCCCGCGAGGGTGGTGATGATTCCGGTAGCCAAGTCGATCCTTCGAATGCGGTGGTTACCGGAGTCGGCAATGTAAAGGTTGTCATCGTCGTCGAAAGTGAGACCGAAGGGCGAGTTCAGCTCGGCGGCCGTTGCAGGCCCTCCGTCTCCGGAGAAGCCCGGATTGCCAGTCCCGGCAAAGGTGCTGATTACGTTACTTTCGATATCGATCTTGCGAATTCGATGAGCCGCGCCATCGGCGACATAGACATCGCCGCGGCTATCGATAGCGACGCCGTCCGGTGATGTGAGGGCTGCGAGAGTCGGTCTGCCACCATCGCCAACTCCACCACCGGCGACTGTGACAATGTCACCCGTTTGGGCGTGCGTCGGCATGGCAACCAAGAGGAACGCAGATGCAACGACCACAGCGATGAGACCAATTGTGGAGGTGCGAATTACCATGCTGTTTATGAGGCCTGAGTAGGTCGAGTTGGGTATGGTAGAGGTCATGGTAAACGGTTCGATGAGTTTCTGCTAGATATTATGTGATGTTTTATATTGCAATTGGAAAGTTCCGAAGTTGTCGAAGGGAGTATCCACGATGCCCGAACATGGCGTTCGTGGCGTACCTGTAGTTATCACTTTTCGACAGGTTCAGGGTGAATGAGTTTCACTTTTAACTCCCTTGGCAGCCGAGTGTCCTCTTGCGGAGGGCGGAGTGTATGGGTAGATTTAGGGCCATGATTGGCTTTCTCGGCGGGACGGGACCTGAGGGACGAGGACTTGGCCTGCGGCTGGCGTTGGCGGGACATGACGTGATGCTCGGGTCGCGAGAGGCGGCGCGAGCCAAGGAAGCGGTCGAGCGAGTGTCAGCGCGGGCCCAAGGGGCGTCGATTCTGGCAGGGAGGAACGAGGATGTCGCGTCCCAAGCGGATGTGGTGTTCGTGACCGTACCTTACGAGGGCCAGCGTCCGGTGCTCGAGTCGCTTGCCGAAGTCCTTTCCGGGAAAATCGTGGTGACGACGGTGGTCCCACTGGGTTTTGACGCCGGCGAGGCAAACTTCCTGCCCATAGAAGCGGGGTCGGCGGCCATGGAGGCACGAGAGATTTTGCCGGAATCGCGTGTTGTTGCAGCCTTTCAAACGATCAGCGCGCACGATTTGCTGAACCCAGAGAAGCGCATCGACTCCGACGTGGTCGTGTGCTCGGACGATGAGGAGGCAAAGGCGACCATCTCTTCTCTAGCCGAAGAGATTCCGGGCATTAGGGCAGTGGACGGGGGCGGTCTGCGGAATGCGGTGTTCGTGGAGCACATTACGCCGCTGATTCTCAACGTAAATCGGATTCATGGGGGACGGGCGGCGATTCGGTTGACGGGGTTGGGGGAGAGAAGAAAGTAGAAAGCACTGCATAGAAAGAAGATGGTTGGTTGCGGTAAGGCGCTTTGGCTGTTTGAGAGCGCTCTCGCAGGTCTTGGATGGACTGGAATTCTTGGAACGGGAGATAGAGGATATGGATGAACCGAGATATGACCTGATTGTTCGCGCGGGGCGTGTGTTTTGCGCCGATCCGGGTCTGGACGGACCGGGTGCAGTGGCAGTGTCGGGGGGCCGGATAGCAGCGGCGGGGCCAGACGTTGGCGGAACGGCCGCCAGGGTTCTGGATTTTCCGGACGGAGTGCTACTGCCCGGGTTGGTCGATCTTCATGCTCATCCGGCACCGTCGGACTGGAAGTATGGGATAGACCCGGACGTTGAGATACTTCCACGGGGGGCGACGACGATACTCTCGCAGGGCGACTGTGGGGCGGATGACTGGCCGTTCTACCGGGATACCATCATTTATGGATCGAAGACGAGGGTTCGGCTGGCCATGAGTGTCGCGCGCGGCGGGGAACGGGTACCGGGGACGGCGGCGTTCGGGAACGTAGACGATCTAGACGTGGACGCAGGCGTGGCGGCGGTCGAGGACGGCGGTGAGCTGATCTGGGGGCTGTCGGTGAACGCGAGCGTGAACTCTTGCGGAGACTCGGACCCCAGGGTGGTAGTGCAGCGCACGTTGGATATAGCCGAGAGGACGGGCAGGCCGATATTGTTCGGGAACCGCTGGGACCCGTATGACTGGCCGATATCCGAGCAACTCGGCCTTCTCCGAAGCGGGGACGTGCTGACTTACTGCTTCCATTCGGGGCCGAACGGCATCGTGGAGGAGGGGAAGGTGATCGACGCGGCATGGAGGGCGCGTGAGCGCGGGGTGCTGTTCGACGTGGGGCACGGCATGTCGTCGTTCGACTTTCCGACGGTGGAGGCAGCGATTGCAGACGGGTTCTTGCCCGATACGATTTCGACGGACCAGTACGTCCGGCACGTGGGATCGAAACCGCAGCACGACCTGCCTCGGACAATCTCGAAGGTGCTGGCGGCGGGGATGGATGAGAGCGAAGCCTTCGCTCGGGCGACGCTGCGGCCGGCGGGTGTGTTGGGGACGGCCGGGGAGGTCGGAACCTTGCGCGCGGGAGCGTGCGCGGACCTTGCGGTGCTGAGGTGGAACGAGGACGCGCTGCCGTTAGCGGATGTCAATGGGGCGACCAGGGCCGGAGGGTGCTATGAGCCCGTGGCAACGGTACGAGCGGGTGAGGTGGTCTGAACCCTGTTGGGGCTGAGAACTCACTCTCTAGGTGCAGCGGAATCGGCCTTCGACAGGCTCAGGCGGAACGCACTGTGCTCGTAGCTGCACAGCAGTTACTGATACCCGGCACGGTACCCCGCGTGGGTGCGTTAAGCTCAGGACGAATGTAGCGTCGAAGTCCGAAGAAGTGGGAGCTACTCTCCGCCGTCGACCGAGACACCGCCGAACTGGGAGGTGGCACCGCTGAGGCCGGCCAAGTCCAACTCTTTCGCCCGATGGCAAGCGACCCAGTGGTTGGGGGAGTCCTCGACGAACTCCGGGGTCTCCTCGGTGCATATTTCGACTCTGAAGGCACAGCGAGGGTGGAAGTAGCAACCGGAGGGTGGATTCGCAGGGCTGGCGACTTCGCCTTCGAGGACGAAGGTCTCCTTGCGGACTTTCGGGTCGGGAACCGGCACCGACTGGAGGAGCGCCGAGGTGTACGGGTGCTTGGGATTGCTGAAAAGCTCCTCGGTCTCGGCCAGTTCGACCATCTTGCCGACGTACATGACGGCGACGCGGTCGGAGATGTGGCGAACGACGCTGAGGTCGTGGGCGACGAAGAGGTACGTGAGGCTGAGTTGCTCTTGAAGGTCAGAGAGCAGGTTGATGACCTGGGCCTGCACTGAGACGTCGAGGGCGGAGACGGGCTCGTCCGCGACGACCAAGCGCGGGTTTAGGGCCAATGCCCTGGCGATGCCAATGCGCTGGCGCTCGCCGCCGCTGAAGGCGTGGGGGAAGCGGCGCATGTACTCGGGGCGCAGACCAACTAGTCGCAGCAGTTCCGCTACGCGCTCGGAGCGAACTCTCATGCTCCGTTCACCGTGGACGAGCAGGGGCTCGCCGACGATGTCCAAGAGTGACATACGGGGGTTCAGCGAGGTGAACGGATCCTGGAAGATCATCTGCATGTCTTTGCGGAGCTCGCGCAAGGGGCCCTTGCCGATCGCGCCGATATCAAGGACTTGTCCGTCCTCGGTCCGGTAGAGGATTTCACCGCTGCTGGGGTCGATGGCGCGCATGATGCAGCGGGCGGTGGTGGTCTTGCCGCAACCACTCTCGCCCACGAGGCCGAGCGTCTCGCCCTGCTGGATAGTGAAGCTCACGTCGTCAACGGCCCGGACGTGGCCTATCACTCTCTTAAGAAACCCCCGAGTGATGGGGAAGTACTTGCGGAGATTCTGCACATCGAGAAGATTGCGTCGTTCCGCTATGTAATTGTCAGTCTGGTCGATGGTCTCCTCAGCCACTTGTACCTACCTCTTCCGGGGGATGATGAAGGAAGCAACTAACCATTTGGTTGGTTCCCTCTAAGGTTTGGAATACGGGGACGTTTCGATCGCAGACGCCTTCGATATAGTTGGGGCATCGCGGGCGGAAGGTACATCCGGAGGGCCTGTTGAAGGGGTGGGGGATGGTGCCTCGAATGGAGGGCAGCCGCTCCACGCTCCGGGTGTAGATGCTGGGTATCGACCTGAGCAGGCCCTGGGTGTAGGGGTGCTGCGGGTTGTAGAAGATATCCTCGACGGGACCGGACTCGACGGCTCTGCCGAGGTACATGACGACGACGCGGTCGGCCATCTCGGCAATGACGCCCAAGTTGTGCGTGATGAGGATGACGGCCATTCCGTTTTCTTCTTGGAGCTGTCCAAGGAGCTCGAGAATCTGTGCCTGGGTGGTCACGTCGAGTGCGGTTGTGGGCTCGTCGGCGATGAGGAGCTGAGGCTCGGCGGAGAGGGCCATGGCGATCATGGCGCGCTGTCGGAGGCCGCCGCTCAACTGGAAGGCATACTCCTTGAGCCGCTGTTCGGCGTTCGGAATGCCGACCATTTGCAGAAGTTCGATGGACCGGTCTTGGATGCCCTGTTCAGAAAGGTCGGTGTGGAGCCTGATGGCCTCTCCGATCTGGTTTCCGACGGTGTGGAGGGGACTGAAGGAGGTCATCGGCTCCTGGAAGATGAGGGCGATGCCGGCGCCGCGGATGGCGCGCATGAGTCTGCTGTTAGGGTCGAGGGTTGTGATGTCGATCTCTCTGTCGTCGGGCAGACGCCAGAGGATTTCTCCCTCTTCGACACGCCCCGGCTTGTCGATGATGTTCAGGACTGCGCGGCCGACCGTGCTCTTGCCGCAGCCGCTCTCGCCAACCACGCCAAGCGTTTCGCCCTGTTTGATTTCAAAGTCGACCCCGTCGACGGCCCGCACGACACCTTCGTCGGTCGGGTAGTAGATCTTCAGATCGTTGATCTGAATGATCGTATCTTCCGCAAGTCTGCTTCCGTTTGTTGAGGTAGTCATATGCTCGCTCTGTGTTATTTGCCGTATGGATCCGCGGCGTCTCGCAGGCCGTCACCCAAGAAGTTGAATGCAAGGATCACGACGATAACGGGAACGGCTACGAACATCAGCCATGGGTAGAGGGCCACAACGGTGGGCTGCTGCGCTTGAATCAGCATAATGCCGTAGCTGACCGCAGGCGGCCTCAGACCCAAGCCGAGGAAGCTCAGGCTCGTCTCGCCGATAATCATGCCGGGAATCGAGAGGCTTATGTTAGCAATGAGGTGGCTGTAGAAGCCGGGAAGCATGTGCCGGAACATGATCCGGCTTTCCGAGGCGCCCGCGATACGGGCGGCCATGACGTAGTCCTCCTCACGAAGAGCGAGGAACTTGCCCCGGACCGTGCGGGCCATACCGGTCCACCCGAAGATGGAAAGGATGACCGTGATCGCAAGATAGACTTGGAGCACCGTCCAGTGCTGAGGAACGGCGGCGGAAAGCCCCATCCACAGAGGTAATGTAGGAATGGCGCTCATGACCTCTATTATGCGCTGGATCAGCGTGTCGACCCATCCGCCGTAATAGCCTGAGATGCCGCCCATGACGACACCGAAGACGAATGAAATCGCAACGCCGAGGAGTCCGATGGAGAGGGACACGCGGTTCGAGAGCAGCAGCCTGGACCAAGAATCGCGGCCCACATCGTCACTTCCCATAATGAAGAGCGACGGTCGTTCTTCGTAGACGGCGGGATCGCTAAAGCCGAAGAGATGGCGATCGGTATCTATGAAACCCAGGAACTTGTACCTAAAACCCTGAGTGAAGAACCCAATATCGATCTTTTCATCGGGATTCTCTTCATATTTTCGCTGGAAGGTCTTGGGGTCGCGGTAGGGATTAAGTCCGTTTACGTGCGGACGGAAAGAGCCCCCGTCGAAGAAGCGAATGGGCTGAGGCCGGAGGTAATGATATTGCTCCGATATTTTTGCCGGATCACCGGTACCGAGGAACTCCGCCAGGGGGAACAGCAGGTAGAAGACGGCGAGAACAACGCCGGAGAAGACCGCAGGCTTGTGTTTTCTGAACCTCCACCACATCAACTGCCACTGCGTGGCAACTGTGAACTCTTCCTCGTCGAGCTGCGCTTGCGAGGTATTCGCGGCAACTTGCTCTGCCATACGCACCACCTTCAATTTCGCTAGACGATGCCGCCTGCCGGTCCATTCCTTACTACAGGGCTCTGCGTTACCACATACAACAGTGCACGCCCCCCACCCGAAGCAGGGGCGAGCCCGTGTGCAACACTATACTATTGTTTCTAACGTGTCAAGCGGAGCAAATGCCCACACTTCCGGGAGGCCACGATGCGCGTGGTCACCTTGCTCCCGTGATCTTCTACCAACAATAGGACGATATCTTCCGTTTCGCTTCGCGGGATTCAACACAGAGTGCGTTAAGGGAGTGGGGAGAGCCGTGTATTTCTCAAAGCGCGGGTATTCGCGCGGCATGTATTCCCTTACTTCACCATAGTTAGGCACTCGAACCGTGTCAAATGCGCGCCGCGCCTCGATCGGTTCGGCGGCCTACCTGCCCAAGCGCGGGTACTGCCGATTGCCGACGTTCCGGGCGGATACTTCGAGGACCTTGAGAAAGCCCTCGGCGTCGGCGTGGTCGTAGGAGCCGAGCGCCTCCATGGAGGAGTCGTCGGTGTAGAGGGAGTGCGGCATGGCCTCGGGGGTGTCTTCGGCGGTCTCGAAGGAGAGGTTTCCCTTGTAGAGGCGGACGGTGACCGTGCCGGTGACCAGCCGGTTGATGGGCTCCAATGCCGCGAGCGCGGCGGTAGTGCCGAGGTCGAGCCAGTAGCCCTGATATATCTGGTTGGAAATGAATGCCGACAGCTGGTCGAATAGCTGGCGTGCGCGGCGGTCGAGGACGAACTGGAGGAGCAGGTCGTAGGTCTGGCCGAGCAGCTCCATGCCGGGAGCCTCGTAGATGCCACGGGACTTGATGCCGACGAAGCGGTTTTCCACTGTATGGAGGCCGATTCCGAGGCCGTGCGCTCCCGCAACGGTGTTGGCTTTCTCGAATAGCTCGGCCACGCTGCCGGTCTCCTCGTCAATTGACTTCGGCTCGCCCTCTTCCCAACGGACCGTCACAGACTGCGGCGAGTCGGGGGCGTCCCATGCCCACACACCCATGCCGGGCTCGACGAAGAAGGGCGATACGGTGACGTCCTCGAGGTCTCCGGCCTCGTGCGTGAGGCCGAGGAAGTTGGCGTCGGTGGAGTAGCGGGACTCCGCTGCGGGCTTGATCGGCAGGTCGTACTTCTCGCAGTATTCGAGCATCTGCTGGCGACCGGGGAACTCGGCGACGAACTCCGGGTCGCGCCAGGGGGCGTAGACGTCCATATCGGGCCGGAGCATATTGGTAGCGATCTGGAAGCGCACCTGATCGTTGCCGCGCCCGGTGGCGCCGTGGAAGAGGACAGGGATGTCTCTCGTCTCGAACTCCTGGAGCAAGGCCTGCACCGTGACGGGCCTGGCGATGCCAGTGGTGTTCCAGTAGCCGCCCTCGTAGCGGGCCTGCGCCTGCAGCACCTTCAGTCCGGCGTCGGCCAGAGCCTCGTGAGCGGGGACGACGAAGGCATCGACGGCGCCGCAGCCTCGCATCCTGTCGGCGATGGCGTCGATGTTCTCCTCGTCCGGCTGGCCGAGATCGACCGTACCGGCAGTCACATCGAACCCCTTGCTCGTGAGCCAGTGGGTCGACGTGCAGCTATCGAGTCCGCCGGATACGGCGCCGCCGATGAGGGTGATGTTCTTGTTCTGCAGCTCGCGCCAGTTCATGTCCGTTGCGATGTCCTTTCGGGGGAATGCCCTCAGACGATTATACTGCGTCGGGACTCGGGGCTGCTTTGGAGGGTGGGCGAAAGCGCCAGATGTTGCGGACTCGCGAACGTTTGGAAACCTGCTCGAAGCCGAGGCGCTCGTAGAAATCTCTCTACGGGAGAGAGTCTAATGGAAACCGCATCTTCTTCCAAACTTCAGATTGAATAGGCGTTATGCGGCGCGCTCGCCATTTTGGGCTCTCGATGTAGGGACGGAAGGCGGCGAGGGCCAAGGCGCGTCTTCGATAATGAGCCCGCGACCGACGGCGTGGAGCGCCCTCTCGACGGTGCTGATGTGGGAGCGATGGTCGGGGTTGCAGAGCTTTCGGACGGCGGCCTCGCTGACGCCCAGTCGTTTAGCCAGAGCGACCTTCGTCATGCCCTGGTCGCGCATGGCGACGTTGAGCGCCACCTTCGCGGCCGCGATGGGCCGGAGCGGGACGGGCTCCTGGCCTTCGCCGACGGGGCTCGGCAACGGGATATCCTCTCCAAGATAATAGTATCCGCCGAGGGCAGCGACGAGGGCGTCTTCGGCCATCTCAAGGGCCTCTTCACGAGTGGACCCGTCGGTGTTTGCTCCTTTGACGTCGGGGAAGGACACCCAGTATCCTCCTCCCTCTTCCGCGTGCAGAACGCAAGGATACACATACCTCATGGTTCAAAAGTCCCTTCTGTCGATCTCAAGGCCCTTGAGCATGGATGCCAGCAGGCCAGGGCCAATCTCCGAGTGCTTCACGACGGTCCTTCGGTTGCCGAGGTAGACGATCTCATGGCTTCCCCTGCCGCGACGAGAGTCTATAGTGAAGGATCGTCCGGTATTTCTTGCGTACCGCCTTACTCGGCTGATGAACTCCCGTCCGTTCATGGGATCAGTATCGAACCTTTAGGTTCGATTGTCAACCCGGTCAAGTGTTGTGTAAGTGTTCAGTCTTCGTGAGTTGAATTACGAAGACCCCCCTCTCTGTGTCTCTCCCCCGGCGGGCTGACAGGGGTAGGCATTCACCCTCACCCCAGCCCTCTCCCGCGAACGGGAGAGGGGGCTACATTGACGAGAGAGTAGCTCCGCACTGTCATTCTGAGCGAAGCGGAGCGGAGTCGAAGAATCTAAAGTGTCTGTCACAACGTAAAGCTGACATAGAGAATTCTTCCCCTGTTCTCACTCTTAGTCACGGAGTAGGCGCGACACAGTCTGTCGGGTCTTGCGGTTATGGATTTTAGATTCCTCGCTCCGCTCGGAATGACAGTGAGGCGGGGCCGGATCATAGCTACAAATCCGTTTTGCCTACCCCTGTCAGCCCCCGGCGGGGGAGAGATTGTAGATTCTTCGTCGCTGCGCTCCTCAGAATGACAGCAAGCGCTCCTCAGAATGACAGCAAGAGGTCAGTTCCTGCGTATCTCACCGACTCTGAACAGTTACAGCCCTTGAGTGTACCGACAGCTACGGTACCGGCCTTATGGAGCGGGGTTAAGAGGTTGCGGTGACTAGGCGTCTTTTGCAAGCGCCGAACGGAGCCGGGCCACGGCGGCCTTGGTGTTAGCCATGGAGAACGGGGGGCCGCCGTCGGGGTAGTCGATCTTGAGGACGACCATGGTTGGGCCGTCGTCTTGGAGGACGGTGGGGAGGTCGGTCTTGAAGTGCTCTAGGTCGTCGAACTGGTAGGCGCCGGGGTAGCCCGCTCCCTGGGCGATGGTCTTGAAGTCGTAGACACCTGCTCCGGGGACGGGCTGTCCGCCCGTGGTCTGGTAGGCCTCGTCGTCGAAGACGAAGTGGACGAGGTTGGCGGGGGCCTGCCCGGCGACGGTCACGAGGGTGCCGAGGTTCATGAGCAGGCTGCCGTCGCCGTCCATGCACCAGATTTTCTTGTCGGGCCGGGACAGGGCGAGGCCGAGCGCCATCGAGGAGGCTTTCCCCATTCCGCCTGCGATGGGGAGGTCATAGTCGGGGTTGTCCGTGATGTCCTTCCAGTAGCGACTGGGAGTCATGGTGTTGACGACGATCACGTCTCCGCGCATCTCGCTGAGGAATTGCACGGCTTCATGGCATGGGATCATCGGGAGGGTCTCGCTGGGTGGGGATAGGTGTGAGGGATTGTAGGGGGTCGGAGGTGGAGATTCAAGGGTAGCGTTCGGGCTCGCGGTAGGACATGCCATCGGGCATTTGGTCGGTGAGTCCGAGCGCGACCATCGTCCTCTCGACGATGAAGTCCACGGTGTGTTGGATAGTACCGTCGCCCAGGTAGAACGGCGGGTGCGGCGGGAGAACGACGACGCCTCGCCTCGCCAAGCTCGCCATGTTGTCCAGGTGGGTCTCGGTCAAGGGCGTCTCACGGGGGACTACGACGAGGGGACGGTTTTCCTTCAGGGTAACGTCCGCTGCGCGACGAAGAAGATTATCGGCGAATCCGCTGGATATCGCCGCGACTGTGGCCATGCTGCAGGGAGTGATAACCATTCCCGCCGTGGGGAAGGTGCCGCTGGCGATTGGCGCCGTCAGGTCGCCGACGGGGCAGTAGGTGAAGGCGTCCCAGTCGGCCCAGCGTTCGAGGGCCTCGCCGAACGACTCCTTTGATTCCTGCCGCCAGACCATGCGCGCGGCGGCAGTCGCAGTGGCAATGACGGGACGTTCGTCCGACAGCAGACGGTCGATGGTCGCGCGTGCAAGGACAGCTCCGCTTGCACCGGAGATGCCTACAACTACGGGATGTTTTTCCCCTGATGAGTCCATGTAGGTTTCAGGGTATCACGACGGGTATCGCCGGGGCGCTCCCCTGCCCGTCCGACAGGCTTTCAAGTAACTGTTCAGGAAAAGGAGGATTCACCACAGAGGGCACAGAGATCACAGAGTAGGGAGAAAAGGGCGGGCTTGGGGCAGTTGGTTCCGTGCGGCCCCACATCCAGTACGGGGCGGGCTTTGAGCTTGTCGAAGAGAGACAGGGGCGTACGCTGCTCAGGGTGAACGGAAAAGTTTTGGACACCCTGTCAGAGGACGAGAACGTCGATGAGGGTTCCGATGAAGACGCTGAGGGAGACGAAGGCGTTTGTGCGCATGAAGGCGAGTCCCATGCGGGAGAGGTCGTTCGGGGAGACCATGCGGTACTTGTAGGCGATCACAGCGGCGGCAACGACGCAGCCGACGTAGTAGGCGACGGAGAGATCGAGAAGGACGCCGACTGTCAGCAGGCAACAGACGGCCAGTACGTCGAGGGATTGGGCAATTCTAAAGGATGCCTGCAGGCCGAAGCGCCTCGATACCGAGTAGAGGCCGCGATCGGTGTAGAACTGTCTGTCCTGCGCGTGGTAGAGGATGTCGAATCCGGCGGCCCACAGGGCAACGGCTGTGGAGAGAACGACGGGCGCCCAAGCCAGTGATCCTTGCACGCCGATCCATGCGGCGGAGGGAGCTATTGCCAGCGCCCAGCCGAGGAAGAAGCTGGCTGCCCACGTAAACCGTTTGGTGTAGGGGTAGAAGATGAGGTAGGCAGCGGCGACGGGGGCGAGGCTCAATGCGAGAGTATTAAGGAAAGACGCCGCGGCGAAGAAGACGACTCCGGCGATGAGCGACAGGGCGACCATGTCGGAAAGGCGGAGCAGTCCGGCGGGAAGGTGTCGCATGGCGGTGCGGGGGTTCTGGGCGTCGATGGTGCGGTCGATGATGCGGTTGGCGGACATTCCGAGCGTGCGCGCGCTCACCATGGCGACGGTGATCCAGAGAAACTGTTGCCAGGTCGGCAAGCCGTTCGCGGCAAGAACCATCCCGGAGTAGGCGAAGGGGAGCGCGAAGATGCTCTCCTGGAACCTGACGGCATCAAGGAAACGGGGGATGCGCTTGAGGAAGTGGTCGGACGAGGCTATATTCCGAGCTTCGGCCACTTCTCGTCCACCAGCCGCTTGATTTCGTCGCTCATCACGATCTCGGGCGGCCATTCGCGGCTCAGCCCTTCCATCGGCCCTTTGGCCGTTGCGTCGATGCCGACCTTACTCCCGTAGCGCGGCGCGGAGGAGGCGTGGTCGAGATCGTCGACGGGGCCTTCCACGAAGAGAATGTCGCGGCGCGGGTCGACGTTGGCACCGATGCGCCACGCGACTTCGGAAAGGTCGTGAACGTTGACGTGCTCGTCGAACACGACGATTGCCTTGACGAGCATCATCTGTCCGATGCCCCACAGGGCGTACATCACCTTACGGGCATGGCCGGGAAATTCCTTCTTCATCGAGACGAGGACGTAGTTTGTGAAGATGCCCTCGGCGGGCATGTTGTAGTCGACGACCTCAGGGAGGGTGAGCTGCAGGGCCGGGAGCATAATGCGCTCGCTGGCTTTGCCCATGAAGTAGTCCTCGGCGGGCGGTTTTCCCACCATAGTGGTCGGATAGATGGGGTCTTTCCGGTGGGTAATGGCTTCGACGTGAAACACCGAGTAGTCGTCTTCTAGCGAGTAGTAGCCGGTGTGGTCGCCGAACGGGCCCTCCGGGCGGAATTCACCCGGAATCACGTACCCTTCGAGAACGATTTCGGCCTGAGCGGGGACCTCGAGGTCGTTTGTCTTGCATTTGACCAATTCGACCGGCTTGTCGCGGATGAAGCCTGCGGCGACGAACTCGTCGATATCGGGAGGCAGGGGCATCGAGCCGGACCAGACCGCCACAGGATCGCCTCCGAGCGCGACGGCAACGTCCATGCGCTCGGCTTCCTGTGCGACGCCCTCGCGGGCGTGCCGGGCCCCGACTTTGTGGCTCTGCCAGTGCATTCCGGTGGTGCGCCGGTCGTATACCTGCATCCGGTAGGTGCCGACGTTTCGATTTCCGGTTGCTGGGTCGCGGCTGATGACGAGCGGGAGAGTAATGAAACGTCCGGCGTCGAGAGGCCAGCACTTGAGAATGGGGAATGCGTTGAGATCAACATCGTCGCCGGTTATGACGACTTCCTGGCACGGGGCGTTCTTGACGATCTTGGGTCTCGAACGGGCGACGCTCGTGAGGTCGCCGAGGGCCTTGAGCTTGGGAAGGATGCCCTCGGGCGGGCCTTGGATCATGCCGAGCAGATTTCTGACGCGCTGCGTGATCTCGTTCACATCGTCCACACCCAGGGCCCATGCCATCCGCCGATCGGTGCCGTAAAGGTTGATCGCCAAGGGCATCTCATAACCCTCAACGTTCTCGAAGAGCAGAGCGGGACCGCCGGACTTAATGGTGCGGTCGGTGATCTCGGTGATTTCAAGATCGCGGCTGACGGGTTCGGTGATGCGACGGAGGTCACCCTTGTCTTCGAGGAAGTCGATGAATTCTCGGAGGTCGCTAAACGGCATAGTGTTGATCAGCTCGTTCGGAGGTAGGTCGAGGAGATGTCCCGACGAAAGCGATGCTCGGGTATCGACTCAAACATATCGCAGAACTCCTCGGGCACCGGCACGTCGGCGAGTGTCCGGAATACGCCGCCGTCCAGACGTCCGGCGACGAGGAAGCGGCCGCCTTGTTGGGCGATGGACGATAGAGCCTTTGTCATCTTGCGTTCGTCGTCTCGGTAGTAGGCTGGGTCGATGAGTCTCTTCATGGTATCGTACCCGATTACGAAGCAGGAGCCCGGCAACACCCGAGCTTTCTCGGCGAACGTGGGGGCTTGGGTGAGGACAACGTCGTATTCTCCAGCGAACTGTTCCAGCCTTTCGCGAATGACGGGGGCGCTCAATGGCGGCTTGTCGACGTTTGCGACCGACATTTCCAATGTGACGGGCATCGAAAGGGTCTCGGCTCCGACGGTCGCCAGCTCCCGGTGGCCGACGTGCAGGGGGTCGAACGAGCCTGAGAGCAGGGCGCCGTCAGGCCTCCCGTTACCCGTGATTGTACCATCCGCGCTGACAAGGACGGTGTCGAGCGCGTCCGCCACGAGGAGGTCGATGGGGTCGCCGGAGCCGCCGATGGCGATGCGCTCGTTGGGAGCCAATGGTATCGAAACGCCGGGAGCTATGCCGGATGCTTCGGCTAGGGCGCGTACGACGAGCAGGCCGGCTAGGGTATCTTCGCCCGCCCTGTCGCGCAGACCCTTTGTGAACTCAAGGCTGTAGGTCACGGTGCTGTCCGAAGTACATCGAGCGACATGAACCCGGTGGGGGCCGCGCTTCGGCCGGTCGGTCGCGATTGCGGCGGTGCAACCGATGCCTACGAGGGGAACGTCCGCTTCCGCCAATTCGACGGCGCGGCGGTGAGCCTGGCGCGACATCGTCTCGGCGGTTTCCACCGATACGACCTGGTGAGGCCGTTCACCGAGGAAGTCTGCAAGCGCCCGTTCCGAATAGGGAACAAGTATCTCAAGTACCGAACGAGAAGCGCCGGGAACTCTCAGCAGGCGGCTGATAGCCTGCGCGCCACCACCCGTCACCACGACCACCGCCTGCAGGGGGCTCGCGTGGACTTGGCGGATTACATCTTGAGTCTCGGCATCCACGGGGATATTTTGTCCTGTTCCGGTGTCGAAGGGCTAGAACAGATTGGTCAATCGTGGGCGCAAGAGGGAATGCGTGACGGCAAGTATGACCGCTCCGATAAGCACGAACAATGCGGCCGACGGTTCCCATCCGTGTACGACGAGGCCGAGGGCGGTGCCCGCGGCGGGCGCGTGCTCGGTATTCGTCAAGACCATGATCAAGGTACTGAGGCCAACCGACAGCACCGCCATGAGATCTCGAGCGAAGCGTAGTCCTTCAGCAAATTCGCCAAACCCCGGTATGAGGTACAGAGCGGAAAACGCCGCACCGACAATTACCCCGACGACGTGTCCTCCTACAACCCGCTGGGGATGCGATGCCTCGCTATGGGGCCGCACGAATACAATGAAGGCGCTGGATGCAATAGCAACGACTATCGCAGCTCGGAGCACCACGTCGACGACCAGCAAGATCAGCAGCAGCGCCAGCGTGGACAGCGCGCACTGGAAGAGATAGTTCTTCCAGTGACGCCGGAATTTTCTATCGATCAGCCGGCCCTCCAACAGAAGGAAGCGGACTGATAGGCGTGAGTCCAACTTTTTCAGCATGAGACTTGATATCTTCCGACTCCGCGCGGAAATGCGACACGTGGCGAGGAAGCCGCCTTCCGCAAGGGGTCAGTGCATGATTGTAGACGATGAGGCGTTTTTCTGCCCCGCGGCCCACTCCTTCTAACTTATACTTGAGTGGGACGGATGCTCAAGGCAAAGCAAGGTCTTTGCAAGGGACGCCTTGGGACGGCGATTGACACGAATGCGCGGCAATTTCTAGAATCGCTTTCAGTACGTCCCCTCGACCGATGAACGGGAGGCTCCACTGAGCAGTTCATGGACGACGATTGAGGAGAGTGTCCAACCACGGCGCGTGTCGAGGTTCGTCGCATTCGTAAGGGCGTTCAATCCTCGCGGCAGTGAACTGGGGACGATCCCACGGCCCCTGATACCGGTCATCGCATTCCTGCTGCTGACGCTGATTGGCTGGGTCGTACTTCTCATGCCCTTCAGCCACCACGGGGGTGGCTTTACTCCGGTCTTGGACGCGCTGTTCGCGGCGACCTCGGCCACGACCACCACGGGGCTGACGACCCAGGACGTAGCCACTTTCTGGGCGATGCCCGGGCAGATCACGCTCCTCATTCTGACGTTCATCGGTGGACTGGGGTTCATGGTGCTTGCGAGCCTCCTCCTGGTACATGCGGGACAGAGAATATCTTCGATCCTGCAGGAGGATACGGGCGACAGGCTATTTGTCGGCAACGGCAGGCGGCTGGCAATCCGCATCGCGCTCGTCATTGTGGGAATGCAGTTCGTCGGATTACTCGTATTCCTGGTGCGGTTTTCACTGATCGAGCCAACGCCGGAGGCGATTTGGAAGGCGTTCTCAATGACAATCCTTGCGTTCAACAACGCCGGATTCGTCGGCCTTCACGGTGTAGAAAGCGGAGAAGCGCTTCCGACAGACTGGGCGGCGTTGGCAGCGTCCGGCGTACTTGTCGTGCTGGGAGCGGTGGGGGCTATCGTCATGTTGGACATCGGGCGGAAGAGACGGTGGACTACCCTTTCCCTCAACACGAAGATCGTTCTGAGTATGACCGGCCTAATAGCCGTGTTCGGCACCGTTGCGATGTTCTCCTTGGAATTTGAGAACCCGGCTACTATCGGAGACCTGAGACTGGGCGACAAGCTGGCCGTGTCCGCGTTCGAGGGCATCGCAGGTCGGACGTCGGGGTTCACCACGATTAACTACGGCGAGGTGGAAGAGCACACCAGTCTGCTGATGATGGGGCTCATGCTCGTGGGTGGGGCTTCGGCATCGACTGCGGGGGGAATCAAGGTCAACACGTTGGCGGTGTTGATTGTGGCCATACTCACCGCCGCGATCAGAGGGAGAGGCGCATCGGCGTTCCAGCGGGAGATTTCGTTTATTCAAGTCAAACACGCGATGACACTGTGTATTTTGCTGGTCGGCGCGACCGTGCTGGCGGTACTGCCGCTGGCACTCGTGGAACGCGGGCAAGGGTTGGAATTCATCGACGTGATGTTCGAGACGGTCTCGGCGTTCAGTACAGCAGGGCTGAGCACCGGATTGGCCGGCGAGCTTTCGGGCGGCGGCAAACTGGTCATGGCGGTGACAATGTTTGTCGGGCGGGTGTTGCCACTTTCGCTTGCCCTGTTCATGATCGGCAGCATGAGCCGAAAGAGGTATACCTACGCGACCGAGAGGGTAACCATCGGGTAGTTTCAAGGCCGCTAAAGAGACGCTTTATGAGATAGTTGCATTCGCGGTCAATCCGTTATAATTCACGCAAGCCGGCAGTCTTGCGTCTTCTTAAGGTCGCACAGGACACCGGACTCTACCGGGGACTACGAGAACCATGAAACAGCAAGTCGTCGTCATCGGTCTGGGCAGGTTCGGATCGAGCGTTGCCAACTCCCTCTACAACCTCGGGCATGATGTTCTTGCCATGGACGTGGATGAGGAGCGGGTGCAGGGCATGATGGGGCACGTGACATTTCCGGTGACCGGCAACGCGGCCAACGAGAACGTCATGCGGGAGCTTGGAGTTCCCGATTATGAGGTCGGCGTGGTCGCAATCGGATCGGACATCGTCGCGAGCGTACTTACGACGGTCAACCTCAAGAACATGGGCGTTCCCTACGTGATTGCCCGCGCTCATGACGATCTGCACGGCAACACGCTGGAGCGAATCGGGGCAGACAAGGTGATCCACGCCGAGTCGGAGATGGGCAACCGTCTGGCGCACAATATGTTCAACCCCAACGTGCAAGAGTACCTTGAACTGGCCCCGAATTTCGGGTTCAGCCGTATTCGGGTGCCCGAAGAATATGTGGACAAGACCATTGACGAGGTCGATCTTTCGGGGCCGAGGGACAAGTACGGTCTGGCCGTAGTGGCGATCAAGCGTGGGAGAGACATCACGCTCAATCCCGACACGAACGACCGGCTTCGGATGGGAGACGTGCTGATCCTGGCGGGCCGCGACGAACTGCTCGATCGCCTGCCGAATTCGGGGTCGAACGGACAAACCTAGAGAACTACTCTACGGCGAATGAACGGGCGCGAGTTGTCCATTGCTAAGACTGAAAAAGCCGGACGGCATTGCCATCAAGTCTGTGCTGGTCGCCGTGTCCGGCAACTCGGCTGACGAAGACGCCGTTCGATTCGGGGCACAGTTGACGGAACCTCAGCGCGGCAGCATTTATATCGTCCACGTCATCGAAGTAGAACGGAGCCTACCCGTCGACTCGGACCTGTCCTTTCATACGACCCGAGGCGACGACTTGCTGGACAGGATGGAACGAACCGCACGGCCCTTCAAATGCGAGGTCCGCTCGGAGCTGCTTCAGGCACGAGTGGCGGGACACGCCATTGTCCACGAAGCGGCGGAGAGGGAAGTGGACGCAGTGGTTATCGGAATGCCGTACAAGACCAAGTACGGCAGATTCGCGCTGGGAGACGCTGTGCCATATGTACTCGAACACGCGCCGTGCCGTGTCATTCTGTGGCGGGATGAGAAACCGGAAGAAACGGATCATGACTGGACTGCATCAAATCACTCGAGTGTGAGCGAAGTCGAACATGGTACTGGCTGACAGGCCGATACTTGGGCCGAAGCACATCTTGATCGTAGGATCCGGCGAGCTCGGAGCGGCCACTGCAAAGGCGCTCGTCGATCAGGGCAACACCGTCCACGTACTGGATCGGACGCCCGACGCGTTCGACCGTCTGCCGAGTGTGGCTGTAGAGGAGCAGCGCATCATACCGGTAGTGGGGGACGGGACTTCTCACGACGACCTCGTGAGGGCGGGAATTCGAGAGGTGGACGTGTTCATGTCGACCATGAGGAATGACAGTGACAATATCCTTTCGGCACAGGTCGCAAAGCATGAATTCAACGTGGATGTGGTCGTCTGTCGCGTGGACGATCCGGACCTGCAAAGCATGTACGAAGAACTGGGCCTGATCACCATCGGGGCGACTTCGCTACTGGTGGAGGTTGCCGTTCAAACGGCAACGGCTTGATGAGGGATCGAGCAGATGCACGTGATAGTAGTCGGAGCGGACAGACTGGGGCAGGCCGTAGCCCGATGGCTCGTCGCGGGCGGTCATGAAATCGCCATAATCGACTCCAGTCGAACTCGGTGCATCGCGGTCGACCAGGCGTTTGGGAGCGTCTCGGTGCTCGGAAGCTCCGTCGACCGCTCAATACTCGCACAGGCGGGGGCTAACCGCGCGGAGATGCTCATCGCGACCGACGAAGACGACGGCGCCAACCTCGTCACATGCCAGATTGCCAAGCATCGATTCAGCGTGCCGACGACGATTTCCGTCGTCAACCGCTCGGACCACGTGGACCTCTTCAACGTGCTCGGCGTGGACGTCGTCGTGGATGTTCCCGACCTCATCCTGAACCAGATCCAGGAGGGGTTTACTTCCCACGGCATCACCCACCTGAAACCGCTGCCGGCTGACGGTACGCAGCGCTCACTGGTGTCGATTTATGTTCCGGCCGCATATGGTTCGGAGGGTCTACGGCTTGACGCGTTTCCCTTCCCCGACGGTACGCTGCCGTCTCTCATCGTCACTCGCGACGGAGTTCCGAGACTGCCCAACGGGGACTTCAAGGTGAGAGCAGGCGATGAAATCATAGCTGTTACCACCGCACAGGGAGAGGACGAACTGCGCGACCTGCTTGCAGCCGGTCCACTTGCGTGACGCAAAGCATACCTCGGCGGTGAAACCGCGTTCTAAAGGATATATTGCGTGAGAATCGAGGAGGGCCCGTGTCGAATCAAGCATCGGTCAATTTGAGCTGGGAAGAGGACTGGAAGTTCACGGCGGCGGACGACTACGGCCACACGGTCACGGTCGACGCGCCCATGCAGGACGGAGACGACTTTGACGGCTTCAAGCCGACGCACCTGATGATGTCCGCGCTCGGAGCGTGCACGGGGGTCGATGTCGTCAGCATCCTGAAGAAGAAGCGGCAGGATGTCACCGGCGTGGGAATACGGGTTACCGGCACGCAGGAGGAGGAGTGGCCAAAGGAGTGGACGGCGTTCAACGTCCACTACACGGTGATGGGCCGGGGGGTCGACTCGAAGGCCGTTGACCGGGCGATTGAACTGTCGGAGGGGAAATACTGCTCCGTCGGCGCGACGCTGAAGGGCACTGCGACGATCACCACGTCCTTTGAGATCGTCGAGGATGGCGGCTAGACTCGTCACCGCAACATTAACGCTTGGACGAGCGAACGTCCACGCATTGGTTTCCGGTTGACACCACTGTGAGGGCCAAGTACGGTACCCCGTGGCGTCCGGCATCGGCCAGCCAAATCCGCTTCCGAGGGAATTCAATGACTGAGACAAACGGCATGTCTGCATACGGATGGACATCGGATGAGATTGCTGAACGGCTGGGTACCTCGACTATCGTGTTCGAGCGGGACCGACTGCTGCAGTCGCAGGATATAGCGATGATCGCCGAACGCGGCATTCGTTACATCGAGGTCTGCGGCCTCGGCAACCCAGGGCATCTGGACGTCGCAGACTCGAAGTACACGTCGTGGCTGCGGGCCGAGTGCGAGAGCGCCGGGGTATCCATCGTCTCAACGCACTGCCCGGGCTACCTGTTCAACTCGGACGACGAGGACAACCGGAAGAAGGCCGTCGAGGAAGGCGTGGCGGCTGCGAAGAACTCCGAGGATCTGGGAGCGGGGGTCATGGTGTGCCACTTCCGGCCGGAGGAGCCGTCCGAGAAGAGCATTAACGAGATGCTCGATCAGCTTGAAGGCACCTCGATCAAGCTGACCATCGAGAACGGGCAGGATCTGGCCGACTACACCGCATTTGTGGACAAGGTCGGGTCGGACCGGTTCGGTATGGTGGTGGATGTTGGACACACGCGGGACGACGACGAGGTGAACCCGTTCATCAAGGTCGAGCGCGCCCGTGAGACGATGGCGCAGTGCGGATCCCGGCTGTTCCACCTGCACCTGCACGACTGGGTCGACCGCGACCACTTCTCCCCGCTGGACGGGGATCTCGCGTGGGCGGGGGTGTTCGACGCCTTCAAGGACATCGACTACCAGGGCTACTTCATGTTCGAGGCGGCCTATCCGCCCGACGCGCGTGGCGAGGTAGCGCCGGAGTACGTGCTCGACAAGGTGGCCGGGTTCCCGCAGGGGTTTGTCGACAGGTACGTGTCCTAGCTAAATTCGATGTTCCGCTGCTATAAAGCGGCTACGCTTCCCCGAAGATGATCCTCGCCGTTGTCCTGCGGTAGCTTATCCGCCAGTCGATGACAATCGGCGCGGATTCCGGTTTGTTTACATTCTGAAGGACTCTGGCAGTGGTCGATTATCATTTTTCCGAGCCAAGGCTGGCCGAGCTCTATGATGCGTTCTGCGTGGGAAGGGAAGACTTTGACTTCTACCTTCCGCTGGTGCTGTCGGCCAAGAGAGTTCTCGATGTCGGCTGCGGGACTGGTGAACTGCTGCGACTGGCGCGGGAAGCCGGACACGCTGGACATCTGTGCGGGCTCGATCCCGCCTCGGCGATGCTGCAGCAGGCACGAAAGCGACGTGATGTAGAGTGGGTCCATGGCGACCTCTCTTCAGTCGATTGGTACCGGGAGTTCGACCTCGTCGTCATGACCGGTCATGCCTTCCAGGTATTCGTGGAAGACGACCAACTGAGTACGTCTCTGGCCGCGATCCGGTCCGCTCTCACGGAGGACGGTCGCTTCGTGTTCGAGACTCGCAATCCGACAGTTCGGGGGTGGGAGGCGTGGACTCCGGACAATGCGGTGGAGATTGTGCACGGCGGGAGCGTGGTGCGCATGGCACACCAAGTAGAGACTCCCGTTGTCGGGGATGTCGTTTCGTTCACCGCTACCTACACCAGTCCAAGCTGGGACCGGCCTCTGGTCAGCCGGAGCACGTTGAGGTTTCTCGATGCGGACTCGCTCTTCGCGTTCTTGTCGGGGGCAGGGCTGATAATCGAGGAACAGTTCGGGGACTGGGACAGGCAGTCGCTGACGGATACGAGTCCGGAGATCATCACCGTCGCGCGGCGTGGGTGAACTGGAAAGCTACGAACATCCCCGCCGGTCACAGGTAGCTCCGACCGGGAAGCCAGTGGATTCCAGCGTCTCCCGTCTTTAGTGGTGTACACTGCCCGCCATATCAGAATGTGTCACAGGTGATCGAGCTATGAAAGTTGGAGTCATCGGCGGAGGGGTGTTCGGGCTGGCGGCGGCGATTGAGCTGCGCGAGCGGGGCCACGCCGTGACAGTCTTCGATCAGGGGCGTGTGCCCTACGAGAATGCAACATCGACCGACGTGGCGAAGGGCATCCGGCGGACGTGGTATGGGGACGGCGGGCCGTATGTGGAACTGGTGGAGCGGGCGGCCATGCAGTGGAGGGCGTGGGAACGGCGCACGGGAGAGTCCCTGTATCACCAGACGGGTGGCATGAAGATCATGCGCGGATTCGAGCCGGGCAACGTTATGTATGAGAACTGGCGCTACCTGCAGAGCCGAGGGTCCGATCTGACGATCATGACGGCCAAGGAAGGCCGCAAGCGCTTCCCGCAGTTCGTGATCGACGACGACGAGGTGTGCGTGCTCGACGACTGGGCTGGGTATATCGAGAGCGAGCGGGCGGTAGCGATGATGGCGGGGATTGCGCGCGAGGACGGCGTGGTGGTGCGGGAGGAGTCGCTCGTGACGGGCATCGACGAGACGGCGGACGGCGTCAGCGTGCATGTGGAAGGCACCGGGGCGGCGGAGTTCGACCGGATCGTGGTGGCGGGGGGCGTGTGGAGCGGGCGGCTCGTGCCGGAGGTCGGAAAGAATCTCCTGGTGACTTTGCGCGAGATGATCATGATCGAGGTCGAGGAACCGGAGAAGTTTGCGCGGGGGCGGTTCCCGGTGTGGTCGGACGACCCCGACGTGAACGGATGGTACGGCTTTCCCCTGCTCCGCGAGGGGTATGTGAAGGTGGCCATCGAGGGGATCGGCGAGATCGTGGACCCGGACATCGACCGGGCGGGGTCGCAGAAGTTTCGGGATGAGGCGATGGAGTACCTGCGATGGCGCATACCGGAGGTAGGACGAGGCCGTGTGGCGGACGTGCGGGCCTGCCTGTACTGCGCTACGCCGGACGACCACTTCATCATCGATCACGCTCCCGGCACGGAGCGGGTCATCGTGGCAACGGGCGGAAGCGGTCACGGGTTCAAGTTCGGCGGTTCGCTCGGAGCGGTCATCGCTGACGCCGTGGAGGAAGCGCCGAATCCATTGGGCGACTGGTTCCGCATAGGAGACCGGTTCGAGGGTCTGGCAGACCAGACACGCTCGGTGATGGAGTCACGCGGGTATGCTCTGGCGCAGGCGGAGGGGTAGGTAGGAGGGATCAGGCGTCTTCTTCGTTGCGCTCGTCGGCAAGCGCCTCGATTTGGCGCTTAGTGGTTTCGATGAAGTGGCTCAGCGTTTCACCAAGCGTACTGGCAAAGGAGTCGTCAAGCGCCTTACCTTGACGTGAGACACGAAGCTCCTTATCCACGATCTGTTGGTCATTATAGACTTGCAAAGTTTCGAGCTTATTCTCCAAGTGTTCGATACTGCTGTTCCAATATAACAGCCCTACTTCAGCCCGCCACGTATTCGCAGTCTCTTCCCTATCATAGAGGTTTACAAAGTAGGACAAATCCCAGTTGCCCCAAGGTTCATGCCTATACCAGAGGTGATAGTGCCGACGACCGGATCCGGCCCAGCCCCCATTGCCAGCCCACTTGCTTGTCCTGTCGGGCTTCACGTCGCCCGGCAATTCCTTCACAGCCAATGCGGCTACTTCTCTTAGGAAACGCGTAATCTCATCATTTCTATTCCTTGCAAAGGTTTGAGCCAGTGCACTTGATCCGCTTACAACGTCGCGGCCACTTCCGGAAGAATCGCCGACCCCGATAACATAATCTTCTATTCCAGGCACAGGAATAATCGTATTCGCCTGTACGTACAACGAACCAGCCTGAACGTCACGGTACGGTGTCAATTGAATGCACGTAATCAAGCTATCACCCGGCGCCTTCTCATTTAGCCAGAGGGCGGCCGAGGTCACCTCCGGCGCGAACCTGTGGCTGGCAAGGATGATACGCTGGTCGTTGTTGAGGGCATTGAGGTCGTCCGCGTTTAGGTGTTGAAGCAACTTGTTTGCGGCGTCCGCCTTTGAGACGTCTGCGTAGCCGGCAAGCATTTCTATAATCTTGTCCGCGTCGACACGATGGAGATAGCTTGCGTACTTGATAGCCTGCCAATGGGCGTCCTCGCCAGTATCGTCGCGCTTCAATTCGATGATTACAAGCCGTCCGTCCTCGTCCACCGCGAGGAGGTCCAATCTCTCGTTTGTCCGGTCGAAGCCGCTGAACTCCTTGCCAATAATCAGCAAATCTTCACCCAAGATGCCGGGGTTGGCGGCTACCCACTCCTGGATGTCCCGCCGTTCCTGAAATCCCAGTTGGGCGAAGTCGACCTCGGTTATGGCCTCTGACTCGTGGTTATCGGGATTGATTCTGAATAGCTGTGGATCGGCGCTCATGTGTTTATTCTCCTAATCAAATCGGTCAACGAATGCCAATTCTGTGTGATGCCATCGCATCGTTACTGATCGGGCTCTCTGGATTCCGGCTTTCGCCGGAATGACGGATGGGGACGGTGGCCCTGCCAATGGCGACGTAGCCGGAATGAATTGCAGAACTCCCTTACTCGGCGACGAATTCCTCCTCGTTCCCGATGGAGCGGAAGCGTGGCGTCCATGACCATTGCTGTCTGCCGACGAGGTAGTCGCGGATGTGCTCGGGCAGGTCGGCGAGGAATTCGGGGCTGGGTTCCTGGCCGGTGTCGGCCTTGAACATGGGAGGGGTGTAGCCGGTGATGATGATGGTGCGCTCGCGGTCGCTGCGGATCTGGCCGGTGGCGTGGATGAGCGACTCGGCGAAGAGGACGGTGGAACCGGCGGGGGCGACGACCTGGTGGATGAGTGAGCGGTCCTCGTAGGCGCAGGCGACGATGTCCTCCATTGGGAGGGCGAGTTTGTGGCTTCCGGCTATGACGACCGTTCCGCCGTCGTCGGGGCCGAGCTCAGTGAGGTTCGTGAGCGTCTTCACGAAGTTGCTATGGAAGAGGCCGTTGCCGGTGTAGGTGCCGTGGGGAGGTCGCGTGCCGAAGTGGAAGTTATATTTCGGTTCGGGGTCGGTGTAGGTGTCGGGGTCGCGGGAGTTGATGATGGCCTCGGACTCGGAGAGTCGTACAATTCCGCCGACGACCTCCTCGGCCATGCCGACGAGGCGGGGGTTGGTCACGTAGGCGAGAATGGCGGGATCGGTCTCGAGGACGTGTGCGAAGTGCATGTTGGTCGGCGAGTAGCCTGACACACGGCAGTTTCGGATGATCGTTCCGGTGGGGTCGCCGGTGGCCTCGAACTCGCGCTTGAGGTTCTGGAGAGCTTCAAGCACAGCCGACGTTTCGTCAACGGTCAGCGTGTTTTCGACGACGACGTACCCGAAGACATCGAAGTGGTAACGCTGGGCGGGCGTGAGGGCCGGGAAGGGGCGGTTGAAGGGGTCTGTGGCGTTGGTGGTCATGGCCTCTGCATCCATGCTTGGACACTATCACCGGAGGGGTGGACGGTCAACGTCCTGTCTCTCCAACCCGATTTGTCGGCGGTTTACGGATGCTATCGTATATGATATCATTCCGAGCAGAATGTTATTGAAATCGTAGGTTCCGGGTGCCGAACAGTAAACTCCTTGCAAGGCTCAAGAACAGCCAACGGAACGTCTCATATCGGGAACTGCGCAGTCTGTTGGAGAGTTACGGTTTCGTTTTGTCGAGGTCGAGAGGGAGCCATCGTGTATTTGGGTATCCGGGGTCTCCGATAAAGCTGACTGTCGTGGAAAGCGATGAGGTGCGTCCGGTATACGTGCGTACCGCTATACAGAAAATCGAAGAAGCAGTGTCGATGAGATGAGTCACGGCTACGTGTCGTTCGTTGAAAGGGGGAGGTAGTGTCTAGCAAGTCTCTGGAATACTATCTGGGGTTGGACTACCCCGTGGAGTTGACGCATGAATCGGATGACGGGGGTTATTGGGCAACCGAGATCATCGATCTTCCCGGCTGCGTTTCCCACGGTGACACTCCCGAAGAGGCCATTGAAAACTTGAACGAGGCCAAGAGGCTTTGGATCGAGGACCATCTGGCAAACGGTTATGACGTGCCTGAGCCCGCCGACGCGAGAGGGTTCAGTGGGCGCGTTCTGCTCCGACTTCCCAAGTCGGTTCACTACCGCCTCTCGCGGGACGCCGCCAGAGAAGGAGTGAGCTTGAATTCCCACCTTGTCAGGCTGCTTGTCGAAGCTTCCGCAGCCAGGGCCGCGCTCGACGCGCTTAATGAGTCCGTCGAGGAGCATCGGACGCGGATCGTCGCGCTCGAAAACCGATTAGGAGAACGCGAACCGATTACGGCCGGCGCGGACTGAACCGGGGACTTTTACTCTACGTCTTCCACGTCTATCCCACGATCTGGCGGAACACGCGGAGGTAGTTCAGGCCGAGGAGCTTGCGGAGCTCGTCCTCGTTGAATCCGCGTCGGGCAAGGGCCATGGTGAGAAGGGGCCAGTCGGCGAAGGTCTGGTAATCGACGTTGTGGTACTCGTCGTGGACTCGGTGCTCCCGGCGGAAGCCGCTCCAGTCGAATGCTCCGTGCGGAAGGTCGGGCATGTCGTCGGGGTACTCGACGAGGGAGCCGGTCTGGCCACCTGGACCGCACTTGTCGTTGCCAATTCCGACGTGGTCGAGGCCCATGACGTTGACGAGGTGGACGACGTGGTCGACGAAGTGGTCGAGGGTTGCTGCGGTCGACTCGTCCTGGATGAATCCGGGAACGATGGTGACGCCGAAGAAACCCTCCTGGTCGGCGATGGCCCTAGCGAGCTCGTCGCTCTTGGCGCGGTCGTGGTAGGTGACGGCCTTCGCGTTGGAGTGGCTGACGATCACTGGCGAGGTGGAGAGCTCAATGGCGTCCCATCCGACGGCCTCGCTGCAGTGGCTGACGTCGACGATCATATTTAACTCGTTGAGCCGCTCGACGACGGTGCGACCGAAATAGGTGATGCCGCTGGGATTGTGCTCCGTGCAGCCGTCCCCGACAAGGTTGCGGAGGTTGTAGGTGAGCTGGACTTGGCGGAGGCCGAGATTGTAGAAGAGGTCGATCCGGTCAATGTCGGTGCCGAAGGGCACAGTGTCCTGGAAGTCGATGATGACCCCGTGCTTGCCCTCTCGGTAGACCCGCTCGATGTCATCGGCGTTCAGGATGAGGGCGACCTCGCCGCCGAGCACGTCGATCATAGAGCGCGCCTCGGCGATGCGTTTGACGGCGGACTCGAAGGCGACCTCGATGCGGTTCCCCGCGATGTAGGTGCCCGCCCCTATCGTCACGCCGGACGTCTCCCACAGGCCGACGTAGTCCTTGACGGCTTCCGGGTTGGTCTGCACCTCGCGTGCGGCCATGCGGGCCAGGCGGTTGCCGGCTATTCCGCGGTCGACGCCTCGCTCATGCATCTCGGCGAGGGCGGCGCGCATGTTGTCGTTGAAGAGAAAGCCGCTCGTGGCGGGCGGCTGCTGCGCGTCGATGACGAGGGCCTCGTAGTGCAACTCGCGGGCCTCGGCGGGCGTGAGGGACGGGGGACGGATGGGATCTCGGACGGATGGCATGGAAGCTCCTTCGGATGCGTGTCGCGTGATGATACCAAACCCGGCGGTCCCTTACCGCGCGAACATTGCCGCTAACCAATGTCTCGAGGTCCTACCGTATCGTGGCGCAATACAGGCCCAGCGTACCGATGGCCAAAAGCAACACACGCATAGTGGCGAGTGCTGCGGCTAGACCTGCCTGCTACAGTGGAAGACTCATATTGACGTACGTTGCCCTTCACCCGCCCATCTGAGCCGTACGGCGCACAATCCACTCCAGATAGCTCTTGCGTGTAATGCCGCGACGCCGGGCCTCAGATGTAATGACGTCGGCTACTTCAGCGTCTAACGTTAGATTGAGGCGAACGCTCCGACGATTGGGCGAGGTGCGAACGAGGAGGATAGAGGTCAAAGCGCAGCCCAGCGGGACTTCCACGTCTTCAAGCGCACTCGGAGGCGTGAGCGATAAACCGTCTCTCGATGACTCGATGGCATAGTCCTGGAGGGCTTCCTCCGCGTTTCGTATGGCCTCATCCAGAGTATCCCCCATTGCCACGATGCCAGGGAGATCGGGGAATACGACGCCGTAATCCTGGCCTCCGCCTTCGATAAGTGCGGGATATCTCATCATTCCTCCCAACCCGCCTTCCTGGCGATGGATCGAGCTACTCCAGGCTTAACGGTTCGGTGTCGCGGCAACGTGACGATGCCTAGGATATGCGGATGCGCGTAGATGTCGTGGCCGGATCCGTGGCGGCGCAGGTACCAACCTTCCCGCTCCAACCTTTGACGAATCCGATGTGTCCACGTCTCCACTACGTGCCTAATTATAACACGTTAGAGTATCGTTATCAGGCACGTTTACTCGGCAATGGGCGCGGTCGATCGTCCCGCATTCACCGAGTGATGACAGGGTGTCACCTCGGCGGGGTGCCTCGCGCGACGTTGGCGTATAATCGGCGGAAACTCCCTAGGGGGCTGAGCGATGAAGACATACAGGGTGGCGATTCTCGGGTGTCGGGGACGGGGAGGGGCGGCGGGCCGGGCCTATCACGCTCACCCGCGGACGGAGGTGGTCGGACTGTGCGATCTGGTTCAAGAGCGTGTGGACGCCCTTGGCGAGGAGTTGGGTGTCGAGGCAAGGTACGACGACCTCGATAAGATGATCGTGGAGACGAGGCCAGACATCGTCGCGATTCCGACGGGCACGGAGTTTCACTATCCCCTGTCGATGCGGGTGCTGGAGCACGGAGTACACATCGAAGTGGAGAAGCCGATTTGCGTCGAACTGCACCAGGCGGACGACGTGCTGGCGAAGGCATCCGAGAAGGGCGTTCGGGTCGCGGTGCACCACCAGTCTCGTTCGGGAGGCCCGATGCGAGCGATACACCGGGCTATAGCCGATGGTCGGATCGGCAGGGTGCGGCACATCAATAGCAGCGGCAAGGGCTACTACGGCGGATACGGGCTGCTGAACATAGGGACTCACTCGCTGAACTCGATGATGAAAATCACCGGTCATTGCCGGAGGGTATACGCAACGGCGAGGACGGACGGGTGTCCGATATCTCCACAAGACGTGGTGCCCTCTCCCAGTGGAATGGGGACCTTGGCCGGCGAGTCGATCAGCGCGCACATGGAGTTCGACGGAGGCGTGACCGCGACGCTCCTTCAGCAGAGGATGCCGGTCGTGGACAAGGCGGGGCACGTGCTGGAGTTTCTCGGCACGGAGGGGCGCGCGCTCTTCAACACGTCACACGGCGCGTGGCTGCTGGACACCGCGTCTTCGCTGCCGGACGGCGAGCACGATGCGTGGCAGCGGCTCGAAGCCGAGGTGCCTGACAGCTACGATCCCGGCAGCTGTGGGCCATTGGACGATTACTGGTTCGTCGAGGAATTCGTTGACGCCCTAGATGAGGGACGGGATCACGAGTCGAGCGGAGCCGAAGCGACGCACGTACTGGAGATCATCATGGGTATCTTCGAGTCTGCGGCGCATCGGCGTCCGGTCGACCTTCCACAGGCCGAAAGGGACCATCCTCTGCTCCGCTGGCGGAGGGAAAACGGGCTTGGCGACCCCGATCCGATGCCGCGTCCGTACTACGACTGGCTGGAGGCCGAAGACGAGCGGCTGGGACGAGGAACGCGGGCCTAGCTCGCGGTCTCGCCGCCGTTCGCGGGAGCATTCGCTCCTTGCAGGACACGGTCCGACCAATCGCCGACGCGCGCGTCGAACGTCCGGCGGGCGCGGTACTCGGCCTCGGCGATGCTGGCCCACACTTGGAGCGCGTCCCATTGATCCATGATCTTGAAGAGGGCGGACATGGCCTCAGGACCGACAAACTGCGGCCACGAGATGTCCTCCCACCACAGCACGGGAGCAACGTGCCGAGGCGAGTCGATGGCCCCGAGATCCATGGGGATTTGAAAGGTGTCTCCGGTCGGCTTGTGGGCGCCATTCGTGTACGACGGCCATGCCTCTCTCGGCAGGATGTCGCGGGCGAGCTTGGTGTGATTGGGGTTGTCAATTGAGACGTAGACGACCTGATTAGGGCTGTGGATGAGCATGACATTGGAGATGCCCGTCCAGTCGTAGCCGTTCGGGTACTCGTCCAGCAACTCGTCGCGGAGCGAGTCGAGATCGAGTTCGTCGTCCGATTCGTCGATGAAAGGCGAATCGGCCCCCAGGGTACTGGAGATATCGTCTAGGAACGTCCCGCGCGCCCAGTCGCCAAACTCGCGTAGCGCATTAACAGCACGATTCCCGACATCGGGATCAAGCTTCAACGTGTGCTGATAGCCCACCTCTGGGAGTCCTCCGCAGAATGGTCGGACGCTATCGTACCCCAAAGTGTAAGGCTTGGCTATACCCCCTCCACAACATATAGTGGCGTTTTTAGTATCTCCTGCATGTTTCGGATGCATGAATCGGCACTGATATGGTTGGATAGTCACCGATTGGGTGGTACAGTTACCTGCAAGCGACGAAGGGGGCGAGCGCTCCCATTTTGGGGTGGAATCTCATGGCGTTCAACATACCGAAGAAGCCGTCGTTGAACGGCGTGGAGTCAAAGTGGCTGGAGAATTGGGACTCCAACGGCGTATACGACTTCGACAGCTCGAAAAGTAGAGATGAGATTTTCAGCATCGACACACCGCCTCCGACGGTGAGCGGTTCCTTGCACGTCGGACACGTATTCTCATACACGCACACCGACACGATCGCGCGGTACCAGCGGATGCGGGGCCGGGAGGTGTTCTACCCGATGGGGTGGGACGACAACGGCCTGCCGACGGAACGCAGGGTGCAGAACTACTACGGTGTGCGATGCGATCCGATGACACCCTACGACCCCGACTTCGAGCCGCCTTCCAAGCCGCCCAAGTCGGCAATCGCGATATCGCGCGGGAACTTCATCGAGCTGTGTCATCGACTGACACAGGAGGACGAGAAGGCGTTCGAGGACTTGTGGCGCAATCTGGGCCTGTCGGTGGACTGGTCGCTCACCTACGCCACCATCGACGAGACGGTGCAGAGGATCTCGCAGCGGTTCTTCCTCAACAACCTCGCGCGCGGCGAGGCCTATCAACGAGAAGCCCCTACACTGTGGGACTGGACGTTCCAGACGGCGGTAGCCCAGGCGGAGATCGAGGACCGAGAAGAGGACGCGGCATACCACAGGCTTCATTTCCGCCACGAGGGGGGCGTCGTCCCGATTGAGACTACTCGGCCTGAGCTGCTTCCGGCCTGCGTCGCGGTGGTCGCCCACCCGGACGACGAACGCTACCAGGGACTCTTTGGCAAGAGACTGACCACTCCCCTATTCGGCGCAGAGGTGCCCGTCGTGGCACACGAGGCTGCCGACCCGGAGAAAGGTTCGGGCGCGGCGATGGTCTGCACCTTCGGCGATACGACGGACGTGGTCTGGTGGAGAGAGTTGCAACTTTCGACCCGGAGCATCGTCAACCGCGACGGACGGTTCGCGTCGGTCGAGTGGGGCACGGAGGGATGGGAGTCGAGCAACCCGGCGCAGGCGCAGAGGCACTACGACGAGTTGGCGGGACTGCGGGTCTATCAGGCCAAGAGGCGAATGGCCGAGCTCCTGGAGGAGAACGACGAGCTCCACGCCGAGCCGAAGCCGATCACTCACGTGGTGCGCTTCTACGAGAAGGGCGACCGCCCGTTGGAGATCGTCACGAGCAGACAATGGTACCTGAAGAACGGCGGCCTCAACATGGACCTGCGAGAGCAGCTCCTGGAGCGCGGTCGCGAGCTGGAGTGGCACCCGAGCACGATGCGGGTGAGGTACGAGAACTGGGTGAACGGCCTGAACTCCGACTGGCTGCTGAGCCGGCAGCGGTTCTTCGGCGTGCCGATCCCGCTGTGGTACCCGGTGAAGGCCGACGGCTCGATAGATTACGACAACCCCATCCAGCCCACGGACGAGCAGCTACCCATCGACCCGTACCGGGACGTGCCGGACGGTTACGACGAAGACCAGCGCGACCGGCCCGGCGGCTTCGCGGGCGACCCCGACGTGATGGACACGTGGGGAACTTCGTCGCTTTCTCCTCAGCTTGTAGGCCGATACGGCGAGCAGGATGAAATCATGTCCCGCGTCTTCCCAATGGACCTGCGGCCCCAGGCGCATGACATCATCCGAACGTGGCTCTTCTACACGGTCGTGCG
This sequence comes from Dehalococcoidia bacterium, assembly GCA_965116655.1. Taxonomy (GTDB): domain Bacteria; phylum Chloroflexota; class Dehalococcoidia; order Lucifugimonadales; family VXLM01; genus VXLM01. Next base: position 1,720,734 of record OZ220720.1, read on the forward strand.
GGCACACCTGCAGCACGACAGCCTGCCGTGGAAGAACACGACGATATCCGGCTGGGTCTTCGACCCCGACCGGAAGAAGATGTCGAAGTCGAAGGGGAATGTCGTCACGCCGATGCACGTGATCGACCAGTATGGCGCAGACGCCGTGCGGTACTGGGCGTGCAACGGACGTATGGGAAGGGACACGGCCTTCGATGAGAACCAGATGAAGGTCGGGCGCAGGCTCGCGATAAAGCTCCTGAACGCGAGCAAGTTCGCCCTGCTGAATGCAGAGGGCGCGAGCGAGGACGCCAAGATCACCGAGCCTCTCGACGCGGCAATGCTGTCCCGGCTGGCCGAACTGGTGGACGACGTGACCGAGGCCTTCGACAAATTCGACTACGCACGGGCGCTCGAAATCACGGAGTCATTCTTCTGGTTCTTCACCGACAACTACATCGAGCTCGTGAAGGGCCGCACCTACGGCAATCGCGGCGATTCCGCCCGCGACTCCGGGCGGGCGGCGCTGTGCCTTGCAATCGAGACTCTTCTCAAGCTCTTCGCGCCGCACGTCCCCTTTGTGACCGAGGAGATATGGTCGTGGTGGAAGGAGGGCAGCGTGCACCGTGCGGAGTGGCCGAGTGGAGATGACCTTCGTGCAAAGGCGGGGGACATTGCCGAGGAGGACGTGTACGAGGTTGCCAGCGAGGTGCTGGGGGAGATCCGGCGGTTCAAGAGCGACTCGAACCTCTCACTGGGCGCACCGGTCGGCAAGGTCGTCGTGCGTGACACGGCGGATCGCATAGCTCTCCTCGAGCGGTCGCTGCTGGACGTGAAGGACGCGGGGCGCGTCGGTGAGTTCGCTACAGTGGCGGACGGAGCGTTCTCGGTGTCGGTGACGGCGGATGGGGCTGCCTAGCAGACATTTGACCAACCGCTCCGCTTGTGATACTGTTCTATTACCACCCCTATCGCCTCGGCGGTAGGGTCGAGACCGCCCTTCGTGGCGGTCTCTGTCTTTGTTTAGTGAGTAGTGTTAATCGCCAAGCCCCCTCACACGAACCCCCGCAGCTTTGCGGCGTGGTGGACGCGGCCGACGCCGAGGAGGAAGGCCGCCTCTCGGAAGGTGACCTGCTCGCGCTGGACGATTTCCCACACGTCGCGGTAGGCGCTCGACATGATCTTGTGGAGCTCGACGCTGACCTCGTCCTCGTCCCACTTGTGTTGGTAGAGGTTCTGCGTCCACTCGAAGTAGGAGCCGACGACGCCACCGGCGTTGACGAGGATGTCGGGCAGTACGTGTATGCCACGGTCGTTCAGGATGGCGTCGCCCTCGGGCGTGACCGGGTGATTCGCCGCCTCCACGACGACGGCGGCCTTGACCCGGCCGGCGTTCCCGTGGTGGATGACGCTCTCGATGGCAGCGGGGACGAGCACGTCGCAGTCGAGCTCCAGCAGTTCAGTGTTGTTGACACTATCCGCGCCGGGGAATCCGACGACACCGGAGCCTTCCTGCAGGTGCTCGATGACCTTGGGGATGTCGAGTCCGTTCGGGTTGTAGATTCCGCCCTCGATGCCGCTGACGGCGACGACCCTGCAGCCCATCTCGTGGGCGATGCGCGCGACCCAACTTCCGACCTGCCCGAAGCCCTGGACGACGACCTGAGCGCTGTCCACCGTGAGGCCCATGTCCCTGGCCGCCTCGCCCATGACGTAGACGGCGCCACGGCCCGGTGCGGCGTCCCGTCCGACTGAGCCGCCAAGCTCGATGGGCTTTCCGGTTACGACCCCTGGCGTGTAGCCCGCTATGGCGCCGTATGCGTCCATCATCCAGGCCATCGTCTGCGAGTCGGTGCCCATGTCGGGAGCGGGGATATCGCGGTTCACGCCCAGCAGATGGCGAATGTTCGCGGTGTACCTGCGAGTCATGCGGTTGAGTTCGGACTCGCTCAGTGTGCGGGGGTCGCACTGGATGCCGCCCTTCGCACCGCCGAATGGGATATCGACGACGGCCGTCTTCCAAGTCATGAGGGACGCGAGTGCTCGCACCTCATTGACGTCGGCTGCGGGATGGAAGCGCGTTCCGCCCTTGTAGGGGCCGCGCGCGGCGTTGTGCTGGATACGGTAGCCGTTGAAGACCTCGATTGTGCCGTCGTCCATGCGGACCGGAACGGAGACGGTGAGCTCGCGCCAAGGCTTCTTGAGAAGGTCGCGAGTGCCGTCATCAAGGCCCAGACGGTCGGCAGCGCGGTCGAAGAACTGGTTCACTTCGTCGAATGCGTTCATTGGCGATGCCTCTTCGCGGACGACCCAGGAGGTCTTTAGATTGTTAAACGTCCGATGTCGGGATTGGTGTGCGCGGCTTCCATGTTACAGTAGGGGCGATTCTCACCAACACTCCACGGGAGGCCGATATGGAAGTCTGGGACGCCCTGCGAACGCGGTTGACGGTGCGGCAGTTCAAGCCCGATCCGGTGCCGGACGAGATGGTCACCAAGCTGCTGCAGGTCGGGCTGTGGTCGCCAAGCTCTCGCAACCGACAGCCGTGGCATTTCATCGTGATTCGGGACCGGGAGACGCTGCGGAAGATCGGCGGCATCACGACCTACGGGCCGTTCCTCTCCGACGCGCCGATAGCCATTGCCATCGGCATGGACAGGCGGACGGCAGACAGGCCCGATCTGGACAGCGGGCGTGCGCTCCAGCAGATGGAGGTGCTGGCGTGGTCCGAAGGCATGGGGACGTGCTTCGTGGCGTTCCACGAGCCCGACCAGAACCGGGCCGCAAAGGACATCATCGGGATGCCGGACCACATCGAGCTGATAACGATCATGCCGTTCGGGTACCGGCACGACCACATCAAGGGCATCCGACGACGGAGGAAGGACCTGTCGGAGGTGGCCCACTCCGAACGGTTCGGGAACGCCTACGTGGCGTAGAGGGTGTATTCAGAGTCCGTAAATGTCCATTTAGGTGAGCTTATCGAACGGTGACTCGCCCTTCGACAGGCTCAGGGCGAACGGGTGACATGACCCGGTCAACGCTCAACAGGCATGGACGATGACCGCGTCTCCTACCTCTATGCCCAGCCGATGGGCCCCGCTTCCGAGGTTCTCCGCGATTTCGAGGTAGCCGTGACTGCCGATGAGGGCGAGGAGGCCATCGGCGTCTGCGAACGTCGTACTCAGTCCGTGAATCTTCGTGTCCGCAACTTCCACAACGACATCGCCTCGCGGGAGTTGAGAGGCCGGAATGTTGGTGACTACGTTGCCGAAACGGTCGACGTGGATGACTCTGCCCGCAACGGCATTGCTGCATTTCTCCAGGGTGAAGAGGTTGAGGATCGTTATCTCGCGCAACGGCTCACCCATGCGATGCGGCTCCAATCCGCCCGAGAGATGGGCTCCTGCAGGTGTGAAGATGTCCCTGCCGTGGAAGGTGTCGCTCACGGGTTCGAGCCGGTAGACGGGGTTTGAGATCTCGTATGCCTCGCACCCATCCGGGACGGGTACTGTTACCGGTGTTCCAAACTCGGCTGACTCGAAGCGGGTCTGGTTCTCCGTGAGGTGGTCGTTGAGAACGTAGGAGAGCAGGCCGTTGTCGGGCGCACAGAACGATCCGGCGGGTGTGACGAGCGCGACGGCCTTCCTGTTCGTGCCGACCCCGGGATCTACGACGGCTACGTGGACCGTCTCGGCGGGGAAGTAGCGGTACACGCCTCCAAGAATGAAAGCGCCGTGTCGGATGTCGTGGCGGGGCACTTCGTGGGTGACGTCGACCAAGGTCAGGTCAGGGGCGATTCTGAGGGCTACGCCCTTCATGGCCGCGACGTAGGAATCCGATGAGCCGAAGTCCGTAGTGAAGGTGAGCACCTTGTTGGACACGGCGAGGGGGAGTTGCTAGAAGATGCGTGCCCTGATGATGGAGGTCACGATGAAGATGACTACGAGGACGATGGTGAACTGGAACAGCGTTCGTTCGATGCCCCGCCGGGTGCGGAATGAGCTTTCTCCACCACCAAAGAGCCCCACGCCTTGTCCTCGTACCTGCACGAGAATGACCGTGACCAGAATGACGCTGATCGCGATCTGAATGAAATTCATTGCCTGCTCAAAGCTCATCTGTACCTCATTCCCGTCGAATCGTTCGCGCCGCGATCATCTTTAGAACGTGCGTCACGCGCTTGGGCTGACCTCTAATCCAGCTTCGGGAACCTTTTTATGATACACGTCCAAGATACAGTCTGCCAGCTTACTTGAGTCGTGTCGAACGGGAAAATCCGGGTCGATGAGGTCGACAGCCACCAACTTGGCGTGGTCGATGCCCTGCCCGTCGAGTTGCACAAGACGTCCCTTGAAAGGGGGCCCCAACTCGGCGATTCCGCTGTTGGCGACCACGTAATCCACAATCGTGCGGCCGGTATGCTGCTGAAGGGCCGCCACATGGTCGGCGACGGTGTAGCCGATTGTCTCTCCGTGTTCGGTTGCTACATTGCAGATGTAGAGCTTCTGGGCCTCAGCGTTCAGTACGGCCTCCGCGATGCCCTTGACGAGGAGGTTTGGCAGAATGCTGGTGTACAGACTTCCCGGACCGATCACGATCATTTCCGCATCCAGGATCGCTTCGATGGCTGCGGGGACGGCGGCGGCGTCATGCGGGCGTATCATCATCTCCTGGATTACGCCTCCGTTGGTCCCGATATTCGATTCACCGTCCACGACGGTGCCGTCGAAGAGCTTGGCCGAGAGTTGAAGGCTCTCGTTCGTTGCGGGGATGACCCTGCCGTGGACGGCGAGGACGCGGCTGAACTCAGCCAACGCGGCCTCGAAGTTGCCGGTGATGTCGGTCATGGCGGCTATGAAGAGGTTGCCGAAGCTGTGGCCCTCCAAGCCCTCGCCGCGGTCGAACCGGTACTGGAAGAGGTCGCGCACGAGGGTCTCGTCGTCGGAGAGAGCTATGAGGCAGTTCCTGAAATCGCCGGGAGGGAGCACCCCGAAATTCTCGCGGAGCCGCCCGGAGCTTCCGCCGTCGTCGCCAACCGTGACGATGGCGCTGATGTTGTCGGTATGCTCCTTCAGGCCGCGAAGCAGTACCGACATTCCGGTGCCGCCCCCGATTGTGACGATACGGGGGCCGCGGGCGCGGTAGCGTCGGGTATACAGCGTGTCGGCGAGCGAGTTGATGCCCGAGGTCGCCAAGACCAGGTGTCCGACGGAGCGGTACAGTCCGTAGACGGACACGATCACCGCAGCAACGCCCACCCCACCAATCAGGACGCCCTCAAGGTACCAAGGAAGGAAGTTTGGCAGGTAGATGTCAAATACGTTCTTGGATACGAACGCCAGGCCGATGGCGATGATTCCCACGCCGGCGGACCACAGCAGAATCCATCGTTTGACTCCGAGGCCGGCGTAGGTGAACTTTAGGAAGGTCGCCCAACCGCTTGCGCGGCCTGATCCGTTCCGCGTCCTCAACTCGGCACCGCCTGCCTCATCTCGTCGAGCTTTTCCTTGACCAGAGACGAGGCCATGCGGGGGTTGGCCTTTCCGCGAGTCTCCTTCATCACCTGCCCGACGAGGAAGCCGATTGCCTTGTTTTTGCCGTCCATGTAGTCGGCGACCGCTTGGGGGTTGCCGTCGATCGCGGCTTGGACTGCGGAGGCCACCTGGTCAACGTCGCTCACCTGCACGAGCCCGGCCTCTTCAGCGATCTCCGCTGGGCCCCTACCCGTCTCGTACATCTGCGCGAAGACATCCTTCGCCAGATTGGAACTGAGCTTGCCTTCCTCTACCATGCCGATTAGCTCGACCAAATGGTGCGGACTGACTCGAACATCGCCGATACTCGTGTCGGTCTCCTTCATGAGCCTCGTAAGCTCGCCGAGCATCCAGTTGCTCGTCGATTTCGCCAACTTCGCCAGTGCCTCGCCCTTAGCCGGACGGACCGCGATCACGGAATCGAAGTAGTCCGCCGTGGTCTTCTCCGCCGTTAGGAGTCCCGCATCGTAAGCGGAGAGCCCGTGCTGATCCATGAGGCGGGCTTTCCGAGCGCGCGGCAGCTCAGGCAGGTCGCTCCGCACACGGTCGACCCACTCTCGCTCGATCACGAACGGGGGCAGGTCGGGCTCAGGGAAGTAACGATAGTCGGACGAACCTTCCTTGACGCGCTGGGAGACCGTGATGCCCTTCTCCTCGACCCAGCCGCGCGTTTCCTGCACAATGCGTTCGCCACGGCGGGCGAGTCGGGTCTGGCGGTCGGCCTCGTAGGTGAGCGCGCCGAACACCGAGCGGAAGCTGTTCATGTTCTTGACCTCGACCTTTGGGCCAAGCTCGGTTGCGCCGCTGGGACGGACGCTGATGTTTGCGTCGCAACGGAAGCTGCCCTCCTCCATGTTTGCAGTGCTCGCGCCGATGTAGCGGAGAATCGAGTGGAGGGACAGCAGGTAGGCCCGCGCCTCCTCCGGCGAGCGCATGTCAGGCTCGCTGACGGTCTCCATCAAGGGAACGCCCGCGCGGTTGATGTCGAGCAGGCTGTAGCGTTCCCCGCCGTATCCATTGTGGTGCGACAGCTTCGCGACGTCCTCCTCCAAGTGGACGCGATTGATCCGAATGGTGCGTTCCGTGCCGTCCACGTCGACGACCAGCCTGCCGTCCTTGGCAATTGGCCGGTCGAACTGCGATATCTGGTACCCCTTCATGAGGTCGGGATAGGGGTAGTTCTTGCGGTCGAACTTCGTGAGATCGGAGACGGTGCAGTCGAGGGCCAGCCCGGTCGCGATGACGATCTCCACCGCGCGGCGGTTGATGGTCGGGAGGACGCCGGGCATCCCCATGCAGACCTCGCAGACCATCGTGTTGGGGGCCGCGTCCTGGTACGACGCCGCGCAGCCGCAGAACATCTTGCTCCGCGTCAGCAGCTGACTGTGGACCTCCAGACCGATGACGACTTCGTAGTCCATGCGATAGGGCGTGACCAGCGTTGATAAGTGAGTAAACGAATCGTAGGTATTGTAGTCCAGAGAGCGGGGAAAGAGAAATCGGATCGTCGGAGCGTGGAGGTTTGCTCATCGAGGATTTTAGATTCCTCACTTCGCTACGCTGCGTTCGGAATGACAGGTGTGAAGGGTGTGCGTTCGGAATGACGGATATTCGGACTGAGTTTGGGGCTGCTAGAACGGTTTGCAATGCTCAATATCAGGTATGATATTGAGGAGGTTGACTAGGGTTGGTACAATCTTTGTCCAAATTCGTTGGCGTATGTGCGGAAGACTACCGAAGCTTGATTGAATAACAAGGAGGCACATACGATGGCTGATCGTCAAGAAGTCGCGTTGATGGCGCACCTCATGCGGCGCGCGGGCTTTGGGGCCACTCACGATGAGTTGGAGCACCTCGTCGCCCAGGGGTACGAGGCAACGGTCGAGAAGCTGTTGGCTCCCGAGTCGGAGCCCGACATCGACGAGGCCCTGCTCTTCCGCTACCTCCCGATGGCTGAGTACATCACGGCGGCCGAGCACGCGCAGATGAACTGGCTGTACCGTATGGTCAACTCCCCGCGCGCGCTGCAGGAGAAGGTCGCCCTCTTCTGGCACCACGTGTTCGCCACCGGGCTGGACAAGGTGGAGACGGCGAACACGATGCACGACCAGATCGTCATGTTCCGCAAGCACGGACTTGGCAACTTCCGCGACCTGCTCGTTCATCTCGCCCGCGACCCGGGCATGATCTACTGGCTCGACAACCAGGACAACCACAAGCGCGCGCCCAACGAGAACTGGGGACGCGAGCTCCTGGAACTGTTCTCGCTCGGCGTGGGGTACTACACGGAGAAGGATGTCTACGAGTGCGCGCGAGCGTTCACCGGGTGGACGTTTACGGGCAAGTCGCGGGGACTGGCGTACCCGCCGCAGTCGTGGCGGTTCGACTACCGGGCGGAGGACCACGACGAGAACGAAAAGACGTTCATGGGGTTCAACGGCAACTTCAACGGCGAGGACATCATCGACATCGTCGTGCGCCAGCCTGCCTGCGCGCGGTTCATCATGCGCCATATGTACAGCTTCTTCGTGGAGGACGAGCCGGAGGTGCCCAAGTGGCCGAACGAGCGGCCCAAGAACCCCGAGGCCATCGACATGCTCTGCGAGGTCTTCATCAACTCGGACCTGGAGATGAAGCCCGTGCTGCGGGCGCTGTTCAACTCCGATTTCTTCAAAGAGGCCCTGTACAAGAAAGTGAAGAACCCCGCTGAGATCGTGGCCGGAACGCTCAAGATGACCGGGTCGTACAACGGCCCCAACCCCGACTGGGGACTGCTGTCGCTCGAACCGGGCACGATGGGCCAGGACCTGTTGAACCCGCCGACCGTCGAGGGCTGGCATACGGGAGGCGAGTGGATCAACAGCGGCGCGCTCATCAACCGGGTCAACTTCGTGGCCGACCGGCTTCGTGACACGTCGTCGCCGGGCCTCCAGGCGATGGCGAGGCGCATCGGCGACAACGGCGGAAGTATGACAACCGATACGTTCATCGACCGTTGTCTCTTTGAAATGGGACTCGAATCGGTCGATGAAGAGACGTACGGGCAGCTGGTCACGCAGGCCGAGTTGGGCGGGCCGATCGTCTATGGGGAAAACGGAGAGTTCGAAGGGTTTTCGGAGAGAGTAGCGGACATGCTCGCCCTCATTGCGGGCACCAAGGAGTACCAGTTCGGTTAGCGGTCTTCCGTAACAGAGTCGTCGGCTGAGGCCGAACGAAAGGACAGGTGAGCGATGACAACGACGAGCAAAGATCCGGTACTGGTGGTACTGCAGTTGAGTGGCGGGAACGACTACATGAACACGATCGTGCCGTTCGCCGACCCCCACTACTACGACAACCGTCCGCTCCTCCAGCTGGCTGAAGACGACCTGTTGAGGCTCGATGACGAGGTCGCCTTCAACCCTTCCATGGGGCCGCTCCATGAGATGTACACGAAGGGCGACGTCGCCGTCCTGCACGGCGTCGGATGGGCCGGCTCCAACCGGTCGCACTTCCGATGCATGGACATCTGGCACACGGCGGAGCCGGACGAGTTCGCCAGCCAGGGCTGGCTGGGTAAGGCCACGCGTCAGATCGACCCCAACGGAGAGAACCCCGTCACCACCGTCAACGTCGGGCAGGGACTGCCGAGGGCGTTGGTGGCTGACGGCGTCTCCGCAGCATCGGTGGCGAATATCGACACGTATGGGATGCTCACGTCGGTTGAGAGGCAGGAGCAGCGCGCGCAGATGCTCGACCGCTTCGCCAAGATGTATGCGCCCGCGATAGGTCGAGGACCGGTGGCAGAGTACATCGCCAAGACCGGCACGGACGCACTCAACGGGGCGGACATGATCGCCGTGGCTCCGAAGCAGTACACGTCCGAAGTCGAGTACGCTTCCAATACGGTGGCGCAGAGATTGAAGGACGTGGCGATGATCCACACGGCAGACATCGGGACGCGAATCCTCTACACGGAGTTCGGCGGGTTCGATACGCACGCGGCGCAGGCCGTCAACCACCCTCGCCTGTGGAGTGAGGTATCGGGCGCCGTCGCCGACTTCTGGGACGACCTGAATGCCCACGACGCGGCGGACAACGTGACGATGCTTGTATTCTCTGAGTTCGGGCGTCGCGTTCGCGAGAACGGCGGCGGCACCGACCATGGGGCCGGGGGCGTGGCGTTCGTCATCGGGCCGAACGTGAAGGGCGGCCAGTACGGCGAGTACCCGAGCATCGAGGCCGACAAGCTGGTCGAAGGCGACCTCGCGCCGGGGATGGACTTCCGCGGCCCGTACGCCGCCATCCTCGACGACTGGCTGGGCATCGACGAACGCGAGATCGTGGGCGGAGAGTTCGAGCGTCCGCCGATCTTCAAGAACTAGGGCGCGGGCTTTCCGCACTCTCGCAGGAGACCGCGATGATCACGACCACGGCGGCGGGTCGGACATGGCACTACAGCCATAACCTGGGGCGTCAGACGGCAGAGCACAACCAGAGCAGGTTCGGCAGGACGGGCGGCTACGGCTTTCCGGTGGACGTCGCGGCGGCCGGGGACGATATCCTTTTCGTCATCAGTCGCGGCTACGGATTCCCGAACGTCTCGTACGACTTCGACGTGTTCACCCGGATCGGCAAGACGACGATCGACGAAGACCACATCGGCGACTTCGCGCGCGGCGGCTTCACCTGGCCGGTGGGAATCGCCCTATCGAAGACCGACGGAAGCGTCTTCGCCTCCGACGAGTACGAGTGCAATATATCGGTCTTTGACCCGGACGCGATCCAGACGTTCTGCGAACGAGACGAGGACGGAGAGTACATCGACCGGTGGGGTACGAAGGGCTCCGAGCCGGGAGAGTTGAACGGTCCCGCAGGGATTGCCTTCGACGCAAACGACGACCTCTACGTTGTCGACAGCCTTAACAACCGAGTGCAGGTGTTCACCAAGGGTGGCGACTTCCTCCGAGCGTGGGGTTCCGGCGGCACTTGCGAGGGAGAGTTCAACCGACCCTGGGGAATCACCATCGACTGCGAGGGGGCCGTCTACGTCGCGGACTGGGGAAACCACCGCGTACAGAAGTTTGGTCCGGACGGCGAGTACCTCATGACGTTCGGATCGCAGAACGGCTCGACATCGTCGCTGAGTCACCCTGCCGGGGTGGCCGTCGACAGCGACGGCGACGTGTACGTCACCGACTGGGGGAACCGGCGGGTGCAGATCTTCGAGCCGGACGGCGAGGTGCTCTCTGCCCTGTACGGAGACATGCGCGAGCTTTCCAAGGCGGGCCAGTACGCCCTGGCGCGCGACCCGGAGAGCATCAAGAGGCTCAATGGATACGACGAGCCAACGGCGTACCTCAACAAGTTCTCAAGGCCCGTCGGCATCGATGTCGATGATCAGGACCGCATCATCGTGACGGACGCCATGGGGAGAGTGGTGGTGTACCGGAAGGACAGTGACTACCAGGAGCCGCCGCTGTAGGTCTTGCGAGTGTATCGACCGGAGGATAGGCCACGATGATTACGACCACGGCGGGGGGCAGGACGTGGCACTACAGCCACAACCTGGGACGGCACACAGCCGAGCACAACCAGAGCAGGTTCGGCAGGACGGGCGGTTACAGCTTCCCGGTCGATGTCGCGTCGGCCGGCGACGACATTCTCTTCGTCATCAGTCGCGGCTGGGGCCATCAGGTGGTCGTCAATTTCGGCTTCGACATTTACCTCCGTGTCAGCAAGACAACGATTGACGAGGACCATATCGGCGACTTCGCTCGCGGAGCATTCACCTGGCCGGCCGGCATCGCCGTCTCAGAGTCTGACGGAAGCGTGTTCGTCTCCGACGAGTACGAGTGCACGATATCGAGCTTCGACCCGGACGGAACGATGGTGTTCCCTGAGAACGACCCCGACGGTGAGTACACTGACAGGTGGGGCACGAAGGGTTCCGGGCCGGGTATGCTGAATGGTCCCACGGGGATCGCCTTTGACGCCAACGACGATCTCTACGTCGTCGATAGCCTGAACAACCGCGTCCAAGTCTTCACCAAGAGTGGAGACTTTCTCAGGACCTGGGGTTCTGCCGGAGATTCCGAAGGGGAGTTCAACCGGCCGTGGGGCATCACGATTGACCGGGAAGGGGCGGTATACGTCGCGGACTGGGGGAACCATCGCGTTCAGAAGTTCGGTCCGGACGGCGAGTACCTGATGGCGTTCGGTTCGGCGAACGGGTCGGGGTCGACGCTGAGTCACCCGGCCGGGGTGGCGGTCGACAGCGACGGCGATGTCTATATCACCGACTGGGGGAACCGGCGGGTGCAGATCTATGAGCCTGACGGCGAGGTGCTCGCGGGGCTGTACGGAGACATGAGTGACTTCTCCAAGGCGGCCCAGTATGTCTTGGCCCGCGACCCCGATACCATTAAGCGGATGAACCGGGACGATGCCCCCTTCAAATATCTCAACAAGTTCTCCAGGCCCGTCGGCATCGACATCGACGAGCACGACCGCATTTTCGTGACCGACGCGTTGAGTAGGATAGTGGTCTATCGGAAGGACCGCGCGTACCAGGAGCCTCCGCTGTAGGTCTCCAGCCGTAGGAGGACGCGATGATAACGACCACCGCAGCGGGCAGGACGTGGCACTACAGCCATAACCTCGGACGGCAGACGGCCGAGCACAACCAGAGCAAGTTCGGCAGGACAGGCGGTTACTGCTACCCCATGGATGTCGCCTATGCAGGGGACGACATTCTCTTCGTCATCAGCCGGGGCTGGGGCAATCCGAGGTTCGCGATACGCAGCTACGACGCGTACCTTCGCATCAGCAAGACGACGATCGACGAGGACCACATAGGAGACTTCGCCCGCGGCGGTTTCACCTGGCCTGTGGGGATTGCGGTTTCGAAGACCGACGGAATCGTGTTCGCCTCCGACGAGTAAGAGTGCACCATATCGTCCTTCGATCCCGACGGTGTCATGACGTTCCCCACACAGGACCCAGACGGTGAGTACCTCGACCGGTGGGGCACGAAGGGCTCCGAGCCCGGCATGCTCAACGGCCCCACTGGGATAGCATTCGACGCCAACGACGACCTCTACGTCGTCGACAGCATGAACAGCCGTGTTCAGGCTTTCACGAGAACCGGCGAGTACCTCAGGGGGTGGGGTTCGCCCGGCAACTCCAAGGGTGAGTTCAACCGGCCGTGGGGCATCACTATAGATCGCGAGGGAGCCGTCTACGTCGCCGACTGGGGGAACCACCGCGTCCAGAAGTTCGGCCCGGACGGCGAGCACCTGATGACGTTCGGCTCGCAGAACGGGTCAAGCTCGGCGCTGAGTCATCCGTCTGGCGTGGCAGTCGACAGCGACGGCGACGTGTACGTCACCGACTGGGGAAACCGGCGTGTGCAGATCTACGAGCCGGACGGGGAGGTGATCACGTCCCTGCATGGAGACATGCACGAGCTTTCCAAGGCGGGCCAGTACGCGCTCGACCGTGACCCGGAGAGTATCAAGCACCTCAACCGCAACGACGCGCCGACAGAGTTCCTCAACAGGTTCGCAAGGCCCGTCGGCATCGACATCGACGAGCAGAACCGTATCTTCGTCACCGACGCGCTCAGCAGGCTCGTGGTGTACCGGAAGGATCGCGAGTACCAAGAGCCGCCGCTGTAGGTTCGTGGCAGGGAACCCCCTCTCTGTATCTCTCCCCCGGCGGGGGAGAGATTGAGGTTGGGTGTGGCACACAGCCCTTAGTCGTCCGTCGTGCTGCCCCAGCCCTTCTTGGTCTGGCCGACGGCTTCCCTGACCTGCTCGGCGAATTCCGCCAGTTCTTCGTCGGTCACCTCTTCACCGGCGTCCATCCGCTGCTTGAGCTGCTCGAAGAGCCACTGCTCGCGGGTGCCGTGCGGGAAGTCGAAGAACTCGCGGTCGAATTGAGGAAGCTCGCCGGAGCCGAAGTACCGGCCGTCGGGGATTGGGAACCCTTCGAGGTCGTCCGTGCCCTTGCCGAGCACCTCGCCGGTCTCGACGTAGTGCTCCATGACGGGCTTCATGCCGAACTTCTGCACGGGGCACACCTTCATGCAGACGCCGCAGCCGTCCAGCTTGACCATCAGTGGGCGACAGCGGTCGTAGATGACCTTGTTCTTGAGGGCACCCCGCCACCAGACCTTCTCCCGGACTAGAGCACGGGCCGGGCAGCGCTGGACGCAGACCTGGCACTTGTCGCAGAACTTGTTGATGCCGTAGTCGACCGGCTCGTCGTGGCGCACGGGCGCGTCGGTGGTAATCATCATCAGCCGGGCGCGAGACCCGAAATGCGGCATGAGGAGCTGGCCGTTCGCGCCGAGTTGTCCGAGCCCCGCGTTGACGAAGTACGGGATGGTGGGCGCGCTCGCGTCGTTGGGGTTGTGCACCTGCGCGTGGTAGCCGAGGGTGCGGATGAAGTCGCCTAGCCGGAGGCCCGCCTCGCCCATGATCTCGTACGCGCCGTAATGGGCGTGCTCCGCCGCCATGCTAATCGTCGACTGCGTGGCGTCGTAGTCCTGCTCCCACGCGAGGCAGATGGCGTTGTTGAACTTCACCCAGCCCTTCTTGCTCTTGTACGTGTAGCGCCTGTCGTATCGTGTGAAGCCCACCTCGCCGAACCCAAGCTCTTTCGCCTGGGCGCGAATGGTCTCGGTCACGTCGACGGTCTCATCAGGCACGCCGGTCGGCTCGATATCGGCGGTCTTCCTCGATTCCGCAACAAGGGGCTTGACGGTGTTATCGTGGGCCTTGCGGAAGTCGAAGAACTCTTCGGAGTAGACCGTCCACGCCCAGTCGCGGTCGGCTCCCTTCTCCATGTGCCACTGCTCCAGCGGCTCCTCTCGCGAGTAGAAGGAAATGTCAGCCTCGCGCACTGGGTGGCCGGGCACGGTCACGAGGTCTTCGGCGACGGGAATCTCGACATCGGGGTCTCCGGGACGCGGCCCCGGACGGCGGACGACGTGGCTGATCGGCTTGGGCATGGCTGTTATGCGCCTCCCGTGTGCTCTAGGTATGCTCGCAGATGGGATGTGAGGTGTCAATTCGCGCGTAGGGCTTGTATGTCGCAGTCGCGGGTGATAATTCTAGGGGGTCGTTGCAGACGGTAAATCGAGACCATAAAGGCGCACAATGGACAGGCTTACCCAGCTAGCATCTCGATATCGATGGGAACTGATGCTAGTCATCGGGATCCCGATTGCCGAGCATACGTCTTGGTGGTTTCTCCCTCATATCCTCGGCAATTTCAACATCACCTACGACATTTGGGCTCTTCCTCCATTGCTAAGGCCGTTTCTGAATGTCTCGTTGGTTCTGCTGGCGCTCTTCTATTTCCATGTTCGGCGCATGGGACGCCCTATTCTATCTTTGCTGTGGGCCTTTTCGTTCATTAGCCAAGCAGTCGTCATAATCGCCTCCCCGTACACTTACTTGAGCGACCCGGGCCATATCTGGGAGATTTCGGAGTCGTGGTGGTTCAAGTGGGAAGTGCCGGTGGGCTGGTGGAGCATTGATGCAGGGTCGCTTCAGTCAATCCTCCTAATAAACCTTGTTTTGGTCTGGTTCGCCAGACAGGCGTCCAAGTTCAGCTTCGGTCACGCGCTCGTGCTGATTGGGTTGGCAACCTCCGGCTACGCTTACACATTGAATGTGCCCGGAATGATTGCACAGAATTCGGTCATTGCGTGGTTCGAGGACAGGGTGGCCTTTTGGGACCTAGCCGCCTTTGCCCTCGTGGTTACGCTCTTCTCCGTCTGGGTGCTGTCGCGGCTTGGTATGTCCAAGGAGAAGCATCGAACAGACATCGAACGCTGGAGCAGAAATCTGAACATCCCTTCTTTCGGCGCTGCGTTAGGGCGTTTAGCGATTCGAGTCCTGCCGTGCTTCGATCCTGCCAGGCGCATTAGCAAAGAATTGCTCCTAACGCTGTACGGGTCGATTCTGTCCATTTACGCGATTTTGAGGATTTGGATCGCCCAGGATGTCGTTGTAGCTATCTTCGTCAAGTACCAGCTAGGCTCTCTATTTGGGTCCACGCTCCTTTATATAGCTGTACCGATCCTCCTGGCCTACGCAGTACGCGCTCGCCAACCGCCGGAACCGACGGCAAGACCACCTAAGCCATTTCTTAGTCCAAGTTACAGCTCACAGGAAAACCCTCCGACTTCCTGAAGATCGGGGTAGCTGCCGCGCCGAGGGGTGACGAGCGACAAACAGGAGGCTCTTCCGGACCGCAGTATGCGTGACTGAGCTAGTCACCCTCACCACAGACCTCTCCCACGACGGGAGAGGGGGCAAAACACGCGGCTACATCACTTCCGGCGCGGTCATCCCCATGAGGCTGAGGCACCGTGCAAGTACGCCCTTGGTGGCGTCTGCGAGCTTGAGGCGTGCCCTGGTGATCTCGGCGTCGTCGGGGTCGGACGAGACGACGCGGCACTGCTGGTAGAAGTTGTGGAACTCGGTCGCGAGGTCCATCGAGTAGTAGGTGAGGTGGTGGGGCTCGAGGTTCCGCGCCATCATGGAGATGAGCTCCGGGAGCCGCAGCATCGTGCGGACGAGCGAGAGCTCGGCCTCGTGCGTAAGGAGCGACACGTCGCCGTCGGAGAAGTCAATGCCGCGATCATCCGCGAGGCGCAGGATGCTGGCGATGCGCGCGTGGGCGTACTGGATGTAGTAGACGGGGTTCTTGTCCGACTGCTCCTTCGCAAGCTCGATGTCGAACTCCATCTGGCTGTCGGGCGCTCGCTGGAGGAAGAAGAACCGGCAGGCGTCCGCGCCGACCTCATCGACGAGCTCGCGGAGCGTCACGATCTGACCGGCACGCTTGGAGAAGCGGACAGCCTCGCCTCCGCTCTTGAGGGTGACAAGCTGGTAGATGAGCAGCACGAGCGACTCCCGGCTGACGCCGAGGACGTCGGCAAGCTGCTGCATGAACGGCACCTGTCCCTGGTGGTCGGCTCCCCAGATGTTGATCACCCGGTCGAAGCCGCGCACGATGAACTTGTTGTAGTGGTAGGCCACGTCTGAGGCGAAGTAGGTCGGGGCGCCGGTACCGCGAATGAGCACCTTGTCCACTTCGTCACCGAGCTTGGTGGTGGCGAACCACGTCGCGCCTTCGTGTTCGACGATCAAGTCTTTCTCTTCGAGCATGACCATCGCGGTCGCAAACTGGCCGCTTTCGTAGAGGCTCCGCTCGCTGAACCATTCGTCGTAGCGGACTTCGAGACGCTCCATGTCCCCGCGGATGGCGTCGATCATCCGATTCATGCCGATCTCGCCGATCTCGGACACGGCGCTGTCCTCGTCCATGCCGATGTACTTGTCACCGAATTGCTCACGCAGCTCGTCCGCGAGGTCGACGAGGTAGTCGCCGGAATACCCGTCTTCCGGCACCTCGGCCTCTCCGCCGGACGCCTGTACGTACCGTGCGTAGACGCTCTGGTTGAACTTGTCCATCTGGTTACCGGCGTCGTTGATGTAGTATTCGCGCTGTACGTCGTAGCCCGCCGCCTCGAGCACGCTGGCGAGCGAGCTTCCGAACACGGCGCCGCGTCCGTGGCCGACGTGGATCGGTCCGGTCGGGTTGACGCTGACGAACTCGACCTGGACTCGCGTGCCCACGCCGTCGTCGACGCTGCCGAAGGAGTCGCCGACCTGCCGGATTGCGTCCACCTGCTCAGCAAGCCATGCGGGGTTGAGCCGAAGGTTGACGAATCCGGGTCGCACGGCCTCCACGCTCGCGAGGATGCCTCCGGTCTCCGTCGAGGACGCGACGGCCTCCGCGATGTCGAAGGGGTTGCGCCGCATGACGCGGGCCAGCTTCATCGGCGTGGACGTGGCGAAGTCCCCGTGCTCCGAGTTCTGAGGACGCTCGACCGTGACCTCATCGACCTCAACGTCCGGCAGGCGGCCGTCCGCCTGCGCCGCGCGCAGCGCGTCGGTCAAGAGGTCGCGGACCCGGTCGGTGAGAGTCATGCCGTCGGCACTCGCCACGAGGAATCTACTCTAGGTGCGCTGTGCCCGCTACAGGGCGACCATCGGCCGGACGTGGATCGTCTCGTCGCGGTGCGGACCGGTGGAGATGATGTCGAATCCGACGCCGATGAGCTCCTGGATGCGGTCGACGTATGCCTTCGCGTTTGCGGGCAGGTCCTCGTAGGCGTTCATGCCGGCGGTGGGCTCGTCCCAACCGGACAACTCTTCGTAGATCGGAATGCATCGTTCGAGGGTCGAGGCGTTTCCGGGGAAGTCCCAGACGATTTCGCCGTCGAGCTCGTAGGCGCGACACACCATGATCGAGTCGAAGATGTCCAGCACGTCGAGGCGCGTGAGGATGCCGCCGGTGTAGCCGTTGATGCGGGCGCTGTACCGCGCGGCGACCGAGTCGAACCAGCCGACTCGCCTCGGCCTGCCGGTCGTCGTGCCGAACTCCTTGGCGCGCTGGCGAATCGCCTCGCCGGTTGAGTCGAGAAGCTCCGTGACGAACGGACCGCTTCCCACGCGGGTGCTGTACGCCTTGAAGACGCCCAGCACGCTGTCGATCTGTCCCGGCAGCAGGCCGAGGCCCGTCATCGCTCCGCCGATGGTCGGGTGCGAGGACGTGACGAACGGGTAGGTGCCGTGGTCAAGATCGAGCAGAGCGCCCTGAGCGCCCTCGATGATGAGCTGCTTGCCGGAGTTCACCGAGTCGAAGACGATGTGCTCGACCGGCCCGATGTAGTCCAACAGGTGCTCAGACCACAGCTTGCACTTGTCGAAGACCTCCTCGAAAGAGAGCGGCTCGACGCCGTAGACCTTCGTCAGGATCGCATTGTGGTGGTTGAGGACGTCTTCGAGCCGGGGCAGGAGCGCTTCGATGTCGCGCAGTTCGGTTGCCCGGATGCCGATACGGGATGCCTTGTCGGCGTAGGCCGGGCCGATGCCGCGACCCGTCGTCCCGATGGCGTTCCGCCCCTTCGCCTGCTCGGATATCTGGTCAAGCATGACGTGATACGGCATCACGAGGTGGGACCGCTCGCTGACGATGAGCCGCCCCGCGATACTGATGCCGCGCGCTTCGAGGCCGGTTATCTCGTCGAGGAGCACGTCGGGGTCTACGACGACCCCGTTGCCGATGACGTTCAGGGTATGCGGCCAGACGACGCCCGACGGGAGCAGGTGAAACTTGAACTCACCCTGCTCGGTGATAACAGTATGGCCGGCGTTGTTGCCGCCGGAGAATCGAGCGACAATGTCGCCGCCTCGGGCAAGTACGTCGACGAGCTTGCCCTTTCCCTCATCGCCCCACTGGGCGCCAAGCACTGCTGTGACCGTCATCCCAGCCTCCTTCCCGCCGTTCGAGGGTTTTCCCCCCTCGGCGAGTGTACCTAGTTCAGAGCACTGTCCGAAACCACATTCCGAACGACGCACGAAAGGGACGGAGCGCTCCGTCCCTTTGAAGAATTATAGTACAGTTGTCTTACGATTTCAACGGTTGGATGGGGTGGGCGGCCTGCCCCTGCGAACAGAAAAGAGATAGGTTGACAACATCGGACGACCCGATCAACGATCGCGGCATCTTGCCGCTAGGCTTGAGCCTAGATACGGGGGAGGCCAGAATGCCGAATTACATGATATGGTTGGAACGGTCGGTCTCATGCCCGATTATCATCGAGGCGGATACCGAAAACGAGGCTTGCGACGAAGCCCTTTACCTGAACCCTGATGAACTCGACTGGGAAGAGGTCGAATACCACGTGTTCCAAGTCGATAAGTTATCGGAAGAGCCGAAGTAGCATGGCCAATCTGCAAATCGTCACGACGCCGACCCGCGACTGGCTGGCGGAACGCGCTGGGACTTGCACCGCGCGGATGCTCGTTGGGAGTCCGTATGTCAGCGACGCCATCATCGAGTTGGCGGACATGGTGTCCGAGGAGGCGTCCCGAACCCTTGTCACGCGAACCGACCTCCGGGACTTTGCGCTCGGGTCTTCCAATCTGGATACGCTTTGCGCTCTTGCAAAAGAGGGGGTGACGGTCCGCAGTTTGAGCGGCCTCCATGCCAAGATATACGTCTTCGACGACTCTTCCGCACTGGTGACCTCGGCGAATGCCACCTTTTACGGAATGCGGTTGAACCTCGAATGCGGCCTGGGTACAGAGGACAAGCGCGTTGTGAAGCAACTCGCCGGAGCACTTCTGCGTGGGCTCGGCGCCGACGAGCCGCCCCAAAGAATGAAGCGCGAAGACCTTGAAGCGCTCTATGCCCCCCTTGAAGCGATAAAGGCCACTCTCCCCAAGCCGCCCGCCGCGGCTGGGAAACGACCCGACGAGTCGGCCATGCAAGCGACGTTCTCCATATCCGATAGAGAACGGCTGTTGGAGGGATTCAAAGGCTGGCAGAGGCTCACCTTGGAAGGTGTGCTAGCCATGCCGGAAGACGGATTCCGTCTTAACGACTTGGTTGCAGTGTGCGGCCCCGTTGCCGCAAGACGATACCCTAGAAATCGCCATGTGCCCGACAAGCTGCGCCAGCAACTCCAAATGCTGAAGGCTCTCGGCCTCGTCGAGTTCGTGACACCCGGACACTACAAGCGAACGATGAGTTAGAAGGCCCTCAAATGAAGGCCCCCTCTCAAACCACCGACCCTCTAACCAACCTCCCTACAATGCCGTTCCGCAACCGGCGGGCGTTGGACGCCCAGTGGGCCGACGCCCTCCGCCTGCATGGAATCCAAAAGTTCGCCCACCCCCAACCACCGGAACCTCCACCAGAGCTGCGCCAAGCAATCGAGCAGTTCAACGGGGGCGAGTTCTGGGAGTGCCACGAGACGCTGGAGGATGTTTGGCGCGAGACGCCCTACCCGTTCCGGCTGTTCTATCACGCGGTCATCAAGACGTCGGTGGGGTTCCACCACCTTTCGGCGCACAACCGGCACGGCACGCGGGTCAAGCTGCGAGACGGCGTTGAACTGCTTGGGCTGTTTCAGCCGGAGTGGATGGGCTTGAGGACCGACCTGCTCCTCGCCGACGCGACGGAATGGCTGTCGTATGTGGATGTCCCGAACGTCGCTTGGTCGAAGCTAGACGGACGGGCTCGGCCTCGTATCGTGACGGTTGGCGGTTAATCGTCTTACCCGTAGAGCGCGTCCGTCTTCGCGGCCATGATGAAGTCGTTGCGGTGGAGACCGCGTATCTTGTGGGTCCACCAGGCGACGTTGACGCGGCCCCACTCGGTGATGATGCGCGGGTGGTGTCCCTCGTCCTCAGCGATCTCGCCAACTCTCTGAGAGAACTCCAATGCCCCGGCGAAGTCCGAGAACTTGAAGGTCCGGTCGAGCCGCTTGATCTCGTCGACTTCCGTCAGGTCCCAGTCGGACACGACGGGGTGGAGCTCGTCAATCTCTTCCGGTGTGACCCTCGGCGAGTCCCGCCGGCAGGCTACGCATTTTTCTCTGGCGAGTGTCATGGCGTCCTCCGTAGTCGTGGTGCTAGTACACGGTGGTTGGACTCCATACTACCACGCAGGGAGCAGACGGGTGGTTCTCAAGGAAGCTCTACTCCGGTCGCTGGGAGTCGAATAATGGGACATTGCGGGACATTTTGCGGCATTCCGGGGCGTCGTGGGTTACGACGCAACTAACGCCGCTTACGGTTTCTCGCCCGCCGTTCAGCCCGATTCCGAGGGGGAGGTAGTGGTTGTGCAATAACGAAGTCAATGTCTGCTTGGGGCGGAAACTGAAAAGTGAACTTCGTCTCGCCATTTGGGTGTGTGATGGCAAAGTCGCCCGTGTTGATGATGTCCATTCCTATCAGGACATCACCCCCGGTGAAACCCAAACGACTCACCCTAACATCCTGTACGAGAACCCGATTGGGAAGTCCTATGTTGACAAGATAGACATCGGTCTCGGCCGGCTCGTCGTCCACCCCCGCATGGAACACCCTTGCCCTGCCTATCGGTTTCAGTCCGCATTTGTCGACCACTTCTCGGGTGATTGAGCTACGAGTGGCCCCAGTATCCCAAATGGCTTGAAAGCTATTGCGTTCCCTTCGTGTAGAACCGACAGGCTCGACGTGGCATTCGCTAATCAGAGCATCGGGATACCCATTAGTAGTAACTGTAAATGCTAAGGACTGGGTGGTCACCGGGTACTCATGACGCGAGAATGAGATTGCGTGTAGGCGCCTGTACCCGGACTGACGGACTGAACAAGAAAGGTGCCCAACTCATGATTCTTCTGGGTGTCGATGACAGCCTCAGTATCGCTGTCGTAAGCTCCCAGCACTCTGTGATCCTTGATGACGATTACCTTTCCGTTATACTCCTTCACCAAATCATCTTGGTGCTCCAAGTAGTAGTTGAACTCGTCAGCAAGACCTTGACCACGCATGGCTGAAACCTCCTTGTGAACCCTTGAGGTCGTGCCTACAGTATATAGCATAGGGTCGGGAGTCGATGAGACTTCCGTTTTGGTTTTGCATAATACCGTAGCTGGGGTAGTTTCAAACTAAGACACTACCCGTCTTGCATTGGGCGAGCGTCTCCGAAGTTGCACTCGTGGATTAGGCGCGGGGACGGTTGAAAGGTTGCCGCGAGCCTTATGCCAACACCGCCGTTTTTGTAACATTCCGCATCATTTCGTAATTCCCGCAGGCACTGCCGCCGGTTAGGCCGATCTCGGTCTCAAACCCATAATAGGTCATACGTTCTTGCCTGTCAAATTGGACTTGTGCCCACCGTGCTATAATCGGGCCGCAATCGGAACTGGGAGGCGCGAAAGTCGGCTATGAACGTGCGCAAGGCCGTTATTCCGACGGCGGGACTCGGCACACGCTTCCTTCCGGTGACGAAGGCCGTTCCCAAGGCACTCCTGTCCGTCCTCGACACGCCGGTCATCCATCTCGCGGTCGAGGAGGCCGCCGCCGCGGGCATCGAGCACGTGGTCATCGTCGTCTCGCCGAACCAGGAGGCGATCAGCGCATACTTCGATGCGTCCTCCGACGTGGCGCGGATGTTGGAGCGGCAGGGTAAGTCTGCCCTCATCAAACGGGTATCCGACCTCGCGAAGACCGTGGAGATCACGTATGTCCAGCAGCGCGAGCCGCTCGGCAATGGTCACGCCGTGCTGGTCGCCAAGGAGGCGGTCGGCGATGAGCCGGTCGCGGTGCTGCTCCCCGACGACGTGATCCGGGGCGGCGAATCGACCATCGGGCGCATGATCGACATCTACGGAGAGACCGGAGGGCCGGTCATAGGCGTGGCGGAGACGCTGGAGGAGACCATCCCGCAGAAGGGCGTCGTCGCGCCCACGAGCCAAAACGGCAGGGTGTATGAGATATCGGGACTCGTCGAGAAGCCGTCCGTCGAGGAGGCCCCGTCGAACCTGGCGGTCGTCGGGCGGTACGTTCTTCCCCCGGAGATTTTTTCCGCGCTGGAGCGCACGAGTCCCGGGGCGGGGGACGAAATCTGGCTGGCCGACGGGATCGCGGCGCTGCTCAAGACGCACAGGGGGACGGCGTACCGTTTCCCTGGAGAGCTTTTCGACACGGGAGTGCCCGCCGGAATGTTGAAGGCATCCATCCGAGAGGCCCTCGACCGCGACGACATTTCGGATGAGATTAGGGCGTTTATTCGGGACCTGGCACCATAGGAGGAGGCCGTCACATGAAGCTGGTCATCATCGGCTGCGAGTACACGGGCACGACGACGCTGGGGTTCAGGATTCGCGACTGGATACACGAGGAGCTTGGCGGGTGGGTCAAGAACGTGCACGACCACGGCAAGTTCCCGTACTCGGTGACGCACGAGCAGGAGTACACTCCCGTGCCGAGCGACTTCACCGAGGAGGAGCAGGAGCAGCTCTGGGCGTTGAGCACGCGGACGAAAGAGACGATCATGCGGCACAACGTCGTGTACCACGTGTCGGGGCTGTCGACGATGACGGGGATGAGGGACTCGGTGATGATCGGCCTCCACATCGAGGAGGGTATCTACGGGGAGCTGTACCTGGGATTCGAGAATCGGCGTGACTTCATGAGCAATATGGAGGACAAGATCCTAAGCGGGGGCACGGACACCGTGCTCTGCCACGTGACCGCGAGGCCGGAGGTAATCCGCAGGCGGATGGCGGAGAACCCGCATCCGAACGGCATCCTCAAGGACGTGGACGTCGAACTCGTGCTGCAAAGATTCCGGGAGGAGTTCCAGCGCTCCCGGCTCACCCGCAAGATCGAGCTCGACACGTCGGACGCGACGGTCGATGAGACGCTGCAGGACTTCGTCAACAAGATTACCCCGCACTTATCGGACCAGGACCGCGAGGGAATGGCGGCGGTGGCTGGGAAGAGACGAAAGTAGGGGCGATTCGCGAATCGCCCCTACACGTGAACGACGCCTAGCTCCCCCGCTCGGCCATGGCCCGGGCGTGGTACAGAGACAGGCACGTGGCGATGAAGGAGTTGATCGGTGTGGGGACGGACACCTCTGCTCCCATTCGTGCCACTGCCCCGTTGAGCACCTCGACCTCGATGGGGTTGCCACGCATGAGGTCGGTGTACATGGAGGACGTGTTCTCGCCCTTGATGCTGACGAAATAGTCGACGGTGGTATCGACGTAGTCGGCGGCGATGTTCACGCCCTTGGCCTGGGAGACGGCGTACGCCTCGCGCATAATGCTGCGGACGAATTCGAGAGTGTGCGGAGTCATGACGACCTGGTCGAAGGTCGAGCGGGTGATGCAGGTCGAGCCGCTGAGTCCGCAGATGTAGATGAACTTGCTCCAAAGCTCCTTGGTGATGTCGTCGGCGACCTTCACGTCGATGCCCTCGACGTTCAATGTCTCTCTCACGCGCGTGACGCGGTCCGATTCGCTCCCATCCTCCTCACCGAAGACGATGTCGGGGGCCTTGAGTCCGAACTCGCTGACCGCGCCCGGTCCCGTCCGTGTCGCGTCGATATAAGTGAGCCCTGGGAGCACGGATTCCTTGCCGTAGGCGGTCGCAAGCGCGTCTACGCTACCCATGCCGTTTTGGAGCGTCAGCACCACCGTGCCGTCTCCAACCGCCGGCCCAATGGTCGGCACTCCCGTGTGGTTGTCGTAGCCCTTGACACAGTAGAGGACGAGGTCGGCCTTCCACGAGCCGTCGGGGCGCTCCACGGCGGAGGCCTGGACATTGAAGGCGCCCGTCGCGTCGCTCTTCACGCGGAGGCCGTTAGTATTGATCGCCTCCAGGTGGCTGCCACGCGCGATGAACACCACCTCATGGCCCGCGCGGCTCAGCACGGCGCCGAAGTATCCGCCCACGGCCCCGGAACCCATAATCAGTATCTTCATTGCGCGGAGCACCTCCGATGAGCAGGTATCATATCCAGCGTGGGCGGCGACCGCAAACGCACACTGGTTTCCCGTTCGACACCCATTCAACTTTGGTGGTACATTACCGTGCGCTCCGAGGGTTATGGATCTGTAGGGGCGGGAGAACACTTAGGAGGACGGACATTGACAAAACTCATGGCGATCACGGCGCATCCGCAGGACCTAGCGGAGCGCACCGGAGGCACGGTGGCCAAGCATATCGAGCGGGGCGACGAGGTGATGTGGGTCAGCCTGACCTCCGGCGTCGTGACGCATGCGTTCAATGTCTTCCCTGCAGAGGGCGAGGACAAGCTCAAGGACTTCGACAAGATCAAGGAGATGAAGCGGCAGGAGCTTGCGAGGGCCGCCGACATCCTCGGCGTTCAGCACTGGCACTTCCTCGACTTCCCCGAGAACCCGACGATGTTCGGGTACGACGAATACAAGACGGTGATCGAGTTGATGCGGTCGTTCCGGCCGGACATCGTGATCACACAGCACCCCTTGGAGTACGGACGATTCGACCACATGGACGCGGGCGAGTTCGCGATTCGGTGCGTGGACTACGTGCGCGCCGACGGTTTCGACTCGCCTCTCGCGCCGCATTCGGTGAGCGAAGTCTACTTCGCCTACTATCTGGACGCTCGCTCGGACGTGCTCATGGCAACTCCTCGTCAAGCCCCGGACGTCGTCGTGGACATCACCGACGTTGCCGACAAGAAGAAGGCCGCCATGGCCGAGTTCGGCACGACGCAGACCAAGCCGGGCGAGGACTTCTCCGCCAAGATGGATGTCTTCATGGCGAGCATCGACGGTGCTGTCGGGTACGTGAACGGCTTCGGCTACGGCGAGCAGTTCGTGCGCTGGAATCCTGTAAAGGTGCAACACCTGCCAGTGGGGTAGCCCGGCAACATAGCGTGATTGATTCCGGCCCCGTTCGTGAGCGCGGGAGCGGAATTCTTACGTCTATGCCGGAATTCACCGCAACGGCGCCGCGTATATCTGCCCCCCCTTCGGACAGTCGGCGCAGGGGGCGTCGGCCCAGAGGGCGTTCCGGCCGCCCTCTCTCGGCAGTCCGATCCCGTCCGGCCCAAGGTGTCGGTCGTAGATCTCACCGTAGTTGCCCACCTGGGTAATGACCGTCTGTGCCACGGTCGTGTCAAGGCCGAGGTCAGCCTGACCCCATGATCCCTCGGTTCCCAGCAGGCGTTTCACCTTCACGTTATCGCTCGTCGTCATCTGCGCGACGTTCCCCGAATTCACGCCATAGGCCTCGGCATAGATGAGGATAGCCATCACCGACTTCACGATGTCGAACCACTGGCTGTCGCCATGCGGCACCATTGGAGTGAGCGGCTCCTCGGATATGACTTCGGGGAGAATCATGTGCTCTTCGGGATTGGGAATGCTCGTCCTGAGGGCCGCGAGGGCGGAGCGGTCCGTAGTGAATACGTCGCACACCCCGTTCGCGTAGGCGTCAAGCGCCACGTCGCCGCTCTCGAAGATCAACGGGTTGTACTCCATTCGGTTTTGACGAAAGAAGTCCTCCATGTTCAGCTCGCTGGTCGTGCCGGCCGTGGTGCACACGGCGGCCCCGCCAAGCTCATACGCGCTGGATACCCCCAGCCGGTTGGGCACCATGAACCCCTGTCCGTCATAGAACATCGTCGGCACGAAGTCGCCCCACGCGGCGTCACGTGAGCTCGTCCACGTCGTCACCCACACGAGGAGGTCCACCTCGCCCGCCTGCATGACGGGCCCGCGCTCTGCCGCGTCAATCGTGCGAAGCTCGACGGCGTCGGCGTTGCCCAGCGTGGCGGCCGCAACGGCGCGGCACAGGTCGACATCGAAGCCCAGGTGGCTGCCCTGCTCATCCAGGAAACCGAATCCCGGCGTGTCGTCCAGCGTCGCGCAGACGACCTCGCCCCTGTCCTGCACGGTCTGCAGGCGTGACGAGGATTCGTCATCGCCATCTTGAGAGCATGCGAGCGCGGCAAGAGCGAAAAGTGATACAACGATAATATATAGTCTCATGGCGGGGCAACCTCTTCCTTTCGCTTGAAGTCGAAATGTACACAAGCACCTCGCTCAGTGCAAGCTGAATCGTACCCGGCTCCATTGGCCGAGTGACGGGTCCGGTCCCAAATGGAGCGCTTTACCTCGTTCGCCCGTCTGATGTAGAGTGGAACGTATGGACTCCGATCCAGACAGACCGCCGTCTACCCAGCCGAAGGCCCGGCCCACACCGGTGCGCTTCGGCTCCCCCTGTTCACTCTCACAACCGCCGTCCGGTCCGGAACGCGACTTCGCGTTCCTGGCTGCCCGTTCACAGTCCTCGATGAACGATTCAGTTTGAGGAATTGCCACTATGTCAGGCGCAGAAGCTGCTAGTCTTGCTCTTTTATTGGGCTTCTTAGTGCTGTCCGCCTTCTTTTCAAGCTCGGAGGCGGCCTTTCTCTCCCTTCAGAGGACGAGGATCGCCCACCTGCTCAGCGAAGGTGTGCCCGGCGCGCGCCGGGTAGCAAACATGCTCAACGAGCCGGAGCGACTCCTTTCGACCATCCTGCTGGGCAACAACCTCGTCAACGTCGCCTTCAGCGCCGTCATCACGGTCGTCGTCGTCAACCGCGTGGAGATCATCGCCGGTGAGGGCAACGAAGGCGTCGGTGTCGTGATAGCGACCATACTGGGTACCGTGACCCTGCTCCTGCTGGGAGAGACGATTCCGAAGACCATCGCCTTTCGGAACTCGGAGAGGATCGCCTTCCTGTACTCCTATCCGCTCAAGTGGGGCGAGTTCCTACTGCTTCCGTTCGTCCTGGTCCTCCAGTGGATCACGAAGATGCTCAGCAGCCGGGTCGGTGGCGCGCAGGAAGCTCAACGTTCCATTACGGAGGGAGAGTTTCGCACCCTCATCGACATCGGCGTGGGCGAGGGAGAGTTCGAGCAGGACGAGGCCGAGCGCCTGAAGGGCGTCTTCCGGTTCGGAGACCGGCAGGTGCGCGACGTGATGACCCCGCGCACGGAGATCGTCTTCGTACAGCGCGGCTCCAGTGTGAAGGAGTTCCTCAAGACCTACGCCGAGCACTCGCATACGCGGTTCCCGGTCTACTGGGACACGACGGACAACGTGGTCGGCGTGCTCTCCCTGAAGGACATCCTGAGGTCGCTAGCCGTCAACGGCCTCGCGGACGAGGACTCGGTGACCGACGTGACCCGCGACGTTCACTTCGTCCCGGAGACCAAGCGCATCGCCGAGCTGTTCGACGAGCTTCGCAGGTCGGGGAACCAGATGGCCATCGCTGTCGACGAGTTCGGCGGGGTGGCGGGCCTCGTCACGCTGAAGCAGCTCATCGAGGACGTGATGGGCCGCGTCGGAGAAGAGGGCATCGGGACGGAGGAAGAGATGACGCTGGTCGGGCAAGACACCTACGAGGTCGACGGCGGCATGAGCATCGACGAGGCGCGCGACAGGCTCGAGCTCGACATCGAAGAGGGCGATTTCGAGACGGTCGCCGGCTGGGCGCTCGAACGGCTGGGGCACATTCCGTCCGCGGGAGAGACGTTCGACGCCGACGGCTTTACCGTGGAAATCATAGAGATGGACAACCTCAAGATAGAGATGCTCCGCCTGACGAAGAACCGCCAAGCAAGCACGTCCGGGGACGAAGAGTGACGCTTAGCGGCACCGCAAAAACGTTCACACCCGAAAATTCCGTCTGATATAATCGCCTGGTAGGCCATTAGGAACTTGCGCAGGGAGCCCACGTGTGAAAGTAACTCAAGGTGAAGTCGAGGAGCGCCAAGTCACGCTCCGCATCGAACTGGACGACGATGACCTTGAGCCGTACGTAGAGCGTGGCTACCGGCAGGCCGTCGGGAAGATGCGCATTCCCGGATTCCGTCCCGGCAAGGCCCCTCGACAGGTCGTCGAGGGCATGATGGGCCGGGAAAGCCTCATTTCCGAGTCGCTCGATTTCATGGTGGCCGACGTCATCACGAAGGCTGTCGAGAACCAGGAGATCGAGAGCGTCGGCTTCCCGCAGCTCGACAACGTTGAGTTCGATCCTGTCGTCGTGGAGGCCGCCGTTGCCCTCAACCCCGTACTCGACCTGGGCGACTATAAGAGCATTCGCGTCGAAGAAGACCCCGTCGAGGTGAGCGACGAGGATGTCGAGCAGGAGCTTGAAGAGCTTCGCACGCAGCAGTCATCCTGGGAACCCGTCGATCGCGCGGTCGCTCACGACGACCTCGTCACCATGAACGTCGTGGGAACGATCAACGACGTAAAGATCATCGACGAGACCGACTCCCAATTCATGGTGGACCCAACCTCCACCCTCCCGTTGCCGGGTTTCGCAGCCGAGCTGGAGGGGCTGGAAGTCGATACGCCTGCGGACTTTACCCTAGACGTGCCCGGCGACTTTGCAGACAACGAGATCGCGGGCAAGCAGGCCGAATTCACCGTCACGATAACCGACGTGAAGCAGCGCCTCCTTCCCGAACTGGACGACGAATTCGCCCAGAGCGTCAGGGACGAGTGCGAGACCCTTGACGATCTCAAAGAGCAGCTGCGAGAGAATATTCAAAACGCGACCATGCGGCAGAACGAGCATGAGTACCGCGAGGAGGCTATTGAAGAGCTGGTCGTGAACGCCGATATGGAGATCGCCCCCCTCCTCATCCAAAACGAGATCGATCAAATGGAAGCGCGGCGCGACGAGATGATGGAGCGTTTGGGGATCAGCGAGGACGACTACAACCGCTTCACCGGCAAGACGGCCGAACAGATCCGCGACGAGATGCACGAGGAGGCCGTCGAGAAGCTCAACCGCTCCTACGCGATTAGCGCGTTCATCGAGCAAGAAACCCTCGAAATCTCGGACGACGAGCTCAACGACCGGCTCAAGCAGCTAGCAAGAGAAGGGGACGAGTCGACCGGGCGAAAGCTCACGAACAAGGAGCTTCGCTCCGAGCGCGTGAAGTCTTCGGTCAGGGAGTCGCTTCTCATCGAGAAGGCGCTCGACCGGCTCGTGCTGATCGCCAAGGGGCAGGCGGACGAGGAACCTGAAGAGGAATCGTCTCAAGAGGAAGACGAAGCGGAGGTCGCGGCGCAGTCAACGACCTAGACAGGCGATGACTAATGAAGATGTGGGGCGGATGAAGCGGATTTCACTATTGGGACAATGCGCAATGAGGAGACAAACTTGCTGACATCGAGCTTTCAAAACGCCGTACCAACGGTCGTTGAGACGAATGAAAAGGGGAGGAAGGAAGAGTACAACATCTACTCTCTCCTGCTCCGCAAGCGGATCATCTTCCTGGGCACTGCTATAGACGATCAGGTGGCGAACTCAGTCGTAGCGCAACTTCTCTATCTCGACAGCGAGGACTCAGAGTCCGACATCCTCATGTACATCAACTCTCCCGGCGGCATCATCTACTCCGGCCTTGCCATCTACGACGCGATGCAGCTCATCAACGCGGACGTTCGCACCTACTGCGTCGGAGCCGCCAGAAGCATGGGCACCGTGCTATTGACGGCGGGGGCCAAGGGCAAGCGCTACGCCCTACCCAGTTCCACGATTCACATGCACCAGCCGCTGGGGGGAGCTCAGGGCCAGGCGACCGACGTCGAGATTCATGCCCGCGAGATACTCCGCCTCAAGGACCAACTGCGCGAGATCATCGCCGACACGACGGGACAGCCCTACGACCGTGTCACGCGCGACTCCGACCGCGACTTCTATCTGAACGCCGAAGAGGCCAAGGAGTACGGACTCGTCGACGAGATCGTCTCGTCGATGCCGATGCTCTAGTTTGGGTGGCCGGGACAACGAGACGAACATCAAGGAGACACACGTGCGGACACCGAACTTCGAAAACGTTCTGCCGATGGTGGTGGAGACGAGCGCCAGGGGCGAGCGCGCATACGATATCTACTCCCTTCTGCTTCGCAAGCGCATCATCTTCCTGGGCACTCCCATCAACGATCAGGTCGCGAACGCCATCGTTGCCCAGCTTCTGTATCTCGACAGCGAGGACCCGGATCGCGACATCCTCATGTACATCAACTCTCCCGGCGGTTACATCTACGACGGCCTCGCAATCTATGACACCATGCAGCTCGTCAAGCCCGACGTTCAGACCTACTGCGTCGGGTCGGCCATGAGCATGGCGACGGTGCTTCTTACGGCGGGCGCCAAGGGCAAGCGATTTGCGCTCCCGAACTCCACCGTGCACATGCACCAGGCAATGGGTGGGACCCAGGGTCAGGCGTCGGACATCGAGATATGGGCGCGAGAGACGCTTCGCCTCGAAGACCGGGTGCGGAGCATCATCGCAGAAACGACGGGGCAGCCGTACGATCGGGTCGCAAAGGACTCCGACCGCGACTTCTTCATGAACGCGGAGGAGGCCAAGGACTACGGCATCGTCGATGAAGTAGTAACGAACGAAGAAATGGAGAAGATGGGCCAGGACTCCTAACAGAAGGACCGAAAGCACCGCCCCCCGTGAGAGACCGGGGGGCGGTTTCGTTCCAACCGAGTCTTACGTCGAGGGGGATATGACGACATCGCGAACAGATGACACGAGCAACTACAAATGCTCGTTTTGCGGAAAGGCACAGCAGCAGGTAAAGAGGATCTTTGCCGGGCCCGACAGGGTCTTCATCTGTGACGAGTGTATCGGCCTGTGCGGACAGATCATGAACGAGGAGGGCCAGGCGCCCGCCCGTCAACCGGCCTCCAAAGAAGTCCTCTCCAAGAGCGTCACGCCGCGGTGGATATACCGGAAGCTCGACGAGTACGTGGTAGGGCAGGAAAGGTCGAAGAAGGTCCTGAGCGTGGCGGTGTACAACCACTACAAGCGCATCACGTCCAACCTGATGCCGTCGCCCGACGTGGAGCTTCAGAAGGCCAACATTCTCATGATGGGGCCGGCGGGCTCCGGCAAGACGCTCCTCGCTCAGACCCTCGCCAAGGTGCTCGACGTTCCCTTCGCCATCGCGGACGCGACCTCGCTGACGGAGGCGGGATACGTTGGGGAGGACGTGGAGAATATCCTCCTGAGGCTGATTCAGACGGCGGAATTCGACATCGAGAAGGCGCAGCAGGGCATCATCTACATCGACGAGTTCGACAAGATCTCACGAAAGAGCCCGAACCCCTCGATCACACGGGACGTATCGGGCGAAGGCGTCCAGCAGGCGCTCTTGAAGATCATCGAGGGGTGTGTCGCTAACGTTCCACCGCAGGGCGGACGCAAGCACCCTCACCAGGACTTCGTGCAGATCAAGACGGACGATATCCTCTTCCTGTGCGGGGGAGCGTTCGAAGGGCTGAACGAGATCGTCGACGAGCGCCTCTCGAAGGGCAGAGTCACCTTGGGATTCAACTCCACCGGAAAGTCCTCGGACGGCCTCTCGGAGGACGGGGCGGACCTGCTCGACCACGTCATTGGCGACGACCTGCTGGAGTACGGCTTCATCCCGGAGCTCGTTGGGCGTCTGCCGATTTCCGTCGGCCTTCGCAGCCTCGACAAGGAGGCCCTCGTCCGAGTCCTCACCGAACCGAAGAACGCCTTCGTGAGGCAGTACCAGAGCCTCTTCAAGATGGACGGGGTCGAGCTCGAATTCACCCAGGAAGCCCTCGAAGCCGCCGCCGATCTGGCCATTGAGCGGGGCACCGGCGCGCGAGGGCTGCGAGCCATTCTCGAAGAGACGCTGCTCGACGTGATGTACGAGCTGCCCACCCTATCCGGCGTGACGCGCTGCGTCGTCGACGAAGAGTCCATCCGCAAGATCACGGGCGTCCATCTCGTCCGCGAGGACGGTGAGATCACGCCGCTTCCGCTGTGGGAGCAGAAGTCGGCGTAGCTTCGGGGGAAGGCGTTGCGGGTGACGCCTGTTTAACGCTGGATCACCTGCCGGGGATGGAACGGATCGCCTCCAGCGCCTCGACCTGGACACTCCGACTTCCCAATCTCAGCGCCATGCCCAGCTCCTGCTGTGCCAACTGATAGTTGCCGGCCTCGATGTAGATCTTTCCACGCAGCAAATGCGACTGTGCTGCGCCAATGGGGCCAGACTCTATCGCGAGGGCCAGTGAGTCGAGGGCCCGTCCATAATCACCTTGCGAATAGTAGCGTTCCGCTCGGAAATAGTGCGTGAACGAGTTCTCCGGCAGCCTGCGGTCGGCGATGACCACGCCGAGGGCCAGAACGAGCAGTGTGACCGGCACGACCCACCACTTGAGGATGAGCGACCCCGACGTATTGACGAATACCCGGGAGCCGAACACCGTTCCGGCCTGCCGGTACTGCGGCGAGAGCGCCAGTCCGAGAATGAATCCCGCGACCAGTCCGCCGCCGTGCGCCCAGTTGTCGATGCCGGGCGTCGACAGGCCGATGACTATGTTTATACCGACAATGACCGCAAGGCCGATCAAGCTGTTCTGCGCGTGTTTGCCGAACGTTCGGCGCTGCAGAAGGAGGAACGCTCCAAGGGCCCCGACGACGCCGAAGATTGCCCCGCTCGCGCCCGCCGCGATGGCGATGGAGTTGAACAGATAGCTCGTGACGCTCCCGGCCAGGCCGGCAAGGAAGTATATGAGGAAGAACGGCGCGTGTCCGTACGAACGTTCAACGGACTGCCCGAATATGAAGAGCGCCAAGACGTTGAACCCCAGGTGCATGAAGCCGGAATGAAGGAACATCGCCGTGAGCAGCCGCCAGTATTCTCCCTGGGAGATGAGGGGGCCGAACATGGCGCCAAAATCGAGGAGCACATCGGGATCTTCGGTCCCGCCCGCGAGGTGCGCGAGGCCGAACATGACGACGTTGATGGCGAGCAGAGCGTAGGTGAGGTACGGCCTGCGCGTTACCTCAGGCATCGGAACATAGCGTTCCTGCTCGTATTCG
This sequence comes from Dehalococcoidia bacterium, assembly GCA_965116655.1. GTDB lineage: Bacteria > Chloroflexota > Dehalococcoidia > Lucifugimonadales > VXLM01 > VXLM01. The sequence continues at coordinate 1,754,523 of OZ220720.1, forward strand.
TCGGATTCGTACACGTGCCGTCCGGTGGGGAAAGCGCCCCTGGTGGTTTTAACGACGGGGCCGTTCAACGGGTCATGCCGTTTCGGTGTGATGCGCCGTATTTCTACGATACACTAGGGCCAAATACGCGCTCAAGGAGCGCCGGAGGTACCCGGTCCGTGCCGCCACTCAGCGAAGCGCTTCCCGGCAAGCGCGAACTTCGCCCCGATCAGCAGGTCGACAGCGTGGCCGAGATCGACGCGCGGGCGTTGTACGACCGCGGCATCCGCGCCATAGCCTTCGACGCCGACCAAACGCTGTGCCGGTTCCACGGGATGGGCATCCATGATCGGCTGCTGATGAACATCGAGGTCATGCGTGGACTGTTCGCCGACCGTCTGTGCATCATTTCCAACTGCACCGACAGGCGGAGGGAGGAACTGATCGAGCATTTCCCGCTGCATGTCGTGCCCGCCAGCAAGAGGAAGCCGTCCCCGGAGCCCTACCGCGAGGCGGAGCGGCACTTCGACGTACCCCCGGAGCAGTGGGCGTTCGTGGGCGACCGCATCCTCACCGACATCGTAGGCGCGAACCGGGCGGGCTGGCACTCGATTCTGGTACGGCCGCTCGCCCCGGAGACCGACCCGTGGTTCATCGCCATGGCGCGCTCCTACGAACGGCTGCTGTGGCGGGCTTATCGCATGTGACGCGGGAGGGCTGCCGCTACGGATCGCAGGGCTTCGTCGCCTTCAACCTGTACTGGCGTTCGACTACCGGGGACGGCGGGCCGCACTTGAGGCCGGCGGTCGTGAGTAGCTCGTGCATCTCCTCGTAGGGCGCTCGATCGTCCCACTGGACGAGCATCGCGCATCCGCCGGACTTCAATAGACGAGCCAAATCGGTGGCCAAGGCCTGTCTCTCGTGTCTCGACTCCTTGTAGTGGAACACGAGGGTGCATAGGATGACGTCGGCCACACCGCCCGGCAGGGGCGCTTCCGACCCATCGTTCAGCAGGGCGGTGACGTTTGCCAGTCCCGTCTCGGCGGCTCTCGATTCGACCAGCGACACCATGCCTTCGTGGATATCGAGGGCATATACCCTGCCTGCTGAGCCGACCAATTCTGCAGCAAGCAGGGTCAGAAGACCGGGCCCGCAGCCGTAGTCCACAACCGTCATTCCGGGACTTAGACCGGCCTCTTCCATGAGCTCTTCGGGAGTCAGCCCACTGAGCTTCCGCTCCGCATTGAGAAGAGAGGCCGTCCACTCATCGGTGTATCTATTGGTCATTCACCGCACTCCGGCTGGCAGCATGAGACCGTGCAGGGATAGACACAGTGCGACTTTTACCAATTCGTTTTGACCCCGTCCCAAAATCCTAGATTCCTCGCTGCACTCGGAATGACAGATCCTTTTGCGAGGTATGCAGAACTTTCCTATCTTGTGTCAAAAGACGTCAGACTCGTCAGACTCGGCCGGTTCAGGTGAATCTCCGTAGGCGGTCTGGATCTGGGTGATCTTCAGCTCGGCCTTCGAGAGCACGTCGCCGCAGTGGTTGGCGAGCCGCATACCCCGCTCGAAGAGCGAGGTGGTCTCCTGCAGCGAGAGTTCTCCCGCCTCCATGGCGCGGACCGTCTCTTCGAGCTGCTCCAGCGCCTGCTCGAACGTGAGGTCCTTGAATTCGTCGTCGGTCTTCGGTTCTTCTTGCATATTCCTCGCCCGCCTATCCTATCAGTCTTCGAACAGGTCCATACTCGCCTGCCCTGTTGATGGTGACTTTATGGATCTCCTCCGCCGGCGAGGCGCCGGGCGCTCGTTGTCGGTGGTCACTTGTGCCTTGAAGTCGCCCTCTGCCACGGTTACCCCGATGATATCGCCATCCGCGACCTGCGACGGTGAGGTCACCACTGCACTTTCCCTGTGAACGATGGCGTACCCGCGCAGCAGCGTATCTCGCGGGCTGAGAGACTCCAGTTTGCCTAGCAAACCGTTGATGCGCTCACCTGAGACCTGCATCTTCCCGCGCAGGTGACCGGCCGTCGTCCGCATCATGTCGTCGATGCGCAGCCTGAGCGTATCGAAGTCGGGCAGCCCGCGCCGCAGGCGGGGAAGGAGCGATTCCATCTCCCATTGGGCCGTTTCGAGCCGGCCCGTGATTATGGAGTTCAAGGATCTGCGGAGCGCCCCAATGTCGGCAAGCAGTTCCGCCTGATCCGGCATCACGAGTTCTGCGGCTGCGGACGGCGTCGGCGCTCGAACGTCGGCCACGAGGTCGGCGATGGTGTAGTCCGTCTCATGGCCGATGGCGCTGACGACCGGCACGCTACTCTTGAATATCGCACGCGCCACGTCCTCCTCGTTGAAGGGCCAGAGGTCTTCGAGGGAACCTCCCCCGCGCGCGACGATTGTCACGTCGATGTCATCGAGACGTTCCAGCGCGTCGAACGCGGCAACGATGGTGGGAACCGCCTCGTTGCCCTGCACCAGTGCCGGCGCGAGCACAAGCTCGACGGCCGGGTAGCGGCGGGTGGTCACATTCTGGATGTCATGCCAGACGGAGCCGGTCGGCGAGGTGACGACTCCCACACGCACGGGAAATCGCGGCAGCGGCCGCTTGCGGGACTCCTCGAACAGTCCCTCCTTTTCGAGCCGCATCTTGAGCTCTTCGAGCTTCAGTTGAAGCTCGCCGACCCCCTCGGGCTGCACCACGTCGGCAATAAGCTGAAGATCGCCACGCGGCTCGTAGAGCGCAACTCGGCCGTGCGCGATGACGGCGCTGCCTTCCTCGATGAGGTCGGCCCCGACGCCTCCGCCACGGAACATCACACATCGGAGCGTGGCGTCCGCATCCCGCAGGCTGAAGTACGAGTGTCCAGCGGCAGAGCGGGTGAGATTCCCGACCTCGCCGCGCACCCATACGTTCTGCAGGACCGGGTCTTCACGGAGGATTTCCGTGAGATACCTCGCCACTTCTGAAACTGAATAGACGGCCATGCTCACGCCTTAAAGGGTGTCCAAAAAGACTTCGTTCATCCTGAGCTTGTCGAAGGGTGGTTCATGGTTCGACAGGCTCACCACGAACGGTTTCCATCAACCCTATTGGACACCAATTGAGGCTACACGCGCCCGGCGTACTCGCCCGTGCGGGTGTCCACCCTGATCGTCTCTCCAACGTCGATGAAGAGCGGCACCTGCACGACGAGCCCCGTCTCGACCGTGGCGGGCTTGCTGCCGCCGGTGGCCGTATCGCCCTTGAAGCCGGGGTCCGTGTCGGTGACCTTGAGATCGACGTTGAGGGGTATCTCGATGCTGATCGGCTCGTCCTGGTAGAGGACGAGGTCGACGCCGGTCTGCTCGATCAGGTACGGGAGCGAGTCGGAGATCTGGTCGCCGTTCAGAGGGAACTGCTCGAAGGTCTCATTGTCCATGAAGTAATACAGTTCGCCGTCCTGGTAGATATACTCCGCCTTTCGTCGCTCCACGTCCGCAACGGCGAACTTCACGTCGAAGCCGTTGAAGGTGCGGTCCACGATGCGGCCCGTGCGGAGCGACCGGAACCTGATCCGCATCACAGGAGCGCGTTGCTGCATCTTCGTTCGCTCGTAGTCGACGACTGCGTATGGCTCGCCGTCCAACGCAATCGGCATTCCCTTCTTCAACTCGCCGTAGCTCAGCGTCATTCCGTTCTCCTACGTCCGCTCGATGGTCTCGACCAGGTAGTCCAATGCGTAGAGATAGCCCCGCCATCCGAGGCCGGCTATCTGGCCCTTCGCCAGTGACGCGATGACCGAGTGATGCCGGAACTCCTCTCGCGCGTGGATGTTGGACAGGTGCACCTCGACGAACGGCAGCCCTGTATCGGCGATGGCGTCCCGCAGGGAGATGCCGTAGTGCGTCAAGGCTCCCGCATTCACCACGATGCCTGAGGCGTCCTGGGAGGCCTCCTGCAGGTAGTCCACGATAGCGCCCTCGTGGTTCGACTGGAAGAAGTCCAGCTCGACGCCGAGCGATTCCGTCCGTTCGCGGAGGCGCGACTCGATGTCGGCAAGCGTGTCGCTCCCGTACTGGGAGGGATCGCGCATACCGAGCCTGTTCAGATTCGGACCGTTGACGATAAGGACTTTCATGATACTCACGCTCGATTATCCGGCACGAACATTGTAATGAGAATCGCCCGCCGTCTTCAACGGATTCGGGTCCTCATTCAGCCAAGTCGTAAGCGGGTGTGGCACAAGGCGGCGCAGGGAGAAAACCGCAATTCACGCATTTGTTGGTGTTGATTTCATAGATTATTCATATATATTAGGAATATTTATGATATTTCATTCATAATATGGTATAGTACTGACCCGCGACTTCACTCACACGCTGGAAGTCGTGGGGGGTTCTGATAGATGACACGGTTGGACTATGCGCGCGCGGTCGCGCTGACCGCGTCGATAACCGCCTCATCCGTGCTCTCCGGCGTAGTGGTCTCGGCGTTTTCCGGACCACCGGATTCTACAGGGAGAAAACCGTCCAGCACCCTCCCCGCCTCAACGCAGACCGTAATTCAAACGAGTCAATCATCTGCGTCGCCGTTCGCTAGTCCTACATCTACGGGCACATCGCCGCCTACACCTTCACTCCTCATCTGGCCGGAACCCAAGGTCACACCGACTCATACCCCGACGAGAAAACCCACGCAGACGCCTCTGTCTACGAGCACGTCGACTCCGGCGCTCCTCATCTGGCCCGGCCCCAAGACTACTCCGACTCATACCCCGACGAGAAAACCCACGCGGACGCCTCTGCCAACGAGTACGCCAACCTCAACCAACACACCAACACCGACATTTCCCGCAGTCCCGACATTTGCGCCACCACCAATCCCCACGGCAACTCCGACAAAACCGCCTACGCGCACGCCCACACCTACCACTACGCCCCCTCCGGAGAAGCCGTCACTCAGCATTCCTGATGAGATACCGACAACACCCGATGGTCAAGTGACGGTACCCATCACGTTCGACTCCGATGGCGCAAAGGTGTCGAGCATAACCTTCTCCGTGGACTACGACGAAACATGTCTGGGTTTCGATTCGACCGATAAAAACACGGACGGCCTGGCGGACTCTGTGAAGTTGATGGTCCCTACGGAGTTCGGGGCAATCCGAGTGAACCACGACCGGGGCGACTCGGACGGGGAGATAGATATCGTTCTCGCGGACACGGCACGCCCATACGCGGCAATGCCAGACGGAGTAATCATGGAGATCACTCTAGCTATTACGGAGAAAAAGCTATGTCGAGGAGCTAAGGCAGGGGTTGGGTTTTCGTCCAGTCCACCTGCCATGTATGCAAACGATGAAGGCGATGGCTTGGAGGGCACGACGGAAGACGGCTCAGTGCAGATCTCAGCACCCACACCTGCATCTACATCCACCCCAACACCCACGCCGGTCCCAGCCAAACCGTCACTCAGCATCCCAAATGACATATCTGCGACACCCGGAAAGACGGTTGCCGTACCTATCACGTTCGACTCCGATGGTGCTGAAATCTTGGGCGTATCGTTCTCACTGGACTATGACCGGTCCTGCCTAAGTTTCGATCCTACGGACGGTGACCTGAACGGCCTGCCGGACTCGGTCAGCCTTATGCTTCCGCCGGAATTCGGAAGGACTCTTGTCGCCGCGGCGCCGGAGGATTCGGGCAGGGAGATCGACGTTGTCCTCGCCGATATCGTGCTCCCGTTCGCCTCGATGTCGGACGGGGTGATCGTTGCCATCGCCTTAGATATCGCTAGCGATGCGGCGTGTTGGGGAGCGACGGTCAACGTTGGGTTCTGGGGAACTACTCCGGCGACATACTTCGATACGGACGGCGGGGAAGTAGCCGGAACGATGCAAGACGGCTCGATAGGCATTGCGACGCCGACCCCGACACCTACACCAACCCCCACTCCGGTTCCGACGCGCACGTCCAGCGCTGTCTCCACACCTACGGCCACACCCACTGCTGCTTCAACTCACACACCCACCGCCACCCCAACCCCAACATTCACTCCCACTCCGACTCACACGCCCACCGCTACCTCGACACCTACGGCCACTGCTACTTCGACTCACACGCCCACCGCTACCTCGACACCAACGGCTACCGCTACTTCAACTCACACGCCCACAGCGGTCCAGGAAGGGCCGTCACTTACGATTCCTGAAGAAATTCCGGGCGCGCCAGGACAACCGGTGACCGTGACCATTACGTTCGACGCTGACGGCAACTCTATTTCCAGCATCACGTTCGCGGTCGACTACGACCAAGCCTGTCTGAGCTTCGACCCGAAGGATGAGGACTACGACGGAGTCCCGGACTCGGTCACACTCTCGGTTCCCACGACCTTCATCTCACAGGCGCGGTTCATGAACACGACGATACGGTTCGTGCACTTCTCCTTGGACGACACGATGCCGGACGGGGATATCGTGGAGATCGACCTGACCGTCAGTGACAAGGAAGAATGTCACGGCGCGACGGCAGCGGTGGGATTCCCGTCCGCTCCTGCCTTCGGGGACAGCTCAGGGAAACCGGTCACAGGCTGGACACAGGACGGCTCCGTCAAGATTGCCGGCGACTAGTCCTAGAGTGCGGCAGACCTGCCGGTAATAACCCCCTGCGAATCGCCCCTGCTACGGTAATTTTCATGATGGTGGTGTCGGTGGCAACTGACATGAGCGATTAAAAACCAACAAACACCCTAAATCGTCATTCTCGCGAAGAGCCTGCCCCCGTGAAGACGGGGGCGGGAATCCATCTTCGGCTACTGCCAGGACCGAGTGCCAACACTAAACGATCTAGCACTTTCATCGCTCGTTGTGCAGACGTAAGGCTGTATGAGCGGTCCCGTCGAAGGGCGGCCCAGGGGGTGTCTCGTGTGATACCCCTTAGAACAGCGTGTACACGAACGGCCCCGCGCCCGTCGATCCTCCCACGACGATCACGATGCCGAACGCCAGAAGCACGGCCACCATGGGTATCAGCCACCAGAGCTTGCGCTTCCAAAGGAAGACAATCAGCTCCCCCGCGATCCCCAGCTTTGCGACGGTCTCCCTGACAATTTGCATCGTGAGTTCGACCCTGCCTATCCCTTCTCGATGAGGAAGTCGCCCGCCACGAGGGCGTCCAAGCCGCTCTTGTGGAAGGTGTCGAGCGCGTCCTCCGGCGAAGCCACGATGGGATCGCCCCGAACGTTGAACGACGTGTTCAGCAAGACGGGCTCACCCGTGGCCTCACCGAACCTTCGGACAAGCTCATGGTATCGGGGGTTGGTCTCCTTGTACACCGTCTGCGGACGCGCCGTGCCCATGTGATCGACGGCCGGGATGGCGTCGCGCTTGGCGTCCTCGATCGGCGCGACGACGAGCATGAACCGCTCCGGCATCCCTCCGGCATCGTTCGGCAGCCGGAAATACCCTGTTGCGGCCTCGGCTAGCACCGACGGTGCGAACGGGCGGAACGGCTCGCGGAACTTGACCTTCCCGTTCACGATGTCTTTCATTTCAGCCCGTCGTGGGTCGGCCAGGATGCTCCGGTTGCCCAGCGCGCGAGGCCCCCACTCGAAACGCCCCTGGAACCATCCGACGACGTCACCGTCCATGATGCGGTCGACCGTCGCGTCGACCAGCGCGTCCTCATCCTCGAACCGTGTCGACCGGCACCCTGACCTCTCGACAGCGGCTCGGATGCTGTCACGGTCGTACTCCCTGCCCCAATAGGCGTGGTCCATGACGAACCGCTCACTGTTGCCGAGCGCGCAGTGCCACGCATAGAGGGCCGCGCCGAGCGAGCCGCCTCCGTCGCCCGCGGACGGTTGGATGTAGACCTCCTCAAACGGCGTCTCGTTCAGGACGCGCCCGTTCGCCACCGCGTTCAGGGCCACGCCTCCGGCCATGCACAACTTGGTCAGGCCGGTCTCCCTGTGGGCCTCCACCGCCAGCTTCAGCACGAGCTCTTCCGTCACGTGCTGGATGCTCGCGGCGATGTCGGCGTAGTGTTGGTTGTACCGCAGAAGCTCGGAATGGTTGCCCGGTCGCTCGCCATAGTACGAGGGCCACCCTGTGTCCCCGGTGAAGAACGGGACGTTCGGATCGCGAGGCTCGCCGAACAGCTTCTCGAACCTCGACGTGAACGAACGGTGCGTGCTGTGGTGGAAAGAGAAGTAGCGGTGGTCGGTCCACACCGAGCCGTCATCGTGCTGCTGCACGACCCCCCATATCCGGTCGGCGTACCGGGGAGTCCCGTAGGGGGCCATCCCCATGACCTTGTACTCGCCCTCGTTCACCTCGAATCCGAGAAACGCCGTGAACGCGCTGTACAGCAACCCCAGGGAATGGGGAAACCGCATCTCACGTTTGACGGACAGGGAGTTCCCGTCTCCTACCCCGATAGTGGCGGTTGCCCACTCGCCGACACCGTCGAATGTCAGTGTTGCCGCCCTGTCGAACGGAGAGCAGAAGTACGCGCTTGCGGCGTGGGACACGTGATGGTCGGAGAACAGGATGCGGCCCTTGTCGACGCCCAGGGCGCTCTCGATGCGGCTCCTGATCCACAGCTTGTCGAAGAGCCACGATCTCATGCCGTGAACAAACTGCATGTAGGTCTTTGGGAAGCCCGACACCGCCGTCATCATCAGCCGCTCGAACTTCACGAACGGCTTCTCGAAGAACACCACGTAATCGAGGTCGGCGCCGTCCAACCCGCCCTGTTCGAGGCAGAAGCGGATGGCGTGGGTGGGGAAGCTCGGATCGTGTTTGATGCGGGTGAACCGCTCTTCCTCGGCGGCGGCGATGAGCTTGCCGTCCTCCAGCAGGCACGCCGAGGCGTCGTGGAAGTAACAGGAGATGCCGAGGACTCGCATGGACGCGTCCCCTTCACCACTGCCTGATCATGTATTCCATCGCGTTCCCCGGGACCTCCCGCTCTCGCCATCCGGTGATATTCGAGCGGTGCAAACGGAGCGGATCGGCGATGAGGCCGAAGGGGACATACATGAGCGGGATGAACACCCAGTACACGACGGTGAGCAGGACGACCATCTGCACGGTCCCTATGAGATGCGCGAAGGCAAGCCAGCCGTTAACGAATCGGCGGAGACGCGAGTGTGTTTCCGGCATCTTTTCGGTCCTGCTTTCCGTCATTGGAGACCGCAGGCCGGGCTGTCTTCAGCGGCGAACGGGAGGCGCTGCGCTATGCCGCAGCTAGTCTGCCTGACGCAGCCAGATGCGCTCGGCAACCTCGTAGCCGACCACGACTTCCTCACTGTCGCACTCCAGCCTGATGACCCCGCGATAGGGCGCGGCCTCGATGATCTTCACGCTGCGCCCAGGGATGAATCCGTAGGGTACGAGGTACTCGAGCAGCGCCTGGTCGTCTTCGGGAATCCTATCTACCGTGTATTCATGTCCTTGCCTGGCCGCACTCAGGAGTACGGAGTCGTTCGAGACATGGTGTCCACTACCGGGAATGGGATCGCCGAACGGGGACGTCTTTGGGTTGCCGAGCTTTCGTCTGATCTTCTCTTCGAGCAGGGGAGACATCGCGTGCTCCAGCCGGTGCGCCTCCTCGTGAGCGTTGTAGAGATGGACATCGAGAACGTCCACGACGAGGAGCTCGGCCAGTCGATGCCGCCGAACCATGCTCTCCGCCGCTTCTTTACCGAGCTTGGTCAGGTCGATCTCCTTGTTCTTGTCCATCTCGATGAGCCGCTCGCGAGAGAGCCGCCGCAACATACCCGTGACCGATGGCAGGGACGTTCCCAGCCCCTCGCCCTCAGGCAGTCGCTTGAGCTGCTCGGCCAGCTGAGATGGCGTCACACGGCGACCGAGTTCTTCCAACTGATAGATAGAGAGAAGATAGTTCTCGGCGGCCATGGAGAGCCGCATGTCTGCCGCCGAAGTTTCGGTTTTCTTTCTCTCGGAAGTCATTCGTCCTTGGGCCTGCCGGTGCGGGGTGCTGACTGAGCGTATCATGCGAACTCGCAAACCTCAAACGCCGCAAGAAAGCATAGGAAGCTCTAGCAGCACAGAGAAGAAGTGTGTGGCACATAGTGAGTGGAACGAGTGGGTGTGCTATCATTTTCGGCGGAACAATCCGCTTCCGTGTTCCATGGGAGCACAGGCGATCACAGACATCACGCATAGAGAGTGAGTCCAGCATGGCATTGGCATCGGACGCGGCGCCGCAGGCCCTGAGACTGTCGGAACAGGAAATCGTCCAGCGCGACTGGACGCGCATTCGGTTCGGCCTTGCCATCGGCATCATGGCCGCGGGACTCGGTGCCGCGACGACGATTCTCAATCTCTACACGGAGTTTGAGGGCATTGGCGCACTGGAACGGGTGCCGCCGGGACAGGCGGTCCTCTTCGGGATAGCAGGAGCGCTCGGAGGATTTCTCGTCGGCGGTCCAGTCTCGTACTGGCTGTATGGGGTCCGGCCGACCTTCAGCCGTCACGGTCGGAGAGCGCGAAGGCTCTGGGTCTGGTTGATGCTGGCCGTCGCGTTCGTCTTCTTCTACTCTTACGTGACGGGCGGAATTTTTCTCCCGATCGCGCGGTATTTATTTCTCTACGTGTCAAGCGTCATGTCCGTCCCCAACGTGGTGGGCAGATTCTTCGACTTGTTCACCGCATCCTGGCTCGTTTTCGGCGTCAAGAACGGGTTCTTCCTGATAGGGGCGATACCGCCCTGGCCCGCAATTGGCGGAGTGGTGTTTGGGCCCATTGGATGGGTGATCGACAATCTCAGCACATCCTCCAACGCGAGACGGTCGAAATACGGCCCGATCTCGCTGGCAACGGTCATCGGCCTGATCGCCGTCATATTTGCGATCTTGGGGCCCAAGTAGCTTCCGGCGCTGCTCGCCGTTTTCAGCGGAAGTCCTACGCCATCATCCCTGCGATGTCCGCTGGCGGACTGACTCACCTTCCGTCCTCGTTGTCGGCTTAGTCGCTAGATGCGAAGCCCAGCAGATTGAGGACGATGAGGAAGATGTTCAGGACGTTCAGGTAGAGGCCTATGCTCCCAATGACGGCCACCTGCGTTGCAGCCTTCTGGTCGCCCTGCATCGCGGCCTCTTGAGCCAGCTCCTTCATCTGCTTGGTCTCCCAGACCGTGAGGGCGAGGAACAGCGGCAGGAGCAGGAGGTTGATGAGCAGGAACAGACCACTGGACTGGATCAGGAGCATGTTGATGAGACTGATGATGATCAGCCCGACAAGTCCAATCAGCAGCATGGGGCCCCACTTCGACAGGTCCCGTTTGGTGGTCATGCCGATGGCGCTCATGGCGACGAACAGTCCGCCCGTCAGAAGGAACGCCATCCCGATCATCTCGCCGGTGAACGCCTGCAGGATCGGCGAGAGGAACAGCCCCTCGATGCCGGTGAAGGCGAGGTAGAGGACGGTGCCAAGGGCAGTGTTGCCCCTGGCTACGACCGCGTTCGCGGCCATGAGGGTGCCGAACATGATGCCGATCATGAGCAGCCACCCGATGATGCCGAGGCTGAAGAACACGTCGCCGATGCCGGTCATGTCGCCGATCCATATCATCGCGCCGGTGGTTACGACGCCCAGCGCCACCAGCCCGTACATGCGGGACATCGCGTCGGTGTAGATCGCGTTGGCCTGGGTTCTGTTGATGGGTACGCCGAAGTACTCTTGCGTAGACATGACGATGCGATTTCTCCTCAATTCAAGGTGTCGTCACACTATAGATTATAGCAAAAAAGGTCACACCGGACTCTCACCCCATAACTGTTCGGTCTTCGTGAGTTGAATCGCGAAGACCCCCTCTCTGTATCTCTCCCTCGCCGGGAGCATCACCCTCACCTCAGCCCCCGTATCGGAGTACGGGGCAGGCTCTCTCCCAAGACGGGAGAGGGACATAGGAAGAGGGTGGCGGAAAAGAGGGGAATTTGTGGCGTGGTGTGACATTTTGTGGCATTTTTGGTTGTTATTGTCAAGTTGGGAGTCTGAAGCTGTTTGGTCGACAGGGGATAATTTTTTCCATGATATTTCCTGACGTCCTCTGTTGTGGACGGAAGACCGGGGGGCGTCCGTCATATGTTGTTGACTATAATAGTACGTGTGTTCTTGTTAGTCAAATTCGGATGTGGCCCTTTAAACTGTTCAGTCTTCGTGAGTTGAATCGCGAAGACTCCGTCTGTGTATCTTTCCCCCAGTGGGGGATTGAGAGGGATAGGCAAAGCGGACTTGCAGCTACGATCCTGCCCTCGCCTACCTGTCATTCCGAGCGTAGCGAGGAATCTAAAGTACGTGACCGCAAGACGGGATAGCCGGCGCTCCATCTACATCCTCACCGACGGGATAGGAATTCTCCATGTCGGCGCCGCCTTGGGACGGACATTTTAGATTCTTCACTCCGCTTCGCTGCGTTCAGAATGACAGTGGCGGGGTTGCTTTCAAATTGGGCGATAGTCAAATGCCCGTCCCTGTCAGCCCGGCGGGGGAGAGATTGTAGATTCTTTGTCGCTGCGCTCCTCAGAATGACAGCAAGGGTGGGCTATTCTCCCCACAGTTCGCTCTGACTCTGAACAGCTACCTAATCGGTTCCCAGCCACGTTCACACGGTCGTGAATACCGCCTGCACGACCCCGATGCGCCCCTCGATGAGGTTGCGGCGGACGTTTTCGATGCGTTCCCGATAGTCCGTGCCGAGCAAGGCGCCAAGCGCGACCGACAACCCCCCGGAACCGCCCGGGTCCACCGGCTTGCGCGCCCATTCGATGCTGCTTGGAGTGTCGTCTCGCCACTCGACCGGCAGGAAACCGCTCTCGACGAGTGTTGCCTTCAGGAGGCCGGGACTCGCGAGGAAGCTGGTCGAGAGGTCGCTCGCCCACGGAGTCGGGTAGTACGGAGGCGAGACGCTCCCGGCCACGATTTCGTGCATGGCGAGCTTTCCTCCGGGCCGAAGCACCCGTCGCGCCTCATGGTAGAGGGGGGTCTTGTCGGAGACGTACATGCCTACGTGCTGCATCCAGACGGCGTCGAACGAACCGTCGTCGTAGGCCAAGTCGAGGGCATTGCCGACATGAAGCGAGACTGCGTCACCCAGGCCGACTCGCTCAGTGAGCAGTCGACCCGCATCCACATAGCTCTCCGCGATGTCGACGCCGGTCACGCGACAGCCGTACTCGACCGCCAGCGTGTGCGCCGGTCCGCCAATACCGCAGCCAACGTGGAGGACCCGGTCTCCCTGCCGAAGACCGGCGAGCTGTGCGAGGTCGCGTGTTGCGGCGCGTCCGCGAACGTGGAGGTTCTCGAACGGCGCGAGGTCACCGGGTGTAAGGCTCTGGATGTCTTTTCCGGCTGCGATCAACGCTTCCAAGAGCGCGTCGCCGAGTTGCGGTCTGCCGTAGTGGGAGGGCCGTGAGGCGTCGTATGGCTTATTGGGGCCGGACAAGTCAGGAGATCGTTACCAGGGCAGGCTCGTCCGCGCCCATCTCGGATGCCGCGTTACGGAACAGTTCGACGACGGTCGGATGGCAGGTGAAGACCAGCACCTGGTTCGTGCGCGAAAGCTCCGTGAAGGCCACGGCGGATCGAAGCGCGCGGTCGGGATCGAAGTTGACGAGAATCTCGTCGACGACTACCGGGAGCGGCTCCGTACGCTCTCCCAGTTCTCGGATCAGTCCGAAGCGCAGGGATAGGAATAGCTGCTCGCGCGTTCCGCGGCTCAGTTCGGACGGCTGTTTGGTCTGTCCGTCGGCGTCGGTGACCGTGATCGTCTGCTCGCCGAGGGGAGCATACACCTGTTGGTACCTTCCCTCAGTGATCTCGGTGAAGAACTTTTGGGCGTGGCGGACGACTCCCGGCTGCCGTTCTCGCTCGAACTTTCCTCGCGCTTCTTCGAGCAGGCCCTGCGCGAGGGTGAGTCGCGCCCAGTCGCGGGCGTGGCCTTTGATCTGCTCCATGAGGACGTTCCGTTCCATCCGAAGCCGTGACGATTCTTCCTCGCCGACGAGTCTATCGAGTTCGGCTTGAATGGAGCCGCGGTCGGTCGAGAACTCCTCAAGCTGAGCATCAGCCGTGGCGCTTTCTTCCTCCAGCGCTGCTATGGCGTCGGTGATTGACTGAGGGTCAGTGCTGGCGAGGTCGGCCTTCAGCCTTTCGAGGGCTTCGCCCGGTCCGCTGAGGCGCTGAAGGCGGTCCTGCGCGTTGCGGACCCTCTCTTCCAAACTCGTCCGTCTTTCGGAGAGATCGGCGCGGGCACGAAAATCCTCCGCGTCCTCGGCCTCTCCCGATTGGAGCAGGTTCCCAAGCTCCTCTTCGGCCTTTTCCAGGTCGCTCTTGCGCCCTTCCAACTGGAGTTCGGCTTCCTCAAGCTCCGCCTCCGCGCCCTCCCGTTTCCTGACGCGCTCCCTGACGTCTTCATAGAGCGTCACCAGCCTGTCGGCGGCCGCTGCAACCGTGCGCGGATCGTTCTTGTCGAACGTGACGTCGAATGCCGTCGCAAGCGGCTCGACTGCCTCAACGTATTCGTCGATGTCCACCTCTATCGCCTTGATGCGGTGCTGCCAGCTTCGCACGTCTCCGAGCCGGCTGCGGCCAAGCTCGACCTGTCCCTGGAGCACTTCGGCCGTCTCGGGAGTGAACGTGTCCAGCAGCCCGCGTTCGGTCAGCCAAGACTGCCATTCGTGTTGCGCCGCATCGAGTTGCAGATCGGCATCCTTGACGACGCCCGCCGACTCTTCGGCGCGGCCCTGCCTCTGCCTTGCCAAGTCCTTAGCGGCTTCAAAGGCTGCGGCTAGATGAGTCCATTCCCTGAGCCTCCCCTCTTCTTCGTCCGCCAACTCTTCCACGGCCAGCAGGGACGCTCCATCGATTCGATTAAGGCCGAGCGGCCCGGCCTCCTCTTCCATCTTGGACTGGAGATTCGCCATGTCCGCTTCGGCGCGGCGGAGCGACTCGCGGACGGGACCCACCAGTGGAGATTCCTCGCCGGGAGCAAGGACCCGGTTGGCGGACATGAACAGGAATACCCCCACACCGCCCAGCGAGAGGCCGGCGATCACTCCGATAGCAAGCGCCATTCCTCCGAGTATCGCTCCTCCGATCAGGAGGGCTATCCCGATAACGAAGCTGGCCGCTCCTATGGTCCTGCTGCGGTCTTCTCCGCCGATCTGAGGTGTGAAGTTCTCCAGTCCTTCGAGTTGGCCCTGCAGATTCAGGACGGTTTGCCGGAGCTGACCGATTTCGGCGAACCGCGCCCTTGTGTTGCGAATAAGATTCCGGCGCTGTCGCATTTGGTCGGCGTTCAAGGTCGGTGCGGCGAAGTTATCGAACTCACTCCGGGCCTTGCTCTCGGCCTCCGTCGCCTCCTCCAACGCGACGATGTTCTGGCGGAGGTCCGACCTGCGGCTCAATTGCTCGGCGGAGGCCTCACGAAGCCGGTCGCCGTGCTGGGTGATCTCCTGGCGAACGGCTATGGAGAGATCGAACTCTTCCAACCGCGCCTCGTCCCAGTCGGGCCCCAGGTCCTTCAAAGTCTCGGCCAGGACTCTCTTGTGCCCTTCAAGCTCGGCTTCGCGCTCCGGCAGGTCCTTGACCGAGCCGTCGAATGCGGTACGCCCATTCTGCAGGCGGCGGACATCGCTGGAGTGCTTCCGTATGGCCTCGTACTCTATCCGCACCTTCGCCGCCCCCTCGGCCTCCGTCACCCGCAGGCCCGCGGACTCGTGCTCCCGTCGCGCAGTCCTGACTCGCTCTTCCAATGCTTCCAAGCGGTTCACGCCGTCCGCCGGAAAGTTGTCGATAGCCGGGAGTGTGGTCAACTCCTGCATGGCAGACACAGAGTCATTCCAGGCGTCCCAGGCGTTCTGCAATGTGACCTGACGGTTATGCCGGGATTGAATACGCCTACGCTCCCCAGCCAAGCTTTCGAGCTCGGACTCGACCTGCTGAAGGCGGGCGGTCAGTTGCCCATACCTCGCCGCGTTGTCCGCGACTTCCTGAAGCGTCGAAACGATCGCGTCCAGCCTGTTCGCAGCGGCGTAAATCTCCTGCGTGCTCCCCCCGCTGCGAAAGAGGCCGTTCCTCGACCGGTCAAGTGTGTTCATCACCTCTTGAAGCGACGTGACTCCCATCCCCGCGCTGTATATCTGGCTGTTGACGCTTGAGTCACTCAATAGATCGTCGCTGTAAAGTTCGTCGAGTGTGAACGCGAAGACCTGCTCGAAGACGTCGCGAGAGTGGTTGCCCAGCAAGGTCGTGAGTTCAGCTTCGGGGAGTGGGTCGCCCGTTCCTGAAATCAGGGTGACTTCCCCGCCGTAGCTTCTTCCCGACGTTCGTCGCACGTCATACGGGTGGCCGCCGGAATCTTCAAAGGCGATGCTTCCTCCGTAGCGTCCTCCTTCCAACGCGGGATAGGGGTTAACCTTGGCGCTCCTGCGGGGAAAACCGAAGAACACCCTGCGGACGAACTCCAGCAGCGTGCTCTTACCCGCCTCGTTCGGCCCGTAGAAGACGGTGACCGGACGCTCGAGAGGGCCGTAATCCACCCCTGAGAACCGCCCGAAGCCGTCGATGTGTATCTCGCGGATCCTCATGCGTCGTCCCCGGCGAGCAGGTCGACGACGATGGCCTCCGCCTCGTCGATCAATGAGGCGAGATCGCCTTCATCGGGAGCATTGTCGGCTAGAAGTCGGCGATAGCGACGATGCTGATAGAGGTCGTCGAGGCCGCCACGCAGTCCGGCCAGCGAATCAGGGTCTTCCTTCGCGCGGTCGGCGGTCTTGAGCACCTCGGACAGGAAGTCGGAGCCTTCGACGCGCTCCTCGCGATTGAACGGTGGGGCCGTATCGTCCTCGATGCGCTCGCACCACGCGAAGGGCGAACGTTCCGCCCATTCGCCGTTGAGGGTATCCACGACACCCTCGATGAAGTTCGGCTGCCGCAGGGAACCGTGCAAGGGCCCGCGTCCCGACAGCGCAATCCGTACCACCACTGAGCGGCCCGTGCTGCCCTCCAGGGCAGCTTCCATTCCTTGGTGCAGGCCGTCGATCAGGTCCTGCTCCGTCGCCATGTCGGAGATGTCCAGCGCCGGACGCTCCCACCGCACGGTGTCCACGGCCCTGAAGTCGAGGTTGACGGTCCCGTCGTCGTCCACGTCGACGAGGTAGACGCCGCGCGCGCCGGGCTCGTTCGGGTGCCTCCCCTGGGAGTTGCCGGGATAGACCACGGTGGGGGACCGATCACTGAGCACCTGTCGAGTGTGCACGTGGCCGAGCGCCCAGTAGCTGATGCCGGAGAACACGAGGTCTGCCAGTGAACACGGGGCGTAGGCGGCGTGGTCGGCGTTGCCCTCCACGTTGGCGTGCATCAGGCCGATGGAGAACGTGTTGGGGTCTACAGTGCCGAGGCGCGGCACCAGATTGTCATATACGTCGCGCGTCGGGTAGCTGATTCCGTGCACCACCGCGCGTTGGGGCTCGTGCTCAAACACCGGCACGGCCTCGAACTCCGCGCCGAAACGCGTACAGCCCGGCGGATAGTCGAGCCGCGCCTCCCAGCCGTCGAGCGGATCATGGTTGCCGTGACAGACGAACGAGCGTATCCCGGCATCGTCCAGCCGGTTCAGGCCATCGACGAACTTGAGCTGAGCGCGGAGGCTCCGATCTGCCGAGTCGTACACGTCGCCGGCGACGAGCAGCGCGTCCACACTCTCGTCGATACACAGTTCAATGATGTTCTCGTAGGCGGCAAACGTCGCGTCGTGCAGCGCGCGCGCCACGTTGTCGGGAGCGGCGGCCTTCATGCCGACGAATGGGCTGTCGAGGTGCAGGTCTGCGGCATGTACGAAGCGGATACGGGTCATATCAGTCAGTCGGTACGGGTAGGAGTGGCGGAGCGAGTATAGCCCAAATCAACCGGAACCGTCATTCCGGCGGAGGCCGGAATCCAGTGTAGCCCCGCCAACGAGAGCAGGTTGACTCGACGCCAAGACACAGCCCTCTACACGGGATATATCTCACCCCGAAAACAAGGCCAGAGCCGCCTCCTCGGCATCTCTTATCGCACCGGACAGGTCATCAACGGTCACCTCACGATTCGGTTCCAAGAAGAGGAACGACACCTCCTTCACCGTCGCGTCGGTCGCCTTGCCCAGTGCGAGCGCGTATCCTCCACCCTGCAGCCGGTACCGCGCCATCGCCCGTTCGATTTCGTCGTCGGAGCCGAGCGCGTCGGTCTTGTAGTCCACGACGACGAGGCCGCCCTCTTCCTCGAACAGCAGGTCGATGAACCCCTCAACGATTCCGTTCCCGACCGGCCCGGCCACCGGCGTCTCCCTCCACCAGCGTCCGGAGTCCAGAGCTCGCTTGACGAGGGGGCTTTCGAGGGCTCGACGCACGAGCCGTGCAATGTCGTCCGCACGGCCCGGCACGCCCTCCGCGGCGGCTTGAGCCCTTGCGATGTCTTCGAGGCCGGTTCCGGTCTCCAAATCGACGACCTGCAGCACCGCGTGGACGGCACGCCCGATACTGGTCCCCGCGCGACCTCGTCTCCATGGCTCGTCGGCGATATCCTGTTCGTTCTTCGCCTCCTGGGCGAGACGGGTCGCCGCCACCGAGAACGGACGGGATTGCGCCGCGTATGTTGCGCTTCTCTCCTCCGTCCACTGCTGCCGCATCGCAGCGGTGTCAGCATCCAGCCTTCCGGTCTCGCCGGGCGGTTCGGAGGAACCTCGGTCGTCCAGTTCGGGGGGATCGAATCGCTCCCAGAGTTTGTCGGCTCCATCCATGAAATTCTCGATTTGAGCCCCCGCCGAATTCTTGCCTCTTGAGTTCCGGTACAGGCTCACGATGAGGTGGTCACGGGCCCGCGTCGCCGCAACGTACATCAGTCGCACGTCCTCTTCTTCCTCGCGCACCTTGTCGAGTTCGGCCAATTCCGCATAGCCCGCCGTCTGAAAGGACGAGTCTCCCGACCCTACTTTCACCTCAACCTTTCCACGTTCTCGGTTGAATAGGACCGTGCCCGGGCGGTGAGTCGGGGTGGAATTAAGCCCTGCCAAGATCAAGAAGGGGAACTCCAGTCCCTTCGCGCCGTGGACGGTCATAACCCTCACCGCGTCCTCGTCGGACTCCGGGACTGCCGTCTCCTTCGCACGAGCCTGTTCCTCCCGCTGGCGAGCCGTCCACGTCAGGTATGCCCGCAGAGACGCTTCACCCGATGCGGCGAAGGCACGGGCGCGGTCTATCAGGAAGCGGTAGCGCATCCATCGACTGCGCCACTGACGTGCGTCCAGGGCCAGTTCCATTAGTCGCCGCTCACGGACGAATTCCTCGATCAGCGAAGCAGGAGAAGTCCATCGGCGGCGTTCGTGGAATTCTCTCAGGACGGCAAGAGCGTCGGACGTGAACCCGGCAGGCGAGTCGTCATCGGTAAGATAGTCGAACTGTCCACCTGCCTCGACGAACTCCAGCAGGTCGGCGTCGGAGCAGGCGAGGGCGGGGGAGCGAAGCGCGGCGACGACGGAGACCTGGTCGGTCGGGTCATCTATCGCGGACAGGCAGTTCAGCAGGTCCCGCGCCTCCTGTGACTCGTAGATCAACCCCGCGCTGTCGAGCCGGTAGGGTATTCCCGCGGTCTCGAACGCGTACTCAAGCGCCTCCTCCACCCCTGTGCGTCTCGGCATCAGAACACAGATATCCTGATACTTGGCAGGCCGCGTTTCCGAGCCAACGTCCTCAGACCTGACCCGCCAACCCTCCTCGATTGCCGTCTTTACCGTACTAGCTATCGCGTCGGCTTCCTTTCGGCGCACAACCCCGATGTTCCCGCCGATTTCTCCTCCGAAGTACCGTACCGGGGGTGGTTCGCCACGGCTCTGCTCAGCATCGAGAGGGATATATTGAGGCTGTCCGTCGCTCTCCATCATCCATTGGCGGAATACGTGATTGACCCAGTTGATGACGGGGGATTGGGACCGGAAGTTCTGCGTTAGCTTCTCGTTCGATCCGCCGACGAGCCCTTGCATCAGTTTGACCTGTTGAATGTCCGCCCGTCGGAAGCGGTAGATCGACTGCTTGGGGTCTCCGACGATGAAGAGCTTTCCGTCGGCGGGCCGCACGTCGCGCCAGTCCTTCGGACGGTCTGACGTGTCCACTCCTTCAGACACGTCTTCGGCCAGAAAGAAGGCAAGCTCAGCCTGCAGGGGATCAGTGTCCTGGACCTCGTCGATAAGGATGTGAGAGTAGCGGCCCCGGAAGTGGTCGCGGGCGGGGATACTGTCACGCAGCAGATCGCGAGCGAGCACCAGCAGGTCCTGGAACTCCACTTCTCCGGCGGCCTTGCGCTCGTCGGCATAGTCGAGGGCAAAGCGTCGAAGCAGTTCGAGCACCGGCAACAGCGCTGCCTCCCGCCCACCCTCTCCGGACTGCTCCATGGACGAATCGAACGAAGCATCGGCCAGTAGATCGTAGTTTGTGTTGAAACTGACGGCGATTTCGCGAATGTGACGCAGGGTCATCCCCTCTTCGAGCGCGGGGCGAAGCGCCTCTTGCGCCTCCGGGTCGTCGAGCGTCGCGTCGAGCCACTCCGACCACTTCCTCTCGAATGCGACCTCCGCCTCGATCGGGTCGCGGACGTTGAATCCGGGCGGCAGGCCGGCCTCGAGGGGACGTTCCCGCAAAAGACTTCCCGCGAAGCTGTGCAGGGTCTGAATGGCCGCCTGATCGAGATCGCCGACCGCGCGAACGCACCGCTCACGCTCCACGTTCTCACGGTTGGGGTCGCTGCCGACTCTCTCCAGCGTCTCTCCGATGCGGGATCGCAGTTCGGCTGCCGCGGCCTCGGTAAACGTGATGGCCGCGATGCCACCCATGCTCGCCCGCCCGGTCGTGACGAGCGCCACGACCCGCTCGACAAGGCTCGTCGTCTTTCCCGTGCCGGCACCCGCCTCGACAACCATGTTCTCATCGAGGCGTTCGACGATGGCGTCACGTGCAGACTGATCAGAAGGAGTGGTCATCAACCGTCCTCTCCCTCAGCCATTGACGTATAGGACGATAGGCGCGGATCGCGTCGCTTTCGCTCCCAATACCTCCCCCGCCGCGTGGGACAGAGATTCTTGAAGTCGCAGTAGCGACAATTGGCCCCGTCCTTACCCGGATTCGCGGGGAAGAGGCCCTTGCCAATGCCGTCCGTGATTGTTTCAACCACGTCGGCAAAAGGCTTCAGCATCTCGTCGAGTGGCGCAGGCTTCTGGGGTCGCGTCTTGAAATTCCCCTTGTCCGACACGAACCAGTAGGCGACCTTCACGTCAACCCAATCGCCTAGGAGCTGTCGCGCTGCCAGACCGTATACGGGGAGCTGCAGGCGGGTGCCCCGCCTGACAGGGTCCTTGTCCATGTTCGTGTACTCGGTCGTCCCACCCGTCTTGTAATCGAGCACGAGGGCGGCGCTCCCGTCCGGAGACACGTCGATTCTGTCGATGACGCCCCGAAACCGGATCACGCCCGTTTCCGCGCTCGACCATTCGACGGGTTCCTGCGGCGGCTCTTCATTCTCCCTGTGGTGGGCTATACCGAAAGCCCTTTCGACCGAGTGCGGAGAAACACCGTGTTTGCGGCGAAGGTCAAAGTCCTCTTCCAAGAAGCTACTGAGGTCGCTTCGGATCTGGGCCTGGGCTATCTCCCACAGGAGCGGCTTGCCGGTCACCCCGCGCTGCTCGGCGTCCCGGAACTCCTCCTCCGCAATGGCTAGGAGCAGTCTATGGTGGTCTTCTGTCCAGGGCAGGTTCGGGCCTGGAAGCGTACCCTGCCCCTGGGATGCTTGGACGAACCGCTCCAGGATGGCATGGATGAGGGAGCCTCGATCCAGGGGAGAGATGGTCGCAATCTCCTCCGGCTGCTCCGGCGCGGCGATGCCGAGGACGTGCGAGAGGAAGTAGCGGTACGGGCAGGTCGCCCACGCCTCAAGCCTCGTCGGGGAAAAGAGTTCGCGGTTGGAAAGCCCGATGCGCCCGGAGGAGGTTGACGCCGCCGATAGGTCTCCGTCCCAGACCGTCAGCGTCCTGGCGTTTCTAGCTTCCTCCATCCGCAAGGCTCTCTCGATGACATTTTCCGACGTTGCGAGATGGTGCTCACTAATGCGGTTGCCGGAGCGCCTCCATCGCCATAGCTGATGGAGATCGTAGTCGTGGAGATCGGCGGGCTGCGACCCGGCTATGGCGTTGATGCTTTCTTGGGCCGACTCAACCACTTCAAACCACGGCTGTTCTCTCAGCGAAGCGAGTTCACTGGGCGACGACAGCATCGAGGGGTACACGGATGTGCCGTTGAGACGTGACGCCTCTTCGAGGAACCATCGGGACGGGTGCTGCTCCCTCTGTGCGGCGTTGTCGCCGCGGGCGAACGTGAGCACGGTGGTGCGTCCCGCAGATGCGGCGGCGAGGTACTCATACCGCTCCGTGGCGACGCTGCGACGTGCCGGAAGTCCGGCCTGCTCACGGTCCTCGTCCGGCAGCAGGGGGTCCTCTCTTGCACGGGTAGGCACGAGACCCTCGACCATACCCAAGAGGTATACCCTGTCGAACCGGAGACCGAGCGCATTCCCGACCGGCGCGACAAACACGCCTTCTCCGAACGTGCCCGCACGCGCTGCCGTCCCGCCGAGCGCCTCATCGAGCGCGACACGAAAACCGTCCAGCGTCGTACCGTCCTCAACATCGTCGAGGCCCGCAAGCTCTTGGAGGCCACCTTCAATCTTTTCAAAGTTGTCCCGTTCGATTGACGGAAGTGAGGCGGTGTCCATGTACCTCGCGATGAGGCGTTCAATCCATTCCGCGAAGTCCCCCCAAGCCGAGCCGTCATCAGGAGGCGTGAGGTCGTCGTGCAACCGCAGCATGAAGGCCCGCAGCGACCATGCCTCCCCTGCCGTCTGCTTGATTCTCAGCAACTTGGATTCGGGGATATCATCACTTTGGTCGTTGGCTGCCCATTCCTGCCGCTCCGCATAGCGTTTGAGGCGTTCGTCCCACTGCTCTATGCCACCGACGACGCCCGCGTCGCGCGATATCGCGTCCCATCGAGACGGTCGAAAACCCGATGCCGTGGACTTCACCGGACAGGAGGTGAGCCAGCGCATCAATTCGTCCCTCGGCAGATCGCCGCCCGCGAGATCGACTATGCCCTTGACCATGCGGCCGACCGGAGTCGCGGCCAGCCTTCCCGACGACGGACCGGCGATGGGTACCCCCGCCATGGCGAACTGCTCCGCAATGAGTGATGCGTACGGCTCCCGCTGCCAGTACAAGACGGCCATGCGGTGGAAGGGAGTTCCGTCATGAGCGGCGAAGGCGATATCCCTCACCACGCTTCGCACTTCTTCACGGGTGTCCGACGTGATGAGGAGTCTTGACTCACGAGAGGGTGGGGTCGGCAGTTCTTCCGGCTCCGGCAGGCGCGTTCCGGGAGGAACGATGCTCCCCGCCGCCGTCTCGTTTGCCTCGCTATCCCTGGTAAGGCCCACGAGCGTCGAGCACGTCCACGCCGTCCTCATCGCATCAAGGAGCCGTCGCTCCCCAGGCGTGAGACCCGTCAAGAGGTACGCAATCACTGGACCTAGATCCGCAAGCGCCGCCGCTTCGCCCTTTGCGACGGTTTCTGCAGCAGCGTCGGCGAGGGCTTCACGGTCGTAGTAGTCCTTGGTCAATTCACGGAAGACTGTGTACAGCCGGACGATCTCGGCCGGAATCTCGCCCCGCCGTTCGAGGGTCGTCAGAGCTTGCGGGCCTCCAAGCCGGAGATCACGGAACGTCGTGCGGAGGCCGGAGTGAAAGGACGGATGATTTTGGAACGGTTCAAGCCGTCCGGAAGCCCGTCCCGCCGCGCGACGGACGGCGGCGGACTCAACGAGCGGCTTGAGCGGCTGCTGCCCCTTCGCGGCAAGGCCCGGCGCTCCCAGCAGCTCCGCGATACGAGGGAGCACCATGAACTGCACGTTGACGAGGCCACGCCTTCCGATGTCACGGCGTAGGTGGAGCGCCGCATAGGTCGATGGCACAATGACCGTGACGGGCGCGAGACGGTCATCCGCCTGATATTCGGCCAGAAGGCGTTCGAGGCGCTCCTGGGCCTGCTCGATGCGCTCAACATACAGCGCGGATTCCGGCATGAATTATGGCTCCTCGCCCTTCGCGAACTGCCCTGCCAGTATACAATCTGAATGTCGATTGCGGGGCGAACTTCCCGCATGTGAAGCAGCATATCGAACAGAGATTCTGGTAACATAGTGGCAGTTCGGTAGGGCCGCGAAGTCCGTTGGCCGAAGGAGTCATATCATGGCACAGTACGACCCGTTCGAGGAGTTCGAGGAGTCCTTTCGGGCCGCTCTCGACTTTCTGACCGGACAGAGCGGCGACGATGAGACCCTCAGCACACTGACCTTCGTCGAGGACGCCGCCGAGAACGCGGAGATCGACGACTACTTTCCCGACTGGCTGAGTCCCTACGTCTCGATTGCAGGCCAGATAATGCTGAACGAGATGGGCGAGCTGCCGGACGAGGCCGACGAGGCGAGCTTGGGCCGGTTCATCAGGGCGATGGTGCCCGCGGTGGCCCACGCGGTGCGGCTAGGTTACGCTGAGGGGTACGAGGCCGGAAAGGCGGAGGCCAACGGCGAATCTGGGTAGGGGCAGGTTTGAAACCTGCCCATGAGGAATCTCGAATCCGTTGACCGACTTTCAGATTGATGTCCAGGTATTCGACGAGTTCGCAAACGTCGTGTCAGAAGGCCAAGTCCTAGAGGCCGTCTCCGCCGCGTTGGAGTCCGAATCGTGCGACCCGAACACCCACGTCAGCGTCGTAATCGCGGACGACGAGGTGGTCCGCGAACTGAACCGTCGGCATAGGGGACTGGATGAGAACACCGATGTCCTGTCCTTCTCATTCACGCACGAGGGCGAGTACTACGGTGAAGAGCAGCGGGATAAGTCCGAAACCGAAATCGATTTCGTGCTTCCGCCCAGCGAAAGCGACGATACATCGCTCGGAGAGATCATCATCTCGTACCCTCAAACGTGCAGACAGGCCGAGCAGGCCGGGCACCCGGTCGGACAGGAGTTAACCGTCCTGCTGGTGCATGGCGTCCTACACCTTCTCGGCTACGACCACGAGGAGCCGGACGACGAGGCAGTGATGAAGGCGGCCACGGCACGGGCTATGGGTCAAATGAGTCCACAGCATGGCTAGGAAATGCCGGTTTCACATGGACTGATTGTATGAGAGACTTACGGAGCGGCCCGGCAGCTCCCTGAGTTCTTCTAAGTCGAGAGGACATGGCGGAAGTCCTATACAGAAAGTGGCGTCCGAGGCGACTCGAACAGGTCGTCGGACAGGATGCCGTCACGCAGACCCTGCGGAACGCCGTGTCTCTCGGACGGATCGCTCATGCGTATCTGTTCACCGGCCCGCGCGGAACGGGCAAGACGAGCACGGCCCGCATCATGGCCAAGGCCGCCAACTGCCGCGAACCGCAGGACGGGGAGCCGGACGATGCGTGCGACATCTGCCAGTCTATCAACGAGGGCAGATCGCTCGACCTCATCGAGATCGACGCCGCCAGCAACCGTGGCATCGACGACATTCGCGACCTGCGCGACAAGGTCGGGTACACGCCCCACGAGGGGCGGTACAAGGTCTACATCATCGACGAGGTCCACATGCTGACCGAGCCGGCTTTCAACGCGCTGTTGAAGACTCTCGAAGAGCCGCCCGGCCACGCCATCTTCATCCTCGCGACTACCGAAATCCACAAAGTGCCGCTCACGATCATCTCGCGGTGCCAGCGGTACGACTTCCGTCGGATATCCCTCGACACCATCCAGACGCAGCTCGATACCCTCGCGCAGCGGGAAGGTCACACGGCTGAGCCGGAGGCCCTTGCATTGCTGGCGCGGTCGTCCTCGGGCAGCCTGCGCGATGCCGAAAACCTGCTGGAACAGGCACTGGTGTCATACGGTTCGCCCCTCCGCGCGGAGCAGGTGCGCGACCTGCTTGAGCTTGGCGGCGACGAGCGAGCGCTCGATCTCGCCCGTCACGCCCTGAAGAAGGAGACGAAGGAGGGGCTGGCCGTCATCAATGAGGTGTCGGCGCAGGGAGTCGACCTCCAGCAGTTCCACCGCATGGTCATGGACCACCTCCGCGGCACGCTTCTCATTAAGTCTTCCGTCGAGTCCTCGCTCGGCTTCAATGATGAAGTCAAGGTCGAGCTTCGGAAGCTGACTGAAGGCCTGTCGCTCGACCACCTTGTGCACGTGCTCAAGACATTCTCGGCGGTCGACGTGAAACGCGATCTCGTGTCGACCCTCCCCCTGGAGATGGCCCTTGTCGAGTCGAGCATCACACCGAAACCTCCTGTAGTCCAGGCGGCCCCGGCTCCGGCTGCGTCCGCTCCCGCTCCGGCGCGTCAAGGATCGGCTCCCCCTCGCGCACCGGCACGACAGCAGCCTCGCGCTCCTGTCCCATCCGGCCCTCCGGCGGGAAGCAGGGATATCCCTCCCGCCGCTCGCGACCCCTCAACATACCGCCAGCCCGCCGCGTCCACGCCGCCACGTCAGGCCGACCCGCAATGGGACCAGGTAGTCAGGTCGCTGCGTCACGCCAAGGGGAAGAAGTACAATCTGGGGAGCCTGCTCCGGGACTGTCGCGAACGCCGTGTTGACGACGACACGCTCACCCTGATGTTCGCGCACCGCGCCCACATGGAGCGGATGCAGGAGGAGTTCGACGACCCGGCCAGCAGGAAGCTCGTCAGAGAGGCCGTACAATCTGCCTTGGGTGGTGAGTACGAAATACAGGTGTCCCTCGCCGACGGGGGCGGAAACGGCCCCAAGCAGAACGTCGCGCAGAAGAGCCATCTGGTGCGGGCCGCGCGCATGATGGGCGCCCGCGTGATCGCTGAAAAGGAGGAGGATTCCCGAAATGATGAATAGAAAGATGCTCAAGCAGGCCCAGCAGCTGCAGAAACGCATGGAGCAGATGCAGGAGGAGATGGAGACCCTCACGGTCGAGGGATCTGCCGGTGGCGGAGCCGTAACGGCCGTTGTGACCGGCAAGATGCACGTCCTGTCCATCACCATCGACCCCGATGTCGTGGATCCCGAAGACGTCGACCTGCTCCAGGACATGGTGCTTGCGGCCGTCAATGACGGCCTGCGAAGGGCGGAGGAGACGGTCAGCAAGCAGATGGCCTCGCTCACCGGCGGCCTGAATATACCGGGATTGACGTAGGGACACGTCCGCCCCTCTGGTTCTTGACGCCTCATCACGTGCAGATAGATGAACAATCCCGAGCCATACCCGTCCTCGGACCCCGTGGGGAAACTCGTCGAGGAGCTCCATAGGCTGCCGGGGATCGGCCCCAAGTCGGCGCAGCGACTGGCCTACCACCTCATACGGATGGGGGACGAACACTCGCGCGCCCTCGCCGACGCCATTCTCGCCGTCAAGCAGAGGATCATCCTCTGCTCCGCCTGCGCCAACATCACCGAGACCGACCCGTGCCGTCTCTGCCGGGACTCCAGCCGCGACCGTTCCAGGATCTGCGTGGTAGAGGAGCCTATGGACGTGCCCGCCCTCGAACGGACCGGGGCGTACACGGGGCTGTACCACGTCCTGCACGGGGCCATATCACCCATGAACGGCATCCGCCCGGAGGACCTCAAGATCGCCTCGCTGCTGGAACGGCTCAAAGGGACGGAAGTGACGGAGGTCATACTCGCGACGAACCCGAACTTGGAGGGAGAGGCAACATCGATGTATCTGCACGGCCTCATCTCTCCGCTGGGCATCAAGGTCACGCGACCGGCGCGCGGTCTTCCGGTCGGCGGCGACCTAGAATACGCCGATGAAGTAACGCTCGGGCGCGCATTGGAAGGCCGCCAGGAGTTCTAGCGAAGCCGTCGCTCTTTGTGGGCGAGCCCGGTTGGTCGAGGACTGAAGACCCATGCCGAGACCGAAGACATACAACACCGAGGGCGTCGTCCTCAAGCACATGCGGCTCGGCGAGGCTGACCGCATCATCACCCTTTATACGCCTGATCGCGGGAAAGTTCGCGCGGTCGTCAAGGGCGCCCGCAGAGCCAAGAGCCGCAAGGGCGGGTTCCTGCAACCCCTCACTCACGTCCGAGTCTCCATAGCGGAGGGGCGCAGCCTCGATCAGGTGGTCGAGGCCGAGACGATGGCGAGCTTCCGGGCCGTGCGGGAGAATCTTGGCCTCGTCTCGACCGGGATGTACCTGGCCGATCTCGTCGACGGGTTTTCCGCCGATGGCGCGGTCAATCCTTCGGAGTTCCGTCTGCTCGTGGATGCACTAGGCGCGTTGGAGTCCGCTGAGCGTCCCGAACAGCTTGCCCGGTACTTCGAGACAAGGTTGCTGGGCATAGCCGGGTTCGGCCCGGAATTGCGGCAGTGCGTGGACTGCGGGGAGGAGCTATCGGCCGGAGACCATGCTTTCTCCTGCGCCGCCGGCGGTCTGGTGGGCCCGGAGTGTCGGAGCCGCACAGACGGCGCGCTGATCCATGTGTCGCTCAACGCCATCAAGGTGTTGCGGTTCTTCCAGGCCGCCGACTTCCCGCAAGCCCTCGACCTCCCGCTCACGGAGAGGCTGATACAAGACCTCCGACGAGTGCTGGAGAGCTATATCACCTACGTCCTAGAGCGTGAGCCGCGCAGCGCCGAGTTCATGCACCTGGTATCGTCCGGATAGTGTCGTATCGACGCAGCAAAGACGCGAAAGGCGAGTTCCATGAAGCGCGTTACCCTAATAGGCGACTGCATCAGGCGGGACTACCAGCCGACGGTGCGTGATGAGCTCACCGGCGTCGCGGAAGTGTGGGGGCCAAAAGAGACGATCAAGACGACCCGCGACGTGCTCGCCGGCATGGACGATTGGGTACTCGGGCCTAGGCCGGATGTCTTCCACTTCAACTGCGGCCTCCACGAGATTCGCCGCTTCCGGCCCGCCGATCCGCAGACGGTGCCACTGCCGGAATTTAGACGAAACTTGGAAGAGATCTTCCGGCGTATTCGAGAGAACACCGAAACTGCCATCACCTGGGCGCACACGACGCCGATATTTCACGAGCGGCGGGACAAGCTCAACACCTACGGACGGCTGGAGAGCGACGTGGTGGAATACAATGCAGTCGCGGCGGAGGTTGCAGGCAGATACGGCGCTCGCGTGGTTGACCTGCATCGCCTCACCCATGAGAGCGGTAAGGAGCGCTACATGGCACGGAACGGCCTCCACTTCACACCGGAGGGGTACGTTATGCTGGGGAAGGCCGTCGCGCAAGCTATTCGCCATGAGTTGAAGGCTTCCGAACTCTCACCGGCTCAGATAGCTAGCACAAGATGACTTCTATTTGGACATCCGACAGTGGCTCTGCTACTATGAGCTTCTGGATTTAGGGAAGTACAAGGACGAACAGTCCGGCGAATAATGCCGGCATTGACGGGAGAGCGACATGGCCTCCAGCGACTACAGCTTCAAACGATTTTCCGAGCACGAATTCTATGGGCAACAGAACGCCTTGCTCGTCGATCTCGCAGGCGTGGGGTCCGGGCAGCGCATAATAGACCTGGCGTGCGGAACCGGCGGCGTCACGAAGATCATCGCCGATCGCCTGAACTGCGCCAGGGACTCCGTCATCATCGGCATCGACCATTCATCGTCGGCCCTCAAGCAGGCGATGGAGGAACTGAAGGACCGTGGCGATACGGCAATCCAGTTCGTCCAGAGCCAGATGGAAAACATCTCCGACGCCGTCAAGGAAAAGGCCGACACCGTCATACTCTGCAACGCCATCCACTACATCCCCGACAAGGACGCCGTGGTTGCCGAGATAGCGAAGACGTTGAAGCCGGGTGGCAAGCTGGCGTTCAATACGACCTTCTACGACGGGTCGCTTCCCCAAGAATCGCTCATCTTCTACCGCAAGTGGATGTTCAAGGCCAACCGATTCCTCCGACGCGAGTACGGCATGTCCCCGGTGAAGGCGGAACGAGTCCAGGCGCGTAAGCAGCTCACTGCGGACGAGTACCGCGAGCTCCTCGAACGACAGGGGTTCGAGGTTGTCGAGCAGAAGATCGAGACGGTCGAGTTCACGCGGGCCGGGTTCCTTGACATCAGCACCTTCTCCGACTTCATCGAGGGCTCGCTGCCGGGCGTCCCGTTCGAGAAAGCCAGCGTCGCCCTCCAGGCGGGGGTCAACCAGGCGTTCGAAGAGATGAAGGTCGAGTGGATCCCGCGGAACTGGCTGGGCATCGTCGCAGTTCGCAAGTAGCCTGCACGACGATCAGGCGTCCTTAGGTCACGTCGGGCGCGGCCCGTAGACAAAGTCGGTCTCAAAGAACTCCATCATGTAGCCGTTCATCCCCACGCTGTCGTACGTCCGGCGCGCTCCGTGATTGTCCTCGTCGGTGTAGAGCCTGATGCCGCAGACCGTTGGGTTGGCCTCCGCCTCGCCGTGGATGTGCTTGTGCATGACGCTGTAGACACCCTTCCTCCGCCAGTCCGGGACGACGTAGACGTTCTCGACCCACCAGAACGTGCCGTCCCTGTACGGACTCCACTCGAAGCAGATCCGCAGCATCCCGACAACCTTTCCTTCCGCCTCCGCGAGGATATGGAAGCCGAGGTCCGGCGATGACGCCAGCTTGCGAAGTCCGTTCCATAGAAGATCGCGCTTTTGCCCGATCTTGCCGCCGCCGTTATCGATATAGAGCTGGAACAGCGTGTCGAGGTCGGCGGGAACTGCCTTTCGGACCGAAATGGTGGCGCTCATCGGCGTCTCCTCAAGTGGATCGTGGTGAAGGCAGTAGGATAGCGGCCTTTGCCATGAGTCCGCAAAGTCTCTCAATTCAAGGGTGAAAATAACCTAGCAGTAAACACACATCTTTGGTCATAATTTTAGATGAGTCCGAAAATCAAGGGGTTAGCATGACGCTCCTCAGGAGTGTGCGGGTGCAGCGCCAAGTCGTGAGGCTTCTCGGGGAACTGGAAGAGGCGATAATCTCCCGGAGATGGGAAAACGTCCGCGACACGAGCCACGATGTCCTCGCACTGGAGCCGGACAACGTGGACGCCCAGGCATTCCTCGCCGCTGCCAAGAGAGCGCTGGGAGAGCAGGATTCCGTTCGTTCCTCAAGCGAGGTCTCGGACTCCTCGGCGCCTGTCGATCATTCCGACTTCGCGGGCGAGGTAATCAACGGACGCTATTCTCTGGGAAGGATGATCGGCGAGGGAGCGAGAAAAAAGGTCTACGAGGCCTGGGACTCCCTCTTGGAGCGCGATGTCGCGATTGCCATCGTCAAGATTGAGACGCTGGACTCCGTATCGCGTCAGAGAATCAACCTTGAAGCGAAGGCCATGGGCAGGCTCGGGTCCCACCCGCATGTCGTGACCGTGTTCGACTTCGGGGAGTACGCACCTGAAGACTCCACTGAGCCCCATCCGTACATGGTGACCGAACTGATGAGACGAGGCGACGTTGCCGGTCTCATCGATAACGCGCCGGAAGCGGGGCTACCCTTGGAAGACGTGGTGCAGGTGATCACGCAGGTGTGCCGCGGTCTCGATTTCACCCACGCCAACGGCATTGTGCATCGAGACGTCAAGCCCGGCAACATCTGGCTCACCAAGGACGGCACCGCGAAGATCGGTGATTTCGGACTTGCCAAGTCACGCAACAGGGCGCGCGTCACGCAGTCCGGCAATATCGTTGGCACCGTCACCTACATGCCGCCCGAGCAGATAACCGGAGGCGAAGTGACGGCTCGTTCCGACCTGTATGCCCTCGGCGTCGTCCTGTATGAGATGGTCTGCGGCAGGCCTCCGTTCATGGGGTATGACACGCCATCGGTCGTGCGGCAGCACCTGGAAACCGAGCCGGTCTCCCCGACGTGGCACAACCCTCGATGCCCGAGACCGCTCGAAGCGCTCATCCTGCGAATGATGTCCAAGGACCCGAAGAGGCGGCCTCGTTCGGCGGCCGACGTAATCAAAGCGCTTGAAGGCATTCAGCTTGGAAGGACGCGCTCCCGCAGGAACGGTTCATCGTCAGGAGGAGCGAGGTCGATGAGCGTCAGCACCGAGTCGCTGAATGGCGATTTTAAAGGCGTATTCGTCGGACGCGGAGAGCAGATGGACGTTCTGCGAGCCGGTCTCGAGGAGACGATGTCCGGACGCGGACGTTTCCTTATGATCGAGGGAGAACAGGGCATCGGGAAGAGCAGAATGGCCCACGAGCTGGCCGTGTATGCCGAGGAACGCGGCGCGAAGGTGCTCTGGGGCTGGGCGGACGAGGCCGGCGCTTCAACGTCATATTGGCCCTGGGTGCAGGCCATCCGCACGCACGTACAAGACACCGATGCGGACCAGTTGAAACGCGAGTTGGGCGAAGGCGCGTCTGAAATTGCCGTCATCGTCGCAGACGTGCGCCAGAAACTAGTCGGTCTCGAACCTCCCCCCGAGAGGGACGACCCTCAACAGCCGAGCTTCCGACTGTATGACGCGGTCACAAGCTTTCTCAAGGAGGCGTCGGACGAGTGTCCTCTCGTGATCGTCTTTGACGATCTCCAGCGCGCCGACGACTCGACGCTGGCCCTGCTTCGCTTCATCGTCCCGGAGCTGTCGACGATGCGGGTGCTGCTTATCGGCACGATGCTTCCCTCATCGACCTTGCCGCGCAGCCATCCACTTGCCGAAATCCTCACCTACCTGAAGCGTCGGAGGATCCTGCAGCGCGTGCTGCTGTCGGAACTCTCGAAGGATGAGGTGGACTCGATCGTCCGGCACAACTACGGCGTCTCCCTCTCGTCGACGTTCATCACGGGCTTATACAGCCAGACCAAGGGCAATCCCCTCGCGCTCTCCGAGGTCGCCAGCACACTGTTGTCGCAGGCCGGCCCGCAATCGTCGAAGGGCTAGAGAGTGCCCAGACAGACGGCGTTCACCGTGAGCTTGCCGAAGGGTCGTAGCATCGTTCATGGTTCGACAAGCTCACCACGAACGGGTTGATTAGACTGTTGGACACCCTCTAAGACTCCAGATCGGTCAGCCGTCGGCGAGGACTATGCCCAGCCAGGTCTCCATCTCCGATTCCTGCGGAGACTCGATGGAGAAGCGATGATCGTAGCGCTCGACCTCAATCAGATTCCACCGGTACCCGGAGTTTGGCAGCCAGACCTCCATCGCAAAGCGAATGGTCTCCGGCAAGTTGGCGATGGGGCCTCGATGGGTGAAGACGGCATACGTTGCAGCGGGAACCTCGTGGCGTACCATGCCCTCCGGGACTGAGGAGACTTCACTCACCACTGTACCTGCAACGTAGAGCAGTTCGTCGGGGTGTGATCGCTCCTGTTCCGGCCGGGTGATGACGAGTCCGTAGGCGGCCTCGTCCGAGCGGCCTTCGATCTCCCCGACCCGGTTGATGAACTTGTCCCACAGAGCAGGAATGACTTGGAAGTTGCTCGCGTCCGGCGACAGCGCGCCGATGAAAGGCGCCTCTACCCCGACCAGGGCAAATGCGTCCCTTTGAATGATCTCCGGTTCGTTCAAATCTTCGGCTCCTTCGCCCTCGCATTGGCCGATGTAGATGGGAAAAATCACACGATTCTGGGATGATATCCAGCGTCAGTTGGGCGAGGATACCGGATATTCACACAAGGAGCCAGCGCATGAATGCCCGAAGCCTCCTCGGAATAATCGCTTTGATTTCGGCAGTGCTTGTGACAGCCTGCGGTCAGTCTGCCGAGCCGACTCCATCTCCGACACCGGAGCCGACCGCCGTTCCAACCCCCGTGCCCACCGTGGCCGAGCCGACGCCCACGCCGGAGCCGCCGGACGACCGGCCCCTGGTCGACGTGTCGCATCTGCTCGACTTCGTCCGCGAGGGCATCTACAAGAACTCCGACGGCGTTGGCGGCGCGGCGTGGCTCGACTACGACGGCGACGGGTTCCTCGACCTGTACATCACCAACACGAGAGAGGCGAAGAACGCCCTCTTCCGCAACAACGGTGACGGCACGTTCACCAACGTCGCGGAGGAGGCGGGCGTCACGAGCGAGACGGGCAATACGGCGGTGGTCGCCGGGGATATCGACAACGACGGCTGCACCGACCTTCTGATGTCGGGTGACGGCGGGTTCATCGGCGACGAGCCCAGCAGCTTCAAGGTCTATCGGAACGACTGCGACGGCGCCTTCACGGATATCACCGAAAGCATCGGCCTCGATGCACTGTCAGACTCGTACTCGTGGGCCATTGCCCTCGCTGACATCGACAACGACAGCGATCTCGATCTCTTCGTCGGCGGGCCGCCGGGGCCGGGATTCGACTTTGGACCTCCAAACAGGCTGTTTCTCAATGGCGGCGACGGAGTGTTCACGGATATTTCGGCCAGCGCCGGGGTCATCGATGATCTTCCAACTTGTGGCGTGGGGTTCAACGACTACGACGAAGACGGATTCATAGACATCTTTCTCGCAACATGCGTTTGGCTTGACGCCAGGTTCCGACTGTTGCGAAACAACGGTGATCTGACGTTCTCGGACGTCTCCTTCGAGTCAGGACTGAGCATTGCCATTGAAGGACTGCCGGGACAGGCCGAGCATGACTTTCGCATCGGAGTTGCCTTCGCCGATTACGATTCCGACGGCGATCTCGATATCTTGTCCAGGAACTTCGGGGCCAACGGGTGGGTATTCGAAAACACCGGGGACGGAACCTATAACGCAGTCGGCTATGAAGGGACGTTCGACGATATCGAGTACCCGACCAGTTGGGCGTTCGGCGTGGCTGATTTCGATAACGATGGCGGCGATGACATTTTCTACTCCGGCAACTTCCCCGTCGAGAGCTTTAACTGGCCTGGAAACGCAGGGCTGTTGCTGTTGAACCGAGGCGACGGCAGATTCCGGAATTTCCCATCGGGGTTTGGTCTCGAGGACCTGTTCACAACAGGCACCGCGATAGGAGACTACGACAACGATGGATTCACCGATATCGTGATCGTCACGAGCAAGTCGCGCGGTCAGGGTGGCGAGCCCGTGCTCCTCCGCAACCAGGGAGGCAGCAATAGCTGGATTTCGGTCCGATTGGTTGGAACGTCAAGCAACCGTGCCGGCATCGGAGCGCGAGTGTGGGCCAAAGCCGATGGCAGGGTCGTCGTGAAGTCGCTCCACGCGGGATCCGGCTTCCTCTCGACCAACAGCCCGTGGCTGACATTCGGGCTGGGGAGTCATGAAGGCCCCGTCGAGATCGAGGTGCGCTGGCCCTCCGGCCTGGTCGAGGTGTTCGAGGACCAAGCCATCAGGCAGACCATCACGCTGACCGAGGGGAGAGGAGTCGCTCATTAGACGGACTGACACGGGACCCGACAACGGTACGATAACCGGGGGGAAAACTCGAAATTTGTGGCGTGGTGTGGCATTTTGTGGCATTGCGACTTGTTATTGTAAAGTTGAGTGTATGGTTAGGGACCGGACGATGACCGGGGGAAAAACTCGAAATTTGTGACGTGGTGAGACATTTTGTGACATTTTGGCTTGTTATTGTAAGGTTCGTAACTGTTCAGACTTCGTGAGTTGAATCGCGAAGCCCCCCTCTCTGTATCTCTCCCCCGGCGGGGGAGAGATTGTAAATTCTTCGTCACTACGCTCCTCAGGATGACAGCGAGAGAGCAATTCGTGTAAATCTCACCAACTTTGAATAGTGACTGACAGGTCTGCCGCACCCGGGGACTAATACCAGTTCCATATGATTCCGGCAGTTTACTCAAAGCACCCTCACCCTAGCCCTCTCCCACGACGGGAGAGGGGATTTTCACACGCTGATTTGTTCGATGAATCTCTGGCACAGGACACTAGTTGTTCCTTGTCCTGTCGGAGTCGTCCAGCGGCCAGTATGACACGCGCTCCGACGGCAGGATCTCGGCAGAAACCGAGTCTTCGATTTCGGACTTGACGAGTCGCTCCTCTTCGTCGAGGAGGCGTTCCCGTTCCCGCACGATGCGATCATGCATCTCGGCGACCTGTTGACGGATTTCCGCTTCGGTTGGGCCGGGAGGGTCGTCGGCCATATTCTCCGGGGTGAGCACATCGAACTTCTCCGGCATGTGCATGTGGAGTAGCCACGACAAGAGCAGCGGCGGGGCATCGGGCTTTTTCGCCATTTCCAGAAGGACCACCTTGATCGTGTCGGTGAACCGCAACTCGGCCACCTCTTTTCTCTTGACGAAGCCGAGAACGTTGTGCCGTTCCCACACCTTGACGTCGCCGACGGTGACTCCCGCCTTCCGTGCCGCTCGTTCGTAGTCCGGCGTGAGGGCGTACTGCTTGAGGCAGAGTTCCTGCAGTCTCCATGTTCTGCGGTCTTCGGGAGTGAAGTCGCTGAAACGGATGTCGAGGGCCCATTCCGTCGCTTCCGCGTCGTCTTCGTTGTTGAAGCCGAGGACTTTCAGCTCGTTGATGTCCATGTGGGCGTTGTTCCTCTGTGTGGGGTTATAAACAGAGAATAGATGGTTTGTTCTATGCTGTCAAATTGGGGATGGCAGGTGTGAGTGTTCAGAGTTGGTGAGATGAATTGCGCAGACCGCCCTCTCTGCATCTCTCCCCCTGGATGGGCTGACAGGGGCATGTAAAGTATGCACCTGCTACGGACATCTCCCTCACCCCCGTATCAAGTACGGGGCAGGCTCTAGCCCTCTCCCGTCAAGGGCTGACAGGGGTAGGCATTTGGTGTTTCTTAGCCATGGATCATAGTTGTGGGCATGTCATTCCGAACGCAGCGAAGCGAAGTGAGGAATCTCAAATGCTCGTTTCAAGGTGGGGCCGACATGGAGAATTTCTATCCCGTCGACGAGGATGCGGATGGAGCGTCGGATGTCCGGTCTTGCGGTCATGGATTTTAGATTCCTCGCTGCGCTCGGAATGACAGGGGGTGGGATCGGAATGACAGGCAAGGGGGCAGAGTTATAGCTACAGTTCCGATTTGCCTACCCCTGTCAGCCCGTCAAGGGAGAGGGGATATGCCGGTACTCATCGCCACCTACTTTTTCAATGGCCCAAATGACGAAGGCACAACATTTTAGATTCCTCCCTACGCTCGGAATGACAGGGGGGTGCTCGGAATGACAGGGGGTGCTCGGAATGACAGGCAGGCGGGGGCTGATCGTAGCTACAATCGCGTTTTGCCTACCCCTGTCAGCCCACGACGGGAGAGGGGATATGCTGGTACTCATCGCCACCTACTTTTTCAATGGCCCAAATGACGAAGGCACAACATTTTAGATTCCTCCCTACGCTCGGAATGACAGGGGGTGCTCGGAATATTTCATGAGGGTTGCCACCCTCACCATCTGGAATGAAAAAGGCGTTGGTTCCTCCGTTCTTTGAGGGACTGACGGCGAGGCACCAAAGATGGATTCCTGCCCCGTATCGGGGTACGGGGTGACGTTCCTTCGCCGGAATGACGGTGCAGGGGTGCTGCGGTGTCTATTTTCGTAGCAATCGCTCATGTCGGTTGTCACCGACACCACCAATCATGAAAATGGCGGTAGGGGCGATTCGCGAATCGCGGGAGGTTGGCCGTGGGTTATTTTCGGGATAGTGACTACAGGGAATGGACTCACAGATGCGTGGGAGTGGAGGCGAGGGGCGAAATGTCGTCCCAGCCGTATGCCACTTCCACAAGGTCCAGGCCGCCGATGGTTAAAGTCTGTCGTCTGAACTCGATCCCGCCGAGTGACTCGTAGAAGCGTCGAGACGGGTTTTTGTCGAGGACCCACACGTACATGGAGGTCAGATCTTGAGCGAGCAGCCACGCGCACAGTTCCCGGACGAGTCTGCGGCCGATGCCCTGTCGCTGGTATTGCTCAAGGAGGTAGATGGCATATAGCTCGCCGGCGTAGGGCATGTCGTCCATGCGTGCGGGACCGCCGCTCAGAAACCCGACAATGCCGTCTATCTTGTGCTCGGCGACGAATGTGATCGTGGACTCGTCTGCAATGCTGATACGCCGGGCGCGTTCTCGCTCGCTGTAGTCATACGATGCGAGCAAGTCGTCGGGAAGCAATCCGACATAGGTCGAACGCCAGCTTTCGACATCGACGTGGGCGATTCCGGGCGCGTCGGATGGGAGCGCCCGACGAATGCGCACTAGCTGAAGGAGCGAGCGCTGCCGACCTTGTGCTGCCTCGTGTAGGGGAGCATTGCGAGGTAGCGCGCGCGCTTGATGGCGCGGGCGAGGGGCCTCTGGCACTTGGCGCACATGCCCGTCTTGCGTCGGGACTCGACCTTGGCCTGGTCGGTGAGGAAGCGACGGAGGAAGTCGATGTCCTTGTAGTCGATCTTCTGGCCCTCGGCGCACGGGCAAATCCGACGTCGTCGAGGGAAGTACCTTCCCCGAGGCCGACGCGGCGGGCCGCCCGGTCGTCCCTGATAGGGTGGGCGCGGGCCTGAGCGGGGTGGCCCCGAAGGCCTATCCTGCGGCGGACGCGGGCCTGATTGTGGAGGGCCCGAAGGCCTGTCCTGCGGTGGACCCGGCGGAGTGCTCGGTGCTGGATTCTCGGTTGTCACGTGATTCGTCTCCCTCGTCTTGTCCTAATGGTCGGTTGTGTGGCTACCAGGGCAGGTCTTCCGCGCCGTCCGGGGGCGGACCGGGGGCATATCCGCCACCCGCGTCTCCGCCCTGTCCGCCTCCGGCTTCACCGGGACGGTTCAGGAACCGAACGTCAAAGGCGTTTACGTCGACGCTTGTACGGGTCTGGCCATCCTGTCCGACGTATTCCCGGACGTTCAATCTTCCGTCGACGTATACCTTCATGCCTTTGACCACATATTGGTTGCAGGTCTCGGCAAGACGGTTCCACGCGGACACGCGGAACCACTGTGTCTCCTCGCGCTGTTCTCCCTGCGTCGTATACCTATGGGTTGTGGCGACCGAGAACGACGTGACGGGGTTCCCGCTAGGGGTGTATCGCATCTCCGGGTCACCGCCGACGTTGCCGATGATGATTATCTTGTTCATTGTCATGGTTGGCCTGCTCCCTACAGCTTGACGACGAGCGCCCGCAGGATGTCCTCGGAGGACTTGAGGTACCGGTCGAGACCCTGGGCCATGCCCACGTCAATTTTGAAGGTCGTGAGGGAGTAGTTGCCCTCCATGAACTTCTTGATGGGATAGGCGAAGCGCTTGAGGCCCCAGATATCCCGTTCCTTGATCTCGCCGCCCCGCTCGGTGATCCAACCGTCGACCCGGTCGAGGATGCCTGTCACCTCGTCCTCGGTCGCCTCGGGGCTGAGGATTATTACCATTTCGTAGTCTCTGACACGCTGGGCTACCACGTCATCTCCTGCCACAATGGGACTCTATACAAAATGCACAGATAGGAATTATAGCACGGTCATACTGTGAACGGACAGTGGTAATTCAGCGGGTTCGCAGGGTAATCGGAAGGGAACGGTACTTCGTACTGCGTCGAGGGCGGGAGCAAGATGTGCCTGGCGACGAGATTGGTGAGGGACTGCTTCCTAGGACATTGCGGACATTTTACAACTTTTCAGGGAGTGTCCACAGAGCCGGACATCTCCGAGTGGGCGATTCGTCCGGTGCGTCTGCAGGCAAGGATGCGGCACGCTAGGCTGTACGTCATTCGGACGGCGTAGGTTTGTATAGCAAAGTGGAGACGCGCCGTCTCCGCTCTTGACCGTTGGGGCCATTCGGCATACCGTAAGGGTGTCATGAATGCCTTCTTCGTCATCATCCTCGTCGCCGTGCTGGTCGAGTTCCTGCTCGGCGTCGTTTCCAACCTCCTGAACCTGTCCGCCCTCAGGCCCGAGGCGCCGGAGGGGCTGGAGGACGTGTATGAGCCTGAGAAGTACGCCAAGTCGCAGGAGTACACGAAGGTCAACACCGGGTTCGACCTGATTACCAGCACGTTCAAGCTGGCCTTGCTGCTGACTTTCTGGCTGTTCGGCGGCTTCAACTGGCTCGACCAGATCGTGCGCGACTGGGAATTCCACGTGATCCTGAGCGGCGTGGTGTACATCGGGCTGCTGGGGATTGCCTACATAGTGATTAACCTGCCCTTCAGCATCTATAAGACATTCGTGATCGAGGCGCAATTCGGGTTCAACAAGACGACGTGGGGCACGTTCGTGATGGACAGGGTGAAGGCGCTGGGGCTGGCGATCGTGCTGGGCGCTCCCCTGCTGGCGGCGGTCCTGGCGTTCTTCGAGTACGGGGGCGACTTCGCATGGCTCTATGCGTGGGTGGCCATAACCATAGTGATGCTGGGGATCCAGTTCATTGCGCCGACGTGGATCATGCCCCTGTTCAACAAGTTCACCCCGCTGGAGCCTGGAGAACTGAGGGACTCGATTCTCGATTACGCGAGATCGGTGAACTTTACGGTCAACAACATCCTCGTGATGGACGGGTCGAAGCGTTCCAGCAAGTCGAACGCCTTCTTTACGGGCTTCGGGAAGAACAAGCGCATCGCCCTGTTCGACACCCTTGTGGAAAACCAGACGGTGCCGGAGCTCGTGTCGGTGCTCGCGCACGAGATCGGGCACTACAAGAAGAAGCACATCATCCAGTCCATGGTGGTGAGCGCGGTCCAAGGCCTGATCGTCTTCTTCCTGCTCTCCATCTTCCTGAAGAGCGAGGGACTCTTCGACGCCTTCCTGATGGACGAGATGTCGGTGTACGCGGGGCTGCTGTTCTTCGGCCTGCTGTACACCCCGGTCGATATCGTTCTATCAATGGCAATGCAGTACGTATCGCGCAGGCATGAGTACCAGGCGGACCGGTGGTCGGTCGATACATACGGTCGTCCGGATGAGCTGACCGGCAGCCTGAAGAAGCTCTCACAGGACAACCTGTCGAACCTAGGGCCGCACCCTTTCTACGTATTCCTGAACTACACTCACCCACCGCTTCGGGAACGGATACGGGCCATCGAGCGGAGTAGTACCCCTTAGGCGGCCGCTGGACACCGTAGCCAATTTGTACACCGTTCAACGAGGGGACGCTGTGCTGACGCAAGACCAGATCGACCACTACGAGGCGTTGGGGTTTCTCGTGCTTCGCGGACTGCTGTCCCAGGATGAGATGGACGAGCTTCGCGCCGCGTCGCTGAGCGTCATGCGTGACCTTCGCGGGGCAGACGAGTACCAGGCCGACGAGAACCAGTCCGTCCAGCCGTGGCTGGAGCGTCACCCTGCCATGCGGGACCTGATCGACGACGAGCGCATTCACCAGATACCGGAGTCGCTGCTGGGGCCGGACTTCTGGCTCGACGGGACGGAGGGCCACCTGCGCGTCGGGGACACCCAATGGCACGGCGACGACATACATGACGACGACCTGGGATGGGTGAAGGTGGCGATATACCTCGACCCGCTGACGAAGGAGGACGGATGCCTCCGCGTGATACCGGCATCGAACCGGCGGCATGACCCCGACCCTCTTTCGGTGCTCCGAGAAAGCAAGTATGACCCTGATGACCTCGTGTTCGGGATGCGGCCGGACGAGATCCCCTCAGTGGCGCTGGAGACGGAGCCGGGGGACGTCCTGGTATTCACGGAGGGGACCATACATGGGGCATTTGGCGGAGGAGTCGGCAGGCACCAGATATGCGTGAGCTTCGTGGAGAACCCAAAGACCGAGCGGCACTTGAATCAGATAATGGCCTTCTACGGCAATAGCACGTGGTCGCTCCGTCCGACCCGGAGCTACGTGGAAAGCGACAGGCCGCGAGTACGCCGGATGGTGCAAAAGCCGCTCGAATGGGGATTCGATATCCTCGATTATTGAATCCGACATGCGGATATAACGTGTATATCGCTCGCATTGTATATATCGAACGAATGGTATACAATGAGTGAGGAAGAGACGTTATGGAAGTCAGTCCGAAGAAATACCTATCCATAAAAGAGGCGGCAGTCGCCTACAGGGTCAGCCGCACGAAGATCCACCGGCTCGTCAAGAGCGGGGCCGTACGCTCCGCGGGCGACCCCCGCGACGACAGGATAACCCTCGTCAACGTCGACGACCTCGACAGCCGGTTCCGTGGAGATACCGTCATGGACATGAACAGCGCGGCCACCCTCGTTGGGGTTGCGACCGTGGACAAACTGGACAGGATGAATGCCATCCGTGCAGGCGGTGCGGCGGGGGGCACCGGCAGCGACAGCACTGAGATACTTCGTGCGGAGAGAGAAGCACGCAGCCGAGAGTTGGACGCGCGGTCGGCAGGTATGGCCGACTCCGTAGACGGGGACAGCCGTTGACCGTCGTCGTCGACGCCAACATCGCGGTGAAGTGGGTCGCGGAGGAGCTGGACAGCGCGGAGGCCGTATCGCTCTACCGTGACTGGTCCGAGCGGGCCGAGCTGCTCATCGCTCCACCGATCTTCCGACCGGAAGTCACGAACGTGCTGCACCAGAAGATACGTCGCGGAGAACTCGGTCTCGGCACTGCGATTGAGGCGATTGAGGCGATCTACGACGCAGTATCCATTCATGAGCCTGCCGGTCTCTACACGGACGCGCTGTCGATAGCGCAGGCCATCGATGTGGGCGCGACGTACGATCCCCTCTATCTCGCACTGGCTGAAACCGAGCGATGCGATCTTTGGACGGCGGACAGGCGATTCGTGCAAGCGGTCGGATACAGGTCCTCGCGTGTCCGCTGGCTTGGCGAGCTATCGACGAAAGACTAAGGAGCAGACGTGGACCGCGTACGATTGGCAATTGTGGGCTGTGGGACGATCTCTCGACTGAACGTACCGGGATACCTGCAGGACGAAAGGTGCGAGGTCGTTGCCCTGTGCGACCCCATCCGGGAACGCGCCGAGGAGGCCGCTCTGGAATGGAGGATATCGCCGGCCATCTACACCGACTATGAGGACGTGCTGGCCGATCCCAACGTCGACGCCGTCGAGCTTCTCACACCGACGCACCTTCACGCCGACCAGATCATCGCGGGGCTGGAGGCGGGGAAGCACGTGTCGTGCCAGAAGCCCATTGCCGTCTCCATCGCTGAGGCGGACCGGATAGGCACTGCCGTTGAAAGGGCGAAGACACTGTTCCGTATATCCGAGAATTTCCTGTATTACCCGCCCATCGTCAAAGCGAAGGAACTGCTCGACTCCGGCGCCATTGGCGATCCCAACATGGTGAGGATCCGCACGGTGATCGGCAGCTACGAGCTTACCGTGAACGACTACAACCTCGCCGATGGGGCGATGGAGTGGCGGAGCGACGCCGCGCGGCAGCCGGGCGGGAAGCTGTATGACGACGGAGTCCACAAGTACGCGACGGCGATGTACTGGGTCGGCGACTTCGAGAGCGTCTACGGCATCGTCACCAAGACGGACGACTTCACCATCGAGGCGCCGTGCTCGACTATGTGGCGGTTCAAGGACAAGAACTGCCTCGGCGTCATCGACTACGCGCTTGCGGACGAGATGCCGCTCCGCAGCAGGTACTACCCGATGGACGAGTTCTTCGAAATCGTTGGCCCCAAGGGCGTGATCTGGGTGACGCGCTGCACGGGCGAGATGCTGGACATGCCTCCGGTGGTCCTGCACCGGGGCAGCGAGTCTACCGCCTACGATGTGCCTATGGACTGGATCGAGGGCTTCAACGGCGCGGCCAAGGACTTCATCGACGGCATCATCTCGGGCGAGCAGCCGGCGATGGACTTCCAGTTCTCCCGCAAGGTGCTGCAGGCGGCCCTTGGCGTGTACAGATCATCGGACCTGAACATGCCGCTCGACCTAGCGACCATCGAGTGAGCGGTTCGGCGTCGGCTTGACACCCGAAGCTAGCGCCGTCGATACTT
Source organism: Dehalococcoidia bacterium (assembly GCA_965116655.1). Taxonomy (GTDB): domain Bacteria; phylum Chloroflexota; class Dehalococcoidia; order Lucifugimonadales; family VXLM01; genus VXLM01. The sequence goes on from OZ220720.1 coordinate 1,798,412, forward strand.
GACCTTATGAAGAGTCTGTGGTGGGTCTCCCTATTGGCGGTGTTGGTTCTGGCAGCCTGCGGTGGAGATGCCACCGATAGTGACCCGACTGCTACCGCCGAATCTGCGCCCACGCAGGACGCGTCGCCGACGCCGGACCCCACTCCTGTCCCCGAACCTACGAGCGCGCCCGCTACTCCTACTCCCTCCTCCACGTCGGAGAACCCGATCCTGCCGACCGTGCCCGTCCCTCTTGAAGAGCCGAACATCGACAACATAAACGCGAGGAAGCTGGCGAGGGCGGGTGTCCGCACGAACTTGATTAGGGGACTGACCCTGACAGCCCCGTTGGAGACCATTCTGGAACGGCAGTCCTTGACCCCGGACGAGTTTAGAGCGCTCATTTCCGGGGTCTACGAAGGACGCAGGGACAAGATCGAGGGCGACCAGCTTCTCTACGAGACGCTCGGGCTGATGGGGCCCGGCGTGAGTCTCTACGACATTCTCTTGACGTTCAGTACCGAGGGGACGCTTGGGTGGTTCGACCTGGAGAATGAGAGACAGTACGTCGTACTGGACTCCGAAGAGCTCACACTCTCCCACGAACGTACATACGTCAACGAGTACGTGAACCACCTCCAGGCCGTCAACTTCGACATCAAGACGAAATACGACGCGACCGAGAGCAACGATGATGCCAGGCTGGCGCTCCGTGCGTTACTCGAAGGGGACTCGGCCATCGGCGAGTTCGTGTACACAAGCGAGCACTTCACGCCCGAAGAACAAGAGGCGTCCATCCTCGAACCGAACGAGGCGTTTCGAGAAGCCCTGAACATGGCGCCGTATATCGCCATACGCACGTTCGTCTTCCCCTTCGCAGAGGGCCTCGACTTCGCGGTACAGCTATTCCAGGCGGCTGGTGGCTGGGGGGCGATCAATCGGGCCCTCGAGACACCCCCGGTATCGACGGAACAGGTGCTCCACCTGGACAAGTACGCGGCAGGCGAGTTGCCTATTGACGTAGAGATGCCCGACCTCGATTGGGTCATTGGGGACGAGTGGGAGCACGTTCGGACGGGCACACTCGGCGAGCTTTTCATCATGGGATGGCTGGAGACCGACTTCTCGCCACAGGCGGCGTTCATCGCCGCACAGGGCTGGGGAGGCGACGCATACTCGCTGTTCGAAGGGCCGGACGGTGAAGGCCTCCTCGTGCTGGCGACGGTCTGGGACACCGAGCAGGACGCCGACGAGTTCTTCGCCACCATGCAGCAGCACGCCGAGGCTCGATCGGGTGTCGGGTGGGAAGACTCAGGGAACGTGCCTGAGGCGGGTATCCTGACCCTGCCCGACCGGACGGTCTACGCCGAACGAAAAGGGGCGCACATCCTGCAAATCTACGCGCCGAGGGCAGAGCTCGTCGATACCGTGCGCCAAGCGGTGGCCGGTCCGCTTGAGTTGGAGTGACGCTCCGCGTGCGAACCGACAACCGCCCAATTTGGAGCCTGCCCGCAGAACTGTCATATCTATTACTATTCAGTCTGCTGGTTGTATCGGGAGTCGCATTTCGGATATGGTACGAGACTGACCGCCGGACGAACGACGACGCTTGGGAAACGGTAGTTGAGATTGTCGTAGGCACAGGACAAGCTGGGATAGCAGCAGCAACGTGTACGGCCGGTATAGCGGCAATATCGGAGGTCATTATGATTCTTGCAGAACGATATAAAGCGAGGCGATATGCCGAGGGCCGCGCCGACGGTCTCACAGATGCAGTGGAAAGGGCGATTCGGCAGACGACTAGGGAGATCGATAACAGTGTGGCAGCGAGAATCGATACTTCGCAGTGGTTCTCCCGAGATACTATGCGGGTGGTCCTGACCAGGGGAGAGAGTAAGACAGAGACCTTTGAAGTGACCGTGGAACAGGCTCTCTCTTCTCGTCTGCACCCTTTGCTTAAAGACCGAATCGCGTCTTTGGACTAAACAATAAGAGTGGAAACCAGCGTGTCCCCTACACGCCCGACACTGACAGATTACGTCGACTCCGCATGGGGCGACGACCCTGCATATGAAGGCCTCGGCGCCGTTATTGCCGCCATCGCGGAAGGCACGAGGCTCGTGCAGGAGAAGGTCCAGGCAGCTGCCATCGCGGACGTACTCGGCACGACGGGCGACGTCAACGTGCAGGGCGAGGTCGTCCAGATTCTCGATGAGCAGAGCTCGGACATCTTCGTCGACGTTCTGTCCAAGTCGGGGGCCGTCGCAGCCGTCGGCTCGGAGGAGATCGCGGAGGGCGTAATCGTCGGACACGGGGACTCGCAGCGGTACGTCGTCCTCATGGACCCGCTGGACGGCTCTTCCAACATCGACGTTGCCGTGAGCATCGGCTCGATCTTCGGCATTTGGAAGCGGGAGCTGGGCGAGGACGTGACGGCCGACTCCATGCTGAGTCCGGGCAGCAAGCAGATCGCGGCGGTCTACGCGGTGTACGGATCGAGCACGGTCTTCGTCGTCGCCACGGCGTCGGGAGTGCAGGGGTTCACTCTGGACACGTCGAGCGGCGCATTCGAGCTGACGCATCCCGACATCACTTTCCCGGCGAAGTGCCAGTACTACAGCGTGCCGGACGGCTACTACAAGAACTGGGACGAGCCGACACGCGCCGCTGCCACGATGCTCCGGGACGGCTACTCGCTCCGGTACGTCGGCTCTCTCGTGGCTGACTTTCATCGCAATCTTCTCAAGGGCGGCATATTCTGGTACCCGGCGGACGACAAGTCGCCTAACGGCAAGCTAAGGCTGATGTACGAGGCCAACCCCCTGGGATTCGTTGCCGAGCGGGCAGGAGGCGCCGCGTCATCGGGGCGCGGACGCATATTGGACATTCAACCTGAGGCTCTCCACCAGCGGGTGCCCCTGATGCTGGGCCCTGCCGACGTGGTGGAGAAGACCGTGTCGATTCTCAACTCGTGAATACAGTGAAGAAGGAGCGGGAATGAACCTTCAAGACATGATCGACGTAGCGCAGGCCATCGTCGCGCCGGGCAAGGGCATCCTTGCGGCGGACGAGAGCGACGGCACCATCAAGCGGCGCTTCGACTCCATCGGCGTCGAGTCGACGTTCGAGAACCGTCGAGACTACCGCGAGGGCCTGTTCCGCACGGCAGGAGCGGCGGAGTACATCAGCGGCGTGATCCTGTATGACGAGACGCTCCGGCAGGACGGCGCGGACGGCACTCCGCTCGTCGAGGTCCTGTCGAGCCAGGGGATCATCCCGGGCATCAAGGTGGACAAGAGCACCAAGCCGCTGGCGGGAGCCGAAGGCGAGGTCATCACCGAGGGACTCGACGATCTGCGGGACAGGCTCGCCGAGTACGCCGACCTCGGCGCGAAGTTCACCAAGTGGCGGGCGGTCATCACCATTGGCGACGGCATTCCGACCCGGCGCTGCATCGAGGCGAACGCGCAGGCGCTGGCCCGGTTCGCGACATTGAGCCAGGAGGCCGGTCTGGTGCCCATCGTCGAGCCTGAGGTGCTCATGGATGGCGACCACGACATCGACACCTGCTACGAGGCAACGACCGAGACGCTGCGCAAGGTGTATTACGAGCTCGGCACGCATCGCGTCGCGCTCGAAGGCACCCTGCTCAAGCCGAACATGGTCCTCTCCGGCAAGGATGCCTCCAACCGCGCAAGGGCAGAGCAGGTGGCGGAGATGACCGTGAACTGCTTCCTGAACACCGTTCCAGCCGCAGTGCCGGGCGTGGTGTTCCTGTCGGGCGGGCAGTCCGACGACGAAGCCACGGTCAACCTCGACGCCATCAACCGCTATGCCGCGTCGTGCGGAGTACCGTGGGAACTCAGCTTCTCCTATGGACGCGGTCTGCAGGCGGCGCCCCTCAAGGCGTGGAACGGCATGGCCGAAAACATCCCTGCCGCGCAGGCGGCATACTACCACCGCGCGAAGGTCACGTCCGCCGCCCGGCGCGGCGAGTACACCGCCGAGATGGAAGAGGCGGCGGACTAGGGGCGGCTCCAAAGTCCACCGAACTGCCACAACGTCCTTACCAAGCAGCGTCTTCCGCACCTTTTCGGGAGACGGACGGGGCGATCAAGCTCGCAATCCGGCTTCAGCGGCTGCTGGGCTTGTGCGGTAGGTGGAGAAATGCATGGGAATTCACATAAGGACCGCTCTCAAGTATGTATTAGTTGCCGTGCTGAGCTTCCCTGTCGCGGTTTTCTTCATTGGCGACGTTGCCTTGTGCATTGGTGAGAAGGAACTGCCATTCATGGATCAGATCACCGCACTGACACTCCCGGCTCTCCTCCTTATCTGGGGAATTGTCACCTACTGGGCCACAAGAGTCCCATCAACGAGAGAGGCCGCGGCTCGGACTTGCCGAGCGTTCGCTTTAGCGGCATTCCTCCTTCCGGCTGCCTCGATCGTGTTCTGGGTCACTGAACCATATAAGCCTGATCCTATATTCCCTCCGTGGTTTATAACTCTGGTCTGCCTCATATTCGGCGGAATCATGGGACTGCTGGGCTTGACTGCGTCCAACAAACTGTCGCCCACGAGTAAGAAGCGCTATTATCACCCAACGGATCCTCTGTGGTGAGTTTTTCGGATCACGAAATGAAGCGATGCTACGCATCCTGATCGCGACCCACAACACGGGCAAGCTCAGGGAGTTCTCCTCGATGTTCGAAGGGACGCCGTACGAGTTGGTGTCCCTGTCCGACGTCGGCATCGACGTGGATGTCGATGAGACGGGCTCCACCTACGCGGAGAATGCCACGCTCAAGGCCGTGGCCTATGCACGGCTGAGCGGACTCCCGACCCTCGCAGACGACTCCGGGCTGGAGGTCGATGGGCTTGACGGGGAGCCGGGTGTGCGGTCGGCGCGGTACGCGGGTGAGGACGCCACCGACGACGATAGAATTGCATTCCTGCTTCAAAAGCTGAACAATATACCTAAGGAGAAGTGGACGGCCCGCTTCCGGTGCGTCATCGCCCTGACCCGGGCGGACGCTCCGGTCGAGCTCTACGAGGGTCGGTGCGAGGGCGTCATCACCGACAGGCCGAGGGGCGCGTCGGGTTTCGGGTACGATCCTCTCTTCTACATCCCGGAGATGGATAGGACGATGGCGGAGCTGTCATTCGACGAGAAGAACCGCGTGAGCCACCGGGGACGCGCAAGCCAATCGGTGATCGCTGTCCTGCGGGACCGAGATTGGCGAGTATGACCGGCCAACAACAATCTCTCCCCCGCCGGGGGAGAGATACAGAGAGGGGGTTCCTCCACAGCCCGAAGGCACTCGCGACTAGACCATGTCACCTACGACCGTAAACGACACATACAACCGCCCGCTGCGGGACGTCCGCGTTTCCGTGACGGACAGGTGCAACTTCCGCTGTCCGTACTGCATGCCAGCGGAGATATTCGGCGAGCGCTACAAGTTCCTGCCCCGCGAGGAGCTGCTGACGTTCGAGGAGATCGTGCGGCTCGTGCGCATCTTCGTCGACCTGGGCGCGGTGAAGGTGCGGCTGACGGGCGGTGAGCCGCTGGTGCGGAAGAACATCGAGTCGCTCGTTGAGCAGCTTGCCGGGGTGGACGGCATCGAAGACCTGACGATGACGACGAACGCCTACCTGCTCCCGTCGATGGCGCAGACGCTGAAGGACGCTGGGCTCCAGCGGGTGACCATCAGCCTCGACAGCCTCGACGACGAGGTGTTCCGCAAGATGAACGGGCGCAACTTCGGCGTGGACACGGTGCTCAAGGGCATCGAGGCGGCGGAGCGCGTCGGCCTGACGCCGATCAAAGTCAATGCCGTCGTGCAGCGCGGCATGAACGACCACACCCTCGTCGACATGGCGCGGCACTTCAAGGAGCGGGGCCACATCCTCCGCTTCATCGAGTACATGGACGTGGGCACCCTCAACGGCTGGCGCATGGACGACGTGGTGTCGGCAGCACAGATCGTCTCCATGATAGACGCCGAGCTCCCCCTCGAACCCATCGAGGCGAACTACCACGGCGAGGTCGCGCGGCGCTACCGCTACAAGGACGGCACGGGAGAGATCGGCGTCATCGCGTCCGTCACCCAGCCCTTCTGCGGCGACTGCACACGGCTCCGCCTCTCGCCGGAGGGCAGCATCGTGACCTGCCTCTTCGCCAACGTCGGCACCGACCTGCGAGGCCCCCTACGCGCCGGAGCGTCCGATGCCGACCTCGTGGAGATCATCACCCGCCGCTGGCGCATCCGCGACGACCGCTACTCCGAAGAACGCGCCTCCATGACCGACGAGCTCCGCACCCGCGAAAAGGTGGAGATGTACCACATCGGGGGGTAGGGGTGTGTGATACCACCATAGGCCCGAGTAAGATAGTCGGGCCAAATAACTCTGTTAGGGTTGGACTATGACGCAGAGTGTCAACATCAAACGCATCGTATGCTTAGCCAATTCGCGTAAACTGAACGGCCGCTGTGTCGCTGGCAAAGAAATTCTCAAGAAAGGTAGCATTGGCGGGTGGGTTCGCCCTGTGAGTGCCAGAGAGAGCGAAGAAGTATCGGAAGAAGAACGTCAGTACGTGGACGGCAAAGACCCTTGTCTCCTTGACATTATCGATGTGCCTGTTCTCAGCCCGAGGCCAAAGAATTACCAACAAGAAAACTGGCTACTCGACTCGAATCGACGTTGGACAAAGGTCAATCGTGTTGGCGAAAAGGCTCTGCCGCTATTCACCGACGCAGACGAGGCGTTATGGATTAATGGACATCATAGCAATAGAGGATGGAACGATAGAATCCCATTCCCAGATGCAAGTCTACTTGACACTTCGTTGAAGCTTATCAAGGTTAATTCATTGCGAGTAAGTGTTTCAGAACCTTATAAAAGTACATCAACTCACCCTGAGTTGCGTGGGCACTTCAACTACAATGGATGGGACTACTCACTTCGTATCACAGATTCTGATGTCGAAAGCCGTGTCAATGACCTTGACTACGGTAACTATTCAGTCGGTGAGAGGTTTCTGACAATTAGTCTCGCTGAGCCTTTTGAAGGATATTCATATAAACTCATCGCCGCCATCATTAAACCATGACGGAGCCATATCCTTGAACTCGACCGAGTATCCAGTATTTACAATCGGACACTCCAACCATTCGCCCGAGACATTCTTGCAACTGTTATCACGGCATGGTGTTGAGGAAGTGGTGGATATACGATCTTCGCCACGCAGTCGCTATAGCCCTCAATACAACTATGATGTCCTGATCGAGATTCTGGAAGAAGCCGGAATCGGCTATGTGTTTTTGGGTGGAGAACTTGGCGGCAGACCGGTGGACCGCTCGTGCTACGATGACCAAGGGCGCGTCCTGTACGACCGTTTAGCAGACACGGATTTGTTCAATGATGGCATCGGACAGCTGGTACGCGAAGCCGATGAACGCCGTATGGCCCTGATGTGTACAGAGAATGAGCCGCTGGTTTGTCATCGCTCACTGCTGATTGCCAAGGCACTTGATGAGCGTGGTGTGACCGTTGAGCATATCCTCGCCGATGGTAGACTCGAAAAGCATACCACCACTATGGGTCGATTGTTGGATAGTTTCCACATACCGCATCAGGGCGACCTGTTTCGCTCAAGGGATGAAGTGCTCGCCGATGCAATAGAGCGGCAGGCGAAGAAAATAGCCTATGTAGACAAAAGACAACCTGTCTATGATGAAGCTTGGGAGGACATGCATTGAGAGTCTATACTATCGGTTTCACAAAAATATCTGCTTCAGACTTCTTTGAACTACTGCGGGAGTCAGGTGCTAAACGTCTAGTGGATGTCCGACTGAACAATGTCTCGCAGTTGGCGGGCTTTGCAAAAAGAGACGATCTTGAGTATTTCCTTCAAAAACTCTGCCGGATGAAATACATTCACATGCCGGAATTAGCACCTACAAAGGAAATGCTGGACGCTTACCGGAATGATCATCGCGACTGGGGCATTTACGAGCGTGAGTTCATCGACCTAATGAATCAGCGTCGAATTGAGAAGATGGGGATAAAGAGAATCATTTCTAACAGCTGCCTGCTATGTAGCGAGGATAAGCCCGACAATTGTCATCGCCGGCTGGTCGCAGAGTATCTAAACAGATATTGGGGTGATATTGAAATCGTACACTTGGGCTGATTTACCAAATTCGCCCTCGTGCCATCAATCACTTCGGCAACCCACGCTCGTCGTACAGCAAATCGCCATGCTCGACGGCCGGTGGCCCGTCGCGCAACATGCGAGAGGTGCGTTGGCTGATGGCGCGCATCCGCCGTAGGCGCTCTTCTACGCTGCGCTCATGCCTCACCCGCTCCAAGCGTTCCCTCAGCGCGACGTTGACAGCTTCGTCAACGGTTTCTCCGGTCAGGTTGGCGAGTTCCTCAGCCAATCGCCGTATCTCGTCTTTTTCGGGTTTGAAACTCATAGGGCTACTCTATCTGGTGTGACTATAATCGACCCAACCACTGTATCATGACCCCACCACGCCATCCGAAGGACCCCCGCCCATGCCCAAGACCATCTACCTCGCCAACCCCTACGGCTTTTCGACACAGCAGAAGGCAGAGTTGCTGCCGCCGCTGGTGTCTGCGCTGGAGGCGCTTGGGCTGGAGGTGTGGGAGCCGTTCGAGCGGAACAACCAGGTGGACTTCGCGGAAGCGGGGTGGGCGTACCGCATCGGGCAGGCCGACTTCCGCGACGTGGCGGAGTCGGACGCCATTTTCGCCGTCGTCAACGGCGTTCCTCCCGACGAGGGCGTGATGGTGGAGCTGGGCATGGCCATCGCCCTGGGGAAGCCGACGTTCCTGTTCCGTGACGACTTCCGCCGCGTCGTCGAGAGCGAGGAGTACCCTTTGAACCTGATGCTCTTCACCGGACTCCCCGAGCACGGCTGGGAGGACTACTTCTACACCTCGCTGGACGAGATACCCTCGCCGGAGAAGGCCCTCGCGCGGTGGGCGAAGGGGCTGTAGGCCTAGAGGGTGTCCAATAAGCCGCCCCAGACCGTTCATGGTGAGCTTGTCGAACTATGAACGGCACCTTTACCCTTCGACAAGCTCAGGGTGAACGGGACTCCATTTAGACACCCTCAGAGAGTTGTCTTCTCCGCGGCCCGGGCGCGCCTACTGCCAGACGGAGAGCAGGACGCCGATGATGGAGTACGAGATCACCGGGTAGCCGCTGTTGATGAGGAAGAGCTTCAGGCTGCGGCCCTCGAAGCTGTAGGTCGTTGCGTACGATGTCGCGATGAACCCTACCGACGCAATCAGGCCGAGTATGAGGCCGCAGAGAATGTTGTCCGATGCCATCCCCTGGACCAGCACCGCGAGGCCCGTGGTGAAGATGAGCGCGCCCACGATCGCCACGACGTAGGGGTACCACTGCCGCGCAGTCCCCTTCATGGCTTCGAGGTCCTCCTGCGTGAAGCCGACCTCCGCCATCCACGGCTTGCCCAGCGCGCCATACCACGCCGCGCCCAGGGCCTGGTTGATGATGACCCCGACGATGATCGCCAGGTAGTTCAAGCTCCCAAGGTCGATGTTGTCCATGAGCCTTCGTTCCTTTCGATTGGTGGAGGACGGAACGTGCCGCCCTGCCGCGCTCGATGATTTGGGCGTACAGGCTATAGGAAAAGCACGGGCGTTTCAATCGCGCTCATCGGAAGAACTGGCGAGTCGCGCCCGCCGAAGCAAAAGAGCAGTGGACTACATGCAGCCCTCCGACGATGGCGCTCTAACTTGACAATAAGAAGAAATGTGGCACAGAATGGCACGAAATGGCACTGTTTTTCGAGTTTTCCTCGTTGGCATCGCGACATCGCCAAGCCCCGTCTCAGTCGCAGGGTAAATGGGAAAGTAGTCTCCAGCCCGATCAGGTGCAATTCTCCTGAGTCCCGAGCGCTCCCTGACGGCGAACGCCTCAACACGCTACAATTGGGGAGAGTTGCCGCACGGCAGGGCTACAGGGAGGAGTTGCAGTATATGGTCACGCCGGTTCAGAGCCTCCGCGATATGGGACAGTCGGTCTGGTACGACGACATCAGCCGGGCCATGATCAAGTCGGGCGGGCTCCGGGAGCTCATCGACAACGGGGTCACGGGCCTCACCTCGAACCCGACCATCTTCCACAAGGCTATTACCGAGTCGTCCGACTACGACGACGAGCTGATGAGTCTCGCCGAGGCTGGCAGGACCACGCGAGAGATCTTCGAGACGATGGCCATCGCCGACATCCGCGACGCGGCTGACCTCCTGCGCCCCGTGTTCGACGGGACCGGAGGAGCGGACGGGTTCGCGTCGTTCGAGGTGAGCCCCCTCTTGGCGCACGACACTGAAGGCACGATCCACGAGGCGCGACGGCTCTTCTCCGACATCGACCGTCCCAACATCATGATCAAGGTGCCCGCGACGCCGGAAGGCATACCGGCCATCGAGACGCTAATCGGCGAGGGCATCAACATCAACGTCACGCTGATATTCTCCCTCGAAGCGCACCGGCGGGTCGTCAACGCCTACATATCCGGGCTGGAGCGCCTGAACGAGCGGGGCGGCGATCTGTCAAAGGTGTCGTCGGTCGCGTCGTTCTTCGTGAGCCGGGTCGATACCGCCGTCGACAACCTCCTCGACGGGCTGATTGCGGGAGGCCGCGACGACCTGAAACCCCTCCTCGGCAAGGCTGCGGTCGCCAACGCGCATCTGGCCTACCGCACGTTCGCCACGGAATTCGGAGGCCCAGGATTCGCTGCCCTTCAGAGCAACGGCGCTCGCGTCCAGCGTCCCCTCTGGGCGAGCACCAGCGTCAAAAACCCCGCGTACGATGACCTGCTCTACGTGACCAGCCTCATGGCGCGAGACACGGTCAACACGATGCCGCGCGCGACCATCGACACCCTCATGGAGCGCGGAATCGACGCCCGCCACACCATCGGCGAGTCGGGGGAGGCGGCGGAGCGGGTGCAGTCCGGCCTGAGCGACGCAGGGATCGACATGGACGACGTAACGGCCGTCCTGCTCGCCGACGGCGTCAAGGCCTTCGCCGACTCCTACGACATGCTCATGCGCGACATCGAGGCTGCGTCCAACAAGCTGGCCGTGGGCACCGGCGCGGACTAGCGCTGAGCTCCTACCACCCGAACGAGTAGGCGACCTCCCGCCGGGGAGACGTGCCCGCGTACATCGTGCCGCGCTCCTTGTCGTAGCGGATGCCCATGACCTTGCCGTTGCTCCACGGGTCGACGCGATTCACGCTGTGACCGCGATCGGTCAGTTCATCCACAACGGCGTCCGACACCCTGTCCTCGATGTCGAACTGGCCGGGGAACGCCTTGCGCGGGTAGAACGACGACGGGAAGTGGGTAGAGTAGAAGGTCGGCGCGTCGACCGCCTCCTGCATGTTCATGCCGAAATCGACGTAGTTCAGGAGGAACTGTAGCGTGATCTGGTCCTGGCTGTCTCCGCCCGGCGTGCCGAAGGCCATCCACGGCTCGCCGTTCTTGGTGACCATCGACGGGGTCAGCGTGGCGCGGGGGCGCTTTCGCGGCTCCAGCGCGTTCGGACGGTCGGGGTTGAGGTAGAACATCTGCCCCCTCGTTCCCAACGACAGCCCCAGCCCCCTGATGACGGGAGACGAGCCGATCCATCCGCCGCTGGGCGTGGCCGAGACCATGTTCCCCGCCGCGTCGATGGCGTCGAGGTGGGTCGTGTCGCTCACATGCGCGTGACTGAGCCCGAGATCCACGAGCTCGCTCTCCGAAACGCCGAGCGCGCGCCGGTTGTTCTGCGCCACGTCTTCGAGGACGTAGTCGGGGAAGCCCCTGCCGAGGTCGCCGGGACGCTGCTCCATCGAGGCCGTCTCGCCGATGAGCGCCCTTCTCCCAGCCGCGTACTCCTTGGACAGCAGCACGTCCAGCGGTACGTCATCGAAATCGGGGTCGCCGTAGTAGGCCTCGCGGTCGGCGAACGCCAGCTTGGAGGCCTCAACGAGCGTGTGGATGTAATCGGCCGAGTTGTGCCCCATCGATGCGAGGTCGCACCCCTCCAGCAGGTTGAGCTGCTGCAGGAAGACGGGACCCTGCGTCCACGTCGAGCACTTGTAGACCTCGAGGCCCCTGTACTCCGTCATCGTCGGTTCCTCGACGACGGGCTGCCACTCCGCCATGTCCTCGTAGGACAGGAGCGCCGTGTGTGCCTTGCCGGTTGCGTCCTCTACAGGATTGTTGGTGACGAATTCGAGGATGCGCTCTGCTATCTCGCCCTTGTAGAAGGCGTCCCGAGCGGCCTCGATTCCGGCGACGCGGCTCTTCCCCTTGGCGGCATCCTCCGCGCGACACATGATCCGCAGCATCTCGGCGTAATCGGGATTGCGTACCAGGTCGCCGACCTCGGGTACCTGACCGTTCGGATAATAGACCTCGCCGGTGGACGGGTAGAGCTCCGTGAACTTTCGGTACCCGCCGGCCAAAGAACCGTGGAGCCCCTCGTAGTTCGCGAACCCGTTCTCCGCCAATTCGATGGTCGGCGCGAGAATTTCGGAAAGACTCTTCGTCCCCCAGCGTGCGACGGCCTCGGCCCACGTGCCGACGACGGCCGGGACCGTGATGGGCAGGTACCCGTCCCCCGGTATGAGGTCGATGTCGTTCTCCTTGCACCATTCGACCGTGAACGCCTTCGGCGACCAGCCCAGGCCGCTGATGGAGAACACCTTGCCCTCCTCGGCGGAGTAGACGAGTGTCGGGACCTCCCCCCCGATGCCGCAGCTCTGCGGTTCCATCAGGTCGACGGCGATGCACATCGCCGCCGCCGCGTCGATGGCGTTGCCGCCGTTCTCCATGATGCGGAACCCTGCCGCCGTCGCCAGGTAGTGCCCCGACGTGACGACGCCTTTTCTTCCCGTTACGACCGGTCGAGTGATGAAGCCTGCCAATGTACTGCTCTCCGTTCCTGGTGATTTTGCCTAGTGATTCGGAATGTGGAGCGAGCGCCCTTTGCCCTCGACGGGCAGGTCGATGCGCTGCGACCCCTGCACGTGCGACCACGCCAGCCCGAACTCTGCCTCGCACACCTTGTGCGTAACGTCGATGCTGCCGCTGGTGCGCTTCCCCGTCTCCAGCTCGTTCACGAGGTCGCGAATGGTGTTGACGGTCGGACTCTCGCCGGACGGCACGAACCGCTTCTCCTGGGTGTCGCTTCCGCTCGCTTTGCGGCGCAAGCGAATGTCCTCGCCGTCGTCCCATGCGAACGCGCGGCCCTCCGTCCCGTGTATCTCGAACTCCGTCGCGCGGCTCAGCGGAATGAAGACCGCCTCCGCCCCGCCGTCGTAGCCCACTCGCGAAAAGTCGAGGAGCGGGTCGGCGAAGTCCAGGCCGTCGGGCGGCACGAACCGGTTCTCCTCGACGCTCAGCGTTGGCAGGGGCAGCGGACGCTGGTGCATGTCCGTGCCCTCGCGGGGGCCCTTTCGACTGCCGTCGTCCAGCGGGTCGCCATGGAGCACGAGCCTGCCCTCCGCCCATACGGGCTGGGGGTCGCCCAGCAGAAACGCCAGCGTGTCTATCGTGTGCGAGTGGTGCTTCATGAGGTCGGTGAGCCAGTAGCAGAAGGCGTATTTCGGCTCTCCAATGTCCCCCTGCGCTATCGCCTCGCGAAGGCGTTGGAATCCGTCATGGTGCCGTCGCTCTGCGCCGAAGTTGAACGCAACGCCGTTCGTGTTGACGGCGTCTCTAATCCGGTCGGCCTCTTCCAACGACGTGCACAGAGCCTTTTCGGCGAAGATGCCGCGAACTCCATTCTCGGCGGCGTAGGTGATGACTTCGGCCTTGTGGATGGACTGCGTCGTCACGCTGACGATGTCGGGCCGTTCTTTCTCGATCATCTCCCGGTAGTCGGTGTACAGGTTCGTTATCCCGTACCGCTCGGTGAACATCCTCAGGCGGCCCTCGCTTCGCCCCGCGACGGCCACGACCTCGGTCTCGTCGACGGCGTTGTAGGAAGCGAAGTGGCTGTGCGGCTTGCGAAACGCGCTCGGCGGCTGTTCACCCTCGAGCAGACCGCCTATGCGACCCGCTCCTACGATGGCTACCCGGTATTTTGCGCTGCCCACTGTTGTGCCTCGATCCGGCGTGTGCTATTCCGAACGGGAGTATACCACTACGCTTGGTGCTCGTGTCCTCTTCGACGGGCAACCTTGCCCATTACCTGCATTCATCCACGAACCTCACCCGCGACTCCGCGACGAATTCCACCTTGTCCTCCGTGAGTACCCTCAGCGCCGGCTGGACGCGTCCGTAGATCGGCGTGACCATCAGTCGCCCGTCACTTGACTGCTCGAAGTAGTACACATCGCTGTTGAGGGTGTAGGTGTCAAGGTCGGAGGAGTGGCCTAGGAAGCCAAGGCCGTCGACGTGGTACACATCGAGTTGCTGGATCTGTGTCAGGCGGTGCTCCCGGTTGAAGGTGATTGCCAGTTTGGTCGTTTTGGGCAGTCGGGCTTCCTCCAGACGTGGAGAGAGCATGACCACGACATCCGGTTCCTGCAGTTCGAGCCGTTCGTACGTCCGTGATCGTCCCTCGTCCGTGAAGACGTGCGCGTGCGCTCCGGCGGCGATCAGGATCGTCGCTACCTCCGAGGCGAAGTACCGGCGCTCCGGCGTCGAGACTGCCGCGCACACGGTCGAGGCGTCGAGGACGGTTTGTTCTTTGACGGCGTCGGCAAGCACGTCATACCGAATCGCACCTTCGTCGGCGTTCTCGACCATCGCCGTCCGCTTGAGGGACTGCCCTGCCAACCCGCCCACGATCCAGTCAACGTTCCGCGGCTCGGCAAGGGTGTCACGCAACGCGCGGTCGCAGAATTCCGACAGCGGGGTCGCGGGAATGTTGCGGAACTCGTCCAGCGAGGCGACACCGGTCGCTCCTGATAGCCTGGGGGCGTAATACGCCGTCCCGGAAGCCGACCGGACGACTTTGTCCAGCAGATCAACGAGGTTATCGGGAGTCTTGTAGGCAGGCATACAACTAACGACTAGCGCTGTGAGTCTTCCTGCACCCAGCACCTACCACCCGGAACCTATAACCCTTCGACGGCGCGGTCATGTGGTAGGCTGGTATGAGCAATTTCGGAGGGAGATGGTCGATGAGCAGGTTCGAGCGGCTTACGAGGACGGGGCAACTGGACAGGGTCTGGGTGGAGTCGGAACTGATCCCGCTCGCGGAGTCCCTTCGAGAGAAGGTCGACGACGGACAGCCGCTGCGAGGCCGCTCGCTCTACCTTCTGTTCTACGAACCGAGCCTTCTGACCCGCACCTCGTTCGAGCGGGCGATGGGTCTGCTCGGCGGCACACCCTACTTCACCGAAGACGCCTCCCAGTTCTTCCCCGTGACCACGCCGGACTATATCGAGAACATTATAGCCAACCTCGCCGCCATGCACATGGACATGGTCGTGCTGCGGTCCAGCGACCAGGGAGTCATGGAGAAGGCTGAGGAGGAGGCCGAGGCGCAGTCGATGCCCCTCATAAACGGCGGCAGCCTCGAAGACCATCCCACGCAGGCGCTCACCGACCTGTACACCCTAAAACGAGAGATCGGCTCGGTGGACGGATCGCGCATAGCCGTCGTCGGGAGGATCGATCACCGGAACGTCAGCGCGTTGCTGCGAGGGCTGGCGATGTACGAGGGCGTCACCGTCACCCAGGTCCCCTTCAGCGGTCAGGCCGACCCGGACGTGGTCTCCGAGTGCGAGGCGCAGGGCGTCACCTTCGAGACGGGCACGATGGACTCCCTCTCCGAGGCCGACGCCATTTACCTGAACGGCCCGCGCACTGTCGCCCACGCCCAGCTACTGAAGTCGCGGGGCGCCTTCAACCTGCGTATCGACGAGGAGTTCATGTCGAAGCTCAAGCCCGGATGCGTCATCCTCGACCCGATGCAGCGCAGCGGAGACTTCGATATCCTCGTGAGCGACCCACGCCTCGCAAACTACCGCCAGGCGGAGAATTCTTTGTTTGTCCGCATGGCGCTTCTGCGGACGATGCTGGGGTAGGGCACACCTCTACAGAACGAAGCCCGGTCCCCTAGAGAATCAGCATCGCGTCGCCGAAGCTGTAGAACCGATACCGCCGTTCGACGGCCTCCCGGTACGCTGCCAGCATGAGTTCGCGGTCCGCGAACGCGCTGACGAGCATCAAGAGCGTCGATTGAGGCAGGTGGAAGTTGGTGATGAGGGCATCCACCACGCGGTACTCATAGCCCGGATAGATGAAGATGTCGGCCCATCCCGAACCCGCCACGAGCCTTTCCTGGCCCTCCCCACCTCCTAACGTGGCGGCATACTCCAGCAGCCGGACTGTGGTCGTCCCCACGGCTACGATTCTCCGCCCCTCGCGCTTGGCGCGGTTGATCGTTTCGGTACTCTCATCGCTGAGAGTGTAGGACTCGGCGTGCATCTCGTGGTCGGTGATGTCCTCGACCTGCACGGGGCGGAAGGTAGCCCAGCCGACGTGAAGCGTGACGAAGGCCGTCTCAACTCCGTGCCGGCGAATCCTCTCCAACAGACGTGGCGTAACGTGCAGTCCCGCCGTCGGGGCTGCGACGCTGCCACGCTCGCGGGCGTAGACCGTCTGGTAACGCTCCGGGTCTTCGAGGGGCTCTTGAATGTATGGCGGCAGCGGCACGACGCCAATCTCGTCGAGGCGGTTCTCATCGCTCAGCCGAACGGTTCGTGATCCTTCGTCGTGGGCCTCCAGCACCTCTCCTTCTATCGCAAGCTTGTCGCCGCTCAGTTCGAACGACGTTCCCGGCGTCATGCGTCGTCCAGGTCGCGCGAGGGTGTGCCAGACTCCCGGAGAGCGACGCTGCAGCAGCAGAAGCTCGATCTTCGCGCCAGTGTCTGATCGGACGCCGTACATTCGCGCGGGGAACACCCGGCTGTCGTTGAACACCATCACATCGCCGGGACGGAGATATTCCAGCAGGTCCGTGAAGACACGGTGCTCGAACCGACGCTCGGCGCGGTCCACGACCATCAGGCGGGAGCTGTCCCGCGGCTCAATCGGCGTCTGGGCGATCAGTTCCTGCGGCAGGTCGTAGTTGTAGGCTTCTAAGCTACGGTCGTCGGGTGTCGGCACGTCACACGTCTTTCGGTGAGTTGGCGCAGGTACGCTATTTTCGCCGCGACGGGGACGGTCACGCAAGCTGTGCGGTTTCAGGTACAATGCTGTGCGAAATTCAGCGAAGCGAGAGAGCGCCATGTACGTTAAGCAGAACGAGATGTCGGACGTCCACGAGACGCCGAATATTCACGAGGGCGAGGGAGTCATCCTGCGGCGGAGCATGTTCCGCGAGCAGAGCAAGCTGCCTATCCGCATGGAGGTCTGGGAGCTGGAGCCCGGTGTGACCGAGGGCGACCACACGCACGAGGGGAAGGACGAGTTGGAGGAGATCTACTACTTCCTCGAAGGCGAGGGGGTGATGTCGGTCGAGGGCGAGGACGTGCCCATCGCGGCGGGCGACTCGATCATGGTGCCGCCGGGGATCGATCACGGTTTCCGCAACACCGGCGACGGCCTTCTGAAGCTGGTGATCATCTGGGGCAAGCCGGCGGCGTAGTTATGCGGCGAGCCTTCCCAAGCGCTTTTCAACCGTAAGGAGACCTTCTTAAAAATGCCCGGCGAAAACGTCTATGAAAGACTCGGAGTCCGAAGGATCATCAACGCCGCATCGTGGCGGACGAACGTGGGCGGGAGCCTCATGCCGCCTCCGGTACGGCACGCCATGGACGAGGCGGCGCAGTGGTTCGTCGATCTCGCCGAGTTGAACGCGCGGGCCGGAGAGACGATTGCCCGGCTGACCGGCGCGGAGGCCGGAATGGTCACGGCGGGCTCGGCGGCTGGGATGATGCTCGAGGCTGCTGCCTGCATGGCGGGCGATGATCCCGCGAAGATCGACCGTCTGCCGGACACCACGGGCATGAAGAACGAGATCGTCATTCACCGCTTCCAGCGGGTGACGTACGACCGCTGCTTCCGAGCGGCGGGAGCAAAGCTGGTGGAGATCGGCGACGGGGGCGGCGCGTTCGAGTGGGAGCTTGAGGCCGCCATCAACGAGCGCACCGCTGCCGTAGCCTACATCTTCGCTATGCCTCAGAGCGGCTCGATTCCCCTCCCTCGGGTCGTCGAGATCGCGCACGAGCGCGGCGTGCCCGTCATCGTCGACGCGGCAGCCATGCTTCCCCCCGCCGAGAACCTGACTCGCTACGTCGACATGGGCGCAGACATGGTCAGCTTCAGCGGCGGGAAGGGTGTGCTCGGTCCCCAGTCGACTGGCATCCTCTGCGGACGGGCCGACCTCATCGAGGCCGCGTCCATGAACGGCGCGCCGAACCAGGGTGTCGGCAGGACCGCAAAGGTCTGCAAGGAGGAGATAGCAGGACTGGTCACGGCCCTTGAGCTCTTTGTGGACACCGACCACGACGCCCAATCGGCCCGCTGGATCGCCATGTGCGAAAACATGGCCTCGGAGATCGGACGCATCCCCGGCCTTCGCGCCAAATATCTGCCCGCGACGCCTGAGCTTGACGAGTTCGAGACCGCGACCCCACGGGTCTACGTCCATGTGGAAGACGATTCCGACCTCAACATTACAGACGTAGAAGAGGCCCTGAAGCAGGGCGGTCCTCCGGTGTACTGCTATCCGGGCGAGCATGGACGAGCGCTGGGACTCAGCCCCGTCAACCTCATGGACGGCGAAGACGAAGCGATAATTCGCCGCTTCCGAGAGGTCGCTTCATCAACCTGAGCGGCTAGGACGACTCTGAAGGTTCCTCGACTTCTTCCGCTTCCTGAGCGTCTTCGGATTCTGAAGCATCGTCCACATCTGAGTCGGGAGTATCCGAGTCCCCATCGTCGGCTTCCTCCGCCTCGCACTCGGTCTTGTCCGAAGCCATCAGGATAGACTCGAAGAAGTCCGAGGCGCGCATGATCTGGTTCTCCTGCCGGAGGATGATCCCCTTGACGCGCGGCACGTAGTCGTTCACCCATCGCTCGTCGGTGCGAAAGGCCTCCCGCGCCTCCTCGAAGTGCGCGAAGTCGCGGTAGGCCCAGATGTGGACGACCTTGTTCAGCGCGCCGATGTCGGTGTAGTACCACCCGGCCAGCTTGACGCCGTAGCTCTCGCGCACCGGCAGGGCAATCTCTCGCACTGCCGCCATGTACTCGGGTGTCTTGCCCATCGCGATGTCATACGTGCGCATGTCGTAAATCAAGAGAGGTCTCCTTATGGGTGGCTTTCGTCACTCGGTCGCACGCTACATTGTACGCGCAACGCTACCGATCTCACGCTGCAACTTGGCCTCGACGCCCTCCACCGTCTCCGGATTGGGCGGCCATTCGGCGGGAGCCACATGAGAAAGACGAAGCAGGAATCGTGAGAGAAACCCGACGTACTCCTTCAGGTCCCGTGTCCGCACCTTGTCGACGGTGTCCCACGGTTCGGCCCGATAGTTCGTGTCGGCATACCGTCCAACGAACCTCCACCTCCAGAGGATGGCGTAGGGAATTGCGCTTCTCGCGAACGAGAAGCCGTCGTTCGTGTGGTCGAGCATCGGCATGACGTGGCACTTCAGCCCCTCATCCATCTCGTCCAGGGTCGCCTGAACGAGACCCCGCAGGTGAGGGAACTGCAGGACGACGCCCTTCATAGGCCCTGCGGATAGCTCGTCCAAATTCACAACGAACCTCGGTTCAGGTTCGGGGCCGTAGTGCTGCCGGACGTAGGCGGCGGAACCCTGGTGGTTCTGCTCCTCGCCGCTCCACGTGCAGAATCGGATGCCCATGCCGGGGGATATGCCAAGCTCCCTCCGCGCGTCGGCAAGCAGCCGCACGGTCTCCAGCAGGACGACCAGACCGGAGCCGTCGTCGACAGATCCCGGCGACCCCATGTACGTGTCCTGGTGAGCGCCCAGCACGAGCGACTCGCCCGGCCACTCCGCGCCGGGAAAGTCGGCCACCGTGTTCCAACACGGCGCGGTGAACGCCCTGCTCTCGACGCGGAGTGCGAACGTCCTGCCTGCCGCCCTCCGAAGCCTGACCCCGTCCTCGCGGTGGGTCTGCACCGTCGGCAGCGGATGGGGGAGTACGTCGCCCGCCTTCTCGTTCCACCGCTTGTCGGTGGCGCGAACGGTCTCGACGTGGCCGCCCGCCGTCGGCTCCACAGCGATGGCGGCCAAGCAGCCCGCCTCCGCGAGCGAGCGAAGACGGTCCGGCAGGGGAATGCGGTCGCTGAAAGGCTCGTCCGCGTTTTGCACCACTGCGATGCTCCCCGGCAGGCTGACCGCACAGGCCTCGATCTCGTGCGGCATTCCAAAGCCCACGTCGACGAGCGGGGCGGTCATGTCCACCGGCGGGCAGTGGATCATCGGAACGAGCGAGACGGGCCTGTCGTCCTCCACGATGCGGCCCTCGCAGTCTGAGTAGTCCCACGCCTTGAGTTCAAACTCCTCCAATCGCGGCTCGGTCAGGCCAAACTCCTCGAACCTGTCCCTGATGTACCGTGCCGCCGCCACGTCGCCGGGCGTGCCCGCCCAGCGCGGGCCGATGCGCTCGCATATCTCGTAGAGGTGCTCGTCGAGCCGCGAGCCGACGAACGCCTCGCCCATCAGCCACTTGTCGATGGTCTTCCAGTCAGGAGTTGAGGTCATGGTATTAGAAAGTACTTCATGGGATGTTCGTTGGTGCGGGCTAATGATAAGGGGTGTGTTGGCGTTCGTACAGTCGTGGAAAAGACAGCGTGGCTACAAACACATCATCGGTGCAATGTCGCCCCCTTACATGGCATAATGCAGGGTACGAGTCCTCGCCCGATGAAGGGGAGAGTCGAGATAATGAACGAATCCGCGTCGTGGTTCCTCGTGTCGGAAGATGGGGCCCCGCTCGGACAGATCTATTGCAAGGACGGGCGTATAGAGCCGACCGTTGGCGAGACCCTGGAGAACGGGCAGAAATGGAAGCGGGCGGAGGTGCTGAGCTACGTGGAGCTTCGGGCCTCGTGCGGTATGAGGCGCTTTCGGATCGTCGTTCGCGTCATCGAGTAGGAGCACGAGCATGGATGAGCTGCGCGTTGGGGTAATCGGATGCGGCGGGCACGCGAGGAGCCACTTCGAGATGATCGCCGCCGAGCCGCGCGTCCGCCTCGTCGCCATAGCGGAACTCGACGACCAGCGACGAGCGGAGGCGGAGGATCTGTGGTCGGTCCCCGGATACTCCGACTACCGCAGGATGTTCGATGAGCACGACCTCGACATCGTCCACGTCGTAACGATGCCCGCGCACCTGAAGGCCATCGTCCTCGACTGCCTCGAACGCGACGTCAACGTCTCGGTCGAGAAGTCGCCGGGCATGGACTCGAAGGAAACGCAGGATATGGCCGACGCCGAGGCCGCGAGCGGCGCGAAGGCCATCGTCTCCCTCAACCGCCGGTACTTCCCGGAGGTGCTGGCCGTGCGACGGCTGGCACGGGAGCACGGCGGTACGGTCAACTGTGGAGCCATGTACAACAAGGCCCTTTCGGGAACGTCGGAGCGGTTCGACTCGCTGCTCCCACCGCCGATCATCTCCGACGCCATCCACAACGTCGACCTGCTGCGTTGGTTCGCCGGCCCCTCCGAGGACAAGGCCGCCGTTCCCACCGAGGTATATTCACTCGTTGCCGACGGGCCTCGCCCCGTCGAGCACAGGCAGAACGCCGTTATCCGCTTCGACACCGGCGCAATCGGGACCATCGAAAGTCAATACGGCGTCGGAGGACGCATCCAGCGCGCGCAACTCCACGCGCAGGACTTTTCCGCCTATCTCGACCTCACGGGCAGGGAGAAGAAGGTCGAGATGTACCGCTCAACACCCGACATTCAGCCGAGGATGGTCGGGACGCGAGTGGACGAGCCGCTCGACCTCGACGCGGTCGGAGGCGCCGGTTTCAACGAGGTCAGGCACTTCGTCGACTGCATTCTGGAAGACCGGACGCCGTGGTCGAACCTGAACGACGCGGTCATCACCATGAAGCTGTGCGAGGCCATTCGCAGCGGCCACAAAGGTGCGCTGGAGCTGTAGGAGGCCAGCCGTCTATGCCAATGAAACTCTCCGTCTCGATGCGCGTTGCCGAGGACATGTCGGACAAGCGCAAGGTCGCCATGTCGCTGGAGGACATGGCTCGGATGGCAAAGGACAGCGGGTTCCACGCCGTCTGCATGAGGGCGTCGCAGGTGGGAACTCACACGCCCTTGGAGGTCGTCCGCGAGAAGCGCGAGTATCTGGACTCGCTAGGTCTTACGGTTTCGATGGCGACGGGCGACTTCCCCATCCCTGAGAACAACGAGCGAGGCCCCGACGCGCTTAGAAACATCACCCCGTACCTCGATCTCGCTGAAGACCTCAACTGCGATCTTCTTCGCATCTGCATGAAGACGGAAGACGACATCGGATGGGCCCGGCTCGCGTCGGACGAGGCGGCGGAGCGGAGCATCCGGTTGGCCCACCAGAGCCACCACAACAGCCTCTTCGAGATGGCTGAGCGGTCGGTCGAGGTCATCAAGCAAGTCCGGCGGCCGAACTTCGGCATCATCTACGAGCCCGCCAACCTTCAATTGTGCGGCGAGGACTACGGTGTCAACACGATCAAGATGTTCGAGCCGTATCTGATGAACGTATACTTGCAGAACCAGGTCATAAGGCAGGGGGGAGATACGGTCGCCGACACCTGGAACGCCGGTCGCGTGGAGTTCGACCAGGTCCCTATATGGGACGGTCGAGGCATCGACTTCCCGCACATCATGGACTCCCTCAGCGAGATCGGCTACGAGGGATACGTCACCGTGCACCAGGCATCTGCCGGGGTGCGGGGCGGCCCTGCGGCGGCTATCACCGAGAACGCCCGCTATCTTCGCTCCATCGGGGACTTCGAGGAATGAAAGTCCACCTTGTAGACGGCACCTACGAGCTCTTCCGGGCGCACTTCGGCGCGTTCCCGGCGACAGCGCCTGACGGGCGGAACGTGGGCGCAACTCGCGGCCTCTTGCAGACGCTCCTTGCCTTGCTCCGGCAGGACGATGTTACGCACGTCGCCGTCGCGTTCGACCACGTCATCGAGTCGTTCCGCAATGATCTCTTCGACGGGTACAAGACGGGTGAGGGGACTTCGGAGGAGCTTCTGGCGCAGTTCGACCCCGCCGAGATCGCCACGGAGGCGCTCGGCATCGTCACCTGGCCCATGACCGAGTTCGAGGCAGACGACGCCATCGCGACCGCGGCGGTGCGGTTCGCCGACGACCCGCGTGTCGAGCAGGTGGTCATCTGCTCGCCGGACAAGGACCTGATGCAGGTCGTGCGAGGCGACAGGATCGTGAGCCTCGACCGTCGCAGGGAGATACTGACGGACGAGGCCGGTGTCGTAGACAAGTTCGGCGTGCCGCCGGAGTCGATCCCCGACTACCTCGCGCTGGTCGGCGACAGCGCAGACGGCATACCGGGCGTGCCGCGATGGGGCGCGAAGAGCGCCTCCACCATGCTGGCCCGGTACGGCAGCATCGAGGCTATCCCCGACAGCGAACTGCTCTGGGACGTGAAAGTGCGCGGCGCGAAGAGCATGGCAGCGACTCTTGCTGAGCATCGCGGCGATGCCGCCCTGTACAAAGAGCTTGCGACGCTGCGCCTCGACGTGCCGCTCACCGAGAGCCTCGACGACCTCGAATGGAGGGGCGCTAGTCAGACGGCTTTCTCGCTACTCTGCGACGAGCTCGGCTTCGGTCAACTCAGAAGCGCCCCGACCAGATGGACGGAATAACCGAATAGCAGGAGACCAATGACGACAACAGAGAGAGAAGAGACAAAATTCAAGGTCGTCGGCACGCGCCCCGTGCGGCACGACGGCATCGAGAAGGTCACGGGGCAGGCGCTGTTCGGCGCGGACATCGACCTGAACGGGCTGCTGCACGGGAAGGTGCTGCGCAGCCCGCACGCCCACGCACGGGTGGTGTCGATCGACACGAGCCGCGCGGAGAGTCTCCCCGGCGTTCACGCGGTGATAACCGGGGACGATCTGTCGCCCGCAGGGCCAATGCAGCGCGGGGGCGGCAACAGGACGGACGCCATTCTCGCCCAGGGCAAGGTGCTGTACAAAGGCCATCCCGTTGCCGCAGTGGCAGCGAGCAGCCCCCACGTCGCCGAGGAGGCGGTGGAACTGATTGACGTGACCTACGAACCCCTGCCCTCCATCACAAACGTCGAAGACGCAGTCTCGCCGGGCGCTCCCGTCCTCCATGAGGGCTGGGACGACGACGCCAACGGGGTTCCCGGCTCGGAAATCAACTCGCCGAATGCCGCCTCATTGGAGCGGCATGTCAGGGGCGACCTCGAAGCGGGATTCGCCGAGGCCGACCTGGTCGTAGAGCGCGAGTTCCGCACTAAGACGGTGCATCAGGGCTACATCGAGCCGCAGAACGGCACGGCCTCATGGTCGCCGGAGGGACGCCTGACCATCTGGTGCAGCTCCCAGGGGCACTTCGGCATCCGGGACGCGGTCGCGGACCTGCTGGATATCCCGGTCTCGCAGCTGAAGGTCGTTCCGATGGAGATCGGCGGCGGGTTCGGCGGAAAGCTGACCGCGTACCTCGAACCGCTGGCCGCCGTGCTGTCGAAGAAGTCCTTAAGGCCGGTCAAGATGACGATGACCCGTGCCGAGGTGCTGGAGGCCTCCGGTCCGACGGCTGGGAGTCACGTCAAGGTCAAGATCGGCGTGACCAACGAAGGGCGGATAACCGCAGCTTTAGGAAAATTTCTGTTCGAGGGCGGGGCATACGGCGGCGGGCCGGTCGCCCCTGCCTGCGCCGCCATATTCGCCCCGTACAACCTCGAGAACGTCCGCATCGACGGGTACGACATCGTCACGAACAAGCCGTCGACGAGGGCGTACCGCGCTCCGGGGGCACCGATAGTGGCATTCGCCGTGGAGTCGGTGATGGACGAGATCGCCGAGATGCTGGACATCGACCCGATGGAGTTCCGCTTGCTCAACGTCGCGCGCGAGGGGCTCCGTAGAGCGGACGGTGTGATGAACGGACGCATAGGAGCGGCGGAGGTCATGGAGGCCGTTCGCTCCCATCCCCACTACGTCGCGCCGAGAGACGGCGCAAACCACGGGCGCGGCGTCGCCATGGGCTTCTGCCGGAACAACACCGGCCCCGCATGTGTCATCGCCAACGTGCAGGACGACGGCAGGATCAGCCTCATTGAAGGCTCGGTCGATATCGGCGGCTCAAGGACGGTCATCGCCCAGCAGCTGGCCGAGGTGCTCGGCATCCCCGTCGAGGATGTGAACCCCAGCATCGGGGACACCGACTCCATCGGCTTCACGTCCAACACCGGGGGGAGCGGCGCCGCCTTCAAGAGCGGCTGGGCCGCCCACGAGGCCGCCAATGACATCATCGCCCAACTCACCGAGCGTGCGGCCCTGATCTGGGACGTGTCGCCCGACCGGGTCCGGTACGAGAACGGGGGAGTGGAGCACGTCTCCGATACCGAGCTTCGCATGTCGTTCCGGGAGATTGCCGGGATGCTGCCGGACTCCGGCGGCCCCGTCGTCGGGAGCGCGAACCTCAACCCTGTCGGCCAGAGCGGGTCGTATTCGGCCAACATCGTCGACGTGGAGGTCGATCCCGATACCGGCAAGGTGGACATCCTCCGCTACACCGCCTTCCAGGACGTCGGATTCGCGATACATCCGAGCTATGTCGAGGGGCAGATACAGGGGGGCACGGCGCAGGGGATCGGCTGGGCGCTCAACGAGGAGTACTTCATGAGCGACGACGGCGCGATGCTCAACACCAGCCTCCTCGACTACCGGATGCCGACCACGCTCGACCTTCCGATGATCGAGACGGTGCTCGTCGAGGTCAACAACCCCGGGCACCCCTTCGGCGTGCGCGGCGTCGGCGAGGCGAATATCTCACCGCCCATGGCCGCCCTCGCGAACGCTATTCATGACGCCACCGGCCTCCGCCTGCGGGAGCTACCGATGAACCCTCAAGCCGTATCGAAGGCCATTCAAGAGAAAGCAGGTTAGCAGCATGAAACTACAGGGCAAGAAGGCGCTCATCACAGGCTCGCGGCGCGGCATCGGTCGGGCGATTGCCCTGCGCCTCGCGGAGGACGGGGCCGACGTCGGCATCAACGACATCGTTCGCGACGAGACGGCGGAGGAGACCCTGCGAATGGTCCGCGACCTCGGCTCGAACGTCAGTTGGCACGAAGCGAACGTCGGGAAGAGCGCCGACATCAACCGGATGATGGACGAGTTCACCGCCGAGCACCGGGGCATCGACATCCTCGTGAACAACGCGGTCGGCTCCATAAAGAACAGCTTCCTAGACATCACCGAGGAGGACTGGGACTTCGAGATCGGCAACGCGCTCAAGGGGCCGTTTCTCGCCAACCAGCGTGCTGCTCGCCAGATGATCGAGCAGGGGCGCGGCGGACGCCTCGTCTCCATCGCCAGCGTCCACGCCTTCTGGGCCAAGCGCTACAACCTCGTCTACAGCATCGCAAAGCAAGGCCTCATTCGCATGGCCATGAGCATGGCCGTCGACCTCGCCGGACATGACATCACGTGCAACACCGTCGCGCCCGGCCTCATCGACTCGCGGGTGCTGCCGCCCGACCAGGAGCACCATCGCGCCGGGCCTGAGTACGCGCCTGACGTCGCGGCCGAGATACCGCTGAAAGTGGCGGGAGTCCCCAGGGACATCGCCAACGCTGTCGCCTACCTCTCCTCAGACGAGGCCCGCTACGTGAATGGGCACTGCATCACCGTGGATGGTGGCATGACCATCGTCGGCCCGGGACCCGGCAGCCACGACCCCGGAATCAGCAACATCTCCGCAGAGGAGATCGCCCGCACGAGGTAGCGGTGTTCCAAGTCACGCCACTTCGGCCTATGTTACCGCGTTTTCTTCCGACCGGACTTTCTGGATTCCTGCTTTCGCAGGAATGACGGATTGGGTGATGGTGTTCCCGCTCGTCGCCTTCGCCATTGGTGTGGCCATCATGGTTCTCTTGGTTGGGCTGGCTTGGGCGGGTTGGTTCTTCGGCGGAGGTGAGTCCACTCCGGTTGGACTCTACTGGCTGCTGCTCGCTGTGTTGGCCCTCTGCGTACTCTCAATAGTCCGGTGGGGCGTCCGCTCCGAGAGTCACCGTAACAGGAAGAGGTGGGCGGCATTTGTGCTCGCCGCAATACTATTCGTCGTATTGGGAGCGTGGTGGATCGTCAGTCTGGGTATCTACTTTGTGGTGGTTGGGTTGGCGCTGCTCATCTACTCTTCGGCGCGTTTGGCGGCAACCCATGAATAATGCCCAGTCCGCTCTGACCAGGCCACAACCGTATGGCCAGCACCCCCATCCGTCATTCCGGCGAAGAGCCTCCCCGTATCACAATACGGGGCGGGAATTCAGAACCCAGCGCCCAGAACCCAACATACATGGCCTTGTCACACCTAATTGGTATAACGCGCCGCCTACTAGATTGGACAGTGCTTCCATCCCGCCCGTCGCGGGCACAAGTGTGCGATAATGCGAATATAACAATGAGCAGCCATAAGAAAACGGGAGGCGGGCGCGATGATTAACGACGTGAAAGCCAGGTATTCCAACGGCGCTATCGTCCTCCTGGAGCAGCTCGACATCGAAGAAGGCGCGAACTTGTCGATAAGCATCGAGGTCGAGCCTGATCACGAGAAGCCGACTTCCGGGGCTGACGAGCAGTGCCTTAACGAGACGCTCGACGCACTCCATATCGAAGACTACTTTGAGAAGGCGCGCCGCTGATTATCCCGGATCTCAACCTTGTCCTATACGCGCATATCGCAAGCGACGCAAGGCATGATCCCGCCCGCCGGTGGTGGGACAGTTTGCTGACCGGCTCAGAGACCGTAGGCATCCCACTTGCCGTATCTATCGGATTTGTCAGACTTGCGACCACTCCGGCGGTAGTGTCGCCGCCGATGCCAAGCAGTCAAGTAATTGCTCTTGTCCAAGATTGGTTCAAGCAGCCGCATTTCATTCAACTCGACTCCGGTCCCAACCATTTCACCCACTTGGCGCAGTGCCTTGAGGCTGTGGACAAAGCAGGCAAATTGGTGACGGATGCCCATCTCGCCGCTCTTGCGCTGGAGTACGACGCCGAGATTCATTCGGCTGACCAAGACTTTCGCCTGTTTCCCAATGTTCGCTGGCGCAATCCTCTATGAAAACCCCGTCCATCCATATCAGGCCCCGCCCGACGCGCGACGTCGCGTCGGGAACGACGACGGCAAGCCTCGACAGCCTGACGGCAGGCCGGTTGCACACTTACGAAGCTTACCCCAAGACCGGCTGCAACAGCGCGGACGAAATCGCGTCGGTGAACATCACGACCACGACACGGTGTTCTTCGTAGCTTGTCGTAGGGCCCGTCGGGTACACTGTTGCGAGTTTTGAACGGAGGAATCACAGGAATGGAACGATTGTCACTTCAGGATCTTCGTGAGCAGCTGCCGGTAACGGAGGAGGTCGGGTACTTCCAGACGGGCACCTACGGCCCGACCCTGTCATCCGCCGTCAAGGCCGTGACCGACGCAATGGAGTACGAGGCCCTGCACGGCCCGGCGCGCCCTGACACGCGGCAGTACATCATGGAGAAGGAGGAGGCAGCCAGGGGGCATCTGGCCGACCTTCTCAACGTCAACCCCGAAGAGATCGGCATCGGCTCGAACACGACCCGCGCCATGCACAGGGTGCTCCGAAGCTTCGACTGGGGCGAGGGCGACGAGTTCGTCACCACGTCGCTGGAGCACGTCAGCACGGCGGACGCCTCGCGCGGCCTTGAACAGGAGCGGGGAGTAAACGTCACGGTTGTCGAGGTGGATGACAGCGACGCCGAGTTCATTGAGTCCCTCGACGGTGCTATCACGGAGGAGACGAAGCTGTTTCTAATTAGCCACATAGCCTCGCCTAACGGGCGGATCATGCCCGTCCGTGAGGCGGTCGACGTGGCACACGAGAAGGGCGTTCCCGTGCTGGTGGACGCCGCGCAGTCGGTCGGGCAGATCCCGGTCGACGCGCAGGCGCTGGGCTGCGACTTCCTCATCGGGTCCGGCCCGAAGTGGCTGCTCGGACCGATGGGAAGCGGCTACGTCTGGGTCTCGCCCGACCAGTCCGACACCTTCAGGCCCTACTTCACGCCGGACGTTGGCGCGTGGTCGAAGCCCGGCGCTCCCGTGGCGACTCCCACGGCGCGTTCGAGGGCGGAGTTCGGAACGTACAACCATCCCCTGGTTATAGGACTCGGACAGGCGGTCAAGACGCTGATGAGCGTCGGACTGGATACCATCAGAGACCATGCGGCGGGCCTTTCAATGACCCTCCGAGAGGAGATGCAGGACACGCCGGGAGTGAACGTGATCACGCCGCTGGAGCCGGGCAAGTCGGCTGGAGTCACAACGTTGACGTTCGACGGCTACGGCGAAGAAGACATGCAGGTTCTTGTGAAGTGGCTCAACGACGAGCGCAGCATCCTGGTCAAGGCCCAATGGCTGACCGCGCCCCTTCAGCTGGACAAGATAGGGATGCGCATCTCGGTCGCGGGATTCAACACCGAGGAAGAGGTACGACACCTCATCGACTCGATTCGGGACGGCGTCCGAAGGTAGCCTTTACCGGCGATGCTACTCGCGGCGACCTCGGAGTCGGGGGTCGAGGATGTCGCGAAGCCAGTCGCCGAGCAGGTTGGCGCCGAGCACAACCAGCATGATTGCCACGGCGGGGAAGTTCAGATGCCAGGCGAGGGTTACGTAGTCCCGTGAATCGGCAATCATCTTGCCCCAGGTGGGGACGAGGGTGTTGACGCCAAGCCCCAAGAAGCTGAGGGCGGCCTCGGTGAGGATGATACCGCCAAATGTCAGGCTAGCGCTCACGATGGCGGGCTGTATGCCGTTGGGCATGATGTGGCGGAGCATGGTACGCAGGTCGCCCACTCCCAGCGCCCTCGCAGCGTGAACGTAGTCCCTCTCGCGAAGGCTGAGCACCTCGCCGCGAATGAGGCGCGCGAAGCCCACCCAACTGCCGATGCTGAGGAAGACGATCATCTTGGCCAACTCGTTGTGTTCGGTTGGAATGAAGGGCAACTTAAGGTCTTGAAGAAAGGCAATGACCGCGATCAGCAGCACGAGGAACGGTATAGCCGTCTGCGTGTCCGCGATACGCATGATCACGTCGTCGACCAGTCCCCCCTTGTAGCCCGCGAGGAGCCCGAGAAACACGCCCGTCATCATCCCAATCGTCATGGCGGAGAAGGCGATGATCAGCGACAGCTGGGACCCCACTAGCATCCGGCTGAGGACATCGCGCCCCAAGTTGTCCGTTCCCAGAAACCCAACGCCGTTTTCAGGATCGGCCCATACGGGCTTTGCCAGAGGGTTCTTGAGGTCGATGGCGACGGGGTCTTTCGGAGCGAGCCAGTCCCCGAATATGGCGGCAATGACAAACGATGCCATTATGAGAATGCCAACGATGCCGATGCGGTGAATCCAGATACGACGCCAAATGCTCTTGCGAGGCGTGGAGCGGCTCCGTGATGCGGCGTCCGTTATGCCGATTGATACGTTCATGACCCTCTATCGGTGGCGAATTCTTGGATCGACCATGGCGTACACCAGGTCCATGATGAGAAAGATGAGCACCGTGACCGCACTGAACAGAAGCACGTCGAGGAAGACGACCGGGTAGTCTCTGGCGGCGACGGCCTGGGCCATGAGATTGCCGACGCCCGGCCAGGCGAATACGACCTCGACGACGACGACGGTGCCGAGCAGGTGGGGCAGTGAGGATACGACGACGGTGATGACGGAGAGGCTGCCGTTCCGAAGCGCGTGCCGGAATATGACCAGGCGCTGGCTCAGTCCCTTGGCCATGGCCGTGCGGATGTAGTCCTGGCTGAGCGCTTCGAGCATCCCGGAGCGGCTTATCCTCGCTACCGTGGCCACAAGGCCGGTCGATAGCGTAATGGCCGGCAGGATGATGTGTTTCCACGATCCGGTGCCGGACGTGGGCAGCCACCCAAGATGCACGGAGAATAAGATGATGAGCATGATGGCGAGCCAGAATTGGGGCACCACGATGCCGAAGACCGATACCCCCGTGGCGAGGTTGTCGATGATGGAGCCTCGATTCAGCGCCGCAATGATGCCTAAGGGGAGTCCGGCAACCACGCCGATGGCGGCGGCGAGCAACCCGAGTCGTAGGCTGTTGGGGAGACGGTCGATGATGAGTTGCGTGGCAGGGATGCTGTACCGGAAGGAATAACCGAATTCCCCCCGAGCCGCCCTACCCCAGAAGAGAACGTATTGGATGAGAATGTGGCGGTCGAGGCCCAACTGCTCCTTGACGCGCTGATACTCGGCCTCGATCTCCTCCTGCGTGCGGTTTTCCTCGAGGCTGACGCCGAGGCTGGCGGGGTCCCCCGAGACGCGAATCAGGAAGAAGACGAACGTGACCACGCAGACTACGACAAACGCCGCCTGGATGAGGCGACGAACGATAAACGCACCCATCTACGAGTCCTGCCTCCTCGAAAGGTCATTCCGCTTCCCCGCCGACTCTGCATAAGAGCGACGAGGGCGGTTCTTCACTCTCCACCCCATACTGCCCCCTCTCCCAGAGGGAGAGAGCCTACCCCGTACTCGATACAGGGGCTGGGGTGAGGGTAAATACCTACCCTTGCCCACCGTCTCATACGGTGGACGGTGGGGAGGGCATTGTAAACAACGGGCGGGCGGAGCGACAAGGCCCCACCCGCCCGGAGCCGTTTTCAGTGTGCGGCCGTTATTCGGACGGTATCTTCAGCTCGAAGGACTTGGAGGCGGTAATGGCCGGCAGGTCCGAACCGTACGAAAGCACCGACGGGATCGTGTAGGCGTGGAGGGCCTGGGCGTCCTCGCAGATGTGCTCGGAGATCCTCTTGACCTCAGCCTCACGTTGGACCGGATCCGTGATCTGCGCCTTGGCGTCCCTCATTTCCTTGTAGGCAGGGTCGGCGAGGCCGTTGCCCCACATGCTGGTCGTGTTGTCGGCCAGGTACCAGTTCAGCCCGATGTTCATGATGCCTTCCGGCAGCGTCTGGTTGATGAGCTGCTGGAGCCACTCGGACGACTCGAGATACTGGAGATCGACACTGACGCCTACTGCCGACCACTGGGCCACAAGGGCATCCATGAGCGGCCTGTCGCGGAAGTACCGGGCGTTGGTGACGGAGCCCTTGATTGTAACGCCGTTGCCGTAACCCGCCTCTTCCAGAAGCTGCTTGGCCTTGGCGGGGTCATAGTCGTATCGGCCAACGAGGTCCGGATTGTAGCCGAAGCCGCCCGGAGCGACGATCTGGCACTGAAGCCGCGTGCCGTACCCGCCGGCGACGGTCTCGTAGATGCCGTCCATGTCGACGGCGTAGAGGAGGGCCTGCCTCACCAGCTTGTTGGAGAGCGCCTCGCTTCGACCGTAGATGTTGAAGCCGATGTACATGCTCTGGGTGCTGTCGCCGACGAAGATCTGGAAGCCGTCGGAGATCAGGCCCGGAACGTTTTCGGGCGGGGTGGCGGTGATTATGTCGAATTCACCCGCCTTGAGACCCGCGACACGGACTGCGGCCTCGGGCACGTGACGGATCGTGATGTCCTTGATGACGGGCTTGGGACCGGGGTTCTCTTCCCAGCGGGTCAGCCGGATGTAGTTGTCGCGCTCCCACTCGACGAACTTGTAGGGACCGGTGCCAACGGGGGCCTCAGAGTAGCCCGCCGGGCCTACCGTCTCGAGATGGACGGGAGGAAGCGGCATGTACGTAAAGGCGTTTGCCCACGTGTCGTCGATCTGCCGCAGCTTGAAATGCAGCGTGTAGTCGTCGACGACCGTGACGGCGTCGTGGAGGGTGCCGATTCGGTCGTCGGGGTCCACGTAGCGGTCGAGGCCACGGTACGCCCAAGCAACCTCAGCCGTCTCGGACATCATCAGTTCGAAGCTCTTCAGCAGCCCGTGGGCGTCCAGGGTCTCGCCGTTGTGGAACGTGATTCCCTCTTTGAGCTTGAGCTCGACGGTGTCCGTGCTGCCAGGCAGGAAGCCATAGGACTCGGCCAGCTCGGGCTCGATCGCGCCGGTCTCGTCGTTCAGCGCGGCGAGCTGTCCGTAGATGAGTCGCGACGTGATGCGGCTCTGGAGCGACGGGATCACGTTGGCGACGAGGTTCGCCGGCAGCGCGCCGACGGCAATCGTGATCGACTCCGGATAAACCGGCGCCGCTTCCACTTCCCTGACAACTTCTTTGGTTTCCGTAACCGTCTCCGTAACAGTTTCGGTAACTACTCTCGTAACCTCGATTTCCTTCTCGACTTCTCTCGTGCAGGCCACGCCGATGGCAAGAACCACCGCCATGACTGCCAAGATAAGCGTACTCAACTTAGGGGCCTTCATCTCTCCTTTATCTCCTCCGTTTCTTGATTTCAAAATTCCCGTTGCCTACGATACCAAACCGTTCAAACGCGCCTGTATTTCCGAAATGATTGGGTGGCCTGAGTTCCGGGTGCGTCGCAACGCTAATTGCGTTGCTCGGCGTCGGGCTGTTGCGGCTTCATGGGCGGGTGGGACGTCTCTACAGCCGGCTGAACTCCTTCAGTACGTGCCAGAAGTCGAGCTGCTCGACGCCGTGCGTCCGATAGATGCCGACGGCGTCCGCGCCATTGTCCATGGCGATGCGTCCCGCCTCGATCATGAGGTCGGGCTCCTGGAAGCTGCCGGGGTGGTAGCACGAGAGCTCGGCGATCACGCGGCAGCGCCCGTTGATGACGGTCGCCGCGTGGTTTATCTGCCTTTCAAGGGCGTCCAGATCCGAGTTCGTGCGGAACCAGAAGAAGAGTTCGTCGAAGGCCCCCGCGTCGACCCATGACGGCCAGTCGTGCAGGAGCTTGAGGTAGTCGTCCTGCTCTCCGGCGATCATCGTCGCCGAGAAGACGGCGTCGGGCTTAGCGGCCTTGACGGCGTCCCGCACCTCGACCATGAAGCGCGTGACGTAGTCGGCGCGGAACTGCAGCCAGTCGGGGTCGTCGTTCGGCAGGTCGAAGGGGTCCTTGCCGTGCTTTTCCTTGAATGCGTCGACGACCATGTCCTCGTATCCGTAAGGGACGGCGCCGTTCTCGTCCTCGTTGCCGAGCACGAACTCGACCTGCAGGCCGCTTCCCTTTGTGGACAGCAGAGGCTCAACGAACTGCTGAGTCTGCTCCGCCCTTACTTCCGGGAATGCGAGGCTGAGATAGAGGTCCTCGCCGGGCTGAAGGACGTACGAGCGCTCGCGGGTGAGGCTGCGGTACTCCGGATGCTTCGTTGCGAAGTCGGAGGCAGAGGTGTTGATCTGAGGGTTGTCGTAGATGGGACGATGCTTGTCCAGTATCGCCCTGGCTTCTTCGGCGTCCACGGGGGGCCGGAGGAAGTCCAGCGACCAGCCGTAGGTCTTCCTCGCCCAGCCGTGGCGAGGGAAGGAGTTGTAGTTTACGTAGGGGTGAACGTCGATTCCGTGGCTATTGGCGACCTCGGTGAGGGTGAGAGTCTTGTCGCCGCCTATGATTCTGGATACGCCGGCGTCGACGCACTTGCGTATCCATATGTCCATATCATCACGAAAACTGGGATCCAACGGCCCGCTCGGAACGACCGGCGGGCCCCAAAGCATGA
Organism: Dehalococcoidia bacterium; assembly: GCA_965116655.1. Classification (GTDB taxonomy): domain Bacteria; phylum Chloroflexota; class Dehalococcoidia; order Lucifugimonadales; family VXLM01; genus VXLM01. The sequence goes on from OZ220720.1 coordinate 1,833,229, forward strand.
CTTCCGCCAATTCGCAACCTCCCAATGTTCAGTCAATGTGATTCTACAGTTCCCAGCCGTTTGGTCTTCCAAGCGCACCGCGCCAGTAGAACCTGCCCGGACTGCCGTAGACACACCGCGCGATAGTACATGGACATTGTTTACGATGTCAACATTTACCTAACTCGCAGACGCATCGAAAGCTCCTCACTTGCCCCGGTTAGCTCCCTTTTCTGGCTCTGGTGAAACGGCGACATTTCGCGCATCCACACCCACCTACTCTCGACCCAGCGCGATGGGCCCGAAATACGTTCCTGCGTGCCTCCGTTCCCACCAGTTGCCTGTCTTGCGGCGGGCGCCCGGATCAGTAAACGTGTACAGGTACATCTCGGCCTTGATATAGCGTGGAGGCGACTCCGGGAACGGGTTCTCTGCCAGTAGTCCTGTGACGGACGGTGACCCCTCCAGCAGCCTGAACGCAAATGCCTGGAACCAGCCGCTGACGCGATTGGGACTGAGCGCGGCGAACCACATCTGCCAGTCGAGTCGCGGTTGACGCGGCGCGACGAAGGTGGGGCGGCGGGCGAGGTCGCCGGGCTTGTGCTTGAACTCGTAGGTCCGCCATTCCACCCCGTCGTTCGACCCCTGCACGATTATCTCCGGGCGCAGGGTCGTCATCACGGCAAAGAGGCCATAGCCGTTCACGGTGTAGAACGGGGATATCCACCGAACTGCCGTGGCGGTCGGACCAGGATAGCTGCCCGCGAACGTTCCCCACAGTTGCAGGCCGCCGAAGACCAGGACGAACGCGGCGATGGCGGCCGTCGCTCCTGTCAGGACGCCCTCAGGACGGGTAAAGACAGGGAAACGGGGTACAATCCGCCTGACCCTTTCAGGGACTCTTCGGAGCAGGTCATCGTCCAGCAGGAACACGCACAGGATGATCGAGAGGAGGTTGAAGAACGTGTAGTTGCCGGTGATGGCGATGACGACGTTCAGCCCCGTGAAGCAGGCTGCCGCGAAGAAACGGAGCGGCCGAGGGCCGAACACCATGAACGGCACCACCAACTCCACGAAGAAGACTCCGCCGACAGCCAACTTGTGGACCCCCTCCGGCAGATGGTGGGCGTACCAGGCGACCCAGGTCGGCAGGGGCTGTGTCTCGTAGTGGTACGTCAGGGCCGTGAGCGAGCTCCACGTCGGGTCGTCGCTCAGGAGCTTGACTGCGCCGGAAAGGAACCAGAACCGGAATATCAGCGCGCGAAAGAGCCAGACAACCGCGGGGCCGGGTATGGCTAGGAAGATCGACAGAAACCCGACCTCCAGCAGGAGCGTATCCCACTGGTACGCCATGAACACCTGCCCCACGGACACGAACGACAGGTAGAGCGCGTACAGCGCCACCAGCGCGATCCGCTGCAGGAACCCCACGATGAGGCAGACCGAGAGGGCCAGTCCTGCGAACATGCCGGCGGTCAGCGCTGCGTCCGACGCCGACACCCAGAATACTGTGGGCACGAGCCGGTACGAGCCAGCTCCGAATATGTCCCGAACCCGATCGAGGAACTCTGTCGCAGGAAGGATGCCGTCCGAGCCCACCAGTCCGGCCATCTGCACGCCGAATGAGGCGAACGCGATGAGGTAGACGATGCCCAGCAGTCGTATGAACACCGCGCGGACCAGCGCGTACGAGTCGGGGGAAGGGTGCGTGACGGCGTTTAGGAGCGTTCGGAGTTGCATGCTCGTTGGTTCCAGCGTAAAAGGCCTTTGAGTAACCCCGGAGCCTGTCATTCCGAATGAAGCGTAGCGGAATGAGGAATCTAGGATCATTTTCCTCAAGACGGAGTTCCGTAGTTGGAACGCCCCATAGGAAGGTGGCAGGGCATTTTAGATTCCTCGCTGCGCTCGGAATGACAGGCTGTTATATAAGTTTCACAAAGTCATCCACGTCGGGAATTGGTCGTATCGTATGCCTCGCGACCTGTCGCTTCAACCTGAGCAACTTTACACCCCGCGCGCCCTTCGACAAGCTCAGGCCGAACAGGGCCGTTCGGGAGGAAGTAACTGCCTCCAAGTTCACCCCTTCTTTCCCACTCTGCGCTCTCTGTGGTGAATCCTCCTCGTCCTGAACAGTTACTTGAGAGCAGGTTTGACACGCCATAGCCGCGTTCCTATACTCCGTAGCATCCCTGCATCGAAGGGAGGCGCTCATGAAGCTCGAAGTCCTGTCGTACGAGGACGGCCAGCCGATTCCCGGCGAGTTCGCGTTCTGCGTCCCCGCCGATGAGGGGCACGTCTTGGCGCAAGCGTCGTGGATGGGCATCTACACACTCAATCCCGAAGTCGAGGCCTAGCGGCGGTGGCCGTCCTGCCCCTTGTTCACGCGCCTCACCCTGTCCTCCGGCAGCCGACGCGGCAGGTCAAGAACATCGACCGTCGCATCCGCAAGCTCGTAGACGACATGATCGAGACTATGCACGACGCGCACGGGGTGGGCCTGGCAGCCAACCAGGTGGGGATATCGCTTCGAGTGGCCGTCATCCAGCTTCCTGAGGACGAAGAGGCTACCGTGCTTATCAACCCTAAGGTGCTACGCGCGGAGGGAGAGCGGGAGATCGAGGGGGAGGGGTGCCTGAGTATTCCCGGCTACCGGGGCACGGTCAAACGCGCCGAGAAGATCCGCGTGCGCGCCCAAGATATCGACGGCAAGGAGTTCCGCATTCGGGCCGCAAACGACCTTCTCGCCCAAGCCCTCCAACATGAGGCAGACCATCTCGACGGTCGGCTCTACATCGACCGCCTCGTGAGCGAGGACGCGCTGAGAGAGGAAGTCAGGCCCGAGCAAGAGAACGGGGACGAGGTGTAGCATCCTCCCGGCCTAGGGGTATCAGGCGCTTCCAGCCACCTACGGCTCTTATGCGCTGACGCCTCAGCAGCCAGAAAATTGCAGACATTGAGGCCGTGATTTGACATGATGGATTTGTCCGACACCCTGTAGGAGATAGCGCCTTGAGCATTGAGCAGATGGACTTCTACCAGCGCAAGCTAGCCTACGAAATGGACTCGGCGGACGTTGCCGAGGCCGTATCGAATGGAGAACCAATCGTCGTGGTCGACGGACGATCTGCAGACGCCTATGCCCAGGAGCACATACCGGGCGCCATCAGCCTTCCCCACAGGGGGATCAGCTACAACACGACTGAATCACTGGACAAGACGAAGCTCTACGTCTGCTACTGCGACGGCATCGGATGCAACGCTTCGACCAAGACGGCATTGAAGCTCCTCACGCTTGGCTTCCAGGTGCGCGAGCTGATCGGAGGGCTGGACTGGTGGAAGCGCGACAGCCACGCCACCCACGGCGAGGGAGCGCAAGCGGAGACCGGAGTCAAGTGCGCGTGCTGACGAGGCGTGTCTCATCCAAGCTGGTTGAGTTGTAGCCGTCGCCCCCTACCCCTCGAATCTCCGCAGTACGAGGACGGCGTTCTGTCCCCCGAAGCCGAAGCTGTTTGACAGGACGGTATCGACCTGCTGCTTGCGGGATGTGTTGGGAACGTAGTCGAGGTCGCAGTCGGGGTCGGGATGCTCGTAGTTGATGGTCGGGTGGATCTCGTTGTTGACGATGGTCGCGACCGACACGACGGCTTCCAGCGCTCCCGCTCCGCCGAGCGCGTGGCCGATCATCGACTTGGTTGAGCTGATTGGGACTTTGTACGCCTGTTCGCCGAAGGCCTGCTTGATCCCGCGCGTTTCCGCCAGATCGTTCAACGGCGTCGACGTGCCGTGCGCGTTGATATAATCAACTTCGTCCGGCGTGATACTGGCGTCGTTGAGGGCGAACCTGATGGCCCTCGCCGCGCCGTCGCCGTTGTCGTCCGGCTGGACGGCGTGGAAGGCGTCCGACGAGACGCCCTGCCCGATGATCTCCGCGAGGATGTTCGCTCCGCGGTCGAGTGCGTGTTCGAGACTCTCAAGAATTAAGACTCCTGCTCCCTCAGCGGGCACGAACCCGTCGCGCTTGGCGTCGAAGGGACGGCTTGCCAGCGTCGGATCGCCCTGAAATCGCGAGAGAGCATGGATCGTGTTGAACCCGCCAAGTCCCAGCTCGCAGATTCCGGCCTCGCATCCGCCTCCGAGCACCACGTCGGCCGCGCCGCGCCGGACGACCTCGGCCGCCTCGCCGACTCCCTGCGTTCCGGCTGCGCAGGCGGTGATGATCGTGGACGTGTAGCCCTTGATCCCATATACCCGGCTGACGTTTGCCGCCGCCATGTTCGGGAGGATCATCGGAATGAAGAAGGGACTCATCCTCATGCCGCCGCGCCTGACCAACGTCCGGGCGTTCTCCTCGGTCGTTGGGAAGCCACCGTTTCCGTTGCCCATGACGATGCCGACGCGGTCCTCGTCCTCCTTCGACAGGTCGATGCCGGAGTCTTCGATGGCTAGCCCGGCAGCGGCGACCGCAAGCTGCGAGAACCTGGCCATTCGTCTCGCTTCTCGCCGGTCGAGGTACTGCATCGGGTCGAAGTCCGAGACCTCCCCGGCGAGATTGCTGGGAAAGTCCGACGTGTCCGCCTGCGTGATCGGGCCGATGCCCGACTTGCCCTGAACCAGATTGCCCCAGAATTCGTCGACCGACGAGCCAACAGGGCTGGTCACACCCATGCCGGTCACGACGACCCGCCTTCTTCCGTTTCCCCTATCGCCCATTGTGCCTCTTCACTCCCTTCAAGTACGGGTACAGCTCAGGCTCGATACCCTCGATCTCCTCGATCATCTCGCCCACCACGGAGAGCGAGCCCGTTCCAATCACCGCGTCGCTGCTCGTGGCGAGTGCGAGCGCCCTGCGCGTCGCGACGCCTACTCCTCCGTGCTCCATCACTGCGGAAACGCCCGCGACTTGCGCCGCCTCCGCTATCTCCTCGACTTGCGCTGCTTTCGGGTGCCGTGATTGTACCGCGATCACCGTCGGATCGAGCGCCGCCAACTCCTCCAACATCCCAACCGCGCTGTGGCCGCTGACAGCACCAAACACGATGAAGGGGTGCTCAAAATCGACGTGCCTCGTGAGGGCTTCGACGAACCGCCGCATCGAGTAGGGGTTGTGCGCGCCGTCCGCAACCACCAGCGGATCATCACGCCTCAGCACCTGGAATCGGCCAGGCCACCGGACATTCCGAAGACCGTCGAGAATGGTTGCTTTCGTGAGAGAATGGCCCGCGTCCATAAGCGTCTCGGCAGCCGCGATGGCAGTCGCCGCATTCTCCTGCTGGTACTCGCCGATGAGCGGTATCGTGACTTCGTAGGTGTCTCGCAGGCCGCTGACTGTGAACGCCTGGCCGTCAAGGTTGGCGTGCTGAGGTTGACACGACACTTCGCCGCCAACGTCCACCATCGGAGAACTGCGGTCGTCCGCGATTCGTCGTATCGTCTCCAGCGCCGACTCATCCTGCGGCGCGACGACGACCGGTAGGCCGGGCTTCACGATGCCCGCCTTCTCTGTCGCTATCAGCGGGAGGGTGTCGCCGAGCACGCTCGTGTGGTCGAGGCTGACCGAGGTGATGACTGAGACGGCCGGATGCACGACATTCGTCGCGTCGAGGCGACCGCCGAGCCCGACCTCGATGACCTGGAAGTCGGCGTTCGTTTCTCTGAAGTGCAGGAACGCCAGGGCTGTCAGGAACTCGAAGTACATGAGCGGCCTGTACCCGCTGTGCTCCCCTACCCACTCGACCTCCGGCCACATCCGCTCCACGAGGTCGGCGAAGTCATCCTGTGAGATGGGTTCCATGCCGACGCGGACCCGCTCGGTGACCGTGTGGAGAGAAGGAGACGTGTACAGTCCGGCCCGCATCCCTGCGGAGGACAGGATGGACGAGATCATCGCCGCGGTGCTGCCCTTACCCTTGGTGCCTGCTACGTGAACGGTCGGGACGGCAAGGTGAGGGTTGCCCAGCCGTTCGAGCAGCCTCGTTATTCGTTCAAGGTGGAAAGTCGAGTGGCCGGGGCTGTGCGTGCCGCGCTCGAAATCGGCAAGGCCCATCGCCAGCCGCACGGCGGCCGGGTAGTCGAGCTTATTGGTGCTTGAGATGGTGAGGCTCAACGACAGACCCTAGAGCGAGGATGGGAAAAGTATCGCACAGACGGGGCGATGAGAAAAACTCGCTGGTGACGGTTGGTTTCTTTCCCTAATTAAGGGTGTCCTATAAGTCCCCGGATCCGGTGAGCTTGTCGAACCATGAATTGCCCTTCGACAGGCTCAGGGCGAACGGAGTTTTTAGACGCTCTCTAACACGGGGGAGAGAAACAGAAGGGGTAGGCTTCAGTGGTCGCGGATGTGCGTCGGCATGTAGCCCAAGTTCATCCGCATGGCGTCGCCGATGCTGATCTTCTTGATGTAGTCGATGTTGCCTCGTATGGGCAGCGGACTGAAGCCGAAGCTCTTTTTGACCGAGTCGAGGCTGGTGTTCTCGCCGATTGCGATCATCTTCAACTGCTCTCGGGTGACCGGCGGGCTGGGAGAGATGGACTCCATAACCGTGGCCGCGGGTGTCGCGACACACTCAGGGACGTGGACCTTTGCGACCTTCACGCCGAGCGTCTCCGCTACGAGATCGACCAGATCGTCGTAGGTGTAGTAGTCGGGTCCACCTATGTCGACGGTCTTTCCCTCCAGGTCGTACCGCTCGATGCTCTCGACGACGCATCGCGCCACGTCGTCCGCGGATATGGGCTGAAACACTGACTTTCCATCGCCCACGACCGGCGTCAAGGGGGACATCTTGACGAGGGCCGCCAGCCGGTTCACGAACTCGTCTCCCTCGCCAAAGCCGATGGTGAACCGGATCACGGTGCAGTCCAGGTCGCTGCGGGCGATTTCCTGTTCGGCCATCCAGCGGGAGTAGAGGTACGGCACTTCGGGGTCGGAGGTCGATCCCACCGTGCTTACGCAGACGACGCGGTCCACTCCGGCCTTCTTCGCCGCCTCGAGGACGTTCTTCGTGCCCTCGTAGTTGACGCGTTGAAACGTCCGGTCGCCGATCTCGCGGATTACTGCCACCAGGTGGACGACCGCGTCGACGCCCTGCATTGCCGACGTGAGGGACTTGGGATCGAGAACGTCACCAACGGCGATCTTGACGCCCCAAGGGAGCATCGCTCCCGCACCGCCGCGCGTTAGCGCCCTAACGTTCTTCCTGTTGGACGCGAGAAGCTCGACGACTCGCCGCCCCACAAAACCCGTCGCCCCGGTAACCAGAATCATCCACTTATCCTATCAAGAGACTGCACAAAGGGTATCACGGCCCAATACATTTGCGATACAAGGAACCAACTGATACGCTTCAAGCAATCTCACAGGACCGCCGATGCTATACGGTCGAGCTCTCTAAGGCTTTCCTTGCGCCCAGCCGTCGACAGGCCCACGAGGACGCGGTCTGCCCCCGCTCGCTCATATTTCTGGATGGCGTCACGCTCTGCGGGGACGCCGGCCACGGTGATGTCTATGGATCTCGGGTCTCGCCCCGCCTCCTCTGCCAGATCGTAGAGACGGGTGCGGGCCTCTCCGACACGATCGGGCGAGACTTCGATGGGAATCCACCCGTCAGCGTAGTCGATGATGCGCTTGAACACCTGCGGAACGTGACTGCCGAGCAGGATGGGTGGGTGCGGTTTCTGCTTCGGCTTCGGATAGCAGTATACGGGCGGGAAATCGTAGTACTTGCCGTGGTACTCGCTCTGTTCCTTCGTCCAAAGCTCCTTCATCGCCAGGACGCTCTCGCGGGCCTGCGTCCACCGGTGATCAAAGTCGGACCCGAAGATATTTGACTGCTCGCGGATCGAGCCGGTGCCAATGCCGAAGAGGAAGCGGCCCGAGCTGTACATATCGAGCGTGGCAACCGTTTTGGCGAGGGACACGGGGTGCCGTTCAGTGACCACGCAGACCGCAGTGCCCAGCTTGAGCGTGGTCGTAACCGCCGCCGCACGGCTGAGGAGGACGAATGGGTCGGTGATGTCGCCCCATTCACGCGGTATTTCCATTTCGGTCACGACGGGCAGAGTAGGCTGCTCGGGCGTCCAGATCGACTCGAAGCCGAGATCCTCGGCCCTCGGCGCAAGGTCGACAACGTCGATGGAGTCGGCAGTCAGGATCGTGCTCAGTCCAATGTGCATGAGTCCTCCGTGCAAGAAGCGGAGTGGATATCTCCGGCTGGTTCTACTACGTGGCGTTTAGCCGCCGGAGACGGTCGCCACGAAGTTGATTTCGAGGCGAATCTCGTCCGCAACGCTGAGGACGATGGAGACGCGCGGCTGGGTCATCTCGTACTGCTCGAAAGTGACCACGGTCTTGGCAAGCCCCTCAACTCCGCCCTCTGTGAAGGTCGCAGTCGTCTCCCACGTGACCGACCGGGTCTGATCGCGAATTGTCAGATCACCGACCATCTCGAAGGTGGCTTCACCGCTGGTCGGCAAAGGCCACGCGAGACCGCGTATTTCCGTCACGGCGATCGTGACTTCAGGGTACTGGTTCGATTCGAGCGAGTTCCGCTGGATATATCTGTCTCGCCGGCCCGAGTCGCTCTGAAGGGAGCGGACGCCGACCGTGATCTTGGATCGCTCGGCATCGACCGTGCCGTCGGCGGAGAATGCGATCTGCCCTTCGATATCGCTCGTCGTGCCGACGGCATCGTTCGGAAGGTTGCGGTTCGCCAACTGCTCGTTGATGCGGTACAGCGCCTCGGAGCCTTCCGTCACGGTGATGACCATGCCGCCGTCAGCCGTCTCGGAGTCGGAAGGTTCCTCAGGCGCGACGGTGGGTGTCGGAGTCGCGGCGGGCGCGGATGTCGGTTGCGCTGCCGGAGGCGGCGGGGGAGGAGGAGCCGGTGTCTCCTCGTCCTCAGAACCGCCGCATGAGGCGAGGAGAAGGGCCAAGATTGTGCCCGCTATCAGTAGTGAAAATATCCTCTTCATGAGGTACCAACTCCGTAACGCCGCCGTGTTAGTGCAAGTGTACTACATCCCCGGTGCCTGAACCCATTTCGGTGGCAGTCCTAAAAGTTGACCGGTATGACTAGCCGATGTACTATTCCGCCACTGGAGGTTGAGGGTGGCCGACCGCTCACGTGCCGTGTCCAAGGTATTGTGTTTTCGCAGTGGTCATCCATGGCAGCAGCGTCTTGAAGACGACTTAGGCGGCAATTTACGGGCGTAACTTCCGGGCCCCGACATGTTTCGGGGCCCTGTATTTTTTTGAAACGAGGAGAGGGGCGCATGGCCGACTCGATATACTCCGTCGCCGGCAGGGTGGCGCTCATAACCGGCGGAGGGAGCGGCATCGGCAGGGAGATTGCGAAGCGCTACGCGGAATCGGGCGCGACGGTCATCATCAACGACATCCGCGACGTTGGACAGGAGGCGGCCGACGAGGTTGGTGGTCACTTCATCCGCGCCGATCTCTCCGACATGACGGCGACTCGGCAGCTTGCGGAGGAGGCGTTGGACATCAAGGGCAGGGTGGACATCCTCGTTAACAACGCCGGATACCAGAATATTTATCCCGTCGAGGAGTTCCCCGACGAGACGTGGGCGGAGATGGTGCACGTCATGCTGGTGGCCCCCTTCCAGCTCATCAAGTATCTCGTGCCCTCGATGAAGGAGCGGGGTTGGGGGCGGATCATCAACATGGCGTCGATTCACGGCCTCGTCGCCAGCCCGTACAAGTCGGCGTACAACTCGGCGAAGCACGGCCTCGTGGGCCTGACCAAGACGGTCGCCCTCGAAGTCGGGGAGTTCGGCATCACGATCAATGCGATCTGCCCCGGCTACGTGAGTACGCGTCTGGTCGAGGTGCAGATTGAAGACCAGGCGAAGACGCGCGGCATCTCCGTCGACGAAGTAATCGAGAAGGTCATGCTCGAACCTGCGGCCATCAAGCGGCTCATCGACCCGGAGGAGGTAGCCGCCCTCGCGCAATTCCTCGCATCGGACGCGGCCCGGTCGATCACCGGGTCGGCTTATTCCATCGACGCGGGCTGGGTCGCGCGGTGAAAATCTATCACTAGACATCTGAGAGTCTGTATATTGAACGGAATCGAAGCTATGGACGACGGTACACCAATCACGCAGGTTGACTTCGCTTCCCGGCGCGTACGGCTCACGGAGTCGCTCGGGGACGGTGCAGTCATCCTCACGGCAGGGCATCTCGCCAACCGCAACCACGATGTCGAGTACGAGTACCGGCAGGACTCGACGTTCTGGTACTACACCGGCCTCGACGAGCCGGATGCGGTCGCCGTTCTGCGACCCGGCGAGGATGAGCCATATGTCCTCTTCGTCAACCCGTTCGATCCCAAGTACGAGATATGGGTCGGACAGCGCGTTGGGGTGGAAGGCGCGACGGCACTGCTGGGAGCCGACGAGGCCTTTCCCGTCGAAGAGCTCGACGAGAAGCTCCCCGAGCTTCTGGGAGAGACCAACACTGTCCATTACGCGCTCGGCTCCGACCGGCGGCTCGACCGTCTCGTCACCGACCTGATCGTCAGGCGTCGTTCGAGCGGCCAGCGCGATGGCAGCTACGTCGGACGCATCGTTGACCCGGTGTCGGCAATAGGGGCGATGAGGGTCGTCAAGTCCGAGCAAGAGATCGAGACGCTTCAACGGGCAATCGACATCACGGCGAGTGGCTTTGACCGGGCTATTCGCGTGACACAGCCCGGTCTGAGGGAGTACCACGTCCAGACGGCACTTGAAAACGAGTTCCGGCGGCTGGGGTCTCCGAGGAACGGCTATCCGTCCATCGTTGCGTCCGGCGGGAACGCGTGCATCCTGCACTACATTACGAACCGCAACGAGATACGGGACGGCGACCTGCTGCTGATCGATGCAGGAGCGGAGGTCGATTACTACGGCGCGGACATCACCCGCACCTGGCCCGCAAGCGGCAAATTCACCCCGGAGCAGCGCGATGTCTATGACATAGTGCTGGCCGCCCAGAAGGAGGCCATCGCCGTAATAGCGCCGGGAGTGGAGTTCGCAGAAGTCCACAAGACGGCGCGGGATGTCCTGATACAGGGCCTACTCGACCTCAACGTCCTCGACGGCGAGATGGACGACATCATCGAGGAACGCGAGTACGAGCCGTACTACATGCACGGCACATCGCACTGGCTCGGCCTCGACGTTCACGACGCCGGGGTATACAAGGACGGGGAGGACTCCGTGCTTCTCCAAGAGGGTATGGTGTTCACGGTCGAGCCGGGCCTCTACTTCGGGAGCCAGGCCGAGGACGCGCCGGAACACCTCAAGAGCATCGGCATCCGCATCGAGGACGACGTGGTCGTGACAGCAGATGGGCACCAGGTCATGTCCGCCGCCGTGCCCAAGGAGCCGGAGGATATCGAGAGCATCGTTGGTTCGGCTGCGGTGTAGGGAGTCCAGACAAGGCAGTTGCGCCTCGCTCCGGCTTCATTTGCCGGCAAGCAGCGGTTCAAAGCTCGTTGACACCCCCTGCCCCCTGTGCTACATTCGGCTCGATACAACCTCAGTCGGGAGGAGTCGAATAGCCATGGAAGGCAAGATAGCGATAGACATCACCTACTGCGTGCCCTGAGGCTACCACAACGAAGCTGCCTGGATGGTCAGCGAATTCTTTGCGGCAGGCGGAGCAGACACGGCGATCACCTTGATCCCCGGAGACGCCGGAGTCCTCACGGTAAGAGTCGACGGTGAAACGATATTCGACAAGAGCGTAGAGGGTGGACACCCCAACCTTGATCGCGTCAAGGAGATGAAGGCCGTCGTCGAGAGCAAGGTCGCGGCGCTCGGCTAACTCCCGTAACCGGCTAGAGATATGTAATAGGCCCTGATCTCGCGAGCCCCAGACTGTTCGCGAGCTCCAGCAGGACGCCGTCCTTCAACCCCACCCTGGGAATTGCGAGATTGCTCGCCCAAACGGTGTTCATCAGCGCCTGCACGACGATGACCGCGGGATAGATCACGTCCGCGCGGTCGGGACGAAGGCGCAGTTCGCGCTGCCGCTCCCCGAAGCTCAGCGATTCCAGCTGTGTTTGGATGCGCTGCAGGTCGCCCGATGATGCGAAAGAGGTGGCTTTTCTGCCCACGCGCTTGCCGGTCAGATCGGCGATGCTTTCGACGTTCCCGCCCGTACCCACGAGTCTGCCGACGAGGTGATGTCCGAGCACGCCGGTCGTCCAGTCTATCGTCTCGCTCTTGATCTCCTCGAGCTGCGCCATGAACTCGGAGAATCCGCGCTCAGGATCGCTCAGCACCTGCAGCATCCGCACCGTGCCCGCCTTGAGCGTGCGGCTCTCAATCAGCACCCCGTCCGAGGTCAGGGTCACCTCGACGCTCCCGCCGCCGATGTCGACGAGGACGGCCTCGCCCTCAGAGATGTCGATCTTCCGCGAGACCGCGAGGTGCACCAGCCGCGCCTCTTCGAGGCCGCCGATCACGTTCACCTCGATGCCGGTCTTCCTGTGGATGCGGTCGAGCAGCTCGTCGCGGTTCTCCGCCTCGCGGAGCGCGCTCGTGCCGACGGCGACCGTGTGCTCGACGCCCCACTCGTCGGCGGTCTCTCGGAAGCGCCTGAAAGCCGCCGTCGCCGCCTTCATGATCTTGCGGGACATGCGACCGTCGGTGAACACGTCCTTGCCGAGACGCACGGCTTCGCGACTATTCTTCACCACCTCGACCCCGCCGTTCCTGCCAGCCCTGCCGATAACGAGACGCATAGCATTGGAACCGGCGTCGATGGCGGCTAACGTCGTCATGGAGCTCCCGTGGGCTGAGGCGTCGGGGGCATTGTACACCGTTCGGGCCGACGCTCAACTACCAGTTCGTAAGTGAGCCGTCCTTTCGGCGCAGGTGCGGGGCCTCCCAGAACCGGAACTCGTAGCCCTTCAGGGCATCCTCGTTCACCTCGACGCCGAGGCCGGGTGTGGTCGGAACGGGGTACCGGCCATGCTCCGTTTGGGGCCTGACGGGGAACATCTCGTCGTCGAACAGGTCCGCGCCGTCCGCCGTGACCCGCGATTCCAGCCACGAGAAGTTCGGGACAGCCGCGCCGAGGTGGACGGACGCGGCAGTGCACACCGGCCCCAGCGGGTTGTGCGGCATCAGGTCGATGTAGTGCGCCTCACACCAGCCGGCGACCTTCATCGCCTCGGTGAACCCGCCGATGTTGCAGATGTCGATGCGCGCGTACTGCGTCAGTCCCTCCTCGATGTATGGGACAAAGTGCCACTTCGACGAGATCTCCTCTCCGATGGCGAAGGGCACGTCCGTCATCGTCCGAAGCGCACGGTAGGCGGCAGGAGTCTCGTCGCGAATGGGTTCCTCCAAGAAGTCCAGCGTTCCGGACGGCATCTTCTGGCAGAACGAGGCGGCCTCCGCCACGCTGAGCCGGTGATGGTAGTCGATGCCGAGGACGATACGGTCGTCGATGGCCTCGCGCGCCTCTATCAGCCACTCAGCCGTCTCGGCGATAGACTCGCGGGGCTCGAAGACGCGCACCTCGCTGTTCGTCAGCCACTCCCAATTCAGCCGGATGCACTGCCAGCCGTCATCGACGAATGCCTGCGCCTCGGCGAGCGACGCATCCTTTTCTCCCTGGCTCGTCGTTGCGAAGCCGGGCACGAAGTCGCGGTGCTTCCCGCCCAGAAGCTGGTAGACGGGCACGCCCAGAGCCTTGCCCTTGATGTCGTGCAGGGCGATGTCGATGGCGGAGATCGCGCCCGTCAGGATGCGACCGCCCTCGAAGTACTGGCTCCTGTACATGAGCTGCCAGAGCGCCCCGGCGTTCATCGGGTCCATGCCGATGAGGAACTCGCGGTAGTGCCGCATCGCCCCTTCTACGGCAAGCTCGCGGCTCGAAACGCCGGACTCGCCCCAGCCGTGGATGCCCTCGTCCGTCTCGACCTTGACCAGCATGACATTTCGTCCGCTGGCCCAGATCGGGTAGGGCTTGATGTCGGTGATTTTCATGGTGTCCTCCTACGTACTGGATAGGAAGCGCCTACTTGGGCTGCTCTCCGATCACCTTTTCGACGAACTCGCGCAGCGCCTCGAAGTAGGCGGGGCCGCCGACGTGGTACGTGTCGTTGTGTCCCGCGCCCTCAATCGCATAGAAGCGCTTCGGCCCCTTGGCGGCGTCGAACAGTTCCCGGCTCATGGAGAACGGCACGATCTCGTCGCGGTCGCCGTGCAAGACCATCACCGGGGCGTCCACCTTCGCGATCTTGGAGAGGGTATCGTACTTTGTGGTCACGAGGAGTTGGAGGCCGGGAAGAAACGGGTACACCCTCTTCGTCATCCCCTTGACCGACGTGAATCCAGATTCACAGATGAGGGCGCGCGGACGGTGCTTGATCGCCATCTCCGCCGCGACGGCGCATCCGAGCGAACGCCCGAAGTAGATGAGCTTCCCCTCATCCACGTCGTCGCGGGAATGGACGTATGTTATGGCCCCCTCGGCGTCGAGGTAGGTGCCCTCCTCGTAGGGCGACCCCTCGCTTCGCCCGTAGCCCCGATAGTCGAAGATGAAGATGTTTATCTGAAGCCGCGCGACCAGCTCACGGATGTTTCCGACGCGGTGGCTGATGTTGCCCCCGTTGCCGTGGAACCAGACCAGCGTGGCATCACCTCCGCCGGGTATGAACCAGCCGTGCAGGACGACCCCGTCCGACGCCTTGAATCGCACGTCCTCGAAGTCGAGGCCGACGTCGTCGGGCGTTACCTCGATGTCCCTGCTGGGGAAGTAAATGAACGAGCGGTCGACCACGTGCGTACACCTCAGCAGCGCTCCCACGATGACGACGGCCGTCAGGACGATGGCAGCGCGTCGCAACAGGACGGCAGCGTATTGCCGGTACCGGAGCGTCATTGCGGCCAATGCTAGCAGAGTGCTAGCCTTGAGGTACAATGGAGGACGAGGGTGTTCAAGTGGCTACGCTAACGATACGAAACGTGCCGGACGACTTGGTCGCGCGCATAAAGCAGGCCGCCGACAAGAACGGCCGAACCATTGAGCAGGAAGTCCGAGAACTCCTGATCACGCATTACTCCTCCAACGAAGCAGCCATAAACAGCACTCCGCATAGCACCACCTGTAACTCTTCAGGCGATCGCTAGAGCATCGCTTTGTACACGGCCTGGCCCTGCTTGAAGAGGTCGAGGACCTCCTTGCGCTGGCTGTCGGTGTAGAACTTGCCCTTCTTGGTGACCCATTCGAGAGACTTGTCGATGTGGTCGTCGAACCAGCGGGCGGCCTCGGCTCGTTCGGGGGCGTTTGTTCCGGTCTTGACGTAGACGGGACTGGTGTGTGCCCAGATGGGCTGCGCGAAGCTGTCGCGGGCGTCGCTGTACAGGCGGGCGGCTATCCAGCCGTCGTTGGGAATTGAGAGGTCAGTAGGCAGGGTGCCGTTCTTGGAGCCGGAGGGGTAGGACTCCGTGGCGACGACCGCGCCGTTGAAGATGACCTCGGCGCGGTGTACCGGGTAGTGCGACTGCCATGTGGCGTTTGCGGGGAGCGCACTTCCGGCCGGGGTGTAGACCTCCGCGCCTGGCTCCTGATCGGCCACGGTGAGGTGGAGGGCAGGCCCGTTGGTGATGAAGGTCTTGCCCTGCTTGAGGGCAGTGAGCCAGTCGGCGTACTCGAAGGCGCGGCCCGTGTCGG
This sequence comes from Dehalococcoidia bacterium, assembly GCA_965116655.1. Lineage (GTDB taxonomy): Bacteria > Chloroflexota > Dehalococcoidia > Lucifugimonadales > VXLM01 > VXLM01. The sequence goes on from OZ220720.1 coordinate 1,848,899, forward strand.
CGTAGACCCTGTTCGCGGAGCTGACGAACCAGTCGGAGCCGGTCGAGGCGGGGAGTTTGATGCCCGCGTTGAGCATCTGGTAGTAGATGTCGTACTCGGGGTCCATCCACTGGGGATCGAAGAGGTTGAAAGCGTCGAGCTTGCCGAGGGCCGCGGCGACGGGCGCCTCCATGCCCTGACCGTTGTGGCACCAGATGACGATGCCGCCCTGCCTGTGGGTGTCGTCGCAGGCGTAGGAGAGGGGCGGATAGTCGGGGTCGAAGGCGTCGACGAGCAGGCCGCGACTGACGGGATGCACGACGTTGCGGATGTTCAGGAGCATGATGTGGCCGTAGCCGATGCTGTGGGACGCATGCGCGTTGTGGCGGTTTTCTTCGCCGCACTGGACGTAGTAGTGGGTCGAGGAGAACTCGTTGAGGAAGCCGGGGGCGTACTTGTTGCTGGCGTACTCAAGCTCCCAACGTTTCAGGATGCTGATGGCCGTCATCCGCAGGTCCTCGACGCGGGGATCGAGGGAGAGACGGTCGTCGGGGCGCTGTTCCTTCTCGTCGTAGTGGATGTGGGTGTTGCCGGGGTGCCAGCCCTGTTCTCCGAGGGCGTTCCACCGCTCCAGTTCCAACTCGACCGCGACGGCTCCCTGGAGCGGAGAATCTACGGTGAGCTCGGCGGGGACGTACTCGGTGCCGCGCTCGGCGACTATCTTGGTCTTGCCCCGACCGACATCGAGGTCGAACGTGCCGTCGGAGTAGAAGAATGGCGCGCCGGTGCCGACCTTGAGCAGGGCGTCGCTCGGATGCGAGAAATTCCCGTTGGGGCCGATGACCTGTACGCGAGCCTCAACCGGCTCGCCGGTGGCCTTGTCGATGATCCTTCCCGTCAGCCTTCCCATTGAGCGCTCCTGTCGTGCTTGGTCTACGGGATCCCCGTGGGGACCCGTGCGCGACGCTATGGTACACGAAGGGCAGAACCGGGGTGGTATCAGGTCACGCTCAAGAGTGGGAGGGTGTGAACTTTACGATACCGCCGAGCAATTCTCGAAATTTGTGACATGGTGTGACATTTTGTGACATTTCCGCTTGTTATTGTAAAGTTCCGTGCGGGCCGAACGGGATGGGTGGCAGAGGGACTGTTGTTGGGAAAATCCGTTGTGGTGGGACATTCCGGGACATTTTGTGACTTTTCCTTGTCTGGAACGGGTGACTCTCCTGGGTTTTTCGTATAGGCACTATGCGGATTGTTTTCAGTGTAGTACGGGTGTTCGCTTTCGTCAAATTCGGGAGCAGAGCAGAAAGTAGTAAGTATTGCGCTAGGGGGTAGCAGGAGAGATTCACCGCAAAGGGCGCGGAGAGCGCGAAGGAGAGCCGAAAGAAGAGAGTATTACGTAGCGGGGGAGCCTAGGAATCCTCGCATACCTCGAGGCCAAGGCCGGTGAAGTCGCTGTCTTCGATGGCGGTCAGTCCAGGTGGCACGCAGCCGGAAAGTTGGTTGTCGGCGAGCCGCCACTGGACCAAGCTGTGACTTCCCAACTCGCCGAGTTCCGTGGGAATCCGTCCTGACAGATTGTTCTCACTCAGCCACAGGCGCTCCAAGTTGGTCAGGTTTCCCAGTTCGGCGGGAATCTGTCCACTCAGCATGTTCCCATGCAGCCACATGAACCGCAGGTTTTCGAGGTCGCCAAGCTCAACGGGGATGTTTCCGGTGAGCGCGTTGCGATGGAGCCGAAGGCGCGCCAGATTGGTCATCTCGCCCAGCTCAGCCGGGATGCCTCCGGTCAAGCTGTTGCTGTGCAGATTCAAGTCCCAGAGGTTGGAGAGTTTGCCCAACTCCGGCGGTATTCCATCCTCCAACTCGTTGGTGTGGAGCCACAGGTAACGCAGGCTGTCCATATCGCCCAGCTCGGACGGGATCTCACCGGTCAACGCGTTGTCATGGAGATAGAGGTACACGAGGTCGTTCATGTCGCCGAACGACGCCGGGATGCTGCCCGTCAACTGGTTCGACTGCAACTTGAGGCGAACGAGGCCGGTCATGCCGCTGAGGTCAGGTATCGGTCCGCTCAGTTCGTTGCCCCAAAGCCAGAATTCCCTCACCTTGGTCAGCGAACCCAACCAGTCCGGCAAAGTGCCACTTAGATCGTTGTTTGAGAGATACAACTGCTCCAGGTTGGTCAGGTTTCTAAGGTCCGGGATCGGGCCGCTCAGCTTGTTGTTGTTGAGGCCGAGGTATCGCAGGTTGGTGAGGTCGCCCAACTCAGTGGGAATCGGGCCGCTCAGGCCGTTGTTGCGAAGGTTCAGGTAGGTCAGGCGGGAGAGGCGGCCGAGCTCAGCCGGGACAGAACCGCCGAGATCCGCGCCTCGGATGTTCAGCCACGCAACCCGCGCCGGATTTCCTTGAAGGGTGATGCCGTCCCAATCCGTGATCGGCGTATCCGTCGACCAGTTCAGCGTAGCCGTCCTTGCCAAAGTGTCGCGGGCTGCAAGCAGTGTCTCGCAGTCGGAGATCAGTCCCGTGTTGGTGGCGTCGGGGACGGCGGCACCGGTGACGCAGGGGCTCTGTTCTATCTCCTCCTCGCAGGAAGGCAGGAGGTAGACATGCAGATCATTGTGTTCGATGTCACGCAATCCCTCGGGCATGCACCCGCTGAAACTGTTTCCACTGAGCTGTAACACTTCCAAATTAGCGAGTTTGCCAAGTTCCGACGGTATCTGACCGTTCAGTTGGTTGTTGTAAAGGATCAAAACTTCCAGCTTGACGAGGTTACCCAACTCTGGCGGTATCGGGCCTGTCAACTGATTTTCGTGGAGCCATAGAGACTCCAAGCTAGCAAGATTACCCAGTTCTGAAGGAATCGGCCCAGATAATCGGTTACGGTCGAGGAACAATGTGCTCAGGTTGGCGAGGTCACCCAGATCCGCAGGTATCGACCCGGTTAGCTGGTTCTTGTGAAGTTGCAGGCCCTGCAGGTTGAACAAGTTCCCCAGTTCCGACGGTATCTCACCGTCCAGCTCGTTGTTACTAAGGAACAATGATCTTAGGTTGTCGAGATTCCCGAGTTCTGGTGGTATAGAGCCTGTCAGTTGGTTTCGCTGCAGCCATAACGTATACAGATTGTCGAGGTCACCCAGTTCTGACGGTATCGGCCCCTCCAACTGGTTCGATGAGAGAATAAGTGATCGCAAGTTGGAAAGGCCGCTCAGCCAGACCGGTATCTTCCCGGTCAATTGGTTTCCTTGCAGCGACAGCCATTCCAGCTTGTCGAGTTCCCCAAGTTCGGGCGGGATCAGCCCAGTGAACCGGTTCGGACCGATATGCAAGTTTCGCAGATTGGAGAGACCGCCCAGCCAGGCGGGAATGTCGCCGCTCAGTTGGTTGCGGGCGAAGGACAACTCGGACAGCTTAGAGAGTTTGCTCAGTTCTGATGGAATAGAACCCGTCAACTGATTATCACCGAGGAACAGTTCTTGTAGGTTGGAAAGTCTGCCCAGTTCTGAGGGTATTTCGCCGATCAACCGGTTATCACCGAGCCGCAACGTGTGTAGATTTCCCAGGTCACCCAGTTCTAACGGTATCGGGCCGGTCAACTGATTCCTGTAGAGAACCAACGACTCCAGGTTGTTGAGGTTACCTAGTTGGGCCGGAATCGGACTGGCCAACTCATTTTCGCTCAAATCTAGCGATTGCAAGCCAGTGAGATTGCCCAGTTCCGACGGTATAGTGCCAGTAAGATTCAGAGAGGATAGGTCCACTCTCACTATTCGGTCGTGGGCAATCGCCACGCCCTGCCAAGAGTCTATGGAGATGCTTTCGCTCCAGTTCAGTGACTGATCACCGCGCAGGGCGTCTCGAGCCGACAGCAACGATTCACAATCGGCGGCTATTTCAGGATCAGCGTAGCCCGAAACTGCGGTGCTGTTAGGACAAACTCCACTACGCACTGTGATGCTGACCGTCATGGTGTCGGTGTCGCCGTCGGCATCCGTGGCGGTTAGCGTGTAGTTTGCCACGTCGGCAGCGGCAGATGTCTTCGAAACTCCTATCATGGCCGTTGGGCCAGGTACGAAGATTACTCCATTGCTGAGAGTGGGAGATATGGAGTAGGTCAGTAGTCCATCGCCATAAGCGGCCTCCGGCAGAACGCGGCTGGCGGCTACTCCTTCAGTGAAGCTGTACGTAACGCTGTCATCGACAAAATATGGTCCATCATCGTCGATGATCGTCAGTGTGACTTGATCGGGTCCTATAGTCACTTGGCTATTTTCCGCCGTGCCGGACACCGTCACGACTTTCTTAGAATCCATGAACTCGGTGTCGTCGACTGCGACGATATACACACCGCCTTTACTCTCTTTCTGGCCTGCCGGAATGGTTAAAGTGTTCCAGCTAATTCTCTCTACGGCTTCAATTGGCGACGCAGATACCCTTACTGTAGTTTCTGCACTCGACACGTTATCCAGCCTCGCAGTCACAAGAGTCCTACGCTCGCTTCGGTCTCTGCCTTCAAAGACCTCCTCCGGCGATAGCGTAAGTGTCAGCACCGGTGTCGTCTCGTCGTCAGCGATTGCCAGATCCACCGGTTCGGGCGCGATAACGCCAAGGGCGCTCGTATTCTCCGCCGTCGCCGAGACCATGACGATCACGTCACCCGTTTCATCGCCGTTGTCGACTCCGGCGATTGTCACACTGTCGATGCTGACCGTCTCACCTGCCGGAATAGTCAGTGTCCTGTTCGCGTTCAGAGTGACGGCGTCGGTTGGCGAGGCGGATATCGTTACTACGGTGTCCTCGCTCGAAGGTCTGTGAAGTGTCGCAGTCACCGCGCTGACCCCTCCATCCTCTGCCAACCAATACGGGGAAAGATTCAGGGCCACCCTCGGAGTGGGCGATGTCGAGCTTCGTCGACGGTTCGCATTGAATTCTCGACGAGTATTAAGGGTTTGCACAGCGTCGGCAGGCCCGTCCACACCAATGGATGGGTTGTCAGACGACACCCCCATTGGATCGCCCTTATATGTATTATCCGGATTCGAGAAATACTGAACCTGTGGGCAAGAGAAACCTCCAACCTCAGAACACTGATTGGGGTAAGCCATGATCGTACGCCAGCGAGCCGACCTAGGAGCACCCTCATCAAACATTCGCTGGTTTACGTAACCGTAGTGTGCCCCTCTTCCCGGCGCTTCAACATATCTGTCGTGAAACAGACCCATGTTGTGGCCAAGCTCGTGAGCGAAGACCAAGTCCTTTCGATAGGAGGCAGTCATGGCAAATGCTCCTCCTTGGATAGCTCCACCACCACGATTACTCTTGCCGACCACGAAGTGAACGAAGTCGGCAGCATACAGGTCGCGACGCTCGTGAACATGATCCATGAACCCATCCGAAGTATCACGAAGCCTACCAAGATCCGTGGCTTTACCTGTCTCGATGTAGTCGACCTCTTCCCGTAACACCAAATTAAGCTGATGGATTACCCCGCTGTTCGCGTATGCCTGATTGGTCTCGGCGACGAATAGATCAATCAACGCCTCGATCGCGGCCCTGCCACCTTCACGATGCTTGGCTAATGGGGTGTACACGACCATCACGTCAATCTCGGAACCGTCATCCGGGGGGATATCGTCCGACTGTGGCGGGTCGTCTCTCGCTGACACTGCGGCTTCGAGCGGCTCTCCCAACGGTGGCAAGGACGACTCGTCAATCTGGCGGATGACGTACGCGTCGCCGACCGTCCTGATGCTGTAGACCTCATTGGGCGTCCGCACCGTGCCGACCACGACCTTGCCGTTCACCACCATGGTCATCGTTCCCAGTTCTACGCCGTCGAGCCTGCCCCACAGCGCATGGCCCGACGCTGTCGGTTCGACGTGCTCAACTATGCCGGTGAAGACTGCGTCGTCAAACAGGTTCAGGATCAGCTTCTGCGGCGTCGGGGGTTGCCCTTTGACGGGGCCTTTAGGGCTAAGGTGGGATTTCGTGACCCCAGAGAGTTGTCCTAAGTCGACTCCCACCAAGCGGCTCTTCAGAGCATCAACGCCGTTGCTGGGCAGCGGGTCGCCATCGACTTCGTAGAAGAGGCCGCTTGACCTGGACTCGGAATCCGCGCTTTGGGCGGAGGCCGGATGGACTGATCCGGGCCCGTCGGCACTCACGAGCGCCATCGCGATAGCGACCATGAGCGCGATGAGCGTTCTCTTGAGCTTCATGTTGACCTGTCCCTCCTGACGATCGTCTTGTCTCGATGCTGGGACTGCGCCGTTCATGATACAGAGGAGTGTGCAATATGTGTGTGATCCAACAGGCTAGTATCGTTACTTTATGTAACTTCTTGTTCGAAATGGCATGACTGTGGCCGGACGTATCAAATCTATCCCCGCACACAGTCGGTGTGTCCATGTAGAGAAATCTCAAGTAATCGATAACCGGATCGAGGTGCGAATGGACCGACAAGACGAACTTCTGCGATAGAACCAGGCACTACGGGACAAAATGTCGGGGTGCATCGGCTGCGGCCGCCTCTCGCTCGAAAACTGCGCCCTTTTCAATCACGCCGCCACTCATGGAGCGTAAGAGCTATGGGCCTTCCTGCCCCGTAACTGTTCAGTCTTGGTGAGATGACCACCCCCCGTGGATACCCGCTTTCGCGGGTATGGCGTTGCTTTGCTCTTGGCAAGGGTTTCTCACCGACTCTGAACAGTTACCGGTTACCCTACCCCGGACTCAGGGTCAGCGTGTGCGCGGCCTGAGCTCGCGCTCGCTCGCTGTCGAGGGGGAGGTAGTGGTGGCGTCCGGCCAGCCATTCGGTGAGCTGGTCGCCGTAGTGGGGACTGCCGGGGTGACCCGACTGTCCGGTGGCATCGACTGCCCACAGGCCGGGCGGGTCGTCGGCGAGGTCGGCGTTGTGCCGCCAGTTCGCACCGATGGAGGCGAGGTAGTTGGGGTCGAAGCCGGTGTTGCTGACGGTGATGCCGTTGCCGCCGACGGGCTGTCCGCCCCGTTTCAGGAGGTCGGAGAGGTCGCCGCGGTCGGAGAGCAGGTGGTTCAGCGCGATCTTGTGGATTCGGCCCCAGCGCCACTCCGCCATTTCGGGGCCGAGGCGCTCCGTCAAGGTGTCGATCGCGCGGAGCATGGACGTGACGACCGTCTCGTTTTGGGGTGGCGAGTTGCCGGACTCGGCGTTGTCGAGCAGGCGCACCGCGTAGCCCGATATGGCGCCCGCGACAAGCGGCACCTCATCGCCGCAGAACCGCTCGGCGGCAACGGCGGTCGTGAACTCGGCGAAGAAGAGCTCGAAGATCGACGCGCCAACCTCGTCTACGTCCATTCTCCCGTTCCAATCGCCGAGGAATCTCGCCGCCTCAAGCACCCTCGGGTCGGACGACCGCTTTAGCGTCTCGACCAAGGAAGGCAGAACCTCGACGGCGCGCATGGAGAGGGTGTCGGTCTGCATTCGAGCGAAGTCCTCGCGGGAGAACTGCTCCTGCTCCTCCAGCATCTGGCGGATGCGGAGGGCTCGGTGCCCGCTGCTCCACGTGCCGGAGAGCGGATAGGGGTAGTCCTCCGGCGCGGTGCGGTTGTTGGCCGAACGGGCGTATCCCTCTGCCGGATCGCTCAGGGCGGGAAGCGCGTCGTAGGGAATGAATCCTCGCCATTGGTGCGCCGGGTCCCAGCCGGGGCGGTACTCGCGGTTCCACTGCTCGCGGATGGGGATTCGCCCTACCGCCTGGTAGGCGATATGGCCCTCGACGTCGCCGAAAACGTAGCTCCACGTCGGCACAATCCAGTCGCGGAGGGCTTCCCTGGCTTCCTCGCAGTTTCGCGCGGCGGCCAGATCGAGCATGCACGTGATTTCGTCGCCGAAGCCGGTGCCGAGCCACCGGGCCGAGACCTTGTCGGTCGTGCGCAGCGGCTCAGGGAGGAGCGTGTCGACGATGGGGCCGTTGTGCGTCCGCGTTATCGTGATCGTGCGGACGGCCTCGCCCTTCACGGCGATTTCGACGGTCTCCTGCCTGGCCGGACGCCACTCGTCGCCGAAACGGAAGTGCCTGGGCCGGTCGGGGTCTTCCTGCTCACGGTAGATGTCGCGCTGGGAGCAGATGTTGTTGGTGACGCCCCATGCGAGTGTCTCGTTCCTGCCGAAGACGATGCCGGGGACACCGACGTACCCGGCGCCCGCGACGTTGATATCAGGGCCGGAGAGATGCACCTCGTACCAGCAGGAGACCGCGCCGAACGCGATGTGAGGGTCGCTGGCGACCATCGGCGCGCCGCTCGTGGACTTCCCCCCGGAGACGACCCAGTTGTTGCTGCCGATCCCTTCATCGGGGTCGCCGATGACCTCGCCGACCGGGACCTCACCCGTCCGCGACGGCTGATACGAACCCTTCGGGATGATGCTCTCGTCCTCGGCCTCGCCGGTGATGAAGTCGTCCAGCAGCGCTCCTTCACCGAGCGTCCGCTTCGCAAGTTCGGGAATGGCGATGATGGGCAGGCGGCCAGTGAGGTACCAGCGGAACTCCTGCCAGATGGCGACGGAGTCCAGCGATGTCCACTCGTGCGGCTCGTAGCCGAGCAGGTCGAACTCGATGGGCAGGTTGCTCCGGCTCTCCTCCATGAATGCGTTGATGCCGTCCGTGTACGCCTGCAAGCGCCGCTTCGTCTTTTCGGGGAACCTAGCGAGGTTCTCCTCCGCCGTGCGGGTGAGTCCGATGGTGTGGGATACCGTGTCGATCTCGATGCCGTTTGGCCCGATGACCTCGGAGAGGCGGCCACGCGCCTTGCGTCGGTAGTAGTCGAGCTGCCAGAGACGGTCCTGTGCCGTGGCGTACCCGTAGCCGAAGAACAGGGCGTCGTCAGTCTCCGCGAGGACGTGGGGGACGCCCCATTCGTCGCGTGCGATTTCGACCTCGCTTGATAGGCTCGATGCTGTTCGGGTCCCTTCCATCGAAGGAACGCGGCTTGTGGTCTGGGCCGTCCACCACTGATCGAACTCGGCTCGTGTCAGACCGGCGTCGTCGCAGATCGCCTGTATCGAGTCTCCGGCACCGAGTCGGAGCAACATGTCTTTGTCTTGTTGGTTCATGGTTCTATGCCTTTCGTTTTGCTTTTCAGAAACTATCTCTGAACCTCGAATACTATCCCTGCTCGTGCTTCGACAGGCTCAGCACGAACGGGGGATCATACATGAACGTTCGCCCGCAATTCAATTCGGATGGACGCAGTCTCTCGCTCTTGCGGAATTATCTCAGCTCGTGCTTCGACAAGCTCAGCACGAACGGAGGACCATACACGAGAACGTTCGCTCCCGTATCGAGTACGGGGCAAGCTCTGAGCTTGTCGAAGGGCAGTACTCCGCACCTCCATTTGGTCTGACGGGGTCCTTCATTCCTACGACATCTCGGCCAGGCGCTGCATGGGAGACTTTACTCTCGTGAGCAGCAGGATGGCCGTGACGAACAGCGCTGCGACGGCGATGAAAGCCGGTCCGTAGCTGCCGAGGTGGTCGAAAGACGCGCCTGCCATGAGCGGCCCGGCGAACGCGGGGATCATGACGACCAGTCCAGACAGCCCCGCAATGCTCCCGAAGTACTTCAACCCGAAGTTCTCTTGGAGGAGCAGGGTCATGAGGACGCCGTACGCGCCGAAGAAGAACCCGAAGACCGGCACGACGAGCCACAGGTGGATTCCGATCGGGTAGGCCACGATCACCGATATGAGCGCCGTCTGGCCTCCGAGGCTGAGCATCATGGCTACGCGGGCGGTGAGCCGCTCCGCGAGGTAGCCGAACACCCCCTTGCCGGCCATGCCGAATCCTGCCAGCAGAGACAGGAGCGTCACGACGGTACGGTCGTCCGTACCCTGGTCGAGCAGATGCGTGCTGATCTGCGGCAGCAGGGCGCTGTAGGTGAAAGAACCCAGCGCCGTTGCCGCCGTCACGTAGTAGAAGGCGTCGGAGCGCAGGGCCTCCTTGACGGTCAGACCCACGAGGCTGGAGGTGGCGGTTGACGACTCGCTCCCTTGCGAAGAGGCGACCCTTTGAGTCGTTCGCTCATGGACGAACAGGGTTGCCAGAAGCGCCACGGCAAAGGCCAGAATGCCCGTGACCACAAAGGCAGAGCCCCATGTCGCGACCGCCAGGACGTACCCGGTCAGGATAGGCACGGTCAGGCCGCCGAAGTTGTTGCCCATCGTCGTGAAGCCCATCGCGCGGCCCTTCGACTTTGGGAACCACAGCGCAACCAGCCTGCCCGCGGGGAGCATGTTCATCCCGGAGAACGCGAAGAACTGAAGGAAGCTCAGCGCGTAGAAGTGCCATAGCTCGGTCATCATGGGTCGCAGCACCAGGCTCACCCCGAAGAGGGCCAGAGTCCCGACGAGGAGCAGCCTCGCCCCATGGTTGTCCATGAACCTTCCGAGCAGCGGCGCGGTCAAACTGCCGATGGCCCAGAAGGACAGCGAACCCAATATCTCCGTTCGGGTCCACCCGAACGTCTCCTCCAGAGGCTCAACGTACAGCCCGAATGCGTAGTTGCTCGTGCCGATGCTGAGGGCTGAGGCAAGGAAGACGATCCCGACGATCAGGAGGCCGTCGTACTCCCTGTGGCGGGCGCGAAGCACCATGTCGGCAGCGCGATCCGAAAACATCCCGCCTATGGTACACCAGCAACGTCGATGCGTCTTGGATGGCTGGCTATGGAAATAACCCCCGACCAACCTCCCGTAGGGGCGATTCGCGAATCGCCCCTACGGCCATTTTCGTGAACGGTTGCCGTCCGTCTTGACAGTGTGATGCTATGATGCTCTTATGCGAACGACTGTAACTATTGACGACGACGTCTTGGCCGTTGCCCGTGCGCTGGCGGAGCGGAGGGGAAGCAGCCTCGGCAGCGCCCTGTCGGAACTGGCGCGGCGGGGATTCAGGAACGAGCGCGCCCGCAATGACCTCGCGGACGGGACGACCTTTCCCGCCCCAGCCGATGCAGGACCTATCACCAGCGAGGACGTGTACCGGTCACTGGACGACTGGGCGTGATCGCGCTGTTGGACGTTCACGTCCTGATAGCCCTCGCCTAGCCGAATCACATGCACCACGCGGCGGCCAGAGCATGGTTCGAGGCGCGTCGGGAGGAAGGCTGGGCTACGTGTCCCCTGACGGAAGCGGGGTTCGTCCGCGTGTCATGCAATCCAGCGGTCGTTCGACACACGGTCACGCCTCTGGAAGCCATAGCGGTCCTGCAGAGGCTGACGCGATTGGGGGCTCACACATTCTGGCCGCTGGACCAGTCCATCACGGATCTGCCGGAATCGATTGGCATTCGCCTCCAGGGGTATCGCCAGATTACGGACGCCGTATTGCTGGCCACCGCAATGCAGCAAAACGGACAGCTGGCCACCCTTGACGGAGGCATGGAAAGGTTGGTCTCAGAGAGCCAACGCTCATACCTGTGCGTCATCCCCGTTTGAGCCGGCCGAGGCATTCCGCACGATGAAGCGACGGCGGCCCTTCTGATAGAATGGGCCTCGCCAACTATCCGTCTCAAGAGGCCGTGTAGATGTCCAAACCGCGCGCGTTCATCACCCGTGAGATCTTCCCCGATGCTCTTGAGATGATCCGCGCGGAGGTGGACGCCGAAGTGTGGCATGACGAGCTTCCCCCTCCTCCCGACGTTCTTCTCGAAAAGTCGAGGGGCGTTGAGGGAATCCTCTGTCTCCTCACGGACAAGATCGACGGCGATTTCATGGACGCCGTTGGGCCGCAGCTCAAGGTCATCAGCCAGATAGCCGTCGGATTCGACAACATCTATATCCCCGACGCCACACGACACGGCATACCCGTCGGCAACACGCCGGAGGTGCTGACCCACACGACGGCAGACGCCGCATGGGCCCTGCTGCTAGCGGCGGCGCGGCGTATCGGCGAGGGCGAACGGGCAGTGCGAGCGGGCAACTGGCGCACGTGGCACCCGCTTCACTATTTGGGACAAGACGTCTACGGGGCAACGTTAGGCATCATCGGCATGGGGCGCATCGGGTTCGAGGTCGCCAGACGCTCTATCGGCTTCAACATGAGGGTGCTCTACAGCGACATCGTCAGGCAGGAGCACTATGAGGCCCAACTGCCGATGGAGTACGTCGATATCGACACGCTTCTATCCCAGTCGGACTTCGTGTCGCTCAATACCGTTCTCAACGACTCGACCCACCACCTGATCGACGCAGAGGCATTGTCGAAGATGAAGCCGGACTCGGTGCTCGTGAACGCATCCCGGGGGCCGATAGTCGACCAGCAGGCCCTGTACGAAGCGTTAAGGGATGGCGAGATAGGCGCGGCGGGACTCGATGTCACCGACCCGGAGCCGATACCCGACGACGACCCGCTGCTCACTCTCGAAAACTGTCTTATCGTCCCGCATATCGCCAGCGCCAGCGTCGCCACGAGACGGGAGATGTCCCGCATCGCCGCCGTCAATCTGCTGAACGGCATCAAGGGCGAGCGCCTCATCACCTGCGTCAACCCGGAAGTCTATATCTGACCGATAACCCACTCCAGCCAGGAGCGATACGCGAATGCAAGACTACGAACCACTCGACATATCAAAGTCGTGCAATTCCGGCCCGGAGATTCTTGGCAGCGGGGCCAGCGACGTGGAGACGGGCTTAAGGTCGTTCCGCGGCCTACCCTTCATGATCGGCGGTCTGGCCGGTGGAATCGGAGGCAGCTCGTTCATTGCGCCATCGCCGAGCGGCGGCAGCGTCTTCGTTCCGGTCGGCAAGGCTGCCAAGCGGGTGCTGTTCGCCCACGCGCTGCTTGAAACGAAGCTGGACCAGGGCGGTCGGCTCGGAGAGCCGGTCGCGGAGTACGTGTTCTACCTGTCGAACGGCAGGCAGGAGCGGGTGAATATCCGCGAACGGTTCGAGATCGCCGCCTCTCCCTCGTACCCGCCGGGTACGCCCGGCCCTCCGTACCGCGCCGTCACCGACAGCAAGGCGACCCTGATGCCCCGCTACGAGGGGGAGTTCGACGCGGCGGGGAAACGCCAGACCGAGGCGAACCAGGCCACAGCGGAGTTGTGCTGGCTCTGGTCGTGGGAGAACCCCGAGCCTGACTCGTCGATAGAGACCATCGAGATCGTCCCCGCAGGGATGCGTTTCTTCATAGCCGCCATCACCCTGGGGCACATCGATGAGCACCCCTTCCCGCGAGAGGGACGCCGCCCGGCGAAGATCACCCTCCTCGACGAGGCGGACGCGTCCAAGCCCTTCGACGTTGATGTCGAGGTGGACCGGGGGGACGCCACCTACGTCTTCCCCCTACCGGCCGTGTCGTCCGACGAGTTCCTCTCCGCGCCCTATTCGTGGGGGCAGGACGACAACGAGTCCTCCAGCCCGTCCTACGTGGAGATATCGGCTACTCCGTCCGCGACCGTGACCGTGAAGCAGGGCGAGGCCGAGATCGGCAAGGCCACCTGGGGCCATGTCGTCGACGGCGGTTCCGTCGAGACCGAGAAGGTCAAGATCGAGCTTATCGACCCCGGCAAGAACTGGGTGCACGTCACGGTCGTCGATGACGAAACGGGGCGGCCCGTACCCTGCCGCGTACACTTCCGGTCGCCCGACGGCGTGCCGTACCAGCCTCACGGACACCACAACCAGGTCAACTCAAACCTCGGAACGTGGCACAACGACGTTGGAGGCGATCTGCGTCTCGGCCAGACGGCCTTCGCCTACATCGACGGCACGTGCCAGGGGTGGCTCCCGCGCGGAGAGGTCGTTGTAGACGTGTCGCGCGGGTTCGAGTACGAGCCGCTGCGGACGAAGGTCTCCATCGAGCCGGGCCAGCGCGAGCTGGAGCTGCGTCTGAAGCGATGGACGAACATGAACGCCCAGGGCTGGTACAGCGGAGACTCGCACGTCCACTTCCTCTCGCCGACCGGAGCGCACCTGGAGGCGCAGGGCGAGGACCTCGACGTGGTGAACCTGCTACAGTCGCAGTGGGGGAGCCTCTTCACGAACACGGAGGACTTCACCGGCTCGGCCAGCGTATCCGAGCGCGGGGACAGCATAGTCTACGTGGGACAGGAGAACCGGCAGCACTTCATGGGGCACATGATCCTCTGGGGCCTGAAGCGACCGATCATGCCGTGGTGCAGCGACGGGCTGGGCGAGGCTGAGATAGGAGGAAGCATGGAGACGACCCTGAGCTACTGGGCGGACGAGGCCCACGCGCAGGGAGGTTTCGTCGTCAATCCTCATTTCCCGAACCCGAACGGGGAACCGGCCACACTGGTTGCGACGGGACGGCTCGACGGCGTCGAGATGATCCGCCAGACCGAGTTCAACCACATCGAGTACTACCGCTACCTGAACGGCGGCTACCGGCTCCCACTTGTCGGAGGTACCGACAAGATGTCCAGCGACGTGCCGGTCGGCCTGTACCGCACCTATGCAAAACTCCCCAACGACGAGGAGTTCGGCTACAACTCGTGGTGCCGCAGCGTCGCAAGCGGAAGGACGTTCCTCAGCGGCGGGCCGATCATCCACTTCTCGGTCGACGGTAAGGCCATCGGCGACACGGTCGCCATATCAGGGCCGGGCACGGTCGAGGTGGAGGCGTGGGCGGAGAGTATCTTCCCCATCAACGTCCTGCAGATCGTGCGGGACGGCAAGGTCGTCGCGCAGGCGGAGGCCACCGGCGGCACGCGGCGGCTGGAGCTCCGTGAGAAGATCACCATCGACAAGCACACGTGGCTTGCCGCGCGATGCGGGGGGCCGGAGTACATGGGCAGTTTCTACCACATAGACGCCATGGCACGGGGCATGTTCGCCCACACGTCGCCGATCTACGTGTCCGTCGGGGGAGATTGGTGGATGTTCAGCGAGGAGACGGCCAGGTACATGCTGACGCTCATCGAGGGCAGCATCTCCTACATCCGGGAAACGTCGGCACAGCACACGCACGGCGGCGTCACCCACCACCACGGCCAGGACGACCACATTGCCTACCTCGAAGCGCCCTTCCACGAGGCCCACGCGGCAGTGCATGAGCGCGCCCAGCGGCTGGGGATTAGTCTGTAGGAGTCCTGGCGGTCGGTAGAACTTACACTGTTGAGCATCGCCGGCGGGCGTATCGTCACGTCACGTCGACTTTAATGAGGGGTCTCGCATGAGATTTGAGCACATCACCTACGAAGAGAAGACCGGCAAGAACTCGAAGCAAATCGAAACTTACAACTTTCATAAGGCTGCATCGGTGCTTGCCGAATATGGCTTCGACTGCATCAGGCTCTCGGACGATTGGGCAGGAGCAGATTTCTTAGCCCACCATCGGAACACGAAGAGCACGCTCCAAGTCCAACTTAAGGCGGCACTTGTCGTTGACGAGAAATATCTGCCCCACGAGGAACTGTATATGTGCTTCCCTCTTGATGGGACCGGTAACTGGTATCTGATTAGCCATAAACGTCTCATGGAGATTACTAAAGAGAAAGCACCTCATTGGTTCGCCTCGAAGAGGTGGAACAGAGATAGGATGTACTGGAGTTGGAGCGGGAACAAGGCTATCAGGGAAGCTCTCGAAGAGTTTGCCTATAAGCCAAAGTACGAGAATCTTGGATTTCGAGAGGCTGCCAAGCTTAAAGAGGCAGGCCATGCCTCTCAGACCTAGGACGACCACATCGCCTACCTCAAGGCACCCTCCCACGAGGCCCACGTAACAGTGCATGAGCGGGCGGAGCGGCTGGGGTTCACTCTATAAGCGACCGTGTCCGTGTTGGAGAGCGTTATTAGCTCTATTCCCGCGTGGTGCGGCGTGGGCGCGGACACCTTGGCGTGGCGGGATGATCCGACGTAGAGATATACTGCGACTCACAGAAATAGTGAGACTATGAACGTGAAGAATATCACCGTATCCGTCGATGAGGAAACCCATCGGTCCGCCCGCATCAGGGCGGCTGAGTTGGGCACGTCAGTATCGGCTCTGGTGCGCAATTACCTCAGGAGCTTGTCAAGGGACAGACTCGGTGGAGAATCGGTCTCCCAATGCGGCGCAGTGACGACGGGCGGGCTTCCTCACACTCAGTTGGACGAGGTGGTTGCGGACTTTGAGGCACGGGGCGTGGGCCTACGCATGTCTGACAACCTGACCCGTGACGAGCTGTACGACGAAGCAAGCTCCATTGGCCGTGTCCAGCAGTAGACGCTGCCCTCCACAATCGCAGCAACTTCTTCCGCCGAAGAGTGCGCGTCACAATTCGGCTCAAAACTTGTACCATACAGTCCATTCAGACCCCATCCACGGAGGCCTCTTTGACCATGGACTATGAACCCATCGACATTTCCGCTTGGTGCGGCGCGGGAGCGGAGCTCCTGCCCGGCGAGGACCCGCTGCTGGGCGAGCAGGCGATGCGCGGTCTTCCCTTCACCGTCGGCGCGCCGGGCGGCGACCCCGACGGGAAGTGCTACGTCTTGCTGGGAGAGGGGGATGGGCCGGTCACGCTGCCGGTCGGCAAGACTGCCCACAATGTCATCGTCGCGCACCGGCAGATGGAGACCGAGCAGCACGAAAACGGCCCCGTCGGCGTCCACGTGGCGGACTATGTCATCCGGTTCGAGGACTCCGAGACTGTTACGGTTCCCATCAGGGAAAGGTACGAGATCAGCGTCGTCAGCGACCGTCAGGGGATATCCCGATTCGGGGTCGGGTTCCCCTACCTGGCCGTGACCGACCAGGAAGACACCCTCATGCCCCGCTACGAGGGCGGCTTCGACCTGAGCGGGCGACGACAGACCGAGACCGTCCAGGCCATGCCCGCGTGGTACTGGCTATTTGCGTGGCGCAATGAGACCCCCGACCGCGTGATAGAGTCCATCGAGTTCGTTCCTCGCGGTCCCCGCTTCATCGTCGCGGGCGTCACACTCGGGCATGTCGACGAGCACCCCTTCTCCCGTGATGCTCGACGGCCTGTGCGCGTCACGCTCAAGGACTCCGAACGCGCCGAAAAGCCCTTCGACCTCGACGTGACCATCGACCGCGGCGAACGAACCTACGTCCATCCACTCCCGGAGCAGTCGTCCGACGACTTCCTTACCGACCCGCAGAAGGGTTTCGGGGAGGCCCAGAACCCGAAGTCCAGCCCGGCCTACGTCGAGCTATCCGGCATTCCCTCCGCGACGGTGGAGGTGTCCCAGGAGGGTGAGAAGATCGACAGCGTGAGTTGGGGCGACGTCGAGAACGACGGCTCGGTCGATACGGACGAGGTACGCATCGAACTGATCGAGCCGGGCAAGAACTGGGTGCGGGTCAGTGTCGTGGACGACGAGACTGGGCAGGCCGTCCCGTGCCGCGTCCACTTCAGATCGCCCGACGGTGTGCCGTACCAGCCACATGGACACCACAACCAGGTAAATTCCAACCTCGACACGTGGCACATCGACGTTGGCGGCGATCTGCGCCTTGGACAGATCAGCTACGCTTATATCGACGGCACGGCCCAGGGCTGGCTTCCGAGGGGCGAGGTGATCGTCGACGTGGCGCGGGGCTACGAGTACGACCCCCTCCGCGCGAGAGTCAATATCGCTCCCGGCCAGCGCGACCTAGAGCTCCGCCTCAAGCGCTGGATCAACATGAACGAGCGCGGGTGGTACTCCGGCGACTCGCACGTCCATTTCCTCTCGACGCAGGGAAGCCACTTCGAGTCGCAGGCCGAGGACCTCAACGTGGTGAACCTCCTTCAGTCGCAGTGGGGGAGCCTCTTCACGAACGTCGAGGACTTCACCGGCGAGCCCAGCGTGACGCGCCAGGGCAACAGCATCGTCTACACCTCGCAGGAGAACCGCCAGCACTTCATGGGGCACATGATTCTGTGGGGCCTCAAGGAGCCGGTGATGCCCTTCTGCTCCGACGGCCCCTCGGAGGCGGAGATCGGCGGCCCGATGGAGACGACCCTGAGCCACTGGGCCGACGAGGCCCATGCCCAGGGCGGATACGTCGTCAACCCGCACTTCCCGCACCCCAACGGCGAGCCTTCCGCCCTGATAGCGACAGGACGCCTCGACGCCGTAGAGATGATTCTGCAGCAGGAGTTCTGGCACAGGGAATGGTACCGCTACCTGAACTGCGGCTATCGACTTCCGCTCGTCGGGGGCACCGACAAGATGTCGAGCGACGTCCCCGTCGGGATGTATCGCACCTACGTGAGGATACCCGACGACGAGGAGTTCACCTACGAGAGCTGGTGTCGGAACGTCGCGAAGGGGCGGACGATCCTCAGCGGCGGCCCGATCATTCACCTCAGCGTCGATGGGTACGAGGTCGGCGACACGGTCGAGCTTTCCGGGCCCGGCACCGTTGAGGTCTCGGCGTGGGCGGAGAGCGTCGTGCCGATGTCCCGTCTGGAGATCGTCCAGGAGGGAAGGGTGGTCGCCTCCACCGAGTCCGATAAACCGACTCGCCGACTGAGCATCAATGAGAAGGTCAAAATCGACGGCAACTCATGGGTCGCCGCGCGAGCGGGTGGGCCGGACTACTACAATGGCTACTCCTACTACGACCTGTGGGAGCGTGGCGTCTTCTCCCATACCTCGCCGGTGTACGTCGCCGTCGGAGGGCCGTGGAGCATGTTCGACAAGCCGACGGCCAAGTACATGCTTACCCTGATCGACGGGGCCCTGACCTACATCGACAACAGCTCCAGGCAGCATTCGCATGGGCACGTTACGCACCACCACGGCGAGGACGACCACATCGGCTACCTGAAGCGCCCGTTCATCGAGGCCCGCGACGCCGTGCGGGGACGAATGCACGAGCACGCCTAGCCGATCCAGTCGCCACACTTGGCTGCCGTTTTCGGAAAAAGCACGGTATACGGAACTTCATGATCTCTCCTCCGCCGGGGTGACAGGGGTAGGTAAACGGATGTGAAGCTACGATCCTGCCCCGTCTCCCTGTCATTCCGAGCGAAGCGAGGAATCTAAAATCCATGACTGCAAGACGGGTTAGTCGGCGCGCCATCCGCATCCTCGCCGACGGGATAGGATTCTCCATGTCGGCGCTGTCTGGGGACGGACATTTTTGGATTCTTCACTCCGCTTCGCTGCGTTCAGAATGACAGTGGGGGTTGCTTTCAAAGTGGGGCAATAGCTGAATACTACTCCTGTCAGCCCAACGGGAAAGAGATGCACAGAGGGGGTCTTCGCGATTCAAATCATGAAGACTGAACAGCTACCACTCTCCCCCATATTGTGCGACACTCGCGCACATACTATTATGAAGTGGCGAAAACCGCGTACCTGCATGATTCTGCGAGCATGTAGCGCTTGCGGAGGGCGGGCGATCGCGACAGGGAGGCAGCCTTGTTGAAGGATCGGGCATTTGTACACGTAATCACATTCCTTGCCGCCGCATTGTTGGCCGGCACTCTAGCCTGCTCTTCCGAATCGGAGCCGGAAGATCAGGAGCCTACACCCACACCGCTTCCGGCTCTGACCGGCAGCGACTTGATGCAGCTTACCGATGACACGAAGCCGGCGACGAGTTCCCAAGACTCAGCAGCCTCTCGGAAAGGCAGCTTGGTCATCGGCAATCTCGTCGATACGTCCGGACCTCATGCGAAATTCGGCGAATCGTACAGCAGGGCCGCTGAGCTGGCCGCGCGGCACATTACGGAAGCGGGAGGCACTCCCGTCACTATCGTCCATCGCGACACGGGGACCGAGGCCGCAAAGGGTATAGCAGCGGCCCGCGAGCTGATCGAGACCGAAGGCGTCGCGGCCATCGTCGGCGCGCGCGACGGTGATGTAACCATCGCCGTTGCCGAGTCGGTGACCGTTCCGGAGGAAATTCTTCTGATTTCGCCCTCGACTACTTCAATGGCCCTCACCGGGCTGGAGGACAAGGACTTCGTCTTCCGCACCGTTGTTTCAAACACGGGACAGGGAACCGTGCTTGCGACGGTAGCCACAGGAGAGGACCATGAGACGGCGGGGATCCTGCACATCAATGACGCATACGGGCAGGGTCTCGCGGACCAGTTCACGGAGGTTTTCGAAATACTTGGCGGGAAAGTCACCGGAAGAGCGGGCCACGATGAAGGCCAGGAGTCATACAGCGCCGAGTTGAGGCAGGCCATCGGTGAAGATCCCGACGTTCTTGTGGCCATCGGTTATCCCGAACAGGCTGAAGTATATCTCAGCGAACTGGTCGAAATAGGATATACCGGTAAACTCCTACTCGCCGACGCCGCAAAGTCCTCAGAACTGGTCGAGGCCGTCGGGGGAGACGCCCTTGAGGGAACGCTCGGCACCAACTTCGCTCCCCGGGAGAATAGGTCGCTGAAGGCGTTCAACACGGCCTACTGGAATGCATTTAGCGAAGTGCCTTCAGCTCCCTTCCTGGCCCAGACCTACGACGCCGTCGTTCTGATTGCCCTTGCCGCCGCGAAGGCGGGCACCATCGACGACTCCAAGGCAATCCGCAATGCCCTGCGGGAGGTGGCTTCCGGGCCCGGCACGGAAGTGACCGGAGAGCCCGAGGGCATCAAGGAGGCCCTGAAGCTCATATCCGATGGAAAGGACATCGACTACGAAGGCGTGACCGGCTCCATGGAGTTCAATGAGAACGGCGACGTGAACGGCACGATAGAGATTTGGAAGATCGAAGGCGGCGAAATCGTTTCGACCGGGCGCTTCGAGTTTCCCTACGTGCCCGCCAAGTCCAAGGGCGGAGGCGCGATCGCCTGGTAGGCGGCCAAGAGGCGGAGAGGTGCTGAAGACCCGTCAGCCCTCCGCCCTCGCCCTGATGCAGTCGAAGAACTGGCCGACGAGTGACTTCGACGCACTGCCCATGAGCCGCTGTCCGACGCGGGCGATGATTCCCGTGACCCGGGCGTCCGCCACGAGGCTGACCTCGCTGCCCTGCTCGGTTTCCCGCAGGGTCATCGTGCCCCTGCCCGTGATCGTCGTGCCCGAACCCTTGCCCTCCACCAGCATCGTGTAGGTCTCCGGCTCCACCTTGTCGATAACCGCGACCGTGGCGCGATAGGTGCCCGATACCGCGCCGACTCCCACCTTCAGGGATACCGCGTACCGGTCTTCCGAGGTGGGACGAAACTCCTGGCAGCCGGGTATGCACGACGCCAACACGTCGGGATCGAGCAGTGTATCCCACAGCTTCCCGCGGCTGACGTTGAACGAGTACTTTCCTTCGATCTTCATCCTGAATGCGTCCCTCCCGACCGGACTCCCTCTAATCTATCACGTCTCGCGTCACGTTACCCGCAAACACCTTTGGTTCAATGGGCTGACACATTAAATCGATGATTCCCATTCCCTGAACGTTGTGATTTGCATCACAAACTTCTCTTGTGTAGAATACTTTGCGTTGCAATATATGCTGGATAAGGGGCCACTCACGGTGCGGTATAGATAAGAAGGAGCGACATCCTGTGACAGACGACATAGTCCTCGACGAGACTATTCACCAATCCACCCGGCTGCGAATCATGACCATACTGGTCTCGGTGCCGGAAGAACACCGGGTCGCCTACGCGTTCATCCAGGAGACGCTCGGCCTGACCGGCGGAAACCTGACCACGCATCTGCGAAGACTCGAAGAGGCCGATTACCTGATCGTCACGAAAGAGCCGGGAGAGACGAGGCCGCGCACGTGGGTGCAGGTGACAAACACCGGACGGCAGGCGTTCGTGGAGTACCTGAACAACCTTGAAAGGGCGCTTACCTGGAAGATGCCGACGTAGTCGGTCGGAGCGCCTGAAAGGGTGTCTAAAACCCCTTCCCGTTCACCCCCTCCTGTCATAAGGGTCGAGGCGCTGTTCATGGTTCGACAAGCTCACCACGAACGAGTTTCACAGGCTTCGGAGCGCCTGAGTTCCAGCTGTTATCCGCCGCCGGTGCTTGGCGTCGATACCCGATTGGGAGCGAGCTCCGGCAGTCCGGCGCGAAGCCTCCAGAGGCGCTCCGTTTCCTCAGTGTCGAGGTTGAAGGCCAGTTTCAGAGCGTCGTCGACGGTGATGCCGTATTTGAACAGGTCGATGAGGAAGCCAATCTGCTCCCAGCCGAACTCTTCTTTGAGGACCTCGACCAGGCTGTAGCTCTGAGCGTACCGTACGAGCTTGTCCTGGCTGTGGGGATATTGCACGGCCGTCTCCGCGGTGTTGGGGCTGAACGGCACGTCGAAGCTGCGGAGCGGTATGAACTGCTCGATCAGGCGGGCCTCGGCGAATGCCCTCCGCATCTCATCGGTTATCCCTCCCTCGGCGTGCATAGCCAAGCCCTCCTCAAGCCAGTGGGGAAGCCCATTGAAGCAGTTGAAACCCCTGTCCTGCACCACGAAATGGGCCAGCTCGTGGATGAGCGCCGTCAGCTCGTCCCCCTCGATCTCCTCCGGTATGGCTGATACGACGGTGTTGAAGGCCCGGTAGGGGTTTGCGTCATCGCGCTGCAGGACGGCGCCGGGGCCTGCGTCCTCGCCGTTTTCGTACACGAAGACGTTGACGGGGTTGCGGGTGGTCTCAATGGCCTCGATCCGCTCGAGCTGCGGTTCCAAGAAGCCGACGAGGTGCTCGCCAAACTCCGGATACTGGCCGTGCCAGTGCACGGTGAGCTCATCCTTCGCATACGATTGCCATTCAAAGCGCTCGTCCATCCACACGAACTCGCGCGGATAGCTCAAGCGAACGCTGCCGTCGGCTCCAGTCACTCTCCAGCGCCACCGGAGGGTGTGTCCTAGCGGGAAAGCCTGTCCCTCGGAGGGTTCCCACCGCCAGATAATCGTGGTCTTTGCGGGAAACCGCACGGAGTGGATGGTCCCGACGTCGCAGGAATGAATCGGCTCAACGATGAATTCGAGGTCGACCGACTGAGGCTCCGACACGCCGACATACATCAGGTGGAACTCGACGGAGTTCGGGAAGTCCGTTCGTACTCCGTTGACTAGAGTAACCAGCGGCGGGTCAGACGGGTCCTCCGCGCCTGCGGTCCCGAGAGGAAGAACCCACGCCGCAACCACAGCCGCAGCAGCGAGAAGACCTATCTTTGTCCGTATGCGGAACATCCTGCTCCTACCGCTCGAAGTAGATGTCTTCAAAGAAGTGAACGCCGGTCGATGCGGGCCTGTAACCTACGACGTACTGATGGACAAGCTCGTGTCGACGTTCGTGCCACAGGGGAACGACCACCCAGTCGTCACGAGCGACACTCTCTATGTGCTTATACGTCTCAGCGCGCAGCGTCGGGTCCGGATTGATCGCGGCCTCCTCCAACAGAGCGTCGATCTCAGGGTTTGAGTAGCCGAAGCGGTTGTGCCGCCCATCGGAGTGCAGGAGCGTTTCGAGGTAATTCTCGGCGTCGAGGTAGTCGGGGCACCACGTGTCCCTCCATACGCCCGCCTGATCCGCCGAGGGCCCTGTGAAGGCCAGCACGTCGATGCCGAGGTATTCTCCCCACATCCAGACCATCGTGCGGTTGTCGACGGCGGTGGATATCGGAGAATGATCGGCCAAGCGGTCGGTCACCCCCCATAACAGCGACCGGGCAACCTCCGGTATGAACGGCCCCGCCGTCAAGGCTTCGTTGTGACCGGAAACGCCGGGCGGCACCAGCGTATATGCCCTATCGACCGTTCCCTTCATCACGACTGAGATGATCTTGTCCAGATCGAGGGCCTTTGCAAAGGCCTGTCGGACTCTCACATGGTCGAAGGGCGGAACCGTGGTATCGAACGCGAGGTAGTGAGTGCAAAATGTCGGGACGGACACGTGGTCGGCGAAGAGGTCGTCGCGGGGATCGCGGGCGCGGTCGATCTGCTCGAGAGGAACGGACACCACGTCGATCTGCTCACTGGGATACACCGAAAGCGGATCGTCCACATCGAAGCGATAGACGACCCCGCGCAGCCTGGGTCGCTCAAGGTGGTAACCGCGACTCCGTCCGAGCACAATGCCCTGTCCCCTGCCCCAGGCGACAAATTTGTACGGCCCCGTCCCGTTGGGTCGCTCGGCAAGATCACCGGCCTCGACGTTGCTCCGGTCTACCACCGAGGCGACGGGGTGAGTCAGCTTCTGCAGGAACGTCCGGCGTGGGGATGCGAGCGTGACGCGGAGCGTGAACAGGTCGAGCGCCTCGACACCGGATATCTCGTCGGACTCGCCTGCCAGCTTCTCACGCACGCCGACGATGTCGCCGAGGTACACGTGCGCCGTGGGAGACCCGGTCTCGGGATCTGTCGCCCGCTCCCACGAGTAGACCACGTCCTCGGTCGTGACCCAGTCGCCGTTGTGGAAGTAGGCGTCGTAGCGGAGGTTGAAGGTGTAGACTGTGCCGCCCTCCGAAACGCCCCAGTCTCGAGCGATGTCGGGTATCACGTTCATGCCGCTGTCGTGCCGGACGAGACCGCCGAACAGCGCGTTGAGCGGCCCGGTGATCGTCCCGGTGTGAAGGGTAGGATCGAGAGTCTGAGGCTCCTCGCTCAGCAGGACGAATATATCGTCGGAAGCGGCCAGTGTCGCGTCGGGTGGTATGAGCGTGAATGTTCCGATGATCTCATCGAGCGTATCACGTAGACGGTCGAAGTCCGTGGACGTTCCGTACGCACGAATGATGAAGTCCTGCCTGCCGCGCAGTACGCCGATCCAACCCTCCTTGATGCCAAGTTCTCCGTTCCACTCGAATACCGTGCGAAAACCCGTCGTGTCCGGCCCCAGGGAGACGGGAAGCTCCTCGTAGATGTCGATGAAGCGCTTGCCGTAGTTGGAGATTTGCCAGTCCATCCACTCGCGAGGGGTGTCGGGCCCGACGTGACGGTGAACGGATACCTGGATGGAGACGAAGTTGGAGTAGCCCGGCGGCTTTATCTCGACGACTGAAACCCGACGCCCCGTCTCGACAATCCTCCAGTCGGATGGCGCGGAGATCGAGAAGCCGATCAGGTGGTTGGTGTAGGTCTGAGTATCGTTCGCCTCGTCTGACGCGGCTGCATCCGACGCAAACATCACACCGGCGAGGAGACCGGTGATAAGCGCCGCCGCCCGGAACGCTCGGCACAGACGCGAACGGATCACCACCACCACCTCTCGCCTGCCGAATTGCCGCGAAGTATACCAGCGCGTCGGATAGGGTAGCTAGTGTGAGTCGTCAGGCTGCCGTATGGGAGGGAAGTTCCCGGCGACTGCGCGTAGGGCCCGGTCGAAGGTCATGATCTTACTCACACCACGTCTGCGGCAACTTGCTAGATGGCAGAGGTCCCGGGCATCCAGCATGGGATGCTGTTCATGGAGTTGCCTAGCCAAGGTAACGTCCTCTTCTTCTAATGACCACACCTCGACACGGGACTTAGCTACCAGTGCCATGGCTTCGTCGAGCGTGCCAATTCTTGCCACCGCTAGATAAATGTGAACCAACTCTTGCAGAACCTCCGCCGAAGTACATAGAGGCGTCTGGCTCCGGTTGGAGTGAACGAAGAATTCGCGGGCGGCATCTCGAAGCTGATGAGGCCGTCCCACAGCGTACACGAAGACGTTCGTATCGACGAAGATCACGTGTCTGGGGTGCTCCCACGCCGCGATGCCGCCAAGACTTCCAGGTGCTCTTCCCAATCCGGCTCGAACCTAGGGCCTTCCAGTTCGTCGCACTTGCGGAAGAACTCTTCGAGGTCAGCCGGGGAGTTGAACGGTTCTATACGTTGCTGTGCTTGGAGTCGATCGCGGGCGGCATTTCTCAACCAAGCACTCAACGTCATGCCCTCCCGCCTCGCCTGATGGACGAACCGGTCGCGATCCTCGTCGGGGATCACTAGCTGCACTCTTGCCATTCTAATCGTCAGCCATTTCTATCATGATGTGTATTCATATTACACATAATCTTGTCTCGAATTCAAGCTCTGCAACTTGTTGAGATTGGATCACAGGATAACCGACCAGTCAGCGTCGTCGAATTCGCCGACCAGCGAGAAGTCACCAAACTCTAGATGACGACCAATGGCTTTTCTCGTCGCGGGGTCTTGCTTCAGACGAGTCATGGCCGCGTCCCGCGCTTCCTTCGATTCCCATTCAGCTATGGCGAGAAGGGTGCGTGGGTCGCTCAATGCGCGGTGGAGACGTGTCCCTCTCGCACCCGGCATACGCTGAATAACCGTGCTCGCACACCTCCAGGCTTCTACGTATCCCTCGACAGTTTGGCCTTCTTTGACTCGAATGAGAAAAACGTACTTCAATTCTCGTTCCCGGCACTAAATAGCACTCTCAATTAGTTCAACGACTAGGTTTAGTGTCAGTCTGACAGGCAACACAGGAATCACGAGCGGGGCGACAAGAAAGCTGGAGTTACCTACCTGACTCCGGTCTGTGCTTTCAGTCGTCTGGCTGCCCGGCCAGGATTCGAACCTGGGTCTGAGGATCCAAAGTCCTTCGTGCTACCACTACACCACCGGGCAACGACCTGCGGCTATGGGAGGGGTTGAGACCCCGTGCCGGGAGGCTGAGGGAGACCGCCCTCGTCCGCGTCGTCCTCCACGGCATTGTCCGCTTGGAACTTCTCAACTAGGCGGAAGAAGTTGATCGACCACCCCACGCCGAACACCATCGGCGTGAAGATGCGGTCGTCATCCTCGTTCCAAAACCGGTCCCTGAACCTGTCGACCGTGGGTACACGGAAGTCGTAAGGCATACCGAGGAACCTGCCTACCGGCCGTCCCGAACGGATGGAGTAGACGAGCGCCCCTACCGTAAGGGCGACGAACAGCGTTCTGAAGTTCAGGAGATGTTTCACGGCTGCACCTTAATGCGCGGGGCGGAGGCTCCCATAGCGCCTGCCTTTACTATAGCGTATCGTCGGTGTGGAAATCACCGAAAAGGACTTTTCAGGGTGCGGCAGGAGTGCTACGCAGGGGACACCGGGCCAGGTGTCTTCGCGTTCCCCTACCGGCACACTATCTCGCCTATACTGTAGACCATGCGTCGCACCGTCCATACCGGGGTTGTCTGGCACGATTTCTGGATCGGATTCTTCGCCGTCGTCATCGCGGTAGGCTTCTTCATGGGACAGGGAATCGTGATCGCGTTCGGCGCGATGGGGGTCGTCTCCGGGGCCGTCTCGCTGGCTTGGAACCGCCTATCGCTGGACGACGTGAAGTACGAGCGCCATCTGCCGCACAGCAGGGTCTTTCTCGGCGAGGAGATAGAGATCACCATCGCGCTCATGAACCGCAAGCCGCTCCCCCTGCCGTGGATCAGGGTGGCGGACGAACTGCCGGACGAGTTTCGCGTGGTCGCTGGCGACGTCTCCGACAACGTGCGTCCGAAGGTGACCGCGCTCAGGCACCAGACCTCGCTCGCGTGGTACGAGCGTATTCGCTGGCGATATCGCGTCAGGTGCGAGGAGCGGGGTCTGTTCGCCATCGGCCCGGCGAACATTCAGAGCGGCGACCCGTTCGGTTTCCTGCGGAGCCGCATGAGCACCGATACCGTGAGCCACGTACTGGTCTATCCGAGAGTCTACCCCCTTGAGGACCTGGGCATGACGGCGCAGCGGCCCTTGGGTGACGTGAAGGGCCAAATCCAGATTTTCGCCGACCCCTCCAGGCCGATGGGCGTGCGCGACTACCGAGCGGGCGACCCGATGAAGACCATAGACTGGAAGTCGACGGCGCGCGCCCAGAGCCTTCAGGTTCGGCGTTACGAGCCGAGCACCAGCTTCCTGGCGCTCCTCGTCGTTGCGGTGGACACGACCGCCCCACACTGGGCACCCTACGCCCGCGAGAACCTCGAACGGGTTGTCACTGCCGCCGCGTCGGTCGCATCCTACTGCGCGGAGCGCCAGCACTCCATCGGCCTGTTCTCCAACGACATGCCCACCCGGACCGACCGCATGATGACGGTCTCACCGGGGCACGGACGGGAGCAGTTCGCGGAGGTGCTCGCGGCGCTGGCGGGAATTCGCGCGTACGCGATCCGGCCCATGCACGAGCACCTTGCGCAGAACTATCGCCGGTTCCCCTACGGCTCGACGCTGATGATCGTCACGGCGTTCATGCCCCCGGAGTTCATTCAGGTCATCGACGACCTGGAGCGGCATGGGCACAAGATGGTCGTCGTCTACGTGGGGGAGGAAGAGTGCCCTCCGCTGGCGGGGGGTGTTGTGGTGCATAACGTCCGGGAACGGCTCGACAGCTTGGAGGCGGAGTATGCCGCTGCGGCAGGATAGAGTCGTACTCGCCGCGCACGTGGTGGCCGAGAGCGCGTGGATATTCGCGCTCGCGGGGATCATTGGCACCCTTGCCGGTTTCAACTCGAGCCCGTTGTCCTGGTACGGCGTCGCCGGCATCCTGGGAACGTCGGTATTGCTGAGTCGCTTGACGCCGAGAAAGGGCGAGAATGTCGAGGTCCTGTACCTCCTCATGGCCGTCCTGGGCTTGGTAGTCACGTACGTGGCGGTCGCGCTCCACGTGGAGCCGGGACAGCTTCGACCGGCGTGGCCCATCGATTGGCTAGTCAACGACGCCCCCGGCGGCTACACGTCACGCGGCGTATTCGGCGCGATCCTTGGACTGCTCCTCTGGTGGAGGGGCACCCGTGTCGCGTCCAACGAGTTTCCCACGGACGACCTCTCGTTCACCTTCCGCATCGGTATGCTCGTGCTCGTGGTCGCGCTGATCTACGACCTGAACACCGACGAAAGCCTCTCCACGTTCCCCATGGTGTTCCTGTTCTTCGGCTCCTCGCTCATTGGGCTCAGCGCGGGGCACCTGCTGGAGGAGTCGCGACGTTCCTCGGACGAACGCACGTGGCCGAAGGCCATCGGCGCAACGGTTGCGGCAATCACCACGTTCGGGCTGCTCATCGCGCTGATCAACCGGGGGGTCCTGTCTTTCTTCTCCAAGCCCGCAACTGCGGCGCTGGACGCCCTGCTACGGGGAATCATCTGGGGCCTTGTCGCTCCCATCGCCTTCGTCTTCGACGTGATCGTGAGCTGGCTCATCAACCTCCTGGGCATATTCGAGGGCGAGCGGGAACAGGAGCAAGAGCAGGAGATCAACCCGGAGATACAGGGGGTCCTGGAAACTCTCCAGGAGGAACAGGAGGCCGCCTCCGAAGGATTTACGTTGCTCCTCCAGATCATAGAGCTGGCATTAGTGGGTATCATCGTCCTTATCGTGGCGCTGGTGCTGGGAAAGGCCTTCCGCAGGGTGCTGCGCGGCCGGGACCGTGAAACGGAGGGACAGCGCGACTCCGTGGCGCGGGACGCCAAACCCATCGCGGACGTGGCGAAGTTGGCCCTCCGCCTCGTGCCGGACGTGCTCAGGCGACCACCGAGAAGGGGGTACCGGGTCCCCGACGGCCCACCCGGCATCGTCGATGCGTTCCGGCTGTACTATGACATGCTCGACACGGCGGAGGAACACGGCATCACCCGTCGCAAGCAGGAAACGCCAACCGAGTTCCAGGGCCGTTTGGAGGGAACGTTCCCGAACGACGTGGTGGGCCCATCGACCGAGTCATTCAATCTCGCCATCTACGCGGACGTACCGGCCGAACGCTCAGCGGTCCAACGCCTGCGGCAGGGACTCAAGGACGCAACGATCATGATACGCAGGGAGCGTGAGGCAGAGGAGAAAGAAGAGGAGTGGTGACAACTGTTCAGATTTCGTGAGGCCAGGGCCTTTCCCAATTCCGTTCGTGGTGAGCCTGTCGAACCGCGAAGAGGGCCTTCGACAGGCTCAGGCCGAACGGGAGATAGAGGACCTTACTGTAACAATAGAAAGACCCTGCCGTGAGGCAAGCAAGCCACCGTCATACCCGCGAAGGCGGGTATCCACAGGGGGGTGTTCGTCTCATCAACTCTGAACAGTTACGAGTGGTGACATCCCCTAGTGGTCAAGGTACAATCCCGCGCAACTGAAAACGGCCGGTGACGACATGAAACATCCATCAATCAGAGAGCAAGTGGAACGGTGCATCGAGGAGCTACGC
The DNA here is from genome assembly GCA_965116655.1 of Dehalococcoidia bacterium. Lineage (GTDB taxonomy): Bacteria > Chloroflexota > Dehalococcoidia > Lucifugimonadales > VXLM01 > VXLM01. The sequence continues at coordinate 1,878,874 of OZ220720.1, forward strand.
CGGGGCGAACTTACCGAGGAAGGCTTGCAGGGCGTGCTCGACTCCATAGACCGGCGCAGAGAGCGCCGGGGCCGCAAACGACGGCAGGACCTGCTGTACCTTCACACGCGCTCCACCTCAATCGACTACCCCGTACTGGGCATGAGAATCCTGGAGAACGGCAAGTTATGGGACGGCCCCCGCGACCCGGACGAGTGGCCGTACAAGACCGTGCTGGAGGCCGTCAACGACGGGTGGCGCATCATCAAGTTCCCCGAGATGGCGCTGCTGCTGGACGAGTCCCGCTCCTTCGGGCTCGGCTGTGAATTCATCCTCGAACGGACCAGGGAGGTCTAGCCCCATGTCACGCATCTACGACTGCCCCCCAAGCCTCGACGAGTTCGGCGTCATCGACTTCTGCAAGAACGGCTATCTGCTGTTCCCCGGCGTCGTGCCGGAGGAGATCAACGAGAGGACGATCGAGTTCATCGAGACGAACCCTGGCCCTGTCGACTACGAGCCGAGCCACATACTCAATGAGGACTGGTTCGTCGAGAACGTCATCTGCCAGCCGGATGCGGCGGGAGCCGTGCGGTGCCTGCTGGGACGCGACTTCGGCCTGCCGATCCTGATGAGCAGCCACCGCGTCGAGTGCCCGCAGCCCGCGCAGGAGTGGCACCGCGACGGCGGTTCAAAGTGGGGACCGCAGGTCAACTACCTCCAGGTCTTCTACTACCCGCAGGAGACCCCTGCCGAGATGGGCCCGACGGAGGTATTGCCCGGCTCGCACCACCTGTTCTCCCTCTCCACTCTGATGGGACACTACGGCAGCATCGAGGGCGCGAAGTATGCCGAGTGCCCGGCCGGTTCCATCGTCATCACCGCGTACAACATCTGGCACCGACGCGGGAAGTCGACCGGCAGCGGCGTGAGGCACAACCTCAAGTACAACTACTGGCGCACGACGCCCCCCGGCCCTTCCTGGAAGCACAACCCCGACTTCGACATCACGGACTTCGACTGGCGGATAACAGAGGCCCCGACGTTCCGCCAGCAGTTCCGCGACTCCTTCGACGCAGCGGAGATGTTCCTCTGGCTCAGCGGCCGCCACGACAAGTTCAAGGTAATGGGCGGCCAGGGCTGGCCCATGCCCGGCAACCGCCTCGAACGCCAATACGGGATTCCCGAGGGTATCGAGTAGGGACTGTCGGCCCAGCCGCACAATAGACCACACCGTCATTCCTGCGAAGGCAGGAATCCAGAAAGCCCAGTCACGGAACACACTGCGGCATCCCGTAACCTCGACATCGGGAGGGCCATTAGAATGCTGTATCAGGCGATCCGTGAGGCGTGCGGCAAGTATCATTCCAACTCTGGATGGGACTACGATATCGCGCTAAGTTGCTATCGTGACGCTTTCGCGAAACGACGCAAAGGGCATAGCCCTAACAAACCAAGCTGTGAGGAAGCATGGATTCTCTTGAGCTTCGCGAACGGCTGGAACGCACGCATGAGAGCGAGCTTTCTGGATGTCCGACGTGCCCTCTGCGAGATCGAAACCGATTTACAAAAACTGTACGGCAGGACAATGTTGGACGTATGCCTTGATGAAAGGATAGACGGTGAGAGCATAAGGTTCCTCATCAAGCGCTGCTATGTAGCATTAGAAGAGTGTGGGGGCGGAAGTGCAGTTGTCGGTGCTTCCAAGATTCTACACATCCTCAATCCCAACCTGTTCGTCATGTGGGACACGGCCATCATACGCGAGTACGGTTGCGGCAACTTCATCTGGTACACGGACTTCCTGCACAAGATGCAGCAACTAGCCAAGTGTGCCATTGAACAAGTGAAAGCAAATGAGCAGAATCATTCGGATGAAACTGCCATCGCATCATTGACGGGCTGCAGGCACACGCTAGCCAAGGCCTTGGACGAATACAACTACGTGAAGTTCACCCTCCCTCGAATTCGACAACGTAAGGAAGGCTGAGTACGAGTCGTGCAATTCACCTTAAGGCGATCGCTAGGCGTCACCGCCACACACTCTTGCCTCGCACTCGCCGCGTTACTGACCGCCTGTGGCGACGACCCGACACCGACACCCCAGCCTGCCACGCCAATACCCCCCACACCAACGGCGACTCCCGCGCCCGCATCCCAACCCTGGCATGCCTTCCCCACAACGATAGACGGTTACACCCGCCTGGTAGAACAGGACCCCGCCGGTCTCGAGTCGATGATCGATGAGAACATTGCGATCCTGGACGAGGCTATCGAGAAGGACGCCTCCGCCTCCGACGCCTACGTGAAGCGTGGGGCCGCCCGCGTGATCCTGTACGCATACACGAGTGCGTTACGGACCGATGCGGAAAGCCTGCTGGAGCAGGCGGTTGAAGATTTCACGAAGGCCATCGACCTCGATCCGTCCAACGCGAGCGCCTACATAGGTCGAGGAGAGGCTTACGACCAGTGGATGCAGATGGACAGGGCTTTCAACGACTACGAAGCGGCAATCGAGCTTCTCGACGGAACACTGAGTCGAGATCCCCAAAACGCGGACGCTCTTACCGATCGGGCGTACGCCCATAGCGGCAAGGATGAGTACGACGAGGTCCTTCGGGACCTGGATGCCGCAATTGAACTCGACCCCGGCGATCCCTGGATCCTCATCAGTCGCTCGCTGGCGCACTCGTGGAAGGGTGAGATCGCCGCAGCCATTCGGGACCTGGACATGGCGATACGCCTCGACCCTGACTCAGCTACCGCATACAACGCTCGGGGATCCCATTACATGGAGTTGGGAGAGCTCACAAGGGCGCTGCAGGACTTTGACAAGGCGATAGGCCTCAATTCCAACTTTCGATGGGCGTACGGCAATCGTGGGAGTCTCCACCATGTATTGGGCGACTATGACAGCGCAATTCAAGACTATAGTAGGGCAATCTCAATCCGTCCATACAGCGTTGTCTACAGGAATCGCGGGAATGCCTACCACAGCAAGGGAGAGTATGACCTAGCGATTCAGGACTATGACGTCGCAATCGACCGATTCCCCCAGTACCCTCAAACGTATGTTGAACGCGGGGACGCCTACTTCATGAAGGAGGAGTACGAGAGGGCGATTGAAGACTACGATGCCGCAATCGGCCTCGACGAGAATAGTGCTTATTCGTACTACAGCCGGGGTTGGGCGCATTTGTCACAAGGAAATATGTCGAAGGCGCGGGCGGACTTCGACAAGGCGCTTGAGCTTGGGCACGACAGCGACGACATCGAGGACGCCCTAGCTGCTCTCAAAAGCCTGGAAGAGAACGGTTAACGCAAAAGGAGGCCAATTATGCTCGCTCCGCAGAGCGTGAGCGCCAATTCGGTCGGGTGGCTACGAGCGGTGCTGTCCTGTCTGGCGCTCGCCGCCGTGCTCGTCGCGTGCGGCGACGACTCAACGCCCACCGCCACTTTCCTGATATCGCAAGCAACCCCCACGAACACTGATGACTACAGGCGCCTGGCGGAGGATGATCCCGCCGAGCGGGACTCAATGTTCGAAAAGGCCGTTGAGGTGTTGAGTGCGGACATCGCAAACGACCCCACCAACGTCGACGCCCACGTTAAGCGTGGAGCCGTCTACGCGACCATGTACGTCTATAGTGGTAGGCCCCCGGACAGGGATGAGGACTTTTTTGAAAAGGCGTTGGATGACTTCACCAGTGCCATTGACCTAGACCCGAACAATGTCGAGGCCTACATCGGTCGAGGCAATGCTCACGACTTTAGGCAGGAGCGTGAAGAGGCCAACGAGCACTACCAAACCGCGCTGGAACTCCTCAACGAAGACATATATCTCAATTCCAACGATGTTGGGGCATACATTCGTCGAGCGATTGTGCATAGATTCACCCATGACGAGGCTAAAGCGATTCAGGACCTTGACGCGGCGGTCAGACTCGACCCGGGCAACTCTCTTGCCTACTACACTCGCGGTGCTGCTTACTCGGCCACAGGCGAGGTGGAAAAGGCAATCGAGGATTTTGGCATGGTCATTCTTCTCGATCCAAACTTCGCCCAAACTTACAATATTCGAGGGATCATGTACGGTCGCGTGGGGGCACACGACAAGGCAATTGAAGACCTCAACAAGGCGATCAGTCTGAGTCCGAACTTCCGTTGGGCGTACGGCAATCGTGGAGTTTCCTACATTACGTTGGGGGAGTACGACAAGGCCATCAAGGACTTTGACAAGGCCATTGCGATCCGCCCATACACCGTTGCCTATAGAGGTCGAGGAGCGGCCTACTACAATAAGGGCGAATATGACAGGGCCATTGAAGACTTAAGCACCGCAATCGATCGCAGTCCCAGAAACCCTCAAACTTATGCTGCCCGGGGGGACGCCTACTACAGGAAGGGCGAATATGACAGGGCAATCGAGGATTACGACGCCGCAATCGGTCTCGATGAGAGCAATCCCTATTCGTACTACAATAGGGGAGTGGCCTACTCGTCGCTTGGAGACGTGCCAAAGGCAAGGGCCGATCTGAACAAAGCCCTTGAGTTGGGACACGACCCGGATGAAATCGAGGACGCCCTCGCCGAGCTTCAGAAATTGGAAGAGAACGGTTGAGGCCACAGCATAAGGGGGACCAACTATGCCCGCTCCGTGGAGGGCGTGTGCTGACTCGGCTGTATGGCTTCGAGCGGCGCTGTCTTGTATAGCGATTGCCGTGGTGCTGGTCTCCTGTGGAGACGATCCGGCGCCGGAAGCTACATTCCTGATATCGCAGGCCACGCCCACAAGCATTGACGACTACAGGCGCCTGGCCGAGGATGATCCCGCCAGGCGGGACTCAATGTTCGAAAAGGCCGTTGAGGCGTTGAGTGCGGAGATCGCTAGAGACTCCGGCAACGTCGACGTCCACGTTAATCGTGGAGCCGTCTACGCGGCCATGTACCGCTATAGCGGGCTGACGTCGAACAGGGACGAAGGCATTGCTGAAAAGGCGCTGGATGACTTCTCCAGCGCCATCGACCTCGAACCGAACAACGTCGAGGCCTTCATCGGTCGAGGCAATACTCACAACTCTAGGCAAGAGCGCGAAGAGGCCAACGAGGACTACCAGACGGCGCTCGAACTCCTCAATGAATCCATCTATCTCAATCCCAACGATGTAGAAGCATACATGCTTCGAGCGAATGTCCATTTATCTACCCGTGAACCCGACAAAGCGATTCAGGACCTCGACGCGGCGGTCAGGCTCGACCCGGGCAACTCACTTATCTACTACACTCGCGGTGCTGCGTACTCGGCGAAAGGCGAGGGCGAAAAGGCGATCGATGATTTTGGCATGGTCATTCTTCTCGATCCAAACTTCGCTCATGCCTACAATATTCGAGGACTCATGTACGGTCGCGCGGGGGCACATGAAAAGGCACTTGAAGACTTCAACGAGGCGATCAGCCTGAATCCGAACCTCCGTTGGGCATACAGCAATCGAGGAAATGTCTACGTGGGGATGGGTGAGTACGACAAGGCTATTCAAGACTATGGCAAAGCCATCGAAATCCGTACCTACCCCGCTGCATACTACGGCAGAGGTCAGGCCTACTTTCTCAAGGGCGAGTATGACAGAGCGATCCAGGACTATAGCGCCGCCATTGATTCCTACCCTGAATTTGCCGGGGCCTTCATTGAGCGAGGTGACGCCCTACGCTCGAAAGGGGAATATGCTTCGGCGGTTCAAGACTATGACGCCGCTATCGGCCTCAATGGGAACGATCCCCGTGCGTACTACGGCAGAGGGCTGACCCACTCGTCTTTAGGTGACACCTCGAAGGCGCGGTCGGACCTCAACAAGGCGCTTGAGCTGGGGTACGACAAAGACAAAGTCGAGGCTGAGCTTAAGAAGCTGGACGGCAGTCCTTGATGGATGCTCTTGGGGTTCCCAACCTCGTGCTTCCCATGTAAAGTTCGACGTAACATCCTCGCGGAGTACTGAACATGGCCCTTCCCAACGAGTTCCGATTGCAAAAATTCACGCGGCGCGAGTTCCGGCACGCGCGCGAGGCGGGCAAGTTCGACGTTGCCGTCGTGGCGACCGGGAGCATCGAGCAGCACCTCGAACACCTCGCCTTTGAGCAGGACATCGCGAGCAGCACCCGCATCGCGGAGATGGCGGCGGAGCGACTCTACCCGCAGGTCGTCCTTGCCGTACCCATCAACGTGGGCATAGCCGAGCACCACATGCACTCCGTCGGCACCCTGACCGTCAAGCCGAGCACGTGGCTCGCCGTCGTCTTCGACACCGTGGAGACGCTGGTGCGGCACGGCATCAGCAAGGTCCTCATTCTGAACGGGCACGGCGGCAACCGCCGCCCCATCTACGGCATCATGAACCAGTGGCAGATGTACTTCGAGCGAGAGCATGGTGACGTCGACGTCCGATTCCACAACTACTGGGACGTGCTCACCCACGACATCGTCAACTCCATCCAGTCCAATCCCGGCTTCCCGAGCCACGCCCGCGAGTTTGAGACCTCCATGGCCATGCACCTCTTCCCCGAGAACGTGCGAGTTGAAGACATCCCCCACTCGGAGGACGAAGGGGCCTCCTCCGCCACCGCCGATAAGGGCCGTCAACTCACCGAGAAGACCGTAGACGGCGTCGTCGAGCTCCTGGAGGGCATGATTGCCGGCGACCCCGACGAGAGCCCGACTCCGAGCGTCAACATCCCGAAGCGGTAGGGAGCCTGGCACCGGGTCTAACTGAACCCGCCGGTATCCGAATGAAAGCCGTGAGTTCCTGTACAATGGTCGAAATCACGTGACTCCCGCCGTTCCTTGCCCAATCAACCCGTAATCGCCATTACCGCTGGCTCCGACGACGATGGCCGGCTCTATTCCGACCTCGTCAACCGCTGCGGAGGCCTCCCGCTGCTCATCACGCCCGATTCCATTGAGCGTCACGACCAGCTCGGCATCGTAGGAGGGCTTCTGATAGGCAACGCTCCGGCCGACTTTGACGACGGCGTGTCACTGGTGCTCTCCGACACGATGACCCGGCTCCTGCCCACCGTGTTCGAGTTTGACCTACCCATTGTCGCAATCGGGGACGGGATGCATTCACTGAATGTGGCGATGGGAGGTCGGGAGCCTGTGCCGGTATCGGGTCATGAGGCGGACGAGAACGCATCGAGCCGTCACCACATCTACGTCGCGCCGGGGAGCAAGCTGGCGTCCATCGTGGGCGCGGGCGGCTTCGTGCGAGTGAACAGCCTGCACCGAATGGGCATCCGGGACGCTCAAAGGTCCCCGAAGCTCATGACTGCCGCGTACGCGGTCGAGGACGGGACCATCGAGGCGGTCGAAAGCCCGGACTACTCGCTCGTGATCGGGGTACAGTTCCGGCCCGACCGTCCTCGCGAGGTCCCGCCCAACTTCGATAACCTCTTCCACCTGCTTGTGGAGCGCGCGGGCCGGTAGAGTCCCACGCTCGGCCATGATGGTATAATCCGCCCATGGTAGCAGCGCAAGAAAAATACCGGTTCACGGTCGAAGAGTATTACCGCATGGGTGAGGCAGGAATCTTGTCTCCTGCCGTCCGCGTGGAACTGGTCGATGGGCTGGTACGGCGAATGCCACCGATTGATCCACCTCATGCGAGTATCGTAGATCGACTCACCGTATTGCTGGCCGCCAGGCTGGCAGGAGTTGCGCATCTCCGAGTGCAGGGTCCCATCCACCTGGACGACTATAACGAGCCGCAGCCTGACCTAACGGTCATGCGTTTCCGGGATGACTACTCCCGCCGGCACCCGACGCCCGCTGACTTGCTGCTGGTAATCGAGGTTGCGGACACATCGTTACATTATGACCGTGACGAGAAGATGCCGCGATACGGAGCCGCCGGAATCCCTGAAGCGTGGCTGATCGATGTCCAAGCTCAGACGATTACGGTCTTCACGGAGCCTCATGCGGCTGGATACGGCCAAGAGCGAGTGGTGACCCGTGGACAGGAACTCGTGTCCCTGGCCGTGGAAGGCCTGCGCTTGCAGGTCGACGAGGCTCTGGGATAGCTCACCGCTCCCCCTTCTCCTCCTATTATCTTCTCTCCAAGCCCTGCAAACTCGCCCCGTTGCGTGTAGGATGATGGCGCCAAATGCGCGGAGGGCTGTGCCATGACTGACGACACTTGGAATATCGTAGTAACCACCCCGGACACAGTCGTACGCGACTACCCTAACATCCTACAGCAGATGGCCGATCTCAAGTATTCCGCGGTGGTCATTCGGGGGTTCTACGCGCCCGACCACTGCGCCGAGATCGTTCGGCGCATCGAGGCCGACACAACGGGGCTGGTCGATGTGAAGGAGTACTCCACCACGGAGGGCGAGAAGCTGGAGCTGCGCTACATAGGTCCGGGACTTGGACGCTACGTATCCGACCGTGAGGGGTTTTTCCGCGAGTCCCGCCTCTCCGATGAGAAGTTCGAGCGTCTGTACGACGGGCTCCCCGACGCAAGGGTCATGGTGCGGGAGATGATCGGAAGACTCCTCCCCGACCGTGACGTTATCGTCCCGGAGGAGGACGGCGAGCGGTACTCGGACGCTGTGATACGCATCGCCGTCGAGGGGGACTCTGCCGCCCTGCACCGCGACAGCGCCATGGAGTACTTCAAGGGGTGGATGGTCTCGCAGTTCCCCACGCAGTTCTCGGCGCTCGTTTGCCTTCAGATGGCGGAATCGGGCGGGGAATTGCACGTCTACAGGCGCCGCTGGACGCCGGAGGACGACGCTCGAAAGGTCGACGGAGCGACGGGATATCCGCCCTCCGTGGTAGAAGGAGCGTCGCTCTCCACCGTCGTTCCCCAGGATGGCGATCTCTACATCTTCCACCCGGAGATTTTTCACGACATCGCCCCCATGTTCGGCCCCCGCGACCGCATCACGCAGGGCATATTCTTTGCGATGTCCGATACGGACAAGCGCGTGGTCACGTGGGGATGAAGCGCTCATCGTGGTGTGAGCAAGAACGGTAAGAAGAGTGTTTGCAAAGCCTGAAAACCGTTCATGGTGAGCCTGTCGAACCATGAATTGCCCTTCGACAGGCTCAGGGCGAACGTAAGACATTGCAGGATAGAAGCTTCGCAAACCCAACCTAAGGGCTGAGGCGGGTGATTGCTTCTCTAGGAGGCCGCATATGAGGTGGGACCTGCTGATCAGGCACGGCACCGTGGTTGATCCGAGCCAGGGTCTGCACGGCATTGCCGACGTGGCGATCTCCGGCGACAGGATCGCCGCAGTGGGCGTGGGACTGAACGAGGCGAACGCCGACAAGGTGATCGACGCCACGGGCAAGTACGTGACGGCGGGGTTCATCGACCTGCACACCCACAACTTCGTGTCCAACCCCAAGCTGCCGAGCCTCGACGTCGACACGACGAGTCTCGCCAACGGATGCACGACCGTCCTCGACGCGGGGACGGCTACGCCGAGCGAGTTCCCTCACTACTGGGAGACGGACATCGCCGAGGCCAAGACGCGGATATACGCGCTGATCCGGATGCCCATGCCCTACGGCCCCGACCCCGCGACGGTCGAGCAGGCGGCATCCGTCATCAAGCAGTACGACGACGTGCTCATCGGCATGAAGTATCATCACTCGCAGCACTATGTGACGCTGCCATTGGCCCGCGAGGCGGCGGACTTTGCGGGCGGCATCCTGATGGCCGAGGCATACGGCGCGCCAATCCGACAGCTACTCGACTATATGAACCCCGGCGACATCGTCACTCACACTTTCCACGCATCCTTCAGGTATCCGCTGTGGGACCACCGGGGTGAGGTCTGGCCCGCCGTGTGGGACGCCGTCGAGCGGGGCGTAATTCTTGATATCGGCCACGGCGCGCGGGGATTCGCATTCCGCACGATGGAATACGCCCTGGAAAAGGGGCTCAAGCCGACTACGATCAGCACCGACGTACACAGGATGAACGTGGACGGCCCGACGTACGACATGCCGACGACGATGTCGAAGATGCTGGCGCTCGGCCTCTCGCTCGACGAGGTGATCGAGATGTCAACGACCGTTCCGGCTAAGGCGCTTCGGCAGGAGGGCGTCATCGGCACGCTCAAGTCCGGCGCGACGGCCGACGTGACCATCAGCGAGCTTGTGGATGGCCGTTTCGAGTACCTCGACGTACTTCATGAGAAACGCGTCGGAACTCAGCGCATCCTGCCCGAAACGGTCATCTACGGAGGCGTAATCTATGACGGCCCGCGCTACGAGCCCGGAGAGATGACCCATGCGACGGACGCTCCTCCCGGCTTCATCGAGGGGACGTAGCGGGGCGCGTGATCCGTCAGCGAAGAAGTAGGGGGCACACCGTACGGTGTGCCCCCTACTTGCGTTATCGGACAGAGCGTCGAATCGGCATACGCGGTTAACGTAGACAGGCCCACCGGATATCGGTGGGCCTGTCAGCTTAGCTGCCTATCCTAATCCGATCCGATTGAAACTACCAAGCGTTCTTCGTGCACCTGTCGTACGGACTGCCGCCCTGGATGAATGCCCAGCTCGCGCAGTACTTGGACCGGTTGCCCGGGTTGTGGTAGTTGTCGACCCCGTCCTCGAAGAAGCGCGCCCAGGCGCTGAAGCCGTTGTGGTCGCGCTCGTGGGTGATCGGCTTGTTGCGGAAGTTGTTCCTGCTGATGTAGATGCCTCGGAACACGCCCGAGTATGCGCAGCAGTTCAGCGCCCAAAGCTGGTCGGCGTTGGTCGCGAACATCTCCTTGCCTGCGTCGATCCTCTTCGGGTCGAGGTTGCTGGTGCTAAGGCCTCCGACCCACAGTTCGGCTGACCGCTTCAGCAAGCCGCCGGCGTCCGCCGGGAACTCGTTCGGGCCCGCCAGCGGTAGCCAGGCGGGATCGCCGCCTGTGGGCGCCATACCTTCTTGACCCTTGCTGGCGTACCATTGACCGATCTCACCGGCCATCTCACCCCTGCTCAGGGGCGCTAGGCTCGTCCATTGGACCATCCACGGGTTGTACTGGTAGGCAGAGTAGTCGCGGGCGATCGTCGTTGTGCCCCTGCTGGCGCGCGTTATCGTATGTGGTCGCGCTTGGGTGTTGATCGTGGTCTTGATTCCAACACTCTCCCAGCCCTTTTTCAGAATTTCACCTGCTTGCTGAACTGCAGGGTTCTCGTCGATCGTGATCGTCATCTCGACCGTGCCCGATCCATCCTTGTGCATGCGGAAGCCGTCAGCATCCCGCTCCGTCAGGCCGATGGCGTCAAGCATCTGGTTCGCCATGTCGAGGTCCTGCCGCATGTGGAGCATCCGGTACTCGTCGCCCGGGTAGTACGGGTTGTTGGGCCGCGGCACGCGGTTCTGCACCACGCCGATACCCGAGAGAACGAGGTCGTTCAGCACTTCCTTATCAACCGTGTGGGACAGAGCGACGCGGAAGTCCTGCGTGCGGATGAGTTCGCCGATGCGCGGGTCCTCGTTGTAGGTCTGCTGCATCGTGGCGCTCAGGTCCGCGCCGCCGCTGCTCGGCCAGTGGAAGACCGAGAAGTCGCCCTTGACCATGTTTGAAACGTACAGCGGAAGCTCGCCCGGGATGAACGTGGAGGTTCGTCCGTCTTCCTCACCGGCCATCGCGCGGAAGATGATGACGTCGCGGTTCTCCAGCTTCGGCATCACAGCGCCGTCCATGTAGGGGATCTGGTTCCCCTCAGGGTCGACGAACCAGTGATACTGGTTCTTCTCCCACTCGGTCAGCGCCTCGCTGTCGCTAAGCGCGCAGAACGGAGCGGCGCACGGGATCTCCGTGATGTTCGTGTAGACGTGCCAGCGGTCGTTCAGCAACGCTGTGAGGTCGGCGTGACCCTCATCCTTGATGAGCTTGTCGATGGCCGCCTGGCCAGCGTACTGCGGGTAGTACTTCTGCATCTTCGGGTGGCTGACGATGCACACGCGCCTGGGGCCGCAAAGTGCGCTCGGCGTCGCGCGCGACTCCATGATCGTGAAGATCGGGTCGTCGTAGGTCAGTGTCCACGTTACGTCATCCACCACATTGAACTTCGGCGGGTTCTGCGTGACGGGGGAGCTGGCCCACAGCGGGAACGTGGCGCCGAACAGCGCGGGAGTAAGGTTCAGTTCCCACGCGAACTCGACCGACTCCATGTCCAACGGGTGGCCGTCCGACCACTTCAGGCCGCGACGGTTCGTGAACGTCCAGACACGGCCGTCTTCGCTGACTTCCCAGCCCTTGCCGACCCACGGGAACCACTTGAGGCCGCCCAGCGAGTCACGTCGGTTCCAGCTTGCCGTGATCCACTCACCGATGTAGTTGTGCGTCTGGATCTGGCGGTAGTACCCACCATACACACCGATTCCGTCCGGTCCGGCGAGGACTTCCACGTCCTCAGGAACCGGCAGTCGCTCCATCAGCGGAGGAATCTTGCCCTCTTGTACGAGCTGATATGAGTACGGGGACTCGAAGAACTGTGTCGGCTTCGGGCCGTCATAGTCCTGGAACACCCAGACCTCGCCCGGCACCTGCTGCTTAGCGGGCTTCCAATTGTGCGGGCTGGTGGGAGGGCAGTCGGTAACCTCATAGCCCTTGTTCCTGCAAACCTCGGGCTGCATGATCGAGGCGTCCACGATATTCTGCACGTCGGCGGCGGTCAACTGGCCCCCGCGCAACTCCTCAGTCGCCATCGCTGCTTCTTCGATGGCCTTGTTCGTGGCCTGGAGCGATGCAGCAACGATCTCCTGCACCTGCTCTGCGGAAAGCTGGTCAGCTGCCGCATCCTGGATGGACTTCGCCACGAGGGCCTCAAGGTCACCACGGGTGACCGCGCCGGCCTGGACGGAGCCTACTGCAGCCTGGACCATCCGGTTGATCTCCGCGGCGCTGATTCCCTCAGGAACCGACGCGGCAACCGACTGGCTGACCAGGGCTTCCAGCTGCCCAAAGTCGATCGTCGCCGGCTCAGGCACGGGGAGCTGACTAACTGATCGGTCAACTATGGCCTGGACCTCGGCGGCGCTCAACTGGCCCTGCGTCGCATCTTCCAACGCGGCTGTGAGCTCGGCTGCGGTCACTCCCTGTCCGGCAGACGCCATGGCGTCCTGTACCATCTTCTGAATGTCGGCGCCTGATGTCTGGCCCTCAGAGACGGCATCCCTGACCATAGCTGCGATGTCCGCCGCAGGAACCGGTGTCGGAACATCCGGCTCGTCGCTGCCACAGGCAAACGCAATACCTATTGCGATGCTGGCCGCAAACAGCGCCAGCACCTTGAACTTCATAATCCTACTTCGCATACAACTCCTCCTCTCAAATCTTGCCAAACTTCCATACCTAACCTTCCGCCATCCGTGCTGAGACGGGTTCGCACACGCAATGGGGTATATCGCCGAGACGACCCGCCCCGATTTAGACGAACGCAAAAACTAAAACATATCTTCCCTTTCGCTGTCAAGTGTTATTGCAGGCGTCGAAAACTCCAATGTGGGTCGACCAACTGTCCGGAGAGAAGGTAGTAGGGGCGATTCGCGAATCGCCCCTACGGGACGCTGGCCGGGGTTATTGTCAGGGGAATGGAAAGAGGTCAAAGTAGCCAAGCGCACTTCGAGCATGGATATCGCGTGTATGGGTTTCAATGCAGAGTCAGTGAGGTGACTGGCATCGACCGGGCTGGGTTAATGGAGGGAGCGCAGCAGGTTCCCCTTGGATCGAAACGCCCCTCAACGAAGAAAGTGGCCGGTCGCGATGCGACCGGCCACTCGTTCAGTTCAAGGCTTTAGCGCCTAGGGCTGAGTGCCCACTAGTCCCAGTATGCGGGATCGAGGAAGTTGACCGTACCGAACTTCTTCGACCTGTTGCCCGGGTTGTTGAGGTTGTCCAGCCCATCCTCGAAGTAGAACCACTCGACCGGGTGACCGCCTGCGGGCGACCAGTTCTTCGGCACATTGCGCATGTTGTTGCGCTTGACCTTGAGCGCCCGGAACAGGCCTGCGTAGGCGACGCCGCCGATCTTGTACTTCTGCTCTGAGTTTATCCGGAACAGTTCCTGCCCCGCCGCCACGCGTGCCGGCGACAGCAAGGAGACCGTCCATCCCTCGGTGATCAGCTCCTGAAGCCTGAGCATGTGGCCGCTGATGTCGGCGGGGTACGTGCCGTCGGGGGCCATCATGCCGTACACGTCGGTGTACTTGGCGTCGGGACCCGTCGGGGGCATACCCTCTTCACCACGGGTGGCGTAGTACTGGCCGATGGCGGGACCCTGCGGGTCCTTCGTCGTCGGAGCCACGCGGTTCCAGGCATTGGACCACGGGTTCGTTCCACCCTCGGTGGAGGAGAAGAACTCGAAGTACTCGGTCGGCGGGATGCTGGTGTTGCCGGCGCGGGAAGACTGGTCGGCAATGCTCAGCTTGATCCCCAGTGCCTTGAAGTCGCTCTGCAGCCACTCCACGAACGGGTAATGCGAGCTCGACTGGAAGAACATGGACAGAGGTCCGGAGCCGTCCTTCTTGTCGAGGTAGCCGTCGCCGTCAGCGTCCGTGTAGCCCATCTTCGTCAGGAGGGACTTGGCGCGGTTCAGGTCGTAATCCGTGTCCAGAGTCCTCCAGTGCTCGCCCGGGAAGTACGGGGTCGAGGGGTGCGGCACCATGTTCTGAGGGATGCCGAGGCCGGAGGCCAGAGACTGGTTCGCGCCGTTCCTGTCCCATGCCACGGAGAGGGCGATACGGAAGTCACGGGTTCGGAGCAGCATTCCGATCTCGGGATCATCCACGTACTCCTGGTTGTTGATGAACGTGGAGTCTGCCCCGTCGGGCGAGTCGTGCTTCAGCACGCTGTAGTCGCCCTGAACGGAATTCTGAAGGTACAGAGGCATTTCCTTGGTTTCGAGGTCCCGGCGCAGCCAGTCGCTCTCACCGTTCATCGTGCGGAAGATGCCAACCTCACGGCTCTCGGTCTGGACGCCGGTCCAACCGTCCATGTATGGAAGCTGGTTGCCCTCCGGGTCGATGGACGGGTGATAGTGGTTGCGCACGAACTGGTTGCTCTCCGATCCAGGCTTCTGGCTGAGGGCCCAGTAGCCGCCGAAAATCGGGTTGTAGTGGTTATCGCCTCTGTAGATGTAGTTGATGTCGTAGTCGGTCGGGATCGGCTCCGACGGAGGACCGTCGAACCCGCGAACGTTCCTGATGAACGAGAAGTTCTTCACCCAGTTGGGCTGGTCGTTCGCCTCCAAGATCGCGGGGATCTCGGCGTTGTTGAACTTGATGTGGTAGCGCTTCTGGATGTGCGATGGGGAGATGAAGCACCTCGGGCATCCCTTGATGCCGGAGAAGATGTTCATCGCCGTCGACTCCATGAAGCTGAAGTTCGGGTCGTCGAAGAAGACCTTGAAGGTCGAATCGTCGATGAACTGCACCCTCATGTCGTTGCCGGTGATCGGAGACCTCAGCACGGCCGGAAGACCGGGCATCAGCTCTTTGTTGAGCATCAGGTCTTCAAGGGCGAACCGTATGTCCTCCATCGTGTGGGGGTGTCCGTCCGACCAGCGCGCGCCGTTGCGCATCTTGAAGGTGAACTCGTCACCCGACTCGTTCGACTCGAACACTCGGAACATGCTCGGTACGAGCAGCAGGCCGTCGGGGGACATCTCAAGGCCGTAGCCCATGCCCACGTCGGTCTGGGTGACGGGCCTGGACATGGTCGTCCTCATGATTCCACCATACGTGCCGATCTCGTCACCGGGCGGCAGGATGAAGACGTTCTCCCAGTTGGGAAGCCGCTGATCAACCGGCAGGATCGTCCCGGCCGCCACGGCGGCTGCGGACGACGGCGATTCCTTGTACGGCACCTGCGGGAAGTTCTCGTTGGACGTGCCGGAGATGATGTGGAAGGGCCTGCCGAATGACCCGGCAGTTATCCTCTCGGCCATATAGCCGGTTTCCTCTTCCATCATCATGGCTTCCTGGGCCGCCTTGGCCTCTTTGGCCAGGTCCGCCGCTTCCATGGCTGCCGTTCCTGCTGCCTGGGCCGCCATCGCGGCTTCGTCGATGGCCTTGTTGGTGGCCTCGAGGGACGCTGAAACGATCGCCTGCACCTGCTCCGCGGAAAGCTGATCCGCAGCCGCGTCCTGGATGGACTTGGTGACAAGCGCTTCGAGGTCGCCGCGAGTGACTGCGCCGGCCTGGGCGGCGCTCACCGCAGCCTGGACCATTCGATTGATCTCGTCGACGTCAATGCCCTCAGGCGCTGACGCGGCAACGGCGGACTGGACCAGAGCGCTCAGCTGCCCGGTGTCGATCTGAGGGACGGGGATGTTCTGGATCGACTGATCGACAATCCGCTGCACGTCGGCGGCAGAGAGACCGCCGGCGGTGGCGTTGTTGACGATGGCCTCGACATCCGCGCGAGTGAGGCCCTCCTGTCCGGCCAGCGCGGCAGCGACTGCGGCTTCAATGTCGCTTGATGCGCTGGCGCCCTGCGCATTCACCGCGTCCTGAATGATTTTGGCCACGTCCGGCGTTGGGGCTGCCGCTGCCGGTTCTGCCGTATCACTACTTCCGCAGGCTATCGCAAGCGCCAATCCTAAAACTGACACAAGCAACGCCGGCAATCCTAACCTCAGAAATCTAGTACCCATTGTGAATCCTCCTCTCAGAATCACTCTAGAATTCCAATACCTATCTAGTTTTCGTTCAAAATCGAACGGATCAACACCTAATCGCCGTTTGAACCGCTTGAATCATCCTCCCCATCCAACGAGTGAACCGAACTTAAGCATATCTTCCCGTTGGATGTCAAGCGCCGTGAACGCAGTTAGCTACGAAACCACGAATGGCAGGTACAATCCGAAGGTTGCCGAGGTCACTTTACCGCGACGACGCCCAGGTCTGCTTCCAGGCCGTTTATCCGGTGGGACGCGGTGTGGGCGTCCTGCGGCGGCGCACTCCGAGCGAGGGCGTCCGAGAGCGTCTCCTGGCGGATGTACCCGCCGTGAACGGATATTGTGAAGGTTGCCGAGGTTACTTTAACGCAACGACGGCAAGGTCGGCCTCCAGGCCGTTGATCCGGTGGGACTCGGCATGGGCCTTCTCCGGGGGCGCGCTCCTGATAAGGTCGTCCGAGAGCGTTTCCTGACGGATGTAGCCGCCGTGCGCCGCGATCACCTCGTCGATGCCGGTGTCGCCGGTGTAATAGGTAGTAATCCGGTCTGCGATGTCGAAACCGGCGTCGCGCCGCATGTTCTGGACTTGATGCACAAGCTCGCGGGCGCGCCCTTCCAGTTCGAGTTCGGCGGTGAGCTCCGTCGTAACGGCGGCGGAGTAGCCCTGTTCGGCTATGACCGAGTACCCCTGCTTGTCGGTGGCGCTCACGACGATCTCGTCCGGCTCCAGCGTGTAGTCGCCAAGGGTGACTTGCTGGTTTGCCGACACTTTACGAAATACCTCGGAAGGCTCGGCCTTCGAGATCGCCCCGGCGACCCGGCCAACGTCTCGTTCGTACTTCGGCCCCAGCAGCTGGAAGTTCGGTTTGATCTCAAGGTTGGCGACGGTCGAGACGTCGTCCAGTACGGTGATCTCTTTGGCGTTCAGCTCGTCCCGGACCTGCGGCGCGACCTGTTCCAGGAGCTCTCTCTCGGCGTCCGTCCTCAGCTTGAACGCTACGCTAGCCACCGGCTGTCGCACCTTGATGCCGGCCTTGCTGCGAGCCGCCCGTCCAATGCTGGAGAGTCGCATGGCGAGCCGCGTCGCGTCGTCGAGCCGCGTGTCGATCAGCGACTCGTCGGCGACCGGCCAGTCCTCCAGGTGGACACTCTCCCGCTCGCCGTTCCGGCCGATGTTCTGATAGATCTCCTCCGTCACGAACGGAACGAACGGCGCCATGAGCTTGACGAGCGTCGTCAGGCACTCGTGGAGCGTCGCGAACGCGGCCAGCTTGTCGGTGTCGACCTCCGATTTCCAGAAGCGTCGCCTGCTCCGCCGCACGTACCAGTTGGACAACCGCTCGACGAATTCATCAATCTCGCGCACGGCGGTCTGGGGATCATAGCGATCCAGCGCCGCAGTCGTCGTCCGTAAAAGCTCGTTCAGTTCCGAGATGATCCAACGGTCGAGTTCCGCGCGCTCCGTCACCGGGGGCGCGGGCGTGTCGGGCGTGTACTCGTCGATGTTGGCGTACGTCGTGAAGAACGAGTAGACGTTCCACAGAGGGATGAGCATCCTGCGGCGCGTGTCGTCCGCCCGCCCGAACCCAAAGAGCAGGTTGGACGCGGGATTGGTGCCGCTGTACATCCAGCGCATGGCGTCCACGCCCATCTGGTCGGCGCCCTCCTCGAACTCGATGGCGTTGCCCTTGCTCTTGTGCATCTCCTCGCCCTTCTCGTCCATGAGGGTGGCGTAGGTGAAGTTGGCAAGGAACGGCTCGGTGTTCTCAAGCGCCGTGCTCATCGTCAGGAGCGAGTAGAACCAGTTGCGGAACTGCCCGGGGAAGCTCTCCGAGATGAGGTCTGCCGGGAACCACTTCCTCCAGTAGTCCTTGTCGTGTCGATAGCCCAGTGTGGAGAATGTGACGATTCCGGCGTCGAGCCAGGGATTGCCCACGTCCTTGATCCGCGAGACGGTCACCCCGCATTCCTCACACGCTATCTTCACCTCGTCGATCCACGGGCGATGCGGCGAGTGGCCCTCGAACCGCTCCCAGCCCTCGACGGCGCGCTCCTTTAGCTCAACCTCGCTGCCGATGACCTCGAAGTCCCCGCAGTCGTCGCACTTATATATAGGTAGGGCAAGACCGTAGTAGCGCTTCTTGGATATCATCCAATCGTCCATGTTCCTGAGCCAGTCGAGCTCGCGGCCCATGCCGAATTCGGGTATCCACGTGATCTTCTTCGTCACCTCGGCGATATCGTGCCGCAGCTCGTCCATCGAGATGAACCACTCGTCCACGAGGCGGAACACCAGCTCCGTGTCACAGCGCCAGCAGACGGGATACCGGTGGGTGATCTGGTCGAGACGGTAGAGCCTCCCCTTCTCTCGGAGGCTGTGGTAGATCGGCTTGTTCACCTCGAACACGCTCAGTCCGGTCAACTCGCCGAATCCGTCCACGAACTTGCCGAACTCATCCAGCGGCGCGATGGCGGGAAGGTCGTACTCCTTGCTGAGGGCGTAGTCCTCCTCGCCCGCTCCGGGCGCGTTGTGAACGAGGCCCGTGCCGTCGCTCTCGCTGACCTCGTCCCACAGGATGACCCGATGTTCGACGCCCTCCTGGGCCGCTAGCTCGTCGAACGGCCCCTGATACCTGAGACCTTCCAACTCCCTGCCCTTGAGTTCCTCGATAATCTCGTATTCGACCTTCAGCGCCTCCAATCGGCTCTTGACCAGGTAGAGCGTCTCGTCGGCGCCGTCAGGGCCCGTGCCTTTTGCCGTGACCTTGACATACGTCAGGTCGGGATGGGCGGCCACGGCCACGTTCGAGGTGAGCGTCCACGGCGTCGTCGTCCAGATGAGGAGCGACTCGCCGGGCCGGTCGATCAGCGGGAATCGGGCGTACAGGCTGGGGTGGGTGATGTCCTTGTAGCCCTCGGTTACGATCTCGTGGTGTGAGATGCCCGTGCCGCAGCGGGGACACCAGGGCATGACATCGCGCCCCTCGTAGATGTACCCCTTCTGGTGACAGACCTTGAGGAAGTGCCAGATGGTGTAGTTGTTCTCATCCGACATCGTGTGGTACGAGTTGTCCCAGTCCATCCAGTAGCCGAGCCGGATCGACTGCTGGGTCTGGACGTCCGCGAACCGTCGCACGCGCTCCTTGCACAGGTCGACGAACTTGCCGACGCCGTACTCTTCGATATCGGTCTTGGAGGTCATGCCGAGGTCTTTTTCGACGTTGACCTCGATCCACAGTCCCTGCCCGTCGAAGCCGTTCTGGTAGCGCTGCTCGAAGCCCTGCATAGTCTTGTAGCGCTGGAACAGGTCCTTGTACGTTCTCCCCCAGGCATGGTGAACGCCCATGGGGTTGTTTGCCGTAATCGGCCCGTCCACGAAGGAGAACCGCTTGCCGGAGTCGTCGTTGCGAATGAGGTACTTCTCGACGATTCCGCACTCGTCCCACCACGCGAGCAAGTCCTTTTCCATTTGGACGAAATCGACCTTAGACGGCACCGGCTTGAACACTTCAAGGTCCTCCTGAGCTTTAGTCGTTACGCAACGCCAACGGGCATGATCGACCCGTATGGCTATTCATTCTCGGTCGAATTAAGGACGGAAATCTACCATTACGGGGGCGTAGATGTCCGTATTGAGTATAGGTAACGGGCCTCAGACGGCGTTCTGCACTGCCCGCAGGTGAGCGGCGAAGCCGCCCTCGGGCAGCCGCACGTCGGCAGCGCTGAGCATCTTGCCTTTGGCCACCGGTCGCACGACCGTGGCCCCGTGACAGAGGCCGATGGGCGTCAGTCCCTCGCCGTCGGCATGTGCAGCCTCGACGATGGAGCCGTGGACGGTGTAACCCCCCTCGCCGTCGAGGACTTCACCGGCGGCGAGGTCTTTCTTGGCCGTAGCGACGACTTCGCACACCCTTCCCCTGGGCGCTCCGGTGGCCTCCCCGTAGAGGGCGGCCTTCGCGATCGAAACGGGCGTCTCCATGCCGATGAGGTGGTATGGCCGGTACATGACGGCGTAGCGGCCGGTCGGGTCCATCGCCATCCCGTAGTCCTTCATGCAGCCGCGCAGGTACTCGCTCCGGCTGGTGATGACGACGAATACGCCCCAGCGCAGGTGGCCGGGGATATCGTTGCCCTCGCCGTCGAGACAGCTGACGATCTCCACGACGCCCTGCCGGTTGAGGATGCCGCCATCCTCGGCGGGAATCAGCAGGCGGGGAATGTCGTCCACGCTCGCCGACGGAAAGTGCATCCCCGGCACGTCGGGCACGAGTCCTGTCATGTTCGCCACGGCGCACATCTCGATGGAGGACTTCGTGGTGTCGAGGAATGAGTTGTACATGCGAGGATTGAGATTGCTGCTCTCGATCTGCTCGGGCGTCATGCCGTACTCCAAGAGCGCCTGGTCGGGGGTGAGGTAGCGGAACTCGTCCCGGTGCTTGGTGCCCTTGCCCGCCGCGACCACGTCGAACCCCATGCTGACTGCCCAGTCGACCAGCTCCTCGATGATGGCGGGCTGGTCGCCGTAGGCTGCAGTGTAGACGACTCCCGCTTGGTCGGCCATGTCCTTGAGTATGGGCCCTACCAGCACGTCGGCTTCGACAGACACCATGACCACGTGCTTGCCAGCCATGATGGCGTCGTAGGCGTGCTTGGCGGCGATGTCGGGGTTGCCCGTGGCATCGACTACAACGTCCACTTCCGCCTGAATTGCGACGCTCGAATCGTCGGTGGCAACGTGTCGTCCCTTGTTGAGGGCGTCGTTGGCCTTGCCCACGTCGTTGGTCTTGACAGGCCTGATACGCGGCCTGCGATCGTGTGCAAGCGTATCGGACGCACGCCGGACATCGAGGTCACAGGCTATGGAGGCCTCCATGCCGGGAGCCTGGGCAAGCTGCGAAATCACCATCGAGCCGAAGCGTCCGCACCCGATCACGGAAACGCGGATAGGCGTTCCCTCTTCCTCCAGGGCCATTAATTGGTCTCGCATCTTCTTGCCAGCCTCCCTTAGGAGTGTCATTCCCAACTACGCAACAACGACGTATTTCAGCACGTTTTGCATACCTCCGCAAGCGTCGGCGTGGAGAGCAAGGACGCGACAGGAATTATCCAACCCCCCATATGGGCGATTCGCGAATCGCCCCTACCGCCATTTTCATGATTGGTGGCGTCGGAGACAACCGACTTGAGCGATTGCCCGAAAAATCACACGATCGTGTGATTACTAATTACACTAAACACGGTTATAATGTAATCATTACATTAGGAGGCGCACGATGACACAAATAGCGCAAGACGAGACGACGAGCGATGACGGAGTGCCGGCGCGGGAGCGGAGCGAGCAGGCCGAGAGGATTATCCGCAGTCATACCCTGTGGGGCATGGGCGCGGGACTGATTCCCGTTCCCATGTTCGACGTTTTGGCGGTATCGGCCATTCAGATAGACATGCTCAAGCAGCTGGCCGAAGTATACGAAGCCGACTTCACTGAGAACTTGGGTAAAACGTTCGTCACTGCCCTGACGGGAGGCACGTTCGCTCGATTTGGCGCATCCTTGATAAAGGCTGTGCCTGGTGTCGGCACGTTGGTCGGAGGCGCGTCAATGTCCGTGTTGTCGGGAGCGTCAACCTATGCCGTCGGCCAAGTGGCGAAGCGGCACTATGAGACGGGCGGGAACCTGGTCGATATTGACCTCGCCTCAGCCACGAAGCGATACGATGAGGCCCTAGAGCGTGGCAAGAGGGTCGTTGGCGACCTCAAGAATCGCGAGGCCGAGTCGAAGGATGTCTACACTTCGCTGGAGCGGCTCAGCGATCTCAAGCAGAAGGGCGTCATTACCGAAGAGGAGTTCGAGGCTAAGAAGCGAGAGATGCTGGAACGGCTGTAAAGCCTCGCAGCTTCAAGTTCCCGTCCGACGTAAATCTGGAATCGACCACGTATTGGCAGTATCATTTCCGTGTTGCGTTGGACGGGAGGAGCAATGGACGGCTGTCGAATTGCGGTGATCGGGGCGACCGGAGCGGTGGGCTCGGTCTTTCTCTCCATACTCGAAGAGCGGAGCTTTCCCGCTACCGAGGTGCGCCTTTGCGCGTCCGAACGGTCGTGGGGAAGGAAGCTGACGGTGCTGGGCGAGGAGCGAACGGTCGAGGAGGCGACGCCGGAGCTTCTCGGCGATGTTGATCTCGTATTCGTGTGCGCGGGCAGCGGCATCAGCAGGGAGATCGGCCCGCTTGCCGTGGATAACGGCGCGTCCGTCGTGGACAAGAGCTCGGCGTTCCGCATGGACCCGGACGTTCCCCTCGTGATACCGGAGATTAACGGGGACGACTTAGAGTCGCACCAGGGCATCGTGTCGGTGCCGAATTGCTCGACCGCGCCGCTTGCCATGACGTTGAAGCCCCTAATGGGGGTCAGCTCCATCGAGCGGGTTGTCGTGAGCACGTACCAATCGGTATCGGGAACGGGCGCGGCCGCCGTCGAAGAGCTGCGTGACCAGTCCGCCTCCGTGTTGGGGAACGGCCCGATCGAGCCGAAGGAATATCCCCACCAGATCGCGTTCAACGCGCTCCCTCACGTCGAAACGTTCGAGGACAACGGGTACACGACCGAAGAGATGAAGATGGTCAACGAGACCCGCAAGATACTGCACGAGCCTGACCTTAGAATATCGGCCACGTGCGTGCGCGTGCCCGTGATGGTAGGCCACAGCGAAGCGGTGCACATCGACTTCGAGGAGCCGATAGGTCCCGGCGAGGTGCGAGAAGCGCTGTCCGACGTGCCCGGCCTGACGGTGGTGGACGACCCCGCCATGAACCGTTACCCTATGCCCGTCGACGCGGAGGGGGAGGACGACGTGTTCGTGGGCAGGATCCGGCAGGACGTGTCGAACCCTCGCGGCGTCGCCATGTGGCTCGTAACCGACAACCTTCGGAAGGGCGCAGCCCTTAACGGAATCCAGATCGCAGAGGAAATGATGAGTCGGGGCCTGGTAAATGCCCCGGCAAGGAGGGGCTAAGATGCCGGCAGAAATCGGACGACTGCTCACCGCCATGATTACGCCGATGACCGAGGACGGCGAGATCGCCTACGACCAGGCGCGAAAGCTGGCCCAGGGCCTCATCGCCTCTGGGAACGACGGACTGGTTATCGGCGGCACGACGGGGGAATCCCCCTCGATGTCCGACGAAGAGAAGCTGCGCCTGTTCGCCGAGGTCAAGGAGGCCGTCGGCCCCGACGCGGCGATCATCGCCGGGACCACGGACAACAATCACCGCAAGTCGGTGGAGCTGACGGAGGAGGCGGAGAAGCTGGGAGTCGACGGGTTCCTGCTGACGGTGCCCGCCTACAACAAGCCCCAGCAGGAGGGTCTGTACCTGCACTTCAAGGCTATCGCCGAAGCGACCTCCCTGCCGTGCATGTTGTACAACGTACCGTCACGGACCTCTCTGAACATGGACGATACGACGACGCTGCGGCTGGCTGAGATCGACAACATCGTGGGCGTAAAGGAAGCGTCAAGCGATCCGGTGCAGATCGCCAGGATCGTCGACGGCGCGCCGGACGGGTTCCTGGTGTGGTCGGGCAATGACGACGAGACGTTCTCTGTTATGTGCGTGGGGGGCTACGGGATCGTCAGCGTGGCCGGGAACATCATGGGCAACCAGATCAAGACGATGATGGGGCTGATTCTCGAAGGGGAGCTCGAAAGCGCCGCGAAGGAACACCTGCGAATGCTCCCGATCTTCAAGGCGCTCTTCTGGGTGACGAACCCGGTGCCGATAAAGCACGCCGTCAACCGCGCGGGATTCGACGCGGGGCCGACCCGTCTGCCGATGGCTCCGCCGGACGATGACTTCAAGGCCAAGTTCGATCCGGTGATGGACATGTACCGGGTCGATCTGCCGGTCGACTAGAAGCAGCGCCGTTCCGGCCTAACTGCGAGCTATACGCTCCGACTCAACCACTGCGTGGGATTATGAGGCCCAACTACACGCGAGTTATGTAGTTGGGCCTCTGACTAACGAAGCGCTGCGAGGGTCAAATTACCCGTAGCAGAACAGCGCGGTCTGCTCCTCGTTCCAGAAGCACCACGGATTGTACGGCCAGTCTGATCCGTCGTCGTCGTCGGGTGGCGGAGTCGGTGTTGGGGTGGGCGTCGGTGTAGGCGTCGGCGTCGGCGTCGGTGTCGGCAAGGGCGTCGGGGTGGCCGGCTGGTACTCCGGACTCCAAACGCGCTTGTCCGCATAGTCGGCGCGGGACGGGAATTTATCGCACTCAGGTCCGGAGAGCATCGCCAGACCAAGACTCGGGCTGGCGCCAATACTCGGGCCGCTGCCGAATACGGCGGGGTGCGCGTAGCCGTCCCAGAACACCTCACCGTTATAGAGGAAGCACCCATAAATTCCATCGCCGCCGTGGTCATCGGCTGACGCGGCCGACGCCGCGATAATCACTGCAGCAGCTGCAGAAAAAACCAACAAGGCAAGTGTTGCAACTCGCATTTTTCTCTCCCTTTTCATGGTTTTGCGGAGTACTTCGTCTTCAGGAACCGCCCTCACCGCGATGGAGTACCAGACATGTGATGTCGTCGAACTGCTGCGCGTCGCCGACAAACTCTCTCACTGCCTCGAACATCGTCTGAGCAGCCTGCTCGGAATTCTTGGGAGGACTCACCGCGAAGACATGATGCATACGCTCGACGCCGAACTGTTCTCCTTTGGAATTCATCGCTTCGGTGACGCCGTCCGTATAGAGAACGACGGCGTCGCCCGGTTCCAAGTGGACCGAGTTACTTGAGAATTCTACGTCCGGCGCTATGCCGAGCGCAACTCCGTTCGTGAGCGGGAGGAGTTCCGAGCTTCCGTCGGGCCGCACGAGCAACGGCGCGTCGTGTCCACCGTTCGAATAGGTCAGCCTGCCGGTGACCGAATCGTAGATCGAGTAGAGCACGGTGACGAACATCAAGGTCTCGTTTTCTTCATAGAGCAGCTTGTTGACTTCACCGAGAGCCTGACCGGGGTTGATAGTGCCGATCGCCGCGCCTTTCAGCAGGGTGCGGCTGGACATCATGAATAGCGCGGCCGGCACGCCCTTGTCGGAGACGTCCGCGATGGCCAGGCCAACCTGGTTGTCCGGCAAGCGGATGACGTCGTAAAAATCACCCCCGACGTTACGGGCCGGCTCCATGTGGCCGAAGACCTGATAGTCGGAGTTCTGGGGAAACACCTTCGGAAGAATGGATTGCTGCGTGCTGTGCGCCACTTGGAGTTCGTTTTGAATCGCGACGAGCTTATCTCTTGCTGCCACCGCCTCTCGCCACTGCTCCAGGTGCTCGAGAGACCGTTCAATCGTGACGTTCAGGTCATCGAAGTCGACCGGCTTGGTGATGAAGTCGAAGGCTCCGCGGTTCATCGCCGTGCGGATGTTCTTCATGTCGCCGTACGCGGATACCACGACACAACGGAGATCGTCGCCGGCGACATCCGGTATTTCCTCAAGGAGCGTCAGACCGTCCATCTGCGGCATACTTATGTCCGTGACAACCATGTCTATGTCTTGATGCTGCTTCAGCACTTCAAGGGCCTTAAGGCCGTTCTCGGCGAATTCGAAGCTGTACACGCCGGAACGGATCTTCCGTCTCATTCGGAGCTTTATCAACGGCTCCAGGTCCGGCTCATCGTCGACGACGAGAATCCGGTACGGCTTCTTCATCCGTGTTTCTCCCGCTTCCCGCCGCTCATCATAGAATCCTTCTGTGTGGCGTCAACTATGTTCACAATTTACACAGAAATTTTCCGAAATAAGTACGCAAGATACTACGTATCAATCGAGTCCTCGAACCATCTGTGCATGAGAGAGGAGTTAAGGTAAGTTTCATCGTTTCCGAACGGCCTGTCAACCCTGCAACTCGCGGATTTGGACGGCCTCCGACCTGCCGCCCGGAAGGCCAGGCGGCGGTCACGATTGCACCCTGTTGAAGGGGATGACGTATGTCCTGCGTGATACCTCGGTGAAGCCCACTTTGGCGGCTACTCTCAGCGACTGAAGATTGTCCTCGCCGCAGCTCCAGACGGGGGTCAAGCCTCGTTCTTGGATAGCGGCGGCGACGAGTGCGGCGGAAGCGGTCGAGTACCCGCGATTGCGGAAGTCCTGATGGGTGAAGACTCCGATGTCTCCGTATCGTTCCGTGATGGCGTTGGTATGCGCCACCGAAACGAGGCCGTCGTCGACCACCGCTCCGGCGACGAACCCTTCTCGGAGCACGATCTCCACATCGCCGCGCATTCCGGGCTTGAGGTCGTCGGGGACGCCGTCGAACAGGGCGCGGTCATCCACCGTCAGGAGCCGAACGTCCGGGTGGGAGTGTGTCACGGCGGGGCGCGTGAGGGTGTGGTAGACATCGCCGTAGTAGGCGACCCTGCTGCCGGTGGAAACGCGGATCACCGCACCAAGTTTCGGGGCGACGGACGGGGATACGTTGACGACCCGCCAGCCTTCCAGGGGTTCGAGTATCGACCACAGCGCTTCGGGGTCCTCGCCAAAGCCGAAAGGCTCGGCAGGGTTGTCATCTGAAACGATTACCGCCGCCTTGAATCGAGTAAGCTCGCCCACGACGTATGCGCTGCATGCGCCGCGCATCAAGCGATGTGCAGGGATTGCAGTCTCGGGCGAGTCTCCAAGGGCGCGGGCTAGCCCAGGAAGCTCGTCGGGAGGCAGTTGCACGGGTTCCATGCTCACCCAGCCGGTCACTCCACCTTTTCGAGCGGGGCGAAGCTGAGGAGAAGACGCTTGACGCCGTGGCCGTCCTTGAATGCGACGGTAACCTCGGTGTCGCCGCGGGCGGCTTTCGCCTCCGTGACGATGCCCTCGCCGAAGGTCTTGTGGCGCACGCGGTCTCCCGTGTTGAGGGCAAGGCGGACGCCCTGCGGCGGAGCGCTTGCAGCGCGGCGTCTCCGACGGACGACGGGGGATTCGGTCTGGCGGATGATGCGCTCTTCGGGCTGCTGACCGCGCATGGTAGAAGACGGCGATGTCGGGCGAATCTCTTGGTCTGACATTCTCCGTCTTCCGGGGCCGATGTCCGGCTTTGCCAGCAGCTCCTGCGGGATGTCGGCGAGGAACCGGGACGGCATGGCGGGTACGGAACCGCTGCGGCCTCGGAAGCCTCGCCGGAAGGCGCGGACGAGATGGAGCTTCTCCTTGGCGCGGGTCACGCCGACGTAGCAGAGGCGGCGCTCCTCCTCGATCTCGGCGGGATCGCCTGAGTCGATGGAGCGCATGTGGGGCATGACGCCCTCCTCCATGCCCACGATGAAGACGACGGGGAATTCGAGGCCCTTCGCCTGGTGGAGGGTGATGAGCGTGACGGCATCGGGGCTCTCGCCGACGTTGTCGGCGTCGCTGACGAGGCTGACCCGTTCGAGGAAGGCAGTAAGCGCGTCTTCCTCGCCGTAGTCCAGGAGGTCTTTCGCCACCGTCTTGAGCTCGTTGATGTTTTCCTGGCGCTCCTCGCCGCGTTCGGCGTCGTTCTCGATGTAGTCGCCGTACCCTGTCCGTTTCAGCACGGCGTCGATGAGGGCGGCGGGCTCGTACTCGGCGCTCTTGTCGGTCAGGTCATCTATCATGGCCTTGAAGTCCTGCAGGGCGTTGATCGATCTTGCAGGGAGGGGGGCGACGTAGTTGCCCGGTCTCTTGAGCATCTCGGCGGTCTCGTCGATTGCCTTGTAGAGCGACGTGCCGTGTTCCCACGCGAGGCGGTCAAGCTCGCTCATGGTGCGCTGACCTATGCCGCGCGCCGGGACGTTGACGATGCGCCTGAAGCTCACGTCGTCGTTGTGGTTGGCGATCAGGCGCAGGTAGGAGACGAGGTCCTTTATCTCCTGGCGCTGGTAGAACTTGATGCTGCCGACGAGGTGGTAGGGCACGTCGTACCGTAGGCACATCTCTTCGAGAGCGCGGGACTGGGCGTTGACGCGGTACATGACGGCGATGTCGGACCACCTGTAGCGGCTTGGCACCAGGCTCTCGACCTCGCTGACGACGAACTGCGCCTCGTCGTTCTCGTCGTAGCTCTCGTGGACGACGATGGGGACGCCCCTGCCCAACTTGGTGAAGAGGTTCTGCTCCAGCCGCTGGCTGTTGGAGGCGATGACCCCCTGGGCGGCCTCGAGGATCGTCTCAGTGGAGCGGTAGTTCTCCTCGAGAGAGATGAGCTTGGCGTCGGCGAAGTCCTTTTGGAAGCTGAGAATGTTGCGGATGTCGGCGTTGCGCCACGAGTAGATGGACTGGTCGGGGTCTCCGACGACGCAGAGGTTGCGGTACTCGCCCGTGAGCTGCTTGGCGATCTCGTACTGGGCGACGTTGGTGTCCTGGAACTCGTCGACCATGACGTGGACGTAGCGGTCGCGGTAGCTCTCGGCCACGTCGGAGTGCTCCCGCAGGAGCGCGTGGGTCTTGAGGATGAGGTCATCGAAGTCGAGGGCGGAGGACTGGGCAAGGAGGTCCTCGTACCGTTCGTAGACGCGATGGACGATCTCCTGGTAGTAGTCGGCCTTCTTGAGACCGTAGCCCTCGACGCCGATGAGCTTGCTCTTCGCGCCGGAGATGGCGGAGAGGATCTTGCCGGGCGAGAACTGCTTGTCGTTGATGTTGCTCTCTTCCATCGCCCGCTTGACGAGCGATGTCTGGTCGGGCTGGTCGTAGATGGTGTAGTCCTTGTCGAGTCCGAGGAGCTCGCCGTGGCGTCGAAGTACCCTGGCGCAGAAGGAGTGGAAGGTGCTGATGGTCACCTGGTCTCCGCTTGTTCGCATGAGAGTCGCCGCGCGCTCCCTCATCTCGCGCGCGGCTTTGTTCGTGAAGGTGAGAGCGGCGATGCGGTAGGGCTGTATGCCGCACCGGTCGACGAGGTAGGCGATGCGATGGGTGATGACGCGGGTCTTGCCGCTGCCGGGGCCTGCGACGATGAGCACGGGGCCGCCGATGGTTTCGACGGCCTCGCGCTGCCTGGGATTGAGGGCTGAGAGGATGTTGTCGGGCACGGGGGTATTATAGCGTCGATGGGCGGGGAGGAGAAAGTAGAAAGTATTACGTAGAAAGTAGGGGGGATTTCGCCCTTCGACAGGCTCAGGGCGAACGGGATAGGTAAAACGGATTCCCAGCCATGATCGGCTCCCCTCCCTGTCATTCCGAGCGAAGCGAGGAATCTAAAATCCATAGCCGCAAGACCGGACAGCCAGCGCCGCGCGGCGTGGGAGAGGGGGTTAATCTCCGTTCGCAACCGTTCGGGTGGTACATCGTTGTATTAGGCATGATGGAGCGTCAGCAGTCCTACCGGTATGGGGCATTTCCAGCTATGACGGCGAGAGCAGCGTCATATGGGCGGTTTGCGCTCGCGGCTATCGCGGCGGCGGTTGTGTTTGCGCTCGGACTGGGTGGAGTTTCGGGGGCGGACGCGAGCGGGGCCGTGACGGTGCGTTCGTGGAGCCTCGCGAGCGAGTTCCCGGAGGGGTTTCGGGTGCGGCTGACGGCTTCGAGCGACGAAGACATCGAGTCGGTGGCGATACGAGTCC
This sequence comes from Dehalococcoidia bacterium, assembly GCA_965116655.1. GTDB lineage: Bacteria > Chloroflexota > Dehalococcoidia > Lucifugimonadales > VXLM01 > VXLM01. The sequence goes on from OZ220720.1 coordinate 1,909,109, forward strand.
GCATCGGGCGTCACACGCGGACGGGGTACGACTACCTCGAGACGACGCGGCGCGACGGTTCGCTGGAGGGTGAGCTGCTCTGGCGGACGAATACGGCGGCATCGTACATCCCCCCGGGCACGGTACTTACGTACAGCTTCGAGTTCGTGGACTCGGACGGGCGGCGCTACGAAACGGAGAAGGCGGAGTTCGTGTATCACGACCCGCGGTTCGTGTGGAAGGAGATATCGAGCGGGCCGATCACGGTGGCCTACCACGGCGGTTCGGAGCCGAGGGCGCGGGAGATCCTTGACACGATGCTGCTGACGCTGGACCGGATGGCTCCGCTGCTGGGGGCCGACCGCGAGGAGCCGATCCGCGTCACGGTGTATGACTCGTGGAACGAGATGCGGAGGGCGATACCTCCGGCGACGGCGGCGTTCGACCGGCACCTGATTACCGAGGGGCAGGCGTTCACGACGGTGGGGACGCTGCTTGTGCTGGGAAGCCGGAGCGCGGCGGGGACGGCGTCGCATGAGATGACGCACATAATAGTGCACCGCGCGGGCGAAGGGGTGGCGCGGAAGGTGCCGCCGTGGCTGCACGAAGGGCTGGCCGAGTACGGGAATGTCGATCCCGGCAGGTCGTACGATAATGCGCTCCGCCGGGGGATACGCCAGGACCAACTCCTGCCTATCACGCACATGGGGAGTCTCCCCGGCCGAGCGAATGACGTATTGCTGTTCTACGGGCAGTCGAAGTCGCTGGTGCGGATGATGATCGACGACTTCGGCACCGACAAGATGCGGGAGTTCATGGCGCTGTACAAGAGCGGCGAGTCGATGGACGACGCGCTGATGGGGACGTATGGCCTCGACAGGGTCGCGCTGGAGAACCGATGGCGGGCATTGGTGGGCGCGTCGCCGCTGAGCGCGGGGTACTCGATCGACGAGCGTCCGACGCCTGTTCCGGCCCCGACCATCTTGCCCTATACGCTGAATCCGAACATGGAAGGGCAGTTCGTCGGGGACTCTCGCGCGGTGCAGGCCGTTCCGCCGAGGACGGATTCGGGGACGACAGCCGGTGAGCGTGCTGCGCCCAACACGCCGGTGCCGCTGGTATACGGTGGGCAATCGTCGGGCACGGGAGACGGGGACGGTGAGGGAGTGCGGGATACTCCGGTGCCGCTGGTGTATATGGCGCCGTCGTCGAGTGGAGACACCCCGGAGACGCAGGAAGTGGCAGGAAGTGGATGCGGAGCGTCTGTCGGGGGCGCGCTCGACCTGACGGCCGGAATTGCGTTGGTGGGGCTGGTGACGCTCGGTGTTGGGACCTATCGCAGAGGTCGCAGGGCGGGCTCAGATTTGTGATAGCCTGATTCCGCTTGGCGTATGAGAGAGAAGACCTGTCTCGTCACGCCGGCCATGACCGGCGAAATCCATCAACTCCATTCCCCACGGGGGTCCCATGCCAACTCCTAGAGTGATTTATCAACCCAAGGCCGGAAGTCCCATTGACGTTGACCGGGAGTTCTATGGGCGGCTTGGTCAGGATACGGAAAGCCGGACCCCGGTTGAACGGTTCGTGGTTCCGATACGGTCGGGGAAGGCGTGGCCGGTGCTGGCGGGGCAGATTTGCCGCGTCGTCGTGGTGGAAGGGGCGCAGGTGGCGGATTTCAACGCGTGGAACCTGAACAATCCACGCGAAAGGTTCTGGGCGGCCCGCACCAAGCAGCTTCACCGGGCACACGTCACGACGTTCGACCGGCTGTGGTCGAGTCTGCCATACCTGAGGCCGATGCTTACGATCACCGGCGACAGCGTGGACTACGGCTTGGACGAGGACGGCGCGGGGTGTCACGACCTGCTGGGGACGCGCTGCGATCCCTACGTCCACAAGATGTTGAACGGCGAGGACTTCGACTACTGCTGTCACTCGAACCTGGTGAGGGCGGTCGCTCCGTACCATCTGGACGAGAGCGACGTTCACGACGTGCTCAATATCTTCCAGGTGACAGGGCTTACCGAGGACGACCGGTACTTCGTGAAGCCTTCACCGGCGAAGCAGGGGGACTATTTCGAGTTCTTCGCGGAGATCGACCTGCTGTGCGCGATTTCCACCTGTCCGCACGGAGACCTGTCGGTGCAGGTCTGGGGGGAGGAAGGCGGCGATCCCATCGACACGTGCCACCCACTGGGAGTGGAGATCTATCAGCCTGATCCGGGACTGCTGGAAGGCTGGCAGTCACCTCCGACGGCGGACTACCGGGGTATTCACGGGCTTGACCGTTCGTGAGAGGCCGGACAGGGTGTGATGCGGGGGTTAGATCACCCTCATCCTATCCCTCTCCCACGACGGGAGAGGGATACGCACCTCTCTATTCGACTGTCATATTCACATGGGAACGGCACTAGCCGGAGGAATCCTCCTCGGCGAACTCGGCCCGTCCCTGGTACATGCCGTACCCTATGACGATAAAGGTAATTCCCCCAACGTAGAGGGCAAGGTTGTTTACCAGGAGCAGGGACTGGATGCCCAGGTCAGGAGCACTCATTGCGAAGAGGAAGTTGGCCAGCCCGACAAGTCCGGCTGCCGCCATAACATATGCGGCGCCTTTGTAGACGTCCATTGAGGCGAACCGGGCGGACAGCCCAAGACCGACCGCGATGGACGCGATCGGATAGAGCGCCACAAATGCCAATGTGACCGCTATCATGTCGGTGTGCACGGCGAGGGCCGCGGCCTCGAACTCTGCCGGTGACGGAGGCCCTTCGCCCAATTCGCTGCGCTGCATCAGGTGGATCACGAAGTGCCGCATCCCCCCGGCGATAATGAGGATGCACCACTCGATGATGGAGGCGATGATGCCGAAACGCAGGAGTTTGCCTCCCAATCCTCCTTGCCGGCCCGCCAGGGAGTAGAGGCCCAGAAAGGCGGAGATCATCAGCAACAGGGAAATGAGCGTGGCGAAATTCACCCAGTGCGCCAGGACGGGCGCATCGCCCAGGGCGTCCCGCGCGGAGGCGAAGTCGGTCTGGTCCACCGGGTATACGAGAGCGTACCCCGGCATGAATATTGGAGCCACGAAGGCCAAAACCACGCCGGCTATCAATGCAATTCCCGCGTATTTCATTGTCATAACTGCCCCCTTTGTCCAAGTGTTTAAGCGCCGCATTCAGGAAACTCTGAGACAATGTGCCAGCTTGCGTGTGGGAGCATAGCACTCACTGCAACATTAGACAAGTCCAAGACTTAGCGCGAACCCGATGAGCGTCCTGGAGTTCGCGGCGGATCGTCGAGCGCCGCGAGGGATCTAGAGTGTTCGCCGTCGGCAACTGGGCCGTTCCAACTACGAGACACCGCTTGGAGGACACGGATTTTAGATTCCTCACTGCGCTTCGCTGCGTTCGGAATATCTCATGAGGGTTGTCACCCTCACCACCTGGAATGAAAATGGTAGGGGAGGTTGGGGGGGGAACCCGAGTGTGGTTGCACGACAGTTACTGACACCCGGGCATGGGCCAAAACCCGGGGCGTAACGCCGCTCAGGGCGAACGTGTTTATCTCAGACCCATGTGTGGAGAAAACTCGTCCGAGCGTATTTGAGATATTTTCTCAGGGGGCGGTTGATGGTAATATCTTCGAGACACAGCAGGTTCCTCTTGGGATGCATCCCAAGTAAAGCCGACCGTGCCGTATGAGTGACAAGCAAGGACAAGGGAGAGAAATGTAAGGGGTGTTTGCGCGACATCGCCTCTCGTGAGTCGTACAGTCTCACTCATGTCTTGGATTTTTCGGATTCCAAGTGAACAATGTACAACACACTTAGCTGGCTAAGCCGGGTGATCACGGTACGCCCGTGGATCACGCTCGTCGTTCTTCTCATCGTTACCGTCGTGCTGGGCGCGGGAGGGACACTGCGCGCGCCGCCTCCGGAGATCGCGGCGACGCTTCCGAAGGGGAGCGCGGTTGCCGATGCCTTGATCCAGATCGATGAGCTCTTCGGGGACTCGGGCGATGTGAGGGTTGTAACCCTCCTTTTCCGGGGGGAGGCCATGACGCCCGACGGACTCGGACAGATGGGGTCCCTCATCGAAGACATCGTCAGCGAGCCGGGCGTGGGAGAGCTTCTGACGCCCACGAACCCCATCGTCGCGCCCTCGTCGCTGGTCATGGCGCTGCTTCAGGTGGATGGGTTCGAGTCGGTTACGCAGGCGGAGATCGACAATCTGCGCGGCCCTCCGGAGCTTCTAGCCGCCCTTGCCGCGATGACCGGGACCGACAAGGACGGGACGAAGGTCGCGGTGGCCTCGATCCGGCTGCGCGACACGGGCGACGAGCAGGTTGTGGACGCCGAACGGCGGATCGATGAGCTCGCGACGGCCGACGAGGGCCCGCTGCGCGTGAGCAGTATCTCGTACGTGGTGCTCGAAGACGAGTCGCGGGAGGCCACGGAAACGGGGATGGCGCCCCTGATAGGGCTGGCGCTATTGCTCATCGCCGGGCTGATCCTGCTGTTCATGCGCACGATTTCAGACCTGCTGCTCACGCTCGCGGGGCTGATGACCTCGCTGATCTGGATTATGGGGGCGGAGGGCTGGCTGGGGCCCAATGGGCTGGGGGTTACCGGCCCGCCGAACGCCCTGACCTCGATGGTGCCGATCATCGTTATCGGCCTCACGGTGGACTACGCGATCCAGGCGGTCTCGCACTACCGTGAACAACGCAACGAGGGCGAGGGGGTGGCGGCGGCCGTCCAGATAGGGCTGCGAAATGTCACTATCCCGCTGGTCCTTGCGGCGGTGACAACCATGGTCAGCCTGCTGGTGGGCCTGTTCTCCCCGCTCGAGATCGTCGGCGATTTCGGGGTCATCGGGGCGATGGGCGTAGGTCTGAGCCTGATAGTGATGCTCACGCTGATTCCCGCCGGACGGACGATCATCGACCGTCGGCGCGAGGCGCGAGGCACGCTGCGGCCGCCGCGTCCGATTTCGGGGGCACTGCCCGGCATCGAGCGGGTGGCGGAGTTCCTGGGGGGACAGGTCACCCGGAGGCCCGCGCCCTACATCATCGTGGTGGTTGTGGTGACGGCCGGGCTCGGGTATGCGGCCACAGGCATCAAGTCGGAATTCAGCATCCGCGATCTGCTTCCGAGGGGCGGCAGCGTGCTGGAAGATTTGGACACCCTGGACACGGCGGTGGGCGGATCAACGGAGATTACGAGCGTTCTGGTGAAGGCAGAGGCCACGGAGACCCGCACTTTCCTGAATCTACAGGACCTCGAGATCGCCTTCCAGGACGACCGGCGACGACCTCCGGCGGCGGCAGGACCGATTGTGGCGTCGTACGATCTCATCATCCATGACTGGATTACCGACAGCGGTGCGCCCGGCGACAAGTACGACCCGGAACTCGCGGCGCTGTTCGAGGAAGCCTCCGCGGGAGTCCGGCTCGACCCAGGGCTGATGCAGGAGTTCATAGACAGGCTCGAAGCGAAGGAACCCATCCTCTCTCACGTGCTCGTCAATGATCCGAACGGCATCGACACGATACTGGTGCAATTCCCGGCCTTCACGGGCGACCCGGAGGCGAGCAGAGCGCTCCCGGGAGACCTGGAAGAGCTCTGGTCGGGCGACGACGACGCGATCACGGCGACTTCGGATACCATCATCTCGTTTGCGGTGACGGACGCGATCAGAGACCGGCAGACGGAGTCGATCGCGACGACCATCGTCGTGGCCCTCCTCGTCCTCGCGTTCTTCTTCTGGCTGACGGTGCGCCAGCCGGCGCTGGCCCTGGTGGCAGTGGGGCCGACCGTGCTCGTCCTGATCTCGGTGCTCGGCACGATGGCGCTGCTGGACATCCCGTACACGATTATCACGTCGATCATCACTGCGCTTTCCATTGGGATCGGGGTTGATTACACGATCCACATGATCCATCGCTATCGTGAAGAGTTCACGCGTCTGCGCAACCCGGAGCAGGCTGCCGTCCAGACGCTGGCGACGACCGGCTCGGCGCTGCTGGGCTCCGCGCTGACGACGGCGCTCGGGATCGGAGTGCTGGCGGCCTCGCCGCTGGCCGCGTCCCAGCAGTTCGGCATCACGGCGGCGATCACGATTGCGTACTCGCTGATAGTCTCGGTGCTGGTGGTGCCCCCCGCGATGACGGTCTGGGGCGCGTATCAGAACATGCGGCTGCGCTCGACGATACAGCGCCAGTGGGACGAGCTCGACGTGGCGATAGACGAGATACACCGACGCCACAGCAAGGAAGAGGGTTCGGCGTAAGAATCCCGAAGCCGGGTTCGCGGGGGCTGGTTACGGGTTCAATACGAACCTCTACGCGAGGGAGCGTTCTTTTCCGGCTGGGTTAGGTCGTGCGTGAGGAAGAGATGATAGTAGTAACCGGAGCGGCGGGGAGGCTGGGGCGCAGGGTCGTGCAGCTGCTGGTGGAGCAAGGCAGGGAGGTCTTGGGGACGGACCAAGTTGCTGCAGATGACCTTCCGGTGGAGTACATCCGTTGCGATCTCGTGGACGGCAACGCGGTGGAAGGTATTCTCAAGGACGCGGAAGCCGTCGTTCACATGGGGGCCATTCCCGGACCGATGGGGGATGATCCAAGGGTCATCTTCGAGAACAACGTAACAAGCACGCTCAACGTCATGATGTCGGCGGCGGAGCTGGGACTGCGGCGGGTGGTGTTCTCTTCCAGCGCCTTCGCGATGGGGTGGGCGCACGACGGGAGCGCTTTCGTGCCGGAGTACCTGCCGTTGGACGAGGAACATCCGATGACGCCTTTCGAGCCGTACGGACTGTCCAAGCTGGTTGGGGAAGACATTGGGAGAATGATCGCCCGGAATTCGGACACGACGGTCGTGAGCCTGCGGTTTACGAATGTGGCTCGGCCGGAAGTCCAGGCGGAGTTCCCGTGGCCGGCCCCGACGCCGGAGAGTCCTCTGACCCTGGTGATGTGGGCCTACGCGGACGCAAGGGACGTGGCGGAAGCACACGTATTGGCCCTCGATGCGGAGATAGAGGGGCATGAGGCGTTCATGATCGCCCAGCCTACGAGCAGGTTCAGTGAGCCGACGATTGACCTTGTGAAGAGGAACTTCGGGGATAGGGTGGAGGTACGGGAAGGTCTGGACGGCACCGCCAGCGTGATCAGTACGGAAAAGGCGCAGCGACTGTTGGGATGGAGGCCTCGTCACGACTGGAGACACTAGGGGCCTTATACCCTCACCCCGTCCCTCTCCCACGACGGGCTGACAGGGGTAGGTATTCAGCTATTGCCCCACTTTGAAAGCAACCCCGCCACTGTCATTCTGAACGCAGCGAAGCGGAGTGAAGAATCTAAAATACCCGTCCCAAGGCAACGCCGACATGGAGAATTCCTATCCTGTCGGCGAGGATGCGGATGGCGCGCCGACTAACCCGTCTTGCAGTGATGGTTTTTAGATTCCTCGCTAAGCTCGGAATGACAGTGAGACGGAGCCGGATCGTAGCTACAACCCCGTTTTACCTACTCCTGTCAACCCCACAGGACGGGAGAGGGGAGACCTCGCCCTCTGCCGCGAACGAGAGAGGGGGTTATGCGAATGTCGGCCTTGGCGATTTATTGACAGGTGGTGGGGGCTAATCTAGGATTTACGTTAGCAGTCGCTTTTGGCGGCTGCTAATCACGTTTGACGCAGTACGTTTCGGAGGAGAACGAGGATGTCAGAGATCACGTATGCGCCCCTGGGGAACCGGGTGGTCGTGAAGCCGTCGGAGGAGGCGGCAGAGATGAGCGCGGGTGGCATATTCATCCCGGATACGGCGAAGGAGAAGCCGCAGGAGGGCGAGGTAATAGCGGTCGGGCCGGGACGGCTGACGGAAGCCGGTGAGCGGATTCCGGTCGATCTGGCCGTGGGTGACATGGTCGTCTATCCGCAGTACGTCGGGACGGAGTTCAAGCAGGACGGCGTGGAGTATCTGATAATCGGCGAGGACGACATTCTGGTCGTCAAGTAGGCGGCTGGGCCGCATAGCCATAGAATCACACGGAGGACGGGACATTGCCAAAGCAGATGGAGCATAGCGACGACGCGCGAGCGGCGATCAAGCGTGGAATCGACCTGATGGCCGAGACGGTCGGGGTGACGCTCGGACCGCGTGGCCGGAACGTCGTGATCGACGACGATTTCGCGGGGCCGAAGGTATCGAGCGACGGTGTGACGATTGCGAAGGAGATCGTGCTCGAAGACCCGTATGAGAACATGGGAGCTCAGCTTCTGAAGGAGGCTGCGAGCAAGACCAACGACAACGCGGGCGACGGCACCACGACGGCGACGGTGCTCGCGCAGGCGATCATTCACGAGGGATTCAGGAACATCGCGGCGGGCGCGAACCCGATGCTGTTGAAGAAGGGCATCGACCGGGGAGTCGGCGTGATGCGCGACTCGATCCGGGATATGTCGCAGCCGGTGTCGGGGCGTGAGCAGATCGGCCAGGTGGCCGCGCTGGCGGCTCACGACGATGAGATGGGCGAGATCATAGCCGACATAATCGAGAAGGTCGGCAAGGACGGCGTCATCACGGTCGAGGAGTCGAAGGGACTCGAGTACGAGCAGGAGTACGTCGAGGGCATGGAGTTCGACAAGGGCTACATCTCGCCCTACTTCGCGACGAACCAGGAGCGGATGATCGCGGAGATCGAGGACCCGTTCATCCTGATTACGGACAAGAAGATCTCTGCCGTGTCCGAGCTTGTTCCGGCGCTGGAGAAGATCGTCCAGATCAGCAAGAACGTCGTCATCATCGCGGAGGACATCGAGGGCGAGGCGCTGGCGACGCTCGTGGTCAACAGGCTGCGAGGGGCGTTCACGGCGCTTGCGATCAAGGCTCCGGCGTTCGGCGACCGGCGCACGGCGATGCTCGAAGACATGGCGATACTGACGGGCGCCACGGTCATCAGCGAGAACGTCGGGCGGAACCTCGACTCGATCACGATCGAGGACCTCGGCCGGGCTCGCCGGGTGGTCTCGACGAAGGACGAGACGACGATAGTGGACGGCGGAGGATCGCCGGAGGCGGTCGCGGGGCGCATGAGCCAGCTCCGGTCGCAGATCGAGGACACGACGTCGGACTACGACCGCGAGAAGCTGGAAGAGCGCCTGGCGAAGCTGTCCGGCGGGGTCGCTATCCTCAAGGTGGGGGCGGCGACCGAGGTTGAGCTGAAGGAGAAGAAGCAGCGCATCGAGGACGCGCTTGGCGCGACGAGGGCGGCGGTGGACGAGGGCATCGTTCCGGGCGGCGGAGTGACGCTCGTGCGGGCCGCAGAGTCGCTCGATTCACTTGACCTAGAGACCGCAGACGAGCAGACGGGGATACGCATCCTCAAGACGGCATTGCAGGCGCCGCTGAAGCTGATATCCGAGAATACGGGCGTGTCCGGCGAGGTCGTCCTCTGGGAGACGCTGCAGCACGAGGGATCGTGGGGCTATAACGCGGAGACCGGCGAGTACGGCGACCTTCTGGAGCTCGGTATTGCCGACCCGGCGAAGGTGACGCGCTCAGCGGTGGAGAACGCCGCGAGCCTTGCGGCCATGGTGCTGACGACGGAGTCGCTGATCACGGACATCATCGAGAAGCCGAAGCCCGGCCAGCCTCCGATGCCGGACTATTACGACTAGGGACAATATTCGTCCAAAATTCCGGCGGGGCGGTCGATTCGACCGTCCCGTCTTTTTGTGATGGATTGGGTGGGGGGTCACCTACGTTTCGGCTCTTGACGGGGTTAGGTGTGGGTGTTGCTATAATGCGCTCACCAGTGGGCTTCGCCCATGCTCCAACCACCGATCTGAGGGCTTGCACCGAACGTGTTCACGCACCTGCACACGCATACCGAGTACAGCATGTTGGACGGCCTGAGCAGGGTCGAATCGCTGGTCGACCGGTGCGTGGAGCTTGGGATGGACAGCCTGGCGATGACGGACCACGGCGGGCTGTACGGGGCGATAGACTTCTACCAGACGGCGACGGCGGCGGGCATCAAGCCGATCATCGGGTGCGAGCTGTACGTGGCGCTGCGGAGCCGGTTCGACCGCACGCCGGACGACAAGGAGCGGTACCACCTTACCGCGCTGGCGAAGAACGAGGCGGGGTACCGGAATCTCATCAAGCTCGTCACGAAGGCGAATCTGGAGGGGTACTACTACAAGCCCCGCGTCGACCGGGACATCCTTGAGCAGCACAGCGAGGGCCTCATCCTCCTGACGGGGTGCCCGAGCGGAGAGGTTCCCGGACTGGTCGCGCAGGGGCGAATGGACGAGGCGAAGCGGGCCGTCGCGTGGTACCGCGAACGCTTCCCCGATTACTACCTCGAAGTGATGCAGCACGACGGCGTGCCGGAACTGCCGACGATCAACTCCGGGCTGATGGACCTGCACCGCGAGACGGGCACGCCGCTGGTCGCCACGAACGACTCGCACTACACGATGCCCGGGGAGCACGACCTGCACGAAATTCTCCTGTGCATCCAGACGAACACGAACATCGAAGACGACCGGCGGATGCGCTTCGACGACACGACGTACTACCTGCGGAGTCCGCAGGAGATGGCGCAGCTGTTCTCGGACATGCCGGACGCGGTGGCGAACACCCAGAAGATCGCGGATATGTGCGATCTGAAGATCGACTTCTCGCAGCTTCATCTGCCGCACTTCGAGATCGAGTCGGGGATGTCGGCGGACGAGTACCTACGGAAGATCTGCCTGGACAGCCTTCGCGAGAAGATACCGGACGCCGGGGAGCGGGAGCACCAGCGGCTGGACTACGAGCTTGACGTGATCCGGCAGACGAAGTACGCGACGTACTTCTTGGTGGTCTGGGACATCGCGCAGTTCGTTAGGCGGAACAACATCGAGCTTGCGGTCCGCGGGAGCGCGGCGGCGAGTCTGGTGCTGTATCTGGTCGGGGTGACGGACGTTAACCCCCTGACCTATTCCCTCGTGTTCGAGCGATTCCTGAACGTCGAGCGCAAGCAGATGCCGGACGTGGACATGGACTTCCAGGACGACCGGCGCGAGGAAGTGCTCCGGTACGTGGTCAACAAGTACGGTTCGGAGCACGTGGCGCAGATCATCACGTTCGGGACGATGGGCGCGAAGGCGTCGGTGCGGGACGTGGGCAGGGCGCTCAATATGCCGTACGTCGAGGTCGACAGAGTGGCGAGGCTGATCCCGAACCGCCTGAAGATCAAGCTCGACGAAGCACTGGAGGCAAGCGAGGAACTCAAGGAGATCTATGACGCCGACCCGTCGATCAAGGAACTCGTCGATAAGGCGAGGGGGCTTGAGGGGATCGTGCGGCACTCGAGCACGCACGCAGCGGGTGTGGTCATGTCGGGTGAGCGGTTGGACGAGATCGTGCCTATGCAGGCGTCGGGACGGGGCGGCGAGGACGACGGAAGCTCACTGCCGACGACGCAGTACGCGATGGACCCGGTGGAAGAGCTTGGGCTGTTGAAGATCGACTTCCTGGGGCTCATCAATCTGACGATACTGGCGAAGGCGCGAGAACTGATCCGGGAGACGCGTGGGGCGGACGTCGACCATCGCGCCCTCCCGCTGGACGACCCGAAGACGTACGAGCTGCTCTCGCGCGGCGAGACGGGGGGCGTGTTCCAGCTTGAAAGCGCGGGGATGACGCGCTACATCAAGGAGCTGAAGCCGGCGAACTTCGGGGAGATCGCGTCGATGATCGCGCTGTATCGCCCGGGGCCGATGGACCACATCGGCTCGTACATCGACGCCAAGCACGGACGGGCTCCCGTGCAGTACCTGCACGACGATTTGCGGGACATCCTTGAGGAGAGCTACGGCATCATCGTCTTCCAGGAGCAGGTGCTGCTGATAACGCAGAAGATCGCCGGGTACAGCCTCGGTGAAGCCGACAGTGTGCGGCGGGCGATGGGGAAGAAGATCGCCGCGGTCATGGCGCAGGAGCGGGAGAAGTTCATCGCGGGCGCCGTCGCGCAGGGGTATGAGCAGGCGCTGGCGGAGAAGGTCTTCTCCCTCATCGAGCCTTTCGCCGGATACGCATTCAATAAGGCGCACGCCGTCTGCTACGCGCTGATTTCGTACTGGACGGGGTATTTCAAGGCCAACTATCCGCCGGAGTACATGGCGTGTCTGCTGAACGCCTTTTCGGAGAACTTCGATAAGGTGACGTCGATCATCAGCGAGTGCAAGCGGCTGAAGATCCCGGTGCTGCCGCCGGACATCCTGCGGAGCGAGCCGTTCTACTCCATCGAGGTGGCCGAGGACGGGCAGTTCTGCGTTCGGGCGGGCCTGGCGTCCATCAAGAACGTGGGCACGGGGGCCATCGAGGAGTTCGTGGAGTCGAGGGCGTCGCTGGAGGAGCCGGTCGAGAGCATCGAGCAGTTCTGCCGCGCCGTGGACGCGAGCGGCCTGAACAGGAAGAACCTCGAAAGTCTGATCAAGGCCGGGGCGTTCGACAGGTTCGGCGACCGTGGGGCCATTCTCGACTCGATAGACCGCATCCTCGCCGTGGCCGAGAGTGAGGCGCGGCTGAGGAGCTCCGACCAGACCTCGATGTTCGACATTTTCGGCGAGACGGTGCCGACGCCGCTGACGAGCATCGAACTGCCCAACGTAGAGACCCCCACGATGGAGAAGAGCCAGTGGGAGGAAGAGCTGCTGGGGTTCGCCGTTTCCGGGAACGAAGAGTTCGACGCGATGGTTGCGGCGAACGATGGGAGGGCGATCATCTCGGTGAGCGACGTGACGGCGGAGCTTGCGGGCCGCAGGGGTGTGGTGGTGAACGGGCAGGTCTCGTCGTCCGAGGAGCGGTTCACGAGGAACGGAAAGCGGTTCCTGATCGTGAAGACGGCGCTGCTGGGCGGGAGCGTGGACGTGTTCGTGTGGGAGGACGTGCTGGCGGTGTCGGGCGAGCTTTGGGAGCCGGGCACGCTGGTGAAGCTGTCGGTGTCGGTGCGTGTCAGGGACGACGATAGAATCAGTCTTTCATGTCAGAGAGCGGAGGCGTACGTGCGACCGGACGAGCAAGAACCCGAGGACGAAGAAGTGACGACGACGGAGCCCATAGCCAGAGCGCGTGCTCCCCTACCCGCTCCGGACCTGACGCTGCGGTCGCCATCGCCGAACGGCGGGGGAAGCGCGACCACGGTCGGCGCGGTACGCGAGGGTGGGGCGGGTTATGACGCTCCTAAGAGCGCGTCCTCGAACGGCGCGGCGAAGGAAACGGCTGTCCCGGCTGCCCCGTCAGCGGGCAAGCAGCTCGTCATCCGTCTCCGAGAGGGCGATGACGCCGACAAGGACAGGGAGATCCTCGACGACATCAAGACGGCCCTGGTCGAGCATCAGGGCGAAGAGGACGTGACGCTGGAGATAGCGGTTGAAGGCCGGCTGATTACGATGGACTGGCCGATGCTGAAGGTGAGGATCAGCGACGACCTTCAGGGCGCCCTGAAGGAGTACGTCGGCGAGTCGGGCGAGGTGAGCGTCCGGGAGAAGGCGGCGTCGGCTACGTAGCGGCCTGCTACGGCAATTCCATTGTTGTAAGCAGGTCGTCTTATCCGTTCGGCCTGAGCTTGTCGAAGGCCCTCTTCGTAGTTCGACAGGCTCACCACGAACGGACATTGGAAAGGCACTGTGGCCTACAGCCGTGCCTCCATGTCGAGGAGACGCTTCTTGAGTTCGAGGCGCGTTCTTCCGCTTCCGTAGCCACCGAGGGAGCCGTCGCTTGCGATCACGCGATGGCAGGGGATGAGGAAGGGAAGACGGTTTCTGGCCATGGCCTGTCCTGCCGCGCGGGGCGCGTTTGGGCGTCCGGCGGCGGATGCAAGCCAGCGATAGGGCCTCGTCTCCCCGGCGGGAATCGTCCTGCAGGCCAGCCATGCGGCACGATGGAAAGGCGAGGCGTCTTCCACGTCGATGGGCACGTCACCGAAGTCCACGTTCTCGCCGTCCAGGAACCGTTCGATCCTGTGACGAAGTTCGACGAACCTGTCGGGGGTACGCTCGGCTTCGTCGATTGCCTCGCCCAGCTTGTCCCGGCACGCCTCGATGGTCTGTTCAGGGAGGGTGGTTCGGCGGATTCCGCGTTCGGATGCGAGGACGCCGACCCAGCCGTGTGGGGTCTCGAAGATATCGTAGGTCATCGCCGTCATACGCGGAATCTGCCGATGGGGAGGATGCGCTTGAAGGTCCTCGATAGGAGGCCGCCGCGAATCTTCTTCCAGTGGTCGCGGAGGCTTGCGATATCGTCTTCGGACTCCTCAATGTGCGCGTAGCGTCCAATCGCGAAGGTCCAGGCGACGGCCTGCGCGCCGGAAGAAGCGCCGGGGACGGCGTCACCGATGGCGACGGCGTAGTCAATGGGCGTGTGATAGGGCTGCCGGCGCACGCCGGCGAGTGTGCCGAGCCGGGCCATCTTGATGTAGTACCGCTCCGCTATGCCGGCCCTGCCGAGGCCGATGTTCCATATCAGCCAGACGAGCAGCCAGACGGACGCCAAGGCAATGAGCGCGATCCCGGCGGGGACGGCCAGGGCGTTGGGCTGCCAACCGGCCTGGACGGCGCCGGGGCCGGAAGGTAGAGGCTCCAGCAGGTCGTCGCAGCCGAGGGCTTCCGCCTCTTCGGGGTCGGCCTGTTCCAGCAGCTCGCATTCTTCTTCGAGCGACATGGAACCTTGGTCCGTAATGCCATCCAAGAAATCGGCCAGGGGGTCTTCGGCCTCTTCCTCCGCCGTATCGGTGATATCGACGGTGAGCTCCCCACGGTCGATGGCGTCCCAGGCCGTGGTGGGCTCGAAATCGATCCAGCCGTGTCCGGGGAAGTAGACCTGAGTCCACCCGTGGCTGTCCCTGTCGCGGACGGCCCAGCGTCCGGTAATGTCCAACTCACCGGGAGCATAGCCCGCGGCCATTCTGGCGGGCACGTCTATCGACCGGAGCATCACGGTCATCGCAGAGCCGAAGTAGTCGCTGTACCCCGTCTTGGTCTCGAACAGGAACCAGTCCACGCCGTCGGCGTTCGGGGGAGGCGACTCGATATCCTGCGAGTACTCGAACCCGCCCTCGCTTCGCAGGTAGCTTTGGACTGCCAGGGCCTTGTCGAGGGGCGTCTCAGCGCCTTCGGTTATCCGTTCCGCCAGATCGCGGACGCGGTCGGGCAGAGTAATCGGGAGTTGGAGATAGTGGTCGGTTATGAACGTCGGATAGTCGTCGCCGGCCTCCTGCAGCTCGTTGTTGGATGCCTGAGACACGAAGGAATACAGGGTATAGGGCTCATCCTGCGGCTGTGTCTGCTTGAACTCCCAGTTGACGACCTCCGGTATCTCGGGGTCCTTCCGGCGGAGGGTGATGGCCTTCTGATCGCGCCACTGTTCGGACTCGCTGCCCGGTATGACGTCTAGAATTATGAGATCGTCCGGCATGACTTCGGATATGAGCGACTCGATGAACCGGTTCGGGGGAGGATTCAACAGATTGCGCAACTCGGCAGCGAGCTCCTGAATATCGGCTGGAAGCTCGCCGTCGAGCGTCGGGTTCTTCAGGTCGATGTGAAAGACCCTCGGTTCAAGCGTCTCCACTACGGCGTCGTGGCTGACCCAGTCGACGTTGCCGCCGACGAACATTTCATCGCTCTCGAAGGTGAGCTGCACGCGCTGGAAGGCCAGTTCGCGGTTGTCGGACTCGTGGGGCGGAGGGGGCAAGCCTTCGGGGCCGACGTTGAACTTGATGGTCTTTCCGGCTATCCAGCCCTTGGAGGTGTAGTGGCTGTAGCTTCGTGAGAGCCAGTACGTAGGCGATTGGGAATTGGCGACCATCACAACGTCGCCGCCGAAGGAGATCTTGCCTATGAAAGGCAGGGTGTTCCCGAAGAAGCGGCCGTTCACGTCGTTCTTCGAGGTGATGCCGGAGAAGAGGCGGGCGAAGTCGTCCTCGAAGACGGTCAGCGGGTCGCGGCCCCAGTTCCACACGTCGATGGCGGCCCGGACCACGTAGACGCGAAGCGGCGCGCCGATGGCGGCGATGAGGATGATGGCGGTTACGACAAGGATGATGGGAGCGCCGAGAATTCGATTGCGGATTTCCGTGATGGAGCCGATGTTCAGCTTGGACCAGATGGCCTCTCGCTGGACGAGGCTGACCCGCGCAACGAGCAGCATGGCGATGAAGACGAATATGAAGAACCGCGAATCGAACTCGTCGGGCAGGAAACTCAGGGTCGTAAGAAGGGCCACTCCGCTCAGGAGCAGGCCGATCCAGGGGTTAGTCCACTTGAACAGGAACCACGAGCTTATGTAGCCGAGCAGCCAGGCCAGGAGGAGCAGATAGAGGGTGGATGGGAGAAGATCACGGCTGATGCCGCCCGTGACGGCGACGTCGTACCACTCGCGAACCCTGTCCCAGACGGTGAACATGCCGGTGATGGCAATCTGGTCTTCGAGAAGGGTGGCCGTCTGGTAAGTCGCGACGATGACGCCGATAAGCAGGCCGGCGACGTAGGGGATCGGCCAGATAAGCCCCCGCACCTTGGCCATGAGCATACCGACCAGGCAGGCGACGAAGATGACGCCCATGAGACCGGGCGTGGAGACGAAGTCGGCCTCCCGCACGACCCACGCCGAGATGCCTACCGCCAGGTACATCAGCAGGAAGGTGTCCCATCCCTCGCTCGGAGAGAACCTTCGAAGCAGCTTGCCGAGCTGGTCCAGCCAGTCGGGCGGGCTGAGATCGACGTCGGTCGGTTGGGAGAGTGTTACCTTGGTGGTCATACGCCTGCCAGTACCTGCCGGTCGGACTCTGCGGTGTGCGCGCCGTTCAAGCCACCCCGATTGGAGAGCTGCTCAGGGATGTTGTCACCTTGCCGAATGTAGAAATGCGGGATGCCCCGCGAGAGCATCTCTTCCTGAGATTCCGCCACGTCGCCGATGCCCCCGAAGGACTCCAGGTCAAGCTGGATAACGGTGATGCGGACGCCACGCCGCATGAGCTCGCTCAAGCCAACGACCCAGTCGACGCGAGGAGAGGGAGTTATGACGATGAGCGTCGCGTTGTGTCCCCAGAGCGGCTCGTAGTCGGCGAGGGCCTCGTTGAGGGGCGTGTCGCCTTCTGCCTTGGCGAGGGCGAGGTACTGCATGATGCGGTCGGACTGTCCCAGGCCGGTCTCGGCGGGCAGGAAGTACCTTTCGTCTCCAAAGGCGACGAGTCCGACCGGGAGCTCGGCGCTTATGTGTCGCTTCACGAGGGATGCTGCCATGGTGACGGCGTACTCGTCGGTGCTCTCCTCCAGCTCTCCTGCCTGAACGGTGCGGTCGAGATCGACGAGTACCCATATCTCGCTGGCGCGGCCGAGGTCGAACTCCTTGGACATGAGTTTGCCCATTCGGGCGGTGCTGTTCCAGTGGACGCGGCTGAGGGCGTCGCCGGGCGCGTAGTCCCGCACGGACGAGGCGTGAGGGGTCACGCTCTGTGAGCGCTGCCGGGTCGAAGAATCGCCATGCAGCTGCGCGGTGGGAACATCGAAGCCGGGGAGTTCGAGAACCTTGGGCAGGACGGTTATTTCGTCGCGTTCCCCGAACTCGCCGTTCTTGCTGAAGAGGTTGAACAGATCGCGGGCGACGACTCGGATGGGGCCGAGGTGGTACATGCCGCGCGTACGGGTCTGAATGTGCATGGTCCATGAGGCGTAGTCCATCGAGCCGATACTGACGGCGACGCCCCCCTTGTGACCGGGAATGTCGGCGAGGTCGGAGACCTCGATGGCATACTTGGGCAGGGCGGCGTTGTTGTGCATGGTGACGGTCTCGAGGATCTCGTCGCCCACGCGGGCGAGCCGGGGCCTGCCGGTCACCTCGACCCGCAGGGAGCGGTGCATGAGCTGGACCCAGAGGTAGCTGACGATGAGGGTGACAACGAGGATGTAGGTGAGTCGATAGAAGAGGTCGAAGCCCGTTGCCATTCCCGTGAAGACCGCGATGACGAGCAGGATCGCGACAAGGAGGAACCTGATCGACGGTCGGACGGCGAGACGGGCCAGGCGCTGCTTCACCTCTTGAACCATCCTGCGGGCTGCGCGCCCGGAACGGGGACTTCCTCAACCAGAGACGCCACGACATCGGAGCTCTGAACGCCCCTCATCCTGCCCGCGGGCGAGACGATGATTCGGTGGCTGAGCATCGGCTCGGCCAGCTCCTTCACGTCGTCGGGGAGGGCGAAGTCTCGGCCCCTGATGAGGGCGAGGGCCTGCGCGCCCCGGAAGAGGGCCAGAGACCCGCGCGGCGAGCTTCCCAGGGCGGCGTCGGGGTGGGTCCGAGAACGGTCGACGAGGGTGACGATGTACTCGCGGATGAGGTCGTCGACGTAGACGCTCCTCACGCTCTGCTGGACATCGAGGATCTGCTCGGCGGTGACGACCTCTTCGAGGCTGTCTATCGGGTGGGCCTGCTCCTGGCTGCTCACGATGGCAAGCTCCTGCTCGATGGAGGGGTAGCCGAGCCTGATGGTGGTCAGGAAGCGGTCCAACTGGGCTTCAGGGAGGGGGAATGTGCCCTCGTACTCGATGGGGTTCTGGGTGGCCATCACGGTGAAGGGCGCGGGCAGCAGGTGCGTTATCCCTTCCACGGTGACCTGCTGCTCGTCCATGGACTCGAGGAGTGCGGACTGGGTCTTGGGAGTGGCGCGGTTGATCTCGTCGGCGAGGACGAGCTGCGAGAGGATCGGGCCCGGCTTGAACTCGAACTCCCCGCTCTGCTGGTTGTATATAGACACGCCGGTGATGTCGCTGGGAAGGAGGTCGGGGGTGAACTGGATCCTGCGGAAGGCGCATCCGGTGGAGCGGGCGAGGCTCCGAGCGAGCATGGTCTTGCCCACGCCCGGAACGTCCTCGATGAGCGCATGACCCTGGCAGAGGAGGGTAACGACGGCGAGCTCGACGGCGCTGTCCTTGCCGATGATGATCTTCTTGATGTTCTCGACGATGCTCTGCGCAACTTGGTGCGCCTGATCGGTGCTTTGCAATGGAGCCTCCTTAGGACAAGCCGATGCGATTCGTGAATACAGTTTCACGAAGAATGTGCCGATGAGTTGCCATTATAACGCCGTTCATCTCGAATAGTTAGGTGTGGCCGAACGATACCACAACTGGGGGCTGGGGGTGTTGGTGGGGGCATTGGCACATGCCCTCGGAGTTGACGCAAGGGGTGGCGGGCCGTAGGCTTCGCTTCCGTTGTCCAAACCGGCCCCAGCGGGTGTCAAATGAGTCGCAGGATCCGTTCGTGGTGAGCTTGCCGAACCATGAACGACCCTTCGACAGGCTCAGGCCGAACGTATTTTCTCGTAGCTGCGTCCCCAGTTACTGATACTCGGCACTGCACGGCCCCAGAATATGACGCTGCTCAGAATGAACGGAACCCGTTTAGACAACTTTACGTGAGCCTGATACACTTTGCGGCGATTCAAGAGACTGACGGCACAGCTTTACAAGTCCGAAAGGGGAAGGAGAGGTTGCCATGAAAGCAGTCGTGTACCAGGGACCGTTCAGCGTATCCGTAGAGGAAGTTCCCGATCCCGAGCTGCAGCACCCGAATGATGTGATCGTGAAGATCACCTCCAGTTGCATCTGCGGTTCCGACCTGCACATGTATGAGGGTCGGACCGCCGCGGAACCGGGCATCATCTTCGGCCATGAGAACATGGGTGTCATCGAAGAAGTTGGATCCGCGGTCAAATCGCTGTCGGCGGGCGACAGGGTGGTGATGCCGTTCAACGTCGGCTGCGGCTTCTGTAAGAACTGCCAGCGGAGGTTTACGGGCTTCTGCGTTACGGTCAACCCGGGATTCGCCGGGGGCGCGTACGGATACGTGGCGATGGGGCCGTGGCGCGGCGGGCAAGCCGAGTACCTCCAGGTGCCTCACGCCGACTTCAACTGCCTGCCTCTCCCGGCCGGTGATGAGTTCGAGTCGGATTTCGCGCTTCTGGCGGATATATTCCCCACCGGCTATCACGGCACGGAACTTGCCAACGTCAGTCCGGGTGAGAGCGTAGCGGTGTGGGGCGCGGGCCCCGTCGGTCTGATGGCCACCTATAGCTGCATCATAAGGGGAGCGGCGGAGGTCTATTCCATCGACCACGTGCAGGAGCGCCTGGACAAGGCCAGCGAGATTGGCGCTACCCCCATCAACTTCGACGACGGCGATCCGGTGCAGCAGATCAGGGACATGCGCGGGGGCGACGGCGTGGACAAGACGGTCGACGCGGTGGGCTATCAGGCCGCTGCCCAGGGGTCGTCCGCCGCCGGAGGCGAGCAGGACGAAATTCCCAACGTGGTCCTGAATGAGATGATCGACCTGATCAATCCCACGGGGATCATGGGCATTCCGGGGCTGTACGTGCCTTCGGACCCGGGCGGAGTGGACGAGGGCGCCAAGAGGGGCGCTCTGTCCATCAACTTCGGGAAGCTCTTTGAGAAAGGTCTGAAGCTGGGTACAGGACAGTGCAACGTGAAGCAGTACAACGCCTACTTGCGCGACCTGATCATATCCGGCAAAGCCACTCCCAGCTTCGTGGTTTCCCACGAGGTGCCACTGGACGATGCCGTCGACGCCTATGACAAGTTCGACAAGCGCATCGACGGGTACACCAAGGTCATCCTGAATCCATAATCGGAACGCGCCGGTTCGTTCCCAGTGACGGCGTATGTAAGGCGCAGGGGACGTGCGTGGCGGCATCACGCTGACACGGGGCATCCCCCCGGCGTGCGCCTGACTTCTCTAGCTGCGGCGCTTCTGCGCCCCGTCAAAGGATGTCAGGGGCAGGTGTATGCGGTGATCCATGCTTCACTTGCGTGGGAACGGTAGGCGCGCTTCAGGTTCAGACAGGCGCTAGGATACTTCCCCTGGAATCCAACATAAGGGAAGGGAAAGTAGAGGAGGTTGCGTCATGCGGGTAGGAAGCGAAGAGCATTCATACAAGTGGATCGACAACTGGGCCAAGATTCCCGAGAGCGACAGCTCCCGCAAGGGGTGGGCGCATCCGGGCATCGTGGTTACGGAGTCGGGCAACGTCGTAACCTGCCACCCCGGCGACCCAGAAGTGATGACCTTCGACGGAGACGGGAATTTCATCTCCTCGTGGCGCGGCGACTTTGCGGACGCGCATGGGATCACCCTCGTCAACGAGGGCGGAGTCGAGTACCTGTGGATTGCGGACAACGGCTCCAAGAGAAACCACGTTCACGGCTACGAATATCCTCCGGGCGCGGGCGATGCGTCCGGCCAGGTGTTCAAGACGACACTGGACGGCGATGTGGTCATGAGGTTGGAGACGCCTCCCCTACCCGTCTATGAGAACACGCGCTATTCCCCCACAACCGTCGCGGTACACGAGGAGCGATTCGGAGGCAACGGCGACATCTGGGTGGGCGACGGGTACGGCGCGTACCACGTCCACAGGTTCACGAGTGACGGGGAGCATGTCGGCAGCATCAACGGTGAGGAGGGGGCCGGAGCGTACGACTGTCCGCATGGCATCTTCATCGACTATCGCAAGTCCGAACCGGAGCTTTACGTGGCGGACCGGGCCAACGCCCGCGTCCAGGTGTACGACATGGAGGGTGGATTCAAGCGGTCATTCGGCGACGGTTTCCTGACCACGCCAAGCGGCTTCGCGACACATGGCGATCTGATGATAATCGCCGAGCTTCGCGCGCGCCTGGCGGTCACCGACATGAACGACGACCTGATCACCTACATCGGCGACAACGAGCAGGTGTGCGACGTAGAGGGCTGGCCCAACAATGCGAACGAATCGGGGCAAATAGTGCCCACCAGCCTCCTGGAGGCGGGCAAGTTCAACAGCCCTCACGGGCTGGCCGTGGACGCCAATGGCAACCTGTACGTGGCCGAATGGCTCATCGGGGGCAGGGTAACCAAGCTGAACAGGTCATAAGGACTTCCCACGTCGTCGCCTGACCGACGAGAAGAAGGCACACATTGTGGACCGCATCGTCGTGATTGGAACGACGGGGGCGGGGAAGACGACGCTTGCCGGGGAGATTGCGCGGGCGTTGGAGACGCCGCACTTCGAGTTGGACTACTACCGGTTTCGCCCGAACTGGGTTGAGACACCCAACGACGAGTTCAGAGAGAGCGTGAGAGAGGCGCTGCGGGGCAACAGGTGGGTGGCGGACGGCAACTATGGTCTTGCGCGGGACGTCATCTGGCCGAGGGCCACTCTGCTGGTGTGGCTGGACTTCCCAATATACGTGGTGATGTGGAGGCTGTTCTGGAGGACGATAGGTCGTGGGGTATTTCGGAAGAAGCTCTGGCACGGGAACAGGGAAAAGCTCTGGTGGCACTTCGTGACGCGCGATTCGCTGTTCCTGTGGGCGCTGAAGACTCACTGGCTCCGTCGCCGGCAGATACCGGAGCAGTTGGAGCGGCCTGAGCACGGTCACCTGGAGTTGGTGCATCTGCGTTCGCCGAGGGCGGCGCGGGCGTGGCTGAAGGGAATAGCACGGGGGTGATTGGGGGCGAAAGTGGGGAGACTACATCGGTAGGTATCAGAATAATTCCCTAAGCGCCTCCCCCGGCGCGACGGCGCTGATCGGAGAGCGTTCGTAGTCCTGGACGTTCCTGGTGACTATGTGGCGAGCCCCGCAGGCGCGGGCGGCAGCGACCTGCATGGCGTCCTCGAAGTCCTTCATGGGCAACTCGGCGGCATAGCGGATGCCTTCGGTGTCGGTCGCAGCCACCGCCACGAATCGGGTTAGCTCGACGATGAAGTCGCGGGCGCTGACACCTCCAAGCGCAGGGGTCACGACGTAGTAGAGGTTCGACACGGAGTGCCACGCGATGCTCGCCGCCTCCGCACCGTGCTCGATCCGGTCGAGGAGCTCCGCAGCAGGGTCGGAGTGCGGAGGCCTGTCGAGGGCGATGTCGATGAGCACGTCGGTATCGAGAAGTATCATCGGAGGTACTTCTCGGCCAGGGCGTCATAGCGCGGATCGCCTTCACGCTCGGCCGCCTGAAACTTGCCGCGCCAACGGGAGGAGAAGGACGGCTTGCCCTCCCCGGCCATTTCCCTGAGGGACTGTTCGACCAGTGACGACAGGGAAACGCCGCGGGAGCGGGCGTAACGCTTGGCCGCCGGAAGGAGGTCGGCATCCACCGTGATAGTGAGTTTCTGCTTCATCGTAGGTTGACCTTGTATAGTGGTATACGAATAATAAATAGAAGTATACGTATTTCTTAAGGGCTGTTCAAGGGTATCTGTCGCGGTAATTGGCAGTTTCGAAGGACGTGTTTGAGGGCATCACCCTCACCCCAGCCCTCCCCCTCTGTGATCTCTGCGCCCTCTGCGGTGAACCCCGAAACCTCCCCCAATTTGACAATAACAACCGGAAATGTCACAAAATGTCACACCATGTCACAAATTTCACCCTTTTCCGCTGCCTCCTCCTCCCATCCTCTCTCCCACGACGGGCTGACAGGGGTAGGCAAAACGGAATTGCAGCTACGATCCGGCCTCGCCTCCCTGTCATTCCGAGCGGAGCGAGGAATCTAAAATCCATGACCCCAAGACGGGTTAGCCGGCGTGCCATCCGCATCCTCGCCGACAGGATAGGAATTCTCCATGTCGGCGCTGCCTTGGGACGGGCATTTTAGATTCTTCACTCCGCTTGGCTACGTTCAGAATGACAGTGGCGGGGTTGCTTTCAAAGTGAGCCAATAGTCAAATGCCTACCCTGTCAGCCCACGACGGGAGAGGGGGCAGGCACGGCGCTTCAGGGCTGACGTAGCGTGCTGGGTGGTCTGGCGAATTGGCCGCGAACGGTTGGTTGCGCCTGAGCGTACGTCCGTCAGCCAACCATTCGTTCGATGACGCGGTCAAACATCCGGTCGCTGACGAGTTTGCGCAGGAGGAGTGCGGCCTTGGCGTACTGTCCGGCGGCATAGCGGGTCTTGGGTCGCTTGGCGCGGACCGCCTTGAGGACCGTGTCGGCGATGACCGACGGCGTCGATCCGCCCTCGTAGCTGTCCATCCCTTGCGTCATCCTGTTGACGATGCCGGAATAGGGAGAGTTTGCCGAACGCTCGACCATGGGCTCGAACGCGACATGCCCAAACTCCGTATGAATGAGTCCGGGCTCGATGATGATGACGTCGACGCCAAAGCTCTTGAGCTCGAACCTCAGGCAGTCGGACCAGCCTTCGAGCGCGTGCTTCGTGGCGATGTACCAGGACCCCAGCGGGGCATGCATCTTCCCCGCGATGGAAGAGACGTTCACGATCTTCCCCGCGCCCTGCTCTCGCATGTGAGGGAGGACGAGCTGGGTCAGCCGCGCCGGTCCGAACAGGTTGACCTCGAACTGGTAACGCGCTTCGTCGAGGGGTATGTCTTCCATCGGCCCGTACAGTCCGAAACCCGCGTTGTTGACGAGAATGTCCACACCGCCCTGTTCCTCATTAATGCGCTCCACGCCCGCAACGAGGCTTTCCTCCTTGGTGACGTCCATCTTGAGCGCGACGGCCCCCAGGTCTTCGAGGTCTCGCATGTTCTCGACGCGACGCGCTGCTGCATAGACCGTGTAGCCCGCATCCAGCAGCGTCTGCACCGTCGCCTTGCCTATGCCTGCCGAGGCGCCGGTGACGAGCACGGTCTGGCTGTTCGATGTGGTCATTTGGCTGTTACTCCGGTTGATTTGCTAAGGCGTAGGCTATGGCTGGGGCAGTCCAGCGTCAAGTGGGGATGAGGTTTGAGAATGCAAACCTCAGGACAGTTATTGGGTCTGGGAACAAATACCATTGCGCGCCAACGCCGCCTTTCCGTCGTTAGCGGGATGGGGCGTCACTCATGCGCTCTGCTCGACGGGCGATGGAGTTGACGAGTCCGCCGAAGATCCAGGCGTGGAAGGGGTAGAGGGCGTACCAATAGGCCAGCCCGGCGAGTCCCCTGGGATCGAACGCCGCGGTCTGCACGAGTTGCGTGGTGTTGTCGGGGCCCTGGCGGGCCTCGTATTGAAGCCAGGCGCTTCCGGGCAGCTTCATTTCGGCCCTCAGGCGGACCATGCGGTCGGCTTCGAGGGCTTCAACTCGCCAGAAGTCCAGGGCGTCGCCGACGCGCAGGTGGTCGGGATGGCGTCGCCCCCTTCGGAGACCGGCGCCTCCGAGCAGGCGGTCAATCATGCCGCGAATGCGCCATGCCCAGTTGGCAAAGTACCATCCCCGGTTCGCGCCGATGCCGGTGAAGACGCGGTATACGTGTCGTGCCGGGGCGGCGACGTTTCGGCGTCGGCGCTCAAGGATCAGTCCGTTGCGGGACTCGAGGCGCACCTGCTCCCGTGGCGTTGTGGCCGTGCCCGCGGCATCGCTCCACGCGGTGTCTATTCGTCCCTGCTGCAGGTCTTTCATCACGCTGTCGATGGCCGAGGCGTAGTCCTTCGGCTCGATGTGGGGGAACAGGGTGCGCGCGAGGTCATTGGTTACGACGACGTTGTTGCGAAGGCCGTCGACGAGGGCTACGGCGATTCCGGCGGGAATGGGTGTCATCCAGTGGACCCAGTAGGAGGACAGACGCGGAGTGAGGACAGGGACGGGGACCAGCAGTCTCTTGAGTCCTCTCGCCCTCGCATAGCCAAGCATGAGTCCGCGGTAGGTGGTGGTGTCGCTGCCGCCGATCTCGATGGTGCGTCCGACGCTGTCCGGCGTGTCGAGGGCGGAAACGAGGTATTCGAGAAGGTCGTCAACGGCAATGGGCTGGATGCGGGAGTAGATCCACTTTGGGCAGACCATGACCGGCAGACGCTCCACCAGATAGCGGATCATCTCGAAGGAGATGCTGCCCGAACCGACGATCACGGCGGCGCGGAACTCGGTGACGGGGACGCCGCCCTCGCGGAGCGCCTGTCCCGATTCCTGCCGGGAGCGCAGATGACGGGAGAGGTTGGCTTCCGGGTCTCCGAGGCCGCCGAGGTAGATGATGCGACCGACGCCCGCTTCCTTGGCCGCCTGACCGAAGGCACGCGCTGCCCGCATGTCGACTTCGTGGAATTTCGGGCCCTTGGACATGCTGTGGATCAGGTAGTAGGCGGTGTCCACGTCCGTAAGAGCTTCGGTTAGTGTTTGAGGGTCGAGGGCATCGCCGACGACAATCTCGACCTGTTCAAACCAGGGGCGTGAGAGCACACGGTCGCGGCTGCGGACGAGGACGCGAACGCGACGCCCCTCCTCGACGAGACGGGGAACGAGCCTTCCGCCGATGTAGCCCGTTGCCCCCGTGACCAGAATCGTCGGTTGGTCGGTCAATCAACGCTCCTCTTGCGATTGTCGTATCGGGAGTGGGAGTTGGCAGGTGCTTCGGTGATACCGGGAACGCTCTGCTTCAGGTGTGCTCAGCGGATTCGCCCGTGTAAAACGTCGTCGTGCGCATTGCGGTCGCGCGGGCGGCTTCGGGGTCGGTTCCGGCTGCGACGGCGGCTTGTCCCCATGCTTCGCTGCTGCCTGTGATGATCGCCTTGCCGTCGGGCGAGGTGGCGAACTCCACTTCGTCGGGCATTGGCGCAGTCGGGTCAGCGATATGGAGGGCGAGTCCCAAGAGCGCCAGCTCCCAGCCGACGCCGGTCGCGCCCGGGCCGTACTCGTCCCAGTGGGGAGAATGGAGGGAGGTGTGGGTGAACGTGAGGCGCGCGCGGCTGGCTCCTTCGTCGGAGAAGCCCACGTCCACCCAGCTCACGTCGCCGGCGAACTCCCATGTGAGGGCAATGTGCGAGAGCGGTTCGCACGCCGTAATCGTGCCTCCCGCGTTGCCTTCCAACTGGTAGCGGCCTCCGAGTTCGAGGTCGCCGGTGATCGGCAGAGACCAGCGCGGGATGCGGTCAGCGTTGGTCATTGCGTCCCACAAGTCGTCAAGCGTGGTCGCGTAGCTGCGAGAGAGGGTGGGAGCGTGAGCGGGTTGACCGTCGCGTTCGAGGGACGAGACGGAGCGGTCTACGGCGTCGAGGTGGCCTTGGACATCGAAGTTCATGAGGCATTCCTGCTTTCTTATTGGAACGTCGGATGTGTGGGAGGGTTTGTGCAGCCAACGAGGGCTGCTCGCTATGCCGGAGGCCGTGCGGCCATCAGGCGCCGTCGATATCCTCTATCCACCAGTGACGCTCGTTGACCTTCAGATTATCGGCCTCGTAGGCGATGCTGGACTGGATGAGGAGCCGGTTCGGCACTGACGGATCGTACTTGCCGATGACTTCATTGGCCGAGTATGCGTCGCCTCCGCCGGGGCCGGGGCCCCTGTGATGGAGGATTCTGCCTTCGTCCCAGTGGATCCCATCCGGCGACGAGTAGAGAACCAGGTGGCGCGGGTCGCGACTGTGACTGCCGGAGCGTCCGTGTAGGAAGTAGAGATTGCCGATCTTCCGGGAGAGCTGGGGATTGCGGATGGCACGCGGGAAGTGGGCGGTCTTTACCTCGGACCAGGTACGGGCCTCGTCGGCGCTTGTGAGGTAGGGGATGTTGTACTCGTCGATGTCTTCATCAGGGCGGTAGGGGTAGGAGTAGACGATGATGTCGCCGCTGTCCAGAACGCCTACGGTGACGTAGTAGTTTTGGATGTCGAATGGCAGGACGCTGCGTCGCTCAAAGGACTCGCCGTTGTCGACGGAGGCATACATCGAGTAAGGGCCGTTGCAGTAGTTGGCGGGCCCGCCCATGAAAGCCGCGAAGACCTGGCCCTCGTGGGTAATGACCGCGTCGAAGGTCAGCGATACGTCTTCGACGGTCGCGTGAGGGTCCAGGGGTCGGGGCTCGCTCCACGTATGGCCGTTATCACGGCTCAGAAGGCAGACCGGGGGCAGTTTCTTCACCCACAGGTCTCCTGCGAAACGACAAGCAAAGGCGATGAGCGTGCCGTTCGGGGCGGTCGTGACCGCGAATACGATCGCGGAATACAGATCGTCGCCTTCCCACGCGCGCTTCGAGTAGTCGAGCGCGACCGACTCGCTCCAGGTCCTGCCGCCGTCCGAGGACCTCCGATACTCCGACCAGCCGGCCACGCCGTGGCCCCGGTGAATCTCGCCCGATACGTTGCTGTAGAAGGAGACGATATCGCCGTTGGCGCACTCGGTCAGGCAGTTGCCTCCATGACCGGACCGTCCGTGCTTCTGATGATCGACGTAGGGGATACCGTCGTTGGGAATGTCCGAGGGAACTATGCGGAAGCCGGGGTTTGCGTGTTCGCTTGAAGTTGTCATGTGTATCCTCTGCGGGCCAACTACAACGTCTCGCGGACACTGTGTTCATACATTGCCCTTGAGTCGATTAGGTTGAAAAGGGTCGTGACTCGCGGATTGTAGGGACGCGCTCGACGCATGTCCAGTGTCGGATTTGGGGCCGCAGCCGCTCTCACCGTGACGGTGGGTGTGGGGGTGTTATTCGAGCCGCCGACGTGGCGGTTGCATCTCGTCGAGGCCATGGCTTCCAGTCCAGCGTCACATGCCGTTCGCCTCCCGTCATCTTGAGGGCGCGGGAGCGACTGACGCGCCTCTCGCCCCTCTGAGAACCGCCGTCGCTATACCGGAACTCCGATTCGCGCCAACCATCACCGAGCTGCGCAGGCACTCGCACCGACTCGCGAAATCCGCCGGAGACGACGATTTCCACCATTTCGGTCATCCTCTCGATAGAATCGTCGGGCATTTCGTCACAGGCGTCACAGCCACAATCGGGGAATGGTTCAGTGCGCCAGGAGCCGAACTTCAGATACAGGCCTGGGAAGTCGGTGAATGCCACCACGATCGGCGCGGCTTGTGGGTCATGCGGGACGAGTCGTATGGGAGGACGCTCTAGGGTTGCCCCGCTCCAATTGTCGTCAGCATCGTGTCCCTCCAGCCGGTCAACCGCGAACTCTCGCTCCAGCCGGTCGAGCAACTCCGTCGCTGCGGCGTGCAGAGGCAAGAAGCGTTCCAGGTTGGTCACGCGGGAGTACGCTTCCATGGGCGGCCCTTCGGGTCCCCACCTGTCTCGGGACATATCATTGCCTTCCGGCGATGTTTTGGACCACGTCCGCCGGGGTGAAGGGTGAGGACGAAGCCGTACACCCCCGGTTGTAAGGGACAGCGCCTGCAATTGCGGAGCGAAGCTGCGGCATCTCTAGGCGTCCGTTTTCAGAAGTGCGGGACGGATGGTTGTATTCCAGTAATCATCGTCGCCCCTCTGCCTCAGCTCCTCAACGAGCCGCGCGGTCTCCGCTCCTACATCATCACTCAACTCTGAGGCGGTACGTTCACCGGCCAACTCGGTCACTGCCGTCCGCAGTCTCATCACGTATTCCGTAACTTCATGCGCGGCCCGGTCTGAAGCGGAGCGGACCTGCAGAGCCTCAAACTTCTCAAGCCTGTCCAGACCTCTCTCGGCGTCTTCGAACCCGTCATCCAGTGCGTTGGTCGTAGTCATCCGGCGTCCTCCGTTACCTGCACCGGCCAGCCCGGCAGGCTGAGGGAAAATAATTTCGTGATATAGGATACCACCACGATGTAACGGCGGGCGTCCGCCTCAAGTGTGGCAGAGAAATGACCCCCGGACGACGATGCGGGCCTTCGTGGGCCTCGGTGTCCTGTACTGCGAACGTTTCACCGCTACAAAGAGCCGTCCGGGGGCACCACCATCAACAACGCAAGGACAACCACTACATCAAGACCAAACCCTCGACGCCATCCGGCCCCATGCTATACTTTCAACACGCAACTACTGCTGAAAGACACAGACTCTTTGAGAAACTACACGCTAATCTCCATTCTGCTTGTCTTGATCGCAGGCTCGTTCGCTTGCGCATCCAGCCAGGACGGCCCCCAACAGACTGACGACACCGCTGTCCTCCACACATTGCCGTCCCCGACCCCCACCGCCACTGCTATCCCCAGGCGAACCTCAGGTTCCATCGCCATAACCAACGTAGCCACCGCAACACCCGTCTCAGGCACCGTCGCCGCGTCCAACATTCCCTTTCCGACACCGACTCCCACCGCCACACCGGAACCGACTGCAACGCCCACGGCCACTCCGGTTCCCCAACCCTCACCGACTCCCACGGCCACCGGCGTTCCGGAACCCTCACCGATTCCCACGATTGCCGTGTCCCCGGAGGACGAGGCGAGACTCGAAGCCTTCTACGAAAACTTCATCAGCCTCTCGTACGAGGCTTCCTTCGACATGCCCAGCGAGTACACCGATGGCGGCTACCCCGTCACGGCCACCGCTCACGGATGGATAACATTAAGAACAAGCGATGACTCAACACAGTTCTTCGCAAAAATAGATATGACCAAGCCGATCGAACGCTCCATCGAAATCGTCAGCCGCCCTGGTACCTTAAGCGCGTACCTCCACGACCTCGATGCAAACAAATGGTACTTCCTCCCTGAGAACTCCTCCGCCGTCGATTTCGGGCCGGTGGGCGACATTATCAGCTTCGGGTCCCTCGGCATGGCGTACTCCACCCTCCCACGCGACGAGATGCAGCAAGTCCCGGACGGATACATCTGGAAGGTCGAAGACCCAACCTTCGGCTCAGTGATAATCACCTACGACCAAGCGTACACCCTCGAAACCTTTACCTTAACCGACCCCGACGGCAAGGAGCGCATTCGAGTACGCTATTTCGACCTCAACGAGCCCCACGACCTTGTCCCCTACGAGGACGTAGAAGAGTTGCTCCCCGACACCTACTGGCAGTCCCAATAGGACATCTCCGGAGTAAAGCTCGGGTTCCCGACGGGTGTAGCCGCAGATGAGTGGGCCAGCGTGTCCTGTACCGCGAACATTTCGCTGGGAGGCACCGCTATATGGAACGGCTGTCCCAAAGTGGCAAGCTCATCGATAATGCCTTGGCTGGGCGCCAAAGTCAGCATCTCCGTGTCACCGACTGGATAGGTCCCCACAGCGGGCTAGACTCTTCAGTAGTCCTGAAGTCCGGCAGTCCCCGGTTGGCTTGCTGCGGCGGACAGGTATGAGAACCCTAAAGACGGGATATTGGCTGTTGACAATCGAAATCTTTCTTGATAGTTTGTATCGCTAATTGTGAACAATCATCAGCTATATAGCAATATATAATGATACTAACTATCAATAAAGGGCTTGAGATACCACGCCCAAACCTGATGGCGGTGCTGGAGGATCGAGGCTATAAGGCTACTGCGCCCAGGAAGGCAATAGCCCAGCTCTTGGAGCAGAAGCATGGAGGCTTCACACTAGAGGCGCTCAGTGAAGAATTGCCTTCGGTGGGCAGGGCAACGGTATACCGGACCGTAAAACTCCTTCTCGAGGCGGGGCTGGTCTGCAAGGTTCCCATGATGGACGGAGCCCTCGTGTACAGCCTCACTCGTGTCGATCATCGTCATTACCACTCTGTCTGCGTCCGGTGCGGTGGGGTGGGAGAGTTCAAGGCGGCGACTTTCGATCGGCTGCTCAGGGCTATTGGCGCCGACATTCCGGGGAAGATCGTCGACCACCGCATTGCGCTGTACGTGACTTGCGATTATTGCCGCGCCGACGGGGGTAAGCAGACGGATTGTTCCAACCCGCTGATATTTCAGTGTCGCGTACATAATAATGATACATCATATCAATACTTAACAGATCCTTAGAAACTCAAACTAACTAAAGGGGAGAACCCCCACAAAAACAGGAGGACGATAAGAAATGATACATAGTCTAATAAAATGGAGGTCAGTGGCCATAGTCGTAGCGATTGCGGCTTTGGTCTTCGCCATTGCCTGCGGGGACGACGCGCCGGAGCCGGTCCCAACGGTCGACACGGCGAAGCTGATCCAGGACGCAGTCGCCAGCGCACAGAGCGCCAGCGCCGCCGAGATACAGAATTCGGTGGCGTCGGCCATCGCTGCGCAGCCTCAGGGCGCCAGCGCGGCTGAGATACAGAAGCTCGTTTCGGACTCGGTCACGGCGGCCATCGCCGCGCAGCCCGCGGGTCTGACGCGTGCGGACGTCGAGTCTATCGTGAGCCAGTCGACGGAGGGGCAGCTCTCCGCGGCCGACGTGCAGGCGATCGTCGACCAGTCCTTCCGGGCACTGCCCGCGCCTGAGATCGACGTGAGCCGGCTCACGAGCCTTGTCAACTCCGCGGTTGCCAATGCGGTGCCGG
Source organism: Dehalococcoidia bacterium (assembly GCA_965116655.1). GTDB lineage: Bacteria > Chloroflexota > Dehalococcoidia > Lucifugimonadales > VXLM01 > VXLM01. Next base: position 1,941,272 of record OZ220720.1, read on the forward strand.
AAGGCGTCAGCGCCGACGAGATCAGCAGGATCGTCCAGGCCCAGGTGAGCGCCGGGCTCTCCGGCACGCTTACGCGCGGCGACATCGAGGACCTGGTTGCCAAGGCCGTCGAGGACGCGGTCGGCGACCAGCTCACCGCCGACCAGGTCACGGAAATCGTGAACGCCTCCCTCGTCGCCACGAACCAGGCGATCGAGAGCGCGGCTGCCGAAGCCGCACAGGCGGCGGCAGCTGCCTCGGCTGCCCAGGAGGCAGCATCGGCTGCCAGGGAAGCTCCCGCGCCCTCCGGCCCGCCGGTCCAGGTGGTGACAACCACCAACTTTGTGGCCGACTGGGCTCGGGTGGTAGGTGGAGACAGGGCAGAGGTCTTCAGCCTGCTGGCGCCGGGCGCCGATCCTCACACATTCCTGCCGGGAGCTCGCGACGTTGCAAGGGTAGCCGACGCGGATCTCGTGCTGAGTGTCGGTCTCAGCCTGGAGGCCGAATGGCTGGAGGAGCTCTTGCACAACGCCAGCGCGGACGAGTCCAAGATTGTCGCGCTTGGTGAAGCCGTCGATCCCATCGAGTACGCCATGGCCGATATGCATGACGACCACGAGGAGGAAGGCCACGACGACCATGAAGGTGAAGACCACGAGGAGGAAGGCCACGATGACCATGGCGAGATAGCCATTGGCCGCCTGCTCATTGCTGATGCGGTAGAAGCGCACCTCTCCGTCATCGATCTATCGACCGATGGCGTTGAAAGCGGAATTTTCGAAGTCGCCGCGCCCCGCGCGACCGTGTACCCCAGTCCCACCCATCGCTACGGCATCGTCCTCTCCCGCGGGCCGGAGGACAACGACGACCGTGTCCACGTCTTCGACGGCGGCGTCTTCCTCGTCGAGCACGGCGATCACTACGACCTTGTCCAAGAGCCGGTGTCCCGGCACTCGCTGGAAATCGCGGACGAACGACCGATTCACTACGTAAACAGTCACGGTTGGACCGCGATCTTCGCCGACGCCCTTGGTCACGCCATTCTGATCAACGAGGCGGACCTGGCGAACTCAAGCGGCGGTTATGAGCCGGTCGTGCTTGAGGCCGGACCGCAGCATGGTGCGGCGCTGGTCATCTCGGACGACCACGTCTTCGTAACCACGAAGAATCCCGACTATCCCGAGAACACCGACAGCAGCCTGCCCGTTGGCGTGGAAGTCCGCGACTTCAGCGATCAGGTCGTCTACGACGCCAGCAATCGCTCATGCCCAGGCATGCACGGTGAGTCCTACAATGAGCACGGCGCGGCCTTCGGCTGCGTCGGAGGCGTGCTCTTCCTCGAAGCTCACGACGGCGAGTACGAGCACGTGTTCATCGCCAATCCGCCGGAGATGCGCGAAGACTCTCGGATCGGGTCGGTCTACGGTCACCACCACGTCGAGCATTTCTTCGGCAGGGCCTCCTACCGCGGCGATCAGGGCTTCGTCGACGATGGCATTTGGCTGATCGACGTGGAGCACGGCGAAATGCGCCAAGTGTTCAGCGAGCCGAGCGTTTCCACGAAGTTCTCCAGCGATGGCGAGCTGCTCTACGTGCTCGGCGCTGACGGCGTGCTGCACGCGCTGGACGCGCATGACGGCGACTTGGTTGCGACGACGGATCTGCTCGAGCCGGGCGACGCTGGTCGTCCCGCCATGATCGTCGTCGGCGAGTGGCTCTACGTCGCCGACCCGAACAGCGGCCATGTGCTCGGGGTCCACCTCGAACATATGGAGATCGAGGAGGAGTGGGAACTCGGCGGCGCCCCGTCGAGCCTGGCGTTCCTCGGCGTCGCCGACTCGGGCGACGCGCCCCATGAAGGCCATGACGAGCATGGCCATGAAGGGCACGACCATGACCACGGCACTCACGATCCTCACTTCTGGTTCGATCCGATCCGCGTGAAGGTCGCTGTCAACGAGATAGCCGCTCGACTCTCGGCTGTAGACCCCGACAACGCGAGCGTCTACTTCCAGAACGCCTCAGAGTATGGGGAAGAGCTCGACGAGCTGCACTACTGGATTCTCGATCAGGTTGGGTTGGTGCAGCCGGAGCGCAGGCTGCTGGTTACCTCGCACGACGCCTTCACCTACTTTGCCCATGCCTATGGGTTCGAGATAGCTGGGCTGGTCATACCGTCGTTGGCGACTCACGTGGAACCCTCCGCGGAGCACATCGCGGAGCTGGTCGAGGTGATACGGGAGCGCGACATACAAGCACTGTTTGGCGAAACGACAGTCAGCGAGAGGCTGGCGCAAGCCGTAGCAAGGGAGACCGGCGCGGAGCTGTTCCGACTCTATTCGGGTTCCCTTGGGCCGGAGGGCAGCGGCGCTGACACGTACCTTACCATGGTGCGAACGAACGTTGAACGCATCGTTGAGGCATTGAAGTGAAATCCGCCCCAAACCCGCACAGCGCGAGGATGTCGCTTCAGGACGTGACCGTCGAGTTCGATGGGCACATGGCCCTGAATAACGTCACCTTCGACGTGGATGCGGGGACTCTAATGGGCGTAGTAGGACCGAACGGAGCCGGCAAGAGCACTCTATTCAATGCTATTGCCGGGCTCCTTCCGGTCCACCGGGGGAAGGTAACCCTTCACCGTGTAGACCAGGGAAGCGGAGCATTGGCCTACGTGCCTCAGCGGGAGAGCGTCAACTGGCGGTTTCCCGTGACCGTGATGGACGTTGTAATGATGGGCCGGTGCTGCAGGCTGGGATGGTTCCGTCGGCCTGGCAAGAGAGACCGCGAGCTTGTCAACGCGTGCCTTGGCCGTGTCGGCCTGTGGGACCATCGCTCTGCCCTCATGACGGAGCTTTCGGGAGGGCAGAGGCAGAGGGTGTTCGTCGCAAGGGCGCTGGCCCAGGAGGCTAGCGTGCTTCTGCTGGATGAGGCCTTCAGCGGCGTTGACGCGGGTGCCCAGGAAGGCCTCGTAGAGGTCCTGCAAACACTGCGGGATGAGGGGCGCATCATCATGTTGGCGACCCACGATCTGACCAACCTGGGCGGTCGCTTCGACGAGATACTGTGTCTGAACCGCAACGTGTGCGCCTGCGGCCCTCCCGACCAGGTATTCACGTCCGAGGTCATGGAGCAGCTGTACGGCGCCCACGGTCTGCGCCTCACGATGGGCGGGGAGCGGTAGCAGGACGACGTGATAGATTTCTTCGTCGCCCCACTCGAATACGGCTTCATGGTGAGAGCCCTGATAGGCTCGGTGCTTGTGGGCGTGATGTGCCCGCTGGTCGGCGCGTACGTCGTTACCAGGAACCTCGCCTTCATGGGGGACGCCCTCGCCCACGCCGTGTTGCCGGGAATGGTGCTTGGGTTCATAGTCGGCTTCAACCCGGCCATAGCCGCCGTTCCCACGGGGGTCTCCGTTGCCATGCTGGTCAGGATCATCAGCCGGCGCGCGGGCCTCAGCACGGATACTTCCATAGGCATCCTCTTCGCGGCCATGTTTGCCCTCGGACTTGTGATGCTGGCACGAGCAACACGAGCAACACAGATCGGAGTCAATTTGGAAGACCTGCTCCTGGGGCAGATCTTGGGCATATCTCCGACAGGCATCTATGTGTCCCTTGGGATAACCGTGACGGTCATCCTGGGGCTGTTCGCTCTTCACCACTGGCTGCTGTTCTCGAGCTTCGATCCCGTGGGATCCCAGGTTGTCGGCAGGCGTACCAACATCATCGATTATGTGTTCCTGGTCATACTTGCCCTCGTTATCGTGATAGGGATTCAGGCGGCGGGTGTCATTCTTGTCATGGCAATGCTGGTGACGCCTGCTGCCACGGCGTATCTGTTGGTCAAGCGTTTTGTCTCGATGATGATAGTGGCCGCGGCGTTGGGGACCCTGGCCGCCGTTGCGGGCCTCTACATCTCCTACCACTTCAATTTGACCGCCGGTCCCGCCATGACCCTGGTCGCAAGCGGGATATTCGTACTGGCTATCTTATTCAGGCGAAGGGCCCCTGTCTGAGAACCCTCCTCTCCTCTCGATAGGGGCTCGTCGCCTGAGTACCGTACGCCGGCAAAGACCTGACCCGCAGTCGCGGCTGCGTGATCCTGCGGGACAACGGCATCTTCATGGCGTCCTCCACCGTCACCGGTAGCCACATGCGGGTCCGGGGTCCTAGTAGACCGAAAACTTTGAAATGATGGGTAGGCGAGCTTGGAGCAATATGGCTGTGCACTCGCCTTATCAGGTTTTCTGGATTCCTGCCCCGCATGGGGATACGGGGTGACGTTCCTTCGCAGGAATGACGGGTTGTGAACTGTGTCACAGGCATGGCACGTAGTCGGAATGAACCGGCATTAGGTACCCGTCAATACAATCACGTTGAACCACCAGGCTCGCTGGGTGGATCCCAGTGGCACACCCGGCACTCATTTTGATCTCGGCGATAGGACGCAACTGAAGTCTAGATGGCGAGGAGTGAGAACCCGTCTATCCCAAGTAATTACTGTAAATTTGTGGCATGGTGTGGCATTTTGTGGCATTTCCGTCGTTATTGTAAAGTTGTATGGCGTTGCAGAATGATGGCGATGACGTGAGTTGGCGAATAGAGAGCGCCGGTATTTCGAGAAAGTTCTCTTCTATCTGTGCCATTTTCTGCCACTCTGCGCCGTCTCTCGTTATGGTCTGATTGGGCCGTGGACAATTGCTTATGTGTAGTGTGGTACATGCGTTCTTGCTTGTCAAATCGGGACTGGATTCCGGCCCCGTATCGTAGTACAGGGCAAGCTCTAGGCCGGAATGGCGGGTTGTGAACTGTGTCACAGGTATGGCACATAATCGGAATGAACTGGCATTAGCTACCGTCAATACAATCATGTTGAACCACTAGGAGGAATTCAATCGCACGCCATGACGGGAGAGTTCGAGTCTCCGCCGGGTCCAACTGCAAGCCGGTGGGCCAGCGTGTCCCGCACTGCGAACTTTCCGGTGGGAGGTCCTGATATTAGGTTCCCGGTGACCGACCCCGGGTAGACCTCCCTGAGCCTCCGGCATTGCAGGCGCAGAGGGCCATCCCGTCCAGTGAGCCCAACCTGACCCAGCGCGGCTCAAAGAGGAGGGAGAGGTAAGTGACTCTGCCGCGCTACTTTTCGACTCGGCAGCTGATGATGTCTATGCCGTAGTATTTGCGGTGGTGTACCGATGAGGCGTAGTGGCTCAGGATGCGGACGGACAATTGCTGTTCGTCTTCCAGCGCCTGGTCCGGGCCCAGATAGGCCATGCGATTCTCGATATTTCCCTGGATGGCGTCATCCGAAGCGACCACGATTTCAAGCTCGGCCGAGCCGCTTTCCGGGCGAATCGTGGCGACCAGCCTGCGCTTCCGATCGGCAGGGCCGTCGTGCTCTTCATTGAACAGGCTCAACATGACCTCTTCTCCCACCAGACGCAGGCGATTCTTCCCTTCATCCGGCCAAGAGTGTTTGTCGGCGAACCGGCAGAGAAAATCGTCAACGTCGGGCAAAGAAGATTCGGCCAAATCAATCCTCAGTTTGCTGGCGCGAAATCCTGATATTTCGGTGAATAGGGTCATGGCTATGGCCGCCATGCCGCCTATGACGATGGTATTGCCGACCAGGTGAATGGTTATCCCTTCGAAGAATCCGCTGAAGGTCCCCGCGGACAGGCCCAGGACTATGGAAACACCGGTGATGGTGGCCTTCTTCTGGTCAAACTGGCTGGTGAAGACCGTCTTCGCACCCTCGACGAAGAGCATTCCGAAGATGATGACGTACACCGCGCTGACCACCGGGCTGGGAATGGCGACCAAGATGGCGAGCAGCTTTGAAAAGGAGGCGACCAGTATCGTCAACACTCCCAGGTATATCCCAACACTCTTGGCGGCGACGCCGGTAAAGCCGATGTAGACCACGGTGGCCGCCCACGGCGCGGCGACCGGCAGGGTTCCCAGGAGGCCGGAAAGGAGGGTGCCCACGCCGAAAACGTTCAGGCCCCCCTGCACAGTGCGGAAGTCAACGGCCGATTGATTCCGGTAGGAAGCCCGGTAAATCACCGACAGGTCTCCCACAGCCTTCATAAAGGAGGTGAGGTTCACAAACACGAATACCGGGAGCAGTGCCCAGAAATCCGCGCTGAAGGTCAGATCCAGCCCCGGCCACCCGAAATCCGGCAGGAGCAGCCATGGAGTGTCGACAATGACGTCTGCATCGTAAAGTCCGAGGGGGACGGCCACAATCATCCCTACGGCTACGGTGACCGGCAAAATCCATACACGCCAGAACGGCGCGTCCTGCAGGGATATGAGGACCCCGGCCGCCAGAGCAGCCATGCCCGGCGCCAGGAAGAGCACGGCAGATTCGCCTTCCGGCGGAATAACCGCTCTGCTGATGATGAAGGGCAATGCCGAAACCGCCACCAGCATCACCACTACTCCGCTCACCGTCTGCGTAAATATCCGCCGGAGGGAGGCAAGGCGCAGGGTCAAAACAGTCTGGACCAGGGTGGAAACCACGATCAGGCTGGCCAGCAGGCCAGGTCCGCCGACACTAAGCGCCAAGGCGCTGACTGCCAAGAACGGAACGTTGAAGTTCGAGACGATGAGGCGGCCGGAACCCAAATGCCGCAATCGGAGGGTCTGCAGGATCATGCCGGCGCCGGTGACTGCCAGCACGGTAAACGTCACCCATGACAGGTAGGCTTCGGACTCGCCGGACGCCCGCACCACCAGCGCCGCCAGCATGACGAGGCTGATGGTGTTGGGTATGAATATCTGTAAAGCGGAGGATATCGCCAGTAGGGGCGGACACTTCTCATCCGGTTCGTACCGGATTTCGTGTCGCGCCTGGGCTCTTCTAAACATTTAGGTGAAACCCTTGGTCGCAACAGCCAGCCGGGAAGTCGCCGCAGCCCGCGGGCGACTCTCCCAAAATTCCGTCGAGTTTGGGGCAGGATGGTATCGTATTTGCCAGCCCCCGCGCCATACGTGGGGGCTTCCGCTCTTCTCTTTGACAGACGCAGGAATCACTCATACATTCTTCGGCCCGCGCAACCAGCAATGAAAATGATAGGGGCGATTCGCGAACGCCCCTACGGGAGGTTTGCCGGGGGTTGTCTTCATACCATCGCTCATGTCGGCTGCACGGACACCACCTATCATGAAAATGGCAGGGGAGGTCTGCCGGGTCACGTGGCGCAGGGCATGACGGGGAAGCGCATGAACATGCGTCTCCAGAGCTTTTCTTTGTTATATTTGGGCCATTTTGGGCCATTCTGGGCCATTTCCTAGTTGTCGCGAGTGCGGGCGGCGGGTAGTCCCATGTGGATAGCGTGGTACATACGTTCTTGCTTGTCAAATCGGGAGAAGCTCTTCTCAGGAGTGAGGGTTGGTGATGGCTCCGCAACCTGCGAGCAGTAAATCGCTTATTCAACACAAATGAGACAACATATACATATACATTATATGTGATAATGTATTCGGACAGATAATATACTCGGACATATGAAATGAGACACAATATCTTGACATACTTGAGAGTACATTTCTTTGCCAAAGGCTTTCGGCCACAGTAAAATGTGTGACACGAATCAAGGGGGATAACTCATGTTGAGAACCGAGCAAACGGGCAAACCGCAGGCGAATGGGACAGGCAGAAAGTTTCAATCAGCGCCATGGGGCATGAGCGCACTGTTCTTGTTCTTGATCGTGGTCTCCTCTGCAGCCATTTTGGTTGCGTGCGGTGACGACCCTTCCCCAACGCCGGCGCCCACTGCCGCTGCGGCCCCGGAGCCGACGCCGGAGCCCGCTGCAACTACAGCCCCCGAGCCGACACCGGAGCCCGTTGCCACCACGGCCCCGGAACCCGCGCCGGAAACAGATGCACTGGACGACGACGCCATAACGCGAGCCTTCATCGCGACGGCCATTGAATACTACGAAGAGAACGGACTGGACGCGACGGTCGAACACTACAAGTCCGAAGCCGGCATCAAAGATGGCCGGCCGCTGACCATCCTGGACGCCGAAGAAAGCGTAGTGCTGGTGTTCCGCGCCCTGCCCACCCTCGAGGGCCAGTACGTCGGCCCCGGATCGAGGTTCTCCGGCTTGGGGAGAATGATAACCGACTCCACTGAAGACGGCGCCTGGTCTACCGATCGGGGCATCAACCCGGCCACCAAGCAGGAAGAGCCGCGACGGGTCTTTGTGATCCTTCATGACGGTCTGGTGTTCGCCACCAGCCATTCCGCCCTGACGGAAGACGTGGCGGGTTCCACCAAGGAGTACGTGAACAAGGCCATCGCCAAGTACAACGATGACGGCCTGGACTCCGTCATCGCCCACTACAACAGCCAGGACAGCCTGGACGGCCAGTTCTACCTGTTCCTGATCGGCGCGGACGACAACTACGTAGCTCATCCGATATTCCCGCACCTGATCGGCACCGACATCAAGAACGTAGTGGGTTCGGACGGTCAGGAACTGGGGAAGGAGATAGCCCAGGCCACCGAGGACGGCATCTGGGTGGAATACCTGTGGCCTCATCCGGTATCCCGCAAGGAACAGCAGAAGGTCACCTGGGCCGTCCGCCACGACGGGTTGATATTCGCCTCCGGCTATTACGCCGGTGGTCCCGAGTCCGGATCCCCTGCCTGGCAGGGGGCCGACCCCAGGGAATACACGGTCCAGTACGTGAGCCAAGCCGTAGAACGTTACGAGAGCGAAGGCTTGGAGTCCATGCTCAACTACTACAACAGCGTCGCCAGCTTCGAAGGCGAATGGTATCTCTTCGCCACCGACGAGAAGGACATCTATCACGTCCACCCACTGTTGCCCCAGCTCATCGGGACGGATATCAAAGACGTTAGGGGTTCTGACGGCTACGAGTTGGGCGAGGAGTTGGCCAAAGCCACCGAGGAAGGAATCTGGGTGGAGTACCTGTGGCCTCATCCGGTGACGCTGAAGGAAGTCCCGAAGGTTGGGTACGCGGTGCGCCGCGACGGAATGCTCTTCGCTTCCGGCTACTACCCGCAGGTTGAAGACCCGGCGGCATATACCAAGGCGTATGTGCAGAAGGCCATCGAGTACTACGAGGCCAACGGATTGGACGCCACCATCGCCCATTACAACAGCCAGGAGAGCGTTGACGGCCAGTGGAGCCTGACCATGGCAGATGAGAACGACGTCGTGCGCGTCGCCGTTCTCGCTCCAAATCTCGTTGGCACCGACTTGAATGGCGTCGGCGCGGGCCGCATCCGGAATATTGGGGAAGAGATGGCGGCGGCCACGGAGCGGGGCACCTGGGTCAGCTTCGTCTTCCCCAACACCAGGTCTTCGGAGACCTTGTACGCTCATACGTGGGCCATCCGCCACGGAGGGCTGCTCTTCACGTCGCGATACTACGACGACCGGCCTGGCGATCCCGATTCGCCTTAAAGGGGTGTCCAATAAAGCGTCGGAAACCGTTCGTGGTGAGCTTGTCGAACCATGAACAGCGCCTCCGACCCTTCGACAGGCTCAAGAATCTCCCCCGTACCTGAATACGGGGGAGAACGGAAGGGCTTTGGACACCCTCTTAGGGAGTGATGGACCGGGAAGCGGTCCGAAGTGGTCGGCCTTCACATATGACGGACGTGCGGGATCGTGGCACGTTCGGATCCGACGATGATTTGCAGCGATCTCGAAGCGATGTTCGGCACGAGGCCGAACAACGATGAGTCGGGGATCCGAGAGTTGGGTCCCCTCACGGCTCTCCCGTAGACGCGACGCTCAATCGAACACTGAGACTGATGCCAACTGAGGCTTGGGCCCACGGTTCCCAGGCTTGTCCGAGACTTCTCTCCACACCGAGCGTGCACGGAGTTGGTAAAGGCAGTCGTGGCGGAAGCGACTTGAAAGGGTGCGACAGCCCGGGTCGAAGGTATCCATGACGAACCGTGCACGGGGCAGGTCGAATCGCATGTCCACGCGATAGTGGTCTGCCCCTGATCTTTATACCCTCAGCGCTCCGCGGCAACCCTCCCAATCGTTCCCTCGTGCATCATGCCGCACTCTCACTGTTCAGGCTCCTTGCGCGTCTCCTGCGTCTGCGAGCTGCCACTATCGCTAGTGCAATCAACATTGCCAGCAGGAGCAGGAGCCACGGCCATGGTGAGAGCCATGATAGCGGGATGACCGGGGACGCCTGTGAGGCCGATGAGGCTGAGGCGCCTGAGTCAATCGACTTGGCCACGGGTTGCACCGGGTCACTCGTCGGCACAGGTGTGGGCTGTGGTGTGGCCGTCAGCTGCAGAGCCAGCGGGACAACCGGCTCCGGAGTGGGTTCCGGCGTCGGCGTGGGAGTAGGCTCCGGCGTGGGCGTTGAGGTGGGCTCCGGCGTAGGTTCCGGCGTCGGCGTGGGAGTAGGCTCCCGCGTGGGCGGGGAGGTTGGCTCCGGCGTGGGTTCCGGCGTCGGCGCAGGAGTAGGCTCCGGCGTGAGCGCGGAGGTTGGCGTCGGCGTGGGTTCCGGCGTCGGCGTGGGAGTAGGCTCCGGCGTGGGCGCGGAGGTTGGCTCCGGCGTGGGTTCCGGTGTCGGCGCGGGAGTAGGCTCCGCCGTAGGTTCCGGCGTCGGCGCAGGAGTAGGCTCCGGCGTAGGTTCCGGCGTCGGCGCAGGAGTAGGCTCCGGCGTAGATACGAGCGCAGACGCAGAAACCGGCGCATCGTCGTCGGTTATGGTGGTGGTGACTGAGGAGTCGCCCAGGGTTGGCGACGGGCCTCCTCCGCCCGTGGGACCGGAGATGGACACGGTGAAGGTCTCGCCCGTACCCTCGTCAAGGGTGTCCTCAGTGGTCCGCACCGTGATGGTTTTGGCCGCGGCGTCGGCCGGGGTGAAGGTCAGCGTCCCCGACGCCGACGCGTAGTCGCTTCCCGCCTTCGCGGTGCCGTCGGCCGTGGCGTAGTTGACGGTCAGGTCCTGGGTGGGAACAACGTCCGAGGGGGAGAGGGAGACGAAGTAGCTGGCGGTCCCGTCGTTCTCCTCGACGGATGACGGGCCGGATACGCTCACCGTGATAGGGTCGCTCTCCGTTATCGTCACAATAGCGCTGCCCCTGGTCGGGTTCACCGAAACCTGGGAAGCCAGATCGCCTGACACGGCTCCAAGCGCTACGGTAAAGCTCTCCGCCTCTTCGGAAAGCGTGTCCTGGTTGGTGGGAATCACGATGGTCTGTGTTGCGCCGGCTGCGGAGTCGGCGGGGAAGGTGATGACGGCCCCCGGCGGGTGGACGTAATCCGCCTCGTCCGCCGATCCCGGGGTCACCTGGCAGACGACGTTTACGTCAGCGGCGACCGAGTGGGAGAGCATAACGGTGAGTTCGACGGTTTCGCCTTCCGGTGTCGTTACCGATTGGTCCGAGATGCTCAGATAGGCGTTAACGCCGTTGCCCTGCGTATCGGTGGCATCGGTAAGGAGAATGGTGTCCGTCCTGTCGCCCATGCCGGGGGACCTGCCGGTTATCAAGATCGTCTCGGTCTCCTCGATTATGGTGTCGTCCACGGGCGTGATGACCAACGAGCGGGACTGGCTGAACCGGCCTGCGGGGATGGTTATACTGCCCAGATTTGAAACTGCATAGTCGGAAGCGTCGGCGGTTCCCGACAAAGTCAAGGTCACGATAATGTCCTCTGTGTGGGCAGTCCTGCCCTCCAGCGCTGCCGTTACCGTCACGAACGTGGCGCCAGCGTTCTCAGCCAATCTGTTGGGACTGACATCCAGAGTGAAAGCGGTGGGCACAGGCGCAGCTGTGGGCGTCGGTGTCGGCGTGGGTGCAGGCGCCGGCGGCGACGTGTGTATAGGTGGCGTCGTCCGCGTGGGTGTAGGCGTCGGCGTCGGTGTGGGCGTAGGTGTGGGTGTGGGTGTCGGCGTAGGCGTAGGCGTGGGCGTCGGCGTCGGCGTGGGCGTAGTAGGTGTAGGTGTGGGCGTCGGCGTGGGCGTCGGCGTAGGTGTGGGCGTCGGTGTGGGCGTCGGCGTGGGCGTCGGCGTAGGTGTGGGCGTCGTGGGCGTCGTGGGCGTCGGCGTAGGCGTAGGTATAGGTGTAGATGCGGGCGGCGTCGTGGGCGTCGGCTGAACTATGGGCGTTGGATCGATGATGTTATTGGGCGGGGGTGTGATATCCGAAATTGCTTCAGTTATGGTGGTGGTGACCGACGACGTACCGAGGACTGGTGAAGGCCCGCCGCCGCCCGATGGACTGGAGATGGAAACGGTAAAGGTCTCTCCGGCATCGCCTTCGTCATCGTCGTTTGTCTGCACCGTGAACGTCTGAGACCCCGCAGCGGTGTTGGTGAAGGTGAGGGTGCCGGACTTGGCGATGTAGTCCGTACCGGCGGTGGCCGTGCCGTCGGCGGTGGCGTAGCTCACCGTCAGGTCAGCCGTCGGAGTGACGCCCGACGGCGACAACGACACAGTGTACGCTGTGGTGGCGTCGCCCTCGGCCACGCTGGTGGGGCCGCTGATGTTGATGGTTATTGGGTCGCTCTCCGCTATCGTCGCCGTGGCGCTCCCGGCTGACTTGTCCACCGACACCTGCGAAGACAGCGTGGAGGTGATATCCCCAAGCGTCACCGTGAAGGACTCCGCCGTCTCCGACAGCTTGTCGTCAGTGGCGGTGATGGTGATGCTCTCGGTGGCGCCTGCGGCGCTGTTGGCCGCGAAGGTCACGATGCCCGACGTGGCAGACAGGTCTGCGGCCTCTGCTGCGTCGGCACCCAGGGGCGCGCTCCACGACACGACGACATCGGCGTCCACCTGGTGGGAAAGCGTTACGGTGAACACGGCGTCTCCACCCTCGGAGACGTTCGACGTGGGCCCTGTGATGCTCAGGGTGGCCGAGTCCTTGTCACCAGGGATGGTAGTCGTCCCCTTTTCGTCGTCCGTCAGCGTGATCTCGGCCGGACTCACGTCAAGATCCACTGTCGTGGTCCCCGAGATCATGATTGTCTCGTCTCCCTCGACCACTGTGTCATCCGTCGGAGTGACGGTCAGCGTGCCCGTCCCGCTCGACGTGTTCGCCGGGATCGTGATGCTGGCGAGGGTGGTGGCGGAGTAGTCGGTGCCCTCCGTCGCCGACCCGCCCAGCGCCCCAATAGTCACCACCGTAGCCTCGGATCGAGTGGTGCCCCCGTTCAACGTGGCGGTGACTGTCACCGAGGTGGCAACGTCGTCCTCGCCCAGGGTGGAGGGACTTACGCTCAACGCGATATCGGACGGAGCGTCGTCGTCGTCGGATATCGTCGTGCTCACCGACGAAGTTCCAACAGTGGGCGTCGGGCCTCCTCCGCCCGAAGGACTCGATATCGCTACGGTGAACGTCTCGCCCGCACCCTCGTCTATCGTGTCCTGGGTGGTCTGAACGGTGAAGGTCTGTGACCCCGCGGCCGTGTTCGTGAAGGTGAGGGTGCCGGACTTGGCCGTGTAGTCGGAATCCCCAAGGGCCGTGTCGTTTTCGTTGCCGGTGGCGTAGCTTACCGTCAGGTCAGCCGTCGGAGTGACGCCCGACGGCGACAGCGACACCGTGTACGCGGTCGTGGCGTCGCCCTCGTCCACACTGGTGGGGCCGCTGATGTTAATGGTTATTGGGTCGCTCTCCGCTATCGTCGCCGTGGCGCTCCCGGCTGACGAATCCACCGACACCTGCGAAGACAGCGTGGAGGTGATCGTTCCCAGCGTGACGGTGAAGGACTCGGCGGTCTCGGACAGCTTATCGTCCGTAGCAGTGATGGTGATGTCCTGGGTGGCATTGGCGGCGCTGTTCGCCGCGAACGTTACCGTCCCCGACGTGGACCCAAGATCCGCGCCCTCGGCGGCGTCCGTCCCCAGTGGAGCGCTCCAGGCCACCGTCACATCCGCAGCCACCGGCTGGGACAAGGTCACGGTAAAGGTCGCGTCGCTCCCTTCGGACACGTTGGACGCCGGACCGGATATGCTCAGCTTTGCTCCGTCCAGACGCTTACTTTGAGAGTGGTCCGTCAGCGTGATGATCGCATCGCTCACGTCCAGGCTCACCGCCGTGGTCCCGGAGATGATGATCGTCTCGTCCCCCTCCACCACGGAGTCGTCCGTTGGCGTGATAGTGATCGTGTCGGTGCCGATATCCGAGGTGGCTGGTATGGTGATGCTCGCCAGGGTGGTGGCGGAGTAGTCGGTGTCCTTCGTAGCAGTCCCCGAGAGCGTGCCAATGGTGACCACAGTGTCTGAGGGCAGCGTGCTGCCGCCCTGCAGGGTGGCGGTGACAGTGACTTCGGTGGCGTCGTCGTCCTCTCTCATGGTGGCGGGACTCACGCTCAGGGTGATGCCGGTCGGAGCGTCGTCGTCGTCCGTTATCGTCGTGCTCACCGACGAAGTTCCAACAGTGGGCGTCGGGCCTCCTCCGCCCGAAGGACTCGATATCGCTACGGTGAACGTCTCGCCCGCACCCTCGTCTATCGTGTCCTGGGTGGTCTGAACGGTGAAGGTCTGTGACCCCGCGGCCGTGTTCGTGAAGGTGAGGGTGCCGGACTTGGCCGTGTAGTCGGAATCCCCAAGGGCCGTGTCGTTTTCGTTGCCGGTGGCGTAGCTTACCGTCAGGTCAGCCGTCGGAGTGACGCCCGACGGCGACAGCGACACCGTGTACGCGGTCGTGGCGTCGCCCTCGTCCACACTGGTGGGGCCGCTGATGTTAATGGTTATTGGGTCGCTCTCCGCTATCGTCGCCGTGGCGCTCCCGGCTGACGAATCCACCGACACCTGCGAAGACAGCGTGGAGGTGATCGTTCCCAGCGTGACGGTGAAGGACTCGGCGGTCTCGGACAGCTTATCGTCCGTAGCAGTGATGGTGATGTCCTGGGTGGCATTGGCGGCGCTGTTCGCCGCGAACGTTACCGTCCCCGACGTGGACCCAAGATCCGCGCCCTCGGCGGCGTCCGTCCCCAGTGGAGCGCTCCAGGCCACCGTCACATCCGCAGCCACCGGCTGGGACAAGGTCACGGTAAAGGTCGCGTCGGAGCCTTCAGCGACGTTGGCCGATGGCCCCGATATGGAGAGCTTCGCCGAGTCCTTCCGCAGACTGGTAGCGTGGTCCGTCAGCGTGACGGTGGCGGAGGTCACGTTCAGGTCCGTCACCGTGGTGGTGCCTGAGATCGTAATAGTCTCGTCGCCCTCAACCACCGAGTCGTCGGTGGGATCGATGGCGAGCGTTCCTGTCCCGGTGTCGGAATTGGCGGATATGGTGATGCTGCTGAGCGCTGTAGTCACCGAGTAGTCGGTGTCCTTGGTGGCTGTGCCGCCTAGTGCACCAATGGTGATCACCGTATCGGTGGGCAAAGTGCTACCGCCTTGCAGCGTCGCCGTCACCGTAACGGACGTGGCAGCGTCGTCCTCTCCAAGGCTCGACGGACTTGCGCTCAACGCGATGCCCGACGGAGCGGCGTCGTCGTCGGATATCGTCGTGCTCACCGACGACGTGCCGAGGGTGGGTGAGGAGCCTCCGCCGCCCGACGGACTCGATATCGTCACGGTGTACGTCTCGCCCGTGCCCTCGTCTATCGTGTCCTGGGTGGTCTGCACCGTGAAGGTCTGAGAACCCGCAGCCGTGTTCGTGAAGGTTAGGGTGCCCGACTTGGCCGTGTAGTCGGAACCCGCCTCAGCCGTGCCGTCCGCAGTCCCATAGGAGACCGTGAGATCCGCCGTCGGCGTCACCCCCGCCGGCGACAGGGAGACAGTGTAGCTGGAGGTCGCCTCGCCCTCGTCCACGCTGGCCGGGCCGGTGATCGATATGGTGATGGGATCGCTCGCGGCTATGGTCGCCGTATCGGAGCTTGCGCCGTTCTTCAGTGACAACTGAGACGACAGCGTCGACGTGATCGTCCCCAACGTCACCGTGAACGACTCGGAGGTCTCGGAGAGCTTGTCGTCCGTCGTGGCCATGGTGATGTCCTGCGTCGACCCAGCCGCGCTGTTGGCGGCGAACGTCACCGTACCCGACGTGGTTCCCAGGTCCGAACCATCCGCCGAGTCCGTCCCCAGAGGAGCGCTCCACCCCACCGTCACATCCGCGTCCACCGGCTGGGAGAGGGTGACGGTGAAGACGGCGTTGCTTCCTTCCGACACGCTCCCGGAAGGGCCGGATATGCTCAGCTCAGCCGAGTCCTTGTCGCCGGGCGTCGTGGTGGTCTTATCGTCGTCCGTCAGCGTGATGATCGCGTCGCTCACGTCCAGGCTCACCGTCGTGGTCCCGGAGACGATGATCGTCTCGTCTCCCTCCACCACCGTGTCGTCCGTCGGAGTGATGGTGATCGAGCCGGAGCCCGTGGAGGAGTTGGCCGGGATCGTGATGCTCACCAGGGTCGTCGCCGTGTAGTCCCTACCCTTCGTCGCCGTGCCCGACAGCGTGCCGATGGTCACCACGGTGTCTGAGGGCAGCGTGCTGCCGTTCAGCGTGGCGGTGACGGTGACGGAGGTCGCCGAGTCGTCCTCTCCCAGGGTGTTGGGACTCGCGCTGAGAGTGATGCCCGACGGAGCGTCGTCGTCGTCCGTTATCGTCGTGCTCACCGACGACGTTCCAATAGTGGGCGTCGGGCCTCCGCCGCCCGCGGGACTCGATAGCGTCACGGTGTACGTCTCGCCCGTGCCCTCGTCTATCGTGTCCTCCGTCGTCTGCACCGTGAACGTCTGAGAACCCGCCGCCGTGTTCGTGAACGTCAGCGTCTCAGACTTGGCGGTGTAGTCGGCAGAGGTGGCAGTCCCGTCGGAGGTGCCGTAGCTCACCGTGAGGTCCGCCGTGGGCATCACCCCCGCCGGAGACAGCGACACCGTGTAGTTGGAGGTCGCGTCTCCCTCGTCCACGTTGGACGGGCCGGAGATCGATATGGTGATTGGATCGCTCGCGGCTATCGTCGCCTGGGCCGAACTCGCCCCGTTCTTCAGCGACAACTGAGACGAAAGCGTCGACGTGATCGTTCCCAGCGTCACGGTGAAGGACTCGGCGGTCTCGGAGAGCTTATCGTCCGCAGCGGTGATCGTGATGCTCTGCGTAGCCCCCGCCGAGCTGTTCGCCCCGAACGTCACCGTGCCCGACGTGGTTCCCAGGTCCGAACCATCCGCCGAGTCCGTCCCCAGAGGAGCGCTCCACCCCACCGTCACATCCGCGTCCACGGCCTTCGACAAGGTCACCGTGAAGACGGCGTTGCCGCCCTCCGACACGCTCCCGGAAGGCCCGGATATGCTCAGCTCAGCCGAGTCATTGTCGCCCGGCGTCGTGGTGGTCCCGTTGTGGTCGTTCAGCGTGATGATCGCGTCGCTCACTTCCAGACTCACCGTGGTGGTCCCGGGGATGATGATCGTCTCATCGCCCTCGACCACCGTGTCATCCGTCGGAGTGATGGTGATCGAGCCCGTGCCCGTGGACGTGTTCGCGGGTATCGTGATGCTCGCCAGCGACGTCGCCGTGTAGTCGGTGCCCTTCGTCGCCGTGCCCGACAGCGTGCCGATGGTCACCACCGTCGGCGACGGCAAGGTGCTGCCGTTCAGCGTGGCGGTGACGGTGACGGAGGTTGCCGAGTCGTCCTCGCCCAGACTCGACGGACTTGCGCTCAACGCGATGCCCGACGGAGCGGCGTCGTCGTCGGATATCGTCGTAGTGATCGACTTCGATGTGCCAAGACTGGGTGCTGGGCCACCGCCGCCCGCGGGACTGGATAGCGTCACGGTGAACGTCTCGCCCGTGCCCTCGTCTATCGTGTCCTCCGTCGTCTGCACCGTGAAGGTCTGAGAACCCGCAGCCGTGTTCGTGAAGGTTAGGGTGCCCGACTTGGCCGTGTAGTCGGAACCCGCCTCAGCCGTGCCGTCCGCAGTCCCATAGGAGACCGTGAGGTCAGCCGTGGGCTTCACTCCGGTCGGAGACAGCGACACCGTGTAGGCGGTGGTCGCGTCTCCCTCGTCCACATTGGACGGGCCGCTGATGTTGACGGTTATGGGATCGCTCGCGGCTATCGTCGCCTGGGCCGAGCTCGCGCCGTTCTTCAGTGACAACTGAGACGAAAGCGTCGACGTGATCGTACCCAACGTCACCGTGAACGACTCCGCCGTCTCCGACAACTTATCGTCAGTGGCGGTGATCGTGATGTCCTGGGTAGCTCCCGCGCTGTTCGCCGCGAACGTCACCGTGCCGGAGGTTGGAGAGTAGTCGTCCGTGTTCCCCGTGGCCGTCCACGCCACCGTCACTTCCTCGGACACCCCCGCCGACAGCGTCACCGTGAACGTCGCGTCAGATCCCTCGTCAACGTTCGATGTCGGACCCGTGATGCTCAGCTCAGCCGTGTCCTTGTCACCCGGAACGGTCGTGGTCGTCTTGTCGTCGTCGGTCAGTGTGATGATCGCATCGCTCACATCCAGGCTCACCGTCGTGGTCCCGGAGATGATGATCGTCTCGTCGCCCTCCACCACCGTGTCGTCCGTCGGAGTGATGGTGATCGAGCCGGAGCCCGTGGAGGAGTTGGCCGGGATCGTGATGCTCGCCAGGGTCGTCGCCGTGTAGTCGGTGTCCTTGGTCGCCGTGCCCGAGAACGTGCCGATGGTGACCACGGTGTCTGACGGCAAGGTGCTACCGTTCAGCGTGGCGGTGACGGTGACGGAGGTTGCCGAGTCGTCCTCGCCTATGGTGTTGGGGCTGGCCGTCAGGGCGATGCCCGTCGGAGCGTCGTCATCGTCCGTTATCGTCGTGCTCACCGACGACGTGCCGAGGGTGGGCGTCGGGCCTCCGCCGCCCGCGGGACTCGATAGCGTCACGGTGTACGTCTCGCCCGTGCCCTCGTCTATCGTGTCCTCCGTCGTCTGCACCGTGAACGTCTGAGAACCCGCCGCCGTGTTCGTGAACGTCAGCGTCTCAGACTTGGCGGTGTAGTCGGAACCCGCCTCAGCCGTGCCGTCCGCAGTCCCATAGGAGACGGTGAGGTCAGCCGTGGGCTTCACCCCCGCCGGCGACAGCGACACCGTGTACGCGGTGGTCGCGTCTCCCTCGTCCACATTGGACGGGCCGGTGATCGATATGGTGATAGGATCGCTCGCGGCTATGGTCGCCGTATCGGAGCTTGCGCCGTTCTTCAGTGACAACTGAGACGACAGCGTCGACGTGATCGTCCCCAGCGTCACCGTGAAGGACTCGGCGGTCTCGGAGAGCTTATCGTCCGCAGCGGTGATCGTGATGCTCTGCGTAGCCCCCGCCGAGCTGTTCGCCCCGAACGTCACCGTGCCCGACGTGGTTCCCAGGTCCGAACCATCCGCCGAGTCCGTCCCCAGAGGAGCGCTCCACCCCACCGTCACATCCGCGTCCACCGGCTGGGAGAGGGTGACGGTGAAGACGGCGTTGCTTCCTTCCGACACGCTCCCGGAAGGGCCGGATATGCTCAGCTCAGCCGAGTCCTTGTCGCCGGGCGTCGTGGTGGTCTTATCGTCGTCCGTCAGCGTGATGATCGCGTCGCTCACGTCCAGGCTCACCGTCGTGGTCCCGGAGACGATGATCGTCTCGTCTCCCTCCACCACCGTGTCGTCCGTCGGAGTGATGGTGATCGAGCCGGAGCCCGTGGAGGAGTTGGCCGGGATCGTGATGCTCACCAGGGTCGTCGCCGTGTAGTCCCTACCCTTCGTCGCCGTGCCCGACAGCGTGCCGATGGTCACCACGGTGTCTGAGGGCAGCGTGCTGCCGTTCAGCGTGGCGGTGACGGTGACGGAGGTCGCCGAGTCGTCCTCTCCCAGGGTGTTGGGACTCGCGCTGAGAGTGATGCCCGACGGAGCGTCGTCGTCGTCCGTTATCGTCGTGCTCACCGACGACGTTCCAATAGTGGGCGTCGGGCCTCCGCCGCCCGCGGGACTCGATAGCGTCACGGTGTACGTCTCGCCCGTGCCCTCGTCTATCGTGTCCTCCGTCGTCTGCACCGTGAACGTCTGAGAACCCGCCGCCGTGTTCGTGAACGTCAGCGTCTCAGACTTGGCGGTGTAGTCGGCAGAGGTGGCAGTCCCGTCGGAGGTGCCGTAGCTCACCGTGAGGTCCGCCGTGGGCATCACCCCCGCCGGAGACAGCGACACCGTGTAGTTGGAGGTCGCGTCTCCCTCGTCCACGTTGGACGGGCCGGAGATCGATATGGTGATTGGATCGCTCGCGGCTATCGTCGCCTGGGCCGAACTCGCCCCGTTCTTCAGCGACAACTGAGACGAAAGCGTCGACGTGATCGTTCCCAGCGTCACGGTGAAGGACTCGGCGGTCTCGGAGAGCTTATCGTCCGCAGCGGTGATCGTGATGCTCTGCGTAGCCCCCGCCGAGCTGTTCGCCCCGAACGTCACCGTGCCCGACGTGGTTCCCAGGTCCGAACCATCCGCCGAGTCCGTCCCCAGAGGAGCGCTCCACCCCACCGTCACATCCGCGTCCACGGCCTTCGACAAGGTCACCGTGAAGACGGCGTTGCCGCCCTCCGACACGCTCCCGGAAGGCCCGGATATGCTCAGCTCAGCCGAGTCATTGTCGCCCGGCGTCGTGGTGGTCCCGTTGTGGTCGTTCAGCGTGATGATCGCGTCGCTCACTTCCAGACTCACCGTGGTGGTCCCGGGGATGATGATCGTCTCATCGCCCTCGACCACCGTGTCATCCGTCGGAGTGATGGTGATCGAGCCCGTGCCCGTGGACGTGTTCGCGGGTATCGTGATGCTCGCCAGCGACGTCGCCGTGTAGTCGGTGCCCTTCGTCGCCGTGCCCGACAGCGTGCCGATGGTCACCACCGTCGGCGACGGCAAGGTGCTGCCGTTCAGCGTGGCGGTGACGGTGACGGAGGTTGCCGAGTCGTCCTCGCCCAGACTCGACGGACTTGCGCTCAACGCGATGCCCGACGGAGCGGCGTCGTCGTCGGATATCGTCGTAGTGATCGACTTCGATGTGCCAAGACTGGGTGCTGGGCCACCGCCGCCCGCGGGACTGGATAGCGTCACGGTGAACGTCTCGCCCGTGCCCTCGTCTATCGTGTCCTCCGTCGTCTGCACCGTGAAGGTCTGAGAACCCGCAGCCGTGTTCGTGAAGGTTAGGGTGCCCGACTTGGCCGTGTAGTCGGAACCCGCCTCAGCCGTGCCGTCCGCAGTCCCATAGGAGACCGTGAGGTCAGCCGTGGGCTTCACTCCGGTCGGAGACAGCGACACCGTGTAGGCGGTGGTCGCGTCTCCCTCGTCCACATTGGACGGGCCGCTGATGTTGACGGTTATGGGATCGCTCGCGGCTATCGTCGCCTGGGCCGAGCTCGCGCCGTTCTTCAGTGACAACTGAGACGAAAGCGTCGACGTGATCGTACCCAACGTCACCGTGAACGACTCGGCGGTCTCGGAGAGCTTATCGTCCGCAGCGGTGATCGTGATGCTCTGGGTGGCTCCCGCCGCGCTGTTCGCCGCGAACGTCACCGTGCCGGAGGTGAGGGACAGGTCCGCGGCCTCCGCCGCGTCCGTCCCCAGAGGAGCGCTCCACCCCACCGTCACGTCCGCGTCCACCGGCTGGGAGAGGGTGACGGTGAAGACGGCGTTGCTTCCTTCCGACACGCTCCCGGAAGGCCCGGATATGCTCAGCTCAGCCGAGTCATTGTCGCCCGGCGTCGTGGTGGTCCCGTTGTGGTCGTTCAGCGTGATGATCGCGTCGCTCACGTCCAGACTCACCGTCGTGGTCCCGGAGACGATGATCGTCTCGTCGCCCTCCACCACCGTGTCGTCCGTCGGCGTCAGCTCCAGCGTGCCCGTCCCGCTGGAGGAGTTCGCAGGGATGGTGATACTCGCCAGGGAGGTGGCCGTGTAGTCGGTGTCCTTCGTCGCCGTGCCCGACAGCGTCCCGATGGTCACCACCGTCGGCGACGGCAGGGTGCTGCCGTTCAGCGTGGCTGTGACGGTCACCGACGTCGCCGAGTCGTCCTCGCCCAGGCTGTTCGGACTTGCGCTCAACGCGATGCCCGACGGAGCGGCGTCGTCGTCGGATATCGTCGTAGTGATCGACTTCGATGTGCCAAGACTGGGTGCTGGGCCTCCGCCGCCCGACGGACTCGATAGCGTCACGGTGAACGTCTCGCCCGTGCCCTCGTCTATCGTGTCCTCCGTCGTCTGCACCGTGAACGTCTGAGACCCGGCAGCCGTGTTCGTGAAGGTGAGGGTGCCCGACTTGGCGGTGTAGTCGGAACCCGCCTCAGCCGTGCCGTCCGCAGTCCCATAGGAGACCGTGAGATCCGCCGTGGGCTTCACTCCGGTCGGAGACAGCGACACCGTGTACGCGGTGGCGGTATCACCCTCGTTCACATTGGACGGCCCGGTGATGGAGACCGTGATGGGATCGCTGGCTGCGATGGTGGCCGTGTCGGATGAAGCGCCGTTCTTGAGGGAGATCTGCGAGGACAGCGTCGACGTGATCGTTCCCAGCGTCACCGTGAACGACTCCGCCGTCTCCGATAACTTATCGTCCGTGGCGGTGATGGTGATGTCCTGGGTGGCATTGGCGGCGCTGTTCTCCGCGAACGTCACCGTGCCGGAGGTTGGAGAGTAGTCGTCCGTGTTCCCCGTGGCCGTCCACGCCACCGTCACTTCCTCGGACACCCCCGCCGACAGCGTCACCGTGAACGTCGCGTCAGATCCCTCGTCAACGTTCGATGTCGGACCCGTGATGCTCAGCTCAGCCGAGTCCGTGTCACCCGGCGTCGTGGTGGTCTTGTCGTCGTCCGTCAGCGTGATGATCGCGTCGCTCACGTCCAGGCTCACCGTCGTGGTTCCGGGGATGATGATCGTCTCATCGCCCTCGACCACCGTGTCATCCGTCGGAGTGATGGTGATCGAGCCCGTGCCCGTGGACGTGTTCGCGGGTATCGTGATGCTCGCCAGCGACGTCACCGTGTAGTCGGTGTCCTCGGTAGCCGTCCCCGACAGCGTGCCGATCGTCACCACGGTGTCCGACGGCAGGGTGCTGCCGTTCAGCGTGGCGGTGACGGTGACGGAGGTTGCCGAGTCGTCCTCGCCCAGACTCGACGGACTTGCGCTCAACGCGATGCCCGACGGAGCGGCGTCGTCGTCGGATATCGTCGTAGTGATCGACTTCGATGTGCCAAGACTGGGTGCTGGGCCTCCGCCGCCCGACGGACTCGATATCGTCACGGTGAACGTCTCGCCCGTGCCCTCGTCTATCGTGTCCTGGGTGGTCTGCACCGTGAACGTCTGAGCGCCCGCCGCCGTGTTCGTGAACGTCAGCGTACCCGACTTGGCCGTGTAGTCGGCAGAGGTGGCAGTCCCGTCCGCAGTCGCGTAGGAGACCGTGAGATCCGCCGTGGGCTTCACCCCCGCCGGCGACAGGGAGACCGTGTAGCTGGAGGTCGCGTCTCCCTCGTCCACATTGGACGGGCCGGTGATCGATATGGTGATAGGATCGCTCGCGGCTATGGTCGCCGTATCGGAGCTTGCGCCGTTCTTGAGAGAGATCTGCGAGGACAGCGTCGACGTGATCGTACCCAACGTCACCGTGAACGACTCCGCCGTCTCCGACAACTTATCGTCAGTGGCGGTGATCGTGATGTCCTGGGTAGCTCCCGCGCTGTTCGCCGCGAACGTCACCGCGCCGGAGGTTGGAGAGTAGTCGTCCGTGTTCCCCGTGGCCGTCCACGCCACCGTCACTTCCTCGGACACCCCAGCCGACAACGTCACCGTGAACGTCGCGTCAGATCCCTCGTCAACGTTCGACGCCGGACCCGCGATGCTCAGCTCAGCACTGTCCTCGTCGTTGGGGTCACCGGTGGTGGTCCCGTTGTGGTCCTTCAGCGTGATGGTCGCGTCGCTCACATCCAGGCTCACCGTGGTGGTGCCGGAAATGATGATCGTCTCGTCGCCCTCCACCACCGTGTCGTCCGTCGGCGTCAGTTCCAACGTGCCCGTCCCGCTCGTCGTGTTCTCGGGGATCGTGATGCTCGTCAGGGAGGTGTTCACCGTGTAGTCCGAGCTCCCTGCCGTGCCGCCCATGGTCAGGGTCACCACCGTGTCCGAGGGCCGCGTGGTGGCGCCGCCCAGGGAGGCGGTGACGGTGAACTCGGTCTTGGCGTCGTCCTCGCCCACACTGTTGGGACTCACCGTCAGAGTGATACCGGAGATGGCGTCGTCGTCATCGTCAATGGTGGTGGTGACCACCGACGACGTTCCGATAGTGGGCGCGGGACCGCCCCCGCCCGAGGGACTGGAGATCGTCACGGTGAAGGTCTCGCCGGACTCGTCGAAGGTGTCCTCGGTGGTCTGGACGGTGAAGGTCTGATCGCCGGCGGCGGTGTTGGTGAAGGTGAGGGTGCCGGACTTGGTGGTGTAGTCCGTACCCGCCGTCGCAGTCCCGTCGGCAGTTGCGTAGCTTACCGTCAGGTCGGACGTCGGCGTGACGCCGTCCGGCGACAGCGACACCGTGTAGTTACTGGTCGCGTCGCCCTCGTCCACGTTGGACGGGCCTGAGATCAATATAGTGATGGGATCGCTCTCGGCGATGGTCGCGGTGGCGGAGGATGCGCCGTTCTTCAGCGAGATCTGAGACGACAGGGTGGACGTGATGGTTCCCAGCGTGACGGTGAACGACTCGGCGGTCTCGGACAGCGCGTCGTCAGTCGCCGCTATCGTGATGGACTGCGTCGACCCGACCGCGCTGTTGGCGGCGAAGGTCACGGTGCCTGAGGTTGGGGAGTAGTCGTCCGTGTTCCCCGTGGCCGTCCACGCCACCGTCACTTCCTTAGACACCGCCGCCGACAGCGTGACGGTGAACGTCGCGTCGCTTCCCTCGGAGACGTTGGACGCGGGGCCGGATATGCTCAGATCAGCCGAGTCCTCGTCGTTGGGGTCACCGCCGGTCGTCCCGTTGTGGTCGGCCAGCGTGATGGTGGCCGAACTCACGTCCAGGCTCACCGCCGTGGTCCCGGAGACGATGATCGTCTCGTCGCCCTCCACCACCGTGTCGTCCGTCGGCGTCAGCTCCAGCGTGCCCGTCCCACTGGTGGAGTTGGCCGGTATGGTGATGCTCGCCAGGGAGGTGTTCACAGTGTAGTCCGAGGACCCGGCCGTCCCGCCCAAGGTCAGGGTCACCACCGTGTCTGAGGGCCGCGTAGTGGCGCCGTCAAGGGAGGCGGTGACCGTGAACTCGGTCTTGCCGTCGTCCTCGCCCACACTGGTGGGACTCACCGTCAGTGCTATGCCCGAAATGGCGTCGTCGTCATCGTCTATCGTCGTGGTGACGGACGAAGTGCCCAAGGACGTGGTCCCGCCCCCGCCCGATGGACTGGATATCGTCACTGTGAACGTCTCGCCCGACTCGTCGAAGGTGTCCTCCGTCGTCTCGACGGTGAACGTCTGAGCGCCGGCGGCCGCGCTCGTGAACGTCAGCGTACCCGAAGCCGAGTCGTAGTCCGTCCCCGCCTCAGCCGTGCCGTCCGCAGTCCCATAGGAGACCGTGAGATCCGCCGTGGGCTTCACTCCGGTCGGCGACAGCGAGACCGTGTACGCGGTCGTGGTATCACCCTCGTTCACATTGGACGGCCCGGTGATGGAGACCGTGATGGGATCGCTGGCTGCGATGGTGGCCGTGTCGGATGAAGCGCCGTTCTTGAGTGAGATCTGCGACGACAGCGTGGAGGTGATCGCACCAAGCGTCACCGTGAACGACTCCGCGGTCTCGGAGAGCTTGTCGTCCGTCGTGGCAATGGTGATGTCCTGCGTCGACCCAGCCGCGCTGTTCGCCGCGAACGTCACCGTCCCGGAGGTTGGAGAGTAGTCGTCCGTGTTCCCCGTGGCCGTCCACGCCACCGTCACTTCCTCGGACACCCCCGCCGACAGCGTCACCGTGAACGTCGCGTCAGATCCCTCGTCAACGTTGGACGCGGGGCCGGATATGCTGAGGGTGGCCGAGTCCTTGTCGTCGGGGTCACCGGTAGTGGTCCCGTTGTGGTCATTCAGGGTGATGGTGGCCGACGTGACGGTCAGGCCCGATACGGTGGTGGTGCCGGAGATGATGATGGTCTCGTCGCCCTCGACCACCGAGTCGTCGGTGGGAGTCAGTTCCAGCGTGCCGGTCGCGCTGGAGGAGTTCGCAGGGATGGTGATGCTCGCCAGCGACGTGTTCACCGTGTAGTCCGAGCTCCCGGCCGTCCCGCCCAACGTCAGGGGCACCACTGTGTCTGAGGGCAGCGTGCTCCCGCCCTGTAGCGTCGCGGTGACGGTAAACTCGGTCTTGCCGTCGTCCTCGCCCACACCGGTCGGGCTCACCGTCAGTGCGATGCCCGAAATGGCATCGTCGTCATCGTCAATCGTCGTGGTGACGGACGAAGTGCCCAAGGACGTGGTCCCGCCCCCGCCCGATGGACTGGATATCGTCACCGTGAACGTCTCGCCCGACTCGTCGAAGGTGTCCTCCGTCGTCTGCACCGTGAAGGTCTGAGCGTCGGGGGCCGCGTTCGTGAAGGTCAGAGTGCCCGACGCTGAGTCGTAGTCCGTACCAGCCTCGGCGGTGCCGTCCGAGGTCGCGTAGGAGACCGTGAGATCCGCCGTGGGCTTCACTCCGGTCGGAGACAGCGAGACCGTGTACGCGGTCGTGGTATCACCCTCGTTCACGTTGGACGGGCCGCTGATGTTGACGGTTATGGGATCGCTCTCCGATATCGTCGCCGTCGCGGAGCTCGCCCCGCTCTTGAGGGAGACCTGTGACGACAGCGTCGACGTGATCGTACCCAACGTCGCCGTGAACGACTCCGCCGTCTCCGACAACTTATCGTCAGTGGCGGTGATCGTGATGTCCTGGGTAGCTCCCGCGCTGTTCGCCGCGAACGTCACCGTGCCGGAGGTTGGAGAGTAGTCGTCCGTGTTCCCCGTGGCCGTCCACGCCACCGTCACTTCCTCGGACACCCCCGCCGACAGCGTCACCGTGAACGTCGCGTCACTTCCCTCATCCACGTTCGATGTCGGACCCGTGATGCTCAGCTCCGCACTGTCCTCGTCGTTGGGGTCACCGGTGGTGGTCCCGTTGTGGTCCTTCAGCGTGATGGTCGCGTCGCTCACGTCCAGGCTCACCGTCGTGGTCCCGGAGATGATGATCGTCTCGTCGCCCTCCACCACCGTGTCGTCCGTCGGAGTCAGCTCCAGCGTGCCCGTCCCGCTGGAGGAGTTCGCAGGGATGGTGATGCTCGCCAGGGAGGTGGCCGTGTAGTCGGTGTCCTTCGTCGCCGTGCCCGACAGCGTGCCGATGGTCACCACCGTCGCCTCAGGACGCGTGCTCCCGCCCTGCAGCGTCGCCGTCACCGTCACAGACGTAGCAGCATCGTCCTCGCCCAGGCTGTTGGGGCTGGCCGAGAGGACGATGCCGGTCGGAGCGGAGTCGTCATCGTCAATCGTCGTGCTCACCGACGACGTGCCGAGGCTCGGCGCTGAATCTCCGCCGCCCCCGGAAGGACTCGATAGCGTCACGGTGAACGTCTCGCCCGCGCCCTCGTCTATCGCGTCCTCCGTCGTCTGGACCGTGAACGTCTGAGAACCCGCCGCCGTCTCCGTGAACGTTAAAGTCCCCGAAGCCGAGTCGTAGTCCGTCCCCGCCTCGGCGGTGCCGTCCGAGGTCGCGTAGTTTACCGTCAGGTCGAACGTCGGCGTCACACCAGTCGGCGACAGCGACACCGTGTAGTCGGTGGTCGCGTCTCCCTCGTCCACATTGGACGGGCCGGAGATGTTGATGGTGATCGGATCACTCTCGGCTATCGTCGCGGTGGCGCTGCTCTCATCGCTCTTCACCGTCACCTGCGTGGCGGGCAGCGTCGTCGTGATCGTACCCAACGTGACCGTGAAGGACTCCGCCTTCTCCGACAGCGCGTCGTCCGCAGCCCTGATGGTGATGGTCTGCGTAGCCTCCGCCGCGCTGTTCGCAGGGAAGGTCAGCGTGCCCGATGTGGTGGTCCCCAGGTCCGCGACCTCTGCCTCGTCCGCCGCCAACGGCGCGCTCCATGCCACCTTGACCTCCGAGGCCACTCCCGCCGACAGCGTCACCGTGAAGACGGCGTCGCTGCCCTCGGACACGTTCCCCGAGGGACCCGCGATTTTGAGGTCCGCCTTGTCCTCGTCGTTGGGGTCATCGGTGGCGCCGTTGAGGTCCTTCAGGGTGATGGTGGCCGACGTGACCGTCAGGCCCTCTACGGTCGTGGTCCCGGGGATGATGATGGTCTCGTTGCCCTCGACCACTTCATCGTCCGTCGGCGTGATGGTGATCGAGTCTGTCCCGCTCGACGAGTTGGCGGGGATCGTGATGCTGTCCAGTTTCGTCACCGTGTAGTCGGTGTCCTTCGTCGCCGTCCCCGACAATGTACCAATGATCACCACCGTATCTGTCGGCAAAGTGCTGCCGTTCAGCGTCGCCGTCACCGTCACTGTCTCGTCCGTCCCGTCCTCCTCGACGGTGTCGGGGTCGACGCTCAGCGTGATGCCCGTGGCGGCGTCGTTGTCAGTTATGGTTGTGGTAACCAACGACGTGCCGAGGCTCGGCACGGGTCCGCCACCGCCCGTGAGGATGTCGAGGGTGACGGTGAAGGTCTCTTCCGACTCGTCCAGGGTGTCCTCTGTGGTCTGTACGGTGAAGGTCTTGTCGGCGGCGTCGGTCTGAGTGAAGGTGAGGGTGCCCGAAGCCGAGCCGTAGTCGGAACCCGCCGTGGCCGTGCCGTCGGCGGTCGCGTAGCTCACCGTGAGGTCGGACGTGGGCTTCACTCCGGTCGGCGACAGCGAGACCGTGTACGCGGTCGTGGCATCACCCTCGTCCACACCGGACGGGCCGGAGATCGATATGGTGATCGGATCGCTCTCGGAGATATAGGCGTCCGCGATGAAAGAGCCTAACTTGGACGCCACGTCGGCGCTGACGGGCGAGGTGACCGTACCCAGCTCTACGGTGAAATTCTCCACCGTCTCCGACAGGTTGTCGTCCGTCATTGCGACGGTGAAGGTCCGGGTGGCGCCCGCCGTCGAGCCCGACGGGAAGTCCACCGATCCGCTGGAAGGAGAATAGTCCGCCGCCACGGCGGTGTTCCGCCTTGCGGACCAGGCCACGCTCAGGTCTGCGGCAATCTCCTTCGACAGAGTGACGGTGAAAGTGGCGCTGTCTCCCTCCGCCACCTCTCCACTCGGTCCGCTTATGCTCAGGTCCGCGCGAGTGCTGTTTCTGATCGTAATGGTCGGGGACGGCGCGACCGTGAAGTCCTTGGACGACCCGTTCAGCAGGACGGTCTCATCGGGCTCCACGATGGAGTCGGTCTTGGGCGTGAAGATGAACGTGCCAGTCTCGTAGATCTGCCCAGCCGGGATGGTTATCGTCCCGGTGGACGCGGAATAGTCGTCGTTGGCCAGAGTGGCTGTGCCGTCGGCCAGCGACAGGTCGATCACCGTGTTGGTGCTTGTCGCGTCACCGCCACGGAACGCCGCCGTTACGACCACGTACGTGGCCCCGGCATCCTCCCGCACAACCGAAGGCCTCACGTGCAGCATGATGCCGGTGGCCGTCCCGTCGTCGTCCAGGATGATGATGTCCGCCGGGCTAACAGTGAATCCGTGTGCCCTTCCGGTTACCGTGATGCTCTCCTCCCCCTCGTCGATCTTATCGTCAATGATCTGCACCTTGAGGGGCGCGGAGCCGCTGGATCTTCCCGCGGGAATGGTCACCGTCGCGCTGGCCGCGGAATAATCTCTGCCGACGACGGCGGTGCCGTCCGCCAGGGATACGGAGACATCCGTCGGCGTGGCCAGCGTCGCGCCGCCGTCCAGTGTAGCGGTGACCGTGACTTCTTTGTCGTCGTCATCGGAAGACCCCTCGCGCAGCACGGGCGGGCTGACGCTCAGGGTAATGCTGTCAGGCACGCTGTCGTTGTCGGTAATGGTGATGGTGGGCATGTCGGAGGTCGTCATTCTTCCGCCGCTGACACTGCTGAAGACCACCCTCTCGTCCCCCTCCACCCGGCTATCATCCACCGGGTCCAGGATCAAGGTCCCGGTGGCGCTGGACTCGTCGGCCGGGATGAAGAAACGCAGGAATTCCCCGTGGGTGCCGCTGACGGTGTAGTCCTCGGTGAGGGCTGCGGTACCCTTCGGGCCCGAGTCCACCACGTAAACGATGACGTCGACGGCACTGGGGAATACTCGCTTGCCGGGCAGGGTGGCGGTGAAGGTAATCTCGGTGGCCCCGTCGCCCTCGCCCAGGGTGGTCGGACTGGCCGTCAGGGTGTACGTGTTAGGGTACCCCGGCTCGCCCTTGAAGTTGTCGATGATGGTCGTGGTCCCGGAGTCATCCCGTATCACGGGCGCAGGGCCGCCACCGCCCTTGGCATCGGAAAGGGAGACGGTGAATGCCTCCCGGGCCTCGATCCTCTGGTCGGGGAGGGTGCTGACCGTCACCGTCTTGGTGTCCTCGGTGGGCAGGAATGTGAGCGTGGTGTCCACCGCCGTGTAGTCCTGTCCGGCGGTGGCGAGATCGCCGTCGGCTCCGGTGCTGAAGTCCACCTTGACCTTCGTGGTGCGGCTGCCCTCGATCTTGACGGTATATGTAACGCTCTCCCCTTCGTCGACCCTCTGCGGGACATTCTCGAAGGAGATCACCGGTGCCTCCAGGGCGTCGGTGATGGTGATGTCCGCCGGATTCACCGGCCAAGCGCCCGACTCACCCGATATGGTGATGGTCTCGTCGCCCTCCGCCTCCGTGTCAGCAACCGGCGTGATGGTCAGCGTTCCGTCGGCGGTGGTCTGTCCCTTGGGGATGGTGATGCTGGCGAGTTCCGAAGCCGTGTAGTCCGCCGGGTCCTCCGCGGTCCCGCCCAGCGTGATGTTCACTGCAGTGTCCGTGTCGCGGGCGTTGTCCAAGGTTGCCGTCACCGTTACCTCAGTGGCGTCGGCGTTTTCAGCGATCGTGTCGGGATCGACGGAGAGGGTTATGCCCTCGGGCTGGCCGATGGTGACGACGGCGTCGCTGACGACAGCTCCGGGAGAGGTCCCCGACAGGATGATGGTCTCGTTTCCTTCGTCCTCATTGTCGGTGTGGACGGTGAAGGTCAGGGTGAACGTTGTGCTGGTCTCGCCCGTCGCGATGCGCGGAGCGGGGCTGAATGTCCAGATCGAGTAGTCGATCCAGTCGGTGGCGGTGCCGCCGCCCACCGACAAGCTGATCGTATGATCGCCCGCCGTTCCGTTCCGGGTCGCCGTGAGGACGACCTGTTTGGGGGCCCCTCCTTCCTGGATGTACTCCGGTGACACGCTCAGCGTGATGGTGGTGTCGTTATCGGTGATGGTGATGTCCGCCGGGCTCACCTGCCGGGGGCCCGACTCACCCGATACGGTGATGGTCTCGTTGCCCTCCTGCACTGTGTCGTCGACCGGGGTGACGGTGAGCGTTCCGTTGGCGCTGGTCTCACCTTCGGGGATGGTGATGCTGCTGAGGGTAGTCGCCGCATAGTCCGCCGGATTGGCAGCGATGCCTCCCCACGTCAGGTCCACCACCGTGTCTGCGTCGCGGGCCGCGTTCAGGGTCGCCGTCACCGTTACATCGGTGGCGCCGGCGTTTTCAGCGATCGTGTCCGGATCGACGGAGAGCGCGACGGTTTCCGGATCGCCGATGTAAAGCGTGGCGTCACTGACGGTTGCGCCGGACACATTCGCCGACCAGACTATCGTCTCGTTTGGCTCATCCAGGTCGTCAGAGCAAATGTGGAGGGTCACGGTCGTCGATGCGCTGGTCTCACCCGGGGCGATGTGCACATCGGAGGGGAACGCACGTATGATGAAGTCGTAATTATCCGGGCCATAGGGGCCGCAGAATCCCCCAGTACCTATCTGGGTGTAGTCGGTGCCGTTAGTGGCGGTTTGGGTGTCGTGGGCCAAGGTCCAATTGACCGTATGGTTGCCTAGCGTTCTGTCCCGGGTTGCCGTGAGGGTAACCTGGACGTCATTCCCCTCCTGGACATACTCAGGGTCGAACGAGAGGGTGATGTGTGCGAATTCCTCATCCTTGGGGATGGTGGCGGTGGCGGCGGCGGGGTCCAAAGATACCGAATCCACCAAGTGGCCGCCCACAGCACCGAGGGTGACCGTGAAGGTCTCCACGAGCTCCGCTCGGTTGTCGTCGGTGATGGGGATGGTGATGGTCCGGGTGGACCCACCTATAGAGCCTGCGGGGAAGGTGACCGTGCCGGACGTTGCGCCGAGGTCGGCCGCCTTAGCCGTGTCTGTGTCCAGCGGCGCGGACCATTCGACGGTGAGTTCCCTGGCTATTTCAGCCGACAGCGTCACCGTGAATTCTGCGTTGGATCCCTCTTCCACCTCGTCGGACGGGCCTGTGATACCCACGGTGGCGGTGTCGTTGTCGGTCAGGGTTATGGTGTCCGGGAAGACCACAAAGCCGGTGAGGCTGCCGTTGACGACGATGGTCTCCTTGCCCTCAACGAGGGCGTCCTCGATGGGGGTGATGCTCAAGGCGGCGGCGGTTGAGCCGGTGGCGGTTGACGCGGGGATGGTCACGTTGGCGATGGTGGAGGTGTAGTCGTCCGTGCCGGTTGCCGTCCCGCCAAGGGAGATGGTCACGGTAGTGTCTTCGTCGAAGACGGTGCAGCAGTCCAGGTCCACCTTGACGGTGAAGTCGGTGGGCGCGCCGTCGCCCTCGCCCACGCCGCTGTTCGGCGTTACGGTCAATGTCGCTCCGTAGAGGATCCCGGCGGCGTCCACGATGCCCATGGTGGCCTCACTGGTCCCCAGGGTGGGCGTGAGGCCGCCGCCGCCCGACGGGCTGGCGAGGAGCAGGCGGAAGTATTCGACCGGCTCTGTGATTGTGTCCGTCAGGGTGGGCACCCGCACCCGCTTGCTCGTCTCGCCGGGGACGAAGGTGAGAGTGCCGGACTGGGGCGTGAAGTCCTCGCCCGACGTGGCCAGACGCGCGGGAGCAAGGGCGCTGTAGGTCTGGTAGTTCACCGTCAGGTTGACGGTCGGGGCCCGGCTGAGGGATACGGTGAAGTCGGCGTTCCCGCCCTCATTGACCGTCTCCGGGCCGCTGACGGAGACCTGCATGGCCTGATCGCGGATGGTGGCGGTGGCCCTGCTTTTGCCCAGCGCCGCCGGTATTCTTCGATTAGTGGGGCGCCACGATACGATGAGCGTCGGGTTGGAGATAACCAGGCTGAAGGTCTCGTCGGTCTCGTCCATGTTGTCCGACAGGATGGGCACCAGCACCTCCCAGTCCGAGTACCGCTGACGGAGTTGATCGATGCAGGTCGCAGGATCGGTATCTATAGAACATGCGGTGAAGGATATATCGAGCGTACCGGAAGCGGCGGTGTAGTCCTCGCCCGCCTCCGCCGTGCCGTTGGAGGTGGCGTAGTCCACGCTGGAGGCGACGAAGGGATGCTGGTCGAAATTCCGGGACACGATGAAACGGGCGTAGGTGCCCTCGTCGACGAACTCGGGGCCGCTGACGGAGAAGGTCAGGGAGGCTGAGTTGATGGTGGTGGTGACCGACGAGTTCCCCAGCACGACGGGCGTTGTGCCGCCGCCCCGGAGATTGGAGATGGTGACAGTGAAGGTCTCATCCGGGTCTCCCCTGGAGTTGTCCGGGAAATGGACATAGAGGGAATCGTGGTTCTTGTGGGGCGTACTGGGGCCAAAGCGAAGGGTCTTGGACGCCTTCCCGTAGTCGCCATCCCGACCGTCGGTGCACCGATCGGGATTGCGACTGATGGCGCACCCGGTGGCGGTGCCGTCGGAGGTGGCGATGTCCACCATCATGTCGCCGTTCACCGGTCCGGAGAGGATGACCTGGTAAACGGCGTAATGGTCGGCATCTTTTTCAGAGAACGTCCTTGGCCCCAACAGGGTGACCGTCACGACTTTTTCGGTGGCGATGGTGGCGTCGGCAGTGGACCTGGCGGAGTCCACGGACACGCGGGCGGCAACGTCGCCCGTGACGCTGCCGAGCGTGACGGTGAAGGTCTCCTGCTCCTCATCCGTCCCGTCGTCGGCGATGGCCATAGTAATTGTCTTCGTGGCACCTGCCGAGGAGCCCGCGGGGAAGATGACGCTGCCGGAGTCCGGGGAGTAATCGTCGGCGGAGGCTGGGGTCTCAGCCGTGGATCCCGCCGACCAGGCAACCACGACCTGGGAGGCGACCGCATGGGACAGGGTGACGGTGAACTCGACGTTGCTGCCCTCACTGACCACACCGACGGGACCGGTGATGCCCAGGGTGGCGGTGTCGTCGTCGGTGATGGTGATGGTGGCCGGAGTCACGTCCAGCCCGGCGGATGCCCCCTGCAGCAGGATGGTCTCGTCGCCCTCCACCACCTCGTCGTTCACCGGCGTCACGGTGAAGCTGGCCGTCCCACTGGACTCGCCCCCGGTTATGATGATGTTCCCCAGCGTCGTGGCGGTGTAGTCTCCGGAGCTTCCCGATCCGCCGAGGGAGACCACGACGGTGGCGTCCTCGGTCAGCGTGCCCCCCTCCATGGTGGCGGTCACGTTGACTGTCCCGGCCGCGTCGGACTCCCCGAAGGAGTCCTTGTCGACGGTGAGGAGCACGGAGGAAGGGAGGCCGTCGTTGTCCACGATGGTGGTATTGACGAACTGCGTGGTGCTCAGCAGGGGAGTCGGCCCTCCCTCACCCTGAGGATTGGACATCCTGAACTCGAAGTAGCGGTTGGCCTCGTCGGCTTCGTTGTCAGTGGTGTCCACGCTGACGGTGGCGGAAGCAACTCCCGCGGGGATGGTCAGGGTCCTGCTGGCGGCGGTGTAGTCAGTGCCTGCCAGCGCGGTCTTGTCGATGGTAGTGTAGTCCACCGTGATGGCCTGCGTGGATGCCGCGCTGTCCAGCGAGAAGGTGTAGGTGGCCGGCTCGCCCTCCGTGACCCGTTCATCGCCCGTCACGCTCACCGTCACCGCGTCGCTCTCGGCGATATCGGCGTTGGCCGTTCCCTTGCCCGACTCTATGGACACCCCCGAGGAGGTCCTGCCGGTGATTGCGCCGAGCGTCACGGAGAACCGCTCCGTCGGCTCGGGGACGAGGTCGTCGGTGACCGGGATGGTGATGGTCTGCGTCGCGTTGTCGGGAGACCCGGCGGGGAAGGTGACCTTGCCCGACAAACCAACGAAGTCGCTGGCCGACGCCGTGCCGGACGACGCGCTCCAGGCCACGGACAGGGGCTTGGTTGTTCCCCGGCTGAGCAACACCGTGAACACGGCGTCCTCGCCCTCCGCCACCTCTCCGGGCGGGCCGCTGATGGAGACAACGGCGCGGTCATTGTCCTTCAGGATGAGGTATACCGGTTTCACCCGCTCCATCGGAGTCGCAGTGCCCCAGTCCGCACGAATCCGTATCTGCTTGTCGTCCTCAACCAGGAAGTCCTCGATGCCGGTGAACTCAAAGGTGACAGCAGCGCTCTTCTGGCCGGCGGGGATTGTCAGCTGCTGCGAGTTGTTGCCGACCCTGTAGTCGATGCCCTGTCGCGCGTCATAGTCACTGTCGGCCCTGACCTGAATGACGGTGTTGGAGGTCCTGACCGGGCCGGTCAAGGTAGCGGTGACGGTCACGCGGCCACCTGATAAGGGCGTCGACGACTCGGTAATGCTGTCCTGCGACAGTCTCAGCACGATGTCGGCTCCCTGTTCCAGCGTCACCGTGTAGGTGGGCGACTCGGCCCCGGCCAGGTCCAGCACCCTGAAGGTGAAGGACGAACCGATGTCGAGGGACCCGTCTTTCGGAACGAAACTGAGCCCGCCCAGGTCGGCGGCGGCGACCAACTGCCCCGCCGTGGCTGAGGCGCCGTCGACACGCAGCTCTCCCCTGCCAGGCAGCGTGACTATCTTCACCTTGGTGAGCGCGTCTCCCGGGTCCGCATCGGTGAAGAGGAAATCGCTCTTGCTGAAGGTTACTGCATTCCCCCGGGAGACCCTCTTTGTGAAGCTCGCCGAGTCGGGAGCCGTGTTGGCGCCGGTGGTCGCCGTCTGGGCCGTCGGCTCCGACCCCCACTGACCATCCAGGTTCGAGGCCACCACCTTGACGTAGTAGATGGTGCTGGGAGTCAGGCCGATCAGTGTTACGGTTGTGCGCCCGTCCGAGAGGAATATGAACTCGTCGTAATCCCTCTCGTCTGCGGTTCCGATCATGGTGAAGTCGCTGCCGGCCTTGTACGCCACCGCGTAGTAGTCGATGGGCGACGTGCCGGTGGTGTCGGGTGGGGTCACGGTCACCTTCATCGTGCCGCCCGTGACCTCCGAGAGGGAGAAGGTCACGTCCGGCGGAGCCCCCTCGTTCACGTTGAGCACCTCGATCTCCACGGTTATCGTCGCGTCCACCGCGGCGTCGACGTTCCCGTCCAGGTCTTTGCCGTCGCTCACCCCCACCTGTACCTCGTAGGTGTTCTGGGCCGCCTCGTGGTCCAGGACGGTCCCGGCGCCCACGGAAATCTGGCCCGTGCCGCTGTCGATGGTGAAGGACGCGGCGTCGGTCCCGCTCAGGCTGTACGCCAGGGTGTCCCCGGTGTCCGGGTCGGTGGCGGTCACCGGGTCGCCGATCGCCGTCCCTGGGCTGGAGTTCTCGTTTATCTCCCGATCCAGGGGATCCTCACCGGCGAAGGAGGGCGGGATATTGGAGACCTGCCTGAGGGTGAGGGTGTAGGTGTCGGCGGACTCGTCACCCTCTCGGTCGATCACCTTGAACTGGGCGGTGGCCGTCCCGGCGAAGTTCGTCACCGGAACGAAGACCAGGCTCCCCAGGTCGCTGGCCGCTATGAGGCTGTTTGCGGCCACGTCGGTTTGGCTCAGTTGGAATGCGCCTTCGGAAGTCGGGATGGAAGTGAACTTGACACTGGCCAGTACGTCGTCGTGCTCATCGGAGGAGAAGGGGAAGTCGCTCCGGCTGAAGGCGGCGTTCTCGTCACCCCTGAAATACTTGGTGAAGTCGGCGGACCTGGGCCGGGAGTCCAGCGTGGTGGCGGTGAACTCCACCTCTTCGCCTCCCCCCTCGTCATTGCGCGCCTTGAGCGTGAGGTCATAGGTCGTTCCGGGCTCCAGATCGCTGAGGCTGATGGAGTAGGTGGCGCCGTCTGGCGTTTTGTGCGTTGTCACCGTGGAATCGGGGTGCTCGGACTTGAGCTCGAATTCCGTGATGTCGGGGCGTCCGGCGTTGTCCGGGGCCTCCCACGTCACCGTGAAACCGGTGTCGGCAATGTCCGTGACCTGCGGGTTCACCGGGGCAAGGGGAGGCTCTTTCACGTCCTTCACGTTGATGATCAGGTTCACCTCGGCGGCTTGGCCGTTTACGAACCATTTCACCTTTCCGGTGTAGGAGTTCTTGGCCGCCTCGTGGTCGAGGGTCGCTCCCTCCGCCACGCTGATCTGGCCCGTGGACCAGTCGATCTCGAACAGGCCGGAGGTCGACGCCTCGCCGGTCAGCGTGTAGTACGGCGTCCCAGTCCCGTGGGGCGTTCCCGTCACAGGGTCGCCCACGTTCGCGCCGGCCTCGGAGTTTTCGGCGACTAGCCGGGTCATGTTCGAAAAGCCGCCAACGGAGACTACCTGGAAAGCGTATCCGCCGTACCCGTCATGCGCGCCGTAGGTAACATTGGCGGCGCCTGTTATCGGGTTGAGAAGATGTATCCGCAGCTTCTTGACGGAGTTCCCGTTTTCTTGGGCATCTTCTATCGTGGCGGTGACTATGCCGGCAGGTGAGGATGAGACCGAATAGGTCAGCCCGTCGCCGTCGGGATCCGTGAAGTCGTCGCTGATCGTTTGCACCCCGTCGGTTCCGCCCCACTCCAGGGTGTAGGTGGGATTGAGGACGCCGGCCGCCGGCCGCGGCACCCGGTTGGTGCGGGCATTGAAGGAACTCCATTCGGGGTAGCGGCTGCTCGAGTATTCCACTCGCATGTCCACTTTGTAATTTGCGCCGGCTTCCATGCCGGTCAGTACCGTGCTGCGCGAGTCTTTGGATATGTACACATGAGCCCACAATCCAGTGCCGGACTTCGTGTAACGAAGCTCGTACTGGTTGATGTCTCCCAGGGTCAGGTTGTCCTCGGACGTGTCCGTGGACATGTCCGGCGCGTCCCAGGACACCTTGAGGGCCGGGGCCGACGGCTCGCTGTACGGCTGTCGCGCGACGTGGAGTCTGCTGATTCTAGGCCGCCGCCCATCGACGTCTTCCTGAGTGCTCCTGGCCGTCTCAGACGACTGCACGGTGATGGTGAAGCTGAAGGATGCCTCGATGCCGGCCTCGTCCGTGGCAGTATAGGTCAAGGTGTACTCGCCGGCCTCGTCCAGGGTTCCGCTCAGGGTGCGGCTATCCGGGTCGAAGGACAGCCCCTCGGGCAGGGTCGTCGGGCTGTAGGTGAACTCGGCCAAAGCTCCGCTCAGGCTGCGGGTGGCCGCGCCGGAGGACGGCTCCTCGGGCACGCCTGCAAGGCTGTAGGAGAACTCGCCGTCGCCCCCCTCAGCCTCGGGCAGCACCACGTCGTCTATCTCCCCGGGGCCATCGAGGATCAGGCCGCCGATCGCGAAGGGGAAGAACGGCGGCAGACCGGTCCCCGTGCCCGACTCGACCTCGAACCGCGATGCGAGGTGCGGACCGCAGCCTACGATATTGCACGCCTCAACCCGCACCACCCATTCGCCATAGTCGTCGACGGTGATGTTCGCGTCGGAGGACTGCACCTCCACACCCGTGTTCAACGTGTTGCCCGACCCTGCTACCCGCCAGCGCACCAGGTAATGGCTCGCTCCGATGACGTCGGGCCAGTCCACCGCCATGTCCAGCGAGCCGGGTGTGACGTCAGCCTTCAATCTCGTGGGCCTCGCCGGCGCCTCCGTCGGTTCCGGCGTGGGTGTGGGCGTTGACTCCGTGGTCGATTCGACCTCGAAACTCAGCGCCAGGGGCTGTCCGCATCCGGCGTCGTTGCAGGCCTGAACCCGCGCCACCCATTCGCCGTAGCCCGTCACTGTGATATCGGTGTTGGAAGACTGGACCTCCACTCCCTCGTTCAGCCTCTCGCCATTGTCGACGGACCGCCAGCGCACCAGGTAATGGCTCGCTCCGGTGACGTCATCCCAGTCCAGCGACACGTTCAGCGAGTCGGTTGTGGCGTCAGCCTGCAGTCCCGTGGGCTTCGCCGGTACTACCGGGGCCGGAGTCGGCTGCGGTGTGGGCTTGGGTGTCGGGGCAGGCGTCGGCTCCGGCCTGGGTTCGGGCGTAGGGGCCGGCGTCGGCTCCGGCGTGGGTTCGGGCGTCGGCTGCGGTGTTGGTTCCGGCGTAGGGGTAGGCGTCGGCTCCGGTGTTGGTTCGGGCGTAGGGTTAGGCGTTGGCTCCGGCGTTGGTTCGGGCGTAGGGGTAGGCGTGGGGGCAGGCCTCGGTTCGGGCGTCGGCTTCGTGGCCGCTTCGACCTCGAAACTCTGCGCCAGGGGCTGTCCGCATCCGGCGCTGTTGCAGGCCTGAACCCGCACCCGCCATTCGCCGTAGCCCGCCACTGTGATATCGGTGTTGGAAGACTGGACCTCCACTCCCTCGTTCAGCCTCTCGCCATTGTCGATGGACCGCCAGCGGACCAGATAATGGCTCGCTCCGGTGACGTCATCCCAGTCCACCGATACGTTCAGCGAGCCGGATGTCGTGTCGGCCTGCAACCCCGTGGGCTTCGCCGGTACCACCGGCTCCGGTGTAGGTTCGGGAGTCGGCGTCGGGGCAGGTGTGGGTTCGGGAGTAGGGACAGGAGTCGGCTCCGGCGTGGGTTCGGGCGTCGGTGCAGGAGTCGGCTCCGGCGTCGGCTGCGTAGCCGGTTCGACGTCGAAACTCCGCGCCAGGGGCTGTCCGCATCCGGCGGCGTTGCACGCCTGCACTCGCACTATCCACTCGCCATAGTCGTCGACGGTGATGCCGGTGCTGGAGGACTGGACCTCCACTCCCTCGTTCAGCCTCTCGCCATTGTCGACAAACCGCCAGCGGACCCGGTAGTAGCTCGCTCCGGTCACGTCATCCCAGTCCACCGATACGTTCAGCGAGCCGGTTGTGGTGTCCGTCTGCAGTCCCGTGGGCTTCGCCGGCGCTACCGGCTTCGGTGTGGGCTCGGGTGTCGGCTCCGGCGTAGGTTCAGGGGTGGGTTCGGGTGTCGGCTCCGGTGTGGGTTCGGGTGTCGGCTCCGGCGTAGGTTCGGGAGTCGGCTCCGGTGTAGGTTCGGGCGTAGGCTCCGGCGTAGGTTCGGAAGTCGGCTCCGGTGTAGGTTCGACCTTGAAACTCCGCGCCAGGGGCAACCCGCAGCCCGCACCGTTGCACGCCTGCACCCGCACCACCCATCCACCATAGTCGTCGACGGTGATGTTGGCGTCGGAAGACTGCACCTCCACGCCCGTGTTCAGCGTGTTGCCCGGGCCTGCCAACCGCCAGCGGACCAGGTAATGGCTCGCCCCGGTGACGTCATCCCAATCCAACGACACCTTCAGCGAGTCGGTTGTAGTGTCAGTCTGTAGTCCCGTGGGCCTCGCCGGCGCTACCGGCTCCGGTGTAGGTTCGGGCGTCGGCTCAGGCGTAGATTCAGGCGTAGGCTCCGGTGTGGGTTCGGGCGTAGGCTCCGGTGTAGCTTCGGGCGTTGGCTCCGGTGTAGGTTCGGGCGTAGGCTCCGGTGTAGATTCGGGCGTAGGATCCGGCGTAGGCTCGGGAGTCGGCTCCGGTGTAGCTTCGGGCGTAGATTCAGGCGTCGGCTCCGGTGTAGCTTCAGGCGTTGGCTCCGGTGTAGGTTCGGGCGTAGCTTCAGGCGTTGGCTCCGGTGTAGGTTCGGGCGTTGGCTCCGGTGTAGGTTCCGGCG
Source organism: Dehalococcoidia bacterium (assembly GCA_965116655.1). Taxonomy (GTDB): domain Bacteria; phylum Chloroflexota; class Dehalococcoidia; order Lucifugimonadales; family VXLM01; genus VXLM01. The sequence goes on from OZ220720.1 coordinate 1,982,140, forward strand.
TTGGCTCCGGTGTAGGTTCCGGTGTGGGTTCAGGCGTAGCTTCAGGCGTTGGCTCCGGTGTAGGTTCCGGTGTGGGTTCAGGCGTAGCTTCAGGCGTTGGCTCCGGTGTAGGTTCGGGCGTAGCTTCAGGCGTTGGCTCCGGTGTGGGTTCAGGCGTCGGTTCAGGTGTAGGTTCCGGCGTAGGTTCGGGCGTTGGCTCCGGTGTGGGTTCAGGCGTAGCTTCAGGCGTCGGCTCCGGCGTGGGTTCAGGCGTCGGCTCCAGCGTCGGCTCCGGTGTAGGCTCGGGAGTCGGCTCCGGCGTAGGTTCGGGCGTTGGCTCCGGTGTGGGTTCGGGCGTAGGTTCGGGCGTCGGCTCCGGTGTGTGTTCGGGCGTTGGCTCCGGTGTGGGTTCGGGCGTCGGCTCCGGTGTGGGTTCAGTGGTGTCAACCTGCAATCCCGTGGGACTCGCCGGAGGCTGCGTGCTGTCATCAGCGCCCGCCGGACTTCCCCCGGCCAGGGCCACGGTAGTGACAAGCGCCAGGAAAAGCGCAAAGAGAGGGTTGAGGCCAAGGAACCGGGCAGGCTTCATCACACCTGCCTCACCACGTCGGATCGGAGACTATGCAGTGTGTGCGTGGTAGAACTAATATGCCGACCCCGGGCACTGTACGTGTGTTCTGGGTGAAGCTGGTCTTTCTTCGCTCCAGGGAGCGGCAGACCACCAATGAACCACCACGTCGTCATGTGCTGCATTTGACGCCACCGGTATAGCTGAGAGATATTTGGATCGGGCCTGAAAAGTGACTTCGGAAGGAGGGTGTGGGAATGTCCCGTCAGGCTGCCCGGGGCGCAAGCCCCTTGCATTGCCGCGACTTCACTTCACGTCCTACTGTGTCGTAGGTAACAGATTTACTCGGCAGCCATTATGCACGGCAATGATTGGAAATTGCAACTATTGATTCTACGACAGTTTACGTGAGCAACCAATGAGGATATGCATCCTTTTTCTGAAGATCGTGTGGCGATTTCTTCACAACGCCGCCACAATGACTAGGGCCGAGGTACGACAAGGCCCGTGGCCGGCCGATCGGGACTATGAACAAAAGGCTGAGGTGATCGGGCGGAAGAACCGTCAGAGGAGCCGGAGCGGCTGGGACAGCCTGTGCGGCCTCTCTATAGGGGCTTGCGCTTGGCCTGGATGAGCGCGATCCCTATGGCCCCGGGTCCGGTGTAGACTCCCAGGAGTGGACCAAAACGGGTGACGTGCGGGTCCTCGCCTTCCGGCAGCAAGTCCCTGAGGTCGTCCGCAACCTCTTTCGCCAGTTCGGGCGTAGTGCTGTGCATCACTGCCAGGGACTCGACCGGGGCAAAATCGCGCGCAGTCCGTTTAATCTTGGCTAGAGCCCGGGAGAACGTCCTCGCCTTCCCCAACGGGCTCGCCGTTCCATCCCGCAGGATGACCATCGGCTTTATGCCCAGGACTGAGCCGAGCAGCCCTTGAGCCCTTCCGATGCGTCCGCCCTTCACGAGATACTCCAACGTTTCGAGCACGCAGAAGCACTGGGCACGGGCGGCCGCGTCGCGAGCCAGGGCTGCGACTTCGTCCTGGTCGGCTCCTCCATTGGCGGCCTCGGCAGCCTTGAGGACCACGAGGCCCAGCCCCATGGAACCCTGCGCCGAGTCGATCACCTCGACGGAGCAGTTCGCCGAGGTCGTCTCGGCCCCCTGCAGGGCGGAGTTGTACGTGCCGCTGAGTTTGGAGGACAGGTGGATGGACACGATGCCGTCGGCGTCTGCGCCGAGCATGTCATACGTCTCCTTGAGTTTGCCCGGCGACACCAGCGACGTCGTGGGCAGTTCTGGACTCTCGGCCAGCATCGAGTAGAACTCGTCGGGAGTGATGGTGACGTTGTCCTCGAAGGCGCGTGTGCCGAAATGGACGTTCAACGGGACCACAGTAATGCCCAAGCGCCGGGCGACGCCGGGAGGGATGTCGCACGCGCTGTCGGTTACGACTACAACAGCCATGTCGCCACCTTCCCAGCTTGGTCTGTCTCTAGTGTCCCGTATCAGAGATTGATCGAATACATCAGCCCGGAGGGAATCCCTTCTCCAATCATTGGGAGAAGCTAGAGCTTCCCCCGTACTCCGATACGGGGGTGAGGGTGATTCCCCGAACATGCCCTCTCACTTTGTACAACAAACCTCAGAAATCAGACCCCTTAGGGCTTCGGCATCCGGTAGCCTGTGGGAGGCACTGTGAAAATATAAGCGGGACTCCTGGCCTTGTCGCCCAGTTTGCGCCGCAGATTCTTAATGAAGGTACGCACCACCTGCGCATCGGTGGAGTAGTCACTGCCCCAGACCCGTCTGAGCAGGTGGTCATGGGTGAGCACACGTCCCGGGTTTCTGGAGAATTCGCAGAGCAGCCTGTACTCGGTTGGCGTGAGCCGGACCAACCGCTCACCCACCATGACGCTGCCTTCATCGTAGTTGATGGTCAAGTCTCCCAGCACGAACAGCTCTTCCGCCCTGGTCCGGCTTAGCGCTTCCCGCTTGTGCAGCAAGGCCTTGATTCTTGCCGCCAACTCATTCGGGGAGAATGGCTTGACGATGTAGTCTTCGGCTCCCGCCTCGAAGGCCTGGGCGATGAGCTTGTCCCCGTCATGGTCCGGCAGGAAGATCACGGGAACGTCGGCGACCTCGACAACGCGCTTCATAAATTCGACTCCATCGGCACCGGGCATCGTGAAGTCGAGCAAGACGAGATCGGGCTTTTCCGTCTTGGCAAGCTGGACTGCCTCATCCGGGTCTCTGGTCACGATGGGCGTGTACCCGGCCTCCAGCAGCGTGCTGCGGACCGATTGCAGTATATGAGGATCATCATCAACCGCGAGAACACGCTCCCGGACGCTCACGTCCCCACGCTCATCGGAGGAGAGGCCGTCGGAGGTTGGCGCCGCTTGAACGAGGCCTTCATCGACCACCGGAATCGTGAAGGTGAACTTCGCGCCGCGTCCCAGACCGTCGCTCTCCACCCATATATGCCCTCCATGAGCCTCGACGATTCCCCTGCAGATTACGAGGCTCAGACCGTCTCCGATCCCCGGCCCGTCCGGACGCTCGGTATCGAATTGCGAGTATTGCCTGAAAACGTAGGGCAAGTGCTCGGGCTCTATGCCCGCGCCCTTGTCGGCCACCGAGATGACCACTTGCCATTCCTCCAGCGACGCGCTCACCATGATTTCGGACCAGTCGGGCGAATGCCTGGACGCGTTGGAGAAGAGGTTGACTAGGACCTGCTTGATACGCTGCTGGTCGGCCAGGACCAGGGGCAGGCGCTGGATGATGTCTGCCATGATGATGTTTCTGGCCCCGGACGTCAGGAAAGCGCGCCTCGCCTCCTCGATCAGGGCCTCCACGTTCACGGGTTCGGCGTCGATGGACACCGTTCCCGTCTCGATCCGGCTCATGTCGAGAAAGTTGCTGAGCAGGCCGTTCATTCGATCGGCCTGCTGGTCGATGATTTGCAGGAATTGGCGAGTGTCGACGGAATTGAGGGAGGAGGACGGAGAACCCAGCAATGCGGCGACCGATCCTTTGATGGAGGCCAGAGGGTTCCGAAGCTCGTGAGTGACCATGCTGAGGAACTCGGCTCGCTGCCTCACGAGGTCCTCCAGCGGGGTCATATCCTGAAGCGTGGCGACGACGCCCACGACCTCGCCGTCTTCGTTGTGGATGGGCGTGGCGTTGCAAAGCACGGGGACAGCCTTGCCGTCCGGGAGATGAATTACGATCTCCTCGGCGCGCACGGTCTCGCCGCTGAGAATCGCCCGCTCGGTCGGCAGCTCTTCGAGTGGAATGCCCTGTCCGTTGGGGCGGCGCAGGACCATTACCCTCAGCAACTCGTTCAGGCTGTAGCCGGGCACAGTCTGGCCGTACACTATCCGCCTTGCCTCCGAGTTGAGTGACACGAGTTCACGCGTCTTCGCGTCAAAGACCATGACCGCAACGGGAGAGATGTCCAGCAACGCCTCCAGATCGGCCCTGGCGCGGTTCTCCGTACTGTAGGCGCGGCTGTTGGCGATGGACGCCGCCCCCTGCGAAGCGAACATTGCCAGGCTCTCCTCGTCTTCCGGCGTAAACTCCCCGCCTCCCTCCTTCTCAGCGAGGTAGATGTTGCCGAGATGATCCCCCTCACGACGCATGGGAATTCCGAGAAAGCTCCTCATGGGCGGGTGATTCTTGGGAAAGCCGATCGACTTGGGATGGTTGCCTATGTCCGCCAGTCTCAACGGCCCCTCAATCTCGTTCAGGTACCCGAAGATTCCTAAACCTTGAGGCGCATCGGTCATCCGCTCGCGCTCCTCCGAACTGATTCCCGACGTGATGAATTTCTCTATTTCTCCCGACTCGTCGAAGGTCAGGATCGCCCCATAGCGGGCGTCGGTCAGCAGACGGGACGCGTCGATGACCGCCTGCAGAACGGTATCGATCTCAAGGCTTCCCGCGATGCCGAGAGACGCCTCGTTCAGCTTGGCGAGACGGCCCTGCAGCGATTCCACCTCACGCTTCAGCCTGTTGACCTCCGTGAGGGCGCCGGCGCGATCCTCCAACAACTGCGGCCTTGCCACTTGTGTATTCATACGGTCCAGCCTGCGAGGTCGTAGATGAAGACGATGTCAGCAGGTATGTCATAGGGGAAGAAAGAAGCGGTCACATCGCCAGCGCGGAATACCCCGTTGTCCTGTCCACCCGCCCCGGCCACGGACATCACCAACTCGATCCGGGGCGCCTCCATGCCTGCGCCGTGCAGTTCGCCGGGCGCTGCGGCCTTGGCCGCACCAGCCGATATCGCGCCCGGGCCGCAGCCGAAGTCGAGAACGCGAGGCCCGGGCCTGGGGTGTGAGAGCGGATGCGCGACGTTGACCTCTGCCCTCAATCGCCTGAGGGACTGAAGGTACTCCTCGCTGAAACCCATCGTATGGTTGGGCGTTGACGATGAATAGATTGCCATTCCCGACCCCATTGCATCGTATGGGTACTCATGAGCCGTGATTCGCGGAAGACCTATCTTGGATACTGCATACGTACTCTATTTACTATATCAGGACTCGTGTTACGTGCGTGTGATCTAACAGGGTGATTGTTGTTAATTGTTGTAATGTTTCCACCGAGCCAAGTTCGATCATCGCGGTTGGACAGGATATGGCAAGCCATTGAGACGGACCGACATCGAAATGCCGGATGCCTCGGAACGCATCGGGGAGCGCCGGGAGCGTAAGGACAAACTGAAGATCGCCGCCGAAGAGGCGTGGTCAACTCTGCTGAAGCGCCGGGTGACGCCTGACAAGGCGGAGAAGACCGCCGAGTTCGCTCAAGGCACATTGGTGGGGAAGGAGGGACTCGAACCCTCACGCCTTGCGGCACATGATCCTAAGTCATGCTCGTCTACCAGTTCCGACACTTCCCCACGAGCGATGACGGGGTATTTCGATTATAGCTTGCGGACGAAGCGGTGCATAGGAAGTTGGGCTGCCGAACAGCGCGCATCTGCTACAATCCGCGCAATTATAGGGAGGGGCGGGTTGGATATGAAACGTGAAAGCCTGTTGGAACTGGTAGAGAGGCTCAAGAAGCGACATGACGAGCATGAGGGCCTATTTCGGAATAGCGAGGCGGCCATCCGCTATGCGCTGATCAACCCTTTGCTGAGAGGACTCGGCTGGGACACCGAGGACATGGATGTGGTAAGGCCGGAGTTCCATGTAGGCAGAAATCTGCGCGCAGATTATGTTCTAATCATCAACCGCCTGCCTGCTATCGTGGTGGAGTGCAAGAAGCTTAATGAGCTTCTTCCGAACCGGGACAGTGGAGTTCTGGGAAAAGGATTCCAATACTGCAACGAGGCAGGGGCCAAGTATCTCTTACTCACTGACGGCAGACGTTGGGAACTGTATGAATCTGGTAAGACTCGTTCCGTTATCTATTTCGACCTGAAAGGTGATGCGCCGGCAACCGTTTGCCGGAAGGCCGTCTCGCTGAGAAAGCACGTTACATCGAATCTAGACGTTCAGCCTCCTAAGGAGGGCTGGATACCGCTAACAATTGACATAATCAACAAAGGCATGACGCCAGTTGAGTTGGGATTTCCTGCAGGTGAGCCCGTTGCGCTCAACGTCTGGAATGACCTAACCATAGAATCAACACGCTGGCTATTCAACAATGGCCACTTAACTCGTAGACCTCTTACAATTCGGCGGAAGGGGCGGAAGGGGAAACAAGGAGACGTTGTGGTATCTACAACCCATCCTACCCGAGGTGGGAAATCGGTGTCCTACAAAACGGTATCAGATCTTTATGTTGTAACAGACTTCAACCCTGATAATTGTGTCAGGAACGCGATCCGTGTAATCGAACACGCTGGTCAAGACAAATTGAAATTTAGCGTCCGGCTTTCCCCTAAGGATTGAGGCCTCTGGCACTCACCGCCCCCCTCAAGACACCGGCGGCCTGTGATGTATCCACGGGCGGGCCTGCTCGAACGCCGCCGACGCTGCTAGGACGGTCTCCTCGTCGTACTTGCGGCCGATGATCTGGAGGCCGATGGGCAGGCCGTCGGGTGAGAACCCGGCGGGGACGGACGCTGCGGGGTGGCCGATGGCGTTGCCGTGCATGGTGAAGGCGCCGTTCCAGTACTGGATGGGGTAGGACGAGTCTCCCGTGATGCTGCCGGGGAAGGTCTCGTTGGGGAAGGCGGGGAAGGACGTGACGGGCGACATGATGAGGTCGTAGCTCTCGAAGGCGTCATCGAAGGTGGCCTTGAGCTCGGCCATGCGACCCTCGGCGCGCATGTAGTCGTCGGTCGTGACTCGCGATCCCATCTCGATGAAGAAGCGGGCGAACTCCGTCATGCGGTCGCCGTACTCGTCGAGGTACTGTGCCAGGCCGTTGTACGCGGCGGCGGATTGGATCGGCCCGATGGAGTCGTACGGTTCGGGGAGGACCATATTCACCTCCTCGACCGAGCACCCCAGCTCCTCGAAGACCATGGCGGCCCTGTAGGTGACGTCGACGACCTCCGGGAAGACGGGCGCGAAGCCGAAGTCGGCGCTCCACCCGATGCGGAGACCGTCGATGCCTCGCTCGGTGGCCGCCATGAAGTCGGGCGGGGTCTGCCGTATGGAAGCCTGGTCGCGGCGGTCGAATCCCGCCAGGACCTGGAGGAGCATCGCGGCGTCGCGCACCGAGCGCGCCAGGGGGCCGGGCTGGGAGAAGATGTTCGGCATGGGTGGCCCGCCGAGACCGGTATAGCCCGATACGCGGCCCTGCGTCGGCTTGATGGTGTAGATGCCGCAGAAGTTGGCGGGTATGCGGAGCGATCCCCCACCGTCGCTTCCGGTCGCCACGGGGCAGAGGTAGGCGGCTACGGCGGCGGCCGCCCCGCCGCTCGATCCTCCGGGCGTGCGGTCGGTGTTCCATGGGTTGAGTCCGAGCACTCCGAGCGAGTTTTCGCAGCAGCCGACCATGCCGAACTCCGGCACGTTGGTCTTGCCGATCATCACCGCCCCCGCGTTCAGGACTCTCTCGGCGACGGCGGAGTTCCGCTCCGGCACGCGATTTTCGTACACTACCGATCCCATGGTCGTCGGAATACCCGCGGTCATCTGGGTGTCCTTAATGGGCACGGGCAGGCCGTGCAGCGCTCCCAGCTTGTCGCCGCGCATGACGGCGTCCTCGGCGGCGCGGGCCTGCTCCATGGCGAGATCGCGCGTCACGAGGAGGAAGGAGTTGAGCTGCGGGTCGAGGCGGTCGATCCGCTCGAAGAACATCTCGGCCAGTTCCACGGGCGAGACCTGCTTCGCGGCGATCAGCTCCAGCAGGTCGATGGCCGGTGCGTATGCGAGTCGCTCGTCTACCATGGGTATGCCTCCATCGGCGTCCGGTATGGGGGAGTCCTGTACCGTCGGGCCGCGTCAGGCCGCAATTGTAGAGCAATTGGCCGCCTTGTGCGCCGCATAGGCCGATAGTACACTGTGACCATGTCACAAGTACGTGCCGAGGCTGTTCCGTGTCCCTGAGAGAGAGTCCCTCCACCCAAGAGTTGCGTGATGCCGCCAACCGTCACGTCTGGCTGGACGATCACGACTGGAGCAAGGCGCAGGCGAACGGCGGGCCGATGATCGTCGCCAAGGGCGACGGTGTGCGCGTGACAGACTCGGAGGGCCGCTCGTGGATCGACGCGAGCGGCGGACAGGGCGCTGTCAACATCGGGTACGGGCGGACGGAGATCGGGGACATCGTCTACGAGCAGGCTGCTGCCCTCAACTACATGCCGCAGCGGTCTGCCATACCCTCCACCATCGACCTCGTCCGCAAGCTCGCGGAGATCACGCCGGGGACCCTGAGCCGCACGTTCCCCGTCAGCAGCGGGTCGGAGGCCAACGAGACGGCGATCAAGGTCGCCAGGGCATACCACAAGCGCAACGGAGAGCCCGCTCGCTACAAGATCATCAGCAGGTTCGGGTCGTATCACGGCGACCTGGGACTCGTGCAGTGGCTCGGCTCTTCTCCCGACCACCGCAATGCCGATTACGAGCCTGCCTATCCCGGCATGGTGTACGCGCCCCAGCCGAACGTGTACCGGTTCGGAAATGGCGACCTCACGCCGTCGGAGTGCGCGGTGCAGTCCGCGAAGGCGGTCGAGGATCTCATCAGGTTCCATCAGCCGAGCACGGTCGCGGCGGTGATAGCCGAGCCGGTCACGAACGACGGGGTCGTTCCGGGGCCGGAGTACTGGCCGATGCTGCGCGAGATTTGCAACGAGTACGGCATCGTGCTCATCGCCGACGAGGTGACGACAGGGCTCGGCAGGACTGGCAGGATGTTCGGCGTCGACCACTGGGGAGTGGAACCCGACATCATGACGATGGCCGGCGGGCTGAGCGGCGGATACATGCCCATCGGCGCGACCACCGCAACGAACGCGATTGCCGACCGCTTCGCTACGACGGACTCGCTGTTCAGGCACGTCTTCACGTTCGCGGGGCACCCTGTGGCATGCGCCGTAGCGCTGAAGAGCATCGAGATCATCGAGTCGGAAGGGCTGGTCGAAAACGCCGCAGAGACGGGCGAGTACCTCATGGAGGCGCTCACGACTCTCACCGGCGATCATCCCATCGTCGGCGACGTTCGAGGGCTGGGTCTGCTCTGCGCCATCGAGCTGGTGAGCGACCGTACCACGAAGGCGGGATTCCGTCCGGAAGTGGGAATGGCCGAACGCCTGACGGCCAAGTTCGGCGAACACGGGCTGATTCTGCCGGTGCGCGGCAACGTCATACCCATCACCCCGCCGCTTACGACTACCCGTGGCGACGTAGACCAGATCATGCACGCGATTGACCTTGCCCTGTGGGAGATCGAGGGCGAGTTGGGCATCGCGTCGATGGCTTGAAGAGGGGAGAGGAGCGCAACCATCCAATGAACGTTCTCTCGAAGACCGAAGAGCTCCGCCGGGCCGCGCTCGACTACCTGTGGATGCACAACAGCGGGTGGATCGAAATGGCCGAGCTGGGCCAGCCGGTCATCATGGTCGAGGGCGACGGCATCCGGGTGAAGGACTCGGAGGGCCGCACGTGGATCGACCCGAACGGCGGCTACGTCTCGGTGAACGTCGGGTACGGCAGGACGGAGATAGCGGAGGCCGCGCGCGAGCAGATGCGGAAGCTCTCGTTCCAGCCTCCGGGCGCGGCGACCGAGCCGCTCATCCGCGTCTCGGAGAAGATCGCCGAAATAGCGCCGGGCTCGATGGAGCGCGTCTACCCGGTCAACGGAGGCTCGGAATCCACGGAGACGGCGATCAAGATCGCCCGTGCCTACCACAGGCGCAACGGGGAGCCGGGCAGGTACAAGGTCATCAGCCGTCGCTACTCCTACCACGGCGCGACGGGCGGCGTTCTTGGGATGGCGGGGAGCGTGTCAGCCGACCGCTCCGACTACGAGCCGTTCTATCCCGGCATGATCTACGCGCCGCAGCCGAGCCCCTACCGGTGCGAGTCGGGAGCGACCAATGCGTCCGACTGCGCGGTGTACTGCGCCCAGCAGGTCGAGGAGCTCATCATCGCGCACAACCCCGAAACGATCGCGGCGTTCATCGGCGAGCCTATCGCCAGCAACGCCGGCAACGGCGTTCCGGGTGACGAGTACTGGCCGATGATCCGCGACATCTGCGACCGCTACGGCGTCCTGCTGGTGTCGGACGAGGTGATATGCGGGTACGGTCGTTCGGGTGAATGGTTTGGGATACAAAACTGGCCCATCGTCCCGGACGTGATGGGCTCTGCCAAGGGCATCGTGAGCAGCTACATGCCGTTCGCCGCCGCGGTCGCCAAGAAGGAGATCGCGGACGCCTTCGAGGGTGAGAACAACGAGTTCCGCATGGCAAACAGCTTCGGAGGCCACCCTGTAGCCGCCGCCGCCGCGCTGAAGAACCTCGAGATCATCGAGGAGGAGAACCTCGTCGAGAACTCCAAGCGCATGGGCGAGTACTTCCGGTCGCAGCTCCGGGAGCTGCAGGGCGACTATCCGTTCATAGGCAACGTGCGCGGTATCGGACTGATGAATACCGTCGAGATGGTCTCCGACCACGACACGAAGGCCGACTTCGACCCGTCGCTTAAGGTGCAGGATCGTCTCGGCGACAAGTTCTATGATCGAGGCATGATCCTGAGACCCGTCGGCCAGTTCCTGAACATCTCGCCGCCGCTGTGCGTCACGAGCGAGGACATCGACGAGATCGTCAACATCCTGGACGACTCTTTCCGTGAGCTGGTCGAGGAGGTGCCGCAGCTAAAGGGGTAACGACGTATCGATACATCTATGAGCCACAAGCTATAAGGGAGGAATTATGACGAACCGTCGCAACAACCGGGGCGGGGGACGCGGGGAACGGGTCGCTATCTTCATCGACGGGAGCAATCTGTATCACAGCCTCCAGGAGAACTGTGGGCGATTCGACGTGGACTTCGCCGCGTTTGGGCAGAGGCTGACCGATGGGCGCGACCTGCTCCGTATCTACTACTACAACGTGCTCCGCGACGCCGAGCGCGACCCGCAGGCGTACCAGGACCAGCAGAAGTTTCTCACGGCCCTTCACAACACGCCGTACATCGAAACTCGGCTCGGCACCTCGAAGATGCGCGGCCAGGTCGCCGTCGAAAAGGGCGTCGACATCATGGTCGCCACTGACCTGCTCAAGTTCGCGTGGGACGACCTGTACGACGTTGCCGTCCTCGTCAGCGGGGACGGCGATTTCGCCTACGCCGTCGAGACGGTGAAGAACATGGGCAAGCACGTCGAGATCGCCGCGTTCACGCCGAACCTGTCCCAGGAGCTTGCCGCCGTCGCGGACGACCGCCACTTCTTCACGCCGGACTACTTCTCGGACATCTGGAGCCGGGGACGCAGAAATCCTCGCATCGCGCAAGACTATCGGGGTCGGCGCGACCAGCCAAACGAGCAGATGCAGGATTCACAGCAGCGCTCCCACGGACCACGCCGCTGGATCGACCGGTTCCGTGGCGGCAGGGGCGATTCCTAGGGGGTCCCGCTTGAGACAAACGCCCCCTACCCCTCCAGCCACTCCGGCGTGAACCGCGCGAGAATCATCCGCCCGCCCTGGCCAACCTCGTAGTAGCACAGGATGTGCCCGTCCGCGACGGCGAGGTCGGAGTAGGACGCGTAACCCTCGTGCAGCAACTTCGCCACGGGCCACGTGCGGCACTCGTCATAGCTCATCCTGACCGTCAGGTGCGTCCGTATCTCGGTATTGGCCGGATGTGAGAGAAGCACTCTCCTCTCGTCGAGCCGCACCAGACCCGCCTGGCACGAAGGCTCAGGCAGGTTCGCATCGTACTCGACCTCCGTCCACGTCTCCCCTCCGTCCATGCTGTGGGCGTATGCGCGGCGCTTGATGTCGTGACGGCTGCGCATGTTCATGTACACCGTGCCGTCCAGCAGTTCCACCGACTCGCACTCGTCCGATGCGTCCCGCGTCATCTCCTCTCCGCGCTCCCATGTCCGCCCGCCGTCGTCGCTGTAGAACGCGAACGACGACTGCACTTGGTTCCACACCGGCGGAGGCTCCCGCCACGTCGCTGGCCCCGGGCTGTCGTCCGACCAGCAGGGGATCAGCAACCGTCCGCTGCGAAGCTGAATCCCATGACCCGGCCCCGTGCCGAGGTACGCCCATGAGGGTTCCTTCACACTGTCCGTTATCTCCTCCGGCTCGCTCCATGACAGGCCGTCGTCATCGCTCCGCGTGACGTACACCTCCTGGTTGTCTTTGCAGAACGTCAGGAGAACGGTGCCCGTCCCATGGTCGACGACCGGGCAGGGATTCCCGCACGTGCGGTCCCCGTCCGAGACGACCATCCGCCGCGCCTCCCACGTCCGCCCCCCGTCCGTGCTGCGCCTTACAAAAATATCGATCTCATCATCGTCCCCTCCCGTGTGACGGCGCGCCTCGCAGAACGCCAGGACAGTGCCCTGAACGGTTACCACAAGCGCGGGTATGCGGTACTTCGTGTACCCGCCCTTGCCCGACACGAACATCTCCGTCTTTTCCATGACAGCGCCTCCACTGGCGAACTCTTGCTTTGGTTTGCAACGAAAACTATCACATCTTGCTGGCCCGGTCTCAATAACCTTCCATTCTCTATCAGACAAGCCCTACCAATTTGACAATAACAAGAAAAGTGGCGGGAAATGGCGCCTAATGGCGTAATTCTGCGCTTTTTTCTCGTGGCTGCCTCGAGGTTGCAGGACACTCCATCGACTCGCTATCACCATTGACGCTCCCTTCGCTGGATGCGATTGCCCTAGCCGATGCCCCTCATATACTGTTCGTTAAGTCCCCCTCTGGCGTACACTTAAAGCCAGCCTGGCGCTTCGCCTTCCCCGTCGGATGGGAGCATGAGGATGAGTTTCACAGCCTACTGGAATGGCGAGTGGGTACCGAGCGAGGAGATCAGGATCGATCCTCTCGACCGGGGCTTCATGGTGGCCGACGCGACGTTCGAGGCCACGCGGACCTTCAACGGCAGGATATACCATCTGGGCGACCACATCCGACGCCTCTACCGCTCGCTCGACTACATCCGCCTCGATCCGGGGCTTTCGGAAGTTGAGATGGCCGACCTGACCGAGGAGGCCGTCGAGCGCAACCTCGACAAGCTGGATGCCGTCGGCGACCTGCACATCCACCATTTCGTGACGCGGGGCAAGGGCCGCCGCGCCTGGTCTGCCGACGGGGCGCAGGTGGGCATACGCGTCTCCGGCCTCGACTTCGCCGGTTACTATGCCGCCTACGACGGGCTGAAGGCCGTGATTACCCGGACGCAGTCCTACCACGCCGAGGCCCTCGACCCCAAGATCAAGCACTACAGCCGAATGAACTTCAACCTCGCGGAGTTGGAGGCCAACGAGGTGGACCCTGAAGCCCTGCCCATCCTCCGCGACCGCGACGGCTACGTCACCGAGGGCTCGTCCTACAACGTCTTCATCGTCACTGACGGGCGGTTGCGCACCTCGACAACCCGCACCGCACTTGAAGGTGTCTCCCGCAAGGTCGTGCTCAACCTCGCCTCACAGCTAGACATCGAGACGGGAATCGAGGACATCCAGCCCTACGACGTGCTCAACGCAGACGAGTGCTTCTTCACCAGCACCTCGTGGTGCATGGTGCCCGTCACCACCGTCGACAAGCAACCTGTTGGCGACGGAACCATCGGCCCCGTGACCAAGCAGCTCCTCGCCGCATGGAGCGAAAACGTCGGCCTCGACATCGTCGATCAGGCCGTCCGCTACGGCACCCGCGCCACTGCGTGAAAATCCCCTCTCCCGTCGTGGGCTGACAGGGGTAGGCAAAACGGGGTTGTAGCTACGATCCGGCTCCGTCTCACTGTCATTCCGAGCGTAGCGAGGAATCTAAAATCCATCACTGCAAGACGGGTTAGTCGGCGCACCATCTGCACCCTCGCCGACAGGATAGGAATTCTCCATGTCGGCGCTGCCTTAGGAAGGGCATTTTAGATTCTTCACTCCGCTTCGCTGCGTTCAGAATGACAGTGGCGGGGTTGCTTTCAAAGTGGGGCAATAGCTGAATACCTACCCCTGTCAGCCCGTCGTGGGAGAGGGCTAGGGTGAGGGTGATTCGCTCAGAGTCCGAACGGTCATGGATCGACCCTTCGCTACTCTATCTTCCGCACCACGGTGTCGAGCCCGCCCTTAAGATCGGCATACCGCACTTGGTCCGGCGCGATGACGACCGTGCCCTCCCGGTAGCCGATATCGGTCTCAACCTCCACCCTGTCCCCCACTGACACCACCACGTTCCCCGGCGCGAAAAAGTACACCTTCCCCGAGGGCGTGAATCGCACCCCGACGATCTCCCCTTGCTTTCGACGACCTTCCATCATCCTCTTACACCAATTCGTATTGAGTACATCGCAACAGCGTCATTCCCGCGCTCCTACACCGTCATTCCCGCGAAGAGCCCGCCCCGTACCCGGATACGGGGCGGAAATCCAGAACCCAGAACCTAACACCCAGAACCCGACCTCACCGTATCCGCGGCATGGCGAGCATCATGTTGTCCAGCGCGAGGCGGGCGTTCGCGTTCCGATCGAGCCGACGCGCCGTCTCCTCTACGGCGGAGACCGCCTTAGCGACCTCTTCTACGGTAACCTTCGCCGCCCCCGCTTGGAAAGTATCGAGTCTGGCAAGGTGCTTCACGTAGCGCGGAAGACCCGCCTTCACCACCATCATATCCCGCCACCACTCCCGCCAGATCGCAAGCTCATCGCGCACGGCGTCGCGGTCGCGAGTGAAGGCGCGCGCCAGCTTCTCGGCGTACTCGAAGCGCGTTTCCAACCCCGCCCGCACGACCGACTCTACGGTGTTGACCTTCTCCTCGATGGCCTCCAGCACCGAGGGATCGCCAATGGTGCTGATGGCCCAGCCGATCCGTCCTTCGGATAGCCGGGCTATCTCCTCGGCAGCCTCGTCCTCAGCCTCGTACTCCGATCTCAGGTGGTCGGCGATCACCGACTGCCGCACGGGACGCAGCTTGTAGGTCTGGCAGCGCGACGAGATCGTGGGGAGCATCCGGTCGCTGTCGGTCGCCGCCAGGATGAAGATCACCTGATCCGGCGGCTCCTCCAACGTCTTCAGCAGCGCCGTCGCCGCCCCCTGACTGAGGTACTCGGCGCGGTCGAAGACGAACACGCGGTACTTGCCCTCGGACGGCCTCAGGCTGGCCTCGCGCTGAACCTCCCGCACCTGGTCGATGGAGATCAGCGTCTGCGTCCTGCCCCGCGAGTCCTCCCCGAGACCCACCACGCGCACGTCCGTATGCAATCCCCTCGCGATGCGGTCGCACGGGCCGCACGCGTTGCAGGGCTTAGGCTCGACCTCGCCGAACATGTTGGGCTGTTCGTCGGCGACGCAGTTGACGGCCCGCGCGATGTCCATCGCCAGGGTCATCTTGCCGACCTGCGGCGGCCCGGCGAGCAGATAGGCGTGCGCTATACCGTCGTTATCCAGCGCGCGGGTAAGCGCCCTCACCGCCTTGTCGTGACCGACCGTCCGAAACACCTTACGAAAGAACTCCTCGACTCGTCTGACGCCGTCCTCTTAATTCCGAGAGAACCTACATCGCGGGATGACCTCACCCCTCGTCGGCGTTGTATACTATCGCACACTCCACCGTCTTTGAGGATATCGAATGGACCGTTACGCACCCTCCCCCGGGACTCCCGTCGAGCATCTCGACACGCCGTGCCTGATCGTGGACATGGACGCCTACGAGAGCAACCTGCAGGTCGCCGCCGACACCTACCGCGACACCACAACCAAGATGCGCGCGCACACCAAGAACCTCAAGAGCCCGTTCCTCGCGCAGATGCAGATCAATATAGGCGGCACGGTCGGAGGCGTTTGCGTCGCAAAAGTTTCCGAAGCGGAGGTGATGGTCCAGAACGGCATCACCGACATACTCATACCGAACCAGGTCGTTACCGACGACAAACTCGTCCGGCTCTGCGGACTCGCCCGGCGCGGCGACATCAAGGTCTGCGTGGACGACCCCGAAAACGTCCGCGCGATCTCCCGCGTGGCCGAGGCCACCGACACCACCATCGGCATCCTCGTCGAGGTGGACACGTCGATGGGTCGCGCCGGTGTGCGCAATCCGCAGCAGGGAGTCGATATCGCCAAGCTGACGAACGACCTGCCGAACGTCCGCTTCATGGGCGTGATGAGCCACCAGCACGTGGAAGGCTCGCCGACGGTCGAGGAGTACACCGAGTCCGGCATGCGGCACATCGGCATGTGCCTGGCCGTCAAGGACGCCATCGAGGCCGAGGGTATCGAGGTCGAGATGGTATCCAGCGGCGAGACGTTTTCGTACAAGCTCGCGACGGAGATTCCGGGCGTCACCGAGGTCGAGGGCGGCACTTACGCCCTCATGGACACGATGCTCGAGTTCATGTCCGAGTTCAAGTTCGCCGCGAGGCTCGTCACCACTGTCGTCAGCACTCCCCGCCCGGGCATGGCCGTCACCGACATCGGTGTCCGTCACCTCTGCATGATAAACGGCATGTTCGGCCCCTCCGTCGAGGGGATGCCCGGAGTCGACGTCGCCGACGTAACCGACGAGCACCTTGTCCTGCAAAGCGACGGCCGGACAAAGCTGAGCGTCGGCGACACGGTCACTCTCATACCCGGCTACTCCGACGGCCTGGTCAACCGCTGGGACCGATTCATAGCCGTCCGCAACGGCGTAGTCGAAGGCACGTGGGACTTCCCCGGCCGCGGGTGCTTCCACTAGAAAATCCCCTCTCCCGTCGTGGGAGAGGGCTAGGGTGAGGGTGTCTCCGCGTAACACGACTATCCGCTTTCTACCAATGAACTTCAAGGACAGGACAATAGCCGAGCACGCACATGGCCCCGCCCAATGAAGACGCGACGCACCGAACAGCCGAAGCCGAAGATTGGCTCCGGCTGCTTGCACACGAGAGAGGCATAAGCAGACGCCGCTTCCTGCAGCTTCTCTCCGTCGGAGGTGCGGCAGCCGTGTTCGCGGCCTGTTTCGGCGATTGGCTGCCCGGAACGAGCGAACCCACCCCTGCCACGACTGCCGTTGGTCAGTCGGAACCACCGGCTTGGTTCAAGGACCCTACCCCCTTCATCCAGCGCTCCGGCAGCCTGGAGGCCCGGCTCGAAAACTTACAGGGGGTGATGACCCCCAACAAGCACTTCTTCGTGCGCAACAACTCCACCAGCATGGACGTGGACGCGACCACCTGGCGGCTCTCGGTCGAGGGCGACGCGGTGTCGAGCCCGATGGAGCTGTCCTACACGGACATCCAGAACATGCCCAGCAGCACGCTCATCTGCTACCTCGAATGCGCGGGCAACCATCGCGCGATGTTCGACATAGTGAACGGGCAGAAGGCCGATGGCACCCAGTGGGAGCGGGGAGCCGTTGGCAACGGCGAGTGGATAGGCGTCCCCCTGCGAGACGTGCTCACTCGCGCGGGGATTACCGAAGACGCCGCAAGCGTGCTGCTGGTCGGGCTGGACGAGGGTTCCCCCGAAGACGGCTTCCGGCGGGCGATGTCCGTTGAGAAGGCGATGCACCCCGACACCCTGCTGGCCTACGCCATGAACGGCGAGGCTCTGCCAAGGGATCACGGCTACCCGCTGCGCGCCGTAGTGCCCGGATGGGTCGGCAGCTCGTGGATCAAGTGGCTGGGGCGGATCGTCGTCTCTTCACAACCGTTCTGGACCCGCAACAACACGACATCCTACGTCCTCATCGGAGAAGACTATCCGCCGGAGGGACAGGCGGACGGAGTGGTCGTCACGTCGCAGACGGTCAAGAGCGCCCTTGCGCTGCCCTGGCCCGCAGAGCTTCCGGCTGGCGGGCAACGCATTCACGGCTACGCGCACTCCCCTCACGCAATCGCTAAAGTGGAGTGGAGCGCCGATTCGGGAACGACCTGGCGCGAAGCAGACCTCCACGGGCCGCAGGTACAGTACTCATGGGCGAGATTCGAGTTCACGTGGTCACCCGGCCCCGGAGAGTACACCCTCATGACCCGCGCCACGGACACCGCCGGCAACACCCAGCCCGACAAGATACCGTTCAACAAGAAAGGCTACCTGTTCAACCAGCCCCTGCCGCATCCCGTGAGGGTGACTTGAGCTGCAGAAACTAAAGGAACCAATGACCAAGACAGAAACCATCCAGGCATGTGTAGACCCCGACCTGAAGCGTGAGGCCGAGGAAATCTTCGCGGAGCTTGGCCTCTCCGCAACCGAGGCCCTCACGCTGTTCTATCGACAAGTGATCTTGCATCAAGGACTGCCTTTCGGCATGAGAGTGCCGAATGCGGATACCGCCAAAGCCCTGAGGGAAGCCAAAAGTGGGGTGAACCTCACCGAGTACCGTGGAATCGATAGCCTCAAGGCCGAGTTGGGCTGATCCATGCGCCTGCTGACCTCCCAGTAGTTCAACCGACAATGAACAGACAAGAACGCCTCGACATCAACCGCGCCGCTTGGGATGCCTACCAGGCCGACTACATGCAGTTCAACCTCATGGAGCGCCCGGACTTCTTCAAGCGGCTCGGAAACGGCGACGTGCTGCTGGACGACGAGGTGGTTGAGCTGGCGGGCGACGTTGCAGGTCTTGACCTGCTGGACACCTGCTGCGCGTCCGACGCTATGCAGGCCTTCTCGTGGGCGAACCTCGGCGCGAGGGTCACCGCCTGCGACATCACGCCAACGGCAATCGAGATCGCGCGCCAAAACTCTCTTCGCCTCGGCCTTGATGTTACGTTCCACGTCGCAGACGCACAGACGCTCGACCCGATCTCCGACGAGTCCCAGGACCTGGTGTTCGCCACGTATCTCGGCTGGTTCGAGGACATCGAGAGGGCCGTCAGTACTTGGTCGCGTGTCCTCCGGCCCGGCGGACGGTTGCTCATCGATATATACCACCCCGTCACCAATATTCTGGAAAAGTCCAACGAGGGGCTAAGGGTCGAGTGGCCCTACTTCGACAGGTCGCCGGAGACCTACGAGTTCACGGGCACACCTCTTGCGAGGCGACACGGCGGGTGGGAGCGTTCGATGCCCATCATATGGTTCCACCATACTCTGGCGGACGTCTTCAACGCGGTCGTCGACGCCGGTCTACGAATCGAGCGAGTCGTGGAGAGACCGTACGGCGGGATTTTCCCTGGAGGGGCGTTCTCGGAGTTGCCGGGCGCGATCTCCATCCTTGCGCGAAAACCACCCGTCCCTACCGGCCCGACTGCCTAGCCCGACGACGGACGTTCCCTCGGCGCCCGTTTCTTCCGCTTTCGGTAACGGATCGTCAGGATCCGCGTGCACTCCCACGCGAACAGCACAGCGATGATGTACGGCAACGCCGACTGGACGCTGGCGTTGACGCTGTTCGTAACCCAGGCGATCCCGACCGCCACGATGAGCACGAGAAGGATGCGAAAGATTCGGGTTGCCGTTTGGAAGCTCGTAGGCATCAGGAGACCCCTATCCAAGCGACCACCGCGTTGCAATGAAGCACGTCTTCTCGCCGATTTGGTCGATCTGGTAGTAGATGCTCAGCAGTTCACCCGGCGCAAGCTCCACGGTGGAGGGGTAGCCGAGGTCGCCGTTCGGCGCGTCGTCCCGCAGGATGATCTCGTTGTCGATGTCCCACGTCCGGCCGCCGTCGTAGCTCAGGCACGCCCGCTGGCCGAAGGGAGAGCGCCGGATGCCGTAGGTAGCCAGAATCGAGCCGTCGTGGAGCTTGATGAGGTGGGGAGGATACCCCCACATGGGAGTCGGATGGGCCACCGTCCACGTCCTGCCCCCGTCGTCGCTCTCCGACTGCTGCATGAACGCCGCGTCGTGCCGGTTCCGGGGAATGTGCCGCCACAGGGACACGATCCGCCCGTCGTCCGTCTCGACGGCGTGAGGCTCGGAGTACGGCATCTGCTCCTTGTGCTCGTCCGGCACGGGGATGCTCCCAATGGTCTGCCACGACTGCCCGTCGTCCGTGGACCGAACGGAGACCATCTCTCCGTGCCCCGGCTTGCCGGTGCCCACGTACAGCAGACTCGCGTCGCTCAGCTCAATAGGGCCGTGCGGTGACGACGCGACGCTCCGCACCGCCGGTTCCCAGCTGTTGCCGCCGTCCGTGCTGCGGCGCGTCCAGCTTCCGTCCCACCGGTTGATGGTCTCTTGGCCGATCTTCTTGTAGTGGCGCTCCCAAGCGGAGATCGTCTGGTCGTCTGTGCGCCCTCGATAGCGTTCGAGGTCCTGCCAGCCCGCTCCCGTGAACCAGCTCATGATGACGACGCCCGAACTCGTCACCAAGAGGCCCGTGTCCCGGTCGTCGAGCGGCGTGTTGTTGATGATCTCCGGGTCCGACCACGTCTCGCCGTCGTCGTTGCTCCGAATGATCTCGTTGACGCCGTACGGGCACCAGTGCGACTCGCGCCTGCCGGAAAACACCGCCAGCAGTTCGCCGTCGTCCTTCCGCGCGATGGTCCCCCAGCCGAGATAGTCGTCCGGCTCCTTGCATATGGGCTTGCTCCACTGAATGGTCGGTGTCACGGTCTTGTTTCTCCCGTTGAAATCGTGGCGGGTAGGATACTCCATGCGCGGAGTCTTTGCGACTCCATAACCGACGCCGCCCTACCGCTCAGTCTCGACGCTCAACGTCGTCCCGTCCGTCACGAACCGGATGCTGCCGTGGTCCCGCGTCGTCATCACCCGCGCTTCCGGCGCGTACCGCCCTAGGACATCCAGCGTCTCGGCGTGGGGATGCCCGAACCGGTTGTCGGCTCCCACCGAAATCACCGCGACTGACGGGCTAACCTGCTCGATGAACTCCCGCGAGGAAGATGTGCGGCTCCCGTGGTGAGGGACCTTGAGCACCGTGCTCCGTACGTCGATTCCACGCGACAGCATCGCCCTCTCGGCCTCGACGAAGATGTCCCCGGTAAGGAGGAAACTCACTTCGCCGTAGACGACTTTCAGGACGATCGAGGTGTTGTTCAGGTCGGAATCGGTGCCGGCCATCAGCGTCTCCGAGGGATGCAGCACCTCAATGGTTGCCCCATCGCCAAGGTTGAATGACTGGCCCGCCCGTGCCTGAGTAACAACCGCATCCTCGTTTTCGACGGCTTGTCTCCAACTCAGGTAGTCGGGCGTGATGCGCCCTGCCTCCCGCTCAACGATGTGCCCAACGTCATACCGCCGTAGGACTTCGAGCAGGCCGCTAATGTGGTCGGCGTGCCCGTGGGTCAGGACCACCAAGTCGAGCGACCGGTCCCAGAACGGCAGGGCGCTCCCAAGCAGCCGAGTCGCGTCTTGCGCTTGCGGGCCACCATCTACCAGCACCTGTCGCCCGGACGGCGAGATGATGAGCACCGAGTCCCCGTTCCCCACGTCCGCGAACACGACGTGCAACCGTCCGTCCTCGCCCGTAAGCGCCGCCGTCCAGATGAGTGCGGCTGCTAGCGCCAACGGGACTACGAGCCACCTCGCGGTCGAGATTCCGGGTGCGGCGGATACGGAAGGCCCGACACGCCGTACGACTTCCGAAAATACGCCCCTCCGATGCGCGATGAACCACGCGGCCCCAACGCCGTAGTAGCCCAGCACAAGCGCCGGGGCGATGCGGCCAGTCTCCAACGACGCGACGGGGAGCTTGGCGGCAAGATGGACGACCTGCACGATGTAGGCCGTAGCGCCCCAAGCGAGCCAACCAAACGCCGCTCCCAGCGGTTGGAAAACGAGACCGAGTACGGCCGCAAGACCGTGAAAGACCAGCGCGAAGGGCAGCATTGGCAGCGTGACGAGCGTCGTGGGGAGACCGACCAACGACACCTGCTGAAAGTAGAACGCGGTCAACGGTAGTGTCGCGAGTATGGCTGCCGCGCTCGTTCCGACGGCCCCGGTCAGCGCACGGACGGGCAGGTGACTATCCGCGCCCTCCTCATCCGATACCCCAAAGATACCCTGCAGCTCCCGACTCACCGGATCGGCCAGCGTCGCTATACCGGCCATCGCCGCAAAGCTCAGTTGGAACGAGACGCTCCACAGGATGTTCGGGCTGAGGGCCACCATCACGGTTGCAGCAAGACCGAGGGCGGGGAGTATGCTCTTGGGACGGCCCAACGCCAGCGCCGCGAGGTATACCGTGCCCATGATGGAGGCTCGCACGACCGACGGCGACAGGCCGGCCAACACCGCGTAGACCCACACGGCCATCAGGGGGATGAGCAAATAGAGGCTTCGCCGCCGACCGAACACTCGCGCGCTAATAGGAAGCACCAGCGCCATGAGAATGCCCACGTGCAGGCCCGATATCGCCAGGAGGTGCGACGTGCCGGTCGCTCGGAAGTCGTCCAACACCGCATCGGGAATGGTATCGCGCATCCCCAGCAGCAGCGCCTGCCCGATTGACGCCTCCGGCTCAGGCGTCGACCTGCCCAGAGACGAGTGCAGACTTCGACGGACACCGAACAGGGTGGAGCGAAGCCGGTCGCCCTGACCCTCACCCAATACCGTGACGTTGGGGAAGGACATCACCGAGCCGATTCCCTGCCTCGCCAAATACGCCGGATAGTCGAACTCGTCCAGTTCCGGCGGAGCGGTAAGCGGGCCCTCCAGCAGCAGCCGGTCGCCGTATCGGATATGCGGCGGGTCACGTCTCTCGGCAGCCTGCGCACCCGGCCTCGCCGTCACGAGCGCCGTACCTTCGACCTTGATCCATCCGCCATCCGAGAGGACCCGCTCGACACGCACGGGGAACCGCATCGCCGACCCAGCCGAACCGGCGTCGTCCAGCATCAGGCCCTCCACCTGAATGGCGCTTTCGGTGTGATACCGTGCCAAATCCGCCGTCGGGTCGGTCGTCAAGGCCATGCGGAGACCGCCGATCACAACACACAGGACAAGGACGGCGGGGAACACCGAACGCCCGATCCGTCTGAGGAACAGCGCGACGAGCAGCGCGCCGGAGGTGATGAGAAGCAGCGCGGAGATGGGAAAATCCAGCCGGTCGCCCAGGAACACACCGAGCAGGAACGCCGATGCGACCGCCAGGAGCGTCATGTCTTGGAGTGCGTGCCGGGAACTAGCCAGTCGCCGCCACGCAGATCATGGACGCCGCTCCGACCAGACCCACCGCCAGCAGGGCAAAGCCCACCTTGCGCGTGTGTCGCCATTGGCCCGGGCGCACCTTCTTCGACCCCAGCCAGACGCCCACGAATATAGCCGCCACCAGCAGCATCCACAGCCACTCGTCGATGCCGCTGCTGCGCCGCTGGTTCCAGACCTGAAAGATCAGGAACAGCGCGGCGATGAAGATGATGTAGAACCGGAAATTGCTCACGCCGTACTCGGGTTGCTCTCAAATGCCGGTTCGCCCGGCGACTGCGCGGGATTCTATCACGCGGCCCGTAACGCCGTGCGCGTGTCATCGCACTTCAACGAGGTCGCGAAGGCCCTCCAAAGTCGCTGACCCGATCCCTTGCACGGCAACAATGTCGTCGATCCGCTTGAACGGCCCGTGCTCCTCGCGGTATCGGATGATCGCCTGCGCCCGCGATTCGCCGATGCCGGGAAGCGTCTCTAGCAGCTTGGCGTCGGCGGTGTTGATGTCCACCTTGCCACTCGTCGGCTCAATAGAGACGGCGTTCGACGGGACGACCGTGGGCTCACCAAGCTTCGGCACCGTCCAGTGGTCCTGGTCGTTCACCCGGACGGCCAGGTTGACGGCCTGCATGTCCGCGTCCTCGGTGATCCCTCCCGCAAGATCGATCAGGTCGGCGAGCCGGTCGCCCTCCTCGATCGTGTACAGCCCCGGATGCCGGACGGCCCCGGTCACGTATGCCTTTGATTCCAACTCCGCGCAACTCTCAACCGAAGACACCGTCGGCGGCGGGACAATTCGCACGGGTTCGCCGTCACCACCATCCCGGAGGAACAGTACCACGCCACCTGCCGCGGCAGCTATCGCTGCCACGATGATGACGACGTTCACAAGACGGGGCATAGAAGACACCAAATGCAGGGTGTCTTCACAGAATATGCACGTAATGGCGGAACGTCAAGCGAGTTCCACCACTCACGAATGGCGATGTGTAAGTCCTCAGCTTGACGAACTCACTCAAGACCCCTACCTAGCCCTCTCGTAGACCGACACGTGCGAACGACTCTCCGATGTGAACGGCGAGAGGCGCCAGTCGGCCCAACGTTCGCGGAGACGGAGTCCGGCCAGGCGCGCCATCAGGTCGAGTTCCGACGGCCAAGCATAGCGCAGTCTGCCGGGGTACATCTTTATTCTCTCCTCCGTCAGATCAATGTGGCGGAAGTCCACGACTTGGTTCTTGGGGTCGTGGATGGAGACATCCAGACGGACAGAGCACAAGTCGGCTAGGTCGCCGCTTATGTGTTGGCCCCGATTGAACATCGAGACATCGGGCACAAAGGCATGCACGAGGAAGACGCCGGACTCGTCCAGATGTGACGCGACGTTTTTGAAGCACCTGATCTGGTCTTCTTGCTCAGTGAGCATGAAGAGGGTGTTGGAGATGACGAAAATGAGCGAGAAGACGCCGTCTACCTCGACATCCGCGAAGTCCCCAATGGTGATCGGCAGCGAGTCCCCGCCTTCCTTAGCGCGGAGTTGGTCAACCATTGCCTCAGAGATCTCTATGCCGTGAACCTCCACACCGCGGGCCGCGAGGGGGAGCGCGAACGTGCCTGTCCCGATTCCCAGTTCCAGGGCTCGGCCTCCGTCTGCCAGCTCTTCGAGCAGGTCGATGCGCTCCGACACGTCCACCGGCCTATAGAATCCATCGTATGCACCGGCGATCCTGTCCCCATAGGTTGAAGCCGTGTACTCTTTCATTTTTCACCTCGCTTTCTTTGGATCACGGATAAAGAAAAGGCCTCCCGGTTAGGGGAGGCCTTCTTGTTGACTTGGGCTATGGCAGCTTGGTCGCTAGGTTCTCCCCAACGTGAAATTCCTCGGCGCGGGCGCCGGGGACGGGTTGCTATCGTTGGTCAGGAAGTAGCGAGTCATCGTTGTCGATTTCATTACCTTCTCATCGTTGGTCATACTAGCATAGCCCTTCCCTAGCCTACAATCAAAAGGGATTCGGGTAACCGTTCAGTATTAGTGAAAGGAACATTTCTTCCCCTGTGGATACCCGCTTTCGGAGACCTTTCATAACCCCCGGTGGGAGTCCGGAAATCCCTTCCTCCTCGATGGGGGAAGGTTAGGATGGGGGTGAAATTGGCGACCCAAAGGCAATATCTGGAGGTTACGCAAAGGTCTCCCAAAGCGGGAGTCCCAAAACCCTGACCTGCACACAACTTTGACCCTACAACCAAATCGACTAGACTAGACAGGGCCGACCATCACCCACCACTCCCACGAGAAACCGATGCCCGACGACAACACCATAAGCACAGTCGCCTTGAACGACGGAGCCGTCACGATAAAGTGGACCGACGGCGAGGTCAACACCCTGTCCGCAAAGTACCTTCGCGTGAACTGCGCGTGCGCTGAGTGCGTGGAGGAGTGGACGAACCGGAAGCTGCTCGACCCCGCCACGGTGCCTGCGAATATTCAGGCGGAGGACTATCTGATGGTCGGCAAGTACGCCGTGCAGTTCCTGTGGAGCGACGGCCACTACACGGGCATCTACCCGTTCGACATGCTCCGGTCTCTCGCGGACCGGGAGTCGGAGTCAGGCTAGACTGGCGGACGTCTCCATCGCGCGCCGCACGACCTCGGCGAGCCGCTCCAAGCGTTCGCCCGGTATTCCGTCGGTGAGCAGCGGCGATATCGAGGATATGGAGACCCGGTTGTTTCGCACGGCCCACACGTCGGTACCCACGTCGATCTCGGGCTGGGTGTTCGAGCGGTTATGCTTGATCCAGTAGTGCTCCCGCCGCCCGACGACCTCATGCTGGACGCTCTCCAGGAACGCCCTGCTACCCGGTACGGTGACCTCCACTCCCTCTACGTCCGCAGGCCCTACGTCCGGCATGTTCACGTTCAACAGGAGCGGCGCTTCAATGGGAGACGCGAGCAGCTCACGGGCTATCGCCGCGGCCCCGATGCAGGCGGACTCATAGCGAATGGACCCTTCGGGATCGTAGTAGGACGACACCGCGACCGAGGGCACGCCGCGCAGGTAACCGTGTACGGCAGCGCCAACCGTGCCGGACAGGAGCACGTCGGCCCCCATGTTCGCCCCCTGGTTGATGCCCGAGAAGACGATGTCGAACGGCTCGTCGTACAGCCCCTCGTGGGCGAGGATCACGCAGTCGGCGGGCGTCCCCTCTACGGCGTAAGCCTCGACGCCGTCCACCGGCGAGCTGACCGGATGCGCCCGTACGACATCCAGCAGCGTCATAGCCGCCGATATGCCGCTCCTGTCGCGGTCGGGAGCGACCACGTACACCTCTCCGACGCCTGTGAGTGCGTCGGCAAGGGCCCACAGCCCCTCGGAGTTCGTTCCGTCATCGTTCGTTACGAGTATTCTCATGGTGGTTAGTGTGTGTTCCGTGTTGTGTATTGCGTAGGATGTCAGCTTTCCGAGTTTACCAGAATGTTGTCGATCAGCCGTGTTGCCCCAATATGGACGGCGACGGAAACGAGGGCAGGACGGTCAACCACGTCAAGCTCATCGAGCGTCTCGGCATCGGCGACGCTCACGTATTCGACTGTGGCGAGAGTCTCGCTGCCAATGAGATGCCGCATCCGACTGCGGATCTCATTGGCGTCGGATGTGACGAGGTCTTGGGCGAGTTTGAGCGAACGGAACAGTACCGTTGCGGCCTTCCGCCCCGGCGGCCCCAGGTACTTGTTCCGGCTGCTCAGGGCAAGTCCATCGGGTTCCCGAACGGTGGGACAGACGACGATTTCAGCACCGAGGTTCAGGTCGGCATTCAGCCGCTTGATGACAAGGCTCTGTTGCGCGTCCTTCTGTCCGATGTACGCCCGGTCGGGCCGCGCGATAGCCAGGAGCTTGCACACGACCGTCGCCACGCCGACAAAGTGGCCCGGCCTGTGCTCTCCCTCCAGCCGCTGTGCGACGCGACCCACGTCGATGGACGTGTCGAACCCATCCGGGTACATTTCGTCCGCGCTCGGAGTGAACAGTAGGTCGACGCCGGTCTCCTCCATCATGGCGAGGTCGCTCTCCATGTCGCGCGGGTACTCGGAAAAGTCCTCGGATGGGCCGAACTGCGTCGGGTTGACGAAGATGGTCGCGGCAACGGTCGAGTTGTCGGAGCGAGCGCGTTCCAGCAGGGAACGATGGCCGGCGTGAAGCGCGCCCATCGTGGGTACGAGACCCAGTGGTTGCTTGGCGGCTGCACAGGCCGCTCGAAATGCGTCCACCGTCTCGAAGATTTCCATACGCCTCACGAAGGCGAGTGACCGTCAGCAGAAAAACTCTCCTCATCGCCCGGAAAGCTTCCCGACTGCACGTCGGCAATGTACCTACGGGTCGCGTCGATTATCGTGTCACCCACAGAGGCGTACTTCCGTACGTGCTTTCTCTTGCGACCGGCGTTGATGCCGAACACGTCGTGGAAGACGAGCACCTGCCCGTCGCAGTGTATGCCCGCTCCGATCCCGATGGTAGGCACCGAGACTCTCTCGGTGACCGTCCGCGCCAACTCTGCCGGAATCGTTTCGAGCAGGAGCGAGTACACGCCCGCCTGCTCAAGCGCCAGCGCGTCCTCGATGAGGTCCTGCGCGCTCTCCTCGTCCCTTCCCTGCACGCGATAGCCGCTTGTCTGGTTCACCGACTGCGGCATCAACCCGATGTGTCCCATAACCGGAATACCCGCATCGACCATGCGTGAAATCGTGGGAACGAACCCCCGTCCACCCTCGATCTTGACCGACTGCGCCCCCTCCTTGAGGAGCTGCCCTGCATTTCGCACCGCTTCGTTCTCGTCGGCCTGGTAGCTCATGAAGGGCATGTCGCAGACGATGTGGGCCTTCCTGGTGCCTCGCAGGACGGCCCGGAGGTGGTGAGTCATGTCGTCCATCGTCACCGGCACGGTGGTTGGATACCCCAGAACGTTGTTGCCCACCGAGTCGCCGACGAGGATCATCGGCACGCCGCCCTCGTCGACCATCCGCGCCGTCGGGTGGTCGTAGGCCGTGAGCATGGCGATCTTCTCGCCGCGCTCCTTCATCTCCTGCAGGTTCCTGATGGTGATGCGCATGATTGGATACCTCTACCTCTCCACGATTTCGGTCAAAACTTGTCGGATCTCCTCGATGTTCTCAGGGGGAGCGACGCCCTTCTCGGCGGCGATATGCAGTCCGGCGAGGGCCATCTTGCAATACACGTCCAGCAGGTGCGGGGCCTGACGCTCCATGGCGTCGAGGTGCTTGCGAATCGTGCCGACGTCGCCCCGGACAAACGGACCGGCCCCGGCTGCGGGCAGACCGTTCTTATAAAGCGTCTCCGCGGTGCCCGCCATGATGGGGGTGATGGCCTTGAGCGCGTCATTCCGCTCGATGCCGAACTGCGCCCACAATTCGGCAACCGCGCCGATGAGGGTGTTGAGCACGCCGCCCGCCATGACGACCGTCGCATGATAGAGGGCCTTGTCCTCCGGCCTGAGGAAGATCGGCGTCCCACCTAGCTCTTCGGCCAAGGCGGCCAGCGACTTCCTTGTCTCCTCGTCACCCTCGATGCCGAACGTCGAGCCAGCCAGCGCCTTTACGGCCTCTTCAACCGACGAAAAGGTCTGCAGGGGGTGGAATGCCCCCGGCAGCGCGCCGTAGGTCTCCACGGACTCCAGCACATCGAGCGATGCCGCGCCGGAGCAGTGGACGACCGTCTGGCCCTCACGCCACCGCACAGCCTCCGCGACGGGCCGGATGGCATCGTCGGACGTGGTGATGAATATAAAATCTGCCGCATCGGCAGCGCCCTGCAGTTCGGGGTACGCGACACACCCCGGCGACAGCCGGGCAAGAGCCTTGGCCGACTCGAACGTCCGGCTGGCCGTCGAGACGACCGGATATCCCTTGTGCATCAGCGCCACGGCAAGCGTCTTGCCGACGTTGCCCGCCCCGATGATTCCTATTCTCGTTCTTCGTGTCAGCATGGATGGAGTATTCCTAGCAGTGTCGTATATCTATCGTTTATGCAGTGCTTGTCAGCTCACGTATCGAGGGAATGCCTTCAAGTCCTGTCGCACAGCGGACGGCCCGTACGATAGCCCTGGCGACGCACACAACGGCGGCGGCCCCAAGCCGTAGCATGTCGGCTGTTCCTGCCCCGGTGCCCGTCGCAACGGCGAATATCGTGTCGCCGTCCCGCATGGTGTGGGCCGGACGTACCGCCAGCGCCAAGCCGTCGTGCGCGATAGACGCGAGCTTGTTCGCCTGTTCCTTCGTCAGCGTCGCGTTGGTGGCTACCACGCCGATGGTGGTGTTGTTGCCGAACGGTGGAGGAGTGGCCGCGTCGTCTCCCGACAGCAGCGCCTCCATCGGATCGTCCATGCTCCCATGATCGTTCCGAGGCCCCGCCACGAGGTCGCCTGTGTCGAGGTCGTAGACGCCTCCGACCGCGTTGACGGCCATGATCGCGCCCACCGTGACGCCGTTCCCAAGATCGACGCTTGCGGTTCCGATGCCACCCTTGAGGGCTCGATCCAGGCCCTGCGTCTTCGCCACGGTCGCTCCTGTCCCCGCACCGACGCTCCCTTCCTCGATGACGCGGTCCGAGGCGTTGAGACACGCCGCGTATCCGTCGTCGGCTTGAGGATGGACGCCGTATCTCGCGATGCCGATGTCGAAGAGGATGGCTGCAGGCACAATCGGCACCGTCACGGAGCCTGCCCGGTATCCGATATCGCGCTCGGCCAAGAATCGCACCACGCCGGACGCTGAATCGAGGCCGAACGCGCTCCCGCCGCTCAGGACGACGGCGTGGACCTCTGAGACGTGGTTTGTGGGCCGGAGCAGATCGGTCTCGCGAGTGCCGGGAGCCGAGCCGCGAACGTCTACGCCCCCAACGGCGCCGTCCTTGCACAGCACGACGGTGCATCCGCTGCCGTGCTCTCGATCGGTTGTATGGCCGACCTCGATGCCCGCTACGTCGGTTATCGCCCCGCTTCGGTTCACATTCACAAAAGAACCTCCCCAATCCGTATCGGGGAGGCCAATGCCATACGAAGCATCCCTGACGACTGCCGTCGTCACCGGACGCGACTATGCAATTGGTGCTCACCGTTCCGAAACGGATTGGCTGCACGGCGTATCATAGCAGGCGCGTGGGAAGTGAGGAAAGGGGGTTTGACGGTAGATACATACCGTCTTTCAAGAACGTGGAATACAGGTTGCTGAAAAACAGAAAGGCCGCCCATATCTCAGGACGGCCTTCGCTTGATGCACGCCTAACTCGCGGATAGACTAGCGCATCACTGACTACGCTGTAGTTGTACACGAAGAGTAATGGCAGAGACGCCAACCACTTGGTGAAGCGCCTCTTATCACACTTTACCGCACCCCTCGCTCCGCCAAGTAGTCGTGAAGCATCTGCAGCGTCTTCGAGTTCTCCTCAAGGGTGAAGCCGTCAACCTTGTAGACCTGGGCGTTCTCCATGCCGTCCACGCCGCCGAGGTCGACCATCTTTCGGATGAGCGCCTGGTCCTCCTCGATTGACGGGAGGAGGTTCTTCCCGCTGTGCATCGAGAGGGAGGCCGCGAAGCCGTATCCGCCCCAGTTGGAGACGCTGGAGATGACGAGGTGCGATGTCGTGGTGACGCAGGGCGGGACGGAGAGGCGGTCGTAGTTCGGGATCACGTCGGCGCAGTTGCCCATGCCGATCTCGTTCCCTCCGTCCCCGATCCCGACGGAGTGCGGGAAGTCGTGGAACAGGTAGTCGAGCTTGGCGTTGTACTCGGCGATGGAGAAGCGCTTGAAGTTCAGGTAGTCGCCGTCCGCCGTGAGGCCGCACCGCTCGATGGCGATGAGCGTCGAGGGACCGATGTCCTTGATGAGGTCTGCCGCCAGGGCCTTGCTCTCATCGTGTCCGACGATGGGGAAATCGATGACCTGCGCCTTGCCGTCCACCATCGGCGTCATGACCGGCTCGGTGAAGCGGTCGGTCACGTAGACGACCTCGTTGCCGAGTTTCTGCAGGGCCTGGCCTATGGCGATTGCGCCCGGCGGGCCGTCCGTCTCGGTCGCTCCCGCGGCGAGGATGTGGAATCCCGTGACGATTATCGCCGTCCCCGGGCAGTCGTACACCATCGCCGCCGCGTCGTCGCAGAAGCGTTCCCGCAAATGGGGCCGCAGAGCGGAGATATTGCGTCCGTCACGGTCGAGAATGATGTCTTCGATGCTGTTCATAGCTGTCACTTTATCCTTATTAGGAAAGTTTCTTTGGTCATCTCTTCAGAGTAAGGCCCTATCTCTGCCTCATCGACAACCGCTCACTCACAAGGCGGTTCATGCTCACGCCCATCTCGGCGGACTCAATCGCAAGTGCGCGATGCGTCTCCGGTGGTACGCGGACAAGGAACCTGCCGCTGTAGCGTCGGGTGGATAACGGCTCCGGGACGGGCGCTTCCTCCTTGTACAGATCATCTACGCAAAAGGCTATCAGATCACGAATGCCGGCAAACGCCTTCTCAGGGGTCTCATCCAAGTGGCTGAGCAATGGGAATTCGGCACACAGTCCGACATATTCACCGTCCTCCTCAGACCAAATGACTCGATGGGTGTAGCGATCGATCATACCGTCTCCTCCAGTCTCGTGATCGCTTTGAGCACTTGACGGTAACTGTTCAGTCTTCGCGAGTTGAATTGCGAAGACCCCCTCTCTGTTATCTCTCCCCCGGCGGGGGAGAGATTGTAAATTC
Source organism: Dehalococcoidia bacterium (assembly GCA_965116655.1). GTDB lineage: Bacteria > Chloroflexota > Dehalococcoidia > Lucifugimonadales > VXLM01 > VXLM01. The sequence goes on from OZ220720.1 coordinate 2,014,117, forward strand.
TTCGTCGCTGCACTCCTCAGCATGACAGCAGGAGGACAATTCCTGCATATCTCGACGACTCTGAACAGTTACTTCACCAATGGCTTCACAGCGGCGACCGAGTACACCTATGCTAGAATTCTTCCCTATGGCTGTCAAAACCGATCCAAAAGTCACTACGATGCCTTTCGCGGTGCGTCCGTTGCGGGGGGCCGACGTGCCACAGGTGAAGGCCGTCGAGAAGCAGGCGTTCTCGACCCTCTTCCCGCCCACGTCCTTCCGTCGGGAACTGGGAAACCGGGCCGCAAGATATTGGGTGGTAGAGAACCGCGACGAAACGGAGAACCCTCCTCCTGATCCTCCACAGGGCGGTATCGTACGGAAGATTCTCCACAGCGCTACGGGCCTCCGCGCACGGCGACGCGAGAACCGGACTCCCTACTCCATCGTCGGCTTCCTGGGAACGTGGTACGCGGCTGACCAGGCGCATATCGTCTCCGTCGGAGTCGCGGACGGCTACCGGCGACGCGGCATCGGCGAGCTGCTGCTGATAGCCGCAGTCGAGCACGCGACCGCCAGGGAGACGGAGACCATCACGCTGGAAGTGCGTGAGTCGAACGCCGCCGCTCGCGCCCTCTATGAAAAATACGGCTTCATCGAGCAGGGCATCCGGAAGGCTTACTACTCCGACAACCGCGAGGACGCCATCATCATGACGACGGGGTCGATCCAGATGGAGCGGTACGCCGCACGGGTCGCGGAGCTCAAGCGGGCGCACCAAGAGCGCTGGGGACGGGCCGAGATAGACGTGGGGGCGTAATCCGCGCCGCCTCGATCGTGCTTCCCTATAGAGGGTGTTTCTACAGGTAGTGCCAAGCTATATCACCCGCTCGCCCTGAGCCTGTCGAAGGGACGTTCACAGTTCGACAAGCTCACTGCGAACGAGTTTTGCGGACTTGGGAAACACCATCCTATACAACCATCCCGCAGTCGACGGAGTTGATAGGGGGCAGGTAGTCGATGAGCATCTCCCACGTGTCCCCGTCGTCGCGGCTGTAGAATATCTGCCCGGTCGTCGTGCCGACGTAGATGCCGCACTCCTCCATCGAGTCGGTCGCCATCCCCTCCCGCATGACGTGTAGATAGGCGTTCCGCTGGGGGAGACCGTTGGTCAGAGGCTCCCAGTCCTCCCCGGCGTTGCGGCTGCGATAGACCCGGAACTTCGCGTCGGTGACGTAACGCCTGCCTCCGCCGACCTCGCCGTCCAGCGCCTTGTCCTCCGGCACGACGTATATGGTGTCCGCATCATTGGAATGGATGCCCAAAGGGAGAGCCCACCGAGAGGGCAGTCCCTCACTGAGATCGCGCCACTCCCGACCTCCGTTTTCGCTGCGAAAGAAGCCGCAGTGGTTCTGCTGGTACAGACGCTCCGGCATGGATGGGTGTGAGAGCAGCTTATGCGGACACTGCCCGAACTCAGGGAAGGGATCGGACAAAAAGTCGGCGCGCACTCCTGCGTTCATCGTCGACCAAGTCGTTCCGCCGTCCTCGGTGCCGAATACTCCCACAGCGGAGATCGCCACCCACATGCGGTCGATATCGGTCGGATCGAGCGCCATGCTATGGAGGCAAAGACCGCCGAATCCACCCTCCCACAGATCGCGCGTCGGGTGAGCGGTCAGCGCTTCGATTTCATCCCATGTGTCGCCGCCGTCCATGCTTTTGAACAGCGCCGCCGGGGCGACTCCGGCATAGACCGTCTCCGGCTCTGCCGGTCTTCCCGGCTCGACGTGCCACACTTGCTCGACGGAATCACTGCTCCCCTCGGCGAATCTCGGATTCTTCGCCGCCTTTAGCCATGTCGCGCCGAGATCGTGGCTCCGCTGGATCTCCGGCCCCCAGATGGGGTCGTTTATCGCAACGAAGACCGTCTCCTCCTCCCTGTCGTCGTAGGCCATGTGGAATACGTCCGCCCCGTCATGGTGCGGACCGGAGACCGACCAGTTGCGGCGTGACCGGTCGGAGGTGAGCAGGAACGCGCCCTTGCGTGTTCCCACCATGAGGATGATGTCGCCGCTGTTGGCCTCGATGCCCAGGGGCATTCGACTCTCCTAACTCGCCGGAGGTCTCCTTATGGTATTACATCACGCGGAATTGGCAGTGCGAAAGGTTGCCGGAGGACAGTTGGGACACTCTCTCTTCGCACTTCGTAGATGTGAGAGGATACACAACCCCCGATTGTAGTAGGATATCCCGCACGATTCGGAACAAGTGAGAAATGCCGCTGTGAATACTCCCGTTATCGACTTCCACACCCACGTCGGCCGGTGGGGACTCAACCACATGGACGCCACGCCGGAGCGGTTCCTGCGGATCATGGACGCGGCGGGTATCGACAAGGCTTGCGTCAACTGCATCTTCTACGGCGAGGCGAGGCGGAGCAACGACACCGTGGCGCGGTACGTCGAGGCCAACTCCGACCGCTTCGTCCCTGTCGCGTACGTCACCCCGCGATACCCCAAAGAGGCCATCTCGGAGCTTGAGCGGTCATTCGACGAGATCGGGGCGAAGTTCCTCAAGCTCTATCCGACGTACTTGGGGAAGCCCATCGACGACCCGTCGTACATGCCCATATTCGAGTGGGGCAATGACCGGGGAATCGTCCTGATGAGTCACTCCTCCCGCGTGTCCGAGGACGACTTACTCACCATGCCGCACTCGTTCGTGCCCCTGGCAAAGCGGTTTCCGAACATCACGTGGGTGCTCGCCCACTCCGGGAACAACATGCAGGGGCAGAAGGAGGCTGTCGCGGCGGCGCAGGAGTGCCCCAACATCTATCTCGAAACTTGCAGCTCCTACAGCGAGCACGGCGCGATGGAGTTCCTCGTGGAAGGCGCCGGAGAAGACCGCGTCCTGTACGGCTCCGACATGCTCCTGATCGAACCGCGCCATCAGATAGCCAAGATCACCACCGCCGACCTCTCGGACGAGGCGAAGCGCAAGATACTCGGCCTCAACGCGATCCGAATTCTAGGACTCGACGAATGATCGAAACGCCCGTCATAGACTTCCACGCGCACTCGGGGAAGTGGACATCCCAGGGCGTTCTCGGGGGAACGCCCGACCATTTCGTCCAGGTGATGGACGCCGCGGGCGTCGACAAGCTGGCCGTAAACTGCATCTTCTACGGCGACGCCCGGCGGGGCAACGACGTGACCGCAGGATACATTCGGGCCTACCCCGACAGGTTCATCGGCGTCGGATTCGTAACTCCAAGATACCCTGCCGAGGCTATCCCGGAGCTCGAACGGTGCTTCGGCGAACTCGGATTCCGGTTCCTGAAGGTCTATCCGGTCTACTACGAGAAGCCCCTGGACGATCCCGATTTCGACCCTATCTACGAGTGGTGCGACGAGCGGGGCATCGTCATCATGAGCCACTCGCAGTACGAGCACAAGACGCGGCCCTACCGGTTCGCGCGACTGGCGGAGCGGTACCGCAACATCACGTGGGTGCTGGCCCACTCCGGAAACACCATGGAGGGACAGATCGAGGCGGTCGAGGCGGCTCAGAGCGCCCCGAACATCTACCTGGAGACCTGCACGTCCCAATCAGAGCACGGGACGATAGAGTTTCTTGTGGAAGGCGCGGGCGAGGACCGGGTGCTCTATGGGTCCGACCTGCCGATTCTCGACGCTCGACACCAGCTTGGAAGAATCGTCACCGCCGACATATCGGACGAGGCTAAGCGGAAGATACTGGGTTTGAACGCAATCAAGCTGCTGGGGTTGGACGGGTACGGTTCCTAGCGGACGCCCTTCGACACGTCCCTGCCCGAAAATACCGACAAAACACTGAGGAGAAGAGATGGTCAGATCGCTTGAATCGCTACACGAAGAGTATACCGCCAAGAACCCGAAGTCCCGCGCCCAGTGGGAGCGCAGCAGGGCCACGATGCCCGCGGGGGTCATCAAGGGGGCGTATACGCGCTCGCCCTTCCCGTTCTACGTCGATCACTCGGATGGTTGTACCCTCACAGACATCGACGGGAATGTCGTCGTCGACTTCGGCTCGCACCACTCGGCGATGATCCTCGGCCACACGCATCCCGAAGTAGCGGTGGCTGTGGAGCAAGAGATCGAGCGCGGACTCGGACTCGGCAACCCGACCGATCTCGAAGCCGAAATCTCCGAAGAGATGGTCAACCGGTTTCCTTCCATCGACAAGGTGCGCTTCACCAACTCCGGCACCGAGTCGTCGCTGCACGCGGCCAGGCTGATCCGCGCCAAGACGGGCAGGCCGAAGGTCGCCAAGTTCGAGGGGGCCTACCACGGGAGCCATGACGGCTTGGAACACAGCATAAGCCCGCCGATAGACGACGCGGGGCCGGCGGACTCCCCCGCGACCGTACCCGCCAATCCCGGCGTCGCTCCCACCTCCGAAGACCTCGTTGTCATGCTGCCGTACAACGACCCGGAGTCGGTCGAGCTCATCCTGCGGGAGCACAAGGACGATGTAGCGGGCGTCTTCTATGACGGCAAGCCGGGCATGTTGGACGTGCCGGACGAGTTCACCCACTTCGTTCGCGACATCACGGCCGAGCTTGGAATGTACATGGTCATGGACGAGGTGGTCAGCTACCGCGTAGGACGTGCGGGCTACCAGGGGCTGGCAGGCGTCGAGCCGGATCTCACGATCTTCGGCAAGATCGTGGGTGGCGGGATGCCGGTCGGCGCTTTCGGCGGAAGCAACGAACTGATGGACATGATGGACAACTCCGACGGGGCGCCCGTGCTCGCGCCGAGCGGGACGTTCTCCGGCAACAACTTCACCCTTGCAGCCGGACTCGCCACCATGCGCGCCCTGACCGACGAGGTCTACGACCACCTTGACTCTCTAGGCAGCCGTCTGGGCATGAAGCTCGGCCCGGTCTTCGACGACGCGGGCGTACCCAACCAGGTCCTCTCGGTGGGATCGGTCGTCAACGTCTACCTCACCGACAGACCCGCGCGCGACTATCGGAGCTTCAGGAATCACGACGCCGCGCTGTTCGAGCGCATCAGCCTGGCAGTACACCTCAAGGGCTACGCCCTCGGCGTGCCACCCATGGCGATGATGCTCTCGTCGCCGATGACGAACGAGGACATCGACGGTCTGGTCGAAGCGTTCGGAGAGGCGCTGGCCGAGGAGGACTGACACTCCCCAGATCGTTGCTTTGGGCGGACGATTGACGAGCAGGGGCGTTTCGTAGTCAAATAGGGCGAAGCGCGACCATCGGAGCTTGCAAGTATGGCGGTGAAGATACTCAGAATGCCCCGACTGCCGAGGCCCGGCAGGCCTCGGCCCAAGACGTGGCCGCGACGGTTCGTGCGATGGTCGTGGCGCGTGCTGGAGATCGAGGGCGTGATTCTCGTGGCGATGCTGGTGGTCGGACTCGTGGCAGGCGGCGTCCTGTACCAATTCACCGACTTCTTTGGCAACAAGCCGCCCTACGAGTTCCAGAACATCGACGAGTTCGAATAGCGAGGGATAGCTAGAACCGAATACTTCTTGGGAAGGTCGGGAATTCAAGGGGTTTCGGTATTGTCTCATGCGAGACAGGACGATAGAGTATAGCCGTCGACGGATATTGAGTCGCGGGCAAGCATGGATGCCCGAACCGGTGTGTAAATCCTGACAGATTCATGCGAGGTGCCAGATGTTTCAGTACAAGCCGTTAGAAAAGTCCGCTAAGAAAGAGAAGGACTACACTGGTCAGAGCCCAATACGGATTAAACTCCGGTTCATGGACTTCGTCCTCGTACCCATCGAAAGGACGTATGACACGCTCGAGCGTATCCCTGTGTTAGGCCGGCTCGTGTCGTTCAGCAGAACGTTTGTCACCGTAGTCATTGCTGCCGCATTGATATGTGCCGTTTTGATCTTCCTCGTTGCCATAGCCGCAGTCATTGCGGTGCAGCTCAGCGAATGGGCAGGCCCTACCTACTAAAGCGAGTTGTGAGGGCAAGGAACGGGAGAGAAGTCGAGGGACGCGAAACGCGCCCTAGAGGGTGTCTAAAGAACTCCGTTCACCCTGAGCCTGTCGAAGGGTCGTTCATGGTTCGACAAGCTCTCCACGAACGGATGCGGCGACTTATTAGACACCCTTTTAGCATCCGACGGGCGGCTGAGGCTAGGTAGTCCTACACGGACATCGAACACGCGCAACCGGCCACGCCTCCGCCGCAGCACCCGCCTCCGCCGCCTGCCACCGGAGTGGTCTGACCGCTCGCGTCGGTCGAGAACGACATGAACACCGAGAGCTGCCGACGCGACTCCGATCCGCAGTCCGGGCAGGGCGTGGGATCGTCCATCTGACTGAACGACCGCAACTTCTCGAACCTGTTCAGGCAGGTCCCGCACGTGTACTCGTACAGCGGCATTGCAGGTGAACTCCTCGCGTGTCGATGGTCTCCATTCTAGGTACGCGTGGCAATGCAGTCAAGTTGAACGGTGCGCCCTACGCCGGGCGTCTGTATAATTCAGGGTACGTCCGACCGTTTGAGAGGGAACCGATGACTACCTCAATCCAAGAGAGCCTGCCCGATATAGATGGCCGATTCGGCCCGTACGGCGGCAAGTTCGTGCCCGAGACCTTGATGCAGGCGCTCGCCGAGCTTGAGCAGGAGTACAGGGCGGCCAAGCAAGACCCGTCGTTTCAAGATGAGCTGCAGCGGTTATCCCAACTGTACGCCGGGCGGCCAACGCCGCTTTACCACGCTCAAAATCTCTCCAAAGAGCTGGGCGGGGCGCAGATCTACTTCAAGCGCGAGGACCTGGCCCACACCGGCGCACACAAGATCAACAACGCGCTCGGACAGGGACTGCTGACGGCCCGCATGGGCAAGAAGCGCATCATCGCCGAGACGGGAGCCGGGCAGCACGGGGTCGCCACCGCCACGGTCTGTGCCATGTTCAGCCAGGAGTGCATCGTCTACATGGGCGAGGAGGACATCCACCGCCAGTCGCCCAACGTCTTCCGCATGAGACTCCTCGGCGCGGAGGTGAGATCGGTCACCTCCGGCAGCAAGACGCTCAAGGACGCGATCAACGAGTGCATCCGCGACTGGGTCACGAACGTGGAGACGACCCACTACCTGATCGGCAGCGTCGTGGGGCCGCACCCGTACCCTGAGATGGTCCGCGACTTCCAGGCAGCCATCGGGCGGGAGGCGCGCCGGCAGATGATCGACCAAGCCGGGAGGCTCCCCGATTACGCCGTGGCATGCGTCGGCGGGGGGAGCAATGCGATAGGACTTTTCTACGACTTCGTGGGCGACGAGTCGGTGCAGCTGATAGGCGTGGAGGCGGGCGGCGACGGCGTGGAGACGGGTCGCCATGCCTCAACCCTTGTGGCAGGAGAGGTCGGCGTGCTTCACGGCAGCAAGTCGTACCTGCTGCAGGACGATCACGGTCAGGTCATCGAGACGCACAGCATCTCGGCGGGCCTCGACTACCCCGGCGTAGGCCCGGAGCACAGCTATCTCAAGGACATCGAGCGGGCTCAGTACGCCAGCGTGACCGACGCCGAGGCTATGGAGGGCTTCCAACTCCTCTGCCGCACCGAGGGCATCATTCCGGCGCTCGAACCCTCCCACGCGATAGCGCACGTCGCCAAGCTGGCGCCCACGCTTCCAAGCGACGCCATCATCCTCGTCGGCCTCAGCGGACGCGGCGACAAGGACATCAACACCGTCGCCGACGCGCTGGGGGTCGAGGTGTAGACGCTTCACGAAGAACCTGTGCTAGGATGTAGAAGTCTTGACAGGTACGGCTGTCCCGAGGAGGACAACCATGGTAGTAGACACGGCAATAAGGGTTCGCAGATACAGCTTCACCGTCGACGAGTTCGCCAAGATGGGCGAGGTGGGAATCTTTACGGAAGACGACCGTGTAGAACTCATCGACGGGGAGGTGCGGAAAATGGCGGCGATTGGCCCACTTCATGCAGGGATTGTGGACCGCCTAATGCTCACTCTGGTGGAGTTGCTGAGGCGCTCAGCCTTCGTTCGTGTGCAAAACCCCCTGCTGCTCGACCTGCACAATGAGCCTCAGCCGGATATCTCCGTCCTCAAGCCACGTGACGACCACTACACGACCTCGCTCCCTGAGTCGGGAGACACGCTCCTAGTCATCGAGGTCGCCGATTCCACCCTCGCCTACGACCTCCACGAGAAAGCGCCGCGATACGCCAGGTCGATGATCCCCGAATTGTGGATCGTAGATTTGGAGGCCAAGGTCGTCAGGGTGTTCACGCAGCCGGGGCCGTCGGGATACGCGAATGAACGCGAGATGCCACGAGGCTCGACGATTGAATCGGCGGGCGTCGAAGGACTGCGCGTCGAGGTCGACGAAATCTTCGGCTAGTGGGCGCCCACCGGGCGGATGTTGGTGTCAGCCGAGTCCTGCTCTGCCATCCTGGCCTTTGCACCGGCCGCACGTTCGGCGAGGTCCTCACGCAACGGCGCGAATATGTCGATGACCTTGCAGTCCTGTTCCCGAACGTAGCCGCCGTGCGGAATGTTTGACGGCATGACGATGACGTCGCCGGCGTTCACCCGGTACATCTTCCCGTCGATGACCTGGTCGATATAGCCTTCGACAACGACCATGATCTGTTCCGCCACGTGCTGGTGGACGGGGAAGTAGGTCCCCGCCGGGATCGTGAGGAAACTCACCACGGATTCCTTTCCGGCTACGAGGTGGCTCCACGCCCCCGGCGCAAGCTCCTCCATCGGAATGTCCTCGTAGTGAACGATGTATTGACCGTAGTCCTCATCGCCCGCTCGATCTATGTGCTCTTCTTCGGTCATTTCGCCGCTCCTAGGTTGTTGGCTGAACACAACGGTACCATCGGCTAGGGTAACGGGCAACCGTGGGGGCGCTGGGCGCTGGATTCCCGCCCCCGTCTTCACGGAGGGCAGGCTCTACGCGGGAATGACGGATGGGGAGATTCCGCTTGCGATGCGTCACTCACATGACTATAGTTAGGCGCGTTCGGGCATCGTCAGGTTGCGGCTCTCGGACACCATATCCCCAAAATAAGGAGCGCGGCGTCATGGCCGACAGAGAGCAGGTACGACAACAGATGAGCGAGGACGGCGTCGAGTACATCCTCGCGCAGTTCGTGGATATCAACGGGTCGCCGAAGGTGAAGATGGTGCCGGTGGCGCACTTCGACGACATCATCGACGAGGGCGCGGGCTTCGCCGGGGCGGCGGTATGGGGGATGGGCCAGGGGCCGCACTCCCACGACATGCTCGGGCGCATCGACCTCGATTCCTACAGCGTCTGCCCATGGACGGAGGGCGTCGCGCGGTTCGCCTCCGACCTCTACGTCGACGACGAGCCGCACCCCTATGACCCGCGTGTGAACCTCAAGCGCGTCCTCGACGACGCGCGCGCGGAGGGCTACGTCTTCAACACCGGCATCGAGCCGGAGCACTTCCTCGTGACGCGCAACGCCGACGGCACGATCCAGATATTCGACCCGGACGAGATCGACACACTCGACAAGCCCTGCTACGACTTCAAGGGAATCGCCAACGTGCAGGGCTACCTCCGCGATCTCATGGACGGCATGGCGATGCTCGGTTGGGACCCGTACCAGTCCGACCACGAGGACGCGAACGGACAGTACGAGCTGAACTTCGTCTACAGCGACGCGCTGACGACGGCAGACCGCTACACCTTCTTCAAGATGATGACCAGCCAGTTCGCCAAGAAGTACGGGGCCATCGCGACGCACATGGCCAAGCCGTTCTCCGACCGCACGGGCAGCGGAGGCCACGTCCACTACCACGTGGCGGACGCCAATACCGGCGAGGACCTCTTCCTCGACGAGGGCGACGACCAAGGGCTTGGGCTTTCTGAGTTTGCCTATCACTTCATCGGGGGCATCCTGGCGCACGCTCCCGCGCTCTGCGCAGTGACCTCGCCGACCGTGAACTGCTATAAGCGGCTCCAGGTCGGGGCGGGTCTCACGAGCGCGCGGTCAGGGTTCACGTGGACGCCGGCGTTCATCACCTACGGCGACAACAACCGCACCCAGATGATCCGCACTGCCGGGCCCGGCCACCTCGAAGACCGCACCGTCTCCGCGGCGAACAACCCCTACCTCGCGTTCGCGGCCTACCTGACGGCGGGCCTGGACGGCGTGCGAAACCGTCTGGATCCCGGCAAGGCAAACCTCGGCAACAACATGTACGAGCTGGGCCTGGAGGAGATTCAGAGACGAGGCATACGGCTCCTGCCGCAGTCCCTGGCCGAGGCCCTCGATGAGTTGAAGAAGGACCCCGTCATCCAGGGCGCCCTGGGCGTCATCGCGGACGAGTTCATCAAGCTCAAAGAGGCTGAATACGGCGAGTACCATAAGCAGGTCACCGACTGGGAGGTCGAACGATACCTGACGATGTTCTAACAAGAACCCCGGCCAACCTCCCGCAGGGGCGATTCGCGAATCGCCCCTACCCCATCGTTTTGATTGACCTTCCCAAGTGCTGGGTATAGTATTGTTCCCGTAGGCCGCGTATTTGGAGGTGGCGATATGCCGTTCGGGGTTGGGCCGACCGAGCTGATAATCGTACTGGTCATCGTGCTGATAATCTTCGGCGTCGGAAAGTTGCCGGAGATCGGCGGCGCCATGGGCAAGGCCATCCGGGAGTTCCGAACGTCCCAGAGCGGCCAGGACGAGGCTGTCGCAAAGTCCGACGCGGAGTCGGAGGCGAAGCAGGAGTAGTTCCGATACCCGAAGTGGCTGAACTGCCACATCGCCCCTGATGAGCTAAGCTCCGGCTGCTTTGCAGCGGTATGCCCCGCTACTCTCGTTCGTGCGCAACTTGCCGCAACGATTTAACCTTGCAAATCTGGCACGACAGTCCATGATTGCAAGGTTAATAGCCCCTCACTCACAAGCGTAGCTGCATAGATTGCTCGCGGAGTGCCCAGCCGTCGATCTGGCGAATGAGGTTGCGGGATGGGAAGATTACGTCGTAGCCGAATTAAGAACCTGCTCAAACCAAAGGAGTGCAGCTTCACCATCCTTGCGTGTGATTTCGTCCACGGTCCGACTGTGGCGGATGGCGTTACGCAACTCGGCGTACTGTTGGAACCGCGTGCCCAGGAGCTCCTTGTTTACGAACACATGCTGAAATAGCGGCCAGTTCCCTTTATTCATGATGGCGTCCTGAAGCTCCCTCACGTCCGCATACTCCAACTTGCCAGATATATTCTGGAAGTCATTCGCGTCTAAGGCAGGGTTCTTCCTAACGGCGCTCTGTAGACGCTCGTTGATCTTTTGGAGTACGTGGCCCGGAAGCTTGTTCACGTCACCGTTCAGGCGCGTGGAGACTATGCCGCGTATCTCCAATTCAATAGTTTCAACGCGAATATCAAGCTCGCGGATTGGCCTGGGAAGATCAAGACGTTCCTTGACTAGTAAATTCTCAATTCCATTTAGAAAGGTGTTTCTGCGCTCAGCAACGAATTCCTCAAAATCGTTTGGAGTAAAGAGGTCGCGCATGAGAATTTCGAAGGCGCGTTCTGAAATGAAATGCGACTCAAGGATGCTAAGCACTTCGTCTTTGTCATTCTTGGCGATGAGTTCCGGGAGGTACTCATTTGGTAGTCGGTCTCCAATGACCTCGCGGTTTGTTTCGCTTGTTAACGGTGCTCGGTTAAGAATTGTATCGATCGAGGTGGAACGAGCGTACTTTGCGCCCTTGCTCTTGGGAACGATGTGATGGTCGTCAAGATCTCCGTGTTGCGGCACATTACCAGTAACCCAATCACGGGCACCGTTGAGTACCAACAGGTTGAAAATCCCGTTGTAGACAGATGTTCCTCTCCTCACCTCCCGAGCGAGATCGAGTTCGCGAAAGTTTCTCCGGAAATCGGCAATAAGACCAGGCTCAGCACCGTTGTCAGTAAACCACGCCCTTATGTCTTGGTAGTCACGAGCAGTTGTTGACTCAACGGCACCGGAATAGCGGTTGGTGAAAACACTCGCCCAATACCAGAGCCGTATTTTGCGTTGAGCGTCAAGCTTCCGCTCGGGAGGAAGTGACCTAGCCTCTGCCTGCAGCGACGTAAAGGCGGGTATAATGGACACATAGGGCAGATATTGAGAGGAAGTTGCGCCAAACTCCTGGGGATGACGTAAAAGGTCGATTGCCCGTTCCAACGCTTCGACCGCTTCCCACCAACGAGTCTCGAATTCAGCAGTATCAGCAATAAGGACTTCCGGCCGGATGGTACCATCGGGACCACGCACTTGCCTCGGAGCACCCGGCAGAAGGTAATACAAGTACTTTGGCGAGCAGTACGCTTGGCGAAGTACTGACATAACCTGAAGGACATATACATTCATCCGCCCCGTCTCCACGAAATCTAGACGAGGGGACGCGTCTCGCCAAAGGTGCTGCCTGAGGCGCACATCCTTTGGGCGCAAAAGCGCATTGAGCAGGTCAAAGACGTCAAGCCGGATACCCCGACTGTTGATCTGCGTGAAGATGTCACAGACTTTGTCCAGTTCCAAGTCTCGATCCAACTCGATATACGAAATCTGATACTGTTCGGTGATGCCCTTTAGATGCCGACCAAACTCCCTGGCGTTCTCAGCATGTCTATGGGCTTCGTGAGATACATCCTCGGCAGTGGCCTGTGCCAAGTCACTCCAGTGTTTCTCATATGCCTGCACCCAGTTCCCCAACTCCCAACCACCCGCGCCGACCACCGAGAGTGGAAACATATGGGTCTCAAACTGTCGTTTCTGATCTTGCAGCAAGTTCAATCCTCGGCGAGTCCAGTCATATTCGAAGGCGTCGTCATAGGCCTCCTCCATAAAACGATCAACTTTGACGAAATAAAGGAATCGATTGTGACGTTTCGGAGCTGGCATGTCTGGTGCCATGAAGGCGTAGTACATGGCGGTGAGACGTTGCTGACCATCAAGTACGATATGAGTACGATCACTGCTACCTTTGAAGCCGTAGACGGGTTCGCAAGCAAGAGCTTCGAAATTCTCGTCCTTACCCTTCCAAAGAAGAAGACTCCCGATATAGTAGTCACGAAAGATGGAACGCATCAGGGCGTTAATGTCCCACGGCTCCCATTCAAACTCACGCTGGAAGTCGGGAATCACGTATCGTCCTTCACGTATCCAGTTGACCATGTTGGTCAAACTTACATGATCTGGCTTCTGAGCATCCTTCATCTCTATTGACTCCTTGCGGTGTTGCTTTCTACGACCCCAGGGTAATCAGGCAGAATAGTCGCCAGCTTCCCGGGTTGCCAACAGCCTCACAGGGCTTCGTGGAGCGGGAGACGGGACTCGAACCCGCGACAGCCTGCTTGGAAGGCAGGAACTCTACCAGACTGAGTTACTCCCGCTTGCCTTTCAAATATACCAATATGGGCCGTTTGAGTCTACGGTTCCGACCCTCCGGAATTCTCTAACTACGTCCCATAGAGGCGTACAGGCGGATGATTCTTGGCAACCAATATGTTGACAAAGTGCACACATATCATGACAATTGAAGAATGGAGCTCGCCTTCAACTGGAGCGCGGAGAAGAACCGAACGCTCATCGAGCAGCGAGGAATCTCATTCGAGGGCGTCGTCTCCGCCATAGAGCAGGGTGGCCTCGTGGACGTGCTGGAGCACCCCAACCAAGACCGCTACCCGGGACAGCTGATCTACGTAGTGGAAGTCGAGGAGTACCTGCACCTCGTCCCGTTCGTAATCGAGAGAGACGGCGTTCGCTTTCTCAAGACCATCATTCCCAGCCGGAAGGCGACGAGAGACTATCGAAGGAGGAGACCGTTGTGAACAACGATCTGAACTCGGAAGAGCGGGATATTCTCGAACGGTTCGAGAGGGACGAGATCCGGCCTGCCCCCGACCCGGAACGAGAGATCGACCTCGCTCGTCAGGCCGCCCGCAACACCTTCAACAAGACCCGGCGAGTGAACCTTCGCATGACCGAACGCGACTTCAACCTCGCCCACTCGCGCGCCAGAGAGGAAGGGCTACCGTACCAAACTCTCCTGTCCAGCGTCATCCACAAGTACCTGTCCGGCCGCCTTACCGAGAAAAGGTAGGCGGCATGTCGCCTACAATTCGAAGGCATCCGTGGCGATGTTGGCGATGTGGCGGCTGATGGGGAGGCTGGAGGTGGCGGCGGGAGACGGGGCGTTGAGGACGTGGACGGCCCTGTCGCCCTGGACGATCTTGAAGTCCTGCAGGAGGCCGCCGTCGTCGTCGATGGCCTGGGCGCGGACGCCGGCGCTGGGACGCCATACGTCGTCGGGTTGGACCTCCGGGATGAGCTTTTGCAGGGATTCGACGAACGAGGACTTGAACATCGAGCGGTACTGCTCCTTCATGCCGGTCATCCAGTGGGTCATGGACATGCGCCAGAAGCCGGGGTGCGTGGCGATGTCGAGGGCTTCCGCCACGTCGAACGAGGTCTTCTCGTACCCCTCGCGCTTCAGGGACAGGACGGCGTTTGGGCCGGCCTCGACGCTGCCGTCGATCCGCTTGGTGAAGTGGACGCCGAGGAAGGGCAGCTTCGGATCGGGCACTGGGTAGATCAGTCCGTTGACCAGGCCTTCCCGTTCGGGCCTGAGGGAAAAATACTCTCCTCGGAAGGGGACGATGCGGAGGCCGACGCGTTCGCCCATGTCGCGGGCGATCATGTCGGCCTGGAGCCCGGCGCAGTTGATGACACCCCTCGTGGCGATGCTGTCGCTGTCGGTGTCGATGTGGATGGTGTTGCCGCGCCTGGCGACGTGCTCGACGCGGGTGTTCAGGCGGAGCTCGCCGCCCATCTCGCCGAAGTCGGTCGCGTAGGCCTGGGAGACGCGGCGGTAGTCGATTATGCCGGTCTCAGGCGACCAGATGGCCTTGACTCCCGCGGCGTGCGGCTCGATCTCGCGCAGGCGCTCGCGACCGATGAGCTCGAGCCGCGCCACACCGTTGGCCTTCCCGCGCGCGAAGAGTTCGTGCAGGCGCGGGACCTCCGACTCGTCGGTTGCGACGATGACCTTGCCGCACATCTCGTAGTCGATGCCGCGCTCGTCGCAGTACTTTCTGAGTTCGAGGTTGCCGGTGTAGCAGAAGCCCGCCTTCTGGGAGCCGGGAGCGTAGTAGATTCCCGCGTGGATGACGCCGCTGTTGTGGCCGGTCTGGTGTTGGGCGATCTCCCTCTCTTTTTCCAGCACGACGAACCTGCGGTCGGGGTGTTTCCGCGCGAGCGTCATCGCGGTGGCGAGGCCGATGATGCCTCCGCCGATGACGGCGACGTCGTATTTGATCGTTCTTATGGCCATGCTTTACCTATCCCCGCTACCGAGATCGCGGGTGTATGATGGGACTATGATAACGCACCGACGCATAGACGTTGAGCGTGATACGGACACACTGTTCGAGCTGCACAGCCACGCGAACTACTTCAGCTCCAGCCCGTGGGTGAAGTCGTCCACCTCGTTCGAGCGGTACCGGGACCACTGGCTGACGACGACACAGCCCAAGGAGTTTCTCGGCAACTTGACCAAGTCGCTGAACGACCCTCGCACGGTGGCCGAGCTGTGGGAGGTCGACGGCGAACCGGCGGGGTTCGTCCATGTCAGGTTCACCGACGTGGAGGGGTACGGTTTCACGCACGCGGACGTATATGACCTCGCGGTCGCGCCGGAGTACCGCAGGATGGGGATCGGGTCGCAGATGATGGCGTTCGCGGAGGAGTCGGCCCGAGAGAGCGGGGCTCACGCGCTCTACATCGACACGGGCTGGGAGAATGAGCCAGCGCGGTCACTGTACGTCAAGCGTGGGTTCCGGGCGCGGGAGATTGGATACGAGATGCTCTTCCGGCGTCCTGATCCGCTGTAGATTTTTTTCCTGAAAGTACGCCATTACGCGCCATTCTGTGCCATTTTCGCCGTTATTGTAAAGTTGGGCGGTGGTTGGTCTTACGCGGTATGTTGGTGTCTTGGGTGACTCCAACCTGAGACCTAGAGACCGTCAAACAGCGTCCCGACGCTGGGGGCTGTCCAGTCTTGCGGTTATGGACTTTAGATTCCTCGCTACGCTCGGAATGACAGGAAGGCGGGGCTGGATCATAGCTACAGTCTCGTTTTGCCTACTCCTGTCAGCCCACGACGGGAGAGGGGACTGTCCTAACGGAGCATTTCTCAAAATTTGTTGCACTGTGTTGCATTCTGTTGCATTTTCCTCGTTATTGTAAAGTTGGGGGCGGATTGTTTCGGTCCAGACGGGAGGCCGGGAGCGGCTGGCCGTCCGAGGATCTTTTGTATATATGTAATATCTCGTAGCATTTCGTAATTCTTCGTAATTCTTCGGGCTGTCGCATCGTTTGGCGGCAAGTCGCCCATGTATAGTGTGGTACATGCGTTCTTGTTTGTCAAGTCGAGGAATCAGGGAAGGGGTTTTCAGTTCGGCAGTGGTTTCGATTAGGGTGTTGGCCCCACCCCGGCCCCTCTGGATTCCTGCCTACGCAGGAATGACGGTGTGAGGGTGAGCGTTGGTAGCGAGGGACGGGTTTGAAACCCGCCCCCTACGGGAAGGACGGGGGTCGTCTTCAGAGGAATCGCTCATTTCGAGTGTCACCGACGACACCGCCTAGAATGAGAATAACAGTAGGAGCGATTCGCGAATCGCCCCTACGAGAAGGACTCATGGCCGTTCGTGCGTCCCATGCCGTGAACAATCGTGGTATGCTCGACGGGCTTTCCGCACGCCGTGGGGCGGCATATCACCATAGCTAGGAGACTACAGTGACGACTCTGCTCTGTAATGAGGACGCCTATCTGAAGGAGTTCGACGCCACCGTGACGGGGGTGACGGACAAGGGAGTCGTGCTGGACCGGACGGCGTTCTACCCCGGCGGGGGAGGACAGCCGCCGGATGCGGGGACTCTGAGGGCGGGCGCCGACGAGTACACGGTCAAGAAGCTGTCGCGGGCCAGCGGGCAGATCGTCCACGAGATCGAGGGGGACGAGTTCCCTGAGGAGGGCGACTCCGTTCACGGCGCGGTGGACTGGGAGCGGCGGTACAGCCTCATGCGGACGCACACGGCGTTGCACATCCTGTGCGGCGTGGTGTGGCGGGACTACGGCGCGCTGGTGACGGGAGGGAACATGGAGCCTCTGACGGCCCGGATGGACTTCGAGCTGGAGAGCATGTCGGCGGACTTCGCGCGCGAGGTGGAGCGGACGATCAACGAAGAGGTCGCGGCGGAGAGGGACGTCCACGTCGCCTTTCACCCGCGCGAAGAGGCGCTCACGATCCCCGACCTGATACGCACCAAGGTGAACCTCATTCCCGAGTCGGTGCAGCAGATACGCACGATCGACATCGAGGGGCTCGACCTGCAGGCGGACGGCGGCCTGCACGTGCACAACACGAGGGAGGTCGGCACGATCCGCGTGGTCAAGCACGAGAGCAAGGGCCGCATCAACAAGCGGCTGCGGATCAGGGTGGAATAGGGCGGGTCGACAGAGCAATCGCTTGAATGCCGGTGCGTGGCGCGGCCGGCCGATGGAGACGCCTTATGGCTAGAGGTTCCGGTTCAACAACGTTCGGCCGTTTGGGACCCGTGATTGTCGCAGTCGTGGTAACTGCGGTGGTGGTTTTCGCGGCCTGCTTTATGGTTTGGCACAACCTCGGCGGGGGTGCTTGGCGCAGCGAAGTGAGAGTGATGGAAGCGCACTTGCCTGACCCGGACAGGCCGGACCGGCTCACACTCGGTGTCGCCTCCTGCAACGGGGCCCCGCGAGTGTCGTTTCGAAAGACGGACGACGACGTGAAGGTCAAGGTGATTGCCTTCTCCACTCCCTTCCACGGTGGCGAGGACTGCATGGATGCCGTTGACGTGTATCTTCAAGAGCCATTGGGAGACCGAGTCGTCGTCGACAAGCATACCGGGCAAGTAGTGAGCGTGAGGACAGACAGGTGAAGGCATCGAGGGACTCGACCTGCAGGCGGACGGGGGGCTCCACGTGCACAACACGAGGGAGGTCGGCACGATCCGCGTGGTCAAGCACGAGAGCAAGGGCCGCATCAACAAGCGGCTGCGGATCAGGGTGGAATAGGGCGGGGGTTTTTCTTCCGAAGCCGCCGGATATCGTATAATTTCAAGTGTAGGAGTGCGCGTCCATAGCACGCAACGAGGTAAGCATGACAACCCGCTCCCGTGAAGAGACGGCTCGCATCGGGAAAGAGATATATGAGAGGGACATTCGCCGTCTTGTCGAGGCGGACCACCATGGGGAGGTCATCGCCATCGACGTCGGCAGCGGAAGCTACGCCCTCGGCAAGAATGCCATTGCCGCGTCCGATCGCCTGCGGAACCTACATCCGGACGCCCAGGTCTGGCTGATGCGGGTCGGACATCGGACGCTGTATCGCTTCGGAGGCAACTCCCTTCGGAGAACCGGGTGATGGAGGGTGTCGTCAACGCCCGCCTCGAAGCCATCATAACCATTTCCCTGCTAGGCTCCGCGGGGCAGACCAAAGAAGTCGACGCCGTGGTTGACACCGGCTTCAACGGCTTTCTGACCCTGCCGCCGATGCTGGCAGCTGACTTGGGACTGCCTGTCGTAGGTGATGGCGAGGCGGTCCTGGCCGACGGCAGCGAGGCTGTCTTTGACGTGCATAGCGTCACGGTGCTCTGGGACGGTCAACCGAGAGCCGTCGAGACAGGCGCGGTCGGCGGGGACCCGTTGGTGGGAATGGCTCTCATGGAAGACCATGACCTGAGCATCCAGGTCCGGGACGGCGGGCGGGTCGTCATCCAGACCGGAGAGTAACTGCTTCACCCCCGTATCGAGTACGAGGCAGGCTCAGGGCGAACGTGTGACATTGCTGGACAAGCACCTTCGTAAACACCCTCTCATCCCGCTTTTGACGTAGAGGCGATGCGGTCGTAGACTGGAATAAACATAGAGAAAGGCGCCGAGAGCGCCCGCCCCACATGGTTGGGGCGGGCGCTTTTCTTTTCGGCGGGGTCGGAGCGGCAATGCCGGCTTGGCTGGACAAATTGCACAGAGAGACGGGCGTGCTCCCAACACCGGAGCAGGCCAGGATACTCATGTCCGACAGGAGGTTCGTCCTGGTAGCCGGAGGCGAGCAGGCGGGGAAGTCGGTCGTCGCGGCGCTCTTCCTGATGCGGAAGTATTTTGAGCTGCCCAACACGCGGGTGATCAAAACGCGGAAAGGCCGTGTCTGCATCCACAAGCCCGCGCTCTACTGGCTCGTGGGGGCGACCTACGGCGAGACGGAGCGGGAGTTCCGGTACCTCGAGGAGTGGTTCGGGGCGCTCGGAATGTTGGCCAAGGTGACAAAGCGCGTCAATCCGGGCCGGATCGTCCTGACAGACGGGACGAGGATCGAGACGAAGAGCGCGGTCGATCCCCGCACGCTGTCGAAGGAGGCGCCGGACGGCATCATCGGGTGCGAGGCCAGCCAGCTCGACGCGACGGTGTTCAGCCGGATGCGAGGCCGCGTCACGCCCAAGAACGGCTGGCTCTTCCTTGCGGGCACGTTCGAGTCGAGCGTCGGGTGGTACCCTCAGCTCTTCAAGGCGTGGCGTCGGGGTCACGCCGACCGGCAGAGCTACTCCCTGCCGTCGTGGACGAACCGCGCGCTCTACCCGGGCGGAAGGGATGATCCGCAGCTGGCCGCGCTGCAGGCCGACTCGACGGACGATTTCTTCATGGAGCGCATAGCGGGCCGGCCCGTGCCGCCCAAGGGCCTGGTGGTGCCGGAGGTGCGGCCGGAGGTACACGTGCGGGATGTTTCGTATGTGCCCGGCGTTCCCGTGCGGCTGGCAATCGATCCCGGCTACGCGGGGGCGTACGCGGTCGAGGCGATCCAGAATATCGACGGACGGGAGGTCGTGGTCGACGAGATATACGAGCGCGGACTCGTGACCGAGGAGATAATCGCGATGGCGAAATCGCGACCGTGGTGGACTGACGTCGAGGGGGGCGTGATAGACGTCGCGGGGTACCAGCACCACTCGATGCCCGCCCCGGCCGAGGCGTGGCTGGAGGAGGGAGGCGTGTACCTCTCCGCGTCGCGAGTGTCCATCAACGACGGGACGCAGCGGCTGCGGTCGTTCTTCAAGGTCCCGGCGGGCGACCGTGGGCCGAAGCTGTTGATCGGGGGGCATTGCAAGGGCATTTTGTCGGAACTGGGAGTGACGCCCAATCCGTTCGACGGTCAGACGCGGCCATACCGATGGAAGACCGACCGCGAGGGGAACATCGTGGGCCGCGTGCCGGAGGACCGGTACAATCACGGCGTCAAGGCGGTCATCTATCACCTCGTCGACAAGTACGGCTATGCGTCGAGGCTGCGCGCCGAGAAGTTCCTGGTCAAGCGGTTCGCGTAGGGGGATTTACCACAGAGGCCACAGAGAGCGCAGAGGGGAGAAGTAGGGGGTGGGTCCGGCCGGCCCACCCTTCGACAAGCTCAGGGTGAACGGATTAAGTGTGGCGGCAGTCACCGTTATCAATACGTTTGTGCTATAGTGAGGCCGCCACGCCCGGCGTGAGTACCGACCTTGCAGAGGAGGGATCATGGCAGAGGCAACTATGGATGACACAGGGGGTGCGATGCCGTACCCGGTTCAGTACTCGGTGGAGTACCCCGAATCGAGCAGCAGACTCACGACATTGTTCAGGCCCATCTTGGCCATACCCATCACCTTGATTTTCTTCTTGGTGCAGGGGATTAACGGAGCCCTGTTCCCGGCTCTTGTCTTCATGCTGCTGTTCCGTAAGAAGTACCCTCGGTGGTGGTTCGACGTAAACGTCGAGGTGGAAAGGTTCTCGGCAAGGTGGGGCGCTTACCTGTTCCTCCTGCGCGACGAGTATCCCTCAACCGACGAACGACAAGCAGTGCAACTTGACTTCGACTATCCCGATGCCCAAAACGATCTGAACCGGTGGCTGCCGCTCATCAAATGGCTTCTGGCGGTGCCCCATTGGATCATCATCTGGGTCCTTTGGTACGTCTTCCTTATCGTCGTGGTGATTTCATGGGTTGCGATCATCATTACCGGGAAGCACCCACGCGGCCTGTTCGACTTCCTCGTCGGCTACGGCCGGTGGGCAAACAGGGTAATCGCATACTCGATCCTGCTGACGACGGACAGGTACCCGCCGTTCCGGTTCGGGCCGTAGGGGTCTGTTGCGGGGGGATGTCCAAAGTCTTGTACCACGTCGCCGAGTGGGCAGAGCCTCTCTCGGCGACGGATGCTTGGCGTTTGATGAAGCCACTTGAATCCTACCTGTTCCGAGGCGGGCAGATTCGGGTAAACTAGCGCAAACGATATTGCACAAGTCATCGCTCGGAGCTGTCGTATGTCCACATTGTTAAAGGTAACCCTCGGCCTCGCGTGTCTATTTCTGCTGGCTGCCTGCGGTGGGGAAGAAGAGGAGCCCACGCCGACAGAGGTCAAGGTCCTCACCCTCCACTACTGGCAGGCGCCGTCGGTGCCCATTCCTTACCTTTCGAGCGGCAACAAGGACACGGACGCAGGGGCCGTCACGCTGGAGCCGCTGGCCAATTACGACCCGGACGGGAACATCGTACCGGCTCTCGCGTCCGAAGTGCCGACCATCGAAAACGGCGGCGTCTCATCGGACCTGATGTCCATCACGTGGAAGCTGAAAGAGGGGCTGTTGTGGTCGGACGAGACGGAGGTGACGGCGGAGGACGTTGTCTTCACGTGGCGCTACTGCGTCGACAAGGCGACGGGCTGCACGAACGAGAGCTCGTTCGACGGCATCACGTCCGTGGAGGCCCTCGACGCCCTCACCGTCAAGATCACCTTCGAAGCTCCCACGCCCTACCCGTACAACGCGTTTGTCGGGAGCGCGACTCCGATCATCAATTCGGTGCAGTTCGCCGAGTGCATAGGCGCGCCGGCCGCTACGTGCTTCGAGCAAAACTACGCGCCGCTGGGAACGGGGCCGTACCGGATCACCAACTTCCAGGAGAACGACCGCATCGCCTACGAGCGGAATCCGCACTATCACGGGGCGACGCCCTACTTCGACCGGGTGATCCTCAAGGGCGGCGGGAACGCGGAGGCGGCGGCCCGATCCGTCCTGGAGAGGGGGGACGTCGACTACGCCTGGAACGTGCAGGCCGATCCGGAGACCCTCACCCGGATGCAGGAGGCCGGACTGGGCACTCTGGCTGTCGCGTACACCAGCCTCGTTGAGCGTATCGTCGTCAACCAGACGAACGTGGATATCGATCTGGGGGAAGACCGGTCGGAGTACCTCGACGGGCAGAACCCCCACCCCTTCCTGAGCTTCAAGCCCATCCGGCAGGCGATGTCCATGGCGATTGACCGTACACAGATAGCCGAGGAGCTGTACGGCTTTGCCGGGGAGGCCACGTGCAACCTGATTACCGGGCCTCCAGTCTACGTCTCGACCGCCAATGAATCTTGCCTGACCCAGGACATCGAAGGAGCCAAGCGCCTGCTGGACGAAAACGACGTAGTTGACTCGGACGGTGACGGCACGCGGGAGTACAACGGAGAACCACTGAGGATCGTGTTCCAGACCTCCACCAACGAAATCCGGCAGGAGACCCAGGCGCTCATCCGCGACTGGTGGCGGGAGATTGGAATCAGGACACGGATCATCGACCACGAGGCAAGCGTCTTCTTCGGCGGCGATCCCGTGGAGGACAAGAACGCATCGTACCGCCGGTTCCTGGCCGACGTGCAGATGTATGCCGCAGGTACGGGAATCGACCCGCAGCAGTCGCTGTCCGACCTGCTCTGCAGGCACATTCCGACCAGAGACAACAATTGGTCTCTCGGAAACCTCGGCCGTTCCTGCGACGCCGAGTACGACGATCTCTATGCTCAACTGGAAGAGACTCGAAACGGCCGGGAGCGGGAGACCTTGGTAAAGCGGCTGAACGATCTCCACGTGCAGAACTACTTTGAGATTCCGCTCATCAACCGCGGCCTCGTGTCGGCGCATCTGAACACCCTGAAGGGCGTGCGGATCAACGGGTGGGACAGCGAGTTGTGGAATATCGCGGAGTGGCGGCGCTAGGCAGTTCGCCATCCGTTCAGGTATCTGCACTCCTCTGGATTCCGGCCCTGTATCGGAGTACGGGGTGACGTTCCTGCGCCGGAATGACGGTGTGGGCGCGCTGCGCGCTTGCGTGCAAAGTCTCCCCCGACACTCGCTTCCGACATGTGATAGGGTATTAGGCGCGACACTCTCCTCATGAGCGAACCGGAACACCAGATAGAGGTCGACGGCGTATGGAAAGTCTTCGGCAGCAGGCCTGAACGGGCCCTCCAGCCGGAGTATGGGCCGAAGAGCCGTGCTGAGATCCAGGAAGAGCTGGGTCTGGTGGTCGGGTTGCGCGACGTTTCCTTCACCGTCGACCCGGGTGAGATCTTCGTGGTCATGGGCCTTTCCGGGAGCGGAAAGTCGACCCTGGTCCGCTGCCTCATCAGGCTGATCGAAGCCACCAAGGGGCAAGTGCGCTTCGACGGCGAGGACATCCTGACCTACTCGACCGAGCAGATGATGCAGTTCCGTCGAAGCAAGGTCGCCATGGTCTTCCAGCACTACGCGCTTCTGCCGCACCGACAAGTGCTCGACAACGTGGCGTACGGGCTCGAGATCCAAGGCATGGACAAGGAGACGAGGTACGAGGAGGCGTCGAAGGCCATCGAGACCGTGGGGCTGAAGGGATGGGAGGACTACTATCCAAGCGAGATGAGCGGCGGGATGCAGCAGCGTGTCGGACTCGCAAGGGCCCTGGCGGTGAACCCCGACGTGCTGCTCATGGACGAGCCATTCAGCGGTCTCGACCCGCTCATACGCAGGGAGATGCAGGACGAGCTGGTCTCGCTGCAGGACGAGCTTCAGAAGACCATCGTCTTCATCACGCACGACCTGAACGAGGCCCTCAAGCTGGGCGACCGTATCGCGATCATGCGGGACGGGGAGATCATCCAGGAGGGTTCGCCCGAGGAAATTGTTACGCTGCCTACCGATGATTATGTGACCGAGTTCGTGCGCGACGTATCCAGGGGGAAGGTGATCCAGGCGAAGGCGATCATGCGAGAACCGGATGCCGTAGTGTACGAGTGGCAGGGTCCCCGGGCGGCGCTGCGAACAATGGACACGCACGACAGGGACGCGATGTTTCTGATAGCGCGAGACTTCACCGTTCGAGGAATTCTCACCGAGGAGAGGGCGAACGTTCTGGCGGGCGAGCGCAAGCCGACGTTGGAAGGAGTGGAGGTCGCCCCGGCGCTAACCACAAGTCCCGAGACCTACATCGAAGAGATCATCCCGATTGCGGCCCAGTCCCGACACCCTGTCGCGGTCGTTGCCGACAACGGGAGTCTTCTCGGGGAGATTCGCAGAGGAGTTCTGCTATCGGGGATGTCCAGCAACGAGTAGGAGGTTTCTCATGATTGCCGAAGCACGGGACGATCGAGCCGGCACGGGAACCTCATCGCTGCGCGCCCGTCTCGCCACCCTGCCGACCCTCTACCAATGGGGCGCAGGCCTGGCGTCCGTTGTCCTAGTGTCGCTGATATGCCTTGCGGTCTGGGGTCCCGGGATGGAATTCCCCACGACGGTGTCGACCTCGGAAGTGGCGACTGACGGGGGTGGCTCCGTTACGCTCACGAAGTCCGTCCGGCAGGTCACCGGGACGTGGATCGACGACAGAGTGGACTGGCTGACACGCGAGGCCGATTGGATGTTCGGGGGACTGAGCTCCGGGGTTGCCTACTCGCTGGTCAAGATCGAAGACGTTCTCAAATGGGTGCCATGGCCGGTTATCATCGTGGGACTCGCCCTGCTCTCGTACGCCGTGGGGCGCTGGCTGTTGGCAGCCTTCACGACCGGCGCGATGCTGTATTTCGGGTTCATGGGGCTGTGGGAAAACACCATCGACACCATCGCGCTCATGGTGGTTGCCGTCGTCATATCGGTGGCTATCGGACTGCCAATCGGGGTGATCGCGTCCCGCAATCGACTCGTTGACAACATCATTCGTCCGATACTCGACGCGATGCAGACCATGCCGAGCTTCGTGTACCTGCTTCCGGGGGTCCTGTTCTTCGGACTGGGAGCGCCTGCGGGAGTATTTGCTACAATTATCTACGCCGTGCCGCCGGTGATTCGGCTGACCAACCTTGGCATTAGACAGGTGTCCACCGAGGTGGTGGAGGCGGCGCGGTCGTTCGGCTCCTCACCATTCCAGCTGCTCACGAAGGTGCAAATACCCATGGCTCTGCCAACGATCATGGCAGGCATCAACCAGACCACGATGATGGCGCTGGCGATGGTTACCATAGCCAGCATGGTGGCGGCCGGGGGCCTCGGCGACAACGTGCTCCGCGCCTTGCAGAAGAACCAACCCGGCAACGGCGCGATAGCCGGCCTCTCCATCGTCTTCCTCGCCATCATCATCGACCGCCTCACGCAGTCGGTCGCACGTTCACAAGAAGACACCCGCAGCGTCGGATAGCATTCCGATTAGACCCGTCGTTGCCCACGAATGGCATGGGCGGGTCAGAATTCGGACGGGAGAACAACGAAAGGAGGAGGTAGGATGAACCTTAAAATCATAGGCGGAAGGGCAATCATTGCGATTGCCTCCGCGGCAGCCCTTCCCTGACCCGGCGCCACATGCCCTGCACATGAGAGGGTGTCCATTAAGTCGTCGGATCCGTTCGTGGTGACCCTTCGACAGGCTCAGGGCGAACGGACTTTTTAGACACCCTCTGACAGTCGGGTCCGGGGCCGGCACGGTCGCCTGGGGATGCAACCGGCTTCGCAGCGCTCCACCGCGAAGCCTGTCATGCGGACCGCAGGGGCCAACCGCACCCGAGGACCAGCGAACAAGGACCATTAGCGAAAGGAACTGAACCATGAATCTCAAGATACTAGCAATAGTTGCAGCTTTGCTCGCGACCATGACGGTCGCGTCAATCGCTTGCTCATCCGATCCGGAAATCATCGAGAGGACCGTTGTGGTCGAGGTCACAGCCGTACCGGCTGAACCCGAAGTACGCGAAGTTGAGAAGATCGTCGAAGTGACCCCGACTCCCGGCCCCAAGGGGGAGATCATCTTCTCGGACCTGAACTGGACGAGCGCGCAAGTTCAAGACCGGATAGCCCAGTACATTGTCGAGAAGGGTTACGGCTACCCGACGGACGTAGTCTTCGGAGCCACGCTCCCGTTGTTCAACGGGCTGCGCGCCGGCGACACCCACGTAACGATGGAGATCTGGCTGCCGAACCAGGACGAAGCCTGGATGGACGCGCAGGCCAAAGGAGAGGTCGTCGCGATCGGCGAGAGCCTCGGCAAAGACTGGCAGTCCTCATTCGTGATCCCGGCGTACCTGCAGGAAGAGCACCCGGACCTGGACAGCGTGGATGACCTGAAGGAGGACAAGTTCAAGGCACTGTTCGCCACGGCAGAGTCGGGCGGAAAGGCGCGCCTGGTGTCCTGCGTCATCGGCTGGGCGTGCGAAGAGGTCAACGCCAAGCAGATCGAGGGATACGGCCTGTCGGACCACGTTCACATCGTCAACCCCGGTGACGGGGCGGCGGGCAACGCCGATCTCTATGGCGCTTATGAAAGGAAGGAGCCGTGGCTCGGCTACCAGTGGGGCACGAACGACCCGCCGCTGCTTCTCGATCTCGTGAGGCTTGAAGAGCCCGCCTACAGCGACGAATGCTGGTTCACCACGAAGGCATGCGCCTACGAGGACGCCACGATCCTGATTGCGGTAGGACCCGATTTGCTGACTCGCGCGCCGGACGTGGTTGCGATGCTCCGCAACTGGTCATTTGACATCGCCAAGTACAAGCACGTCGCCGCGTGGATGAGCGAGAACGAAGAAGCCACTGCCAACGACGCGGCGCTGTGGTGGCTCAGCGGCAATGAGGACGTTTGGTCCGGCTGGGTGACGTCCGACGCCGCCAGCTCGATTTCGGCTGCTCTCGCGGCCAACGAGACTCCGGACGGCTGGCCGACGGAGTAGGCGACTCGCCTTGCGATAATTGGCTGGGGTGGGGGTTTGCGCTCAGCTTACCCTCACCCCCGTATCGAGTAGGGGGCAGGCTCTAGCCCTCTCCCGTCAAGGGAGAGGGGACTTTCGCAGGCTGGTTTATTCAGTGAATCTCTGAGGCAGGACACTACAGAGCAAGCGCGGCACCGGCTATGCGGTCTTGTGGTTATGGATTTTAGATTCCTCGCTGCGCTCGGAATGACAGGTGGTGGGCTCGGAATGACAGGCAGGAGGGGCCGGATCGTAGCTGAAAATCCGTTTTACCTACCCCTGTCAGCCCGTCAAGGGAGAGGGGAAAGATCGACAGGGCGGGTTTGAGACCCGCCCCTACCTAGGCGTAGTTGAGCCGCTAGCTACATCTTCTTGCCGGCGACGTCGAACTGGCCGCCGCCCCTGGAGGGTTCGAGCATCTCGGCTTTGGCCTTGGCGACAAGGTCGGGGAGGTGGTCGTCGTTAGCCATGCGCTGTTCGAGGTGGACCATGCGCTGGGGACTCGCGGTAGCGACCATCTTTTCGCCGTAGGCGCTTTCGGACCAGAAGTTTGCGATGCCGGCAATTTCCTCGCGAAGCTGAGGGATGTCCTCGTCGCGGTAGCGTTCCGAAAAGTTGATGGTGAACATCCTGCGGCGGTCGCTGCCGCCCCATGAGCCGTGCTTGATGGCCTGGTTGAAGATGAGCATGTCGCCGGGGACGGACTCGATGGGGTATGCGGGGACCTCGCTTCCGTGCGCTCCCCATTTCTCTTCATTGTGGTTGACAGTGGACTGGGGAACGACCTCGTGGAGGCCGTCGGCGTAACGGTCTCCCACGCGGTGGGAACCGGGAATCACTCGAAGGCAGCCGGTGTCCCTGGTCACCTTGTCGAGGTAGAAGGCCACCTTGATGTTCTTGTACTGCAGAGAGAAGTTGTCCGAGTGCCAGTTGGTGTCTCCGACGTAGAAGTTGCCGTCGCTGGCCGTGTAGTTGTAGTCGGGTCCCAGCACGGCGGAGGCGAACCCGTCGATGAGCGGGTGGTCGATGAGGCTGCTCAGGTACTCGTCCTGGTCGATGAATGGGAGGATGGCCGAGCGCCGTGTGTAGTCGTGTGTCTGTTCGTTGTGGCCGCCGCCATGAGAGGTCCATACGGCCTCGAAGGCCTCGATGATGCGGTCGGCTTCGCCTCTGAACGCGCCTGAGAACCGGATGAATCCGAAGGTATCGAAGAAGGCGAGTTGTTCCTTGGTGGGGGTCATGTGGGCACCTCGGTGGGTTTCGTGTGCGGAGGGTTGGTATCGCGGTGGCAAGTATGCTTTGGGTCGTATGAAATGGCAAGAGGGCGAGAACGGGAGAGGGGCTTTTCACGCGCTCGCTCTGAGTCTGTCGAAGGGCGCTTCATGGTTCGACAGGCTCACCATGAACGGTTTTGGCAGACCTTGCAAACACCCTCTAGGTGCGTTTAATGACTCCGCAGGCTACGCGAACGCCGGTGTCCGATTCCTCTTCACCATAGGCGTCGGGCTCTTCATGCACGATGATGGCGGAGCCGTCTTCGTCGAAGACGGAATGGCGGGGCCCACTGTTCAGGATGATGCCTTCGGTAAAGAAGTCGGCACGGGCGGAACCGTCAGAGGCGGCGTATATGTTGGGCAGGTCGCCGCCGTGCGCTCCGGTGGCTTCGCCGCGCTTCCAGGACGGATGGATGAATCCGTGCTCCGTATCTTCGGGGTTGAAGTGATCGCCAGCAGCGTTGAAGTCGGGTGTACATGAGCCGACCTCGTGAATGATGAAGGCGTGGCCGCCCGGCGCCAGACCCTTGACATCGGCCATGACCAAGACTCCAGTGGCTACCTGCCGGAAGGTGACGGTTCCCATGGCATCGCCGTCGGGAGATTGCAGGGTGGCCGCAGCCGTGAGGCCTACAGTAGGTTGAGGGGCTGCACCCGGTCGGACGACCAGCACGAATACGGCGGCGATAACTATGATCGCTATAGGCACCAGGAGAATAGCCAGATCGAATCTTCTGGTCATTTTGGTCACCTCCTCGGCTGAGTTGCGTCAGAAACTGCCGAGCCGTTTGCCTCTGATCCGCTAGTTAGGGTTCCGTTGCTGTCGTGCCGAGAGAGAAAGGGAAGCTACAAGATTGCGTTATGAGATTACGTCTCATAATATTTCGTTTGTTTCTTCCTGCAAGTATTGTGAGTTTCCAAAGTCTTACAGTTTCAAGAAAGCCTGTCAAGAAACGAGACTGTTTCGTATTCGTGAGTTGAATCGCGAAGACCCCCTCTCTGTACCTCTCCCCCGGCATCACCAACGATGAAAATGGTAGGGGCGATTCGCGAATCGCCCCTACGGGAGGTTTGTCGGGGGTTATTTTCGAGTAAAGCGAACCGGGAATTATCCCTTTTCGGCGCGGAGGGATGCGGTGGCGTCGTGGTCTATGGCGAGGGATTGGGGGTCGATGACGACGCCGAACTCGCGGCGGACGTAGTCGACGGTGTAGATGCCGTTGCGGACGTCCTGGAGGACGAGTTCAGGGTCGCGCTGCATGGGGTCGCCCCAGCCGCCGCCGCTGGCCATGACGTGGTGGATGACGTCGCCGCGTTTCATTCGTCCGACGCCCATGGGGGTTATGGTGCGCTCGTCGTCCAGGTCGGGATTTACGATGTTCCACGAGGACGATCCGGGCTTGCCGCCGTGCAGTCCGAAGGCGCGGTTGCGTCGCTTGTCGGAGCGGAGCTGGAGGACGGCCTCATCTTCGAGCAGGCGAACGTCGCGCACGATGGAGGGGGCACCGCGATACTTGCCGGGCCCTGCGGAGTCGGGGACCGCGCCGTAACGCTCGATTCGCACGGGCGTCTCGACCTCGGCGATCTCGACGGGAGTGTTGGCGCTGTTGCCGCCGGGGTGTGGCGTTCCGAACGGGCCGTCGCCGTTCGGCCTGCCGCCGCGACTTCCGGCGAAGAGGTCGACGAAGGCGAAGGGTTTTCGCATAGAGTCGTATCCGCCGATGCTGATGATGGTGTTGCCTCCCTCGCCGTCGGCGGGGACGCGGTCGGGAACGGCCTTGGAGAGGGCGCCCCACACGGCCTCCATGATGCGGTAGCCGACGATGCCCCGCGCGCCGCATGGAGCGGGCAGGACGGGGTTGACGACGGTGGCCTCGGGGGAGGCGACCACGATGGGATGGTGGGAGCCGGAAGAGTTGGGGATGTCGGGGTCCATGATCTGGCGGATGCCGCCCCAGACGGATGACTCGGTGAAGGGGAAGGGCGAGTTGATGCCGGCCTTGACCTGCGGGGACGAGCCGGTGAAGTCGACGGCGATGCCGTCACCCTTGATGACCATCTTGAGGTTTATAACGACGTCGCCGGTCTCGATGTTGTCGCCGTCGATATAGTGCGTGAAGTCGTAGGTGCCGTCCGGGAGGTCGCTGATCTCCTGGCGGACGCGTCGCTCGGAGTACTCCATGATGGCGTCCATGTAGCGGCGCACCTCGGACGCGCCGTAGCGGCCCACGAGGTCGAGGAACTGGCGCTCGCCGAGAGTGGCAGCCGCGATCTCTGCGCGGACGTCGCCGAGGACCTTGTCGGGAACGCGGACGTTGGTTGCAAGCAGGTCGAACATCGTCTCGTTGGGGACGCCGCGCTCGTAGAGCTTGGTGGTGGGGATGCGCAGGCCCTCCTGGTATATCTCGTGGGAGTCGGTGGAGTTGCTGCCGGGGACGATGCCGCCGATGTCGGTCTGGTGGGCGACGGTGCAGGAGAAGCCCTGCAGCTCGTCCTCGGCGAAGACGGGCTTGATGACGTATACGTCGGGGAGGTGGATGCCGCCGGAGGTGTAGGGGTCGTTCATGATGTAGATATCGCCGGGGTAGATTCGCCCGTCGAACTTGCGGAGGATCGAGCGGACGGCGCTGGGGAAGGAGCCGACGTGAAAGGCGATGGTTAGGCCCATGGCGACGGTCTCGCCGTTGCGGTCGGCAAAGCCGGTGGAGAAGTCCATGGCGTCCTTGACGATGCCGGAGTAGGCGGTGCGAAGGATGGTCAGGGCCATCTCGTCGACAAGGGTGTCGAGGGCGTTGCGGATGACCTCAAAGGTGACGGGTTCTATGTCTCTGGGCAGCATTGTCTTCTTCCTTCTAGTTCTGTCCAAATCTCAATACGCGACCGGAGCGGTATCCGGTCATCACCCCGTCCCGCAGGACGGGTCTGCCGTTGACGATGACGTGCTCCATTCCGACCGCGAGCCGGCTCGGCGATTCGAGGGTGCCAGTCTCTCGGAACTCATCAGGATCGAATATGGCAATGTCGGCCTTCATGCCTTCGGCAAGGCGACCACGGTCGGTAAGGCCCATGCGCTCAGCGGGTCTGGCAGTGAGCTTCTCGACGGCCTGTTCGAGTCCAAACTGCTTTGTTTGTGTCACAAAGTGGTGGAAGAACCACGAGGCCCAGGTGTATGCGCCGAGGAAGTTTGTGCCGGCGAGGGGGCCGTCCACGGCGAGGGCCGTAGCGTCGGAGCCGATGGTGCAGAGGGGGTGGAGGAAGGTGTCGCGAAGCTCCTCCTCGGTGTAGGAGTGACAGAGGACCATCGGGTACTCGATCTGCTCAGCCTCGCGGGCGAGGATGTCCATGACGGTGTCCCAACCGTCCGCGCCGTCGTGCGTGAGGTCGGCGATGCTCTTGCCCACGGCATCGGGAGTGATGGCAGAGCGGAAGAGGTAGACATTCTCCCAGCCTCCGAGAGCGAAGCTGGATATGAGGCTGGGGTATTTTTTGACCTGCCTGCGGAACGTGTCATCGGAGAGAAGCGCCCGGCGTTCGGTTATGCTCTTGTCCATGAACGACGACGGGAGCGCCATGCTGAGGTTTGTGATTCCGTGCAGGCGCGTGTGGGCGTCGAAGGCGATGTCGAGGCCGTCGTCGTGGGCTACTTCGACCGCGCTGATGGCTTGTTCACGGGCATCGGGAGGGCCGCCGCGACGAGGGATGATGTGGGACACCTGGCAGCGCACGCCGGAGTCCCTGGCCACCTGCACGGCCTCTTCTACGGCCTCAACGGCCTCTATCTCCTTGTTGCGGGTGTGGCAGGCGTACATCGCGTCGTATTTGGCGGTGACGCGACAGAGGTCGACGATCTCTTCATGGGAGGCCATACGCTCCCACGCGGACTCGAGGCCCGTCGAGTAGCCGAAGGCTCCGGCTTCGAGACCTTCTTCCAAGAGGTAGGCCATTTGGTTGATCTCGTCGGGAGATGCGGGACGCTCGTCGAAGCCCATTACAGCGATTCGCAGGTTGCCGTTGGGGACGAGGGAGGCGACGTTGATGGCGGGTCGGACGTCGTCGAGGGATTCGAGGTATCCGGCGAAGGTGCGCCACGTCATATCCAAGCGGGGGTCGTAGCCGTAGATGTTGGCGGTGAACTGGTCGGGGTCGGTGATCGGGGCGCAGCCGTGCCCGCAGTTACCCACGAGTTCCGTGGTCACGCCTTGGTGGACGGAGCTCTGGGCGCGGGGGTCAACGAGAAGGGTGAAGTCGGAGTGGCTGTGGATGTCCACGAAGCCGGGAGTGACGAAGAGGCCCTCGGCGTTGATTTCGTCGTTGCTTTGGGCCGCATCGAGGGGGCCTATGAGCTCGATGTGGTCGTCTAGGATTCCGACATCAGTGGTGCGGGCGGGGCGACCTGAGCCGTCCACGACCTTGCCGCCTCGTATGATGATGTCGAGCTGCATGTCGGTTAGTGTCCTGTATCTGAAGTTCGTTGCATGGAGCAGATGGATGTGTTCTTGGGAGTCACCCTTACCCTCACCCCCGTATCGAGTACGGGGCAGGCTCTAGCCCTCTCCCACGACGGGAGAGGGGATGAATCGCGCGCTGATTTGTTCGATGAATCTCTGACACACACACTATGCTAAATCGTATCGTCATCTCCCTCCGACCATCCTGCGTGGTAGAATGGCAGCACGTGATGGAGACGAGAACGCGAGCGATTAGGCGGAGACTGGAGCGGGAGGGGTGGTTCCTCCATCGACACGGAGCGAATCATGACATCTATCGACATCCGATGATTGCCCACAGTATCACAGTGCCCAGGCATTCTACGGCGTCGCCGATGGTGGCGCGGGCCATCGCCAAGAGCGCGGGCTGGGAGAGTTGACATGAGATATCCTGCATTGATCGATGGAGAGGCGGGCGGATACGGAGTGGTCTTCCCCGACCTGCCCGGATGCGTGGCTATGGGCTCTACCATAGACGAGGCTCTTCGCAATGCGCAAGATGCGCTGCGCGATTGGGTGGACAGCATGGAAGAGGCCCGGCAGGCGATCCTTCCCCCCAGTGCGTCGGAGGCCGTCGACGTGCCGTCCGGCTCCAAGTTGGTGTTTGTCTCACTAGCCACCTCATCGGCAAGCGTAGCAGGGTAGCCTGCCCTCTACTTCACCCCCGTATCGAGTACGGGGCAGGCTCTAGCCCACTCGAAGAACACCCTCACCCCCGTATCGAGTACGGGGCAGGCTCTAGCCCTCTCCCACGACGGGAGAGGGGATTTTCACGTCGATGACGATGTTGTTGAACTCGTCCAAGTTGGCGGAGCAGCCGGGCGGGATGACGGTTGTGGCGTCGTACTCCTCGACGATGAGAGGGCCGAGCGTCGGGGTTTTCGACAGGGTCGGACGGTCGATGACCTCAGTTTCCAGCGTACCGGCGATGGGGCCGAAGTAGACGTTTCGCCGGTGGGCATCGGTGGAGCCGTGATCGTGGGCGGAGTGAGTCGGGACGGAGCCGTGCAGGCGGCTGGTGGCCGTGAGGCGGAGATTCACGATCTCGGTCGGCTCGTCCTCTGCCTTGTGCCCGTAGGTGCGGTCGTGCTCATGGTGGAAGGATGAGACGAGTTCTCCAAGAACGCTCTCGTCGAGCGTTGAGGCCGACATGGGGATGGTCAACTCGTGGGCCTGCCCGGTGTAGCGGAAGTCGACGGCCCTCAGCCACTCGATGTCGGTATGGTCGTAGCCCTCGTCACGCATTGAGGCCGTGGAGCGGTCTACGAACTCGTCGAAGACGCGGTTGATGCCCTCGAAGTCGGCGTCCGCGACGCTGGTGAAGTAGGTACGGACGAAGTGACGCTCCGGCCGGGCCTGGAGGAGGCCGACGGCGGAGAAGAGGCCGGGTGATGGGGGGACGACGACCGTCCCGATGCCGAGCGAGCGGGCCATGTCTGCGGCGTGGATGGGGCCGCTGCCGCCGAAGGCCAGGAGCGCAAAGTCCCTGGGGTCGCGGCCTCGATAGGTCGAGACGGCACGGATGGCACGGATCATGTTGACGTTGGCGACGGCGTGAACGCCATGGGCGGCGTCGAGCAGGGACATTCCAAGCGGTTCGGCGACGGCGGATGCCATGCTCGATTCGGCCAGAGACGGGGTCAGCGGGACCTCGCCACCCGCGAGGTGCGAGGGGTTGATGTAGCCGAGAACGAGGTTGGCGTCGGTGACGGTAGGGTCGGTGCCTCCGGTGTCGTAGCAGGCCGGGCCGGGGAACGATCCGGCGCTGTTCGGGCCGACCCTGAGCGCGCCGCCGGGGTCTACGCGGACGATGCTGCCACCGCCCGCGCCGACCTCCGCGAGGTCGATGACGGGTACCTTGACCGCGTGGCCGCCGCCGGTCACGAGCTTGCTGGACAGGGAGATGCCCGCGCCGATTTCGTAGTCTGTCGTGTAGCTGGGAGAGCCGTTCTCGATGAGGGCGGCCTTTGCGGTGGTGCCTCCCATGTCGAAGGTGATGATGTTCTCCAAGCCGAGCCGCTTGCCGAGAACGTCAGCGGCGATGACTCCGGCGGCGGGGCCGGACTCCAGCATCTGAACGGGAGTCTGCGAGGCGCGCTGGGCGGACATGATGCCGCCGTTCGACTGCATGATGCGCACAGGGGCGTCCGAGCGGGCACCCTTGACTCTCTCAACGAGCGAATCGGTGTAGGACTTGACGATGGGGCCGAGGGATGCGTTGACGACGGTGGTGCTGGTACGCTCGTACTCGCGGATCTCGGGGAGCACGTCGACGGACAGGGAGACGAAGACGCCGGGCAGCGTTCGCCGCAGCTCCTCGCCGATTGCGCGTTCATGGTCGGGGTAGCGGTAGGAGTGGAGGAGGCACACGGCGACGGCCTCGGCCTCCTGCTCGCGGATGACGTTGATCGCCTCATGGAGGGAGTCCATGTCGAGCGGGACGATGACCTCGCCGTCGGCTCCGACGCGCTCCTTCACTTCGAGGCGGAGGTGACGGTCTACGAGGGGCTTCGGAGGCGCGTAGAGCAAGCTGTACAGGGAGGGAACGCGCATCCGTCGGAGTTCGAGGACGTCGCGGAAGCCCTCGGTGGTTATGAGAGCGGTCTTCGCGCCCTTGTCCTCAAGGACGGCGTTGGTGGCGACGGTGGTGCCGTGGACGATTTCCTCGATGGACTCGACGGCAACGTCCTGCTCGGACAGCAGGTGTCCCATGCCCTCGATGATGCCGCGCGAGAGGTCGTCCTGGGTGGAGGAGAGCTTCCTGGTCCAGTAGCCGCCGTCGGGAGCGGCGATGACGAGATCGGTGAAGGTGCCGCCAATGTCCGCGCCGAGTCTGTAGCCGATGGGGTTGTCGTTGGTCATTGTGGGGTTCTAGGTGCTGGGTTCTAGGTTCTGGGTTCACGTGGTGGTGCGCCTAGGTTGCTCCAGGTGCCGGCGGCGGTCATCTGGTGGGTGAAATCGAGAACGTTGTTTGTCCTGAGGACGACCGTTCGGGGGCCGCTCCGGTGTGTCAATGGGAGCGTCGCGCGGTGGTCGGCGATCTCCTCGGTGAAGCACTCGACTTCGAGCTCGTAGGGAGGCGGGATCGTGAACGGGCTGAACTCCCCCAGCCTATCGATGGCGGCGGCGGTCTTTTGGCGGATGAGGTCGTCGGCGTCTTTGGGGTGGAGGGACAGGGCCTGATGGTTACCGAGGCCGTGCTTGACGGGGGCGGTCTCGATATCGCCGAGCCACTGCTTTGCCTCGTTACAGGCCTTGTCGTCGCCCGACACCATGATGACCGGCACGCCGACGCTCCCGAACTGGAGGGCCTCCATGGCGATCTCACCGATGCTGCGTTGGTTGAGGCGCATGTCGGCGATCTCGGCGGAGCTGAATGTGTGGGCCATGACGCCGTTCGGGGTGCCCGCCATAGAGTGGTGACCGAGGAGGATGACGCCGTCGTAGGTCTCGTCGATCACGCTGAGGAGGCCCGCGCCGCCCATGACGATCCTGATGCCGCGCGGAAGCTCGTCGTAGTGGAGCGTGAGGCCGCCGGGCGTGACGCCTCGAATGAAGCCGCAGTCGTGGACGATTATCTCGTCAGCACCGGCGTCGCGGGCGGCCTCGACGCAGGCCGTCGTCTCGTCGGTGGCGCGACGGCGGTTGTACTCGGCCTGCCAGGGGCCGTAGACGGATACGGGGTCCTTCTCGCGGGTGATGGCGCCCTGACCCTCGCTGTCGACGCAGATGTATATTTTCATGGTGGGTTGTCTTTGTGCATACAGAGGATGGGGGAGTTCCGGGGGCACCCTCACCCTAGCCCTCTCCCACGACGGGAGAGGGGATTCTTGCGGGCAGTTTCGTTCGGTGAATCACAATAGTTGGTTAGCTGAATGAGTCGGTGACAAAGATACCAGACCGACGGGCAGATGACGACGGGGTTCGACTACCGGACCGGCCTGTGCGAATATGTGGCGACCCTATCGGGGAGGTCTGGCTGTGCCGCAACTTGAATCGGTGGAGAGGATTTGGGGACATGCCCCTCACAACGCGTTTACGGATCTGATCCGCTTTCGGGAGCGGTGGTGGTGCGTGTTTCGGGAGGCGGCCGGTCACGACACGCCGGGTGGCATTGTGCGAGTGCTGACCTCGGAGACGGGGGCTGTGTGGGAGTCGGCGGCGACGGTGGAGGAAGGGGGAATCGACCTGCGCGATCCGAAGCTGTCGGTGATGCCGGACGGGCGGCTGATGCTCGTGATGGGCGGGTGCATCTACGATGATGACGGGGAGTACCTGACACGCGCTCCTCGCGTTTCGTTTTCGGAGGACGGTCTTGCCTGGTCGGCTCCACGCAAGGTGCTGTCGGAGGACCACTGGTTGTGGCGGGCGACGTGGCATGACGGCCGGGCGTACTCGCTGTCGAAGCTGGGAGAGGGCAAGGAACCGAGGCGAGGCTTTTTGTATAGCAGCGTCGACGGCATCGAGTGGGACTGGATCGCGGAGTTCAAGCTGCCGGGGGTGAGCGAGACGACGCTGCGATTCCTGCCGGACGGCGAGATGGTGGCGCTGGTGCGTCCAGGCTACATAGGCACGAGCAGGCCGCCGTATCGAGAGTGGTCGTTTTGCGAGACGGCGGACCGGATCGGGGGGCCGAACTTCATCCGGCTGCCGGACGGCAGCCTGTGGGGGAGCGGCAGACTCTTCACGGCGGACGGGCCTCGCACAGTGCTGGCGCGGATGACGACCTCATCGTACGAACCTGTGCTCACGCTCCCAAGCGGCGGGGATACCAGCTACGCGGGGATGGTGTGGCACGACGATCTGCTGTGGATGAGCTACTATTCGTCGCATGAGGGCGGGACGGACGTCTATCTGGCGAGGGTGAGGTTGTAGGTTGCGGTGGGGTCCACCGCAGGGGACGCGAGAGGACTCACCACAAAGGACAAAGAGAGCACAGAGGGTGTATTGATCTTCTATTTCCCGTTCATGAGTTCCTCATGCCGCGACGTAGGCCCAAGGGGGAAGCGGCGGTCCTCTCCGAAGGGTTGAAAGCAGGCGGGTGGGCGCATACACTTCGGCCCGCATCAGCAGCGAGACCTTGCGGAGGGATCATGGACAGAGAAGAGCTGAGGAAACTGATTGTGGGCCCGATCGGAGCGGTATCGACGCCGTTCGACGAGGGCATGGAGGTCGATCTGGGCGCGATGCGCGCGATGGTGCAGATGATGGTGGACAGCGGGGTCGGCAACGGCAAGGGGGCGATCAAGATTGCGTCGGCGCTCGGGGAAGGCCCGATGCTGCGAGAGACGGAGTGGCCCGCGCTGCTGCGCACGGCAGTCAACGCGGCCGGGGGCAAGGTACCGATCATGTTCGGCATCCACGACAAGGACACCCGCTGGGCCATCGACCAGGCCAGGCGGGCGCAGGACTTGGGGGCCGTTGCCATCCAGGTGACGCCTCCGATCTACAACATACCGACGCAGCAGGACATGTACGACTACTTCTACGACCTGTCCAACGCGACCGACATCGGCATCATGATCTACCACACGACATGGATGCCGGGGGGCAGCATCGAGACGGACACATTCCTGCGCATGGCGGACATCGACAACGTGGTCGCAGTCAAGTGGGGAGGCTCTCCGGAGGGCGTCTACGAGGACATGACCAAGTTCGTGG
The DNA here is from genome assembly GCA_965116655.1 of Dehalococcoidia bacterium. GTDB lineage: Bacteria > Chloroflexota > Dehalococcoidia > Lucifugimonadales > VXLM01 > VXLM01. The sequence goes on from OZ220720.1 coordinate 2,052,651, forward strand.
ACATCTTCAATGTCATCGACAACAGCGCGAATCCGGTGGGATGCGCCGAGCTCGGCGGCCACGGGTACGTCCAGACGACGCTGGACGTCCATCCCCAGCATGACCTGCGAGTATGGGAGCTGATCGAGGACAAGCGGTACGACGAGGCCAGGACCCTCTACCACTCGGTATACGACGACATCAGCGCCATGTACGAGAAGGTGGCCAGGCGGACGGGAGGACAGGCGGTCGTCTTCAAGGGCCTCATGTCCATCATGGGCCATCACAGCGGTTCGCCGCGGCCGCCCTCGAAGGCCCTGAATGACGAGGAGATGGCCGAGCTTCGAGAGAAGGTCGCCGGCTGGGGGTGGCCGATCAAGGGCTGATGGGTGGCAGGGGCAGGGCGGAACAGGATTGGGGTAACGTTTATCCTGACGTTTCCCGACAACCTAGCGGTTTCAGCTACGAATATGGAGCAGGCCGCGCTGAAAATATCGTTGGACACTCTCGAAAAGTAAAGCGAAATGACAGCCTGTGGGCTGTCTACTCGACCGCGATCAGTCGACTGCGCTACGTAGAGGAGTTTACGACTCGAATCTGAATCATCTCCAGTCGCAGGCGAATATGGTCTGCTCATTGGTGGACTGAGCGTTCTTTCGGCAACGGAGGTCTCCCTTTGGGGTCTGAGCGGATACCCGCTCAACGCTCTGGTGACCTCGTTCTTCTATCTCGCAGTTCATCTTGTAGTACCCCTCGTCTGCGTACATGCGGTTGGGGTTGCAATACTCCGTGCCATCGACAAGTAGAGTTAGATCGAATTCGTCGAAGTCGATCGCTGTGTCGGCCTTGACATGAAGGTTGCCGTACTCACCCTGGGTCAGTGACACGAGGAGTGGCGCTTCCATGGTGGTCTCCAAGTCAACCCCGGTAGTAGACGGCGCAGGGGCGTCCGTTGACTCTCTTGTGTTTCTCCAGTCGCAGGCGAATATAGTCTGCTCATCTGTGGACTGCGCGTTCTTTTGGCAACGGAGGTCTCCCTTTGGGGTCTGAGCGGATATCCGCTCGACGCTCTGGTGGTCGCGTTCTTCAATCACGCAGTTCATTTGGTAGTACCCCTCGTCTGCGTACATGCGGTTGGGGTTGCAATACTCCGATTCGTCCAAAAGCAAGGTTAGCTCGAATTCGTCGAGATCGAACGCTGTGTCAGCCCTGACGCGAAGATTACCGTAGTCTCCTTGAGTTAGTGACACGAGGAGCGGTGCTTCTGTGGTGGTCGCCAAGTCAACGCCAGTAGGGCTCGGTGCCGGATCAGCCGACTGCTCTTGTGCGCTCTCATCCTCGTCCTCGCACCCTGCCGCAACCAGTTCGTTCCGGACATCTTGTGGCAGACTCTCCAACTCACCTGCCATGCTCATGGCAATAAGAAAGACACTAGAATCGCTGAAGAATGCCAGTTCATCATATTCGCCGGATGAGTCCTGCTTTTGAGCAAAGCCGAACATCGCGTAGAAGACGGTCACTCTCGACTCATGATAAGCGTCGAGAACTGGAGGTGGGGTCGCCTCTCTATAGGCGGCCAACATTTCACCTAGTATAGCCTCGACGTCTCCCCAAGTTTTAGGATCGGACCCGCGCAACTCGCCGCAGAACTTGGCGTACTCTTCGACTGTCATGGAAGCCGGGGTCGGCTCAGGTGCTGCCGTCGAGACCGGCGTGGGTGCTGGTTCGCTTTCTTGTTCTTGCTCGACCTGCTCAGTCGGTGAAGCCGTGTCTGAGTTATCCTCGACCTCTTGGGACTCTCCACACGCAGTCAGTAGGATAACGGTGATGACGGCTAACAGGTATCTCACAGCGGTCTCCGTTCGATTGATGGGGGCATAGTGATGGCGCCGCGACAGGTTGTTAAGACTCTGGACGACCTCATTGAAGTTCGCAATTCTCCAAGTTCATGGTGATGAAGATAAAGTCGCCTACCTTGCAAACAGCGACCACAGACCTCCCAGGATTGAGAGGTATCTGGTCTTCTCTCGGGATTCCCTTGAGGTCGACTTCCCCAAATGACCCAGGAACCCGGAGAGTGACCCTTCCATCGTCGACTTTCTCGATAACACCGCTCACCCGAACAATCTTACCCTTGTACTCGTCGTCAAACCTCGTCGCGTTTTGTTCCCGCTCCTCGTACAGCCGTTGAGCAGTAATAGGGATAGGGGTCGGTACGTCCTCGGCATCCTCCTGCTCGACGGCTCGCTCGACCTGCTCCCCGCTGGCCTCGTCGGAGTCCGAGACTATGGCGGTGCAGACACCCGCGAGGATAATCAGCAAGAGACCTCCCCCAACGACAGCCCCGACCACGATGAGACAGGTCTTGAAGAAGCCTCGGCCCTTGCCAACCTCGACGACTGGGACGGCGAAGGAGGGTTGCTCTGCTGGCTGCTCTTGGGACTGCTCTGGCGGTGCATCCTCAAGTCTGTTCCCGCATCCAGCGCAGAACGACGCATCTGAAGCGACGGCTTGACCACATTTGGAGCAGAAATTAGCCATGGCTCGATCTCCCCACTACTTGATGGGCGCATGGTGATTGTGTTGAAACCGGTTGTCAATATCCTTGATTTATGAGACGCGAGTCTCCCTAAATGCGTCAGTCCCACCCTGTCCCGTGTTGCGGCTATGGATTTTAGATTCCTCGCTGCGCTCGGAATGACAGGGTGCCGGGCGTTATGGCACGGCAATGTCGTATGAGCCGGGTTGTACACGGAGGATGGGGTTGTCGGCGGGGTTCAGTCCTCCGTAGAACCAGTTGAGGGGGAGGACCTTCATCTTCTGGTTCCAGTCGCGTCCCTTGCCGCTATCGGAGATGATCCTTGCGTCGGTGGGATGCGGCTTGTAGAAGGTGTAGGTGTGGGCGATGATGACGCGGTCCTTCATGACGAAGACGGAGGGGTAGGACCACCTGCCGTGGGCGTCGGCGCTCTCGATGTACTCGGCCTCGCGCTCGGGGGCGGGACGGCCGGGGCGGTAGTGCTGCTCGGCAGGACGGAGGGGGGCTATCGGGCCGGGCTCGACGCGGGTCTTTTCGTGGATGGACTCGACGTTCTGGAAGAACTCCCAGATGCTCCCGCCGTTCCGGCTGACGGCTGAGGAGAGGCGAGTGCGGTTGAAGCCCATCTTGACCTCCTCCTCGTTTTCCTGGTTCCAGACGGCGAGGAGATGGCCGGTGGGGAGCGTGCGAATCTGGCAGGGCGCGGTGCTGGACGCGAGGGAGGTCGGGTACGGGCGTGTCCAGGTTTCGCCGTTGTCGTGGGACCATGCCTGGTAGATGCGGCCGACGCCGGTGCGCATCATCATCAGGAGGATTCCCGGCATGACTTCCGTGACGGTCGGCTCGTTGACGTAGGAGAAGGTGGCGTTCCAGTCGAAGATGATGTTGAGCTCGCCGTCGCTGTTGCGCTGCCACGTGCGTCCGTCGTCGTCGGAGTAGAGCACGTAGACCATGGAATAGCCGGGGTCGAAGAAGTGTCCGGCGGTTGAGACCCACTGGTTGTGGACGAGCTTGCCGGAGACGGGGGACTCCACATTGTTGGGAGGGGTGCGCTGTCCCGATGACGTGTAGACGGGGAGAATGATGCGGCCGGACGAGGTGCGGAGGGCGACGTCCTGGTACATGTGCGTCTTGATGTTGACGGGGGAAACGCGGACGGGCGCTTCCCACGTCTCGCCGCCGTCGGGCGAGCGCCAGAACTGCACGCATCGGGTCCACGGGTCGTCGTCTTCCGACGGAGCCATGGCGGCGAGGCCGATGCCGTTGCCGTCGAGCTTGACCAGAGAGGAGCCGCTGCCGCCAACCTGATGGCCGTTGACGTCGTGGCGCTCGGAGATGTCGGACCAGGTGATGCCGCCGTCGTCGGAGGTGGTGAAGCGGGAACCGGCGGCGTGGAGTATGCGCCCGTCGTCCAGCTCGACGAAGGTGGAGGAGTGGAAGAACGGGGTCTTGTGCGTGGCCAGGACGAGGTCGGGGAGGGTCATTGGGACGTTGGTCATGGTTTGACTCCTTTACTTCAGGGACCGCTCTCTGCATCTCTCCGCCGGGGACTGACGGGGGTAGGTACTCACCCTCACCCCAACCCTCTCCCTGAGGGAGAGGGGGCGGATTGACCGTATTCATAGTTGGCCGCACGTTTGCCTAGCCCCGTCTGCCCTCGGCTGGGGCGAGACTGTTGTTGGCTATGCGGGCTATTCGCCTGCGGATGCTGTGAGATTGACGATGCCGACAGCGCCGGGGCCGACGTGAGCGCCGACGCCGGGGCCCAGGGGCGCGACGATGGGGTCCTGGCCCTCGGGGAGCAAGTCGCTGATTGCGTCGGCGAGTTGGCGGGCGGCGTCCTCGTCGGTGCTGTACATTACGCACAGGTTTTCGGCGGGGCCGAAATCGCGGGCGACCTGCTGGATCTGGGCGAGGCCCTTTGCGTAGGTGCGGGCCTTGCCCAGGGGCTGCACCTCGCCGTCTTGCACGATAATCATTGGCTTGATACGCAGGATGGAGCCCACCATGGCCTGCGCCTTGCCGATGCGGCCTCCACGCTGGAGATACTCCAGGGTGTCGAAGAGGGCGATGCACCGGGAGCGTTCATTCGCCGAACGCGCGACCTTGACGACGGTATCGAAGTCGGCCCCGCCGGCAGCGGACGTGGCCGCGGCGATTACCGGCAGGCCCAGACCGAAGGTGGCCTGCTCCGAGTCGATGACCTCGATCGGACAGTCGAGGCTGACCTGCTCGGAGGCCTGGACTGCGGCGTTGTAGGTTGCGCTCAGCTTGGCGGAGACGTGGACCGACACGATGCCGTCGGCGTCAGGGGCGACCGACTCGTAGGCCTCCACGAACTGGCCGATGGACGGCGCGGAGGTGGTGGGATGCACGGGGCTGTCCACGAGGCGCTCATAGAACTGCGCGGGGGTCATCTCGATACGGTCCTTGAACTGCTCCTGCCCGAAGATGACGTTGGCGGGCACGATGGTAACGCCCAGCGACTCGGCGAGGTCGAGGGGAAGGTCCGAGGTGCTGTCGGTGATGATCTTGATGGACATGGTGGTTTTCTCCTTTTGATTGGGTCGAGCTACTCGATTGAGACGATGAACTCGTAGTGGGGCTGACCGCCGTGGACGACCTCCACGTCGAGGCCATCATACGCTTGTTGAAGGGCCTGGGAGGCCGACTCGGCGTCGGAAGAGGAAAGCATCTCGCCCCAGTAGAGCGTTACGAGTCCGCCAGGCGGGACATCCGCATGGCCAACGAGATCGACGAGCACCGGGTTGAGGTCGTCGCCTGCGGCGCGGGGCTTGCCATCGAGCAGTGCGAGGAACTGCCCCTCTCTAACGTCGACGCCGTCGATTGTCGCGTCACGGGCCGCCCGGGTGATCTCTCCCGATTTCACTTCCTGCCGGGCGTCTTCCATTCCTTCGACGTTCTCGTCTGCCTCGGCTTCGGGGTTGAAGTCGAACAGGGCAGCGATTCCCTGGGGAATGGAGACGGTCTCGATGACGTGAACGGCCTTGCTCGACTGCTCGGCGGCCTGCTTGGCGGCGGGTACGATGTTCTTGTTGTTGGGCAGGACGTAGACGGTGTCCGAGGAGGTGCGGTCGATGGCGTCCATCAGGTCGCGCACACTGGGGTTCATGGTGTTGCCGCCGGTGACGAGGTGGGTAGCACCGGTGTTAATGAACACCTCTTCGATGCCTTCACCCCATGCTACGGCTATAACCGCGGCGCCGCCGGGCAACTCCGGTTCCGGCTCCTCGTCACGCCGGTCGGAGGCGAATTCGGTGTGCTGGGCGTCCATGTTTTCGATCTTGACCTTGCTGAGCGCGCCGATGCTTATGCCCATGCTGATGAGCGTGCCGGGATCTTCGGCGTGGCCGTGCACCATTGCCCGCGAGCCGTCGCCGATCACGACGGTGGAGCCGGCGATGTCGTTCATGACGACGCGCAGGTCGTCGACGTCCAGCCCTTCGGCCTCGACGACGAACTGGGTGCAGTAGCCGTATTCGTCTTCCGCGTGGGCCTCAAAGAAGTCGTCGGAGACGCGGGCAGATGCGGACGGCGCAACATCGGGGATCTGGATGTCGAAGGCGGCCCCGGTCACGTCCTCGCCGACCGCGCTGCGCCTCATGCCCTCGATGATTACGGCGAGTCCCTGCCCTCCCGCATCGACGACTCCGGCCTCCTGCAGGACGGGGAGCATCTCGGTCGTCCTGGCGACGGTCTCGGCCGCACGGTCGCTCGCGATGCTGAGGACGGCGGCGATGTCGTGTCCTTCCTCAGCCGCCTCGCGGGTGGCGTCGGCTACGGAGGCGATGACGGTGAGCATCGTGCCCTCGACGGGGTTGGCGACCGACTTGTAGGCGTGCTCCCTTGCAAGATCGCACGCGCGAGCGAGGTCGTGGCTTTCGCATTCGGTCCTGCCGTCGAGTCCCTCGGAGAAGCCCTTGAAGAACTGCGAGAGGATGACGCCGCTATTTCCGCGAGCGCCCATGAAGGTGCCGGAGTAGAAGGCGGAGGCAACGGCAGTCACGTTGGGGGAGGACAAACCCTCCAGATCGTCAATGCCGCTCTGCATGGTGAGGTACATGTTGGTGCCGGTATCGCCGTCGGGCACGGGGAAGACGTTGAGGTCGTTGATGGGTTCGATGTTGCGCTGGAGGGCGGCGGCGGCGGCAGTGAACAAGGCGGCGAGACCGGCGCCGTCGAGGCGGGTCTTGGCATCCGTCGCGGTCGGTCTGCTGCCGGTCGCGGTCATGGTTCCGTAGATTCTGGTATACTAGCGTGGGCGTGAAGTCGATGGGAATGGGTCTCAACCCATAAGCGCCCCAAGTATAGTGAAACCTTGAAAGACGGTCAAACGAGCCATGGCAAAATGTGAAGTGGAAGGGTGCGAAAAGACCGGGATGTCCGGTCATAACGTGAGCCATTCGAAGCGGCGGACCAACAGGCGATGGTTCGCCAACGTCCACAAGACGACCATCCACGAGAACGGCAAGGCCCGCCGTATCAACATCTGCACGCGGTGCCTGCGGTCGATGTACAAGCAGTCGGTGAAGCTCTAGGGACAAGCTCCGCTTGCGTCGAGGGCGTTCCCATAGAGGGTGTTCGCAAAGCCCGCAAAGACCATTCATGGTGAGCCCTTCGACAGGCTCAGGACAGGCTTGTCGAACCGTGAACTATGTAATTCCGGCGTGATGCCGCCGTATTTTTGCTGATTGGGTTTACTGGATTTCGGCCTCCGCCGAAATGACGAAGGCTGAACTGCGTCACTCTGAATTCAAGGCATAGTTAGAACGAACCGGCATCAGTCGTTTCGTACTAGGGGAAGCCTATGCGATCCAAGGTCTGGATTTTCCTCTGCGTTTCTGTGGCCGTCGTCCTTGCTTCATGCGGCGGCACTGATCCCGAGCCGACGCCAATTCCGGAGGCATCCCCTACCCCAACCGTCGTTGCTACGCCTACGCCGGAACCGACCGTGTCTGCGCCGCCCCCCCTGCCTGCGTTGACCGGCATCCTGAACGCTGTGCCGAACGCCTTTGATTTCGTGCGGGAGGGCGTGTATCGCGGGGGCGACGGAGTCGGCGGGGCGGCATGGTTCGACTACGACAATGACGGCGACCTAGACTTGTATATCGCTAATACGAAGACCGAGCCGAACGCGCTGTTTCGGAACGACGGAGGGACCTTCACCGACGTTGCCGAGGAGGCGGGCGTCACGAACGGTGAGGGGAACAGCGGGGTCGCGGCGGCCGACATCAACAACGACGGGTGCGCCGACCTCTTTCTGTCCGGCGAAGGGGGCGCCATAGGATCGCTTTGGAGTCCGCACAAGCTGTACGTCAACAACTGCGACGGCACCTTCACGGACGCTTCCGAAGGGTCAGGGATCGTCGTGCCGGAAGGGGTATGGAGCGCGGCGTTCGGAGACATCAACGGCGATGGGCTGCTGGACCTGTTCGTCGGCGGGGTGTCCGGCCTGTTCGGAGGAGTGTTCCGACCCGGGCGGAATGAGATCTACCTGAACAATGGCGACGCCACCTTTGAGGGGATATCGGTTTCGGCCGGTCTGACGACACAGTCCAATACCTGCGGCGTCGCCATCAGCGACTACAACAGCGACGGGCTGCAGGACCTGTTCACCGCCAACTGCGGCGTGTCGGAGTCTCCCGAGATCTGGACGAACAACGGCGACACGACCTTCACCGAGGTCGGCGGCGAGGCCGGAATCGGACGGGAGACCGGGGGAGCGGGAAGCGCCGACGATCACGCCACGACGAGGATGCTCTTCGCCGACTTCGACAACGATCTCGATCTCGACATCCTCGCTCTCAGCTACGGCGACGTCGTACCTGGGCAAGTCCCCGATTGGATCCGGCACCGGCTCTGGGAGAACAACGGCGACGGGACGTACAAGGACATCGCGGGCCCGGCCGGCATTAGAGGACTAGGATTCGGATGGGGGGCGAGCTTCGCGGACTTCAACAACGACGGGTACCCGGACTTTTACTATGTGGGAGGAATTCCGGTGTCACCCTACGATTTTCTTGGGGAGAATCCCGGAACGCTCTACTTGAACCGGCAGGACGGCACATTCGCGAAGGAAGAAAATCATGGACTGGGCGGGCTGTTCGCGTCAGGGATTGCGACGGCGGACTACGACCACGACGGTTACCTCGACATGGTGGTGGTCACGGCCAAGTCGCAGGGCGTCGGGGGTGCGCCAATCCTGATGCGAAACCGTGGCGGCGACAATAGCTGGATTACGGTCCGGCTTGTCGGGACGGAGAGCAACCGCGACGGCGTGGGAGCGCGTGTCACCGTCACGGCAGGCGATCTGTCGTATCTGAAGGAGACTCGCTCAGGGTTCGCGTTTCTCTCCACGCAGAGCCCCTGGCCGACGTTCGGTCTGGGTGGGCATGACGGACCGGTGGACATTAAGGTGGAATGGCCGTCGGGGCTGACGGAGGTATTCGGGGGGCAGTCGATCAGGGAGATGGTGACGCTGACGGAGGGGATGGGGATTCCGCAGTAGGCGGGGGGAAACTACTGCAGAGGCGGCACCGAGTGACGTGCCCTGCACCATCCACCTTGCCTACCGCTCGCCTTGTCGCTAACCCCTTCTGGCAACGATTCGACTACCTGACTGGCGAACCACGAGTCCCTTGATTTCGCCCTTCGTCGTTTTATCGAATGTAACCGTAAAGTTCGCAGCTGTCGTAAAGAACTGAGTGGCTGACTCAGCAAACAACGGCAAAGGGTGCTGTTGCGGTGGTCGCAGAATAAGATGCCCATTTGACACGTCAACCTCGAACCACTTGCCATCACTGGTGACATAGCGGCCAATATACGGGTTGAGTATTTGGGACGACGCTTCCACGGGCGACTTGTCTTTCGGTTGCAAACTGTCTGAGTAGTCGGGCCACGCGTATTCTCCTGCAACCGCTCTTGTAACCTCATAGAGAAACAGATCTCCCCAATCGAAGTTATTCATGACGACTGCACCCTTCCCGACATCCCGATAGAAGACCCACATAGCAGCGAACCCAAAAGAAGAACCGGTCATCCAGAACCGGATGCTGTCACCTTCACCAGCGATTCTTAGCCCCAACCCCCACTCATTCCCGATTGGAGGATTGAGCATTTGCATCGCCGATGCGTTGGAAATCACCTTTGTGGGCTTGCCTTGTAGCGCACGCTGGAATTCGATGCCCAAGTGAGCTAGATCAGAAGGTGTTGTCCTAAGTCGGGAGACCCCCAATGTGTGTGCCTGATACTTCCCCTTAATAGGTTGCCGACCCCAAGTGTGTCCGGTTGCCATCAATTTGCCGAATCGAGGAGGAAGCGGCTCATCCATCGAACTGTGGGCCATTTCGAGGGGTTCCAACACTATCTCACGCACCAACTCAGTTACGGACTGCCCAGTAACGTCGATCACGACCTGCTCTGCAATAGCATACCCACCCGTAGAATATCGATTCTGGAGCCCAGGTATGCCATCTACTGTGATCGGTGGTTGAATCGAAGGTGGTTCTCCATTAAGTACTTGGACAAGCGTGGGTATGCTGTCACCTCGGGCATAGCCAGTGACTCCATGAATGTTCAGGCCAGCGGTATGGCTTAGGATTTGACGCAAAGTTACGATGGGCTGCCAGCTACCATTCTTGGGTAATTTCCATGACTTCAGGTAGCAGTTGACGTCCTCATCGAGGTCCAGAACGCCCTCACTCACCAGCTTCATCAAAGCGACTGTGAAGATGGTCTTGGTGATCGAAGCGGCCTCGAACAGGGTCTCGCTTGTGACTGGTTCATTTTGTCCGAATTCCTTGACGCCGAATCCACGCGCCCATTCAATTTCCCCATCGCTGACTACCGCGATGGAAAGCCCAGGAATTTGTTCAAGCATCATCCTGTCGGAGAGATTTCGAGGTGGGCCGTACTGGTTGGACAGCACACCTTTGGGACGCAGATTCGTGATTATCCGCCCGATTCTCTCTTCAATCATTGGCGTCTTCCCCCTTAGCTCATCTCGCCGGTGATGGTTTTTTCGTAGACGGCGAGGCGCTCGGCCAGGAGCTTGTGCTCGGGCTTGTCGAGAGCGGAGTCGGTCTGGAGGATCTTCTGGCCTTCGGCGCGGGCTAGGGTGGCGATGTCCTGGTCGGTGATCTTGGCGATCTTGAAGACGGGGACGCCGCTCTGGCGAGTGCCGAGGTAGTCGCCGGGGCCTCGGAGGTCGAGGTCCATCTCGGCCAGCTTGAAACCGTCGCGGAACTTTTCGACCAGCTTGAGTCGCTCTCTCGCGGAGCCGCCGGGTTCGTCGGCGAGGAGGATGCAGAAGCTCTCGTGCACTCCCCTACCCACCCTGCCCCTGAACTGGTGGAGCTGGGCGAGGCCGAAGCGGTCGGCGCCGTCGATTAGCATGACGGTGGCGTTGGGTATGTCAATGCCGACCTCGACGACGGGGGTCGAGACGAGGATGTCGAGCTCGCGGCGCTGGAAGGAGTCCATGATGGTCTCCTTCTCGCTGAGGGGCATTCGCCCGTGCAGGAGACCGAGCCGGAGGTCGGGGAAGACCTCTTTCGACAGGCGCTTGAACTCGTTGACCGCGCCCCTGACGAACTTCGTCCTCTGCGTGTCCTCGCCGGGCGTGGGACGGTAGGGAGCGCCGCCTTCGAACATGATCCTCGCGACAGGCACCTCCGACTCCTCGATGAAGGGAAGGACGATGAAGGCCTGCCTACCCTCCTCGATCTGCGACCTGACGAAGTTGTAGACGATGTGACGGCGCTCGGGCAGCTCGTAGCGAGTGACGATGGGCGGGCGTCCGGGCGGCATCTCGTCGATGATCGACCTGTCCAGCTCGCCGTAGAGGGTCAGGGCGAGGGAGCGTGGTATGGGCGTGGCGGACATGACGAGCAGGTGGGGGCGCGTGCCCTTATCGCGAAGGGCTGCTCGCTGCATGACGCCGAAACGGTGCTGCTCGTCGACGACTGCGAGGGCGAGCTTCGGGATATCGACGCTCTCCTGGATGACGGCGTGCGTGCCGATGACTATATCGACCTGCTCCGCCGCCAGCATGAGGCGCATGTCGTCCTTGACGCGCTTGGGGAGGCTTCCCAACAGGAGGCCGACCGTGACCGTGCGTTCACCTACGGAGACGGTCACGATGTGTTGGCCCTGTTCGGCAGGTACTGAGCGCCTGAGGAGCCTCGTGATGGTCAGGAAGTGCTGCTCGGCGAGTATCTCGGTCGGCGCGAGGAGGGCGGCCTGATACCCGTTCAGGGCTGCAGCCAGCATCGCAAGGGCGGCGACGACGGTCTTGCCGCTGCCCACGTCGCCTTCGAGGAGCCTGCTCATGGGGGTGGCGAGGCGGAGGTCGGCGAGTATTTCATCGGAAGCGCGATTCTGCGCTTCGGTCAGGGTGAACGGGAGCGAGTCGACGAATGAGGTCAGCTCGGCGAGGTCGGTGTTGAGCGGGACGCCGGTATCCTCCTCCTGCCAGAGGAGCTTGCGGCGGAGGATGGCCATCTGGAGCAGGAACATCTCGTCGAAGGCCAGCCGGCTGCGGGCCGCCTCCTTGGATTCGGCTGAGTCGGGGTAGTGCATCTGTGAGACGGCGGACTGCAGGCCAAGCATTCCAGTGCGGTGAATGACGTCTTCGGGCAGGTGGTCGTCGATCTGCGAGAGGGTGGCGTCGAGGGCGCGCTTGACGATGCCCCGGAGCGTTCGCTGGTAGAGGCCGTCGACGAGGGGATAGATTGGCACGAGACGACCCGTGTGCATGAGGTCGTCCTGTCCCCGCATGATCTCGTACTCGGGGTTCTCGAAGAGCAGATGCTGCCTGAAGGCGCTCACCTTCCCGCTGACGAAGACCTTCGTGCCGGGACGGAGGGTGTTTACGAGGTAGCCCTGGTTGAACCAGGTGGCGCGAACGCCTCCGGTCGAGTCGGTGAGGACGGCGTGGGCGGAGGAGCGCTTCGAGCCGATGGTGCTCTGGGATATCTCGGTGACCTCGGCGAGGATGGTCTGCTCCATGCCGAACTGGAGCTCGGCTATCTGCCGAATGTCCGCGAAGTCGTTGTGGCGGATGGGGAAGTGATGGAGGAGATCGCGAACGGTCAAGAGGTCGAGGCGTCGGAGCTTCGGCAGGTTGGACTGCGTGACGCCCCGGACGCGCGAAACGTCGTCCGCGAGCTTGAGCGGAGGCGGCGGCGCGGGTCTGCGTCGGGTCGAAGAGGGGCGTTTTGGCCTCGCTTGTTGAGCTGAGGCGGGCAGTCTTGAGAGGACGTGGTCGGCCCATCGACTTCGCTGCTCAGGGGAGAGCGTCGCGTATTTGGGTGGGTTGCCGATGATGGAGGTCAGACGGGACTTCCACTGGTCGAGAAAGCGGTCGAGGCCGCCCACGACGGCCTTGTCCACGAAACCCTGCTTGCGTTCGAGGGCGAGGATGCTGCGGAGGGCGTCGATTCCCTGGGCTTCGGCGTCTTGCATAACTACTCACCAGAGTATCGAACGCGGTGGGAAGTTGCCAAGCGGGGCAAGCAAAGCAACGTGGGGAAATCGGGTCGGCTCTATCCTGCGTCGGGAGAGGGGGTAAGAGGATTCACCGCAGAGATCACAGAGGACGCAGAGGGAAGAAAGAATAGGGATGGGAGGTGGGGGTGGTAGACTGGCCGGAGAGGATGTTGATGAGGCGGTCGCTGAATGGGGGTGTGCAATGAAGGTCGTTGCGTTCGTATTGGGGTCGGGGATATTGGTGTTGGGCGTTTTGGGATGCGGGGAAGGCGGACCGCAGGTGGAGGAAGGCCCGGAGACACGATCCGTGCCGACTCCAGCGCCCACGGTTGCCGCTGCGCCCGTTCCGACGGCCACGGTGACGGCGACTACGGTTCCGGCGGGACCGCAACTTTCCATCGCGGTCGCTCCCGTGACGGCGAACATTCCCGATTATGATCGAGGCGAATGGAGTCACTGGGCGGACGAGGACAGGGACTGCCAGGACGCACGGCAGGAGGCGTTGATAGCAGAGTCGGAGACTCCGGTGGTGTACGTGAATGAAGACAGGTGCAGGGTCGCGTCGGGGTCGTGGGATGGGCCGTATACGGGCGAGAGGTTCACCGATCCCGGGGACTTGGACATCGACCACATGGTGCCGTTGGCGAACGCGCACCGGTCGGGCGGGTGGGCGTGGAGCGCGGAGAAGAAACGCGAGTACGCGAACGATCTGTCGTATGAGGCGCACCTGATCGCGGTGCAGGCGGCGGCGAACCGTGCGAAGGGGAGCAAGGGCCCGGAGGGTTGGAAGCCTCCGGAGCGCGGGTATTGGTGCCGGTATGCCGTCGACTGGATATCGATCAAGAACGCATGGGAGCTAACGGCCACGGGAGCGGAGGCCGATGCCCTCTCTGAGATGCTGGACACGTGTGAGCCGTCCCGGTCACTTGCGGTCGTGCGGGTTGAGGCGTCTCAGCCGGAGGCAGCGCCGTCGCCGACGGCAACGCCGGTCATGGGCAAGACCTATGCTTCGTGTGATGAGGCGGCGGAGGCAGGTGAGGAGAGGGTGCGTGGAAGTCAGGGGAGTGGGCGTGGGTTCCCGGTGGCGATGGTTCCGAGTGCGCGGGATGGTGACGGCGACGGGGTGGTGTGCGAGCGGTGAACCGCTTATCTATGGGGATAAGCGTTCGATGACGATTTGGCGGAGGCGCCATTCGACAGGGAGATCGTCAGTGTGGCCTTGCGCGATGGTTTGGAGGTCTTGTTCCAGGGCGTCGAGGGTTGCGGGGGCGTAGGTTTGTTGTACAAAGTCGTTGTGTCGCCAGACTCCGAGGTTCATGTGGAACATGGCGGCCGCACGGTCGGCGGGTACTTGGAGGGTCCGTACCTTGCTGGAACGGCGGTACAGCTTGCCGGATGCGGTGATGGCGTCCAGGCGTGGGCCGATGTAGAGTTGGTTGCTTTGCTGTACAAGCATGGCCTGTTGGATGTCGAGGTAGGTGACGAGGGCTGGGACTTTCGTGTAAATGCGCTCGACCTCTTCGATAAGAAGGAGGCCACAGGGTCGTAGCTGGTCTATCCATAGTGCAATTGCCGCCATGGGGTCTTGCAGGTGGGTGAGGACGAGGCGGCTGAAGATGAGGTCGAACGGGGCCTCCGGGAACGGGGCTGTCGTGATGTCGTGAAGGTGGAAAGAGACCTTGTCGGAGGCGTTCGTGCGGATATTGGCCAGGAAGTTCTCGGAGTTGTCGAGGCCGACGGTGCGATTGGGGTCCAGGGTGTCGGTCAGGAGGTGCGTGGTATAGCCGGGGCCGCATCCGAGGTCGGCGGCGAGTTGAGGGCGCGTGGTGACGGACTCGCGCATGAAGGCGGCGGAAGTGTCGGCGAAGGTCTCGGCGACGAGCAAGAGTCGGCGGGCGGCGAGGTCGGTGTCTCCGAAGGTGTAGTAGCCCGTCACAGAGCCTACCAGTCGTGGGTGGCTTTTGTGCCGTGGACGGGGCGGTGGAGGACGGGGTGGAGGGGTGTCTGGCCCATGAGGTAGCGGTCGATGCAGCCTGCGGCGTCACGGCCTTCGGCGATGGCCCAGACGACGAGGGACTGTCCGCGGGCCATGTCGCCGGCGGAGAAGACCGACGGGACGCTGGTTCGCATTTCGTCGTCGACGAGGACGTTGCCGCGCGCGTCGTATTCCACGCCCAGTTGGTCGAGCATACCGTCGTGCTCGGGATGGACGAAGCCCATGGCCAGGAGGACGAGGTCGGCCTCTAGCTCGAAGTCGGTGTCGGGGATGGGCTGGGGCGGCCAAGCGCCGGGCTCGACGCGGACGCCGTGCAGCCGCTCGACCCGACCGTTGGAGCCGGTGAAGCTCGCCGTGGAGATGTTGTAGTCGCGGATGCCGCCCTCCTCGTGGGCGGATGACGTCCTGAGAATGAGGGGCCATTCGGGCCAGGGGTTGTTGTTGGCGCGGTCCTTGGGGGGCTCGGGCATGATCTCGAACTGGTGGACGACCTCCGCGCCCTGCCTGTGGGCGGTGCCGAGGCAGTCGGCGCCCGTGTCGCCTCCTCCAAGTATGACGACGCGCTTGCCCTCCGCCTCGATGCGGCGGGACGGATCGACCGTCTGGCCGGAGTTGAGGCGGTTCTGCTGGGTGAGGTACTCCATGGCGAAGTGGACGCCGGATAGCTCTCTGCCAGGCACGGGGAGGTCGCGGGCCTGCGTGGAGCCTCCCGTGAGGCAGACGGCGTCGTACTCGTCGAGGAGGTCGCGGGCGTCGAAGTCTCTGCCGACCCACGTGCTCGTCTTGAAGGCGACGCCCTCTGCCGCCATCTGGTCGACGCGGCGCTCGACGACGTGCTTTTCGAGCTTGAAGTCGGGAATGCCAAGCCGGAGCAGTCCGCCGACGTACTCGTCGCGCTCGTAGACGGTGACACGGTGGCCCCGTCGGTTGAGCTGCTGAGCAGCGGCGAGGCCGGCGGGGCCGGACCCAATGACGGCGACGGTCTTGCCGGTGCGGAAGGAGGGAGGCTCAGGGGTGATCCAGCCGTTCTCCCAGCCATGGTCGGCGATGGATTTCTCTATGTACTCGATGGTGACGGGGTCGTCGGACTCGGCGTGGCCGTTGTCGTAGTGGCGGGGGCGTCCGACGATGCAGGCAGTCTCGCATGGTGCGGGACAGATGCGCCCGGTGAATTCGGGGAAGTTGTTGGTCGAGTGGAGGGAGACGATGGCCTTGTCCCACTGGTCGCGGTAGACGAGGTCGTTCCAGTCGGGGATGAGGTTTCCGAGGGGACATCCGGTGAAGGAGTGGCACATGGGGACGGCGCAGTTCATGCAGCGTCCGGCCTGCTCGCGGGCCTGGGTGTTGTCCCAGTCGAGGAGGAACTCCTGCCAGTCCTGGACGCGCTCGGATATGGGCCGCTTGGGAAGCGGCACCCGCGCATAGTCTATGAAGCCTGTGGGCTTGCCCATGAGGTCGGTGTGTTGAGAGTCGTCCGCTACGTGCCCTGTTCGGCGTTTGCGGCTCTCTCCATGAGGACTCGCTTGTAGTCGTGCGGCATGATCTTGATGAATTTCGGAAGTATGTCGTCCCAGTTTGCGAGCACGCGCTCGGCCGGGGCGCTTCCAGTATACCGCAAGTGGTTGGCGAGTAGGCGGCGAAGGGTGGCAATGTCGTCCGGGGCTTCGACGGGTTCGAGGGCGACCATCTCGGTGTTGCAGAGGGAGGGGAAGACTCCCTGCTCGTCGAGGATGTATGCCTCGCCCCCGCTCATGCCGGCGGCGAAGTTGCGTCCGGTGGGGCCCAGCACGACGACGCGGCCACTGGTCATGTACTCACAGCCGTGGTCGCCGACGCCCTCGACGACGGCCTCGACGCCGCTGTTTCGGACGCAGAAGCGCTCACCGGCGATGCCGCGAATGTATGCCTGGCCTCCGGTCGCGCCATAGAGGGCGACGTTCCCGACGATCGTGTTTTCCTCTGCCGTAAACGTCGAGCGCTCCGGCGGTACCACGACCACCTTCCCACCCGATAGCCCTTTACAAAAATAGTCGTTGGCGTCGCCTTCGAGTCGCATGGTGATGCCGGGCGAGAGGAAGGCGGCGAAGCTCTGTCCGCCGGAGCCGGTGAGGTCCATCTGGATGGTGTCTTCGGGCAGGCCGTCCTCGCCGTAGCGCAAGGCGATCTTGTTGCTGAGCATGGTGCCCAGCGTGCGGTTGCGGTTGCGGATGTCGAGGGAGAAATGGACGGGCTTGGCGTCCTCGATGGCGGGCCTGCACCGCTCGATGAGCTCGTGGTCGAGGGCGGCTTCGATGCCGTGGCTCTGGGTCTGCTCCGGGACGAAGTGGGTGGCGATGCCGTCGGGAACTTCGGGCCTGTGGAGCAGGGTTGAGAAGTCGAGGCCGCGCGCCTTCCAGTGGTCGATGGCGGCGGAGGCGTCGAGGCGGTCGACGCGGCCCACCATCTCGTCGATGGTGCGGAAGCCCATGTCGGCCATGATCTCGCGGAGCTGCTCGGCGACGAAGAAGAAGTAGTTGATGACGTGTTCGGGCTGTCCGGCGAATTTTTCGCGGAGGACGGGGTCCTGGGTCGCGATGCCGACGGAGCAGGTGTTGAGGTGGCACTTGCGGAGCATGATGCAGCCCATGACGATGAGGGGCGCCGTCGCGAAGCCGAACTCCTCGGCACCGAGGAGGCAGGCGATAGCTACATCGCGCCCGGTCTTGAGCTGGCCGTCGGTCTGGACGACGATGCGGCCGCGGAGGTCGTTCATGACAAGGACCTGCTGGGTCTCTGCCACGCCTAGCTCCCAGGGGAGTCCTGCGTACTTGATGGAGGACTCAGGGGACGCGCCGGTGCCGCCGGAGTCGCCGCTGATGAGGACGACGTCGCCGTGTCCCTTGGACACGCCGGCGGCGATGGTGCCGACCCCGGCCTCAGCCACGAGCTTGACGTGGACGCGGGCCTCGGGGTTGGAGTTCTTGAGGTCGTGAATGAGCTGTGCGAGGTCCTCGATCGAGTAGATATCGTGGTGAGGGGGCGGAGAAATCAACTCCACGCCCGGCGTGGAGTGACGCACCCAGCCGATGTAGTCATCGACCTTGTGGCCGGGGAGCTGACCGCCCTCGCCGGGCTTGGAGCCCTGTGCCATCTTGATCTGGAGGTCGGTGGCGTTGGCAAGATAGGTTGAGGTGACGCCGAAGCGTCCGGAGGCGACCTGCTTCATGGCGCTGTTGCGTGAGTCGCCGTTGTCGTCTGGTGTGTAGCGGTGGTAGTCCTCGCCGCCCTCTCCCGTGTTGCTGCGCGCGTCGATGCGGTTCATGGCGATGGCCATGGTCTCGTGCGCCTCCTTGCTGATGGAGCCGAGTGAGGCGGCGCCGGTGGCGAAGCGCTTGACGATCTCGGCGGCGGACTCGACCTCGTCGATGGGGACGGGGTCATTGGAGCTCTTGAGATCGAGGAGGCCGCGAATGGTGCAGAGGCGTCTGCTGTAGTCGTTGGCGGCCGTGGTGAACTGCTCGAAGGTCTGGTAGTCGTTGACGCGGGCGGCGTACTGGAGGGCTGCAATGGTGTCGGGGTTCCACATGTGGTACTCGCCGTCGCGACGCCAGTAGTACATGCCGCCAGCATCGAGATCGTGAGCGCCGTTGCCGTTGCGGACGGCGTAGGCGACTGCGTGGCGGCGCACGGCCTCGCGCTCTATCTCCTCGATGCCGATTCCGCCGACGCGGGAGGGCGTCCACGTGAAGTAGCGGTCGACGAACTCCTGGTTCAGGCCGACGGCCTCGAAAATCTGCGCGCCACGGTAGCTCTGGAGGGTGGAGATGCCCATCTTGGACATCACTTTCACGACGCCCTTGAGGACAGCCTTGACGTAGTTCTTCTCGGCGGTCTTGTAGTCGGTGCCGTTGGAGTAGGAACGCTCGCGGGCCATCTGGGCGAGGGTCTCGAAGGCGACGTAGGGGTTGACTGCCGCCGCACCGTAGCCGAAGAGGAGGGATATCTGCCCGACGTCTCGCGGCTCGCCAGACTCGACGACGATGCCGACCTTCGTGCGCAGGCCCTCGCGGATGAGGTGGTGATGCAGGCCCGACGTCGCCAGAAGGCTGGGTATGGGGGCGTGCGCGGCGTCCATGTCGCGGTCGGAGAGGATGATAATCGTGCATCCATCGGCGACGGCGGCAGACGCGGCCTCGCAGAGGGCGTCCATGGCGCGTTCCATGGCGCCGGGGCCGTCACTTGGCTTGAAGACCGAAGATAGGGTCGTCGACTTGGCGTAGCCGTCCTTGATAGAGCGGATCTTGGCAAGCTCTGCGTTGGTGAGGACGGGACGGTGGAGCTTTAGCTGGCGGCACTGGCCGGGCGTCTCGTCGAACAGGTTGCCCTCGGAGCCGATGAACGACTCCACCGAGGTGACAAGCTCTTCGCGGATCGCATCGAGCGGGGGATTGCTGACCTGAGCAAATAGCTGCTTGAAATACCAGAAGAGGAGCGGGGCCTCGTCGGAGAGGACGGCGAGCGGGGTGTCGTTGCCCATCGAGCCGACGGCCTCGGCCCCGGTCTCGGCCATGGGGGCCAGAATCATGCTCGTGTCTTCGAGGGTGTAGCCGAACGCGGCCTGACGCTGCTGGAGGGTGTGGAAGTCGTGGCCGGGGACTTCGTCCGGCTCGGGCAGGTCGTCGAGGGCGCGGGCATTGTCGGCGAGCCACTGCCTGTAGGGGCGCTGGGAACTGAGCTCGGCCTTGATCTCCTCGTCGGGGATGAGCCGTCCGCGCTCGGTGTCGAGCATGAACATGCGGCCAGGCTGGATGCGCGACTTGTAGACGATGTCCTCGTCGGGGATGTCGAGCACTCCCGTCTCGGAGGCCATGACGAGCAGGTCGTCGCGGGTCACGAGGAAACGGCATGGGCGAAGGCCGTTGCGGTCGAGGATGGCGCATACGCGGGTACCGTCGGTGCCGATCATGAGGGCGGGGCCGTCCCACGGCTCCATGAGGGTGGAGTGGTACTCGTAGAACGCCTTCTTCTCCTCGCTCATGGGGATGTGGTCGGCCCACGCCTCGGGGACCATCATCATCATCGAGTGCGGCAGAGAACGACCGGTGGCCTGAAGCAGCTCAAGGACGTTGTCGAAGGTGGCAGTGTCGCTCTGGTCGGGCGTGGCGACTATGGGGAGCAGCTTGCGGATGTCGTCGCCGAGGACTTCGGACTCCAGCATGGCGTGACGGGCGGTCATCCAGTTGATGTTGCCGCGCAGGGTGTTGATCTCGCCGTTGTGGATGACGTGGCGATAAGGATGCGCCAGCCGCCATGTTCCCAGTGTGTTCGTGCTGAAGCGCGAATGCACCATCGCGAAGGAGGTCTTGATGTCCGTGTCGGCGAGGTCGAGATAGAAGCGCTCAAGCTGGCGGGCGAGGATGAGTCCCTTGTAGATGACCCTCTTTGCAGAAAGGCAGACGATGTAGGGGTCCAAGCCCTCGTCGTCGGAACGGTTCTCGATTTGCCGCCTGATGACGTAGAGGCGGAGCTCAAAGGGCGCATTGTCCGCGCCGTTCGTTGGGCGGTCGACGAAGAACTGCCTGATGACCGGCATTACGCCGCGTGACAGAACGCCGATGGCGTCGGGGTTGGTGGGAACGTCGCGCCAGCCGAGAAGGCGGCAGCCCTCGTCCCGCACGGTGCGCTCGACGATGCGGATGCACCTTTCCCGGGCGTCTCGGTCCTGCGGCAGGAAGATCGTGCCGACGCCGTATTCGCCGAGATCCGGGAGGTCGAAGTCGAGCGACGAGGCTTCCCTGGCGAAGAACTCGTGCGGCATCTGCATGAGGATGCCCGCGCCGTCGCCCGTCTCCGGGTCGGCTCCCGCCGCGCCCCGGTGTCCGAGGTTGATGAGGGCCTCGAGGCCCTTGGTGATGATGTCGTGAGACCTCCTGCCCTTGATGTCGGCAACGAGGCCGACGCCGCAGGCGTCGTGCTCGAAGCGCGGGTCGTAGAGGCCCTGTTTTGAGGGGGGTGGAAGGTCGGGATGTCGGTAGGGAGTGTTCATGATAGAAGTCTACAAATCAGCCAGGTGCCGGTCGATCTCGTAGTCGGTGACCTGCATGGAGTAGCGGTCCCACTCGACTTTCTTGTTGTGGATGAAGCTCTCGAATACGTGGTCGCCGAGGGCGTTTCGGACGAGGTCGCTGTGCTCGGTGGCGGCGACGGCTTCTTCGAGCGAGCGGGGGAGGGTGGATATGCCCGCTTCGCGGCGCTGCTCGTCGGTCATGTCGAACACGTTGTTCTCCGCCGCGGGGGGGAGTTCATACTGCTTCTCAATGCCTTCGAGACCGGCGGCGAGCATGACGCTGAAGGCAAGATAGGGGTTGCAGGCGGGGTCGGGGGCGCGGTACTCGATGCGCCGGGACTCCTCGCGGCCCTCCTTGAAGGTGGGCACGCGGACGAGGTCGGAGCGGTTGACGTTGGCCCACGAGACGTAAACGGGGGCTTCGTAGCCGAGGGGCGCGTCGTCGGGACTGCGAACGAGCCGCTTGTAGGAGTTGACCCACTGGTTGGTGATGGCGGTGATCTCGGGGGCGTGCCTGAGAAGCCCCGCGATGAACCACTTGGCTTCCTGCGAGAGCCGGTCGGGGTCGTCCGGGTCGTGGAAGGCGTTGCCATTGCCATTGGAAAGGGACTGGTGGGTGTGCATTCCGCTGCCGTTGATGCCGTAGACGGGCTTCGGCATGAAGGTGGCGTAGCACCCCTGGCTGACGGCGACCTCCTTGATGACGACACGGCAGGTCATGACGGTGTCGGCCATGGTTAGCGCGTCGGTGTGGCGCAGGTCGATCTCGTGCTGGCTGGGGGCGACCTCGTGGTGGCTGAAGACGACGGGGATTTCGAGGTCCTCCAGGGTCAGGACGGTCTCCCTACGGAGGTTCGTCGCGAGGTCCTGGGGGTTCTGGTCGAAGTAGCCGGCCTCATCGAGGAACTCGACGCCGTCGGAGTCCTTGAAGTAGAAATACTCAAGCTCCGGCGCGACGTAGTAGGTGTAGCCGAGCTTTGAGGCGCGTTCGAGGTTGCGTCGCAGGACGGCGCGAGGGTCGCCCTCGAAAGGCTCTCCCGTCGGGGTGACGAGGTCGCAGAACATCCTGGCGACGGCGTTGGTCTTGGGCCGCCACGGCAGGAGGCTGAACGTGGTGGGGTCCGGGAGAGCGTACATGTCGGTCTCGCGGTAGCGTGCGAAGCCCTCTATGGAGGAGCCGTCGAAGTTCATGCCCCGCGTGAGGGCGATCTCCAGCTCCTCGACGGTGACGGCCAAGCCCTTGAGGCTTCCGAGGATGTCGGTGAACCACAGGCGAATGAACTTGACGTCATTCTCACGCGCCTTGCGGAGGACGTACTCGATCTCTTCCGGGTCTCGTTCTAGGGTAGCTGGCATGGTGTCGTATCGAAGGTCCTCAACGGCCCATTGAAGCTAACGGGGAACGTTCAGTATAGCTATTCATGAATTTTAGTGTCAATCTGCGTTGCGGTGTCGGTTGGCTGTATCCGGTTGTTGGGGTTGTGCAAGAACGCCGCCGGCACCTATTGGGACCGACGGCGTTTACTTTCGGGCGATTACTCCGCCCCGAGGGGGCGGGACTTTAGGAGGCCGCTCCGCACACCGTGTTGAGTATGAGTCGGGTGACCCTGTAGGGGTCGCAGTTGGCATTTGGCCGCCTGTCCTCGATGTACCCTTTGCCGTCCTGCTCTACTTGCCAGGGGATGCGGACGGACGCGCCCCTGTCGGACACGCCGTACCTGAACTCCTTGTAGGAGCAGGTCTCGTGGTGTCCTGTCAGGCGCTCTTCGATGCGGTCGCCGTACTCGGCGATGTGGGCCTCGTGGTTGCCCTTGAGGGCCTCGGCGGCGGCGATGCAGGCGTCGTAGTTCTCGCGCATCTGGACGGTCGAGAAGTTGCAGTGAGCGCCCGCGCCGTTCCAGTCGCCCTGCATCGGCTTGGGATCGAGCCTTGCGGAGACGCCCGTGTTCTCCTTGTCGGAGATGTGGACATCCTCACCGATGCGGTAGAGGAGCCAGCGCGCGATCCACAACTCGTCGCCGACGGCGGGAGCGCCGACGGGTCCTATCTGGAACTCCCACTGCGCGGGCATGACCTCGGCGTTGATGCCGGAGATGCCCAGTCCTGCGCGGAGGCAGGCGTCCATGTGGGCCTCGACGATGGGGCGACCGAAGACCTCGTCGGAGCCTACGCCGCAGTAGTAGCCGCCCTGCGGGGCGGGGAAGCCGTTGTCGGGCCATCCGAGCGGTTTGATGCCGTCGAAGAAGGTGTATTCCTGCTCGATGCCGAACCACATATCGAAGTCGGCGTACTTTTCGGCGGCCTCGGCACAGGCGGCCCTGGTGTTGGACGGGTGAGGCGACATGTCGGTGAGCAGCACCTCGCACATGGCGAGGATGTCGTCGCCGCCGCGAATCGGGTCGGGACAGGTGTAGACCGGCCTGAGCACGCAGTCCGAGTTCTCACCGGGGGCCTGGTTGGTGCTTGATCCGTCGAAGCCCCAAATGGGAGGCTCCTCGCCCTTGGGGACGATCTTCGTCTTGGACCGGAGTTTGGAGGTCGGCTCCGAACCGTCTATCCAGATGTATTCTGCCTTGTAAGAGTCCATAATCACTCCCTCTAGATGTTAATCCTTGAGATTTTCCGTGAATCGGCGGCGATTCGTCAAGTAAATATCGATTGTCGTAGACCCTCTCACAAAGAATGAACGACCTGCCGCCCAGCCGTTCATTTCATTGGAGTATTTGGCCCAGCCTGTGCGGATCGGTCGATCAGGAGTCCTTATTCTGCTTTCGAATTCGGCTGGGAAGAATCACCCAGACCGCGAACAAGACCATGAACGCCACCGCCCCAATTACCACTTCCATAACGTGTCGTTACCTCGATGTTTGTGATTGCTGACTACCAGTATCGGAGAACAGTGTTTCCAGTGTATTGCACAGATGTTACAAATATGTCACACGGGGCCGAGTTCTGGGGCCTTTGCACAATGCTACACACTTACATCGTTCTCTCGATCCGAACGTCCTAACTGATACGCTTCGGCGTATTCTTTGCAGTATGACACCGTTCTGCCTCTCGGTTTCTGAGGACGACCTTCCCAACCATCCCGCCAACCGGCGGCAAATCCTGGGCGAATTTGCCCTACAACCAAACATTTCGTTCGATAATGCTCCTGCCGCCTCAGATCATGATCCATCATTTTGTCTCTTGCCTCCGTGTGCGGCATTTGTATCCAAACCTCCAATTCTGGTCGTGCACGCGCCCTCTGTACCCCCTCTCTGAATCTCTCCCCCGTTCGACGGGGGAGAGACGTTGGAGTGAAGTTACATCTCCGGGTATGCGGACCTGCCGTGCTCGGGGACGTCGAGGCCCTGCTCCTCCTCTTCTTCTGACGCCCTCATGCCGATGGTGAGATCGATGGCCTTGAAGAGGATGAACCCCGCGCCGAGGCCCCAGGCGATGGCCACGAGCATACCAACGATTTGCGGGACGATCTGCTCGAAGTCGCCGGCGATGAATCCTTCCACACCGTTGTTTCCGGAAGCGAAGATGCCGACGGCCAGCAGGCCCCACGCGCCGCAGATGCCGTGGACGGTGATGGCGCTGACGGGGTCGTCGACCTTCAGGGCGAGCTTGATGAAATGGACTCCGGCGATCATGATGATTCCGGCGAGGAGGCCGATTACCACGGCTGCCCAGGGGTCGACGTAGGCGCACCCGGCGGTGATGCCGACAAGACCCGCGAGAGCGCCGTTCGCGCCCATCTCGATGTCGGCCTTGCCCGTGCGGATCATGGCTATGTAGATGGCGGAGACGGCTCCGGCGGCGCCTGCCAGGAGGGTGTTGACGGCGTTGAGGCCGAGGCTGTCGGAGTTGATGTTGAAGCCGAACCACCCGAAGAAGAGGATGAAGGTGCCGACGACGACGTAGGGCATGTTGTGGCCCTTGAGGTCGGCGCCCTCGCGGAAGCCCTTGCGAGGACCGACGACGATCGCGCCCGCGAGGGCGAGGAAGCCGCCGATCATGTGGACGACGCCGGAGCCGGCGTAGTCGGCGAAACCGGGGCCGATCTGCGTGAGCCAGCCCTCATCGCTCCACGCCCAGTGGCCGTAGATGGGGTAGACGACCGCGCCGACGATGAAGCTGTAGGCGAAGTAGGCGTTGATCTTGGTGCGCTCGGCGACGGCTCCCGCGATAATCGTCGCGGCGGTGCCTGCGAAGACCATCTGGAAGAACCATGCGACGAGATCGGTGTCCTCGAAGTCGAGGAGGAAGAAGCCCTCGAGGCCGATGATGCCGGAGGCCGCTCCTCCTCCCATCATGAGGGCATAGCCGAAGGCCCAGAAGCCGAGGGAAGCTATGCAGAAGTCGAGGAACGACTTGGTCATGTAGTTGACGGTGTTCTTGGAGCGGATGAGGCCCGCGCCGAGGAAGGCGAATCCGGCCTGCATGAAGAAGACGAGTGCTGCAGCGGCGACGAGGATGAAGTCGTTGAGCTTGGAGTCAACGTCGTCTGCGGAAACGGCGCCCTGCGCGTAGGCGACCCCGATCGTTCCGAAGAAGATGCCTATGCCTAGCAGGCCGATCATCATCAGTCGGAGCTTGGCGGGGGTTAGGTGAACCGTTTTGGCCAATGCGTTCATTCTTTTAGTCTCCTTTTTCGGAAAACGCAATTGAGTGGAACGGAACGACTATATTCGGGGCTTGTTGCCTCGATGTTGCCGTTCTGTTACATCTCTGTTACAGGGGGAGATGGGGACGGATTGCGGTGTTTTGGACTGCGAGGGATACTCTTGCGTAGTATTTTGACCCTCACCCCAGCCCCCGTATCGAGTACGGGGCAAGCTCTCTCCCACGACGGGAGAGGGGATTTTCGCGGCAGGAGAGTTTGAATGGCACGTCAAGGGGAGTTGGAGGAGGCGCTAGGCGTTAGATTTCAGGCCGGGGAACTGCTGCGTCTCGCGCTGGTGCACAGCTCCTATATCAATGAGAATCCCGGCGTGTTTTCGGAATCGAACGAGCGGCTGGAGTTCCTTGGCGACGCGGTCTTGGGCGTGGCTGTGGCGGAGGAGCTGTATGCGGCGAACCCAAGCTGGTCGGAGGGGAAGCTGACGCAGGCCCGCGCGGCGCTGGTGCAGGAGGCGACACTTGCTGAGGCGGCGCGGGACATCGGGCTTGGCGAGATGCTGCATATGGGGAGAGGTGAGGAGGCCGGAGGCGGGCGAGAGCGGGCGTCGAACCTGTCGGCGGGTCTGGAGGCGGTGATCGGCGCGGTGTTCCTCGATCAGGGGTATGAGGCGGCGCGTGAGGTGGTGCTGAGGGTACTTGGCGAGCGGCTGACGGCGCTGGGCGAGCCGGAGATGTCGGCAAACCCCAAGTCGGCGCTGCAGGAGGCGGTGCAGGCGGAGGGGCTGCCGTCACCGACGTATAGGATCGTACACGAGGAGGGGGCGGACCATGACCGGCTGTTCGTTGCGGAGGTGACGGTCGGAGGCGAGGTAGCAGGCAGGGGTGAGGGGAAGCGAAAGTCGCTGGCGGAGCAGGCGGCGGCGGTGGAGGCGCTGAGGGGGATGGGAGGCTATTGATCCAACGCAGCGACGACCAGGGCCAGAGAGTCCGCGACCGAAAGTCCGGTTGTGTCGATCCTGTAGCGATCCGGCCAACCGAAGGTCGCCTGATGTTGCTCACGGACGATGTGGTCCGGAACTTTCTTGTCGCGGCCTGTCGAGCGCGCGAGGGTCTCTTCGAGCGTTGGGTGAATGATCACCACTCGCCAATCTATTCCGGCAAGGTGACGACGCCACGAGGTGTCGAAGGCCACTCCCGGGAACAAGACGTCATCGATGGCTACGTCGTATCCCGCATCGAAGAACTCGCTTGCAAGGGTGCAACAGGCCCTCACGCTGAGATGGAACTGTTCGCCCTGTAGGTCTCCTGTGAGCTGCGGGTCGGCGTAGCCGGAGACGATGAGGCTGCGTACTTCATCGAGTTGAATGTGTGCCGCTCGTTTACGGGTGGCGCACCATGCCTTCGCGAGCGTGGATTTGCCTGAACCGGCGGGGCCGCCAAACAAGACCATTTGTGGTGGCATTAGCGCAATATTTCCGTTCCTATGTAAGTTGTGAGTGGTTCTTGATTATACGTATTAATGCTGATGCAACGGGTTCCTGCTGACGCGACTTTCTGGATTCCGGCCCCATATCGGGGTACGGGGCAAGCTCTTGGCCGGAATGACGGTGCCAAAGCGGCACCCGGGACTACTTTCAGGGGATAGAGGTTCCGTCCGCCAACAGATTCTAGCACTCCGCCCGCATCTACTATGTAGTAAGCTATAGTCAGGTGCGATGAGCCGTTCGAGTAGGAGTAATGAGGTGGGAACCTTCAGCGTAGAAATCGCCATTGGCGATGTGAGCGGGGAAAACTACGAAAAGGTGGATGCACTGGTAGATACCGGTGCATCCACGACCGTTGTTCCCGGCTCCACTCTCAGGCGGCTTGGAATCGCTCCCACCAAGCGCGAGACCTTTGAGTATGCCGGAGGCCAGCGGGTGGAGCTTGATATGGCCGAGGCGAGGGCGAGGGTCGCCGATCGGGAAACCACTACTTGGGTAATCTTCGGCGAGGATGATACGGCGCTGCTCGGCGCATACACCTTGGAAGGCACATTCCTAGCCGTAGACCCCTACGGCCAGCGGCTCGTACCCGTTAACGGGCTGTTGAAGTAGGCTGCAGTCCGCGATTGCCTGCCCCCCCCCCCCCGTTAGGGTGGATTCCCCTGATCTAGCCGCGCTGAAGCATCTGCCATACTTTCGTCTTCGTACCTGAGTTTGTTATGCAAACGACCTTTTCAGGTAGTCGAGGTCGAGGTCGGGGTAGAGGGGGAAGGTGGAGAGGAGGTCGGCGACGCGGGCGCGGGCGGTCTCGACGGTTTCGGCGTCGGTGGTAGCGCGGGCTTTGCTGAGCTGTCCGGCGAGTTTGCCCCTGGTGATGGTGCGTGGTTCGGTGGCTGAGAGGACTGAGGCCATGATGGAGGCGATTTCGGCCATCTCGCTTGGGCCCATGCCTCGGCTGGTGAGGGCGGGGGTCCCAAAGCGGAGGCCTGACGTGTACCACGCGCCGTTGGGGTCGAAGGGGATGCTGTTGCGGTTGAGGGTGACGTTGGCCTCGCGGACGGCCGACTCGGCCTGGCGTCCGGTGAGTCCGTAGGGGGCGATATTGGCGAGCATGAGGTGGTTGTCGGTGCCGCCGGTGAGGATGTCCATGCCGTTTTCGATGCAGGCTGACGCTAGCGCGGAGGCGTTGTCGACGATGGCGCGGGAGTAGGTCCTGAACTCCGGGGTGGTGGCCTCGGTGAAGGCGACGGCCTTGGCGGCCATGACGTGGGGCATGGGGCCTCCGAGCACCATGGGACACCCCTTGTCGACGTACTCGCCGAACTCGTCGGTGGAGAGCACCATGCCGCCGCGCGGACCGCGCAGGGTCTTGTGGGTCGTGGTGGTCACGACATGGGCGTGGGCGATGGGGTCGTTTGGGCCGGTGAAGCCGTCGACCTTGCCGGCGACGAGTCCGGCGAAGTGGGCCATATCGACCATGAGGACGGCTCCGACCTCGTCGGCGATCTCGCGGAAGATGCTGAAGTCGATCCTGCGGGAGTAGGCGCTGTATCCGCCGAGGAGGATGAGGGGCCGGAACGCCCTGGCGTGGTCGCGTATCGCGTCGTAGTCGAGGAGGTTGGTCTCGCGGTCGACATCGTAGGACTGGACCTCGAACATGGTGGCGGAGGCGTTGAGGCGGTAGCCGTGCGAGAGGTGTCCGCCGGAATAGTAGTTCATGCCGAGCATACGCTGGTTGCCGAGCGCATGGCGAAGCTCGGCCCACTCGGCGTCGGAGAGCTTTGAGGGGTCGGTCTGGCCGACGCTTTCCATGAAGGGAGACTGCACCCTCGCGGCGAGGATGGCCCAGTAGGCCACGAGATTGGCGTCCGCGCCGGAGTGAGGCTGGACATAGGCGTGCTCGGCGCCGAAAAGGTCTTTTGCAAGCTCAACGGCGCGTCCCTCGACGGCGTCGACGTTGTCGCATCCGGCATAGAAGCGGTGGTAGGGATAGCCCTCGGCGTACTTGTCGGTGAAGAGGTTGGCCATGGCGAGCTGGACGGCGAGGGAGGAGTAGTTCTCCGAGGCGATCATCTTCAGGCTGTTGGACTGGTCGTCGAGCTCCGCGACGACGGCGGCAGCGACCTCAGGGGAGACGGAGCGGATGTGTTCGAGCGATGCGAGGAAGGCGACGAACCCGGTGTTCAGGTCGCTGCCGGAGGCGGTCGCTCGTGCGATGTAGTCGGCAAGGGGTGAGGCGGTGGGCATGGGGGTGTCTACAAGTCTATCGACGGGTTTGTTGCGGTGTCAACGGAGGGGGGTTATATGCTAATCACGCCTTGTTACAGGCGGTAGTCCCGAAACTCTTCTGAAAGTTTGTTGTTTGCAAAGAGGAAGCGGGCGAAAGGCCGATCCGCGGTCTCCCAGAGTAATTCCAAGTCCGGCCACTTTTGCAGGAGTCGCAAGAGGACTCTAGCCGGCTGTTCTTCACCACTCGTCAGGAAGACGATCCCGACACGTTCTCGGATTATTGTGTCCCTCTCTACCGCCACCTTCAGCATTCGTTTGTTGCAGCTAAGCACAAGCCACCCTAGCTGACCTGCTTTCTCCAGCCAGAATTCATCGGGACGTCCTCCCCATGACATACTTACCAGTGATCGGGCATCATATCCAACGGCGGTGAGGGCGGTAGGCACTCCGGTCCCCACGTCCTCGTCGCACAGGAGGATCAAGCAGCAACCCTCTCCGAGTACTGCAAGGCCGTCTCGACAAGGTGGGGATCCATCTCAAAGTCCCTTGCAATGAAATCAATTCGCAGGCCAGCCTTGAATCGCTTGCTGATTGCCTGCACTGTCACTCCCCGACCTTGAATTACGGGCAGTCCCGTGCTTAGCCGAGGGTCAACGACGATAGGCACGTTCTTGCCAATTGGGAACCACCGCGCCGCCAATTCCTGGTCATACTCAAGCTGGTCAATCGTTTCGCGCAGCAGCCCCGGCAGAGTCCATTGTTCCGGGGCGTCCAATGCTTGAAAGCTGTCTAGGGAACCACCTTCTCTGAGTAGATGAACAATGTGGCCGCCCAATCCTTCCAATCTCATGTGAGCAAACGGGTACTCTAGGCCGGATAGTTCACGTGCGTTCAAATAGGCATCTCGCACTGCTCTGAATGGCACATTCTTTCCCGATGCGCTCCTGCGAAACCGACCGGCGACCATGATCTCTATCATCTGAAGAAAGGAAACCATAGCGCCACTGCCGGATGGGAACAGGGGAGGAACTTCCCTGCCTCTAACCGTGTAACCGAATAGCCAGTTTTTGACAGTCGTAGTAGAGACGTTTGCGAGGTGCGCGGCCTCGCCAAAGGTGTACATTGACTCAGTCCGCCAGCCGTCGAGAGCCTGATGGTCGTGAATTACTGTGGACATCGGAAACTAACCTCCAGTTGCTAGAAACCAATTAGGGTGTCCGAGTCTAGCGGTAGGTGATTTCCCCTAAACACTCACCTTTGGATAGGGCCGCGTGTCCAGACGGTACCGTGATACTAGCATACCGCATCTGACGAAGCAGTAGCCGGACTGTCCCATCGTGAGCTTTCTCGGGCAAGCGAGTCTTGCTGTACCGAGGTGGCCGCTTGCCGAACGGGGGGTTGGACGGTACGGTATACGGCGGATATGAACGGAAGCGGTCGTATATATGAGGCGCTGTTGGCGGCAACCTTGGTGGTCGCGGCGCTTGTTGTGGGGTGTTCGGGCGGGTCGGATGGTGATCGAGAGGAGTTGCTGGTGTTTGCGGCGACGAGCCTGACGGACGCATTCGACGAGGCCGTGGCGGTGTACGAGCGGGAGAACGAGGTGGACGTGCAGACCAGCTATGCGGCATCGCAGGCGCTGGCCCAGCAGATTGCCAGCGGCGCTCCGGCGAGCGTGTTCGTCTCGGCGGGAGCGCCTCCGGTCGCGTTCCTGCGTGAGCGCGGGCTGGTGGCGGAAGAGGCCGAGTTGCTGACGAACAAGCTGGTCGTGGTCACGAACCGGTCGCTGGAAGAGCGCTCGCCGGTTGCGCTGACGTCGTCGAACGTCGAGCGGATCGCCATAGCCGCGCCGGACATCGCGCCCGCCGGGGCGTATGGGCGCGAGGCGCTGAAGTCGGCGGGGCTGTGGGAGACTCTGCAGGAGAAGATGGTGACGGCGCCGGACGTGCGGGCTGCCATGGCATTCGTGGAGGCGGGCAACGCGAGCGTCGGCATCGTGTACGCGACGGACGCCGTGATAGCCAGGGGGCTGGAGACAGTTGATATCTTTCCGCATGACTCCTACGGGCCGATCGTGTACCCCGTCGTGACGGTGGCATCGGATGAACGGAACGATGCGGCGGACGATTTCGTGAAGTTCCTCACCGGCGCGGCGGCAGGTGAGATATTCCGCGCTCACGGCTTCGAGCCGATCAGGTAGGTCGTGTTGAGCTGGTCACTGCTCGAGCTGACGTTCCGGGTGGCGGTGGTCGCCACGGTGGTCAACATTCCCCTCGCGCTGGCCGTGAGCTGGCTGCTGGTCAAGACTCGCGCGCCGGGCCGCTTGATCGTGGACGTGCTGGTCTCGCTTCCCCTTGCGGTGCCGCCGATTGCCATCGGGTTCTTCCTGCTGCTTCTGCTTGGGCGGGAGGGGCCTATAGGCGGCCTGACGCACGCGCTTCTGGGGGCGGATATCGTGTTTACGTGGTATGCCGCGGTGGCGGCGTCGGCGGTGGTGTCGTTCCCGCTGATGGCGCGGGCGACGATGGTGGCGATGGCGGGAGTGGACGAGCGGCTCGAAATGTCGGCGCGGAGCCTCGGCGCAGGCCCCTGGAGGGTATTCTTCACGATAACGGTGCCTCTGGCCTCGAAGGGCATCCTCGCAGGCGTGCTGCTGGGGTTCGTGCGGGCGATCAGCGAGTTCGGCGCGACTATCACGGTCGCGGGGAACATCGCGGGCAAGACGCAGACGCTTCCGCTGGCGCTCTACTCCGCCGTGATCCTGCGTGACGACTCAACGGCCTTGCTGCTGACGGCCATTGCCATCGCCATCGCGGTCGCCACGCTGGTCGTCCACAACTGGCTCCTGGCGAAGACCCCTCGACCGGAGGCGGCATGACAGCGCCGGTAGCACATATCGCCATCAGAAAGCGGTTTCCGCAATTCACGCTGGACTGCGACGTGACGTTCGAGACGGGCGCGACCTCGGTGTTCGGTCCGTCGGGGAGCGGCAAGACGACGCTGCTAAACTGCATCGCGGGCCTCACGCGGCCCGACAGCGGGCAGATCTCCGTCATGGGGACGACGCTGTTCTCGGCTTCGGGGCGGAAGGTCGTGCCCCCCGAAAAGCGGCGGTTCGGGTACGTGTTCCAGTCGTCGGCGCTGTTCCCGAACATGAACGTACGGAAGAATATTTTGTATGGCTACCATCTGACTCCCGAGGGGCAGCGCACTACGGACCCGGAACAGCTCTTCGACCTGTTCGATCTGACGCGGCTGCTCGACCGCAGCGTGAACACGCTATCGGGAGGAGAGCGCCAGCGAGTGGCCCTTGCGCGGGCGCTGGCGACCTCGCCGCGGTTGCTCCTGCTGGACGAGCCGCTGGCGTCGCTGGACGTATCGTTCAAGGGTGCCATCATCCGGTACCTGAAGCGGGTGCGACAGGAGCTCCACACGCCGATGATATACGTGTCGCACTCGGTGTCGGAGGTGGTGGCGCTCGCGGAGGAGATGCTGGTGTTGTCGGAAGGCAGGCCGGTCGCCCAGGGGCCGCCGTCGGAGGTGCTGGTGCGGCCTGACGTGGGGACGATGGCGGACTACGGGGCGCTGGAGAACCTGCTGGATGCGACGGTCGTGGAACGGCGGTCGGAGCAGGGGCTTTCGGTGATCGACGTTGGGGGCGTGGAACTCGCGGCCCCGGAAATAGAAGCCGGACCGGGAGACCTGCTTACGGTTTCGGTCCGTGCGGGTGATATCATCCTCACACTGGACGTCCCGACGAGGATCAGCGCGCAGAATATCTTGCCCGGTAGGATCAAGGCGATTCACGCACAGGGGCCGCGGGTCATCGCGCATGTTGACGTTGGCGTGACACTCGTGGTGGAGCTTACGCCTCGGGCCGTATCCGACCTTGCGTTAAGGGAGGGAACGCAGGTATACCTGATCGTGAAGAGCAACAGCGTGCTGGCGCTGGACGCGCTTGATGGAGGTCAAGGCGACCGGCTAGCGAGCGAGTAGCTGAACGGAGCCCGCTGAGGATAGATCACCATGTCGCAAGGGCAAGATGAACAGATGGAACCACGTCAGCCATCCACGTCGATGAGGCAACGGCTCCACAGCGTCTTGGAGCGGTCGGACGGCGGATTCAGCTGGTTCGACATATTCATCATCGTGCTGATCTGCTTGAACGTCGTCGCCCTGATTGTTGAGACCGTCGACGAGATTCACGATGTCTCGCCGCTTGCTTTTCGTATCTTCGACACCATATCCGTAGCCATCTTTACGGTTGAGTATGTGTTGCGGCTCTGGTCCTGCACGGCTGAGGAGAGGTACGGGCATCCGGTGTGGGGGAGACTGCGATTCGCCCTTACCCCCGTCTTGTTCATCGACCTGCTGGCGATCCTGCCGTTCTATTTGGCGCTCCTGGCCCCTGTGGGCCTGTTAGACCTGCGAATCCTGCGATTCCTGCGGGCGGTGCGACTCCTGGCACGGATCGCGCGACTGAGCCGCTACTCGTCGGGCCTAAGGACGTCGGTGGGGGTGATACACGCCAAGCGCGCTGAGCTGATCACGGTCATCGTGTTCCTGTCGATCCTGCTGCTGATGGCGTCGTCGCTGATGTACTTCGCGGAAACCGAGGCCCAGCCGGACAAGTTCGCCAACATTCCTCAATCCATGTGGTGGAGCATCATCACGCTGACGACCGTGGGGTACGGCGACGCGGTCCCGGTGACAGTGACGGGGCGTTTTCTCGCGGGTGTGATAGCGATATTGGGGATAGGGCTGTTCGCGCTGCCGGCGGGCATCCTGGGGTCGGGGTTCATGGACGAGATGAACAGGAGGAGGCAGGGGCCGAGGCTGTGTCCTCATTGCCAGAAGGAGATCCACGAGTAGCCTTTGTGAAAAAGACGGCGGGGTCGTCGGGGATGTTTCTTCGTTTGCCAGTGAACGGCCTTGCTTTTCAAATGGTCTAGCCCATGATGACACACGGAAGAACGATCATACGAAGACTTTTCAGTGGTACGCCCGCTAACGTGCACGCTATCGGCATGGCCATCACAACCGTAGCGTTGGTTACTGCGGTGTTGTCGGTCGGCCTGTATGTCAGTATGGCGGGTGGCACAGTGAACATTCCGGCAGGCCTCTACAGCATCAGCGCAAGTCGCACTTATTACGGCCCTAGCTACGGCATGGAACGTCGCTTTACAAAGAAGCCCGAATCGTACATTGGCCCCAGTGGTAGATGCTCCTTAATTCCATTTGAGTACCCATTCTTGCCCGTGAGAGTGGAAATCTATAAATGCATCACTCCGGACGAGGGCATATAAAGGCGTACCTGCACTTCATCCCCTGACAGGCAAGCCAAGGACTGAAACTCAAGATTTGTGTATCCAAAGGTGAGGGATGGCGTGGGGTAGGCTTTTGACTATCACCCCATGCCTCCATTGATGAGAAAACAACGCAGTCACTGTCATTCTGAACGCAGCGAAGCGGAGTGAAGAATCTAAAATGCCCGTCCTAAGGCAGCGCTGACATGGAGAATTCCTATCCCGTCGGCGAGGATACGGATGGCACGCCGATTAACCCGTCTTGCAGTCATGGACTTTAGGGTTCTGTTGTGTTGTGGTTGAAACGATAATAGGGTACGGCTTAAGCAAGGAGGAATCATGGCGAAGGGAGTGAAGAGGAAACAGCACTCATTGAATGCCGACATGAGAGACGATAAGGCCGCAAGGGAAGCGTTTGAAATCAACCGTCAACAACCCGTCCTAGTTCGCAAACCTGACGGGTACTACGCTACACAACAACCATGTCGCAACCTAACCTATTGCAACGATCGGCGCGGGGGGAAGTTCCCCCCTCAAGGCGGATACTGCGAGAACTGCCCCCGAAGGGATCGTCGTGAGTGAACGGAAGGCGAGGTTCTAGTTCAACCACAACACAACAGAACCGACTTTAGATTCCTCGCCACGCTCGGAATGACAGGGAGACGGGGCTGAATCATAGCTGCAAATCCTTTTTGCCTACCCCTGTCATCCCGACGGGGGAGAGATATAGAGAGGGGGTCTTCGCGATTCAACTCACGAAGACTGAACAGTTACGTATCGCACAAGTCGAGTTTTACAGTCGTCTGATACAGACTTCCACTGAATGACCGCAGGGGGCGGAGGAGGACAAGCACCTATAGGACACGACCCTTCGCTCCGGCTTGAATCACCAAATGACCCTAACGGGATACATGCTTACAAGACGATCGGAAGTGACGATGGTCAGGCCCTCAACAATCGCTTGAGCAACGAGAATTCGGTCGAAGGGGTCACGATGCAGGCCGGGCAGCTTGCCCACTTGTAAGGTAGATTCTTCGGTAATCGGAAGTGAGTTGATTCTATGGAGCCGCCTCTGCTCGACAACGTACTCGTGCGGAGGCACACGTAACCGAAGGCGTCCAAGTTCATACTTGATCGCGATCTCCCACGCGGAGGCGGCGCTAAGGTAGAGATCGTTTTCGGGGTCGGTGATTGCCGCGCGAGCCGATTCCACAAGGCGTGTGTTGCCATCAACCAGCCATATGAAGGCAACGGTGTCGAGCAATAGCCTCATGCGCTACGCAACAGAGACCTTACCCGCCAACTCCCTCGAAATCATCGAGGATGTCGTCGGGGAGCGGGTCGAAAAACGAGTCGGGCACTTCGGCCAGGCCTCTTCCCAGACCCACAGGGCGAGGTTCGTACATGCCGCCGTCAAGGGGCAGTATCTCCGCCACAGGCCGATTTCTGCGGCAGAGGATGATCCGATCACCGGCCTTCAAGTCGGCGAGGTGCTTGGACAGATGGGTCTTTGCTTCATGGATATTCAACATCGTGGTCGACATGACTATATAGTAAACTAGGTATCTAGTCTGTGTAAAGAGGGGTAAGCAAGTCGCCGTGTTGCTCACGGCTGCAGAGGAATGATAAGCCCAGTCTTTTCGGAACCTATGGTGAGGAGAAGTCGTGGCTTTCGCATACGAGTCTAATGTAGACTCCCGTTGAATGACCGCAGGGGGCACCGTCATGTGCGCGATGAAGAGGGTGCATCATGTCGTGAGGCGGCCCGGCAATAGGCTGGGCGACCCGGACATCGAGATACCGGTTGCGGAGGACCTGATGACGGAGCCGGGCGCGCCGGTGCGGGAGGGCGACGTATCGTTCTACAGCCGCGAGTACCCGCTGGAGGCGCACTTCGTGGAGAACTCCGCCGACCGGGAGTGGCTGTGGTCGCAGTACACCGAGTCGTTCGCGCAGTGGCGGATCGAGCACGAGAAGGTGGATACGCCGCTCGTGGAGGCGGCAGCGGTGTCGGGGGACATTCCACCGCACGGGGAACCCGACCCCGACCTCGATCCGACGGAGCCGATTCGCCGGAAGGCGCGTGAGCTGGGATTCAGCGAGGTCGGCTTCACGAGGTACGACCGGCGGTACACCTACGCCAGCAAGAAGAAGTGGGTGAAGTTCCAGCACGCGATCTGTCTCGCCTACGAGCAGGAGTACCACGGTACACAAAAAATTCCGAGCGAGGAGGCGGAGCACACGCACTTCGGGACGTACACGACGGAAGGGGCCGTGTCGCTGGAGCTTGCCGACTACATCCGTTCGCTCGGCTACCACGCGCAGGTGCACAGTCACAGCGACTCAAGCGCGCCGTACATCCCCATGTTCATCAACGCGGGGCTGGGCCAGCTTGGGGCGAACGGCCAGCTCCTGATGCCGCACTTCGGGTCGCGGGGACGGCTGATGTTGATCACGACGGACGCGCCCGTCCGGTACGACGCCCCGGTCGACTACGGGATCAACCGTTACTGCGACAAGTGCCAGGTGTGCGTGGTGAGGTGTCCCAGCAACGCTCTCTCACGCGACAAGCTGTGGTGGCGCGGCGCCCTGAAGAACAAGGTGAGCTATGCGCGGTGCCGTCCTGTCATGGGGCGGTACGACGGGTGCTCGATCTGCATGAAGGTGTGTCCGGTGCAGAAGTACGGCATGAAGCCGGTGATGGAGCACTACGTCGAGACGGGCGAGGTGCTCGGCAAGGGAACGGACGAGCTCGAAGGGTACACGCTCAAGGACAAGGGCCATTTCGGACCGGGCGAGAAGCCGCACTTCACGCCGGAGTTCTTCCAGATACCTCGCGGGCGGTATGAGAACTGGGTCTACGAGGACTTCAAGAAGCGCCTTGCGGCAGGTGAGGAACTGACGAAAGAGGAGCTGGCGGAGTTCGGCGATGAGGTGCGCGAGGCGGTGCAGGCGAAGCGTGAGGCGACGGGGTAGCGCGCTCGGAGGGGAGTCCAATAGGCCAACCGAGACCGTTCGTGGTGAGCTTGTCGAACCATGATCGGCCATTCACTCTTCGACAGGCTCAGAAC
Organism: Dehalococcoidia bacterium; assembly: GCA_965116655.1. Taxonomy (GTDB): domain Bacteria; phylum Chloroflexota; class Dehalococcoidia; order Lucifugimonadales; family VXLM01; genus VXLM01. Next base: position 2,090,421 of record OZ220720.1, read on the forward strand.
CTGCCCCGCACTGGATACGGGGATGAACGGCCTTGTCTTACCCTGAAAATAGGCCCCCGCCAACCTTCCGTAGAGGCGGATTTCGAACCTGCCCTTTCACTGTTAGAGCCATCACCAACCCTCACCCCTAAGAAGAGCCTCTCCCGATTTGACAAACAAGAACGCATGTGCCACACTATCCATATGCGACTGCCCGCCGCCCGCACTCGCGACAACGAGGAAATGGCGCAAAATGGCACATATATAACAAAGAAAAACCCCGGAGACGCATGTCCATGCGCTTCCGCGTCATGCCCTGTGCCACGCGACCCGGCAAAGCCATGAACTTTACAATAACGCGGAAAATGTCACAAAATGTCCCATAATGTCACACTTTCGAGCTTTTTCGCCGCTGCCGTGACTTTGTCAGGTCTCCCGTCGACAGCCCCCTGATCCCGCCCCCTAGCTCACCCCTCTGGATTTCGGCCTCCGCCAGAATGACGGATTAGGAATTGGCTCTTAGCTATTCCACGTACCACTCTTCGTTGCCGACACGGTCGTAGGTCTTGGCCCACTCTTCGGAGCCGTCGTCGAACCAGCGGTCGTAGGTGTAGTTGCGGACGGTGCCCTCCTCCTGGCCCATGATCTTGGGCAGGTGGGGCTGGCCGAGGGAGTAGATGGTGCGGCCGCTGTTGAACCGGACGACGCCGACGTAGGGGGCGATCTCGTTGGGCACGTTGTCGCGGTACTTGTAGAGCAGGGTCTCGTCGACGTCGAAGCCGAGTCCGGGTTCCTCTGAGACGCGCGAGAAGCCCTCGTGGACAGGGAACCGCTTCCGGGTGATGTCGTCCTCGGCGTCGAGCTGGTCGTCGAGGTGTATGGAGTGGCCGGTTGCCGTGGGCATCGTGCAGGCGACGTGCATGGCCATGGACTTGGCGAGCGTCCCGCCGCACATTTGGAAGATGGTCTGCAGGTTGAGCTTGCTGTATGTGGTCGCCGTGGCGATCAGGGTGCCGATGGGCGGGTACATCATGTAGACGTCGGCCATGCCAAGCTGGGCTTCGTGACCACCGCCGAGCTTCCACGACCCGCCGTGCACGACGTTGAGCTGGGTCCGACGCCTGAGCTCGCGCCAGCTCTCGACGTCGGCGGTGTCGAAGGGGTCCTCGATCCAGTGGACGATGGGATGATCGCGCTCGAGGCGTGCGACGATGGGCAGGATTCCGCCGAGGGACCGGCCACGCCGTCCGGTGAAGTCGTAGTGGACCCTGAATCCGGGTGGAGCGACCTCCTCGATGATTCTCGTCCAGTTGAAGATGTCCGCAAGCGGGCTGGTGTGGATCTTGAAGATGGTGTAGCCGTCGTTGGCGGCGCGGACGATGTCGTCGGCAAGCTCCTGGTCTGTCGGGCCGCCCCAGCACCACGCCGCGGAGGAGATGCCGTCGCGCACCTTCTGGCCGATGAGCTTGTACGCGGGCACCTCGAGGTACTTGCCCATGATGTCGTACATCGCCATCACGACGGAGGGGTACAGGTCGGAGCCGATGTAGTCGAACGGGTCGGTGTCGATGAGCGGCTCGAACGACTCGATAGGAGGCGGGGCCTCACCGTCGAAGTCGCCGTATCCGACGATGCCGGCGTCGGTGGTCACCTTGGCGGCGACGCGGCGCTCGTGTCCGTTGCGGGCGGGGTTGTCTCGATACCGCTTCGCCAGCGGCGGGAGGATGGTGAAGACTTCGATGTCGGTGATTTTCATTTGGGGCGCTCCTGGGGAGAGAAAGTAGGAGGTCGGGAGTGGGGCATTAACCCTCACCCCAGCCCTCTCCCACGACGGGAGAGGGAGATAGAAGAGGGCGTGGCTCGTCTAGTAGTTGGTTGCGCGGTTGATTTGCTTGGCGTATTCCTCCTCTCCGAATAGACCTTTCTTGTTCACCCATCGCCAAATCTGGGGTTTGAGGGTGAGGCTCCGGTCTTCCAGGGGGAGCTTGACCGGCGCATGACCCTGGCGGGCGGACTCTCTCATGGCTACTGTCGCCTCGAAGGACTTGTGGTGGACGTGTCCGGGCGCCTTCGGCTCAATGCCGTGGGTGATGGCGTCGACGATGGACTGCATGGCGTTCACGAGGCGGTCGCCGGGGTAGAGCCAGCCGTCCTCGTCGTACCCGCCTTCGGCATGGGGGCGAAACGGCTTGAAGGTCTTGGAGTCGTCGTACTGGAGGTTGGAGAGGAGGTCGGCGTCGGAGGCGTCGGTCTTGCGGTAGAAACGGTGGTGTCGCTTGTCGGTCACGTACACGCCCTCGGTGCCAGTGACGACCAGTCCCCGCATGGCGGAGGTCCTGGACTGAATGAAGCACTCGATGCCGTTTGCGTAGCGGATGTAGCCGCCGATGCCGAGGTACTCGTCGTCGCTCTCACCGAAGGGGTCGCCATTGGTCCAGCCCGTGACCCAGTCGATGTCGGCGTCCTGAGCGAACATGTGCGCGACGCTGAGGCCCTGGCATCCGCCCTGCATGATCGACTCGTAGAGGTCGATGGTCAGCACCTCGCCGATCTCGCCCGCCTCGATCATGGCGCGGGCCTCCCAGAGCTGGGATATGCTGCGGTCGACGTTGCCTCCCTGCCACGGGATGCCGTTCGCCTCACATGCGGCGACCATACGGTCGGCGTCGGCGAGACTGGCGGCGATGGGCTTCTCGGAGACGATGCCCTTCGCGCCGGACGTCTCCGCAGCGAGAACGACCATGTCGGGGTTGTACTGCACGGGCAGGACGCAGTCGACGATGTCTAGCTGCTCGTTGGCGTACATCTCCTCGGCGGTTGCGTAACCGCGTGCGGAGAAGCGACGCATGGCGAGTTCGAGGTTGTCGGGGTCGGGATCGGCGATGGCCACGACCTGCGTGTCGGGGAGCAGGTTGAAGCCGCGACCGTGCTGAGTGCCCTGTCGTCCGCATCCGACGATGCCAACTTGGTATTTGGCGGTCATTTGGTGGGCCTCCTTAGGCTAACGTTATAGGAGTTCTATATATAGCTCATTCGCGCTGTAGTCAACGACAAGACGGTTGCCGTTGAGAAAATCTCTGCCAAGAAGCGATGGAACGTTCGAGCGCAGGGCTTGTTGAAACGGTTCATCGCCGCATGGGCCGACCTGAATGAAGCCTTCCCATGCGTGTTCTTTCTCCCCGGCCGCAAATAGCATGGTTGCGTGGCGGGGGCTATATTGGGCATTGCCCCCGATACCCGTTGATTCTTGATTCTCTGGGTCGCCAAGAGGCAATGCGCGGATACCCAGTTTCTGGGCATCACTCGGATGCAGGGTGGTCCGGAATGCTCCGGTATCAACCAAGAAGTTTACGGGAGCGAAGACGCCTGAGGAGAGTACAACCAACGCCTTGATATACGGAGACGGGGTGAATTTGCCGCCACCTTGGAAGTGCCCCTCTATCCTCACAGGATCAAACTTATCGGCTCGCGGGTTATGCGCTCTATCACCATGTTGCTGCCTTGCAGACCCCGGACTCGCGCTTTGGATAGCGCCTCGCCGAAGGTGTCGGCGTGGCTAATCAGTTTCTCGCGGTACACCACCACCCAGCAGTCGGAATATTCATCCAGCCACTTTTGCCGATTGCGTTCTACATACAGCATATCCTTGCCGAACTGATCGAGTATCTCTATGGCGGCTATGTTCGTAGCCACGTCGGTTCTCCTTTCTTCAGGGTAGTGTGACCGGCGCCCGTCGGACGTTATGGATTGATGTTATGAGATCGTGGCGGCATTCGCAATAAGCCAAGTGGCATTCGTCAGAGAACCCCTACGTCCGCGCCTTGCCCGTCGGACAGAGCGGCAGCAGGCAGCACTCGCCGCACACCGGTTCCTTCTTGCACACCCTCGCGGCGTGGGTCACGATCAGCGCGTGGTACTCGTTGTAGAGGGGTACGTCGGGTGGGAGGTGATCGGTGAAGAGATTCTGGTAGAGGGCGTAGGGCCCTTTTTCGGGCGCGAGGTCGAGGCGGTGGAGCAGGCGCTTGGTGTAGTGGTCGATGACGAATACGGGCATGTCGAGGGCGTAGAGGAGGATGTCGTCAGCCGTCTCCTCGCCGATGCCGTGGATGCCGAGAAGCTCGTCGCGGAGGGCGGCGGGATCGGCGGCCATGAGCGCCTCGATGTCGTCGTCGCGCTCGCCGAGCCACTCCACGAGGGCCTTGAGCTTGCGGGCCTTCATGTTGTAGTAACCGGATGAGTAGATGAGCTGCGCTATGTCATCGCGGTCTGCATTTCGCAGCGCTTCGGGAGAAAGAAGCCCAGCGTCTGAGAGGGACTGGATCGCCTTCGCGGCGTTGCTCCACGCGGTGTTCTGTACGAGGACTGCTCCGACCATGACCTCGAAGCGGGAGTCGGCGGGCCACCAGTCGCAGGGGCCGTAGCGCTCCAGCAGGCGGTCGTAGATGTCGATCAGGCGATCACGCATGGGAGAGTATTCGGCTTTACCTTTCATGCCGTACGTTTTACGCTGTTACCGCTCGACCTTCAAGTGTGCGAGGTGTATGTGGCGACCTTTGTAGAACGGCTCCTGAACGCCTGCGAGAAGAACCGGAGTCTGCTCTGCGTCGGACTTGACCCCGACCCGGCCCGGATACCGAACGGGGACGTCGTGGCCTTCAATTCTGCCATCGTGGACGCGACACGCGACCTCGTGTGCGCCTACAAGCCGAACGTTGGGTTCTACGAATCGCGGGGCAGCGAGGGCATCGGGGAGCTAGAGCGGACGATAGCGCATATCCGAGACGTTGCGTCGTCGGTGATGGTGCTGGTGGACGGGAAGCGCGGGGATATCGGGTCGACGAACGTGGCGTATGCCAAGGCGCTCTTCGAGACGTGGGGCGCGGACGCGGCGACCATCAACGGTTATGCGGGAGGCTCGGACATCGGGCCGTTCCTGGCCTACGAGGGCAAGGCCGTGTTCGTGTGGTGCCGGTCATCGAACGCGGGTGCGGCAGAGCTGCAGGACCTGACAGTCCAGTCGGACGGCTCCACGATGCCCTTCTACCAAGCGCTGGCTCGGCGGGCAGTCGAGTGGGGACCGAAGGGCAGCGTCGGGCTCGTCGTAGGGGCGACGTACCCGAAGGAGCTTGTAGAAGTTCGTGCCATCGCACCCGACGCGCCAATTCTGCTCCCCGGCGTGGGTGCGCAGGCAGGTTCGCTGCGGGCCTCGGTAGAGGCCGGAGTCGACCGAAAGGGGCGCAATCTGCTCGTGAGCAGTTCAAGGGGCGTGTTGTATGCCTCCTCCGACCCCGTCCGCTACGCGGATGCGGCCAGAAACGCCGCGGAGAGGCTGCGAGACGACATCAACGCCGTCCTGGAAGACGGGGGTCACTCATGGTCGTAGACTTCCGCATGGGAGAGCGGCTGTCGTTGCGGAAGAAGCATCCGTGTGGCGGCTTCGAGTGGGAGGTCACGCGGCTTGGCGCCGACATCGGAATACGGTGCGTGACGTGCTTGCGGCACGTGATGATGGCGCGGTCCACGCTGGAGAAACGGATGAAGGCCCGTCTGTCGGGTGAAAGGGCGACGTAGGAGACCGCGATGCGACTCGAAGACAAGACTGCGCTCATCGCGGGCGGAGCTTCCGGCATAGAGGGCCAACTGATGGGTATCGGTGGCGCGGCAGTGCGGCGATTTGCGCGCGAGGGAGCACAGGTGGTCATCGCGGACATCAAGGACGAGGTCGGCGAGCAGACGGCGGCGGAGATCAGGGACGAGGGCGGAGAGGCGCTGTACGTCCACCTCGACGTGACGGACGAGGGAGATTGGATAGCCGCAGTTGCGGCAGCCGTCGACCGGTTCGACAAGCTCGACGTGCTGGTAAATGCGGCGGGGACGTCCATCCGTTACAAAGTGGAGGAAACGCCGGTCGAGGCATTCGACCTGGAGATGGCGGTACACGCAAGAGGAGCGTTCCTGGGAGCGAAGCACGCTATCCCCCGTATGCGCGAGGCAGGAGGCGGGTCGATCGTCATCGTGTCGTCGATATACGGCATCGTCGGGTCGGCTTCGTCCTCGTACCCGACGGCGAAGGGAGCGAAGCGCAACTTCACGAAGGCTGCGGCCATTCAGTACGCGGCTGAGGGCATCCGGGTGAACTCCGTACATCCCGGATTCGTGATGACGCCGCTTACCGAGGACATATTCAACAGACCGGAGATCATAGGCCCACGACTGGCGATGGTGCCCATGAGCCGGCTCGGCACCGTGGACGAGATCTCCAACGGCATCCTGTTCCTGGCGTCTGACGAGTCGTCGTTCATCACGGGAGCGGAACTGGTGATCGACGGGGGCTTTCTGGCGGAGTGAAGGGTTTATCAAACGTGGATGCGCTCATCTTCACCGAGCAAGTCATTGAGGGCAATTTCTAGGGGCGGACGTTTGCTATAATCACGTTCAAGGAGTTGCCACCACCTAAGACACGAGTCGGTTGTTGTCCCAATCAGAGTGAAAATGCCGACTGTACAAGAAAAACTCATGCTTGCTCGACGCCACTTGGCTAGGATTCAGCCAGATCCAGAGGACCTAGACGATCTTTCGATCTATGGGCTCTATTGCCTCGAAGCGGCTGTCGAGGCTGCGGCCCTCCATGTTCAAATAAAGGTGACGAAGCAGCATTGGGAAAAGGCGAACGTTGCGCATGAATTACATACGCAGCATGGGCTTCCTGACATCTATGACCTGCTAAACGACCTCAACGACAGTAGGAAGGCGGTCGCCTACGGAGACGTCGAGGCACCTGATTTTGAAGACCGAGACGTGGCGATAGAAATAGAACGCTATGTTAAGGCAGTCGAAGAGTTAGTGGACTCGGATGACGGGCAACGTCTATTCAACTAATGGATTATTCGACATGATTTCGCATGGTCTGACAATTCGATGGCCCACGGAGGCATCGATGCAATGGACTGAGACCTTCCTAGCTTCAGCACAGGAAGATTTTAACATCGCAACCGTCATAGCCATTGGTTCTGCAGTTCGACCGAATGCAGTGACCGCCGATCTCGATCTCGTGGTGATATGTAGGGAACCTCTCAACCTCAGCCGTTCACGCCCTATGGAGGTCGACCTGCGCGTTTATCGAACGGATGAAGTGGATCGACTCTTAGCTGAAGGGCACGATGTTCTAGGGTGGGCTATCAAGTTTGGCCAGGTCTTATTCCAGCGTAGCGGTTTCTGGAACATGACACTGAGCCGTTGGAAGAATGACCTGCCTTTACCCTCTCCTCAGACTCCTCGCGTGAGAGCACGGGAGGCACGCAGGCGGTTCTTGAACGTCCTTGAAATAGGAGACTTAGATGCCGCGCTTGAACAGGCCATATCTTATTTGACGCACCTGGCTTGGGCGGAACTCTTAGAAGCTGGCATATTCCCTGCTTCGAGACGTGAACTGCCGAGTCAGCTGAGGGCGGTTGAATCTCATAGACTCGCGGACGCGCTCGATGGCCTATTGGATGCCGACACCGAACGGCTGGAAACCCGTGAGCGACTTACGGATATGGTTGCCAAACCGCCAGAGGCCGTAGCCGTAGACTCGTAGTTCTGAGTGTGTTGCGACGTGTCGGCAGCGAATTCAGACATGCTTGATATCGAGAATGTGGCTGGATACGTCCAAACGGTGTTGGGGCCTGTGGTGCCGGACGCGCTGGGGGTGACGCACACCCACGAGCATATTCTCTCCGACCTGTCGCACATCGCCGTCGAGCCGGACGATCCGTTCGAGCGCGAGATGTTCCACGCGCCGATGCGGATGGACATCCTCGGATACCTGAGCTACTACTTTGCCGCCAATCTCGACAATCTGCGGCTGGACGACGTCGACACGGCCATCGCGGAGATCGAGCTGTACAAGCAACATGGTGGCGGGGCGATTGTGGAGGCTTCGAGCATTGGGCTGAGCCGGAATCCGGAGGGTCTTGTACAGGTATCACGGGCGACGGGCGTACACATCATCATGGGGTCGTCGTACTACGTGAAGGAGGCGCACCCACCCGATATGGACGACATCTCGGAGGAGGCCATCTACGAGGAGATCGTTCGCGACATCACGGTCGGTGTGGGCTCGACGGGAATCAGGGCAGGGATCATCGGGGAGGTCGGGTGCTCGTACCCGCTGTCGGACAACGAGCGGAAGGTGCTGCGGGCGTCGGCGAGGGCGCAACGGGCGACAGGAGCGGCGATACTGATCCATCCGGGACGCGACGAGCCCTCGCCGGAGGAGATCATCGGGGTCATCGTGGACGCGGGAGGCGATCCGGGACGCACCATCATCGGTCATCTCGACAGGACGGTCATGGACCGGCAGGTGCTGCTCCGCATTGCCGAGGCGGGGTGCTATCTCGAATGGGACCACTTCAGTTCCGGTCTGCCGTTCTATCCGCCTAATCCAAAGATCACCATGCTCAACGACGCGGACCGCGCGGAGGTGATCGCGTTCATGATCGAGCGGGGCTATGGGGACAAGATCCTCACGGGACACGACGTGGCATCGAAGCGCAGGCTCACGGCGTACGGCGGGCCTGGGTACTTTTATATAGTCAGGCGGGTGGTGCCGTGGTTGAAGACGCGGGGGTTCTCAGACGAGGATATCGACCGTCTGCTAATTCACAACCCGGCGAGGATCCTGACGTTGGTGGAGCCGGGTAGGTAGGTGTTGCCAGACTCAGTATTCACTTAGTCTGGGCTTGGCGCTCTCTGCAACTTGAGCTATTGCGTCCAGTTTCTCTCGGACTTCTAAGTCAATTTCGTCCTCAGGGACGTATTGAGCCAATTCGTAGAAGTCCTTCTTGTTCATTAGATTCGGTAGATCCAGATTTCTAAAGTAAGCTTTGAAGAGATTTGTCAAGAAAGTGTCGCTTACCTTGGTGTCGTGACTCCAGGGTGATCCCTGCCCTAATGTCTCCATTGCTGTCTCTATTTCGACTATGGCCTCGCGCATCGCTTGCAAGTAACGGTTGGCTTCACCTAACGCAAGCAAAGGCCCTGGTTCGGTCGCTTTCGCGGAGGATCGCGCATACTCTTCCAGTGTCGTCTGGGAGCAAAGGTAGTTTTCAATCTCCCGACGTTTCCAAGTCACGGACTCCAAATAGCCACTATCTGGTACTCCACCTTCCAATCTATCGTAGAGCGCCAGTCCCTGTATGTCAGGGAGGGCCTCTTTGAGTCCATAGAAATGTGCATTGGCTCTTGGTGGTTCGTTTTGGACGTAGTGGACGAATGGCCGTTCGAGAGCCGCCGCAGCCTCAGTGTGGTCTAGGCGACTGGCGAATGCTTGCAAGATAGCAAGGTCAGTAGGGCCTTCAAGGTAGAGAACCCAACCCGTCTGTTCACCTTGGTAGTAGTGCTCGTATCCTATGTCTCTAAGAGACTTCAGCACCTGACTTGCCTGACCATCTACTCGGTGAGGGCTCCCAACGAAGGCAATAACCATGTCTTTACCGGCGGCTTCGTTGAGTAGCACCTCTGAGTGACTAGCCGCAATTATCTGACTATCGCTTTCGGAGGCCACCTCGGCAATTAGCCGATATATTTGACGCTGGCGAAGGATTTCTAGGTGCGCATCCGGTTCGTCCAAGAGGAGGACAGCCCCTGGGTTGGCATACATATAGGCCAAGATAAGCATTGTCTGCTGTAGACCACGCCCACTGGATGAAAGATCGAGTGATACCGTTCGCTCCCGATAGCTCATCGAGATTTCCCCCCGCTCTTGCACGTACCTAGGGGCATCCAATTCCACTCCGAACAATCTGCGAATTTGTTCGACCAGGCGTAACCAGTCCCGAGGTTGCTCCTCACGAATGCGGAAACAGAGATTTCGGAGCACTTCGGCAGTGCGGCCTTCCCCAACACGCACGTTTACGGCCCCATGATCGAGTCGTGTCTCGGTAGCCGCAAGACCGGACATTGGAGGAAGAAAGGCAATATCCACATTCCCTGCTCCGGGCGGAATCGACATTCGATCCGGCGTTTTGCCGTCACTCAATCGTAGCGGTCGGCAGTAGAACGACTCCTCGTTCGCATAGTCGAACTCCAGTCCGCACATCCATTTGCTTTCCCCTGAGACGCCTTCGACTATGACATCGATCCGCACGTTCTGGGTCTGCTGTCTTCCGTCGGGTCTTTGAACGTCGCGCACACGGAGGTCGTTCCATAAAAAGCGCGCGCTTGGCACCGGAATGGCCACGAGATCACGCCGGTTTACCGTCACACCCGGTCTCTTTCCCGGTGGGCTCTTGCCAAGCCGTTTTTCATTCCAGCGCTTGAGACCAATGTCCCAAAGCGCCAAAGCTTGCATAGCGGAGGTCTTCCCAGAGTTATTCGGGCCAATGAACGCAACAGGATTCCCCAACTCAATCTCGACGTCCGGGAATCGCTTGAACTTGCGAATAGTGAGCTTTGTCAGCATGTTTGGTCAGGGAGGCTGTTATATTGCCCTACGGTGACCTCAGCGCCTTCAACAACATCATCGGTATGGAGTGTATCACGCGTAGTGTTGGGTGTCGTGACGACCTTGAGAATTCATAGGAAGTCTTCCAGCAACAACACTGATGCCGCACTCAGAATCCAGCACAAGTCGAAACAGCGTGAGTTGCTACAGGGTCATCCCGCCGCCAGACACTATGTTGTTGAGGCGACGAGGCAGTTCACCGCAGAGGGCGCGGAGATCGCAGAGAGATTGTTCTGAGGTTCCTCTATCCCTTCGCGAAAAGCTCGTATGCGCGGGCCTCTTCGGGGGTCTGGTATCTGCCGGAGTGGTCGCCTCCGAGCCAGCGGTAGGGACGTGGGTAGAGGGTCAGCGAGCGGTCCTCCAGCGGGAGCGAGAGGGGGACCGAGCCCCACAGGGCGGAGTGCTTGGCGGCTACCGCGGCTTCGAGCGACCTGAGTAGGTCGTAGCCGGATATGGCCATCTCGGTGCCGTTCTCGACGGCGGAGATGAAGGACAGGATCGAGCTTGCCAAGTAGCCGTATTTTGGCCAGGCGAAGGGGGTGAACTGGCGGTCGGACTTGATGCGCGCGCCGTTTTCGTCGAACCCTTGGTAGATGTCCATGACGTCGCCCCAGTCCCAGCGGAGCAGGGAGTCCTCCGTCCAGACGTCGACGCCGCGGTGGGGTGTCGGCTCGCCGTAAACGGTCGTCTCGATTCCGGTGCTCATCTTGAACCGACCGTTGATGATGAGTCCGCTGTCCTCATTCGCCTCGAGGGACTCCTGCGGCTTGCCCCAGGCGATGACCTCGGTGATCTCGGCGTTCGTGAGGAGCCGGAGGACGGCGATGTGCTGGCATCCGCCGCCGGATATCTCTCCCCCCCATCCACTAACCGTCGCTCCCTGTATCTCGCCGTAGTCGCCGTTACGGAGCCAGCTCGCGGCCTCCTGAACGTCGGCGCGCGAGCGCTGGAGGTTGCCGCCGTGAAAGACGACGCCCCGCTCCTCGCAGGCGGCGATCATCTCATCCACGTCGGAGAGCTTCGCGCCGATGGGCTTGTCGGTGGAGACGCCGCGCACACCAGCCTGGGCCGATGCGATGACGGCGTCCTTGATGAACTTGCCGGGGAGGACGACGACGGCGAGATCGGGGACCTCGTCCATCTTTTGGTACATCTCCTCGGCGTCTTTGAAGAGCGCCGTGACGCCGAAGCGCTCGCCGACGACTTTCAGCCTGTCTTCGTTGTACTCGGCGATGGCGACGACCTCGGTGTTCTCGAAGGTGTTATAGACATCCGTGTAGTGCTGGCCCATTCGACCGCAGCCAATGATCGCCACTCTCAACTTTTCGTCGGCCATGTTTCCTCCGCCCCGCTCAGACTCCGGGGGCTGTGTGAATGATTCGCAAGATTGTAGTGGGAAGGAGGTGTTATTTCAATGGGGATGGCAGCCAACAGCCGATAGAAGCTTCAGATGTTGGCGCCGTGGAAGCGGGCGATTTCGATGAAGTCGGCTTCGGTGTCGGACCAGTCGTAGAGGGCGGCGTCGACGACTCGGTGGGCGTCGATGCCTATGACAAGCTGCTGGACGGGGTAGGCTGGGCCGTCACCCCAGGGGCTGATGGCGACTCCACGGTCTATCTCGGAGAGGTATGCCTGCCCGTTTGGGTGGGAGTGGTAGATGATGCGAGGAGGCGTGTCCGAGTCGAGGCTGTGGTTCAGCTCTATGAGGTCCTGCGCGCCGAAGACGTAGGCGGTCTCTGCTGTGCGACTGGGGGTTGAAGGGTGGTTTCCCTGCGCCTGCATGTTTACGCAGGCCCTGACGGTGGTTACGGACGAGCCGTCTTTGTCGCCCGCGAGCCAGCCGCAGCACTCGTTAGGGTACTCGCGGCGGGCGTGGCGATAAATCTCTTCGAGGATGTGGCGGGGCACTTCCAGCGGTGTCGGCATGTGGGGAGTATCGCCTCGGCGAGATAATCGGGAGCGCGGCTATCAGTCTTCGCGCGGGCCGAAGCCATCTTCTCCGGCAGGGCGCTCAGGCGCGGTGGGGTCGCCGCTGGCGGGACTGCCGAAGTGCTGCGGACGCCAGTACCAGATATGGCCGTGGTCAGCTCCGGCGATCAGGCCGAGGTTGCCGTCATCCTCCCAGTCGACGGGTGCCATGTGGACGCCGTGCCGCCAGAACTCCAGGGGGTTCCCGTCCGCGTCGAACACGAGGACGATGGGCTTCCTGAAGACCGGTTCCGTCTTGGTGCCCACGTTCTTGGCGAAGAGGATGTAGCTGCCCCGGTAGGGGCTTCCGTGCTGGGGACCGACACCGATGAGCAGGTCGAGGAGGCCATCGCCGTCCCAGTCGACGAGGTTGAACTTCGTCCTGCCTCGTCCGTCGCCACCCGCCGGGGTGTAGATGCCGTGCGTCTTGATGGTGGAGCCGTCCTCGTAGCGAAGTTTTTCCCCTGGATGGAGGCCGGATAGGTCGTCGCTGCCCATGCGCCTGTAGAGGGCGACGTCGAGGTCAAGGTCCTGGGTGACGATGTCGGGCAGGTCTCCGTCGGTCAGGTGACCGATGCCGGGCTGCTGTCTCCAGGGGCCGATGAGGGGCGAGCCGTCCGTGATATGAAGACGCTGCGGCGGGCCGAGCTCCGGGGTCGACTTGGTGCCCCAGTTCGGGTACCACTCGAAGAGGCTCACCATGTCGCAGACGACGAGATCGAGGAGGCCGTTGCCGTTCCAGTCGGCGAGGACGGGGTTGCTGTAGCCGCCGGTGTCGCCGTCGTAGGGGCTTTGGGAGCCGCCCCAGTACTGTCCGCTCGAAGGATAGGGCGTTGCGAGTCGGCGGATCTCGGTGGTGCCGTAGCGCACGCGCTCAGGCGGGGCGAACCGCAGGGGGTTTGTGGAGAGAGTCTTGTACCAGAAGATGTAGCCCTCGATGCTGCCGACGAGGATGTCCTGCATTCCCGTGTCGCGCCAGTCGCCGACGGTGGGAACGGAGAAGAATCCGCCGTTGACGTGGGGATTGTGCTGCTTGAGCTTGCGTGGCGTGTCGTAGACCGGTCTTCCGGCTGCGTCATTGCCGCGGCAGCGCGCCCACTCGACGTTTCCGGCGTTGTCTCCCGCGAAGATGTCGTATCGTCCGGCCTCGAGGGCGTCGGAGACTCCTATTGACCCCTGGAAGGTAGCGATGCGGCTGAATGGCTCGCCGTGAAGCGTGAATATCTCGGCGGGCTCTCCCCATTCGGGGTTATCTCCGGTAGCCGTGATGGGTACGTGGTTGATGTGGCCGTAGTAGTTGAGCAGCAGCAGACCGGCGGCCGGATCGTCGGGGTTGACCTCGCTGATGTGGAAGGTGTGTCGAGGCACCTCGACGTCGACCTTGCCCGCGTAGGTGAACTCGATATTGCCGCCGCCGCTCGTGTTGCGATAGAGGTGCAGGGAGGCCGTGCCGAACTTCGAGAACCACTTGCCGTCCTTGTCGTAGCGGTCACGTTGGTCTTCGGGAACGATGCCTTCCGGGCTCTTGGCCCACATAACGCCGTCTTCGGTCTCGAGCACGACGAGATCGACGAGACCGTCACCGTTCCAGTCGAGGGCGGCCGTCGCACCTCTGCCGAAACCGGCGTCCCCTTCCCGCCCCTTGAGGGTTACGGGCCGTCCTTCGTCACGGGTCGCGGGAGGGCCGTTCTCTACGGATATGGCCGTGACGGATTTCTGTGAGTACCCTCGCGGGGACAGAATCACTTCGATCTGCCCGTCGCCATCGAAGTCTGCGGCCGCGACGACGGCGCCGACGAGGCCTTTGTCCCTTTCGTTACGGTGGAGAGAGCGGGACACCTCGCCCCACTGGAGGCCGCGGTCGACGATGGGGGTCCCGTCGGCGATCTCTCCGATGAACTTGTAGCTGTAGATATCGCCGTTGCCGCCGGTGACGACGACCTCGGGCTCGCCGTCGGCGTCCCAGTCCAGGACTCTCACGGCGGAGCCTCCCGCAAAGAGGTCGCCCATGACGTTTTCATCGCCAAGTACGAGGGGCGAACCGTCTCCCGAGTTGCCGGCCTGTATGGGGCGAGGGAAGGTTGTCATGAGTTTGCTCCTATTGCAACGCTATGGGCGGCCGGTTTCTATGAAAGAGTCAAGCAGAAACGAGATCAGTTCGTCCTGTTGGGGGAGTCGTCGCGGAATTCCACGAACTGGTGGACCTTCTTTGCGCCGAAGGCGGGCAGATCGCCGACCATGGACTGAATCCTCGCATCGTCGCTGGCGAGCCAGCCCGGATCGGGGTCGAATATGTTGCCGGCATAGTAGCGGAGGGACGCAAGATGGTTGTCGGTCTGCGGACGGGCGGCGAACTTCAGGGCGATGTAGCGCCTGCCGGCCCAGCCGTTGAAGATGGCGTGCCAGATGCTCTGGTTGAAGAGTATGGCGTCGCCGGGGTTGGACTCCAGCGAGACTCCCGGCATGTTCGGGCCCTGCACGTCAAACGGGCGGACGGGCATCCCCCGGCGCTGGTGCCTGGAATCGGGCTCGATTTCCTGGTGGAGAGGCATCCGGTGGGAGCCGGGAATGACGCGAAGGCAGCCGTTTTCCTCAGTGATGGGATCCAGGTAGAGGTTGATCTTGAGGCGGGTGTAGGAGACCTCGTCGTGATCGCCGGGACGGTCGGGGTGCCAGGGGTGCTCGGAGTTGACGGTGACGTTGCCTTCGGAGCCCGCCCATATGAAACCGGGGCCGAGGATGCTTTCGGCGGCCTCGAAGATGCGGTCGTCGGTGACGATCCTGGTGAGGGCGGCGTCCTGCTCGACGAACCTGCCTTCGGCCTGGCCCTGTTCGGGGTCGAGCGGTCTGCCGTCGCGGAGCTTGAGCCACAGGTTGTCAGCGGAGGACCTGATCTGCGCTACTTCATCGGCGGAGAATAGCTGGGGGATGAACAGGAATCCGAACGTTTTGAAGTGTGCGACATGGCCGGGTGAAAGCAAGTGGCGTACCTCAGTAGGGAGTCTGGATTAGCGCCGCTTATGGTACGTCGGTCGGTCGGACATGGCAATAGTGGGGGCGGGATCCCGGCGATCGTAGAGTGCTTTAGGCTCGATTACGGAGAGTCCACGAACGGGCTCCAGACAGTCAGATGCTCTATCTCCTGACCGTGCTGCAAGTCCTCGGTGTAGAGGCGTCGGCAGCCCGCTTGGAGTGCGGCTGCGACGATAAGTGAGTCATAGAAACTGAATCCGTATGCGTTGTGTACCCAGAGACTGCGGCGGTAGAGCGAAAGGGTGGGGTTCACTTGCCAGAGGGGTTCCAAGATATCGTCCAGGAGACGGCGTGCATTCTCCGGTGCGACACCAAGTTTTCGGGTGACGACGCTTATCGTCTCTTGGACAACTTGGTAGCTAATACAGCCGGAGCCATCCTCCAGACTTCGGCGAACTAAGTTCTCTGCACGTTGACGCTTTGAGGGGTTGGTCTCGTCGAACATGTAGATGAAGACGTTCGTGTCGATGAAGTTTTCAGCGCTCATTCATCTCATCCCTCGTGAACGTGCGCCCTCCCGTCTTAATGACGGAGCGTAACTCACGGAGGGTCGTCTCGGCCCGGGCCGCCTGCCGTTCGCGCCCGACATAGCTTGCTAACCATAGTCGGAATTGAGCGTTCAATGTCGTTCGTTCTTCGGTGGCCCGCTGTCGCGCCTCTTCGATCAGATTCTCGTCAGCACTTAAGGTGATGTTCTTCACTCTGTCACCTCACTGATAATTTACACTGGTGTAGTGTACACGAGAATTGTGCGTCCATCAACCATGCAATTCCACTTGTTCAGACGAAGGAAAGAAAGCAGGCCCGCCGGGGTTCGACGGGCCTGCTACTTTAGGCTATGTGCCTAGTCCTGTCCGCTTAGCTTCTACCAAAGGGTCTTCGTGCACTTGTCGTACGGGCTACCGCCTTGGATGAAGGCCCAGCTGCCGCAGTACTTCGAACGATTGCCAGGATTATGGAAGTTGTCCAGGCCATCCTCGAAGAATCGCGCCCAGGCCGTGAAGCCGTTGTGGTCGCGCTCGTGCGTGATCGGCTTGTTGCGGAAGTTGTTCCTCGTGATGAGGACGCCGCGGAACACGCCGGAGTAGGCGCAGCAGTTCAGGCCCCAAAGCTGGTCGGCGTTGGTGGCGAACATTTCCTTGCCCATCTCAACTCTTTTCGGATCAAGGTTGCTTACGCCCAAGCCACTGATCCAGAGCTGGGACTGTCGCATCAGGCGTCCGCCGGCGTCCGCCGGGAATTCGTTTGGTCCCGCCAGCGGGAGCCAGCCGGGATCGCCGCCGGTGGGGGCCATGCCCTCTTCACCGCGTGAGGCGTACCACTTGCCGATCTCGCCGGCAAGGTCGCCGCGGGTCAGGGGAGCGAGGCTCGTCCACTGGACCATCCAGGGGTTGTACTGGTAGGCCGAGTAGTCGCGCGAGATGCCCGTCGTCTGGAGGCTGTCTCGCGTCGTCTGCCGGACCGCTGCGATGTTGGTCTTGATGCCTACGCTCTCCCAGGCAGACTTGAGTATCTCAGCGGCCTGTGAGACGGCAGGGTTGGGGCTCGGTCCGACCGTGATCTGCATCTCGATCGTGCCTGACCCGTCCTTGTGCATGCGGAACCCCTCTTCATCCTTTGCATGCAGACCGAGCGAGTCGAGCATCGAATTGGCCTTGCCGAGGTCCTGCTGCATGTGGAGCATGCGGTACTCGTCGCCAGGGTAGTAGGGGTTGTTCGGTCGCGGGACGCGGTTCTGCACCACGCCGACGCCCGAGAGCACGAGGTCGTTCAGCACTTCTTTGTCGACAGTGTGGGACAGGGCGATGCGGAAGTCCTGCGTTCGAATGAGCTCGCCAATGCGCGGGTCATCGTTGTAGGTCTGCTGCATCGTCGTCGTCAGGTCGGCCCCGCCGCTGCTCGGCCAGTGGTAGATCGAGTAGTCGCCGCGCTCCATGTTCTCGATATAGAGCGGAAGCTCGCCGGGGATGAATGAAGACGTTCGTCCGTCTTCCTCACCGGCCATGGCGCGGAACTTGATGACGTCCTGGCTCTCCTGCTTGGTCATCACAGCGCCGTCGGTGTAGGGGATCTGGTTCCCCTCAGGGTCGACGAACCAGTGGTACTGGTTCTTCATGAACAGGCCCTGAGAGTCGGTCTCCTCTACGTTGCAGTACGGAGCGGCGCAGGGGTTGCTGTCGATGTTCTGCCAGAAAGCCAACTCGCCCTTAAGCATGTCCTGGAAGTCGGCGTAGTTTCCGTCCGAGATGAGCTTGTCAACGGCAGCCTGTCCCGCGTACTGCGGGTAGAGGTACTTCATCCTCGGATGCCAGACCATGCATACTCGGCCGGGCGAGCACAGCGTGCTCGGCGTCGAGCGGGACTCCATGATCGTAAAGATCGGAGTTTCGTACTGCAGGGTCCATGTCAGGTCGTCGACGACCGAGAACTTGGGCGGGTTCCCCGTTACCGGGTCGCTGGCCCACAAGGGCAGTGGTCCGCCAAAGAGGGCGGGGTTGAGGTTGACTTCCCAACCGAACTCGACAGATTCCATGTCGAGCGGGTAGCCGTCGCTCCACTTGAGGCCCTCACGCATCGTGAACGTCCAGAGCGTTCCGTCATCGCTGACTTCCCAGCCCTTGCCGATCCACGGGAACCAAATCAGGCCGCCGAGAGAGTCGCGGCGGTTCCAGCTAGCGAGGATCCACTCACCGATGTAGGAGTGAGGCTGCGTCTGCTGGTAGAATCCGCCGTACTCGCCGATGCCGTCCGGCCCAGCGATGACTTCCACGTCCTCAGGAACGGGCAGTCGCTCCATCAGCGGAGGAATCTCGCCAGCCTTCACGAGCTGTGCCGAGTGCGGGGACTCGAAGAACTGTGTCGGACGCGGGCCGTCATAGGCCTGGAATACCCAGACTTCACCCGGTACCTGCTGCTTGGCGGGCTTCCAGGCGTGCGGGCTTCGGAGCGGGCAGTCGGTGACCACGTCGCCCAGAATCACGCACGTTGCCGGGACCATGGCCATTGGCCCTGTTTCAACAGGGGTCTGAGGCTGAGCAGCAGGCGCAGCCGCTGCTGCGGGCGCCGGGGCGGGCGCCTGGGTCACCGGGGCTGCTGCGGGCGCCGGGGCAGGCGCCGGGGCGGGTGCAGGCCCAGCTGCGGGCGCCGGTCCTGCAGGCGCTGCTGCGGGTGCCGGAGCGGTGGTTGTTCCAGTGTCGTCGTCGTCGCTGCTACACGCGACCAGCGCCAACGCCAGTACAAGACCGGCGACTAATGAGAATATAACCCTACTTTTTGGCATTCGATTACCTCCTCTTCAAGTAAAGCCAAATGTTATCGACCCGATCCTTTCAGGCCGATTCCGAGCGACTCTAGCATAGTGATTGAGCGGCTGTCAATGCGTAGCACCGCCAAATCAGGCGTACATTACTCCAACCGCCAGAAGCTACACCAGCGAGTCACTTTCAACAGTATTCGCACTCCGTTCCTGTCCGACCGATGATTTCGAGGGCCTTTCCGTCAACCCCGTCGCTGAATACTACGAGCGCGGTGAGCGGACGGATTTCGGGGCGGTTCGGGCAAGTGAAGGCCTGTCAAGTACTTCCGAAGGTAGGGTGAGCGGGGCCTATTGAATCGGTGTTCGTCCACTCCGACGTGAACTCGTATGATCGAGCTCGTCGTCGACTTAGCGTCGTTGGAAAGTCTTATTTAATTAGGTGGTGGTATCATACGCTTTCATCGTTGGTACCGATTTAGGTCTTGAGAGAGTTACTTGGAGGAGGCAGCGATGCTGCGAGGCGCGCTCTATTCCAGCGATGGGCATGACTTGAAGATCTCCGTAGAGAGAACCGAGGTCTTGCTCAAGTCGAACGAGATACTGAACTTCCCCCGCATCATCGAGCTCAAAGGAGACCGCCTGGTACTCGCCTACGGCAAGGGCAGGCACAAGGGCGTCGAGACGCGCCCGGTGGCGGTCTCCGAAGATTTTGGCCGGACATGGACGGATTCCCCTCCCGGCTTCCCAATGGCCGACAACGTTCAGACGTCGGGGATCTTGGGTTATATGAGGGACGGCACGATTGCGTACATCGACGTGTTTCCCTTGAACGCGGGTTGGTCGCAAGCCAAAGGCCTGTATCACCAGGTAGCGAAAGTAGAGGACCCGTTATTCAGACTCCGCCGGTTTTCCGGGATGGGGGAGTTGTTGGCGGACGATACCTTCAAGGTTCACGGCATTCCCTGGAGACTGGCTTCCTACGAGCTGTACGGGACTCTGCTGACATTGGAGAATGGCGATCTGCTAACCGCGTTCGGGGGTCAGGTAGGCGCACACTCCGGAACGCACAAGAGCTTCATCGTGCGGTCCAAAGACGGTGGAGAGAGCTTCGAATTCGTAACGGCTTTCGGTTACGAGCCGGAAGACGGTGGCGATCAGGTGTACGCCGAGGCCGACCTGGAGGTCCTGGCCAATGGCGATATCCTCTGTATGATGAGAACGGGCTCCGATACTCCTATGCACCAGTCCAGATCTACGGACGGGGGCCTGACGTGGAGCGAGCCCGTATCCGTTGGGTGGCCGGGGGTAAAACCGCATCTTCGGCTCCTGAGCAACGGCGTCCTGGCGTGCAGTTCGGGACGGGGCGTGTATGGACATCCACAGGTCACGTACGTCATGTTCAGCATCGATGGGACGGGAGAGAAGTGGGAGTACCCCTTTTCCTTCCATACGGGGCCGGGCTGCTCCTACACGTCGAACATGGAGCGAAATGGCAAGCTCTACGTCGCCTACTCTCATTCGTCCTTCACGGAGCCATCGGGAGTCTACGGGCTTCCCTACCACTCCATCAAGTGGGTTGTAATCGACGCCGCATTATCCGCTTTCGCATAGGCGAGGAGGTCAACATGAGAAGACAACGGACAATGTACCTGGATGATGCCCGTCACTACTACCTGTACGTCTTCGAGCCGCCGATGACGATGGAAGAGGCCTGGCATCCGATCGACCAGGTATCAGGCACGGGCGTTGACACGTTCGTGTACGGGGTAGCCTGCGGGGGCCTGTTCTATCCGACCAAGGTCGGCAATCAGTTCGGTGCGGTGGAAGGCACGGCAAGCGGGCCATATTCAAACGCGATGTTCAGAAGCCCTTTCGATGGAGCGGCTAGCTGGAGGGCGTGGGAGAACATGAAAGGTCTGATGGAGCGAGGGCTGGACCCGCTCAAGGTACTGGTTGACCGGGCTCACGAGAAGGACATGGAATTCATCGCCAGCCTTCGAATAGGCGCCCTCGACACGACGGAGCCCGCCCACATGGGGACGCAAGGTGGAGGGATGCTCGCCCACCCTGAAGTTAGAGACCTCAACTTCTCGATTGCCGAGGAACTGGTCACCGAGTACGACATCGACGGAATCGAACTGGACTTCTCCTCGCCCCCAACCTCATGGGACGTCTTTCGTCGTGAGGAGGCGCGGGAAAACATCCCACTGCTGACCGAGCTTGTCGACAAGACCGCCTCAATGGTGCGTGGGAAGCGGCAAGGTCGACTTGCAGTCGGCGCAAAGGTCTTTCCCACAGAGGAGATGAACCTCGACCGCGGACTTGACGTTCGGTCATGGCTCGACCAAGGGCTGCTGGATTACGTGACCCCGGCGGTGTTCTACTACCCCCTGGATCTCGACCCCGACCTGCCATTGGACTGGGTCGTGGAGGCCGCACACGCGAACGACGCGTCGGTCTACCCACCGCTGGCCCCGTACATCAACGCCTGGACCGGGTCTCGCCAAAAAGAGTTCTCGACGGCGAGCATGTTCCGTGCCGCGGCGGCCAACTACCTCGACCGTGGGGCCGATGGTCTCCTTACCTGTTTTCTCCCCTGGCCGCTGGGCCACGAGCAGCGCGCTGTGCTGACGGAGCTTGGTGATCACGAATCGCTCAAGCGCGGAGATAAGCACTACATTCTGCGCAGACGAGACGAAAGCGCGAACGAGGTTGGTTGCGAGCACGCGGCGCTTCCGCTTGAGGTCCCCCTTGGGCATCCGGGAGAACTGTACGAGATCCCGTTCCACATCTCCGACGATATCGAACGAGAGGGCCGACGGATTCGCCGCATCACTCTCAAGCTCCTCGTCGGGGAACTGGTGACCGCAGACCGAGTGACTATCCTTCTCAACGGAGAGTCGCTCGAAGGCGAAAGATGTCTGAGGTCCCCCAGGCCGGGGGTGAGTCCCTACAGCGCGCAATTGCTGGAGTTCGACCTCGCTGAGGTGCGGCCACGCAAGGGGCACAACGTTTTGGCAGTCTCACTGGATGAGAGGCCCCCGGGGCTGAATGCGGGCATCACTGTCGAGAGCATCGAGGTCATCATCGAGTATGGCAGGTATCCGTCCGCATTGAACCCGCCGCCCAAGGAATAGACGGCCCTCGACGGCATTGACAGGATGAGTTGAAGCGGCAGGCGTGTGTCGAAACCGGCCTTGTGCGTCTCCTCTTGCGATAGTAATCGTCAGAGAAGTCAAAATGTTGTCTTGAACAACTACGGTTATCCACAATTTCAGATTGACATCCGCCGAAAAGACCACTAGTATGTCGCCCACACTTGGAATAGGTTTGGAAGTCCGATAAGAGCCTCATGAGGGCCCCGGTTTAAGAAGGAGGTTGGCCACAGCATCGTTCGCAGCCCAATGTAGTCGAAGTTAATCGATCGTCGGCAGCCGCAGAGTTAGCTCCATCGTGGAGACAGAGGAGGAGGACCGATGATGAAAACGATTTCGAAGGCTAGGTACCCGTTAGTACTGGTAATTGGAGTGCTACTCGCATTTATTTTGGTATCCTGCGGCGCGGACGATGAAGACGAGCCAGCGGCAGCTCCCGCTCCCGCTCCGGCCCCCGCGCCAGCAGCTGCCCCAGCGGCGGCGCCCGCGCCGGCCCCTGCTCCGGCCCCCGCACCTGCGGCGGCGCCCGCCCAGGCACCCTCGATGATTAAGCCCGCGCCGGCTCCGCCGCCCCCGCCACCACCGGCGGCTCGGCCGATCATCCCTGCTACCTGTTATATCAAGGGACAGCAGGTGTCCTCGTGTCCAGAGGCAAGCCCCCACACGTGGATTGCTCCGACTATACCGCCGGGAGACTTCGCGGTGTGGCAATACGAGGGAGTTCGTCCAACCAAGTTCTACGAGTCGCCTATGTCGGCCCAGCTCGTAAAAGACGGAAAGCTTCCCCCGCTGGATGAGCGCGTGCCCATTCCTGAGGACCGCATGTACTCGGCTCCGCACGATGAGATTGGCACCTACGGCGGTGTCGGGCGGCAGACGATGCACTTCGTGTTCATGGGTGAGTTGGCCCTTTCCAACTTCGGCGAGCGCGAAGCGGACGGCTTCATTTGGCATCCCTTCGTTGGCAAGAGCTGGCAATTCGAAGATGACGGGCGCCTTCTTGTCTTCACGATGCGTGACGGCCTGAAGTGGTCCGATGGCGAGGACTTCGATATGGAGGACGTGGAGTTCGCCTGGACAGACCTCAAGCAGCCGCCATACATGGGGACTTTCCCGGTCAGGTACCGGGACCCGGTTACCGGAAACGACGTGAAGTGGAGCAAGATCGACGATCTCAACTTCGCGCTGAGGTTCGACTCCCCCGTATACAACATCATGGAGTCCCGGATGAACAGGGGACCCGACTGCTGGATCAATCAAATGTGCTGGTACTCCCCGAAGCACTTCCTAACGCAGTTCATGCCGGAGTACGCGGGACAAGCGAAGATCGACCAGATGATGAAGGAGATGGACTTCGCGGAGTTCAACGATTTCTGGAACCAGAACACGTACTCCTACTTTAACGCGGACTCTCCCTGCGCCCGCGCGTGGTGTCTTGAGGTGTACGACTCCAGTTCCACAGGCATCATAACCCGCAACCACTACTTCTGGGGCTTCGACCCCGAGGGGAACCAGCTACCGTACCTCGACGGCGTCCAGCAGTTCCGAATGGAGAGCCGGCCGGTGGCCGTCTTCCGCTGGTTTGCGGGCGAGCACGACATTCCTGCCACCGCAGCCGCCTCCCTTGATGAGGTGCCTTCCTATATCCAGAACATGGAGGCGGGCGACTACAGCGTGTACCGCTGGCCCGCCATGGCAGGCAACGACTCGGGGCTGGGTCTGGCCGCCACGTGGAACGAGGACCCGTTCCTAGGCGAGTTGATGCGTACAAAGGACTTCAGGATCGCGTTGGCCTTGGCCTTCGATCGCGATGAGATCAACGAAGTCGCCTTCAACGGGTTTGGTGTTCCGCAGATGTGGGCTCCCCGACCCGACAATCCCTTCTACCCGGGTGACGACATAAGGGATCTCTACGTCGAACGGGACCTCGCCAAGGCCAACCAGATGCTGGACTCACTCGGGCTCGACAAGAGGGACGACGAGGGGTTCAGGCTCAGGCCCGACGGTCAGCGGTTCAAGATGGAGATGAACTTCAACTGGTCTCTGTTGGATAAACAGATGGAAGTGTGGGTCACACAGCTCAGGGACGTCGGCATCGAGTTGAAATGGAATAACGTGCCAAACCGCGTTCGCCAAGGCGAGCACTACATGGGCTTAGCGAGTGCGGGCTACGAGTACAATCCGTGGATACTCGACAACACGACAATCGCGCCACTCGGCCAAAACTTCGTACAGGCGCCGATGATTGGCATCTGGTACCTGTCGAAGGGCAAGGAGGGTATGCCCCCCGGACCGGACCCGTCGTTCCTGCCCTTGGCGCCGGCGGACAACTTCCCTGCCGACCCGTCGGGGAAACTGAAGCACCTTACCGATATATGGCTCGAAGGCCGGCAGCACCCGCAGTTCTCGCCCGAACGAGCCGAGTACGGCAAGGAAATCTATCGCATCCACACAGAGGAAATGATCACCAACGGCATGGTGGCGTACAGCGGATTCTTCAGGGGAGTTGCCGTCAAGCGCAACAACATGCGCAACGTCCCCAAGACCCACGTCCTCGACCACTTCGGCTACATGTCTTGGAACTACTACTTCGAGGACGGAAAGGACAACATGAACAACCCCGGCAACCGCTCCCAGAAGTACAGGAGCGTGAGCTTCCTGGATCCCAACTACTTCGACGCCCAGTAGCCGGTTCTAGGAGCTAAGCCAGGCGGAATGGAAGGCCCCGCTCGTGTGAGCGGGGCCTTCTTTTATCGCGCCAAGCAATTAATTTCCCACTGTCCCGAATAGCGGCTAGTTTACGTTGCTTTGTGGAAGAGGTGCTTCCAATCATGGCACAAGACAGAGCTGCGCTTGCCGCTGTGCCTGATCCATGAGCCTTGTACATATCCGCGCAACTGTATATAGTGCGCGTTATCGGTCGCATCGTGCGTCGTAGAGTGCGGTATCGGATTGCAGTTCGGCTAACCGGTTCGGATTGAGTGTCCAGAAAGGATAGGTACCCATGCGAAAACGTAACACGATCGGAATTATCGCAGTTCTCCTGATACTGACCTTAGGGCTGTTCGCGTGCGGCGCGGATGACGATGACGACACTGATACGGCTGCGCCAGCACCTGCTCCCGCGCCAGCACCTGCCCCCGCTCCTGCGGCGGCTCCGGCACCGGCACCCGCGCCAGCCCCGGCCCCTGCGCCGGCGGCGGCCCCCTCGATCATCCAGCAGGCGCCAGCGGCCCCTGCCCCACCCCCACCTCCTGCGGCGGCTCCGGTGGTCAGGCCGAATATACCGGCCACCTGCTATATCGAGGGTCGGCAGGTAAGCTCGTGCCCCGAGGCGAGCCCTCATAAGTGGGAGCCCCCGGCAGTTGCTCCGGGTGAATTCCCCATCTGGCACTACACGGGGCCCAAGCCCACGAAGTTCTTCGAGTCTCCAATGTCGGCTGAACTGGTTAAACAGGGTGTTTTAGAACCGCTGGAAGACCGGGTCCCCGTGCCGGAAGACCGGATGTACTCCCAGCCGCCGGACCAGATCGGCGTGTATGGCGGAATAAGCCGTCTCAGCACGACGTTCACCTTCCTGTCTGAGCAGGCGCTGTCCAACTTCGGCGAGCGCGAGGCGGACGGCTTCACGTGGCGTCCCTTCGTCGGCAAGGACTGGGGATGGAGCGATGATGGCAGGACCCTTACGTTCCAAATACGGGAGGGCCTCCGATGGTCGGACGGTGTGCCGTTTACGATGGACGACGTGGAGTGGGCATGGACCGCACTCAAAGAGCCGCGATACCAGACCAGCGTCCCCGTCAGATGGCGCGACCCCGTAACCGACAACCCCGTCCGCTGGGACAAGGTGGACGACCTCAATTTCACTTTGACGTTCGACTCCCCGGTTTACAACATCATGGAGTCGCGGTTGAACAGGGGTTCAATCTGCACGGTGAACGGATTCTGCTGGTTCACCCCGAAGCACCACGTCTCGCAGTTCATGCCGGAGATCGTGGGACAGGCCAAGGTCGATGAGATGATGGCCGCGGACAATCACGAGGGCTTCGGGAGCTGGTGGCGATATCGAACATACGACATGTCACGCGCGGACATACCCTGCGCGAGGATCATGTGCGTAGGCGGAGTCGGCGATGAGAACGCGCAGGGCAAGGAGATCGGCAAGCTGACGCGCAACCACTACTCGTGGGCATTCGACCCCGAGGGCAACCAGCTTCCCTATGTCGACGGCGTGTGGATGTATCAGAACGAGAGCAACGAGGTCGCGGTGTTCCGCAAGATGTCGGGCGAGAACGACCAGCCGATCACGTACAACAACAACCTGGGCGACGTGCCGCTCTACATCAACAGCATGGAGAGAGGCGATTACAGCGTCTACCGGTGGCCGTCGTTCGGCGGCAACGACCGCGGTCTCGGCATCCAGCAGACATGGAACGAGGACCCCTACCTCGGCCAGCTGAACCGCACCCACGAGTTCCGACAGGCCATTTCGCACGCGCTTGATCGCTCAGCCATCAACGATACGGTGTTCCTCGGCCTCGGCGCCGTACAGAACTTCGTGCCGCGTCCTGACAGCCCATGGTACCCGGGCGACGAGGTCCGCGACCTCTTCACGCGACAGAGCGCGGCGGAGTCGAATCGCTTGCTAGACGGCTTGGGACTGTCGGCGAGGGACGACGAGGGTTTCAGGCTGAGGCCCGATGGTGACCGGCTCACGCTCCTGTTCACAGGCAATACGGCTAATTCGTCCTACATCCAGACTCTGGAACTGATGAAACAGCACCTCGAAGAGGTCGGGATAGAATTGGGCATCAGAAGCGGGCGGAACACCGCCCGGGCGGGTGAGCAGTACCTCTCGTTCACGGCCTCGTCCTACAACTATAACCCGTGGATGCTCGAGGGGGGCGAACTCTCACCGTTGATGCGTTCCCACTCGGTTGGACAACTCATTGGGGCATGGTACGAAACGTCCGGCAGCGAGGGCATGGCGCCCGGTCCCGACCCCAGCTACCTTCCGCTGGCTCCTCCCGAGAATTTCGCGGCGGACCCGTCCGGGAAGCTTCAGGAGAACGCCGAGCTTTGGCTCGATGGGCGGCAGCACCCGCAGTTCTCTCCCGGGCGAGCCGAGGCCGGTAAAATGATCTACCGGAACACGGCCGAGCAGATATGGAACGTCCCAACCGTGGCTTTCACGGGAGTGGCGCGCGGCATCGTGTTCAAGCGGAACAACATGCGGAACGTTCCCAAGACCCACATCCGCGACATCTTCGGATTTGCGGGCTGGAACTACTCGTTCGAGGACGGCGAGGACAACCTCAACCACCCGGGCAATCGCTCGAACCTCTACCGCAGCGTGAGCTTCCTCGACCCCGACTTCTTCTTCGACGACAGGAAGTAGCGGGTTGAAGGGATAGGCCAGGCGTAGGAAAGGCCCCGCTCACGCGAGCGGGGCCTTTTCATTTTCGCCCGGTCTCTCCCCTACCGCTTGCGGGGGTAGGTATTCATCCTGACCGCCTGGGATGACCGTAGGGGCGATTCGCGAATCGCCCCTATTCCGACGTTATCTCGTGGGGGCCGAGCTCGTCGTCGACGAGGCTTCGGTGGTAGTTCCTGCCCATGAGGTAGCGGATGTCGAGCTCTACGTCGCGGACGAGGGTCTGCTCCAGCGGGAGCTTGTCGACCACGTCGTGGGTGATTTCGAGGGTGTTGTCGCCGCGGACGGGCCAGTATTCCTTGTCGAGATCGTAGATGAACCAGTAGCCGGAGCCGACGCGGTACCTTGGCGCGCTCATGCGGTAGAGGGCGTTGATCTTGCGGAGGGCGCTGTCCGGCAGGGTCTTGCCGTTCAGCTTGAAGCTGATTTCATCAAGCTCGGTCATGCCCATGATGCGGACACGGAGGAGCACCTTGTGGATGCGGCCCACGTCATCCCACTTCGGGAGGTCGTCGGAGATGATGACGGTGAACTTCTCCGTCTCGCCCTCGTGGAGTTCGCGGGTGAGCTGCATGGACAGTCCGGGCTCGGTGTCGGGGTTCTGGTAGCGCTGGGAGATGGTCGGGAGCGAGTAGATCTTGTCCTTCGTCTCCATCACCTCCGGATACGGGATCTCCCGGAGCTTCTCGTAGAAATCGGCCTTGTAGGGCCAGTTGCCGAACCAGTGGGCGAGGTAGAGGCCGTCGACGCCCTGCATCCAGTAGTTGGTGGCGGCGGCGCGGATCATCTCGATGGTGCCCTGCCCGACGCGGTCGGTATCGGCGTTGCTCTGGATGGCGGCCAGAACCCGCGTGTCCTTGCCCTCGGTGGCCTCGACCAGTTCGCGGAAGTTGGACATGCCGGACAGAAGCTCGGGGCCGGAGAAGTCCTGGGCGATTATCACGTCTACGAGGCCCTGCTCGATCCA
This sequence comes from Dehalococcoidia bacterium, assembly GCA_965116655.1. Classification (GTDB taxonomy): domain Bacteria; phylum Chloroflexota; class Dehalococcoidia; order Lucifugimonadales; family VXLM01; genus VXLM01. The sequence goes on from OZ220720.1 coordinate 2,118,699, forward strand.
GTCGATGACGTCCATGCCGACGGAGAGGCACCCCTTGACGCTGGCGGGTATGCGGACGATCAGCTCCCGGTCGGAACCGCTCGCCTTGACTGCCTCTGAGACTCTACGAATCCAGTCGGTCATGATCGGGATGCCAGCCTCCACCTCGTTCGGATGGAAGTAGTAGGGCTGGTAGTTCATCTGCAGCTCGAAGCCGTCGCAGTCGTAGTTCTGCAGGGTCTCCTCGACGAGATTGAATCGCTCGTCCCGTATCTCGTCGTGCTTGAAGTCGGCGCACTGGTAGCCCTTGAAGCTCTCCGGCACGTCGCCCGCAGCACCGATGTCGAGGTGCTTGTGGGTGAAGCGGAAGGTGGAGCCTCGCGTGTCCGTTTCCGGGTCGCCGCTGCCCTGCTGTACCAGGAGCACGGGGTTGAACGCGAAGCCCTTCTCATGGGCACGGTCTGCCACTATCTTCAGGGGGTCGTTGCCCGTTTCAATGAGGTGCTTGGCGTTCTGGTGCGCCCGACGGAAGATGATGTGCCCCCAGCGGTCCTGGTTATCTCCCCAGAGCTCGCCGACCTTCGTGTCGTGGAGGACGGTGCGCCCGTCGCCCATGCAGAAGTTGATGGCCTGAATGGGCGTCCCGATCAACTCGTCGACGGCCTGCTGGTACTCAGCCACCTGCATCGGCGGCTCGTACATGTATATGAGCGGATGCCGCCCGTCGTGGTAGAACATCATGGTTGGCTTGGAAGTCATGGATTCCCTCCTGGGAGTGGTGAGTGGTCGCTTATTCTACACGGGTTGATGGTGCGAGTCATGGGGGAACCGTACCCGAATGCTGCGCGGACTGGTATTATATTCGGGCGAAGATGAAGATAACTCTTGAACGCACGGCGTGGATTCTGGCGGGCGCAGGAGCGGTGGTGTTCATCGCTGCAGGCGCGCTGTCCAGCGACACGCTCAGCCGCATCGGGCTGATCGCGGCGCTGACAGGGGTGGCCTGGGCGGTCGGTTTGCGGGCCCGAAACCGATCATAGATTTAGTGCTAGGTAAGGAAAGAGAGGAACGGATGGGATACGCAGAGACCGACACGGTGGAAGCAGGGAAGAAGTTCACGTCGCCGAGCGGCATGGCGGTTGAGACGACGGGGACGACGGTTCTCGTAGATAGCCACGACATGTATGTTCACGAGGTGGAGATACTTGAGGGCGTTGGCGAGGGTAACCGGTTCCTGCTGAATCTGGACGTCGCGGAGGAGCAGTAGCCACGAGGCTACTCCGATCTCTACGTTCCCTTACGGGACACTTCTCATAGCTTCGCCGACGAAGCGGAGCACCCCTTCGCGCATGAGGCCGTAGTTGTAGAACAGCGCACCCGCCGCGCCGGCATCCGCTGTGGCTCTCGTTCGCTCCACGAGTGGCGCGGCCTCGGTTATGTTGCCGGGGCCCACGGGAACGAATACCTCGCCCCCCGGCGCGATCATGTCCAAGTACGCCCGCATCTGCGATTTGGCGTCGTCCCCGGACACGGGCAGCCCAGCCGTGAGACGGTCGATGTGCCTGTTGATGCGCGGTTCGAGGCCGTTGGTGTCGGTCCTGACGCCGTGTGCGAGGTAGTCGGACTGCACCTTGCCTCCGCCCTTCCTGATGACCTCCGCGACGCGAATCCACAGGTCGGTCGTGTGCGCGTTCAGGATGTCGAGGTATTTTCGTAAACGGCCGTCGAAGGCATTGGCCAGCCACTCCGCGTCGGCGGGCTGAGCAAGGTCGTCGGCTGTCGGTATCCTCGCGAGTTCGGCGCGCAGCCAGGCGTCCACCTCTTGACGGAAGCTCGCCGCGTCCATGCCCGCTTCCTCGGCGTTACGCATGGACGCGGGATTGAAGCAGACGCCGAGCAGGAACTGGCAGCGCTCGGTGATGTCGCCCTGGAACTTGTTCTTGAGCATCCCGTGTCGCCACATTTGGCGCTGGAGGGCCTCGACGCGGACGGCGTGGGGCTTGAAGCGGTCCATGATCTCCTGCGTGAGGGCGACGGCGTACTCCTGCGCGTCCTTGGACGACGGGCTGATCTGGCCGATGTAGGGGGTGCCGAACGCATCGTGCTTGGCGAACTGCGGGTGCTTCTCCGAGAGGTGGTGGTTGAAGAAGTAGACGTTCCACGCGGAGAAGACGAGACCCTTGCGGTCGATGGCCTCGACGAGGCGCTCGAAGTAGTCTGGCGTGGTCACGCTTGGGCTGACGTAGGGCTTGAGGTCGGTGGCGTCGTATCGCGAAAGTTCCGGAGTGTAAAAGATTGCTCCGTTCTCGCCGAAGCGTATCGGCGATCTGGGGTTGTGCGGGAGGAAATAGTTGGAGACGTGGTAGCCGGGGGTTAACTGGATTTCCGTGCAGCCCGTGAGGTCGACGATGCGGTCGAGGGCCCGGTCGACGCCCTCGTCGGACAGGTCCCAGGGATAGGTGTAGAGCGCACCTGTGAAGCGGTTGCTAGTCAATGATAATCCTTGCTGAAGGGATATGCAGTTCAGACCTCGATGGGTTGGTCGACGAAGACGGTGTAGGTCTGGGTCTTGGGCTTGTCGGCGTCCTCACTCTTGACGTAACGGATGGAACTTTGGCCGAGAAGCCGCCGCGGGAGGACCATGACCCGGATGAACGCCGTGAGGTCGGTCTTGGAGGCCTCGGCGTAGACGGGGTCGGGGCCTGCCTCGAACCAGGCCTCGCCGGGGAGCAGGTGCTTCGTCCTGCCGTCGACCGTCACGTCGAACTCGCCCATGTACAGGCAGCGGATACCCGGCCCCTGGTGGGTGTGGGTGTAGGCGATGCCGCCGAGCGGGAAGTCGACGCGGTCGCAGCGCATGAGGTATTCGGCGTCCTCGTCGATGGGGATAGCCGCGCGGAGCTTGGTCCGGGACGCGGGTACGCCCGCCTTCTGAGACGATGGTGTCAGATCCCACCGCCACAGCCTTGCGCCGCCGTCGCCGGCCTGCAGGCTGACATCGCCGGAGTAGTGGCGGGCCTCATTTGGGGTGATGCGTTCGGTCGCGCCGCCGGACTGCGCCTCGACCTCGCCCTCGGCAACGTAGACGATGCGGTTGGTCGCGGTGAGGGAGACGCTGCCGCCAGCGTCCAACGTGTCCTCGATCAGCTCAAGCACGCGAGTCGCCATGCTCGCCTCCGTTTTCAGTGTTATGAAGAACCGGGCCGAGACGCACGAAACCGCTCCCGCCGATGAGCGGTTCCGACTTCGCTACGCGAGGGCGAGGTGCTAGGTGCCGCAGTTGGGACTGCCGCCTCCCGAACCGCCGTCGGGGATGCACTTGCGGTTGACGAGGCTCGTCTTGCCGGACTCGATGGCGGCCTTGACCTTATCGGCGCCCTCTGCGGAAACCCAAGAACTCCAGATGTTCTCGTGGTTCTTCAGGAACTTGATCGCCATGGCGGTAGGCTTTATTCCGATGCGGCCTCCTTTGATCGACGCCGAAAGCTCGTCGATCAGTTCGTCAGTCGGCCTTGCATTCATCAGGAAGTCGACCACCTCCGGGGCTCGCTCACCGAGGCCGGAGTGCACGACGATGCGACTGCTGCCGTCGCCATCGCGCACGGAGCCCAAGTCCGTGATTGCCTGGCCGTCGATGTGGGTGGTGTACCAGCCTCCCGCCGCGTCCTTGTCCAGCATGAGAAGAACGTCTAGCTCGCCATTCTGAAAGGCATCCTGGTACGCCTCACCCTCAAGCTGGACCAGCTCGACCTGGAAGTCGTAAGCGTAGACGAGGATGTACCCGAGCAGCGCGTTCGAGAACTGGAGAGGCTTGTCATCCCACTCGGCGAACTTGACCGCGCCCACGGACGGCTCGAACAGCGATGCGAGGTGCACTTCCTCCCGCGCCTCGACGGTGGCCACGGCAGCCTGGGGCTCCAGTGTGGCGAGCGGGGTGAAGGTGGCGACGGGGGCCGCCGCCTGAGCTGACTGCCCACCGCTCGATGTCGATGCGGCGGCCGGGGCTTGGGTGGGTGTTGCCCGCTCTCCGACGGGGATCGGGCTGTCCTGGGCCGGACACGCCGTCGCGAACAGGGCGAGAACGATTGCTCCTACGAGTATTGACAGGTTCCTGCGGTTGACGATGCTATGCGCCTTCATGGGTCCTCCTCCTCATGTCCCCCAAAACAGGGTCTCCAGGCGAGTTACGTTCAATCCCCCGAGGTCTTTTCATCGAAATTCTTAATCTGCCATCGTCGGTGTATGCCGAATACTACCACTTGATTGTGTTCTCGTCTAATCTGCCGGATAAGAACCGGCAGGCGCCTCCGCCCGAGTCAAAGCCCTTGACTGTCATAGTTCCGGATCGTCATGCCGCGCCGCTCGCTGAACCCAAGCTTTTCGTAGAATCCCTGAACGTCTTCGTCGCAGATCAGATCGATTGCGTAAATCGGTTTCAGCTTCTCCATCATACGTGTCACCAGTTCAGTGCCGATGCCCTTACCCTGCCATTGAGGCAACACCTCCAGATAGGAGATGTAGGCACAGGAAACGCCGTCAGTGATGGCCGTGATGAAGCCGACCACTTTGCAGTTCTTCGAGAGCGCCAAGACGAGGAGGTCACTCCCCTGGAGGATCTTCAAATGTCCCTCAGGGGAAGGCCGATTACGCCACCCGGCAAAGAAGCCCTGGAGATCGCTCGGACCAATTCCATTGGTCGTTTCCTGGTATGTAATTGACATCGTCACGCTCCAAGCCAGCCGGCTCTACGCTGCCGTGGCAGCATCATAACGTACTGCTATCCGGTCGTTTGACCTAGGCCACCCACTCCAACCATCTGCCGTGGAAGTCGACATTCGCAAGCTTCCGGCTCGACCTGTTGCCGCGCCTGATCGAGACCAATTCAAGCGTGGCGTAGTCGTGTCCCCAGCGTCCCTCGCCTGAGAGCAGGTGTATGTCTCTGTCCGTCGAGCAATCATCCAGTATGGCGTCAAATCTCTGGCGATCCTCCAGTGAGAACTGGTTGAGGGTGTAGTTGTGGAAGATGCAGAGGGTTGATTCCGAAGGTATTCGATCAAGGATGTCCGGCAGCGTCTCCAGCGCGTTTCCGGCAAGCAGCGTGGGCGGGTTGTCGATGGCGAGACCTATGGCCGCCTCGAGCTGGGCTGCTCGGCGTTTATGCTCCGGCCATATCAGCGCCCTCAGCCAGAGGGCAGAGTCGGGATCGGTTAGACTTACGGGATTCAGGTCAAGGCCGATGCGGAACGCCACGGGCGGGAAACGGGTCGGAATCGGCGGGTCGTTACTGCCGCGAACGTCGGCCTTGATTCGCACCGGAGAGGACGTATCGCCGGTGACGGCGTGACCGGTGTACTCGTAGGAGTACCGGTCCCAGAGCAGGTGCAGTCCGGCGCTCGTGCCGATGTCCACGAGAGACAGTGGGAGTCCCGGATTTTCCTCGGCGATGAGCGAGAAGGCCGGCATCAGATAGGCGCACCTGCCGACCTCGTTGGTCTGCACGAGTCGGGTGGACAGCAGTTCGCGGATGGCGGACTCGTGGGTCAGGCAGAATTCGCGGAAGTGAGGATAGGCGTCGCTGTTGGGGCGTGGATTTGGCGTCAGGCTGGGATAGAAGGAAGAGAGTATGCCATCCGCCCCACTCATGAGCAGGTAGTGGACGGCGGCGAACAGCAGGTTGGGCACGGGACGCCCACGGGCGGACGAGGCGATCCCCAGCACGTCGATGTCGTCCGAGATGCTCTTGGCCAGAGTCGCGTAGAGCGGGGAGCTACCGATATAGGTCTCCTCGGAGAACCTTTTGAAAATCTGAGCGAGTTTCTGCAGTTGCTCTTCGTCTGCCGACATCATGTGGGTGTAACCTCCGATTGGAGTTGGAATGGCTGATCCGGCCGGATTGTCACAATCCTGCTGCCATCCCAGATTACGGCCGTCTACCTATCGCCCGCCCAACGTTGACATCCTGCATCGAGACGGCGGAGCGTGTTTTCGGGGAGGAAGTCACTCGATTGGTCGCACAGGCGCTCAAGTAGCTCTGCGGCGATCCGTCTGGCGGCGATATCGTTGCCGCGTCCGGTTACGTGTGCGTAGTCGATGTAGAGTGGGTCGGGTGTTTCGGAGAAGAGGTCGTTCAGGTTCAGCACCCAATCGGGGGTTTGCGGGTCCGAGAGTCTATCATCGAGGACCGCAGCCATCTCGGCACGGACGGTCATGATGGTTTTCAGCCCGGCGTACTCCATCTCTGAGGCGACCAGGGATTCCTCGGACGGGTCGAGTGGCTTTCCGGTCGACCAGAGTCCGGGCTGGAATGCCATCAGAGGCGTGAAGCCGTAGTCCCGCGCCAGGCTGTCGATGACGCGGGCGTTGAACAGCCAGAGGTCGAGTCCGCGCTCGGCAAGCCATTGGTAGTTGGGTGTGGTACCGGTGTCCTGGTCGGCGTAGACGATGATGCCGTCGCGCTCGAAGGGGTCGGCTTCGACACGGTCGAGGACGACTCGCGATGCCTTGTAGAGTCCGGTGGAGCGCGCGAACCAGCCGATGTCGTCCTCGCCGTTCGACTCGAATCTATTGCGGACGGTGTCGAACGACACGTGAGCGCCTGGAAACTCCGGCCAGAGTGAGATCGCAGCGGCGTCGTTCACGCCGTTGTAGAAGACGACGATGTCCGGTCTGCGACCGGCCTGAAGCTCTCGCATGAGATAGATGACCTCCTGCGTGGAGACGTAGCCGCGTCGTCCCATGTTTCTGACATTAGCGTCGACGCCGAGCGTGCCATTGAGTAATAAGGCCAGACGGCTGGGGATGGTCTCATGGTCGGGCGCGCCGACGCCCCAGACGGCGGAGCCGCCGAACATCCAGACTTGGAGCGCGTCATCGCTCGACGAGTTGCCGACCGTGCCGCGTGATCCGGTTATGTCGATGGTCGTGTACTCCCCACGATACGCCCTGCGCTTCCAGATGGTGTACGGCTCGTATACCGTGCGGTCGCTCTTGCGGACCTCTTCGAGCAGTGCGCGGGGGTCGTAATCGACGCCGTCGTAGGCCGGGAGGCTTGCCCGGAGATCGTCGTCGGCCAGCAGGTGGTCGGTTGGAGGGCCGAAGTACCGGTCGTCGACGGCCGAGGCGACGCGACCGAGCAGGTCAGCGGCGACGATCACGACGACGCTGAGGCCGACGAGCGCGAGCGCGGTCTTGAGCTTCCGCTCCATGGAAATCAGCGAACCCCTCTCTACCGCACGGTTATGACCCCCGTCATGCCGAGCGTCTCGTGCGGTGTACACACCAGTTCATAGGTACCGGGCTCGTCGAAAGTATATGTCAGGGCCTTCGACTTCCAGGCGTCGACGTGGACGTCGATTTCAAGGTCGGGGACGGTGAACGTGTGGAACTCACCCTCGGAGGTCATCACAAGCGTCACCTGTTCCCCTCGCTCGAAGGTAAGCTCGGCGGGGTCGTAGACGTACTCGCCGCTCTTGCCGGGGTCCTCCATGTTCACGTCCACACGCTTGCCGACGATGCGGATCTCCTCCGTCCCCTGCCCGGGAGCGCCTCCGCAGGCTGTGAGGATGATGATAGCGGTGCATATGGCGAGCGCCAACGATTCAAGAAAGCCGCCTCTGCGTCTCAGGATCAGGCCGATACTTCGTGAACGGTTAGGCAATCTCGTGCTGTCGTTTCAGGCGGTTGCGGCAGACATATTCGGTGGACGGTTGGGAACGCCTGCAACTCTATTATAGACTTGTACTGTAGGCGAACGGGAGACGGGCCGACATGACCTCGGACACAAAACAGGGACGAAAGACCGTCCTCGTCGTCGAGGACGAGGACAACCTTCTCGCGCCGCTGACCTACAACCTTGAGCGCGAGGGGTACCGCGTGGTCACGGCGACGGACGGGGGCGAGGGGCTGGAACTGGCGCGGGAGGAGGCGCCGAATCTGGTCATTCTGGACATCATGCTCCCGACTATGGACGGAATACAGGTCTGCCGGGTCCTGCGCAGCGAGAGCGGCGTTCCCATCCTGATGCTCACGGCGAAGGGCGAGGAGCTCGACAAGGTGCTCGGTCTGGAGATGGGGGCCGACGACTACATGACCAAGCCGTTCAGCATGAGAGAGCTGATCGCGCGGGTCAAGGCGATGCTGCGCCGGGCGGAGTTGAGTCCCGCGTCGACCAACGGACCGGGCGGCGGGATCATCACGTCCGGCGACCTCAGCATCGACGTGGAGGCGCGAAAGGCCACTCTCGGCGGCGTTTCCGTGAAGCTGAAACCGAAAGAGTTCGACCTGCTGGCGCTGTTCGCCGCCCATCCCGGCAAGGCGTTCACGCGGGACGACATTCTCGACACCATTTGGGGCGGCAAGGACAACATAGACCGGCGGACGGTGGACGTACACGTGCGCTGGATACGACAGAAGCTCGGAGAGGGCGACGGCGCGCCCCGCAGGATCATCACCATTCGAGGTCACGGGTACCGGTTTGAGGGATGAATAGCTCACGACTAGGCTTGTGGTGCATTGCGTTCGCCTGCGGCTTCCTGCTGCTGGCGTGGGTGGGCATCGCGGCACTCCGGAACGGGATAGGGCCGGTCAATGCTGCCCTGGCCCTTGTGGGCGGAGCTACCGTGGCAGCGATAGCCGTCGTCGCGTGCCTTGCGGTACGTAGATCGTCCCGCTCGATACGGGAGGTGACCGAGGGGATTGGTCGCATTGAGGCCGGGGACCTCGGCCACCGCATCAGGACCGACGCGAGCGGGGAGACGGGTGACCTGGTGCTCGCCTTCAACCGGATGGCGACCTCCCTCACGAGCATGATGGGCGAACTGTCGGGCGAGCGCAACAAGCTCTCGGCGGTCATGGAGACGATGTCGGACGGGGTAATCGTCGTGGACTCATCCGGCGACGTGGAACTCCTCAACGGGGCTGCGGCGACGCTCTTCCGGGTCGATCCGGGAATCGACCCGGAAGCGCCGCTTTCGGTCGGGCACGACCACGAGCTCCGCCAGCTTGTCGCCGCGTGTCGCGTTGCCGGGGAACCGCAGTACGCCGAGATCATACTTATGGCGGGACGCCGCACGGTGAGCGCCGTAGCGACTCCATTGGAAGAAGAGCCGGGCGGGGCAGTGCTTGTCACCCTGCACGACCTGACTGAACTGCGGCAGGTGGAGACCTCCCGTAGAGAATTCGTAAGCAACGTCTCGCACGAGTTGCGGACGCCGCTGTCGTCGATCAAGGCGATGGCGGAGACCCTTGAGGACGGGGGATTGGACGACCCAAGCATCAACGCCGACTTCGTTCGGCGAATACATATCGAGGCCGACCGGATGACGACCCTCGTCAACGACCTGCTCGAGTTGACCAACCTCCAGAGCGGGCAGGCCGACATGAAGCCCGAACAGGTGGATATCGCTTCGGTCATCCGCGAGGAGGGCAGCCGTTACGTCCAGTTGGCACAGGGTCTGGGCATCGAGGCGAACGTCGTAGTCCCGGAGGACCTGCCCAGAGTCGTGGCACAGGAGGACAGGATGCGGCAGGTCGTTCGCAACCTGCTGGACAACGCGCTGAAGTTCACGCCTGAGAATGGGAGAATCGACCTCTCGGCGTCCGTGAATCAGGATGTGGTCGAGGTGCGGGTGTCGGACAACGGACTTGGTATTCCGCCGGAATCGCTGCCGCACATCTTCGAGCGGTTCTACAAGGTCGAGCGGTCGCGGCGGAACAAGGGCAGCGGACTCGGCCTCGCCATCGTCAAGAACATCGTGCAGGCGTATGGCGGCGAGGTGAACGTCGAGAGCCGCGAGGGAGAGGGGTCGACGTTCTCGTTCACTCTCATGGTCGCGGAGACGGCGGACGTGCCGGTCGTGGGCGCGCAGGTCTAGGGACATGCCGAGCAGGGCTGCTCTGGTACAATAGAAGCAGGACACCTGTCATCAATGTTAACCCGCCCCTGGTTCGCTTCATCGCTTCGCGTGCTCGTTCGAGAGTCTTTCGAGACGATCATCCTCGCGCTACTCGTCTTCATGGTGCTTCACCTGAGCATCCAGAACTACAAGGTCGAGGGGCCGAGCATGGAGCCCACTCTGAACCAGAACGAGTACCTGATCGTCAATAAGCTCGTCTACCTTCGCTTTGATCCTGCGGAGGTGATCGACGCGCTCCCGTTCTATGAGAACGGAGCCGGCGAAGCCGACCGGTACGTTTTCCATCCGCCCGTGCGCGGCGAAGTCGTCGTCTTTCGCTCGCCTCGAGACCAGGACCGGGACTTCGTCAAGCGTGTAATCGGGTTGCCGGGCGAGACGGTCGAGATCGTAAACGGCACGGTCTACGTGAATGGGCTTGAACTGGTCGAGCCGTACCTCGATCGGAAGGACAATACGACGATGGCTCCCGTCGAGGTGGAGCCGGGCACGGTGTTCGTGCTTGGCGACAACCGCGGCTCCAGCAACGACTCCCGCTCGTGGGGCCCCGTTCCGACGGAGAACCTGATCGGGCGGGCGTGGATGAGGTTCTGGCCGCTCGACCATCTCGGTGTGCTGTGACCCGCCGGATGAGGTTATTGGCACGGTAGTCGCCCCTCTCTCCGCATCTCTCTTTCGTTAGGGGCTGACAGGCAGTTACTGACACCCCGGTACGGCCCCAGGCGCGGGACGTAACGCTACTTTCAAGTAACTGTGGGAACCCCCTCTCTGTATCTCTCCCCCGATGGGCTTACAGGGGTAGGCAAAACGGAATTGCAGCTACGATCCGGCCCCGTATCGGGGTACGGGGTGACGTTCCTTCGCCGGTATGACGGTTGGTGGCGGGACGCAGGGTCAGTGGCGCCCATGGGAATGCAGGTATTGTTCGATCTCGGAATTGATCGTGGGCTGGTCCAGTATCCGGTTGTCAGTGCTGTAGATGACGCTGTGCAGGCGGTTGAGGAGCTTTTGACTCTCGTGTTTGGGGGCCGTCTTTGCGTCGTAGTCCATGATTTCCTTTGAGGCGCGTGCGCGCTCCTTGGGATCGTCGGAGTCGAGGCGCTCGGCCTGGACTGCCAGAGCTTTGAGCATGAGGGTCCTCATGCCGTCCCGAGCGAAGTTGGCGATGGCGTCTCGCTGCCTATCATACTCTTCGCGGAATGTGGGATCGTCCATCCAGCGGTAGATTGTCTTGCGGTTCACGCCAATGAGGTCGGCGGTCTCGCTGACCGATTTGGCAGAGACAAGATGGGGGATTGCGAGCACCTGTTTTTCGGAGAGGTCTTTTTCGGAATTTGTTGCATGGTGTTGCATTTTGTTGCATTTCCCTCGTTATTGTAAAGTTTTGCGGTGGGTGTTCACCCTCACCTCAGCCCCCTCCCACGACGGGCTGACAGGGGTAGGTATTCAGCTATTGCCCCACTTTGAAAGCAACCCCGCCACTGTCATTCTGAACGCAGCGAAGCGGAGTGAAGAATCTAAAATACCCGTCCCAAGGCAACGCCGACATGGAGAATTCCTATCCTGTCGGCGAGGGTGCGGATGGTGCGCCGACTAACCCGTCTTGCAGTGATGGATTTTAGATTCCTCGCTACGCTCGGAATGACAGTGAGACGGAGCCGGATCGTAGCTACAACCCCGTTTTGCCTACTCCTGTCAGCCCCCGATGGGGGAGAGATTGTCGATTCCTGTTGAATGTGCTTTCCGTGCAACTAATCAGCGCCATGCGAGGTTGCCGTCGGACTGACGCCAGAGGCGGACGCGGTGTTTCCTGCCCCGGCAGGTGTATGCCTGGACGGTGGGGGTGTTTGCTCCGGCTGGGCCCGTGTGACGCATGAGGGCGCCGTCGTAGGGACAAAGGAGGGCGGTATCGCGCCATGTGGCGGCGATGCGGGCCTCGATGCGATCGGCGAACTCGAAGCGACGACTTTCTCCACGGTAGGACACTCTGTCGGGGAAGGAATCGGTATCGCGCGAGGAGCCGAGGGTTCTCTCGTTCCGAAGGTCGTCGGGATCGCGGTAGTCCTCCCAACCGCAGTTGACGCAGCGTGGGAACCGGTCGTAGAGGTCCAGAGGCCCGTCGCATCGCAGGCACCCCTGCAGGGCTACAGGCGAGACCATGTAAAGAGGTTTTGTTGTATTCATGATAGAACTAATGTACAGGCATGGAAGGGCGATAGTCAACTTGAATGGTATGTTGCTTCTCTTATAATATACATATATGTGTAATACAGGTTGGGCCGGGTTGTTGGCGTCCGGGAGAATTGGAGAAGGACATGGCAAAGAAGCGACAGGCAAACAGGGACATCGCGCGGCGGATCAGGCAGGCGAGGAAGGTGTCGGGACTGAATCAGCAGGAGGTCGAGACCACGATAGGGAAGGCGAAGAATGCGGTCTCGCGTTGGGAGCGGGCAGAAGTACAGATCGACGCGACGGACCTGGGGAAGCTGGCGCGGCTGTTCACGGTGTCGTCCGACTGGCTCTTGGGGATTGATGATGAGGTGGAGATGAGCGAGGTGGAGCTGGTGCGTGACTACCGGCTGGCGTCGCCCGCCCTGCGCGCAGCCACTCTCGCAGGGTTGCAAGCAGGGCTACGGATGGAACGGGATCCGTCAGGATAATTTCCCACGTGGGCACGCCCGAGGCGGACTCTTCGGGCAGCGTGAGGGTGATGGGTATGGTTACTCGCGTGGTCTTCATGGATTGCGTCGTGGTCTTCATGGATTGTGTGAAGAACTTGTGTTCTTATGGAAGATTATCATGTTGGGACGAGGGGTGCAAATCGGGGGAGGGTTGGAGACATCACCCTCACTCTAGCCCTCGTATCGAGTACGGGCAGGCTTTCTCCCACGAACGAGAGAGGGGGTAGGTATTTGGTGTTTCTCCCCTATGAGTCGCAGCCGCGGTCATGTCATTCCGAACGCAGCGAAGCGGAGTGAGGAATCTCAAATGCTCGTCTTCCGAGCCAAGCTCCGTAGCCGGAAACATGTCATGACGGTGGCATAACATTTTAGATTCCTCGCTTCGCTCGGAATGACAGGTGGCACGGTCGCTATGACAGGCAAGCGAGGCCGGGTCATAGCCGGAAATCCGTTTTACCTACCCCTGTCAGCCCATCAAGGGAGAGGGGATTAATCGGTCTCGAAGAGGGCGTCGACGAAACCTTGGGGGTCGAAGGCTGCGATGTCGTCGGGCTGTTCGCCGGTGCCGAGGTAGAGGACAGGGATGCCGAGCTCCCTGGTGATGGCGAGAACGATGCCGCCCTTTGCGGTGCCGTCGAGCTTGGAGAGGATGACGCCGTGGCATTCGAGGGCCTGGGTGAAGGCGCGGACCTGATGGAGCCCGTTCTGGCCGGTGACGGCGTCGAGAGCGAGGAGGACGCGGATGCTCGATTCGGGGACGTGGCGGGAGACGACGCGCCTGATCTTCTTGAGCTCCTCCATGAGGTTTGTCTTGGTGTGGAGGCGGCCGGCGGTATCGACGATGACGACATCGGCGCTTCGGCTGAGGGCGGCGGAGACGGTGTCGAAGGCGACGGCGCCGGGATCGGCACCCTCGCGGTGTGAGATCACGTCCACGTCGAGCCGCCGTCCCCACGTTCGGAGCTGCTCGGCTGCCCCTGCGCGGAAGGTGTCGGCAGCGCCGATGAGTACCTGTTGGCCGTCCTGGAGGTAGAGGTTGGTCAGTTTGGCTATGCCGGTGGTCTTGCCGACACCGTTGACGCCGACAACGAGGAGGACGAGGGGGCGTTGCTCCACGTCGAGGGGGTGGTCGATATCGTCCACGCTGAGCATGGCGACCATCTCGCGCTTGAGGATGTCGAATGCCTCGCTTGAAGTGGAGGGACGCTCTTCGCGGAGGCGGTCGACGAGCTCCATGGTGGACTCGACGCCCACGTCGGAGGAGATGAGGACTTCCTCCAGCTCCTCCCAGAGTTCCTCGTCGAGGTCGGAGTCGCGGAAGATGGAGGCCACGCGACCAAGCAGGCCGCGGCGGGTCTTCTCAGTGGCTCGCCTGGTGTTCTCGGCGTCGGTCTCGCGACGGCGGAGGAAATTCAGCATGGGGGAGTTGCACCCTCACCCCAGCGCTCTATCGCGATGGGAGAGGGGGTAAGAGGATTCACCACAGAGGACGCAGAGAGACGTGAGAGGGGGATAGTCATGAAGCGAAGCCGTCATTCAGGGCGATCAGGATCATTATCACTATGAAGGCGAACAGGGAAAGGAGCAGGACGAAGAAGACGGCGAGCGGGATGAACAAGGCGGCGATTGCTCGTCCGGTAGAGAAGTTGTTGTTCTCTCGAATGGCGAATACGGAGAGGACGATGGTCCAGACTGCAATGCCGAAGCCGACAAGGCCGGAGAGGCCCTGGGCGAAGGTATCAAACTGGAGGGCCATGAAGGTGACGGGAACGGTGAACACAGCGGGCAGGTAAGCGAACCCGAAGCCGGCGAAGAGGCCTCCGTACGATCCCTTTCCGCCGAGGATACGGCTCATGATCCAGCAGATTGCGGTGAAGAAAGCGACGCTCGCGATAGCCAAGGCGGGGCCGCCGACGATGGAGAACCCCTGAAGGGGCCCCTGCACCAACGCGACATCGTCGAAGTCGGCGGGATCAAGCGATGCCGCACCGGTTATGCCCTGGGCGATGGCTATTACGACGATGACGATGAGCGCCCAGCCGATGGGTCGACGGCGAACGATGGTCCGCATGGTCGGGAGAGGAACAAAGATGACGCCTATGCAGGTCTCGATGAAGCCTTGGTTGGGGGACTGTTGTTGGGACATGATGGTGGAGTTGGGGCTGGGTGGGTGTTGGTGAAGTTGGTGGAATATCTGAACCAAGAGTCGCCCTTCGACAGGCTCAGGGCGAACGGATGATAGTGTTTCAACAGCACGTCCGCGAACAACGGTATCACACTTCGGTCAGCACCTCTTTGGTGCGTTCCGCCGCGATGTGCTCCAGTGCGGCGCGCGCCAGGAAGCCCGAGCGCGATTCGCTGGATCTCGCCGCGGCCTCGTCGACGAGGGCCAACACGCGGGACGGCATAGTGATGTTGAGGCGGACTGCCTTGTTCTCGATGGTGGAGAGGTCGACGTCCACGAAGCCCCAGTATTGGGCGTCGCGGTAGTCCTCGTTGGCATGGTGCTCTTCGAGCGGTCTCGTCTTGGGCAGAAGCTCGCCAGCCATGAACATCGCCTCGACATGGCACAGGACGGCTTCGTGGGCATTTGTGAACGCCTCATCGATCGTGTCCCCGCCAGAGAAGCAGCCCGGAAGGTCGGGTATGGTTACCCCGTAGCTGCTTCCCTCATCTTTATGGATTACTACGGCAAATCGCATCAGCGTGTCCTCCAATCCCAACCGGCCTGGCGGAAGATGCTCCTCAGTGTGCCTGTGGGGATGTCCTTCTTTGGATGCACAACCGTCACCCGACCAGGCTTGCTAGGATGCTTGAAGTTATGGTGACTGCCCCTTCTGTTGTCGAGTTCCCAACCCTCACGTCTCAGCCTTCGGATAATGTCCCTACTATCCATAAGTATACAATACACACTGAGGTGAAGGTGTCAAGGGAATTGTATTATACGGGTTACCTCAGGGCTGAGAAGATACCAGCCCGGTCCGCGAACAACCGCATCACACTTTGGGCAGCACCTCATTGGTATGCTCGGCGTCGACGTGCTCCAGAGCGGCGCGAGACGGTATAGTGATGTTCAGACGGGCGGCTTTGTTCTCAATGGTGGAGAGGTCGACGTCTACAAATCCCCAGCAGAGGGCGTCGCGCGAGGCCGACGGAGTTTGTGCATCCTCATAGGCATCAGAGTTCCTTGACAGGCATTGATACATCGTCGGTACAATATACTGATGGAATATGAATGGGACGAGGGGAAGAACGAGGCCAACATTGCGAAGCACGGGGTCAGCTTTGAGGCGATGGTGGACTTCCAATGGGACACAGCGGCAATCAAGCCAAGCGATCGGCAAGGTGAGGCTCGATGGGCCGCCATCGGATATATCGGCAACCGCCTTCACCATGTCGTCTATACCGACCGAGGCAGCGGGCGGCGCATCATCAGCCTGTACAAGGCCAACCCAAGGGACAGGAGGCGATATGAGCAGTCACACCGAGACCGATCTTGATCGGCTGCCGTTTACCGAGTACGCGAGGATAGTGGCAGAGAGGGGAGCCAAAGAGCATGGGGGAACGCTGACCTTTGACGAGCTCGCAGCCAGTGAGCTTACCTTTGCCCAGATAGAGGCGATGTACGGTGAGGAAACGGCCATCAACGCCGGCATCGCCAGGGACCCGGACGCCTCGGAATGGACGGCCGAGGACTGGGCCCGCGCACGCCCCGCTACAGAGGCAGTACCGCATATCGTGGAGCAATATCGCCGCACGCGCGGCAAGCAGAAGGCGCCGACGAAGGAGAAGGTTACGGTGCGGCTCGACGCGGACATAGTGGCCCACTTCCGCGAGAGTGGCAAGGGATGGCAGACGAGACTCAACAACGCGCTTCGCAAGGCCGTTCTCGGCGGCTGATCACGCGCCCGTCGTCTGCTACGGGCGGGCTATCAAGCGCTTCTGCGGCCTGTCCTCCTCAGACCTGAGAGTATTAGGGTCGTCACTACGCAGATCATCTTGCCGGGGATGTTAGGCTCCCGATGACAGCCTCACTCGACGCGAGCGGTCGACACTCATCGCCTAGATGACTACGGGGTCGTCAGAGCGGAAGTGGAAGACCTTGAGGACCGGGGCGACGACTTTCCAGTGCGTCATCGTGCCGATGGGGACGAAGAAGAGGTCTCCGGCGCGGTAGGTTGAGGTGTTGCCGTCCTGGTCGGTGATGACGGCCTCGCCCTCGATGAAGTAGATGGTCTCGTCCCAGGTGTACTCCCAGTTGAAGGAGCCGGGCTCGCAGGACCATACGCCGTTGGCGAGTCGCTTGTCGTCGGACTGCCAGAGGAGCTTGCCCTTGGCGACGGGGTTGCCGTCGACGATTGCTTCATCGGGGAGAGTCCAGTCGTCCAAGTCGACATCGGATGCGGTGGCCTTTGGGATGCGGGCTGTGGTGAGGGTCATGGGAGGGCCTCCTAGTGAGTTGACCGTATGATAAAGGCTGGGGGAGAAAGTAGAAAGTAGCGGGTAGAAAGAAGGAGGAGTTACATATACCGAGATACGAGGCTTGGGGGTTTGCTATGCTGTATGGGTGGATGTGTGGGCAGGGAGTTTCGGTAGAGAGGACCTGATTTTCGATGTTGGATAAGGTTGTGCTGGACAAGCTGGCTACGGTCGAGCAGCGCTCCGAGGAGCTGGAGCAGTTGATGGCGGACCCGGAGATCGCGGGGGAGTACTCGCGGCTCCAAGAGGTCATCAGGGAGCACAGCTCGCTCAGGCACATCGTGGCGCTGTTCCGGGAGTACCGGGGGACGATCGACGAGCTGGAGGATGCGAGGACGCTGATCCGCGAGGAGAGTGACCGGCAGATGGCCGCTCTTGCGCGTGAGGAGATTGAGGAGCTCGAAGGCCGACAGGGGGAGATAGAGCACGACCTTCGCGTGGCGCTGATCCCGAAGGACCCGAACGATCAGAAGGGCGTTATCGTGGAGGTGCGCGCGGGCACGGGCGGCGAGGAGGCGGGCCTTTTCGCGGCGGAGATGTACAGGATGTACACGCGATACGCGCAGCGCCATAGCTGGGGCGTGGAGGTCATCAGCAGCACGGAGACGGGGCTGGGGAGCATCCGAGAGATAGTATTCCAGATCGACGGCGACGGCGCGTACAGTCAGCTCAAACACGAAAGCGGCACTCACAGGGTGCAGCGCGTGCCGGTGACGGAATCGAGCGGGCGTATCCATACGTCGGCGGCGACGGTGGCGGTGCTGCCGGAGGCGGAGGAGATCGACGTCCAGATCGACCCGGACGATCTCGATATTGATGTCTTCCTGGCCGGGGGGCACGGCGGGCAGAGCGTGCAGAAGAACGCGACGGCGATCCGCATTACCCACAAGCCCTCGGGCATGGTAGTGCAGTGCCAGGACGAGCGCTCGCAGCTGAAGAACAAGGAGAAGGCGCTGTCCGTGCTGCGCTCGCGGCTGCTGGCGCAGGAGGTGGAGCGGCAGCAGGCGGAGATATCTCAGGACCGGCGGTCGCAGGTGGGCACGGGAGACCGGTCGGGCCGGGTGCGGACATACAACTTCCCGCAGGACCGGGTGACGGACCACCGGGTCGGGTACACGCGGCACAACCTCGAAGCGGTGCTGGACGGGGAGATCGACGACATCCTTCACCGATTGGTCGAGGCGGAGCAGGCCCGGAACCTGGAGGAATTCGGCGCATGAGGCTGCGGGAGGCCTGGGCGCGCTCCCGCAAGCAGCTTGAACGCGCCTCTATCCCCGACGCGGACATCGAGGCGCAGGTGCTTCTCCGCAACGCGCTGGGTATCGACCGGGCGACGTTTCATGCCTCCCCGGAACGCGAGCTGAGTGGTGAGGACGCAGAGGCGTTCGAGGGCATGGTTCGGCGGCGGATCGAGGGTGAGCCGCTTTCCTACATCACGGGGCATCGTGAGTTCTATGGGCTCGATTTTGTCGTGACGCCCGAGGTGTTGGTGCCTCGTCAGGAGACGGAGCTTCTGGTCGAGGCGGTGTTGGAACATGCGCGGAGTCGTGGAGGGGATGAGGATGCTCTGACTATCGCGGATATCGGTACAGGGAGCGGGTGTATCGCGGTCGCGCTGGGACATCATCTGCAGAACGCGACGGTGTATGCGACGGACGTGAGCCGCGAGGCCCTGGGTGTCGCGGGTGAGAACGTTCGTCGGCATGGACTGGAGGGGCGGGTGCATCTGCGTCACGGTGATCTGTTCGAGGCGCTGGACGGCCCTGTGGACGTAGTGGTGTCCAATCCGCCGTATTTGAGTACAAACGAGGCGGTCGATCTGCCGCCGGATGTCCGGCGGGAGCCGTGGGTTGCGCTGGTCGCGGGGTCGGAAGGGATGGATGTGTTGCGGAGGCTGATCGTGGGAGCGCGTGGGTATGTGAAGCCGGGAGGGCTGCTGGCGGTGGAGATCGATCCGCGGCGTGTGGAGGTGGTGGAGAGTCTGGCACGGGGGACTTTTCCGGGTGGGGAGACTGGGGTTGTCAAGGACCATGCGGGGTTGGAGAGGGTGGTGACGGTGAGGGTTGGGTGAGAGGCGGGGGCTTGCGGGCTCACCCCGGATTGATGTCTTTCGCACATTGCGTGTGGGAAATCGTGGACGTATCATCAACCTTCGATACGCGATGTAGTACAGCCGTAATGGGCCATAAGGGAGTCACCAGCCATGACCACACCTGAAGACGGGATTGAGCAAGTGGACGTACGCAAAATGTGGGAGCACGAGGCGCTTGACTTTACCCCCTGGCTCGCGGACAACCTCCAACGGCTGGGGGATGTGCTGGAGTTGAAGCTGGAACATCCCCAGACGGAAGTTCCGGTAGGACCGTACTTTCTGGATATTCTGGCGAGAGGGGCCGACGAGGATGTATTAGTAGCCATCGAGAACCAGTTGGAAGAGACCGATCTCCACCATCTCGGCCAACTGCTCACCTATGCGACCGGGCTTCGCGCGCAGGTCGCAGTATGGGTCGCACCGGAGTTCGGTTACGAACATGCGCAGGCGCTACACCGACTCAATGAGTGGACGAAGGAGAGCATCAGGTTCTTTGGCGTAAAGGTCGAGGTCTTCAAGAAGGCTAGAGGCCAGGACCTCGAAGCAAGATTTCGCAAGGTGGTATACCCCGGCGGCTGGGATAAGGAGGCGACACTCAAGTCGGGAGAAATGCCCGCGACCAAGCGGCAGTACTACGATTTCTTCCAACCACTGATTACCGAGCTGCTTGGAGAGGGCTTTGCCGATAAAGCTGTCAATTACTTTGACCACACCGGTCGATTGTTTCCCTCTCGGTTCGACGAAGAGACAGGCTACGCGGTCAGCTTCTGGAAGAATGGCGCATGGGTATCTCTCCATATTCGAACGTGGGACAGCGTTGAGCTTAACAATCGGATATTCGACGAACTGCAAAAGTCCCAGTCTGAGATCGAAGAGTCCCTCGACGCTGAATGGGTATGGCACAGATTCGGACCTAACTCTTTCTTCACCATAAGCATCAGGAAAGACGGGTCGATAGACGATCATCCTGAGAAGCTGGAGGAGACCCGGGCATGGATGTTTGATCAACTCCCAAAGTTGAAGAAGGTACTCGATCCGCACTTGGAGCGGGTCTTGAAGGAGCCGCAACCCGAAGGATAATCAAGGTAGGAGTCGCTAGCCATGACAGTGCATATCGGGCCTGAACGACAGCTTTTTCTGGACGATCTGCTCATCGAGAACCTTGGCGGTGTTGAGGTTGTGATGCAGCGGCCTGTGAAGCCGACTGCGCCGGTGTTGGAGGGGACGGAGGCGTGGGAAGTCGGGGTGGCGAGCATTATCGGCAACTCGCTGCACTATGACGAGGAAGAGGGTCTGTTCAAGGCGTGGTACGACACGAAAGGCGGGGTCGCATACGCGACATCGGAGGACGGCGCGCACTGGGAGAAGCCGAGCCTGGGGATTCGAGAGTTCGATGGGTCGGTCGACAACAACCTGATCAGTCCCGGACGGAACTTCAGTGTCATCAAGGACGTGCGGGACAGTGACCCGGCAAAGCGGTACAAGTCCATGTACTGGCATTCATCGAGCGATCCTGACGCGCCCTGGGGCGGAAAGGGGCACTTCGTGGCGTACTCGCCGGACGGGGTGCACTGGACTCCCGACGAGCGGAACCCGGTCATCGACTTTCGGAACGGGCTGACGGATGGGCAGTTCGTGCTGGGCTGGGATGCCCACCACGGCAAGTACGTGGCGTACATGAGGCCGAACGTCTACTTCTTCGATCCCGACAGGAGGACATCGGCGTGGGTGGCGAGCGACGACTTCGTCAACTGGGGCCCGCCGGTGCTGGCGGTTGCGCCCGAAGAGGCGGACGAGGTCGAGATCGAGTACTACCGCATGACCGTGGCGAAGTATGAGGGCGTCTACGTGGGCTTCATCTGGGTCTATCGCAACGACGTGGTGGAGTTCTCGGACCAGTCGCGGGTCTCGCTTCTGGCCGCGAGCCGGAACGGGATCACATGGAGCAAGCCGTTCGGGAGCGAGACGTACCTCGAAACGGGAGAGCCCGGTGACTGGGACTCGAGGTGGGCGGGCGCATGCAACCTGATTCCGGTGGGGGACGAGCTTTGGCTGTTCTACTCGGGGGCGAATATCCCGCACAACGTGAAGGCAGCGGACGGGGGGAGAGGGTCGGTCAAGGACTGGCCCGGCAGGGTGATCGACGGCGAGCGCCGAGCGTACGGGGTGGGCATTGCCAAGCTGCGGCGCGACGGTTTCGCGGCGGTAAGGCCGAAGTCGGGCGAGGGGACGATGACGACCGAGCCTCTGACGTTCCTGGGTACGGAGCTGCACCTGAATGTCGAGAGTTCGCGGGGAAGGGTGGAGGTGGAAGTGCTGGACCACATGGGCCTGCCGGTGGAAGGCTACTCGCGGGCGGACTGCGTGGTCGTCTCGACCGACTCGACGGACTGCACGGTGAAGTGGAGCGGGGACAGGGATTTGATACATGCCACCGACACGCCCGCCGACATCGGCGTCGAGACGAGGGCCTACAAGTCGAGGTTGAGGAAGCCGGTGCGGCTAAGGTTCTATCTCAAGGACGCGAGTCTGTATTCGTTTTGGGTGGAGTGAGACAGCCGGG
Source organism: Dehalococcoidia bacterium (assembly GCA_965116655.1). Lineage (GTDB taxonomy): Bacteria > Chloroflexota > Dehalococcoidia > Lucifugimonadales > VXLM01 > VXLM01. The sequence goes on from OZ220720.1 coordinate 2,140,404, forward strand.
CGGTGTTGGAGGCCTACGCCCACTACACGTATTTGCTCTGGTTGCCGTCGACGACGATGCAGGCGCCGGTGATGAGGTCGGCGCGTTCTGAGGCGAGGAAGGCGGTGAGGTCGCCGACGGGTTCGGGCCAGCCGAACTTTCCGAGGGGCAGGTTGCGGTCGATGAAGTCGGCGACGACTTCGGGCGGGCTTTCGTTCTGGAATCGCTCCCAGGAGCCTCCCTCGTGGAGGATGGAGCCGGGGGCGATGCTGTTGACGAGGACGCCGTCGGTGACGAGGGTGCGGGCGACGTGCTTGGTGGCGGCGATGAGGGCGGCCTTGGCGGTCATATAGCCGAGGTTTCCGCCGAACTCCCTGCCGTAGATGGAGGCGATGTTGATGATGCGCCCCCACTTCTGCTCGCGCATGTAGGGAATGACGAGCCGCATGAGGGCGTAGCCGCCGAAGACGTTGAGATCGAGGACGCCCTTGAACTCGTCCACGGTGAGCTCGGGGGCGTCGGTGCGGACATTGCTGCCGCCGACGTTGTTGACGAGGATGTCGATGGGGCCCAATTGGTCGACGACCTCGTCGTGCAGGGGGGCGGCTTGATCAGTGTCGGACACGTCGGCGACGATGCCGACGGCCTCGACTCCGAGTGCTCGAAGCTCGGTAGTGGTGGCGTCGAGGGTGTCACGCGAGCGCCCGCAGATGGCGACGTTCACGCCTTCGCCCGCCAGCGACAGGGCGCAGTGCTTGCCGAGTCCTCTGCTTCCGCCTGTGACGAGTGCGGTCCTGCCCGCGATGCCGAGATCCATGGAGTGTGCTCCTGTAGTAGGGTACGCCCCCTCTCTGAATCTCTCCCCCGCAGGGGAGAGACGGTGGAAGGGGGTGTCCCGATTCGGGGGTACAGTATAGCAGGGTGGGGTTATGGGGGATTCACCGCAGAGGGCGCGGAGGGTGCAGAGAGGCGAGGGGGACGGGACTCACCACAGAGAGCACAGAGAGCGCAGAGAGGAGGGAGGAGTATGTAGGGTCACCTGCAGGGTTGGTGGGAGCGTCTATTCTCAAGGCTGTGTCGCATTCGGGGTTGATTTTGTGGATAATGGGGCATCCGAACTGAACCGTTGAGGGGGAGGTGAAACCATGGTCATGGGGAAGGCGGCGCTGTTTGTCGAGCCGTACCACTTCGAGATAACGGAGCTGCCGGCGGTGCCTGTCGAGGCGGGGGGCATTCGGGTGAAGATACGGTCGGGGGGCATTTGCGGTTCCGACCTGCACTTCTGGCGAGGAGAGATCAAGCCGATCCTGGCGGGCGAGCCCGGGCCTGTGATCCTTGGCCACGAGATGGCGGGCGTGGTCGACGCGATGGCGTCGGACATCTCGACCGACTCGAAGGGTCAACCTCTGAAGGAGGGGGACCGGGTGGTGTTCTGCTACTTCTTCCCCTGTCACCGGTGCTACAACTGCCTGCGCGGGGAGTTGAACCACTGCCCGGACCGGTTCCGGTTCCGCGCATCGGTGGAGGAGTACCCGTACTGCAACGGCGGGTTCTCGGACTACTACTATCTCTTCCCCGGTCACTACGTGTTCAAGGTGCCGGACGAGCTGTCGGACGAGGCGGTTGCGGGGGTGAACTGCGCTGTCTCGCAGGTTATCGAGGGGTGGAGGCTGGCCAACCTGCAGATGGGCGACAGCGTGGTCGTCCAGGGCGCGGCGGCCTCGGCATCAGCGCGGCGGCATCGGCCAAGGACCGCGGGGCCTCGCAGGTCATCGTCATCGACGGGCAGGCGGGGCGGTTGGAGCTTGCGCGTCAGAGCGGCGCGGACGTTACCATCGACCTGAACGAGTACGACACGGCGGAGGCGCGGGTCGAGCGCGTGAAGGAGCTCACCGAGGGACGTGGAGCGGACATCGTGATGGAGGTGGTGGGCTACCCGCAGGTTATCAACGAGGGCATCGACATGGTGCGTCGGGGCGGGGCGTACGTCGAGATCGGCAATATCTGGCCCAACAGCATGGTGACGCTGGACATGGCGAAGGTGCTGTGGGGGCAGGTGAGGATCATTCCCGTGACGCACTATCACCCGTCGACGCTGCCGGTGGCGCTGGACTTCCTCGCGCGGACGAAGGACCGGTTCCCGCTGACGAACGTGATGTCGCACAGCTTCCCGCTGGAGGAGATCGGGCAGGCGTTCGAGCAGTGCGAATGGCTCGGCAAGGAAGAGGGCACGGCGATCACGCGGGCGTTCATCACCCCGTAGAGGGGAATGCGGGACGCAGCAGGGGGACTTTTGAGAGACCCCAGACGTAACCCCGTTCCGGCGAGGTATCGCTACCCGCGCAAGGCCGAGCGTGAGGCGGCTCGGAGCCGTCGCCGTTGGGTCGTGACAGGCGCGGGTATCCTGGCGCTCGTCGTCGTCGTAGCGGTCGGCGCTTTCTTCGTGCTTCGAGAGGGCTCTCCGCCGATAGACGAGGGAGAGCGCGCGGCTGTGGTGGCGTTTACTGAAGACGTACTGGACGTTGAGGTGAAGCGCGAGGGCGTGCTGGCCGAGTTCGGGCAGGTGGGAATCGACATCAGGACTACGGAATTCTCCGTTGTATTCCGCACGCTTGAGAGCGTCATTGCAAAGCAGGAACAACTGGCCGGGGAGATCGGTTCGATCGACTCACCGAGCAATGTAACGGCACTGGCCCATACCCTGTTCATAGACTCCTACGAGCGGGAACTCGAAGGGTATGAGTTGCTGAACAAAGTGGCGGGGCAGGCCCAAGCGATATTCCCTGACAGCACGCCGCGACGTCTTCGACGCCTCGACGGTTATGGGAACGCGACTTCCAAGATTCAAGCGGCTAATCGGTCCCGCGAACGGGCTTACGAGGAACTCCAAGAGCTATTGGGCAGGGTGGGACTGACATTCGAAGATCTGAATTCGGGGACTGAGTGAGCGGAGGCGGGGATGAATCCGCGATCATATCCGCGAGGGCCGAGATATCGTGTGAGCGCGCGGCCCCGACCGGAGGAAGCGCCACGGAGACGGAGGCCGAGATATGTGATCGCGGGAGTCGCCGTGGGGCTGGCGGTCATCGCGGTCGTGGTTGCAGTGGTGCTGCTGCCGACATTCAGGCCTGCCGCGGGGCCTGAAGAGACGGACGAACCGGGTTGGGCAGCCACCCGGCCTCGTGACTTCGCTCCGACACCGATCGTGCCGACGCCGACACCCTACCCTACCCCTGCGCCTGCGGCTACGGCCACGCCGAGGCCGATTCCCACTGCCGACCCTTCGATAACCACGGCTGAGATCGCGAGCATCATCTATTTTGCGAACAGCATCATGTTCATCGAAAGGCGGCAGCGACTCATCATCAGGGACTATCGTTACTACAATATCGACTTGCTTACACGGTGGATCGGGGAATCGGTCGCGGGCGCGGAGGACCTGCTGGAGCGCCAGCGCAAGCTGCTGGCCGAGTACCACAAGATCCGCCCGCCGGACATCGAAGGTGCGTCTGAGGTGCTTGGTCTCTACGTGGACTCGGCTGAGGAGGGCGTGGAGACGTTCGAGAGGCTGGTCGTCGCTCTCGAACCCCTGCACGTGGCGGGTATATCCGTCGTGGGAGGAATCAGGACTGGGATGCTGCCGAACATCGGGGTGAGCGAGGGACTGGCGAGGTCGGCGATGAGCCGCATTGAAGCGCGGGAAGGACTGGAGGCCATCGTCAATCGGGCGGGCTTGACGCTGGGCGACGTGGAGTGGCTGCGCAGTCCGGACGCGGAGGACATTTGAGGGGGAGGCGCTCTTCTGCTGCGAGTTCGTCGAACGATGAACGCCCTTCGACAAGCTCAGGGCGAACGGGGTGATGGAGACTTCGCGGGCGGGGGCTATCGCTGCTCGCCGAAGACGCTGCGGAAGACGTCGGCGATCTCGCCGACGGTGGCGTAGGACTCGACGCATTCGAGGATGGCGGGGACGGTATTGTCGGTACCGACGGCGACGGCGCGCAGGCGCCGGAGGGCGGCGGCGGTCTCGGCCTCGTCGCGTTCGTGGCGGACTCGTTGGACGCGCTCGATCTGCTTGCGGACGGCCTCGGGGTCGATGCGCTGGAACTGCTCGATGGGCGGGTTTTCGGTCGTGAATTGGTTTACGCCGACGACGATTCGGTCCCGCTCCTCGATCTCGCGCTGGAGCTTGAAGGCGCTCTCGTGTATCTCATCGGTCTGGTAGCCGGACTCCAGGGCGGTCACGGCACCGCCCTGCCGGTCGATCTCGGCGATGTAGTTGAACGCGGCCTCTTCGAGACTGTCGGTGAGGCTCTCGACGTAGTATGAGCCGGCGAGGGGATCGACGGTGTCGGTGACGCCGCTCTCGTGGGCGAGAATCTGCTGGGTGCGGAGGGAAATCTGGGCGGACTCCTCGGTGGGGAGGCCGAGGGCCTCGTCGCGGGAGTTGACGTGGAGGGACTGGGTGCCTCCGAGCACGGCGGCGAGGGCCTGCACGGTGGTGCGGATGACGTTGTTGTCGGGCTGCTGGGCCGTGAGGGTGACCCCTGCGGTCTGGGTGTGGAAGCGGAGTCGCCACGAGCGGGGATCGCGGGCTTTGAAGCGCTCGCGCATGATCCTGGCCCACATCCGGCGGGCGGCGCGGAACTTGGCGACCTCTTCGAGGAGGTTGTTCTGAGAGGCGAAGAAGAAGGACAGGCGCGAGGCGAATCCGTCGACCTCGAGCCCGGAGTCGATGGCGGCCTGGACGTAGGCGATGCCGTTGGCGAAGGTGAAGGCCAGCTCCTGCACGGCGGTGGCCCCGGCCTCTCGCATGTGGTAGCCGCTGATGCTGATCGTGTTCCAGCTTGGGACGTGCTCGGAGCAATACTTGAACACGTCGGTGACGAGGCGCATGGAGTGCCTGGGCGGGTAGATGTGGGTGCCGCGCGCGATGTACTCCTTGAGGATGTCGTTCTGGAGCGTGCCGTTGAGCCGGGACGGGTCGACGCCCTGCTTCTTGCCGACGGCGATGTAGAGGGACAGGAGGATGGAGGCCGTGGCGTTGATGGTCATCGAAGTGCTGACCTTGTCGAGGGGGATGCCCTCGAAGAGCACCTCCATGTCGGCAAGGCTCGATATGGGGACGCCGGCGCGCCCGACCTCACCCTTTGCGAGGGGATGGTCTGAGTCGTAGCCGGTCTGCGTCGGGAGGTCGAAGGCGACGCTGAGGCCGTTCTGTCCGTGTTCGAGGAGGTAGCGGTAGCGAGCGTTGGACTCCTCGGGCGAGGCGAAGCCGGAGTACTGGCGCATAGTCCATACGCGGCCGCGGTACATATTGGGCTGGACGCCGCGAGTGTAGGGGTACTCGCCGGGGTATCCGAGGGCGTCGGCGTAGTCGAAGTCACTGAGATCTTCGGGGGTGTAGACGGTGTCGACCTCGATGCCGGAGTCGGTCTCGAAGCGGTCACGCCGCTCGCCGAACCGCTTCCTGACGGGCTCGAAGGTGCTGTCGTTCCATTCCTGTTTGTTGGTGGATGGCATGGGAGTTTGTGGTTGTATGGTGTGCTTAGTGATGTTACCCGTCCGATACGCAGAACTCGTTGCCTTCGGGGTCCTGCATGACGGTCCACGTGAAGCCGTGCAGGGTGTGGTCGGCGACCTTGGTCGCGCCTGCGGCCACGAGGCGTTCCACCTCGGCGGTGCGGTCGTCGGTGTCGAAGTCGACGTGGCAACGGTTCTTGGCGGTCTTTCCCTCCGGGACCTTGATGATGAAGATGTGCTTGAGACCGACTTTCTCCGGAATGAGGTGGGCGAACCATGTATTGGAGGACTTCGTCTCGTAGCCGGTCGCGCGATGCCAGAAGTCCGCGAGGGCGGGGACGTTGTCGGCGTCGAAGACGATTCCTTTTGGTCGGAGGGTCATGTGTGTTGCCTCGGTGTGGACTGAATTATAGCGGGTTAGCCGTGGGGATTCCTGCATTCCAGCAGGGTACCTGTCATAGCCGTCTAGTGGTTTGAGACGGCTTTAGCGGAGATATGGGGCCTTGACAGTTCGGACAGGCAGTAAGTAAGCTGAAGATGCGTCTAGGTTGAGTCGCCAAGCGTCTCTTCTCGGGGCCAAAGGCCCCGACCCTAGTCGCTTTTTCTTTTGAGGACCCCATGCACCTCTGCTACATCGACGAGTCCGGCACGCCAGACATTCCCGGCAACACTTCGCACTATGTCTTGGCGGGTCTCTCTATTCCCGACGAATACTGGAAGAACCACCATCAATAGGCGTCCTGCTTTTGAAGTTCGTCGCATAAATCGGGTGGGTAGGAGTCACCCTCACCCTAGCCCTCTCCCACGACGGGAGAGGGGATTTTCACGGGCTGATTAGTCCGGTTAACCTCCGAGACAGGACACTGGCGTACTGCCGTTGAATCGTGACGATTCAGGAATCAACACATGGTATGCCGATGAACACCCCAGCTGCGTGTCAATAGGGATTCGTCTATTCCTGGACGACCAAAGAGCGACGGATATCCCATTCATGGTGGACAGCGTCGTGAACTGACGACTGCACAATGTCTGAAAGCGTCTGCAGGCCTCGCTCGGAGTGGTTGAAGGTAGCTTCACGGTCGAATGCGGCCTCATACGCCTCGTACCACATAACGGCTGCATGAGAGAGTGACCAGAGCGCAGTATCGAGAGGTATGTACTCGTACTTCCGAACTGAAGCCAGATCGTCTTGGTCGTAGCCCTCTATGTGCACCTGCTTGGCCTCGACTGCGCTCCACATGCGCTCTGCATATATTCGGAGATTATCGCCAACATGACACACGTAGGCTCCCACGGACCAGGTCAGGTCCAGATGCCGCGCAGAGCTATCCTGACCCTCCAGGAGCTCGGCATATCGACATGGTACATGGGGTATGAGCGCTGCGGCGGCCTCTACAGATATCGACCAATCAAACCCGCATTCTCTACACGGATTTCCATAGACCTCGACTCCCCAAGCATTCACTAACGCACCTCAAACGACATGTCTTGTAGGAATGTTGCCAAGGGGGAGAGAAGGTTCATGGTCGGGGTGACTGGACTCGAACCAGCGACCCCCTGCACCCCATGCAGGTGCGCTACCAAACTGCGCCACACCCCGACCTGTAGCTAGGTTAGCATAGGGGGTTAGGGCGTTCAAGCAGGCCAGTTCCGCATCGTCGTCCAGAGGTCGTCGTCGAGGGCGATGTCGCGGGCGGCGAGGGCGTTGTCGATCTGCTCGGAGTTGCGCGCGCCTACGAGGATGGACGTGACGGCGGGGTGGCGCATGGCCCACGCGAGGGCGAGGCGTACCATCGAGGTGCCGGAGCGCTCGGCCTGCTCGCGGAGGAGCTCGACGACCCGGAAGTTCCTGTCGGAGAAGTAGATGTCGGCGTGGGCGGGCACGATGTGGTAGCGGGAGCCCTTCGGAAACTGGGAGCGGTCGGGGGTGTACTTGCCGGTGAGGAAGCCCGCGCCGAGGGGGCTGTATGAGGTCACGGCGATCTGCTCGCGCTCGCAGATGGGGAAGATGTCCTCGTCGGCGTCGGGGAGGGCGAGGCTGTACGGGGGCTGGATGACGTCGAAGCGGCTCAGGCCGTGCGTCGCGCTGGCTTCGAGGGCCTCGCTGAGCTGGTCGGCGGAGAAGTTGCTGCACCCGATAGCTCGCGTCCGGCCTGCGGCGACCTCCTCGGACATGGCGGCGAGGGTCTCGGCGATGGGCGTTTCGTCGGGATTGTGGAGCTTGTACATGTCGACATTGTCCACGCCGAGGCGTTCAAGGCTGCCAGCGAGGGCCACCCCGATGTTCTCAGGATCATTGCCGGTGCCGACCTTCGTGCAGAGGGTGATCTCGTCGCGGCATCCCCGGGCGCGCAACCAGCTTCCGATGATCCTCTCGGACGAGCTCATTTCGGTGGTCGTCTCGCGAACGTCGTCGGTGCCGTACATCCTCTTGCGTCCGGCGTGGGACTGGCCGCCGCCGTAGACCTCACCGGAGTCGAAGAAGGTGATGCCCTGCTCTACCGCGTAGTCCATGACGCGCCACGAGGCATCCTCGTCGATCTCGCGGCCCCAGTTGCCGGTGCCAAGTCCGAGGGGGGTGACGGTAACGTCTGAGCGTCCGAGCTTGCGGGGTTTCATGCTGCGCCTCCCTTGATTCGCTGCCTGTCTTCGTCGGTCATGAGCGCGGTGATCTTCTCGATGATCTCGTCGGTGGACTCCTGGATGGTGGCGGAGGTCGTGTCGAGGCGAGTTTTTCGTGTAAGCAGGGAGTCGGCGTACTCCTCCTCGTAGCGATCGAGGACGCGCTCGACATCGGCGTCCTGCAGTGCGCCCGCGAGGTGGGGGTTGTCCTTCATGCGTTGTCGAATGGCGTCGGGTGAAGCGGTGACGAGCACGAGGATGGTGTCGGGGCCGAGCTCGAGAATTTGCTTTTCGTAGCCGCGATTGGAGACCCTGCGGTCGGCGTACTGGCCGTCTCCGCCGTAGTCGAAGTAGATAGGACCGAGGATGCCCTCGTCAAAGTGTGCTCCCACCATTATGTGGTCGTCCTGCGCGTAGAAGGACGGGTGCAGGTGGTACTGGAGGTGGTAGCGCTGGACCATCTCCTTGAGCTTGGGGGAGAGGGCCATGATCTGGGCCTGCTCCTCGTGGGAGAGGCCGGTGCGAGTGTAGTCGCCGTCCTTTGCGTCGGGGAAGCAGGCGACGACCGAGGCGACCTCGTCGGGCGCGGGCGGGGAGAAGTTGCTAATGTGGGGCAGCTTCCAGTGGTCGTGGTACTCGTTAGGACCCCACCTGCCGCCCTCCATGTTCGCCGCGCCCCACTCGCCGAAGGTCTGGGACAGGGTCGTGGAGCCCGAATACTCGCAGCCGGCAATGATGAGGTGCATGGCTTCCTCCGTGCGGTGGGGTGTCGGCGGTATCTTATCATCGTAGAATGGGGAAGGTCTTACCACAGAGGGCACGGAGAGCACAGAGGGAAGAAAGCAGAAAGAATTGCGTAGGAGAGTGAGTCATGCAACGGCAAGGATTTTAGATTCCTCTCTTCGCTGCGCTGCGATCGGAATGACAGGGGTCGAGGTTTTGTGTGACGGTATTGTTTGGGAGTGACTAAAGAGGCGTTTGGAGGGTTATATGACACCGTACCGGGCGGGGGCGATTGGCAGGACGGGACGAGGGAACTGGGGACACGGGCTGGATGTGGCGTTCGTGGGGATGGCTGGAGTTGATTTTGTGGCGGTGGCGGATGACGATGCGGACGGGCTGCGTGAGGCGGGTGAACGGACGGGAGCCGGATCGCTGTACGGCGACTATCGCGAGATGCTGGAGCGGGAGCGGCTCGACTTCGTTGCGGTGTGTCCGCGATGGCTGGGTGCTCGGACGGAGATGGTGCTTGCGGCGGCGGACGCCGGAGTCAAGGGCATCTTCTGCGAGAAGCCGTTCGCCGCTACGCTGGCGGAGGCGGACGCGATGCTGGCGGCTTGCGAGCGGTCGGGGACGCGGGTGGCGGTGGCGCACAGAAGGGCGAACCCGTACGAGCAGCGGGCCAAGGCGATGGTGGAACGCGGGGCTATCGGAGATCTGCAGTCGCTCCGGGCCATGGGGAAGTGCGACCACCGTTCGGGGGCGGAGGACCTGATGGTGCTGGGGACGCACATGATGGACAGCATGAGGTACGTGGCGGGCTCGGATGTCGTGTGGGCGAGCGGGCGGGTGACGGAGAACGGGCGGGACGTGACGGTCAAGGATGTCCGGGACGGGCCCGAGGAGATCGGGCTGATCGCGGGGAATGGCGTACATGCGACGTATGCCTTCGAGAACGGGGTGACGGCGACGTTCGAGTCGCAGCCGGTCGTCATGCCGCCGGGAGGAAGCAGCAGCCTGTTCGGGTTCGAGGTTTACGGGTCGGAGGGCATCATATCGGTGCGGAACTCGCCGTCGGGGAACATGTTCGTCTATCCTCACAGCAGGTGGGTGCCGGGGTCGGAGGACGAGTGGAGGCCGGTGGTCATCGAGGAGTGGGAGCGGGAGCAGCGGGAGCGCGGGGTGTCGTCGACGGCGCTGAGCAACAAGGTCATCGTGAGGGAACTGATCCAGGCTGTGGAGGAGGACCGGGACGTGGTGTTCAGCTCAAGCGGGAAGGACGGACGTGCGGCGCTAGAGATGATCATGGCGGTGCACGAGTCGCACCGGCTGGGGGAGCGGGTGTATTTTCCTTTGGAGAACAGGGAGAATCCGTATGAGGTGTGGAGGGGGGAAGAAAGTAGAAAGTAGTGCATAGAAAGTAGGGGCCTGTAGGGTCAATTCACCACAGAGATCGCAGAGAGCACAGAGGTGGAAGAAAGTAGGGAGTAGAAATCGTGTCGTATGAGTTTATCGTGTTGGAGAGGGATGGGGGCGTCGGGATCATTACGATGAACCGGCCGAGGGTGCTGAATGCGCTGAACCGGGCGATGTACCGGGAGATCGACGCGGCGGTCAGTGAGTTGGAGGAGGACGACGCTATCGGAGCGATCGTCGTCACGGGGGCCGGGGAGCGGGCGTTCTCGGCTGGGGCGGACATTCACGAGATGGCGCGGATCGCGGAGGAGACGGGATCGCAGGACGGCGACCCGGACAGAGCGCGGCATATGTGGCACCTGGCGACGTGCACGAAGCCGACGATTGGGGCCATCAACGGGCTGGCGTACGGCGGAGGCGCGGTCATCGCGGCGAGCATGGACATCCGGGTCGGGTCGGACAACGCGAGCTTCCGGTTTCTGGCGGCGGCGTACGGGCGCGTGAACTCGACGTGGAACCTGCCGATGCAGGTCGGGTGGCCGAAGGCGAAGGAGCTGCTGTTCACGGGGCGGGTGGTGAAAGCGCGGGAGGCGCTGGAGATCGGGCTGCTGAACCACCTGGTCGCGGCGGACCTGCTGATGCCGAAGGCGATGGAGATCGCGCGGGCCATCGCGGCGAACGACACGCGGATCGTGAAGGGGATCAAGGAGCTGATGATCCGGGACGTGGGGGCGTCGTGGCGCGAGATGCAGGTGAATGAACTGGAGGCGCAGGCAGACGCGCTGAAGCCGCCGCCCGTGCGCGAGGGGTTCGATGAGTTTTTGAGCCGGAAGGGTGCTCGGGGTTCTGGGGGCTAGGTGCTGGGTGCAGGGGGACTCCCCGCAGAGGGCGCGGAGGACGCAGAGGGGAGGTAGGTGAAATTCCTGTTTTTGTGACATTGGGGGACATTTTGGGACATTTCCGCTATGGGGCGTGCCTCCTCGGGGTTGGGGCCGGACTCACCACAGAGAGCACAGAGGACACAGAGGGGAGTTCGGTGAGAGTCGCGTTTTTGTGACATCTGGGGACATTTTGGGACATTTCCGCTATAGGGTGTGAGTTGCAGATAAGGGTTTGTAGCGTCGCGAGAGCAGTTGTGGGGGTCACGGTTTTCCTGACATTCTCCGACATTTTGTATTGCCTGCGACGGCTGCGTCGCGGGTGATGTAGGGTTATGGTAGATTATCTGTTCTTGTTCGTCAAATGCGGGATGGGCGGAACTCCCAAATCTCACTCCGCGAGCCAGCGTCCTATGCGGTGGGTTGCTTCGCGTCAAGTGTGCGATAATGGAACGGCGACGGCCATTAGCCATGCAGACGCGGAGGCGATCCCATGATTAGCGGTGTGAAAGCGACGTACACCAAGGGTGCAATCGTGCCCTTGAAGCCGCTGGACATCGAGGAAGGCGCGGACCTGTCCATAAGCGTCGAGGTCGAGTCGCGGACATCACGCGGCAAGCGCGGCCTCAAGGCATTGCGGGCGACGGCAGGGCGCTGGAAGGGTACACAGGATCCCGATGAGCTCATACGGGATATCTACGAAGCCCGGCTGACGGGCACAAAGCGGGAGTCACAGCGCTAGGCCCGTATGCGCTATCTCGTCGATACCGACTGAGCAATTCACGCTCTTCACGGCAGCCCGTCCGTGGTTCAGCGCCTTGAAGAATTGACCGACGACGGTATTGGCATAAGCATCATTTCAACAGCCGAACTTTATCAAGGCGTGTTTTACTCAAATGAGCCGCGAGCCAATGAAGCGCTCTTGCTAGAGTTCATAAGTGGCTATGATGTCATTCAAGTAGATGACGAAATCTGCCGTATATTCGCCCGCGAAAGAGGCAGGCTGAAGGCGGCGGGAACTCCCGTCAGTGATCTCGACCTGCTAATCGGCTGCACCGCTCTGCGGCACGGTCTCACCTTGCTGAGCAACAACCGCCGGCATTTCAAGCGGCTGCAAGGCCTGACCATCATATCGGTATGACCCCATAAAAAGAGACCTTTGCGTAACCTCCAGATATTGCCTTAGCGCCACGAATTTCACCCCCATCCTAGCCTTCCCCCATCAAGGGCTGACAGGGGTAGGTATTCAGCTATTGGCCCACTTTGAAAGCAACCCCGCCACTGTCATTCTGAACGCGGCGAAGCGGAGTGAAGAATCTAAAATGCCCGTCCCAAGGCAGCGCCGACATGGAGAATTCCTATCCTGTCGGCGAGGGTGCGGATGGCGCGCCGACTAACCCGGCTTGCAGTGATGGATTTTAGATTCCTCGCTACGCTCGGAATGACAGTGAGACGGAGCCGGATCGTAGCTACATCCCCGTTTTGCCTACCCCTGTCAGCCATCAAGGGGGAAGGGATTTCCAGGCTCCCATCAGGGGTTATGCAAAGGTCCTCTGAAAGCGAGAATGACGGAGGGGAGGGCCAAGGGCGACCGGGAGGGTCGCCCCTGCGATTGGTTGGATGTAGGCGGTGGTTGGTGTGGGACGGCGTGGGCGTGGTTGGCTAGAGGGCGGCCTCGCCGTGTTCTCCGGTGCGGACGCGGATGACGTCTTCGACGCGGGAGACGATGATCTTGCCGTCGCCGATGCGGCCGTCGCCGGGGCTTCTGGCGGCCTCGATGATGGCGTTGACGGCGGCCTCCTTGAGGTCGTCGGGGACGACGGTGACGACGAGGGTCTTGGAGCCTGCGGCGCGGACCATCTGCGCTCCCCTGCCAGTGAAGACCTCGACACCTCTCTGCTTCCCCTGTCCCGTTACGTTCAGGTAGTGGAATCCGCCGCATCCGGCCTCTTCCAAGGCGTCGGTCACCGCATGGATGCGCTCGGGTCGGACGATTGCTTCTATCTTTAGCATTGTAGGTTCACCTCAGTTTTCGGGAGTGTTCCGTGTCGGGAACCCTCACCCCCGTATCGAGTACGGGGCAGGCTCTAGCCCTCTCCCACGACGGGAGAGGGGATAGGGCGTTCATTTTCGTGATGCTTCCACATATTAGGGTATTTAGTCGGCGCCGTCGCTGACGAATGCTCTCTCGCCGTGGGCTGAGAGGTCGAGGCCGATGTCCTCGTCTTCGTCGGATACCCTGATGCCGAGACCCGGGATGAGGTCGAGCACCTTGAGGATGACAAGCGTGACGACGAATGAGTAGACCATGGTTGCTATGACGGCGACGACCTGGGTAACCATCTGACCGGCGTTGCCGTCGATGAGTCCTGCAGTGCCGCCGATGGCAGCGACCGCGAAGATGCCGGTTGCGATTGCGCCCCAGATGCCGCCGACGCCGTGGACGGCGAAGACCTCCAGCGCGTCGTCGACCTGCACCTTGGTGCGGAGGTAAACGGCTATGTAGCAGAGGAGTCCCGCACCCGCGCCTATGGCGAGCGCGCCGTAGACTCCGACGTAGCCGGATGCGGGGGTGATGGCGACGAGTCCCGCGACCGCACCGGACGCCACGCCGACGGCGCTCATGCGACCGGTCTGTATCTGGGATATGACGCCCCACGTCAGGGCGGCGGCGGCGGCGGCGGTGTTGGTGACGAGGAAGGCGTTAACGTCGACGCCATCGGCTGCGAGGCCGGAGCCGGCGTTGAAGCCGAACCACCCGAACCAGAGCAGGGCCGCGCCGAGTATGACGTATGGCACGTTGTGCGGCTCAGGGCCGGGATCGCGCCTCTTTCCGATGAGCCATGCGGCCGCAACCGCAGCGACACCGGCGTTGATGTGGACGACGGTACCGCCCGCGAAGTCGAGCGCGCCGTCCCCAAAGTCGCCGATCCATCCGCCGCCCCATACCCAGTGTGCGACGGGGGCGTAGACGATGGTGACCCAGACGACGACGAAGACGAGGTAGGTCGTGAACTTGAAGCGCTCGACGAATGCGCCCGTGATGAGCGCGGGCGTGATGATGGCGAACATCATCTGGAAGATGACGAACAGCAGCGTCGGGATGCCGTTGTCGGTGTCGTTGACGTCGATGCCCGACAGGCCGAAGAAGCTGAGGTCGCCTATGAAGGCGCTTCCCTCGCCGAATGCGAGGCTGTAGCCCCACAGTACCCATACGACGCTCACGACGGCCATTGCCATGAAGCTGTACATGAGCGTGCTGATGACGTTTCTGGCGCGGACGAGGCCTCCGTAGAAGAAGGCGAGCCCCGGCGTCATGAGGAGCACCAAGGCAGAGGCCGTCAGCATCCAGGCGGTGTGACCGGAATCCATGTTTCCATCCCCCTGTTTCGTAACGTGCGGACGCGGGATGACCCGCGAAGCCGCCAAGCCGGTTAGGGATGATAGCGGGTAGTTGTTACAGGCGTGTTTCAGGGAAGAAAGTAGAAAGTATTGCGTAGAAAGAAGGGGACTCACCACGGAGGGTGTGGAGGGCGTGGAGGAAAGCATTGAGGGCTATGACTGGGGCGGGGATGGTTGCCGGTAAGGGGCACTTTGCTGGTGGCGAGGACCTTAGATTCCTCGCTGCGCTCGGAATGACAGGCTGTCGTGGTTGTTTTGTAAGGGTCTCATTGGGCGGGAGTGAGGAGTGGAAGAGGGGAGCTTTGCGTGGCAAAGTGAGGACGTGGCTACGGTAGGTGACTGGATTCCGGCCTGCGCCGGAATGACGGGAGAGGTGCTTGACTGGGCTTTTTACCCTCACCCTAGCCCTCTCCCACGACGGGAGAGGGGGTAAGAGGGTTCACCGCAGGGGGTGCGGAGGGTGCAGAGGAGAGCATTGAGGGTGATGACTGGGGCGGGGATGGTTGCCAGTAAGGGACGCTTTGCTGGTGGCGAGGACTTTAGATTCCTCACTTCGCTGCGCTACGTTTCGGAATGACAGCCGGTGCGTTCGGCGCTCGAAATGGTCTGCTGAGAAGATTGGAAGGTTTCAAATGGGTTGGCGAAGCCGTTCGTGGTGAGCCCTTCGACAGGCTCAGGACAGGCTTGGCGAACCATGAACGACCCTTCGACAAGCTCAGGGTGAACGGGGTTACTTTTCGATGTCCTTTAGGGGACGGCGGCGAGTTGGGCGGCTATTTGTTGGGTGAATTGGCCGAGTTGTTCTACGGTTTCGAGGAGGGAGCGTTCCCAGCCGTTGGAGGCGTGGGAGATGTCGACGCGGACCTGGGTGTTGCCGATGTCGACGTGGTCGCCGAGGTGGCGGCGGAGGGCCTGTCTTGCGCCGCCAACGCTTTCCTGCAGGCGCAGGACGACGGTGCCGTTGTCCCTGTTGACGGAGAGGATGTTGGCCTGGGCGGCGGCGAGCTTGAGCTTGGTGACGTAGAGGAGGTTCTGCACCTGCCACGGGAGGGTACCGAAGCGGTCGACGAGCTCGTCGCCCATGGCGTCCACGTCGGCGGGGGTGGCGGAGCTTACGAGGCGGCGGTAGACGTCGAGGCGCGTGGGGAGGTCGGAGACGTAGTCGGTGGGGATGTTGGCAGGGATGCCGATGTCGACCTGGGGGCTGGGTGCTTGGTTCTGAAAGAGCCCCCCTTCCTCAGTCCTTCCCCCGGCGGGGGAAGGATGGGAGGGTTCTATCCCTGCGTTTTCCTCCGTAACAGGAGGTGTGGGAGAACTCGCGCGTTGGGCGCGGAGGGACTCGACGGCGTCTGAGAGGAGGCGGGTGTAGAGGTCGAAGCCGACAGCGTAGATGTGGCCGCTCTGGTTTGCGCCGAGAATGTTGCCCGCGCCGCGGATCTCTAGGTCCTTCATGGCGATCTGGAAGCCCGCGCCGAGCTCGGTGGCGGCGAGCATGGTCTTGAGGCGCTTTTCCGCCGTCTCGGTGAGGCTGCGGTGCTGAGGAATGAGCAGATAGGCGTAGGCGCGGCGGGCGCTGCGTCCCACACGGCCACGAAGCTGGTAGAGCTGGGCGAGTCCGAAGGCGTCGGCGCGGTTGACGATGAGGGTGTTGACGTTCGGGATGTCGAGGCCGGACTCGATGATGGTGGTGCAGACGAGGACGTCCACGCCGCCCTCGGCGAAGTCGACCATGGCCTGTTCGAGGCGATTCTCTCCCATCTGGCCGTGGGCGACGCCGACCTTTGCCTCGGGGACGAGCCTGCGGATGTACCCGGCGATGTAGTCGATGTTGTAGACGCGGTTGTGGAGGAAGTAGACCTGTCCGCGTCTGTCGAGCTCGCGGCGGATGGCCTCGCGGATGAGCTCGTCGCTGAACTCGGAGACGTAGGTCTTTATGGGCAGGCGCTCCTCTGGCGCGGTCTGGATGGCGCTCATGTCGCGGATGCCGGAGAGGGAGAGGTGGAGCGTGCGCGGGATGGGCGTCGCGGTCATGGTGAGGACATCGACCTCGGAGCGCATCTGCTTGAGGCGCTCCTTGTGGGCGACGCCGAAGCGCTGCTCCTCGTCCACGACGATGAGTCCGAGATTCTTGAAGGACACGTCTTTCTGAACGAGGCGGTGGGTACCGATGACGATATCGACCTTACCCTCGGCGAGATCGTTGACGATATCGCGCTGCTCGCGGTCGGAGCGGAACCTGCTGAGTACCTCGACGCGGACGGGATAGGGCTTGAGGCGCTCGGAGAAGGTGGTGAAATGCTGCTGGGCGAGGACGGTGGTGGGCACGAGGATGGCGACCTGGTATCCGTCGGTGACGGCCTTGAAGGCGGCGCGAAGGGCGACCTCGGTCTTGCCGTAGCCGACATCGCCGCAGATGAGCCGGTCCATGGGCTTGCCGCTCTCCATGTCGCGCTTCATGTCGAGGATGGCCTCGGCCTGGTCGGGCGTCTCCTCGTAGGGGAAAGCGTCTTCGAGCTGCACCTGCCACGGGGTGTCGAGGGCGAAAGCGTGGCCCTCGGACAGCTCGCGGGAGGCGTAGAGGGAGAGGAGCTCGGCGGCCATCTCGCGGGTGGAGCGCTCGACGCGGGCCTTGGTGCGCTTCCACTCCTGCGTGCCGAGCCGGGAGAGCGAGGGAGGGCGGTCGAGCGGCGCGACGTAGGGGGTCACGCGGTCGAGGTGCTCCATGGGGACGTAGAGCTCGTCGCCCTCGGCGTAGGTGATGACGAGGTACTCGCGGTCGTCGTCCTCGCGAGGGGTGCGTCCGGTTCCCGCGAACCTGCCGACGCCGTGTTCGACGTGGACGACGTAGTCGCCGGGGTTGAGCTCGGACAGGAGCGAGTCTCGTCGTCGCGCCCGGCGGCGGGAGACGGTGCGGCGCTTGGCGGTGCCGAATATCTCGGCGTCGCTGAGGACGAGGAGGCTGCGCCCGTTCACGCGGAGGGCCAGTCCCTCGCTGAGGCCGGAGCCGGGGTTCTGGATGACGGTGATCGAACCGGGCGCGGGCGTCTCCTCAAGGGAATCGAGAAGGGAGGTCTCCACGCCAGCACGGTCGAAGTGTTCGCCGAGCCGCTTGGGGACGGAGCTGACGGCGACGAGGCGGTCGCCCTCCTCGGCGGCGGTCTCGGACTCGATGACGAAGTGCTCGACGTCTCCGCCGTACTCGGGGCCGGAGCTAAAGGGGAGGACGATGGTGTCCTGGTGGACGAGGTCCTCCGCGCCCCAGGGGGTCACGTCGATGCGGCGAGGGAACTCCTCGATCGCCGGCTCCGTCTCGCGCCAAGGGGCGTGTGACGAGGGGAAGTTGTGCGGAAGCTCGCCGCGCGACTGCTTGGCCTCGCGGAGCTCGTGCGCGCGTTCCTCGGTCTCCCATGCCGCCTCGACGATGTCGGTCGGTCGATAGCGGACGATGATGGCATCGCTCGGAAGGTAGTCGAGCAATGAGCCGTGGTTGAAGAACCCGGCGTAGAAGTTGGCGTCCTCGACATCGTCGCCGTCGAGGAGGAGGTGAATCTCCTCGCCGATGCGCTCGCGGGTCTCAGCGTTGCAGTTGTGCATGTCGATGGAGCGCAGGAGGTAGTCGACGTGGTCGGGGTGCGTGAGGCCGGGGAGGGTCTCCGCAGCGGGCAGGATGTCTATGGACTCCACGAGCTCGGTGGAGCGCTGAGTTGCGGGATCGAAGAGGCGGATGGAGTCGATCTCGTCGCCCCAGAGGTCGATGCGGGCAGGGTACTCCGCGCCGACGGGGAAGACGTCGAGGATGCCGCCGCGCCGTCCCGCCGTGCCCGGCAGGTCGACGGTCGGCTCGAAGGAGTATCCCATGCGCCGCCACCGGTCGAGCAGCTCACGCAGGTCGAGGGTCTGGCCGGGTACGAGCCGGTGCAGGCTCTTTTCGAAGCTCTCGCGGGAGACGGTCTTCTGGGAGATGGCTGAGGCTGAGGCAATGATGATGTTGGGGCCAGGGCGAGTGTCGGCGTCGGGCAAGTCGTGGTCGAGGAGCCGGGCGAGGACGCCGATGCGCTGCTGCTCGGTGTCGGCGTCGGTGACGAGGCGCTCGAAGGGGAGGGTCTCGCTCTCGGGGAAGTGGAGGACGGAGCGTTCGTCGGCGCTCCAGAGGGATATCTGCTCGTAGAGTCGCCGGGCCTCGTCGGGTCTCGGCGCGACGAGGAGGACGGGGACATCGACGTTCCGCGCGAGGGTGGCCACTGACAAAGGCACGCCGTTTGGCAGCACCTGCAGGCGGACGTGGGCCTTCGACTGGCCCATCGAGGCGCGGAGCCGCTCGAACTGCGGCGCGCTTTCAAGCACGTCACTCAGGACGCTCAGGGACATTCTTTTGTGTAGCCTCAAACGCAGAATAGGGCGAGTCCGCGGAAAACGGACTCGCCTGGGGAGTATTGTAGCACGGGAAGATTCACCGCAGAGAACGCGGAGGGCGCAGAGGGGGCCTTTCCAAAGTCCGTTCGTGGTGAGCCTGTCGAACCACGAAGAGGGCCTTCGACAAGCTCAGGCCGAACGGAGCGCAGGGCAGCCCAGAACGAGTGGAATTTAGATCGGGTGGACGTTCGCCGGGTGGCGTCTGGCCGTGCGGACGGAGAGGGCGGCGATGACCAGGGCCGACGCCAGCGCGATGACGGTGAGCGCGAGGCCGATGGCGTGGCTGAGCTTTCCCGGCTCGGCGAGCATGTCCGCAACGGTGGGGCCGCCGGTGTCGGTTACGAGGATGAGGAGGGCCAGAGCGAGCAGAATGCCGTCACGGACCTGGGTCGACCAGCCGACGCGCTCGCGGTAGAGCAGGCCGAAGCAGCTGCACGAGAGATTGAGCTTGCGGGCCATCGCTACACCGACGGCGATCATGAAGACGACCAGCATGACGGCGACGCCGAGCGCGGCCCACTCGGTGTAGACTCCGGTAATCAGCAGCGCGGCGGCGGCCAGCTCCGCATAGGGGAGAGCGTACCCGAAGGCGGATGCCATCGGACGCGGGAGGATGCGGTACTGCTGCACATCGTTGGCGAACTGCCGTGGGGCGGCCAGCTTGGGCACGGCGGACATGAGGAAGACGGCGCCGAGGATGAGGGGGGCGACAAATAGTAACACAGGGCCCATGATAAGGATCTAGCCTTTCCTCTATCTGCGAGCCTACCCTCTCAGAAATAAGTGAGGGATCCCGCAATCCTCAAGAGACCGGCCTCAGTAAGGCCACGTTGGACCGGTTCAGGGACAGCATCTATGCGAACCCAAGTATCGTCGACTTTCACAACGACCGCCAAGCTGAGGTCTGCATCCCAGCTTGCTGGCCCGGCAATATTGTCATTGGAAACGGCACGTGTCATAACCCCGCGAATGAGATAGCCTTCCCACTCACCGACACTTATGCTGTCTACCTGTCCTCTCTTGACGCGGAAGGTTCCTCCATGAGGATTCTGTGTGACGAATAGCATTAGACCATGCTCGTTGGCATAGGCTATCTTCGACGTTTCGCCAGAGTAGGAACTTTCCACCAGTTCAAATCCAGCAGGTAGATAGCTTGGCACTAACAGTCTGCCCACGGCCTCCTTAACATCAATTAAGGGGGTTACTGCCGTTGCAGCATCGTATGCCGGAGGTGCGTCCACCTGTTGTGGAGTGTTGTGGTCAGGTGGTAGTTCGCTATCATCATCGTATTCTTCTATCGTTAACGTCCTCTCAGTTGCCATTGTTGTTGGTCCTCCTTGCGCATCCCAGCTATCTGATAATTCAGAACCGACCGGCAAACATGCAATCGCCAAAAGCATGGCGAAAACTAAAGTCATGCAGCCAAGTCGTGCATTTGAAGATGAGTTATGCAGGAAGCCACCTCACCCGAAACGACAACTGTCACAATCGTTGCATTTGTAGTAGAAGAAAGGACCCGCACAATATGAGGTACAATAACAAGCGTCTGGTCCCCAATGACTTGTTGCCGTCCACCACCATTTATCAGGATAGAAGTAAGCGCATCCGTCCAAGCATTGGCCACATTTGCTGCTGAGACACAAGCAATGGGAAGCACCCGTAACCGGGCATGCACAACTGAAGGGAGTGCAATCCGGAACGGCTGAGACGGACTGCGTAGTATTCGAGAGCCATGATGTTCCCGGTAGCGGCGGCAGAAACCGGCTTACCGCAAACCCTGCGATCCCCGCGACCGTGCCGATAAGGAACCGCCGCCGTGAGATTCCGGACTCCTCGTGGGGGTGACCATGCTCATGGGCATGGTCGGGAGTCGTTTGACGATCTTTCCGTTTGAGCCACATCGTGCGCCCCCTTCAATGGGTCGAGGCACTGTCAAGCCAAACACGGCGTGCGGTTAGGGGTCTGTCAGGGTTTTGCTTGCGGTACCTCCGTTGAGAGCGGCATTACGGACCGTATGAATCGGCTTGGGTGAAGGCCAAAAGCCGGAGCAGTGTCAGGGGAGGGCGTCTGCGGGATTCCTCGCGGTTGAGGGGGACGGGCACTTACGCGCAGATGTTCGGGAGAGGTCTGGAGACCTTTCGGCATGAGGCGCATGGCTCACCTCCCGAAATAGCGTATGTTAGCTTCCTGTCATATCCCTATTTCACAAAAATATCATACTTTTTGACGTGATGTCAAATGTTTGTCGAGATATTCAACCGATTTCGGCTTTATGGGTCCTCGACGTAAGCCGATAGTTGTGAATTTGACTCACAGGAACGGGCGTTCTATTCTTGGGTTGTGGGCCAGTGACGCAGGGGCGTCGCGGCCTGAATATGGGAACTGGGAGAGGACACATGCCAACGAACATCAATGACCCGGACGAGATCATTCGCGCGGTGGGGCGGCAGGAGGAGCAGACCCGTCCGCTGCGGGACCGGATGGAGGGGGACTTCCGGCTGTACCGGTTGGAGCCGTTCCAGGAGGTGGACGGGTACGGGCATCCGGTGGAGGGGTTTCGGAGCTACACGTCGAACGCGCCGCAGGTGTACGCGGACAAGGTGATCCAGTGGATCGCGCGGGCGGAGTTCGGCATCCGCATCCCGCAGGCGGGCAGGACGGGGGCGCAGCGGACGGTGGACGCCGTGAAGGAGAAGTGGACGTGGGGGCTGATGCGGTCAGTCGACCGTCGCATCCAGCAGCGGATGGAGCCGCCGATGCGCGACCTGACGGCGTTCCACAACGTCGTGCGCGGGATGGTGGCCGGTCGCTGGCTGATGATGAACACGGCGTCGGGCGAGACGGTGGTGGACATGACGCCGTGGGACCCCATGCACACCTACTGGTCGGTCGGGGCTGAGGGTCTCGATTGGGCGTGCTACAAGGTCCGCAAGACGCGCGGGGAGATTCGCGCCGAGTACGGCGTGGATGTCGGGGAGGACATCGACACGCTCAGGGTGGGAGCGCAGGACGGGGACGAGGCGGAGATGGAGGTATACGACTTCTACGACCGCACGTACAACACGGTGGTTGCGGGCAACGGGGTCGTGCTGAAGAGGCCGACGCCTCACGGGTCGAGCCGTGCGCCGGTGGTGATCGTTCCGGTGGGGCCGGTGCCGCTGGTGCAGACGGACGCGGCGGCGGACTCGGTGTCCGACTACGGGGAGAGCGTGTTCAAGTCGAACCGCGAGATATACGACAAGCACAACCTGATGATGTCGATCTTCCTGGAGCTGGCGGCGCGGGCGAGGAGGCCTCCGCTGGGAGTGAAATCCCGCGACGGGCGGAAGACGCTGGACGAGGACCCTTACCTCGAGGGGACGACGATCGCCATGAGCGAGGGCGACGAGGTGCAGGCGTTCCCGCTGCTGAAGACGACGCAGGACGCGGCAGACCTGACGGGGCGGATATCGGGCGAGGTGCAGCGCGGGTCGATCCCGCACTCGGTCTACGGGGAGCTGCAGTTCCAGCTATCCGGTTTCGCGATCAACACGCTGCGGTCGGGCCTCGACTCGGTGCTGCGGCCACGCCTGATAGCGGAGGCGTCGTTCTACTCGCAGGGGTTGGAGCTGCTGACGGAGCAGTACGTTTCGGGGCGGTTCTCTGCGCTGTCGGGCTCGGCGGGGGCGTCCTTCGACGCGGCGATGACTCCCGACGCGATCTCACGTGGCGGGACGCCGGAGATCAGGCTGGAGGGCAAGCTGCCGGAGGACGACACGGCCAAGTACGCGCAGGCGAGGATGGCGCGCGAGGGGGAGGTGCCGCTTCTGCCGGACAGGTGGATATACGACAACATCCTCAAGATCCGGGACGCGGACAACATCGAGCAGGCGGTGTCGGCGCAGGTTGCGCGTCGGGGCACGCCGGAGTCGCTGATGCTCAGCTCGATGATCGCGTCCGCCGACCAAGGGGACGACGACTACGCGCGTCTGTACGAGAGCGAGCTTCGGTTGGCCAGGGTGCGGAAGCTGCTGGAGCTACGGGCGCTCCGGGAGGAGGCCGCGGGTGAGGGGGACGGTGGGGCAGGTCGGTCGGCGAGGGTCTTGTCGGAGTTGACGGAGGCGGAGCGGTTGGAGGTGTTGGGGCTTGTGGGGCCGGGTGGGTACTGAAGGGCATAATGGTAAAATCGCGGTTCTGGACGGTACGGAGGCACAATTGGACGTGAAGACGGCCGCGAGAACGGCCAAGACCTATGTTGCCGATCTCTTTGCAGACGAAGAGATTACGAACGTAGGGCTGGAAGAGGTCAAATTCGACGAAGGCCAAGATCGGTGGATCGTGACCGTGGGCTTCTCGCGACCGTGGGACCAGAGAAATGCTCTAACAGCCGCGCTGGGGGAAGGACGCCCGAACCGCTCGTATAAGGTTCTCCAAATCGCTGACACTGACGGGCGTGTGCTATCTCTCAAGGACAGAATTCTTAGGGATCGGAACTGAGTTCTTACCCGTTCGTGGTGAGCCCTTCGACAGGCTCAGGGCGAACGGAGTCCCTTTGGACACCCTTTTAGTGAGTCTGCCCCTACATCGGCCTTTTCCCCACGGCGAGAGGGGCGTCGATGGCAAGGCCGTCGTCGCCGGAGAAGCCGTATGAGCCGTTTCCGGCTATCGTGGTGATGATGCCGGTCGTTTTGTCGATCTTGCGGACGCGGCGGTTGCCGGTGTCGACGATGTACAGGTTGCCATCGCGGTCGAGGGCGATGCTGTAAGGCATGGAGAGGTTTGCTTTTTGTGCGGGGCCTCCGTCGCCGAGGTAGTCCGCCCTGCCCGTCCCTGCCACGGTCGTGATGGTGCCGCCGGGGGTGACCTTTCGAATGCGGTTGTTCGCGCCGTCGGCGATGTAGAGGCTGCCATCGGTGTCGAGTGCTACGTCACGGGGGAGGGATATCGCGGCTTGGGTGGCCGAGCCTCCGTCGCCATGGAAGCCCTGCTCGCCGGTGCCTGCGACGGTGGTGATGATGCCCGTCGCGGCGTCGACCTTGCGGATTCGTGAGTTGCGGTGGTCGGCTATGTAGAGGTCTCCTTCGGCAGTGGCAAAGGCGGCGATGGGTGATGCCAGCATGGCTTCGGTGGCGGGGCCGCCGTCGCCTGAGTAGCCGTGCTCGCCGTTGCCAGCAGCGGTGGTGATGATCCCGGTGGTAGCGTCGACCTTGCGGATACGGTCGTTCTTGAGGTCAGCGATGTAGATGTTGCCGTGTCGGTCGAGCGCGGTCCCGTGGGGTGATGCGATTTGGGCATGGACGGCGGGGCCGCCGTCGCCGGAGTAGCCCTCGGTGCCGCAACCGGCGACGGTCGTGATGGTGTTGACGGCGGTGTCTATCTTGCGGATGCGGGCGTGATGGGCGTCGGCGACGTACAGGCTGCCCGCGTGGTCTCCGGTGACCCGCATCGGGTGTGAGGAGAATGTCGCGTCGGTCGCGGGGCCGCCGTCACCGAGGTCGCCCGTTCCTCCGCCAGCGACGGTGGTGATGACGCCGGTTGCCAGGTCGACCCTGCGGATGCGGCTGTTGCCCACGTCGGAGAAGTATATGGCGTCGTGAACGAACACGGGCGGAGTATATCACTGCGGGGTGGACGGGCTAGTTGTCTCACCCTCGCCCCAGCCCTCTCCCAGGACGGGAGAGGGGGTAGAGCAATGGTCTCTTTTCGTGGGAAGAGAGCAAAAGAACGCATGTTTGACATCGATCTGAGGGTGGGGTAGACTCGATTTGTGATGGTCGTCGTTCCGGTGGGACGAGGGCCGAAAAACAACAGAGAGACGCCTAGCAGAGCGTCCCGGAACAATCTCCGGGACGCTCTGTTTGTTTTTCCGGCATCAAGGACGGAGAGACGGGGCGGAGATTCAGTGAAAGGAGAGACGAGATGGTAATGGCAACGGACATGGAGGAAGACGGGGCGATGGAGGGCGTGGACGCTTTGGAGGGCGCGGTCGACGAGTTCGATCTGGCCGAGCTCCGAAGGGAGTTTGGGGGACAAACCGAGGGCAGTGACGAGAGTCGGGAGAGTGACTCCGGCGGTGACGATGAGGGTTCTGAGCGATCCGAAGAGGAGGAGTCGGAGAGTTCCTCGTCGGAGGGCGAGCCGTTCGGCTCGGACCGGGAGCGGTACCAGGCGGTGGTGCGCGTGGCGCGGGAGCACGGGCTGGGAATCGACGACCTCGAGGAGTTGGAGCGTGCGGAGAGCGCGGAGGACGTCGAGCGACGGGCGCGGGGCATGGCGGAACGGCGGACGCTGGACCGTAGGGTGGAGGCGCTGGAAAGGCGGCTCGCGCCAGTGCAGCAGTTCGACAGCAACCGTCCGAGCGCCCCGTCGTCCGGCTCCGACGAGGCGTGGATCGACCGGTACATGGCGGGAGACCGGAGCGCAAGGGCGGTGGCCGCCGCGCGACGGGCATTCGATTAGCAAAAAAAATCGTAAAGGCAGAAAGGAGAAGACATGCCACAGACAACGAGCACAGGAAACTTGGCGAAGGCCCAGAGGACGATGATCGGGCAGATGCTGTACACGACGGAGCACAACGCGCCGGCGATGGCGCTGGTGACGCGCATGAGACTGCGGCGCGGGGCGTCGAGCGTGGATGTGCCGAAGGCGGGGCAGATTACGGTGTCCGACCTCGTCGAGGGGCAGGACCTCACGGACGATCAGAACCTTGGCATGGAGTTCACGACGCTGACGACATCCGAGGTGGGCGCGAAGGTGGTGGTGACGGACAAGCTGGTGCGGCAGATCCAGCCGGACGTGTTCAAGGTGATCGGACGTCAGCTCGGCGACGGGATGGCCCGCAAGAAGGACCAGGACGTGATCGCGCTGTACGGGTCGCTGAACGGCGGGACCGCGCTGGGCGCGGCCGGAGCGACCTTCAATGTCGCCCATGCGGCTGCGGCGTACACGCACGCGGTGGCCAACAAGTTCGGTACGAAGCTCTCGATCGTCCACCATCCGAACGCGCTGTTCAGCATCATCAACTCCGGCGCGATCACGCCGGGGGCGAGCGGTCCGGTCGACGCGGGATGGTCGCGCGATCTGCTCCAGCGCTTCTTCGCGGGGCTCGCTCCTGTGGGCGGGGTGCCGATGTTCCACGACGGCAACATCGAGGCGGACAACGACGGCGACGCGGTGGGCGTGATCGCCGACGAGGGCGCGCTCGTCGTGCTGGAGTCGGTGACGATGCGTACGGAGCGTCAGCGGGACGCCTCACTGCGGGGCACGGAGGTCGTCATCACGGCGGACTACGGGGTCTTCGAGCTCGACGACTCGCGCGGCGCGCCGCTCATGTACGACGCGACCCCGCCGTCGACGTCGGAGTAGCCGAAAGGACAGGAGGAACCTGATGGACCGGAAGACGCCCGCGAAGCTGTCGGATGAGCTGGCAAGGCTCGGATACACATGGGAGTACCTCGACAAGTGGCAGCCGAAGGTCGACATGTACTGGCACGTCGACCAGGTGAACGTCGCGGGCGAGGTGGTCGGGAGGGCGGGCGCGGTGCTGCCCAACCTGCCCGGCCACCCGGACCATCAGGCGAGGTACGCCCGGCGGGGTCTCCTGCCCTGGCCGCCGGGCGAGACGTGCGAGTGCAAGGGGTGCCGCGAGCGGTATGGGACCGAGCGGACGGGCCGCAAGTTCATGGCGCCCGACGAGGTGGAGCGAGAGCTGGCGAGTGGGAGGCTGTATGGGGGTGGGGGCGAGTAATGCCCAGTCTCTCGCTGCGCTGAGAATCACTCACCACGCATTATCGCGCCGTAGTTCACTATGATAGTATTCGTGTCCAATCCTCAGTACACACACCATCCACCTCGCAAGGTCAGAGAAAATGGTACAAAACGAACAGAGTAGTTTCGAGGTTCCGGAAGACACGCCGGAGTACTATGTCGACTCGGCGCACGTTAACACGCAGCTTTATGGAAGCACCCTGTTGTTAGGTGAGTTGCGCGAAGGCGAACCCCCTAAGATCAAGGTCAAGATCAAGGTAAGCCCACAAATGGCCAAGGTGCTCAGTCTCATCCTCAGCAAACATGTTCGGGAGTACGAGCGAGACGTTGGAGCCATCAACATCCCGAAACCGCTCTACCACCAACTCGGGTTGGAGGAGATGATATGACGACACACACTATCGAAGTGACAGACACTCGCCCGCCGATGCCGTCGATCCGAACTTCTTCAGCCACAGAGTTCGTGTACGAGTCAAGCATTATCGATGAGTCCGCTGGCCTCTTGGGAGACATTGAGGCGGCAGAAGCTACTCTATTGAAGTTCCGAAGACATGGACGTGAGGCGTTCGAGCGCGGTGACGGCGAGAAGTCGCCTGAACGATATATAACAGCGGCTGAATACCCCTTGCTCGCGGAACTTTGGGACAACGACGCCGACTCAGTTTACGATGAATTGTAGCCCCGGGTCCGTTGTCCTCGTAAGGATAATGTTCTCTGACGGGCTCGGAAGCAAGCCCCGCCCCGCCGTTGTCTTGAGCAGCCACCGGTATCATTCTGTCCGCCAGGATGCCGTAATTGTCGCCCTAACATCACAGCTTGATCGAATGTACTTTGGTGACTGTGAGATCAGAAACTGGAAGACAGCCGGATTGAAGCGCCCATCGATTGCCAAGGGATTCATTTCCACCATCAAGCGGACCACGATATCCCACCAGTTGGGGGTTCTGGGAGAGGAAGACTACAATCGCGTGAAGGATTCCGTCAGGTCCATTCTTGCCCTGTAGCGTATCGCGAGACGTAAGGGGTATTGCACTTCACGGCTCCAAATCTACACTCTGCCGAGAACGACTCACTTCCCCGATTTGACTTCCCAGAACACACGTCCTATTCTTGATATGTAGTCACTCCTGAAACGCCCAGAGCGGGTCGGGAGCACAACCGAATACACCAGAGATGCCGGAGCGCGTCCCAGTTGAGAAAGAGATGGGGCGCGCTTTGATGTTTAACGGACGGACGATGACGAACGGAGCCGAGGTTCTGCCTGCCGGTCGAGAGCTGTCGGCGGGCATCGAGACGGCGTCGGGGCTGTGGGTGCCGGAGGGGTCGGCGGTTGAGATGCCGTACGTGGCGGGGCCGGATGCCGATTCCGGGCAGCAGGTGGTCGTACACCGGTTCCGGTTCCACGATCCGCGCACGGGACGGAGCCAGGTGTGCCACGTTCCGGCGCATCCCGACGCCGCCCCGGCGGAGATAGAGGATATGGCGGCGGAGGCCTTCGAGGGTTTTTTGCGCGAGGTGCGAGGGCTTGGGCCGATTCACTCCCCTACACCTGAGCAGCGCAAGGAGATCGGAGCCGCCATCCGGGAGTTCAGGGAGTACGCGGCCAAGCGCCGTCAAAGTGCGACGAACAGGATCTATTTCTAGGACGTTGCACGTCCTTCCCGCGAAAGTGGGAATCTATCACCCTCTGGAAACGGATACGTTGCCCGCTCTGGATTCCCGCTTTCGCGGGAATGACGAATTGAGTTGGAGCTTGGCAACGCGCCATCGAGAAAGGACATTGAACATGACAGGCACACAAGGACGGACACGCGAGCAGCTCCGTAGGAGCATCGGACGGAACCTGATCGGACACCGGCTCATCGTTTCCGCGGCCACTTCGGCGGGGGACACGACGAGTCTCATCGACGATACCCTGCTCGGCGGGGACGACAACTACAACGGCTGGTGGTTCGTGGCGAAAGGGGGCGAGATTCGTCGCGTCTCCGACTACGACTCGACCGACGCTCAACTGAGCTGGACGCGACCGCTGTCGGAAGCAACGACCGTCAACGACTCCTACGAGCTGTGGCCCTCGGAGTACCCGCCGGAGGTCATCCACGACTACATCAACCAGGCCATCGGAGAGGCGGCGGGACACATCTACGAGCCGGTCGATGACGAGTCGCTGCAGGCGGGGGACTGCCTCACGCAGTTCCCGATACCGGCGGGCATCGACGCAATCTGGAAGGTGCAGGTTAGGGTATCTACTTCGTCGCCGTCCCCTATCGACGCGGGCTCCGCTGTTTGGCGGACGCTGCCGTCGCACCTCTGGGGCATCGACAAAGGTGACCGCGTCCTGACGCTCACGGATGGGGGCAGGCGGCGGGCGGGCAGTGCGCCGCTCAAGCTCGTTGGGGGCAGGGAGCCGTCGCCGCTGTCGTCTGACGCGTCGACGACCGTCGTGCCGGACGAGTTCGTTATCGCACGGGCGACGGCCCTGGCCCTGCTCGCATCGGCGGACCTGTCGGAGTCCGGCAGGGCTGCGTGCGAGAAATGGGACGCCCGGACGCGAGAAGCCCGCGCAGCGTTTCCCCTGCTGACGAACGTGCGCAGGGTCGGATAGATAGAAATTACGGCCCACATCCGTAGCTCGGACATAGGGGTCGCAAAACGGAGATGGAGAATGGCGGAGAACGTAGTCAATCAACAAGAGATCTCTTTGGACGGCAAGCGGTACCGGATCGCGCCGAGGCGCGGGGCAAGCGTGCGGTCGTTCATCGCGTCGCGGTATCCGGGCAAGCTGGTGCTGGGCGACGTGGGGTCGGACTCCGATCCGAGGCGCAGCGTGGTCAAGTGGACCGATCAGCGCGGCGGGCTGGGAGTGTACAAGCTCGACGCGCGAGACCCGGAGCTCGACCGCTGCGCGTACACGTCGTGCGACGTGCGGTACAAAGGGGGCATCACGCTGCCTCCCCTCTCGCGGTACACCACCGGGGCAGAACTGTCGGGAACCATCACGGCCATCGGGGAGTTGAACGACGAATACGGCGACAGCGAGATCTATGCCGCATGGGGCGGAGGGACGGACGTCCGCAAATACGACGGCAGGACCGACTCGTGGGGCGAGTCGCTGCACACGCTGCCGGGCGCGGCGACGGACACCGTCACGATCTCACACCCCGGCACGGGAGGCGGCCATTCGCAGTACCTCGTCTTCGCGCACGGGGACGAAGGGTTCACGTACACCTCGGACGGGACGACCTTCCGCAAGAACGTCAGACCCGCGAAGTTCCTTGCGTACTGGAACGACCGTCTCTGGGGAATAGACGACAACGGGAGGCTGTGGCAGGGCCCGGCGGGACCGCTCAGGACGAGCAGGTACTCGTGCATCAACGACGCCGCGTTGCCGCTGCCGCCGGGGTACGTCACGTCGCTGTTCGTCGGGCCTGACCGTTCGGGCAGGCCGATCCTCTACGCGGGGACGAAGGTCGGGCTCTACGCTCACGACGACGCAAACAATCGCTTCGTCGAGACGCCCGCCAGGTGGCCGAAGCACGACATCGGCGGATCGGGCGCGACGGCTTGGAGGGGCGCCATCTACGCGCCGGTCGGCCGGCACGTGTACGCCTACTCGCCGGGGCGACGGTCGTTCGACTTCGCGTTTCCACGTCGGGGCGAGGACGGCCTGTTCACGACGGCGGGCACGCGGGGCGGCATCACCAAGCTCCTGCCGACCCATCTCGACCTCGCGGTGGTGATGGACGGTCTCGACGCGCTCTTCACGTCGGCCGACATCTTTCTCTGGGACGGCGTCGGCATATCCCACGCGCACTCAGCGACGGCGTGGAAGTCGATTACGGCGGCGTTCGTCTCCAACGCCTATGGGAAGTACCGGCTGTGGTGGGCGACCGATGACGGGCTGTTCGGAGAGCTGCCGAACGTCGGATACACGGAGCTTCCCGAAACGCTGACCAACTCGCGATTCGGGCCCGCGGCGTCCTACGCCACCGGCTACCCTGACACGAACGGTCTGCTCCGGGCAAAGCACGTCTATCCATGGTTCGACGCGGGTCAGCCGGAGGTGACCAAGACGGCCCTGCGCCTCCGGGTGGAGACGCAGGACTGCACGGCGACCGAGGTGATCGAGGTGTACGCGGCGGTCGACTACGACGGCGCGTCTTCCAAGCTCGTCGGGCGAATTACGTCCGGAGGCACGACGACGTTCAACCTGCCGGACGAGGACACGCCGAACGGGATCGACTTCAAGGCCTTCCAGATCACGTGTCGGCTGAGGAGGGGGACGGACGTGTCGAAGACGCCCGTCCTCGTCTCGATGGCGCTGGAGTACCGCAAGAAGATCCCGACGAAGTACGGGTTCACCTTCGACGTGGCGCTGAGCCAAGAGCACGGCGGACGCACCCCGAAGGACATGCGCTCCGACCTCGCTACGGCTATCGAGAGCACGAACCTCGTCGAGTTCACGTTCCGGGACGACGCGGGCACGACGCGAACGCACTACGTGGACGTGGTCAGCGTATCGGGCGGCGAGGAGACCGGCCTGGACGAGCGGGGCACCAGCAGGGTGACGGTGGAGGAGATATAGCTATGAGACTGATACACGGACAGGAGTCGGTGATGGCGGGCACGCCCGCTCAGCTCACGAGCGAGCCGCTGAAAGCAGTGAAGCTCTGGGTAAAGCACGCCGACGGGGCCGAAGGCGTCGCCCGGCTATCCGGCGCGACGGACAGCGAGGCAGGCGTGGAGATCGGCGCTGACCTCGCGGAGTTCGACTTCACGACGGCGGGAAGGGGCAGCATTGACGCCTCGACGCTGTACGTGGACGTATCGACGGACACGCAGACGGTTACGTGGACGCTGATGGTGGTTTGACATGAATTCAAACGAAAAAGCTGATAGGGGCGTCCTCTACTGGGCCATAGGCATCCTCATCACGGTCAACCTCGGCCTGATGGGGTGGTCGGTCGCGGTGCTGGACGGCAAGGCGGACGACGCCGCGGTGGCGCGCATCGAGCGGCAGGCGGAGGAGATCGACCGGCGCGACCGGGACTACCTCGTGCGGTCGCAGATCGAGGACCTCGTGCGGAACGGCTCGCCGTACGTGAGCGACAAGCCGAAGATCGAGGACCAGCTCGACAAGCTGGAGGCGAGCGTCGCGCGCAACGAGGGGGACATCCGCGCCACGACGCGCTCGCTGGTGCGTATCGAGACACAGGTCGCGCAGATCCGGGAGACGCTCCAAAAGCTGGACGCCAAGCTCGACGAAATCACGGAGTCGCTGGCCCGCGCCGGGGCGCTGGCCAGAAGGGAGTGAGGGGATTGGTACAATGGATGTATCGCGACACAGGCCGTATCATCGAAAAGCAAGGCAAGAATTAATGAAGGCCTCGCTCCCTTTCACTCGGTGGATGCGCGATTACGTGGACAGGTCGGTCGGGCCCAGGGCAATCGGGCATTAAGTTGACACATCAAGAAGTCTTCGCCAAACAAGAAGATCATGTTTTCTTTCAGAATATCCGAAATAGGAGGATATTCTGCCACCTCTCCGAGCCCCTGGAGTCGACCGAGAAGCTCGTCATCATGTGTCACGGATTCAAGGGTGATTCGACCGGTCCCGCCCGAGGCTTCGTCAGCTTCTCCAGGCTGTTGGCCCAGCACGGCTATTCGGTGCTAAGGTTTGATCAGCCCAATTGCGGCAACTCAGACGGGCCGTTTCTGGACGTTTCGTTCAACGAGTGGGTGGACACCATCGTTGCGTTAGTGGACAAGTATACGGAGACAGGATATAGGATTTCCCTCCTGGGGGAGAGTATGGGGGCTTCCGCCGCGATAGTCGCCACCAGTGAAGATCGCATTCACGGAAGAGTGTCTGCCTTACTACTCTGGTCCCCCGACCCGGTCAGGAGCTTTAATGGTGATCCGGCCACAGTCTACGAGGAGAGCGGACGAAAGTACCGTGGACGGTTCTGGCATGAGGCGAAAGAGGCAGACGTTACCGGTTCCCTGCAGACGTTTGAGGGTGGCATACACTTGGTACATGGGAAGCATGACGATGTAGTCGGCCGGGACATGCATGACTTGGTTGAAGTGGTACGAGAGATAGGAGGCACAATCCTTACGCTAAGTGGAGAAGGGCATAGCAATTGGCATGAGGACACAGCCCTCATGGTCTTCGCGCAGGAGACTGAGAAGCTAGAGGTATGGATGTCCTAATGTTCCGGCCGCATCTCGCATGGAGGCCAACCAATGGACAAAGAACAAATTTTGCGCAAGAATCCCAAGTTGGACAGTAATAAGCTCGAAGAGAGTATCGAACTCTCCGAGAAACTCAGAGAACTGGGCAGGAAGAAGCCCCCATATAGACTCGCGTCCCCTGGGCAGAATCGCGTCAGAGTAATCGAACCGGATGTAGACCCGCGGACCGTGAGGCTGGGCTCGCGTCGGTGAGAATTAGCCTTCTATACGCTGCCACCGACCCTGAGGTGCTGCCTAAACCGCTCACGCCAGATAAGTAGGAGTGCTCGACCCGTCTACCCTCCAGAACCAGCACCCCTCCGCATCGGCTACCCCTAACACACTCCTTCTTCCCCAGCCTGCCAATCCCCCAAAATCCCCTGCCCCGTCGCTATCCTAATGGCAAACGATGCGTTATATAGTGTAGCATCGGCGCGCCGAGGCTAATCGACGTGCCCTTGGCAGCTTCTGACATGGGAAGCCGACCATGCCCGACCGCAACGATGCTCCGTCAAAGGAAGAAGTAGAGGACCTGGTACGACGAGCGCAGCAGGGACATAGTGAGGCGTTTGCGGGCCTGTATGAGGCCTACTACGACAAAATCTATCGCTACGTGATGTTCAAGACCGGTGACACCCTCGAGGCGGAGGACCTGACCGAAGAAGTGTTCCTGAGGATGTTGGAGTCTATAGGCTCCTTCAAGTGGCAGGGTTACCCCTTCACGTCGTGGCTCTTTAGGATCGCGCACAACCTGGTGATCGACTACTACCGGAAGGCTGGAAGGCAGAAGAAGACCTCGCTCGACGACGCGATGCGGGTGGTTGGTTCGGACGGCGTGGACGTTGACAGGAAGCTCGACATCGAGCTGTCGATCAAGGAGGTCAAGGACGCGATGGGCGGTCTGACGCAGCTGCAGCAGGAGGTCCTCTCCCTGCGGTTCGCGGGCGGGCTGTCGGTGGCAGAGACGGCCGAGGCGATGGGCAAGAAGGAAAACGCGGTCAAGGCGCTGCAGCACGCGGCGATCAAGAAGCTCAGGACGCTCCTCGGCCCGGCGATGGAACAGGGCCTGATAAGCCAAGGCGGTGCATAGGATGAGCACAACCGTTGATGACGTACTGAACGAGTGCATCGAGCGCCTCGCGGCCGGCGAGACGGTCGAGCAGTGCCTGGCGAGCTACCCCGACTACGCAGTCGAGCTGGAGCCGATGCTTCGCACCGCGGCCTCGACGATGAACGTCGCGCAGACGATCACGCACCGCGAGGAGGCCAAGCAGCGAAGCCGGTACAACTTCAATGCGGCAGTGGCCGACAGGAAGCGAGAGGCCAACCGCGGCTGGCTCGGTCGCGCGATAGGACCGTCCGGCTGGCGGGCGAAGCTCGCTCGGACGGCCGTTGTGGCCCTCGGCATCGTCGTGCTGGGGACGGGCACGGCATACGGCGCGACGGTCGCGTCGGAGGACAGCGTGCCGGGCGACCCCCTCTACGCCGTCAAGACCCTCAAGGAGGACATCTCCCTGCGGATGCCGAAGTCCGACCTAGCGCGGGCGAAGGAGCACGCGCACCTGGCGACCGTCCGCACCGAGGAGGTCGGCTCTCTCATCGACCGAGGCAAGATGGAGCAGGCGAACGAGCATGTCGTGACGGTAACGTACCACCTGAACTCGTGCGCGGAGCTCGTCGGCGTCACGATAACGGCCCACGCGAACCCCCTCGAATTGCCCGCCGGCACGACGCCGGAGGACCGAGAACAGCGGATAGCCGAGCTCGTCGCGTACTATGAGGGCAAAGCTCAGCATGTGCGAAACCGCTTCGAGCGTCGCATGCGCCGCCTGCCGCCGCACCGGCAGTGGGAAGCCTACCTGATGATGCAGCAGTGGGAGCTGAGGCACCGCATGTTCATGCAGGCCCTGCTGAACGAGGGCCCTTCGGGGTGGACGGTAGGCATCGACCCAAGGACCGGGCCCCCGCAATAGCGCCGGACTGCGACTAGCTGGATTGCGTCACCAACTGCGGATCACGCGGACGCTTCTTTCCCCATGCACTGACGGTTCGGCGCACCACTTCTGGCATAGGCGTCGGACGCTCCGTCATCGCAGCCCACCAGGTCTTTGCTAGACTATGTGGTCGAGAGCCTGGCAAGACTTTTCTCTCAGATGAGAACCTGCCGTCAGCGTGAAGAACCGGCAGAGCGTACATCCCCGGAGTTGAGATGATCAAGATAAACGAAGTCGAAGCGCGTGTGGCGGAGTCCCTCAGAGCGGTTGGTGTTCCTTACGAGGTGATCGCCTGCGATCCCGAGTTCGCCGACACGGCCCTCTTCTGTGAAAGGTATGGGTACCGCCTGGAGGACTCCGGGAACACCATCGTCGTCGCGTCGAAGCGGGGGGAGAAGAAGTACTCCGCCTGCGTCGTCCGGGGATCCGACCGGCTGGACGTGAACAGGACGGTCCGCAAGCTGATGGGTGTTCCGCGCGCCTCCTTCGCCTCGTCGGAAGAGGTCATCGAGCTGACCGGAATGATGATCGGGGGAGTCACGCCGTTCGCGCTGCCGGACGACCTGCCGGTCTACGTCGACCGCGAAGTGATGGATCTCGAAAGCGTGATCGTCGGCTCCGGCAGCCGGTCGTCGAAGATCCTGGTGTCGCCCGAAGCGCTAGCGCGGCTGCCGTCCGCGGAGGTGGTGGAGGGGCTGTCGAAGTAGGGGGGAGGGGCGGGCAGCCGTCGCATCATCTTCTTATTCACCGGCCCTTCCCTCAAAAAAGTCAAGAACGCGTTGACGCGCACTTGCTGGCGTTTTGACCGTACCGCGAGGGAGGTCGTCGGCCCAAGGACGGCCTGGGTGTAAGGTATCCCACCAGCTAACCTCTGTACTCCGTGCCGCTCCTTGTGGGTTGTTGCCGAAACCGTCTAACCCGACGTTCCAAACCGCTCCATAATGGTCAATCATGAATCTCTCAGCCAGTGTTATCCATACAGGCACTACGGGCAAAAACCTACATAGAAAATCGCTAAGCTCAAGGTTGTGGACATAGTCTATGTTCCTCGCGTGAATGCGAAGGCGAGTCCTCAGAGCAGGCGCCTCGATGTTAATCGCTGCCGCTCCTTTGCGGGCACCAGGCGGAACAGCCTTGCCAACATAGATAGGAGTCTCACTGCGCGAAATTGCAGCGTAGGCACCAAACTGTCCATGGTAGAACAGAGCATAGATGCCGGGTCCCTGTGCGTTCACAGCAGTCGTGAGATGCTCAAGTGGTTGCTTCTCGAACTGAACGATCAACCCAGCCATCAGATTCTCGTAAGTCAGAGGGTCGTACAATTCAGTCATGACTTGCGCAACTCAACTACCGATTCATACAGGCGTGCGGATCTGCTATTCCCGAATCGAATGTTGGACTTCGTAATACTGTTGCCGACGCGAGTAGGTCTCGGCGTGTGTATTCCTGCAACTGTCAAGCCGTGCCGTTGCGCGATCTTGGCTAGGAACTGATCTGTGGGAACGGGAACTCCCTGCACGATACTGTTTCCGATCACGACCAGGGCGGTTGCACCGGGTCGCAGGCACCAGTCCATTCCGACCACAAAGCGCACGCAATCGTTTAAGTAGGTTGTGATGTAGTTGGCCCACCCCGGCCCACCATAGATACCCCTGTTGACATTCTGACCACGAATATCGGCTAGTGTGGAACGTATCTCGGGGTCCGTGATTGACGGGTGAAGGGATATGGACTCTCGTTGACGTGCTCGCTGCCAATAGGTGCCAAAGTTCTGGTCTTCCAGTTGTCGGGACTCGTCAGGTGACCTGCAGAAGCCAAGCCAATATAGGTGCGGTCTGGTGTTGCGAACATAGTGGTAATTGTTCGCGTAAGGAGGAGACGTGACAATCAGATCAACGCTACCGGGTACAATCCGCTTGTATGCGTCGAAGAATGACTCCACGTATACCTTGCCGTCCGAACGGCCAGACCGTTTGCGGCCTTGGCGGTACCAGTCGGTATCATCGGCCATTTGGTCTAGCTTGCTGGCAACATGGGTGGCAACCTCATGATCGTCAACATTAGAACGTCCTGCAGCAGTTCTACGCCCTAAGCTTGGTTCATAGGAGTAGTTGGAATATTCGACCATCGTGGATGCGAACGCTAGTCGCAGCATATCCACAAGCGGAGCTTGGCACTTGCTGATGAAATCCAGCATCAGCAGAACCTTCTTTTCTACCTGTAGGCTAAAGAATGGGCCACGCGTGCGAAACCTGTCTGGTGGGGTTGACCTAGGAAGTGCTCCATTCTTCTCAGCTGTTGCCATATATGTCTGAAACTCCCTCGTGACGGCGCGAACACTCTCTGCCGGGATGCGATGCGCAGACAGCTTCAATTGTGCGGCGAAGGCGGCATAAGGGTTAATCTCGAAACCCACGGCGTTGTGACCCGCAAGGTCAGATTCTATGAGTGCGGTTCCTACACCAGCAAATGGGTCCAATATAGTTTCCTGATAGCCATTGGTATAGGTACCAATGGCATCCTCTATGAAATGCTTTGAGAATCCTGCGATCCACGGTACCCACCGATGGATAGGGGCGTCCCTATTCGCCGAGAACGCTGGATCCCGGAATGACAAATTGCTGCTCATCTAGGTCGCCTCACCTGCTAAGCAGGGTTGTACACCATCAGAACACGCCCTGCAACATAAACGGATATTCTTTGCCGCTGTGTGGTGGGCATACCGCAACCGCTTGCCGATAGTGCCCATCACCATCACAGCCATCTTGTCCAGTGGCCTTCGGTTGTGACAGCCCTGGAACTCGGTCATGACGATATCGGGCTGTAGTCCAGCCTGACCGACAATGGCCTGGGTGTTCTCGGAGCGGATACTGCACCCGTGCATCATGCCTTGGAGCAATGCGCCTAGGGCGTTGTTGGCGTTCGGTTCGGTCTGTCGAGGCATAGGCGTGAATGGTAGCACGATTGTTCTTGGCAGGCAAGACTCTCTCAAACCGCGCTTTTGCATTTCTCCGGCCCAGTCCTGTAGACTGGATTGAAAAGAACACATGAACTAAATGAGGCGCGGGTCATTGCGGCCAGCGGAGACCGCCCGCTTCGGAAGAGGGATGTCATAACGTGTCAGGAAATGTCAGGTCAGAACGTACCCCCTCGGATAGTCTCATTTCCGGCTGCGGGACCCTTTTTGGAGGATGAGGATCTGCCGGTGGAGAGACTTCGCGGAGGTCGCCGAGACCGTCGCAACTTGACAATAACGAGAAAAGTGGCACAGAATGGCACCAAATGGCACAATTTTCGCAAAAATCGCGACCCTGTAGGTCTCGCATCGACTATCTGCTGAGCGCTAAACTGGACCTCCATCGACCCTCCAGCCCTCCTCCTGGTCCGGCTCCGAACACTGCCCGTGACCAACACCTCGGAATACTGAAAAGAAATTCCCGAAAAATAGGACTCAGAAAACCTTGACCCCCCTCAGATGAGGCGTATACTGGATTGTGAGGGTGTTGAATTCGAGCGAGTTATAGGGGGCCGATGCCCCCTCTCTGTTTGTCTCCCCTCGTAGATTGATGAAGGGTCCCGCCGGGGGCATAAGCCCGGCCTGATGAGACTACTCGTACGAATCCTCCGGTTCCCATGGAACCACAAGCGGCGCCTCATGGCCGCATACCTGTTCACAGCAGGCGCCACCGCCGCATACGTGTTCCTCCCCGAGCTCTTCGGCAACACGGTCGATCTGGTCAAGGACAGGATCGAGGCGGGCGGCGTGGCCGACTCCACGATACTCGGCATCTGCCTGCTCATCCTCGCGCTCGGCATCGTGCGCGGCGTCTTCTCGTTCGGCCAGATGTACATGGGCGAGTCGCTGGGCCAGCACGTCGTCTACGACCTGCGAAACCGGTTCTACGACCACGTCCAGCATCTCGGCTTCGGCTTCCACGACAGCCAGCACACGGGCAACCTGATGTCCAAGGCGATCACCGACGTGGAGGCGATCAGGATGTTCGTCAACCTCGTCGTCGTACGCACGCCCTACTTCATGGCGCTGTTCGTCGTGGTCGTCATCCTGATGATGCGGATCGACTGGCAGCTTACACTGCTCAGCCTCGCGCTCCTGCCCGTTGCCATGACCGTGGCCAGCCTGATACGGATGCGGATGCGCAACGCCTGGCTCGAAGCCCAGGAGAAGTTCGCCATCCTGAACACGACGCTGCAGGAGAACCTGACCGGAGCGCGGGTGGTCAAGGCGTTCGCCTCCTCCGACTACGAGGAGGAGAAGTTCCGGGTCCACAACCAGGCAGTCGCCGACGATATGTACAAGGCGATGAAGCTGCACGCGTTCAACGGCTCGTTCGTGCTGTTCATCTTCCTGATGACGCTCGGCATCGTGCTGCTGTTCGGCGGGCTCGGCGTGATCGACGGGCGCATGACGCTCGGCGAGTTCACCAAGTTCGTCCTCTACCTGCAGATCCTCGCCCAGCCGTTCCGCATGGCGGGCATGATCGTCAACAACCTCGCGCGGGCGATGTCCGCCGCGACGCGCATCTTCGAGGTGCTCGACGCGAAGTCGCCGGTCAAGGACCGTCCCAACGCCGTTGAGATGGAACACGCCCGCGGCCACGTTCGCTTCGATAAAGTCAACTTCGGGTACCGCAGGGACACTCCCGTCCTGAGCGACTTCAATCTCGACGTTCCCGCAGGGCGTGTCGTCGCTCTCCTCGGAGCGCCGGGCAGCGGGAAGAGCACTCTCGCCAGCCTGATACCGCGCTTCTACGACGTTACGAAAGGGTCGATCACCATCGACGGCACCGATGTCCGGGACGTGACGCTGGAGTCGCTCCGCCGCAACATCGGCGTGGTGCAGCAGGACGTGTTCCTGTTCACCGACACGATAGCCGCCAACATCGCCTACGGACGTCCCGACGCGAGCATGGATGAAGTCATCGCGGCGGCGAAGATCGCACAGCTTCACGAGCACGTCGTGAGTCTGCCGGAGGGCTACGAGACGGTCCTCGGCGAGCGCGGCATATCGCTCTCCGGCGGCCAGAGGCAGCGCCTGTCGATAGCGCGGGCGGTCCTGCTCGATCCCCCGATACTGGTGCTCGACGACTCGACCTCGAGCGTCGACGCGCGCACGGAAAACGAGATACGAAAGGCCATGGCCTCGGTGATGAAGGGTCGGACGACCTTCATCATCGCGCACCGTCTGAGCACGGTTCACAACGCCGACACGATCATCGTCCTGGAGGACGGCCGGATAGCCGAGCGGGGCAACCATGCCGAGCTCGTCGAGCACGGCGGCCTGTACCGCGAGATCTACGACCTCCAGCTTCGCCCTCAGGAAGAGGTGTTGATGGAGTTCGACGTGCCGGCCGAGGCTGCAGCCGGGAGCAAGCAGTCATGATGAGCACCGTCGGCGGGAGGCCATCGTCTACCAGCCAGGAAGGTCTGGACGACGAGGTCTTCGGAAACGCCGTAGATCCCAAGGTCATCCGTCGGATGCTCCCCTACCTCCTTCCGCAAACGCGGCTGGTCATCGTTGCCGTCATCGCCATGCTTCTGTTCGCGGCGACGCAGGTAGCGGTGCCGTGGCTCGTCAAGCTCGGCATCGACCGCTACATCGCCAACGGCGACAGAGGCGGACTCATCATGGTAGCCGGCCTCTTTTTCGGCAGCGCCGTTGTGAGCTGGGTCGCCCTCTACGTGCAGGACATCACCATCACGAAGGCGGGGCAGGGCATTCTGCTGGCGCTGAGGCGCGACATGTTCTCGCACATGCAGAAGCAGTCGATGCGCTTCTTCGATAAGACCGAGGTCGGACGGATCATGTCGCGGGTGCAGGGCGACGTGTACCAGCTCCAGGAGTTCCTGGGCACCATCGTGATGACCGTCGGCGATTTCCTCAGCCTCGGAGGCATCGTCGTCGTGATGCTGCTGCTCGACGTGCGGCTTGGGCTGCTCGCGCTGGTCGTCCTTCCGCTGCTCGCCATAGCGATGGCCGTGTGGCAGCCGTTCGCCAGGAGGACGTTCATCAAGGCGCGGGCGACGATCTCCATCGTCAACGCCTCGCTGAACGAGAACATCACTGGCGTGCGCGTCGTACAGGCCATGAACCGCCAGGACGAGAACCTGCGCCAGTTCGACGTGAAGAACCGGAGCAACCTCAACGCCTTCCTCGGCGCGGGACGGCTCTCGGCGGGAGTGCTCCCCGTGGTCGACTTCCTGCCGGCGGCGGCGATAGGCCTCGTGCTCTACTTCGGGTCGAGCATGGTCTCAGGCGGCGCCATCGAGATCGGCCTGCTGATAGCGTTCATCCTGTATATCCAGCGCTTCTTCGATCCCATCCGCAACCTGACGATGCAGTACACCCAGCTCCAGCGCGCCATGGCCTCCGGCACGCGCATCTTCGAGACGCTCGACGTTGAGCCGGACATGGTGGACGCTCCGGACGCCGTCGATCTTCCTCCCGTTCGCGGAGAGGTCGAGCTGCGGAACGTGAGCTTCGCATACAAGCAGGACGAGGACGTAATCAAGGACCTGAGCCTGCGCATCGAGCCGGGACAAACGGCCGCAATCGTCGGCCCGACGGGCGCGGGCAAGACGACGCTCGTCTCCCTCATCGCGCGGTTCTACGACGTTGAGCGCGGACGGGGCGAGGTTCTGGTGGATGGGTATGACGTGCGCGACGTGGTGCGCGCGTCCCTGGCGAGCCAGATGAGCATGGTGCTCCAGGAGCCGTTCCTCTTCTCCGGCACCGTGCGGGAGAACATCAAGTACAACCACGTCGACGTTTCCGAAGAGAAGATGATGGAGGCGGCGAAGGCGGTGGGAGCGCACAGCTTCATCACCAAGCTCGAAGACGGCTATGACACCTACCTGGAGGAGCGCGGCGAGAACCTGAGCGTGGGCCAGCGCCAGCTCATCAGCTTCGCCCGCGCCATCGTGGCCGACCCCAAGATACTCATCCTCGACGAGGCGACGGCCAACATCGACAGCCACACCGAGGCGCAGATACAGCTTGCCCTACGGAGTCTCCTCAAGGGCAGGACGGCCATCGTCATCGCGCACCGGCTCTCGACCATTCGAGGGGCCGACAAGATCGTCGTCCTCAGTCAGGGCGAGCTGGTGGAAGAGGGCACACACGATGAGCTCCTCGACCGCGACGGTCTCTACTCGCACCTGTATCACATGAACTACGCCGTCCTCGAAGAGATCGGCGTCGCGTAGGTTCCGACGAAACCCAGACAACCTCACTCCGTTCGTCCTGAGCCTATCGAAGGGCGTATCATGTGGTTCGACAAGCTCACCACGAACGGTTTTAACGGACTTCGCAACTACCCTCAAAGGATCGCACCATGACCGAGTACTTCCGCGCATCGCGCCACCTCGACCTCGACGGCGCGTACAACACCAGAGACATCGGGGGCTATGAGACTGCTGACGGGCGAACGACCCGTCCACGGACACTGTTCCGGTCCGACAGTCTCCACAACCTCACGACGGACTCACAGCGCGCGCTGGTGTCGGAGGGGCTTCGCACGGTGGTCGACCTGCGGGTAACGGACGCCGTCACGAACC
Source organism: Dehalococcoidia bacterium (assembly GCA_965116655.1). GTDB lineage: Bacteria > Chloroflexota > Dehalococcoidia > Lucifugimonadales > VXLM01 > VXLM01. The sequence continues at coordinate 2,182,906 of OZ220720.1, forward strand.
ATCCGAACGTCTTCGCCGAGTCGTCGGAGGTGGACTACCACTGGGTGAACGTCATGGGGGATGAACCGCTGGTGGAGGTCTCGGACATCAACGTCTCGTCGCTGGGCCCCGACCGGCCGCCCGACATCTACGCCGCCATCCTCGACGTGCGGCGGGAGTGGATGGGCAAGGTCGTCAAGCTCCTCGCGGCGCCGGGAACGCTGCCAGCCCTCTACCACTGCAACTCCGGCCGCGACCGCGCCGGCCTTGTGACAATGCTGCTGCTGAGCATCGCGGGTGTACCGCCTGAGACCATCGTCGAGGACTACAGCTCATCGGCGACGTACCTGTGGCGGCGCATCCCCGACCGCGAGGCCGGGAGGCGCTTGCGCCTCAACCCCGCAGACCTCGACGCCTCCGAGGAGCACCGTCAGGCCTTCGAGACCGAGCGGAACATCGCCCCGCCTCACGCCATGCGCGCCAGCATCGAGCACCTCGAACGCGAGTACGGCGGCGTCCGGCCATACCTCACCGGCACGGGCGTCACCGAGGAAGAGCTTGAACGGCTGCGGGCGGCGATGGTGGAGTGAGGGGGCCCCGACTACAATGGAGGCCGCCCCTGTGATGAGGGGCGGCCTCTTGGGTTCCACGCGGCGTGTGCGGAGGGCGCCGGTGAGGCCCCCGCCGCACACGCCCTCGATGACTGTTACTCCGACCACCTGTACTCGACGTTGCCACAGTTCGACGTGCGCTTCTGCTCGTACTCGGTGATGAAGGTATCGGGGTTCTCCCGGTACTCGCCGGTGTCGATCCAGTTACCCCACTTCTCCGGCTGAGGGTCGTCGACCCAGCGGGTCCGGACCGTCCCACAGTCTCCCGTGCGGGTCTGCTTCTTCTCCTGGACGCATGGAGTCGCTCCGCGCGTCTCGCCGGCGTCGGTCCAATCGCCGAATACCTCGGGCACCGGAGCGGGGACCCACTGAACGTCGACATCGCCGAAGTTGCTGATCCTCTCCTCCTTGGCCTTGCGGTTCGGACCGCAGCCCTGGTAATCGCCCGTGCGCTCCCATGAGCCCCACTCGGTTATGACGGGCACCCACTGGTACTCGATGTTGTTGCAGTCGGAGGTGCGCTTCTGCTTTTTGGAGCGCGCGTCCAGGATTCCGCTAACCTCTCCGGTGTCCTCCCACTCGCCCCATATCTCGGGCTGAGGGTCATCGACCCAGCGGGTCTGGACCGTCCCACAGTCTCCCGTGCGGGTCTGCTTCTTCTCCTGGACGCACGGAGTCGCTCCGCGGGTCTCGCCAGCGTCGGTCCAATCGCCGAACTCCTCGGGAACGGGCGAGTCAGCCCATCGGGTCTGCGTATCCCCGCATTGCGAGGTGCGGGACTGCCTCGCCTCCCGGTCCGGGCCGCAGCCGCGATAGCTGCCGGTATTGCCCCAGTTCGACCACCTGAGCGCTTCGGGGGAGTCAACCCATTGGGTCTGCGTATCCCCGCATTGCGAGGTACGGGACTGCCTAACCTCCCGGTCCGGGCCGCAGCCGCGATAGCTGCCGGTATTGCTCCAGTTCGACCACCTGAGCGCTTCGGGAGAAGACACCCATCGCGTCTCCGAATCCCCGCAATGCGAAATGCGGGACTGCTCTGCCTCTCGGCCCGAACCGCAACCACGATCCTCGCCGGTGTCCATCCACTCACTCCAGGTCTTCGGCTCAGGGTCCGCCACGAACCGCGTCTCGGTGTTCTGGTAGTTGGAGGTGCGAGACTGCTCCGCCTGCCGATCCGGGCCGCATCCCTGATGGTTTCCCGTAGGCGTCCACGGGCCCCAGATCTCCTCGGGGTCGGGTACCTCGCGGGTCTCAGTGGTGTTGTGGCTGGAGTAGGTGGTGGCGCGCTGTTCGACCCTCATCCGGCTCGCCCCACTGCCCTCGTACCGCACGAACGTCCACTCGCCCCACGAGAGGGCGCCGATGTCAACCCAGCGCTCCTCGGTGATGGACAGGTCGTCGATGTCGTGGCGCATCTCCTGCCGCCACCGGCGACCGTTCTCGTTCTTGTAAACGCCGGTGGAAGCCCAGTCCGACCACTCACCCGGTGGCGGGGGCGGCGGCGGAGCGGTCACCGTGATGGTGACGCTGTCGGTTGCGGTGCGTCCGGCAGAGTCGGTGACGGTGAGCTGCACGGCGACTATCGCCGCACTGCCGGGCGAGGTGAAGCTCGGCGAGGCGGTGTCAGCCCCAGTGAGGCTGATGTTGTGGCCGGTCGTCTCGGCCCAGCTGTAAGAGAGCGTGCCTGTCCCGCCGGAACTGCCCGACCCATCGAGAGTGACGGTGACATTGCCGCCGACGGACTGGTCTGAGCCCGCATCGGCCGTGGGGGCCGGGGGCGGAGGCGGAGGCGGAGGCGAACCCACAGTTATGGTGACGCTGTCGGTTGCGGTCTCGCTGCTCTCGGTGTGCGTCACAGTGAGCTGGACCGTAATTACCGCGTAAGTCTCCGGCGCGGTGAAGTAGGGATAGGCCGTGTCCGCCGATTCGAGGATGATCCCGTGGCTGCTCGATTCAGACCAGCTGAACCTCAGCTTGCCCACAGGGGTACTCCCGATCCCATCCAGGTCGACTCTCTCACCGTAATCGACGCTCTGGTTGCTTCCCGCATCGGCACTCGGACTAACCGGGGGCGGAGGCGGAGGCGAACCCACCGTGATGGTGACGCTGTCGGTTGCGGTCTCGCTGCTCTCGGTGTGCGTCACGGTGAGCTGGACCGTAATCACCGCGTAAGTCTCCGGCGCGGTGAAGTAGGGATAGGCCGTGTCCGCCGATTCGAGGATGATCCCGTGGCTGCTCGATTCAGACCAGCTGAAACTCAGCTTGCCCACAGGGGTACTCCCGATCCCATCCAGGTCGACTCTCTCACCGTAATCGACGCTCTGATTGCTGCCCGCATCCGCACTCGGACTAGCCGGGGGCGGAGGCGAACCCACCGTGATGGTGACACTGTCGGTTGTGGTCTCGTTGCTCTCGGTGTGGGTCACAGTGAGCTGGACCGTAATCACCGCGTAAGTCTCCGGCGCGGTGAAGTAGGGATAGGCGGTGTCGGCCGATTCGAGGATGATCCCGTGGCTGCTCGATTCAGACCAGCTGAACCTCAGCTTGCCAACAGGCGTGCTCCCGATCCCATTGAGGTCGACTCTCTCACCGTAATCGACGCTCTGGTTGCTTCCCGCATCGGCACTCGGACTGGCTGGGGGCGGAGGCGGGGCCGATCGCCATTCGGTGATGGGGTTGCCGAGGTTGGAGAAGCGCTGCCAGAGCCTCTCGCGGGAAGCGCCTTGGCCACGATAGTGGTTAGTGCCACTCCAATCTTCGGTCCATTCCTCGCCGTCGGCAACGAAGCGGTGGTGGTTCCACATTTGCTGGGTCATGGTGGAGTCGGCGAGCTTATGCCGCTTCTGCAGCGCCTCGACTTCCTCACCGTCGGAGGTGAGTCGATACTCAGCCGGGCTGACGTTCACCCAGGCTGACCAAATCTGAGGGGGTGACACGGGGTCGGGCACCTCGCGGGTCTCAGTGGTGTTGTGGCTGGCGTACGTCGTGGTGCGCTGCTCCACCTGCACCCGGCTCGCCCCGCTACCCTCGTGCCGAACAAACTCCCAGTCTCCCCACTGGAGCGGCCCCTGGTCGACCCATTCTTCCTCGGCGGGGAGGCCGACGTTTGAAATGCGACGCCGCTGACGCCAGCGTCGGTCGTTCTCGTTCTTGTAGTTGTCGGTCCACTCCCATTCGTTCCATGGGGGCGTCGGCGGCTGCACGGGGTCGGGCAACTCGCGGGTCTCGCTAGTGTTGTAAGTCGGGTATTGGGTGGTGCGCTGCTCCACCCGCACCCGGCTCGCCCCACTGCCCTCGTGCCGAACAAACTCCCAGTCTCCCCAGTCGAGGGCACCGAGGTCGAGCCAGTTCGGATCGGGGTGTTCGTTGCCGAGGTTGGAGATGCGCACCTGCTTTCGCCAGCGTTTGCCGTCTTCGTTCTTGTAGACGTCAGTGTTCGTCCACTCGTCGGGCCAGATCTCCTCGGGATCGGGCTCCCAGCGATACTTGGTCTTACCGAGGTCGGAGGTGCTGAACTGCTGTTTCTCGCGTTCGTGCCCTTCCCCCTGGTGCTGGATGGGCTCGACGTCTTGCCAGTCTGACCATGTATCGCGAAATTGCAGGGTGACCGAGGCGGTGGCGGTGCGGTCTATGCCGTCCGTCACCGTGAGGGTGAAGGTGACGTCCACATCCTCAACCGGCGAGGTGAAGTAGGGTCTCGCGGTATTGGCACCCACAAGAGTGATCCCGTGGGTCGGCTCGTCCACCACCCAGCTATAGGTGAGCCCCTCCACTGGAGTGCTATTCGACCCGTCGAGGGTGACAGTGACCCCGGTGTCTTCCTGCCGGTTCTCGCCGGCATCCGCGACCGGGGGGCGGTTCTCGACTGTGATCTTGACGCTGTCGGTATGGCTCAAGCCGTCCACGTCCGTAACGGTGAGATTGAACTTTAGGACTCTTGGTTCTTTAGGAGCGGTGAAGGTTGGCTGAACGGCGGTGTTGTCGCTCAGATCGACTCCAATCTCGGCAATCGCCCCTCTATCGGAACCGAAGTCCTGCTCCCATCGATAGGTCAGCCCGCGGTTATCAGGGTCAGTACTAAGCCTGCCATCAAGCGTCACTTCGGAGTTGAGGTAGACCTTCTGATCGGGGCCGGCATTGGCTACCGGCGGCTGGTGGCCGAACTTGATTCGCATGAGACGCTCAGCCGTCGATGCGGGAAAGGCATACCCGAAATGGGGATCTTCTTCGATGGCAAAATGGATGCCGACCATTTGATAGACCCCGTCCTCTACTTTATACAGGATGGGCGAGCCTGAATTGCCCGGTTTGGTCGCAGTACGCAACCCGACCCTGAAGAGGTTTTTGAAGTAGGCTCCGCCTATGTATTCCTTCTCACGGCTAATGTCGAAGATTTCTCCCCTGATTTCGCCTGTCACTCCGCCGAGGAGAATCACCGGCAGTCCGGGCTCCGGTTCCTTGGTTCCCCTGATGATCGTCCGGCTACTGTGAGAAGAGTCGTGCAGCTTGAATACGGCGCCAAGTTCATCGTCGCCCCAAGGGTCAATCCCTGAATCAAGGAAGCACATAGCTATGTCGGCTTCGTTGGGCTTACCCGGTCCGAGCGTGATCCGAGACCATCGAATCGTGCTGCCTACCTTGTGGGCATAGCTGTCGCCTCCCTGGAACATCTTTTCGCTGCCCGTCGGGTTCTGTATGTGGTCCTGGTCGGTGAGACCCGCCATCACGTGCAGGTTCGTAACGAGCATTCGCTTCTTATCGGAGTTGCGGACAGCTAGGCCGGTGAGGGTACCACCGCCTACATGGGTGTGGCTGAGAGGGTTCCCAATTCGGCTCGTTATCCTGACGCCGCTGAGAAGCGGTCGGTGTAGTTCAGTTCTTCCACTCATGAATTACCTTCCAATCTATATGAATCTGTTTGGACCCTGCTGGATAATTCGCACCGGCACACCATCGAGGCAGTTCGGCATTCGCTTCTCCTCCGGCAGGGTGCTCGGATCCGTCAATTCGGTCACGCGCACACTGATCCCATAGCCGAGCGTGCGATTGCTGGGCCGGGTGGAGTGCATGTAATCGCCGATGTCGATACCGAAGGCATGGGGATAGCCCAGCAGAAGGTCAATGTGTTTGTTGGCAACCGAGCGCATGAATTCATCGCTGGGCCTCTTTGCAGTAATCTTTTCGGTCGTCATAGATCTAATCTCCGTAATGTCCTTTCCCGTTTGGCTTTGAAATTTCATGTCCTGCGTGATGTCGCATGGCCTGAAGCTCCCGCGCCACCCGAGGTCAGAGTCAGGGTTTCCGCAGCCGGATGCCAATAATGTCATCGCGGCGAAGCAGATGATCGTCGCCAGAAGCCTGAACGACGCTTTCCTTGTGTTCACGATTGCTCTCCTTTCAATTGGTTCTTTCCCATAACGTCGTCAGCCTTCAAAACTGAGAATAGCACAATAGTTCTGTTGGTGTCACCACCAGTGAGAAAAATCGGGGCTGCCCGCCATGACGTGCAGGTTTGTGACCAGCACTCTCTTGACACTGCGCCGAGCGATACAGGTCAGCGTCCCTGCTCCGTTTTTTATTGGCTCAACGGTGTCGTCTCTTGGTCTAGCGGGGTTGATTACGATGCCGCCCACGAGCGGTCTGTGGTGTCTATCAGGACTATCAGACATTTGTTTCTCCTTTTGGTAGCTAGAAATGTATGCTGAACCCAGGTCTCTCCATGATCCTCACAGGCACGCCGTCGAGACAGTCCGGTAGGCGGTCTGCCTCCGGCAACGTGTCCTGGTCGGCCTTCTCCCAAACATACACCTCGATGCCGTAGTCGTCTCCGCGGTTCCCGTCATCTTCAACACGCCCCACGACTCCGAATCCATTGACGGTGGGCTGTCGGTAGATGAGGTCTTCGTATTTTTTCAACACCTTCCGCATGTAGGCGCGTTCCTTGATCTTCTGTTCCGGCATGAGTTCTGGTCTCCCTTCGCTATCGGTATCGGATGCGCACCGGCTTCCATATGGCGGTACTAGCTCTGGAAGATACGGTGCTATAGGCTTTGGATCTTCTTTGGCGCACGCCGTTACCAACACGGCTGCGAAGCAGATGATGATCACCGGAAGCCTGAACGACGCTTTCCTTGTATGCATGATTGCTGCTCCTTTCAGTTGGTTCTGTTCCATAACGCCGTCAGCCTTCAAATCGTTCGTCATAGCAACCCGTTCTCAATAGTTCGTGTTGTACGTCTTCGGGCAATTCATTGAACCTCTGAGATAGTGGGACTCCCACGATCCATACGCGAGGATCGCGATTCAACTCGACCCCGTTGTATGGTTCATGCCTCTTTCTGTACTCGGTGACCTCATACAGGAAGGTGTAGATAGCGACGTATTGGGCATGAAAGTCCCTGACTGCCCAAGGGGGATTCAGACCTTTGAACTCATCGAGTCGCCACCAAAAGTCATCATTCAGCCCACCCCAGGTCTTGGGCACATAGGTCCTGTTGAGCAAATCGCCACACCACTCTGCGTACTCCGCCACCGTCATGTGCAGGGGCGCGGGAGTCGGGGTCGGCGAAGGCTCGATGGGGATTACACGCTCCCTACTGCACCCGACGAGCATGACAAAGACGAACAGGCTGCCGATCACTATTCGGTACTTCATGGATGTTCCTCCCATTAAATTCAAGTCACCGTCACACCCAGCGCCTCCATCGTGTGAGTCTCGATCCCGCGGCGAGCAGTCTGTAACTGCCATCGCATCCGACATTCGATAAACCTCCTATGAGTTCAATGACGTTGGTGTGGTTTTGGGCTGGGGTCCTATGCCGGACACCATCCCCAACACGGCTGCGAAGCAGATGATGATCGCCGGAAGCCTGAACGACGCTTTCCTTGTATGCATGATTGCTGCTCCTTTCAGTTGGTTCTGTTCCATAAGGCCGACAGCCTTCAAAAATGAGAATAGTACAATAGTTCTGTTGGTGTCAACCCCTGTGAGAAAAATCGGCGTTGCCCGCCATGATGTGCTGGGCGGTAACGAGGACTTTCTGGTTGTCGCTGTGAGTTGCTAGGGCGGTCAGCGTTGCGGTTCCACCTGTATTGGCGCCGCCGCGCGTGTATATCTCGATACCGCCGATGAGTGGCGTGTGACTAATACTTACTACGCCCATGTATTTACCTTCCTTCCGTCAGTACGGCCAGTACGGCCTTCTTTTTTTTAACGATCTTCACAGGTACACCTTCAAGGCAGTCCGGGATGCGCCGTTCCTGGGGGAGTATGCTAGGATCCGTGAGTTCTGTGACGCCGACTTCAAGCCCATAGATCGCCTCGCCGTTCGCATTCCGCTCAGTCATGTCCACCACAAAGACGGTTTGGAAATGCGGGTATGGGGCGAACAAGGAAAAGTAGTGCTTGTGCATGACCTCGGCGACGTATTCCTCGACCGGTTTTTTGTCCCACGCGTTCTTCACAACGGTTCTCTCTTCGGCGCAGGGGTTCGCCCAAGGTTCAGGTGTCGGCATCGCTTCGGGTTCGGGCTCCGCGCACGCCATCCCCAACACGGCTGCGAAGCAGATGATGACCGCCCAAAGTCTGAACGACGCTTTCCTTGTAAGCATTATTGTTTCTCCTTTCCATCGGTTCTGTTCCATAACGCCGTCAGCCTTCAAAAATGAGAATAGTACAATAGTTCTGTTGATGTCAACCCCGGTGAGAAAGGGCGGGGCTGTCGCATGGAGCCTTCGTGCTTCTCACGCTCGGGCGACAGTCCTCAAAAGAGGCGGGCGCAACTGCAGAAAGGGGTCCAGCCCTTGAGTTTTTGCGCCGATACTCCCTGAAGGGCCCGGCTTACCGGTACAACTGCGTCGCCGTCGTGACGTTCCCGATGTGCCACAGGATCGTAGGCGGCAGGAGGAGAACGGCGGCCACTACGATGGCTGAGAGCAGCGCTGCAACAAGGGGTGAGCCGTACCGGGCGGCCGGCGCGTTGGCGGAGACGGCGAGACGGTCGATGACCCATCCGCCCAGCGCGAACAGCAGCCCTGCCCAGATCGCCGTGTACATGAAGCGCCCGCCCTCCGATACCATGCGGAAAGGGACGCCGAAGATCGTGTCGAGGGAGAACCCCACGAAGTCGACGAACGGTATCGCGCCGTCGACGTATGCCAGGACTACGTTCGCCTGTGGCAGCGTGATGCCTCCGACGAGCAGTGAGAAGGCGACCCAGTAGACCCCGCCGAGAGCTGCCCAAGGCAGGATGCCCAAGGCATGTCGCGGTGTCGACGACGCGAACGCACGGGTTGACCGGTTGATCAGGTACCCCGTGAGTCCGGCGACCACAAACCCTGTCAGGCCTCCGACTATTATGAAATAGAGGACGTCTTCGGAGGGCAGGGTGTCGGCATCGACGGCGAACTTCGAGGTCAGCCCCACGACGTTCGAGACGACGACGAATGCACCCAAGGCCGCGCCGTACAGCCCGAGGCTGACCGCGAAACGCCATCGGGGTTTCGTGTCCTCTTGCGGGGAGGCTGTCGCGACTCTGGATGTGTCTGCGGTGGTCGTCACGTGTGTATCTGAGGGGAACGTTAGGATACTTCCAGTGTAGCACCTACATGCCTGGCGATGCCCTCTACGCCGCCATCAGGCCTTTGTATCCGGGGTGTCCGGGCGCGCCGTACAGGGCGCAGCCGCTGCACGAGCGCACCTGTCCGCACGGGGCGGCGGTCGCAGCCTCCGGGCGTGGCGTGGAGACCTTGACGGGTGCGGGCTCACTTGGCCGCTCTTTGAAGAGTTCGAGCTTGAGCTGCTTGGCCGGGGTCGCGGCGCTGCCGGGGAACGAGACGAAGGGCGATGCGCGTCTCTTCACGACGCCCATGGCCTGCAGGTCGCGCCACGTGTCGATCTTGTGGCTCTCGCGCTGTTGAATGATCCGCTCCGCCGAGGTCGGCCCGATGCCGGGCACACGGAGCAGGTCGGTCTTGCCGGCCTCGTTGAGGTCGAGCGGGAACCTGTCGACGTTCGACAGGGCAATGACGGTCTTCGGGTCGTCCTCCAGCGAGAGGAACCCCGCCGGATCGTACGCATGGCGTATTTCGTCGTCTGCGTACCGATAGATGCGCTTGAGCCAGTCGACCTGATAGAGGCGGTTCGTCCGCCAGATCGGAGTCGGCTCGTGGTCCTCCAGCGGCGTGTAGCGGATCGGGATGAACGGGTTGTAGTAGACCCGCTTGAAGTTCCACTGGCCGTAGAGCTGCGCCATGCGCTGGTAGACGTCCCAGTCGGACTCGTCCGCCGCGCCGACGACGAGCTGCGTCACCTGCCCGACCGCGCCGCCGGGATTGTTCTGACGCAGGAGGCCGTCCATCCAGTGCATCTGCGAGAGCATGTCGCGTTCGAGGTCCTTCATCTTGCTGAGGCGCCTCATGCCCTCGACCGTCGGCGATTCGAGGTTGACGGACAGGCGGGTCCCCAGACGATAGGCCTGCTCGACGTACTCGTACTCCGTGCCCGGCATGACCTTGAGGTGTATGTACCCCTTGAAGTCGTACTTGTTGCGGACGAGGTCGACGACCTTGATGAGCTTCTCCGTCGTCTTCGAGCCGGAACCCGCCACGCCGGAGCTCAGGAACAGTCCCGCGACGGTGTGTCTCTTCTCCATCTCGTGGAAGGTGCGCGCAAGCTCGTCGACCTTGAACGAAAACCGCTTGCGGGGCACCCAGTGGCTGTTCGGGCAGAAGTGGCAGTCCATCTTACAGAAGTCGGTGAACATCACGCGGAAGAGGTTGATCGTCTTGCCGTTCGGCATCGACGCTTTGTAGACGCCCGGCGCGGGATTCTTCTCGGCCCGCGAGTAGGGCGCGCGCACGGCGGCGTAGTCGTTCCCCTTTCCGGGACGTGACAGGACATCGTCCGTGGCCATTCCCGCCAGCTTCTCTAACTTCTGGTATCTATCCGGGTCGCTCTGTATCAGCATGATGGCTCTCCCTCGACAAGAACGTGCGTTTCTATGCGGACACATGTTCTTACATCGCGAGGCCCTTGTCAAGACCCAAAATAACTGGAAATCGAGGGGACGCAGTTTAGGGAGCGGGCGTCAGGAGTAGGCTGTCTCCGTCCCGTCCGGCGCGTTTGTGCGAGGACGGAGTCTTCGATCCCTCAATGCAGTCGCAGCAACCTCGAAACGACTACTCGCCCGCCGCCTTCAGGTCCTGGCTGATGCGTCGGGCCCACGGCGTTTCCGAGAAGCCGCCGAGCATCCCGCTGGGGAGCATGAAGCGACTCGTCACTTGGCCCCATGACTCCGTCTTCGGTGGTTGAACGATCTGCCATCCGCGCTCGCTGATGGCGTCCGTTGCCGAGCTTACCGAGTCCACCTCGAACTCCACGGAGAAGCCGAGCGGGATGCGGTCAACGGCATCCTTGTCGCCAAAAGTCGCCCCCGCTGCGGCACTTCGTGACCAGATGCTGAAGTGGAGCGCACCGGATATCTCGACCGTCGCGTAACTCCCGCCGGGCTTGTGCTCGACGGACAGGCCCAGCACGTCGCGATAGAACTCGACCGCGGCATCGACATCGTCCACCACTTCGGCAATCGCCGATATGTGTCTGATCACGTGTACCTCCTGTGCTCCGTGCTGAGACCGAGTCCGTAGCTATCCGACGCCCATGAGCCGCGCCGTGTTCCCGCCGCAGATGAGGTCGATGTCCGCCTGGTCGAGGAAACCGAGGTTGAGGCGGAGCGAGTCGAGGCTTTGACGGTACGTCTGGAATCGCATCACCATGGGGATGTCCGTCCCCCACATGAGGCGGTCTGCCCCCAGCCGCTCGACGACCTTCTCCAGCGCGGGTCGGATCTGCGGCATGGGGTAGTCGTACATCCCGCCGAAGAAGATGGCGAACAGGAGCTGGACGTGGAAGTTGGGGTTATCGATTGGCAGCGCTTCGTAGACCGCGTCCGGCACGTCGATGCCGTTCTCGTCCGCGAATGAGCGCCAGCTCAGGCCGTGCGTCAGGACCAGGGGCACCTCAGGGTAACGCTCCATGAACCGGCTGACGGTCTCGAACTCACTCAGGTCCATGCCGCCTCCGCTGCCGGTGCGCGCCAGTGACGTGTAGCCCGGCGTGACGAAGAGGGGCACGCCCAGCGTGGCGAAGTGGTCCCAAAACGGTCTGAGCGCCTCGCCGTCCCACGCGGTAGACTGGCCGTAGAGGGCCATGTGGTCGGGCAGCATCTGGAGGCCGTGCAGACCAAGGTCGTTGATGGCGTGGTCGAGTTCCGCGATCGCCCAGTCGGGGTCGGGCGCGATCTTCCACTCGGGCACGTGTGCGAGGGCCTGAATCCGGTCGGGGTACGCCCGCACCGCGTCGGCGACGAGGTCGTTGCCGATACCGAGGTACGGCGTGCGGTGCAGGAGCGCCCGGTCGACCTCGGCGTAGTCCATCTCGGCGACCAGGTCGTCGGCGGTGAACTCCATATCCACCACGGAGGGGGGCATATACTGCTTGAAGTAGTCCTCGCCGTCGACCGTCCATTCGAAGCGCCCGAACTGCGTGGGCCGGAAGTCGGCCTCCTTGAGCGCGTCGAACCCCCGGAGCATCGAGCCGTCCAGCAGGCCGCTGTTGTCCGCCTGGGCCCGGTCGCGTACCCGCCAAACCGGCATGAAGTGCGTCGCGATGGCGAGCTGCAGGTGCCGCTGGAACTCATCACGGTCGTCGAACCCGCCGTCGCCCTTCATGTCGGGGAATATATACGCATGCCCATCGTAGATCATGGTGCTTGAAACGGCCTCCCGGAGAGTGGTTGGGACAGTATATATCACGGGAGGCGAAGGGCTTGAGGGCAGCACTGCCCGCTCTCTGTCGGACGCCCATGCCGCAACTACCCTCTCCCATGTACACTACCGGCTACCACTATAGGATCACGAAGCATGAAGCTCTACACCAGAAGCGGTGACGACGGGACGACGGGGCTGCTGTTCGGAGGGCGGGCCTCGAAAGCGGGGCCCCGGACCGATGCATACGGCGCCATCGACACGGCCATTTCCGCGATGGGGATGGCGCGGGCGCTGTCGTCGGACGAGCGGGTCAAGGACATCCTCCTCCGGTGCCAGCACGACATGTTCACCGCGGCGACCGAGGTGGCCGTTGACCCCGAGCACTACGACCTGCTTATAGAAAAATTCTCGCCGGTCACCGAGGGCATGGTCGAGAGGCTGGAGCGTTGGATTGACGCTCTCGCCGACGAGGTCGATCTGCCGCCGCGCTTCATTGTTCCCGGAGCGTCCGCAGCGTCCGGGGCCATCGACCTGGCCCGCACGCTCACGAGGGACGCCGAACGCAGGATAGTCGCACTCGCGGAGTCGGAATCGCCACGGAACGACAACGTCCTGCGCTACGTGAACCGGCTCTCCGACCTGCTGTTCATCCTCGCCCGCTACGAGGATAGGGACCTGCCGTTCGAGATCACGACCGGGGAGATGCGTCGGGAAGGGGATTAGAGGCCAGCGCTACGGGTCTTGAGTGACGACTATCTGGCGGACGGTCTATACGAAACATCAAGCCACGGCGTCTCGATGCGAACGCCGCCGAGGTGGCGGGAGTCCATGAGCGCGGCGTGCGCTCCCGTCGTCAGCAGGCTGCGCTCGACGGGGTACTGCGGCTGCCCCGTCAGGAACATTTCGTGGACGGCCAGGCCCTGTGCGCCGAACGACTCCTTTATGGTCATGTCGCCGGTGTGGAACGCCGTGCTGACGGTCTCGCCGTTCACGCGGGCGGCGTAGGCGAAGCCCCGCACGTGCCTGTCGAGCATGAGGGTCGTGGCGCGGAAGCCGTCGGCGTACTCCAGCTGGAACAGGGCGGGACGAACGCAGTTGTCCTCCATCCGGCCCGTCTCTACGTCCGCGATGCGCGATTCCGCCTCGGCGGCCAGGTGTCTCGGCCACTTGCCCTGCTCGGCGGCCTCCCACACGGCCGGGCCTTCGACGCACCGCACTGCCGTGATTCCCGTCTCGCCTCCCCGCCGACGCTCGACCATGCACTGCAAGGCCTCCAACCCGTGGAATCCGTACGAGTCGAGGCCGTTCGGATACGGGTTGAAGTGGCCCAGCACCAGCGCCTCGTCGATCTCCGCGCCGATCTCGTGCTCGAACCAAGGAGTGCGCCCCGTGACGGGCAGGGACGACCCGGCCATGAACGGGATGCCGAGCTCGACGGCACGGTCATACATCCAGCGAGCGTCGTCCCACGAGTAGGCGAGGTGCTTGTCGCTGAAGACGGGTATTGCTCGCCCGGAGAGGCCGATCATCCCGCAGACCTGCTCGAAGAAGTGCCGGCGGGGGTACAGCTGCCTTCCGCGCTCGTTGGGGGAGTAGTCGCCGTGCTCGGCAATGATGAGGACGCCGTCCACCGCAAGCTCTCCCATCTCCCAGCCCGGCGCGGTCGGCCACGGCCCGCGCATCGGCTGCTGCAGGGTCAGCGCCGACCGGATGCTGGGGAACAGCTCGATCCCGTGCTCTCGGGCAAACTCGACCCCGATGTCCTGGGGGTGGAGCTGCTCCATGTACATCGAGACGACGTCCACCTTCGACTCGACGACGCCAGAAGGGGTCGGAAACCCCGTCACGAACCGCGACACCAGCAGGTCGGCATGAGAGCCGTCAAAGTACGTGGTGACGACCGCGGCGATCTTCTTGCGGGCCATGAGGGGAACCGGTCTCTTCCGAAAGGTGCGGCGTATGATATGGCCGGCGTTTGGGAGAGGGCAAGGCAAGAAGGTTCTGGGAGCAGTTATCGCCGAGGTCGCGGAGGGGAGTCCACTGGGAATCACGGAGTACCCCCTGCAGCTTGGACATCAGGCAGGCCCGTGATACCATCGGGTGGCGAACTACGCGAAAAATTCGGGAGAGGCATGGCCGTTCTCAGCGAACAGATCGACTTGGGGCAGACGTCGTTTGCGGACGTGGACCTACTCGAAGGCGAGCGGGCGGAGACGACACTCAGCCTTTCCGATGATCCGAAGGGCAAGCGCAGGTCGGCCACCGACCTGCTCGTGCTGACCGACCGCCGCCTCATCCACCTCCTGGATGATGGACGCGCCCGACAGACGGTGTTCGTCTGGCTTGCCGACATCATCGCCGTGCGTGTCGGCACGGAGCGGACGGGCGGGGTCGGCGGCTACGTCTGGGGTATCCTCTCGATAATCGCGGCGGCCTTAGTCTGGACCGTCTGGGACCAACCGGTGCTGGACGCCGTCGCGGCGGGGGTGCTGCTCCTCATGGGCGCATACCTCGTCTGGGACCGCATCAACACCCCCTCTCTCTTCCAGATTGCCATCAGCGCCGGGGGCTCGCAGATGACGATGAACGTCCACCGTTCGGTGCCCCTTGAGCTTGTCCATGCGTTCGTCAATCGACTGTTCGAGGCCAAGGCCAGAGGCACCCGCGCGGACGAAGATGACGACGATCCGTCGTCCCGCGCGACCTACTTCGCGCCGGGGTAGAGCCACCGCTTCAGGTCGAGGTCAATAGAGGCTCCCGCTCTGCCATCGCCGGAACCACAGTGTCAGCAGGGCGAATACCCCCAGGATGATGACGGCTCCCACGAAGTCCTCGGCCAGTGCCGCGTTCTTCGCGTCGCCCAGCAGCGGCTTGATTGCCAGCGAAGCAGCCACGCCTACCAGTATCAGGAACGGGGCCGTCAGGCCGAGCGGCACGTACTTGATGCGGCCCACCCTCACCGCTCTGAAGAAGGTGGCATCGAGGAGCGCCATGAGCACGGCGAACAGATAGGAGACTCCGCCCATTGTGCCAAGCTGGCTGAATGCGACCGGAGCGATAGCATGGGCGATGGCGAGTCCGAGAATGAGGTAGAAGAACCTCAGAGGACGTGCGGGTTCGCGCCATGCACTGCGCCACGACCTTCGAGTCTCCTTCCAACGCCACGCTAGGAGCCTACCGAGCAGCTTGAAGGGGAAGAGGGCGACGCTTGCTAGGAAATGGCGCATGGTCGTCATTATAGTAGTGTCCAGCGACTGTGGATTCCCACTTTCGTGGGAATGACGGAACAGGACGCAGGACTGACGAGACCGAGTAGAGGTTACTCGTGCTGAAAGCCCCCTACCCCAACCGGAGCGTCGGAACTACGTCAAGGTCCCAGCCGAACTGCGGCGCGTCCCGGATGTGATGCCAGGCTGCCGCGCCGATCATCGCGCCGTTGTCGGTGCAGAGGCCGGGGCGAGGGACGATGACGGGCACGGGCGACCGGGCGATGGCTTCCTTGCGGAGGAGGCTGTTGGCAGCGACGCCCCCACCGAGCACGATTCCCGCCACCCGATACTTCTCGGCGGCGGCAACGCAGCGGGTGACGATGCTGTCCACGACGGCCTCCTGGAACTCCGCCGCGACTCCGGCCAGTTCGGACTCGTCGATGTCGTCCTCGCCGGGCGGGTACCACCCCTTTTCCTGCGCTCGGTGGAGCATGGCCGTCTTGAGTCCGCTGAAGCTGAAATCGAGGGAGTTCTTGACGTTGGGCCGCGGGAACCGCCTCTCAGGCCCATGCGGACGCTCGGACATCTTCTGGATTTCGGGGCCGCCGGGGAATCCGAGTCCCAGCACGCGGGCAGCCTTGTCGAACGCCTCCCCCGCCGCGTCGTCGCGCGTCTGCCCCACGAGCTCGTAACGTCCATGGTCGCGCATGAGCACGAGGTCGGTGTGTCCGCCCGACGCGATGAGGCAGAGCAGGGGGAATCCGGGATCGATCGCCGGGTCGGGAATGTCCTCCAGCCACGCCGCGTAGATGTGCCCTTCAAGGTGGTTGATGCCCACCAGCGGGGTCTCCTCGGCGAGGGCAAGGCCCTTTGCCGCGTTCACCCCGACGAGGAGCGCTCCCGCGAGGCCCGGGCCGTAGGTGACGGCGATTCCGTCGAGGTCGCGCAGCTCCATCGAAGCCTGCTCCATGGTCTCCCTGATGACGGCGTTGAACGTGAGCATGTGCTGGCGCGAGGCGAGCTCCGGCACGATGCCGCCGTACTGGGCGTGCATGTCGATCTGGGTCGCGACGACATTGGAGTGGATCGTCCGCCCGTCCTCGATGACGGCCGCGGCCGTCTCGTCGCAAGATGTCTCGATGCCGAGAATTTTCATACTAGGTGGAAAGCTGGCCTTCGCTGGTCAGAACGTCCGCCAGCCGTGCGATTCCCTCGCGGATCTCGTCGGGCTGGTTGTAGCCGTAGCACAGGCGGGCGAAGTTCCTCGCCGAAACCCCGTCAGGAGAGAAGATAGGGCCGGGCTGGTAGCCGACCTCCGCCTCCCACGCGGCGTCCTGCGCGTCGACAAGGTCGCCGCCTTCGGGAAGCTCCAGCCAGACATAGAGCCCGCCGTCCGGCCTGCTCCACGTGGCCTCGGAGCCGAAGTTCTCGCCGAGTGCGGAGAGCATGGCGTCTCGCTTGGTGCGCTGGACGCCGTTGATCTTCCGAATGTGGTCGTCGAGGTGCCGTTCGGCGAAGCGGTGAATGGCCCACGAGGCGAACTGGTTCACGCCCCCGCCGCTCTTGATGGGCCTGAGTCGCAGCAGCATCTCCTCTGAGGCGGCGACGTAGCCGAGCCTCATGCCGGGTCCCGTTATCTTCGAGAACGACCCGACGTAGCTGACGATGCCGTCCCCGTCCAGCGACGCGATGGACGGCACGTTTTCGCCCTCGATGCGGAGGTCGACGTAGCAGTCGTCCTCGACGATGGCGACGCCCTGCCTTCGTGCCACGTCGAGCATGGCCTGGCGTCGCTCCAAAGTCATCGTCCACCCCTGCGGGTTCTGGAACGTCGGGATGGTGTATATCAGCTTCGGGCGGCTGCCCTCGCTCCTAGCTTGGACGATGGCCGCTTCGAGGGCGTTGGGCAGCATCCCGTCGTCGTCGCACTCGATGCCGCGAATGTCGGCACTGAAGCGCTGAAGCTGGCGCAGGGTCCCGCTGTACACGTAGCACTCGGTGAAGACAACGTCCCCCGGATCGATCAGGGCCTCGATGAGGATGTGGTTCGGCTGGCTTGAGCCGTCGGCGAGGAGGATATTGTCGGGTTCGGTCTCGATGCCGCGGTCGCGCGCCAGCTTGCCGGCGACGTACTCCCGCAGGGGCGGGTACCCCTGGTCGTGCGGATAGATGGCAAGCTCGCGTCCCTCCTCCGCGACGGCGTCCCGAACGCACTCGGCCAGCGCCTCGGTCGGCACCGTCTCCGGGTCGGGATAGGCTATCGCGAAGTCGTACTTCGCGCGGTTGATGACGCGCATCGGCGCGGGCTCCGGCACGCGGGACGAGAACAGGCTCTCAAGGTTGAATTCACCGGCATCGGTCATCGACACGCTCCTATGGCCGCTACAGTTTCGACCTCAAAGGGTATCCTAAATTCGGGCGGACGTGCACGGCATGGATGGGGTGCACGGCATGGATGGGGGACCGATTGTTGCCGTCCCTCCCCGTGATACCATACGACCGCCCTGCCGAGGGCACACCCAGACGGTGAAGGAGGCCTCGACTATGAGCGAAGGACTGCCCACAGCGATACTGGGTCGGACGGGTATCGAGGTCACGCGCCTCGGCTTCGGGACGGCCCTTTGGCGACCGGACAGGCATCACTGGACGGAGGATGCCGCGTCGGAAGTCTACAATCAGGTGCTCGACCACGGCATCAACTTCATCGACACCGCCTATGACTACATGTACGCTGAGGACTGGATCGGGAGGAATCTCAGCGATCGCTACGACGAGTTCCGGCTGGCGACCAAGTGCGGGTGCACTGACACCCAGCCTGATCGAAACAGCTCTCGCCACGCCTGGACGCGCTCGAACTTCCTGAGCAACATCGATGGGAGCCTCGAACGGCTGGGACGTGACAGCGTGGACATCATCCAGCCGCACAACCCGACCGTCGCCGAGGTCGAGGACGGCGGACTCGTAGACGCAATGAGGGAGATGCGCGACTCCGGCAAGGTGCGGCATCTCGGCATATCGACAACTCTGCCGTACCTGCCGACCTTCCTCGATCGGGACGTGTTCGACACGATGCAGATCCCTTACTCGGCCTTGGAACGCGAGCACGAGGACTGGATCACAAAGGCCGCTGAGGCGGGCGTAGGCATCATCATCCGTGGCGGAGTCGCGCAGGGCGAGGTGTCGTCGGGCGACCGCGCGGGCACATGGGGGCAGTTCGATCGTGCCGATCTGGACGAATTGCGCGAGCCCGGCGAGAGCCGCTCGGCGTTCGTCCTTCGCTTCACCCTCACCCACCCGCACGCCCACACGATCATCGTCGGGACGACTCGCGTCGAGCACCTGCGGGAGAACGTCGAGGCCGTCATGCGCGGCCCGCTCACGGAGGAGGTCTACGCCGAGGCCAAGCGCCGCCTCGATGCCATAGGACAGACGCCCGTGCCCGCTGATGGCGACGAATCATAGGGAGACCCTTAGGTATCCCCTCTCCCGTCGTGGGCTGACAGGGGTAGGTATTTGCCTATCGCTCCACTATCCATTGACCAGAAAGCAACCCCGGCACTGTCATTCTGAGCGCAGCGGAGCGGAGTCGAAGAATCTAAAATGTCTGTCCAAACGTAAAGCTGACATAGAACGTTCTCACGCTGCTTCCACTCTCGGTCACGATACAAGCGCGGCGCCGGCTATCCGGTCTTGCGGTCATGGATTTTAGATTCCTCGCTTCGCTCGGAATGACAGGTATGCGGAGTCGGATCGTAGCTGAAAATCCGTTTTACCTACCCCTGTCAGCCCGTCGTGGGAGAGGGCTAGGGTGAGGGTAAAGGCCATAGCTGGTTCGTACCTCACTAACCACCGCCAGACCACATAAGGAGCTCACAGTGAAAATCGACATCATCGGGGCGGGCACCCCCGTCCCAACATCGGAGCGGTTCGGGTCGTGCTATGTCGTTAACGTGGGCGGCGAGAGGCTGATGTTCGACTGCGGCCCTGCCTCCACGCACAAGCTGGCGAAGATGAAGATACCGTTGACCGAGATCGAGAACCTCTTCTTCACGCACCACCACTACGATCACGACGTCGACTACCCGTGCTTCATCCTCAGCCGCTGGAACCTCTTTACAGGCGGTGAGGAGGACCTTCGGGTGTATGGCCCCAACCTCACCGAGCGCATCACCCACCGGATCATGGACGAGCACGAGGGCGCGTTCGCCCACGATTGGATCGCGAGGATCAACCACCCCCTGAGCCAGAACGCCTTCACCTCGCGGGGAGGAGTGCTGCCCCGTCCTGCACCCGTCGTCGTAGCGAAGGACATCGGCCCCGGGAAGATCGTCGAAGGCCCGGACTGGGAGGTCAGCGCAGCGCCTGCCGAGCACGTGCAGCCGTGGCTGGACTCGCTCGCCTACAGGATCGACAGCGACGAGGGCAGCGTCGTGGTTACGGGAGATACCAGGCCCTGCGACAGCGTCGTCGAGCTCGCCAGGGACGTGGACACGATGGTCTGCCTCTGCACGTATATCGAGGACGATGCGGAGGGCACGCCGGAGGAAGAGTACATGTGCGGGAGCGAGACAGCGGCAAAGATGGCCCAGGACGCGGGCGCCAAGCGACTCGTGATCGTGCATCAGACCGATGCCATGGACGCTCCCGGCGAGACGGAGCGGGCGGTCCGCGACATTGCCCGGCACTACGACGGCGAGGTCGTCTGGGGGCGAGAGCTGATGAGTGTGGACGTATAGCGGGCCGTCGTGAATGTATGGGACAATTGAGACATGGAAGAGCGAATCACGGTAGGACGTGTGCTTCGCGCGCTGCTGAGCGCGATGTTCACCACGGCAGCGACCGCTGCGGTCTTCCTGCCCACGCTCGGACCGTTGCTTGACCACCACTACGCCGAGCGCCTGCCGAACCACACCCACCTGTACTTCGGACAGGCCGATTACGACCACGTTCACCCCTTCGAAGTGCAGGACCACTTCCACTACTACGAAGATGAGGCGTCGCCCGACGGCATCGTCTACCTCGCGTCCTACGACGGCAGCAGCCCGGTGATGATTGACGCGACGGCGCACGCTATACAGCAGTCGCCGCCGTTCGTCGGTCCGGACGACGCTGCCGCCTACGGCGTCTCTCCCGACACCCTCATTCCCGAAGACGCTATCCTCGTCGTTCCGAAGAAACCCCCTCGCGCTTAGCTCCCTTCCTCCGCATCGGCATTGACCGTTCCGGTCGGACTTCCCACGTGGCATCGCCGCGTGGCCGGTTCGTCGGGACGTCCTCAGTTCGTGAAAGGAGCTTTCATGCAGCTTGCATTTGACAAGAGATACTGGCTTGCGGCGGCGGTGGCCGCCGCGCTGAGCCTGACTATCGGCGGCGTTTCCGCCCACGAGGGCCGTGAGGTGGGCGACTACAACATCAACATCGGATGGATTAATGAACCGGCCTACGAAGGATTCATAAATGGGGTGGAGATCCGCGTGACCAGGGTGACAGACGGGGGCGACGATCACCACGACGAGGCCGCGTCGACGAGCAAAGGCGACGCCGGAGGCAGCATGGCGATGGCCGATCATCATGACGGAGCGCCTGCCGTGGAGGGCCTGGGAAACACCCTGCAGGTGGAGGTCACCTACGTTCCGACAGGCGCGGCGCGTGTGGTCAACCTGCTTGCGGACGTGTACGAACCCGGTCGCTACACGGCGGACCTGCTGCCGACGACGCCGGGGGTGTACGAGTTCCGCGTCTTCGGCGCTATCGAGGGTTTGCAGGTTGACGAGGCCTTCGCGTCGAAGGGGGGCGGCGGCGGCTTCGACGATATCCGGCCGCTGGCGTCACTCCAGTTCCCCGAAGAGATCCCGCCCGTCCGCGAGATGGAGGACGCGGTGCGAGGCGCCATCAGCACGGCTGAGGAGGCGCGTGACGCCGCAGAAGAGGGTTCGGGCGCGCTGCCCATCATTGCCTTGGTATTCGGTGCAACAGGGATGGTGCTTGGGGTCGTCGGTCTGGCTATTGGACTGCGGCGGCAGCCCGGTGAGGACCGCCGCGACCGTACACGCCATTCGGCAAGCTCCACCGTTCGTCGGGCGGGACGATGACTTCGTCCCTTGTGGCATCTCCGCCGACTCCCTTATTCCCGAAGGCCTATTTTCGCCGTTCCGACGAAACCTCTCGTGCCTAACTTCCTTCATTGGCACAGGCACAGACCGTTCCGGTGTGGTCACCCTCGTAGTATAGTGGTGTGGCCAGCACGTCGGGACGATGTCGGTTGGCGAAAGGAGCATTCATGCGGCTGGTATTCAACAAGAGATATTGGCTTGCGGCGGCGGTCGCCGCCGTACTGGGACTGGCAGTTGGAACCGTAGCAGCCCACGAGGGCCGGGAGGTGGGCGATTACCGCGTCAACGTCGGCTGGATCGTGGAACCGGCCTACGAAGGATTCCCAAATGGCGTGGAAGTCCGTGTGATCAAGGTAGCGGAGAGTGGTGGTGATGATCACCACGGCGAGTCCTCGGCGGCGGCTGACGACCATCATAACGGCGACTCGGGGGCGGTGAAGGGGTTGGAAAACACTCTGCAAGTGGAAGTCGTATACGTTTCCACCGGCGCGTCGAGGGTGGTCAGACTGAGCGCGGACGTGGACGAGCCCGGTCGCTACGCCGCAGACCTCATACCGTCCGCCCCCGGCGTGTACGAATTCCGCGTATTTGGGGCAATCGAAGGCATGTTGGTAAACGAGACGTTCGCCTCAGAGGGCGGAGGCGGCGACTTCGACGACATCCAGTCGCCCGCAACGCTCCAGTTCCCAGAGGAGCTCCCGTCCGCCCGCGAGATGGAGAGCGCCGTGCGAGGAGCCATCAACACGGCGGAAGAAGCGCGTGACGCAGCGGAAGAAGGGCCCGGCGTGCTGCCCATCTTGGCGCTGGCGCTGGGAATATCAGGGGTGGTGCTTGGGGTCGTCGGCTTGGTCGTAGGGCTGCAGAGGCGGTGACGAGGAACCTCGCGCCGTACCTTTGGAAATCCAATGGGAGGATGTCTAAATGATATTTCGTTCGCCCTGAGCCTGTCGAAGGGTTATTAGGCCGTTCATGGTTCGACAAGCTCACCACGAACGGTTTAGCCAGGCGTTTTTGGTACCGCCGTTAAGCAAAAACGGGTGGCCCCTTTCGGAGCCACCCGTTTCCATCCTCGGGCTATTTGCTTGAAGCTAGGATGCTTTGACGGCGGGAGCCGCCTCGGGCGCTTGCTCTTCGGCGTCAGCACTCGCTATCTCCGGGCTAGGTTCAGCTTCGGCGCCGTTTGCACCGTTTGCGCTCGCCATCTCCGGCTCGGCCGGGGGCGCCGGAGGCGCCGGGGCCTCGATGCCCATCTTCCCGCGGACGGCGTCGACCGCCGGGGCCACCTGGTGACGCAGGTTGTCGATGGCGGGAGAGATGTTGTGGGAGATCTGACCGGCGATGTCCTCGGCCCGATGCTTCCACTCGTCACTATGCTCCGCTATTCCTGCACGCGTTTCCGCGCCGGACTTGGGGGCCAGCAGCAGGCCGATGGCAGCGCCGACCAGTCCGCCCAGCAGGAAACCTGAAACAAATGCCATTCCACTATCGTTGTCAGCCATGATATGAAACCTCCTTATATTGGACTGAACTCACGAATCCGCGCGAGATCGTTGCAGTAGAAAAGATAGAACCTTCCCGATCCCTGATGCCACACCTCCGCCCGAGGATGACGACTCCGAGAACCGCTCCGATATCGCGTCCGCCACTTCCTTTGTGCTCTTCAACGTGCCGTCCACCGAATCGAGTACGCTGGACAGCTTCCTGTAGACTACAAAGAGAGCGACACCGATAAACACCAAGACGAAGATAAGAAGAATGTCACGGATGATTCCGGTGACATAAGCCGTGTCTTCCAGCAACTCACACCCCTCCTTCGCCCCGACACTACGTTAAGTTTAGCACGTGAATTGAACCTGTGTAAACAACTTTGCGTGTCGCGTGCAAGGCAATTACGCTGCGATTTCGAGGGTGGGGCTCCGGCCCTTTATGGGGTCCGGCGTCGGATTGGAAATCCGAGTGGGCTGTAGTAACGTTAAACATGTTCGAGGGGGACGCGGGCAGTGTTGCCTGCGTTTTGTTTCGCAAGGAGATGAGCGCCTATGACGCATAGGACGGTCATCTGCGTTTTGGTTGTTGGAGTTGTGGGGGTAGCGCTGGCCTGCTCTGAAGCGGCGGATGAGCCTTCGCCGCAAGCCCAGGAAGTCCATGCGCCCGAAGTCGAAGCGACAAAAGTAGTAGCCGATACGCCCAAGCCGCCCGAAACGCCGCGCGTGGACTACAGTCCGCACCCGCCGCAAGCCGATGGGTGCCACGAACCCGATATCGTCACTACGACCTTCCCGCCGCTCGATATGCGATTCTTTCCGCCGCCGAACGATGGCCCTATATCTATGGAACTTCGGATCGCTGATTCAGACCTGATAGCTATCGTCAGCTTGTCAAATGTCACCTCCACGGTCGAGACCATAACCGTAGAAGGGCAGACTGGGTACATGGGCGCTTTGAAGTTCACGTTCGCCGTCCAAGAGCTTCTCAAGTCTCCCGCCGGGGTCACACCCACACAGATCGTGAGCATGGTGGGGTCGATGCAGGGATACACTGAATGTTCCGACGCGCAGGTGATAGCCGACCGTATGGCGTCGGAACGGGATACCCAATGGGACGACCGGAACGCAATCATATTTGTGGCTACTCACAGCTTGGACTATCCCGCCACATCGTCCGACGTCCTGTACTACATGGCGTACATCGACTACACCTACGGTCTAGGCGACGGCTACTCGCTGGCAAGCGAACGACACCGGCTCTGGCTTCCGGAGGCGCGAACGGGCGCCAGTGGTGCTGCGGGTTCGACGACCGAGCGCAGGTTCCTAACCGCCGTCCCTCAACAGTCGCCAAGCACCAGCCCTAGAACGGCGAACTTGCCTAACGATGCCGAAACACCATCCATACCCCTATCCGACTTGAAGTCACTCATTTCTCGCATCAATGCCGAAATGAACGTAGACACATCGGAGTGGTACCAAGCTTGCGTCACCAAGAAGTACGAATACGCCCAGAAGAGACAAGTATGGGCTGCGCGGGGCAGAGGGGAATATGACGCACCGCATACTTACGAGCCTGAAATAGGATCGGGACTTGCAGCGGGTACAGTCGTCTTACATAGCACTTGGCACTCTACCCTTTCCAATGGGCCGTCAAGCCGTTCTGAGTTCATTGGGACGGATGCCGCGCTGTTCAGGGTACATGAGAGGACGGAAACGACAAGAACGGAAACGCGTGAGACTCGGATGACCAACAACTATAGGGCCTTCAAGAAAACAGCCGAAATTCAAGTATGGTATGACCCTTTGGAGACTGTCAGGCCACTGCTGGCAGGCACCTACGACCTGACTTGGAAGTTCTATAGGGCCGGTTTCGCCCCCTGCGACCCCACCTACTCGCAAAACCACAGGGTCACTGTAACGGTCAGCGCTCCGAGCGGCACGCTCCACGAAGCATTCTTCGACCCCGTCACCGACGGCTCGGCGGTGGCGGCGGACTCGGGGAACGGGCAGCTGGAGCCGGCGGGGTTTACGGACGCGAACGGGGCGGCGACGACGATTGAGCGGATCGAGTGGGCGTCGGGCACGGTGAAGGTCAGTCCGCACATGGGGCTTGCGGGGCACTGGCTGGACTTCATCGAGATGGACGGAACGGTGTCGCTGTCGTTGAACGTTGACGACGCGACCGTCGACGCCGCCAATCACACGCTGAGTTGGAGCGTATCGTCCCAGCCGTGGGAGGACGGCGACAAGCTGATGGTGCGGATACGGGAGGCGCGGTAGCGATTCCTGCCCATGTCGTGTGGGCGTTCCGAATGGTACAAAGGGGGTTGATCTAATGACGACCAATACCGAGTGGGAGACACGCGAGCTTGGGATGCATGACGCGAGTCGATCTCTAGCCCGAATCGTGAATGACCTTAACGCGACTCCGGGAGTGGTATCGGTGCAACGCTATGGCAAGCCCGTTCTTGCGATCATGAACTGGGACGACTACGAGGGGCTGATGGAGACGCTGGAGATTGTGAAAGACACCGAGGCGATGGAGTCGTTCCGTCGGGCCGTCAAACAGTTCGAGGCAGACGAGGGCCAGGACTTCGAGGAGTTTGCCGCCGAGATGGGGCTGTGAAGACTATCCGACCTCGTGCCGAATTGCCCTTCGACAGGCTCAGGGCGAACGTGCTTTGAGATAGCCTCTAACTCGCAGCCGGTACCGACTTCGGGAGGGCGAAGCTGAATACGCTGCCCCGTCCCGGTTCGCTCTCGACCCAGATGCGGCCGCCGTGCGCCTCGATGATGCCCTTTGCGATGCTCAGGCCGATGCCCGCGCCGCCGGACTCTCGGTGGCGAGCGGGGTCCGCCCGGTAGGCGCGGTCGAATATCTTTGGCAGGTCGCGCTGACGTATGCCCTCTCCCGTGTCTGCTACCTGCACGTGGACTTCCTCCCCGGCGTCGACGGCGCGAATGGAGATGGAGCCGTCGGGCGGGGTGTAGCGTATGGAGTTCTGCACGAGGTTGTAGAGCACCCTCTGAACGCGCTGGGAGTCCATCGAGACGGGGGAGATATCCTCCGCGACCTCGCCCTCCAGCCGCAGCCGCCGGTTGTTCGCCTGGGCCGCCATGCTTTCAAGCGTGTCGGATATGAGGTCCTGGATGGACGACGACTCGATGTGGAGGGCCAGGATGCCGGCGTCGATCTGCGAGAGCTCGAAGAGGTCTCCAATGAGGCCGCTGAGGTTCTCGACCTCGGACTGGATCGTCGCGAGATAGCGGGCCTTCGTGTCCTCGTCGGTCACGACCCCGTCGTTGATGCTCTCGATCATGGCGCGGATGGACGCGAGGGGCGTCCGGAGGTCGTGGGACACCGCGCCGAAGAGGTCCTTGCGGGCGTTCTCGAGGTCACGCTCGCGCTCGAAGCTGCCCTGGAGACGCTCAACCATGTCATTGAAGGCGGCGGCGAGCTCGCCGACCTCGTCGTTGGACTCGACGGGCACCCTCGTATCGAGGCTCCCGGTGTTGATCTCGCGGACGGCGCTGACGAACCCGTCCATCACCCGCGCCGTCGGCACGGAGGAGGCGTACGCGACGAAGATGGATATACCGACCGAGAAGACGGTGAGCACGACGAGGAGATAGAAATCGTGCTGTGAGAAGAACATGAGCACGGCGACGAATCCGACGTTGGCGAGGGAGAGCGCCATTACGAGGACGGAAATGAGGATGAGACGGCTTCGGATCGACCGCGCCCAAGACGGCAGTCCGAACTGGGAGACCGCGACGCCGAGGCCGACGGTGATCCCGCCGGACAGGAGCAGGAACAGGCCGAGGTCGACCAGATCGCCCGAAGGAGGGTCGAGCAGCACAACGGTTGCCGCCAGAACGATTGCCAGGAGGGCCAGGAGCGTCGCCGCCGCCTGCACGGAGTGCTTTGCGAGTGAAGTCATGGCCTATGCCTCGAACTTGTAGCCGACTCCCCAGACGGTCTTGATATATCGGGGCTTGAGGGGGTCGGACTCCAGCTTGGCCCTGAGACGGCGGATGTGGACGGTGACGGTCGAGTAGTCGGCTGCGTACGAGTAGTCCCACACCTGGTCCATGAGCTGCGTCCTCGTGAAGACGTGGTTGGGATGAGACGCCAGGAAGAAGAGCAGGTCGAACTCCTTGGCTGTCAGCGTGACCTTGCGGGGGCCGTCGGTCACTTCCCTGGTGTCGGGGTTGATCTCAAGCGAGCCGAACTTGAGCGTCGAGCCGGTGCCCGTCCCCGGACTCGCCTGGGCGCGCCGCAGCACGGACTTGACCCGCGCCACGAGTTCTCGCGGGCTGAAGGGCTTGACCATGTAGTCGTCGGCACCCATCTCGAGGCCGACGATGCGGTCGGTCTCCTCGCCGCGGGCGGTGAGCATGATGATCGGCACGTCGGAGTTCTTGCGGAGAATGCGGCAGACCTCGAGGCCGTCGAGGACGGGGAGCATGAGGTCCAGCACGACGAGGTGGGGGTTCCAGTCCTGGGCGACCTTGAGGGCATCCGCCCCGTCGGACGCGATGGCTGCGTCGTACCCTTCGAGCTTCAGGTAGCGCTCGACGACCTCGGTCACAACACGCTCGTCGTCCACTATGAGAATTCGAGTTGCCACGATGTCGTCGCGCCGGACTCCCGCGCCATCGGAGTGTGATGGTTTCAGTATACGCGAGTCGGCGGGCGCAGGCGCGGGCTGTGTGGTGTTCATCGATTGACCCCGTTTGTCGGTTATCCACCATAGTACGGGGTAAAGGTTTCCGGCTCATTACGTACCTTACAGAACTGTTAACGGTTGGCTCGCGGGCACACCCCTGCCCCGTCGCGTAGAATGGACGCCCATAATCCCGATTCGCGAGGAGGGTGAGATGTCGCGAGCACCGGACTACGGAATCATCTACAACTGGGACGGCGCGCCGCACGGTCACCACGAGTACCCGCAGACGATGGAGCAGTTCCTCGGCTCGATGTACGCGCCGCTGGCAGACACGCAGGTGGGGGCGCATTTCTGGTGCATTGGGGAGCACGTCGCGCGGTACCGGAGCGAGGTGCAGGAGACCACCGGTGAGCACGTGGGCAGGGAGTACCACAGCACCCACGCCTACACGTTCAGCGAGAACGTTCTGGCGATGCTCGAACGCGGGGAGGACGCGCAGGCGGCGGCGATTGAGCGGGGCCACGAGTTGGGGATGCACGTGTACGCCTCGGTGCGGATGAACGACAACCACTTCGCGGGGCTGCAGGTCGAAGACTTAGCGAATTCCCGTCACGGCTCGATAACGCAGATGCGGCGCGACCATCCCGAATGGGTGCTCGGCGACGGGGCGCAGTCGGACTGGTTCGCCCTGTCGTGGAACATGGCCGTGCCGGAGGTGAGGCAGCACAGGTTCAAGCACGTCAAGGAGCTCTGCGAGCGCTGGGACTGGGACGGAGTCGAGCTGGACTGGCAGCGTCACGGGTACCACCTGCACAAGGACTACGGCTACAAGCTCCGGTACGCGCTGACCGATCTACAGCGTTCGATACGGCAGGCGACCGACCGGATCGCGGAGGATCGCGGCAGGCCGTTATACGTCGCAGCGAGGGTCTCCGGCACGCTGGAGATGTGCAAGCGCATCGGCTACGACATCGAGACGTGGGTCGATGAGGGCCTCGTCGATATTTTGATACCGGCGGCAAGTTCAGGGACCGACCCTCTGCTGGACATCGAGGGGTTCAGGCGGCTGACGGAGGGCACCGATATCGCGGTGTATGGGTGTATCTACGGCTCCACGGACGGGCCGCACGTCGGGCCGGAAGACGAGGCCTCGAAGCAGGACTTGGTGCTCGGTGGCATCGCTAGCCGCCACTACGCGCAAGGAGCGGACGGCATCTACGTCTTCAACTTCCACTCGGACCGCGAGTACCGGAGGAGACTCCTGACGACGATGGGTTCACCCAACACACTCCGGGGCGCCAGCAAGATCTACGCCGCGACGCACAAGATACCGCGTGTGACGGGGGAGTGGCGCGGAGCGGAACTGAACGACCGCATCTACGCTGAGGTGCCGGCGCCGCTGATCGAGACGATGAGCGGGGACGGTCCTACGGTGACGCTGACGGTCGCCGACGACTTCTCATCCGACCCGCCTGAGAGACTTTGCCTACGAGTGCGGATGGAGGAGTGGGTGGTCGGTGACGACGTCGAGGTGAGTTGGGACGGCGATTTCCTGCCCGACGCGAAAGTTGAATACGCTATCGAGCGGTCGCATATGGGAGATGCGGTTTCCGGCGTGGTGTGGCAGTCGTACGACCTCGCACGGGAGCAGATTGCGAAGGGGCAGCACAAGGTCAAAATCGTCCTGCGGAGCCGGAATCCGCACATCATCCCGGACATGACGCTGACGGACGTGGAGCTTGTGGTGAGGTACGGAGAGGGGTGACCACAGCCCCACCCGCTAGTTGAAGCCCCGGATGAGGACGACGCCGGTCATGAGGGCGACTATGCCGAGTATGCGGATGTAGTCGGCGCGGATGATGTTTCCTCCGAACGCGCCGATGTGGTCGAGGAGGACTGCCGCCGTCAGCTGTCCGGCGATGGCGGCGGAGATGAAGAGTCCGACGCCGAGTCGGGGGGCGAGGAAGCCCGCGCCGACGAGGAATGGTATCGGCATGAGTCCGGTGAGCACGTAGTACCATTCGATGTCCCTGGCGGAGAAGGCGAGCGCGACGGTGGCAGCAATGGCGAAGGTGATCATGATGTAGGGGCGGTCGAACGGCGGCGGCAGTCCGATGGACGAGGTGGCAGAGCGGTAGATTACGAACGCTGTGAGGCCGACGACCGTTGCGAGGAGGGATATCCAGACGGCGGCCGCGGGGGTGCGCGCCGTGCCAATCGCGCCGAGCATGCCCGCCTGCATGGAGATTCCCGCTCCGCTGAGGATGGCGAGCAATATGAAGAAGACCTGCATCATGGCTCTGCCCTTTTTCTCCGGTCGTCCACCAGCTTCATCTTCCGGGAGGCGGTGAAGTAGGACTCGTCCACGTAGTCGAACCGCAGGGACGCGAGCTTGCTGGTGAGGAGGAACTCCAATTCGAGCTGGTCTGACAGAAGCGCGTCCTTCATGCGCTTTTCGTGGGGGCGCATCTCGTCGGGGAGCAGGACCGTGAGGACATCCTGTGCTTCAGTCGTGAGGACGACCTGCATGTAGCCGACCTCGTCGAGTTTTCTGAAGACCGAGCGCAGGAGCGAGTCGTAGTGGAATTTGGCGCCTAGTATGGAGAAGCTGTCCCCCGCTCGGCCGAGCACGTCGACTCGCGGGTACGGCAGGCCGCACCGACAGTCGCCGGCGAGGAGGAGTATTTCGTCGCCGAGAGCGTACCGCACTAGGGGAACAGTCTTCTGTACGAGGCTCGTGACCACAAGCTGGCCGTCCGACTCCTCACGCTCCGGGGGACCCAACTCGAACAGATTCCGGTCGGTGTACAAGTGGATGCCGGCGTGGGCAGTGCATTCGATACCCAGCGACGAGGTCTCCGCTGCTCCGTAGTAGCTGAAGACCTCGATTCCGTTCTCGGACTCCAACTGCGCCCTCAACTGATGGGGGACGCGCTCGCCAAGAAAGACGACCTTGCTGAGGCTGCTGTCACCTGCTTGGTCGTAGAGCCGTCGGAGCGGAGGCCAGCACCGCTCGAACATCGACGGCACGGCGAAGATCGCGGTGGGGTCGAGGCGTACCAGCGAGCCGAGGGTCTGGCCCTGGTCGCGTCCAACGGAATAGACGTAGGCCTCGTCCACGCCCGGGGTATCGAGGGCACGGGCGAAGGATACCATGAGGTACACGGGGTCGGTGTCGAGGCACGCAACGCGGTCGTGCTCAGTAATACCCGCCACCTGGAACAGCTCGGCCATGAAGTCGTGGTCGCTCCGGTCGTCCTCCTGGGAGATGAACCGCTTCTTTCGTACGCCCGTCGTTCCCGACGAAGTTTCCATGTCTACGATTCCGTCGATGGCCGAGAGGCTCTCTTCGCTCACCCTTGCAAGCGTGTCAGCCGATGTGAACGGTAGCCGTTCGAGGACGGCAAGAGGGCTGTACAGGTCAAGTGCGTCGTTCCCGACTCCCACGATCTCGAACAGGTCACGGTAGGTTGAAAAGGTCGAGTAGGCGTATCGGAGCGCGGCTCCCAACTTCTGACTTGTGACCGAATTCGGCGGCGCGAGAAGCCGGGTGTCCTGAATGGTGGAGGTCATCGCTCGGCGCCGCCACGGTGCGGTGTCGGAAGTCCAATTTGAGACCTGTCACTCACGTGCGACCGTTCGATGCGCACGTCGCCGAGCGGTCGTCGCACGGAGCCAGGCGACATGCCCTCTTTCAGTGCGGCCATCACGCCCATAGCCTCCCAGTAGTTTTCTACGACGTGCAGTTGGTCAGGTGCCCATGGAAGCAGGGCGAGGTCGTTCCTCATGAGGCTCCGGTTCTCGCGGACGGCGATGACCGGAATACCCTGTTCGAGGGCGGCGAGGGTCGGCAGGCCGATGCACCCGTCGGGGATGACGAGGCAGGACACGTCTCTTGCAGTGAGGGTGTCGGATTGGGACATCTCTGTCGGGCTCGATGCAATTCGCGGCGCGGTGTGCAGGCCTTTCAGAACCGACTGCAGGAAGGTGAGGGAGATGACCTCCGCGGCCATGCGGGGATCGACGACGCCGGGGTCTATGGTGGCTACCTCTGTCGACTCCATCATGGGAGCGTGGGCGGACGGCACGTTGTAGGCGGTCGATATCGCGTGGGTCAGCATCGCCTCGACGCCGCCCCACGGATTGACGATCTCGCCCCTTGAGGAGAAGTAGCTCTCGTGCGGCACGTCGACGTCGACGAGGGTTGACAGTGCGACGACGTCGTACTCGCCCCGGTGAGTGTCGAGGATATCGAAGACCCGCTCCATGTCCTCGACGGTTCCGGCGGCGCGGCCCGAGTGGGTGTACTCACCGCACACCGGCAACGGGGGGTCGAGTACGACAACCCTGGGGCACCTGAGCCCGTAGGTCGCCCTAGCGGCGTTAACGGCGTTAACCGTCGCGCGTGCAAACCGCTCGTTCGAGTGTGCGTCGATGATGACCAGCACGCGGTTCGATCGAACTGGCCGAAGGCCGATGGTGCCCATGAGGAAACGACTCAGGAGGCTACCCTCGACATAGAGGCCGTTGGCGGGCATTTCGTTGAGGTCGGAGGCGTTGACGACGTTGGGGTGGGTGATGAGCGTGTCGCAGACGGAGCCCAGCAATCGCGCGACCGGAGTCGCGTCACCGGCGTGTCCACCGATCTCCGCGCCTATGCCTGTTGGCACGACGAGCGCGGCGTTGAAGGCGCTCTCGTTTTCGTCGATTCTTGGATGGAGGTCGAACATAGAGGACCCGACGGACTCTGCTCCCTCCAGAATGCCGACCTCGTATCGGTAGGAGCGTCGCGACGACTCCGTGACGGCGAACCGTATCGGAGTCTGGCCGTCGCGCATCCGGCCGTCGACCATTCGCCGGATGTCGTCGAGAGTTCCAGTGCGCCAGTCCGTCGTGGTCTGCGTAAGCTCGCGCTCGAAGAGCCTCATGACCCCACCGCCATTTCGACGAACCTGCCGTCGTCTCGCAGTTCGTAGGCTGTAGGTAGAGGAATGCCGTTGAAGGTGTTGGCCTTCACGATGGTGTACGCCCCTGCGTCGGTGAACACGACGCGCGAGCCGACACGCAGCGGCTCGTCGAGCCGGTATTCGCCGAAGACATCGCCCGCCAGGCACGACATGCCGACGAGGACGTACTCATACGCCCCTGCGTCGCTGTGGCCGAGAACATCGGGGCGGAACTGGTACTCGAACACCTCCGGCATGTGGTTCACCGTCGTATCCAGCACTGCCACATCCTTGCCGTCGCTGTCGAATAGGTCGAGGACGGACGCCACCACATAGCCACTGTCACGCACGAAGGCCGCGCCCGGCTCGATGACGACCTCCGCGCCGTATCCGTCTCGAATGAGATTTGCAGCTTTCACAAGCGGTGCAACTTTCACTCCTTCGCGGAACAGGTAACCGCCCCCCAAGTCGACCCATTTGATTTGTGAGAGAACCGACTCGATGCGCGAGTCGAGGACGCGAACCGTTTCCAGTAGTTCGCCAAGGTTGGCCGAGTCGCAGTTGGAGTGGATGTGCAGCCCGTCGATCATCGGGGCAATCCGGTTGCTCGCAGCCACGAGGTCGTCTAGCGAAACGCCCAGCTTAGAGTGCTGTCTGCAAGGGTCGTATCGACGGTCGTCGACGAAGGAACGCCCCGGATTCACTCGCAGACCGACTGATGCGCGTCCCGTGAACACGGGGCCCCACAGTTCCAGTTGGTTCAGTGAGTTGAAGGTCACGTGGTCGCATATATCCGCCAACTCGTCGGCGTCGTGGGGTGGTATCACGATCGCGCAGAGGTGAAGTCTTCCCTCGTCTCCGAGCGCCCTTCGGGCGGCTCGCGCCTCGCTCAGCGAGCTGACTCCGTATCCATCTACGAAGGGCACCAGAGCGGTCAGCACTCCCGGCAGGGCATTCGCCTTGACCGAGTAAAGGAGCGTGCATCCGGCGTCGCGAGCGGCTGTCCGTATACGTGACGCCGTGCGCCGAAGCTCGTCCACGTGACAGACCATTGACGGCGTTCGGGGCACCGCAAGCGCAGCGCTGATCGCCATCTGCTGTATGGTAGGCGCTTCCACCATGGCGCGACGGTAGCAGGGAACGGTGGTAGCGTCAACACTTGCTCGGTTGACCTGCGTTTTGCCCGAATCTACAATGGCACACGGCGGGAAGGAGTAGGCGTGATCAAGTCCCTGTTCGGGCGCAAGAAGAAGAAACTCACCGGCGCTACCTCTCTTGCCGAGGGTGTCAAGGACGCCGTCGTGGGGGACGTGCTCACGATCATGGGCTTCGACGTGGAGTACGACGACGGGTACTACCTCATCGAGGCCAAGCATCGCTACGCGACGAGCTACAGCACGTGGTACGAACTGGTTACGGGTGACGGCGACCGCAGGTTGTGGGTCTACTGGTCGAACGATGGCGGTCAGCTATTCACCTCGGTAGCCAACGACAACGAGCCGGTCCCGCTCGAAGCGCTCAACCTCACGCGCGACGACCTTACCCAAGTCGACGAGGAGCACTCCCTGAGCAACTATTTCACGTACGAGGGGCGCGATTTCTACTATCTCAACAGCGGAGAAGCATATTTCTTCGATGGCGGTCAGGGTGATGGGATCGGGTACTATACGTGGGACTTGATGAGTTCGGACGAGCGCACGATTCTGTCAATCGACAAATTCAGTGACCGCCCGTACGAGTGCTACTTCAGCAGCGTGGTATCACCAGACAGCATTACCGTGTACAAGCAGTAACCGGGATCGCCGGCCGTTCGGAGGGAGCCCTAAGAAAATCGTTCGCGGTGAGCCTGTCAAACCGTGAACAGCCCTTCGACAAGCTCAGGGCGAACGGAGTATATTGGCCAACAGAACCTCGGCAGACACGTTCTGAGGGAGAAGAATCATGATTGACACCTTCATTGAGACGCTCGAATACTTCCCGCGCGGGCTGGTGTACGTTGCGCTGGGGATAGTCGTCCTGTACATCGCCAAGTGGATTCTCGATCTCGTCACTCCGTACCACGTTAGCGATCAGCTTGGCGAGAAGGACAACACGGCTCTCGGCCTGAGCATCACCGGGTATTTCCTCGGCGTGATAATCGTGTTCGCCGCGGTGTTGTACACGCCATTAACCTCAGGGGCAGAATACCAGTGGCAGTTCGACGCCGACTTCGGGTACGACGTGCTGGAGGTCTTCCTCTACTCGCTCGGCGCGATAGCGGTGCTGAATGTGACGCGGTTCCTGGTGGACCGCCTGGTGCTGTTCAAGTTCAACGTCGAGAAGGAGGTTATTGAAGACCAGAACGCGGGGACCGGAGCAGTCGAGTTTGCAATCTACATAGCAGTGGCCCTCGTCATCGCTTCATCTCTGGCGGGATACGAAGCCACGCCACTGGGGACCGTGGCTCCAAGCGTCCTCGACGAAATCATTCGCTCGGTCGCCTTCTTCCTGCTGGGCATGGTCGTGCTCGTTCTCTACGCGCTGTTCTACCAGGTCATTACCTCATACGACATCCACGACGAGATCGAGAAGGACAACGTGGCCGTCGGGGTTGCGATGGCGACCAACCTGATAGCCATCTCGATAGTAATCTTCAAGGCCGTCACGGGTGAGTTCGTCGGGTGGAGCGAGAGCCTGATTTCGTTCGTGACATTCGCCGTGATCGGGTTCGTGCTGCTTCTGGTCGTGCAGTGGATCATCGACAAGGCGATGTTCCCGAAGGTTAAGATCGCGGACGAACTGGCCAACGATCGAAACGTCGGCGTGGCGTTCGTCGTGGGCGGGATAGTGATCAGCGCGTCCCTGGTGCTGTTCTTCGCGATCTAGCAGGGGGCTTGCACAAAGCAATCGGGTTCGCTTCATGCGAATCGCCCGTTTGAGCATCTGTTATAATTACCTCTTTATGAGGGACCTTCCATGACCACTCGCACCGAATACCACACCACCACAGGCAGGCGCTTCATGGCAAAGGCCCGCGACTACCTAGCCGACGGCGATCTCCTCCAAGCCTCCGAGAAGGGTTGGGGCGCCGCCGCTCAGACGGTCAAGGCCGTTGCCGAGGCCCGCGGCTGGTCCCACGACGGCCACCGCCAGTTGTACACTGCAATCGACCGTCTGGCCGACGCGACCGACGATCGGCGACTGCGCATCCTATTCCGCTCCGCCAACTCTCTCCACCAGAACTTCTACGAGGGCTGGATGACGCGGGACGCGGTCGAAGACGGCCTGCGAGACGTCGAAGAGCTCGTGAACAAACTCCAAGCCTGATCCTTCCGCCCATCATCCGCTACTGTTCAGAGTCCGTGAGGCACGCAACCCGTCGTCATTCCCGCGTACGCGGGAATCCACAGGCGCGGGGCAATCCCTCTCACCAACTCTGAACGCTTACTTACTACGAGAAATCAAGCGAACGCCTCAGTTGCGCGTCTTCTTCCGCGAGGGATGATTCGCGGGCCTGTTGCTCCATGTACGCGAATCCGGCGTCAATGATGGCGTCGAGGTCCTCGTCGCCTACCAGGGGGCGCTCGACCACCGGCAACAGCAGTTCTTCCAAGAACTCGCGGTCGTGAATCGCCGCCCGCCAGTCATCTTCCATTCGGGCGAGTTCGCCATCGCACAGCTCTACGAGCAGAACGGCACGCGCTGCGCTCAGAGCCTCCGCTTCGTAGACAGGTATACGGAGGTCAATGCCAAAACCCGTACCGAAGTCGCACTCGCCTGACTCCGGGTCGTAGAGAACGTCGGCGAAGACTTCGTAGCGTTCGATCACGTTTTCGGCCTCAGCGGTCATTTCGTGGAGCGCTTCCACGCCCAGTTCGGTGATCTCGAACGGCGCGGAATCGGCGGAACATTCGAGCAGTCCCTCATCGACTAGAGTTTCTGCTAAGGGCAGCAGTACGGCATCGGCATCATCGACCGGCTCAGTCAACAGAACGTAGTCGAGCGCGCCGATGATGTACAGCACCACTCGCGAGCGCATCCACGCCAGCGCCTCGTCATGGTCAGCGAAGTCACCGCGGCCGACGGTGTAGTCGATGGCCGAGAATCGCTGCTCTAGTACGAGGTCAAGCACTGGCGGGGTGTCACCCGCAATGAGGTGCTGACGTATGGTTGCCGAATCGTCGAGCTTCGGCCCGTGGTTCACGTAGGTATCGACGGTACACAGACCCAACTCTTCACGAACGAAGATATCGACCAGAGCCTCGTACATTTCGGGAAGATCGGGATTCTCCTTCACGTCGAGCCGTCGCAGGATAAGGCGTTGAAGCGAGGGGTCGGACGGAAACACCTGATTGAACAGTTCCCCTAGCGAAAGAGGCGCGGGATCCTCAGGCAAGGCTACCCAGAACCCGTCCTCGATGGGCATCTCACCGAGGGTGATCCGTAGGACTAACTCCGAGTCACCAACTGATGAAGAGCGCCACGGAACGGGATGCGTGTCGAGCGATTTTGCGTACTTCGGCGCATCGTCGCGCACGATTATCAGCCTGGTCGTCGTATAGAGCCGAGGAAGGTCTGTCCGCCACCACCACCGAAGAAACCACCGCTGCGGCCGCTGGAAAAGCCCGAACGTCCCGAGGTTCCCCAACTGCTTCGCACGCCCGTCCCGCTGCTCCTGAAGGTGCCCGTCGAACGGGCCCGCGACTGGTAGGACTGCCTGGCGGCGCTGCGGTTCCGGTTGGCGGAGTCGTAGCTGGAACCGGCGAAGCCCTTCTGCCTGTTGAAGTACGAGCCGTTCCTCGACACCTGGCTCCTATAGGCCGACGAATT
Source organism: Dehalococcoidia bacterium (assembly GCA_965116655.1). Lineage (GTDB taxonomy): Bacteria > Chloroflexota > Dehalococcoidia > Lucifugimonadales > VXLM01 > VXLM01. The sequence goes on from OZ220720.1 coordinate 2,220,499, forward strand.
CCGGTAGTTGCTTCGGTCGGTGCGTATAGGGGCTACGCGAGACGCAGGGGTAACATACACGTATCGCGGGCCGACAAAGGAAGAGAGGAGCAAGTAGGAGAACAGGAAACTCCCGGGGCCCCACGTCGAGTGGTAGTACGAGTTCGCATAGTGGCCACGCATTTCGTGGCTCTTATCATCCTTCTCCGTGATGGTGAAGAGCTTCTCGTCCGTACCTTCGTCAATCCGTACATTGCCGTCCAGGTTCTCCCACCCTTCGAGGACGAACGCCGTGTCGGTCTGCTCGGCCTTGATGAGGACGATGCCGTCTCCCTCGAAGATCTCGTTGACGCGCTTCTCAAATTCGGTGACGCTCTCGGACTCTTTGAAGGCGGTCTGGACGTCATCGAGGTTGATACGACCTGCGGCGCCATCCGTTGCGGCCCAGTCCTCGTAGGACGGCCCGGAACTGCACGCGGCCGCCACCGGCGCGGCCGCCACCGCGAGTCCTGCCGTCGCTCGGATTCCCAGCTTGCGCCATCGCGTAGTCATGAGGTTTCCTCCCACTGGAGCGCCCCGGACTTTATACCAGTATAGCCTCTACGTCATCGGCAAGAACGATCGAATCATCATCACCTGTCTCCTCGTCGACCTCGAACGCTGCCAAACGAGAGATGAATCTATCGGCCGCCCGCTCCATAAATGTACGGTACGCATCTTCGGCCCGAAAAACAAGCTCGGCCACCACACTGTTATGTCCTGCCATGGACAATTGAGCGTTCACGATCAAGTCCTGTACGAGGTCAAGGTGCTGCGACCATAGCCTGTCGCTCGCCTGTAGGGCCATCGTCTTGGCCAACTGGGTGTATTTTGCCGCACCCAAGACGGCGTCCGCATCACCGAATCGTGTGATTATTGCCTCGAATATCTCTTCGCTCAGCGACTCGGCTCCCAGGCCGTGCAGGTCCTCAATGTCTATGCCGAAGTCGAGCCGAACGGTCTCGGCCAGGTCGTCGAACCGCGTCGAGTAGTCTCCTATTGCGGTGGCCGGTAGTAGACGATTGACAAGCCGGTCTATGACTTCCTTTGCCATATCGTGGCACGTCTCATCGAATGAATTGTCATCAAGAGTGGCGGTACGCGCCGCGTAGTAGCTCAGGGTATGCCGCTCAATGATCCGTGCGAGATCGTACGAGACGATGCGGAGCGCCTCTGCGTCCCGCTCGATGGACGACTGAACCTGCTCGACAAGTCTCTCAGCGTCCTCCGCGTCCGAAGGTGCCAGCCTGCGAGTCGTGGTGACGAAGGGACGGTCCTCCAGCGACAGGATGAACCGCGAGGAGCCATGCTGTCCCTGTCTGCCACTCCGGCCCCGGAGTTGACGGTCGACGCGGGCGGCCTCGTTCATCTCGGTGCCGATCACGTGGAGGCCGAGACCGAACTCGATCGTGACCTCGCTACCAGTTCCCTCGATGAAGAGAGCGGTTTCCGAAACGTGGAAAGGACATCTTAGATCGGCGATTCGTGCGGCAAGCGCCTCAACAACATCCTTGTGACCGCAGTCTACTCGAACGGGATATGGCTCCGTATCACGGCATTCTATGAGGAATTGAACGAAACGGTCGGTGACCCTTTCGTCCAGGTCGTCATCCAGTAGGATGTCGGTGCCGCGACCAGCCATGTTGGTGGAGACGGTCACCGCATCGAACGCTCCCGCCTCACGGACTATGCGAGCCTCATCTTCGTTCCGCACGGCGTCCAGTCTGTTGTGGACAACCTGCGCCTCTGAGAGGAGGCGGCTGATCTCTTCAGACTGCTCGACCGTTCGCGTGCCTACGAGCACCGGACGCCCTATGCGATTCCAGTACACCACTTCCTCCACGATGGCCTCTAACTTCTCCCCCTGCGTGGCATGGACGCGCGGAGGCCGGTCGACCCTACGCGAGGGGCTTGCAGGCTCAACACGCGCAACGTCGAGTCCGTATGACCTGCGGAAGGTGTCTCGGGCTTCCAACGCCGTCCCAGTCATTCCCGATACGTGGCCGTACTGCCGGACGAGGCCTTCGACCGTCAGATAGGCTTGCGTTTGAGGGTCGGGACGCACACGCACGCCTTCCTTTGCTTCGAGGGCGGCCTGCAGGCCATATTGGTACTTGCTGTCGGACTTGCGGCGGCCGGTGAGGTCGTCGATGAGGACGACCTGTCCGTCGGCAACGATGTAGTCCTCGTCACGCGCAAGCAGCACGTAGGCCCTGAGCATCTGGTGTACTTGGTTTGCAATGCCGTACTGCCGCGAGATTCGCTTGGACACGGCCTCTTGCCCTCGTCTTCGTTCCGCGAGCGGCACGTCGCGGTCTGACTCAATCGAGGCAAGTTCGGCATGAAGGTCGGCTGCGTCGAAGACGGGGCCGAGTCGACCTTCTACATTGTCGCTGCCACTCGAAGTAAGCGCGACGAGGCCTCGACGAGGGTCGGTCGTGTAGAGGAGACCCTCGGTGAGCTTGTTTTCGATGCCGTCCTCGGAGTAGGTATCGATTACAGCCCGTATCCGGCTGAGGAGTCGTGCGTCGCCCGCGACGGCGGAGATGATCGCCGGGTTCCGCGGGTCGGCCAGGAAGAGCTTGGCGTACCGTTCGACACTCGGCGTGCCTTCCACCTGCGAGAGATCGTCGACGAGCGACGCGGTGAGGTTCTTCTGTTCTTCAATCAGTCCTTCGACCGCCGATTTCACGCGAAAGACTGACCGTACGCTCCCGCCCGGCTTTCCGGAAATGATGAGCGGCGTGCGACCGTCGTCGACGAGCGCGTGGTCGGCCTCGTCCACGATGGCTACCTCAAGGTCGCCCTGCACCATATCGACCCGCGAGTGGCGAAGGTTGTCGCGCAGGTAGTCGAAGCCGAACTCCCGAAGGGTGCCGTAGACAATGTCATTGCGGTAAGCGCTGCGGCGTTCGGCGTCGCTCATGTGGCTCAGCACCGTTCCCACCGTCAGGCCCAGGAACTCGTATGCCGGGGCCAGCAGTTCGGCATCCCGCAGGGCGAGGTAGTCGTTCGCGGTGATGACGTGTACCTTGCGTCCCGACAACGCCTGTGTGATGGCGGGAAAGGCAGCGGCGACGGTCTTACCCTCTCCCGCGTCCATCTCGACGACAGTGCGGTCGAGCATCAGGCGTCCCGCCGCTATCTGCTCGTCCGTCGGCTCGAAGCGGAGAGCGCCGGCAAGAGGGGAATCCTCTATCGCGTTGTAGAACTCCGATGGAAGATCTATGGCGGAGAAGTACCGTGAGGCGCTCTCTTCGGCCACGAAGGACAGGGTCTCCGCAATGGTCTTGTCCGAAGCGTCGAAGTCATGTGCAGGGTCACGATACCTGTTTATACTCGCGTGATCGAACTGAGGATCAAAGACTTGCCATGCACCGACTCTCCGTCTAATGGTCTCGTCGATGACGGCGAAACACTCAGCCAAGGCGCCCTCGAGGATCCCCCCATGCTTCAGTTCGGCGGCGCGGGCACGAAGCTCCGGGTCTGATGCGTTGGATAGATCTATACTTCGTACAGACGATACGAACTTCTGCGAGAAGCGATCTGTTCGATCAAGCACACCCTTCCTCGCACGCTGGCCACGAGATCGGTCGTTGAGAGAGGCGTCGATAGCGGAAGAATCGGGCACCGTGGGAGACTCCGCGACTTTCAGGTCTTCCCGAGTGAGTCGATGATGTGACGGAAGTCCGGGTGGTTCTCGGGCTCCGCAATACGATAGACGCCTGTGAACACCTCGCGAAGGATCGCTGGCAGGGCCTCAATCATCTCTGCCGTATCTGCCGCGTGTGGCACCGCGATGAGGTCCAGCTTTCGTCTCGAAAGCCCCTGAACGGCCGGCTGGGCGTAGTCCAGCGGCGCGACAAACCCTCCCCAATCGTCGAGATACTTTCTGTGCAGCCAACTGCCGTTCTCGACTTCGCTGAGCACGAATCCCAGACCCGTCGGCGACTGCTCGTCAAGCTCAGACAGCAAGGTGTTCCGCATTTCCGTGTACAGACCCTGTCGTCGGTACACTTCTCTGACCCCGGCATAGAGGATCATGCCGCCGTTCACCCTGCGGAGGTACACGCCCAGCATTGCGCCGATAAGTTGGTCTCCGTCATACGCCTCTATCAGCTTGGGGACGATCGCAGAAGGTGTAAGACGCGAGACCGTGAGGCGAAACGAGTCGAGGTTTTCTACACCGTCCGGGCCGATGGTTTCCACGAACAACTCGTGGGCCGGGCGGACCGACTCGCTCGCTCCGTCATGCACTCGAACGTCGCGAGTCGTGACGGTGGTCACGCCAGCATCTCCCGGACTTGCTCCCACGTCCAGCGGCTGGTGTCGATGTATACGAGGCTATCACCCATGGTGCAGGCCTCATTGTGGAATCTTAGTATCACCGAGTCGTCACGTACGACGCCGACAAGGTTTATCCCGTGATCGAGCAGCTTGGTGGCGATATAGTCGTAGGAGACGTTCGGGCCGATATCGCCCTCGACTTTCGTCGTGGCGAGAGTGCCCTCCACCTCATTGCTCGTGATTGCCTGCGTAACGAGGCTTACGCCGGGATCCTGGGCCTCCTGGACCAGCAGGTTCGTCACCAGGCTGAGCGCGTACACGAGGGAGACTTGTTCGGACTTGCTGAACAGGGCAGCGTGTTTCGAATCGAGGCACTCCGCAACGATGTTGATATTCGAGTTCATGTTCTCGACGACGAAGGCCACCGACGCGACAAAGCTGTCGGAGCGCGGGTCATCGTAGCCGGTGCTGAGGATGATTGTCTGCTCTGCCCTGTCGATTCCCGCCCTTCGGAACGTCTCCTCCTCCAAGGGCGAACCGCGCACGAACGACACATTGGCCATGGCGAAGGGGAGCCGTTCCATCCCGTCGGCCACGATCACGATATCCCGGTCTTGGTGATGAGCGTCCGTCAGGAACTCGCTGATGACCTGCCGCACCCGGGACTCGCCGGGGAAGTTGACGATAATCAAGTGGTCTCGCGCGTCGGATTTACCCATACCTGACCTCTCTCTGTCTCGGAGTTCCACGATCCAGTCCACCAGCAGCCCGACAGACGTGGTGAACGCAGCCAAGCCGATAATCACGATGAAGATCGTGGTTCCAATTCTCGCTCCAACGGTTGTGGAGGAAAAGTCGCCGTACCCGATGGTGGTGATCGAAATCACGCTGTACCACAGGCTGTCCCAGATCCCGGGCGGATTAGCGCTAGCCTGTTCGAAGTAGTAGAAGTTCAGCGTGTTGCCGACAATGCTTATCGCAAGGGCGAACGCGAGAAAGAGAACGCCGAGCTCCCGGCGTCGTCTCATCTTGCGAATTAGTCGATTTAGCGAGTACAACATGATTTATCCAGATAGTCTTATGATCGCCAGGCCCGCTTCGTGCCCCGAACCGTGGGCCTCATCGTACCTGTCGAGCAGGTGGTCGTAGGATTCCATAATATGCTCGACCTTCCCCGGCTCGTCCATCGCAAACGCCTCACCGAGAGGGCCTACGAGTCCCCACTCGTCGGAGACCTCGCAGTCGAGTCCGGCCTCTTCGCATACGCGGAGGTACTCGCGTCGTATTGTATCGAAAGTTTTCTCGGTTCTAAAGACGACCGGCGCGACCATGTAGTCCTTGGTGATGCACAGACCAAGCTCGTTGTCGAAGACCTGCACGAGATCGACGTAGGGTATCCACCCCTCCATTGCGAAGATCATGTCCTCGACGATGTCCTGCGAGATGCGGTGGTAGTAGAAGTCCTCCTCCTTCACTGCCATGCGGACACGTACGGGGTGCTTTGGGTCGTATTCCAGGATTTCGTCCGCTTCGCGGCCCGAAACGAAAAGGAAGGGGACATTCCCGTTGGTCGCGTCGACGAGCAGCTCCATGCCGTCAAACCTATAGAGAAGCGCAAGGTGCTGCCAGTAGCGCATGAATCTCTTAGAGAAGCGAAAGTCGAGCGTGTCCAGCAGTTGACGGAGGCGGTCTTCGGGCACGGGGTCGGGAGTGGCGGGACCGGAAAGAACATACTCGGACTCCAGCCCGTACTGGTCGGTAAGAAACTTGAGCGCCTGCACCTTTTCCGAGCAGATGCCTCCCCTCCCGTCGATGATATTCAGCACGGTCTCATCGCCCGACTTGAAGACCAGCTTGCGTCCTGTGAAGCGGGAGTAGTTCTCGAAGTCGGCTTCCCAGATGCGGCGGGCGAGCGTATGGATGAAATTCGCCTTGTCATCCACCATCTCCAGTTCACCAATCCGTTTCGCCCATTCGGTCCCAAATCGCATTTCGACGTTCTCCGCCACGAAGTCGGCGAACGCAGCCGAGTGCCTGTCCCAGCGCCGACGATGGAACCCGACCCAGTTGCGGTCATATCCTACCCCGTTACGGTCGATTTGCAGGTCGACGACGAGGGCATCCTTTTCGCCGATGGTCACAAGCTCGGCGTGAGGCGTGTCCGGGGCGTCCAAGAATCTCCCGTCTTGCAGGAACTCGACCCCCTCGAACATGTCGGTCAGGCTGCCGGAGTCGGATGAGATGTAGACGAGGTCTTGGATCGAAGTGAGGGTCTCTTCGGAGTCGGCGCCGATGCGGCGCTCTCGGCGCAGCGTTTCCAGTTGCGGGTGTTTGAGGTACTTGTCGAGGAGACGGTCGAGGGTGAGATCGAGGTCGATGGGGTCGATGCGGAGCGCGCACCGGCGCGTGGTGACCACGTCGGTCAGTTGTAGGATGACGTTCTCGGTCACGCCGTCTCGCTCTCCGACCAGTAGGACACGCCGAGCAGTCCGGGGCCGGTATGCGCGCCTATAACCGGGGAAAATGTCCCGACGTACAACTCAGCGCAGTTAAACTCGGATGCGATGAGCTCTTCGAGCTCTTGAGCCTCGTCCGGGACGTTGCCCTGTAGAACCGCCGCATGGAGTCTGCCGTCGCCCACGTCCTCATGAAGCAGATCTACGAGCTTCCCCTTCGCCCGCTTCGCGGTCCGCACCTTGGCTAACGTACTCACCTCTCCGCGGTACATCTCGAAGATGGGCTTGACCTGCAGGAGGGACGTACCCAGATGGGCCAGCACGGGAACTCGTCCGCCCTTCTGGAGGTAGTAGAGCGTGTCGAGCGTTGCGATGACCTTGACGCGCGGCACGAGTTGTTTCGTCCGTCGCACAATCTCATCCACCGTGCTGCCCTCTTCCGAAAGCCTAAGCGCCTCGATCACCATGAGGCCGGAGCCGGTCGCGCTCTCGGTATCGATCACCTCGATATGGGTTCCCGGGAGTCTCTCAGAGGCCTCTTGTGCTCCCAGCACCGCAGAGTCGTAGGTCATGCTGAACTTCGAGGAGAGAACCAGGCAGACTACGTTGTCGCTCACCGCCGATGCCGCCTCGAAGGCCCTGGCGAACTGTTCGGGAGAAGGCCCTGAGGTGGTCGGCGGGCGCTTCAGCTTTCGCAGTGTCTCGTAGAACTCCTCCGGTGAAAGGTCAAGCCCTTCACGGTACGTGGTCCCGTTGATTACCACCTGGTGGGGAATGACGTGGAGGTATTGGTCGGACTCGTCCGCCAACTGCGCGGGCAGAGACGCCGCGCTGTCGGTGACGATGGATACCCGCTTGTTCTCCTTCACGATGCGCCGACACCTTTCCGAAGAGTCGGTTCCGGCGCATCATATCATGGCGAGTCTGTCGCCACGAAAGGGACGCAGTAGAGGAGGCCTTCTGTGAGCGGGGAAGGTAACGGAGTGTCTGCCTCGTGCCGTGAGGACGAATTAAGGGCCCTTAGGCCCTATGCCACATAGGCTGGAACGCTGACTGGCCGTGCGATGCGGTTTACGGCGTTGGAAAAGGTGTTCCATTCGGTGAGCATGGCGTCGAGACGGTCCATGCCCCGGGCACTGACGTGGTAGTATCTACGACTTTGTCCGGTCTCCGACAGCTCCCAGTGCCCCTCGATCAGGCCGTCGCGCTCCAGCCTGTGCAGGGCGGGGTACAGCGTACCCTCTTTCAGGTGGAAGTAGCCCCCGCTCCGCCGCTCCATCTCCTTCGCTAGCTGGTAGCCGTACATCTCCTGTTCTGCGAGAAGCGACAGGATGAGTGTTTCGGTGCTCCCCTTCAGCAACTCACGTCGATACACATCCAGTCCATACGTGGTCGTCGTCATAGCGAGTCCCTCCCAAGAGCCACGCCGCGAAAGCAAATAATAGGAAGCTACATGGCTCTACTATGTACTACGTACAAGGAGGGAGTTCGGATTTCGGCAGATTTGACGACGGGTACGTGGTGGGACTACCAGTCCACTCGCAACAGTGTCCACCTGATGCCGAAGTGACCACCCTCTTGCGACCAGTGAGTAGCCAAGTACGTGTCGTCCTGTAGCCTGATGGCCGTCGGAAAGCCGAATTGGAAGCCCGAAAAGGTCTCCACGCCCGAATCGATGTCAGTCGGACGCTCGACGGTCGTGTTCGGGTCGTACATGATGCCTTCGTAGTGGATCGTCCATGCGTCGTCCGTGAACGTCACGAGATTCATCACCACGCCCTGCTGCCCGTATCGACGGTTGTAGAGCACCATGAGCCGGTCACCGCCCAGCGGGATCGGCGTCATGGTCTGCCCCATGGTACCCGTCGGCTTCGGTCTGCTCCACGTCAGGCCGTCGTCGCGTGAGATCGTGAAGTGGTCGTCGATGTCCTTGACGCCGTCCATCACGATCGTCCAGCACGTGGCGATCAGCAGGCCCGGCTCGACCTCCGCCAGCTTCTGCTCGAAGTAGCCGTGGACGCCGTCGGGGTCTTCGAAGACTGTGGCGTGACGCGGCCACGTCTGCCCGCCGTCGTCGGATACTGCCGCGATTACGAGCCTTCCGAGCGAGTCCTGCGACTCTAAGGTAGCGCCCGGCGCGAGCAGCCGCCCTGACTTTAGGGCCAGCGCTCCGTGCGAAATCTCCAGCGGCGAGAATCCCATCATCGGAACTACCGACGGCTCGGACCACGTGCGCCCGCCGTCCGACGACGTGCAGAATATCGGCTCGTTGTGACCCTCGCCGAACCGGCCGCCCTCCTCTCGGTAGCTGCGCGAGCCGTAGGCATAGACCGTCTCCCCGTCCGCCGAGATGCTTAGCTTCAGGGCGTTGGTCGCGTTGCCGACCCTGGGAACGAGCGTGCCCTCGACGTTCCAAGTCCTGCCGCCGTCCGTCGAGCGCGCCCAGTCGGTGCCGCCGGTCACGTGCGCCCCGCCTCCCACGTTGAACGAGCAAAGAATATCGCCATTCGGAAGCTGCACCGCCTGCGGGAAGGCCGATTCTCGCTCGTCGATTCTTCCGGTGTCTATGATTTCGATGCTCGGCATGGGTCTGCTCCGTTCTTGATGTGCTGGGTCGCTTCGGCTGAAAGAGTATTCAATAAACCGTTGGAATTGCCGCATGGATGATAGCAGAACCGCTCGGCTTGCTGTATGTGCGGGTGTATCGGGCCCAGTGAACAGAGTTTTCATTCCTCCCATGTGTGGCTCGTGCATCATAGCTGCAAATTCGTGTTCGGCCTTTTATGTTCTTGCTATCATTCTGGGAACAGTCTGGAGCTTCGACGCGCCCCCGGAAGGGGACACACTTGGGGTCAGTTCCCGAGCAATTGACAAGGACTTCATGACCATCCCAAAACCCAAACACCTCGGGCCGGAATACGCCGACCAGTTCAAGGACAGGAGCGTAGCCGACGCATACGTCAACTATCCGCCGTACTCCGCCGAAGTCTTCGAGGTGCTCAATAGCTTTATACGGGACGAACCGCGAACTGTGCTGGATATTGGCTGTGGCACGGGAGAATTGGCTAGGCCGCTGGCGCCCCTTGTGGATCACGTCGACGCTGTAGATCAATCGGCGGCCATGATCGAAATCGGTCGTATCCGTGAAGGAGGCGATCGACCGAACATCAGGTGGGTCTGCGAGAGCGCGGAGGACTTCGCATACAGCTCTCGCTACAGCCTCATCATAGCGGGGGCGAGTCTGCATTGGATGGACTGGTATGAAGTACTGCCTCGGATGGCTGGGGCTTTATCCAACCGTGGATATCTGGCAATCGTTGGCGGGCACGAGATCGATGCGCCCTGGGTTGACGATCTCAGGGCGATTCTGCGGACGTATTCGACCAGCAAGGACCGTGGATCCTTCAATGTAATTGACCAGCTTGAGCATCGAAATCTCTTTTCGGTTGTGGGCAGAAGACGGACGACACCTCAGGAGCACCAAATGAGTTTCGACCGATATGTTGACCTGCTTCACGCCCGTACCGGATTCTCAAGGCTGCGCATGGGTCTGAAGTCGGCCGAAGAGTTCGATGCTGCTGTTAGGGCTCTGGTCTCTCCCTACGTACGCAAACATAGACTCAGCTTGGAAATGGTAACTAACATCACTTGGGGACACCCGTTGTCCGGCGCGGCTTAACGAGGGGACCCCATGCGTAGACTCGTGCTTGTGAAGCATTCGATGCCCGAGATGGAGGGCGATAAACCTGCATCCGCTTGGAAACTCGGCGAAGTCGGCCGTAGACGTGCCGAACTGCTGGCTGCCGGACTCAGGGAGTACAGCCCTACTGTCATTTGGTCAAGTAGAGAACCGAAGGCAATCGAAACCGCGGAGATAGTCGCCAAAGGCTTCGGTGTGCCAGTCGAGATCACTGATGGGCTGGAGGAGCACCACAGGGATAACGTCCCCTTCCTGTCGTCAAAGGAGGAGTTCGAGGAAGTAGTCGAGCGGTTCTTCCGTTGTCCCGATGAGCTTGTGCTGGGAAGAGAGACGGCTAATCAGGCCCGCTACAGGTTTGTCGCCGCTATCGATGAGGTGATCGATGCAGGGCAATCGGACAGCATAGTGGTGACTCACGGCACGGTGATAACGCTCTACGTAGCAAGCGTCGCCGGTGTCCAAACGATGGAATTCTGGCGTCGGCTGGGACTGCCGTCGTACGTCGTTCTGACGTTGCCTGATATGCGTATAGAGTCGATTGTCGAGGATATCACCGTGGTGGAAGCAGAGGGCTGATCGAGAAGCTGTTGGTGTTGACAGAGAGCAAGGAATATGCTTCTATGCTAACGTAATTACACCACGGCGTATTGCAGCACCATGGCCGAGGGGAAGGGCCGAGATGCGACAGCAAGAAGACACTTCAGCCGATGTCGAAGAAGAGCTCAGAGTCGCCGTAAAAGCCCGGCAGGAACTGGGTGTCGATCACGAGGACGAAGTTATCGAGTCGTTCCTTGCCCGCGTGCAGGACACTATCGACGCCCGCGTGGAGACGAGGGTAAACGAGGAAATGCGAAACCTACCTACGCGGCCCCGCTTTGCCAGCCCCTCCAATGGGCGAATCAAAGTCGTCATCGGCTATACTGCCGCCTGCCTCGCACTGTCAATTCCGATAGCCGCCGTATTGGGAGAAATCGCCGTGCTCGTAGTTTTCGGTAGCCTCGGGTTGGGTGGCTTTATGCTCTTACTCCCGGAGGGCAAAACGCGTGCAGAGCTTGGCCCCGGCAAGGGTGAGAGCAGCAAGGAGGAGTAGCTGTCAACTGGCCACTCAACAGCTTGCATGGCGTATCGGAATCGAGGCGAAGTTAGGTCGGTCTTCCCTGCACCTGAATCCGGTTGACCCTCTCCAATGGGCGGTGGTAGCATGGCCGAAACGGTGGACGACGAAGAGGACAGACGCAAGACCATATTCGCGCAGAGCGCCCGGCGCAATGTTTTGATTGCGCGTCGGGCGTTTGTGGTTTCTTAGGACGATGTCTACCAAGGCCGCAGTCATTCTCGCCGCCGGCAAGGGCGTCCGCATGAGGTCCTCACTCTCCAAGGTCCTTCACAAGATCTGCGGAAAGGAACTGGTGCGGCACGTCGTGGACGCCGCGAAGGGAGCAGGATACGACCGGGTTGTGGTCATCATCTCTCCCGCCAACCATGATCCCGTCCGCGACCTTCTGTGCGACACGGTCGAGTACGCCGTTCAGCCTGAAATGCTGGGTACGGGCCACGCGGTGTTGCAGGCCAAAGACCTCCTCTCAGATGTCGAGACGGTGGCCGTGCTGAACGGCGACGTCCCTCTTATCCGCCCGGAGACGCTCAGCAGCTTACTCGACCGTCACGAGTCGCAGAGTGCTTGCGCCACGCTACTTACGGCCCACTGCGAGATACCCGGTCTGGCGAGGGTTGTTCGCAACTCCGATGGGGCGATCACCGAAATCGTCGAGGAGCGGGACGCCGACGAGGCGACCAAGATGGTCACCGAGGTCAATGTCGGCTCCTACTGCTTCAAGGGGCCGTGGCTCTGGGACGCGCTGGAGAAGGTTGAGCCGTCGAGCGGAGGCGAATACTATCTCCCGGCTGTAGTCGCCATGGCCGTGAAGCAGGGAAGCCCTCCGGAGTCCATTGAAGTCTCCGACGCCGCCGAGGCCCTCGGCGTCAACGACCGTGTCCAGCTCTCCGAGGCCGAAACGATCATGCGAGAAAGAATCCGGCTGCACTGGATGAAGAGCGGCGTGACCATAGCCGATCCCTCGTCGGTCTACATCGACGCCGACGTAACGCTCGGCCAGGACACGACTGTGCTGCCGAACACCCACATATCCGGCGCGTCCACCGTTGCTGGCGGGTGTGTGATCGGACCGAACACCATCATCGACAACTCCCGAATCGGCAGCGGATGCCTCGTCCGTTCGTCCGTCGTCGAAGGCTCGGAGCTTGAGGCTCGTGTGACCGTCGGGCCGTTCGCCCACGTACGACCGGGCTCGCGCCTGGCCGAGGGTGTCGTTCTGGGCAACTTCGCCGAGGTGAACCGAAGCTCCGTCGGACGGAACTCAAAGGCGGCCCACTTCAGCTACCTTGGTGACGCCCAGGTCGGTGAAGACGTTAATATTGGAGCGGGCACCGTAACGGTCAACTACGACGGCGTGAGCAAGCAGTCCACGCGCATCGGCGACGGGGCCTTCATCGGATGCGATACCATGTTAGTAGCCCCCGTGGAGATCGGGAAGGGCGCGCAGACCGGGGCGGGAGCCGTCGTTACTAAGGACGTGCCGCCTGATGAACTGGCCGTCGGCGTCCCTGCCAGAGTGAAACCGAAGAACAACCGCAAGAACGACGGAGGAGAAGACTCTTCATAGGGCGAGGAGTCGATAGTCTTGGACCCTGACAGTAGCAGCTTAATACCGCTCGTCTTCGTGGTGATCTCCATGGCCGCCTACGCTCTCGCGGTGCGCGCCGAGGTCGGCCTTGCGGAGGCGGAGCGCATCGAACGACTCCAGCAGGCCGTCGCCCCTCGTTCACCTCGCTCCCCCATGCTCCGAATGCTCGACCGGCTTCCCATGGAGGCCGCTCTCGTTCTCTCTATCATCAAGCACGTAGCCGTTGCTGGGGCCGTCCTATCTAGCGCATCGTTTGCCGTCCTCTTCTGGAACGGGAACTGGTTCGCGGTCACGGTTGTGGGCCTCGCAGGCCTTGCGCTCGTTGGTGTATTGAATCTGGCCATGAACCGCATGGGGGCAGACGCAAACGGCAACGGAGGAACGGGAGCGGCTTCGCAAGCCGACGCGCTGGCAGCCGACCTCAACATGGCCGTCGACAACGAGGGCGAGCCACTCGAAGAGTTCGAGGTGCGCATGATCCGCGGCGTCGTGGAGCTGGACACAACCATTGCCCGCGAGATCATGGTGCCGCGTGTCGACGTTGAGGCCGTCGAGATAGGCACGTCGATTTCGGATGTCGTCGACCGCATGATTGAGTCGGGACACAGCCGTCTTCCGGTCTACCGCGAAAGCCTCGACAACATCGAAGGGCTGGTGTACGCGAGAGACCTCCTCAAGATTCTCAATGACCCGTCCGATGAATCCACCATGCTCACGAAGTCGATGCTGCGGGAACCCCTCTTCATACCGGAGACGAAGACTCTCGAAGAGCTGCTTACCGAGTTCCAGCAGACGCGAGTCCATATCGCCATCGTCATCGACGAGTACGGCGGGGCGGAGGGCATCGTCACCATCGAGGACCTGCTCGAGGAGATCGTCGGGGAGATCCAGGACGAGTTCGACTACGGTGAGCCGGAGATCGAGCGAGTCGCAGACAACGAGTACATCATGGACGCCCGCGCGAGTCTGGACGACCTCCGGGACCGCCTCGACGTGGTGGTGGAGGCCGACGGCTTCGATACGGTCGGCGGACTGGTATACCAGCGGCTCGGCAAGATACCCACCATCGGCGAGAAGGTGACCCACGACGGCCTGACCATCGAGGTCGTCTCAACCGTGGGACGCCGGCTGAAGATGCTGAAGGTTACTGCGGCTCCCGAACCACACGGAACAGAGGAACAAGGGTAAAGCGCAGCCCTTCTCCTTTAGACCGCGACTCCCACTGACTCGCCGGCCTCGACGATCATCTGCCACACCTTATCCGGGATCGGTATGCCCTCTGCGGAGCGTTGTGCCTGCGCTCTCGATTCCGGGTCGCCGGGGGCCATGACCTGCTCGAACCCAGGCGCGGGCGGAATGCTTCTTACTTCGCGGACAATCTCGTCGGCGCGGCGCTTGAAGTCGGCGTCAGGACGGAAGACATCGGCGCGGATGGCGATGATCGAGACGCCCTGCCGTATCATCGCGGGCGTGCCCATGCCCTCGCTCTCCACAGCGTCCGAGCCTACTAGCACCTGCCCAAGGAACTCCACGGCCATCATCAGCGCGAACCCCTTGTGTCCGCCGAACGGCAGGAGGAATCCCCCCTCCTGCACGGCGGTGGGGTTGGTGGTAGGGTAGCCGTCTTTGTCAATCACGGTGCCCGGGGGCAGCTCCTCGTTCCGCATCTTGTAGAGGTTCATCTTGGAGTTCGCCATCGCCGTGGTGGCGTAGTCGAAGACCATTCCGGACTCTTCGCCGCCGGGGAAGCCTATCGCTATCGGATTTGAGCTGAGCAGCCCCTTGCTCCCGCCGTAGGGGGCAGCCACTTTGCTCCCAAGGAGAGAGTATCCTGCGCCACAGACGATGGAGACGACACCATCGGCCGCCGCAATCTCCGCGTACTCGCCGAGACGCCCGATGTGCTCTGAGCGTACCAGCCCGACGACGGCAACGTCGTTCTCCTTGGCCTTTCGCACGGCGACGTCGGTGGCGAACTTCGCGGCGACGTGGCCGAACGTCCGGTTGCCGTCCACGAGGGCCGTGTTGGCTGTCTCGCGCACGATGCACGGGCTCGCCGTGGCGTCGAGCTTGCCGTCCTGGACGGCCTTGACGTAGCCCGCGAGGTGGAACACCCCATGCGTGTCCACGCCGCGCAGGTTGGACTTCACCAGCGCGTCGGCCATCCTGGTGGCGTTCTCCGCGCTCGCTCCCGCCGCATCGAGGACTCGTCTTACCACGTTGTGAAGATCGCGTTCGGATATCGTTGGCATATCAACCTCCTCGGCGGCAACATTCCGCCCGTATACAGGTAGGGGCAGGTTTGAAACCTGCCCCTGTGAACAAGAACCGACTAATCCACCTACAAGAACAGCGGCGCAAAGACGAGGGCGACGATGGACATGAGCTTGATGAGAATGTTGAGAGCCGGGCCGGACGTGTCCTTGAACGGGTCGCCTACGGTGTCGCCTACGACGACTGCCTCGTGCTGCTTGGTGCCCTTGCCGCCGTGCGCGCCAGCCTCGACGTACTTCTTGGCGTTGTCCCATGCGCCGCCCGCGTTGGCCATCATGATGGCAAGCAGGAAGCCGGTGGCAATCGCGCCGATCAGGAGTCCGCCGAGCGCCTCGGCCCCAAGTATGGCACCGACGGCGACCGGGGCGATGATGGCGATGAGTCCGGGTAGGACCATCTCGCGCATTGCGCCTCGCGTACTGATGTCGACGGCGCGCGCGTAGTCCGCCTCGGCCTCGCCCTCCATCAGCCCGGTAATCTCACGGAACTGACGGCGTACCTCCTGCACCATTGCGCCCGCGGCACGTCCTACCGCCTGCATGGTGAGCGCGGCGAAGAGGAAGGGCATGAGGCTGCCGAGCAGAACGCCCATGAGCACCTTCACGTCCGTGAGGTTGAACACGCTTACGTCGGTGACTTCCGAGTACGCCGCCATGAGCGCGAGAGCGGTGAGCACCGCCGACCCGATGGCGAAACCCTTGCCGGTGGCCGCGGTCGTGTTTCCGAGCGAGTCGAGGGCGTCCGTCCGCTCCCGGACCTCGGGATCGAGTCCCGCCTGCTCGGCGATGCCACCGGCGTTGTCGGCCACCGGGCCGTAGGCGTCGGTTGCGAGGGTGATGCCGAGGGTGGAGAGCATCCCCACCGCGGCAAGCGCGACTCCGTAGGTTCCGGCGAGGTCGTTGGTCAGCCACATGGCGATGACCACGACGATGCCCGGCACGAGTGTGCTGAGCATACCCAGTCCGAGTCCGCCGATGATGACCGTCGCCGGGCCGGTCTCCGATTGCGCGGCGAGGTCCTTCGTGAACTTATACTCGTAGGACGTCGCGACCTCCGAAGCCGTCCCGATGACCTGCCCGGCGACGAGGCCGATGAGTATCACCCAGAACAGCTGGAAGGGAAGGTCAAGCAGGGGGATGAGTATCCCGGCCGCGATGAGCACCAGCACGCCGGAGGAGAATATGCCTGTGCGAAGCGACCAGAGGAGGCGGCCCATGTGAGCGCCCTCCGGCGCCCGTACGAGGAACGTTCCGATGATTGACGCGATGATGCCCACGGCCGCGACGAGGATTGGGAGCATGAAGAGCTCGTGGTCGAAGTTCTTCGCCGTATCGGCCAGGTCGGCGTTCAGAGTAATCAGGCCCTTGTCGGCGAGCAGTGCGCCGCCCGTTGCCGCCAGCGCGAGGGTCGCGATGATGGAGCCGACGTACGACTCGAAGAGGTCGGCCCCCATGCCCGCGACATCGCCCACGTTGTCGCCCACGTTGTCGGCGATGGTTGCGGGATTGCGGGGGTCGTCTTCGGGGATTCCCGCCTCGACCTTGCCGACGAGGTCGGCTCCAACGTCGGCCGCCTTGGTGTAGATGCCGCCGCCCACCCTGGCGAACAGGGCTATCGAAGACGCGCCCATGCCGAAGCCGGCGACGATTTGGATGTCCTTGAATATCAAGTACAGGATCGCAACGCCGAGCAGTCCGATGCCGACGACCGTCAGCCCCATGACCGCGCCACTGTTGAAGGCCAGGCGAAGGGCGGGGTTGAGGCCCGTCTGGGCCTTGACCGTCGTGCGCGTGTTGGCGCGAACGGCGATGCTCATGCCGATGTACCCGGCCAGCGCCGAGCCAACCGCGCCGATCAGGTAGGCGATGGCGGTCGACGGGAGGCCGTCCGAACTCTCTCCGACCTTGCCCAGGATGTCGTAGTCGATGAACAGGGCGAGGATGATGACGACGACGATCACGAAGACCGCGAGAACGCCGTATTCGCGTTTGAGGAATGCGGCCGCGCCCTGCCGGATCGCGTCGCCGATGAAGCGCACCCGTTCGTTGCCCTCGTCCTGCCGCAGGATGCTTGCGGTCAGGTACACGGCGAACAGCAGCCCTATGATGGCCGCGCCGATTGCTAAGAAGATGATTTCCTGCATCATGTCCCCCATGAAAAAGCCTCCCCTGCTGAGGGAAGACTTCGTGTGCTTTGCCTACGTTTGGAAGCGGGCTAAAAGTATCATAGGCGTGAACGGCGTTCAAGGTATGTGTGTCAGTGAGCCTACCTCACGGCGCGTGAGTACCACCCGCTCCAGAACGCCCTGCGACGGCGGAAGAGGGCTATGAAGAGCGGGTTGGTCCAGATCAGAATCTTCCAGGGGGGCCACTTGTCGAAGCGACGGCTGGATGCTCGAACGCGGGGTTCCTTTATGAACCGGACCGTGCCACTCGTTCGCTTTGCGTACTTCTTGAGCGCCCAGAAAAAGTCGGCGTCCTCGCCGATCCATGCCTTCTCGTCGTAACCTCCGACCTCATCGAAGACGGACTTGCGGCAGAACTGCGTTGCGCCCTGGGCCATCCCTGTGAGGCGCGAGAGGAGCCACCATGCGCGAAGGTACACCCTCATGGAGCGGCGTCTTGGCCGGTATTCGACGTCCACGGCGCCCCCGACGCAGGCCGGATCGCTCATCGCTGTATGGATCTCCGCGAGGAGTGTTGGCGGCAGGATAACGTCCGCATCGACGAAAACGAGCACGTCGCCATCGGCATGTTCCGCCCCAGCGTTTCGGGCGCGGGCGATGCCCTGAACCGGCTCGTGGACTACTTTCGCGCCCTTGCTTTGGGCGACGGCGGCTGTGTTGTCCTTACTATTGTTGTCGACGACGATTGTGTCGATCTCGGCGTCCGAGTCAGAACGCAGATGGGCTGCGGCGGTTTGGATGGAGTCCAAGGTCGATGGGAGGTAGGCCTCTTCGTTGAAGGCGGGGATGATGATGGTGAGCTTCACAGTCTGGAAGCAGCCCTCACTGCATTCCGTCCTCGTCGGCGAGACCCCGCGCTTCGGCGAGGCGTTCTTCGAGCCGCCGCTGCCGGAGGGCGACGGTAAGGTCGCCTCGGGTGCGCTCGAGGATGCCGCGCACCATGTCCGTGCTCCGGCGCAGACCCCGCGTCACTGCGTCGGGGTAGTCCATCGTGACGAGGACGGTGTATATCTCGTCCATGACGTCGAGCAGTTCTTCGCAGCGAGAAAAGTCGTCCGTGCGGAGGGCGTCGAGGATGAAGCGGCGCAGCTCGCCGACGGTATCTGCGAGGCCCCCAAGGTACGGTGCGGCCCCAATGCCAAGCTCGTCGGCGGACGGCATGGAGCGGCCCTCGATGAGGGCTAGGGTGACGGCAGCTTCGGTGTACTCCTTCAGGGCGTCCTCAATGTAGCCGCCGTAGTAGACGCGGGGCTGCTGGTCGCGGAGCGCGATGGCTTGGCCCGAAAGCTCCGCCACCGTGTTGAGGAGTTCCTTTGCCTGTTCGTATTCGCCCCGGTGGGTGGCGCGGATGGAGTTGGCCGAGTTACGGACGATCTCCCGCGAGAGGCGAAGTCCCTGCTCGCGGTCGGCGTGAGTGGTCGCGAACTCCTGCGATGCCGAGTCCGCTATTGCGTGAAGCTCGTTCTTCCGGTCGGGTGTGGTGCTCAGGGTCAGCTCCTTGCGTTTTCGATAGCGTCGACCAGCCGTCGCGCGGCGGTTTCCGGGTCGTCTGCCATTGTAACCGCACTTATGACGGCAACGCAGTCGGCTCCGGCCTGAATAACGCCCGCGACGTTGCTCTCGTTGATGCCGCCGATGGCGACGAGCGGCAGGTCCGTGAGGTCACGGGCACGCCTGATGCCATCGGGCCCGATGGCGTGCCGTGCGCCCTTCCCGACGGTGGTGGTCGGGAATGTCGCGCCCACCGCGACGTAGTCCACTCCCATCGACACGGACTCCTCGACCTCTGCGTCCGAGTTGTTGGATCGCCCGATCAGCTTGCCCGCGGAGAGGATGCGGCGCGCAACGTCCACGGGTAGGTCCGACTGTCCAAGGTGAACGCCGTCAGCGTCGCTCGCGAATCCAAGCGCGATGTCGTCGTTCACGAAGAACAGGGCATCGTGGTCGCGACATAGCTCTTGAAGTCTCATCGCGACGGGGAGCACATCACCTCGGTCTCCCGTCTTGTCGCGGAGCTGCAGGATACGCGCTCCGCCCCGAAGGGCCGCCTCCGCGACCTCCACGACGGGACGCCCCCGCGTGGCGTCCGGGCCGACGATGACGTAGAGGCCGGAGATGGTGGGTGTGGTGTCGGCTTGCTGCAAGTCAACTATGTCCTGTCGGCCAATCTTTGACGATATCCGAGCAAGTCCTCGTCAGTCACGGCCTCCGGCGGTACAAGCTGATAGTGCTTCTCCGAAGCTACTCTGATGTCGTCGCCTTGTTGCTCGAATTCGAAGAGGGCGATTACGTCGTCCTTCATAAATTGCGCTCCAACAGGCCTGCAGATGAGAGACGGTAGCTTTTCGGTACAAACGGCGATGTCTTGTTCAATCTGGACACGGCTAAGCTTGTCGCTACCTCCTTTAGCCTGAACGGGTACTGCATAGTGGGAACCGCTTTTGTCGACGCCGACGTATACCTCATCCGTCTCGACTTGGCCCATGCCGGCAACGGTTGTCCGCAGGTGGTTCTGCAGTGAATAGCAGGCGATGCCCAAGAATACGTCGATCAAGCGGTTGTAGCGGACACGCGCAAGGAGGGCCTGCTCGTCGCTAAATGCATACTTTGAGATTATTCCTGGAGTCGAGTCGGGTATCTTCGTGACCGCGAGGTTTGGATTGGGTGCAAGCGGGATGTCCGCGACCAATACGAAACGGTACTTGCCCCGCCCTGCGGGTCTGATTATCCACGTTTCGCCTTCAGGAGCTACTTCGAGAATGCTGGTCGGAAGTTCTGTCCTGTATCGAAAGCTATAGATGAGGTCGCCCAGGTTCTTGGGCAACTCGATGCTCAATTTGGATGCAAAGGTGGCTATATCGTTCCGCTCGAAGGGCACGTCACGTTGTCCACGCTCGTACTTCGAGTGGAATATTGCCTCTATGATTGCCGAATAGCGGTTTGCGGGTGGAATGTGACGCTCCTTATCCTTTCAGTCGCCCCGCCATTCCAGCATGACAACCTCTTCCCGGAGCTGTTCTCCCGTGACGGTTGACGGCCTCGTGCGAAACAGGTCGATGTCGATGACCTGATAGCCGAGCGACTCGGCAAGGTCGGCAAGGATTTGTCCTGTCCGAATCATGACTCTCAAGTACGAGGCCTGATCGCCGACCACATAGGCCAACTTAGCCCCTGTTCGCAGAACTGGCCGCATGGAAGCCAGATGCCTCGCCATACCGCCGAAGTAGAGCTTTGTAACGCGGGGGTACAGACGCTCGAACCCGGATGTCTTGCCCAACTCGATCCGTCGTCGCTCAATGGCCTCGGCAATTTCCTGTATCGCAGCGTGATGGGCGACTTCAGAATCGTCCGTGTCGGACTTGTACACTCCTCGTGTGTTTGACCGGACCAGTTCCTGCTTCAGCGACCGGAGTTCCCGTCTATCCCGTATCAGCCCGAGAATGACCGACTCCAATCGCGTCGTGCGCGTGTAGTCCTTCTCGTTCGGGTACGGCGGGGAGGTTATCACCGCATCGACTGAGTTGGGCTCTAGCACTCGGCCTGCCTCTCGCGAGTCAGCTTTGAGCACTTGCGCTGTCACCTGGGACTGGCCCCTTAGAAGCCCGACATCATGGGCGATCTCACGCACACCTTCGAGCCATCCCTCCACGACGGGGGCATCGTCCTTGATCCGTCCCAACCCAACCTCGGGGCCGAACTTCAAATTACCGATGCGGTGGGCCAGCGCCTTCGCAAGCGCGAGTCGTCCGTATTGCCGTAGGCCGGGATCGCCTTGACGGTCGATCTTGTCCAAGAGAACGAGTGACTTGTGTAGGGGGATTGGACTGATGGAGTCCTTGAGCAAAAGCCTTGACTGCTCAGGGCCAAGCCCGCGCAGTTGAGGTTGCGCAATTCCATTCGTGGCTAGCAGTGGGAGGTTGGTCCACTCGCCGCTTCCGTCACGATCGAGTATCTCTTGTGTTGAAACCGCAACCTCTTGGCCATATTCCAAGAGCGCGGAGGCGTCGACTGACCAATCGACCTTCACCGAGCTTGCGAGATGGGCCATTGGATTCGATTCGATACCCACGCTGGCAATGCCTAGCTTCTTGCACTCCACCAGAGTTGTGCCCGTTCCGCAGAAGGGATCGAGCACCATGTCGGAGGGGCCAACACCAAGCCGTTCCAGATAGTCCCGAACCAAGTGCGGTGGAAACGAGAGGACGAACCGGTACCAGTCATGAACCGCACGATCTTCCGACCTCAGCTTGTTCCGGTCGCTAGCGACACTGCTAACGTCTTTGGGAGTTGCTATCGTCATCACTCAATTACAGCCGCGTAGAAGGTGTTTTGGATGGGCACGCGGCGAATTTCCCTGTAGTCGATGTATGTGGCAACATCGCGTCCATCGACGGTCACGGGAACTGGGCCGCGCAGAACGAACTCGGCCACGTCGTCGGTGTTGTAGCAGACGTAGGCGAACTGGAGCTTCCGTATCCCGGACTGCTCGTCGCTCTGAAAGTCGGGGTAGATGAGGGGGCCGGTGTCGACCTGCATCCTGCTACGTTCAATCTGGACGTTCATCGTCTTGACCGGGTACTCGATGGTGGCGCGCGTCTTGCCGTCGTCACTCCATACCTCCGTGCGGGCGACGATCGGCAGACCCTCCAGGGTGGCCTCGACCACCTGCCGGTGGTTTCCCAGCTTTTCGGCCTTCGGGTAATGCCGGACAATCGTCTTGAACTCCTTGAACCGGCCCTCGATTGGCTCCGCGACTCGCCAGTCCCCTCCAAACTCGTTGATGTCTCCCACCTTGATATGCCCCGCCATCCACTCGTTGTCAGAGTAAATGCCAGCGAACTCGTAGTTCGGCAGGTGCCAGAGCACGTCGGAGCGATACATCCACTCCGTGCGGCAGGGCGAGAGCATGTTGTACTCGCGAGAGTCGCCCGAATCGACGGTGATCCAGCACCGCGAGTCTAGCAGGATGCGGACGGTGTTCGGCCACGGCATGTGGCCCGGCACGCGGGTGTCCTCTTCATTTGTAAATCCCGTCCAAGTGACGTAGGAGTTTCCGTAGTCGGTGATGTTCATGTAGTAGTACCTCTCGGTTTGATTTTCGGTGTTATGCCTATTGGTGCGATGAAGCCGTGTTCTTGCTTGATCTGGTTCGTAGGCCCTCACCCTAACCCTCTCCCTCACGGAGAAGGGACTTCTGTATGAATGACGGTGGACGCTAATACGGCAGGCCGAGCGCGGTCGTCAGGAACTCCATGTAGGGCGAGGCTTGGCGGCAAACGTCGGCGAAGTCGTCGAGGAACCCCGGCGAGACCGCGTCGCCCTCGTCGAACTCCACGGAAGCGATGTGGTCCTTGCGCTTGAGGTCGTCGATATATTCGTGCTCAGGGTCGAAACCCTTTGGAGGGCGTTTGAGCGACTCGCCGCCGATGGAGAATTCGCTCAGGAACTCGGAGTCCTTCGCTGCGCGCTCCCACTTGCCGGGGTTCGACGCGATGGCGTTTCGGATCTTGGCGAGAGACGGGGAGTCGGGGTGCCAGATGCCGACGCCCGCGAAGACCTCGCCGGGGGCAAGGTGCAGGTAGAATCCCGGAGCGTGGGCCGACTTGCCGGCCTCGTGACGAAAGTGCACGGCAGCCTGCGTCTTGTACGGACTCTTGTCCTTCGAGAATCGCACGTCCCGGTAGATGCGGAACATGGAGCCGCCGTTGGCCCGCGCGTCAGCGACGAAGCGTGTGCTGACGGAATGCAGGCTCGGCTCGAAGTCCTGGATGAACTGCAGGATCGGCTCCTTGACGTGCAGTTCGTACCGGCCCTTGTTAGCCTGGAACCACTCACGGTTGTTGTTCGTCCGCAGTTCCAGCAGAAACTGGAATAGCTCAGGGGTGAAGTGCGCCTGTGTCAATGTTGTCCTCAATGTATAGAGATGGTGTGACGTAGTTCTATCAGGTTGGGGAGTGCGGTTCAACGGGCGGGGCTAGCGGGGACCGTCCCTCTAAACACCTCCCTCCACAGTTGATCGCAATGCGAATGAGCCCCATGCTCCTTGACTGAAAGTGGCCGCGCACATACACTCTTTGGAGATATCGACGGGGGACAGGGCATTCATGCTTCTAACCGAGACGCGGGCGGCTGAGCAGCTTCGAGAGGAGGGGTACACCGTCCTTCGGGGCGTGCTCGACGTCGAGCAGGACATCGAGCCGCTCATCGAGGAGTACGGCGTGGTGCTCGACGGCCTGATAGAGAAGCTGTACGCCGAGGGAAGGCTGCGGCACAAGTACCCGGCAGAGAACACGCTCGACCGGCTGTCGGCGTTTGTGGCCGACACGGGCGACGAGTTCTTCGACCATCTGAGCATTTACGTCTCCCACTCCTATGATTCTGCCGACCGTCCTATGTACCTGCACCCGCAGATGTTCAACCTGCTGCGGAGTCCGCGCCTACTGGACGCCATCGAGCAGTTCATCGGGGACGAGATTGCTGTGAGTCCCCTGCACATCACGCGCATCAAGCCGCCGGAGCATTCCCTGTCCGAGGTCGTGCAGAATTCGCCGAACGGCATGATTTCCAAGACGCTGTGGCACCAGGACCTGTGGGCGTTCCAGACCGAGGCCGACGAGACCGACGCCCTCACGGTGTGGGTCCCGATGGTGCCCGTAGATGAGGAGACCGGCTGTCTGCTCGTCGTCCCCGGAAGCCACAGGTCGGGCGAACTATCCGTCCACTGCAAGCCGACCGAGAAAAAGCCGCACTTCAAGGGCATTCCCGACGAGATCATCCCCGAGGAGCAGGTGACCCTGCCCGCCGATCCCGGCGACCTCGTGATACTCAACAAGCTGACCCAGCACAGCTCCCTGGTGAACGTAAGCGACCGCGTCCGGTGGAGCTTCGACCTGCGCTACCAGCCGATTGGGCAGCCCGTCGGGCAGGGCGGCCGTCCCGCGTGGGTCGCGCGCAGCCGCATGTACCCCGAACGCGAGATGACCGAGTTCGAGGACTGGCGCGACATGTGGCGCGACGTCATGGCCCGCGAGACCAGCCAGGGCGGCATCGAGGACCACACGAGGTATTCGCTGACCAGTCCGCTCTGCTTCTAGGCGCGCCATATCAGTCAGGACCTGAAGGCGACTGCTGAATAATCAATTCTGGTCTGCAGCGATTGCTCCGGCAGTCATTGTTATCCAGGGAGGCACCCTATGCTGCACCGAATGCTCCCGCTAGAGTTGGGCTTGGAATTTGAGTCGCGGCCGTACACCCTAGGCGAGACGATCGAGGCCGTAGTGGAGATGCAACCTAGCGCCGACATTCAAGTAAGGAGCGCCCGTCTCGACCTGGTCTGCGAAGAACACTACACACAAAGGGGCGTTTCTTTCGTTCCTGACTTCTATGCGAGCAACATGCAAATCTCCGGCCAGACCAGCCATGTTGCAAATGACCGCAAGGAACAATTCATCCACAGTACCGTCCAATTCATGGAGGAGACGCGCCTGAACGGCGGCACCTCTACGATCCGGAGGGTAAGCCTTGTCGTGGGAACCGAGCCGCCACCCCATTTCGAGGAATCCCTGGCGCTGGAACGCGATGCAAGCAGCGCATGGACCTTCAATTGGACACTGCTCGCCACCGTGGACGTCGCACGTGGCCGGGACGCTCAAGTAGAACGTGAAGTGAAGATCACACTGCCCAAATAGGCTGCTTGGGAATCCCTATATCAATTGAAGTCCGCCCGGGAACCGAAAGTCGAGTGAATCGCCGTGCCTGGGTGCGATGCTATAATGGCCTAACCACCCTTCGGGAGCGGGACCATGATGAGACGCGCCCACATACGAATGGACGAGGCGACGTACGCCCTAGCGAGACAGAGGGCATTAGCCGAAGGCATTTCCTTTGCAGCTTTCGTTCGCAGGGCGGTTGAGCAGCAACTCGCGCCCGAAGGCCGAACGTTGCACGACCGACGGCAACTTGCGTCCCAAAATATGAAGTTGCCGCGTGTTGAGGACTTCGCCTTCATCGGTTCAGGGCGGTCGGACCAGAGCGATTTCGGTCCTGTGTCGGAGAGGCATGATGAAGTGCTGGAAGAGGCGTTTAGCGACCACTGAATCTTCCTTGACACTTCGAGAGCTTTCTGACCGCTAACCCTCCGCGATGGTGATCCCCGCCATGTCCTCGATGAAGTTGGCGATGGCGGCGTGGTCATGGTCGCCCTTGCCCTGGTTCATGAGGGAGCCGAGCATTTGCTGGACGAGGGCCGTCACCGGGAGCGGCACGCCGAGCTCCTTGCCCGTGATGAGCGCGTTGTTGAGGTCCTTCTGGTGGAGCTTGATGCGGAAACCGGGGTTGAAGTCGCCGGCGATCATCATGGTGCCCTTGGCGTCGAGCACCGTGCTGCCCGCTAGACCACCCTTGATTGCCTCGTAGACGACGCTCGGGTCGAGGCCGGCCTTTCTCGCAAGAACGAGGCCTTCGCTGACGGCCTCGACATTGATTGCGACGATGATTTGGTTCACCAGCTTGGTCGTGTTGCCCGCGCCGTAGCCTCCGCAGAGGACAATGCTGCCGCCCAGCACATCCAGCATGCCGGTGTACCTGTCAAACACCTCCTGATTGCCGCCGACCATGATGGCGAGGGTGCCGTCGATGGCCTTTGGCTCGCCGCCGCTCACCGGCGCGTCGAGGAAGCCCACGCCCGCAGCGTCGCAGGCCGCGCCGATCTTCTGAGACGTACCGGGGGCGATGGAGCTCATGTCGATGATGCCGTTGCCCTTGGGTGTCCCTTCGAGGACGCCGTCCGGACCGAGAATGGCCGCCTCCGACTGCGGGGAGTCGGGCACCATCGTGATCGTCACTGCCGAGGCCTCAGCCGCCTCGCGGGCCGACGACGCACCCGCCGCTCCCTCGGTCACCAGCTCCTCCATGGCGCTCCCCACCACGTCGTAGACAGTCAGTGAGTACCCCGCGGCCATGAGGTTCCTTGCCATCGGCTTGCCCATGATCCCCAGGCCGACGAATCCTACGCTCTTGTCACCCATTGCTGAAAGCTCCTTTCGATGTCGCGGACGTTGCGCGAGGCGGCACAGGTGTGAAAAACTGAACGTAACCCGTGAGCCGCTTCGCAGACTATGTTGCATTATAGAGAACCGAGCAAGAGCGTCAAGCTCATGGTCCCGGTAATGGCGCTTGCCGTCGCGTCCCTGCTTGCGCTCGTCGCCTGCTCATCGGACGGCGGAGACAATGAGGTCGACCGGCGCTTGGCCGAGAGCTTCCTGCGCAACAGCCCGACATTCCGGTTCGACGGACTGCCCGAAAGTGTGGAGTTGATGGACCGAGCGACAGGGAACTGCGAGACCTGCGTCGTCTACACATTCGGCTTTGAGAGCTCGCATCCCGGCTACGGCGACAGGACCGATATACCTCTCGCCGCCGCCATCACGCCGCACGAGGCGATCATCTCCATCGAGGACGGTCTCATCACTGACGCGCGAATCGACAGCATCTGGGACGTGATTAAGCAAAGCCCAATCGCCCGTTCCGCTTCGTCGGAGGACGGGTCTAACACGCCGGTAACCGCGCTCCTCGACTCCCCGTTCGAACTGCAGATCGGCCAGGAGGCCGTATTCGGCGACGAGGGCCTCAAGGTCACGTTCATCGACGTATCCGAGGACTCGCGGTGCCCCGCGGCTACAAACTGCGTCGTCTCCGGCCTTGCGAAGGTGCGTCTCGACGTGATCGCCGGAGAACGACCCCTTGGCATGCACGAGTTCGTCCTCGATCAGCGCACGGTCGGGGGCTCGGCGAGGGGCATCGGGCAGTACGTGTTCTCCATGCGCGAGCTGAACCCCTACCCCGGCACGGACACTGCGCCGTACGCGGCCATCTTCGTGGTGAGCAAGGTCTTCGCGGTGTAAGGGGGCCTTGCGAGTCGAGCGGAGGCGCTCGTCCCCACTTTACGGCTTCAGCCGGTATGCCTCAGGCGGGGTTGCCGATGGGATGTCGCGGGCCGTGCCGCGGGCCCTGTGGAGGACGGTGGGTCGAAATTTCTTGCCTGCGACCCTGGGAGGCATGGGCAGGCTGTCGTAGGTGATCGCCGCGGGCCTGAGGAAAGGCTCGGCGTAGGCGCAGCCGGCGATCATTCCCCAGCGCCCGTCACGCGCCTCGACTATCCACCGTGCAGTCTCTCCGTGGTAGCCCTGGCTGACCAGTTGGTCGATGGCAGCGAGCTTCTTGTGTATGACCGGCGTCGTGTCGATCCACACGTCGGGCACCAGCCCTTGCGCCAACTGATCGTTCGAGTTGAGCTCCTTGCCAGCGTTGACCGAAAAGAAGACCTGTTTGACGCCGTGATACGCTTCCACCCCGTCGAACTCCATCACCCGGTTGGCCACCACCTCCAGGGCCTTCATCACGATGCGGCCGGTCATGGGATGGTCGTTGAACGTCGCCCCCTCGTCCTTCGGATACCTGGTTATGATTATGTCCGGCTCGACCCTGCGGATAATCTCCGCCAGCTCGTGCACCTTGTCGAGGTCGAAGTATATCTCGTGGTCGGTCCAGCCGAGCTGGACCAGCTCGTCCACGCCGACCGCCTCCGCGATCCGCTCCGTTTCCCGCGCCTTGAACTGCCTGTAGTCATCGAGGGTCATCGTTGCGAGGTCGGGGTCGCGCTCGCTCTCGGGCTTCGCTCTCTCATCGGCGAGCCACTGCATGTGGTGTCGCTCTCCGTAGGTGACGACCACGCTCGTGACCTTGTCCCCTCGCTCCGCGTGCAAGGCCAGGGTGCCCGATCCGTCCGTCGCGCTGTCGGCCGGATGAGCGTAGAAGGCTAGAATCTTGAACTTGTCCATGCCGTGGCCTCCCATCTGAAAGTGGCCCCATTCTATAGAGACTGCAGGGGGGTTCATAGAGGCCCCTGTTGCAGCAACGGCTATGCCGAACTGTGGTGTCAGCCGATGAGCCGGTCGGAGGCGGCGAAGTAGAGGTCGATGATCTCCGGCGCGGCAAGGAGGGCAAGGATACCGCCCGCGGACAGGAAGGGGCCAAAGGGCATGGCGTCCTTGCGGCTGCGCCCTCCAAGCAGAAGCAGTCCTACGGCAACGACGCCGCCGACAACCACGGCAGACCAGATGGCTACGGCGATGCCGGGGTAGCCCACGAGTAGGCCCAACATCCCGGCCAATTTCACGTCGCCCGCTCCCATGCCCGCCGGATAGACGGCCTTCACTGTGAGGAACACAAGCAATGCGCCCGCACCGCCAGCAAGCGAGTTGGCGAGCGAAGACAGGTGGACCTGCTCGAAGACGAGCGCGCGGTCAATTCCCAACTCCGGCCAGAAGGGGGCGAGTACCATCAACACAGCCACAGCCGGAACGACGAGGCGGTTCGGGATGAGCCGATGTTCCAAGTCGATGACCGCGACAGCCATAAGCAGCGCGACTCCGGTCCACGCCACGACTACCGGCGCTCCCCAGCCGAATTTCACATAGGCTGCGGCAAAGAGCGCCCCAGTGAAGACCTCGACTGAGATAACCCTCGCAGGAATCCTCTCATGGCAGTCTCGGCACCTGCCCCGGAGCCACAGGTAGCTCAGAACGGGCAGCAAGTCGCGAACGGGGATGGGGCGAGCGCATCCCTGGCAGTGCGAGCGAGGCGTGACGACCGATTTTCCTGCCGGAAGGCGGTCGGCCACGACGTTCAGGAAGCTGCCGATGGAGGCCCCGAGCCCGAAGGCGAACAGACCGAAAATCGTCTCTATCACGGGAATATACCGTGCGCCGCGTGGGGATAGCCTGTTGTCAGCGCGTCGTGCGCGCCGAGTACCGCACCCTGCCAAGTCTCCTCATCACATCCCTACCCGTAGGGCACATGCATGCAGACCCTCATCGTCCACTCGTCGGAGAACTCGTCCTCACGGACTATCTCCAGTGCCTCGATAACGGTCGTGCCCGTGTCGCCGCCCAGCCCGATGAGTCCGAATTGGGCCTCTCTGTCGCCCAGTGTCTTGAACGCGTAGGTGACCGTGGGAATCTGCAATTCGCCGGAGGGCTCGTCACTCTCCAGTCGCTCGCAAGTTTCGGAGATGCGCCGGATATTGGCGGCGTCTTCGTCAATGTAGGTGAGGGTCTCTTCGTCGGTTATAACCGTCACCGTGTCGGCAATCTGAGAATCGATAATTACGAGACCTTTGAGCACGGCGTAGTTGATGACTCGATTGCCCAGACCCTTGGCATCCCGGGACGTCGTAAGGGCGGCGATTGACGCGAGTTGGCGGTCGGCCCCAAGCTGCGCGTTCTTCTCATCCAACTCCTGCCGCTTCTGGGTGAGCTTGCGCGTTTCGTCGGCGGTCCGTGACTTCTGTGTCTCCAGCTCGGCCAGCGCAGCCACGCGCTGCGCCTCAAGATCGGCCGCCTCGTCATGCGATCCCGACGCGGACACGTAGAGGTATGCAATACCGACCAGTCCCACCAGGGCGATTACGGTGAGGGTGGTTCCCCGTTGGAGGTATGGCTTTATGTGGTAGAGCATTTCGTGCGAGATCTATTGCTTGGTGAGTTTCATTTGAGGTTCACTACCGCCTCGAACAGGGTCCTGTCATCAGAAGTTTGTGAAGTATTCCAACTGGCAAGTTCAAGAAAGTCCTGCAGTTCGTCCATGTAGTCGAGGAAGATGCTGACCGTGTGGGCCCCGGAGGCGGTCGCGGTCAGGTTGATCTGGGCGGGCGAACCGACCTTGGCGGGCGGACTCGCCGCGAGGCTGAATATCCGAAAGTCGGGACTGTTGGCTCGAAGCAGCGCCTGGAGAGCGGCCGCCCACTCCGGACGTCTCTGGGTGAGCCGGTTATAGACTTCGAACGCGCCGGCGCTCTGCTGCTCGATCCGAGCGATTTCCTCGCTGATGCCTTCTACCCTGTCGGTAACATCATCCGTCGCCGCGCGCTCCTGCCGCACCGCACGCTGCACGGACTCAAGCGTGTCGTTCGCCGACAGCGCATCGGCCCGCGCGTCCTGAAGACGACCAAAGAAGGTCAGCGCGACCAAAGCCTCGATGATCAGGACTGCCACGAGCATCGCGATTACGGGGGAGAAGGGGAATATCCGTCGTTCCGGGGCGAAATTGATTCTGGGTGTGTTCCGCCAGCCCAGTTCCTGCAGGACAGCGTCGTCGGACGTTCGCATGTTTGCCTGCGAGTCGTCTTTCATCGGACGGCCCCCAGTGCCGAGTAGATGCCGGAGATGATGGCAACTGCCACGAAGCCCACCATCCCGGCCACGAACAGAATGATCGCCGGCTGGATCAACTCGGTTATTCCTCCGGCGGCGCGCTTGGTCACATCTTCATAGTATTCCGAGAGCCCCGACATGGTGTCGTCCAGGCTGCCTCGCGTCTCTCCCGTAACGATGGCCTGCGAGACGATGGCCGGAAACCCCCGCTCTTCTTCGAAGGCCTCGCCGAGCTTGGTCCCCTCCGTGGCGCGGTCGATGACTCGGCCCAGCCTCCTGCGGTAGTAGGCGTTCGCCATTCCCCGCTGCGTCAGCTTGAGCGCCTCGACCGGGGACATGCCCGACTTGAGCAATGTTGAGAGTATAGACGTAAGCGAGAACATATTGTTGGCTACGATCACCCTGCCGATCACCGGGACGCGAAGCAGCACGGCATCGGTCGCGGCCCGGCCGATTTCCGTCCGCAGCGCCACAAATATCAGCACGGCGAGGACGGCGAAACCTATCAGGATCGAGGGGCCGTATTCGCCAAAGAAGTCCGACACCCCGATGAGAACGCGTGTCGAGGTCGGCTGGTCGCTGCCCACCTCGGAAAGGAGGCCGGAAAGCGAGGGAAGCGAGTAGGTCACGAGCACGATGGCTGCCACGATCGCCACGAGCAGGGTGAAGGCGGGGTACACGGCTGCGTCGCGCACGCGGTCGGTAACGATTTTCCGGCGCTGGAGGGTGTCCGCCACTTGGATAAGCACGTGGGGGAGCCCGCCGGTAGCCTCGCCGACCCTGAGCATACGCACGTAGAAGTCGGGAAATATGTGCGATTGTTCGGCCAGGGCGTCCGACAACTTGTTGCCCGCCTCGACGGAGACAACGATCTCTCCCAAGGCGTACTTGAGCCCCTTGTTGGAGACCTGACCCCGCTGCGCCGTGAGGCAGCGTACCAGGGGGATTCCGGAACTCAGAAGCGCCGCGAGCTGCCGGGTGAAGTCGATAATGTCCTGGGCCGACGGGTTGAAGACCGTCGGGAACATGCGCACCAAGCTGAAACCGCTCTGCGCAGGTCGGATGCGGTACGGAATGAGGTCTTCCTGATCGAGAATATCGTAGACGGCTTCCTCGTCGTCGGTGTGGAGGACGCCGACGACTTTCTCGCCCAGCCTGGTGTATGCCTCATACTTGATCGCCATATGGTTGCGCTAGATGATGCGAATTGAGTACTTGACGCGCCGCAAAGGGGGCCTACTCAAAGAAGAACACCCGGCTGAGCACCTCGTTGACGGTTGTGACTCCGGCCTTGACCTTCGTCATTCCAGTGCGGCGGAGCGGCGAGACCCCCTCGGACATCGCCTGCCGGCGAATTTCGTGCCCGCTGGCCCCGGAAGCGACGAACTTTCTCGTGGCTTCGCTTACCGGCAGGATTTCGAATACCCCGGTCCTTCCGAGGAATCCTGTGAACCCGCAGAAGTTGCATCCCTTCCCGCTGACGAAGGTCGTCAGGTCCTCGCCCGTCTCGCTCAAGTACGCCTGCCGCTCGGTGGGATCGATCTCCTTGTCGAACTTGCAATGCGTGCATATCTTTCGCACGAGGCGCTGAGCGGCGACGCCCACCACGGCCGTTGCCGCCAAGTACGGCTCGATGCCGATATCGATCAGGCGAACGAATGCGGAAGCCGCGTCATTGCTGTGGATCGACGCCAGCACCAACTGGCCTGTCAGGGCGGCGTCGACTGCGGTCTTAGCGGTCTCAACGTCCCGTATCTCTCCGACGAGGATGACATCGGGGTCGAGCCGCATTATCGCCTTGAGCCCCGTCGGGAAGTCGATTCCGGCCTGCCGGTTGACCTCGATCTGATGCAGGTCTTCGACTCGATATTCGATAGGGTCTTCGATGGTGAGGATGTTCCCCCGGTTGTGGATCAGTTCCGTGACCGAGGAGTACAGAGTGGTTGTCTTGCCGGAGCCGGTCGGCCCGGACACCAAGAGCATCCCGAAGGGAAGGCCGAGGAGCTGTCTCCACGTAGCCATCGTATCGGGCTCGAGGCCCAACTGCTCCATCTTGAGAATGCCCTCGGAGCGGTCGAGGATCCGGACGACCATCATCTCGCCCCACGTGATGCCGATGGAAGAGACGCGGAAGTCGACCGTCTTCTCGTTGAACCGAAGATTGAAGCTCCCGTCCTGAGGACGGCGAGTCTCGGTGATGTCCATATCGGCGAGGACCTTGACTCGCGCCAGCATCGAATCGTGCAGGCCTATGGGGATCTCAGCCACTTCCTGCAGGACACCGTCGAGCCGGAACAGTATCCTGCTCGAGTCGGACGTGGCGACGAAGTGAACGTCGGAGGCCCCTCGCTTGATGGCCTGCAGCGTGACCATCTCGACGGCCTGGATGGCGGGAAGCTGGGAGACGTCCTGGCCGAGGATCCCTCTCGCGTCGGGGCGCATGGAAACAGCACCGACGCCGTCCTCGCCTTCCAAATCCAGCGTTGACGGCGCTTCAGCCCTCATGGCGGGGAGGGTGGCGTATGTCCGCGCTATGAGCTCGTCGAGTCCTCCGCCCAGCGCGAGGACGAACTTGGCCTGCCTGCCCGTAAGCGTGGCTATCTGCGACGCAAGCTGAAAATCGTTCGGCGTGGTCGTAGCGGTACGCAGGGAGCCGTCCGGCTCGAAGCCGATAGGGAGGACGCTCTGGGTACGCGCGAACTCTTCCGGGACCACTGCCACCGCGTCCGGGTCGACGTGCACGGTCTTGAGGTCGACGACGGGAATCTTGAGCTGGAAGCTCAGCATCGTCACGAGCGTGTCCCGGGAGATGAGGCCGTCCAGCACGAGCGTCTCGATCAGGCCGACGCCGGTCTGCTCTCCGGTATCCCGGGCAGACTCCAACTGATCGGGAGTGATGAATCCCGCTTCGACAAGATTCCGACCTATGCGGTCATCGAACGATGACGTGGTCTTTGAAGTCATGAACTCCCCGGCGCGGCTCCGCGGCTGAAGGTGATTCACCGCGCGCGCCATCATCTAATGTAGCACAGCGAACCTACATTAAGGAACGCGAGCTGTGACTGTTCAGAGTTGATGGGAGGAACTTAGAAGCCCCAGCGGCAGGCGGTTCGGTGGGCTTCTGCGATTTGAGGTCATATTCCCCGTCAATCTCGGCGAAATGCCTGTGCGCACCTTGCCGCGCCTGAGAGCTGGGGAACCCGTCGACTGATTTGGAGGAGATCAGATGCAACATTGCGGGCAACATTCGTAGGTGAGATCTTCAAGAAGTGTTGCATTTTGTTGCATTTCCCCTTGTTATAGTAAAGTTGCCCGGGAGCTACGAGAGCTTGTTTGCTGATCCAGGGGAATGCAGATGTCACACGATGAGCAAGATCCGTAGGAGAGACTTCGCAAAAAGCGTTGATTTTGTGACGTCCTGTGACATTTTGTGACATTTCCCTCGTTATAGTAAAGTTGCGTGGCTGGCGACGTAACTGTTCAGCCTTCGTGTGTTGCATGCGAAGACCCCCTTGTCCCTCCCCCGGCGGGCTGACAGAGGTAGGTAAAGTATGCACCTGCTACGGACATCACCCTCACCCTAGCCCTCTCCCTTGACGGTGCCCGTCTCATAATTCGACTGCACACATTTCACTAGCAAATTGCGTAACGATTATCGTCGCTTTAGATA
The DNA here is from genome assembly GCA_965116655.1 of Dehalococcoidia bacterium. Taxonomy (GTDB): domain Bacteria; phylum Chloroflexota; class Dehalococcoidia; order Lucifugimonadales; family VXLM01; genus VXLM01. The sequence continues at coordinate 2,255,005 of OZ220720.1, forward strand.
TTGTTCGCTCCGAAACATAGTCACACCTGCCGTCATTCCCGCGAAAGCGGGAATCCACAACCTCGCGAAAAGAGAGGTGGCCTACTTATGAGACAGCCTCTGACGGGAGAGGGGATATGCTGGTACTCATCCCTACCTACTTTTTCAACGGCCCAAATGACGAAGGCACAACATTTTAGATTCCTCGCTTCGCTCGGAATGACAGAGTTGCGGTGGTCGGATCATAGCTGTAATTCCACATTACCTACCCCTGTCAGCCCCCGGCGGGGAGAGATCGTAGATTCTTCGTCGCTGCGTTCCTCAGAATGACAGCAGGAGAACAGTTACCCAGTGACCGCACATACCTATTGTGGTACATGCGTTCTTGCCTGTCAAATCGGAGTGCGGTGGAGTAACTGTTCGGAGTTCGTGAGAGCCCTCGACACAGTCACCGTCATACCCGCGAAAGCGGGTATCCACAGGGGGAGAGGGTGTCCCCCTCATCAACTCTGAACATGTACTGCGTAACGACGGTTGGGTGACCGGTCTCGTCCTAGCTGCGCGCGACCCGTATCCGCCCGCCCTCGTCGACCTCGAAGAGAGAGACGAAGTCGTAGCCCCGCTCACGGATGGCCCGGCTCCCGCCCTCGTTCCGGTCGAGGATGCACATGACCTTGACCACGCGGCACCCGGCCTCTTCAACGGCGTCGACCGCGTGCAGGAGGCTGCCGCCCTGGTTGCACGTGTCGTCGACCACGGCAACCGACATTCCGTCTCGCACCGACCCCTCGATCAGCTTGCCCGTGCCGTACGCCTTCCGTTCACTGCGGACGATGAGTCCGGGAACGGGCGCGCCTTCGATATAGCTCGCCACGGAGATTGCCGCCAGCATCGGCACCGCTGCGAGCGCCGGGCCGGCAATGGCATCGGCGCCGCTCGCTCGCACTATCGGCTCAAATGCGCGGCCCACAAGGTACGCCCCCTCCGCGTCCAGGGTTACCAGCCGCCCATCGAAATAGTAGTGACTCTTGCCACCGGACGATAGCGTGAACTCGCCGTACTGCAGCGCACCCAGCCTCTCCGAAAGCTCCAACAGACGTTGTGCGTCAGACACACTCATACTCACTCCTTTGGCCCATATAGTACGTGGCGCTTCGCGTAGTCCTCCACAGCCTGCGGAATTATACCCCTCACTGACAATCCCTCCGACATACGCCGCCGGATGTCCGCGGCGCTGATGTCGATGCGCAGACCGTCAACGATCACCACCTCGTCGGACGCGCCTTCTCGAATTGAGTCCAACGCCGCCCGGTCGACCGTATCGGCCCCCGGCCTCGTGACGCCCACGAGGGTCGCCATATTCAGCACATCGGTCGGCCTGCGCCAGCGGTGGAGCTCGTTCAGCGCGTCGATACCCAGAATGAGATAGAACTCGACTCCCTTGCCCTTCTCTCGGCGCAACTCCGCCAGCGTGTCGATGGTGTACGTCGGACCGTCGCGGCGGACCTCCATGTCGGATACCGCAAAGTGCGGGTTGTCCGTGACGGCGAGCCGCGTCATTTCGAGCCGGTGTCCGGCATCCGTCACGGGTTGGCGTTCCTTGAACCACGGCCGCCCTGCCGGGATGAAGAGCACTTGGTCAAGAGCCATCTCCGCACGCACGTACTCGGCCACAGTCAAATGCCCGTTGTGTATGGGATCGAAGGTGCCCCCGAAGATGCCGGTCCTCACCTATTCCCACTCCAACTCGTGCTTGCCGACGACGTAGGTGTCACCCGGCCTGATGCCGGCGCGTTCGAGCGCGGCGATCACTCCCTGCCGCTGCAACTGGTCGTAGAACTGGACTCTCGCGCCCCAGTTGTTCAGATCGACCATTCCTGCGAACCGCGTGGCAGTCCGGTGTATCACCTCATACCTGTCCGGCGCCGTTTTACGGATCTTGGGACGCCGGTCGGTCGGAGCCGGTCTAAGGACCGGCACGGCGCCCGTGGCTGCTTCTTGCGTCACTGCGACCTCCCCAACTTCCCCTTCCTCAGCCCGTGCATCCTCACGAGCGATGCTGAGAGCCTCAGCGACATCGTAGAGCAGATCATCGAGCCCGATTCTCCCTGCGGCGGAGATGCTCCGCACCGAAGCGGCGGTGTCGGCCAGCTCGTCCTTGCACAGCTCGAACGCGTCGTCCACGCCGGGAATATCAAGCTTGTTGAACGCAATGATCTCCGGTTTCGCCGCAAGCGCCTCATCGAACAGACGCAACTCATCGCGGATGCGAAAGTAGTCCTCAACGGGGTCGGAACCATTGCCGTCGATGACATGAACCAGGATGCGCGTGCGTTCGATATGCCGCAGAAACTCATCGCCCAGTCCCGCGCCGGCGTGAGCGCCCTCTATCAACCCGGGAATATCGACCATCACGAAGCCGTCGTTCTCGTACTCCACAACGCCCAGCACAGGTTCCAGAGTCGTGAATGGGTAGTCGGCCACCTTAGGTCTTGCTGCGCTCACCGCCGTCAGCAAGCTCGACTTCCCGGCGTTCGGCGCGCCGATTATCCCAACGTCGGCCAGAAGTTTGAGCTCAAGCCTCAGCCGAAGCTGCCGACCCGGATCGCCCTCCTCAGCGAGCAGAGGAAACTGGTTCGTGGAGGACGTAAATCGTGTGTTGCCTCTCCCACCACGTCCGCCGGGGGCAATAAGGACACGTTCACCGTGCATCGTCAGGTCGGCGATGCGACTACTCGCCCTGTCGTCCCAAATCTCCGTTCCTACCGGAACCGCGAACTCGGCGTCGGAACCGCCCTTTCCATGTTTCTTGCCACCAGAGCCGTTGCCACCACTACCCGCTTTATAGGTGCGGTTGTAACGGAATCCCAAGAGAGTGCTTACATTCCGGTCGCATCTTGCATAGATGTCACCACCGTCACCACCGTCACCGCCGTCGGGACCGCCGTGAGGCACAAACTTCTCCCGGCGACCGCTCACAGCCCCATTTCCCCCACGTCCACTGATAACTCTTATTTGAGCTTGATCAATCATGAGTACTTAAAGAGTATAGCAACAGTAGTTAGTAAGGCTGTTGATTGTCTGGACACACGACTGGGAGAGACGAGGACATGCGCTTGTCCAGTTTCTTCGCTATGTTGAATTGCTGTAGAGGACAACGACAGTATTTGTGGGTTTGGTGTGTAGAAAGGTATTGGTCGACAGCGGTCCCTATGCCCCTGCTATACTTTCCACACAAATTCAAGGAAGAACTCACAACGAATCGACAGGCAGTTCACGGCAGTATGGAGAGAGAATTGGTTTTCGACAATAGCGCCGTCTTCCCAACCACGGCAAGCGTAAACGACCGGATGGACCTCACGCTCGGCGGGATCGGCGTACGTGACCTCCTAACAGAATTCGGCTCGCCCCTCTACGTGTTCGATGAGGCTACTCTGAGGGCGATGTGCCGCCAGTTCGTCAGCGAGTTCGCGTCGCTGTACCCAAAGAGCAAGGTGCTGTACGCCTCAAAGGCCTTCGTAAACTCCGCGATAGCAGAGCTCGTGACCGAGGAAGGCCTGGGGATGGACGTGGTCTCCGCAGGCGAGGTCGCCATCGCCAAGGCAGGTGGTGCCGACCCGGCAAACCTGTATTTCCACGGGAACAACAAGACGCCGGAAGAGCTGGACTACGCCCTGGACGAGGGAGTCGGAAGGTTTGTCATCGACAGCTTCCATGAGCTCGATCTGCTGAACGACAAGGCTCATGCCCGTGGGGTGAACCAGGACGTGCTCCTGCGGCTGTCGCCGAGCGTCGATCCGCACACTCACGTCATGACCACGACCGGCATCCTCGACAGCAAGTTCGGCTTCTCCATCGAGACCGGGGACGCGGCAACGGCGATCCGACAAGCCCTCGCGGCGTCGAACCTCAACTTGATGGGCATCCATTTTCACCTGGGGTCACCGATCTTCGAGTTGGAGCCGTACTCTATAGCGGTGGACGCGATCCTGACCTACCTCGCGCCGTTCAAGGACGAGGGGCTGGTCCTTGAGGAGTTCAGCCCGGGCGGGGGATTCGCCATCGGGTATCTCCGCGACCGCCTGCCTCCGTCCGTCGGGTCGTATGCCGAGGCGATAACGACTGCTATGAAGGCTCGTTGCGCCGATCTTGGATTCGGCGAACCGACGCTAGTCATTGAGCCCGGCCGCTCCATTGTCGGACGCGCGGGCGTGGCGCTCTATACGGTTGGAGCGATCAAGGATATCCCGACGGTGCGGAAATACGTGTCCCTCGACGGCGGGATGGGCGACAACATCCGCCCCGCCCTGTACGACGCGGCCTACGAGGCCGTTGTGGCAAACCGGATGGATGAGGATCCCGCCGAGGTCGTCACCCTCGCCGGCAAGTACTGCGAGTCGGGCGACGTGCTCGTCAAGGATGTCAAGCTGCCCCGGATCGAGTCGGGGGATGTCATCGCGATTCCGGCATCGGGAGCATATGCGCCCTCGATGGCGAGCGTCTACAACCTCAACCCGCGACCGGCAATGGTGATGGTCAACGACGGCGAGGCGAGGCTCATCCGGCGTCGCGAGACCTTCGCCGACATGATGCTGCAGGACGTGGTGTAACGACCGCTACTCTAACCTTTCGTCGCGACCACGATCATCCGTGGCGTGTTGATGGCGTACGGTGCGCCGTCGTAGTCCCCGTATGTGGCCGACAGTCGCAGCCCAGCGGCGTCCAGCAGGCGGACCAGTTCCGTCAGGGTGTAGAGCCGGACGTCGTGGCCCGGAGACTCGCGACGAGTCCCGTCCGCGGTGACGATGCTGAACGTGACGCGGTTCCGTCCGGTGACCAGGTCGAACTCCCGATGCTCCAGAAACGTGTTCCCGTCGCCGTCCGTATGCCAGTCGTTCTGGACGTAGTTGGAAAGCACCCACTCGCGGTTGATCGTGTCGAGGAGCAGCTTCCCGCCATCCTTAAGGGCGTTGGTGACGGCCTGCAGCACCCGCACGTCCTCGTCCTCCGAATCGAAGTAGCCGAAGGCGGTGAACATGTTGATAACCGCGTCGAACTCGTCGGTGAACGGTATGTCGCGCATGTCGCTGTGAATGGTCTCAATCTCGACCCCTGACCGGGCGGCGTCCTCTTGCGCCATCTGCAGGTAGTCCTCGTTCAGGTCCTGGCCCGTGACGACCATTCCGCGCCGTGCCAGATCGACGGCATGACGCCCGTGCCCGCACGCGAGATCGAGAACGCGGTCGCCCTCCCGAAGTCCCAGCGCCCGCAGGACGAACGCAGTTTCTTGCTCCGTCGCTTCCTGCGACAGCCGTTCGCGGTAGATCTTCGGGTAGTCCTCGTTGAAGAACTCCGTGTACCAGTTGGAAGGGATTGCCGTCATTGCTCCCTGGTGTCGGGGCCTTTCAGTTGCGTCATCTATCCGTTCGGCCCCGTATCCAGTACGGGGCAAGCGCTGAGCTTGTCGAAGGCCATCTTCGTGGTCCGACAGGCTCACCACGAACGGACATTGGAAGGGCCATGCCCCGAAATTGTAGCAGACCGCCCCTCGTCTGGAGATGGTGTATCATTCCACGACGGCGACGGCGTATCAGCCCGTTGGAGGTTACCGTCATGACGTTAGCGATACTCTGGATACAGCTGGGCGTTGCGGCAGCGGTGATACTGGGCGCGTCCCTGTTCCTTGCCAAGTCGGCGGACGTTATCGCCATCAAGACGGGGCTTGGGCGTTCATTCGTCGGCGTTGTGCTCCTCGCGACCGCGACGTCTCTGCCGGAACTGGGCACCGGAATCAGCGCGGTTACCGTCGTCGGTCAGCCTGATTTGGCCGTCGGCGGGGCTTTCGGGAGCAACCTGTTCAACCTCCTGATAATCGGCCTGATGGACATCTTCTGGTGGAGGCGCTTCCTCCTGAACCACGTCGGCATGTCATCGGTCGTGATCGGGACACTGGGTATCATCGTCATCTCGCTCGGCGGAGTGGCTGTGCTGCTGCACGACATGTCCTCCACGCTGGACGGTTGGCCAATTAGCCCTCTGTCCATCGTGCTGGTAGTCGGTTTCGCCGTCGCGATGTACTTCATCTACTTGTTCGAGCAGAGCGAGGCCGCAACTGACAAAAAGACCGAGACCGACGAATCCAAGCAATACGCATCGGAGCAGCTCCCCCGACACCTCGTGATATACGTGGTCGCGGCGCTGGTCGTCGTCGGTTCCGCCGTCTGGCTGTCGTTCGTGAGCGACGATCTCGCGGTCGAGATGGGCTGGGACGCGAGCTTCATGGGCACGCAGTTCCTTGCCGCCGCAACGTCCCTGCCGGAGCTTGCCACCTCCTTTGCCGCTCTGCGCATCGGCGCTCCTGAGCTTGCCATCACCAACCTGCTCGGCAGCAACCTGTTCAACATGGGGTTCGTCCTCTTCCTCGACGACGTTGCCCACACTGGAGCGCCTATCTGGACGGCAGTATCGCCCGTACACGCCCTCACCGGCGCCATCGCCGTCGTGATGACCGCGGTCATCGTCCTGGCGGTGGTCACCAGACCAAGAAAGGACCGCCCGGGCGTCGTCACCATCGAGGCGGGGGTGCTGATCGGCGTGTACGCCATAGCGAGCTTCCTCGTATTCACGCTGGGGTAGTGCGTGTCGAAAATCTCTCCCCCGCCGGGGGAGAGACACAGAGAGGAGGTACCTACGCGTGAAGAAGGTCGCCGTCCTCACGAGCGGCGGACTCGACAGCTGCGTCCTGCTGGCAGACTTGGCGCGTGAGGCTGAGGTCTGGCCGATATATGTTCGTGCCGGACTGGTATGGGAGGCCGAGGAGCGGCGGGCCATCGACCGGTTCGTCGCCGCGCTCGACAGCCCCAACGTCCGGCCCCTGGTCGAGCTGTCAGCCCCCATGCGGCCAATCTACGGCGAGCACTGGTCGATGACGGGCGTCGACGTGCCCAAGCCCGGCGACGCGGACGACGCTGTGTTCATGCCCGGGCGGAACATCGTCCTGATTGGCCTGGCCGCCGTGTGGTGCAGCACACGAGGAGTGAGCGTGGTCGCCATAGGGTCGCTGGGCGGCAACCCTTTCCCCGATGCCACGCCGGAGTTCTTCGATGCCTTCGGAGCCGCCCTCAGTCGCGGCCTTGCCCACGAGACCACCGTCCTCGCGCCCTACCGCGGCCGCACGAAGATCGACCTCATCCGCGAGAATAACGACCTGCCCATCGAGCTCTCGCTGACCTGCATGACCCCCGTTGATAGCCTCCACTGCGGCCTGTGCCAGAAGTGCGAGGAACGCATCGATGCCTTCTCCGCGGCCGGGGTGGAGGACCGAACGAAGTACGCGGCGCGCTTCATGTAAGTGACGCAACGTCCCCATACACGTCTGATACAATCGCCACACTCTCTACGCAATACTTTCCACTTTCTTCTTGGAGCCCCCATGAAAGTCACCAAGATCACCCCCATGCCCATCAACGCCGGCCCCTTCGGCGCGTTCTTCGTCCGAGTAGACACCGACGCGGGCATCTACGGTCTCGGCGAGTCCGGGATGACGCGGACGGGACAGGCTGTCGGCAAGGCGGTCGAGCACCTGGCTGAGCTTGTCATCGGGGAGGACCCTCTCAGCACGGAACGATTGTGGCAGCACATGTTCCGTCGCAACTTCTTCCCCGCGCAGGGCGTCTACTCCTGCGCCATCAGCGCCATCGACATCGCCCTGTGGGACATCAAGGGCAAGGCTTTAGGTGTGCCGGTATACAAGCTGTTGGGAGGCCCGGTGCGAGACAAGGTGGTCTGCTATCCGCACTGCCAAGGCAACTCAACCGACAAGCTGATCGAGAACTGCGTAGATCACGTCGAACGCGGCTGGAAGTTCGTCCGCTGGGGGCAGCCGGAGACGGGAGGGACGCTGGAGGTGCGGGAGACCGGTATCCTCGACCCCATGAAGTCGATAGGGGTTGGCGAGGAGCAGATGGCGAGGGTGCGCGAGGCCGTCGGCCCGGACATCCAGATCGCCTTCGACGTTCACACCCGGCTCGACACGCACCACGTGGTGAATTTTTGCAGGCGCGTCGAGAAATACAACCCCTTCTTCATCGAGGACCCTCTCCGCGCCGAGAACCCCGGCAGCTACCGCACCCTCGCGCGACACGTGAGCGTGCCCATAGCCGCTGGCGAGCAGTGGTCGAACAAGTGGCAGTTCCGCGAGGTGATCGAGGAGGAGCTCATCAGCTACGCGCGCATCGACCTTTGCAACGTCGGCGGCCTCACGGAGGCGCTCAAGATCACCCACTGGGCGGAGACGCATTACATCGACATCGCGCCGCACAATCCCCTCGGCCCCGTGAGCGCCGCGGCATGCGTGGCCCTGTGCATGGCCTCCACCAACGTCGGCGTTCAGGAGATGCCGAAGGCCCCAGGCACGTACGAGGCCGACTTGTTCCCCGTTCAGATCGGCTTCGAGGACGGCTACGCATTCTCCACCGACCGCCCCGGCCTCGGCGTGGATATCGACATGGACGTCGCGGAGGCCAAGGCATGGACTCCGAGCGGCTTCGTCCCCTACCTGACCCGCAGCGACGGCGGCATCACCAACTGGTAGGTGACGACGTGCCTCCCGTAACGACGTGACGGCATTGGCAACGGCCCCCTTCTTGCGCGTGATGGTAGAATACCGCCATCGCGCGAACGGGTGAACTGCAACCATGGACTTCGACAACTACGATCTCGATCCGGCCATCTACGACGAGATGTTCCTGCAGGACGGCACGCCGAGGGAGCATTGCCAGCAGCTCTACGAGACCCTGACGGAGTTCTCCGCCGATGAGCTCGCCAACATCCAGGAGCGCGTCGCCCGCTCGTTCTCGAACGAGGGCATAACCTTCACGGTCTACGGGGACGACGAGGCCGACGAGCGAATTATTCCCGTCGACAGCATTCCGCGCGTGATGTCCGCCCCCGACTGGCGCGAGATCGAAGCGGGACTCACCCAGCGCCTCAAGGCCCTCAATCTGTTCCTCGAGGACGTGTACGGCCCTTCCCGCAGCAACGACCGCTTCGGAGTGCCCGCCATCGTCCACGACGGCGTGGTTCCCGTCGACGTGGTGCGCGGCTGTCCGCAGTACCGTATCGAGATGCGCGGCTTCTCCGCTCCCTACGGCACGTGGGTAGCCATATGCGGCACTGACTTGGTACGGACGAATGACGGCTTCAAGGTGCTGGAAGACAACCTGCGTGTCCCTTCGGGCGTGTCGTACATGCTCGCCAACCGGAAGACGGCGAAGGCGAGCCTGCGCCGCCTGTATCGCGCTGTGCGGGTGCAGGAGATCGAGCACTACGGGCAGGTGCTGCTCAAGACCCTGCAGGAGCTGGCCCCGGTCGGGCGCACGGACCCGACTATCGCGCTGCTCACCCCGGGCGTGTACAACTCGGCCTTCTACGAGCACGTCTTCCTGGCCCAACAGATCGGCGCGGAGCTGGTCGAGGGGCGCGACCTGCTGGTAAACGACGGCTATGTCTACATGCGGACCACGGAAGGTCTGCGCCGCGTGGACGTGATCTACCGGCGCGTGGACGATGACTTCGTCGATCCGCTGGTCTTCCGTCCCGACTCGCTGCTCGGCGTGCCGGGGCTGATACACGCCTATAAGCTCGGCAACGTGTCCCTCGTGAACGCTCCCGGAACGGGAGTGGCCGATGACAAGAGCGTCTACGCCTACGTGCCCGATATGATCCGCTACTATCTCTCTGAGGAGCCGATCCTGGCCAACGTCGACACTCGCCTCTGCCGCAGGAGCGAAGACCTCGAATACACGCTGGACAACCTTCAGGACCTCGTGGTCAAGCGCGTGGGCGAGTCCGGCGGGTACGGAATGCTGATCGGCCCTCACTCGACCGCCGAGGAGCGTGATGAGTACGCCAAACAGGTTCGCGCCAACCCGCCCGACTTCATATCGCAGCCCGTGCTCGACCTCTCCCGCGCGCCCTGCATGATCGACGGCCAGTTCGAGCCCCGCCACGTCGATCTACGACCCTTCGTCCTGCACGGACGCGAGACCCGCATCGTTCCCGGCGCGTTCTGCCGCGTCGCTCTGCGTCGGGGAAGCCTCGTGGTGAACTCCAGCCAAGGCGGCGGCGGCAAGGATTTTTGGGTTCTGGAGGAGTGAACGACTACGCCCGGTCGAACTCGTCCTTCGATATGCCGAGATCCCTGATGATCGCTCTTACTGTGCTGGGTTTGAGATCCCTGCCACGCCAATTTGGGATCGCGGTCGTTGATTTGGCGGCATCGTTTGCCCAAATCTCATGGTCACCCTTCCCTTGGCGAACGAATTCACAGCCGAGGTTCCGCAGCTTGCGAGTGAGTTCCCTATAATTCAAACCGCCACCAACACCTCGTTGGCGGTCGCGGTGTCGATCAGCGAGGCGCGCACCTTAGCGGGTAATTCGTAGCCTCGTTCCATGTAGACCTCGATCGTTGCGGCGGCGACGCTGGTAAGGATGTCCAGCGCTTCCTCCGGCGTGTCACCCCAGGCACTGCACCCTGGGAGGTCGGGGATCTCGACCATGTACTTGTCCTCGGTGTCTTCCGAGGGATCGTGCATGACATAGCGCAGCTTGTAATGCTTCATTGCGTCACCCTTCACTAACGGATTATAGCACTCCCCGTCCTTGCCTCATCTGTAGTAAGCTATCGCGCGACCATTTGGAGCAGGCCGTGTCCCTCTTCTTTTGATGCGATCAGGACCGCCGCGACATCCGGGTACTGGAGGATTAAGCAGGATGCTCTCACGCAGCGCGCAAGGACTCTACTGGATGGGCCGCTACCTTGAGCGAGCGGAGCACCTGTGCCGTCTGCTGCGACTACAGACCGAGGCCCTGGTCGACCGACCGGTCGAGGAGATCTACTTCGGCTGGAAGCGCATATACGGCAGCATGAGACGGCAGCCGCCCCTGGGCGTGATCGAGCTCGACAGCGACGAGTACACCCTGGCCGACTCTTACACCCTGGCCGACGACCTCACCTTCGAGCGCGCGAACCCCGATTCCGTGTGGAGCTGCTTCGCGATGGGCCGGGAGAACGCGCGGCAGATGCGAAACTGCGTCAGCGCCGAGATGTGGACCCACCTGAACCTGGCGTACCTGCGGATACAGGGGCTCGACATCCAGAAGATCTGGAGAGTCTCTCCCGAGAACTTCTATGCCGAAACGGCCGCCGAGATCGACACCTTCGCGGGCGTGGCCGAGGCTACCATGTACCGCGACGAGGGCTGGGAGTTCCTGCAGCTTGGTCGCGTCATCGAGCGGTCACAACTCTTGGTGGCGCTCCTGCTCTTCCAGCTCGACGTCGAGGACGAAGTCGAAGAAGACTCCGATACCGACTGGACGACCCTGCTGCGCGCCTATCATGCCTTCGAAGCGTACAACCGGAAGTACAGCGTAGAGGTCCAGTCGGGACAGGTGCTCGATCTGCTCGTCACCGACCCTCTCATACCCCGCTCTCTGTCCCGGACGCTCGACATGATGGCGGCGAATCTCGGTGCCCTCGGCCCCGGTTCGGACGAACGCTCCGGCGGCGAGGCCCAGAGACTGGCCGGTCGTCTGGGTGCCCTCGTCCACTACGAGTGGCCTGACACCGAGGGCCACCGCAAGCTGCTGAAGAGGGTGCGCGAGTATTGCCGCGACCTGCACGGTCTCATAAACTCGGCCTACTTCGAGTACGCCGTAGAAGACTTCCCTGTGCGCTGACACGATGCCCGACTCGGTCCGCTACGACATCGAGCACGTCTCTCACTACCTCTACTCCTCGCCTGTCCGCCACAGCGTCATGTCGCTCTGCGTGAAACCGCGCGACGACTCCGGTCAGCGGCTTCTGGGTTTTGATGTCAGAACAAGGCCCTCGTCCTCCCTGAACGCCGAGACGGACGGCTTCGGCAATACGAAACACGTCCTTAACATCCACAGGGAGCACTCGAACCTTGAGATCATTGCCCGCTCCACGGTTGAGACGACTCACGCTGCCCCCCTGCCAAACGCTCTGGGACGTGGAGCGTGGGACGAGTTCCGATCATCGACGGCGAGCTTCAATCACTGGGAATTCACCCGACCCAGCGTCTTCGCCCAGCCCACACCTGCCCTGGCCGCCTTCGTAGACCGGCATGGCGTCGCGCCGAGCGACGACCCGTTGCAGTCGCTGGTCCGCCTTCGCGACTCGATCCACGGAAGCTTCAAATATGTGCCGGGGAGCACGACGGCGGTTTCCCCCATCGACCACATTCTGGAGACCGGCGAGGGCGTGTGCCAGGACTACGCCCACGTCATGATCGCTATCGCCCGCTCATGGGGAGTGCCGACCCGCTACGTTTCCGGCTACGTGTCCTCCAGGAAGGCCGGTATGGGCTCGCCCCAGTCGGCCACCCATGCCTGGGCGGAATGCTACCTACCCGAGTTAGGCTGGACGGAGTTCGACCCCACGAACCCGGAGCTTCCCAACGAACGCCGTGTGCGAGTCGCCGTGGGCCGCGACTACGACGACGTATCCCCCACGCGCGGCGTCTTCGTAGGCAACACCGACAGCCTGCTCGAGGTCAGTGTGCGGATGCGGCCGGTAGAACCGGGGTTATCCTGACGTCCATTACCCTTCCGTCGTCTCCCATGCGGGGTCGATAGACTGCGCGATCCGCTCCTTGTAGTCTTCGCGCGGCGGGGAGAAGATGTCGAGCACGAGGCCCTTGTCCGGCCCACCGTGCAGGGCGTGCGGAACGCCGTCGGGGATGACGTAGGACGTCCCGCGCTTCATCGTCTGGCGCTCGCCGCCGATGGTCATCTCGAACTCGCCTTCGAGCACCATTCCCGCCTGCTCGTGCGGGTGAGTGTGCTCAGGCACGTCCGTATGCGGATCGGTCTCGATCAGGCTCATCATCACCTTGTCGCCCCACAGTGTGCGAATCCGCACGCCGGGAACGATCTCGACCGGGTTAACCTCAAGGATATCGGTAAAGTAGGGCATGGGGTCTCCTCTTATGGTGTGAGTGTCTTGCGTCGGCTCCAACCGACTACGGGCCCGTCGATCCCGTCCGGCGCGCCTCGTAGTCGGTGCCAGCCTTCTTGAGCGCGTTGGTGCGAAGGTCTTTCAGGTGGTCTCGCTTCTCGATGGACCACTTCTCGGACGCCGTCAGGTTGTGCAGGGAGTTCTGGAACTGCGGGGCGACGTAGCGGGCGATGAGCTCGTAGCTCCTCATCACCTGCTCGCGGTTGCCCCACTCGGTCGCAACGAACAGCACCCCGCCGAATCCGCCGCTTTCCTCGTCCAGCCGATGGATTGCCGCGATCAGGTCGTCGGGCGTGCCGACGACCCACCGCCCCGACTCGGTCGCCGCGTCGATGGTCTCCTCACCCGGCCCGTCGTGGAGGGGTTCGTGGCCCATCACCGTCTCGAAGTAGTGCCGTTGGAAGCTGGTAGATCCGGCCCGCGCCGCCTCCACGGCCTCCTTCTTCGAGTCGGCAAGAAATGCGTGGATCACCAGTCTCCACTCGCTGCGGTCCATCTGCCTGCCGTGACGCTCCGCCGTCTCCTCGGCGATGCTCCAGAAGTCGTTGAGGCTCCGTGCGTCGTGCCGCTTCATGACCGTCGGATCGGCGATGGAGAGCACCCACGCTCCGTGCCGCCCGGCAAGCTCCATTCCCGATGGTGACATCGCCGCGGCGACCGCCACCGGGAAGTGCGGCTTCGTGTACGGCTGGAGGTGCAGACGCGCCTCGTTGAGCGTGAACCAGTCCGACTCGTACGTGATCGGCTCCGTCTCCGTCAGCAGCCGCATGATGATGTCGAACGACTCGCCCATGCGGTTGCGCTGCGTGAGCGGGTCGATGCCGAGCATGTAGGCGTCGGTCGTCAGCGCGCCGGGCCCGACGCCGAGCATGACGCGGCCCCTCGTCAGGTGGTCGAGCAGCGTCATGCGGTTCGCGACCATCAGCGGATGGTGGTAGGGGAGGCTGATAACGCCGGTCCCGAGCTTGATGTGCTTCGTCCGCTCCGCCGCCACGCCCATGAACACCTCCGGCGAGGCGATGGTCTCCCATCCGGCCGTGTGGTGCTCTCCGATCCACGCCTCGTCGAAATCCAGATAGTCGAGCCATTGGAGCAGCTCAAGATCGCGCTCCAACGCCAGCGTGGGGTTCTCCCCCAGCACGTGGAACGGCGCCAGGAAGATACCGAACTTCATACGGTCGGGCAGAGTCATGTCGTCTCCTGTCTACGCAATTTCGTCCCTATCCTACCACTCGCTTGGCCTCGACCCATAGCGCCTCTTTTTCGTCGAAAGACAGGTCGGACACCGCTTGGCCGCGCTCGCGGGCGAGGCCCTCCATGTGGTCGAAGCGGGCGCGAAACTTGTGTCCCGTCTGACGAAGTGAGTCCTCGGCGTCCAACTTGAGCCACCGGGCGACGTTGACCAGCGTGAAGAGCACGTCGCCATACTCGGCCTCGCGCTCCTGCGGGGTCTTCGCGCGCTGCAGCTCGTCGAGCTCCTCCCGGACCTTGTCCAGCACACCGCCGAAGTCGTCCCACTCGAACCCGACCTTGGACGCGCGGTTGCCGAGCGCCTGCGCGTACGCCAGAGACGGCATCGCGCGAGGAATGCCGTCGAGCGTGCCTTTGTCCTTATTGGACGGTTCGGCGCGCTTGATATCGTCCCAGCGCGCCGCCACCTCTCCCGAGTCCGAGACGGTAGCGTCGCCGAAGACGTGCGGGTGCCTCCGCATCAACTTGTCGCGCACACCGCCCGCGACGTCCTCCGCGTCGAACTCGCCCGCCTCGTCGGCTATGCGTATCTGGTAGACGAGGTGGTACAGGACATCGCCAAGCTCCTCCGCAATCTCCTCGGACTTGCCCCCGTCGATGGCGTCGAGAAGCTCGTAGACCTCCTCCAGCAGCATCGGCTTGAGCGACTCGTGCGTCTGCTCCCCGTCCCACGGGCACCCTCCCGGCCCACGCAGACGGGCGCACAGGGCCAGTAGGCCTTCAAACGTGGGAGGGAATTCCTGCGGCATGGAGGTAGATTATCACCCGTCCGACAGACTGTACACTGTCGAAACAGAGTGGTACTATTCGTAGATATAGTGTTCTAACATGGTTCTAAGAGTAGTGATTGTTAAGTTTACGGTTGCCTAAATGACCACTACCGATCTCCACACAGTTGCCGTAGCTGGATCGCCTCCTCTAGGCCTGTCGCCTTGGCTTAACAAGGTACATCACGGCGACTGCGAGGAGTTGATGGGTAGAATGCCTGCCGACTCTGTGGATATTGTCGTAACAAGCCCCCCATACAACATTAAGAACAGCACGGGGAACGGCCTCAAGAACGGTTCAGGCGGGAAGTGGCCTACTGCGAAGCTCATAGATGGATATGACGTCTATGACGATGCTGGTCCTTACGACCAGTACGTTGAGTGGCAACGGCAGTGTCTTTCGGCGATGATGCGGGTTATAAAGCCGACGGGAGCAATATTCTACAACCACAAGTGGCGAATTCAGAAGGGATTGCTTCAAGACCGCACCGAAATCGTCGACGGGTTCCCCGTCCGCCAGATCATTATCTGGAAGCGGGCCGGCGGCATCAATTTCAACAAGGGGTACTTCCTTCCCACATATGAAGTTATCTATTTGATAGCAAAGCCCCAATTCGTACTCGCTCCCAAAGCAAACGCAATTGGGGATGTGTGGCAGATACCCCAAGAGTCAAAGAACCCTCATCCAGCGGCGTTCCCCATTGAGCTTGCGCAACGGTGCATTGAGTCAACTACTGCGGATGTAGTGCTTGATCCATTCATTGGGTCAGGGACTACTGCGGTCGCGGCTGAGCTGGCGGGGCGCAAGTGGATAGGCATGGACATCTCCAAGAGCTACTGCGAGATTGCGGAGAGCCGTGTAGCCTCGCATAGGCAGGGGTATAAATGACTCTTGATAAGGCGTTGCGTACGCGCCTTGAATTAGTTCTAGGCCAACGTGAGCATGAAATCCCGCATGGAATGGGGTTTGAAGGCACAGGTTCTCCTGGTCTATATCTCGAGCATCTACTGGGGCTAAGGACGTCAAACCAGGATATTCCCGACGCAAGAGCTTGGGAAATCAAGTATTCGAGCGGAAACAGTTTGGTCACGTTGTTTCACAAGGACCCTTACCCACGGGGAAAGGCAATTCGCTACATGATAAATCAGTGGGGTTGGACGGGTAGGAATGGTTTGCAGAGTTTCCGACATACGATCTGTAGCGAGTCCGAGAGGTTCCTAGTTGTAGACGAAGCGAACGAAATCAAGATCCGGCGAACGGGCCATGACGACTTAGTGCCACATTGGCCGCATGACACTCTTGTCAACTCGCTTTCGCGAAAACTTCGGAATCTTGTTGTAGTTCATGGGCGTAAGCGTGGGCGTACAGTTTGGTATGAATCCGCAGAAATACTCACTGAGGTGCGTAGTTCACGGTTCATTCGCGCCATTCTTCAGGGAGTAGTGTGCATTGACTTCGATGCCTATATACGAGAGAACGGATCGATTCGCAATCACGGCACGAAGTTCCGGGTAAAGACAGAAGACCTTCACAGGATATACACCGGTCGCCGTCATATAAAGATGCACTAGGGTAATGCTCTCTCACCCGTAGACTTCGTCACGACTGTAATATGCGATGGGGTTTTTCGGTGACCTCTGTTCGCACCACCCCCCTCCCCCGCCCCCGTTTGACGCTCCCCTAGCCCATTGATACACTCGCTCAAATTCCAACCACACCCGGCGGAGGATGCAATGACCCAGGTCTCGGGGCGGGCGCTGCGGCTGTACCACGAGGCCGTCGTAATCGACGGGCTGAACGTGAGCAACTGGGACAGCGATGAGGTATACGTGAGTCTCAATGACGGCGGCGTGTCGGCGATCAACGCGACGATCGCCACGTGGGAGAACTACCGTGAAACCCTCGACCACATATCGAGGTGGCTGGCCCGGTTCCGCGAGCGCACCACCCGCATCCTGCAGGTCGAGACCGTCGAGGACATCCACCGCGCCAAGCGCGAGGGCAAGACCGGCGTCATCCTCGGCTGGCAGAATACCTCGCCCATCGAGAACCGCCTTGACAGGCTCGAGCTCTTCCACCGTCTGGGAGTACGCATCGCCCAGGTCACGTACCACGAGCGCAACTTGCTGGGGGACGGCTGCATGGAGCGTCAGGACGGCGGCCTCACCAACTTCGGCGTCGACGCGGTCAAGGAGATGAACCGGGTCGGAATCCTCGTAGACCTCTCGCACGTGGGCGTCGCCACCACGATGGACTCCATCGAGGTCTCCGACAAGCCGGTTGCCATCACCCACGCCAACGCCAAGTCGTACTACGAGCACCGGCGCAACAAGACCGACGAAGCCATCAAGCTCATGGCCGAGAAGGGCGGCGTCATCGGCGCGACGTGCATCCGAACATTCCTGAAGCACTCATTCGAGTCGAACCTCGCAGACTACCTGGACGCAATCGACCACCTCGTCGACATGGTGGGGATCGACCACGTAGCCATAGGCACCGACCATACCCAGGACCAGCCGGAGGAGTTCTGGCGCTACATCGGCTCGCAGCAGGGCACCAAGTTCCCGTCCACGTTCACCCAGGTGGACGAGAAGCCCAAGCCGTGGCGGGACCTCTACCCCGACGAGTTGGAGACCCCCGATCACCTTCCCTTCCTGTCCGAGGCCCTCATCATCCGCGGCTACACCGACGATGACATCCGCAAGATCCTCGGCGGCAACTGGCTGCGCCTCTTCGAAGAGGTGTGGGTGGGGTAGCCCCTACGACCGGATCTTCCGGAACGAGTTCTTGACCCTGATCTTGTCGCCCTCGAAGTGGAACAGGTCGCAGCCGTTGACCTCCACCTGGGCGCCGTCGGCCCCCGTCGCGCGGAACGTCCACTGCGTCACGCCCCGGTCGCCCGCGATGAAGTGGCTCGGCTCGGCCCACTGCCCGTCGGGGAACATGTCCAGCACGCGCTTGTAGCCCTCGCGAACGTTGTCATAACCCTCGAATCGCGCCCCCCACGCCTCCGGCCCGGCAGAGAGCTCGAACACGCAGTCCTGCGTCATAAACGACATCAGCTTGTCGAGGTCGTGCTCGTTCCACCCGTTCGCGAAATCGTCCAGTATCTCAATCGTCATCTCTCCGGCCATCGTCGCCCCTCCGGTCTGCTTGGTCAGAATGTGCTTGAGGGATTCTACCATAGGGCGCGAGACACGGAGCATCGAAGCGCAAAATGACCGAACAATTGTCCCAAAATCGCCGCTCAAACGGTTCCGTATATCCAGCGCAGGTGCTAGAATTGACTCTCACCGAGTGCAAGACGGCAATCCCTGTCCGCATATATCAACCTAGGGGTGAGCAGGGCAGAAAAATGGCTTCGGAAGCGCTAGTCTCAACCATGGTCGACCGCATCGTAGGTCGCTTTCGACCGTTGCGCGTAGTTCTATTCGGTTCTCAGGCACGGGGCACCGCCACTGAGTGGAGCGACGTTGACCTGCTTGTCGTGCTGCCGGATGTGTCAGACAAGCGGCGTACCGCCATAGAGATCAGGCGCTCGTTGGGAGACCTTCCCGCCAGTAAGGACATCGTCGTATCCACACCCGAAGAAATAGAACGGCGGGGCCATCTCGTGGGAAGCGTGCTCCATGCAGCGTTGCGTGAGGGAAGGGTCGTCTATGAGTTGGCCTGACTCTGTTTAACAGTGAGGCCGGCTAGCCACAACATGACAGTATCACAACAACTCTGCACAACAATCCGTGACGAGGACCAAAGCGACATCCCTGCCATCCGGAACATTCATAAGAGGGCATTCGGTGGAGACTACGAGCCGAGGCTGGTCGAAATGCTCCGCAATGTGGGTCGCGTGTCCTTGTCTCTAGTCGCGATAGTTGAAGATCAGGTGGTAGGGCACGTTCTTTTCTCTCCGGTGACGTTCGATCCGCCATTGGCAAAGCATAGGTGGGTAGCCTTGGGCCCTATCGGTGTCCTGCCGGAGTACCAAGGTCGCGGCATCGGGTCACGGCTTGTACGGCAGGGCCTTGTTCGAGGTCCATCTGCAGGGTGGGACGGTGTCGTGCTGCTGGGGTCGCCTGGGTACTACTCGCGGTTCGGGTTCGTTCAAGCAAGTCATTACGGCCTGTCGAGCGAGTTTGGCAGCGGCCCCGCGTTCCAGGCGGCAGAGCTTCGGCAGGGCGCATTGGCGGAGATCGAAGGGAAAGTGCTCTACTCTGCCGAGTTTAGGCAGACATGAACATCCCGCACCTGGGTATTATCGCCCGACGCCTCCAAAGAGGTGGCGTATAATGCAAAAAGATCAGGAAATCGTCGGAAGTAACGCCTCAGCCAACCCGGAGTTAAGCGTCAAAGAATGCCCCTAGAAAACATCGTCGTTCGCGGCGCTCGCGAGCACAACCTCAAGGACATCGACGTCACCATCCCGCGCGACAAGCTCGTGGTGATAACCGGCGTGTCCGGCTCGGGCAAGAGCTCCCTGGCTTTCGACACGATCTACGCCGAGGGCCAGCGCCGCTACGTCGAGTCGCTGTCGGCCTACGCGCGGCAGTTCCTGGGACGCATGGACAAGCCGGAGGTCGACTACATCGAGGGCCTCTCGCCCGCCATCTCCATCGACCAGAAGGGCGTCTCCCGCAATCCGCGCTCCACCGTCGGCACCGTAACGGAGGTCTACGACTACCTCCGCCTGCTCTTCGCAAGGGTGGGTCATCCGCACTGCCACTCCTGCGGCCGTCCCGTCGAGAGTCAGACCGTCCAGCAGATGGTCGACGCCATCATCGACCTGCCCGACCGCACCCGCATCCAGGTCCTGGCCCCGATGGTTCGGCGTCGCAAGGGCGAGCACAAGGAGGTCTTCGAGGACGCCCGGCGGGCGGGGTTTGTTCGCGTCCGCGTCAATGGCGAGACCCGCGACCTGTCCGAAGATATCGCGCTCCAAAAGACCAAGTGGCACGACATCGAGGTCATCGTCGACCGCTTGGTCATTGACGAGGGCCTCGAACAGAGCCGCGTTGCCGACTCCGTCGAGTCTGCCCTCAAGCTCACCGGCGGGACGGTGCTCGTGAACGTCGTCGACGGCGACGACCTGCTCTTCTCCGAGGAGTTCGCCTGCGTCCACTGCAACATCAGCCTCGGCGAGATGGAGCCCCGCACCTTCAGCTTCAACAATCCGCATGGCGCGTGCCAGCGGTGCTCCGGGCTGGGCTACAAGCTGGAGGTCGACCCCGACCTCGTCATACCGAACAAGGACCTGAGCCTCGTCGAGGGCGCCATCCAGCCATGGATGCGCTCAGGCACTGCCGACACCTGGATGATGAGCCTCCTGACCGCTGTCGCCGACGAGTACGGCTTCTCGACGCGAGAGCCGCTCAACCGGTTCACGCAGGAGCAGCTCGATATCCTCCTGCACGGCACCGGCAAGAGTCGAGTCCGCGTCCAGCACAGGACCAAGCGCGGACGCATGCACCGGTGGGACACGGCGTTCGAGGGAGTCGTCAACAACCTGGAACGCCGGTATCGACAGACCGAGTCCGACATGATTCGCGCCGAGATCGAGCGGTACATGTCCCAGCGCGAGTGTCAGAACTGCCAGGGACAGCGCCTCAAGCCCGAGGCCCTCGCCGTCACCATCGGCGGATGCAACATCATCGACGTTACGAGCAGGTCCATCGAGCACGCCCTCGACTGGATCGGCGCCATACGAGGCGACGACGACTGGCGGTCGAATGGTGGGACTCCAATCACCGTCGCTCGGAGGGACAACGGCTCCGGCGCCAACGGTTCTCCCACGGCCCCGGCAGACATCGTAGCCATGTCCGTGCGATATATGAACAACCACGTCCCGCCCAAGAGCTACGACGGCAAGCCCATCGGCAGCGGCGACCCGCGCACCCTCTCCGAGCGCGAAATGACCATCGCTTCACAGGCCCTCAAGGAGATCGAGGCGCGCCTGCGATTCCTCTACGACATCGGCCTCGACTACCTCACCCTCGAACGCACCGCCTCAACCCTCAGCGGGGGCGAGGCACAGCGCATTCGGCTCGCCACGCAGATAGGTTCCGGCCTCATCGGCGTCCTCTACGTCTGCGACGAGCCGTCCATCGGCCTCCATCCAGCAGACGACTACCGCCTCATCCAGACCCTGCTCCGGCTCCGCGACCTCGGCAACACCGTCCTCATCGTCGAGCACGACGAGGCCATCATGCGGGCGGCAGACCACATCATCGACATGGGCCCCGGCGCGGGAGAGCACGGAGGCCACGTCGTCGCCACGGGGCCGGTCCGCAAGATAATCGAGACGCCGGAATCGCTCACTGGACAGTATCTCGGCTACCGCAAGAGCATCCCCCTGCCGGACACCATAAGGGAGGGCAACGGCAAGTCCCTGGTGGTACGCGCCGCGCGCGAGAACAACCTCAAGGGCGTCGACGTGGAGATACCCCTCGGCAAGCTCGTGTGCATTACGGGCGTGTCCGGCTCCGGCAAGAGCACCCTCGTCAACGAGATACTCTACAAGAAGCTGGCCCAGGAGTTCTACAAGTCCCGCGAGCGCCCCGGCCTCTTCGACTCAATAGAGGGCATCGCCAACATCGACAAGGTCGTCAACATCGACCAGTCCCCCATCGGACGGACGCCCCGCAGCAACCCCGCCACCTACACCGGCACCTTCACTCCCATGCGAGAGCTGTTCGCGACGGCCCCGGAGGCCCGCATACGCGGCTACAAGCCGGGCCGCTTCTCCTTCAACGTCAAGGGCGGTCGGTGCGAGGCGTGCAGCGGCGACGGGTACAACCAGATCGAGATGCAGTTCCTGCCCGACGTGACGGTGCCATGCGAGGTGTGCAACGGAGCTCGCTACAACCGCGAGGCCCTCGAAATCAGGTGGAAGGGCAAGAACATCGCCGAGGTGCTCAGCATGACCGTCACCGAGGCGCTGGAGCACTTCTCCAACATCCCGCGCATCCGCAACAAGCTCCAGACGATGTACGACGTCGGACTCGGCTATATCCGTCTCGGCCAGCCCGCCACGACCCTCAGCGGCGGCGAGGCCCAGCGCGTCAAGCTCGCCACCGAGCTCTCCAAGCGCGCGACAGGCCAGACCCTTTACATCCTCGACGAGCCGACGACCGGCCTGTCATTCGAAGACTGCGCCTACCTCCTCCGCGTCCTCCACCGCCTCGTCGACGCCGGCAACACCGTCGTCCTCATCGAGCACCACCTCGACCTCATCAAGAGCGCCGACTGGCTCATCGACCTCGGCCCCGGCGCGGGCGACCGTGGCGGAGAGGTCGTCGCTATAGGCACCCCCCGAGACCTCGCCGACATGGACCATTCGGAGACGGGCCGCTACCTCAAACGAGTCTTCGCTGGCGTAACACAGGCCGAGCTAGCCGAAGTGGCGGGGTAGCGTCGACTACCGCTATCGGCGAGGCAGAGCGTAACAATGACAACATGCCCATTCTGCAAGGCCCCAATCGAACAGCGGCGCGTCGAGCACGTTCATCGCTGGGACGGAGAGCTGTACATCCTTCGTAACGTCCCCGCAGAAGTTTGCACCCAATGCGGTGAGGTGTTCTTTGGGCCGGACGCCCTGAAGTCCATGGACGATGTCGTTACGAAGAACACGCAGCCTGAGGGCCATCGCTCGGTACCCGTCTTCTCCCTGTAAGTCCCTCTCCGTTACTCACACCTCACGTCTATTGGTGGCTCTGAGAGCCGGGCACGCACTTGATAACGTCGTTGCGTGACCTCTCGAATCCTTACGCGCTTCGCGATCTCCGAGTATCATTAGATACGGCAATCGGCGAGGGAGGCGAATCAACCCATGCAGGAAACCAGGGGAGCGTTGTCCGCACTTCGGGAAAAAATATCCCAGATCATGGTGCGTCTTTGACCTTGCCGACAAGGAAAAGCGCATTGAGGCCCTTGAGCGTGAGTCGGTAGCCGAGTCGTTCTGGCAGGACTCCCAGCGGGCGCAGGACAAGATGAAGGAGCTCGCCGCCCTGAGGAGCGAAGTCGACCGGTGGAGCACGCTCGAAAGCCGGGCGGAGGCCGCCGAAGAACTCGCCGAGATGGCAATCGAAGAGAACGACGACTCGGTCCTCGACACCCTGTCCGAGGAGCTTGCCGACCTAACTCAAAGCGTGGCAGATCTGGAGTTCACGCTGGCTCTCTCCGGCCCCCACGACCGGAGGAACGCGATCCTTGCCATCCACGCGGGCGCGGGAGGCGTCGACTCCCAGGACTGGGCGCAGATGCTCATGCGCATGTACCTCCGCTGGGCCGAAACAAAGGGCTACCGCTCCGATGTCGTCGAGCTTTCCCCCGGCGACACGGCGGGAATTAAGAGCGCCGTCATCCAAATGGAGGGCGACTACGCCTACGGCTACCTCAAGGCCGAGAAGGGCGTCCATCGCCTCGTCCGCCTCTCCCCCTTCGACTCCGACCACGCCCGCCACACCTCGTTTGCCCTTGCCGAGGTGCTGCCCCAGGTCGAGGAGGGGGTCGACATCGAGATCGACCCCGCCGATCTGAAGATCGAGACCTTCAAGGCCGGTGGCGCGGGGGGCCAGAGCGTGCAGAAGAACTCCACCGCCGTTAGAATCACCCACGTCCCGACCGGCATAAAGGCGAGCTGTCAGAACGAGCGCTCCCTCTACCAGAACCGCACCATCGCCATGGGCATACTCGCGGCGCGGCTCATGGAGCGTGAGATGGAGGAGCGCGCCAGGGAGATGGCAAAGATCAGGGGCGAGCACGTCTCGGCCGAGTGGGGCAACCAGATCAGGAGCTACGTGCTTCACCCGTATAAAATGGTCAAGGACCACCGCACGAGCTTCGAAACGTCCGACACCGACGGTGTCCTCGACGGCGATATCGGAGGATTCATAGACGCCTATCTGGCGACGACCGTAGGAGGAAAGTAGAGAGTAGACTCACCCTCCAAGTCCCGCCCTGCGCAAGTCTTTCTACTTTCTGCACACTGCACAGTACGAATTACTTTCTGCGAAAATGAATTCCCAACCGTTTCCGCTCCCATTGCGTTATAAAGTTTGTCCCAGCACAAAAACACCAACGAGGTGCGTTCGATGAAGAAGCTACTTCCCCTTCTCTTCCTCCTGATTGCGACCATTGCCGTGGTTGCCTGCGGGGGAGGTTCCGACGACGAACCTGATACGACGGATCAGGCTCCCTCCACGACCGAGAGCGAGGCTGCCCCTGAAACAACCGCCAAGACCACTGAAGCCGAAGCCTCCACCGACGACGCGGGAGACGACGACGCGGCGAGTGTGGTGATTGACACGGAGGAGCGGCCCCCGCCCGGAGGAGGAGTATTCCGCAGGCTCTGGGCCGATCCGCCCACCCTCGACCCGCACCTGACGGGTGACACCACGTCCGCCGGAATCGTGGTCGAGATATTCAGCGGTCTCGTGACCATCAATACCGACCTCGCGCTCGTGCCCGACCTCGCGCAGGAGTGGAAGGTCGACGATACCGGCACTGTCTACACGTTCACGCTCCGCGATAACGCGACCTTCCACAACGGCGAGAAGGTGACCGCGCACGACTTCAAGTGGTCGATAGAGCGGGCCGCCTCGCCGGAGCTCGCCTCGCACCTGGCCGACACGTATCTCAACGACATCATCGGCGCGGAGGACTACATCGAGGGCAACGCCGAATCGATTGAGGGCGTGCAGGTCATCGACGAGCGGACCCTCCAGATCACCATCGACGCGCCCAAGGCCTACTTCCTCGCCAAGCTCAGCTACCCGACCGCGTTCGTCCTGCACCAGGAGACCGTCGAGAGCGGCGGCCGAAACTGGTGGGTCGACAACGCCGTGGGCACCGGCCCGTTCAAGCTCGATGAGTACAGGATCGGCGAGCGAATCGTTCTCAAGCGGTTCGACGACTACTATCGCGAGCCGCGCCCGGACGTGGACGCGATCAACATGAACCTCGCCGGCGGCCAGGCCATGGCCATGTACGAGAACGACGAGATCGACGTTACCGGCGTCGGCCTCTTCGACCTTGAGCGCGTCCTCAATCCCGAAGAGCCCCTGAATGCGGAGCTCGTCGTGGCCCCGCCGGGCTTCTCGGTCTCCTACATCGGCATGAATGCCTCGGAGCCGCCCTTCGACGACGCCAACTTCCGCAAGGCGCTCAACCACGCCATCGACAAGGAGCTGATCGCCGATGAGGTGCTGGCCGAGCTGGTCAAGCCCGCGTACTCCATCCTCCCGCCCGGATTCCCCGGCTACACGACCGACATCAAGGGCCTGCACTTCGATCCCGATCTCGCGAGGGAGTATCTCGCGCAGTCCAAGTACGCCGACGCTGACACCCGACCCCGTATCGTCGTCACGGTGCCCGGCACCGGAGGCACCATCGGCCTCGACCTTGAAGTCATCATCGAGATGTGGAAGCAGGAGCTTGGCGTGGAGGTCGAGATCCAGCAGGTTGAGTGGGCGACCTACCTTGAGGACCTCGATGACAAGAAGTTCCAGGCCTATGCCGGACTCGGCTGGTCCGCCGACTATCCCGACCCGCAGGACTTCCTCGACATCCTCTTCCACACCGAGAGCGGGATGAACCACGGCAGCTACTCCAACCCGGAGGTTGACAAGATACTCGAAAAGGCCCGCACCATCCAGGACGTGAGCGAGAGGGTCTCCCTCTACAACCAGGCCGAGCAGATGATCGTCGACGACGCGGCATGGGTGCCCACGTGGTTCACGGGCGAGCAGTACGCCCTCGTCAAGCCGTACCTGAAGGGCTACCGCCTGACCCCCATGGTCGTTCCGAAGCTCCAGGAAATCCGAATCGAGTGACCGACGCCGTAAGCTCCCCCGAGGAGCGCGACTGAAAACCAAGGTGCGATGGTCCCCCGACCATCGCACCTCTTTTTTGATTCCATGCATTTTTTCTGCCACCGGATGTGTCATTGCTCTGAAAATACCCCCGGCCAATCGCCCTTACTGCCGTTTTCATGATTGGTGGTGTCGGTGACAACCGACATGAACGATTGGTATGAAAATACCCCCCGGCAAACCTGTCGTAGGAGCGAGTCGCGAATTGCCCGTCTCCGCTCCGCGCCCATTTCATTTCAGGTGGTGAGGGTGGCAACTCTCATGAAATATTCCGAACGCAGCGAAGCGCAGTGAGGAATCTAAGAGGGTGTGCCCAGTCCTTACTGTTCAACCTGAGCAGTGCTACGCCAAGGGCGTCAATAACTTCCGCGACGACGACCTCATTCCTCACTCTGCGCTCTCTGTGTTCTCTGCGGTGAATCTTCATCCTGTCCTGAGCAGTTACTTGAAAGCAAAGTTATGCCCCGCGCCCGAAGCGGTACATGGGTGTCGGTGACTTCCGCGACTACCCTCTGAACCGCGTTTGTCCCTGAGCCGGGTAAATGTGAGGGCTTTCGTCCAGTGCTCGTAGAGGCTTCCACTCCAGGCGATGTTCCTATAATCTATGGATGACATGGAGTCTCAGACTTTGAGACGGCCGGAACATCTCGGAGCAAGCGCTGCCGTTGCTTGCGCGTCCGGCCGGTGCAGCCGCCCTGGTGATCATGCTGCTCAAACCCGGAGACGCCAGCGGGGTTCCGGCCATTTACAAGGACGCATCTGGTCTTGACGCGGCATTCCCCGTTGTATTCGCATTAATTCCGGTCGCAGGCATGACTTATGGAATCGCCCTGAGAACGAGTATGAGCCCCAGCTTAGTATGATCCGCACGCCTGGTTGCCGACAGGTGATAAAATGCGTCCGGTCTGTAGCGCAGAAGAGGTTGTGCAGGGGCTGAGGAATTAAGGAAGATATAGTCCCTGACGGGTTTTAAGATAACGGGTGTTGGATTGCTGAATTCCGGAGATTCCGAACACGAGAATGAGAAGCTGAGAGATCGACTCTCCAAGCTGAGTGACGCCAGTCTTCGCATCACCGCCAGCTTGGATATAGACACTACTCTGCACGCGGTTATTGATGGCGCATGCTCGTTGACCGACGCGCGATACGGCGCGCTTCTGGTCTTCAATGACGACGAAAGTGTGGGAACATTCCTTGCTTCCGGCATCGGTTATGAAGAGCAACAGTTGATTGGGAATTGGCCCAAGGCAGTTGGGCTCCTCGGGCACCTGCGGGATGTCCAAAAACCGGTTAGGCTTCGGGACCTGGCAAGTCATCCTGCGTCGAAGGGTTTTCCGGAGAATCACCCTGAGATGAAGACCTTCCTGGGAATGCCGATTCGTCATCAGAGTGAGCTTTTGGGATGCATTTATCTCACGGAAAAAGAGGGTGGTCAGGAATTCACACCCGAAGACGAAGATGCCATCGTTATGTTCGCCTCTCAGGCGGCGATGGCCATCTCCAACGCCCTCAAATTTGGAGCCGAGCAACGCGCCAACTCCGACCTCCAGGCCCTGCTCAATTCCGCGCCGATGGGCGTTTTCGTACTGGACGCCAAGACCGGAGAAGTCTTGTCAATCAACGAGGAGACGAGACGAATGATCTGCGGCGTAAGTGGGCGAGACGTCTCTCTGGAGCACCTCCTCACCGTGATGACCTTCCGGCGTGCGGATGGACGCGAAATATGCCTTGCCGAGTCGCCTCTTGAACCGGTATTGAGAAGTGGCGAAACGGTGCGTGCGGAGGAAATAGTCATCTCCCTGCCCGGCGGTCAGTCGGTAACCACTCTCGTAAATGCCAGACCGATTTACTCGGACGAGGGGGAGGTCGTGTCCGTTGTCGTGACTATGCAGGATCTAACGCCCCTGCAGGAACTCGAACGGTTGCGAACCGAAGTCCTCGGCACGGTGAGCCAGGAACTGCGGACGCCGCTGACCACCATCAAGGGCTCGACGGCTACCGTCCTTGGATCACCTTCTGCGCTCGACCCCGCCGAGACTCAGCAATTCTTCCGAATTATTGATGAGCAGACCGATCATATCCGAGACCTCATCAACAACCTCCGAGACGTGACACAAATCGAGGCCGGGACGTTCTCGATCAATGCTGAACCTGCGAATATGGTGGAGATTGTCGTCGAGGCGAGAGATGCCTTCCGGAGCGGCGAAGCCAAGGACCGGGTTATCGTCGATCTTCCGCCCGATCTGCTCCCGGTTAAGGCGGATAGGCAGCGTATCCTCCAGGTCCTGAACAACCTCCTTGCCAATGCCTCTAAATACTCACACGAGGCATCTACCATCAGAGTGGCGGCCTCACAGGAAGGCCCTCGCGTCGCGGTCACCGTTTCGGACGAGGGCAGAGGCGTATCTGCCGAACGTCTGCCTCACCTGTTTAGGAAGTTTGCGTGGATCGATGACGAAGAAGGAAAAACCGGGTTCGAAGGGGCAGGACTGGGCCTTGCGGTCTGCAAGGGAATAGTCGAGGCGCACGGAGGCTATATTTCCGCGGAGAGCGCCGGACCGGGATTCGGTACACAGATCACCTTTACCCTTCCGGCTGTCACAGAGGAAGAGACCCTCGCGGTCCCTACTCCTCCTCAGCTTCCTGCCCACGGGAGAGACACACAAAGTGAGCAAGAAGCCGTTCTCGCGGTCGTCGACGACTCCCAGATGCAGAGGTATGTTCACGACGGTCTCTTGGCAGAGGGCTATTTCCCTGTGGTGACCGGGAATACGGAAGAGGTGCGTCGCCTCATCCAAGAAGGAAGGCCGTGCCTGGTCTTGCTCGACTTGGCGCTGGCGGGCGACGCGGACTTCGAGGTGATGAAGAGCATCTCGGAAATCACCGATGCGCCAATAATCCTTCTGTCCGGATATGGCAGGGATCAAACGATTGCGGAGGCTTTTAACCTGGGAGCCGTCGACTACATCGTCAAGCCCTTCTCACCAAACGAACTCATGGCGAGAATCTCGACAGCCCTGAACAGAAAAGAGCTGTACGGCAACACCCAAGCCCTCGAACCCTATGTGCATGGCGATATAGAAATCAACTACGCTGAACGAGGCGTTACGGTGGCGGGACGCCCAGTGTACCTGACCGCCACCGAGTACAGGCTGGTGTTCGAGCTATCTATCAACGCCGGAAGGGTGCTGTCCCACGGGCAGCTTCTGGACCGAGTCTGGGGCGTTCGGGGCCCCGGCAATTCACAGGTCTTGCGCGCGTTCATAAAGTCCCTCCGTCGAAAGCTGGGCGACGACGTGAAGAGCCCCAGGTACATATTCACCAAGCATCGTGTCGGCTACCAAATGGTGAAGCCCGATCAGGATGTCACCCGTCAGGCTCTGTAGAGCTGTCTGCCGCGGAACGTAAGCGGCGGTCGCTGGACTGCGGACCGCCCGCTGCACTCCACGGCCCATGGGACTATGCGCCACATGCAGCCGTAACCGTTCCGAGTTCGTGAGAGCGCGCAACGCACACAGCCACCGTCATACCCGCGAAGACGGGTATCCATGGGGGGACGGTGTCCCTCTCATGAATTCTGAACGGTTACACGGCACGATAAATTG
Organism: Dehalococcoidia bacterium; assembly: GCA_965116655.1. Taxonomy (GTDB): domain Bacteria; phylum Chloroflexota; class Dehalococcoidia; order Lucifugimonadales; family VXLM01; genus VXLM01. Next base: position 2,284,515 of record OZ220720.1, read on the forward strand.
TATGTTGACCTGCCATTATGGTGTATATTGCTTTGTTGGGGCTATTGCAAGATCCGACAAGGAATTCTTTGCGCAGGGCATTTATGGCATAGTGGTTTGTCACATGAAGCAGCGAAGAACCAATCGACTGAAGCACAGGGTCCGGATAGATTGATAAGGGAGCGGACGTGAACGGCCAGAGTGACGGGATTGTCATCCGCGCATCGAGCATAACAAAGCGTTTTGGCGACGTCCTTGCTGTGGATGGCGTCTCGTTTGAGGTTCGCCGGGGTGAGACCTATGGGCTGCTGGGCCCGAACGGCGCGGGCAAGACCACCACCATGCGCATGGTGAGCGGCCTGTCCCCCCTTACGGACGGAGAGCTGACTGTTGCAGGCATCGACGTGTCAAGGCAGGGGAGAGAAGTGCGAAACGTGCTCGGCGTCGTGACCCAGCAGGACGGTCTCGATACCGATCTGAACGCGAGGGACAACCTCATTACGTACGGTTTCATCACCGGGCTTTCGCGTGCGCAGGCGGAAAAAAGAGCGGACGCCGTCTTGATGTACTTCGACCTCACCGACAAGGCGAAGGAGGAGATCGACAACCTTTCCGGCGGGATGAAGAGACGCCTCGCGATTGCCAGGGCATTCATGGCCAAGCCTCAGGTGATCGTGCTCGACGAGCCCACCACCGGTCTTGACCCTCAGGGCCGCAACGGCGTGTGGCAGGAACTGGAGACCATGAAGCAGGCCGGAGTGACGGTCCTGATGTCCACTCACTACATGGATGAAGCCGCGGCCCTGTGCGACCGGCTCGCCATCATGCACCACGGAAAGATCCTCACCGAGGGAGCGCCGGACGAGCTAGTCATCCAGCACGCCGGGTCGGAAGTGGCCCAGGTTCGGGTGTCAAACGGAGCGCGTCAGGACGTGGTTAGCTGGATCGACAAGGCCGGGTTCGATTATAGGGAGTCCGGGGCTGTCATTACCGTCTCGGCCCACAACGGAGATCGCCCCGACCTGTCCGGACTCGATGGAGTGCGGGTCTCTTACCGCCCCTCCAACCTTGAGGACGTATTCCTGTCCATGGCCGGCAGGAAGCTGACGGACGAGTGATGGTCGCTGTACGCAGTCCGTATTTCGCCGGTGTCAGACTGCGCAGCATCGCGGGGATTTGGTTCCGTCACGCCCTGGTGCTGAAGCACACATGGCTGCCTTCCATTACCTGGTACTTCGTTGAACCGTTCGTGGCCCTGATGGCCATTGGTCTCGGAATAGGGGCTCTCGTGGACGATGTCGACGGACTGCCGTACGCCCAGTTCGTAACACCCGGAATAATCGCCGGCTCCGCCATGTTCCACGCCATCTTCGAGTGCTCGTGGGGAGCCTTCTTCCGCATCCAGAAGGGGATGTATGAGACGACCATGACCGCCCCGGTAAGCACGAGAGAGCTCGCCATGGGCGACATATCCTGGGCCATGAGCAGGGCGGTGATCACGGGCTTTTGCATAGGCGCAGTGGCGGCGCTATTGGGCTGGATAGACACCATTTCCGGCGTAGGCGTCCTGCTTGCGGCAGCACTGATCGGTATGCAGTTCGGCGCATTGGGCCTCATATTCGCCGCGCTGTCGCCGAACGTCCACATCCTGTCCCTCACCTTTACGGTGGTGGCGACCCCTCTCTACTTCTTCAGCGGAGCGTTCTTCCCCATATCCGTGCTGCCGGATTGGATAGAGCCGATAGCCTGGGCCGCCCCCCTGACGCCCGCAGTGCATCTCGCGCGAGGATTCGTAACGGGAGACTTGATGCTTACCCACCTGTTCTCCGCTCTCTACGTACTCGCCATAACTGCCGTGCTGTTCCCCATAGCCGCGGTCCTCCTGCATCGCCGCCTGGTCAAGTGAGCACCTCCTGCCCGGGCAAGACCGACGCAAGGGATGCACGTCGAAAGGTCGCTACCGCGCAAATCTACAGCTAGCCATACTGCAAGGCTCAACGTCACCCTTATTCCAACCGGGTCAAGCACGCAGCCTTATGGTTTCCTCACCATCCTGCTAAAGTGACTCTTCGTGACTTTCAGGAGTTGAAGGGTGTACTTCGACAGGCGGCTATTCGGACTGACTCGCGGCGTAAGGCTTCGAATACTCTTTGCTGCGGCGCTTGGCCTTATCGCAGTGGGGGCCGGTGTTGCCCGGCTTGCCATCTCCGGCGTCGTCATCTACCGGGTCCTGACGGGAGAGTCGAACTTCTCGGAGCTGGCGCTGTCACTGTCTGCCATCACCGCCCTGATCGTGGCGCGGAGTCTCTTTCAATACTGGCAGAATGCCGTCAGCCATCACACCGCGAACATCGTCAAGATCGGCCTGCGTCGTGACGTATATGATCATGCCCTCGACCTTGGGCCGGGTTACTTCGACAGGAACAGGACGGGCGACGTAGTCCTCACGCTCGTCGAAGGCATCGAGCGCCTCGAGACGTTCTTCGGACAGTACCTGTCGCAGATCCTCGTGTCGGCTATCGCGCCATTGGCGATCTTCGCCTACATGGTGACGCTCGATGTGTACATCGCGCTCATCTTCCTCGCGTTCGCCTTCCTCACGCTGGCCGTGCCCGCCATGTTCTACCGCTGGAACCGGAACACCAGCTTCCGGCGACGGAAGGCGTATGGTGAGCTGGGTGCGGACTTCCTGGACAGCGTTCAGGGCCTATCGACACTCAAAGCGTTCGGGCAGAGCTGGAGCCGTGGGCAGGCCCTGGCGGAGCGCGCCAATCAGCTCTACCGGAGCACGATGGGCGTGGTCGCCGCCAACAGTGCGACGAGCGGCGCGTCCATCTTCTTCATGGCCACGGGCGCTGCCGTTGCCCTTGCGGTGGGCGCTGCCCGCGTCAGCAGCGGCGAAATGGAGCTGCGCCCTCTGCTGATCGTGCTGATGCTCGGTGTCGAGGTGTTCAGGCCAATGCGGGAGCTCACCAACCTCTACCATCAGGGGATGGCCGTACTCTCGTCGGCGCAGAGCGTCTTCGAAATCATGGACGAGCCGGCTTCGGTCGTCGATCCGGTGCCGGACGGGAGCGCACAGTCGTCCGATATCAGACCGCGGGTCTCGTTTGAAGGCGTCACGTTCGGGTATGACGGAGGGCACAGACCGGCCCTGCAGGACGTGTCGTTCGATCTCCGCGAAGGGGAAACGCTCGGCGTGGTCGGGGCCAGCGGTGCGGGCAAGTCGACGCTGGTCTGGCTCATGTACCGGTTCTACGACCCTCAGACCGGATCAATCAGACTGGACGGTCACGATCTCCGCGAACTCCCGCTCAGCACGATCAGGGACAACATATCGGTCGTCACGCAGGACACCTACCTGTTCCACGGGACGGTCGCCGACAATCTGCGTTTCGGAAAGCCGGACGCGACGCAAAGCGAGCTGGAGGAGGCCGCCCGCGCCGCGAACGCCCACGAGTTCATTTCGCACCTGCCGCACGGCTATGACACGGTCGTCGGCGAGCGCGCCGTCCGACTCTCCGGAGGCCAGCGCCAGCGGCTGGCGATCGCGAGGGCGTTGCTCAAGGACGCCCCGATCCTGCTGCTGGATGAGGCGCTCTCCAGCGTGGACGCCGAGAACGAGTCCGCCATCCAGGGCGCGCTCGACCGTCTGATGGAGAACAGAACGACGCTCGTCATCGCTCACCGTCTTTCGAGCGTCATCAACGCCGACCGCATCCTCGTGCTTGACGAGGGCCGCGCCGTGGAGATCGGGACTCACGCCGAGCTCATCGAGGCCGATGGCACGTATGCCGGCCTAATGCGTCAGCAGACGCAAATGGGGGTAGAGGAGCCCGCCCCCGCAGGCGTGGAACTGGCGCGACCTCGCGTCTCGGCGGAACATGCACCCGATCTTTCGCATCTGTCTTCCGGCCACGGTCACCATCATTCTGCAACGCCTGACCACGCGGATGAAGCCCAGGGAGTCAACATCCGGTCCCTGACCGTCTGGCTGCGGCTGTTCGGGCTGGTCCGACCGGTCAAGTTCCAGTTCCTCATAACCCTCGCGCTGGGAATGCTCCACCACGGCTCCGTAATCGTCCTCGGCGCTTTCAGCGCGCTCCTGGTCGGAGCGGTATTCCGCGACGAACCCATAACGACGCTGCTGGTGCTCGTGTGCGTCTTCGCGCCGCTCTCGGCGATTCTCTTCTACCTGGAGACGTGGCAGGCGCACGACATGGCATACCGGCTGTTGGCGAGGATGCGGATCGACCTGTACAACAAACTGGAGCCCCTCGCGCCCGCGTACATGGTGCGGCGTCGATCGGGCGACTTTGTGAGCGTCGTCGGGGGAGACGTGGAGACGGTCGAGTACTTCTTCGGCCACGCGATCTCGCCGATGATCGTAGCAGTCCTGATACCTGGCGGACTGCTGGTGGCCTTGGCCGTGTTGGCGTGGCCCGTTGCCGTTGTGCTGGCGCCGTTCCTCGTTGCAGTTGCCGTCAGCCCGTATTTCGCCAACACGCGCATCGAGCGGCTCGGCGATGAGATTCGCGGCCGCATGGGGGACATTCACGCCTACATGGTAGACAGCATCCAGGGGATGCGGGAGATCTCGGCGTTCGGGCGAGGGGACGACCGGAATGAGGAACTGACCGAGAAGGGCTGGGCCTATGCCGGACATCTGGTCAGGTTTCAAAAGTCGCAGGCGTTCCAGATAGGCTTCATGGAGGCCATGATGGGACTGGGAGGGCTGGCAGTCCTGACCACGGGCGCCTGGCTGGTGTATGACGGCCAGATCGCGCGGGAACATCTCCCGCTGGTGAGCGTGCTTGCGCTGGCGGCGTTCAGTCCCGTGATGGAGCTGGCCCGCACGATGAAGCAGATGATGGAGACGCTCGCCGCGTCGCGCCGCATACTTGCCATCCACGACGAAGCCGTCCCGGTGCAGGACGGTCCCGGCATTGATGGAGGAAAGGACGAAGGTCTCTCTGCAACCCCCTCGGTCGAGTTTCAAGGCGTGGAATTCGCGTACTCCGAGGGGGATCCGCAGGCATTGGCCGACGCTTCGTTCAAGATCGGGTCGGGTGAGACCGTTGCCATCGTCGGCCGGTCCGGCGCGGGAAAGACCACGAGCGCCTACCTGATGATGCGCTTCTGGGATCCCGCCGAGGGCGTCGTTACGCTGGACGACCACTCTCTGGAAGAATTCCTGCTCGATGACCTGCGCGGTCGGATGGCGCTCGTCGCCCAGGACACCTACCTGTTCAACGACACGGTGCGTGAGAACATCCGGCTCGGACGTCAGAACGCCACTGACTCCGAAGTTGAGGAGGCCGCGAGGCAGGCGAACGCCGTCGAGTTCATCGAGTCCTTCCCCGACGGCTACGACACACGTGTCGGCGAGAGGGGAATGCAACTTTCCGGCGGCCAGAGGCAGCGGATCGCGATTGCTCGCGCCATCCTCAAGAACGCCCCGGTGCTGATCCTCGACGAGGCGACTTCGCATCTGGACGCCATCAGCGAGGCGACCGTCCGCGACGCGCTCACGCGGCTGATGAAGGGCAGGACGACCGTCGTGATCGCACACAGGCTCTCGACCATTCGTGAGGCGGACAACATCCTGGTGCTCGATGAGGGCCGGGTGGTGGAGCAGGGGACGCACCGGCAGCTCCTCGACCTCGGAGGACTCTACGCCCAGCTTGTCTCGGCCCAGATGGTCGGGCAGGGGCCGTGAGTAATGAAGCAAAAATACTTCTATCACGAGCATCTGGCGGACTACGCCATGATGAAGGTCAGGGGACTGATGTCGAGAGGCGAACTCTATGGGGATCTCAGCTTCAGCGATTTCTCCTCCAAGGCCTTCCTGACTGAGACGCTGCCACGCCTGGATGTGAAAGCGGGTGCACGAGTTCTGGAACTGGGGTGTGGGACCGGCTCCGGCGCTTGTTTCTTGGCTGAACTGGGATACCAAGTTCACGGAATCGATGTGATTCCTGATGCCATCGACAGAGCCAGAGAGATCGCTGCGGAGCGCGGTTTGGATATCAGGTACGACGTGATGGATGTTTGCCACCTGCCTCATGAAGGCAAGCCGTACGAGCTCATAATCGATAGCTACTGCTCCCAAGGCATCGTAACTGACCAAGATCGGGCTGGGATGTTTTCGGGCGTCAAGGCTCGTCTCGCCGGTAAGGGCTATTTCTTGATGAGTTGCTCTGTTTTTGAACAACACCGAGAAACTCCTGACAGACAGATTGTCGATGAAGTCACCGGGAAGATGTTCACGGCGTTCGATGGCAGCGACCTTTGGGACGGCGACACTGAGACCTGCTACAACCGATTTCATGTCGATCCTCTAAGGCCGGACGTCGGCCCGGAAGAGTACGAGGGCACGATGCTCGTCAACGGAGTCTGGTACATCCATCGACGTCGTTATCGGACTCCTGACAGCCTGCGTACAGAGCTTGAGAATCATGGATTCGCCGTCCTCGAACAGAATGGCGAAGTAACCGAGAACGCAATCTCCACTCATCGAGGTGCCGGCTCACCACTCAAGGGCATCGCGGAAGCAGCGGAGTTCTAAAGAGAGCCACTCGGCCGGAAGAGTGAGTCGCTTCTTACTGTAGACAGAACCTTCTCCCTGAGGATTAGCTTGGGATCTTAGTGAAAACCGGCTGATTCGAGTCCGCGCAAGTGGGGATAGCGAATCCTCACCATCAGCTTATCGCTGTCCTCCCACGACTGCGGCGCCACAGGCCAACTCAGCGTGTGGTTGGCACCATCGACGGTTGAGGCCAGTGCCGTCGAAGACGCTGAAGTCGAGCTTGCCGCCGAACTGCTTGTGGACACGGAGGAAGAAGACGCGACGGAGACGGAATGGGGTACGCTCGGCAATAGTCAGAAGGCGCTTGGTATGAAAATAGGTCCCGGCAAACCCGTTGTAGGGCAACCCTTGTGTTTGCCCACCTACGCTCCGCATACATTTTCATTGCTGGTTGTGCAGGCCGCAACGCTGCATGAGTGATTCCTGGGAGAGTAACTTCTCGTTGACAGGGCGAGGAATTCCCCAGTTGCGTTAGTTGAGATTTCGCAACAGTCTCGACAGGCCCAACAAGAACAGTAAGAGCGCATTGGATTCAGTCTCTGCTAATGAGAAGTCTCCTTACGCCTCCAGCCGTACCATTCAAGTCAAGGATTCTCGTTCTCGATGGTGAGAAAAGGAGTGTTCTTGTTCTCCTCGTCTTCGAACCCCAATAGCTTTCCCCGAATTACTCAATTTTGGTTCCCAGTCATTGTGTTCCTCCTGGGGATAGTTGCTGGGTATGTGCATTGCGTAAATCAGTACGATTGAGATGAGCACCAATAAGGTCAACGGGTAGGCAATCACCGCCGCAAGCAAAATAGGCACACAGGCCGCAGCCGAGATTGAGACTACTAACCGTCTAAGTCTCATGCCGCACCGGTAGGATGTCGCCGGTCGAATGGCAGGTAGCTACATTCCATCTGGATTGATCTTGTTGCCGCACCATGCCAAGTCGGCTTGCACATAACTGAAGCTCACGGCCTCGATGCTGTTTTATCCACGGTGAGTCCGCCCGCGAGTTCCCTCGATTAGTCCGAGAGGCTTCCAACAGACTCACCCTAACGGCGTGGCTAGAATCCAGGCCTGCCAATGAGCTTCCTGTCCACCAGTTTGCTGACCAAACGGCTCATCACCGATGCGTCCACGGGGAAGACTCGTGACAGCTCCGTCACCGTATTCGCCTCCCCTCGGTGACATCTGTCGAGAATCTTGTACTCCAATGGTGATAGCATGAACGGCGCGAGACTCAATTCCGCAGCCCTGGCGGCCGCGGTGGTCAACCCGGTTATCAGGTGTCCAATGTCTTCATGTTCTTCCGTCATCAAGTTGCTCCGACGCTCCCTCGCCGCTTCGGATGTAATCCCGGGCCGAGTGTGCCCTTCGTCTACAAAAGGTGCTTATTGCAAGTATTGTGATGTACAATACATGTGTTGATACCGTTTGTCAATATTATAGTTATTGATAGCATATATTGAATAAATCAAGCATATTGCCCCCGAGCGACCGCACCGCGCTCTCTATGCCCGTCGGCGGGGATGGTGCGGTTCCCTTGAACGGGTTGAAGAAACCGGCTGGATGGACACGCAGCGAGTTGGGACGCATCCTCAACAGGAGTAGGCGCGGGCCTTGTGGTCCTCATTGGTCGTCCCCGTCCGTTGTTTGCGGACAATGATGGTACGGACCAATGGCTGCCGCCTCATTACGCACTTTGCAGAACTATGAACGCGTTGTACGCGGGATACAGAAAGTCGACGAGGAGCGCCGACGCGCGTCGTCCATTCGAATCAAGAAAAATCGGTTGGAATTCCCTATCGAATCAACGGACTCAATACTCTATACTACTCCCACACCGCTCTCGCAGATGTAAAGAATGACAAACCCGCAGCACGCCCCTGACCGCCGGATCGAAGACCTATCGGCCAATCTAGGGGTATTTATAGCCGATCTATTCAACGCGCTTGACAAGGCAATGACGCGAGAGGTGGCGCCCCACGGCATCACCGGCTTGGAGTACAGTCTTCTCTGGCATTGCCTGGAGGGGGAACGCACGGCTACCCAGTTGGCTCAGGTTCTGCCGGTCGACGGTTCCCGCATAAGCCGTGTAGTCACAGGGCTGGTTGACAGGGGCTTTCTGCGCAGGCGCCGCCTGCGCACAGACCGGCGCATCGTGATGCTCAGGCTGACCGAAGAGGGGATGGAACTCACTTCCGGGATCTTCGAAAACATGACGAGGTACTACGCCGCGCTCACGGAAGACATCGGTGAGGAGGAGATGCACATCTTCGTGTCCGTCACCTCCAGGATAGTCGCCAACCACGCCGCCATGGAGAAGTCTTCGTAGTCGAGAGGAGACCACGTCCCTTCCCTATAGACGCCTGTGGCCTCTCGGCTTGGTGGGCAGGGGTCTCTACCGGGTTAGGATAATGGCTTGTTGGCTACGGCTTCTCCAAAGGCGACGCCGCAGAGCGCGCCGGGGTGCTCTTTCCACCTGTCATAGGCGACGCTTATGGCGTTCCTCAGATCTTCAGTCGCTGCCCCGTACTTTATGGCCGCCTCGGTGATCTCGGGCGACAACAGCCACTTACTGGCAAAGCCGAAGAGGAAGAGAACGTCTTCGGGCGCGCTGTAGATATCGAAAGAAGCGGTTATCCGGGGGTTGGCAAACCCGGCATCGAGGATGTGGGCCTTCAACTCTTTGCCCATCTGCGGATGCCCGTCGTCAGCCGCCACTAGGTCTTGAAACATGTCCCAAGATTTGCCCATGACGTCGAAGTCGGGATGAGTGAAGCACGACGCGGATATCATTTCACGGCAGCCGATGACACCTCCCGGCTTCAGGACGCGCTTGACCTCGGCAAGCACCGCGGCAGTGTCAGGGACGTGCATGAGAACGTTACGGCAGTGAGCGACGTCGAAGAAGCCGTCTTCGAAGGGAAGGTCGGTCACGTCGCCAACGTGGAATGTCGCGTTGTCCCGTCCGCCCGCCTCGGCCACGGATCGAGCCAGCTCAATCTGGGACTCCTCCATGTCGACGCCGTGCAACTCGCCGGGCGCTACGGCCTTGGCCAGACCAACCGATATGGTGCCCGGCCCGCAGCCGAAGTCGAGAACGCGATGGCCCGGTCTCAGGTGTGGGAGTAGATGAGCCGCGCTGGCCTCGGCCGTTTGTCGCCTGAGGGATTGGAGAAGCTCTTCACTGAAGCCCATCGTGTAGTCGGGCGTCGCCGATATCTCGTGAGTCACTGTCATATTCGCTCCAGTATTATCAATGAGTCAGTAAACCGCAGCTTCAGGAAGTTTGCGGATCGAAAAAACGGGTGGCGTCTCCGCTTCCGCCGCCGGCGTGAAAACGGCTGCCGATCCTAGCAGTTCTCTTATTGAGCAAAGGATTTTTCTCCGTCACCGGGCAAGAATCCTCGCCCCTGGGCTCTACCGGTTAGGACAACGGCTTGTTGGCTACGGCTTCGCCGAAGGCGACGGCGCAGAGCGCGCCGGGGTGCTCTTTCCACCTATCGTAGGCGACGCTTATGGCGTCGCACAGGTCTTGAGTAGCTGCCCCGTACTTTATGGCCGCCTCCGTGATCTCGGGCGACAGGAACCACATATTGGCCAAGCCGTATATGAAGAGAATGTCTTCGGGGGTGCTGTAGACGTCGAAAGAAGCGGTTATCCGGGGGTTGGCAAACCCGGCATCGAGGACGTGATTCTTCAAGTCTTTACCCATCTGCGGATGTCCATCGTCAGCCGCCAGAAGGTCTTCGAACATGTCCCAGGCTTTTCTACTGACGCCGAAGTCGGGATGCGTGAAACTCGATGCACATATCATCTCACGGCAGCCGATGATGCCTCCGGGCTTCAGAACGCGCTTGACCTCGGCAAGCACCGCGGCGGTGTCCGGAACGTGCATGAGAACGTTATGGCAGTGAGCGACGTCGAAGAAGTCGTCTTCGAAGGGGAGGTCGGTCACGTCGCCAACGTGGAATGTCGCGTTGTCCTGTCCGCCCGCCTCAGCCACGGATCGGGCCAACTCAATCTGGGACTCCTCCATGTCGACGCCGTGCAACTCGCCGGGCGCTACGGCCTTGGCCAACCCCACCGATATGGTGCCCGGTCCACAGCCGAAGTCGAGAATGCGATGGCCGGGCCTGAGGTGTGGGAGCAAATGCGCAGCGCTGGCCTCCGCCGTGTATCGCCTCAGGGACTGAAGAAACTCTTCACTGAAGCCCATCGTGTAGTCGGGCGTCGCCGACCTCTGGTCCGTTATATGCGTGTCTGTCATATTCTCCCAATTCAGTTTGGGTAGTATGAATCTGTTGAAATTAGCAAGGGGACAGAAATTGAGATGTCAAAATCATGGAAAGAGGCAACTATCTGCGGAGATTTCGTGCAAGTGGGCGATCCAACAGCAGAGCGTCTTCTCCTCCGAATCCTCCGGGCTGGAGAATCGGTTGCCAATTCTGGCGTTAACCTTATTGGCATGAAAGTTCTCCCTGTTTCTCACCTATTACGTCCACGCGATGTTCCTATGGATGCCAGCAGGCATTCAAATTCCTAAATCAGGTTACTACCGGCCCGGCACCATCCATGTTGTTTCCATTGAACACAATGACAAAAGCCCATTATACAACAGATAGATGGCAGGTGTGTGACCTACGCGTTACTATTCGAGCAATATCTATGACGTTTTATAACTTTTCGTCGACAAACGCAGCACTGCGGCTGTTGGCGTCAAGTCCTGTCAGTGATCATGGACGGGAGCACCGAGGTCTCTGAATCTCCATTCCACATGAAGAGATGAAGCAGTCGGACAGAGTGACCCTCACGACCCTACGACATCAATGGCGCGGAGACCGGGGCCGGCGCAGGAGTGCCATAAGCGCCGGATTGCTTGTCGGCAGATGAGAGAAACGACGCATGTCCTCGCCGCTGGCACGACTGGCCGACACCCCGGTTGATTCTCCATGGTTACATGCGTCTGAATAAGGCATAGATAGTCAGAAAGAAGATAGCCAGTGAAACCACCACGATCACGACCTCAAACATGGCTTCTCACCCTGGCCACCCTTCCGGCAAGTGAATCCGCCACATTTCTTGAGGATGAATGGGGTTACGACACGAAATGCACATTGAACGCTGTTAGGTTTAAGTGACTTGAAACAAGCTTGCATTGGGGAGAACCATTTGACTCACTATACACTACGCATGTAACTTTGCAGTAACCTCGATCCCGCTTTTCAATGACTTCTTGTAACCTTTTGTCCAAACGGATAAGATTGCTCCTGATGTTCCGAATCCTGTCGGTCATCTAGAGCGGTGGAGTCCGAGGTATCTACAGTCCACATGAGGTGAAGAGATGAAGCGACATGACGAGTTGATGCGGGAGAATAAAGCCCTGCGCGACCGCCTCGCACGTCTTAGCGAGGCCAGTCTGCGAATCTCCGAAGACCTCGACTTCAACTCCATGCTGCAGGGGGTGCTCGATTCCGCGCGATCCCTCACGGGAGCCAGGTATGGCGTGATCACCTTGCAAGACGACGATGGAATCGCAGAGGACTTCCTCTCATCCGGCATGACCGCTGAAGAGACTGAAAAGCTATGGACCATTCCGGGTTGGCCGAGACACTTCGAGTACTTGGGCAAGATTCCCGGTCCCCTGCGGATCCCGGACTTGCTCGGTCACATCAGGTCGCTGGGCCTTCCGGAGCTGAATCCTCCGGTTGAGGTCAGCCCGGAGGTATCCTTTTTGGCCTCGCCCGTCCTTCACCTGGGCAAGCGAGTCGGCACTATCTACCTTGCCGAGAAGGAGCGCAGGCAAGAGTTTACCCAAGAGGACGAGGAGACGCTGGTGCTTTTTGCCTCCCAGGCAGCGATGGCCATCGCCAACGCGCGGAGGCATAGGGAGGAGCAGCGCGCCAGGGCTGACCTGGAGACATTGATAGAGACCTCGCCGGTGGGTGTCGTGGTCTTCAACGCCAGAACGGGGGCGCTCAAATCCTTCAACCGAGAGGCCCGAAGAATTGGCGATATCCTCCGCAATCCCGACCAGACGCCTGAAATGCTCCTCGATGTACTAACCTTCAAGCGGGGCGATGGGCAGGAGACCTCGCTGCGTGAGTTCCCGATGGCCGAGCTTCTGAGGGTCAGCGACACGGTGCGGGCCGAGGAGATCGTCATACGGGTCCCCGACGGACGGAGCGTCACCACCATCGTCAACGCAACTCCGATCCTTTCCAGTGAGGGCGTAGTCGAATCGCTGGTCGTGACCCTGCAGGATATGGAGGCAGTTGAGGAACTGGAGCGGCTGCGGGCCGAGTTTCTGGCAACGGTCAGCCACGAGCTAAGGGCACCTCTCACCTCCATCAAGGGTTCCGCCGCTACCGTGTTGGGTTCGGCAGTGGATCTTGACCCGGCAGTGGTCCGTCAGTTCTTCCGGATCATCGAAGACCAAGCCGATCACATGCAAGACCTGGTGACCGACCTTCTAGACGTGGCTCACATCGAAACCGGAACCCTTCCGGTCAGTCCCGAGCCCGCAGAAGCAACCGTGTTGGTGGATCGCGCAAGAAACGCGTTCATCAGCGCGGGTGGCAGGAACAACCTCACAATCGATATCCGTCCGGGCCTTCCGCTGGTGATGGCGGACAGGGGACGCATCGTCCAGGTGCTGGGCAACTTACTGTCCAACGCGGCTCGGCACTCCTCTGAGTCGTCTTTCATCAGGGTGTCCGCCGCGCAAGAGGATGTTCACGTCGCGATCTCGATTACCGACGAAGGACGAGGCATCCCGGCGGAGAACCTGCCGAATTTGTTCCGCAAGTTCTCCTATGTACAGTCCAAGGAACAGGGAGGCGGCACCGGACTGGGCTTGGCCATCTGCAAGGGAATAGTGGAGGCGCACGGGGGACGCATTTGGGCCGAGAGCGACGGGCCGGGGCTCGGCGCGCGCTTCACCTTCACGCTTCCAACGGTCGAGGAACACATGAGCGGAACGGCGATCGGCTCCCCGCCAATCGCGACCCGCTCCCGCCGCCAGAGGCGGGACGAAGAGAGAGGACGGGTGCGCGTCCTCGCGGTGGACGACGACCCTCAGGCCCTCAAGTACATCCGCGACATTCTTTCCCAATCGGGCTACGCTCCTATAGTGACAGGTGATCCGGAGGATGTGCTCCGCCTCATGGAGGAGGAGAAACCCCACCTGGTCTTGCTCGATCTCATGCTGCCGGAGACCGACGGCATCGAGCTGATGAAGGACATCTTGAATATCGCAGACATGCCGGTCATCTTCCTATCCGCCTACGGACGAGAGGAGCTCATCGCAAGGGCATTCGACATGGGCGCCGTCGACTATGTCGTCAAGCCTTTCTCGCCCACGGAATTGGCTGCGAGGATCAGGGCGGCCCTGCGACGGCAGGCGGCCTCTGAGCCGTCGGAACCGTATACGCTTGGCGAGCTGACCATTGACTACGCCAATCGTAACGTGACCGTGGCGGGTCGTCCGGTACAGCTGGTAGCGATGGAGTACAGGATGCTCGCCGAGCTTTCGGCCAACGCCGGACGGGTGTTGACCTACGAGCATCTGTTGGACCGAATCTGGAGTGAAAAGACCAACGACGACGTGCGACCCATGCGCACCATCGTTAGCAAACTCCGTCGCAAGCTGGATGACGACTCTCGTAATCCTACCTATATTTTCACCGAGGCTCGCATCGGCTACCGAATGCCAAAGGGCAAAAGGTAGAAACATGCAGAACCGCTAGCTGACGGAGTGGATTGCTTCCGGCATTGGCTGGAAAGCCCAGGCTATCTACCACAGTAAAGGTTCATCTATATTGGAGCGCGGGCTTCGCTGGTTCCTATCCTGCTGCCTGACAGGATACGGAATCATCCAGAGTTACCGGGTCCTTCTCTGCGAAAGATCATCCTAGTGGGAACTGGCTGGTTCGAGTCTGGTTTGGTGAGCCGGGGCATACTGAATTGCGAACTTTCCGGTGGGAGATTCTGATTTAGGCAGGTAGGCCAAGGTTGACTGTAGGCGGTACCATCTTTGCACCGTGGCTGGTCCTATGAGCCTCCCAAGATCTGCCACCTGACCATTATGATAGGGCCGCATAGGTGGCGATAGCTCCACCTTTGCCCACGGAACCTCTAACTCGTAAGGCTGGGAGGTGGAATCTCATCGTTGCGAGGCAATCGCGACGAAAAACTACGGTGCTCGTGAGTGGTGGACTGGGATGCGGTCGAGTAGCCAGTAGCGAGCCACTGAATGTTCTGGGGCACATCCTTGTGGCTCCACATCGCTGTGTTTGGGGAGAAGCGCGGTTTCCCGGTAGTAACGGCGGCAACCAGGTTCTGTATCCAGAGGGACAGAGCAGAAGTCAGTCCTCTTGTTGCTGGCGAGTACGCATCCAAAGGTGTAAGAAGGCAGTCACCATCACAAGGGCGGCAGCGCCGATGGTTAGCACTGTCCAGGGAGAATGGGCCAGCAGGTAATCCATCCGGGCCAATGCCGAGGCCGCCGACAGCAGCATTGCAGTTACGACCAGGCTGGACGCTACCAACCCGACCAGGGCTAGAATCTCGCTGGCGATGACTTTGCCCTGTTCTCCACTCTCCAGGCGTAGGGTTCTAAGCTCGCCTCTCATTCTCCTCAGCTCGGCGACTCGCTGTAGCGTTACCAGAAGAACCAAGGACAACAGGAACAGTGCCCCCACAGTGATTTGGGACAACTCGGGGGACGACGAGGGGCCTCTCCAAAACGAGGCCCAATCCAGTTGATTGTGGGCCAGCACTGCCGGACCCTGGAGCAAGAGGGCGGCCAAGGTCACCATCCAGAAGGAAAGCGTAGTCATTCTCAGCCACTGGAGCAGCCAGTAGAAGATGATTGGGAGACAACAGATGCCGGCGATGACCACCAGGGAGGAAATCCCCAACGCTGCTGGTCCCAGAGCTTCCAACTGGTCGTTCCACAACGTGCCCAAGCCCTGAGTCGCGCCAAGAGACTTCGAGAACACGTAGCCCGCCAAGGACAGGAGGCAGCCCAAGAGCAGGGACTCAACGGCTAAGAAGCGCACCATAGTTTCACCGGCCCGTGTTGATATACCGCAAAAACGCAGAGGCGAAGTCCTGTTGCAGTGGGTCCCATCGCAGTACTGAGGCCCCGGAGCGGCGAATGGCCTCGTACATCGGTTGGACCTCCCACCGCATCAGCTCCAAGGCGTGGGCTTCCATGGATGTCTGTGGACTTTGATAGCCTTGGGATTCCAGGTGGACCACCCGGACTTGGTTCGTGCGCCGGGAACTGGGTCTTAAGGAGACCAGCCGCCTTATCCCGGCGACAAATCCATCAGGGTGGGCCGACTCTGATCCTCCACGAGGGTAGTGAACGTCCAGCCGCGTAACGGCGTAGACCTCGGGCTGCAGCCTGAACAGGAAACCCTTGCACGATTCCACCGCTTGCAACAGGTCTTGTTCGGCATGGCCGGGCTTTAGCCTAGTCAGCATATTGGTGAGCCGTTGGAACTGTTTCTGTCCCACTTCCGGGGTCAGGATGTCGCTCTGACTGTTGTAGATGTAAGCCCCCAGTGTGTAGCCACGGGTCAGGTAGTACTGGGCAATGCTGCCCGTGGCCTCCGCCGCCTGGTCGGCTAGCGCGGTCAGTGTCGATCCCACGTCCATGTAGTCTGCGCCATCCAAGAAAATCCAGACCGCCTTTCGGCCTTCTGGCTCATACTGGTTGACCAGCAGGGGTTCGGCGCTGCCGGAGCTACGGGCACTGGCTTTCCAGTTAATCCAGCGCATCGGGTCTCCCGGCGTGTAGGGACGCAACTCGGTGAAGTCGGTGCTGGAGGCCCCAACGAGGGCCACGTCCTCCCACGGGTTGCGGCTGTGGGCCCGGCCCCTGATTTCGTTGACCTTCCTAATGGCTTGAGTGCGAGGGACAACGGAGATTTCCAGGGACGGACCGGCCGATCCGTGTATGCGTTGGTGCAACCCCAGCGGAGCCTCGGCCTCCCAGGCCGTCTCTTCCAAGGTGTACACGCCGCGCTTGGGCCACGAGATACGGTAGGACAGGTCGTAGATCCTTGCGCCGGGACGCTTCCAGATTGCCCGGAGGTTGTTGCCTCTGATTACCTCCGCTTCGGACGGCAGCCGGTCGTAGACATACAATGGGCCCACGCCTCCGCCGGCCTTCACCTGCCGGTTCACGTCCAGCCCGTCCCCGGCCCAACAAACAAGGCGAGGCGTACTCCGGCTAACCACTATTCTGCCAGGAGCAGCCAGCGTCGCGCCCAGCAGCACGATGAGCAACACGTAAACGGCTCCCGCCAACAGGATCGGGTTGCCCAGACACAAGGCGAAGGCCAAGAATGCAAACGCCAAGGTCAGCCATCGCCGCGGCAGTGCGGAGAACATTAGCTGGTCGACCGGTGTCCCAACTCGGTAGGCACAGGGACCTGACCTACTACCTCTTCAACCACGTCTTTTGGGTTCACTCCTTCCAAGACATCTTCGATGTTCAAGATAATTCGGTGCCCCAGAACATCCGAAGTAACCATCTTCACGTCGTCGGGGATAACGAAGTCTCTACCGTGGATAAGGGCCATACTCCGTGAGACCTTCAACAGAGCCAAGCTGCCCCGGGGGCTGGCCCCAACCGCGACACGGGGATGCTCGCGGGTTAGCCGTACCACTTGGGTGATGTAGTCCACCATCACCTGGTCTACGTAGACGTTCAACTCCACGCTGCGCTGCAACCGCAAGAAGCCCTCGATGTCCACTGCAGGCTCCACGTCTTCGGTAGGGTCGTCCTTTTGCCACTGGATGCGGCGGAGCAGGATGTCGTTTTCCTGCTCCTGGTTGGCGGGATACCCAGTGCCCAACCGGAACAAGAACCGGTCAAGTTGGGCCTCGGGCAGTGGGTAGGTCCCTTCCTGCTCGATGGGGTTCTGGGTTGCGATGACCAAGAACGGCGGACTCAAGAGAAGCGTATCACCATCAATGGTGACCTGCCGCTCTTCCATGGCCTCCAGCAGCGCCGCCTGCGTCTTGGGCGGCGCCCGGTTTATCTCATCAGCCAACAGCACGTTGGTGAACACCGGCCCCTTGACTAGCTGGAACTCCCCGGTGTTCTGCCGCCAGACCCTGGAGCCCAGGATGTCGGCGGGCAGGACGTCCGGAGTGAACTGGACGCGCCTGGTCTTGCTGCCGATAGCCCGGGTGAATACCTTAGCCAGCAGGGTCTTTCCCAAGCCGGGGTAGTCCTCGAAAAGAACGTGGCCGTTGGCCAAGGCTGCCGCCAGTAGTTTTCGCAGCAGCAGACGGTTGCCCACGAAGACCTGAGAGACGTGGTCGATAATCGTCTCGCAGACCCGGCCTGCCTCTTCCACGTCAAATTGACTCATGCCGTAGCCCCTTCCTTCAGGTACCCTTCCCTATCAGAGGCCGTCTCATAAGCCGACGGCATACATTCTTGTAGCGAAGGTTCCCACGATTACCGTCATTGTAGGCGTTATTTGCTACGAAACATAGCTTCAATTACCGTCACTCCCGCGAAAGCGGGGATCCACAACATCCTGACAAGAGGGCCAGCCTATTTGTAAGACAGCCTCATCAAGGAAGGGAAGAGATTTGTAGCTGAAGGACATTCTCAGACTCCCGGCAACTGCTAAATCTTCTCAAGCTTCCTCTCCAAACAGTTGGGATGCCGCCTCATCTACTATCCGCTGCCGTCGTTCCCGGTCCCAGTGGGGGGTACCTCTCCGGAAAATGCGCCAGAAGACCCACCGTAAGTAAGCTACGAATCCACGGCCGGAGACCGGGGCGTCGACCAAAGTCATCAGAGGAAACCATAGCGCCGCGGCCGAGCCAAGATCGGACCCACGCTGCCAGGAAGCGACGGTTAGGGTGACCGCTAGTTGCTCCGGTCCGCCGCCTTGGTCCAGGAACGGCGTCCCTACTTCCCGCAACTGGGCTTCATCTACCGTTTCCAAAGAGGTCGAGTGAAGAGCCAGGGCCGCTTCTGCCCTGGCCATTGTATCCGTCAAGGCTACTTCCCGCTGCTTCACGTTCACTTTCTCGCTGCGCCACTGGAGGCTCGGGGTGACCGACGCCAGGTAGCAGCGTCTCATGGGCGCAAATACGGCGGGGATGCTTTCGATCGCGGTCCCGTTCCGCAGCAGCAACCCCACCAAGTAATGCCACACCGGTTCCCACTCACCGGTGTTGATAAAGTCCTGCTGCAGGGCCACTAACCCGACCATCCGAGCGTCCGGCCGTTTTTCGGACACCTGGTAGTGGCGAGACCAGTCAGGCCAGGAGGCGGGTAATGCGGCCTCGGGAGCAATTTCCGCCCGTACTCCCTTCCTTAACCGGTTAATCGGGACGAAAGCGAAGGCCAGGACCACCAGCCACTCGTAGACAGGGGCGAACCACAGAGCTTCGTAGAGCAAGGGACGTAACAGCAGACCATACAGGACCAGCGACGCACCGAGGAAGAACGCCCGAAAGGTCGACTGTGACAGCCACCGGGCGGCGTCAGTCAACACCCCGCCGGGACTCGGAACTAAGCTGCGGACCACCATTGCCGCTGCCGCCGCAAACAACCCGCCGGCAATAGCCGCCCCCAACAAAGGGTATCCATGACCCAAATAGGCCAGCTTCGCCGCCACCAACCACGCCGTATACCCCGATAGGGCGTACGCCCCTGCCTTGAGCATGGGACGGTATTCTGTTCCGGCGCCGTCTCCTTCCGCAGACGGAAGTCCTCTAGCGAATCCCAGCGCCAGGAAGAAGCCGGCCACCAGATGCCTGACTTCGAATATCCGGCTGAAGTGCAGCGGGATCCAGCCTCCCTCCAGCAAGTCCGGCCACTGGTCCAGAGCCGCCGCGCCTATGTTGGGCAAAGAACCGAGAATCCCCCATGCCATCAATGCACCGCCGGCGGCAGTAGCCAGAGCAGCGGCGATACCAACACATTCGACGCCCACAGTCCATAGCGGCGTGTCTGGATTGGCCCACCTGTCGGACACTTTGCCGATATTCCGTAATGCGCTGCCCAAGTAGCCGGCTCCCAACGCCGCCGCCAGCGCTGGTAGTAGTGGGGAGCTGTGGAAGCCATAGGCGGTGGTCCATTCCTGTTGCTGGAACAGCAGGGAGATTACCCCGAGAACTAACAGCCGGAACCAAGGGAATCCGAAGATCATCCCGACGACTGGGAAAGGTATGCTTGCCGTTCGAACCGCCGCCATGAACGCTAGAACAGCCCCGGACCCGACAATAAAGGCGTAGTAAATTCGCGGCTCGGATTGAGTTCCCGCCAAGGCTGCTACCGCACCCAAGAGCAGCGCCGACCATGAGGTGTTTCTTAAGAAGCGCCGAACCATCAGCAGGGCAAGGGTCACCCTTGGCTTGAATTCCTCAGGCAGACGCAGCGCCGCCCTCAGCCGGGACGCGCGTTGCAGCCGGAACACCAAATCGATTGCCAACGACAGCCCGGTGGCAATGGCGACGGGCCAGAGCAGGAAATCAAGCCCTAGACTGCTCTCCGGCAAAGGGGAGTCTTCCAAGCCCCACAGGACGGCTGCTCCCGCGGCTATCAGCGCAGCCTGGAATAACGATCCTGTCAGCCCGCCATTGGCTGCCATGCCCGGTTCAATCTCCTATTATCTTCCGGCGGGCCCGGTACATCGCCTCGAATCGGGGCCGGTCGATTTCGTGCAGGCTGTAGTCAGCTTCTTCAAACCGGGCGATTACTACCTCCAGCGCCCGGTGGTCTATCGGCGTTCCGCCGGCGACGACCATCAATTCCATCTCTCTGGGAGTGGTCTGTTCCGAAATACGCGGCTCCCTTTCGCGGACCCACGGCAGCAAGGAATTGTAACGACGTACCACGTCCTCTCGAAATTCCACGACTTCGAGCTCGTGGTGGGCCGAGCTTGGCAAGTATCGGTCTTCCCCGGCGAAGTCCGCCACAACCCGGTACGTTCCGGGCACGGTACCTGTCCAAGATGTGCGGCACCGTCCGTCTGCGTCGGTCAGCAACCCGACCGGCTGGTCCCGCTCATCGATCATTACTGTCACCTTCCGTCCGCCCACACCTTCTCCCGAATCGTCCAGCAGCATGATATCCACGTGGACCGGCTCGCCAATTCCCCATATAAAGGGGAGGTCTTCCGCCGGCTTGACTAAAGCTATGTCCAAGTGGGTGGCCACCTGCCCGCCGTGCACCCGAAATTCCTCGACGGCGGTAACCGGCAAATGGTGGTCGTCGCCCGCGAAACTGGCTGTAACTCGATAAGCTCCTTCCTCATGCGCGGACCAAGTCGCGGTACACCTGCCTTTCCGGTCGGTGGTCAGCTGCCTTGGCTCCTCCGAATCACCCCAGTCCAACGGCACCGTCACGTCAGCTATCGGCTCGCCTGACTCGCTGGTCAGGACGCACAGGAGCGACACTTGCTCTCCCACTTGCCAGACCCTCTCACCATCCGGCGGCAAGTTCGGGAAGCTCAGGTCAAGCAAGGCGGGGACACGTTCTTCTCCCTGGTGAGAGCGCGAACCTCGCCGCCGCAGTCTAGCCAAGCCGCCCCATAGAAACGGCACCAGACCGCCGGCTCGGCGGAGCAAGCGCGCTAACGACCTGGCTCGCCGCACAAGGAGGAATGTCGCAACGGCGCCTATGACCACCGCCAACGGAAGTCCCACCCAGAGCAGCCAATTGAACCGCCCGCCAGACGAGGTCGGCACCTCCTCGGCCTGATCCACGGGAAGGTTCGATTCGTCGCCTTCAAACTTGAAGGCCGTCAGGGTTTCCGACAGGTCTGCCCCTTCCTGCACTGTAAGGAAGAACTTCGCGATACCATCCAGGCCGGTGATGGCCGTGCCCCCCTGTCCGTCGTGGATCGTGGCGTTGGGAATACCCATGCCTTGGTCGTCCAGCAGCCGCGCTTCCACCGGCAATGGGCGCCCGGGGATGAGCCGTTCCAGCGGCGTAACAAGTAGACTGGTAGCGGACATAACCGGCGCCAGCACCGTGGCTGCGGCTTTCAACGCCGGGGCGGCCAGCTCCAGCGGCATCATCCCCAGTGCGGTACCCGCCGGCATATGGAAGGGAAGAGCGAAAGCGCCGTTGGCATCGGTGAGACCCAATTACTCTCCGTCGACGGTAACGGGGGTGTTCGGTACAGGCCGGCCTCCGACGGATACTGTTCCCTGCAGCATGAGGGCATCACCCCGGGCGACCGGCTCTAGCGGCTCCATCTCAATCTCCGGCGTCGCCGCGGTGACGGGCAACCGGGTTTGGGATGGACTCAATTCGGTGCTGCCGGGAAAACTGATGTCCACCGTGGCTTCGGTTGCTTCGTTGAAGACCGTTTCCCAAGCAAACCCGCCTTGGGCATCGGTGTGCAGGGTTGCTTCAGGCTGTTCGTCTACATTGACGATTACCGGCATGGACGGTAGAGGCTCACCATCGGCACCGGTCAGGGTGCCGGTCAAGCGGTAGGGCACTCCCACCGGGGTGGTCCTTTCTCCGTTGACCTCCATGAAGACCGGCTCGGTTACTTCGGTTGCGGTTTCCCGGACGGTCGGGGATGACTGCGGCGGATGGTCATCGACGGGTGCGGCGCCGGATGCCCTCGACGACAGCCCCTCGGTCCCGGTGGCTTCCCCAGCCAGGGAGTCTCCATTTCCCGAATCCCCTATTTGGCGTTCTACCGC
The DNA here is from genome assembly GCA_965116655.1 of Dehalococcoidia bacterium. GTDB lineage: Bacteria > Chloroflexota > Dehalococcoidia > Lucifugimonadales > VXLM01 > VXLM01. Next base: position 2,306,776 of record OZ220720.1, read on the forward strand.
GCCCGTGTCCGGCTCCTGGATTGACGATACGGTAGCTGGTCCCCGCTGGCGTAAGGTATTAACTTGCTCTGTGTAACCCCCCGCCGGTTGCAATTGTGACGGGTGACCAAAGAGTTCCGGGCCCCGGAATGCGAAGGACGGGAGCAGCGCAAGCAGTAGAACGGCGACCAGGCACAGAACCAGCAGCAGGATCAGCAAGCGAGGCTTTGTAACTCCTACAAGCATCACCGCTAGGACAATGGTGGCCAACACTGTCAACTCCAGCGGCTCCATCCCCCCGACGTTGACCTGGTAGTTCACGTAGGGGACACTCCCGTAGGGAAGGCTTCCGTGCGTCCTCCCCGAAACAAGCAAGTAAGTCCCAAGACCCAGTAGCGCCACCGCTGCCGCGCCGCCACATATCGTGACCCAACGTGGTGTTCCCGGCCGGCCCTTCATCCATCGCCACAAGAGCAGGAGAGCTCCGGCTCCAAGCGCAATGCACGTGACCGCCGCGAGCATGGTCGTCAGAGAAGCGCCGCTCGGGACTTCAACGCTCGGGCCTAATGAAGAGATCTCCTCCGATAACTCGTTGCCGCCGGAGGATGTCAGACCTACGAATAGCTCGAAAATGAAGAACAAGCACCCCAACGCAATTGCCAAAAGGACCAGCGGTCCCAGGCGAGGTGCAATTCCATGGAGCAGATCCTTCGTGCGCATATTCGAAGAGATAGTCAGAGCCTCCTAACGGAGCAGGTCGGCCTGGGCGCGGATTCAAGGTTATTGTACGTCTACCTTCAGGATGCCTCAACAGACGGACAATGACCTCCGTCGTCTCGTGAACCTGCACTGACACGTGGCGACTGCCCACCGTGTCCCTCTTTTGCTACGCCCGATACATGCCCCTCTCCGACTAAACGCCCTCAGCCACACTCCATTCGCGGATTCAGCGGAGTTGGCGGGCATCCTTGGCGAACCTCACGCGACCGTTCATCGCGCCATGAACGGTCTTCTGGCAGACGACATCTTCGGGAAGGTGAGCCATGGCACCGCCACCCAACTGGACTCGAACCAATCAGTTTCCCCTAGAGTTCCAAGCTAATCCTTAGAGAACAATAAGCGGCTCACCGAATCAATTGTGCACACTTATTTCTATATGACGAATGGTGCGGAACCAGTCGTGGCGCCATCCACTCCGTGCGAACAACCTACCAGACTTCCGCAGCCTGCTAGGTCTTCCTCGGCCTCTATACCACCATCGTAAGAATTCGAGTCCCCGTAAGTCTCAGATACAAATGGGTGAGCCGGGGCATACTGAATTGCGAACTTTCCGGTGGGAGGTTCTGATTTAGGCAGGTGGGCGACGGTCGACTGTAGACAAAGCCATCTTTGAATTGCGGATTGTGCTGTGAGCCGACAGCAGCACCCTCGGCATGGTCAATTGTGACACGAGTGACGTAATAAATTCAGGTGACGCCGCCCTTTGTCATACATCCCTCCGCTGCAGTTCAATCGGATCCAATGTCCCGCACTTGGGCCATGAAGGTCACCAACAAGAGATTGGGATTGGGGTGCTTCTACCGTCGCCCAACTTCGACTGGACTGTTTGTTCCATTTGTGGTACAATTCCTCCAGAGGTGGGGAAAGCTCTGAAGAAAATGTTCGGTGAGGAATATTGAATCAGAACCAAAGTCGCTTTCAGATATTGTCACTCGATGGTGGCGGTGCCAAGGGAGTCTTCACAGCAGCCGTCCTAGCCGGGTTCGAAGAAGACCTTGGCCATTCAGTTGTTGACCACTTCGATCTTATCGTGGGTACTTCAACTGGTGGACTCATTGCACTAGCTCTAGGCGCCGGTATGGATCCACGAGAGATCGTTAGCTTCTACCTTAGGGAAGCCCCAACGTATTTCCAGGACCGGGATGGTGGAGACGACTAAGGCACGTGTTTGTGTCGAAATACGGCCGAGATGGACTTGAGCGCGCAGTTCGCGAGGCACTTGGCTCCGCAGTGCTTGGAGAAAGCAACATCCCGCTGGTCATTCCAGCCTATAGCTTGGCAGAGAATGATGTGTATATCTTCAAAACTCCCCACCACCCACGACTCAAGCGTGACTGGAGGGTTCCCATGTGGGAGGTAGCAATGGCAACTAGCGCAGCCCCTACTTACCTCCCCGCTTACGCTTTGAAAGGTGACGGAGTCCGCTTAATCGACGGCGGAGTCTGGGCCAGCAATCCTGCCATGGTGGGCGTGACCGAAGCCGTGAGTATTTTCGAGTGTAAGCTCGAGGACATCCGAGTGCTGAGTCTAGGCACCACGTCGAGCCCAAGGGCACGTCCTCGTAAGTTAGATGATGCCGGGCTGTTTCGCTGGGCGTGGGGACCACACATAGTTGACGTGCTGCTCGCGGGCCAGGGTGCGGGGGCATTTGCACAAGTACGGAATCTGATAGGCAAGAAGAGCGCCCTTCGCCTCGACCCACCGGTTTTGGACGGAACTGTGTCGCTGGATGGTGACAACGCCGAGACACTGATCGCCAAAGCAGCACATCACAGTCGCTCGTTTCGTCCAGTCTTCGAAGAAACCTTTGGAGACCACTACCGTCAGCCGTACACTCCCTTGTACGGTCCGAAAGCTGAGGTGCTTCTATGATGATCTCTGAACGCGAACGACAGCTAGATATGTTGCTGGATGGGGCTATCGCGTCGTTCGATATTCCCGATAGCATGTATGAACTCGCCGTTAGCCGATATGACGACTTAGGGCGCTGGTTGTCAGAATGTTCCGAACGACGCGGAACATCCGGCGACGTCTACCCCCAGGGTTCCTTCCGGCTGGGTACAGTGGTAAGGCCAATTGGAGACAAGGACCAATATGACATCGGCCTAGTTTACCGGCGCGATGTCAGTAAGAGTTCCCTTAGCCAAGCCAAGTTGAAAGAGGACGCGGGAGAGGACCTCGCCGAGTATGTCATCAACATCCCCGAAGGGCTCCCTACGCTCAAGGAAGGGAAGCGTTGCTGGACCCTTGTCTACCCCTCAGACCCATTTCACATGGATGTTTTACCGGCCATCCCTGATCTGGACAGCGCCGACAACTCTATCTTGCTGACCGACCGCGACCTCAGAGAATGGCAACACTCTAACCCGATCGGCCACTCCGAGTGGTTCAGAGAGCAGATGGCTGACGAGTTTGTCCGCCTCCGACAAGAGGCTGCAATTAGAATGAAGGCAATGGATGTTGAGGATGTTCCGACTTGGAGGGTGAAGACGACTCTCCAACGGGCGGTCCAGGCGCTCAAGCGCCACCGCGACATCTACTTTCAGCATCGCGTCGAGGACAAACCTACCTCAATCATTATCACAACACTGGCGGCCAAGAGCTACGTTGATGGTGGAACTCTTTATGAAGTCCTTGCCAAAGTGACTAAGGATATGCCACAACACATCATAGATCATGACGGCCAATACTGGGTGGCCAACCCTGTGCAAGCGGAGGAGAACTTCGCCGACCGTTGGGGTGGTGCCCCCGAGCTAGCGAGATCATTCTCTGACTGGATTGAACAGGCTCACACCGATTTCAACAACCTTGCAGCCAAACCAGGTATGGATAGCGTGCTTGAGGCTATCGGAAAAGGACTCGGCCAAGGACCTGCACGAGCAGCTGGGAGGAGCGTCGGGAGTCAGATTGCGGCGGCTAGTCGCTTGGGCCAACTCGGTCTAGGGTCGTCCTCGGGCCAACTCAGTACTTCACCACGTCACCCTGCGCCTCAACACACATTCCACGGCGGGAATAGGAATCACTGTGCCTCGAAGAGCAGCTAACTTAGCTCTCCAAGCCCAAGCGCTCCGGGGCCGCTTCCCAGGCTCGGAGCTAAGCCTTCGTAGAACTAGCTTTACTTGGACTGCAAGTTTGCAGCCGACAGAGCTCAGTCGAAAGTACACGGTTCAAATCCTCTACAATCCTCCCACGCTACCGCGGGTCAAGGTCCTGCCTCAACTCCTCACCCGACCCGGTGAACCACTTCCACATGTCTATCGCGAAGGTGTGCTCTGCCTTCACAAGGCAGGCGAGTGGTCTCGAGAAATGCTGATCGCCGACACGATTGTGCCGTGGACCTGTGAATGGCTGATTCACTACGAGATCTGGCTCGCGACTGGTGAATGGCATGGAGGTGGCGATGGTCTTGAGGAAGAACAGAGAACGGATAGGTCCTCCGTTGGGGTTAGACACTCGCGTCAGGAGCAACGTCGACATCGCTTAGAGAGCACTACTATAGGAACCATGTAACCGCAGGTCTGCGACCAATTGGCTCGGAAGCGATTCTATTCATGGAGGTCAGCGGATGACCGACAAACCCAAGGTACAGCGGCTCGGTGCAATACTGAGAACACGGCGTCGTGAGCAGGGACTAAGTCTTCGCGACTTGGCAACAGAAACTGGTGTCTCATTGAATACTCTGTCGCGAGTCGAAAGGGGACATGTTCCCGATCTCAAGAACTTTCGACGAATTGTAGACTGGCTTGATGTACCCGCCGATAGTTTCTTGCTCTCGAACGCAGATCTGACTGCGACGCCAGAAGTGATCGCACGTCACCTACGGTCGGACCGGCTACTGTCCCCGGAAGCTGCTGTCCAAATCGCCAAAATCGTCGAGGAAATGTATCACGAACTAGCAGGGAGTCATCGACCGCTTACAGTGCATCTGCGTTCGGCCAAGACTTTCACGCCTGCAGCTGGAACGCTTCTTGCGGAAATCCTGCATGAGATGTACGCCAAACTCCTTGAGGAAATGGGTGACTGACAGGTGCGCCGCGGATTCAAGGCGAAAGCCGAACGACTGGCCGAAGAGATTCGCTCCGACATGGGCATCAGACCCTCGGAAGGGCTCAATGCGGTGTCACTAGCGACCCATGCTAGGGCGGAGGTTCGACGAGCAGACGAGCTCACCAGCCTCACCAGATTGAAGAAGCTCGAGGCCCTACAGCCGGGGGCGTTTTCGGCTTGTACATTCAATGTCAGAGGTCAAGCTATCATCGCCTACAGTCCCCTCGCCTCACACGGACGTACACAAAGTGATGTAACACACGAGGTCGCGCACATCATTCTCGGTCATGATCTTCAGACGGTGCAGCAACTAGATGGAATCAGCTTCTTCACCTGTGATCCGGACGAGGAACAAGAAGCGAACTGGCTGGCAGGCTGTCTTTTGCTCCCGAGAAAGCTGGTACTGCACGCTGTAGCGCGCGGTCTTAGCGCATCAGATATCGCGAAAAAATACGGCGTAAGCATGGCCATGGCCGAGTTCCGGATCCGCGCAACAGGAGTGTTGCGTCAAATCCGAGCAACGCGGAGGTCCCGCCCTAGGTAGTTGCAGTGCACGACTCTTTGTGGGCATGTCTTCTACAGACCGACCAATGAAGGATACTGTACCAACCATAGTCCTAATGAGCGGGGGAATCGACTCGGCGTCGGTAGTAGCGGCGTATCGGCACAAGGGCCTCCAACCCTCGGGCGTATTTGTGGACTATGGACAACCCTCTGCTCGAAGCGAATGGAGAGCCGCTCGAGACATAGCCGGGTACTACGACGTCGCCATCCGTAAAGTGAGTCTAGGGTTCCGACTGACTTCGAAGCAGGGCGAATTCTACGGGAGGAATGCTCTACTGGTCCTCGTCGCTGCTGGAATGATGGAGGCCAGGCCATTGCAGATAGCGCTAGGCATTCACGCGCTTTCTGAGTACTATGACACTACTCCTCTTTTCCTTCGGCACATGCAGCAGCTACTGCATGGCTACTTCGGGGGCTCCGTTGCCTTGAGTGCGCCATTCTTATCAGAGAGCAAGGCTGAAGTGATCGAGTTCGCCAAGAAAAACCACGTTCCATTGGAACTGACCTACAGTTGCGAGGAGCAGAACGCGCCGGAATGTGGGCGATGCCCTTCATGTCGTGACAGGATTGACTACAATGCAGGATGAACAGCCACATTGCCAGAAGCGGAATGTCGAGAAGGTGGACGTAGGTACGCCGCTGATTGTTCCGTCATTCTCCAGTTGTGGCTTTCCACAGGTAGCAAACATCTATGACCTGATGAAGGACAAGCTCTATGGAGTGTGTCTAGTGAGCGCATTGGACATCGCGTCGCGCCGCATCCCCACAGACGTAACCACCGACGTCAATCTCGTTCTCGTCGACAGCGGGATGTATGAAGCAAGAAATACAGCGTCGCGACAAATCGACGATTGCCTATTGGAACCCAATAGTGATTGGGTAAGACAGCAGTACCTGGCGATAGCTGGTTGCATCGACTCGGGTGCCAATGCGATCTTGGTGAACTACGACGGCATCGAGTCGATAGAACAACAGATCAAGCAAGCATCGGAAGACTTCTCGCACGCCCCCCACGCGGCAAGTGATTTTCTGGTCAAGCCCGAGTCTCCGTCACGACTGGTCAATGTAGCTAGGTTGGCGGAGCATACTAATGAATTGGAGCAATTCAACGTCGTTGGCATCACTGCTCGCGAGGCAGGGGATTCCCTTGCTCAACGTTGCAGAACCATAATTATGCTCCGCGACGCCCTGAGTGATGCAGGTCTCAACCTGCCCATCCACGTGTTCGGAGCAATAACACCCCTAGAGGTGCTGACTTATTCCTTTTGCGGCGCGGATATCTTCGACGGATTGAGTTGGCTTCGCCTGAGATTCAGCCAAAACGGCTCGACAGTAATCGAAGAAGCGGCATTCGATCTGGATATGTCCAGGCTAACAGACTTTGAGCTGCGGGCCATGGAATGGCTCAATAACTTGCGGTGCCTGTATCGGTTGCAAGAATCGCTTCGACGGTACAGCATGTCCAAAGATCTGGATGAATTGGCCCAGGATTTCCCTTCCGCTCGGAAGGCGGCTCGTATCGCTGAACTGTCAGGCGCGGCAATTATACAAAAGATAGGAGGCTGATCTACATGGGGGGTTCATCTGGTCACAGTAACTATGGTTCGTGGCGTCAGCCAATTCAGCCAACCAATCAGCCACCATTGACCGATGCCGAAATCAACGGATGCCTACGGGACCTGCTTCGCATCTACAATGCCAGAGACACGCAGGCTGTCAGTAGACACGTTCAAGTGTTGCGTGACAGCTTGGAACTTAGAGACGATGATGTAATACGCACTCTCTTTGGCGGGTCTGTGAGCAAACACACCGCCATCGACGGTCTCAGCGACGTAGATGTCCTAGTCATCGTCAACGATTCGTCGCTCTCTGGGCAATCGCCTGCCACAGTCATTCGATTGATGGCTCAACGAATAAGGCAGCGATTGCCCCAAACAAGCGTCAGCAGCGGAGACCTAGCGGTCACCGTGAGTTACTCAGACGGAATCGAAGTACAGGTTTTGCCCGCGATACGTACCAAATCTGGAGTCAGAATCGCTGATCCAAAGACAAACAGCTGGAGCGACGTAGTTTACCCGGACAGATTTGCTCGCAAACTCACGCAGGTCAATCAGCGGAATGACAGTAAGGTTATTCCTACTGTCAAACTAGCGAAGGGTCTAGCTGCCCACATGATTTCTAGTGATAAGGACCATATCTCCGGCTACCACATGGAATCGCTCGCTATCGAGGCCTTTAGGAACTATCAAGGCCCATATGATCTGAAGAGCATGTTTCGCCACTTTACCGATTTCTCGTCCCGAGCTGTCATTAGGCCTATCACGGACCCGACGGGTCAATCCCGACATGTCGATGAGTACATGGGTGAACAAGGTAGTGCACGGCGCCGACGGGCCTCAGATTCATTTCGACGGATGCAGCATCGCTTCGATATCTGTAAAACGAGAGAGGAGATCGAGAACTTGTTCGGGATGTGATTCAGAAATGGAGTGATCTATGGAAGGAAGATTTATACTTCTGTCGGGGACTGCCAGCCTATCGTGTTCGGAAGAACGGTTGGACCTAGCGCATAGCTTTGTGCAATTGTTCGTAATGGAAGTGCTGAAGGCTGGAGGTGGGATGGTAGTCTTGGCTAGCGACGAGAAGCGAGACCAAGCACATGGCGGCAGGTCGCGAATGTTCGACTGGACAGTGCTCAGGACGATTGAAGAGTACGTGGCTATCACGACCGAACCTGTAAGGACTTATGCTCGTGTTGTAATGTCTGACAACACATGGCTATCCAAACTTGACGATAACAACCGTGGCACGCTAACCCGCTTGCAGCAACGCAGAGCGTTGGAAGTTGAACGCATCCGACGAGAAGAGTTCACCGGTGGTGAATATCGGAGATTGGAATGCGAACTGGCAGATGGGATGATCGCCTTGGGTGGTGGAAAGGGAACATATGCCGCTGGTAGACAGATGATTGGGATAGGAAAGCCGGTACTGCCACTCGACTTGGAGATTGGGGCTTTGTTTGAAGATGGCGAGGGCTCCCGTCTGCTTCACAAGGAGCTGCAATCCGACCCTAGCGAGTTCCTTCCCAATACATACGATCAAGTTGTAGACCAGATCGAAGTTCTATCCTTGGAAGGAGGAACCCATGGTGCGACTGAAGTCGCGCGTCGGGCTGCGGAGACACTAGGTCTGGAACTCAATAGTGATACAGCGGGCACTGTCGGTGCTCTCAGGCGCGCCACCACTCGCATCGGAACAGCGGCCCGCAGATTCCTAACCGCCATTGGCGTACTCAGGGCATTGGATTTCCTTAAGCAACTCCTATTCGGGAGTTGATTGGCTGGCAGACGGGTCCGGGCCGCTGTCAAGCGTTCAGGAGACTGTACAAGACCATAACGCCTGACCTTCAGAGTCAATGCGTTGGTTCTCTGCTCGGACAAGCGAAGGCCTAGGCTCGGAGGGAACCAGAACCTCGACTTCACCCACCGGAGAGTGTCACAATGTGGTCTGTGAGGCCAGTCATGGAGAATCGCTTCTTCGATCAACCTATACTCAACTCCCCCTACGAGTACCCGGCGAAGCACTGGGAGCTCGATGGTCAGGGTCAGCCGACCCAGCAGATCATCGAGAACCGGCGCAGCGCGGAGTTCGTCACGCCCATTCCAAAACCCAGGAGGCGACGGTCAGACAAGCGTCAACAAGAATTCGTCATCGACGAGGGCAAGGGGCTGTCCACACAGGAGCAGGAGTACGACGTCACGGCGATAGTAAATGAGATTCGCGGTTTCGTCGACCAGTGGCGAGAGTTACCCAATTCCAACGACTGGCGAGTCACGCCGGAGACCGCTCGCTTGCTCAAGCATTGGCGGCACTACGAATTCAGCGACATCCAACCTTTCTTCTGCCAGGTAGAGGCAGTCGAGACCGTCATCTGGCTTACCGAGGTTGCCCCAAAGTTCGGGCCAGCAGGAAGGCGCATCCTTGAGCGCCTCGCCAACGCTAACAACGACGCCAACCCGGAGCTCTCGCGCCTTGCCCTGAAGCTGGCCACCGGTGCCGGCAAGACCACGGTCATGGCCATGATCATCGCGTGGCAGACCATCAACGCCGTCCGGCATCCAAACAGCAGGCGCTTCACACGGGGCTTTCTCGTTGTCGCCCCGGGCATCACCATCAAGGACCGGCTCCGCGTGCTCCAGCCCAACGACCCTGACAGCTACTACGCCAGCAGGGAGCTGGTGCCCAGGGACATGCTCGGGGACATTGAGCGTGCCAGGATCGTCATCACCAACTTCCACGCTCTCAGGCTGCGTGACCGTATGGAGCTCTCGAAAGGCGGGCGCGCGCTCCTACAAGGCCGTGGGGCCGAGCTGGATACGGTCGAGACCGAGGGACAGATGATCCAGCGTGTCATGCCCGATCTCATGGGTATGAAGAACATCTGGGTCTTGAATGACGAAGGACACCACTGCTACCGCCACAAGCCGGGAGAGGACGACGAGGGCACTCTTAGAGGCGACGACAAGAAGGAGGCCGACAAGAACAACGAGGCCGCCCGCGTCTGGATATCCGGGCTGGAAATCGTCAAGCGGCGATTGGGCGTCAGGCAGGTAGTCGATCTGTCGGCGACCCCCTTCTTCTTGCGGGGCTCCGGCTATGCGGAGGGCACCCTGTTCCCCTGGACGGTGAGCGACTTCTCGCTCATGGACGCCATAGAGAGCGGCATCGTCAAGCTGCCGCGCGTTCCGGTGGCTGACAACATCCCAGGCGGTGACATGCCCAAGTACCGCGTCCTGTGGGAGACCATCCGCGGTGACATGCCCAAGCGGGGCCGAGGCAAGGCGAAGGGGAATCTCGACCCACTCAGCCTTCCGGTACAGCTACAGACCGCCCTCGAAGCCCTCTATGGCCACTACAAGGAGACCTATGAGACCTGGGCCAACGCCGGGATCACGGTCCCGCCATGCTTCATAGTGGTCTGCAACAACACCTCCACGTCCAAGCTGGTCTACGACTACATATCCGGATTCTACCGTGAGAGCGAGGACGGCTCTGAGACCCTTATGCAGAGTCGCTTCGACTTGTTCCAGAACTTTGACGAGCACGGCAACCCATACCCCGTGCCCCGGACGATACTGATAGACAGCGAGCAGATCGAGTCCGGCGATGCCCTGGACAGAAACTTCCGCACCATGGCTTCTGACGAGATCGAGCGCTTCCGCAGGGAGAGGGTGGAGCGCACCGGCGACGCCCGCGATGCCGAGAACATCACCGACCAGGACCTTCTCCGGGAGGTGATGAACACCGTCGGCAAGGAGGGACGCCTTGGTCAGTCCATCCGCTGCGTCGTCTCAGTTTCCATGCTCACCGAGGGTTGGGATGCGAACACCGTGACCCACGTTCTCGGTGTTCGAGCCTTCGGGACCCAGCTCCTCTGCGAGCAGGTCATTGGGCGCGCATTGCGTCGACAGTCCTACGACCTCAACGACGACAATCTGTTCGATGTCGAGTACGCCGACGTGCTCGGCGTGCCGTTCGACTTCACGGCGAGGCCGGTAGTGGTAAAGCCGCAGCAGCCTCGCCAGACGGTACAGGTCAAGGCGGTACGCCCGGAACGAGACCATCTCGAAATCCGGTTCCCCAGGGTCTCAGGCTATCGCACCGATCCGCCCAAGGAAGAGCTCGCCGCAGAGTTCACTGAGGACTCACGCCTCGTGCTGACGCCGGAGTTGGTAGGACCGTCGAAGACAAGGAACGAAGGGATCATCGGTGAGGGAGTCGACCTCGACCTTGTCCACACCAATGATCTCAGGCGCTCGACCCTGCTGTTCCACCTCACTCGGCGACTGCTGTACACCAAGTGGCGAGATCCCAACGAAGACCCCAAGCTACACCTATTCAACAGCCTGAGGAGAGTTGTTAGACAATGGATGGATGACGGCTACCTGGTATGTAAGGGCGGGACATATCCAGCCCAGCTCATGTACCAGGACCTTGCGGACAGGGCCTGCGAGATCATCACCGCCGCCATCACCAACAGCCGCGCGAACGGGTATCCCGTCAAGGCGCTGCTCGATTCGTTCAACCCGACCGGCTCGACCGCGCACGTCAACTTCAGCACGTCCATGTCGAGCCGTTGGGAGACGGACTCCCGTAAGTGCCACGTGAACTGGATCGTCCTCGACAGCGACTGGGAAGCTGAGTTCTGCCGTGTGGCCGAGGCTCATCCCAAGGTGCGGGCTTACGTCAAGAACCACAGTCTGGGTCTTGAGGTGCCATACCGCTCCGGCTCAGAATCACGCATCTACATCCCCGACTTCATCGTTGACGTTGACGACGGACGTGGGGAAGACAATCCCCTCCACCTCGTAGTTGAGATCAAGGGCTACCGCAACGAGGACGCCAAGGCGAAGAAGATCGCGATGGAGACCTACTGGGTTCCCGGCGTGAACAACCTTGGACAGTACGGGCGCTGGGCCTTCGCCGAGTTCACCGACGTTTTCGATATGGAGGATGGGTTCGACAATCTGGTGCAGGGGGCTGTGAGAGAACCAGGATTCCCTGACTACAGCGATCTCGACTTCAAGGAGGTGCTGGTGACCGGCCCGTCCTTTGACGACCTGGACTTGACACGGAGTCCGGACAACGGACGCGATGTTTCATTCCTGTATGACGATGCGAGCGAGCCCGTCTAGTGCATTTGCTCGACACCAACGTCGTCTCAGAATTGCGCAAACGAGAACAGTGCGACGAGAACGTGACAGCCTGGTACGCCCGCGTTTCAGACGATGAACTGTTTCTGAGCGTACTTACGCTGGGCGAAATACGAAAGGGAATCGAACTTATTCGAGACCGCGACCAAAATCAAGCAGTATCTCTGGGAAACTGGCTGAGGTACGTGGAGCAGCATTACGAAGACCGGACTCTGTCAATCGAGGCCGCCACCTCCGACGCCTGGGGCCGAATGTACTACATCCGAAATGTCTCAGCGATTGACGGCCTGTTGGCCGCCACCGCCCAAATACACAATCTGACGCTGGTTACTCGCAACGTTGATCACTTCCAGGGTTTGGGTGTCGAATTACTAAACCCCTTTTCGCCCCGGACCGGAGGGAATTAGCCATGCCCCGACGCGCACGCACCAAGACACCCAAGTCCGTTGAAGCCCTCACGCACGCGGAAGCCCGGCGCAGAAACCTACCGTCTGCCGAGCACCAGCCTCTCATGCGCGAGGAGGAGCAGAGCCCTGTTCAATTGGCTTACGAGCGGCGTAACCGCGACCTGGACCCGCAGCTCGTGTGGCGAGGCAAGGACGAGCAGGACTGGTCGGACCTTTTGGTCAACGTGCCGCCGCTTTACATCCAAGAGCGGGTTCACCCGAAGGTACTGGTCGACGACTTGGTGCGGCAGTCTCGAAATGGTCGCGGTTCCGACGAATACCAGACCGACATGTTCGCCGACTTCAACGGCCTGCCGTCCGAGGACGCCAAGACAGAGTTCTACCAGCACGACGCCAACTGGTCGAATCGCATGATCCTCGGAGACAGCCTTCAGGTGATGGCGTCACTCGCAGAGCGCGAGGGACTGCGCGGCAAGGTGCAGTGCATCTATATTGATCCACCATATGGCATAAAGTTCAACTCCAACTTTCAGTGGTCGACTACCAGCCACGCAGTACGTGACGGCGTAGCCGCCCACATCACTCGCGAACCGGAGCAGGTGAAGGCATTCCGCGACACCTGGCGAGACGGCATCCATTCTTATTTGACGTATCTACGAGATCGGATCACGGTGGCACGGGACTTACTCGCGGAGTCGGGTTCAATCTTCGTGCAGATTGGTCACGAGAACGTCCACCGAGTGCGATCGGTCATCGATGAGGTATTTGGAGAGGAGAACTTTCTGGGCGAAATCGCATTCGTAAAGACGAGTGGTCTAAACTCCAACTACCTTAGAAAAAGGTATGACTATTTGCTTTGGTATTCCAAAGACCGAGAAGTCGTGAAGTTCCGTAGGCCCTATCTCGCGAAATCTTGGGAGGAAGGCACTGCTTCAACCTATCGCTGGATCAGGAATGCAGCAGGTCACTATAGAGGAATGACTCAAGACGAAAGGAACGGTAGTCCAATACCTGAAGGATATGAGGCCTATAAGGCAAACGATATCACATCCCAAGGTAATCCTATACTGGATGTTGAGTTTGAAGGAAAGCGATATGCGCTCCGCTCGAAGACAACACTGGTTGGACACTCACGTCTTACGAAGGCCAACAGAATTCACAAAGCCAGGAACAGCATCCAATACGTTAGGAAGTTGAGTGACTTCAGTGTCTTGCAGGTATCTGAACTGTGGTCCGACACGGGTACTGGGAGTTTCACAGACGAAAAGCTGTATGTTGTACAAACTGGCACAAAAGCCATCCAGCGCTGCATACTCATGACCACTGACCCAGGCGACCTCGTGCTCGATCCCACCTGTGGGTCTGGCACAACTGCATACGTAGCCGAGCAGTGGGGTAGGAGATGGATTACCGTCGACACTTCTCGTGTGGCCCTTGCCCTTGCGCGAGCACGCATCATGGGGGCACGATATCCCTACTATCTGCTCTCGGACAGCCATGACGGGCAAGTCAAACTGTCAGAGATCGAGCGTGGTGTCGCTTCGAGAACCACAACCCACGGTGACGTCCGACAGGGCTTTGTGTACGAACGTGTGCCATACATTACTCTCAAGGCAATAGCCAACAATTCGGAAATCGATGTCATTTGGAAGGACGCTCAGAACGACTTGGAGCCCCTCAGGGAGGAATTGAACGGGGTACTCGGTGAATCGTGGGAGGAGTGGGAGATTCCCCGCGATGCAGAGGCGACATGGTCTGACGAAGTAAAGAGCCTCCACACCCAGTGGTGGGAGCGGCGCATCGCCCGCCAGAAAGAGATCGATGCTTCCATCGCTGCCAATGCCGACTACGAGTACCTGTACGACAAGCCGTACGAGAACCGTAACAAGGTTCGCGTAGCGGGTCCGTTCACAGTAGAGAGCATCTCCCCACACCGCGTCTTAGGAGTGGACGAGAACGGTGACATCATCGCCGAGTCGTCCAACGGCTACGGGAGCGAGTACGACTTTGCCCAGGTCATGCTCGACAATCTGGGAACCTCCGGCGTGCAGCAGGCCAATAGAGAAGACAGGATAGAGTTCACGTCCGTCACACCCTGGCCTGGGCGGCTGGTGTGCGCCGACGGGCGCTACACGGAGGGCGATGAGGAGGACGGCATAGAGCGCCGCGCCGCAATCTTCATCGGCCCCGAGTTTGGCACGGTGTCACGCCCGGACCTCGTACAGGCCGCGCGAGAGGCTGCGGACGGCGGTTTCGACGTTCTTATCGCCTGTGCCTTCAACTACGAGGCCCACACGACCGAGTTTGAGAATCTTGGGCGGGTCCCCGTCCTCAAGGCGCGGATGAACGCCGACCTCCACATGGCAGACGACCTGAAGAACACCGGGAAGGGCAACCTGTTCGTAATCTTCGGAGAGCCGGACATCGACATCCTCGACGCGGACGACGACCAGATCCAGGTCAAGGTCAACGGGGTGGACGTGTTCCATCCCAATAGTGGCGAGGTGCGGAGCGACGGGCCGGAGGGCATAGCCTGCTGGTTCATCGACACCGACTATAACGAAGAGGCGTTCTTCGTCCGCCACGCCTACTTCCTGGGAGCCAGCGACCCATACAAGTCGCTAAAGACCACGCTCAAGGCCGAGATCGACACAGACGCCTGGGCCACGCTCCACAGCGACACCTCCCGCCCGTTCGACAAGCCCGACTCAGGCCGCATCGCCGTCAAGGTCATCAACCACCTCGGCGACGAGGTGCTGAAGGTGTTTCGGGTAGAATGAAAAGGCTAAACTCGAACGGGGTCATATAACATTGATGGTGAGGACGTTGCTCCCTTGGAGACTGTAGGTTGACATTCACGCGACAAGAAGCTTACAACTGGGCGCGAGAGGTGCCGGGTTCGAGGTGGCTCAAGGCCGATCTGCACATCCACACGGTGGACGACCTTGCAGGACGTAGAGCCAAGTTTCCAGCGGACATCAACGGGGACCCGCAGTCGCCCAATACAATTTCGGCCTACGCTCGTCGGTTCCTACAAAGCGCTGTGGAACGTGGCGTACAAGTGCTTGGCATCACACCTCACTCCCCACGCGTTGGAACCGCAGCGGAGACCAGCGCCGTCTGGCAGATTGTGGAAGAGTGGAACAATGGCGTTGATGACGACGATGTACCGTTCCGGGAAAAGGTCTACGCTGTGTTCCCAGGATTCGAGCCTTTGCTCAACGACGGTAAGAGTGGGTTGCACCTGCTTTTCTTATTCGACCCGGAGATAGGCCGTCCCAACTATCTAAAGGCCTTCGATCTTGTGATGGGAGGAGTAGAACCCTGGCCTAACAAACCCGATAATCAACTCAAGATGTCCAATAGTAGTGCGGATGGGGCTTTTCGTGACCTGAGGGAGTTTCAAGACCGGGAGTGCCCCAAGACCCAGGATGGGAACTTCAAATGGGGTTACATCGCGCTCGCGCCTCACATAGATGACGAAAAAGGACTGTTGGGAGCTCTGAAGGCTCAGGTCTCGCAACAATTTCGGCACTCCGAGGTGGCAGGCCTAGAGCTAGGTGACCAGAAGCTGCCTGACGACACAATCAAGAACCGGCAGTGGCTGCGGGAGAGTATGGCCGTTCATCGCCAGGCGTTCTTCCACGGCAGTGACGCTTACACCATTGACGAAATTGGCAAACGCCACACATGGCTCAAGCTTGCCAGCCCCAGAATCGAAGCGCTACGTCAAGCGTTCATTGCTAGTGACTCGCGAGTGCGGATCGGATACAGACGAAGTAGCGGCGGTGCCTTGGAAGAGACTATAGACCCGCCCGACGTAACCATGAACACTCGGAGTTGGCTGAAGTCTGTCGTGGTAACAGGTAGGGCTTCGTTCTTTGGCGGAGACAGCGAGGGCGAGCCAGGTACTGTTTTCGAACTCAGTCCTGATCTCACCTGCATTATAGGTGGCAGCATGACAGGCAAGAGCACGTTTCTTGACGGCTTGCGCGTTCATGTCAATGCTGCCATGCCCGACGATGACAAGCTGGCAGAGCAGGTTGAAGCCCGTGGCAAAGATCGCTTTCTTGGCGGGTCGCCTGAAGTGCTGCTAGAGTGTCCGGGCCAAGATACCACAGCGACTCTCTACGAGCAGTGGCCTGCGGAATTCTACACCCAGAACGAACTTCAGCGACTAGTTCAGGATGCTGAGAAAGTGGAAGACATTCTCGCGCGACTTGTGCCTTCGGAGACGCGGGGCATTAAGGAGCGTGAAGAGCGATTGAATGAATTAGATAAGGAGCTATCCCGTGCCGCCGATGGTCTCAACGAACTTATCAATCGGCTTGCCGACGCCGAGCAGGCGGTTGAGCGAAGCCAGAGGGCGGCCGAAGAGCTTGCCGCATTCTCTGATGCCGGTGTGGACAAGCTAAATCGCGTTTCGAGTGACCTCCGCCGATGGCGAGAGGGCGAGAAAATTGCCACGGAGTTGGCTACTTCCTTGGCCAAGATTATGGAATCGCTTGGGGCGGTCGATATTCCGGAGATCGATGATTCCATTAAACAAGTACTCTCGGATGCTGGTGTGAACGAGCATGAGGTTGACTTTCGGGCCCGCTGGGAGCGCGTAGGCGATTTCATTCGCTCTGCGAAGGATGAACTAAACGCCACGAACATCGTTAGCAGATCAATCGCGGATGCCTTGAAGGCCTACCAAGAAGATGTCCGGGTGCAGGTGGACCGTGAGCTTGCATCTCGTGGGCTGGATGGAGCGAAAATCAATCAACTTCAGGCGCTCAACAGCCAGGCTTCACTGCTAGCAAGCTATGAGGCACACTTGACTGAGCTACGTGATTCCCTTTCTGCTGCCGAGTATACATTTGACACACTACTCAAAGAACGGCAAGCCTTGGTAGACCAACAGCGAAGCGCGTTTGACCGAGTTATCGAGAAGGTTGGAATACAGTTCAATGGGCGGATTTCGCCACGTAGAATCAACGATAGTCGCAATGCGCCTCTAGACAGCTTTCTTCGGGGATTGAAACAAGTAGGGATCACGAGATGGTGGAACGATCTAACGGAGGGACAGCACCCGACACCCCAAGAGTTACTAAAGAAACTTGACACGGATCAGCTTGATGAAATCGGAATGAGCACTGCGGTGCAGGAGACTTTCCGAGCGCAGCTCAACCTTTGGAAAAAGCGCGAACTAGCTGCAATTCGCTGTGGCGATTCTTACGTGCTTGAACTCAGGCTTGAGGAAGGTGCCGCTCGCATTTTGGACAAACTTTCCGGAGGCCAGCAGGTTAACATCTTGCTCTCTCTGTTACTGGAGACCAATGACGATCGTCCTCTCGTGATTGATCAGCCCGAAGATGAGCTAGACAACAGATACTTATTCGAGACTATGCTTCCAGCCCTTAAACGTCTCAAGGGACGCCGGCAGATTATCGTCGCTACGCACAACGCGAATATCGTCGTCAACGGAGATGCAGACTTGGTGATTCATCTCGAAGCCTCTGCGGATAGAGGTCGTGTTGCGAACTCAGGTGCGATTGAGGATCCAGCCGTTCGAGACGCAATTGTACGTACCGTCGATGGCGGTGACGAGGCGTTCCGTCAGAGACGGCTCAAGTATGGATTCTAGGGGCTACGTCAATGGAGTGGTTGGAAGTTCTCCAGCGCATTGAAGATGAAGAGAGCGGACAAACCGAGTTCAAGCGTTCACTCGACTTTTCCGCAATTGGAAGGGCAATTTGCGCGTTCGCAAACACAGAAGGCGGCGTCGTGATTCTTGGCGTCACAGACGCGCAAGAAATTCGGGGCCTCAATGAGGATCCCCAGAAGGTTCAGGAACGTTTGACGTCATTCTTGCAATCGGGATGCAGTTCTCCAGTTTCCGCTCACACTGGTCAGCATCAAGACCCGAAAGGCTGGGTACACTGGATCGAGGTTCCTCGCCAGAGGAGTTTCGAGCCACTGCGCTATGGTGGTCGTGTCTACGTTCGCCGCGCTCGTAGCAGTGTCGAGCCATCGCCGACTGAGCTCCAGGAGCTCTATAACGCATTTGGCTACATCTTCACTGAGGAACGTACAATTCAGGCCGCGACCACGGCTCATATCGATCTCCATGTCTTTCGTGCTTATCTTCAAGAGATAGGGCTCGATGTCGAGACCGAACCCCAGCCTGATCATGAGGATGATCTTCAGAATCGTGGTGTGGTAGCCGAGCTAGGAGATGTCTTGCATCCTACCCTGTACGGAGTGTTAGCGTTTGGCAGGCAGCCACAAAGCTATCCGCAAACACAGAACTTCAAAGTAGAATGCGTTGCATACGAGGGTGGCGACCGGGCTTCTGCCGTGCTGCAGGTCGCTGACGCCACAGGACGTCTGGACGACCAAGTAAGACGAGCTGTCGGTTGGTTCTCTAGCCTTGGACGGTTCGAGTCATACCGGGGACTGGTCCGTGAAGACAGACCATTGCTGCCACAGGTGGCCCTTCGTGAGGCTCTCGTTAACGCAGTGGTTCATAGGGATTATGCAATCATTGGGTCGAAAGTGCTACTTGAGGCGTTCGCACGTCATGTCGATGTGACCAGTCCTGGCGGTTTACCCAACCACATGAGCGTCGAGAGTGTTAAGGCTGGCGGCCATCCCCGCTCACGGAACGAACTTATGGCGAACTACATGCTTAGTTCAGGGTTCATGGAACAGCGAGGCAGAGGGTGGCCCGTGATGCAGCGAGCCATGCGTGAGTTCAACGGAACCGAACCGTCGATTACGCAGGATGACTCTGACTCATTTGTCAGAGTAAGATTCCAACTTGAACCAGTCTATTAGGGGAATGCAGTTCCGGATCGCCACCACGTTTACAGCGAGCCTTGCTAAGCTGAGCTCTGCAGAGCAGGCCGCAGTCAAGACGACGGTGTTCGATCTGCAAACTGATCCTACGCGTCCCGGTTTCAGGATGCACCGGATTGAGGGCGCTAGGGATCGCAGCTTTCGATCCGCCCGTGTAAATCAGGACGTCCGCATCATCGTCCACCAGTCCGGCGACAGCATGACTCTGTGCTACGTCGACCACCACGACGACGCCTACAAATGGGCGCATGGCCGCAGGATGGAGGTCCATCCGCATACAGGCGCGATGCAGATCGTAGAGTTACACGAGACTGTCAGGGAGATCGAGGTTCCCGTTTACGTTGAAGCGGAACGGCAGGCTCCGCCGCAGCCGCGTCCAGCTGCGGGAATGCCGGATGAACAGTTGCTGAGTTACGGCGTTCCAGTCGAGTGGCTGGGCAGCGTGCGCGACGCGGATGAGGACGACCTTCTGGACATCGCCAGCCATCTTCCCGAAGAAGCGGGGGAAGCCTTGTTACAGATTGCTGCTGGTGGTACTCCACAGCCCGCCCTTCCTGTCCCCGCCGGAGCCGACCCGTTCGACCACCCCGACGCGATGAGACGCTTCAGGGTCATGAGGGACATAGAGGAGCTCGCCCAAGCTCTGGACTACCCTTGGGAGAAGTGGAGCATCTTCCTTCACCCGGCCCAGCGCGCGATCGTCGAGCGCGAATACAACGGACCAGCCAGAGTGTCGGGCTCCGCAGGTACGGGAAAGACCATCGTTGCGCTGCACCGTGCGGTCCACCTGGCTCGCACGAACCCCAACGCCAGAGTGCTGCTGACGACTTTCTCCGAGACGCTTGCCAACGCCCTGCAAGACCGATTGCGCATACTCGTCAGCTCAGAGCCACGGCTCGCGGAGCGAGTGGAAGTCTACGCCATCGACGCTCTTGGGGAGAGGTTGTTTGAGCTCAACCTGGGCAAACCATCCTTCGCTTCTGACACGCAGATTCGCTCGCTCATTGAGGAGGCGGCTTCCAACACCGAGGACAGCAGATTCACAACGAGCTTCATGCTGACGGAGTGGGAGCAGGTCGTCGATGCGTGGCAGTTGGGTACGTGGGAAGCCTATCGTGATGTCCCCCGCCTCGGTCGGAGGCGAAGGTTGCCCGAAAGCCAACGTCAGGTTCTGTGGTCCATCTTCGAGCATGTGCGGTCAGGGCTCAAGGAGCGGAGTCTAACTACACGCTCGGAGATGTTCGGTCAACTTGCGTCCAGATTCGGCGAGTCCCAGAGATCTCCTTTCGATTTTGTCGTCGTTGACGAGGCGCAAGACATCGGCGTAGCCCAGCTTTGTTTTCTGGCATCCTTGGGGTCAGGGCGACCCGATGGACTCTTCTTCGCCGGAGACTTGGGCCAGCGTATATTTCAGCAGCCGTTCTCATGGCAGGCGCTGGGCGTGGAGATACGCGGGCGCTCACGCACGCTGAAGATCAACTACCGGACCTCGCACCAGATCAGGAAGCAGTCCGACCTTCTCCTAGGGTCGGAGATATCCGACATCGACGGCAACGCGGAGGAGCGCTCAGGCACCATATCGGTATTCAACGGCCCCGAGCCGGCCATAACGATCTCCCAGTCCATCGACAATGAATCCAAAGCTGTTACCGGCTGGCTCACCGACTTGATCGGAAGGGACTTGGAGGCTCACGAGATTAGCGTCTTCGTCAGGTCGGCCGATCAGATCGACCGGGCCGCAACTGCCGTCGAGAACGCTGGCCTACGATTCACCGTTCTTGACGAAGGTGTTCAAACGACCGGCGGAGGGGTTTCGATCAGCACTATGCATCTGGCAAAGGGGTTAGAGTTTCGCGCCGTTGCTGTCATGGCCTGCGACGATGAGGTCATTCCGCTTCAGGAGCGAATCGAATCGGTCACCGATGACTCGGACTTGGAAGATGTATACAACACCGAACGCCATCTCCTCTACGTAGCCTGCACACGCGCCCGCGACTACCTCCTCGTGACCGGCGTCGATCCCGCATCGGAGTTCCTTGACGACCTTCGAGGGTAAGGGATCGGTGACGGCTGCCTCTTGGCCTTGCGTGTTCTCTGAGGCGAGGACACTTCGATGCCGCCCCCATCCTAGATGAGCTCCTAGCACTGTCCTCGGGACTCCGCAGTCTGTGGTCTGTCCCCGATCAGGGTCCCCTTTTCGCCCCTTCGAAAGCCCACTTCCGAAAACGGAACTTTCATAGCTGGCAAACGGAAGTCGCCCTCCCGAAGGCCTACTTCCGAAAACGGAACTTTCGTAGCTGACGATTGGAACTGCCGCCGGAACCTGCACCGGAACCAAAGTGCTTCCTCCAATTGTCCTATAGAGGGCCTTTCATCCCGATTCAGCTATAGATCCGCTCCCACTTCCGTTTTCGGAACTAACTCCACCTTCTGTACAGCCCCCTGACAGCACGAACGCCCCCCCAAATGTCCATGCGTCATAACGGGTGTCACGCATGTGACCCGGGACGCGCCTAGATCGAACTCACTGCTTATGGCCGCCACTGACCCTTCCTGCGGTCAACGACACTGATGTACCCGACTGTGCCACCGCCTCAGTTGAACCTGCCGCATCCCCACAATTTCCTGTAGGGAGGCTCCCCGCCCGGCCGCGCCACTTTCCCACTGCCTCATCACACCAACCGACCGCTGCGTTGTCCGTACCCCTTCCATCACCAACTTGCAGAAAGGGAACTATCGTAGCTGGACATGGGAACCCAGCAGGCCAAATCCGGCTCAACCATGACTTCCCTTTTTGGAACTTCCTCCGCCACCGCCCCTTGACCAAAAGTGCTTCCACCAATGTCCCCTTAATTCCGCTCTCCACGCCTGCGCCACCGTGCTCCCGACCTGCCATTGAGTTGCACCGTCCAGCTCCATTCAGCGTTCTACCCCGGTACTGCACCCGATGCAATTCGCCATACAGACCTTATAACGGGTGGCATACGTGTCCTCCCCGGACTGCCCAAACTCGCCATTCACTGTCTACCGCCGCCCAGCCCGCCGCCCTTCGAGTTCCAGGCACGACAGGCACCACGAGCCAGTTATCCGAACAGCCGAGAGCAACCGACGGGATCCTGGAGGGAGAGTCCTGTAGGAGAGCGAACATGACCTGCCGCCAGCCCACAGTTACTTCCCGCCCTCGCCATGACCGTAGTTTCCCAAACTCGCCAAGCCGTTCCACCACCCCGTGACAGAGTGTCCCACCCAGCTACGCCAATTGTCCCATTTCCACCTGAATACGGCGTCGTCAGCAATTGTATTTCTGCAATTCTCGTAGCTGGCGATGCAATCCAACTCCGCCACGGCCCCTTTGCCCAAAGTGTTCGCAGCAATGAGGCTCTCTCAGTTCCCCTACCCCGCGTTTCAGCTACGAAATGACGACTGTTGGATCATCCTCGGTTCTATGTCAGACACTTCGATTTAGCGTTTTACCCGCGCACTCCACCGCCCACCATCCGCCATGGAGGCCTTACAAGAGAGGGCGTGCGCGTCCCCATCCCGGATCCTGGTTCGGCGTTCAGCCGCTGGTGGATGTCTCAGCAGGACCCAAGAAGGAAGAGCCCCCGTGGGCACCGAGGTTGATAGCGACCACGGTTGCTACTCAGACCATCCCAACTCAATCCATTCCAAGACTACCAACTATCCCTCTGCGTGCACTTTGTATTCGGACGCACGTTCTTGTGAAATGTTTGTTCTGATACCTCTCTCTTCACGCCGAAAACCAACGCCCCCGTCCGGTGGTAGCCGGAGACCGCACGTGGTGACCGTGGGAGAGGTAAAGATCGGATGCAACGAGACCTGCGAACAATGCAGTACCTGGCGGCGATGCCGTTCCTCGACCGGCTGGAGTTGGCCGTCGTCTCCAACACCGCCGACCGGACGATGCACGATGTGGTGGCAGACCTGAAGGACAGGGAGCTAGTGGCCTCCATCCGCCACTCGACGGACCTCATCGCATCTACCAGGAGGCTCTACGTCACCAGAGTGGGCCTGCGCTGGCTGGCCGAGCAAGAGGACGAGGACGTGCTCGAACTGCTGCAGCGGTACCCGGTCTCCCGACACTGGCAGCGCATCCTGCTTGAGCGGCTGGATGCCGTGGGCGTCATCTACCGTCTGGCATCCCACGTCGCCGCCGTGGGAGGTGCTCTCAACTTCAAGTGGTACCGAGGCTCTCCCCTGGACGCCGGCATGTTCCTGCCGGACGGTCGGGCCATCGGCATCGTGCGGCAGGGAGCGACTTCCGACAGGACGGGTTTCTCGAAGAGGGTGTGGAGGCTGCTAGAGACGGGTGTCGCGCGACCCGACGCCCTGCTGGTGATAGTGCCTGACGAGATGCGGATGCGTCACTCGCGTGGGCTATTCAGACGCGCACGTGTTCCGGTGCGTTTGGCACTGGAGAAGAGAGTCGCACTGGGCTCATCCAGCCACAAGATATGGCACCTAACGTCCTTCAACACGGTGACCGACCTGCACACCTTCATGTCGAACCTGACCTCAGGCGGAACACGGCCGGTCGAGCAGCGACTAGCGAGGCCGCTCATGCCCAGGGACATAGAGGTGCCGGACGGGGGATTCGACTGTCCCG
The DNA here is from genome assembly GCA_965116655.1 of Dehalococcoidia bacterium. GTDB lineage: Bacteria > Chloroflexota > Dehalococcoidia > Lucifugimonadales > VXLM01 > VXLM01. Next base: position 2,330,736 of record OZ220720.1, read on the forward strand.
ACCACCTGCTGCCCGCCGTGCTCACGCCCGCACTGAAGCGCACCATGGACATCCTTGCCGACTGGCCATGGATCACGCACAAGGACCTGAACGGGCTGCTGGGCGTCACGGCCCAGCGGACTTCCCAACTGACGGTCCCTCTGGTGAGCGCGAAGCTGGCCCGCCGCATCCACATGGGAGGCAAGGAGCGGCTGGCGCTGACCGACTGGGGTATCGCCGTCCTAGCCCGCCGCGACCGCACTTCGGTTGGCGGCCTGCGTAACCAATGGAGCGTGGAGCCGAAGGATGAGAGGGCGCCCTTGACATGGCAGAACGTCTCCGGTAGGCGTAGCAGGCTGCTGGCCCGCAACATGGAACATACGGAGGCTGTTCACCACTTTCTCGCTCAACTGTCGAGGCAGGCCAAGGCGAGCCGGTATCGGGTGGTGATGCTCGAACCACCACACAGGGCTTCGAGGTTCTTCGAGCACAACTACAAGATGCGCTCCATCCACCCCGACGCGTTCGGCATCCTGCGCAGGCGCAACAAGACGCTGCCGTTCTTTCTGGAGTGGGAGCGTAGGGCGGTGCGGCCCGGGACGATGGCAGAACGGCTCGCTCCCTACCTGCGCTACTACTCGACTCACAACCCGACGGACGACCACGGAGCTTACTCCGTAGTGCTCATCGTCTTTGACGACGTGCTGGCGGAGTCGAGGTTTCTCGGTGTTGCTCGAAAGGAGATGGCGAGAACGAGAACCGATCTCCCGCTGTGGGTGTCCGATAGGGAGGTGCTGGAGAAGGAAGGGCCGTTGGGCAGAGCGTGGCGCAGCCCGGACGTTCTGGAGGCCACGTATGCCTTCACTAAAGTCGCTGCGTAGGTTGACAGCGAGTAGTAGTAGGCAGCATCATAGAGAGTAAGACTTGGTATTACAGGGTGACGACATGACCAGAAAGACGAAGACCATCACCTTCTCGCTGCTCCCTGAGATGGCCGAGCAGGTGCAAGAAGTGATGCGACAAGAGGGACGCACGATGAGCGAGCTTATCCGAGAGGCCCTCCGCAACTACATAGAGGAGAGGGAGTGGCTCAGAGCCATTCGATACGAGAGGCTGAAAGAACGAGAAGCTGAGCGTGGAAACGCTACAAGGAGGATTGACAAGTGAACGAAAAGCACCGAGAAGACTACATGCCGGCGGCGCTCTACGCCAGGGTGTCCAGCGACAAGCAGGACGTCGACCTGTCCGTCGCCGCACAGCTGCGGGCGCTCAGGGACTACGCAGAGAAGAACGGCTACATGGTCGTGCGCGAGTACGTCGACGAGGCCGAGAGCGGGCGGGTAGCCGACAGGCCGCAGTTCCGAAGGATGCTCGACGAGGCCAGAAAGCCCGAGGCTCCCTTCAAGGAAATCCTCGTATGGAAATTCTCGCGCTTCACCCGCAAGCGCGAGCACGCCGTGGCATTCAAGTCCATGCTGCGCAGGCGAGGCATCCGAGTCGTCTCCATCACCGAGCAGGCAGACGACACTCCCACAGGAAAGCTACTCGAAGCCATCATCGAGAGCGTTGACGACTTTTTCTCGGAAAATCTCGCGCAGGAAGTTACGCGGGGGATGCGCGAGGCCGCGTCCAGGGGCTTCTGGGTTACCAGCTACGCTCCCTACGGTTACAGGAGGGTCCACATCCAGGACGGGCCGAAGAAGCGACCGAGGCTGGATCTCGACCCGCCAGCCGACGCCGTGGTCCGGCGCGTCTTCGACATGGCGCTGCGGGGAAAGAGCATCCTCGACATCACCAAGACCCTCAACTCAGAGGGCATACCCACCACGAACGGCAAGAAGTGGCTCAAGACCACCGTCCACACCATGCTCGACAACGAGGCCTACACCGGAGCCGTGGTCTGGGGTACCAACGCCAAGGACGGTCAGCCTCCCGTAAGGGTGGAGGACGCGCACCCCGCCATCGTCTCCAAGCGGGAGTTCCGAAGAGTCAAGAGGCTGCTCGCTTCACGCGCACCCAAGAAGGTGAATCCCCGCAGGGCATCAAGCCCATACCTGCTCAGCGGCCTGCTCAAGTGCGAGACCTGCGGCAAGGCCATGACCGCCGCCGAGGCCAAGAGCGGCAGATACACCTACTACGTCTGCCAGTCCGTGCTCAAGCGCGGCAGCGGCGCCTGCAGGACTCCCAGGCTCAATGCCAAGAACTTGGAGAGCCTCATCGTCGGGGTAATCCGGGAATGTATCCTCACCGAGTCCAACATCCGGGACCTGGTGAAACTGCTGGACGTAGAGTTGGACGGCGTGGCGCGAGAGCAGCGTCAGAAGATGGATAGCATCGAGGAGGAGCTTGAGGATGTGAAGAAGCGACTGGGCCGCATCTGGAACGCCATCGAGACGACCGACATTGAGATGGCCGACGCCTCGGACCGCATCAGGGAGCACCGGGAGCGTAAGGAGAAGCTGGAGATAGCCGCTGAGGAGGCGAGGGCTCTGCTGGCACAGCGGAGGCACTTCTTGGACAGCGCGGACATCATCGCTTCCTACGCGGAGGAGATAAGCGAGTTCCTCAAGACCAGCGAGTTGACCGAGACCCGGGCATTCGTTCATTCCTTCGTCAAGGAGATAGAGGTCAAGCCCGGAAGGGCCGCCATCGTCTACTCGTTACTCACGCCGGAGGATAGTCCTATAGACGGCGGAGACGTTGCAGAGGTCGCCCTCAACGGCGGCGTTCGCAGTTCAGTACATCATGGTGAGCCGCTTCTTACTGTAGACAGAACTTTCGCGCTAAGGATTAGCTTGGAAGCCAAGTAGGAATTGAAGGTTCGAGTGAAGTTGGCTTGTTCAGATCAGATTTCGCCGGCGGGGTTTAGGCCCCTTCCAACATCAATCTTTTTGGGTAGACCGCCTTCTCAGTGATTGCAGACTTGCTGGTGGTTTCCCAACCTTACTCGTCACTTTGTTCCTGCCTGTTAGTCCATCGTCGAATCAGGTCTGCTTATCTCGCCCGCCCACAATTGTTTCATCTCGGTGGAGGTTGCGAGCAGGTCATCAAGTTTCCCCTCGGCGTCGACGCGACCGTCCTTGAGAACAATAATGTGGTCGGCTCGACGGTAGGCAGCACGCCGGTGGGAGACTGCTAGGACGGTGCTGTTGGGGCGATCCGAGATCCGCTCCCAGAGGGTCTGCTCGGTGTCCACGTCGAGGCCGCTCGACAGATCGTCGAAGACGAGCAGTTCCGGCTCACGAACGAACATGCGCGCAGCGGCCGCCCTTCTCTGCTGACCGCCGGAGAGCTTTACTCCCCGCGGCCCGATTACGGTGTCCAGCCCATTTTCTAGGCCGTCGATGTCACGTTCCAGCACGGCGGAGCGGACGGCCCCGTTCAGATCCACCCTGTCCTCGGGAAGACCCAGAAGAATGTTGCCCCGGAGTTCTTCGCTGAACAACCGCGGGACCTGGGAAGTGTACGACACGCGCGGAGGTATCAATACCTTGCCGGCATCCTTTACTGTCTTGCCATTCCACCGCAACTCTCCGGCCTGCAGCGGCAGGGAACCCAGCAACACGCGCAACAGCGTGCTCTTGCCTGCACCGACCCTTCCTGTGACTACCGTGAACGACCCCTTCTGTAGGGAGAGGTCGATATCGTACACACCGTGCTCTGAGTCCGGGTACACGTAGGTCACCCCTTGGGCCACAAGACTTTCGAGGCGGTCAGCTTCGGTCTTCTCGACATGATCGGGGTCGGCTGCTTTTCGGAACAGGTGCGTTGGGTTCCGTTCGACCAGCTTCTCCGGCGGGGAACCCGGCATCAATTCAACAAGCCGCTCGATGCTGACGCCGGTCTGTCGATATGCCGTAAATATCTCCCCGATGCCCGCAAAAAGCATCGTGAACGACTCCAAATAGAATACGAACAGCACGAGGTCACCAACGGTGAACTGACCACCAAGTATTGCCTGGCCGGCCACGATCAGAATTGCGCCGGTACCAATGCTCTGCACGTTGAGGAAAATGGCGCCCAGTGTCTGCGTGAGCAGCGTGTCTTTCAGGCCGGCGTGTTTGCGCGCGGCGTTCACGCGGTCGAACTCGCCGAGGACATGCGGCTCGGCTCCGGCGACCTTGATTATCTCTGCGGAGCCGAACATCTCGCCGAGGAAGCCGACCACGTCGCCGGTTGCCTCACGGCTTCGCTTTCTCGTCCGTCCAATCAGGGTCCCTGCGACGATACAGACAGTGAGAATTACAAACAGGGGGACGAATGCAACAAGCGTTATCAGGGGAGAGATGCGAATCATGATGAAGACGGCGACTGCGGCGAATGCCAACTCCGCCGCGATGAACTTCGGCACAATGAGAAACCCGCCGACATTTGAGGCATCATCGCGGAACCTGGTCACGGCCTCGCCGGACGATGCGGGAAGGCCGCGGTCGCCACTCAAGTTCATAAGATGTGCGAGAACGTTTCTCTGCAGAAGGGCGCCGATCATAAACGCGTTGGCGAACTGCAGTGCGAATGTGCCCACGAACACCACAAAACGAGCAGCCGCAAACCCCACCAGCACCGCGCAGAGGGTCCACACACTCAGCGAGGTCGACGCATCCCCGGTCAGGGTGTTGAAGACCTCTCTCAAGGTCAGCGCGAATGCCTGTTCGAGTCCGACGATCACGACCACCGAGCCCAAAAGGTCGAGTGCAAGCGTCCACTTGAACATCCACGAGAGAGAAGCGAAATACCGCCACGTGCTCATGACAGGACCTCCTCGAGGCCGGTCTGAAGAAGACGGTGGAAGCGGGTGGTCGGGTCGGACGCGAGTGTCTCCCGCTCTCCAGCTTCCACTATCCGGCCGTCTTCGAGGATGACGATGTCGTCACACCTCTGGATGGTGGCAAGGTGATGGGCAATTATCAGTACGGTCCTCCCCCGGACCAGCTTGTCTATTGCCCTCTTGATGGACTCCTCGGTACTGGAGTCCAGCCGCGACGTGGCTTCGTCAAGGATCACGAGACCAGGGTCCTTGAGGAATACTCGCGCGAAGGCGAGCATCTGTGCCTCACCGGAAGAGAGGCCGCCGCCATCCGGTTGAAGCATCGTGTCGAGACCGTCAGGCATCGTTTCGTACCATCTTGTCAGGTTCATCTCGCCGAGCACGTCAAGCAAATCAGCATCGGGCACGCTCCGGTCGAAGAACGTCAGATTGTCACGCACCGTTCCATGGAAGAGCCGGACGTCCTGCGGCACGAGGCCGACCCTTGCGCGGAGATCGGAAATTCGCGCCTCTCGGATGTTCTGTCCTCCTATGAGTATCCTGCCTTCGTCGGGGTCGTAGAGACGAAAGAGGAGCCTCGTCATCGTGGTCTTGCCGCTTCCCGTCCTGCCAAGGAGTCCGAGTAGCCTGCCGGGACGGAGGTCAAGGGTGACATCGCGCAGCACGGACTCTCCGCTGTTGTATGCGAAAGAGACGGAATCGAAACGAACCGAGAGGGGTCCATCTGGGAAATGGACACCGCGTCCATCGATCACCTCTTGACGGATGCGGAGGAGGTCGTGGATTCTGATGACGCTCGCCCCGGCTCGCTGAAGCCCTTCCATCTCGTGGGAGACCACAATTACCGGCCGATTGAGCAGTGTCGTGTACTGGTAAATGAGGAAGACCGTGCCGATACTGATCCAGTCCTGGTAGAATAGATACGCTCCAACGAACAACGACACGGCCAAGCCAGCGCTGTTGACGAACAGCGCGGTGTTCGTGACAACACTGGCAATGGCCTCAGCTTTGACGTGGACCCGGAACCACCTCCACATATGGTCGAAGTAGCCCTTCATGACATGGGGCTGGGCGGCACTTGTTCTTATGTCCTCCCGGCCCGCGAGACGCTCCTCGATAAACCCGTACGTCTCGGTGCTCGCCTCCCGGTCGGCCCTCCAGCTTGAAACGGAGACGTTGCGCATCCGTATGATGACCACCAACGAAACAGTGGCGAACACCAAGAGCGCGAGGCCCGCCCGCCAGTCCTCGAGGAATAGAATTGCGAGGACGGCCACCAGCATGATGATGTTGCCCAGAATATGGACCGCGAACGTCGAGAAGAACCCTCCAAGGGTCTCCGCGTCCCCGTCGATGCGCTCGATCATCTCACCCGGCGTGCGGCTGTTGTGGAAGGGCATGTCGAGTGAAAGCGCGTGGCGCGCGAGGTCGGATCGCAGGGAGTTGGTGGCATTCCACCCGACCTGACCGCTCGTGTACGTTGCAAGCACGCTGATGACCTGCTGCACCAGCGCCACGGCGATGAACACTCCGGCGGCAGCCACGAGTCTGCCGAGGGGACTGCCCGCCACCGCCTCGTCAATGAAGTAGCGCATGATCTGAGGATTGACGAGCTGGAGGCCGATATTGACCAGTATCAATACGGAGGCGAGAGCCACGATGCCCTTCTGCTGCCGAACGTACTTTAGCAGAAGAGCTCCGTACTGCCGTACGGGGACCTTAGTCCGATGCCCCGTCAGACGTTGTATCACACGCGTGGTCATGGATTATCTGTTCACTACGATTGATGCCGTGATTCTACAGGAACCTCACCCGGATAGTTCCCACCTCGTTGAGGCGCACACGAAACTTGCAGAGTGCCTGTTCGTCGTGCCTTTGTTCCAATGGATAACAAGGATCACACGGAGCGGAATCCTGAAGTAGTGCCGCTGCAAACTTCTGAAGTAGCCATGGACAATGGGGCAGAGCGACTCCACCGCATAATTGCCAAGCCCTCATCTAAGGTTCAGTTGAGCGACCTAGTGGAAAGTGCCAGCAACTCGCCGACTGGTTTGAGTCCAGTTAGACGAACTGCCATTATTGTCCTATGCGGTTCTGTCTCCAGTAAGAAGCACCCGGGGAAAGTGAGCCGCTTCTTACTGTAGACAGAACTTTCTCTCTGAGGATTAGCTTGAAACTCTAGTGAAAGCTGACTCTCTCGAGTCCAGTGCGGTGGAATAAGCCGCTCTGGATCAGGTGACTCGCTGAGTTGGCACTACTTTTCACTGGGGCTAGAGCCATTCTTCAGTTACTTCCGATTTGACCTCGGCTAAGGTGACCTCGTTCCGGCCGCTTACTCATGCTAAGGGTACAAACGTCCTAGATCTGTAGGTGATCTTCGACACTTTGCCATCACGGGAGAAAGTGTAATCCCACACCGTTCTTTCGTCCCCTCGTTCAACAACAGCCTTCCAAGAGTAACTCTCGTCCCCTTCAGTCTCCGTCTGAGCGTCGGCTTGCTCTATTCTGAGAACCACGATCTCGGCACGCCCTTGACGTAAGCGACATGCGAGTTCGGCTTCGCCGCGGTCGTGATTCCCAGCATGGCGCACCAGTACCGGAATAAACGAAAGCGCCAGGGTCGGATCAGGCATCAGAGGCCGGGTGCCCAGATTCTCTTCCCACTCGTAACCGTCTTCGTCAATGCGCTTATGGTGATATGCGAGTTTGTCGTTCAGGGTTAGAACAGCGTGAGATTCACCTACCCAAGTCTCCTCTCGGAAGGTGGTCTCTCGAATGGTCAAGTCGGACTTCAGGCGCAGCTCAACCGAATGTCGCTGGACACCTCCAAAGTCAAAGACTAGGCCCTGCTCGAAGACGTGCGACTCTTCAATGATCCATTCCCCGTTAGGAAGGGCACGTTGGCTGAAAATCACCCTTCCAACCTCACAGTCTCCTTCACGTTCACTCCAAGTACCCTCAATGGTTGAGCCGACCGATGCTGCTCTTATTCTGTACTCAGGTTCTGTGAAGTCGACAAGCGAGTCGAGTGCGGCTTGCCGGTCCAGAAGGCCATCCAGATCGGGTCTTGTTAAATGGAACCCGTTGACAAAAACGGCTTCCAGATCCCGAAGTGTCTCTATCGAATCAAGAGGATTGCCTCGGGCCAAGATGAGATCGGCTCGCTTGCCCTCGGCGACAGTGCCCCAGACCTCGGACTGGCCAAGGAAGCGGGCAGGTTCAGTGGTGGCGCATCTCAGGGCCTCATAAGGTGTCATTCCTGCTGCGATGAAGTTTGCCAGCTCCTCATGGATAGAGAATCCCTGAACGACAAGTCTCACAGAGGTGTCTGTGCCGACCAGCAGCGGTGCTCCTTCTTCGTGCAAGATGCCGACTATGCGCTCGAGAATATCGTTGCGGCGATACCATGCGTCTCGCCACCTTTGATAAGGAAAGTTGAGGCTACTAGGGTCAAGTTCCGCCCAAGTTCTCAATCCGGCGCGGGGAACATGCCTAACGATGTGACTGAGACGAGGGCTATTGATGCCCTCGTTCTGGGGATCATGCATGTTTCTCAGTACCACGAGTGTCGGACAGTTCCAGACATCTCGCATGGCCATGTCGTGCGCGAGTCGACGAATCGCGTCCTCATCAACCCCCTCCGCCACAGCCTCAGTAACTTCTAAAGAAAGATGGGGAAGCTCGGGGAGTTCTTTTCCCTCTGGCAAATGACCTTTCCAGATTCCCGTAAGGTGCTCAAAGGAGGACATTCCAGCATCGATCGCCTGTTGGAAGGTCGCGTCGTCAGGACAATGACCTGTGACTCGCAGTCCATAAACAGAAGCTTGGGAACAGATGGCCTGCAGTAATTCCAGACTCAAAGAATTAAGGACCTTGATCTGCTGATAGCCACGTTCCGCCAGTTGAGCGATTAGTCGCCTGGCAGCGCTTGGTTCATCGGTAGCAAGCCATGTTCGTACTCCTGGGTCCCATCCATCAACTATCGGGCTAGTCGTAACAATGCGGGGACCCGGAAGCTCCCCTTTCTGAATTTGCCGCTGAAGTTCAAAGTGGAAGGGAGCGCCCGCCATGTTTCTGACGAGGGTCACCCCATTTGCGAGGAACAGTGCAGACTCGCCCGGCGTCCAGTAGTGGACGTGCATGTCTGCCAACCCAGGCAGCAGGTATTTGTTTGACCCGTCCACGGTAGACATTCCAGCAGTATCTACACTTGAGGATGGTCCGATCACCTTGATGAAGCCGTCATTAATAACGACAGTCCGGTCTGACAGGACACGATTCTGATCCATGGGGATAACGGCAACATTTGTGATCGCCATTGGCTTGGATACACTGGCAGGAAACTTTAGCTGTGGACCAACCACTTCTCTATCCACCTCCAAAAGACACACACTGTTTTGACTATTCCGGCATCCCATTATACGTCGTTTCTACCACTCTCTCCCGAGCGTGACTAAGGACGACACGGCGGATAAACTGGCAAGTGACAATTCAAGAATAGCTTTGCACTTAGTCGACCACTTTTAGCGAGCCTACGGCAAGAGACAAACCTGAGCCCACATTTACGGGTTACTTTCTAGCGTAACCTCGCCTCAACGTGTGGCCCCCGTCCTCCTCGGAGTGCCAAGCATTAAGCCCTAGCTGCCTGGCAAGGTCCGTGATGCTATTCGATTCAACAGGACTTAACGCTAGGCTGGCTTCTTGCGAAGCCGTATCTGCGGTGTGACGTTCGATGTGCGGACGCGACTACCCTGCCCTGCAAAAAGGAATTGAAACCAAGTCTAGACTCTCAGAGTTGGCCTCAGGCCGAACTGTGGGGGGAGCGTAACTCGCTTACCGTGTGAAATGGTCTTTGCCGAGTGGTGTAATGTGATTCGATACCAAGTAGACTAAGAACCACTTCCGGGGACTCCGATTTGTCATCCGTGGTGCTGATGCTAAGGAACGTGGTTAGTAAATTCTCGATGTCGAGCCTAAACCAAGACGCTCGCTGGCATCTGGCTCAACAGCTTCCCGCCGTAAGCGGCCCTCTCACGGCGTCACTTGGCGCCCTCGTTGTGCTGGGGACGATCCGAAACCTGGGTTTCATGCTCGCTACCGGGATGCTCGTCGGCACGGTTCCGGACGCCATCAGCGAAGGACTCGATTCTCCGGCTGGTACCCGTCTGCTATTGGCCTTAGCCACAGTAGTGGTCCTTTTCGTAATCGGACAGGTTTCCGATCCGCTGCAGTCCTTGGTGAGAGAAACGCTCGGGAGGCGTCTTGAAGGACACTTGCGGGCTAAGATCATCGCAGCCTCCGTAGGCACAAGCCCATCAATCGGAATTGGGCATCTCGAAGACCCGAGACTCCAGGATCTGATCGCAAGGGCGCGGGGCGCGGCGCTGGGACAACACACTCCTGCAATGGCTCTCAACGGACTCGTCTATATGACTGCCACACGTCTGGAACTGATCGGAATAGTCGCTATGATCGCGATCTACTTCCACTGGTGGGTCGCCGTGGGACTTCTGGGAATCCTGCTTGCGGCAAGGACTCTCGTTCGTCGCCCATTGTTCAGCTTGTTTCAGACGGTCATGGAAACCGCTCCGGATCTGCGGCGTTCGAACTACTACGGAGATCTAGCTCTTTCTCCCGGCGTGGCCAAAGAGACGAGAGTCTTCGGACTTGGCGATTGGATCGTCGACCGGTTTCGAGGGCACTGGCTTGAAGGAATGGAGCGACTCTGGGCGGCGCGGCGTACAGGCACCCAGACAGTCGCTCCATGGGTGGTTGCCATTGTGTTCCTCTCGGTACTCGCCAGCCTGGTCTTCGCCGGGCGCGAGGCCGCAAACGGCGATCTGAGCTTGACGGCTCTCGCCATCGTGGGCCAGTCAGTCCTCGGCATGATCGGAATCCTCTTCAGCTTTGAACCGCGGGAGCGGTGGCTCGACGAGGGGTCCTTGGCGGTGCCTGCTGTAGCGGAGTTCGAACGGGAGGCGCAGTCGTTCCGACTGTCTTCCAGTGGTCGTGACCCTGGGCTGTCGGCGGACACCGATATCCACTTTACGAATGTATCGTTCAACTATCCTGGGACTGATTCCAGGGTCTTGAATGAGCTCGATCTCACAATACCCTTCGGACGTTCGCTGGCTATCGTCGGAGCCAACGGTGCGGGTAAGACCACTCTCATCAAACTGCTGTGTAGACTGTACGATCCAACGGACGGCCACATCTCGCTGGGCGAAGCAGACCTGCAGGACTTAGATCCCGTCGCCTGGCGACAGCGGATCGCAGTCATTTTTCAGGACTTCGTACGCTACGAGCTTTCCGCTGCTGACAACGTCGCCTTCGGTGCGGTCGAACAGCGCAGGGATCTTGCGATGCTTGAGCGGTCGGCGAGGCAGGCGGGGGCACAGGAACTGATCTCCGGGCTCCCGCATGGATGGGACACAGTTCTGTCGCGCCAATACCGCAACGGCTCGGATCTCTCTGGGGGAGAGTGGCAGCGAATCGCCATAGCCCGCGCCATCTCCGCCCTGGAGGCCGGCAGTAACCTACTGGTACTGGATGAACCCACCGCCCACCTCGACGTGAGGGCGGAGGCAGAGTTCTTCGATCGCTTCTTGGAACTCACTATGGACGTGACGACGATCCTGATCTCCCATCGCTTCTCGACCGTACGAAGGGCCGATTCCATATGTGTGCTCGACGGTGGCCGAGTCGTGGAGCAGGGTTCCCATAACGAGTTGATGAGTCTTGATGGCCATTACGCGCGGATGTACTCGATCCAGGCCGAGAGGTTCAGGGAACAACCTTCGGAAGGTGGAAGCTAGGATGGGTAAGACCCTGCGCCCAATATGGCTTGTCGTGAAGTTGGCCGTACAAGCCGATCCGCGGCGGGCTGTGCTGGTTGTGATTTTGGAACTGACGAACGGACTCTGCGTCGCCACATGGGCGTTGTGGTTGAAACTGCTCGCTGACGCCGCGGTGGAAAGAGACTTGACGTTAGCGCTCGTTGCAGCCGCGTCTGGTGCTGGTGCGGCTACGATGGCAATCTTTGCTGGTTGGCTGGGAGCCAACACACAGACGATTCTGCGTGAGCGGACCGGTCTTGCACTGGAGGAGCGACTAGTTCAACTCAGCCTTGGCGTTCCCGGTCTAGAGCATTACGAGAGCCCGGACTATCGGGACACCCTTGCCTTGCTGCGGGAGGAAAGGGGCAAGCTGGGCAACGCGTTTTACGCGATTATCTCGGGCATGCAGATGCTGGTCCGATTCGGCGCGACCGTAGTATTGCTGATCTCGGTCCACTTTTCCCTTGTCTTCTTGCCTCTATTCGGCCTCGTTCTCCTGGCGACTGGAAGAAGGGCAGAGAAGATCCGGCAAGCGGCTATGGAAGCGACGGCCGAACCCCAGCGGACGGCGAACCACCTCGTGGAGACCTCCACTTCCCCAGGGTCCGCTAAGGAATTGCTGGTGTTCGGTCTTGGAGGAGAGTTTCTGCGACGGCATCAAGACATCTGGGGTCAGGTTGATCGGGCACGGACCAGGGCTGCCCTTCGGGAGGTGGCGTTCAACACCGTCGGCTGGGTGGTGCTCTCTATAGGTTACGGGGCTGCGGCCGCGCTTTCCACGTGGCTGGCCATCGAAGGTCGAGCGACCGCCGGTGACGTCCTGATGACGCTCAGTCTGGCGGGCCAGGTCCACGGCTACGTCGCGGGCGGTGCAGGCCTGTTCTCGTGGCTACTGGGTACACTCAAGACGGTCGAAAGACTGTTGTGGCTGACCGACTATTCCTCGGACTCCACGGGGAACGCCGCCGATCTAGCACCATCGCCCCGGCGGCTTACGACGGGAATTGAGCTCAAGGACGTGTCATTCTCATATCCGGGAACCGACCATGAGGTGCTCTCCGACGTTTCCCTACATATACCGGCCGGCAACACATTGGCGATAGTCGGGGAGAACGGCGCGGGCAAGACGACCCTGGTCAAGCTCCTATGCCGGTTCTACGATCCCTCCGAGGGCCATATTCTCGTGGATAAGAAAGGACTATCCGAGCACTCCGTCGAAGACTGGCGGGCCGGAATTACGGCAGCCTTCCAGGACTTCGCTCGCTTTCAGTTCCTCGCCCGCGAGACCGTCGGTGTTGGGGACCTACGGGCTATCGAAGAGCTACCGGCTGTAGAAAGGGCGATTGCCCAGGCAGGTGCCGAGGATGTACCGGCCGGACTGCCTTCTGGCCTGGAGACTCAACTGGGACGGGAATGGGAGGGAGGGGTCGAACTCTCGGTGGGTCAATGGCAGAAGTTAGCTCTGGCTAGGGCTCTGATGCGGGAACGACCTGTGCTGCTCATCTTGGACGAGCCTACGGCCAGCCTCGACGCCGAGACGGAGCACGCGCTGTTCGCCCAATACAAGGAAGCGGTGAGGGCAACGGCGTCCGAGGTTGGGACTATCACGATCCTAGTATCGCATCGCTTTTCGACTGTCCGTATGGCGGACTCGATAGCCGTGTTGGACGACGGCCGGGTAATTGAGGTCGGTAGTCATGACGAGCTCATGGCTGGTGGCGGACTCTACGCAGAACTGTATACTCTGCAGGAGAGAGCCTACCGCTAACGGCCAAGGTTACTTGGTGTGTCGAGGGGGTCAGTACATGGTTTCCAACAGCGCCCGCAATGTTGATGTGCGCTTCTCAAATGACGATGTAACGCTATCCGGAACCTTGGTCTTGCCCCAATCGAACGGTCCTCACCCGGCGGTGGTGTTTATTCACGGGTCAGGTCCGAATACCAGAGAGGGTGTAAAGGTATTCGCAGAAAGGTCTGTGTCCCATGGAATAGCAGGTCTGGTGTATGACAAGAGAGGGGTGGGATATTCCACAGGTGAATTCCCGGATGATCTTATATCCAGCTTCAACAACCTCGCAAATGACGCGATAACCGGGAAGTTGTATCTGGAGGAGAGGCCGGACATCGACTCGGCTCGCATTGGGTTTTGGGGCTATGCCAGGGCGGGTGGCTGGCACCCCTGGCAGCTACGCGGTCCAACGGAACAGCATTTGTAGTCTAAGTCGGAGGGCCAGGTGTCGATGACGACTTTGCCGAGGGTTACCTTGACTTTAGGACTTCCTGGCTTGTTGATCGCCTATTCTAGCCAACCTTTGAACCGGAGGGCTCGTCCAGCAAGGGAGCCCTCGCATGCGAGGGCGTATCTATGTGACGCGGTTGACTGAGCAACAAGAACGATCCCTTAATTTACTTCCCGACTCGGCGTATCAAAACAAATCGCACGGTATCTCAACTACTACGACGCCTCCATATCCCCTCCCACTGAACCCAGTAACCCGACTCGGGCGGCGTCCTCAGCGTGACGTCCTCCTTGAGTTCATCCACAACATCGAAGCCGTTGCCTGTAAGGTCAAGTAACTCATCGCGCGCGTAGAAGTGGACAGGTAAACCTCGCTTTGATCCGGCTTCGTAGAGGACTGTAAGTCCACCAGATGCATTCTGCTCAACGATCGTGTGAGGCTGATATATCTGGGTCGACGCCGAGTTGACACGGACAAAGAAAAGGCCACCCGGAGCAAGCATGGCCCTAACTTTCTCAAAGTACTTGGCGACATCTACATTGAAGCCGTGCTGGAACACTTGAATCGCGACTATGTAACCGAATAGCTGCCGTGGGCGATACTCCCGGAAGTCGGCACAGATCAACCGTTCCGCTATGGCAGGCTCCCGTGACGACAATTGACGAAGGGACTCGCCGGAAAGGTCGAGGCCGTAGAGTTGGAGGCCTGAATCCACGAGCGGAAGGTAGTTACGCCCGTTCCCGCAACCAATGTACAGCCCAGTACTGAGGCGTGCCGAGCTAGTGGTGAGTACTGAGAGGATACGATTCACGAAGGGTACAGGAGGCTCATCGGCGTATCTGCCGCTGCGATATAGATCATCCCAGCGAGCTGAGGCTATGCTCTGATCCATCCCCTTTATCCGGTCCTCGTTCAGTTCTTCGAGCAGTAAGATTTGGGCTGTGAATAGACCCAGGAATCTACCGTCTCGGGCCCAGATTCACAGTGCTATTATGTTCCAGAGTCTCATCGAGATCAACTTGGGCCGACAGGAAGGGCAAACGTGCCCTGTCTACCTGCTGAAACGCCCAACTGAAGTCGCCTTTATACATAGCAAGCCTAGCCCCGGCCATTTGACGAATTCACGTGAGGGGTCTGCAACCGATGCCGCGTTCGCCAAGCGGGACATCTATCAGTACCTGGAGGAGCGGCGAGTCTTCTACACCATACGGCTGCCGAGCAACAAAGTGCTGCAATGCGAGATCGCTCCCTTGCTGATACGACCTGTGGGGAGGCCGCCGAAACGTCCGGTGATCCTATACGACGACTTTTGGTATCGTGCTGAGAGTTGGGACCGCGCACGGCGGGTGGTGGCCGAGGTGGAGTGGCATCAGGGAGAGCTGTTCCCTCGGGTGGGCTTCATCGTCAAGAACAGGACGGCTGGCCCCGAAGGAGTGGTGCGATTCTACAATGGTCGTGGGACGGCTGAGCAGTGGATCAAGGAAGGGAAGTACGCGCTGAATTGGACTCGGCTGTTGTGCCATCGATTCGTGGCCAACCGCGTGCGTCTGTCTCTGTTCGTCCTGGCGTACAACCTTGGAAACTTCCTTCGCCGACTGTGTCTGCCCAACGCGTTCAAGCACTGGTCGCTGCGGAGTGTGCAGGTCAAGCTGATCAAGATGGGCGGTCGTCTGGTGCGGCACTCGCGGCGGTTGATCTTCCAGTTATCCGAGGTGTCGGTTCCTCGACGGTTGTTCGAGGGAGTGTTGAATCGTAACCGCCGGTTATCACCGGTACCAAACTGAGGGAGGGTATAACTACGATTTTGCCAAGAGGGAGAGCGCTCCAGGGAGTCGGCTTGTCTTCAATGTTCTTTCATCCCATTGGCGGGGAGCCCGGAGACGATGAAGACGGACAAGAAGTATGGTTCATGGCGAGAATCGCATCCCTTATTGGATAGACTGGAGATTGACTGGCCTTGCAGGACCCGACTAAGATACTATCCTCTCGTTTGGACTGCCCATTGAGCCTGAAGACTTCCACATATGGGGAATCCTTGTTCAAGGCATAGTTAGAACGAACCGGCATCAGTCGTTTCGTAATAGGGGAAGCCTATGCGATCCAAGGTCTGGATTTTCCTCTGCGTTTCTTTGACCGTCGTCCTTGCTTCATGCGGCGGCACTGATCCCGAGCCGACGGCAATTCCGGATGCATCCCCTACCCCGACTGTCGTTGCTACGCCGTCGCCGGAACCGACTGTGCCAACGCCGGTACCCACGCCGGCGTTCACCGGCATTCTGAACGCCGTGCCGAACGCATTAAATTTCGTGCGGGAGGGCGTGTATCGCGGGGGCGACGGAGTCGGCGGCGCGGCATGGTTCGACTACGACAATGACGGCGACCTCGACCTGTATATCGCCAATACGAAGACCGAGCCGAACGCGCTCTTCCGGAACGACGACGGGACCTTCACCGACGTTGCGGAAGAGGCTGGAGTTACGAACGGCGAGGGAAACAGCGGCGTAGCGGCCGCCGACATCAACAACGACGGGTGCGCCGACCTCTTTCTCTCCGGCGAAGGGGGCGCAATAGGGTCGCTCTGGAGCCCGCACAAGCTGTACGTCAACAACTGCGACGACACCTTCACGGACGCTTCCGAGGGGTCGGGGATCGTCGTGCCGGAGGGCGTGTGGAGCGCGGCGTTCGGGGACATCAACGGCGATGGACTGCTGGACCTGTTCGTCGGCGGGGTGTCCGGCCTGTTCGGAGGAGTGTTCCGACCCGGGCGGAATGAGATCTACCTGAACAATGGCGACGCCACCTTCGATCCGATATCGGTAACGGCCGGCCTGACGACACAGTCCAATACCTGTGGAGTCGCCATCAGCGACTACAACAGTGACGGGCTGCAGGACCTGTTCACCGCCAACTGCGGTGTGGGAGAGTCGCCGGAGCTCTGGAGAAACAACGGCGATATGACCTTCACCGAGGTCGCCGTTGAGGCCGGAATCGGACAGGAGACCGGCGGACCGGGGAGCGCCGACGACCACGCCGCGACGAGGATGCTCTTCGCCGACTTCGACAACGATCTCGACCTGGACATCCTCGCCCTCAGCTATGGCGATGTCGTACCCGGGCAAGTCCTCGATTGGATTCTGCACCAGCTCTGGGAGAACAGCGGGGACGGGACGTACACGAGCGTCGCGGGCCGGGCCGGGATAACAGGACTGGGATTCGGATGGGGGGCGAGCTTCGAAGACTTCAACAACGACGGGTACCCGGACTTCTACTATGTGGGGGGACTTCCGGTTGCACCCTACGATTTTCTTGGGGAGAATCCCGGAACGCTCTTCCTGAACCGGCAGGACGGCACATTCGCAATGGAAGAGGACCATGGACTGGGCGGTCTCTTCGCATCAGGGATCGCGACGGCGGACTACGACCAGGAAGGCTACCTCGACATAGTGGTGGTCACGGCTAAGTCGAAGGGCGTCGGGGGCACGCCGGTTCTCATGCGAAACCGTGGCGGGGACAATAGCTGGATCACGGTCCGGCTTGTCGGGACGGAGAGCAACCGCGACGGCGTGGGGGCGCGCGTCACCGTCACGGCAGGCAATCTGTCGCTCCTCACGGAGACTCGCTCGGGGTTCGCGTTCCTCTCCACGCAAAGTCCCTGGCCGACGTTCGGTCTTGGCGGGCATGAAGGGCCGGTGGATGTTAGGGTGGAATGGCCGTCGGGGCTGACGGAGGTCTTCGGGAGCCAGCCGATCAGGCAGATGGTGACGTTGGAAGAGGGGATGGGGGCTTCGCAGTAGGGGGATTTTGCGATTTAAGGCTTGATTTAGTGACAATCCCAAGCAGTTAGCTGACAATTCCACGTCCAGTTAGCTGGGCTGCTGTTATTGTCACTTTCGGTTCTGTCTACAGTAAGAAACGCCCCGGAAAAGTGAGCCGCTTCTTACTGTAGACAGAACTTTCGAGCTAAGGATTAGCTTGGAATTCTAGTGGAGTTTGGCTGGTTCGAGTCAAGTTGAGTTGGACGGTTGACACAGTGAGGATCGTCGCTGTCAGCCTTGAGTCTGCTACAAGGCGAGTGGAGCGGGACTGGAGTGAGTTCGCATTCGCAAAGAGTGACAGTAAAAGGACTCCGTGGGCTGGTACTTTGCGTCTACCTGTACAGAGGCGGGTTGGTGTACAACTGAGCGCTTTCTCGAATGACCCTCTCTGCCACTTCGCAGATCTCTCGTACCACCTCCGTTACAGGGCGAATATCATCCAATTGTCCGGCTCCCTGGCCGAAATAGACTGGGGATACTTCTGGGTCTTGTCGGGAACGGGCGTCCGCCACGTCCGATGCCAACTCTTCCCGGTGAGCCTGGATATCAGCATCTCGGCCGTCCCATTTCTTCACGAGGCGATTCCGGAAGACTCGGCCAGCTATCCCTTCCGGCCAGTGCGAGTTGCCGAGTAGGTCGTAGAGATTGGTCAAAACCGTGTCCTGGCCATTGGACCGTACTATACGCTCCTTGAATGCCTCCGGGACTTCCAGCGCTTCAGGGGTAGCCAGTAGGGCTGTTCCCAGGGATGCGCCGTGGGCGCCGGCAGCCAGAACTGCGGCCAGCGCCCTTCCCGAGGTTATCCCGCCAGCGGCTAGTACCGGCACCTCGGGATACCGTTCAACTAAGTCCACTAAGAGAGGAAGCAAGTTCATCCGGCCGGTATGTCCTCCTGCCTCGTTACCTTGGGCCAGCAGCAAGTCGGCTCCAGCCCGCACTGCCAGTTCTGCCAATTCTGACGACTGCACCTGACAGATGGTGATCGCCCCAGCGTCTTTTGCCTGGCTCAGCCATGGCTCTGGGTCAGTGAAGGAGAAAACTATTGCCGGCACTTTCTCCTCTAGGACAATCTCGAAGTTGGTCGGGTCTGTCTCGATAAGCTGGGTGATGAAGCCCACACCGAAGGGACGATCAGTTAGCGATCGAATGAGGGATATCTGTTGTCTAAGCCAGTCGGAGCCGAAGTGGTTGGTTCCACCAAAGGTGCCAAGACCTCCGGTTCTTGAGACCGCCGCCGCAAGTCGGCCACCGCTGTGGTTGCTCATCGGGGCCGACATTATGGGGTTTTTCAGGCCCAACAGATCGGTAAAGCGAGTTTGTAGCAATCGCGGTTCACCTTGTGTGGAGTGAGACCTTGGGACTATCGAGGACTACGGGGGATGGAAGTTATGACTCTCGCATTCTAAGACCTAACGCTCTTAGCCGACATGCGCTTTCTAGCGACGCCTGGACAAACTTGTTAAGCCCCTTATAACACATGGCAATTCCCTGAACGTAGCGATCTTGGCAGTTGCTTTGGACAAATCGTGAGTTGCAGTGAACTCGTTCGCAACCACGATGCAGTCAATACCCGCCGCTATTGCCGACTCCAACCCTCTCGCCGAGTCTTCAATAACCACCG
This sequence comes from Dehalococcoidia bacterium, assembly GCA_965116655.1. Taxonomy (GTDB): domain Bacteria; phylum Chloroflexota; class Dehalococcoidia; order Lucifugimonadales; family VXLM01; genus VXLM01. The sequence goes on from OZ220720.1 coordinate 2,349,995, forward strand.
TTTCAGCGGCAGTAGCGCCAAAGCGTTCGAGTCCTTTCAAATAGGGCTCGGGATGTGGTTTAGCTTGCTCGTAGTCCTCCCGAGTCAAATGGAATTCCATATGATCCAGGATGGATCGCTTTTCGTGTATTAACGCGAAATCAGCCGGTTTGGAGGTAGTAATTATGCCCATCCTGTACTCACTTGCGAGTACGTGCAGCGTTTCCATGACACCCTCGATCTCGATGTCTTCGGTCCTAAGATATTCCTGATAATAGGCATTACGGACCTCACGCTGCCTGTTGATGGTCTGTTCATCAATACCTGCCGCTATGGCTTGGGCCCAGGTGGCCCATCCCTGGGTCATGTCCCGGAGGTATTGATCTCTGTCCAAGGTAAATCCAATGTCAGCCAGGGCGCGCTCCCCGGCTTTGTAATACCAGAATTCGGTATCCACCAGAACTCCATCATGGTCAAAGAGGATGTATTTCTTCACTTTTGTGCTCGATTCAATTTCGGCTTAACGATCAGGCTGACTTGACGAACCCCGGCGACGAACCGTCGGAGAAGAGTTAACGGTGTCTGCGAAGCTAAGCCTCAAGAGAAGACCTTCGCCGGCTTGGTCAAGTTGAGCGCCTGATCAGCCTGCGCTTCATGTTTATTGGATAGGGCTTTCCGTCTACTGAAGAGGAAGCGGACTCACCTTGGCCCTATTGCCCTCCGCATACCTTCATGCGATTCCTTGAAGGTTGCTTTCCAAACGCGTCTCGATCGGTTGGTCGGCCTCCGGAAACTCGAAAGAGCGACCGGTGATCGTCTCGTAAAGGTAGATGTAGCGTCTTGAGAGCTCGATTACAAGGTCGTCCGGTGCCGGTGGCAGGACGTCATCCTCGTAGGGATCGCAGTTCTCCGTGAACCAGAGCCGGAGGAATTCCTTGTCGACGTTGTCGGGTTCCCGTCCCTCCCGCATGCGCTGTTGATAAGTGTCGGCGATCCAGTAGCGACTGGAGTCTGGGGTGTGGATCTCGTCGATCAGAAGGATCTCACCGTTCTCGTCACGGCCCATCTCATACTTGGTATCGACGAGAATCAGGCCACGCTCCGCTGCCTCGGCTTGACCGAAAGCGAAGAGTTCCAGTGCGATGCGGCTGCATTGTTCCCAATCATCGGCCGTCATCCAGTTCTCGGACACGATCTCGTCAGGGCTGATCGGTCGGTCATGGTCCTCCGCCTTGATGGTCGGTGTGAGGTAATTCGTCGAGAGCTTCTGGTTTTTCACGAGGCCATCGGGCAAATCGATGCCACAGTAGTTGCGCTGGCCACTCTTGTATACCGTCCAGAGGGAAGTACCCGTGGTTCCCGTGATATATCCACGCACCACGAACTCAATCGGGAAGACGGTGCATTTCGTGGCAATCGTGACGTTTGGATCGGGGATGGAGAGAACCTGATTTGGCACAATATGGCGGGTCTGTTCAAACCACCATGCGCTCGACATGTTCAGTACCTGCCCTTTGAAGGGAACAGCGGCCAGCACCCGGTCGAAGGCACTCTGTCGGTCTGTGGTGATGAGTACCATACGATCCCCAAGATCGTATCGATCCCGTACTTTGGCTTCGAACTTCTCACCTTGAGAGAGATTCGTCTCAATGAGGCAGTTTCCGAGCTCTTGTCGTATTCGATCCGTGTAGTCCTCTGGAGTGTGAATGGCGTTCTCCATCTATCATTCCCTCCTCAAGATTATCGTCTTCCCAAGATTAAAAGCCTATACGAGATGGCCCTATTGCACCAATTAATTGCGGTTCGAAATGCCCGCCTCCTTGCTCCCCATGATAGATCGGGACTCGAGGCCCCGCAATGCCAGCACGAAACAACATCCGATACCCACCGCTCGGCAGAGGGCACTCTGGGAGAGCGTGCAGCAGGCCAAGTGCATAGGTCTATCCCTCCGGGCGATGACGTCTAACCAATGGACCTTCTCGCTGACCAACTACGCGGACATTTTCGCTGGACCTCAACACAGGTCTTGCCGCCTTATCCCTTGTATATCTCCGTCTCCGGAGGGCTACCTAGCTCAAACAGCGAAGTGCCCACGGCCCCCAAAATGCCGAGCTCAAGTCTGGAGGTCAGCACGACGCTACGCCAGGGAGCCGACAGGTGGCGCGAAGACGACCAGGATGCTTAGGTCTTCGGCTATGGAGTGAAAACGGTGCTCGACGTTCGCCCCTACGAACACCGTCGTGCCCGGCTGAACGGGGCTGTCCTCGTCGCCAACGCGGATGGCCCCGCGTCCGCTAATAATGTAGTATATCTCGTCCTCGGTATGGGGCTTCTGGGTGTCCTCCGCACCAACGGGCAACTCAAACAGCAGCACACTCATCGTATCCGAGCGTAAGAACTCGACCGAGCGCCTTTCCGGTTCCTTCAGGTCCTTCCTCACGTCAGCAAGCTCGAACACGTCCATTTGCTATCTCTCCGCTCCGCAAGGGGCGATGTAAAGACCGCGCCTATCCTAAGAAATTATCTCATCGCGTGAGCCACTAATAGCGGCGGTACCGGAGCAGGGCGCACGCAAATTGGATACCTTCTTGTCGTCGTGACCTACTCCCAAGTCGTTATACCACTAGTTATGTTAGTCCGACAAGCATTGGACTTGCCGCTGAAGCAGCCTAGGGCATACGACTCGGTGTGTAATGCGATATTGACGTAGGAGTCGCACCAGGCGAGCCAGATGCAATAACCCTTCGCCTATAATAGGATCTCCCTCCGAAAAGTTCGCGAATCTGTCTTACATGACCCACTTGAAGAGGCTCAAACTCCCCGCACCGCTTGCGGCTCCACGGAATCACAGAGCCCCCAGCCATAGCTCGAACACGGTTCTATCTACCGTCTACGTTGGTGGAATCTAACGCTCTGGGCCACCCGCCCATTAGATCCCGATAGCAAGATAAGATTGGGGCTGCCCACAATCGGTCCAGTATCCAGTCTTCCCAGCCGTCCGAGAATGGCGAGCCCTTCTCGGTAACGATACGTACCAAGAGTCGAATTCGAAGCCCTAAGTATCCAAACCACGCAACCATGAGTCGGTAACGGGCTGAAAGAACCAGGTGTCGGTGTCCAGAATATCTTCCCGACGATCTGTCTGACCATTTGTCGGGTTAGAAATCAAAAGGGTTACGCGATAACTGGGCGGAATGAACCGTCCAGTCGCGAAATGCTCATCTCGACACAGTCTTCTATACCTCACTGTTGAGAGTAAGACTGAAGCCGCGCGTATATTCCACCCAACTGGCTTAGCTCCACATGGGTTCCTTGCTCGACGATCCGACCGTTGTCGAGAACAACAATTCTGTCTGCATGGCGAACAGTCGATAGGCGATGTGCTATTACCAAAGCCGTCCGACCGCGCAGCGTCTCATTTAGCGCTCGTTGAATTCGGATTTCCGTCTCTGTGTCTACATAGGCCGTGGCCTCATCAAGGATTACTACTCGTGGATTCACGGTCAACGCCCTTGCCAGGCTTAGCAACTGTCTCTGGCCGACGCTTAGGTTTGCGCCTCGTTCGCCCAGCAACGTATCATAGCCATGTTCCAGCTTCTCGACGAAGTCATGCACTCCTAGAGTCTTGGCTGTTTTGAAAATATCCTCATCAGAAACCCCACTGCGTCCGTATCGAATATTCTCCTTGATTGTGCCATGGAAGAGATAAGGCTCTTGAAGGACGATGCTGATGTGCCTCGAAAGGGAATCGCGACTGTAGTCTGTAATGCGGCGACCATCTATCGTAATGCTGCCTTCGATTGGGTCGTAGAGACGAAGGAGCAGTGAAACCAATGTTGTCTTGCCTGCTCCCGTTGCTCCAACCAACGCAACGGTATCACCTGATCCAATGTGCAAATTAATGTCAGAGAGTACTGGCTTTCCTTGATTGTAGTGGAATGAAATTGAGTCATACACGATCTCGCCGTCAATTGGCGGCATGGGTCTTGCTTGTGGCAAATCAATGTCTTCCGGGCTAGTGTCCAAGATCTCGAAAATTCGTTCCCCGGCTGCCCTCGCTTGCTGAACGAAGTGGTAGTGAGACGTAAATTCTCTAAGTGGCAAGAAAAACGTCTGGATATACAGAGCGAAAGCGACTACGACACCCACCTGCAACGACTCGCCGATGACGAGAGAGCCGCCTACGACAACGACAAGCGCAAGCGCAAGCGCCGCGAGTATGTCAACGGTCGGGAAAAGCAGCGAAGAGAAAATCTTGTATCGCAGGCTCATTGCCAAATGTTGATCGTTTATGGCCGAGAATTGATCCTGGTTGTCTCTTTGCTTATTCAGACTCTGAACGACGCGTATGCCGGATATGGTCTCCTGCAAGTGTGAATTCAATACCCCAAGAAATCTCCTAATCGCCCTAGCAGGTTCCGTTTGGTGCTTGCGATAGAACATTAGCGCGCCGATCAGTGGCACAGCCGTGGCTACCGAGATCAGGGCCAAGGGCGGACTTAAGGCGAACATGACAGCCAACACGGCTATTAGTCGAATGATCTGCTCTATATTTCGAAGCGACATCGTAGGGAAGCTTGCGATTTGCTCCACATCGCCCTGAACGCGAGCCATGATATTTCCGGAGCTATTGACATCGTAGAATGACATGGGCAAGCCTTGCAGATGCGCGAACAGAGCTAGTCTCAAGTTGAGAAGCATCCGGTTTCTTACGTGTTCAACGGTAAGTCTCTGTATGTAGGATGCGACCGCTTGGACCGCACCTAAACAGATGAAGGCGAGTAGGACAATCTCCAGATCGGATGATTCGCCAAGTCCGATGTGAGAGTCTATCGTCCATTTCACAAGCCACGGCACGGCTACCGCCGCCGCAGTCTGAACCAGCATCGAGGCTCCCGCGCCAACGAGTTGAGGCCATTGGGGCAACATATACCCCGCCATACGCGCTATGAACTTAGCGTCGTAAAACCGAGTATCGTCAATCGGTTTACTACCAAGGATTCCGGGTCCACGATCCGTCAACGATCAGACCTCCGGTACTCTTCAGACACCTGTTTCAGCGCTTCTTCAATTGTTGGCAGCAGTTGGGATTCATAGATTTGCCGATAGTAGCCACCTTGAGCCATCAGTTCTTCGTGAGCGCCTTGTTGAACGATTTCGCCGTCTTCGATCACCATTATGGTCGTCGCTGCTCGTACTGTTGAGAGTCGATGTGCGATAACGAAGGTCGTTCTGTCTCTCATTACATCCGCTAGCGCTTGCTGTAGCTCGTGCTCAGTCTTCGTGTCCACGCTCGAAGTAGAGTCATCAAGGATCAGTATGGGAGGGTCACGAAGAATCGTCCGCGCAATATCGAGACGCTGCCGTTGGCCACCGGAAAGTTTGATTCCCCGCTCGCCAACTACGGTGTTGTATCCGTCCTGCAAGCTCATGATGAAGTCGTGCAACTGCGCGACTCTTGCTGCTTCGATCATTTGTTTCTCACTAACTTCTTCCATACCATAAGTGATGTTGTCCCGAAAGGTTCCAGAGAAAACAAACACGTCTTGAAGGACGATCCCGACGTTCCTGCGGAGGGACTCAAGCGTCACATCACGGACATCGTGCCCGTCGATGGTCACTCTGCCCGAGGTTACGTCATAGAATCGAGGAAGCAGGTGAGCCAGCGTCGTCTTCCCCGACCCTGGACTTCCCAGAATGGCAACCAACGCCCCGGGCGGCGCTTCGAAATCGATGCCGCGCAGGGTTGCTTCCCTGCCTCCGTAGCCCATGGTGACATTCTGGAACTTCACGTGACCTTCGACAGACGGCATCGTTTTCGCATGTTTCCGCTCCTGAACGGGCGATACTCCGTCCAGTATCTCAAGCATCCGCGATCCGGCGGCGTTTACCCTGGAAAGCCCGAGTATCTGTTGAACTGCGCCATCAATCGGCGACAGCAGCATCGCCATATAAAGCAGGAAGGCGCTGAGGTCTCCGGTCGTTGCTCTACCGGACGCAACTTCGCTCCCGCCCAGCCACAACACGATTCCAGTTGCAGCTACCGTTGTAAAGATCAAGAACGCGCTACGCCTAGCCATGAACTTGCCGGCTGCCTGACGGCTGTCCGCTACATTCCTGGCCATAGCTCCGAACTTTGCTTCTTCCTGTCTGCGACCACCAAAGGCCTTCACTACACGCATACCGGAGATGTTTTCTTGCATTACGGCATTCATTTCTCCGGTAGCAGAATAAAAGCGTCTCCAGATTTCGTTTAAGGGACCGGTCCCACGTAGAACGCTGTAAATGTAGCCTCCTATAAAGAAGAAACTAACGAGTGCCAGCCGCCAGTTCATACTCCACATGATCGCCGCGACTCCTATCATCATGATTGGCATCAGGGTTATGCGGATCATCCCCACTCCCACGACGAACTGGACCGCGGGTATGTCACTGGTAAACCTGGACATCAAATCTCCGGTTCGGTGCCTATCGAAGAATCCACTGCTGAAATAGATGAGGCGATCCAGCAAGTCGTTTCTCAGGTCACGGGCTGCTCTCTCCGTAACGCCATAGGACAAGTAGTGCTGGCCATAAGTAAGCAGCCCTCTGACCAAGCTAACCGCAAAAATCGTAAGACCTGCGCTAACTAACTGAGATTGGATCCCACTATAGAGAGCTTGGTCGATTGCCTGCCCTAGCAGACGCGGGATGATGAGCGATAGTGAGACAGACAGAATCATGCAGAAGTAGGCAGCTAAGAGTTGCCTCTTATACCGCAGACCATAGCCCTTTAGTCTCCAAATTATCTTCATCTGAAATACTCAATCATGAGTTGCATGCCGAAGTGGGCGTATGCAGGACTGTTACAAACAGCTAGATTTAGCACACATTAGCGCCGACTTACGATTCTGGTATCTCCGACCTCGTGTTCGTCCCCTGAGTTCGCTTTGGTGCCGTGACATAGCTTAGCCATACGGCTATTTACCTGTACCAGTCGGCCTGAATCGAGTAAAGTTCGGCGTATGACCCCTCTATAGCCATGAGCTCGTCGTGAGTACCCTGTTCAGTAATCCTACCGTCTTCAAGAAAGACGATGCGATCCGCCAGTCTTGCCGAGCCGAGCCGGTGGGAGATCAACAATACCGACTTGCCCTCGGACATGTCCCGGAATCTTTTGTAGACCTCCACCTCGGCCTTCGCGTCCAGTGCAGCAGTCGGTTCGTCCAAGACCAGAATCGAAGCCTCCCGAAAATACGCCCGAGCGCTCGCGAGGCGCTGCCACTGGCCCGCCGAGATGTCCTGCCCATCCTCATCGAACGATCTCCCAAGCATAGTATCGTACCCGTTCGACATCGACGCCACGAACGAGGCAGCACCGCTCTTCACAGCGGCAGACTCGATTGCAGGCCCGTCGTCCAGACGTGCAAGATCACCGAACCCGATATTGTGTCTAGCGGTCAGTTCGAACCGGAAATAGTCCTGGAATACGGCGGCAACTCGCCTGCGCCACTCCGACGGCTCGATGTCGCGCAGGTCAATGCCATCAATCTCGATGCTTCCGCCGGTGGGTCGATAGAGACCGAGCAGGAGCCTCGCAAGAGTTGACTTCCCTGCCCCGTTTCTGCCTACCAGCGCAACACGCTCACCCGATCTGATCGTCAAATCGAGTTCCCTCAGTACCTTCTCCTCAGTTCCAGGGTATGCGAAGGACAGCCCTACGAATTTAACCTCTGCGGTCTTCTGACGCGCCTCCACGGTCTGGTCGTCCGTCTCGAACACTTCCACACCGGATGATGTATCCAGCAGGCCTTCATCCGATATTTCCAGATAGTCGATAAGATCGGCCAGATACCTCAGGTCGGCGTCCATGGTCATCAGGTCGTAGCCCATCAAGGACACCGAGTTCCGAAAACGCTCCGCTGCCGATAGGTACGCTGCAAAGCTCCCTATGGTAAGGGCCCCGCGCAGGATCATCAGCGAGACGCCGCCGACTACGATGCCGTAGGCTATCTGGTCGGTGATGTTCATCAGACTGGCCCTACCCGCATGCTCCCGTGACAGGTCGTACCTCTCCCGGCGAAGCCGCGACGACAGGTGCTGCCGCCTCACCCGCAGGTAGCTCGCAAGGTCGAACAAACGGACTTCTGCGGCGGCCTGTCTCTTGGTCATCAGGTCGCTAAGGTATCCCAAGACTCGCTCCGACGAGGTCTGGGCCCGGGTCAGTATCCAGACCTTCCGGAACAGGGCCAGAGTGATGAAATGAAAGGGTATGACGCCCACGATCAGGACCAAAGGAAAGGCCATGTGGGCCGTGGCGAGGTAAGCCAGGACCCCGACCCCCGTTACAAGGATGGACGGAAACCTGAACAGGGAGAAGGTACTTGTGTAAAGTCTCGTATCGAGCGCCTGTCTCGCCCGGTGCAGTTGATCGTAGAGGTCCGGCCGCTCGAATGCCGCCAAGGACAGAGAGCTTGACTTGTGGAGCAACCGTTCTTCGATCCTAACCACCATACGATCTCGGACTCCGGTGGTGAGCCAGTACTGGGCTTCGTAGAGGGCGTTCTCCAGGATACTGACCCCAAGAAGAAAACCCACCCAGACGAGGGCCGTCGAAAGGTCGCCATTGCCGGCAATCAGGTCGGCTACGCTGTCGACCAGGCCGCGCAAGACCAGCACTGCGCCTATTGGGACCAGGCCGGAGACCAGCGAACCCGCTCCGACGAAAACTATCTCCCAGGGCGCGAGCTTCCACAACAGACCAATTAGCTTTGGGAGATAGCGCCAGCGGCCCACGAGAGAATCGACCGGCGTCACGGACGCAGTGTTCGAAACGGAATTCATCTGTACCACTCCGCCTGCATCGCGAACAACTCCGAGTACGCTCCACCCGCTTTGACGAGCTCGTCGTGGGTGCCCTCCTCGATAATCCGACCATCCTTGAGAAACAGCACTCGGTCCGCCAGTCGCGCGGAGCCGAGCCTGTGGGATATCAGCAGCACCGTCTTGTTGCGGGATAGTTCCAAGAACTGATGATATACTTGCACTTCCCCCAGCGGGTCGAGTGCGGATGTAGGCTCATCGAGCACCAGGAGGTCGGCGTCGCGCAGGTAGAGTCGGGCAATTGCGAGCGATTGCCACTGCCCTCCGGACAACTCACGGCCTCCTTCAAACTCCCTGCCCAGCAACGTCTCGTACCCTTGGAGTAGGTCCTCGATCGCGGAGTGAACGCCGCTCCGGACGGCCGCGCCGCGTATCGCGTCCATGTTTTCCAGCTCCGCGATCCTGCCCATCCCGATATTCTCCCGAGCGGTAAAGGCGTATTTCATGTAGTCCTGGAAGACAGCCCCGGTACGTTCACGCCACGACATGAGATCAATCTCCTTCAAGTCGATGCCGTCGACGGACACAGAGCCGGATGTCGGTTCGTAGAGACCCAACAAGAGCTTGGTCAATGTCGTCTTGCCGGCGCCGTTCTCGCCAATGAGCGCGACTGTCTCTCCGGCCCGTAACTCCATATCGATCCCCGACAAGACGGGCGACGTGCCGCCGGGATACGTGAAAGAAACGTCACGGAGCGAAACGCCCTGGCGGATGCTGGACGGACCTTCAACGCCACCGCGGCGCTCGATCCGACCTAGTGACAGGAACTCGGGGAGATACTGCATACGTGACGCAAATTGGTGCAGCGAACGGGTCCGCCATAGGAGAACGGATACCCTGCTCGTGTAGCTCCACGTGATGTAGATATAGCCCACCACCGCGCCGGCCGTGATGGCGCCTTGGTGTCCTGCCCATACCAAAGATGCGAGCACAATGCCCAACAGACACACGGAGGCCAGCGATGACGGGATACCGAGGGACAGGTTCTTCAGTCGCAGTTTCGCTTTCTCTTTCAGCATGGAATTCGCGTTGCTCCGCCACGAGGCTATGACGTACTCGGCCAACCCGAACAATCTCACCTCAGAAGCCGGGGCTCGTTCCGTCAGCAGCTTGCTCAAATACTCCTCACGCCTGCGTGCGGCGGTCTGGGCACGATTGATAGCTACTTCTCTCTTTGCCTGGATTCCATGGGACAACAGGAGGAAAACGCTGACGATGGCCATGGCTAACGGAACACTCCAGTGGATAGCCGCGAAGGCGACCAGCACTCCCAGAGTCTGAAAGGCGGCCAACACCACGTTCTGGGCTTGTGTCAGGGCGCGGCTCTGCTCCTGTTCGTCCATGATCTCGACTGTGCGCTGAAGCCCGTCGTAGTAGCGAGGGTACTCGAACCAGTCCAGTCGAAGGCTCGTGGCCTTTCCATAGAGGAGGTCCTCCAGCCTTTTCATGCTTCGCAGTCCCAGCTTCTGCCCCATGTACCTCAGTACTGGATCGATCTGCAGCACACTTTCGACCGCACGCACGGCGAACAGAAGGGCGAGCCATGGGAGAATGGGAGTCAGAAGTTCGATGGCGGTACCGGCGTCGATGGAGCCGGACTCGATGCCCCGTGTGATCGCCTCAATCAAACCGCTGGTGGCTCGGACAATTACCGTCGGTGTCGCAACCGCAACTAAGGCAAAGACCGCCATTACGACGGTGAATGGCGGCCATGGCGCTATGAAGATGCGGTACCAGAATACCGCCAGCGCCCACAGATCTCTTGCCGCCTTGAGTCGATGGTTCATTTCACCGCGTTGTCGAAGACTCTTAAACCGACGACCATATCGACTTCACGTTCCGGGTGTTGGCATTCAGTGACGATTAGAAGTCGATGTACTTTTTGAGCAGTCCTAATGATTGTCGGTACGGCTATTTCATGTCACTCAATCAGTCAGCCAGACAGATGAACCGAACCTCTCGATTCATTTTGGAATGCCCGCTACTACGTTCCAGTATGGCATCCCTACTCCTTCCGAGCACCAATTTGATTGGCGTGCTAGGCGGAGGCCGAATCAGGTCTGTCGACCTCCCCAGCCCAGAGTTGCTGCATCTCGGCGGAGGTGGAGAGCAGGTCGTCAAGCGAGCCCTCGGCCTCTACGTGACCGTCCTTCAGGACGAGAATGTGGTCGGCGCGACGAAGGGCCTCTCTCCGGTTGGAGACGGCAAGGACGGTACGATCCGTTCGGTCCGACAGCCGCTCCCAAAGGGTTTGTTCAGTCTCGACATCCAATGCGCTGGAGAGATCGTCGAAGACCAACAGCTCGGGATCCCTGACGAACATGCGCGCCGCTGCGGTGCGCTGGGCCTGACCGCCCGAGAGCCTCACTCCCCGCGGTCCAATGAGGGTATCGAGTCCAGCCTCCAACTGCTCTATGTCTTGCTCCAGCACAGCCTGTCTCAAGGCCACCGGAAGATCGACTGCATTCTCAGGGATTCCCATGAGGATGTTGTCACGGAGAGTCTCGCTAAAGAGCGTCGGCATCTGAGGCGCGTATGCGACCCTGGGCGGAGTCAGGAACTCACCCGGCGCGGTCACGCGCGTCCCGTTCCATTTAATTTCGCCTTTTGCCAGCGGTCGGAGTCCCAGCAGCCCCTCCAGCAGCGTCGTCTTGCCGGAGCCGATTCTCCCAGTTATGACGGTAAATGATCCCCGGGCCAGGCTAAAAGTGACATCCTCGATCCCGCGCCCCGATTCCTCGTGTACGCAGGACATGTGACTTACATCGAGACATTCCAACCGGTCGGCGTCGGACTTTATTCCGACCTCAGGGGACGGTATTTCACTTCGTATATACAGTTTCGTTCGCCGGAAGAGATTCGTCGGGCGCTCCGCCGGAACGATTTCGAAGAGCCGTCCGAAGGAAATTCGCGCCCGCTTGGTTGCGGCCAAGAGGCCACCAATCATGTCAGGGAGTGCGGAGACGGCTCCGAATGCGGCGTACGTAACGAACAGGGTGAAGTCCCCTACCGTGAATTCGCCGGAGCGCATGAGTCCCGCAGAAGCAAGCAGCAGTGCGCCGGTGGCTATTGCCACGGTCGCGGAGTTGATCGAATAGAGCAACGAGCCGAGAAGACGCTCCTGGAGGCTCGTCCTGCGTCTGATGTCGCTAAGGGTGTCGAAGTGCCGGACGGCATCGGCCTCGGTTCCGGCGACCTGGAAAGCCTGTACGGCTCCCAGCAGCTCTCCCACTGAACCCGTGACGTCTCCGGACGCCTGCCTGGCCGCTTGACGGTAGCGTTCAATTCGCTCGCCCAGAATTCTTGTGGCTACCACCGCAACCAGGCTGGGAGCGACTGCGACGAGGGTCAGCGGCACGTTGATGCTGAACATAACCGAGACCGCCACTACAACTGCCGCCATGTGACCGATCACCAGAGCGGTATCCTGAATTACCTCGAACACCGCAGCGGCATCTACCCGCATTCGATCCAAGGCGTCCCCCGCGCGCGGCCCTCCTTCATTCGGCGGGTTGCCGATCAGTCCTTCGACTACTCGAGTGCGAAGCGCGGCTCTCAGCGTCTCGAAATAGTACGCTTGCACTAGCCGGAACAGGAGCATCACGACTTCCGAGACTATGCCCACAGCGAGATATACTCCGATGAGGACCCACAGATTCGACAGGACGGACGCATCACCCGTCAGCCCATCGAAGAACTCGCGCATTACCAGCCCCAATACAAGTCCAATGCTCCAGAACGCGAGCGAGAGCAGCGTCGTAAAGATGAACGGCGCGGAACGTTCTAGGAACATCTTTCGATAGAAGGGCCAAATACTCACGTCAGCACCTCTTCCAAACCTGTCCGAAGGAGGGCCGAGTAGCGTGATGAACGATCCGACACCAGAGCATCCCTTTCGCCAAACTCAAGGATGCCGCCGTTTTCAAGGATCATGATGTCGTCGGCCCTGTTGAGTGTGGTCAGCTTGTGTGCAATGACGATCGCCGTGCGGCCCGCGAGGAGCTGCCCCACTGCGCGACCAAGGAGCGCCTCGGTTGCGGGGTCGAGACGAGACGAGGCTTCATCCATGATCACTATGTCGTTGTCTCTGAGGAAAACTCTCGCGAATGCCAGCAGCTGAGCTTCTCCGGCCGACACCTGTTCTCCTCCGGGAGTCAACTCGGTATCCAGACCGTTGTCCAGTGAATCGAACCAGTCCTGCAACCCAAGGGTTTCAATCGTCTCCAAGATTCTTGAGTCCTGAATCTTCCGGTCAAACAGGGTGAGATTGTCTCGAACGGACGCATGAAAGAGCTGGACTTCCTGCGTCACCAGTCCGATACGCCGCCGGAGGTCCCTGAGAGGCGTTTTTCGCACATCGGCACCACCGATCTCCACCGAACCAACTCCTGTCTCGTAGAACCTGAATACCAGTCTGCCCAGGGTTGTCTTGCCACTGCCGGTCCTTCCCAGAAGACCCAATACTCGCCCCTGGTCAAGTCGGAATGAGACATCATGGAGCACCGGAACCCCGGGGTTGTATTCGAACGATACATCCTTGAATTCCACGGACAAGGGGCCGGAGGGAATAATTGTCGCACCGTGGTCTTCGACCTTGGACTCGGTGCCGAAGAGTTGACTGACCCGTTCAATGCTCACTCGTGCCCTCTGCAGGTCCTCGACCTCGCGCGAAATCATGGCAAGCGGCTGCTGAAGAAGGGTCAGGTAGTGAATCACCAGATATATGGTCCCGATCGTAATACCGTCTGACATGAACAGGTACAGGCCTATGCCCATGGCGGAAGCCGTGCCCAGGTGGAACAGTGCGCCCGTGGTGGCTCCCCCGCCTCTCCATGCGACGATTCCCTTGATCGTTGCCAGGATGTCCCGCCGCTGAACGGCGAGGAAGCGACTCATTTCGTAGTCCTGCGCGCCACTGGTCCGAATGTCCTTGATCGCCGCCAAACGCTCTCCGAGCCATCCGTCGAGGTCGGCTTTTGCCTGGTAGGCGACGTGCAGGAATCGAACTTGGATCCGCTGCAGTAGAGTGTGAACCACGACGTAGAAGACGGAGAATGCGAACGCCGCCAGTCCGATTCGCCAGTCCTCTATTGCCAGGATCACCAAAACCCCGATTCCCAACAGCACGCCGCCAAGCAGCCAGACTACGAACTCAGAGAAGAAGTTGGATAGGCGATTCACGTCCTCGTCAATCCGTTGGATCAGCTCTCCAGGCGTGTGGGAGTTGTGGAAGGACAAATCGAGGTCCATGACATGCAACAGAAGATCGGAGCGCATTTTGTTTGTCGCCCGCCAAGCAACGTCGCTCCCTAGGTATGAAGCCCCGACCAACATCAACTCGTTGAATATGCTCACCGCCAGGAACAGTCCGGCTGCGACATAGAGTGTCCCGATACTTCCTTGCTCCTGGGCGGTGTCGATGAAGTGCCGAACGAACTGCGGCGCAGTCAGGCTGAGTGCGATCGCCGATAGGATCGCCACTGCGAGCGCCAACACTCGAAGGAGATGCGGCTTCAAGTATTGAGATTCAAGGGAAATATATAGCCGGACGGCGGCTAACACGGTCTTTCTAACCTTTTCTTAATCTGTGAGCATCCTATAGTAAGCCATTTTGGATGGCGAGTATACGAAAATCAAGAATAGATGTCGCGCATCGCCGAACGAGCAAACCCGTCATGGTTGAATGCCGCTGCCAATGCCTCTTTCGTTTGGTGCAAGGTTAACCTCCGTTTTCGTCAACTTGTCGAATCGTCCAGGACCCCTCTACTCCGACAGTGCGCCGCGGATTGCTCGAAATGAATGGTAGCGAGTCAAATGCACTGAGCCATTCGCCACTCCCTCCGCGACCGCACAATCCGGCTCTTCAACATGCGAACAGTTGTTGAATCGACACATGAGGGCTAGGGACGCGATCTCTGGGTAGAAAGCCGCCAATTCGTGCCGTCGCAGTCCGCTGAGCCCAAACTCACGTATGCCAGGGGTATCGACCACGAAGCCGCCAAAACCCAAACCAAACATCGTAGCCTGGGTCGTCGTGTGCCTGCCCTCACCTGACTTGCTTACATGAGAGATTCGTAGGTTTAGTCCCGGCTGCGTTGCTGATATCAGGGAGGATTTGCCGGTTCCCGACATGCCTGTTAGGGCGGTCTTCTTGTCACGCAGAACGGCCCTTAATGTGTCGATACCTTCACCGGTGACGGCACTGGTCGTTATGACATGGTGTCCCAGTCTCTCGTAGGGCTGAAGGACATTTCGAACTTCCATCGCGTCGACTGCAAGGTCGATCTTATTGATGCACACGACCGGTGTAATGCCACTGCGCTGAGAGGCGATTATGCATCGGTCCACCAGTTCAGGCCAGAACCGCGGCTCCCGCCACGAGGAGACAATTAGCACTTGGGCGACGTTGGCCGCGATTACCTGCCGCAGATTGCCATGGGAAACTTCCGGTCGAGTCAAAAGGCTGGTGCGCGGCATCACCTCTTCAACTATGCCTCCGCCCGACCCGTCGCGGCTCACCTCGACTTCATCGCCTACAGCCACTGCACTGGTGAAGGAAGTCTCGGCCACCGTTAGTTTGCCTCGTATGCGGCATTGGAGCCGGATCCCATTGATCTCCACGACGCACAGTCCCCTGCTCACGGAGACTACCGTGCCGATTTCGTCCACTGCAGTTGGTGATCTGCCATGCGGACTCAGCTTAACTCCGGTTGACCCTAGTACCGCTTTTTCGAGGGCCCGGCGACGGTCATTCTCGTCGATGGGCATGATGCGTTCACGAAGTTCGTGGTCGCTGTCATCCCATTCAATGGGCGATACAGCCCAGTCCTTCTTGCGAGGCTGTCGGGATCTCAGGTTACGCCTCTGACCCTTTCGCGCCACCCGCAGTCGTCGCGACCGGTTTCCCCTCTCGATGTGCCTTTCGGCTTTCCTTAGTTTTTTGTCTCGATTTCGTTCAGCTTGTCCTTTACTCTCCAAGACAGACACTCCTGAGTGTTTACAGAACCAATACAAAAGGCCATGAACCGAAAAGTGGCCCATGGCCTTCGCACAGCTACTCTGGTCCCGGCTACGTTGCTGGCGACCCAGATTAAGGCCATGAGCGCGGCATTGTCGCCGCGCTCATGCTATCCCGAGGTTTCTGTATAGCAGAGAGGAGAACCTACTCGAGGGACAAACCTCCCAGAGCAAGGCGAATGAGGCCGTATTGGCATGATGTTACAGACGTTAGTTCCATGCTCCACCTCCTTCCTGGCTCGTCGCGTGGTGCTATGTCTTCGCCGAGACTCTACTCGATGGAACCGAAAATTGTCAACTAGGCATAGCTTGCATGACCGCAATCTCTTCAGTGGCCAGTCTAAAGCGTATCGTCCGGAGACTTGCCTTGACAAACAAGACGCCCCGCTAGGAGGTGGACGACCTTTGTAGCGTTCTCGTCGAGGTTCTTTTGCGATGTAGCATCTCACGTGCTATAGTCCACCGCGATTACTAGTGGTGATTGACTACAGTTGCTTCCGTCCTCTCATGGGGATCGGAGACTAGACCCCGCACAAGCGGCGGGGCGTGGTCGTTCCGTTCAAAGACTGGCTGGATGTAGCGCAGAAGGTCAGGCCGATAACGACTCCGAACCGCCCCGACTGGCAGACGCAAGACGAACGTATCCTAACCGACAAGGACTTTCGCAAGATGTACACTGGAAGGGCAACGGAAGCGAAAGATACGAGGAAGCGGAATAGCACGGAGATTAGAATCGATAAAGTGATCTAGGAACGCCATCCGCTATTCCAAGAACTGAAAGGATTGGGAGTGAAATACTACTGGGTCTATGATGGTGGCGATACAGAAAGCTACACATACGTTCATTGCTCCGAGACACCGATACTTGAAGACGTGCCATGCTATCGCGGCGGTGTCACCTCATACTGGCACGGTCCATACGAGAGACGAGACAAGGCTGATAGGGAAGCTGACGAGATCGGACGCATCGACAAGCGAGATCATACCCGCGATTGTTAGAAAAGGTTCTAGGGACGCCATACGCTACTACGCAGAAGAACCCTCCGTCGACCTTCGCGCTAATTTGCAATTCTTGATTTCCGTCTTCAATCAAGAAGTAACTGGGAAAGCGGACTGTAATTATTGTCAAGTTCGGTTCTGTCTACAGTAAGAAGCGCCCCGAAAAGGTGAGCCGCTTCTTACTGTAGACAGAATTTTCGCACTAAGGATTAGCTTGGAATTCAAGCGCAGTATGGCTGGTTCGAGTCAAGGCGGGTGAATCATATACAACTCAGAAATGACCTTCGAGCCGTGCAGTCTGGAAAGGATCGGAAACAATATGCACTGACCAAAAGGGGTCTGTGTCTGGTTGTTTTCGTTTCACGTCACAAGGTGCCTCTCACTTGTGGAATCATACGCATTGCACCAGTGGTATTATCTGGTCGAGACTTCCCAACCGTTGGATCAGGCGACGACAGGTAATGGAGATCATGTAGCATGCCATTTCACTTTTCCAGCGAGTTCGATCGCGAGGTCTACGCGAATTGGCATCAGCCTCTACTCGAAAGACTATTCGGAGACACCATTGATCTGCACTACGACCTGTACGAAGGCACGCACCGCCACAGGCGAGAACACAACCGGGGAGCCGACAATGGACCATATGACGCATGGCCCAGTCCGCCCTATTTTGCTCCAGTGTGGGGCATCATAGCGGAGAAAGTTAGAGCCAAACGCTTCTTGGAAGTCGGTACCGCCATTGGGTATACGGCCGTCCTTATGGCCGAGGCAGGCGGACCTGGGTCCCTAGTCGATACCATAGAAGCCGACCCAAATCACGCGGATCGAGCAGAGAAGGAACTCATGGAACGTGGGCTCTCGAAGCGAGTCCATGTCCTGCGGGGAGACGCAGGGAGTATCCTTCCAACGCTAACCAGATCGTACGATGTTGTGTATGTCGATGCTGGCAATAGCGGCTCAGCCGTTGATCTCAATCGGCTAACTCAACCTACAGGAGTAGCAATTGAAATCAAAAATAATCTTCGCTGCCCGCTCATTGAGATACTTGAGGAACTCAGAGATGAGTTAAGTCTTGGGAGCAGACCGGAGCTGGTTGCTATCCGGGACGCGCGAGAATCGTATCGCAGAGCAGTGTCAGTTGCTCTGGGGAGCCTCCCCCAATAGGAGCCCAACGAAAGTCCAGATCGTTGACTGCCAGACGCAAGGAACTGAACGATTAAGGGCAGAGCCAAACCATTTGCCACACTATTCGTCCTTGTTGCGGTTGACAGGAAGCTTTCAACCGCTTATAGAGACAATCTGCATACCTTTGTTCACTCATCTGAGGGTCTGATGAACATCTCGCACTACCAGGGAATCGACCAATTTGGTAAGGCGTATAGGATCGCGCTGGAGAACGACACCCACGCCCCGGGGTCAGTGGACAGGGTGCTGGCGAAGACAATGGTGCGCCTTTGCGCTGAGACCGCCGACTACCTGTACACGAGATACTCACCTACATCAGTCCATTACGAGAAGGGCTCTCGTCCGTTGCTGGAAGACTTCGTGGCTGACGCCGCAGCATCCCAAGAGAGTTTCACGGGTAGGGTAACCAGTATCGTCGACTTCTGCCAGAGCCTTGAGGAGCGAGCCGCCGTTGACCTGAATGGGATGCGATTCGGCGGGACCGAGGAGCAAATAGTCGAACGTGGCTCGGACTGGTGCACAGATGTCGCCCGTGTTGCGTGCGCTATGTGCCAGATTGCGGGCGTGCCGGCGAGGTTGATCTCGCTATTCAACTTGAGCCAGGCCCACAGCGGGCACAAGGTAATCGAGGCGTACATGGAAGGAGTCTGGGGGGCGACCGATCCTCTCAACGGCGTGGTGTACCGACACCCGAATGGAAGGCCGGCGACGACCTGGGAGTTGATGAATGACGAGAAACTGGTTCGTGGAAGCTGGGAGGGACGTTTAAGCTTCTATGCTGATCCTCGGCAGTTTGAAGGTGCCGCGGTCTGCAACTATCCCATCTGGCGGGCCTCGGACTTCGACTACACGGTAAGTCGGCTGAACGACTATAGCAGGCGAGTGCTTGAGATGGCTAATGCTAGCTGGCCTGGCGGGTTGCGATGGCTGCACGGAGAGGAAGGCGAGTAAACTGGCATCGGAGCAGACCTTAAGGCCACGACTTCCGGTGGACGCCGCCACCCCTCTGGCTTAGATTTAAGGGCTACCGCCATGACCCTCGATTGCAGACTCACGACATGTATCTGTGCGGCAACCAATTGAGACTGCGACCCATGACTGAAGACGACTGGGACTTACTGCACGAGTGGAGCATTGACCCAGAATAGTATGAAACTCCAGGCGTAGCCCTGTGGTGTCGCCCGTGTGCACGCCAGGTGGCTTGTGTGCCGACGAAACCGGCTTCTACCCTCAACTTGAGCCAACCTCCAAGCAGCCTCAAATCACTAAAGTACGGCTACAGGTCTCAGAACGAGCCTCAGTGTGAACTATCTTCTGATCCAGATACATAGACTCTTTCCAAAATATGACACAGTGTTTCCGCCTGTCCTGATAGCTCACACTCGATAACTGAATGCTTGCCACTTGTGACGGGCAATGTGCGTCTTGAACCTGCTGTCACCGACCAAAGCCTTGAGGTATTCCTTGATCGATTCCTTGTGGGGGAGGTACTGCGCCCAGTCTTCAAAGAGGGGGAACAGGTTATCCGAGACGAGTATTCCACCCTTTCGCGTCAGGCGAGCAAAGTGAGGCAACCACTTCGGGTAGTCTTCCCAATCGGCGTCCACGAAGATCACATCGTAGGGCCCTGACAAGTCTTGAAGAATCTCGGTTGCCTGTCCTCTCAGGATTCTGATGCGGTCTTCAAGCCCGGCGTTGGATATCTCCTCAGCTGCCAGCGTTGCGTGGATCCCCGATTTCTCGATGGTGTCCACTCTAGCCGACTTCCCTCCAGCCTCGGCCATGAGTGCAGCAGTGTAGCCGAGACCGCAACCAATTTCCAAGAAGCGCTCGGCGCCCACAATGGCCGCCAGCAAGGGCCACAGGGAATGAATTGCCGTACTGGGATAAACGTCACATTGCGACTCGCCGTGGTGTTTTCTATGAGCGACCGACCTTTCGTAGATGCCGTAATGAAGGTTGTATGACGGCCCGTAGATTTCGCGGAAGATTCCTATCGTGTCAACGGCCATGACAGTTTCCTTTCTCATCAGGTCTTAGCGCTGTGCAATTCCGTTGCCCACTAGCAGAGTACCTCAACACATACAAGCTGTGCAGTCTGCCTCCTAGTTAAACAAGGCCAGAGTCCAACTACACTTCCAACACCCCTCCCTGCATGGCGGTTCTCGATCTTGTTCTGTTACGTGAACTCGTTTCTTCCCAACGCCGGCCCAAGCTAGGGCGACGCCAGGGTCCTGTCATTCGGCAGGAAGCAATTCGGAAAGAACTGACAAACAGTTCACTTCGCTACACGGGCGACGGTGGCACGTAGCCGCCACGCAAGGGTTGACCGGACTCGATGCCGAATGTAGCTCTTTGCCCTTGGTCCGTAGAGACGACCGAGGATCGCCGCAGCCTCCGTGGTGTCACCGTAGTCAACGTCGTACGTGAAGTCGTGAATGCGAGCGGGGCCGACGAGAGGTATGTCAGCCCATTCATCCGCCTCACTTTCAGCAGGAGGACAATGAGGGTCAAAAGACTCGAGGGGCGCGACGGTTTTGATCAGATCCGGATATTCCCTGGCAAGAGGAGCTGTCAATTCGCCGCACAATGAGCCAGGGGCAGGTCCGAGAGAGACCAACAAGCCATGAGGCTTGAGAACCCGATATGATTCATTGTGATCCATGATTGCCCAAGAATGCAAACAGACATCGACAGAGTTATCCTGCAAAGGAATGTCGGCTCCGTCGGCTTGGATGTAGTCCACGTTTCGCAGATCTAGTTGCTTTATCAAGTCTCGCCCGAATTCGGCGACCGAGCGATATGCGTCGATAGCGTAAACGTGCTTTGCCTTCTCCGATGCTCTGATAGTAGCCCGCCCGGTACCCGCACCGATATCGACAACCACCAGATCGGACAGGTCAACAATTTTTTCGAGTTCATCCATCAGTCCTTCAGTGGACAGGGAAAACTTATGGTATAGGTCGGGATGGCAGGCGCTAAGCCAGTCAAAATCGAAATATCCCGGTACGGGATCGCTCGCATCATAGATCCGCCAATCGTCAGGAGGCGCCGCCTTTAAGGAGTACCCGGCCTTTTGAATGTACTCGAGCGTTATTGCCTTGGCCATTATGTACTGATCCGTCTAAAGGCCACTCTTCTCGCACTCCCCCACTCAGCGGCTTTGCTCGTCGTTCGAGGTGCCCAATGCCGCCGCTCTTCGGGAATATTGGCCGTTCTCGGATGAAGTCTCTTTAGGTTCATTGACACAGCCGGACTAATTCGCACGCTCCGAGAGTCCAAGCTGAACCAGAGGTACAACTTACACTCAAGTTCAGACGTTCAGGTCCAATTGGCATCAGAATACTTGCTTCCAGTACTTCCGCTTCCAACCATCCGCTTCTTGGTATCGACCCCACTTGTACCCCCATGTTGATGATATCAACCGTTTGTGGTGCTCCGTTTCTCTCTTGTCATTCGGACTCTCTGCCGTGCCTGGACAGTGGATGATGTACCCTCCTATCGCCGCGATGCGCTCGAACTCAACCAACTCCCCTTCGAGATCCCATCCGAGCGCATGGGACGTGATCACAACGTCGGCGAAGCCATCAGGAAGAGGGATGCTGTGACCAAATCCATCGATAACGTGGACGTTCTCGTACCCGCTGGAAGCTGCGCTATCCCGTATGAATCGGCGTAGCCTTGCAACTGGTTCGATGGCAAACACCGTATCTGCCGTCGTGGCCGCTGACAGTGCCACGCGACCCGTTCCAGAACCTACATCGACCACCACTTTTCCGTCTAGGGCCGTAATGCTCGTCACCTCAGCAAAGTCCCAGCTATGGAACTCCAAGACGTCATAGACTTCGGGACACTTGTTGTAGACGATCAGGTCGGCGATCGCCCATGCAACCTCTTCCTCCGCTCTAGCAAGATCACTCTGATCTTTTGACCATGCAAACCGCGCCTTCGTTGCGTCTAGAAACCGAGTGACTTCTGGGCATTTGATCCTGAGGAACCGGTCTATCGATGGATGAGCCCAGAGCACCAGTGCAAGCTCTCGCTCTGGTATCCAACCCGGCAGATACTCGATCTGGAACGATTCGAGGAGATACAGGTCCTCAATTTCCAAATCGACATTGGTGAACAGCTTCTTTAGTGCCAATCCAGAAAACTCCAAGCCCAACCAAGAGACTCATATCAGGCCCTGCCAACAGCAGAACCTTCAATTGCACAAGGCCCCACACCGTCAGCATACTCAACCATCTCGTTACTCTTGACGACGAAGATATCAGTTGCAAGAGTATGGGCCGACTCTATCGAGCGCCCGCGGTAGACTTTCGCACATCGGAGAATAGCTGCCAAGTCACTGGTCTAGAACGAACGGCAACGCATAAGTTCCTAATTCTGTCGAGTCTAGTTGGGCACTATTCTCCTACAGGTGTCGCTGGGAGGAGTGCGGCAGTCTGGTCATTCCCCATAGGGGAAGTCCATTGGGTAGACTTGACTCTGCCGTGACCCGAAAGCCGAATCGCTCGTAATAGCCAAGATTATTCGACGCAGAGGTGTCGAGGAATGAGGGTAAGGCTTGCTCATCGATCTTCAGGAGCATAGTACTAAGCAAAGCCGTTCCCAAACCTGTTCTCTGCTCCGAAGGCTCGACGCCGATGGTATCCAGATACCAACATGGGTGCGGCGGGTCAAGTTCCGCAAGTAAGCGACCCAGGGCACGCCTCCGCCGGTAAGCTGAGAGCCCCAGGCGAAGAGGAGCGGCTATGAGGCCTGATCGGACCAGCGTAAGAATGCTATGGCTGACCTGTTGGGGAGGTTCCCAAATCGCAACAGCCCGTACGGTACTGCGGGCGTCCCCGCCCACTACTTGAACTGTCCAGCCTGACTGAATACAGGCACGGATGACTGCCCCCCAGTACCAAGTTAGTTTCGGTTGTCGCCGGGCGTCACCCTGAAGCATGTAGTTGAAGCGGGGTGCCTCTGCGAATGCGTTGGCCAAGACACCTGCGGCTGAAGAAACCTGGTCCGTACGTATGAGAGATATCGGCGATTCAGTCATGAAGCCAAGTATTGTCTACGAACAGATTACCGATCCGGTGCCTCGAAATACCTGGTGTGCTACCGGCGGATCGACTTGAGACACTCAAAGGTTAAGGTACCATTGGTACCGGACTTCGTGGTAGGCGTACTGCTTGATTACACGTCAAGAACGAACCTCAAAGTGAAAGCCCTCGATTTCGTTTAGTCTGGCGACAGCCATTATTGTCAAGTTCAGTTCTGTCTACAGTAAGAAACGCCCCGAAAAAGTGAGCCGCTTCTTACTGTAGACAGAACTTTCTCTCTGAGGATTAGCTTGGAGCTCTAGTGGAAACTGAGTGATTTGAGTCCAATTCGGTGGAGACACATCAGCTGTTGACGACTTCAACCTGACGGTGGATTGAGGCACCTGGGTAGGATCGAACTGCAGGACCACATCGCGCCTTCATGCTTGTTGTTCAACATGTAGTCAATCGCCTCTTCTGGATTCAGACGACCTGTGTCCACAGCAAGGCCTAGCCCGAGGATCTCCTCGGTGAACTGAGGTTCCAGATAGGCCCAACGGTCAAAGTTGCCGGGTTTCCTTTGCCGCCTCATTTCAGTAGGTAGTTGGAGCGTAATGAGATTCAATTTATAGCCTTCAAGTTCCCTCAAAACACTTCTGGGATTTTCTTTGCTGCGAATCACCCACTCGACGACAGGCACGAAGCCTGCATCGCAAAATGACTTGGCCAGCAAGCATATGTTGCGATGGCTCAGCTTTACCTGGCGTTCGGCTTCTACGTGTTCGCCATCGGGGTCAACGACGCCTGAGATGATCATCTCACTGACAAAGTCACCTGGAACGTACGCGCCTTTTTTTGAACCTCTTGGCCAGGAGGGGTGCAATTGTAGATTTGCCTAAACCTGGGAGGCCTGTAACAAACCAAATCTCCTTCACCAGAACATCTTTTGTGAGTCCAGAATCCCATTGGGTCTTTCCATCTCCTCACCTACGTGATTGCTTTCTCCAGCCTATCACGATTGCGGTATACCCAAGCTGCAGCTCGGACCCGCCACGTCAGCCCCCAGATGATTGGGAACCCGTCTGGCATTGGATCGACCATGTCGGGCGTGACATTGAACTCGTCCGCTGTCTCGGCGGCGTCATGGATTGCATACCCAATAATCAAATCAACAATGCGTCGCCGTTGGGCGATAGTAAGCCCATAAGCGTCAACGATGGCACGAAGCTGGCGGGTACGAACCTCTAGAGATGGCAAGCCCTCTCGCTCTGCGACTTCGTCGTCAAATAGCTTCGCGTTGAGCCAGCAGGTCTGGGCAAGTTCAATCATCGGATCGACAGGCCCCGCGGTTTCCCAATCAATAAACGCTACAGGGAGCCCTTCTCGCGTGACGATATTCCAGGACGCGACATCGCAGTGCCCAATGACCCTTTTGGCCCCCCCAAGTCGTCGGCCAAACCAGGGCGGCCAAACTGCGTCAGGGGGCGGTTTGTAAGTTGCCGTCGCCTCGTGTAGCTTCCGCAACAAATGCCCCACCCCCGCTGCGCCCTCGATTGACCATGGGCCGGGGTGTGTAAACTCGCCCTCGATATAGGTGAGCGTTTCCCGCCCGTCTGGAGCAATCCCCGAACCCACGACACGAGGAGCGCCGGAGAATCCGACGTCTTCTAAATGCCGCAGCAGCGAGTGCACGGTTGAAGTCCAAGGGCCCGCAGGCCGTAGAACGACGTTGCCCCGCCGCTGTACTCCGGTGCTTCCCGCACCCCGAGCCCTGAGTATTATCTCATTCTCTTGACAGACCATGTCGACATCTCCTCGTCGGGGGAATTAAGCATTGCAGATCGTCCGGCCACGAGATAATGCGAACCAGACTGATCGAAACGCTGCCGCGCTCTAGTCCTTAGTTTAGTTGTCTTCGTATCCACCCGGCCGTCACGGAAGCAACCTCCGATAGCGCGTCCAACCTCGATTTGTTCGACTCAGCCGGTAGATTGTAGAAATGGTCCGCACCCTCCACGACATGTAGAGTGGCACCGTTGCCTAATTCATCCAGCACAGGTTGGAGTTCCCGAAGATCGGTGTATTCTTCATCGCGGTCACCTTGAACGAATAGCATCGGGACGGGGACTCGCTGAAGATGGCAGACGGGATTCTCTAGCAGGTTGCGCCACCGCATTGGGAATACGTACAGCACCGCACCACGAGCATCGGGCCAGTGCTCACGAGTCAGAGCAAGCGAAACGACTTGACTGCTCATAGAGCGTCCCCCAAGGAATAGCGGGAGATCGAGTGACAGAGCCGCTGCGGCACTCTTCGCCGAACTTACCGTAGCTAGAAGTACGTCGAGTGGGTCGATCAAGTCAGAAGAGTAGGTAGTCATGCTCTCGCTGTACGGGTAGTTAAAACGGTAGGTCGCGATCCGCTGATCGGCAAGTGCTCCAGCCATTTGGACCATAATTGGCCTGCGTATCGGAGTTCCAGAACCGTGACCCAACACCATCAGCGCAATGGAGTCGTCAGGCTCCACCAGGATAGTAGTGACCTCAGATCCGCTCGAAGGAACAACCACCCTACTCTCCGTAACCCTCACCTGAGCCATTCTGACATACTCCCTTCACTGGAGTTGAGAAGCGCGACTAGTAGAGCATTCTGCGCGTGCAGGAGATATTCTTTTGCCTCGTAGACCCTGCACCCAGGCCAACTCATGGCGCTATCAGAGACTTCCTCGCCCCTGTGGACTGGTGGACAGGGAAGGAATAGAACATCCTGCGGGCTTGCGCTGAGGACCTCAGCCGTAACCTGATAGGGGAGAAACAGATTGCGTATCCTCTGGTGATCTTCGTCGGTTTCTCTAGTCGGCCAACAGTCGGTGTAGATTACATCGGCCTCGGCGATGGCTGAGTGCATATCATGAGAAACCGCAACTTCTCCCTCCGCTTCGCGAGCAATTCTTTGAATGAACTGGGCTTCGACCTCATATCCCACAGGGCACACTTGTACGACGTCTATTGGAAATCTAGCCGCAGCCTCGAACCAAGAGTGCCCGAGGTTAGTCGCCTCGCCAATGAATGCGACACGCAAGCCGCTCAAGTCCCCTCTCTGTTCCTTGACATAGGCCAAGTCTCCTAGTATTTCGCAGGGGTGGTTGAACGGGGTTCTGGCGTTTATCACCGGAACTCGAACCGAACGAGCCAGTCTCAGCATTTGCTCGTGAGTTGCTGTCCTTGCGACGATAGCATCGAACCAGTTATCCAGATACCGGGCCACATCTTCTAGAGGTTCCCTCTCGTCGATTGGGCCTGGAATTTCAACTGACATGCCACCGAGTTCGGCTATACCTAACGCGAACGCAATCCGGTTCCGAAATCCCGTAGCACCCCACATCAGAGCAACGCGTCTCCCCATTAGGGCTGGCGGAGATTTCCCCTCCATCCACCACCGGCGGAACGTCTGCGTCGCCTTTACTAGTTCGCTCAGTTCGTCTGCCGACCAATCAAGAAAGGAGATGAAGTCCTTTGGCATAGCGTCGCCTCCCGGTATCGTTCGGCCATCTCGTGATCACCCTTCAAAGCAAAAGAAAAGGCCTCCCCGCTTTTCCGGGGAGGCCCTTGTCGTTACGAAGGTATAACTTCGAGCTTACGTCCTCCCGAATGCCGTAACCGCTCGACCGAACCTATCTACGGTCGGTGAGAGTATGTGGGATCCGGGGACGAACGACTGCTCCATTGCGGCCTCACGTTAGCAGAATGGAGCGGGCCGTGCAAGCTTGCCGCCTCACGCGGGCATCACGTACTAAACTACAGGTCCAGAGCACGAAGCTCAAAGTGAAAGTCCACGATCTCGATTCGTCTGGTGACAGCCATTATTGTCAATTTCGGTTCTGTCTACAGTAAGAAACGCCCCGAAAAAGTGAGCCGCTTCTTACTGTAGACAGAACTTTCTCGCTGAGGCTCAGCTTGAAACCCTAGTAGATATTGGCTAGGTCGAGACCTCATTGGTTATCTGACCAACCTCCGTGCGAAAGCATGTAGTCCATTCCACCGCCAGTCACCTGGGTCAGGCCGCCATTTCAACGGGTGCAGACTTGCTGGCGAGGCCCCCTATTCATTCGTCGCTTTGCACCGCCCTGTTAGTCCGTTGTTGAATCGTTTCTGTCAGTCTCAGCAGCCCACAGACGCTGCATCTCGACAGAGGACCCTAGCAGGTCTTCGAGCGTTCCTTCGGCATCCACGCGACCGTCCTTGAGGACGATGATGTGGTCAGCCCTGCGAAGAGCGGTACGCCGGTGGGAAACGGCCAAGACGGTTCTGTTCGGACGGTCGGACAGTCGTTCCCAGAGAGTCTGCTCGGTCTCCACATCGAGACCGCTTGACAGATCATCGAAGATCAACAACTCAGGATCGCGCACGAACATGCGCGCAGCGGCTGTCCTCCTCTGCTGTCCGCCGGAGAGTTTTACCCCGCGCGGCCCGATGACGGTGTCAAGGCCGCTTTCGAGGTCTTCAATGTCGTGTTCCAGCACGGCTGAACGTACTGCGCCGGAAAGGTTCGCCCTGTCCTCAGTAATACCCAGCAGAATGTTGCCGCGCAACTCCTCGCTGAAGCGGAAAGAGTGGGCGTTCGTGCTACGAACCCTCAACGAACCACCGTGGTGGTCCGCCCTTTTCGAAATCGTGTTCAGAGACGATCTTGTCCAGCCTCTCCGGCCACCAGTCCATATCCTCTTGGCGTGCGTACACCAGGCTGCCGTCCAGATTGAGGGCAACCAGTAGGTTGTACCGTTCCCAGAAACGATCGGGCGATGCGACACCGAGGTAGCCTTCGACTTGGCCCCGTGCAAAAGGAATGCTGATCGTCGTGGTGAACCACGGGACTTTATAGAAGTCTTCTACGGGGTCACCCCAATCACACCTGTTGAAGTCTATGACTCCTTGGAGTCGCCCTTTATGGATAATTAGGTTATCTGGATGGTAGTCGTCGTGTTGGAAGCGAACTTCGCTCTCTCGCAAGAGGGAGATGTTCGTCTCAATATAGCGTTGGATCATTCCCTGTCCTCTGAACGTCAGTCCGAGTTCGCGAGCTTGGGATACCTTACTTTCGTACTTAGCAACCCGGGCTTCAAACCAATCCAAGTCTCCGGTGGGATGTTTCAATTGATGCAGAGCCCATAACTCTTGGCCTGCATCCATACCGATTTCGTACTGGGCTGAGACTGGGAGCTTCGGAATCGCGTCAGCCCCACTCTTGCCAGGAATGTAGCCAAGCAAGGTATAACAGAGGCGGCTTTGTTTGTTGATGCCGAACTCCAGGGGCGGGGAGCAGCGAATGCCTCTGTCGTGATGGGTACGGAGGAGATCGAAGTCCCGCTGGCGCCGCAACAGCTTCTCGATGCCGCTAATCCTGAGTAGGTACGTAGGCTCACCACTCTCCCAAAGTATATACTTCCGTTCATCAGAGAAGCCCTTGTCGAGAAATTCGATGGCATCGACTGAGCGAAGCTGGTCGCTCAGGGCGACGATTGCCTCCGCTTCTGATGTGACTTGTTCCATTTGCTGATCTAACCCTTCATCTAGTTTTTGACTTTGGCGAGCCGATACGGCCGCCTGTCGGTTGGGCGTAAGAAGGAAAGGCTGTAGGCTATCAGCGTTGAAGATTCTGTTGTCGACCTACCCGCTCGCCCTCTATACGAGTATATTAGGTGGCAATTACAGAGCAAGGCTGAATCTTAGGATAAACTATCTTATGATCCAGATACATAGTCCCTTACCCAAATGTGACACAGTGTTTCCGGCTGTTCTGATTGCTCACAGTCGATAGCTGAATGCTTGCCATTTGTGACGGGCAATGTGCGTCTTGAACCTACCGTCATCGACCAACGCCTTGAGGTATTCCCTGATCGATTCCTTGTGAGGGAGGTACTGCGCCCAGTCTTCAAAGAGTGGGAACAGGTTATCCGAGACGAGTATTCCACCCTTTCGCGTCAGACGTGCAAAGTGAGGCAACCACTTCGGGTAGTCCTGCCAATCGGCGTCCACGAAAATTACGTCGTAGGGCCCCGACAAGTCTTGAAGAATCTCGGTTGCCTGTCCTCTCAGGATTCGTACGCGGTCTTCAAGCCCGGCGTTGGATATCTCCTCAGTTGCCAGCGCTGCGTGGATCGCCGATTTCTCAATGGTGTCCACTCTAGCCGACTTCCCTCCAGCCTCGGCCATGAGTGCCGCAGTGTAGCCGAGACCGCAACCAACTTCCAAGAAGCGCTCGGCGCCCACTATGGCCGCCAGCAGGGGCCACAGGGAATGAATTGCCGTACTGGGATAGACATCACATTGCGACTCGCCATGCTGTTTTCTGTGAGCGACCGACCTCTCGTAGATGCCGTAATGAAGCATATAGGAAGGCCCGTAGATTTCGCGGACGATCTGTAGCGTGTCAACGGCCATGGCAGTATCCTTCCTCATCAGGTTCGAACGGTAAGCGATTTTGATGACCACCAGTAGAGTACCCCAACCTAAACAGGCTATGCAGCCTGCCCTATGGCTAGGCACGGCAGAGTCCAACTACACTTCCAACACCACCCTCGGCATGGTAGTTTTCAATCTTGTTTTGTTACGTGGATTCGTTTCCGCCCAACGCCAGCCCAAGCTAGGGCGACGCCAGGGTCCTGTCACTCGGCAGGAAGCAATTCGGAAAGGAACTGACAAACAGTTCACTTCGCTACACGGGCGACGGTGACACGTAGCCGCCACGCAAGGGTTGACCGGGCTCGATGCCGAATGTAGCTCTTTGCCCTTAGTCCGTAGAGACGACCGAGGATCGCTGCAGCCTCCGTGGTGTCACCGTAGTCAACGTCGTACGTGAAGTCGTGAATGTGAGCGGGGCCGACGAGAGGTATGTCAGCCCATGCATCCGCCTCACTTTCAGCAGGAGGACAGTGAGGGTCAAAAGACTCGAGGGGCGCGACGATTTTGATCAGATCCGGGTATTCCCTGGCAAGAGGAACTGTCAATTCGCCGCACAATGAGCCAGGGGCAGGTCCGAGAGAGACCAACAAGCCATGAGGCTTGAGAACCCGATATGATTCATTGTGATCCATGATTGCCCAAGAATGTAAACAAACATCGACAGAGTTATCCTGCAAAGGAATGTCGGCTCCGTCGGCTTGGATGTAGTCCACGTTTCGCAGATCTAGTTGCTTTATCAAGTCTCGCTCGAATTCGGCGACCGAGCGATATGCGTCGATAGCGTAAACGTGCTTTGCCTTCTCCGATGCTCTGATAGTAGCCCGCCCAGTACCCGCACCGATATCGACAACCACCAGATCGGACAGGTCAACAATCTTTTCGAGTTCATCCATCAGTCCTTCAGTGGACAGGGAAAACTTATGGTATAGGTCGGGATGGCAGGCGCTAAGCCAGTCAAAATCGAAATATCCCGGTACGGGATCGCTCTTGTCATAGATCCGCCAATCGTCAGGAGGCGCCGCCTTTAAGGAGTACCCGGCCTTTTGAATGTACTCGACCGTTATTGCCTTGGCCATTATGTACTGATCCGTCTAAAGGCCACTCTTCTCGCACTCCCCCACTCAGCGACATTGCTCGTCGTTCGAGGTGCGCGATGTCGCTGCCTTTCACGATTACTGGCCAATGTTAGATGAAGTCTCTTTGGGTTCATTGACACAGCCGGACTAATGCGCACGCTCTGAGAGTCTAGGCTGAACCGGAGGTACAACTTCCACGCAAGTTCAGACGTTTAGGTCCAATAGGCGTCAGAAAACTTGCTTCCAGTACTTCCGCTTCCAACCGTCAGCTTCTCGGTATCGATCCCACTCATACCCCGACGTTGATGATATTAGCCGTTTGTGATTCTCAGTTTCACCCTTGTCATTCGGATTCTCTGCCGTGCCTGGACAGTGGATGATGTACGCACCCATCGCAGCGACGCGCTCAAACTCAACCAACTCCCTTTCGAGATCCCATCCGAGCGCGTGGGACGTGATCACAACGTCGGCCAGGCCGTCAGGAAGAGGGATATTGTGACCAAATCCATCGATCACGTGGACGTTCTCGTACCCGTTGAATGCTGCGCTTTCCCGTATGAATCGGCGTAGCCTTGTAACTGGTTCGATTGCAAACACCGTGTCTGCCGTCGTGGCCGCTGACAGCGCCACGCGACCCGTTCCAGAACCTACATCGACTACCACTTTTCCGTCTAGGGCAGTAATGCTCGTCACTTCAGCAAAGTCCCAGCTATGGAACTCCAAGCCGTCATAGACATCGGGACACTTGTTGTAGACGATCAGGTCGGCGATCGTCCATACAACAACGTCCTCTGCTCTCGCAAGTTCGCTCGGATCTTCTGACCGCACATATTGCGCCTTCGTTGCGTCTAGAAACTGAGTGACATTTGGGCATTTGATCCTGAGGAACCTGTCTATCGATGGATGAGCCCAGAGCACCAGTGCAAGCTCTCGCTCTGGTATCCAACCCGGCAGATACTCGATCTGGAACGATTCGAGGAGATACATGTCCTCAATTTCCAAGTCGACATTGGCGAACAGCTTCTTTAGCGCCAATCCAGAAAACTCCAAGCCCAACCAAGAGACTCATATCAGGATTTGCCAAACAGCAGAACCATCTGTTCCACAAAGCTCCACACCGTCAGCATACTCTACCATCTCGCTATCGTTGATGACGGAGATTCCAGTTGCAAGAGTATGGGCCGACTCTATCGAGCGCCCGCGGTCGACTTTCACACATCGGAGAATAGCGGCCCAGTCACAGGTCTAGAACGAATGGCAACGCATAAGTTCCTAATTCTGTCGAGTCTAGTTGGGCACTATTCTCCTACAGGCGTCGCTGGGAGGAGTGCGGCGGCCTGGTCATTCCCCATAAGGGAAGTCCATCGGGTAGACTTGACTCTGCCGTGACCCGAAAGCCAAATCGCTCGTAATATCCAAGATTGTTCGGCGCAGAGGTGTCGAGGAATGTAGGTAAGGCTTGCTCATCGATCTTCAGGAGCATAGAACTAAGCAAAGCCGTTCCCAAACCTGTTCTCTGCTCCGAAGGCTCGACGCCGATGGTATCCAGATACCAACATGGGTGCGGCGGGTCAAGTTCCGCAAGTAAGCGACCCAGGGCACGCCTCCGCCGGTAAGCTGAGAGCCCCAGGCGGAGAGGAGCGGCTATGAGGCCCGATCGGACCAGCGTAAGAATGCTATGGCTGACCTGTTGGGGAGGTTCCCAAATCGCAACAGCCCGTACGGTACTGCGGGCGTCCTCGCCTACTACTTGAACTGTCCATCCTGACTGAATACAGGCACGGATGACTGCCCCCCAGTACCAAGTTAGTTTCGGTTGTCGCCGGGCGTCACCCTGAAGCATGTAGTTGAAGCGGGGTGCCTCTGCGAATGCGTTGGCCAAGACACCTGCGGCTGAAGAAACCTGGTCCGCACGTATGAGTGATATCGGAGATTCAGTCATGAAGCCAAGTATTGTCTACGAACAGATTACCGATCTAGTGCCTCGAAATACCTGGTGTGCTACCGGCAGATCGACTTGAGACACTCAAAGGTTAAAGTACCATTGGTACCGGACTTCGTGGTAGGCGTACTGCTTGACTACACGTCAAGAACGAACCTCAAAGTGAACACAACCTAGGAACTGATCATGTGAGAAGACCTGTCGAGCATTCTACCAGACCATGCGGGAGCGTAATGCCCTTTCGGCGAAGTAGTGGAGTAAGAGTTTGGTGTCCAGTGGGTCAACGAGCTCCTCGGAACTGATGTTCAATTGAGAGACTCATCTACGGTCGGGAATTCTTGTCTGGCCCGCTAGGTTGAAATCAGGATTATGCTAACGCTGCTATGTCAACAGAATTCGCGTCAGATGCGACAACGTCAAGTCTGAGGCCACAGTCATGAAGATGCAGCGGGATCGATGGCTTTTGCACCTAGAGGTAACCCCAACCTACTGGAGGCTTCAGATGTAGTAAGATGCGCCGCAGCAACTTCACGAGAGAGTGTTTATGTTCCCAGACGTTCGCGATCTACTAGCTAGTTTGAACTTGGATGTCGTCGAGTCGAAGTCGATTGATGCTCGACGACAGAGCCGACGTAAGGTACCCAGCGCCTATTCATCAGGACAGATTGCTGATGTAGTAAAGCAGATTTCTCATGATGGAAGGCTGTGGAAGCACCAATCCCTGGCCCTGCGACATTTGGCTGCAGGCCGAAATGTAGTGGTCTCTACCGGCACGGCATCTGGAAAGTCTCTCATCTTCCAGATGCACGCACTTCAACTTCTGCTTGCTAATTCAGAAGCGAAGGTGTTAGCCCTTTACCCTCTTCGGGCGCTCGCATCGGATCAGCTAATCAGCTGGCAGGCAAGGGCTCAGTCCGCGGGCCTCGAGCGAGGAGACGTAGCCTATATCAGTAGCGATCTATCCTCCGATGACCGTGAGCAGGTCATGGAACGTGCTCGTGTCGTCATGATGACTCCCGATTTGTGTCAAGCCTGGCTGATGAGACAGATAGACAGCAGTTTCGCCAGTCGCTTCCTCGAAAACTTGGCTCTGCTTGTACTTGATGAAGCCCATACATACGAGTCAGTTTTCGGGAGCAATCTCTCCTTTCTGGTCCGGCGGATAATTGCGGCGAAGCGACGGATGTCCACACAGAAGAGTAGAAGGCGCCCGGTTCAAGTTATCGCGGCAACGGCAACTATAGCTGAGCCGGCTGGCCACCTCAAAGACCTCACCGGGCTGAAGTTCCAGGTAGTCGATGAGGATGACAACGGTGCACCTCGGAATAAAATGCAGATCTTACATGTCGATGCTCCCGATCAGGGTGACGATGCTGAGAAGGTGGTCGCAAATCTTATCGAAGGATTAGGAGAACTTAAGAGACGGCATCGATTCATTGCCTTCATGGACTCGCGGCAGGGTGTGGAGCGAATCTCAGACCTGGTGGCAATGAAGGACGTTAATCCCTATCGTAGTGGCTACGAACAGAGGGACAGGGCGAGTATCGAAGCGTCTTTACGCAACGGTACTCTTCACGGAGTGGTGTCAACTTCGGCGTTGGAACTGGGAATCGATATTGAGGACGTTGAAATTGGGATCAACATGGGGGTGCCGCAATCACGCAAGAGTTTCCGTCAGAGACTAGGCCGCGTTGGTCGACACTCGCCGGGAATCTTCTTGATAATGGCCCCTGCCAGTGCTTTCAACCAATTCGGTGAAAGCCTATCGGACTACTTTGACTCATCGGTGGAGCCTTCGTATCTGTATTTGGGCAACCGGTTCATTCAGTTTGCGCATGCTAGTTGTCTCCGGGACGAGATGGAGGCTCTAGGAATGAGACCGGATCGAACGCCACCTGGTGCGGAGTGGCCAGATGGCTTTCGAGACATCTTGAGATACGCACGTGAGAGTTGGCCGAGGGAATTTGACGACATAGCGAGAACAGGTGGCGACTCTCCTCACCGTAATTTCCCCCTGCGTCAGATCGGGGAGACCAAAATCCAGTTGCAGATAGGGAACCGGTCTTCGTCCAAGGAGATAGGCGATATTGCGCACCACCAAGCCCTTAGAGAAGCATTCCCCGGCGCACACTATCTACACAATGGTCGGAAGTACCAAGTAACTGGTTGGGGGCACGGGTTTGCTGAGATCGCAATCCTGCTTCGTCCAATCCAAGACAGGTTACCGATAAGGCCGCTACTGAGGAAAAGCGTTACAGTTGATCTTTCTCAGCGTGGAATTGTTGATGGGCGAGTTAGGCGGGGCAATGCTGGAGTCATCGCCGAGGTTGAAGTCCAGGTCAACGAAAGTGTTGAAGGTTACAGGATAGGTGGCAGATCCTTCCGATATAGCGACTTACGCAAGAAGAACGCCAATATGAGCCGAGAACGCAGGTTCTTCAGGACGACAGGCATAGTTATCAAGATTGAGGAGGACTGGTTCAAAAGCAGGGCAGTACGCGAGGAAGTGGCGAATGGGTTGAATGACCTCCTGTGTCGGGACAAAAGCATCTCCCCCAGAGATGTAGATACTGCGGCGAGGAACGTACTCATCAGGAAGGCGTCGGCACCTCAACCTCTGGCCGATGCGATCGTAGTTTATGACAGTGTGTACGGTGGTCTCCGACTCACCGAGAGCCTGCTCGACGAGATAGATGACTACATCGAGAAGCTGCGGCGGGCGGTGAAGTTTGCAGGTGAAGATGCCATTGTAAGTGAGTGGACTCTGAATCAGCTTGAAGCATGGCTGAAAACACTTGACAGCACCGACCTCGGAGAGAGCATTGAAATTGATGTGCCTGAGGGGTGGTTTGTGATTTACAAACCTGGGAGCCTAGTGAGTCTGTCAGTGTACAGTGGCTTGGTGGAACGCGAAATAGTCAAGCCAGTGTTCGGTGCACCATTCGGGGAAGGTGAACCTTCGCTGAACTACTTCTGTAAGGATCTGGCGCAGCCCGACGTCAGATCGACAATCAGCCATGAATCCGTAGTCCCGACAGGTGCCGGTTGGGAATTGATGCTATGGAATCCAGATACTGATGAGTACCGTGACTTGGAGGACTGGGAGTAGGCACGGTTTTTCGATGGCCCATTTGATCCGAAGGTGGAACTGGTTGGGAAATGAGCGAGGAAGTGCCCTGGTGGTGCAACCCACCGGTGGCACGTTGATCCGGACAGTCTCCATTATTCGGTCGTGACTGATCTGGCGAGATGCGGCGAAATGAAGGTCAGCGAATTCACCTGAGTTGCTAATTGCAGCTCGAACGCCTGAATCCTCGCCCGGTAGGCTGGCGACACCTTGTATTGCGTCTGTAGGGCACGGCAGATCGCTTGTGACTGAAGGATGGTTAGAGTGGCAAAGAAACTAACGCCGTACGAGGCTTTCCAAGTCAACATGCAGGATGCAGAGGCTCTCCTCAGCTATGCTCGTGCGTTCAGGAACAAGCGGACCAGGGGCATGCGTGAGGAACTACCCACGCGTGTTGGACAAGCCTTGAAGGTGCCAGTTGGTCGACGGGATGAGTTGGACTGCCTGGAGAGCGACGACGTATTCGTAGTCTTCAAGCCGAACGGAAAACTTGGGAGAGATGAGTTTGCGGGCCAAGGTGTACCGATTTGCGAACTTTCCGCTGGGAGTTACTCATATGAGGAGGGATGGTAGCTCCCTGAAGACCCTCACGAGCCTACGGCCCACCGGGTTGGAGGCTCTCCCATTCCCTTCGCACAGTCACATCGACCCACCAGCAGGTGGAGGCAGACTGACCCCATTTTCGGCGCTTTGCCCCAGCCAAGGTAAGGTGCAGCATGGCGAGTTCGCCGTAAGAGAGAATTCTTGGATTCGGCATCGGCTACGATGCGGTCCGCCCTTGAATCCCGCCAGATGGACAAAACACTGCTTAGAGACTGGCAACTGCGTTCCTTCGATGACATCACCTGGATACGTGGAAAAGGGGATTGGTTAGCTACATACAACGGCGATGATTGGGATGACTGCCGCCAATAACGCCCCTCCGAATCCCCACTTGGGATGCTCCGTAATCCAGTTATAAAACAGCGTAAGTCGACCGCCGTGCATGCCCCACCAGGTCGTATTTGTCTTAAGGCTACGGTCATGTGTACGCCCAGCAATGTTAGCCATCACATCAACTTTCCTCAGAGTTGACCGATGTAGGGCCACGAATTCCCTATCTTCGAACGCCTTAGCTTCTTCTTCGCCAGTCAAGAAATCAAGTCGTGAAATGTCGTTCCTTTTGAGTAAGTTCTCTAGGCGTGGATGTCCGATGTAGCTCAAGCCGTAGATGTCAATAAGTAATCGTGCCAAGTCTGTTTTCTTGCCGTCGTCTACCGTATACAGTTCTTCGTTCTTTCCACCAAGAACGCGAAAACGGTGTTCAATGGCTTGAAACCCATAATTTGAGTCTCTCATATTCCAATGCAGATATTGCATCTGCTGAAAATTCTGCAAATGACGGTAGAAATTGCGAAGCATTTCTCTTTCGAGGCTGTCGTAATGTTCGCTAATGTCAGGCAAAGGTATCCCTTCTATCTCGGCAACCTTATGTATTGAGAATGAAACCGTCTGAGCGCTGTCTAGCTTGCGCAACGCAATGGATGTAATACGCGGCGAGCGTCCTTCAGGTGGATCGTAGAAGCTCTCACATGAGTAATGGATAACCCAAACATTGGAGGAATCGGTGAAGATTCTGTCGAGGGTCGAGCGGGCAGCCTTTTGCCGTATGGGGTTAGCTACTGTCATTTTAGGTGGAATAATCGGGCCGAAGTATGTTTTGCTACGGAGTTGTCGCTGGAGTGTTTCGATATAAAAGATCTATGACTTCAGTCCCCCAGGGCCTTCAAAAGAGCCTCTCTCGCATCAGCGTAGAAGATAATGCTCAGCTTGGTGGCCATGTCGTCCGACAGATCGTTCAACTGCCTCCTTGCGGAGATTGGGACTAGCAACTGGGTCGCTCCCTTTTCAACCGCAAGCTCGGCGACGCTCACTCCGTTGTACACCGGGTCCAACCCGCCTCCGAGATTCAGGCCTCCAACTGTTGCGAGGCCGCCTTTGAGGCTCTTCCCGAGCAGTGCGCTACATAGTGCCAACAAAGCTGGAAGACCGAGAAATGCCCCAGTTCTCGACGTGTCGAAGGCCCGGAGTTGCACTGTGAACTCGTGGGCACGCGGGTCTCGGTCGCCAACCAAGTCCTTGGCCTGAGTAACCAGGTTTCCCTGAGCATATCTGACACTCTCTCGGAACGGACCAGGTGCAGGGACGTTGATGATCTTCACGCCTGAACCGGGGCCAGCGTTCACTTCGATACGATAGAGACCTACATTGTCATCCAGTCCGCCAGGACTGATAGCCCAGACTTGACCGGGGGGAAGAGGGTCCGTGCCAATCGCATCGTCACTTTGGAGTTCCGGCGTAGGCACGAACCGTTCAACCCCATCCTCCCCCATCGTGTAGCTGAAGTGGGTATTCCTAAACTCGGCGCTGCCGATCCTCTTCTGTTGTTCCTTAACTCGCCGGCGACACTCAAGGGCCAGGCGAACGGCCCACTCGATGTCCTCGTCTGGAATCTCTGCCTCTCGGTCCGGGTAGAGGAGCTTGAGCAAGCCGTCCACGGTGCGGTTCACCGCCGTGGTATCTCGGCCGCTGAGGGCGCCGCCATAGTGGACTCGCCCCTGAATGGAGGACAGCCTGTTTTCGGATCGCAGCTGGGACCAGCAGTCAGATAGGAAGTCGTTCACAAGACCAAAGTGGTCTGTGAAGTATGTGCGGTCCAACTTCGGCACGTCCCAGCCTGGCAGATAGGCATGAATACGGTCCATGAAAGCAGTATCATGCCTCATCTCAGGCGGCAGGGGTTCCAGCAGGTGCCCAATCCGTTGCTGGTGTTCAACATCGACCTCAAAGTTACCCACTAACACCAAGCTGCCATTTGCCCGTATGCTTTCCCGGCCTCTGCTGAACTCGCCGGACTCCATGTAGCCCTTCATGATGTTGACGCCATCCTTCTGGTCGAAGGACACACCCGAAATCTCGTCGAAGCAGACTACATCGTACTGGGCAACCAGGCCGCGCTGGCCAGTTGCATTGTTCACGAACATGCGGGCAACCGTTGCCTTGCCCCCGGAGATCAGGTGGGAAGCGGGGGATATTTGCTGGAAGAGATGAGATTTGCCCGTACCGCGAGGGCCGAGTTCAACCATGTTGTAGTTGCGGTCTACGAACGGGATCATCCGCAGTGTCAGGATATCCTGGGCTCGCGGGCTAAGCACAGAAGGCTCGAAGCCAACGCTTCGCAGCATCAGGTGTTGCCATTGACTCGTCGTAAATGCCCTACGACCAGCGGCGAGGTCGTCTAGCATCCCACGCTTGGAGAGTTGGATAGGACGAAGGGCCTCGATTCCGAAGGGCCTGCCTCCCTTCTCCTCTGCCACGGTTGCGTCGTAGGTAAGCTCAAGCTCGGCGTAGAACCCACCAGTCAGCATTCGCTCATGCGCGGAAACAAGCTCAGCAGAGATGCGAACGTCGTTCAGCCTCAGACTTGGCAGGGTAGCCATGTATGAATCGGAGCGTGCGTCTAGTCGAGAGGTGATGATGTCTATGAGCTTGACGGAGCCGAGCTCTCTGGCACGTGATTTGAAGAGTTCCTCTTCTCCGGCACGTACGGTCCGGAATCGCATCTGCGATTCGACTATATTCAGACCCTCTTGTATCTCCGTCTCGTCCGTGCTTGCACAGTACCTCCCCAGCAGGAACTCAGCCACATATTCGGGGACTGGGTATCTACCCTTGAACGACCGGGCGAGGTCCTTACGGACTACGTAGCCTTCGAAGGCTTTGGCCGCTAGCTGGTCGAGTTCATCCATGACGATGGTTACCAACTCATGGACCTCCAACTATGCTGCTCCTCTGAGCGAGAACAGCACCGTTTGTACCTATTACTACTACTAGCGCCGCCTCCTCCTCGCGATCAGCATCTTCGACCAAGAGGGACACTTCACCGTCAGTTCCAAGCTCCTTCCCGCCCGCCGTCAACGTGGTAGACGGGTCGCCTCCTTTAGTGCGGATGTCTACACCCGCGCCAGTTGCCGACCCCTCAATCGTGATGTTGCATCGAAGCCTGCGCCACCGCACTTCAGTAATGGACACGGTGGCATGTGACGCTTGTCCGGTTGCCGTCAGAATCGGCACTACGCACTCCTGTGGGCTCAGTCCGCCGTGTTCGTATTCCTTGCCAGCCTCGTAGCAGTGGATACCCGGAGCTATGGCAATGCGCACCGCGCTGTTCCAATGCCAAGATAGAACCTGTTGGTCAGTCTGAGAGCCGACCTTCATCCGTGCGCAACGGCCCTTCCGAATCTCAGTGAGATGCTCAGGCAACTCGGCTTTGGGTAGGCCGTCAGGCATCAGCAACCACCCATGGTCAGTGACCACAACCACTTTCTGCCATCCATGCTCCAGGAGACCTTCAATCCTATCGGCAAGTCCGCGAAGCTCGGCGGCGGCGTGATGGGCGACCCTCCACCCATGTTCGTGACCGTATGCATCAATGCTCCCCGACTCCAACCAGGCGCGCCCGGCAACGTCGCCAAGCTCTTCAGCTCCCAGGACTTGGAAGCCCGCATCGCCCACCACCCTTCGCAGGAGTTGAGCGGTAACCTTCGATCCGTTCGCCTTTACAACGGTGTCGAAGCCTTCACCCCCTACCAGCTTGGAGGCGGCAGGGGAGATTGCAGGCTTCGCCGTAGCGGTCACCGATGGCAGAGCCGTCAGACGTGGCTCGACTTCCACCTCGATGCCCTTCTGCTCCAACATCGTTTCTAGTCGGCACGCTAGGTCGAACCGAAGGCCGTCCACGAACAGCAGACACGTTCCGTCGCCAACCTCCGGTGGAGATACCGCTTGGTAGCCGCCTGACTCCGACGCAGCAACAGCGTCCTGAAACGCCTCGACGATCCTTTCCAGCCACGGGCGATACACCGTCCGCGCGGCAGTTCGGACGGCTCTGACATCTTCTAA
Organism: Dehalococcoidia bacterium; assembly: GCA_965116655.1. GTDB lineage: Bacteria > Chloroflexota > Dehalococcoidia > Lucifugimonadales > VXLM01 > VXLM01. The sequence goes on from OZ220720.1 coordinate 2,390,617, forward strand.
TCTCTCGACGGAGGCAAGTGCATCGAGAACAGCCAGGTCCGCTACCCATGCACCACCGGCATAGCTGTTCACAATCTCCGAGATGGATGTTCCCCACGCCGTGCGTTCGGTGACTCGCGCCATTGTCGCAAGGTGCCCTATGGCTTGGGCCAGAGGAGCAGACCCCAACGAGGCCCATACCCAGCTTCGCCGCTCGCCGTGGCTCTGATCCAGTTCAAGAATCTTGCGACGAGCGACCTCGGAGTCTAGGTCCGGCAATCTGAGCAGGGCATCGCGAAGGCTCGTTTCTGCCGTCTCGTTGTTCTGCGGCCACGATTCGGAGTGGTCGAGGAGCGGTAAGGTCATCTGGGGCTTGGCCTCGTGAAGCCGATCCGGGATCGTGCTGTATGACGCGGGAGCTTCGGCAAAGCGCCTCCAGACCATGCCCCAATTGCCTTGTTGATGGCCCAACTTCTCGGCGGCGGTGACGGGACTGTCCCTATCCGGCTGGAAGTCGTAGTGACTTTCACAGAGCGCCACGAATGCCTCCCACTCTTGGTCGGAACACTCATCTCGGTATCCCTGGGGGTCATTCAGCCAGCGCAGTAGGTTCTTCACGTTGTCAGGGTGGAGTAGGCCGTCTAGGTAGAAGGCCCGTAGTGGAGCGGCCTGATGGATTGCCTCGATAGGCTCTTCCGCCAGCTTCAGGAGCGAACGTTGGAGCGCTTCCCTAGTTCCGTTGTCCGACTCTACCCTTATGCCTAGCCCGCCATCTTTGCTCTGTAGGAAGGCGTTGACAGTCCAGTCCCGGCCGTTCTTCTGGCTCCACAACACACCCCGGTACTGCAACTCAGCCAACGGCTGCAACTCGACGGGACAGGTTTCCAACGACCGCATGTCCTGCCTGGAATAACCTGGCAGGTAGAGCACGGGCACCTTATCCGCCGGTAGGCCAGCGTGGGGAATAGTCCTCGCAATGATGCACCTCAACCAGTAGGCCGGGCCGGTGCTCTCGCCTGGGGAGTAGTTGCCCAGAACAAAGAGAGGCAGCCTCTCCTTGAGCAGAGGCAACAGTTCCTCCCAATGCCGGGCCTCGTCCGTCCATAGGACGGCGGCAGGGGGCACTTGGTCCTGCCTGTTGTGCGAGCTCGCAGCCTCAAGCGCGTCGGCCAGAGCGTCGAGGAAGGTCCTGGCGCGTGGGATGGTGGTCATTCTGCCCTTGCCTCCCTGGCGTCCCGCTTCTTCGCCAATGTGAGGTGGATGTCGTTCATGCGCTCAGAGCCGTCGGGGTCCCGACCACGATCTTTCTTCCAGTTCACGTTTACCCGACTGCGGAGAACGCCTGCGGTTACGAAGGGCCTGATGTTTAGCCGCACGCCGTCATTGAGGTCGGGATTCCAGCCAATCGGCTGGTCGCGTAGAGGCTTCCAGCGGACATAGATGTCGTAGGGCGGCTCCCCGTCACGTATCTCTTCGAGCTTCCTTTGCAGTTCCAGGGCTGCTACCAACCGTGCGCTGGCTCCGGCAGTACCAGACTGTTCGGCGGATCGCTGGGTGCGAACCCACTCGCCCAGGTAGGTGTAGATGAGCTTGTTTAGGTTGGCCGTATCCAGCTTGTGGTAGTTCACCAGGGCTGAGAACCCATCCTTCCTACCATCCCAGATATGCCAGATGAATGGGCGTTGATGGAAGAGCTTGCAGTGCTGATCGAAGAAGCCGTCGCGGAGCCAGACATCAAGGCCCTTGTCGACGAAACCGACCTGCCGTAGCAACTCCATCTGTTGCTCAGCCGACCAGTCGTTCCCATAGGAGACCGCCAACACACGGCGCAACCGCTCTACGGCGGGCTCTTGGCCGGCCAAGGATGCAAGCGGAAGAATCCCGTCGGGCAAGGCGAAGCTAGAAAGGCCATCCGCCTCCTTCTGAGGCCACTGATACTCCAACAGCCTCGCAACAGCCACTTGAAGTGGGGCGGCACTCTCGGCAGGGTTCCCCTCGAACAACCACTGAGTGGGGTCTTCCGAATAGGGATTGGGTAAGCCTCCTGGCCACCGCTTCCCAGCAATGGTCTGCCAATGCTCAAGATCAAATGAAACCTTCGTCAACGATGCGTTGGTCACTTTCAACTGCGGGTCGAATTGTCGGACAACCTTGTTGAACTCCGGTGAGGAGCAGAACGCCCATATCGCGGGTAGGTGATCTGCGTCCTTTGGCAGAATGACGGCTGCGTTAGTATCGAACTTGTCGCCTGAATACAGGGTTGCGGGCAAGGTCTCCATTTGCCCAATAGCCACGCCATTTCGCCCCCAGGCGTCCCTACCACGCACGTAGGCAGATCCGGCCTGTACAGCTTCCCGAAGATGTGTCCACCACAACACTTTTGAACGCCCGCCGTACAACGACGTTTCTTCGGGACTGCCCGCCCAAAACTCCCATTGCTTTAGATCTGACATTTCCCAGAACAGCCTGCCGTATCGAGGGAGGTCCGCTGGAGAAATGCCCTGCAACGATGCTGCATACACAGACAGGAGAGTGGACGCATCTTCAACTTGTAAGGAAATCCTAGAGTCTGGGTTCCTCGCCTGTGACGCTTGCGGAACATATGTGACTTGGCCATCTGCAAGCATCAGAGCTTTCTGGTCGATACCCTTTACCTGAGAGGCATTGATCCCAGCGGTTACAGAGTTAGGTTCAGGTATCCCATCACTAGCAATAACCAAGGCTACGTTGACTACCGCTCCACCGATAGTCTCGAAGGCTGAGGCACCCAATCTCGCCACGATGTGCAGCTCTTGTTCCCGGAGAAGCGATTGTCGTAGCTTCCTGTACGATGTGAGGAACAGCCAGTTCTGCGGTGTGACCACAGCATATGATCCGCTCGGCTGGCAGAACGAGTGCAATCGTTCTACGAATGCTGTTGCCAAGTCCGCCTTCGCTTCTCCGTGACTCAGTTCAATGAAGTCTCTGAGTACATCCCCCTGCTTGCCACGAGTGAGATAAGGCACATTGGTAGCAGCCAGGGTGTATTGACGCCTTAGCAGTTCGGCGGCACGTGCGACTCCCAGTGCGGCGCTCCCAAAGACTGCCGCAACTGGATCGTCAGCCCTCTCTTTCGATAGCGCACCTTCCAGGATGGGAGCAACCTTCTCAAAGTCCGGCGTGAACATCCGCTCGTGGATGGGCACGTCCGTCAGGTTGATCAAGCTGCCCAGGTCTGGCGCATTCACGAATAGCCCATGTAGCCTCTCCAGGGTCTGACGCATGTTGGCATCGTCGCCCGCCAGCCTTGTCCACACCTCAAGCTGTCCACGGACCGCTATGCCTGAACATGCGACGTTCAGCGAAGGCAGTTCGCGGTAGCCCCCAACCTTCCATGCCGCGAGTGCCAGAGAAAAGGCGGCGATCTGTACGCATCGTGGGTCTATCTCCAAGCCAAACAGATTGTCACGAAGCACGGCGTCAGCCGCCTCGGTCTCGCCCAGTCCCTCCTCCTCCATCCTCATCTGACGGAGCATCTCGAACGCAGCTACGAGGAAGTGGCCGGAGCCACAGCACGGGTCCATCACAGTCACGTCGGCCGCTCTCTTTGGCCATCCTGAGAAAGCCCCGACCGCCGGCGTTCCGTCCTCTTGGGTTCGAAGGTACCCGAAGCCCTCTACCAATGGACTATCGGCATGGCGTGCGGCCCACCACGCGCCGAGCGAGTTCTCCAGCAAGAACCGCACCATGTAGTCTTCGGTGAAGAGCTGCGAGTAGGCGGCCAGGTCGAGCTTTTCGATCTTTCGCCCACTGCCGCTGACCTCCTTCTTCTTCTTTGACTGCCAGAACTGGTACACCCAACCAAGGCCGTCGTCAGACGTGAAGACCAGGCTGGGAAGGGTGCCCAGGATGTCCTCGAGCGCGGCGCGGCCTTCAGGAGCGAAAGTAACTTGGCCGCTGGGGTCGTCGGAGGGAAAGATACCCGGAAGCATGTTGCCTGAGTACCGTGCCGCTGTTGCCCACAGGTCCGCGTCTCCCTCATCCGCAGCCAACGCCTCGCATTCCTCCAGGGTTACGGCCACTCCGGCGGGGTGTATGAGCAGGTCGTTCTCGGCCAGGAACAGGGAGAACAGCATTCGATGCCACTGCACATAAGCCACCTCTTCGACGAGCAAGGCGAATCCGGCGGACTGGCTGCCGGAACCGAGTTGGCGGGCCTTTGCCCGCAGCGCATTACGGAGCGCCCTCTGTTCACTCGTGAGCGTTTCGAACGCTCTTCGTTGGTTGACGGCCAGAACGTCCAGTGCGGCGCGTGCCGCATCCTCGGCTTCCTCGCGTGCCGCGATGACAGCCTTTTCCAAGGCAGACCTCAGAGTGGAGTCGAGCGATGCCATCTTCTGGTTCTTACCCTCTATGGGATGATCACAGGGTGTTCATCTACTTGGGCCAATAGCTGTTCCCTCAATCGTTGGACGTAGTCCTCTACGTCTTCCCGGCTATTCAGGGTTGCCGGAGTTGGTCGGACGGTGACCGCCTTCGGAGCCAACAGCCGCGCAGCATCCTCTCTCGCCTGAGTTATCCGCGTTCTCAGGGCCAAGACCCGGTCATCCCAGTCCTGTAAGCCGGTGGCTTCAAGACTGTTCATAAGCGCCTGGTCAGTGCCAATGGCGAGGTCGGGGACCGGGTCTAGCCCGTTCGACGCCAGAATCCGAGTTCCATCCGCAGGACTCAACTTCAGCCAGTCGTCCGACTTCTCCAGTTCAGTCACCTCTCGGTCTCGCTCCTTACGTAGGCGTCCGTGTGCTTCAGAAACCGTTTTTCGCAAGGCATTTGTCACCTTGCTGAGAAGCGGTGGAAGGGGGTTGGGATTAGTCAGCAGAGAACGTTGGGACCGAATCGCTCCCATCTGAGAGTCCAATTCCGCAGCAACGGGCAATGTGCGAGCATGGTGCAAGAGTCTCTCCATGCGGAGCCATTCGGGCAGACGTTCTTGTGCAGCCTCGCCAGCCGCCGACCAATCCCTATGATGCCCGATGAGGATGTCCGCCTTCTCTGCCACTCCGATAATCTGGCTGTTTCCAGCCAATTCGCGTAGCTCCTTGACTATCGCGGTGTCCGGCTGTGCGGGAAGGGGAGCCTCCCCGCCGGCAGCCTGCGCTTCGCCCTCGATGCGCTCCAATATCACCGGAACGGCCTCCGCTTCCTCTCCGCTCTTTGCTGGAAGGCCCATTGCCGAGGCGACCTTGCGAACCTCGATCCGCTGGGCAGCAGACACGATGACTCCCTCGCTGAAAAAATCGGCAACCCCTATCTGCTGCTGATTCAGGTCCCTGGCAGTCATCGCCTGCCCGCTGCGAGCGGCCCTCAAGAACCCCCCTGCAAGCAGCGCCAAGAGGGCGCCGTCGACGGCATCGCGCGACCAGCCGTAAGGTGGGTCTGAAAAGTGCCGTCGCACCTCGGAACCCTTCTTTCCCGCACTCCCGACAAAGCTCCGCACCTCTTGGCACACGGGATGATTCTCTACGTCGGATGAGTACCCGAGGGCTGAAAGGGCGTCGGCAGCGCCCTGCAACGCCCTAGACACCACCCTGTTCCAGCCGCTCTGATCCGCATCTGAAAACTTGGGGAACTGCCTGGTCAGGGCCGCTTCGACAGCCTGTTCAATGGCCTCGGGGAAAGACGCTGCAACGATTTCGTTGCCGCCTCCCTGGTAGACTCGTGCGTTTCTAATGATGTTGTCCACGAGGTCGCTGACGTGTTTCCCTTCGACGTCTATGCGGGACTGCATTGCCCCTCTTGCTTCGATCCCGGCGCTGGTCTGCGGGACTGCGCGGGTGCTCACAGTCTCCTCAGCCGCACGGAGCCGACCAATGGTCTGTCGCAGCTCGTCAGCTTCGAGTCTCGGCAGGAAGACGAACACGGTAGGGTTGTCGACCCCCGCCTGCCTAGCCTCCTCACGCACGGACCCGAGCGACGCCGACCATTCATCCTGTACCCACACCGGAACGCTGCTTCCGTCCGTCGCCGGCCTTTCGGAGCCAAGGTGCGTCTCGTACTTGCGAGGAGTCCTAGTCGCCCCCTGTAGGAAAGTGAGTCCTTTCAGGGCTGTTGCCAGGGCCTCTCTCACAGCCGTTTCGCGTTCGGTTGCCATGCGCACGTCATCGCCGAGAATCCGTGAAAGGCGGCCCCGATAGTCTTGATCCCACTCCATGCTCTCCGGAGTCTGTAGCCGGTACTCGCCATTGAGTAGGAGCAAAGTTCCTGAGCCTATGAGGGCCTGAAGCACAATCGGGACTTGCTGACGCAGAGATGCGCTTCCAGCAGTGAGGTCATCGACCACCAGATCGGCCAGAGCATCCGATGTGGCTCGAACTCCCGTCGACAACGGGCCTTCGTCTCGGGGGAGTTTGCCTATCATGAAGATCAAAGCGCAAAGGCGAGACCTGAGTTTGCCGTCCACAGTGCCATCGTCTAACTCCCGGATCACGGTTGCCACGTCACGCGGCAGAATAGCGCTCTGAAGCATCTCGGTCTCGATCTGCCAGTAGATCGCATCTGCCGGTGCAACCGTGCCCAATGGCTTTTCCGCAACCTCCCGAGCGGTGTCATGGACGATGCGCAACTGGGTCCTCAACTGCCCGGCTGTCCCTGCGCTATCGACGGACCTAAGCATCCGTTCCCACAGACGCCGCCTTACGGGAAGAATTGGGTAGTCGGCCACACGATCCTGAACATCTACGGGCTGGGGGCCTATTCTCGTGCCCGCTAGGTGGCGGTCAATCTCGCCACTGGCCGAATTGAGGACGCTCTTCACGGAAGCAACCTTGTCCGGGGTCTTTCGCAGAACCACTTCCCGAACCACCTTCTCGACATCGACGTCAGAGAGTGTCACGCGTATCGAGAATCGGCCCTGGAGCTTCGAGAGTTCCGTATTGGCTTGAAGTGCCGACTGCCCGGTGCCGACGAACAGGAGATGGCTCCCGAACTGAGTGGCGCACGCCTCGACAACGTTCTGTACGTGGAGCGTCCTCTGTGGGTCGTTTCCTATGAACTGCTGGAGCTCGTCGAAGACCAGTAGGGTAAGAGGAGGTTTGTCTGACGTAGTGGACTGGAGCGAGAGCACATCTGCAATCGCACTGTGCAAATCAGAATCGGTTATGTCCGCGACATTCGGGTACTGCTCCCGAAGTAGAGTGCGGACATCGGGTGGGCTGGAAGCCAAGCCAGGGATCACTTCTAGCAGAGATTCAGCCAGCACCGGCGAGACATACAGATTTCGGAGTTCGCGGTTGAGCGCCTTGCCGCGTGATTCAACTGCGGCTTCTACAGCGTCGTACCAGCCGTTCTGCTTGAGCCACAGTACCAACCGGGCCGCAGGATATTGTTCGGGCAAGTTGGCGCTTCTGAAGAGCACAGCAAGCAATGCCAGCCTGACGACACCAGCGCCCGACCCTAGAGTGCCCGCCGCGGACCATAGGCCTCCTTCTTGCCTACCCAGTCGCGACAACTCGACGAGGTTGGCCTCGATGTCAGATGGCAATGTGACCAGAGAACGAGCCTTGGCGCCGTCAGGGAACTCCACATCACGCCAGAGATATTCGAGGACTCTGACGAGGTGGCTCTTCCCGCTGCCGTAGAAGCCGCTCACCCAGACGGCCTGTTGCTGAGGCTGTGAGATGTTTGCTAGGAACGCCGAGAGCATCCGGTCCAAGCCCTGTCGGTACTCACCCTCACAGACGAATGACTCAAGCTCGTACCTAAGCACATCCCATTCGTTCGCCGATTGGGGTTGGATGACCTTCGTTACGCCGTCGTTGGGGATGACCGTCGTAAGAGGGTCTCTGGAGAGAACCTCCCGGATCTTCATATCTGGCATCAGTTGCCCCCCTCAATCGGCACAGCGTGGTAGTTCCAACCGTCACGGGCGTTTAGCAGTCGCCAATTTGAGCCGTCCCGTTGTCCTGGGAAGAACGCGAGCAGACGGCCGGGTATCTCGGAATCGACCTTCGCGATGAGTTCAGCGACTCGTATGAGACCGAACAGCGATGCCAAGCCAAGCAGGGCCACTACGGTGTTCTCATCAGCATCAGGCTGTTTCAACTCGTGGCGCACCCGTTCCGCCACGAAGTCTGAGAAATCAGCGAGTGCCAATTCCAGGTCTTCGGGGTGCTCAAAGTACGCATCCTTATACTCGTGGTTCGTCATCCACTCTGCGAATGAGTCGGTGACGTCCACCAAGCGCCACGTGTGTCCGGCATCGGTTGTGGCGGTCTGAAACTCACCGATGCGTAGCCGCAGGCGGCGCTCTTGGCCGGGGTCGTACCGGGCGAACCAGACCTTCTGCGCCCCAGCAAGCCTATGGTCCCAGGGAAGTCTGACATGCCCTTCATACTGGCTCAGGAGGTCCTCTATCTCACTCATAGCGCGGGGACTCCTTCGTCACGCATAAGATGCCGGAAGCTCACCTCCACTACGTCCCCTACTGCCCTGTATTCGATCCAGCCCTGACGGGAGGCTACGACCGCCAGTTCTTTCAACTCGTGAATCGGTGCGTCGAGCATGTGGGCCCACAGCGTGGTGAAGAGGGCCTGACCGCGCTTACCACAGAGGTCTCCCAATAGGAGAGCGTAGGCGAGTGACGTTGGTCGAGCACGCGGTCTGTCTCTCTTCTTTGTTTGCTGCCCTGACAATAGCCCTGCTTTCTCCCAGGAAGACGACACGTTCCGCCCGAGGCGCTCGCGAGATGTCGCCACGAACTTGCCGGGGAACTGATGCTCGGCCTCCTCCGCAAATTCATGAGGCGTGACCGTCACGCCGATAGGAAGGCGAAGGACGAACGGGGTCATCGCCCGGAGGATTGGGTCCCGCGCGGTTGAACATAGTAGGGCGATCATCGGCTGTGCACCGCCATCAGCATCCCACAAGTCTTTGAGAGCCCTGAAGACCAGCATGTCGGGGTCCAGCCCATACAACTCCCGAAGTCGCTCGAAGGTGATGCGACACGCAGAGGCCGTTGGTTTGCCCAAGAGATTCTGCTCAATGATGGCAGCTCTGTAAGCATCCTCTGTGGCAGGCACGGGGCGGCTGGCTAGGAGAACGCGTAGTTCCTCCAACTTCAGGGTGCTGCTCAGGTGGGTGCCCGTCGGATCAATCCTTAGCCCGAAGGTCGAAGCTGATCGCGGCACTCGTGAATCCGTGGTCATCATGGTTCTTAGTATAGCCCTCCGATAGATTTGGTGCTACACTAGCAGGAGAGGTAAACTTATACTCTCCTGCTAACAGAGGTGCCCTATGTCTATCCGACACGTCTTGAGCTTCGGAGGAGGTGTGAACAGCATAGCCCTCATGCTCGTCTTACTGCGAGAAGAGCTGCCCTTTGATGAGGCGGTGTTTGCTGATACGGGAGGAGAGGTACCCGAGACGTACCAATATCTAGAGACCGCGAGGCAGTACCTGGCCGGTCATGAAATACCGCTCACTGTAGTTGCCAAACGTGGGCGCTCACTCTATGAAACCGCGTGGGACCGTCAGGTATTCCCGTCGGCTATCTGGAGATGGTCAACTAGGGACTTCAAGATTACGCCGATTCAGCGGCATTACAGGTCGCTGGATGTCCATATCAACCAATACCTGGGTATCGCGTGGGATGAGGTCCATAGAATGAAGGACAGCCGAGTTGACTACGTTACTAATCTTTATCCGCTGATTGACCGGCGGCTCACGCGTGCGGACTGCATAGACATCATCCAAGAGGCTGGGCTGCCCACTCCGCAGCGGAGCTCGTGTTTCTTCTGCCCGTTCAACTCCGTTGACCGGTGGCGCTGGCTCTACGAGACCCACCCCGACCTCTTCGATAAAGCCATCGCACTGGAAGAAAACTCAAAGCACTTCCCCTCTCAGCGTCTCACAGATCAAGCCTTTCGCGAGAGGACTGACATCTCTCTCCGTTCCCTCGCTGAGATATTTGCTGACGGGCGTCCAATGCCAGTTCAGCCAGCCATTGAGCAACAGCCATGTGGGGCCGAGTGCGGTACTTGAGTGGGGGTTACGCCTTTGAGAGGGACTCTAGGTGCGACGGGCTTGTGCTACTTGTACCCCTCGGTAGGGTTGCCCAGTTCAACCACTAGCTGGCGAAGGGGTATCTCGCAAAGTGCCACGAGGCGCAACTGCACCGCACGTCGTGCAAGCTTCATCCCCAGTATCCGCACCCAGCTCGTACTCCTTTTCGACGCGAGGATGGTCGCAGGGAGGGTTACCCTTGGCCTCCCAAGCTCTCCGCAACCGCGTCGCTTTGGTTGACTGCATCGTACCCCTGTCTCCTCCGACTATGCCCTAGCCTGTATCAGGACGCGCCCCCCGTCCTCCACGTCGATGTTCAGGTTGTGCCTGTCGAGTAGAAGCATACCCACCAGAGGGGTACTGCCGGTGGCGTCTGCCTTGACGTGTCTCGGCTGGCCGTCCCAGAGTACAGTAACGTTGTGAACGTCGAAGCTCACAACATCGTCGTTTGCCAGGAACGCCCATCCCATGTGTGAGAATGACAATCCCAGGTCGGCAACCACGGCGGTCGGCAACGTCAGGGTGCCCGTGTAGCCGGTATCGATGACGGCCTCGATGTCGCGAGTCCGCCCCTCCGAGCCCTGCAAGGAAAGGGTCACCACCGCTTCATAGGCGGCGTTCACCGACCCTTCGATCATTCCCTCCTCCGCAGGGAGCCGGCCCCGAAACTGCGAATCGCCCGGTACCCAACTCGCTCGACCAGGACATCTATGACGCCTGGGCACTGCGCTCTCAGACGGTCAACCACACCGCTCTCACTATCGGCTATCGCCCATTCCCCGGTCCCAACGTCGATAGCAACGTATTCTCCAAGGTGGTCGGATTCGACTTGGGGCAGGATGTCCCGCTCGTATATCTCCCTGCCGAGGCGTGCTGCCTCCTCGCGGGGGCGGCGTGGTCGCGCCGGCGTGTTCGCGTGGGTCATGCATACTCCTCTCGAAAACCTACTGCTACTACTGACATTTTACTGCGTTGCGGGTTGTTCCAGCAACGAAGCCGGGCGACGAGCAAACCTTGCCATTCCCCTAGTCTCAACTGCGGATGCCGGTGTAAAATGGAGGGAATCCAATAAGGAGGAGTCCTGTATTGCAGAATACGGCCTCATATCTGAACGACGTTCACGCGGAGTTGGCTCCGTCCGACGATACACTGTCCGCCGCCAGAAGCCGACGGGACAAGGTGCTCGCGGAGGCCAGAAGCTACTCTGGCGCTCTGCGAACCTACATATCTGGTTCAATCGCCCATCGGACTGCCAACCAGGACACCGACGCCGACTGCGGTGTAGTGCTCGACCGGCGCTCCTATCCGACGTTGGGTCCAGACGGAGAACGCGAGGGGCCAAACCAGATCGTCGAGGATGTCCGGGAGTTCCTGCGTGAGCGTCTGAAGGAAGATCACCCCGACATTAGGTTCAGGGTCACGAAGCGAGCCATCCAGGTGTCCTTCAACGAGCCATTGGACGATGGGACTGACCCGTCGGTAGACCTGATCGTGGCTCTGACCCGCAAGAATGGCCAGGGGCTCTGGATTCCCAACAATGAGATCAAGGATTGGGACGCATCCCATCCCGAGTATCACACGAAGGTCTTGACGGATGATCCTGCCGAACTCAGGCGCGTCAGAGCTAAGGTCATCAGGCTCACAAAGGGATGGAAGACACAATTCGCACAGCCCGGCCTCTGTAGTTTCAATATCGAGGCCCTAGCCCTGAGCTGCATTACTGAAGAGCACGGCGTGCCCGATGGGTTGGCCGAACTCTTCCGATTTGCTGCCAGCGACCTGAAGAAGCGGTTGACTCCCGACCCCGCCGGGGTCTCCAAGCCCATAAAACTGCTGATGGACCGCGATGTCGTCGTTGGCCGCTTAGAGAGAGCGGCCAAGCGGATGAAAGACGCACTGGACAACGACGACGACAAAGAGAAGGTTCAGGAGGCCATGGCAGGGCTGTACCCGAACTACATCAGCCCACCAAATGGCAGCGCATCCAAGGAGGCGATTGCCTCCGCACTCCGCAGCGGAAGCCCCGCACTGGGAGTCTCAGGAGGCGCGCTGAGTCTCGGTGGTAGCGGTGGCCCCAGCCTCAAGCCGACCAGATCGTGGGGAAGTGAGCGCCCGTAGGAGTTTCACCGGGCCGCCCAACAGGAGTAAGGGGCCGTGGTATGGGCTGACGGTGGTGCGACTCAACTTCGAGCGAGGCGTCAAGACCCAGTTTCCTAACTTGAGAGGAGGAAGGGTCAAGGGTGGCTACGAGTATAGAGCGATTGTGCCTGTGTCAGGCTACGAGCCCAGAAAGGTCCGCGTCCAGTTCAACGGCATGGCGAACGTCCCCTCGGTATTTGCTGACGGTCCACGAGAGGCACCGCATCGCTACGATGACGACAGCCTTTGCATGTGGTATCCAGACGACCCGGTCGAGCGCCGGTGGGTCTTCGAGGACGGTCTTGTTGCTCTAATGGGCTTGGTCATGGCTCACCTATTCAAAGAAGCTTGGTGGCGGGAGACGGAGGAATGGCTTGGTGAGGAAGCCCCACATGGGGCGCAATCGAAGGAGCAAACAGGGACGTGAACGAGGCGCAGCAACTCACCTTGCCTTGGCCTGTTGTCGGAGCGGTCATCATCGCAGCAGTGTCGTTCACCGTATTCGTTCTCACCAACTGGTGGAGCGGGGAACGTGAGAGGCTGACCCGCAGTCGTGAGGTCTTTTCGAAGGCATACGCGGCCGTCCAAGAGTACAAGGAATTCCCATATGTGATAAGACGGCGCAGGAAGGATTCGCCAGAGGAGGAACGAATACGGATCTCCTCCGAGTTGCGGAGGGTTCAGGCCGACCTAGCATTCTATTCCGCTTGGCTGACGACTGAATCTCGTCACGTCCAGTGCAGTTTCTCTGAACTGCTTGAGCAGACGCGGAAAGTGGCAGGTACGGCGATGCACGAGGCTTGGCTGGAGCCAGCCGCTGAAGACGACTCCAACATGAACATGCCCAAGCTCGATATGTCTGCCTTAGCCCCCTTGGAGACCGCATATCTGGAGGAAGTGGCTGACCACCTCGCACTTCGGCCTCGCTGGGTCCGCCGTTTGTTCCGGCGTCAGACGAATGCGTGACCGCAAGTAAGATGTTCATGGGTTGCCGACGCAGACAATACTTCGAAAGACCTGCGCATGGATGTTCCGTTCCTGAGCAACCTCTCCGATCCGTCGGACAGACGCAACAGAAGGGCCTACACATATGACCGGCAGAAGGGGTGCTCCCAAGCCCTGAAACGCAAGAAAGGCCGCATACATGGACGTGCCGGGGGAGGACGCCACCATTCGGCGTCCTCCCCCTTTGCATGTCGGCCTAGCGCCCCGCGCCGACCGGCTCGGCCTCCCGCTCCCGTTCCACCGCCCACTCGAACAGGGACAGCGACGGGGCCTGGGTCTTTCGTCCCTTCGGCTTGACCGGCTCCTCGGTCATGAACTCCGCCCAGTAGAACAGCGTCTGCTGCGGCTCTTCGGCTTCGTCGTGGAATCAGTCAACCAAGTTGGCGGCATAGTCCTGGCATACCGCCCATAGGTCAAGGTATTCCGGCGGCAACCTCGGGACCATCGTTTGCGACTGAATTGACGAGTGACGACACCTCGTAGGCCTCCATCGCGTCGTCGGGGTATGGAGTCAACGCGCTTGTGATCGCGTTAGGATCATCGACGCTATCGTCGAGCCAGAAATCTTCAACTTCCTTAGAGAGGATCACAGGCATCCGGTTATGTATGGGTTTGAGCAGGTCGTTGGCTGCAGTCGTGATGATCGTGCACGAAAGTATGCGGTTGCCCTCCGGGTCCTTCCACACTGACCACAGCCCCGCAAAGGCGAATGGCTCTCCCGAACGCATGACTATCCTCATGGGCCTTTTGGATCCGCCTACCCTTTGCCACTCGTAGAATCCATCGGCGAGGACAAGGCACCTGCGGCGGCGCAGGGCATTGCGGAAGGCAGGCTTCTCGGCCACCGTCTCCGCCCTTGCGTTTATCATCCGGCTCCCAACCTTAATGTCCTTCGCCCAGTGCGGAATCAGTCCCCATCGCATGAAACCTGCCCTGCGGGTCTGACCGCCCACCACGGTCAGGACTTCCTGGGTAGGCGCGATGTTGTACCTCTTGTCGAACGCGTCCCAGTCGCCGTCGAACTCGAACCGTCCTGTAAGCTCTCCCAGGTCCGCCGTCAGGCTGTATCTGCCGCACATATCCCCTTAATGATGAACCCGTCGAGACTGTCTGCGCAATCCCCATCCTCCTCGACCTCTCTCAGCGATAGTCGTGAGAAGGCGGCATGGAAACGCCCGATGGGATGGCCCGCAGGTCGGTTGCTATCACGTTCGTCGTGCCGTCCCATCTCGACACTCGCCCCATCACTTCTACGACATGGCTGGCGAGATCCCTGCGCTTCCTGCTGAACAGATCGTGCCAGACGACGACCTGTACGTCGCCCGTCTCGTCCTCGATGGTCACGAAGACCGTGCCGTCCCTACCGCGCGGGTGCTGTCTCGCCACCGGCCAGCCTACGACCTTGACCCGCTCATCGTCACCTCGTTTCTCTATCTCTCTTGCTGGGAGCACGTCGGGACCCAGGCCCGGCCTGACGAATTCCATGAGATGGCCCCTGGGATAGATGCCCATCACCCGGTACTCCCACATCATCTTCTCTCGCTCCGTGAAGTCGGTGAGCCTGGGAACGCCGTCCTCCGAAGAGAGGGGCAGCACGGCCTGGCCGTTCCGCGAGGGGCGAGGAACCAGCCCAGCCTCCCACAGGGTCTCCCTTCGATTGGGAGTGATGGCGTCGAAGGCCCCGGCCATCGTCAGGGAGAGCACTGCCTGTGGCTTCAGCCCGGTCCGCCGCACGAGGTCCCCCACAGTGGCATAGGGGCCGCGATGCTCCCTCTCCTCGACTATCAGCTTCGCCGACCCAGCCCCAACGTCCTTGACGAATTGAAGTCCCAACCGCACTGAGCCGTTCTCTGGGACGCACGCGGCTTCGCTCCTGAGCACGCAGGGGTTAAGGATGCGCACCCCGAAGCGGCTGGCGTCCTGCTTCAGCGTCTCCACAGGATAGAAGCCCATCGGCTGGCCGTTGATCAATGCGACGAAGAACTCCAACGGGTGGTAGCGCTTGAGCCATGCAGCTTGGTAGGCCGTGACCGCGAAGGCGTGGGAGTGGCTTTCGGGGAACATGTAGTGCCCGTTGATCTTGGAAAATATCTTCTCGGCAATCTCTTCAGGGACGCCGTTTCGCCGCGCGCCGTCGAGGAACCTCTCTCGGTGCATGGCGATCAGGTGCTCATTGTTGGGCCTGGAGAAGGCGCGGCGCACCTCGTCGGCCTCCGCCGCGGTCATGCCCGCCACGTCCTCGATGAGTTGCACCACCTGCTCCTGCCAAATGATTATGCCGTACCCCCGCTCCAACGCCCGTCTTTCCAGAGGATGGTCGTACTCCCACTCCGCCCCGTGCCGGTAGCGTTCGACGAACTGGCTCACCGCGCTGCCCTGAACCCCGACGCCGGGACGGATCAGAGCCACCTGATAGGCAAGGTCGAGGAGATTGCGCGACTTCAGGCGCTGCGCCATCTTGAGTTGGGCGGGAGACTGGAGCAGGAAGACACCTATCGACCTGCCCGCGTTTATCATGTCGTACACGCCCGCGTCATCCGGGTCGATCATGCTTAGGTCCGGTCGCCTGCCCTCCCGCGCCTCCACGAGGGCGAGCGTTTCCTCGATCTGATCCAAGACAGGCAGGGATAAAAGATCGATCTTGGCGAATCCGGCGTCTGAAACAGAGTCCTTGTTCCAGTCCATGATGAACCTGCCGTCGATGGCTCCTTCCCTCATGGGGACCATCTCCGGTATGGGGGAACTGCTGAGCACCATGCCCCCGACGTGCTGGCTTAGTCCCCTTGGAGCGTCCATGAGTTGCGGGGCGAGGTCGAGCAGGTCCCGCCAGCCGGGTGCGTCCATCCTGTCCTTGAAGTCCGGCATCTGGGCCATCTCGTTCCGCAGGTCCGTCGCGTCGTGGGAGTGGAGCCGCTTCGACAGCAGGGACAGGTGCTCTTGAGGAAGGCCCAGGGCCTTGCCAAGGTCCTGGATGATGCCCTTCGCCTTGTAGGTGGTGACCGCCCCGGCTAGGACGGCGTACTCCGGCCCGAAATGGCTGTGCACACGCTCTATCAGCTCGTCCCTCAGAGCCCTGGGGAAGTCGAGGTCGATGTCCGGCAGCGTCGTCATGTCTTCCGATATGAAGCGCTCCAAAGTGAGATTCCACTTGAGGGGGTCCACATGGCTTATCCCTATCAGGTACCCCACGAGCAGCGCCACCGAGGAGCCGCGCCCCCGTCCGGGCGGCCTCTCCTCCACCGGCGTCTCCGGGCCTGCCAGCCCGCGCTCCTCCATGATGCGCTGCGCGAGAAGCGCGATCTCCCTGTAGAGCAGAAGAAAGCCCGCCAGGTTGAGGTGCTCGATCAACTTGAACTCCTCCGCAAGGCGGGACTCGACCTGCGCGGAGAAGCCGCCGTACCGCCGCATGGCCGCCTCGCGGCAGAGGCGTTCCAGGAAGCTCTGGGGGGTGTAGCCCGTGGGAACGTCGGGCTTCGGCAGCCTGTATCCCAAGTCGGTGCTGAGGTCGAAGCCGCACCGCTCGGCCACGCGGAGGGTGTTCGACACGGCATCCGGGCGCTCGGCGAAGAGCCTTTCCATCTCGGCATGGGACTTCAGGTGCAGGTGATGGTTGGGTTTCAGATGTGGGAGCGCCCGGTCGATGGTGGTGTTGAGCCTTGCTGCCAACAGCGCATGTTGGAGCCTGTAACGTTCCGGCGCGTGGTAGTGGACGTCGTTGCTGGCGACGACGGGGACACCCACCTCCTCGGCAATGCCGACCAGCTTTCTGTTGCGGTCCGTGTCCCCGCGCAACAGGTTCTGCTGAAGCTCGACGTACACCGAGCCGGGCCCGTGCCAGTCCACGTATCTCTTCAGAAGCTCGTGGGCTTCCCCGATACGGCCATTTTCCGCCAGCCGGGAGAGCGGCCCGTCGCGCCCGCCCGTCAGCAGGACGACGCCTTCCGAGTGGCGGGGCAGGTATGAAGGATCGAGTCTCGGCTCCCTGCGGTCGGCGGCGTTGGCGAGAGTGAAGAGTTGCGAGACGTTCGAGTAGCCGGCCCTCGTCTCCGCAAGCAGCGTGAGCCTCGAACCGTCCGATAGCGTCAGCTCGCCGCCCGTGATGGGCCTGATGCCGAGGCTGTTGGCGAGCCTTGCGAACTCGAGCGCGCCGCACAGGTTCGTGTCGGTCAGCGCCAGCACGGGGTATCCGTGCTCCTTCGCTTGGGCCAATAGTTCGTGCACATGGGACGCCCCTTTCCCAAAGGAGAAAAAACTCTTGGCGTGAAGCTCGATGTAGCCGTCCGTCGTCATGCGCTCTGCTGGTACCAGCGGTTACCCCTCCAGTCGTGGAACAGGGTGATTCGCCTGCCGTCGCCAGGGTCGACCCGGTAGTAGGAGCGGGTCACGGGCACGGGGAACCACCACAGGTCGAACGTCCACCGGTCGTCTATGCGAGCCACCCGCTCCCAACGTCTGTCCACGCGCACCGATTCCGGTTCGCCCTCCATCCCTTCCCGCACCTCCACGGGCCTTGGCGTGTGCATAGGCCTGATGGCGTCCCTGCCGGACGGGTCGATTGGCGTCTGCAAGGACCGCATCTCCGGCGCGGGGTGCCAGGGCGCGACCTCGGCGATCCTGTACAGGGCGTGACCCCCACCCATCAGCGGTCGCAGCCTGCGGTCCGCCTCGACGAGCCGTTGAAGTCCGACGTCCCGCACGTCCTTCAGCAGCCCCAACTGCGTGCCCGACTCTCCGGTGATGCCGGACAGGGTGAGCGTAACGTCCTCTACGGGGCTGCGAGGGTGGTCGACCTCCAACCGACTTCGGACGATCGGGGAGGCCCTGTCCCACGCGCCCACGGGCTGTTTGAACCTGACGCTCTTCTCCCAAGTCGGCCAGCCGGACGCCGAGCAGAGAAGGTCAGTCGCACCGGCGTACCGTCCTCTCATATCAGGCCGGGCGTATGCCCTCCTGAGGAGCTCGTCCACCGCGACGAACAGGGCCTCTATGGAGGAAGTGTGAAAAGGGAGCGACGTGTGCTCGACCACCGACTCCTCGAACGGGAGGGGAACGACGAGGCTGTCGTCGATGCCGTTGCAGAGCTCCCATGCCCGCCTGCCTTCGGCTCCGAATCTATCCGCGAGCGCGTGCCCGCTCATGGAGGCGACAGCCCCCATCGTGCGTAGGCCGAACCGGTGCATCTCCGCCTTCACCTCTGAGGAGACGGGAAGCAGGTCGACGGCGTAAGGGGCGAGGAAGGTTCTTGCGTCGTCGGGTACCCTGAACGCCCTGTGTGCTCCGCACGTCAGGGCCGCGACGAACGCGGGGAACTTGGCGTCCGCCACGCCGACGCGGGGATTCAGGTGGGCGGGAATCGCGTTCACCAGAGCGGAGACAACCCCGGCCTCGCCCCGGTACATTGCTTCCAGTCCGTCGATGCGGACGTATGCGGTGCCGAGCTCGGCCCCCTCAACGCGGTCGCCGACCCCCTGCAGACCCGCGAGCAGGCGACCGAAGACGCGGCGGTAATGAGGCTCGTCGGCGTCCAGCGCCACGGCGTTCGCGTGGCGGGACATCGCCTGCTCCAAGGTCATGCCCGCCGTCACACCCGAAGCGCCGGGGAAACGGTCCACTACGAGGGCCTTCGCCTTAGTAATGTCTCGGTCTACGATCAGAACGGGGCTGTCCTTCAGGTTGGGGTGTCGACTCATCTCCACCTTCGCCCTCAGGTGAGTGACGAGCGCGCAGGCGACCCTCATGGAAACTCCTCGATTCACGGGTTGTATTAGGGCAAGGAATAATACAGAACTATAGTTCTGTATGTCAACCTCATCCCCGTGAAATACGAAAGGAATTCGGATATGCAGCCGACTGCCGAGAGGCGGCTCAATCGGCCACTTCGGACCTGCCTCTCTCGGTCAGGACGATGGTCCGGCAGGCCATGGGGGTGCGGGTCAGGTATCCGTTCTTCTCCAAGCGCCGGATGTGGTGGTCGACCACCGACGTGCTGCTGATGTTGCAGCCGTCGAGGATCTCTCTCAGGGAGGGAGGGTACGAGTTGGCAACGGTGTAGTGCCAAATGAACGCCAGTATCCGCGACTGCCGTTCACTCAGCGCGCGCGAGGCAGTGACCTGGTTCACGTCGTGCTCTTTCGGTTTGGCGTATGGCATCTCTCTCCCTCTGGAACGGCGAATCTGGCGCTGACCATCAAAGTCCATGGTACAGAACAAATGTACCCATGTCAAACAAGTGGGAGTGATTGGCGCTTTCGTGCGGAGACGCTTCCCGAGCGTCCCGGAAACGCAAAAAGCGCCAAGATATGGACGAACGGGACGGTCTCCTCGCCGCCGCTAGCGGTTCATGTTAGTCTCCTTCGCCAGTGTGTCGGCCAGCCATCGGTAGTCGTGGGCCTCGTCCGTCCGCCCTTCGGTCACCAATTCCCGGCAAAGACGCATGGCGAACGCGACCGCCCGATCCTTGCACGGCTCGCAGACGGTTCCAACGGCAAGGCCGTGTCGGCGTTGCTCCGCGTAGTATTTCAAGCTGGTCCGGTCGGCGGCAGCGGTCTCCGCTCCGCAGAGGGCTTCTTCCTTCCGGGCTTCAGCGTCGAACAGGTGCATGGTCTCCTCTTCTTGGCTGTCGGTGATTGGCATTATCGTCTGAGTTTGCCTGGACATCGTTTCGTTCTCTTTCCTTAATTGCAAAAAAGGCTCCACATATGAGTGTGCGGAGGAGGACACCGAATCTCGGCGTCCTCCCCCGTTGTCTTGCCGTCTAGCGTCCTATGCCGACCGGCCGCGCCTCGCGCTACGGCCCTTAGAACAGCCTCGGCGTCTGGGCCTGCTCCGGCTCTGCCGCTCCCTCGGCCGTCGAAGCCTGCGCAGAGCCCTGCCGACCCCGGTTCCTGCGCCTAGCCGGGGGAGCGGGCCTCGCGTAGGCGGGATGCTTGGGAGTCTCCTGCCACTTGGCTCTCGCCCTCTCCGTCACCGCAGGGACTTCATGTGCCACCCCGGACAGGTCGGCGTAGCCGAAGGTCTCGACGTGCGGGTCCGACGAGGGCTGCTGCACGCCGATGGTGGCCCGGCCTCCCTTGATGGACACGACGACCTTCAGGTCCTCCGGCGCATCGGCCTTCGCTTCGGCGTCGGGTTTGTCTCCGGCATCGGCAGCGCCCTGCGCGCCCTCTGCGGTCTCCTCTCTGCCGGCCTCCTTCTCGACGACCGCAGCGGGCGCGTTGTCTGCGGCATCGGTGAAGGGACTCTCGTCGGCGCTCGGGGCGTCCGACCGTGTTGCTTCAGTTCCGATTTCTTCTGGCATGGTCTTCTCCCTTCCATATATATGATCAGTCTGTTTTCCCGTGCGTCGCTCTTTAGGCCGCCAGCCCCGACGACACCCTCCTGACCTCGCCGACGGGCATCGGCTCCCAGTAGAGGTCGCGCTCCACGGCCGGGACGCCTCCGAGCACGGTCGTCTCCGCCAGCTCGGTGAGGTCGAAGTAGCCCAGTTCCGTCTCGAACCCCTCGACGAGGCCGAAGCAGAGCCCGGTCTCGGCGTTCCACTCCGTTATGTACCAGCGCCAGCCGCTGTAAGGGCTGAAGAGCTTGGCCGGAGCGCGCACTGTGTCGTAGTCCTCGACGTCTTCGTGAGCGCCGAGCGCGGGTATCCTCTGCCCGATCTCCTTCGTCATGAGTTGATGTCTGCGTAGCCTGCTGTTCGGGTCCCGCCACATCGTGGTCATTGCCTTTACTTCAGACATGGTTACTCCTCTCTTTCTCTGAGGGTGTTCGTTTGCGTCGATCATTCGACGTTTGCCTCCACCAACCGCTCCACCGACTCCGGCGTGACGTAGGTGGGGCTGACCGTTCCCAGGTCCATGTCCAGGTAGAGCGCCATGAAGGGGCAGGTTCCCGCCACCATACGGCGTACCAACTGCAAGACCAGCGACGCCATCATCTGGTTGATGGTGGGGTCCTGATCGGTGAGATCGAGAGCCGCCGCGCAGTCCACGTCCGGCGGTCTGGTGGACACGGCGGTCAGCAGGTCCGGGCGTTGCAAGGTGGGCGCGGGCGCCAGGTAGCAGGTCTCCCCTGCGAAGGGGGATTCCTCTAGGATCACTGGTTCAGCGACGTTGCCGACCAGCACCTGGCCCCAGTTCGTGTCGTTACCCGCGTCGATAAGCCAGCGACGCGGGTCTCCCGGCAGGCACTCGGCCATCGCCCTGCGCGCGGCGGCGTTGTCTGCACAGCCGATGATGAGGCTGCCGCCCATGCCGGGCAGTCCGGGGTAGCCGTGTCCGTGGGGCTGCGACCCGTACTCCCTGAAGGGGTAAACGGAGTAGCCCACGGGACGCCGGTAGGCTTTAGCTAGCCGGTCGGCGAGCGCCTGGCTCTTGAACTCCCCCACGTCGTCGGGATAGAAGTTCTGCCTGAGCAGGTTGTGGGGTTCCACGCGGTCGTGGTCGACCAGGACGATGGTGGCCTCCCGCCCCTGAAAGAGGCGGCAGAGGCCCTCGGCGACGAAGCCGCCGGTCCCGCCGCAGCCGACCACCGTTATCCAGGGGTTGTCGAGCAGGAACGCGTTGTCGAGGTAGTAGGGCATTCGATCACCTCCTTGTCTCTTGCTTGGTCTGAGTCCGGCCCTTCGCCCACCAGCCGGACGCCCGGAAGCGGGCCGTCGAACACCTGCGACCACTCCACCGGGGCGAAGTGGCCGTAGACGCCGACCCGCAGGCTCAGCTCCGGTTCAGGGGAGTCGAGGTGTCCGACGACTCCGTAGATGCGGAATCCCTGCTCGTCCCCGTCGTCGGTCTTCGAGAAGAAGGCGCGGGAGCTTCCGTGGGAGTGAAACTCGGCCACGACGCCCGCCGGAGGCCGGTAGGTGAGGGACGAGGCCGTCCCTTTCTGCGGGGGAACAACCGGCAGGTAGGCGCCACCGTCCCACCTGACGGCGAAGAACCGCTCGGTGTGCGGGTCGTCCTGGAACCAGCGCAGTCCGTTCTCGAAGAGCCATGCCGGGATGGAGCCGCTGGCAAGCTCCACCTTCTCGGCCACGGGAGCGAGCCCCCGCACCTTGCAGGGCACAACGAGTACCCGCGCCGTCAGGTGGGCGCTCTCGGACTGGACGTAGACGCCGCCCGATCCGAGAACGTAATCGTAGCCGATGCCCTGTGAACCGGAGAGACCCGATGGGTGGTTCACGAGGTGCCCCACCGGCCTTGCGCTAGTGGTAGCGGTAGCCAACTCGCCTCCCTTCGGAGACCTCCATCGCGTAGGAAACGGTCCACTGGGGAACGAGGTCCTCAGTCGGGTATTCGGTCTTTCCATCGAGCTCCTCCCATAGCGCTTGCAGGTTGTCGGGGTGCTTCTTCGAGCGGTTCTTCAATTCTCCGGTAAGGGAGAAGAAGGACTGGAAGAAGGATTCCGGTATCAGTTCGACCTCATTGGGGAACTTGTGGCTGCCGGGGCAGGCCCTCCCGTCGCCGAAGACGTTGAAGGCGGGGGCGCGGTAGAGCTGCTGGTCGGGGTCGGTCGGCCTGCTCAGCGCGGCGTATACCCAGGGGGCGCGGCCCGGCGAGCAGACGAAGACCAGCCCCGGCATGGGAAGCCTGAGCCGCGCGGGAGGCATGAACGCCTCGCGCTGCAGGGCCACCTGCCACACCTGCGGCGGCCTCCACAGGCCCACCGTCCGGCCCGTCTCGCCCTGGCTCCACCAGAGAGCTTCCTCCGGCAGCAGCCCCGAGGAGAACCCCCGGTGTTGAGTGAAGACGTTGGCGATCTCTTCCGCCGAGACGGTCTTGACCCAGTTGGAGTCGCCGTCGAAGCCCCGCAGCAGGATCGTCTCTCCGTAGACCTCCAACTGCACCCTCAAGTCGTCCTTGGGCGCTTCCGCCGGGCCCGGCAGGGACCACTCGGTCCTTTCTGTGTCACTGGTCATGGTCGTTGTCCTCCTTTCCGTGTTGTCGATCGGGCAGCCGGGGCAGGATGAAGTCCAGCATCTCGGCGAAGCGGCCGGGCAGGTCCCCCTCCAGCCAGTTGGTGAGCTTGCACACCGAGTCCAGGAGTGCGTTGGCCCTGCGCCACTCCCGCGTGCCCTCGGCGATGATATCGTCATCCCAGGGGTCGGCGAACCCGTCGTACGTGCCATCGTCGTAGTTGTGGTCGAGGAAGAAGTTGCCGGTCTGGGCCCAGACCCACGAGGCGGCCTGCGCCGCCCCCTCGAACCGCGTCCCCTTCACCGCCTCCGTCAGGTCTTCCAGGGGTATGCCGCCTTGAGGAATCCTCCGGAGCGTCTCTTGCGGGATCGGCCCGTCGGCTGACTCAAGCCAGGCCGTATGCAACCCCTCGGGTCCGTCGTAGAAGGCATCGGGGGGTTTGACCGGCAGGACGAGGGCCGCGAGACCCTCTTGGTAGCCGTCCCACAGCTCGTGAAGGCCGTCGTAGCCGAAGCCCATCAGGTGGAAGGGGATGCCCTTCCTCATCCAGGACCAGGGAGGCTCCTCCCGGCGGTAGTCCGCCCAGAACTCGATCACCGGGGCGTAGAGGGGGAAGTGGCGCTCGCCGAAGAGTCTTGCAAAAGACTCCACCCTCGTGCGTACGTCGGGGGCCGAGAGCGCCGCCTCAGCCTCATCGGGGAAGAGGCGACGCACGAGCCCCGCGAACCATGCGTAGTCGTCGGCATAGCCGGCTATGACGGACAGCTCCCGCAACGACGGCGGACGCCGCAGGAGCTCTTTTGTAAGGCCGCTCAGGAGCGCCGGGGACGCAGCTGCCATCTCATCGCCTCCAGTAGCCGCCCCGTGGCCCAGGCGTAGTCCTGCGCCTGGACGCAGGCCGTCTCCACCTCCGGCTGCCGTGCGGCCGCGGCGTCCAGGTCGAGGGAGCCGTCGGGCCGTGTGAGCTCCGCCGTGAGCTCGATGATGCGCAGGTTTGCCGGCGGCACGGCCGACAGCAGACCCGCGAAGGTCGTGGTGTCCATCGAGCGACCTCCCCTAGCTCCGGGCGAGGGTATGGGCGCCCTTGGTGCCCACCCTGCGCTGGAACTCGTAGATCGTGTCGTCTCCCCGCTTGGTCTCTTTGACCGAGGCGTTGGCTATCTCGCCGTAGAAATCTGCGAGGGTCGCCTTCACCTCGTCGACGGTCATTCCGGCGTCCGGGTCGGGGAACTCGCGGTCGTCGTATACGAAGATCCTTGCCATCGTTTCTTCTCCTTTTACTAAAGCTGTTCGTCTTCCTGCGTTGCCGTGCAGGGAGTGTCGCCGCTCCGAGGCGGCGCCCTCTCCCCGTAAGCTGCGGTCTAGCGTCATGCGCCGACCGTCTCCTTCTCCCGTTCCTGCTCCATCGCCCACTCGAACATGGACATGGAGGCGGGCTGGGGCTTGCGCCCGCGGCGCTTCTCTTCGACCGGCTCCGTCATGAACTCGGCCCAGGAGAACAGCGACTGCTGCGGCTCGGTGGCCTCGTCGTGGTAGCTGTTGCTGTCGTTTCCTTTGACGGGGACGGCCTGGCGACCGTTCCCGTTGACCGGCGCCAGTTCGACCGTCGGACCTATGCCCAACGGGTCTTCGTGACCGTTCTTGTTGGCGCTGTGCCCATTCCCGTTCACCGGGATAGCCTCCGGTTCAACCGGCTTCCAGCCGTCGTCCACGAGAAGCTCCTCGGCTTCGCTCTCGGCGTTCCGCGCCTGAGCGAATACCTGCTCGACCGTCTCGGCCTCGTCCTCCTCCCCGTTGACGATCTTGCGGGCCAGGGCCATCATCAGGTCGTCGCCGTCGTCTCCGTATGCGGCAAGACCGTCCTCCGGCAGCTCGCCCTCCACGGCGAGGGAGCTTTGCAGCTTCTTCGCCACCAGCTTCAGGGCGTCGGCCTGCAGGGTGTTCCGGTAGGACATGAACACCACCTTGACCGGGCGAGTCTGCCCGATGCGCCACGACCTCCGCGACGCCTGCCGCATCACGTAGACCGAGTAGTCGGTCTCGTACCAGCAGATCGTCGGAAAGTCGATGAGGTCGAGGCCCGTTTGCACCAGGCGGGGGTGGCAGATGAGGACGTCGAGCCCCTTCTTCACCCGGTCGGCCACCCAAGCCTCCCGCCTGTCCGGGGCCACGGCGTCGGCCTTCATCACCGCCACCCTGAACCCATGCCGGGTGAGGATGTCGTCCATCCGCCCGGTGATGTCCCGAGTTCCCGTGTGAGTGACGTAGACCAGCACCCTGCGGCCGGCCAGCCGCTCGGCGGCCACCAGGTCGACCAGCGCTTTCTCCTTCGGGTACAGCCGCTCCTCCGACAGTGGCGGCATCTGCACGATGACGTCGCCGCTCCGGGGGTCGAGAACCGTCTCGCCTTTCGTGCATCCGTCCGGGTAGGCCAGAAGGGTCTGCAGGTACGTGGCGAGCAGCCGCTTGGAACCCTTCTTGAGCGCGGCCGCCAGCTTCTGCTTCAGCGTCTCGAACACGAGCTTGTAGGCCGTGCGCTGAGAGTAGCCCGTCGCGTCTTCCTCCGAGTCCAGCGAGGACAATAAGATCCGCTCCTCGTACTCAGGCAGCCCCGAGGCCACGTCGGAGAGCCGCAGGAAGACGGTGTTGTGGATGATGTGGAACAGCGCCGAGGGCACCAGCCCCGGCCTCTCCCGCACCACCTTGCGGAACTTCTTCCTTCGGCTGTTGCGCCCGTCCTCCAGCGCGTCGTCGTCGTCCTTGCCGATGCTGTGCTCCTCGAACCCGTACCGCTTGATCCACCGTCCCTCGTCGGAGCGCCCGAACTCCGTCCTGATCTCCGGCGAGAATCGGAACAGCAGGTGGAAGATGGTCGAGGCGTACCCTCCGAGCAGGGTCCCTGTCAGGCTGAGGGACTTGCCGCAGGCGTCGGCGAGGATGCCCGCCGCGATGCCCTGGGCCGAGCCGCGCCCCTTGAATTCGTGAATTTCGTCACCGATCAGCAGGTCGAAGAAGCCCTTCATCCGGTGCTTCACGTAGTCGCTGAGCGGGTAGCGGGCCGGGCCGGACCTGTCGGCCTGCCACAGGGGTGAGCCGCATTCGGCGCAGGTGCGCTTCCGTCGGTTCAGTGCGGCGTCGGTGAGGGGCACGCCGTCCTTGTCGGTGACCTGCGCGATGCAGTCGACGCAGCAGGGCACCTTGAATGGCTCCCCCGTCTTCTCCATCCTGATGAGTCTCCCTTTCGACGTGGCCCACCTGTACGTCACGGCGGGCTTCCAGCGGTAGGAGAGCTTCGCTCGTTCACGGCTCATCACCGCGAACAGCGGCCCCGAGCCGACCGAGAAGCGCAGCCGCTCCAGATCGGTGATGGAGGTGACTATGGCGGCGCGTGCGCCGGGCACCGTCTGCTCCACCTCCCGCTTCCACTTCTTCGTAAGGTGCGGCGGGCAGATGACGAGAATCCGCTTGAATCCCGCCGTGTACGCGGCTGCTGCCCCGATGAAGGTCTTGCCGGTGCCCATCTCGCCAACCACCGTCGTGCCCCGGTGGGCCTTGAGGGAGAGCGCCGCGCCCTTGATGGCGTCGGCCTGCGCTCCCAGGGGCTTTCGGAGCAGGTACGGAAGCCTGCCGCCGTTCTCCGAGGGCCGGTAGAGCGGCGGGTAGGACTCGACCACCCTCCGCGCTATCGCCTCCTTGAATGTGTCTATGAAACCTGTCAGGTTCATCGTGGGTTTCTCCTCGTTTCTGGAAGAGGCCCCACGGAACCCAGAGCGCCCGTCTCCGCCGAGAGTCGCCCGCAGGGCGCACCGGCGCGAGACGCACCACGCCCCATAACTCCCCAAGAGGGCGCGTATGTGAGAGGGTGCCTGGGCAAAGCCCTGGGAAAGTGCCGTGAGGCACCCTCCGCTATGTGTGTTCTCCTAGAATGTCATGTTCTACAGTCGGATTGACTACGTCGTTTCACGTCTGCACGGCGGGGACTCTCGTGATGCGGCCCGACGAGAGCTGTCTATACGGCTTCCACCGAGGCCCTGCGAGCCTCACGCTCTGAGCGCTCCCGCCGCGTCGCGTCGTCGTGGCAAGGTCCCGTCAGGTGGTACGCCTTGACCGGAGAGGAAACGACCTTTCGACTAAACTCGTCGATGTCCACCGACGCGCTCTGCATGTAGGGTTCGTCGTGGCGGATGTCCTCTCCGCACCGGCAGCAGGTTTCGAGGGGCATGGTCGTCTGCATCACGTTCACTTTCCTTTCCTAAATGCGGGGAATGTTGCGTCCGATAGACCCCGCATTGAGTACGGGGCAGGGTTGGCGAGGCCCGCCGGGTTCGTAGAGGGGAAGACGGAGCCTCGTGGTGCGGCTGCGCGGTGCGAGCCGTCTACGCCGCGATGTCTTGGATGTGGCCGCTTTCGAGATCGAGGGCCACCACGGTCGTTACGAGCTTCTCGCGGTGGACCTCCTTTTGCGGGGAGTCCTCCACCAGCGTCATTTCCTTCGAGGTTCTGCCCTTGACCAGGATGCGTCGTTCCTCTGATTCGAGGACGAGGTTGTCGAGGAACCCCGCCGCCACCAGCATGGCGAGATGTCCCTTTCGGAGGGGCATCAGCGGACGGGTGCGGGTGTCCGTGGCGGGCCAGAGCGTGTCGGTGACCTCCGTGCTCGCCCACAGCCCCGATCTGCGCGCCTCCGCCGCCGCCGCGACGGGATCGACCGTCCGCGTGGCGAACAGGACGTCGCCGCTCGGCGTCGTCGCGGGGGTGAACGCCGGGTAGGAGCCAGGGCTGAGCGGCTCCGGCTCTCCGAAGGCCCATTCCAGCACTCTCTTCTCGGCGGGAGCGTCGGGAACGGGGTCCTTCTTTCTGTAGCCGAACAGCGCGACCTGGTCGAATTCCTCCCGCTCCGGGTCGGGAAAGGCCCAACACTGCATCCGCCCGTAGTGGGTGGACAGGTAGCGGGCCGAGACCGTGAGGCGCCGCCGCGGAACGATGAAGACCAGCAGGCCTTCTGCGGCAAGGTAGCGCGTGCAGTGCATCAGGAAGGCGTGCTCGGCCCGCTTGTCCCCGCCCGAATCGAAATCGTACGGCGGGTTCAGGTACAGCAGGCCGAAGGCCCAGTTCGCTATCGACGTGGCGAACAGGTCGGAGGCCAGGGCGTGGTCGAGGCGGCGCTCGGCCTCCATCGCCCGGTCACGGTGCAGCTCGACGCCGTAGGTGTCTATGGAGACCGCGTCGGGCCGGTTGAGACCCTCGGCAAGCCGGTACAGCGCGTCCCCTGCCCCGCAGCAGGGGTCGAGGATGCGCAGGGTCTCCTGGGTCCCGTAGACGTAGCCTTTGGGGGTGCGAATCACGTCCGCGATGAGGTCAACCACCCGGTCGGGAGTCGGATAGTACCCCCCTTTCGCCTGGGCTTCCAGTCTCATGTCGTCTCTCCTTTCCCGCCGCCTTCAGGCGGCAATTGCGATGTCTGCGTTTCGTGTGTCAATGCCGACCACCTCTCCTACCGCGAGGTTGCGCTGAAAGCAGAGGACCTGGTCGGTCTTCATGCTCTCGGCGCAGGCGGTGCAATACGCGGTTATCAGCTCGGCGCGGTTGGCGACTGTCATCCGCCGCACGAGCACCGAGCCTCCCTCCGGCGGGTTGTGCCGGTAGAGCATCAGGTAGGGGTCGCGCCGCTCCGCCTCCGTAGCCGGACGGTAGAAGTGGGGCTGCCCCGAGCTGAGCAGGTGCTTGGAACCGTCGTGGGAGCAGTAGCGGCAGTGGATACCGTCAGGGCAGAAGCGCTCCCAGGCCCCGCTGTTGCGCTGGACGCGCTTCTTGTTCCTGCGCTTGGCCCGCTTCAGCGTCCTATCCATCGGACGCCTCTCTGGGCAGCGTGAGCCTGCCCGACGCTACAGCTTCGGACAGGTCTTCCCTGAGTTCCGTTGCCTTGGGGGAGCACCTGTAGGCAGAGATGCCGACCGATTGCAGCGGAACTATCTCCCCGTTGTCGATTCCCCGCTCCCAGAGCCAGTCGGCCCAGGAGCCGTGCAGGGGAAGCGGGCTTCTCTTGTCGAGGAAGCGGTGGTGCAGCGCAGGAGCATCCTCCGACGACTTTGCCAGCAGGAGGAATGAGTCCTTCTCGAATCCGTACTCCGCCTGCTTCGTATACACCAGCGCGTGCCATCCGCCGGACACCGGAAGACGGGTGATCTTGGTCGTCCAACTGCCGATGGTCTCGTAGGGAATGACGCACCGCAGGTACTCTCCGCTGAGCGCCATGCCGTCCGCGCCCCGGATGATATGCGCGGCCTCCCCGCGCTGCTTGAGCAGCGACGCCCAGATCGCCTTGAGCGCGGTCTGCGAGCCGACCATCGAGACGAACCAGAGGCCCTCAGATGACTCGTCTCGGGCGAAGGCGTCCGCGGTTGCCGAGTATCCTCCCGCGCTTATCGTGTACAGTGTGCGCCCCGCACTCGATGCGGGGTCCTCAGGGTCTACGTCCCCGTATCCGGTACGGGGCAGGTCGTGAGTCGCGAGCATTGCGACCTCCTTTGTTGTGCGAGTTGGTTCGATGCGCGGGGAGCGAGTCCCTCGCGTGATGAGCCGGGCGGCCTGTGCCCCCGGTCAATTCGGCCCTTACTGCGTGAGGGAGTCCTCAGGGGGCCGGTCGTCGAGGAGCTCGCAGTCGTTCACGTGGTAGGCGACCCCCCGGAAGCGGGACTCCTTCAGAGCCCGTCTCGCCTCCTCGAGGGTGTCGCCTTCCAAGACCCATACCTCGGCCCAGGTCTCGCGGCACGCGCTCAGGTGGGCCTCCATTTCCTCCGGCGGATCCTCGAAGTCGTAGTCGTACGCGGTGCAGGAAAACGGGTGCGGGTCCCGAACCGCCAGGACGACGAAGCCGGGTTGCCACACCATTCCTGCCGTATGAACCTTCCACTTGATGGGCGCGTCCCGGATGTCTCCTTCCGTTCTTCCGCAATTCATGCCGTTCTCTTTCATCCTTCGGCCTCCTTTCGGCCTCATGCGTGGGAGGAATCTAGGTCCCCATCAGGCCTCGATTCTTGAGGCTGACGTGCCGTTTCCCACCGATGACCACGTGGTCGAGCAGCTCGATGTCGAGCAGGTCCGCCGCCTGCTTGAGACTCCGCGTTATCGTCACGTCGTTGGGACTGGGGTCCGGGCCTCCCGACGGGTGGTTGTGGACGACGATGACGGCGGGAGCGGCCTCAACGACGGCCGGTCTCAACACCTCCGCCGCGCGAACCGCCGAGGAATTCACATTCCCCTGGTAGATCACGCGCTGGGCGACGACCTCGTTCCTGATGTTGAGCAGCAGCACGCGCAGCTGCTCCTGGGCCAACGCGGACATCTCCGGCCCCAGGATGTCGTAGATGTCTTGGGAGCAGTTGACGGTCGGCGGGTTCTCCGGGCCTTCCGGTCTGACGGAGACCTCGTAGCGCGCCGCCAGCTCGCCGAGCAGGTTCTGGTTGCTGCGCAGGGCGTCGAGCAGCGCGGCTTCGCAGCCTTTCGATCCAGTCGAGGGAGTCGTCGCGTCATTCTTTTTCTTTCGGGTCATTTCGGCCTCCTACTCTGGGACTGGCAACGAGAGCGGGGCCGCCACCGTAGGTGGAGAGAGGCCCCGTTGATTTGCGCCCGTTCGAGGCGGGCGACGCTATGCGGCTGCAGATCGGCGCGCTAGAATGGCGAGGCGTCGTCCACCTGACCTTCATGGCCGGTCCCGTTGCCGTTGCGGGAGTCGAGGAAGATGACATCGGAGGAGTGCACCTCCGTGCGGTACCGACGCTGGCCGTCGTCGCCCTCCCACGAGTTGTACACCAAGCGGCCCTCGACGTAGATGCGGTCGCCCTTTGCAACGTACTGGTTCACGGCCTCCGCCGTCCCAGCCCAGACCACTAGGTTGTGCCAATCGGTCTCGTCCTCCGCGTCCTTGCGGTAGCGGTCGGTGGCAAGCCGCAGCTTGGTGACGGCCGTGCCGCCCGGCGTGTACTGCATCTCCGGCTCCGTGCCCACCCGTCCCAGCAGTTCGACCTTGTTGATCGTCCGTGACATTTCGATTTCCTCCTTGTACTTTGTGGTGTGGCGCGGTCGTGCCGCGCCCAATTGAACCGAATGCGGGGCGGCCTCCTTTAGAGGAATATCGGCCCCGTCCTGTACTCCCGCTAGGGGAGCGTCTAGTTGACTCGCACGTACTCCGACTCGCTCACCGTCACGATCTCGGCCCTCGTGTCGGGGTCGAGCACGGCGTTGAGCTTGCGGTAGTTGACGTTGTAGCGCTTCGAGGTGACGAGGCTGACCGTGCGGCTCCCGACCGTCGCCTTGGAGTCTCCGAACCGTCGCATCCACGCCTTCAGGGTGTCGAGCGCCGCGCGCTTGGCCTTCTCAGGCTCCTTCATGGCCGCTTGTGCCTCCGCGTAGGCAACCACGGCGTCCCGCGCGCCCTCGTCACTCACGGGTTCAGCCTCAGCCTGCTCGTCGGCGTCGGCAAACATGTCCGCTTCCCGTCCTTGGGAGCACTTCGCCAGGAAGGGGCAGGTCCTGCAGCGCCAGTGGCCAGCCGGAAAATCCCGCTCAGGCAGCGCGTCGGGATCGTCTCCGTAGCGGTGATAGTGGACCATCAGTGCGCAGATCCGTTCGCAGGCGTCCTGCCGCGCTCGCTCCACCCGCTCGGCGGGAATGACCTCGTAGTCCCACGTCCGGTCGCCCGTGTCCATCGTGGCGATAGCCACGTCGCGCGGCTCGTGGAAGACGCCGAGGCTGTAGAACCCCGCCTGTGCAACCGAGTCGGGATGGCTGCGCTCCGCCCCCAGGGTCTGCCAGCGCTTGAACGCCTCCGGCCCCCTCGTCTTCACCTCGACCATCATCATGTCGCTGTCTCCCAACCGTCCTATAGCGTCGGGATGTCCGGTGACCTTGATGCCGGGACTCCTGCCCGTCACGGGGTCGGTTCCGATGTCCACCGTTACCCGCTTCGGGTCCAGCGGGTCGTTGGGCCTTACCTCCCAGCCCGCCCGCTCCATTGCCCGGAGCACGACGGGTTCGAGGGCGTTGCCCGCTTCCGTCACCGTCAGCGACTCCTCGCTGGGCGGATTCGTCGGCTCGTGTCCCGTCGCTTCGTACCAGAGGGCGCGACGGCAGTTGCCCACCGCCGATGCGCGGATCTCCAGACTGCCGTCGTCGTCGAACCGTGCCGCCGGGCGCGAGTATACGTCCGCCCGGTCTATGTCCTTCGTCATTGTCGTCACGTCGTTCCTCCTAGAATCCTGTGGAAGGAAGCGAGGCCGCTCCGGAAGAAACGGCCCCGCCTCAATTCCGAATTGAACTGTCGTTGCCGATTCAAGCCGCCCGCTCCGCCTCGACCGCTTCCGTGGTCCTTCCCTCCTCATTCGCCTTCAGGTGGAACTTGAGCACGTGGGCTATTCCGTCTCCGAGTCCCAGCACTGCGACGGTCGTCCCGTCCGGCAGGCGGTTGAAGAACGGCTGCATCTCGGCTATGCCCCGGCACTGGTCGATGATCTCCTCGA
The DNA here is from genome assembly GCA_965116655.1 of Dehalococcoidia bacterium. GTDB lineage: Bacteria > Chloroflexota > Dehalococcoidia > Lucifugimonadales > VXLM01 > VXLM01. Next base: position 2,423,207 of record OZ220720.1, read on the forward strand.
CCGGCGTGCCTCTGCGCAGGTGCAGGGAAATGAGCCGGCACACCAACTCCGCCACCCCGTGCTGGAACGACCCGCCCTTGCCGATAAAACCGAACACTTCGAAGGGCCGGCCGTTCTCGTCCGACGAGACGGTCACGTACAGGTTGCCGAACTCGGTGTTCAGCTTCGTCGTCGTGCTGGGCAGGCTGCGCGGTCTCGACCGCGTTCGCTCCTGGCACATGAGTCTCACCGTCCTTCCCAACGGATGGGCGTCGCGAGCTCAAGCTCGAACTCGAACGGCTTCAACATCTCGAGTGCGTAGGTGAAGGCCAGGAACCCCTTGCTGACCGCCGGGGGAGGCGGCTCTACCGAGTGGGGCCGGCCCAGCTCGTCGCGCCAGCGGATGCCGGAGCACTCCACCTCGACGTCCTTGATTCCGGGAATCGCGTCGGCCAGCGCCACCTCGATGGGGTTGGTCGACACCCTGTTCCTGAAGCCCTCCGCTATGTGTCTGTCGCTCACTCTCACGTAGACCCTCCGATTGAGGAGGTAGGGGAGCGCCGCCGCGTAGCGGTCGAAGCAGCCTGCGACCTTTAGCGCCGACTCTCTGTCCCCTTCGTCGCCGATGCCCCGGAGCGTCCTGACGATGGGCTCCTCACAGTCCTCCTCTGCAAAGGGCGGTGTTTTCAGGGCGTCCCGCACACCGGCGGGCAGGGACTCCCATCGCTCCCAGCTGAGCTTGAGCCCGCCGTGTGAAGGCGTCGTGACTCGCCACACACCCTCTGCCAACTCCACGACGTCCCTCGTCCAGCCCCATGGCGTGTATGTCTTGTTCGTCTCCATCACTCTCGTCCTCCTTTCTGTGATGAGAGGCATGTCCCGCACTCCGATACGGGAGCGGAGCCGCTCCTTGCGAGAGCCCACTCCGCTCAGTTCCATCCGCGCCTATCGACCGGCAGGCTAGGCGGCCCGCTTCATCTGCCGTACCTTGGTGGCGGCTCCCTCCACCAGCAGGCCGAGCTCTGTGGCCGTCAGGTCGTCGATGCGCTTGCCCAACTTGTCCTCGACGGCGGTTCGTACACCGTCCTCGTCGAAGCCCTGCTCGGCGGCGAGGTCGAAGAGCCGGTTGCGAAGCTTTTCCTCCTGCGACTCGGCAGGGCGGTTGGGCTGGTTCTGACGGGACCCGCCGTTGGCCCTGTCGGGGGCGCGCTCCGTCCTCGGCGAGGAGCTGGCCTCCGGCCAGTCTCCATATAGGCAGTTGCCGAACTGGTCGCCGAAGCTGCGCAAGGCGCGTTTCACACCATCGGTCACCGCGCCCTTATACGCCGTTTCATGGCCCTCTACCGTCTCCTCGGCCACGGCGTGGAAGCCGACGTCGGTGCGCGAGGGCGCGCCGGGGACGTTGACCATGACCTTCGCGGAGTAGGCGTGGCCCGGTCTCACCTCTCCGGTATTCGGATCAACTGTCTCGATCTCCCGAAGCGTCACTTCTCCTTCCACGTCGTACCCCCAGCCTCCACGACCGAAGATGCGGTTGGCCTGTGCGAAGACGGTGTGGCCCTCGATGTAGAAGAAAGTCTTGCCACCCCGCCCCTTGCGCTTGGAGACCAGCGCGGGGTCGAGGGGCTGTCCGAGCGCCTTCGTGACGGCGGGCGAGAGCCCGTCCCAGAGCAGGTCATGCCCCGCACTCGATGCGGGGTCGTGCGCGGTGACGATTGCGGCGTCGGGCTTGTGCCCGTTGCCGACGTGGACGAGGCCGTTGCCCGTCCCGTTGGGGTGGTGTCCGTTGTTGTTGCCGTTGGACATTTCGATTCTCCTTCTTGGTGTCGTTCCTGTAGCGAATGAGCGATGCGGTTTCCCGATGGGAAGCCGTGCGCGGGCAGGGCCCGACGTACGTTGGGCACAGGTCGGCCCTCAAGGCAAAGCCGAGGGAGAGCCTGTAGAGTGAAAGTGGGGTTGGGAGAACGGTGGGCCGCGAAGCCCGAATCGGAGCGGCAGGGAGCCGCTATCGGGCTGAGCGGGCGGCCTGCGAGAGCAGGCGGAGGAAGGCGGCGCGTCCGTAGGGATGCGTGGCCAACTCGGCCACGTCGCCGACGCCCTGGGGAAGGGTGACGGCGGCGGCCCTGCGTCCGAGCAGGGTCAAGACCCGGTCCGTCGCCTCCCGGCCCGCGTCGTCGTTGTCGAAGGCGAGGAAGACGCGGGGGCAGCCCCGCAGCGCCGATGCGACGCGTTCCATGCCCTGGGTTCCCAGGGCGGCGCAGGAGGGAATGTCCCACTGCGCAAGCACGAGCCAGTCGAACACTCCCTCCGTAACTACCGCCCACGGCGGCGCTGGGCCGAGACGACTGAGTCCGAGCACCGGCTTGGAGCCGGGCAGCGCCTGGAAGCGCGGCTTCACCTCCTCATTCACCGCCCGGCCCTTGAGCCATCGGACGAGGCCGCCGGAGACGTCCGGAACGACTACCATCCCGGCGAACCGCTCAGCGCCCCGGTCCGTGAAGAGTCCTGACTCCTTCAAACGCTTCTCGGAGAAGCCGTCGGACTCGAGTGCCTGCCGCAGCCCGTTGCCCGGCGAGTAGCCGAGGCCGAGGTGGGCTGCGGCCACGGGGCCGACGCCCCGCGAGGCCACGTACCCCCGCGCTTCTGAGGAACGCCGGAGATGCCCGGCGTAGAAGCGCGCCGCTGCAGTCAGCAAACCGGGGTCTCTCGGAGGCAGCGGCGCTGCCTTGCGACGCCGTTTCGGGACCGGACGGGGAGCGGCGCCGGAATTGGGCCTCTGGTCCCCGTCCAGCTGCGCAAGCGCCTCCGACAGCGTGAGACCCTCGATGCGTTGGACGAAATCCAGCACGTCCCCTCCCAGCCCGCAGCCGAAGCAGTACCAGCGCTGACTGTCACCGTATGCGGTGAAGCTCCCCTCAGCTTCGTCATGGAATGGACAGAGGCCCTGTCGAACCCTGCCTCTGCCCCGGAGCTTCACCCCGGATGCCTCTACCACGTTCACGAGCGGGTATCGAGCCTTCAGTGCGGTGATGTCAACGTTGGTCGTGACCATCACGCACCTCCGGTCAGCGGCCGCAGGCCTCGGAGGCTGCGCCCCGAAACCACCTTGCCTGGACGCCACTTCATCCCGAGGACCGCAGTGACTTCCAGCGTCCCGTCGCCTCTGGGTACCAGTGCGGCAGCCCTGCCGGTGCCCTGGCTATACATCACCGCTTCACGGTCTCCAAACCGCCGCTTCACCAACTGTTTCCACTCGGAGAAGGCCCACCGAACGTGGTTCGTCTCCGCCTTCGCAGTGTTCACGCCCGCGAGGACATCCAGTGCGCCATCGACGTCGCCCGTCTGCCGCATCCGCCTCGCCTCGTGGATCGACCGGGCCGCGCTCGGCTCCATTGTCCCGTCTTCGTCTCCGAACTTCAGCGTTGCCATGAGCTGATCGACGAGCTCTTCAAGGCTGCGCCGGTGCTGAACTACGTTGTCCTCCATCCGATTACTCGCTACCGCCGTCATCGTCGTCATAGTCCTCTCTCCTTTCGAGGTTCTTTGATTCCGTGATTCACAACAGCAGCGGCGCGAGCATGAGCGTCAGCACCGCCATCGCAATGAACTCCGACCTGTGCCTGCGAAGCCAGCGAACGGGCCGCAATGCTGCCTCTATTACGTGGCGTACGACGGCTCCCGCTGCCCGTCCCATGCGACTACCGATCTCCATGCCCTCGCCTCCTTCCGAATCCTGCGAGCCTTCGGACGATCAGCGCCGCGATGCCGATGCCGAACGCATTCAGCGCAAAGAGTTCAACGTCTCCGGTCAGCGCCAGCGGCCCGAACAGCAACGCCGCAATGACGACCGACACCGACAACCTTCTTCGCCGTACTGCGAATTCAATGACAGCTCCGACGATCCTTCCTACCCATTTCAAAACGTGCATATCAGCACCTCCTTAACTGCCAGCCCCGCGCGGCATCCGAAGCGCAGGGAACCTTGTGTTGCCTAGACGTGTGAGCAGCCCGGCTCGACGGATGCCATCGAGCGCGAGTGCGCGGAAAATGCGCCGACCGCAACGGGGGAGTCGCGGGACGGCGTGAGGAAAAAGGGCGCAGCTCGGCCTGGGATCAGAGGGGACGCCAGGGAGCCGCGACGGGGAATACGAATCGACCTGGTGCCGACCGCAGACAGAAACAGTTGGGGGGGGAATGTGACGAGTCCTGCCAGTGCCGACGTGTTCGACCTGGGGAGCTGCGTCGAGGAGGAGCGACCGAGCCGCGAACGTGGTCGCGGAACCGACGCGTGTGTGAGGAGCCCGCGTCACGGCCTTTGCTTGATCGTGCCGCAGGCATGAGGAACCGGACGAAGCGGAAGTCCACTCCGACCGAGAGCTTGCCCCGTACTTGATACGGGGGGTCCCGTCATTCGAGGCGGCGTCGGGAGAGCAGGGCTCAATCCGTCGACCGCGTCACGCAGCGGGAAGGCGCTGTATCCCTGTTGGGCCGGCCGTTCGGAGAGCAGCGCTCAATCCTAGGCGACCGTTCCCGGGTCCGGGATGTACCCTCCAGGTTTCTAGGGCGGGAAACGCTGGAAAAGCCTGAAACTGAACCCAGTATCACCGAACAAGCGAGCGGATGGAAGGGTTTCGGGGCCTTCACGCCCCAATCACTTACCGCAGGACGACAAGAGTTCGACAACAGTGCGACTGGGGCCTAGTCCCGCCACCGTCCCAGGGTCATGACCCTCCAAATCCTCATCCACAGTTCCCCCCTTGCCCGCCGCACCCGAACTCGTTCGAGCGTCTGCGTACGCCGCCACACCTCATCCCGCCGGTCGGAGCCGTCCCAGGGATACGTTCGAGGAGGCAATGTCAGCTCACGCTCACCGATCAACTCGATCTCCAGCTCCAGCATCCGTTCCTTCGCGAGCACTCTACTCAACTTGTCAACGGCGCCGAGAAACTCCGCCCTCACCCTCCGCCATTCGGCGATCAGGGGCGTCGCGTCACCGTAGACCTTTTCCTCGCCCGGCTCCGGCTCCAAGGTCACCACGTCGCGGTATGGCCTCCATGTAGTCTTCTCAGACGGCTTCTCCTCCCCAGCCCTCTCCGATCCGTCCGGTCCGCCCTCCACCTTGGCAATCCGCCGTTCCAACTGCACCAGTCCTTTCGCCCGCTCTTCCCGCAGTGTCTGGATCCCACCATCGATGACACTGCGAAGCTCTTCGAGGACGCTTTCAAGCTCCTCCTCCAATCCGGCCACACGTTCCTCCAGAGTCTTGATGCTCTCCCGCTGCTGGGCGGCAGCCGAGCCGCCCCCCAGCAGCAGGTGACGCTCCAACTCACTGCTCATTCGCGCGGTCAGCCGTTCCGACTCCTCCGCCCTCACCAGGGTTCGGTAGTTGACTCCCAGCGCCTCAGCCGTCTTCACTTTTCCCTTGTCGTCGATCATGTCCCGCAAGAGCGCCATCAGCCGCAGGTGCCGCAGGCTCTCCAGACTTCGACTCTCCACCGGGTACAACTCCTCGATGCTCATCGACTCGCACTCCCCGATTGCACTTCTGCAACTTCCAAACCTGCCACTGTCCACTCACCCGCGTCACTCTCGATTGCACTTCTACAACTTCTGAACCTACGACTGTCCAGCCACGCCGGAACCAGATGTGGAACCGAAGTGCTTTCTGCAACAGTCCTGTAGGGGGTTCCGATCCCTGATTCAGCTACGAATCAACACTATTCCCTTCTAACCTCTCCACTTCCTTTCCCTGTACACGCCCATGACACCACGAGCGCACTCTCGTTTCCAACGCGCCATAACGGGTGTCACACATGACAGGTGTCACGTGTGACACCCGTTATATGTGGTTGGCCGGCGATTTCGGACTCCTCACACTCGATTGCAAGAGCTCCGGCTCGACCGACGACGAGGAGGCGACGAGGTGTCAATGCAATCGAGATTCAGGTCCGCTAGGCGGTTGATTCCGCCGGTCGCAGCGCTGCTGCTGGCCGCCCTTCCGGTAGTGATTTTGAGCGGGACCGCCCTGGCGCAGTCCCGCGACGGCATCGTCCTGGTCAACGCTGACCGGGACTTCATCGAGCGCAAGAAGGAAGGCGAGTTCATCGCCCGACCCGTCTTCGACAGCGAGATCGAGACGCTCTTCTATGCAGTCCGCGACGCCGACACCGGCGAGTGGATATCGACCATGTACCGGGTCATCGGCGGGGTCAAGCGATTGAACGAGGGCTGGGAGCACTCGTGGGAGTATCCGGCCTTCGACCAGCACCCCGACCTCGACCCGGAGCGGCCCTACCTGCTCGTCATGCTGGCCGTCAATCCGAGCGCAGGGGAGACGGCGGTCTTCTACGCCGTCATCCCGGTGCACCAGCCCGGCGGTCTTTGGGACCGGGTGCTCGGAGCGCTCGAACCGTCGCGCTGGGGTAGGGCCTTCGCCCGGTGGGTGATCGAGGGAGTCCACGGGACACTCTGCGGAGTGGTCGAGCGGGCGTCCGGCGCGGACGCCGACGAGTGCAGGGGAGGTTAGGCCGTGAGCGACATCCTCACCGGAACTCCCCCCGACCTGACCTACCTCAATCCCCTGGTGCGCCAGGCGTGGACGGTCGTCTGGGCCGTCGCGTCGGGAGCGCTGGTCGTGATACTCGGCTGGATGGGCCTGAGCCTCATCGTTCAGAACCACCTCGGCAGGCAGCAAGCGGGATGGCGGGAGATGATTCCCCGTCTCGTCCTCGGACTGGTCGCCGCGGGGTCGTCGCTCTGGTGGTGCGCTCTCGTAATCGACGTGTCCCACGCCGTGTCCGGCTTCATCGCCGCCGAGATGAACGTCAACCCCGGCGACCTGCTCAGGGCTCCGCTGAACACGTTCCTCACCGCCGTCCAGGCCGGGAGCGTGGGCATGGCTCAAGTCCTCGCCCTGCTCTATCTGATCTACTGCTTCTTCGTCCTCTACGTGATAGTGCAGATGGTCCTGCGCCTCGCGCTGATCGACATCCTTCTCGCACTGGCCCCCATCGCGCTGGGGCTGTGGATCCTGCCCCACACGGCAGGCTGGGGCCGCCACTGGCTCCGGCTCTTCATGACGACGGTGTTTCAGCAGGCCGTGCAGCTCATCGCTCTCGCCCTCGGTTTCGGTTTCCTCAACGAGTTCGCGGAGATAGCGGCCTTCGAGCCGGTGCAGGACCTGATCTGGAAGCTGCTGATGTCCCTGGCCTTCGTCTACATGGCGACGAGAGTCCCTTCGATGCTCGGCAACGCCGGTACGTTCGACGCCTGGCTCTCGACGCTCTACTTCGGCATGACGCTCCCGGCGTCGATCGCGCGCTCGGCCAAGAGCGTCGGGCTGCTGGCTGGGGGAGCCGCAGGCGGACCGGGCGTCGCGGCGGGAGCGATTGCGGCCAGCGCGGGAATTTCCGCCGCCGCGAGTGGCATCAACTCCGCCGCGTCCATGTCCACCCCGTCAGGCGGAGGCAACGCCGCCGGCGGAGCGACACCCAGGAGCGCGGGAGAGTAACGACGACGAAAGGACGCGGGCTGGGCCCGCGTCCGCGAACACGGCAACCGGAGGTGGAGTGATGTGCAGATAGGCAACCGGACATCGTAACGGATTTCGAGAAATTCAAGCGCCGGGCGGGAAGACCGCCCGGCGAAAGAAAAGAGGAGTAACAGAACAATGGAACAGTTGACTCAGACCATTTCCAATCTGGTCGGGATCCTGCTCGGCGTCGTTGGCGTCGTCGGCGTGGGGTTCTTCGTTTTCGGCGCGTACCAGTATTTGACGGCCAGCGGAGCTCCCCAGCAGATGGAGCGCGGCAAGAGCGCGATGATGACGGCGCTCGCGGGCATCATCCTCGCGATGGTGGCCTACGGAGTCGTGGATCTGGTGATGAACGCGGTGGTGAGTCCGCCCGTGGAGATCGACCTGCCCGACCCCGCCACGCCCACGGCCACGTCCGGATAGGCCGAACGCGAGAAAGGAGGAAAGACATGAGAGATCACGAGGTACCCACCCACGTGCAGACCGAGGACAAGGTACTGCTGTGGTTTTCATTCCCCCAGATCGTCGCGCTGATAGCGGTTAGCGCCATATCCTACGGCGCGTACCACTACCTCCCCGGACCGTCCGGGCTGAGGATTGCGCTGGCAGTCCTCCTCGGCGGATTCGGGATAGCGATGGTCGTAGGGAAGATCGGCGGCAGGCGGCTGCCGATGGTGGCCGCCGACCTTTTGAAGTACCGGTTGGGGGCGCGGCTCTACGCCGGGTCCCCGGCGCAACTGACGAGGAGCGAGCCGCCCGCGCCCGTCGAGAGCGGCCCCGGTCCGCTCAGCATGATGGCGAAGCGACGCAGGCGCGGAGCGCGGAAGCTGCGGGTCATTGCGCGGCGAGGCCTTCGCAGAATGCGCAAGAACCGCAACCGGCGTGACGGCAGGCAGCCCTTCCGGCCACACGGCTGGTTCGGCAAGCGCCGGAAGTCCGCGTCGGTGAACGGCGACAGCGGACGCCCCTCCGCAGACCGCAAGGGAAACAAGCAGCGGCGACCAAAGCGGGGAAGGCTCCTCAGCGCCCTCATGGGCGCAGTCGCGCTAGCGGTGCTTGCCGTCGGCGTTCCCCAGGCCGCCGTCGCGGACGGACACGACCCCGACGAGGACCCGACCTACCCGGAGATCGAGTACGAAATACCCGAAACGGCGGAGGGAAGGAGAATCTTCGTCGAGCGGCTCGTCGTGTCGGGAGACCGCGCCGCGGTCACCCTGCGCGCCGCCACCGGCCTCGACCTCCGAGTCCGGGCCTACGGCGGGCCGGAGGGCAACTGGCTCCGATTCTGGGGAATGGCGAAGCTGACGGAGGGGGAGCGGATCGACTACACACTCCCCCTCGACGGCCCCATTCCGTCCTTCACCTTCTCGTGGGTGGACGAACTGGAACAGACCGGGGCCCTCACCTTCAAGGAAGCACAGCTTCCCTTTCCGTTGCCGGAGGCGGACGGCGAGCTGTGCGACCTGAGAGTCGTGTCCCTCGGCTGGACGCCCGGATCCGTCACAGGCGTCGTCGAGTCCGAGTGCGTGACCTCCGTCGAGGAGATGGTGGAACTGCAGACGGTGTCCGGACACGTCCAAGTGACGGGGTTCACCCTGATGGAAGCCGAGGTGACGTCCGTCACAGGAACCGTCATGGTCGACAGCGGCGGATCAGCGACGAGCGTCCCGTTCGTCCCGGACGGAGAAACTCATTTCACCCTACCGGTCCCTGTAGGAGAGACCGTCCACCTGGTCACCGTCGGCGTCGACCTGGAGGCCGTCCTCAGTATTTCCGTTCCCCCGCTGACACAGCTCACGCATCACCCGGAGCGAACGGAGCGCCGCACGAAGACCGTGAGCCTGTGGCGGCCGGGGACGAGTCGGACCGTCAGCGAGACGGTCACGGTCACCCACCACGACGGAACGATGACGCAGCACGTGATCACAGCTGTCCTGTCGATACCCGGCGAGACGGTCTACAGGGACGTGACGCTCACCATCGTCCACCCTGAGCGCGTCGACGCCGAGGTAGTCGACCGCGAGCCGCTCGACCGTGTCAGGCAAGAGTCGCTCGGCATGGCGTCCAGCGTCGGCTCCGACGCCGTTTACGAGGCTTTCGTGCCTCCAGAGTCTGAGCCCGTCGAGCCGCCGGCAGAGCAGACGCCGGGAGGCGACGGCCTTCGCCACTGGTTCGACGTATTCGGATGGGAGTGGCCGTGGTGAGGCGCGCACTCGCGGCTGCGCTCATCGCGGGGGCGGCGCTCGTCGTCACGGGCGCTGCCCCCGAGGAGGAAGTAGCAATGCTTCACGCCTTTGACCGTGCTCTCACGGCGATGGCCTACGCCGCCTCCGGCCTCTGCCTCTTCGCCATCGTCTGGGCGGGCTTCGTCCTGATGGCCGAGGGGAGCGAGGAGCGGGGCGGCGGTGCGAAGAGCGCGGTGATCCTGGCGGTCGTGGGCCTCGTCCTGGTCCTTTCCGCAAAGGGAGTCGCCGCGCTGCTGAGCAGCGGCATCGTACCCATCCCCTAGTCCCATCCGAGGAGTTCTTTTCAACTATGAGAAACCTGATCCAACGATTTGCCAGACGCGGAGCCGGGGAGCAGGCGAACGGACCCACTGTTCCGCAACTCGAAGAACCGACCGAAAGGGAGGAAGCCGAGCTTAAGCTCCTGCCCGACTTGCCGCTTTTTTTCATGCTTTCGCACCTCGAAGACGACGGACCCGTGCGCCTCGACGGGGTGAAGCTCGGCGTCTGCGAGGTGATGGGCATGGAGATCGACGAACCGAAACTGGGAGCTTTCGCGGCAACCCTCAACGCCCTCGACTTCTCGACGCAACTCCTCATCAGGCAGCACCCGCCGCGCCTCGACGGGATGCGGGAGAAGCTGCGCGAGGCCCAGCCGTCCGACCTGCTCCCGCAGACGAAAGCGGCGGCAGAATCGCTCCGTGGACTCCTAACGGGCCTGGAGAACCGAGACGGCATCCTCGACCGGCGCTTCTACGCCGTGTGCGAGTTCGACCGCGTCGACGACCTGCGCGGGATGCTGGCGCGGGCGGGACTCTCCATCCATCTCCTCAGGGGCAGGCAGCTCAGGATGTTCCTGGTCTCTGCCGCACTCGGAGGCACGCCGGCGGAGTTCGACCCGTACAAAGAACTCGAGGTGGAGATCAACCGCCGTGACTTGCGTATAGGAGACCGACTCGTCCGCTCTCTACACCTCGGCAAGTGGCCGAGGTCGCTGGCTCCGGGCTTCCTGCAAGGACTCATGTCCGCAGGAGCGCCAATGGACCTCTCGATCCACCTGGGGCCGATTCCCACCGAACAGGCCGCACGCACACTGGAGTGGCAGAAGGTCAGGTTCGAGTCGGCGCAGTCACTCTCCCTCAAGCGGGGACGCACCATGTCTCCCGAGGCCGAGATCGCCTTGGAGGACGTGACCCGTCTGCGTGACGAGGTGCAGCGCGGACGCGAGAGGCTCTTCCACTCGTCGCTGTCGGTCACCCTCCACGCGAGGGACGAGGACTCACTGAAGGAGATGACCCAGCGGGCGAAGGCCCATTTCGCCGCCACGCTCGGCAAGCTCGACAATCTCTCCTTCCGACAGCGCGACGGACTGTTGTCCGGGCTGCCTCTGGGACTAAACGCTATCGGGGTCTGGCGAACGCTGGACACTTCCAGCCTCGCGAGGCTCTTTCCCTTCTCCCCGCCCGACATGGACACGCGGAGCGGCACCCTCTACGGCATCGACATGCGTGCCTGCTCGCCCGTCGTCTACGACCCATGGGATGGGACGCACCTGAACGCGAACACGGCAGTTCTTGCCCGTTCCGGTTCGGGAAAGTCGTTCTCGACCAAGCTCGGTGTCCTTCGCGGTCTGTCGCGCGGCGTCACCGCCTACGTCATCGACCCCGAAGGCGAGTATGCGGACATGGCCCGCTCGGCTGGCGGGCGCGTCCTCTCCCCTGGCGTACCCGGACAGGGCATGAACCCTTTCGTCATCGACAAGGGAGATTCGGAGGAGCTTCTCCAGCGCATAGGCAGCTTGAGAAGGCTGATCGAGGTCATGGTGGGTGAGCGGCTCAGCGCCATCCGCCGCGCCTCCCTCGACCACGCATTGGCGGGATACTACGCCCGTCCCCGAGAAAGAACGGGCTTCCGCGACTTTTACAAATATCTGCAGGAGGACGAGGCGGGCGATCACGATCTGGCAGACCTTCTGAGGCCGTTCGCTACCGGCAGCCTGCGCCACCTCCTTTCCGACCAGGGCGACGACCTGCTCGGCAACGAGGCGCTCGTCACCGTCTTCGACCTGCGACTGCTGGAGCCGGAACTGAGACCCGCCGCCGCGATGGTCTGCACCGAGACAGTGTGGGCCGCCGCGGCACAAGACCCAAAGCCGAGACTCTTGGTCGTCGACGAGGTGTGGTCGATCATGCAGCACCCGGAGGGAGCAGCCTTCCTCGTGTCGATTGCCAAGCGCGCCCGCAAGCACCGACTGGGACTCCAGTTCATCACGCAGGACGTGCAGGATCTCTTGTCCGAGGATTCGTCCCGTGCCATCACGGGGCACTCGGGACGCGCCCTGCTTCAGAACGCGGCCTTCAAGCTCCTGTTGCAACAGGATCAAGCCGCCGTCGGAATGGTGGGCGACGCATTCGACCTGCCCAAAGACCTCCAGCGATGGCTCGTCTCCTGCCCGCGCGGAGACGGCCTCTTGATCGCGCGTGGACAAAAGTTCCCCGTCCGCATCGAGGCCACCCCGGAGGAGACCGAGGTCATCGAATGGCAGCCGGGTGCCCACAGGCGGGCGCCAAACGACCAAGCGTAACCCAATAGACCAAACGAGGAGCGACCCCATGAAACTGAACCCCATCAACATCCTGTTCGGCGAGAGACGGGACAAGAGACCCCCGAAGCTTCTGGCCGTCACGCCTCCCCGCACGGGAGAACGCACGATGCTCGGTGTCGAGAACATGCTCCAGTCCATCGCCGTTCCGGAACCCTTCTCGCTGGAGATGGCCGGAGACGTAGACGGCGTGACCCTGATGGCGCGATGCCTCGACGACCAGGTCGTGCGCGGCCAGATATCCGCTCACTACCCCCAGGCCCGCATCTACGAGGTCCCGGCGGAGGACGACCCGTTGAGGCTCGACGAGGACGAGGAGGCATGGGGCATGACCCTGCGGGCGAGCGGTCCCGACTACGTGCCGCTCCGCACCTTTCGGGACGACGACCTGCTCGATCCCGGCTCAGACCCCATCATCGCCCTGCTCGGCGCGCTGTCCAACCTGAAGGAGGACGAGCGCATCGTGGCGCGGCTGATGCTGAACTCCCTAGGCCCCGACTGGTCGCAGAGCCACCTCGAAAAGGCGCACAAGCGCCCCGTGGCCGAGCCGCGCGACTCCACCTACTCCAATCAGGTTCGACACCATCAGACGGACGTGACGACTATGGCCGTTCTCGGTGTCGCGGCCCTGATCGGTCTTAGAGGCTACCTGTGGTTCCGCGCCGGGGAGATGTGGAAGACCGTGCTTCTGGGAGTGGGCGTCGCTGCCTTCCTGACGGTTGCGGGGTGGGCTTGGTGGCGCATCAGGAAGGCACGCTCCCGCGTCTTCGATCCGCTCCTCATCAAGGAGAAGGTCGCCCGCATAGCGTTCGAGGCAGAAATACAGGTCGTGGCCGTCCTGCCCAAGGGCGAACCCAAGGAGAGGCGCGACCGCGCGAAGGAACTACTCAGTCCGGTCGAGGCGGCTTACCGCCACTACGACCACCCCGCCGGCGCGCGCTTCAAGGTGGGAAAGGTGCGGCCCGTCCTGCCGGACCCGTCGACGATGCACCCGTCGGGACCCGGACTCTTCGGGGGTCGCAGCATCCTCGGAGTCCGCGAGGCCGCCGCTCTATGGCACCCGCCCGGAGCCGTTGACGAGACGCCTCTCGTGGAGCGCTCAGGCGCAAGAGTCCTTCTGCCCTCGGCCCGCGGCGTGAAGGGCGGAGCCCTCGTGGGCGAAACGACGGCGGGCAAACCCCGGCCCATCAGGTTCCCCGAAGACCTGCTGCGCCGGCACCACCTGTACGTCGCGAGAACGCGCATGGGAAAGTCGACCCTCATGCACCACCTCATCGCCCACAAGATGAGGGAGAAGGCGGCAGGGAGGGACGGCGACGCCATAGTGGTCGTCGATCCCCACGCCGACCTCGTGGGCGGACTCCTGGAGCACGTCCCCGAATCGCTCGTCGAAAGCGTGCGGCTCATCGATCTCGCGGATGCCCGGGGCGCTCCCGGAATCAACCTGCTCGACACCCGCATCTTCGCAGACCGCGACCGCACCGCCGACTCGGTCGTGCGCGTGGCGCGAGGCCTCTGGGACCAGTGGGGGCCTCGGATGCAGTCGATCCTCGAACAGACCGTCAAGACTCTCCATGAAGGCAACGAGCACCCCGACACTGACGAGCACAGGCAGTACACCTTGCTGGAAGCACTGCCCCTCCTCTCGGTCGACGCCTTCCGTGACGCCGTGCTGGAGAAGGTCTCCGACCCCTACATCCTCGAGTGGTGGGCCAGGGACTTCGGCAAGTGGCGCCACGAGTACAAGGCGGAGGCCCTGGCTCCCGTGCAGACCAGGCTGTCCTACTACGCATCCTCAAAGCGGGCACGAGCCATCATCGGCCAGCCCCGTTCGACCATAGACATGCGAAGGACGATCCTCGACGGCGGCATCCTGCTGGTATCGACCGCACAGGGAGTCGTGGGGAGGGACGTGGCCGCGCTCGTGGGAGCCTCGCTTCTCAACCTGGTGGACGCCGTGATCCGCGAGCAGGGAAGCCTGTCCCCGGACAGGCGGCGAGGCGCGCTAGTCGTGGTCGACGAGATGCAGTCGATGCCCGGTGTGGACTACGAATCGATGCTCAGCGAGCTCGGCAAGTTCGGCGCGTCCTTCGTCCTGGCCACGCAGAGCCTCGCGAAGCTCGACGACCTGTCGCCCACTATGCGGGACACCCTGCTCGCAAACGTAGGATGCCTCGCGGTATTCCAGGTAGCAGGAAACGACGCTCGTCAGCTCGTGTGGGAACTCGGCAAGGACCGCGTGTCCGAGGACGACATCGTGTCGCTTCCGGTGCACCACTGCTACGTTCGAGCCACAGTGGGAACCGAGCGGATGCCCGCCTTCTCGATGATGGTCGGAAAGCCGGACGGAGGTGACACTGAGCGGGCCGACGCAATCCGTGCCGCGTCGTCCTCATACGTCACGACGGAAGAGGAGATCGCCGCACAGCAGGCCGAGGCCCTCCAGCGCGTCAAAGAATTCCAAGAGGCCCTGGACAAGCTCAACAAAGGGGAAACCCCTCCGAAACAGGACAAGAAGGAATCCGGTTCCGCAGACAAGCAAAAGCGGAAGAACCAGCGGAGCAAGCACAAGAAACCGTACGCCGAAGCCGCTGAAGACAAGGAGAATGACGAATGAGAACAGAGGGATGCGAATACGAGATATTGAAACAGCTGGCGTCCATGCCCTTCCTCGACAGGCTGGAGTTGGCCGCCGTAATCGGCCGGTCGAGGGGAGCGGTCTACGAGGCAGTCCGGAAGCTGGAGAGCGGGAGGCTGGTAGACTCCGTTCCTCACGCCTCGCAAATCATCCCCCCGACCAGACGCTACTGCCTCACCGCGAACGGGCTGCACCGGCTGGCCAGGGAAGAGGGCATGACCGTCGACGAGTTGGTCGTAGGGTGGCCCGTCTCGGAGCAGGCGCGGCGCATTCTCATGGAAAGGCTGGACGCCCTCGCCTCCGTCTATCGTCTCGCCTCGGCCCTCTCCAACGTCGCACACCCCGTGCGCTTCCGCTGGTACCGCGCCATGCCCATGGACGCCGCCGTCACCCTCCCCGATGGGAGGACCGTCGCCGTCGTCAGGCAGGGACTCACAGCCGACAGAACGGCCTTCTCCAAGCGCCTGTGGAGGCTCCGCGAGGCGTTCCGGCCAAGCGCCGTGCTCCTGATGGTGACGGATGACGTGCGGCTCAGGCACGCGCGACGGCTGATGGCCGGCTCGCCTTCGATTGCCTTCCTCGCCTCGGAGAGCGAGGCCGTGAGCGCCGGAGAGAGCACTCCGGTCTGGCACCCACCGTCGGGACCGGCGGTTCTCGACCTCGGTACTGCCATGTCGTATACGAGGAGGCGGGATGCATGGCCCGTCGAGAATCCACCTTCAAAGGCGTCCTCTCCCGAAGACCTCCCGCTCGAAACCCCGGAGATTAGGACGCCCGGATGGATGCTGCCCTCCCTCCTCAAGCCCACAGAGAAGCGAGCCATCGATCTGCTCTCGGACTGGCCCTGGATATCTCCCGCGCATCTCGGAGAACTACTCGGCGTGAAGCGCTCGATGCTGTCCCGCATCCTCGTGCGGCTCCAGGAACTGCGCCTCGTGGTCGATGTCGCTCTCGAAGGAGGTCGACGACTGGCCCTCTCCGACCGGGGGCTGGCGATGCTGGCCCGCAGGGACCGATCCTCTGTAGGTGCGGCGAGGACGCGGTGGAGTGTCGCGCCGACGAACACGAAGGTCTCGCTCGACTGGCGAAACGTCACAGGCAGACGAAGCCGCCAGCTGCTCAGGAACGTCGAGCACACCGACGCGGTACACTGGTTCGTGGCAGTCATTGATAGACAGGCCCATTCCCGTTCTTTGCAGGTCATCCAGCTCGACCCTCCGCGACGGGCTTCACGCTACTTCCGCCACGGCGACCGGCTTCGCTCCATACATCCCGACGCCTTCTGCGTCCTGCGGAAGGACGATAGTACCCGGCCCTTCTTCCTGGAGTGGGAGCGACGAGCGGTGCGCCCCTCCACCATGGCCGAGCGCATAGCCCCTTACCTGCGCTATTACTCTTCACACCGGCCCACCGACGACCACGGCGTCCTGCCTTCCGTCCTCGTCGTCTTCGAGGACGAGATAGCTCAGACGCACTTCTTACGGGTGGCCAATGAAGAGATGGAGCGGACTGGAGTAAGCGTTCCCCTGAGGGTTTCTCACAGGAGTCTGCTTGAGAGGGTGGGTCCGCTGGGACGTGCATGGAGAACTACCGACGGACCGGAACCAGGATACGCACTCTTGGGCTGAGCAGAACTCGCCAAATCCCCGCAAGCAATTGCCCCCGGAGTTGTTCCTGCCTTGTCGGTCACGTTCAGCCTGATCGAGTGAAGTGTGAATCGTCGTCCTGGGGCTCTCCGACCGAAGGGAGCAGGATGTGGAGCAGTCCCATCTCAATTGCTAGGTTGAAAAGAGCGACGAGGTGTCCCGGGTCCGGCTTAGTCCCGGCCTTCCAGCGCCACACGCAGCGTGCGCTGACGTGCAAACGGCGGGCCAACCCTCTCCACGACAGTCCGGACTCAACCTTGAATCTCTCGAGACGTTCAGGAAAATCGGGCGGGAACCGTGACGGTTCCACCCTATATACACTCTGTTGCGTTCGGCTCATGTACCTGCCCCTAGACCTGAAATTACCCAGAGGTCTCTGCCAAGTTCAATCGGGACCTGTCGGGAACCGACGATGCTGGCCCCGAGTTGGGCGAGAACTCCCCGTCCGTCGAGGCCGTATACCCTCGCCGCTCCTTCAGCAATTCGAGATCGCCGTCGAGACTCAAGGGAACTCCTCCGACGACTTTAGCTCAGCTCGAAGAGGCGCTCCCTACTCCACTCCACGAAAGGCATCGGGCCCGAATCGCTATAGGGATCACATGCCTAAACAGCCTAATCCCGCCCCCTACAGACAACCATAAGGTCATTATTCAGCAATACACCGAGTCCCTCCGGCACTCGACAAGCCAGTTCAACCAGCGAAAGCATGGCACCCCCGTTGGGCGTCCCACCTTTCCGCCAGTACTGGATCTGTCGAATGTCAACCCCGAGGCATACGGACATCCCCTCCCACGTGAGGCCGGTGATCTCCTTGATCTTCTCCAGCCGCACACAAAAGTCCTCCGGCAGCAATGCAACTCCCGGAGGAAACTGCGGAGAGGGATTCGCGCGTTCTCTATTCATCTGTGTTCATCTCGATGAAGAGGTCTTCAAATCGGGTGACGCCAAGGGCGTCCATGAGCCGCTGTCGCACTTCGCCCGACGGACACCGTTTCCCGCTCATCAGCAAAGAAAGGTAACCGGACGTGATTCCCGCCAGACGAGCAAGATCGTTCTGGTTGATGTTTTGGCGGTTGAGAAACTCCCACACCGCCCGAGCATTGAGCTTGACCTTCAGACGTGGATTCTTACCGGACACGCTCGTCCTCCTTCGCTGGGCTTTCTGCTTCCGTGACGGAGGTTGCACCCGTCCCATTATCGGAGCCGTTGTCTTGAGCCGACTGCTCCCGCAGAGACGCAAGGTGAGCGCGTACGATCATGCGGGCCAAGATTCTCAGGCCCCCTTGCAGTATCGCTTCCTGCTCCTCGGTGAGTTCAGGCTCTACGATCGTTTCTCGGTCTCGCATTTTCAGTCCATGTCCTGATTGGTGTATACTATTTGAATAGCACACCAGTTCGGTGTACAAATGCAGTGTATCAACTAAGCAACTCGCGAGGCAATGCACACTGGGCACGATCTTTCATCCTTTTGACAATTGCTTACTGTAATGCGACAATTGTTCGACTATAGTTAACTGCGTTTGCTGTTCCGATATACTAGGACAGTAATGATCTGTAGGAGAGAATAGCGATGGTTGATGAAGCCAGCTACGCCGACATGGACATCGGACCGCTGCTGCGGAAGCTGAGGGGCGATACCAGCCTGCGTGAGGTACGGAGGCTCACCGGCATCTCCAACTCCTACCTTTCGGAGATCGAGAGGGGGGAGCGGCGTCCGGGAACCAGTCTCCTTAAGCGCCTTTCTGCCCTCTACGGCGTCGACATCCGCCACCTCATGAAGAGCGCAGGATACCTCGACAACGAGGGCGGGGAACCATCTAGCAACGAGCCTCTGGAGATCGAGCGGGCATTCCAATATGTGTTGGCCGATCCCGAATTCAGGTTCGGCACCAGGCCAAGAGGGCCACTCTCACTGGAGGCGAAGCGCTTCATCGTGGAGATGTACGAACGCTTCACCGGAAAGAACCTGCTTCAATGACGACGACGGACCTCGACGACTTCTGTTGCAAGCTCTTGCGTGACGTGGACGAAGAGTCGTTCGTCGATGTGCTCGATCCCGAAACGCTCGCGCGTCAATTCGTGCACTTCTTCGGCCTATCCTCTCTACCCACGATGGATGAGATGACGGAGGTGATGCGCGACGCGGGAATAGGCGCGGTGTCGGGTGTCCCGCTGCCCAACGGAATGCAGGGCTTCCACTGCAACTCGCCGAATGGCGGGTACGATATTTTCTACATGGAAGAACAGGGACAGAGTGCCCGAGAGCACACCGTGTTGCACGAGACCTATGAGATCATCAACGAGACGGTCTGCCACATGTGGTTTGGCTCCAAACCTGCACACCCTGCCTGCCGCCGGGCCGACCGTTTCGCGGCCGCAGTGCTGATGCAGCCGGAGAGGTTCGCCGCCTCCGCCGAGGCTTCGGGCTTCGACGTAATTGCCCTCCAGAGAGAGTATGGCCGGTCCTACGCATCTGTCGCGCTGAGGCTTCCGGAGGTCATGAGGACCCAGCCCCTCTTATCTGTCCTGTACCAGCGCGAAGAGAGGAACGGACCTCTCTTTCGGACGACGGCTTCCGTCGCCTACTTCCGGGCGTCGGTTGTGGCTCGAACGCCGGGCTTCGGGCCGCGAAGGTCTAAGGCCCTCTGCGGAACCAGGGGCGGCACGCTCCGATGGGGAAGCCCGATTCCTCCAGGATCGCTGGCGGAGCGCGTAGCGCTCACCGGACGGGCCACGTACGGCGAGGCGGAGCCGGGATCGGGGGAAGCTGCCATTGTCGGAAGGCCCGTATTCCGTTCCGGCAGGCTTGTGAAGATCTCGATCGTCGCAGTGCCGTACCGGGACAAGTCCATCTTCGCTTCGCAGTTCGAGAACCCGTCCCTCCTCTCCCTGCCTGCCATGGCTGATGCGGCCGGGCCTTGGTAGCTTGGGATCGGTTGCCCCACAGTGTATAGTAAGACAATGTCACAATACAGGAAGCAATAAGAGAAACTGTGCCTACCACACCACGAAACTCCAAGACCATTACCTTCTCGCTGCCGCCGGAGATGGCCGAGCGCGTCCAAGACGTGATGCGCGAGGAGGGCCGAACCATGAGCGAGCTTATCCGCGAGGCCCTCCGCAACTATATGGAAGAAAGGGAGTGGATCAGGACGATCCGGTGCGAGAGGCTGAAAGAACGAGAGAGGGGCGGTATGTAGCCGAAAGGAGAATAGAAGGATGAACAACAAGGTACATGAAGACCGCAAACCGGCAGCACTCTACGCAAGGGTATCGAGCGACCGGCAGGACGTAGACCTGTCAGTCTCCGCCCAGCTGAGGGCCCTCAGGGACTACGCCGCCAAGAACGGCTATCTCGTCGTGCGGGAGTATGTCGACGAGGCCGAGAGCGGGCGCATCGCCGACAGGCCCCAGTTCCGCAGGATGCTGAACGACGCCGGCAAACCCACCTCGCCCTTCGAAGAAATCCTCGTCTGGAAATTCTCCCGGTTCACCCGGAAGCGGGAACACGCCGTCGCATTCAAGTCTATGCTCCGCAGGCGCGGAGTCCGGGTCACGTCCATCACCGAACACTCAGACGACTCCCCCACAGGCAAGCTCATGGAGGCCATCATCGAGAGCGTGGACGAGTTTTACTCGGAGAATCTTGCGCAGGACGTCACGCGCGGAATGCGAGAAGCCGCCTCGCGGGGTTTCTGGGTATCGGGAGCGATCCCATACGGATACAAGAAGATCAGGGTGAAGGATGGACCCAGGGAACGACCAAAGCTGAAGCCAGAACCCAAGACGGCGGTGGTCGTAAAGCGCATGTTCCAGATGGCTGAAGCGGGAAAGAGCGTCCTCGACATCACTCGAACGCTGAACGATGAGGGCGTTGCGAGTGCCGGTGGCAAGCTGTGGTCGAAAACGATGGTGCACTACATGCTCACCAACGAGGTATACACGGGAACCCTCGTGTGGGGCGTCAGTTCCAAGGACAAGGCTCCGCCGATTCGCGTCGAAAATGCCTTCCCCGCACTCGTATCGATGGACACGTTCAAGCGGGTCTCGCGTTTGATGCACTCGAAGGCCCCGACGAAATCGCACCCCCGGCGCACCGCCAGTTCCTATCTCCTCAGCGGCCTCGTGAAGTGCGGCACATGCTCGAAGGCAATGAGCGGCCAGGAAGCCAAGAGCGGCAAGTTCTCATACTACGTTTGCCAGTCGCTGCTGAAGCGAGGAAAGGGTTCGTGTGACGCCCCCCGATTGAACTCAAGACGATTCGAGCGCCTGATCGTCGACACGATACGAGGAAGGATCCTCATTGAGAGCAACATTACGAAGCTCGTGAAGATGGTTGACGAGGAGATGGACGGCGTGGCCTACGAACAGCGCCGGCAGCTCGAAACCATCGAATCGGAGTTGGCCGAGGTCCGGCGAAGACTCGACAGGCTCTTCAACCTTGTGGAGACCTCCAAACTCGACATCGCCGACGTAACCCGACGCATTCGCGAACACCGGGAGCGTGAGGAGCGCCTTGAGGACTCTGCTCAGAAGGCGCGTCTACTCCTCGAGGAACGTCGGGTGGTACTGGACGACGTAAAGACCATCACGGCCTACGCAAAGGACATGAGCGCGTTCCTTAAGACTAGCCAGTTGACCGAGCGGAGGGGGTTCATCAACTCATTTATCAAGGACGTTACGGTCAGCCCCGGCATGGCGATCATCCACTACACCCTTCCTATTGTGAGAAATAGTCATTTGCCGTTGTCGAACACCGAAGAGATCCGACTCCTCAGTCCGGTTCTGTCTACAGTAAGAGGTGGTGAGCCGGCTGGGATTCGAACCCAGGACACTCGGATTAAAAGTCCGATGCTCTGACCAAACTGAGCTACCGGCCCGCTTGGTGTGTCGTCGGAGCGAGAATGCCGGAATCAGTGATCCCTGACTCCCGTCCAAACGCACGTGTCAAGCTAACCAAGTATGTATGATATCACCTTATGTCGCCCACTAACGTCCTGCACGCGTGCGTCTCCCATCTCATCGTGGTCATTTCCCACAAATGAGAAATCGTCCGGGAACCTGAACCACCCTGAAGTCCGGCTCCAGCCGATATCTTTCGGTAGCAAGAATCGCCTGCAAAGACTTCTGTGGAAGGCGGACGAATCTAAGCGAGAGTATGTCCATGATGATTGATTTCGTAAATGAGATGCGGTACTCTTAGCTACGCCTGAATGGCTAGACCGCTAGTTCCTATTGTTGGAGCGCCAGCGGATACTTTCTACACAGGGGGAACCGGTGATGATAAAGATCATACGTGGTATAGCGGTTTTGCTCTTCGCTGCGGCCTTGGTAGCCATGGTCGCGTGCGGAGATGACGATGAAGATACTGATACGTCAGGTGGTGACGGTACGGGGGCCGCGATGGAGACGACGGAGTCCAGGCTTGATACCGTAAAGAGCCGGGGCAAGGTCATCTGCGCGAGCCGGAACGACGTGCCCGGCTACGGCTACTTGGACGCTGCGGGCAACAATGTCGGCTTCGACATCGACCTGTGTCGAGCTCTCGCGGCAGCCGTGCTTGGCGATTCAAACGCCATCGAGATCCGCCTGATTACCGCCGCCGAGCGCGGGCCGACCATCCAGTCCGGCGAGGTCGATATGCTCGTCCGAACGGTTACGTGGACCACTTCCCGTGACGCCGGGTGGGGCAACTACGCTCAGACGATGTTCTACGACGGCCAGGGCTTCCTGGTCCGAGAGAGCTTGGGCATCAGCAGCGCGCTGGAACTCAAAGACGCGAGCGTCTGCGTCACCCAGGGAACGACGACGGAGCTGAACCTCCAGGACTTCTCAAACCAGAACGGTCTGAACATCGAGCCGCTAACGTTCGAGGACACCGACGCGGTGGTCGCAGCCTACGAGGCGGAACAGTGCGACGCTTTCACCAACGACCGCTCGCAGCTTGCGGCCCTCAGCACGGCCCTAGAGGACCCGTCGGCGCACACCATCTTGCCGGAGACGATCTCCGAGGAGCCGCTGGGCCCGGTGGTACCGCACGGTGACGACCAGTGGTTCGACATCGTCAAGACAACGATGGGCATCCTCATCTATGCCGAGGCTTACGGAGTCGGCCAGGCCAGCGTACCGAGTTCCAAGACCGGCGACACCAAGGTCGACCGTCTCTTCGGTCTCGAGGGTTCCTTCGGCCAGGATAGCCTCGGAATCTCCAACACGGCAGCCCAGGCCGTTATCAGGGCGGTCGGCAACTACGGTGAGATCTACGCTCGCAACCTCGGTCCTAGCGGCATCAACCTGCCGAGGACGGACGGCGACCGGAACGCTCTCTGGAGCGCCGCGCCTTGTAGCGACTGCCCGAAGGGCGGACAGATCTACTCCGCGCCGCTGCGGTAAGTCATCTCCGGGTGAGGCGAATTCCCTCATCTTGTTGACGACATAGGAAAAGAAAGGCCTGCCGGTGTTGACGCGCTGGCAGGCCTCTCATTGTCTCTTGAGTTCTCCTCTACCCGCTACTTGCCATCCTCAAATCGGGATGGATTAGCGGACTATTCGCCAACAATTGGACGAACCGGTACGCCCTTGTTCCGCAGGAACTCCTTGGCCTCGCCGATTGAGTACGTCCCGAAGTGGAATATGCTGGCGGCGAGCACGGCGTCGGCCTTTCCGTCGACGATGCCGTGGTAGAGGTGGTCTAGGGTCCCAACTCCGCCGCTTGCGATGACCGGGATCGACACATTCTCCGAACACTCACGGGTGTAGTTGAGGTCGTAGCCGGTCTGCTGACCGTCGGCGTTCATGCTGGTGATGAGCAGTTCCCCCGCACCCAGAGCCTCGACGTGCTTAGCCCATTTCAGGGCGTCGATGCCCGCAGGACGCCGCCCGCCGTGCGTGTAGACTTCCCATCGAGAGTCCTCGTCTAGTCGCACCGTCATGTCTTCGTTGATCGGCGTACGGTCTGGGACCTCACCGTCGATGGCCTTGTAGTCTATGGCGACGACGATGCACTGGCTCCCGAAGAAGTCCGACGCCTCCTGTACCAGACCGGGATTGTGGACGGCTGCCGTGTTGAGGGATACCTTGTCCGCTCCGGCTTCAAGCATCTTGCGGACATCCCCGACGGAGCGCATTCCTCCGCCAACCGTGAGGGGGATGAAGACCTGCTCGGATACCTGCTTGACGACATCGATCATGATGTCGCGCTCTTCGGCGCTGGCAGTGATATCGAGAAAGACAAGCTCGTCGGCCCCCTCCCGATCATAGAGCGAGGCAAGCTCTGCCGGGTCGCCTGCGTCACGGATGTTGACGAACGACACGCCCTTGACGACACGTCCGCGGTCTATGTCCAAGCATGGAATGATGCGTTTGGTCAGCATGAGCACCTGCCAATGACAATCGTAGCCGGAAACGAAGTCCGCAAGCTACCTTTTCGCCACGAGCAGATAATACCTGCTGTTGATGACCTTCCGAGGGGCGGGTTTCGACGTGGACATGACCCGACAGGGAGCGCGGCCCTAAGCCCTGCCTTTTTGCTCCTCTATCGCCACTCTCATATCGATATCGCCCGTGTACGCGGCGGTGCCGATGATCGCTCCCTCAACTCCCATTTTCGCCAGACGCCGCAAGTGTTCAATTCGGGACACGCCTCCCGCGACGAGTATCTTGAGTTGTGTCACACCGAGAAGCTCTTCCACTTGTTGGAAGTTCGGCTCGGTCCGCGTGCCGTCGCGGCTGATGTCGGTGTAGATGATCCGCCGGACGCCCGACGCCTCCATTCGCGCGATCAGTTCGCGAACGGGCGTACCGCTTTCCTCGGTCCAGCCGTGAACGGCGACATACCCATTTCGTGCGTCGACCCCTACAACCACGCGCTCGGACCCAATTCGGTCGCAGAGATCTCCGACGAACTCCTCGTTCTCGAGCGCGGCAGTGCCTACGATCACACGTTGCACGCCCCTGTCGAGCGCTCGTTGGGCCGCTTCAATGGTGCGGATGGCCCCGCCGAGTTGAACGGGCACGTGTGAGATCGCGGCAATTCGCCCCACAAGGTCGATGTTCACCTGCTCGCCTGTCTTCGCCCCGTCAAGGTCGACGACGTGAAGCCGCGTCGCGCCCAAGTCGAGCCACCTCTGCGCGGCGTCCACGGGCGAGTCGTTGAAGACCGTCTCCCGACCGTAGTCACCCTGAAACAGGCGAACGGCCTTTCCTGCGCGTATGTCAATGGCGGGGATTACTTCCATGAATAACTCATCGAGTCGTACATCGCCACGAGTTCCTTAGCCCTGCCGCACGAACTCGACGAAGTTCCGGTAGAGCCTCAGGCCGATGGCGCCGCTCTTCTCCGGATGGAACTGAAAGGCGATCCAGTTGTCCTTGGCGGCCACGCTGCAGAACTCGACTCCGTAGCTCGTCGTACCGGCGACCACCGACTCATCGGTAGGGTCGGCGAAGTAGCTATGGACGAAGTAGAAGTGGGTGCCATCCGGCACGCCGCTCAGCACGGGATGTTCAGAGCGAAACCTCACCTCATTCCAGCCCATGTGAGGGACCTTGAGTCCACCCGGAAGGTGTTTAACCCGACCGGGTATGACGCCAAGACCGGGTTCGACGCCCTCATCCGAGACGTCCAAGAGCAGTTGCAGACCGAGACAAACTCCCATGAACGGCGTTCCCGATTCAATGGAGTTTCTGATTGGGTCGACAAGACCTCTGTCGCGTAGGGCGCACAGCGATGGATCGCTTGCGCCCTGACCGGGGAACACTACGCCGTTTGCCGCCTCGATGCTCTTCGAATCACTGGTGATGACGGCGTTGGCCCCAAAACGTTCGAGTGCCTTCTGTACGCTGCGGAGGTTGCCTGCCTGGTAGTCGACGATGGCGATGGTTGGGCTGCTCATATCGGGGATACCATCGTAGCACACTCAGAGTGTGGGGAAGAGAGTTCTGTGGTACAGGGCGGTTGCCGGCCCCGGGTTCCACATTCGACGTGCAAGAATGCCCAGTATTTCGTAATATTGCCGCATTCCCGCTCGAATCAGAATCTAGGAGATGAGGAGATGAACTTGTCCAAGATACTTCTTCGCGGGTTGTCAATCACTGCTCTCATGATGGCTTTCCTCCTTTCAGCCGCTTCGTGCGGAGGGGAGTCTGAGCCCACTCCCGCCGCGCCGGATCCCACGCCAACCCCGGCGTTGAGTGATGTGCTGACCAAGGCCGGCGAGAGGATGGCCGCCATGCAGTCGGCAAAGTTCGGCATGGTGGACGAAAAGGAAACGGGAGCCAAATTCTTTGAAACGACCTTCAAGAGCATGGAGGCGGAAGTTAAGGCTCCGGACAGCTTCAGGATGTTGGTGGACGTGGTGTCCCCGGCGTTTGGCTTCATTGAAATCGAGATGATGGCGGTGGGGGACCAGGCCTTTATGAAGTTCTCCAAGGACGCGCCGTGGGGGCCCCTGCCCGTGGACGGAGTCCCATTCAATTTCCGCGGGCTGGGCGGGACCTTCAGCGACGTAATTCACATGGTCAGGGACGGAGACGGCGCCATCACGGGCAGCGAGTCGGTACTGGGCGCTCCGACCATTCGCGCAGAGGGAACGGTGCAGTCGGAGCAGCTGTCAAACCTCATCACCGACGTGGACTCGGGTCATACGCTGACTTTGACCATGTGGATCGACGAAGACGATCATTCTCTGCGGCAGCTAAGGATTTTGGGTCAGCTCTACGACGAGGACGGTCCTGAGACCTCCCGTCTCGTGACCATCAATGCGCTAGACGTGCCAGTTGAAATCAACCTTCCGGAGCTAGGATCCGGTCAGTGAACGACCTGAGACAACGCCTAGCCTCCCGCGCTTCTTCCGAGTCGGTGGTGCTGGGCATCATTTGCCTGTCGGTATTCTCGACTGCCCTGGACCAGACCGTGGTAGTCGCGGCCCTGCCGATTGTGATGGTCGACCTGGAGATTCCCCTTACGGACCTGGACAGGGCGTCGTGGATCATAACCGCGTTTCTGGTCAGCTATACGGTGTCCATGCCGTTGGCCGGGCGTCTGTCCGACGTGTATGGCCGCGTCAGGATGTTCCAGTGGGCGCTGGTCGTGTTCGCCATTGGGTCGGCGTTCGTGGCGATTTCGCCGAACTTCTACTGGGTTGTTCCGGCGAGGGTGTTTCAGGCAATCGGGGGTGGCGCCACGGTGCCCATAGGTCTCGCCATGGCAGTGGCGGCCGTATCGCCTGAGAGAAGGGGAATAGCCATCGGACTCGTGGCGGCGGCGGCGGAAGCGGGCTCGGTCGTCGGCCCTCTCTATGGAGGCGCGATCATCGAGTGGATCGGCTGGCGATGGATATTCTGGTTTGACGTGCCGCAGAGCCTCATCCTGATTGCGCTCCTGGCCGTCTTGCCGAACCGCCCGAATCCGACAGCGAAGATGGACTACTTCGGGGCGCTGATGCTCGGAGCGGCGCTCACGGTCCTCACTCTGTCGCTGGCCCAGAGGAGCATATTCACCGGCGAGTCTCTCGTCCCATTCTTGGCGGTCGGCGCGGGGTTGGTTCTTGTGGGCGTACTGGTCGTGGCGGAGAGGCGTGCGGTACAGCCTCTGCTGGCGTCATTCCTGTACACCTCGAGGGCATTCGTATCCGCCAACATCACCCAGTTCCTGGTGGGAGTCGCCCTGATCATGGGACTGGTCTGCGTGCCACTCATGGCCGCCACCATCATGGAGAAACAACCATTGGTGAGCGCCCTCCACCTCGTGCGTATGACAGCCGCCATTCCGGTGGGGGCGGTGGTGGGAGGTTACACTCTGCGCTGGGCCGGTGTGAGACCGGTGTGCATACTCGGGCTCGTGTTCATGGGTACGGGACTGCTGGTGATGAGTGGCTGGGGAACGGAAGTGGATGAGCTCAGGCTGACCGTGCCCCTGGTCGCGGCGGGCCTGGGATTCGGGCTGGTCATCCCTCCCATAGGCGTCAGCGCCCTGAGCGCGGCCCCCAGCGACTACTGGGGAGCGGCGGCATCGCTGGTCACGGCATCGCGAATGGTGGGGATGGCACTGGGGCTGGCGGCCCTGTCGGCATGGGGAATAGAGCGCTTCTACAGCCTGACCGCTCACGTCGTTCCCAGCGAGACGGCCCAGGGCCAGTTGATCGACGCAGGAGTCACCGTCTTCCAGAACCTCTTCATGATCGCGGGGTTCCTGTCTCTCCTTGCCATTCTGCCGGCCCTGCTGATGAAGCCGGAAGACGGTGAAGAAGTGGGCGACTTTTTCTGATGGCGTGCGCAGAGCGGAGCGCAATGATGCGGCGAATTGCCATAGTCGGGGGCGGTATATCGGGGCTGGGGGCAGCATGGGCGCTAAACCATCACCCGGACCGGTTTGATTTCCGGCTGTACGAGGCTCATGAGCAGATCGGCGGGAACGCGGTTACGGCCGACATGCCTCAGGATGACGGCAGCACGATCCCCTTCGACATTTCGGTCACCGCCTGCATCCCGTCGGTGTATCACCACATTCTGCTGTTGATGCAGGAGTTCGGCATCGAACTGCTCGATACCAAGTTCAGCTACAGCGTCAAGTACGGGGAGCGGGTGTATGCTCACGACTTCGAGTCCGAGATCAGTGAGCAGCTGCAAGCCGAGATTGCGAAGTTCCAACGCATCCTGAGACGTCTGCACTGGATTGGGTGGCTGACCCGGTCGCAGTCGAAGCTCCTGAACGCCCTCAACCCGTTCAACTACATCAGCATGGGGATGGTTCTGAAGCTGGGAGGGTTTTCCGACGACTTCAGGTACAAGATACTGAAGCCCATGTTCGTCAATTTTCTCATGGCGACGGACGTATATTCTTTACCTGCGGCCCTCTTCACGAGGTACCTCGAATTCTTCGACATCGAGACGGCCACGCCCATGCAGACATGGGACCGGGGAACACGCCGCATCTACGAGAACCTATCGGCAGGCTTTCGGGACAAGATCTACCTCAGCCGGCCCGTGCGGAAGGTGTACCGGCACGAGACTCACGTCGAGGTCGAGGACGAAGACGGCGTGCGCGAGACGTTCGACGAGGTAGTCTTTGCTTGCAATGCAAACCACACGCTGGCGCTCATCGACAAAGCGACGTTTCTCGAACGCTACATTCTGTCGTCGGTGCGGTACGACATGGACCTCCATCACAGCGCCGTCGTTCACCACGACTCCTCGGTGCTTCCGGACAACGAGGTGAAGCCGCTGTCGACGCGGAGCAATCATATCGAGCAGTACGGCGACAGGCCTGACAACTACGAGATCACGTACATAATGCACAACCAGCAGCCCTGGGCGAACCGGTCGGACAAGCCCTGCCTGGTGACGTACAACGCCGTCAGTCCGATCGATGAGTCAAAGATCATCAAGAAATGGTCGTTTCAGCACATCATCCACGACGTGCGTCACGTCGCGCTGCTCGTCAACCTGTTCCGGTTCATTCAAGGGAAACGGCGAACATGGCACTGCGGCGCACACACGCTGGTCAACAGCCAGGAGACGTGTTTCGTCAGCGGGCTCGCCGCAGCCAGGCAACTCGGGGCGGACTACCCCTTCGACGATGCCGCGGCACGGCGTTCGTTCAACTACTACGGGAGCATCATGCACGGCCTGCGATTCAGGAAGGCGTAGCCTACACGCCGTAGAGGTTCCCTTGAGCACGCCTATATGCCGACAGCCGGGGGTAGACTCAGCGGGTGTCTAAAAAACTCCGTTCACCCTGAGCTTGTCGAAGGGTCGTTCATGGTTCGACAAGCTCACCACGAACGGATCCGGCGACTTATTGGATACCCTCTCAGAGAGATGAGCCGTCGCCATCGTCCGGATCGGGATAGAACTGGGCGCAGTAGTATCTGAATGGCATGATCTTGCCGTCGGAGCGGCAGAGGCGTGGACGCGATACGTACTGCTTCCGGCTCCAGATGACGACATCCTGCAGGACATCTTGCTTTTGCTGGGCCGCCATGAACTTGTTCAACATCGGGGCGCGCATTCTCACGGGAAGAAACCCCAGGCCTGCAATCAGCCTTTTCGGACTGCGGATCTCTTTGACCTGCGAGACCAACGACATATCAATTAGCGTCCCATCGACCGGCGTCGCCAGCACCCACAGACGCATGTCCATGCCGATCGATTTTTCGTGGACTTCCACGAACGAGTAGCCAAGCCCAAAGATGTTTGCCTTGGCCGAGACATCGAACTCTAGCGTCACAACTCCGGCAATCGTACGAGTTCTCCTAAAGTCGAAACGAGCCTCGAGACGTGGGCCGTCGGCGGTGAATTCCTCGATGGGGTTCACGTTGTCGTAGCCGTGAACGTAGCGCAAATGGGCCAAGTCTACCGAGTTTTCCGTCGTCTCCTGGGGATGGCCCTTGAAGCGAAGGGTGTTGAACTCGAAGTCGCTCCAGCCGGCTTCGTCAAGAGAATTCTCGGGGAGACTCCATTGCGGCTCCCGGCCACCTATGCCCCACCAGGCGAATATAAGGCCGAGGACTTCCTGCGTCTCGAAGACGCGCAGTTTCGCGGTCTTGGGAGGCTCGGCAAAGGGTGTGGCGACACACTGGCCCGTGGTATCGAATTCGTACCCGTGGAAGGGACAAACGAGCCGGTCGTCACGTATGCCCCCCCCTGAATCGGGCCCCAGGTCGGACCCCAGGTGCGGGCAAACCGATTCGGCAACACAGACCCGCCCGCCGCTATCGCACCAGATGACGATGTTCGTGCCCATCCATGTCTTTTGGATGAGCTTGGCCTTCCGAACGGCTTCACGGGTCGTTATGAAGTACCAACCCTCGGGAAACGGGGTCGGTACCGGAGTGTTGGTAGGCTCTCTGCGTCGGGTTACCATCGTTCAGCCCCTTCATCACGGGAACCCCGGTTGACCTTTTCCACTCTGGGAGTCCCTTGCGACTCCCGTCCTCCACTGAATCGGATAAGTACCCTTTCCATCCCTGCTGTGCTAGGCTTTGAGTAGGTGTCCTTCGTTGCGGCTGGCCCAACTGGATAAATTCTAGCAGGGCTAAGTTACGAGGAGCAAGGCAGATGACACTCACAATTGACGGAGTGACAACCCATCCGTTGACTTTGCCCGAGGAGCTCATTGTGATGCTCCTCAACCAGGAAACCGGTTACTTCCATCAGGTGCCGGGCTGGGACCTGAACTGCGCCGTTATAGGCGCGGTACTCGCCGAACTCTCGCTCGTTTCCCGCATCGACACCGACATGGAATCCCTCATTCTTCTGGACGATTCCGAAGTGGGAAACCCCATCCTCGACCCTATCCTCAAAGAGATCGCAGAGGAACCGATTCAACGGAACGCGCAGTTCTGGATCGAGCGGCTGGCCCCCCGCGCGGAGTCGATCGTTGATCTGACTCTGGACCGACTTGTAGGAATGAATATACTGGAGCACCACGACGGCGGATTCTGGACCCTGTCTCATACCGTCGGTCGCAGGGATCTCGTCTCCGGCAACGGCGACGGCACAGCGGTTGAGTTCGTCACTTCGCGCATCACAAACGTGATCTTCAATAATGAGATCCCTTTTCCGAGGGACGTCATCATTGTCTGCCTCCTCAATACCTGCGATGTCCTGCGATTCATTTTCCAGATCGATGACGAGATAGAGGAGCGTATTGAGGCCATCTGCAAGCTGGATTTGATCGGCCGCGCAATAGCCGAAGCGGTGGCCCACAACATGGCGGGTCCACTGCTTCAGCGTTCGGCCCTGACCAAGAAGATTCCGACCGTGCCGCTGCGTAAGCTGTTGCTCAATTCTCACATTCGCGACGGCAACATTCCCGCGCTCTTTGCGGACCTTGCCCAGGAGTATGGCCCGGTCTTTCAGATCCGCCCCCCGTTCAAAGAGACCATGATCTTCCTCGCCGGCCCTGAAACGAATCACTGGGTCCAGCGGCGAGGTCGGATGTACCTGAGAGCCAGGGACTATTTCGTGGACTTCGAGAAAGTGTATGGCTCATCCGGAGTGCTGCCCTCCCTCGATGGCGCGGACCATTTCCGGCTGCGAAAGTCCTTGTCGGCGGCCTATTCCCGCAAGAGACTGGCGGGGCAGATGGAGGAGTTCTATAAGTACGCTCGGAATCACATGGCGGAGTGGAAGGTCGGAGAATCCTACCAGGCGACGGGCATGAGCCGGCGGATGATCAACGCTCAAATCTCGCCGTTCATGGTCGGAGTTGAAACGCAGGACATCATCGACGACCTGTTGGAGTTCAAGGAACGGGCCCTCAGCGTTCACGTCATGAAGATGCTCCCCAAGTTCATGCTGAAAACTCCCGGCATGAAGCGCCGGATGAAGCTCATTGAAACGCTGCTTGAACGCGTCCAGAGCGTGCATACCCCCGCTCAGAGGGCAGGGAAACACCGAAACCTGGTGGACGACTATCTGAGCCTGCACGCGAGCGATCCGCAGTTCATGCCCGAATCCAACCTGCGTTTCGCCTTTACGGCGGCGTTAGTGGCCAGCGCATACCTTGGCGACGCCTTTAGCTTCACTTTGTACGCTATGGCGTCGCAGCCGGAGATCTACGCCAAAATCCGAGCCGAAGCCGACGCCCTGTTCGATGACGGCGATCCGGACCCCGAGAACTTCACCCCGCCTGCGATTGACGTCACGCACCGCTTCCTCATGGAGTGCCTGCGCGTATACCCCATCGTTCCCATGTCTATTCGAAACGTGATGAATTCGTGTGTCGTAGAGGACTACGAGTTGCCGGTGGGATCAAAGATCATCGTCGCCCAGGTGGCCACGCATTTCATGAAGGATGTCTTTCCCGACCCCTTCAAGTTCGACATCGACCGGTATCTGCCTCCACGCAATGAGCACCTAGGTCCCGGGTACGCGCCCTATGGGCTGGGCACACACATGTGTCTCGGTTCCCGCTGGATGGAGCTGCAGCTCGCCGTCAACGTGCTGATGGTCGCGCACTACTTCACGATCAAGGTGTCCCCCGAGAACTTCAAGTTCAAGTTCAACCCCATACCGTCGATGAAACCGAGCAAGAAGCTGAAGTTCCTCGTCGCCGAACAAAGGCGCGAACTGCCCGTCTGACCCAACGAAGTCCCTTCCCCCTTGACGGCTGACAGAGGGTAGGCATTCACCCTCACCCCAGCCCCCTCCCGCGAACGGGAGAGGGGGCCGCATTGACGAGAGAGTAGCTCCGCACTGTCATTCTGAGCGAAGCGGAGCGGAGTCGAAGAATCTAAAGTGTCTGTCACAACGTAAAGCTGACATAGAGAATTCTTCCCCTGTTCTCACTCTTAGTCACGGAGTAGGCGCGACACAGTCTGTCGGGTCTTGCGGTTATGGATTTTAGATTCCTCGCTCCGCTCGGAATGACAGTGAGGCGGGGCCGGATCATAGCTACAAATCCGTTTTGCCTACCCCTGTCAGCCCTTGAAGAGGGAAGGCGAGATGGGCAGGGAAGAGTTCCTTCCCCCTTGACGGGGGAAGGCTAGGATGGGGGTGAAGACCCTCGAACCGCAATAAAAATCGCTTCCCGTACTGCGTCCTTCTCTTGCAGCACTTGATTGTTCCAGAACCTTATTACCCTAAAGCCTGCGGATTCCAACCATGAGGTGCGCTCAGCATCATAATTCGCTCGTTCCATGTGTTGCCCACCATCCACTTCTATGACGAGCCTATTCTCAAAGCATACGAAGTCAACGATGTACGGTCCTATCGGCGCTTGTCTGCGAAACCTGTAACCTGACACTTGGCGGTTGCGTAGGATGTTCCACAACCCTTGTTCGGCGTCTGTGAGGTTTTTCCTGAGATGTCGCGCTCTGGCTGTTTTGTTCGTCGTTTGCACGCTATCACCCCCATCCTAACCTTCCCCCGTCAAGGGGGAAGGGACTTTGTGGCCCTTTCTCCATCGAGGTTTGTGGCCTTTCTGCATTGGGGGAAGAATCTCTGAGACAGAACACCAGGGAGAATGCCAACACTGCCTGCGAAGAAGAGGGCCTAGAGGGGCTTACGAGCCAGGAAGCAGTACAACGGCGTGAAGAGCCCGGCTCTGCCGCCCGTGACGTAGGCGTTGGCAGTATGATCCATCAGCTCGATGACGTCCGCCGACCCCTTCGGGAACATCCTCAGCGCTTCCGTCAGCCTCAATGTCATCATGAGCGCCTTGCGGCCCAGCGGAGTCCTGCGCAGGGCATTGCCCAGCGTATTGCTCCGGGCCTCCATGGGTTGATACCACGGCGTGACCGGACTGTTCTCATCGACGGCCCGATCCCTCGCCTCGATGACCTGAAATCCCGCCGTTTCGAGCGCACGGTTCACCTCGCCCATAGTCGCGATATCCTTGAGCGCGATGCCGTGCATCAGGTCCTGCTTGATGGCCCGGTGACGGTTGTCGTCGGGATCGAACTTGTCCGTCATGCACATTTCCTGACCCCAGAAGAGGGCCCCGGGTTTCAACACGCGGTAGATCTCGGCGAACGCGCCCGCCTTGTCCGGGGCGTGGCACGTCGATTCGATCGCGTACCCCCGGTCGAATGTGTCGTCCGCGATGGCGCCCATGTCCATGAAGCTGCACGCGAGGTAGTCGACCATGTGCTCAATCCCCGCCTCGGCGTCCAACGATCTCGCCTTGTCCAATTGGACTTCACTGCTATTGATCCCAACCGCCCTGACGCCGCCCTCCCGGACGACGCGGCGCATCGGCCCGCCGATCCCGCAACCGACATCGATCACCGTCATGCCCTCGCGAAGCTCCAGCTTGGAAATCATCAGCCTCTGGTGCCGGATTTTGGAGTCCTCCAGGCTCTCCTGGGGCGATAGCGGCGCGAAGTGGAGAGACTCGCCCCACCCGAACACCATGAACTCGCTGCAAAGGTCGTAGTATTCCTTGACGGTTTCGGCGTGGTCGTAGCCCACCGGGCCGGCGCCATCCACGTGCGCTCTGTCCATCCACCCATCGAAATGTTTCACGCGACTGTGGGCGTCCGACTCACGGTACGCGGCCTTCAGCCCTTTGGATAGCTTGTGGAGTTGCATGGTCCCTTTCTTACGACGAGCCCTGTCCCCGCTCGTGACGCTGATGGATGTCCTCTATGGCGATGTCGAGGTCGTCCCACATGCGCTCCACCATCGAGCGCAGCCGCGTGTTCTGGTACGCGCCCCAGACCACCATCGCGGGCAGCACCACCAGGACTGAGACTATCAGGGAGTAGACGATCGTGATGGTCGCCGTGATGCCGAACTGCTGGGACGCGAGCAGCGGCGAGGCTATCAGCACTCCGAATCCGAACGCCGTCGTCAGTGCGGAACCGAGCAGCGCCGAACCGGTTGTTGACAGGGTCCTGATCGCCGCCTTCTCCGGGTTGCGCAGGTGGGCGAACTCCTCCCGGTAGCGATGAATCACATGAATCGTGTAGTCCACCCCGATGCCGATGGATAACGCCGTGATGATCGAGGTGACCAGCGTGTAGGGAATACCCAGCAGTGCCATCGTGCCAAGTACGCTAATGAGGACGAGCACGATTGGGCCAACCGCGACAAGCCCCAGCGAAGGCTGACGCAACGTCACCCAAAAGAAGATGGCGAGGATTCCCAGGGCTACGGCAACGGTGGTGCCTATCGACTGCGTTTGCCCGCCTGTGATTTGGTCGGTAACGGCCACGGAAACGATACTGTCCGAAATCGCCGTTATAGCGCTGTCGTCGCCATGCCACAGCTCCTCGATTTTCTCCTGAATCATCCTCGTCTGCTCGGGTTCATGCAGGAAGGTCGGGAACTGGAGCAGCATCGAATCTATGCCTTGAGGATCGTTGATCAGAAAGCGCGCCAGTTCGGGTTCTCTTGCGACGAGTTTGTCGACGAACTCCTGCATCAGTATCGGATCCAGTTCCACCCCCGGAGAGGCTTCACGGAAGAGCGCTTCCAGCTCCGCGTCGTACTTATCGCCGGGTTCCCCGGAGTCGTCAGTCCAGTCGCGGACGAGCGCTTCGAAAGAATGCTGGATCGGTCCTGCCGCGGCTTCGGGTCGGCGCAGTTCGTCATTGAAGGCGGATGTGAGGTCATGGAGATTCAAGAGCGTCCGGCTCTCCGTGATTTCGGCCTTCAGCAGGACGGTGGCGACTTCCGTCGAGCCGCCCAGGGCGGCCTCCAGGGTCTTCATGTCCTCCAGCACGCTCCCGCCTCGGGGCAGGATGTCCTGGATGCTGAATTCGGACTTCAAATCCGTGGCGGCGTATCCGAGGCCCAGAGATATCAGGATCACGGTGACGAGGTAGGGCATCGGACGGCGCGTGACCCACTTCCCAAGCAGCTCCGCCACCTGCGGAATGCCGGGAAGCGCATTCGAGATCGGACGGGCCGGGCCCAGCTTGCCGCGAGCCTCACGGCGCCGGTCGATGATCGTCCGACCCGCGGGGATCAGCGTCAGCATTACTATCAGGCTTAACCCCACGCCCAGACCGGCAACGACACCGAAGTCCCCAATAACCCCAATCGGCGAGAATAGGGTCGCCAGCAGGCTTGCTATTGTCGTAACGGCTGCAAGTGTCAGCGGAATCGTGACGTTGCTCAGCCCCTGGCGTACCGCTTCCACAACCGGCTTGCCTTCAACCCGTTGCTCGCGATAGTGCGAGACTGCTTGGATCGCATAGTCCACGGTGAGGCTGATGATGATTACCGGCACCATGGCAGTGAGAGAGCTCGGAGGGCCTATCAGACTCAGCGCATTCGGCCCCAGCCAGCCCTCCGCTCCGACAATCCAGACTATCGAGAAGATAAGCCCTGTCAGCGTCAGCAGCATATCCGAAAGGGTGCGCGTAAATAGCAGCAGGAGCGCCGCGATCAGGAGCAGGGCCAGCCCAATCAGCGGCCCCATTCCCTCCTCGGTGGCCTTCGTGTACTCATCCTCGACGATCGCCGGCGAGAGGCTGCTCACGCGCGAGGGACCCTCGTAACCCGCAGCAAGCTCGCTGATTCTCCGTTCGGCGTCCCCAGTCCTCTCGTCGCCCGTGTCGCTCAAGCGGATATTGGCGATGGCGATCGGCGTCCCGTCCGTGTCGGTCCCGGTCAGCGCCTCGATTGCCCCCTGAGTCTCCGGGACGCTGCGGACGGAGTCGATCTGCGCCTGTGTGACCGACTCGAAACTCTCCACCTGGAGTACGGCGCCGATCAGAAACGAAGGCGCGACGACCGCATTGCTGGGTGCCAGGAGTCCGCCCACACTTGGCTCGCTGACGATCTCATCGATCAAGGTGGACATCTGGGAGAGGCCGTCGGGCGTCAGCGCCTCCCCGCGAAAGATCAGTGTTACGACACTGTACTCGCCGGAATCCCCGAAAAGTTCGTCAATTTCCTTCGTCGCATTTGCAATAGCGTGCCCGGGCGGAAGGAACGCCACATCGGCACCCTCCGTCGGCGGAGCGCGAAAAGTCGCCCCAGCGCCCAGCACCACAGTAAGCACTAGCAGGACGATGATTGTGATGTACGGGCGGACCGTGACCAGCCAGCTCAGTCTGTCAAGTATTCGGCTCATGGTGATGGACAAGACCCCATAGGCACATAACCAAGCCTGAATGGTCGCCCAATCTTACAACTGACTGGAGCCCCTGTAAATGGACGGATCTAAATGAACGATTAGTCAGGGGTTGACGATCCCTCAATGCCCGTCTATGGTGTCATAATGTTGCTGGAAACAACCTCTGAGTTTTGAAATTTCTGCCCAAACCATCCCATGGGTCAAATACCGGGAACTTAAAGAGCAAAAACCGAGAAGACATTCTAGGCGTATGACGTAGTAGCAGCGTCATTGAATGCCGGAACATAAAGGCCCTACTCACGATTTTGCCGTTCCGTTAAAGGTTTGCCCACCGGGGCACGCTCTTCAGAGTGGGGAATTAAGGGTCGGCAGACGGCAAGAAGCAGGACTTGGCATCCTGCTCCGCAGAAGGCGAATGGACAAAAGCAAGCATAGGCGTGGCGGCCCCTTAGTTCCTCTTGCCGTTGCTGGAGCGTTGGCGGCCGTTCTATTTGCGACTGGGGAATCTGCCTTCGCGTCAGATCCGCTCGACCCCGCGCCTCCGGCGGAACCGGACGGTCGTCCTATCGATGTGCTGCCTACTGTCGGGACTCCCGATGTCCAGGACCTCAGAGAGCATGTCCCGCCCTCGCTCTTTCCCGAAATAACCGAAACGCTGCAGTTGAACGGCTCATCCGAAGTCTACCGCGCCGTAGCCCAAGTCTCGGACGAAAGCGCCTACCGCTTGGAGAATCCGATCCACTCCCTGGACGCCAAACTCAGTCCCGGTGGCGTCAGCATCTCCTCGACCGAAATGGACGATTGGACGTGGAGTCTCAAGTTTGACGGGTACGGGAGGGGCGCGTCCCTGGATCACGTCGCTGATCCCAGCCTTACCGCGGACGGCGGTCGCGTCGAGTACCACTACTCCAACGGAGTCACCGAGTGGTACGTCAACGGGCCGCTCGGACTCCAACAGGGCTTCACGTTTGAGAGCAAGCCCTCGCCACTGGTCGACGGGCCGCTGGAAGTCCAAGTAGCCATTTCCGGTGACGTAACGGTCGAAGTGAACGACGTCGGGACATCCGCTCTTCTTCATTCAGCCGATTCACTTATTTCCTACAGCTATGGCGGCCTGTACGCATACGACGCATCGGGTGACGAGCTGGGAGCGCGACTGCAGGCGACCGCGAATGGACTGTCGATTGTCGTCGACGATACGGGCGCGACCTATCCCGTCACTATCGACCCCTTCATCGAGAAGAACTATCTGGCCGGGGCGGCCGACGACCAAAGAGAAGGCTTCGGCACGTCGGTTTCCATAAGCGGGGACACTGTAGCGGTCGGAGTGCCCGGCTATTGGTGGTCCGATGTTCTAGGAGCGGTGTACCTGTTCACCTTGCTAGATAGTGAACTGAACGCTTCCCCTGATACCGTCGTCCTACAGTCTCCAAGATCCGCTGGCGGTGATGGATTCGGTCGTTCTGTGGCCATCAGCGGCGACACTATCGTCGTGGGGGCTTCACGTGAAAGAGACGAGGAAATCGATCCATGGTCCCGTTTCGGGGCGGCGTATGTGTTTGAGAAGCCGTCCGGAGGTTGGGTGTCCACTTCGGACGCCGCTCGGCTCACGCCCCCGAATGTCCTCTCGGAGACGGGCTTTGGGACATCGGTGGCCGCCAGCGGCGACACGGTTGTCGTGGGAACGGAAACCGGTTCCGCATACGTGTTCACCAAGCCGAGCGACGGATGGACGGACACCTCGGAGGCGTCCGAACTCACCGCATCGGACGGCTCCGATGATGACGGTTTTGGGTATTCGGTAGCCGTCAGCGGGGACACGGTGGTCGTTGGAGCATACCTTGCCGACATAGAAGCTGACGAGGAGGATTTCGGCGCGGCGTACGTCTTCACCAAGCCAAGCAGTGGATGGGAGGACTCCTCCGACTCGGTGAAGCTGACCGCGCCCGACGGCGCTCAAGGCCGCGAGTTCGGCTGGTCTCTGTCGTTGACCGGTGACACATTGGTCGTTGGCGCACCCTACAGCGGCTATAACTCCGGTTACGAGATCTACCGAGAGGCCTGGGAAGCGGAAGACAAGACTCCCTATTTGGGTTCGGTGTACGTGTACAGCACGACCGAAACGGACTGGACCGATCCCCCCAGTCCGGTGAAGATCACCGCTCACAGTGGTGTTCTCTGGACTCGATTCGGATGGTCGGTTTCCGTGAGCGGCGACGCGTTAGCGGTTGGTGAACCGTACCGCCGTCAGGATGTGGAGGACGGAGGATATTCCTACAGGGTCGGGGCGGCTTACGTATTCACCAAACCGTCCGGTGGATGGGACTCAACCGCCGAGCATAGAGAGTTGCCGAAGCCCGACATCATGCCGTACGACGATTACGGCTGGTCCGTCTATGTGAGCGGAGAAATGGTGATAGCCGGCTCGCCGGAGGACGACAACGAGAACGGGTCCAATGCGGGCTCTGCCTATCTGTTTATGATGCCTGCCGACGGATGGGCGTCCGAAACGTCCCTCTCCGACCCGCTCACCTTGACAGCGCATGACGGGCCTGCCGGAGACCGCTTCGGTCAATCGGTCGCAGTCGACGGAGAGGCGCTTGTGATCGGCGTTCCGGGCGACCACGAAAGGGTTTCCGGAGAAGCCTACCTCTTCGTAAGGCAAAACAATGAGTGGGACTACAGAAGAATCGTGCTGGACGTGCCTGATGCGAACCCCGGTGGCCGATTGGGGACTTCGGTATCTGTGAGCCGGGACACGATAGTCGTCGGCGCCCCCGGCACGGAAAACGGAAACGACCCGGGCGCGGCATACGTGTTTGCTGAACCGGAAGACGGATGGGGCGACCAATATCTGATCTCTCGAGTCGCCAAGCTGACGGTGCCGGATGCGACTTCCGACGCGCGGTACGGGTACTCGGTCGCCACGGACGGAGACACCATCGTGGTCGGCTCGCCCGGCGAAGGCGCGGCCTACGTATATACGAGGCCCGACATG
This sequence comes from Dehalococcoidia bacterium, assembly GCA_965116655.1. Classification (GTDB taxonomy): domain Bacteria; phylum Chloroflexota; class Dehalococcoidia; order Lucifugimonadales; family VXLM01; genus VXLM01. Next base: position 2,463,362 of record OZ220720.1, read on the forward strand.
GGATGGTTAGATGTGTCGTCCCCAGCGAAGCTGACCGCCCCCCGAATTGCATCCGGTAGCCGGTTTGGACATGCCGTTTCCCTATCCGGAGACAGCATCGTCGTGGGCGATCCTCAAGGAGGCGGCCCGGGCGCAGCGTATGTCTACACCAAGCCGGACACCGGTTGGGCTGATACCTCGGCCGCAGCAAGACTCACCGCCTCAGACGCCGTATCGGGCGACCGCTTCGGGTACGCCGTTTCGGCCAGCGGAGACGACATCTTGGTAGGCGCTCCCGGAAATGAGAACGGGGAAGGAACCGGCGCGGCGTACCTCTTCACCAAGCTGGACGCCGGTTGGAGCGATACCTCGGCCTCGGCAAAGCTGACCGCGTCCGATGGGGCCGCCGGCGATTGGTTCGGACATGCCGTGTCGGTCAGCGGTGAATTCATCGCCGTAGGGGCGTATGGAAGCGACGAAGACCAGGAATTGGTGGGTTCCGGCGCGGTGTATGCCTTCAGGCGGCCACAGGATGGTTGGGCTTCATCTTCCAACGCTCAGAAGCTCACCACAAAGGACTCCGAGCCTGGAGACACATTCGGCTACTCGGTAGCAGTGAGCGGCGACACGCTGGCCGTGGGGATGCCCGAAGCCATCGTCCGGCGACCTTACTATCTGAGAGGCGCGCACTCCGGCGCGGCGCGAGTCTTCACTTGGCCGGGCCTGTTCTGGGTCGACACACCCGCCGCGTTCAAGATCGTACCGCCCAACGCCGAATCCTCCAGGATCTTCGGGGTAACGCTTTCGACGGATGGAAATACGGCAGTAGTGGGCACAACTCAAGTAGTCACTACGGAAACATCATCCGCCGGTGCATCGAAGGCCTTTGTCTACACGAGGAGCGACGGAGCGTGGGACACCTCCACGCCAACGACACTTACCTTGCCTGATGGCGACACCTACTTCGCACAGGGACTGGCGATCTCGGAAAACGGTGACACCGTGGCTGTCACCCACTTCGTCCCAGCCACCGAAACATCGGATGAGTCCGGCACGGTGCTTGTCTTTACCAGGCCCGGCGGCGGGTGGGCTGCTACTTCCCAGGCGGCCCGGCTTACCATGGCGAGCAGCGAGTCTGAAACCAACTTCGGTCTGGCGGTGTCAATCAGCGGCGACACAATCGTAGTTGGAGCACCCGGTGAAGATTATTACTCCCGGAACCCGATGCACAAGGGCGCCGCATTCGTGTTCACCAAGCCCAATGGTGGCTGGGTCTCCACGTCTGCGGCGGCCAAGCTGACGGCCCTCGCAGGCGATATAGGAGACCGGTTCGGCAATGCCGTCGCCGTCTCCGGAGATACCATTGTGATCGCCGCTCCCGGAGATAGGAACGTTTGGGGGTGGCGAGTTGGTTCGGCTTACGTGTTTACCAGACCGGCGAATGGATGGGCCTCCACGTCGGAATCCGTCAAGCTCGTCGCGCCGGATGGTTGGGGGAATTTCTGGTCCGGAGACGACTTTGGGTCATCGGTCGCGGTAAGGGGAGACACGGTCGTCGTTGGCGCGATGGGATACTACGGCGGCGGCGCCTACGTATTCACCAAACCCTCCGACGGATGGGACAACCCCTATATATTCTCCAAGCTCACCGCCCCGATGTCCGAGGAGTACGGCAGTTTCGGCGCATCGGTTTCGATGAGTGACGATGCAATCTACGTGGGTGCGAGCGGCAGCCCGGGACGGGTCTACGTATTCCCCATACCGACCGGCAGCGATGTGTTCACAGGATTCCCGGTGAGACTTTCGGATCCGCACGGCGGGGTTCACGACGCCTTTGGCGGAGTCGTATCGGCGGGTCCGAACGGAGTGGTTGTGGGCGCCCTGCTTTCCGATGACCACGGGGAAGACTGGGGCGCTGCGTATATCTTCACCGAACCCTCCGACGGATGGGACTTCAGCACCGGACCGAAGGGCCACACAGCCAAGCTGATATCACCCGACTGGTATCCAGGACACCGATTCGGGAAGTCGATCTCCACATCCGGCGACGCCATAGCCGTAGGAGGGCACAACTCCGAATACGATAACTATTCCGGATCGGCCTACGTCTTTACGGGCCCGTTCAACAGTCTGTTCTCCAGGGATGACGCCGTGAAACTCAGCCCTCCCGACGGGGAAGCGGCTAATAGAGGCTTTGGTTGGTCGGTGTCGCTTACTTCGGACGCGATGGCGGTGGGCGCGCCGGCCTTAAGTGGTGGTGATGGTGAAGCATATATATTCACCAAGCCGGACGAAGGTTGGGAATCCACCTCGGACGCCGTCAAGCTCACAGCGCCCGACGACCAGTGGAACCAGTACTTTGGGCGTTCCGTTTCCCTCAGCGAAAGTGCCCTTGCCGTCGGGACGACTCGAGACTACTCCTCCGGGCCCGCCGGTTCCGTTTACCTGTTTACGAAGCCGGACGGAACAGCATGGAATTCTGCCGGCGACCTGACCGACATCGAGCTGCTGGCGCCTGATTCCGAGAGTGCTTCACTGTTTGGGCGGTCCGTTGCGATTACTGATGACACGCTGGTCGTCGGGATGCCCAGGAGGGATGGTCTCGGTGCGGTGTACGTCTATACCAAGCCGTCAAGTGGATGGGCTTCCGTCTCGGCCCCGGTCAAGCTCACCCCGCCCGACGGAAAATCCTGGGATAACTTTGGGGAGTCGGTCGCAATAAGCGGAGACACGGTCGTTGTCGGCGCGCCGGGGACCGTGAACCGTGACATCCCCGGCGCTGCGTATGTGTTTACCAAGCCCGCCAGTGGTTGGGTATCGACCTCGGATGCGGCCAAACTTACGCCTGAACCCAGCTATGAAGACGATATGTTCGGCTCGTCGGTTGCCGTTGAGGGCCATGCGATCATAGTCGGGGGGCAGAACCGAGACGCATACTATTGGTCGAGTGAAGCGTTCGTGTTCACCAAGCCACAGGGAGGATGGGTCTCAGCCTCCGCGCCACCGATCAACGTCTTCGTCTGCCAGGGTGCATACAACTACTATGGGCGAAATGAGGTGTCGGTCGGCGTTTCGGGAGATACCGTATTTGTGGGTGTCCCGAGTGAGAGCGGCATCGGCGCGGTGTGCGTTTACGAGGACTTTCTCGATGAATAGGTCGGGCACGATTCCGAGTTTCCCATGCTCGCGAGAGGGATGAAGCATGGCCATGAGATTTAGTCGAATCGTCTTGTTGTCGGCGGCAGTCGCGCTGGCCCTCGTCTGGTCGGCGGGCGGCGACTCGCCGACGCCCGTGTCCGCGCAAACGACTGACGGGGCAAACAGGCCCGCCGTAACCTCCGACCCGGTCGACGGCTACATGGTCCTTGCTCCGTCGGTCCTGAGGTCCGGGCAGACGGAGCCTATATCCGTTTCTCTCTTTTCAGGTCAGCAGCCGGCCAGAGGGACCGTCAAGGTGACGCTGCTCTATGATCTAAACACTGTTTTGGCCGAGGCTGAGGGCAGTATCGAAGGTACTGGCTCCATTCCGCTCCCTGTTCCCCGTATCTCCCAAGATTTTTACTATCTGTCGGTTCAAGGCCCGGGCTTCCACGAAACCAAGTCGCTCCTAGTTGATTCCGGTGATGTCCTCTTCGTCGAGACCGACAAACCCGTTTACAACCCTGGGCAGGACATGCGTATCCGTGTCCTGCTGATGGATGTTGAGCTCAAGCCTCTATCCGGGGACGTCACGGTCGAGGTGCAGGACGCGAAAGGCACGAAGATATTCCGAGAGCTCGCGCAGTCGGACGAGTTTGGGATGGCAACTCTATCGATGCCCATTTCCACCGAGCCGAACCTCGGCGATTGGCAGATCACCGCGTCGTACGAGGACCGGATAGCCCAAACGGAAGTTCAGGTCGAGCGCTACATTCTTCCCAAGTATGAGATAAACGTGGACTTCCCCCATGAATGGACACCCTTCGGTGAACTTATCACCGGAACGGTGTCGGCCGAATACGGCTTCGGCAAGCCAGTGCGTGGCGAGTTGAAGATCGTCGCATCGAAGTACGCCTACGGGTGGGAGGAGTTTGCCGAGTTCACCATGGACATCGACGGCACGGCTTCCTTCGAACTGCCCGACACGGGCTACATCTCCCGCAGTCGCGGCCCCGACGGCTTGGGCAATATCTCGCTCGAAGTCACCGTCCAGGAGAAGGCGACCGGGCACGTCGAGACGACAACCGCTCCTCACACCGTCGCGTACTCCACGGTTACCCTTGATCTGATACCCGAAGGCTCTTCCTTCAAGCCGTCCCTGCCGTTCTCGGTGCTGATCTTGACGGATGCTCTTGATGAGAGCCTGATCGATCAGGACGTCGGACTGGAGACCTACTACTTCGACAAAGGACTCTACGTCACCTATTCAAAAGAAAGCCGGATCAAAACGGTCGACGGCAAGGCGCTCATCTCGATCACCCCGCCGGAGGGAACGGTGGCCATCGCTCTTCTCGCCGATGCCGGAGACAGCCACGCTTCCACAGTGCTCAAGGCCGCGTACTCTCCGTCCGGCAGCTACATCCATTTGGAGCAGGTCGCGGATTCCCTCGATGTCGGAGACCAAGCGCAATTCAAGGCCCACTCGACCGAGTCGAACGGCAGCTTCTTCTACGAGGTCGTCTCGCGAGGCAGGGTGGTCCTGTCCGACGTGTCCTCATCTCCCGACATCGGCTTCACCGTATCTCCGGTGATGGCGGGCGACTCCAAGTTTGTCGTGTACCAGGTGTCGGAATCCGGCGAGGTCTCCGCCGACTATCTCCCGTTCCACGTGGCCGCCTCCTATCCTCTGGAGATCGACGCGACGTTTGACAGCGACGAAGTCCGCCCCGGCGACGAGGTGCGGATTAGTCTCTCCACTCAAGGGGAGGCGAAGGTGGGCCTCGCCGCCGTCGACCGCTCGGTCTTCCTCCTTGGAGACAACCGGGTCAATCTGCAGCAGGTCTTTGCGGACCTCGAGCGCTTCGGCCGCCCGCCGGAAGATCCGTATGATTATGACTACGACGACTTCTATGAAGCGCGCCTCTCGAGGATCACGACCCTGGGAGCGGCGGAAACGCTCAGTGACGCCGGTCTCGTGGTGATGACCAACCGAACAGTTCCCGCCGGACGAACACACCACAGACGACCTCAACCGGTAACAGGGGGTGAGGTCGCCAACGCGCCCGCCGCATTTTCAGCGGGTGGCTCCTCCGACCTCGCGGATATCCAGCGTGTGCGCCAGTACTTCCCCGAGACCTGGCTGTGGACCGACGTGATGACGGACGATGCCGGAAGCGCGTCACTGACGGCCGAGGCGCCGGACAGCATCACGACGTGGATGCTGCGAGCCGTCGGTCTGTCCAAGGAGCACGGCCTCGGCATCACGGAGACCCAGCTGAGGGTATTCCAGCCATTCTTCCTGCAGGTCGATCTGCCGCCCACCGCCATCAGGGGCGAGGAGTTCTCGGTCAAGGTCGCCCTTCACAACTACCTGGATACGTCGCAGGAATTCCACGTCGAGCTGGAGGAGTCCGACCGCTTTACCCTGCTCGACGACGCTGCGAAGACCGTCACTGTGGCGCCGAACGACCTCAGCGCGCTCCAGTTCAAGATCCGCCTCACCGAACTGGGCACACTGCCGCTGAAGGTGACCGCGCGAAGCACGGAGGCGGCCGACGCCGTCATCAAGGAGCTGCTCGTCGAGCCGGAGGGCGTCCCGCAGGAAGTCGTCACCAACAGGATTCTCTTGGGAGGAGACTCCACCGAATTCCCCAATGCAATGCCGCCCGGGTCCATTCCCGGTTCGGCCCGCACCTACCTCGCCCTCAGCGGGAATTATCTGAGCCAGACCCTCGAAGGGCTGGAGGACCTATTGCGGATGTCGTACGGCTGCGGGGAGCAGAACATGCTCAATTTCGCCCCCAACGTCTTCGTCGCGCGATATCTGGAGCAGACGGGACAGCTCAACCCTGAGTTGATGGCCAAGATTGAGCGTCTGATGTTGACCGGATATCAGCGGCAGTTGATGTTCCGTCGGGCCGACGGGAGCTTCTCCACGTGGGGCGACCGTGACCGGGAGGGAAGCATCTGGCTCACGGCGTTCGTCCTCAAGACCCTGGCACAGGCCAAGGGACTCATCTACATCGATCCGGAGGTCATATCAGGGGCATCCGATTGGATTCTCCAGCACCAGAACGACGACGGGTCATTTGAACAGATTGGCGGCGTTCCCAATAGCTATCTCTACGGCGGGCTGGAGGGGGCCACGGCCCTGGCGGCGTACGTGGCCATAGCGCTCCACGAGGCAGGCCGGACAACCAGCGCCGACCTTGCGCTTGGCTATCTCGAAGACCAACTGGACGGTATCGAAAATCCCTACACCATGGCGATAGTCGCCTACGCTCTCGCACTGGGGGACAGTGACGAGGCCGACAGCGCACATAGCCTGCTCTTGGAGATGGGGACTCGCGACGACAACGGCCTGTATTGGGATGCCTCCACGCCCCAATCGAATTCGGGAAGGTCCGGATGGGCGACCAGCACTGCGGTTGAGAACACCGGCTACGCCGTTCTCGCTCTTCTCGAACACGACGACTTAGACAATGCAGATGATGCGGTCCGCTGGCTGATCTCCCAGCGAAACGCCTACGGAGGCTACCGTTCCACGCAGGATACCGTCGTGGGGCTCCATGCCCTGGTCCAGCACAGCATCGTGACGCAAAACAACGTCGATATGACGGTCACTTTGGCGTCGGGTGACTGGAGCGAACAGGTGACTATTGAAGCTGCGAACGCCGACATCGTCCAAGTTGTGAAAGTGCCCGTCGGAGAGGACATCCAGGTCGCTGCCGAAGGCGGTGGCGAGGCCGTGCTGCAAGTCGTCCACAGGTTCAACCTCCCCGAGGCGGAGGCCCAACCCGTCGAGATATTCACGCTCGACGTCGACTACAGCCCCGATCTGGTAACGGTGGGCGACGACATCTCGGTGTCGGCCACGGTGGGCTTCGTCCCGCCGGACGACCTCGACGTGGGAATGGTGGTCGTTGAAGTCGCGGTCCCCACGGGCTTCTCCCCCGATGCCGAGACGCTGGAAACAATGGCAAGCGACAACCCCATGATTCGTCGCTATGACGTAACCGAGCGACATGTAGTGGTCTACCTCGAAGACCTCGTTGCCGATGATACCTTCGACCTGAGCTTCGCCGCCGAAGCTGAGCACGTGATCACCACTCAGCCGGCTGCTTCCCGGGTGTACTCATACTACAACCCACAGTGGAGAGCCGAGAGCCTGGGCCCGAGCGTCACCGTGGAGGAGGTGCCGGAAACTACCATCGCCTGCATTGCCGCCGTGGCCGATGAGACGAACGCGGACCTGGTGTCCGACTGCGAGGCCCTGCTGGAAGCCCGCGACATCCTGGCCGTGAACGCATCGCTCAACTGGTCGGGGGACACTTCCATCTCAGACTGGGAGGGAGTCACCCTCCAGGGAACGCCCCAGCGCGTGGCGAGTCTGGACCTCAGAGACATGGGACTGGACGGATCAGTCCCGGCCGAACTGGGCAGGCTCTCGACACTGTCCTCCCTGGACCTCCGAAATAGCGGCCTGAGCGGCCACATACCGCCTGAGTTGGGCGACCTTGCCAACCTGCAGAACCTGTACCTGCATGGAAACACGTTGGACGGCGAGATCCCCGCGGAGCTGGGCGATATGACCAGCCTGAAGTACCTGTGGCTCCACAGCAACGACCTGACGGGCGAGATCCCAGAGGAGTTGGGCGACCTTGAGAATCTCTTGGACTTGAACCTGCACAGTAACTCTCTGGATGGGGCGATCCCCGGTGAGTTGGGCGACCTGAGCAGCCTGACCCGTCTGAGGCTCCATCGCAACGAGCTGAGCGGTGCGGTCCCGTCCGAGTTGGGCAGCCTGAGCAGTCTGGAGTCCCTATGGCTTCACGGCAATATGCTGACCGGGTCTATTCCTGCCGAGCTGGGGGACCTGGAGGAGTTGGAGAGGCTGTGGCTGAGCGAGAACGAACTGTCCGGTCCTATACCGCAGGAACTCGGTGAGTTGAGCAGCCTTGTTCAGTGGCGACTCGCCGGAGACGATCACCAATTCACCGGATGCGTTCCGGCCGGACTAGCGGACGTTGAGGACACCGACATCGACAGCCTGAACCTGGACACCTGCACGGACTCATAGAGGGTGTCTAAAACCCTTCCGTTCGCCCCCGTATCGAGTACGGGGCTGGCTCTCTCCCAGAACGGGAGAGGGGGTTGTGCAGAGGGATACGGACGATGTGTTTCCTGCCGCTGCGGCGGCTGACGATCTGGATGGCATCGGGTTGGATGACTGCCATCTTCTTGGGTCGGTGCGGGCAGCAGTCGCAATAGACGGCGGCCTCGCCGACTCCAGGTGTTGGGTTCCGGGTGCTGGGGGTTGGGTTCATGCTTGGTTGTTCCTGTGGGAGAAAGTTAGGGGTTGTGGATCGGCGTCAGAAGCGCTTTACGGGGAAGGTGTTTTTCTTTTCGGCCTTTCTTTGTTGTCGGAGTTGGACGCGGCGCTGAGTGCGGTTGGGAACTCGCCGTTCGGGCGGAACTCGCCGCTCAGGCGTGAGGGGACTCACCGCAGAGGTCGCGGAGGTCGCAGAGGAGTTTTATGGATTCCCGTCCCGTATCGTGGTACGGGATGACGTTCCTGCGCGGGAATGACGGTTGGGCGTTGGTCGGTCGCGTTGGTAGTCGCCGCTTTCGTCCAGGGGCGGGTTGTCGTCAGGGTTGACAGGCTCGGTGGGCCAGTCGTCGGGGTGATATTCGTTCTCAGCATTCTCGGCGAGTTTGCTGAGGTCAGGGTGGCCGGCTTCCCAGTCGCGGCAGGCGTCCTCACGGTAGCGACGGAGCAGATCGTCGGACTTGGAGGAGTCGCGCTTGTGGCCGTTCCTGGAGAACTCCTCCGGGATGTAGGCGCGGAGCAGATCGATCAGCAGCGTGGCCGGAGCTTTCGGGTCGCTGGCGCGCGCAAGGGCCTTCTCCTTCAGCCTGTCGTTGAATATGAAGGAGGCCACCTCGTCCCTGCGCGTGAAGCCGAGGATGTTGTCGTACTGCCATCTCTGCGCCTTGAAGATGGTGACGCCCGCACTCTTCGCGGCGGAGCTGACCGTCCCCGTGCGGGAGAAGTGCTCGAGGTAGTTGCTCTGCAGGAGCCAGGTCCTGCGGTCCTCGGGTGTGAAGTTCTCGAAGCGCAGTTCGAGCTCGTATTCCAGTTCCTCTGCCTCCTCGTGGGAGGGGATGCCGAGTTCGTCGAGTCGTAGTTTTTCGTAACGGCTTGAGTAGTTCATGTGTTCTATGTTAGGGGTGGGGAGGATGTTTGTCAAAAGCGGGGGATTCCACCACAGAGGGCGCAGAGAGCGCAGAGGGGGAGTGCCCTTCGACAGGCTCAAGGGGAACGGGGGAGGCGCTTTGGTTTGAGAGCGAGGATTTTAGATTCCTCACTTCGCTTCGCTGCGTTCGGAATGACAGGTGGGGTGCGCTGCGTTCGGAAAGACAGGTGGCACCGCAGAGGGCGCGGAGAGCACAGAGGGAGGAGTGGATTCCCGCGTTCGCGGGAATGACGGTGTGGATGGGTGGCGTTGTTGTGACGGGCTGGTTTGAAACCCGCCTCTATGAATGCCGGTTGGCCGGTCGCTATTTTCAAGGCAATCCCTCATGCAGGTTGCCATCTGTACCCATAAGCATGAAAAATGGGCGCGAAGCGGAGGAGGGCGACCACAAGGGTCGCTCCTACGACAAGTTTGCCGGGGTTTATTCTCATACCAGTTAAAGGGGAAAATGATGCGTCTCTTTTGGATACCACTTCTGCTGGCGCTGACGGCGCTGGTGTACGGTTGCTCGACTCAAGCCCCAGAAGAAGTCGTCGAGCCTGCGTCGGAACCCGATGAGATACCGCTTCGCATCCTGGCCATCAACGACTTCCACGGTCATATCGCCACTTCCTCCGATTCCTTCGGCGGGGTCGGACGCGCCGATTTCCTCGCCGCCAATATCAACGCCGCGCGGGCCGAGGTCGAAAACTCCGTGTTCGTCTCCGCCGGCGACCTCATCGGAGGGTCGCCGCTCATTTCCGCTCTCTTTTACGACGAACCGACCATCGAGGCCATGAACCTCATGGGGCTCGACTTCAACGGCGTGGGCAACCACGAGTTCGACGAGGGCCTCGCGGAGCTCCGGCGGATGCAGCGCGGCGGCCCCCATCCCGTCGAAGGCGACCTGGACGGAGACCCATTCAGCGGCGCTGAGTTCGAGTTCCTCGCTGCCAATGTGATTGACGACGCCACCGGAGACACGATCTTCCCTCCCTACGCCGTCCGGCACTATCAGGGCGTGGGCGTCGCGTTCATCGGACTGACCCTCGAAGGCACCCCGACCATAGTGGCCCAACCGGCCGTGAAGGGGATGACCTTTAAGGACGAAGCGGAAACGGTCAACGCTCTTGTCCCCGGCATACGGGAGCAGGGCATCGAGGCCATCGTGGTCCTGCTTCACGAGGGTGGGCGATCCGACGGAGGTCAAAACGATTGCGGCTCGGGCCTGACGGGCGGCGTAGTCGAGGTCGCCACTCGTCTGGACGACGCGGTGGACATAGTCATCGCGGGCCATACCAACGATGAGTTCGTTTGTGAGATCGACGGCAAGTGGGTCACCATGGCCGACACTCGGGGGCGGCTGTTCACGGTCATTGACGTTACCCTGAGCCGGACCACCAAGGACCTCACGGTGAGGGCTATCGAGAACCTCCCCAACTCCCAGACCGGAGTCACCCCCGACCCCGCTCTTACGGCCCTTATCGACCGGTACGACGCTCTCTCCGCCCCTCGTGCCAACACCGTCATCGGCTCCACGACCTCCGACATCTTCCGCCGGCAGAATTCCGCCGGCGAGTCCGCCCTGGGGGACGTCATCGCCGACGCCCAGTTGGAGGCGACACGAGCCGCCGACGCAGGCGGCGCGGTCGTGGCCTTCATGAATGAAGGTGGAATCCGCGAAGACATCCTCTTCGAAAGCAGCGGGACGGAATCCGACGGAGAGGTGACCTTCGGAGAGGTCTTCTCGGTACAGCCCTTCGGAAACAGCCTCGTTACTCTTTCGCTCACGGGCGCTCAAATCGACGCCCTGCTCGAAGCCCAATTTCACGACTCCCCGGATGACATCGGCGCGATGCTCCAAGTCTCAAGGGGATTCAGCTACACATGGGATGCGGCACGTCCCCTGGGAACAAGAGTCGATCCGTCTACCATCGCCATCAACGGTGTCCCGGTCGACCCCGACGCAACCTATCGGGTCACCGTCAACAGCTTCCTGGCGGACGGAGGCGACGGCTTCACGGTGCTAAAGGAAGGCACGGAGCGCACCGGGGGTGAGATCGACCTCGACGCCCTGATCGCGTACTTCTCCACAGCCTCCCCGGTAGCGCCCGGTCCGCAAGACCGGATTACCCGCCGCAACTAGGAAACTATCTCAAAACTATCAGCATTGATGTTGAATTGCCCTTCGACAGGCTCAGGGCGAACGTGTTTTTTCTTCCGCTTCTCTGTTCAGAACTTCTCGACACGAGTTATGAGATAGTTTCTAAACGCTTGGTCGACTGCTGCCGTCGATGTTTGCGCTCTATGCGAGAGCGAGTATCCTGGCCGGGTTGTCCACGGTTATAGCTCGAATCACATCTTCCGAAAAACCCTTGCGCCGCATCTTGGGAACGATGTTCTCAAGAATGTGGCCGTAGCCGTGCCCGCCATATTTCACAAGCCGGTGCTTGTGGGCGATGTCATGACCAACGACGATCCGGTCGGAATAGCCCGCAGCGGAGGCGGCCTTCATGAAGTCCAGCCGCTGGGCGTCGCTCGGCATGTCGATTTCGGCGAGAGGATAGTACGACCCCTCATTGCCGAATAAGTCCCATTCAAGATAGCAGCCCGACGCGGCGATGCTCTCGACCGCGCTGAACTCGAACACGGTCCTGTCCAGGTGTCCCATGATCACGCGGGATATATCCGCGTCGCGGTTCGCAAGCAGTTCCAGGATCTCCAGGGGCGCATCCGGATGCCGTCCGGGATGGACCAGTATCGCGGCGCCCGTTTCTCTCTGGGCGATCGCCGCCGCTAACAGCGACTTGCGCTCGTTCGGAGCCAGAGGCCACGTGCAGCCAATCTCCCCGATTATGCCCGCTCTTACGCCGCTGTCCTCTACCCCGTCAACGATGTCGCGGACAATCTCCCGCGCGAGGGCCTCCTCGCTTCGCTCATCCATGTCTTCGGGATGGACCGCGCCAACGTAGAAACCTGCACCCATGATGACGTGAACGCCTGACTCAGAGGATATTCGCGCCAGCGCATCAGGATTGCGTCCGATTCCCGCCGTGGTCGCGTCCACAATCGCGCCGCCGCCGACTTCCCTGTACTTCCTGACTTCTCCTATGGTTGTATCTACGTCCATCAGCTGAAGGTTGGAGCGGTTGCTGTAGTAGTTGCGCCTTATCCATCCGAGGTTCTCCAGGGTTATGGGCGCATCCGCGAGCTCCAGAGACGGCGTGTCGCGGGCGGGGCGATACATGAAGGAGAAGTCTATGTAGAGGTGCTCGTGGGTGGTGGTCGCGCCCAGCTCCGATGGGCGTACGCGGCCCAGCACGGTCTGGACGAGACCCCGGTTGCCGCCTGATGGCATGGCGCGGCTCCTTGTAGTATCGTGGCGCACAAGCGTAACAGGACACGCTTGGGGTGGCAAAACTGCCCCGTAGGACGGGGAACATGATGACGATTTGTTCCTATCGTTGGGCATCGCCCGAATAGTGCTGATGGACCGGATAGAGGGGAGGTCAGGGTATGAAATTCGCAGCGTTCACCACTGTGGCGGCGTCCGCCGGGGAGGCGACCACGTCCGAGGAATTCATCGACAACCTCAGGCAGCAGACCATCTTGGCCGAGGAGCTCGGCTTCGAGGCCATGTGGCTGGGAGAGCACCACTTCGGCCCCTATGAAGTGGGCGATTTGCCGAATCCGATCCTGCTCGGCGCAGACCTCGCGGCGCGGACGTCCAGGATTCGCATCGGACAGATGGCGAACATAGCCCCGTGGTGGCATCCGATACGGCTTGCCGAGGACCTCGCGATGCTGGACAACATGACCGGAGGTCGCGTGGAGGTTGGCTTCGGCAGGGGTATCTGGCCCTACGAGGGTCCCCAGTTTCATCCCAACGCGGACCCTCGAAAGGACAGGGAGAACAGGGAGCTGTTTACGGAGACTGTGGACGTAGTGCGGAAGATATGGACCAACGAGTATTTTTCGCATCAAGGGGAGAACTACAGCTTCCCCGTCGACGACACGGTCTTCTCTCATCCAAAGTATCCATCGAACCCTGCCTGGCAGGACGGAGACAGGGTGACGAAGCTGCGGGTGACGCCGAAGCCCTACCAGAAACCGCACCCTCCTCTGTGGATGACCGTCTCCACCGACCGCTCGGTCACAACTGCGGCCGAGCTTGGTCTGAAGGCCTGCTACTGGCAGCCCCCGGCGCTCAGAATCAGGCAGCGGATGGAACTCTACGCCCAGGTCAGGAGCGAGATGGAGGGTAGGCCATTCGCTCTGGGAGAGGACCAGGCGGTCATGCGCTCCACGTATGTCGCCCCTTCGATGGAGGAAGCGCGCCGGGATGCCGAAGAAGGCATCATGTCCGCTTTCATCTTCAATGATCCCTTTCGCGGCAGGCAGGTCTTCACCAATCCGGGTGAGGTCCTGGCTGATGAAGTGAAGCTGGACTGGGACTTCCTGGAGCCGCGCACCCTGCTCGTGGGTTCGCCGGAGAACATCGTGGAAAAAGTACAGGAACTCCAGGAGGTGTGCCACCTGGGTTATCTGCTTGTCGAGTTCACGCACATGGGGATGCCGTTGAGCAAGACTCTGAGGAACCTGGAGATGTTTGCCGCAAAGGTTATGCCGCGATTCGCCGGCGACGACTGAAGCGTACCGGGTTGACCTCCCGGCTATGTGCGTCTAGGGTGAGGCGGATCGGGTGGCGGTGCGGCACTTTGGTTGGCTCTCAAGAGTTGGGGACCGCACTAGAGGAAGGCTGAGATGGACGCAGGAATCGACATGGTGCTTGAGACGGTCAGGACGCTGACGCGCGACAACGACGGCGTCGTCATAGAGCCTCTGGACTTCGAGGACGGCGTGCTGAGGATCAAATACTATGAGGGCGAGAACGAGGAGTGCCCGGAGTGCGTGATGCCGCCCGACTCGTTCAGGGAAATGGTCGAGCGCATGTGCAGCGTTCAGGCGCCGCACGTCGCGTCCGTGGTGCTGGTGGCCGCCCGGTAGCGTCTACGGCCGGAACTGATCGACGCCCACCGTCACCGCGCTGGGGCCGCTGGGCATGACCAGCGTCTTCGCTCGGTCCGCTCCGACCACGAGGATGTCGTAGCGGTCAGCGTTCTCCAGGACGGGCATCGTGATGTCGAGGCGCTCCTGCTCGGTGAGGTCCTTCATCCACCTCCAGTGCGCCGCCAGCCGCGCTTCGCCCTCCAGGGGCACGTACTGGGTCATCTTGCCCAGGCTGTCGTTGGCGTGCATGTGGATGAACTCCTTGGCGCCGCGCTTCGTGAAGCCCTGAGCGCCCACGGGCCGGGCGACGTCCGGCGGCAGCAGGATCAGCCGCTCATCGGAGTGCCGCTCCCACAGGCCGCGCGTACCGAACGTCGCGCCGTAGGCGACCGTCTTGAGCAGACCCTCCGCCGTGTCGTTGCCCTGGTCCTGCACGTCGAGCTCGCCGTTGGTGATGAAGACGCTCACCGCGCTCTCGCCGGCGTCGAACCCCTTGTCCACGTGGTAGGGCTGCCACGGGCTCATCTTCTCGTTCTCGGCTATGCACAGGACGAACTTCCGCGTCGTGCCGATGGTGTCCATGTCCATCTTGTTCGGGTACCAGTGCCCGATGTTCCTCATGCACATGGAGAAGGCGCGCCCAATCACGATGTTGACCCTGTTGTCGAATCCCGGGCCGAGGGCAGACCGCGCGTTGATGTCCAGCTCCTCGGCTATGGGGCCGTTCACGACGAGCAGCGGGGCCTGCGGGCTGGTGGACATCAGCAGCGATTTGCCGCCCTCCGGCCCCATCTGGGACAGCGCCTTGACCGAGGCGACGATCACCGGCATGTGCTCCGGCCTCGCGCCGGCCGCGGCCGCGTTTGCGGCGATCTTCTCGACCGTGGCGATCCCGAAGCCGGGCGGCATGTCGCACACGACATGGTCGCCCGGCAGGCCGACGCCGTCTATCAGCTCGTCGACCGCGCCTTGGGTGGGCGGCAGCAGCGGGAATCCGTCCCCCCAGTCGCGTCTCAGGAAGTCGTCGTTCATGCGCTGGACCGCGTTGAACCGGTCCTCGCCCTCGTAGCGGTGCTCCTGCTCCGTCGGACTGTCGTCGAACGCGCCGTCGCCGTCGGCTGTGAGCATCCCGACGAGGTCGTCGAATGCGGGCTCGGTGTTGCTGATCGACTCGGCAGGGGAGAGGTTGCGGTAGATGCGCGGCACGACGACGAAACGCAGCGCGGGCATGCCGAAGGCGCGGCTGCTCGCGACGGCGTCGCCCTCGAACCGGCCGGAGATGATGGGCACCGCGGGCTTGCCCATCCGCTCGACCGCTATCATGTCGTGGACCATCCACGACGCGCACGTCCCTCAGTCGCCGGTCGCTCCGACGACGGCGTCGCACTCTTCCGCCGCCTGCTTGAGGATGTGCGGCGGGTTGGGATAGTTGCCCCCCGTGTAGAACCTCGTCTCCACGCCCTCGAAGCGCTCTTTGAGCATCTCGCCGACGCGGTTGAGCGCGACGTCGCCGCCGTGCGTTCCGCTCCATACCAACCCGACCGTCTTGCCGTCGAGCCGGTCGAGCCGGGGGTTGATGGCCGCGACGTTCTCCATCGCGCGCTGCCTTGCGACGGGGTTCATGACCTCCAGTAGATGCATGACCTACACCTTCCTTCCGCCGCGGAAACGTCCGCGCCCCGCGACGAACGGAGTCTAGTATCGACCCCACTCCGTGTCAACCAACGCGGCCGGTGCAGACGCGCCGTTTTACGGACGGCTGATACCCTAGTGGCCGGGCATCGCTTTGGATCGCGTCGGGTACCGCCTGTTGAGAGTCCAACCGCTTAGAACGGCGCCACGAGCGGTAGGATCTCCCCCTTTGCCAATTACTTACAGAGCTCACAGAAATTTGAGACACCACTACCATTTTCGACAAAAGGTCACAAGAAGTCATAGAGTTTTGCTCCAGAGTTTACGTTCACGTTACATGCATGTTGTATGATAGCTAAGCCAATTCGCACAAGAATTTGAGGTGGAAACGGCAAGAATGCCCGCGAACATATACGGGGAGATTGAGCCTAGCGCCATCGAAGGATAGGAGCCGCCCACAGTGTCCGACGCCTATAGACTCTACATCGCCCTCGCCGTCTTGATTTTCGCCGTCGCCGCATAATATGGGGCCGCCTCAATGACCGACACCCTAAAACTTTTCCTCTCCCTCGCCGGCCTCGTCATGGTTGTCATCTCGGTCGTCGTCATCACCGCCTGCGGAGATTCCGACGACCAGGAGACCACCGCCGTCCACGACGACACCCTGCCCACACCGACGCCCGCGCAGCAATCACCCTCGCCTGCCGCCGCGCCCGCTCCAGCTCAACCCACACCGACTTCTCCTCCTGATCCGACGGCAACTTCCCTGCCTCCAACGGCGACTCCCCTCCCGCCGACCGTGACGCCCATTCCCTCTACCGCAACTCCCGTCCCGCCAACGGCGACGAATACTCCTGCGCCTGAACCCACAGCTACGCCGACACCTACGAGTACTCCAACACCAGAACCCACGAACACACCGGCGCCAAGCCCGACGCCTACGCTCACTCCCACCCCCAGTCCCGTGAGAGCAACGACAACGGCGAACAACACTCCCACGGCTGAATCAACAGCTACCGCAGTTGTCCCGACGACAATTCCAACTCAAACTCCCACCCCTACCGCCACACCCATCCCCAGTCCCGTGAGAGCAACGGCAACGGCGACCGGCACCCCCACGGCTGAACCAACAGCCACTGCGACGCCCACAAGCACACCTCTGCCGACTGTGCAGCTTGCGCTTGACGCGAAAGCAACCCTGGGCGGCTACTGGTCGGACGGTACCGCAACCGTCGAGGTTCTCGTATCCCTGAGAAATGAAGGCAAACTTCAAGCCCAGGGGACTCAGCCTATAGTCGTCACATGTCGCCATAGCGACGAGGTTATGAGTGGCTGCGGACTGTTGGCGACGGTCACTCTTGCGAATGGTTTCGGACCCACCGACACAGCATTTTCGTTTCGGGTTCCAATGGGGGACGTATCCTTCGAGATATCGTACGAAGGGAGGGATACCGAAGTCCTCAACATCGAGGTCCCAGAACGCATCGTCGGCGTCAACCGTGACGTCTGGGAGTGCTTCAGCGACACTTCGAAGGTAGACACGTTCTGGGAAGAAGACGAGGGTATAGGCTGTGCGGGGTGGTCTACCGACCGTATCCTGAAGTGGGACAAGGAGTCGCCGTTACGGGTCGCTGTCAGCGGCAGTCACGGATTTGCTGCGGAATTCAAAGACGCATTTCATTACGTGGCTTCCACGTTGGACCTTCAATACGAAGTGGTTGATCCCGAACAAGCCGTCGACATCAGAGCATATGTCGGTCTAACGATTCCCGAAGCCGTATCAAGAAAAGTGGCTTGCTTCACCGAGGCATTTGGCTGCGCGGAATATAACGTATGGCAGGACGAGATAGTTCGGAGCAAAATTGTGGTCTATAACTTGTGGCCTCACCTTGCGACGGACTTCGGCGAATTCGACGCCAAGGAGAGGAAGCTGCTCAGGCACGCGATGATCCACGAGATAGTACACGCCTTTAGTACTATGAGGCATCGTACTGACGTGCTGAGCATCATGAACTCGGAGGCCCACGACAGCGCGAGATTGAATCCCATGGACGAGGCCTTACTGCAATTGCATTCGCACGAGTTGGTGAAGCCCAGAATGAAGATGGAAGAAATCGAGAGGTTGATAGTTTTCGAAGATCAGCTCTTGGACCCCCAGTCGGCCCATTCGCAGATTGAAGCGTGGACGCTCCTGTCGAACGCGTACACCGAACTCAGGAAAGCGACTACGGTAGGCTTCAAGGTGCAGTCTTCACTACCGGACTGTTCCGAAGAACTCCACTGGTCCGTCTATGAGGTAGGAAACCTCACCAGCCATAGTCCGTACTTCGGATGGTCAAGAATCGGCAACGATGAAATCCAGGCATATGGCCTCCGGGCACACTTCGATGAGTCTGAACACTGGCGCAAGTCTCGCAGTGGATGGGAAGTGGTCGACGGCGGCACATTCTCGACTATCGTGCAGGGTTGGCGTGGAGACCTGTCGGATCCGCACTACATGCTCGAAACCATACTGAAGTACGCCAACTGGGCGGATATCGACGTTTCCCATAGCGCTGACGGATGGGCCACCTTCCGCATTGGGTTGGAAATGACCGGCGCGGCCAACGATCCGGCAGGCGAGAGGGTGGATATCGCAATCGTCATTGACAAGGAGACCTATTCGATATCGGAATACAGCATGGATTGGACACTGAATGACTCAACCTGTGGCACGTACATCGTCGAAGCCCAAGAAGGCCGGTACGGCATAAACTTCTCGTTCCCCCACGAGGTGAGGCAGAGTTCCAGCCTCATTGAGAATTGCGAATTTGAGTCGTTAGGCATCCTTGATGGGTACACCCGCCGATATGGGCATTGGGCCAGGGAGTGCCAGCAAGGAAACCCTGAGGACAGCTATGTTCGGCCATACGGTTTTTCTCTTAAAGACTGGTCGTTTGTGCGTTTCGATTTATCCTCACCGGACGAAACATCCTTCAAGTTGCTGAAAGTCGACGACACAGGTTTCACAGAAGTGGAGTTGAGTTCATCCGGCGTCGTCTTGACCGGACCATATTGTGAAGAAGGACAGCAGCGAAGTTGGGCTCATATCGTCCTGCCTCCCGGCGAATACATCGTAGAGGCACATACGCACAATCGCACTATGCCGGGATCCTTCACGTTTTGGGTGACCTCTCAGTCGACTCCCCCGCCACCCCTTCGATTCAAGTCTGTGAGCGTCGGAACCTTCCAAACATGCGGACTGTTGACTGATGGGACTCCCTTGTGCTGGGGAATGAGAAATGTTGAAGGGGGCGGTTCAGAGGCCCCACCGGGTGAATTCACGTCGATTAGCAGAGGACGGCATACGTGCGCAATACGCACAGACGGCACGCCCGTTTGCTGGGACTTTGTAGACGAAGGCAAACATACTTGCCAAGCCAAAGAAGACGGCAGTATCTTCTGCAGGCTCGATGGACAGGCTATTCCTTCGCCTACGACGAGTGACCGAGACGGAGGGACGACTGCCACTCGCACCATTACAATCATTCGTGGATACTATGACCAAACGCCTCCGTTAGGCCAAAAGCTCAAGGCAATTAGCGTAGGCTGGTCTCACGCCTGTGCGCTACAGGAAGACGGCACCCCCGTTTGCTGGGGCAGCAATCAGGACGGGAAAGCCTCACCTCCTCCCGGCGAGAAATTCACAGCCATCAGCAGCGGGGCCGGCCATACCTGCGCTTTGCGTATTGACGGTACTGCAACGTGTTGGGGCTACCGCTCAGACCCAGCCATCGCGGCACCACAAGATGAGACTTTTGTCGCAATCAGCGCCGGTTCAGAGCACTCTTGCGGATTGCGTGAAGATGGCGTGGTTGTGTGCTGGGGCGACGGCGGCAACCAGACATGCACACTTAGATCGAGTCTAATCTATGGTTGTCACTATGACTGGAGTCCAGATCCCGTTCCTCAGTCGCCGCCTGAAGACGAGAGACTTGTATCGCTGAGCAACGATGACGCCCACTGTGGCCTCAGAGCGGACGGGACCCCGGTATGCTGGACCAAGTATGTCGATTCCGGCCTCACATCCCCGCCGGAAGGGGAACGGTTCACCACCATTAGTGCTTCTCCCAAGCACGCTTGCGCATTGCGAGAGGACGGTGAAGTGGTCTGCTGGGGACGGGACTGGCTTGGTCAAGCCTCGCCCCCCGACGGGACGATGTGGACCGAGATTCCTTGACCTAGGCAAGTTGTCGCCCCCAGCGACAACTACCTGCTACGCTTCACAGGTAACGTCTGATTCATAGGCCACCCGCCAGGCGCCTAAACCGCAGCCCTCAAGGGAAGCTCTCGCCCCTGCGAGCCGCTGTTGCACGGGGCCGTCGCCTGTCTAGTCGTTGGGGATGTTGTGCGACCGCGTGTGGAGCCACTCGCTCCAGCCGTTGGCGTTCTTTGCGCGGACCGCAACCTCGTACCGGTTGCCCCCGGTGAGGCCCGTGATCTCAAGGCGCCGGGGGTTCTCGCATTCGCCAGCAGAGCCACAGATGCGGTGGGTCAGGCGCGGGTGGAGCTCAGCGCTCTCGGTCCAACTGACCTCTCCCCGGAGCCGGTGGCGCACCTGGTAGGCGTACACCCGCGAGCGGTCGTCTTGCTCCGGATGCTCCCACTCGACGACCAGCGACTGGGATTCGCCCGGCTTGACCCGGACACGGTTCGGCAGGCGAGGTGTCAGGGTATAGAGGATGTGCGTCTTGACCGTCAGGATCTCAGAGGTGAAGCCCAACCGCGCTGTATCGGTGGTGTTCGCATCTCCGTCATCGCCGTCGCTACGGGCCCGGATGCGGACCTGCCAATCAGTCGGCGTGCTGTTGTTGGTTGTTGTCACGGACACCGTGTGTTTGCGTGCGTCTGTGTCCGTGACAACGGTATCGGTCCAGGCGCCGCTCGTGCCCTCGCGGTGCTGGATGATGAATCGGTCGAGGTTCCCCACGATTCCGGAGATACTCGCGTCCCCCCACTCGACGACCAGCTCGCCGTTGCCGCCCGACGCCCAAATCGGGGGCGCACCCGGGCCGCCCGCAACGCCCTCCGATGTGTGGGAGGGCGTTTCCACACCGTTGAGTTCGTGGACGTATGACACGGTAATGTCGCCATCGGCATCGAGGTTCACAAGGGTGCCGTGCGGGCAGTTGATGGTTTCAGTGCCGTCGTCTGAGACGACGGTGCAAACAGCTGCAGCATCGCCCTTGTTGTACCCTGTAGACATGAAGAGCCGCCCGCTGTTGTGCAACGGGGTGCGGTGATCGAACCAAAGCTTAGTCGGCTCCGACAGCGCGATGAAGGTCGGGGCAGTGGCCGACCAGGCGTCGTGGGTGTTGCTCTGCGCGTCGGTGGTGCGCGCGGCCATGCGGATGGTGTATGCCGTGCCGTCGGTCAGGCCGGCGATGCGGTGTGTGCCGCCCGCTGACGATGTAATCAGCTCCGTCTCGGTGGCGCCGTCTTCGTCCTTCCACTCGATCACATAGGCGCTGAACGTCCGCCCAGCGCCGAAGGACGCTGGGGAACTCCAACTGACGTAGGCCGCGCCGTTGTTGTCGGCCAGGATGCGCAGGTCCCGCGGGCTGTTGGCGTCGGGCGTCACCGAGGCGTCGTTGGTGACGATGGTGGCGCTGGCGACGTTGCTGTCGTGCTTCTGTCCGGCGGCGTCGACGGCGACGATCTTGAAGTCGTAGGAGACGTAGGGATCGAGGCCGCCGATGATGAATGAGGGCAAGTCCGGGTCGCTCTGCGGCCAGTTCGGGAAGCGCCCGTACTCCATGTAGTAGTCATCCTGCGTGCGCTTGAAATGGAACTCGATCTCGGGGCCGTTGACGCATCCCATGCCGGCCTCGTTGGACCAGCGTCCGCTGATCAAGGCGCCGGCATATTCGGCGACGGTAAGGGTGACGCTGCAGGTGGACGGCACGTTCTGCTGCATCGTCACGAGTTCGTCCGAGGTTCCCTCGGAGTACTCGATGCGCACGTAGAAGTGGTAGTCGCCGGGTTCGATCCCCAGCATCACGTACCTGCGGGCCTCGGGGTCGGCCACCCGGGTCTCATAGCTTGCCAGGGCGCTCGTTGCCCCGACGACGAAGCCCGTCACGTTGCAGGTGTCGTCGAGGTCCTCGGGCAGCGACCACGTGATCACGGCGGCGCGCTCGGCGCCCAGTCCGGCCACCGATGACGGCGCGGTCAGCTCGCAGTCCGGCTCCTGCGGCTGGGGTTCCCAATGGATGAGGAACGAGCCTTGGACGGAGGCGGTCAGACCGTCGGGGTCGGTGGCGGTGAGGGTGACGGTCACGAGCGGCTGTTCCGGCACCGGCGGGACCATTGCGTCCCAATCGTCATCGTCATCCGCCCGGAAATAGACGCGCATGACGGCGTTGAGGGGCCGCGAACTCTGCGCGGCACTGGCGTCGCTGCTGCCCTCCGGGAAGATCCCCAGCTGGTCCACCAGGCGGAAGGGGCCGTCGACGTCGGAGAGGGAGTAGGTGAGCTGATCGCCGTCGGGGTCGGAGAAGACGCCGGCGAAGCGCTTGGTGACGAGAATACCTCGCGGAGCGTTGCCCGCGGCGACGAAACCGGCGTAGTTCGCGGCGGCGGTGTCGACCTGCGGGGCCCGGTTGGGCGCCGGCGTGGGTTCGGGAGTAGGTTCAGGCGCCGGTGTGGGCTCCGGCTCGGCAGTCGATGCCTCCATCTCAGCCAACTCGGCAGCCACCGGGTCCCAGCGGCTCGCCATGAATGTGCCGGCGTTGTCCCGAGCCTCGGCGGCGGTCATTGCCTCGACCGCGCCCAGGCTCTTCAGCGCCCGGACCCAGCGCCACACGTGCTCGAATCCGTGTTCCGTCTGCTCGGCGTAACCGCGAATATCGGCGATCAGTTGTTGGTCCGCTTCGGTTTCGCCGTCCGCGTCCTCCAGGCGGCGCAGTTCATCCGCGACAGGGTCCCAGCGGCTCGCCATGAATCGGTCGGCGTTGTCCTCGGCCTCGGCGACGGTCATACCCTCCAGCGCCCCGAAGCTCTCCAGCACCCTGACCCAGCGCCACACATGAGCGAACCCGTGCTCCGTTTCCGCCGCGTAGCTCCGCACGTCGTCAACCACCTCCGGGTCGGGTTCGTAGCCGTCTGCGGCGTGGGCCGGACCCGCCGAGGGGGAGGCAAGGGTCAGCGCGGCGAATAAAAGGACGAGGAGGAGGGCTGTGGAGCGGCGCATAGGCTGGAGGGGCGCGTACGGCAGGCGGCTGCTCATACCGTCAGCCCCTGTGACGGGCCGTGGATGCTACGCGGATGTGAAAATCGGGGGGGGAGGGGGGTAGAGTTCAATGCGCCAGAATCGGCGCGCCTGGCGCGGGACGCGTCAAGCTCGTGCGTCGCGGCAACCGCGGCCGGTCTCGACGCTGTTGCCTGTCCAGGTTCTCCCTGTACAAAAGCCAAGTGAACACCTCCCATTTTTCGGGCAAACTCCCTATGGACGTTACCACGCCAACATCATCTGACCATGATATTTTCGGTAATTTAATATGACCTACTATGACCTTCTCCGAGAATCCCGTATAATCGCCCCGTCAGCGCCGAATCCGAGTCCCATCGAGGTGTTGAGTTGGACCGACCCGACGAGCCGCACCGGCGGATACGCGAGCTGGAGGAACGCCTCTCCCGTCTGAGCGAGGCCGGCCTCCGCATCACCGAGGACCTGGACTTCAGGTCCGTGCTCCAGGGGGTGGTGGACTCCGCACGGTCGCTCACGTCCTCTCGCTACGGCGCGATCACCGTCTTCGGCGAAGCCGGGCAGCCGTCCGACTTCATCGTCTCCGGCATGACCCAGGAGGAGCACCGGGGGCTCTGGGACATGCGGGAGGGGCTGGGCTTCTTCGAGTACCTCAGCGGTCTTGCCGAGCCCCTGCGGGTCCCCAACGTGGACGACCACCTGAGAGCGTTGAACATGCCCGACTTCCTGCCCTCCGTGCCGGTGACCTCCCTGCTGGTGGCCCCGGTCCGGCACCGGGGCGTCGCAGTCGGCACCATCTACCTGACTCACGGGGAGGACGGAGGGGAGTTCACACAGGAGGACGAGGAGACCGTCGTGCTGTTCGCAACCCAGGCGGCTATGGCCATCGTCAACGCCCGCAGGCACCGGGACGAACAGCGGGCCAGGGCCGACCTGGAGACGCTGATCGACACCTCGCCGGTGGGCGTGGTGGTCTTCGACGCCGCGACGGGAGCGCCGAAGTCCTTCAACCGGGAGGCCCACAGGATCGTGGACAGCCTGCGCAATCCCGGCCAGTCGCCGGAAGTCCTGCTCGACGTGTTGACGTTCCGGCGGGCCGACGGGCGGGAGGTCTCCCTGCGGGAGTTCCCGATGGTCGAGCTTCTGAGCGCGAGCGAGACGGTGCGCTCGGAGGAGATCGTCATGCGGGTCCCCGACGGGCGGAGCGTGACCGTGCTGCTCAATGCAACGCCAATCCTCTCCGGGGAGGGCGCGGTCGAGTCCGTGGTGGTCACCATGCAGGACATGGCCGACCTGGAGGAGCAGGAACGGCTGCGGGTCGAGTTCCTTGCGATGGTGAGCCACGAGCTGCGGACTCCCCTGACCTCCATCATGGGGTCGGCGGCGGCGATCATGCACTCGGGAGCGGACCTGGACCCCGCAGTGGTGCGCCAGTTCGTCCGCATCATCGGCGACCAGGCCGAGCACATGAACGCCCTGGTCGCAGACCTGCTGGACGTGGCCCGCATCGAGACGGGCACGCTGCCGGTCGGTCTCGAACCCGCTGAGGTGGCCGTGCTGGTGGACCGGGCGAGGAGCGGCTTCACCAGCGCGGGAGGCAAGAACAACGTCGCCTTCGACGTCGAGCCCGACCTGCCCCTGGTGATGGCGGACAGGCGGCGCATCGTGCAGGTGCTCGGCAACCTGCTGTCCAACGCGGCCCGCAACTCCTCGGAATCGTCGGTCATCCGCGTGAGCGCGGTGCGGGACGGCGTTCACGTGGCCTTCTCGGTTGCCGACGAGGGCCGGGGCATCCCGGCGGAGAGCCTGCCCCTCCTGTTCCGAAAGTTCTCCAGGGCGCAGGCCGAAGAGCAGGCGGGGGACACCGGCCTGGGTCTCGCCATCTGCAAGGGCATCGTGGAGGCCCACGGCGGCCGCATCTGGGCCGAGAGCGACGGGCCGGGCATGGGGGCGCGCTTCACCTTCACCCTGCCGTCGTTCGAGGACTCCGTAGCCGACACGCCCGGCGGGTTGCAGCCGGACTCGACGCGGCGCGGGCGGAAGGAGGAGAAGCGGGTGCGCGTCCTCGCGGTGGACGACGACCCCAACGACCTCCGCTACATCCGCGACACTCTCGCAAAGTCGGGCTACGACCCGGTGGTGACGGGGGAGCCGGAGGAGGTCATTCGCCTCGTGGCGGATGAGAGGCCGGAGCTGGTTCTGCTTGACCTGATGCTCCCGGGCGCGGACGGCATCGAGCTGATGAAGGACATCCTCGACGTGGCCGACGTGCCGGTCATCTTCCTGTCCGCCTACGGACGGGAGGAGGTCGTCGCCAGGGCCTTCGACATGGGGGCCGCCGACTACGTGGTCAAGCCCTTCTCGCCAACGGAGCTCTCGGCGAGGATCAGGGCGGCCCTGCGCCGAAGGGCGGCCTCCGAACCTGCGGAGCCCTACGTGCTGGGAGACCTGGTCATCGACTACGCCTCCCGCAGCGTGACCTTTGCCGGCCGTCCAATGGAGCTGGTGGCGATGGAGTACCGGATGCTCGCCGAGCTCTCGGCCAACGCCGGACGCGTGTTGACCCACCAGTACCTGGTGGAACGGGTCTGGGGAGAGCGGGGCGTCGGCGACATGCGTCCCATGCGCACCCTCATCAACAAGCTCCGCCGCAAGCTGGGCGACGCCGGCGCCAGCCCAACCTACATCTTCACCGAGCGCCGCGTCGGCTACCGGATGCCCAAGGGGGAGGGGCGGGAGAAGGAGCTGCCCGCGACTCGCTGAGCGGACGGCACATACGAAAGGCCAAAGTGAGCAAGAAGAGACCAAGACAACGAACGTCGAGGGTAAGTCGCAGGACCCAAAAACTCGTTAGAGACAGGGACGATGGAGTGTGCGGCGCTCACTCAGGCGGCTGTGGGCAACCCGTCGAATCCGGCAACCAGACCATAGACCATATTGTTCCCCGCGACTTCGTCAGTCCACCTGACAGAAAGTTGGATCAATACTGGAACCTTCAGATGATGTGTGGAGATTGCAACAGTAGTGGCAAAGGCGGCGGAGGTAAGTTCAGTGGGAGGCCGGAATTCAAGTGCGCCTGTCACTACTGTTATGAACGGCCAGATGGGTCACTGTCCGTGTTCCACTGGAACCGCGGGGAGTGGCAGGAGCATTGCTACTACCGTGGTCAAATATCGAACGAAAGAAACGCGCCGGGCAAGAGAATTACTTCCAATGCCCGGAGAGCGGAGTTCACGATACACGCGAGGCAAAACAGGCACGTAAGAGGATTCGCGAGGGGTCGACTAGGATATTTGGTTGTGGCGCACAAGTTTTACGACAGGATGTTGGCAAACGCTATCCACCTCGCTGAAGTCGGACGCTGGACGCAAGTGAGAGAAGAGTTGGACGACTTCCTGCTTCAGTATGCCAAGTACGGCGGACAATCCTCCTTGGCTACGGACGGGTCGATCATTTTCAATGACACATACACCTATATAGGTACTGTCTATGGCCTCTGGCTCCTGGCCGGGCTATACCGAAGCGGAAACGTCGTCGGTCGGGCCGAATGGCTATTGAAGGACCACTACCTCCGCGATCATCAATCGGTGCGGCTCGCGCTAAACAGCAACATCCTACCGGTTGACAAGCCCCACTACAGCAAAATCGTGTCGGCATGTGTAACGTTCTTCGATGAGCGTTTCTGCTCGCTTCCACATGAAAGGACAACGAGCCCCGACACGGAGGGGGCCAAATACGCTTGGGAGTTGATTCTACCCGAGCAATGGAGTACCCGGAGCACGACGTGACGAACCCACGCCGCTGGGGGAGTTGCTCGGCTTGGACGGTCTGAGCAAGGATCACAGACCGCCGAGCCACAATTCAAAGACGGTTCTGTCTACCGTAGACGTTGGTGGGCCAACCTGGACTCGAACCAGGGACCTCAGTCTTATCAGGACTGCGCTCTAACCGGCTGAGCTATTGGCCCAAACGCTACACGGGGTAGGGGAACCACAGTATACCACAACCAATGCGCGTGTAGACCGGTACCCCATCGCTGCCACTTGACCGACGCTCCCGACTCGTGCGGAACGCCTCTCTGATGCTACTATGAATACCCTGAACCATCGCTTAAATGGGTCGAGGCAATCGTTTGAAGATCGCAAACGTTCGGAGCTACATAGTAAACGCCGACGGGCCCAAGAACCTGGTGTTCGTCCGGGTCGAGGCCGACGACGGGACCTACGGCTGGGGCGAGGCATACACTCAGACCGACCGCGACACCGCGATTACGGCCCACGTGGAACGCCTGGGGCACTACTTGATCGGACGCAGCCCGTTCAACATCAAGCACTTCTCGCTGGTGGCATACGAGGACTTTGCCGCCAAGCGCGGCGCCATGGACTTCTGGTCCGCCCTGAGCGCCATCGAGCAGGCGCTGTGGGACATCGTTGGGAAGAGCCTGGGCGTGCCCGTATACGACCTGCTCGGCGGAGCGTGCCGCGACAAAATCCGCGTATACGCCAATGGATGGTCGGACGACACGGAGACTCCCGACGAGTATGCCGACGCCGCCAGGCAAATGGTCGACAGGGGCTTCACCGCCCTCAAGTTCGATCCCTTCCCCGGTCCCTGGCGACTCTACATCTCACGCGATGACGAGGCCGCGGCAATCGAGACTGTACACGCCGTGCGCGATGCCGTCGGGCCCGACATCGACCTGCTCATCGAGGTGCATCGCAGACTCGCCCCGATGCACGCCGTCCGCGTCGCCGACGCGATTCGCGACGTCGACCCCTTCTGGTTCGAGGAACCCTGCCCTGCCGAAAACGTCGACGCCCTGGCCGAGGTCAGAAGCCGGACCGACATACCCATCGTCGCCGGCGAGACCCTGTACACCAAGGCCGCTTTCCGGGAGCTGTTTGAAAAGCGCGCCGTCGATATCATCAACCCGGACGTGTGCAACACCGGCGGCATCCTCGAGACGAAGGAGATCGCCGCGATGGCCGAGCCGTACTACGTCGGCGTCTCACCCCACAACTACAACAGCGTCGGAGTCGCGCTCGCGTCCACCGTCCACGTCTCCGCCTGCATACCGAACTTCATCATCACCGAGTACTGGGTGAATTTCGAGCCGGTGGTCGAGGACATCACGGTCGGCGCCCCCCATGTCGAAGACGGGTACATCCCCCTGCCCGACGCCCCCGGCCTCGGCGTGGACCTGGACGAGAGGGCCCTCGAACGACGGGCGGACATAAGCGCCGGAAACAAGACTATACGAAAATACTCGGACGAAGGGCCGTAATCCGGCCCGAACGCTATTTGCAGCGCATCTTTTTTCGCATCGGAGGTCAAATTGGATATCAAGATTCACGGCAGAAACGTCGAAATCACGGACGATATAGAAAGCTACGTTGGCAAGAAATTCAATCGTTTGTCGAGGCACTTGCCTCAGATGATGGACGCCACGGTGGAAATCAAGCGGACCTCCTCGCGCTCCGGCGATGACCGGTTCGTCGTGCAGTTGACCCTCATGGTCAAGGGACAGGTCTTGCGCGCGCAGCGACGCGGCTCGACCATATCCGAAGCCGTCGACACCGCCGTCGACGTGATGGACCGCCAGATACGACGGTACAAGGGACGGCGCTACCGCTCCAACCAGCAGCGCAAGTCTTTACGCGATCTCCCGGACGGTCTGGCCCCCGAGCCGGACGAGGAGACGCCGTCCCCGGAAGAGATGGAGGACATGCCCATCAAGGTGGTCCGCCGCAAGCGCTTCCCGATGATCGGCATGACCGTCGACGACGCCATAGCCGAGATGGAGCTGCTCAACCACAGCTTCTACCTGTTCCGCAGCGTGGAGACGGGCACGTACAGCGTCGTGTACCGGCGCGAGGACGGCGACTACGGCCTCATCGAGCCGATCGAGGGCTAGAGACCGAATCGCCCGCATATCAGAAGGGACCTGGCAGGCTTACTTGAGGAAGAACAGCCAACTCCACTTGATAGCCCAGACAAACAAACAGCCGACAATCAGAAGCACGATGCCAAGCGGGCCCAGAATCGCGTACATGCCGACCATGAGCGCTATGCCAATCACCGCAGCGAGGGCGTAGAGGGCATACTGGACGAGTTTCTCCAGCGTATCGCCCCCGGTGTCAATCGCGAAGTCCTCTTCCCGGCGCGTGCGTACAAGTTCGGCGTCGTCGTCGACAGGCTCGTAGCCCAGCCGTTTGACCGCCATGTCGCGGTTTTCCCGCGCTTCATCCAGTGAAGGGTCGAACTGCAAGGCTTCTTGGAACGCCCTGGCTGCTCCGGCCAGGTCGCCCGCCTTGAATCGCGAAACACCCTCGTTGTTCTTTTCGACCGCTAGGTCTTCTCTTGAAATGGTCGTGTTCTCGCCAACCATGGCCTTACCTCGTCAGAGAATTCTCGTGATCCGCGTCTTCGTCACCGTTACACACCGCTCGGTTGGTATTGAGTGTAGTGAAAACGGCGTAGCCGTGTCAACGTCTAGAAACCGAGTGCCGTCCAATTGCCCTCCGCCGCTCTCGACGACGGGCAGAATCTACTTGGCCGCAAGTCTCTTGAATCGCCTATACTGCAACCCGGTATGGCAGAATTCACTACATACAAACGTTGGACCCTCAGGCCCGGTCGTGATGAATCTGAGCTCGTTGAACTCGTGCGCGAGCGGATCGTCCCTCACTTCGAGAAGCTGCAGGGCTGTATCGGGCTGGGACTCCTGCGCATCGAGGGTACACGGTCATACCTTGCCCTGCAATACTGGGAAAGCCGGGAACGTTGGAGCGAGACGACCGGCTCCGACTACTACAAGACGTGGTACGAAGAATACCTGCCAATCCTCGACCGCTGGGACGAGATCATGGCATTTGAAGAAGAATGGGACGCCAAAGAACTGCTCGACACAAGCGATAACTACTGACTCCGATCCGTTCACCCTGAGCCTGTCGAAGGGTGGAGACCCTGTTCATGGTTCGACAAGCTCACCACGAACGGGTACCGCTGAGCAACCGTCAGGCGGCCCAAACGCTCCCGTCACCTGTCCGTGTCCCACATGCCCGTGGAAAAATACCGCTCCCCGATGTCGTTGAAGATCGTCACGACGTGCCCGGACCGCGCCTCGCCCGCGACGTGGTACGCCGCCCACACGTACGCGCCCGACGACTGGCCCGCGAACAGCCCCTTATCCGACATCTCCCGCGACATCTCGTACGATGCGTCCACGTCGATGTCTATCATGCGGTCGACGTGCTCCTCGTGGTACGTCTCCGGCACGATGTGGCCCTCGCCGAGGTGCTTCAGGCCCTCCACTCCGGGCCATACGGGCGGGTTGATGCCGACGACCTCGATGCTGGGATCGTGCTCCTTGAGTCGCTTGCCCACGCCGCTGATCGTCCCGCCCGTACCGACGCCCGCGACGAAATGGGTCAGGTCGGCAGCCTGTGAGAGGATCTCCTCGGCCGTCGTCTCGTAGTGCGCGAGGGGGTTGTTCTGGTTGGAGTACTGGTCGCACCAGAAATACTTGTCGGGGTCGGCCTCGTAGCGACGCTTGACCTCGTGGAGGCTCTCGTCGTACCCGAGCATCGGGTCGGTGTAGACGATGTCTGCCCCGTGGGCTAGGAGCCGCTTCTTGCGCTCCTCGCTCGCGTTTTCCGGCATGACCAGTTCGACCTTGTACCCGAGCACCGCCCCGATCATCGCGTAGGCGATGCCCGCGTTGCCCGATGTAGCGTCGAGTATCGTCTGGTCAGGAGTCAGATCGCCCGCCAATGTTGCCTCCACCAGCATCCGAAGCACAGGACGGTCCTTGATCGAGCCCCCGGGATTGAGATGCTCATACTTGGCCGAGACCCTCGCGCCCCCGATGTCCAGCGGCAGGTCGAGCTGCACCAGCGGCGTATTGCCGATGGCAAGCAGCGAAGGGTGCTCCCTCACGAATTCGTTGTACTCGTCGGACGGGGGCAAATCGAGCGCCTTTCCAGTGAATTCCCTTGCGTAACTGTCCGCACGCGACATCCAGTATAGCTATGGCCTCGAAAGGCCGTCCAGTGTTTCGACGGCCTTCGGATGCCCCCTCTTGCTCATCACTGCTATTATCTACGTACACGCTAGACAGGACGGCGGCGATGCCCGGCACGACCACCCTCGACCGAATAACGGAACTTCGAGACCGTATCGACTACCACAACCACCGGTACTACGTACTCGACGACCCGGAGATATCCGACGCGCAGTACGACGACCTGATGCGCGAGCTGCGCCGGATCGAGGCCGAGCACCCCGAGCTCGTCACTCCCGACTCGCCCACTCAGCGCGTCGGGGCGGAGCCTCTTGAGGGCTTCACGCAGGCCGAGCACCCTGTCCCTCTACTGAGCCTTGGCAACGCCTTCGACAACGAGGAGTTCATGGCATGGCACGCTCGCGTAGCCGGCCTCCTCGAAGAATCGCAGTTCGACATGGTCTGCGAGCTCAAGCTCGACGGGCTGGCCGTGGCCCTGACCTACGAGGACGGTCTCCTCACGCGAGGAGCGACGCGAGGCAACGGCGTGGTCGGCGAGGACGTGACTTCCAACATGCGGACGATTCGGAGTATCCCCCTCCATGTTCCGGCTGCGGCGCCGAGGCGATTCGAGGTTCGCGGCGAGGTTATCTTTCCCAAGTCCGCGTTCGAGACCTTCAACGAGCAGCGCATCGCCGAGGGCCTCCCGCCCTACGCCCACCCGCGCAACACCGCCGCCGGTTCCGTCCGGCAGCTCGACCCGCGCACCACGGCCGAACGTCCTCTCGATATCTACGTCTACACCCTTGGCTACGCCGAGCCGATGGAGTTCGACACGCACTGGCAGTCCATCGAGGCCCTCTCCCGTCTCGGTTTCAAGACGAACCCCCACAGCCGCCTTGTCCGCACTCCCGACGAGGCGCTCGACTACTGCAGGAAGTGGGTCGAGGGCTGGGAAGACCTCGACTACGGCTGCGACGGCGTGGTCGTGAAGGTCAACCGCTTCGACTACCAGCGCCACCTCGGAGTCGTGGGACGCGAGCCGCGATGGGCCATCGCCTACAAGTTCCCTGCCACTCAGGCCACCACGCAGCTACTCGACATAGCCGTCAACGTCGGCAGAACGGGGAGCATCAACCCCTACGCCGTACTGGAACCGGTCAACATCAACGGCGTCACGGTCAGGCAGGCCACCCTCCACAACGCCGACTACATCGAGTCCAAGGACCTCCGTGTCGGCGACTGGGTGGTCGTCGAGCGCGCGGGGGAGGTCATCCCACAGGTTGTGTCGTCCGTCGTCAGCAAGCGCACCGGCGACGAAAGAGCCTTCGAGATGCCCGGCGAGTGCCCAAGCTGCGCCGAGCCCGTCGTCCGCGCCGAGGGTGAGGCCGCCCACCTCTGCGTCAACGCGGCCTGTCCCGCCCAGCTTGTGCGCCTCCTTGAGCACTTCGTCAGCAAGGGCGCGATGGATATCGAGGGACTGGGCATCAAGCAGACCACCGTCCTGCTCGAAAAGGGCCTCATACGGCAGGTGGCAGACCTCTACACCCTGAAAAAGGAAGACCTCCTTGAGCTTGAACGCTTCGGCGAAACGAGCGTCGCAAATTTGCTGTCCGCCATTGATGACTCGAAGGAGCGGCCGTTCTCTCGCGTCCTCGTCGCGGTCGGGATTCAGCACGTCGGCGGCGAGGTGGCCGAGCTCCTCACGCGACACTTCCCGAACATCGACGCGCTCATGAACGCCACTCAGGAAGAACTTGAAGCCGTCCAGTCCATCGGCCCGAAGATCGCCGAGGCCGTCGTCGCCTACTTCGGCAACGAGTCGAACCGCGCCGTCATCGAGAAGCTGCATGCCGTCGGCGTCACCATGGAGGCCGAGCATGGCGAGGAGACGGTCGAGCAGGTCCTCGACGGCCTCCGCTTCGTCGTAACCGGCAGGCTGGAGCGGTTCAGCCGCTCCGAGATCACCGGCAGGATCAAGGACCTCGGTGGTGCGGTGAGTGGCAGCGTCAGCAAGAAGACAGACTACCTCGTTGCAGGCGAGGACGCCGGGTCGAAGCTCGCCGACGCCGAAAAGCTCGGCGTACCCGTCATCACCGAGGACGGCCTCCTCGATCTCGTGGCATCGCGGTCGGGCGAGTCTTGATCTCCGGCTGCACGAGGTCTCGCCATCCATCTCTCCCAGCTCTCGCTCCTCAACGTACGCAACTACGAGCGGCTGCAGGTCGATCTGGAGCCGGGAATGGTGCTCGTGCAGGGCAACAACGGGCACGGCAAGAGCAACCTCCTCGAAGCCCTCTACCTCCTCGTCATCGCCAAGTCCCAGCGCGCCTCGACCGAGCGTGAGCTTGTCCGCCGCGAGTCGGTTGGCGTGGAGTTTTTCTCCCAGGTCGCCGCCGTCGTCCAGCGCGAGGACGGCCCCGTCCGCGTCCAGGTCGATTTCAAGAATACCGTCAACGAGTCACACGGCAGCGACGCCGAAAATCGCCTCCACGTCCAGAAATACGTCCGCGTCAACGGCATACCCCGCCGCGCCTCCGAGCTCGTCGGGGAGATCAACGCCGTCATGTTCAGCGCCCAGGACCTCGACATGGTGTACGGCTCACCCGGCCTGCGCCGCCGGTACATGGACATCCTCATCTCTCAGGTCGACCGCGAGTACCTCCGCGCCGTCCAGCGCTACCAGCGAGTCGTAATGCAGCGCAACCACCTGCTCAAGGGCATCAAGGCCAACCGGTCTAGCCCCAGCGACCTTGAGTTCTGGGACGGCGAGCTCGTCAAGTCGGGAAGCATCGTGGTAGCCCGAAGACGCGATGCCCTCGCCGCCCTGTCGGAAGGCGCCGCCCGGACGCACGCCACGCTCACGGACGACGGCGAAACTCTCGAACTGGCCTACCGCCCAAGCTTCGCCATCGATGGACGCCGCACGACTGAGGACATTGGACAGGCTATGCAAAAATCCCTTGCAGACGTGCGCTCGCGGGAGATAGCCCAGGGGTTCTCGGTGCGAGGGCCCCATCGCGACGACTTTCAGCTTCTGCTCGACGGCATGGACGTGGCCCTCTACGCATCGCGCGGACAGGCGCGGACGGCAGTACTCGCCCTGAAGCTCGCGGAGGCCGAGTACCTCAGCCGTGCCCGAAACCGGCAGCCCGTCCTCCTCCTCGACGATGTCCTCTCGGAGCTCGACGCGCCCCGCCGCCGCCTCGTGCTGGAGCGAGTCTCGAACTACAGCCAGGTCTTCATCACCACCGCCGACGTGGACGTCATCGAGCCGGAGTACCTCTCCCGGATGACGCGGTTCGTGGTACACAGGGGTAACTTGGAGCAAGTGAATGAGTAGATCAAACTTGGCAGCCTCAAGATGGCCGGCATTGGTCGCCCTGATAGCCGCCGTCCTAACCGTGACGGCGTGTTCGTCCGAAACGGACGCGACCCCGTCGCCGTATGCCACGTCGGAAGGCGTTGCCACCGTCGAGTCGGAGACCCCTTCACCTACGGGCGTCGCGACCGTCGAGTCGGAGACTCCACTTCCCACAAGCGCTCCCGCCGCAGCACCGGCTATTCCTGTACCGGCAAGCGACGCTCTCCCAAGGGTACGGACGGAGACCGTCTTCCCCGGCGTTTCGTTCGAGCGCATGGTGTTCCTGACGCACCCCGAAGGGTTGCCTGATCGCCTCTATCTCGTCCTCCAGCCCGGACGGATCATGGTGTTCGATAACGTGCCCAATCCATCCCCTCCTGATACCTTCCTCGATATCCGCAACAGGGTCAGCGACCGCGGCAATGAGGAGGGCCTGCTCGGCCTCGCCTTCGACCCCGACTATCGCGACAACGGGTACTTCTACGCCTACTACTCCGCCGCCTCCCCCAGGCGCTCCGTCATCGCCCGGTATCACGCACCGCCGGGCACGGGCAGCGCCGACCCCTCCACCGAGAAGATCATCATGGAGATCGGCCAGCCGTACTCGAACCACAACGGCGGGCAGGTCACCTTCGGGCCGGACGGCTACCTCTACGTCGGGCTTGGCGACGGCGGCAGCGGCGGCGACCCGAGGGGACACGGCCAGGACCTTCGGACGCTGCTCGGCACCATCCTCCGCATCGACGTGAGTACGCTCGACGAGACCGGCTCCTACGTCGTGCCTCCCGACAATCCCTTCGTGGGCGTGCAGGGCGCTCGACCGGAGATATGGGCATACGGCCTTCGCAACCCGTGGCGATTCTCCTTCGACCGCGAGACGGGTGATCTCTGGACGGGCGACGTCGGCCAGAACAAGCTGGAGGAGATCGACATCATCAGGCCCGGCCTCAACTACGGCTGGAATATCATGGAGGGAACGTCGTGCTTCCGCAATCCCGGCTGCGGCAGCGATGAACTGGAACCTCCGGTTGCCGAGTACGGTCGCAACGGCGGGTGCTCGGTGACTGGCGGGTACGTCTACCGGGGCAGCCGGCTGCCGTCCCTCTCCGGCGCCTACCTGTACGGCGACTTCTGTACCGGGAATATCTGGGCGCTGCGCCACGACGGCAGTCGCGTCACCGAGCAGGCGGAGATCGCAGACACTGACCTCCAGATATCGTCCTTCGCCGAGGGGCCGGACGGCGAGGTCTACATCCTCTCCTTCACCGGCGAGATAGCGCGGCTTACGCTCCGATGATGGAAATCCGACGGTACCGGGCCTCCGACCACGACGCCGTGTGGGACCTCCACAACCTCGCCCTGAACGAAGTCGGCGCTCACGCCGGAAACGGCCCGTGGGACGACGATCTCCACCGCATTGAGGCCACGTACATTGACGCGGGCGGCGAGTTCTACGTGGGCATAATCGACAGCCGCATCGTCGCGATGGGAGCCCTCAAACGCCTGACCGACGACCGCGCCGAGATATGCCGGATGCGTGTGCATCCTGAAGTTCAGCGAAGAGGGTTCGGTACACGAATTCTATCGAAGTTGGAGCATCGGGCCAGAGAAATGGGCTTCCGAACGCTGACGCTGGAGACGACCGCCGGACAGGTCGCCGCGATAGGCATGTACACGAAGGCCGGGTATATAGAGGTTTCGAGGGGAACGAAGCTCGGCTTCGAGGTTCTGGCGTTCGAGAAGCGGCTCTAGCGGCTCACCCGAACTACTGGAAAACCTTCGTCCCCAGGCTGTTCTGCCTGATCGCCGTCCAGTCGTACTCCACGCCGAGTCCCGGTCCCTGCGGCACGGGGAAGTGTCCGTCCACCGCCGCGTCGAGCTGGTCGACATAGTCGTTCGCGTATACGGGGATGTAGTTGGCGTTCGGCCCCTTCGTTCGGGAGCCTGACAGCTCGTAGTAGTTGGTGTTCCGTATTGCTGCCATGCACTGGCGCTGGGCCGGCCCAGGACTGTGCAGCTCTATGTCGAGGCCGAGGCCCTCGGCGGCGTGGGCGAGCTTCATCGTTGCGGTGATGCCCATGTACTGCACGTCACCTCTGACGAAGTCGGTCGCTCCGTTGACCATGAAGTCGACGCGGGCCTCAAGGCCCCGGACGTGCTCGGTCAGGAGCAGCGGCGTGACCAGCAGCTCCCGGAGCTTGCGGTGTGCGAACTGCGAGATGCCCCCGTCCGCCAGCGGGTCCTCGTACCAGAAGTAGCCCGCCTCGTCGCAGGCGCGCCCGACCTTGATCGCGTCGCCAAAGGTGCGGAGCGCGTTGTACGGGTCGGACATCAAATCCATGCCCGGCCCCACGCGGTCGCGGAGCGCAAGGATCGTTGCGGCCTCGCGGTTCGGCTCGCCGTTCTCCCAGCCGTGAATCTTGAAGGCGGGGTACCCCAGTTCCTTGCACTGCTCGGCGAAGTCGGCCATCTCCTCGGGGGACTTCAACTCGTTGTGCTCGGTTGCATGAACGCTGGCGGGGTAGGTGGGAAGCGTCTTGCGGTAGCCGCCAAGGAGCTGATGTATCGGGGCGTCGTGGTACTTTCCTGCGAGGTCCCAGAGGGCGATATCGACAGCAGAGATGCCGATCTCGGCCTGCTGTCGCATCGCCTGCTTGATCTGCGAGTAGATGTACTCGCGCTCAAGCGGGTCCTGCCCGACGAGAAGCTCGGCGACGACGCAGGCACCCGCGTACTCGATAGGCCCGCTCCACACGTACTCTCCGGTCACGCCGATGTCCGTGGAGATTGTGATGGCGTGCGCGGTGTTGGTGACCGATTTGCCCGGGGAGTACGTCGGCCCGTGCTCACCGCGTTCCAAGTCGGGCAGTTCGTAGGTGAACGTCTCGATCTCGACCTTGGTGATTCGCGGTTTGGGCATCGTGTCTCCCTTTCGTTTCGCTCGATCCAAGCTTGTGGATCAGACCGGCTGATACCGCTCGACACGAATGTCATTCGACCGCGCGCGCATTTGAGATGCGTCATACCACGCCTGCATCCGCAACAGCATATCCATGTTCACGTCAAAGGCCTTTTCGATCCGCAGCGCCATCTCCGGCGACAGCGCGGCGTTGCCGTTCAGCAGATCGGACAACGTGGCGCGTCGGACGTCCAGGATCTCGGCGGCCTGCGTAACGTTCAAGCCCAATTCTTCGACAATTTCCATACGGACGAACTCGCCCGGATGGGAGGGCGTCATGTTCACCTTGATTCCGTCAGTAGCCATTAGTGGTAGTCCTCCAAGTTCAGGCGGTCAATGAAACCGTCCTGTTCTTCGAATGTGATCCGCCAATTGCCGGATACGGATACGCTCCACTCGTCCTGTCTGTCGCCTGAGAGTCTGTGTATGCGCCAGCCACGGGGTGCGGTTGCAATGAAGTCGCTCATATGCTCAGCCAAGATCAGGGCCGTCAAAACGTTTCGCACTCTCCCGACCAACCTGCGCCCAAGCGATCGAGGATTGTCCTCTTCGATCAGACGCCTCAGTCCTCTGTGGCGGACGGAGCGGATGATCATGCTACTAAGTGTACGGTATTACAGTACACTGGGCAAGCACTAATTGGTAGAAGAACAAACGCCCATGACAGGTGTCGGCGTTGGAACCCACGGGTTTAGGACTAAGACCAGCAGGCAATTAAGGGGTACGACCATACAGACCTACCCCTCAGCAACGACGGGGTTGCTGAGGACGCCCACTCCCTCGATGTCTATCTCGACAACGTCGCCCGGGGCGATTGGGCCGACGCCCGACGGGGTTCCCGTAAGGATGCAGTCGCCGGGCTGGAGCGTCATGGCATCGCTGATGTAGGAAACGAGCTTGGGGACGGAGAACAGGAGGTCGGAAGTGCTTCCGTCCTGCCTCGTCTCACCGTTGAGCCTGGTCTGGATGCGCAGGTCGGACGGGTCGAGGCCGGTTGCAATGACCGGGCCGATCGGGCAGAAGGTATCGAACCCCTTGCCGACGAGAATCGCGCCCATCTTCATTTCCGGGAACTGGATCGTTCGCTCGCTCACGTCGTTGCCGCAGGTGTAGCCGAGCACATAGTCGAGGGCCTCGTCCTCCGACACGCGCCGCGCGTTCTTGCCGATTACGACGGTCAACTCGCACTCGTACTCGGTCTGCTTGCTCTCCCTTGGCAAGACTATGGAGTCGCCGTGCCCGATGACGCCGGTGTTGGGCTTCATGAACAGCATGGGGAACTCGGGCTTGTTCATGCCGATTTCCTCGATGTGCTTGGTGTAGTTGAGTCCGACGCCGATGACCTTGCGCGGCTCGACGGGCGGGAGGACTCGCACGGAACCAAAGTCCGCGACCGCGTCTCCCACGGAAAAGTCCTCGAACGGCGAGCCGATGAGCTCCCGGATCGAGCCGTCGTCTTGGAGCGCGCCGCAGGCCGCCGCGCCGGTTGCTTCGTATCGAACGATCTTCATCTCCGCCTCCGGGTTGATTTCGGCAACAACTCTACCATACATTCACGAGGGTCGGTCGCTTTGGGGCGCTGCACGTCGGAACGTGCTCCCCTCCCAATTGACGCCGGTCCATTGACGTGAATTATTCGACATGATAAGATACTTCGAGTAAGTGAAAGTAAAAGGACATTGATGGATTCCAATCGAAAAGAACTGATAGACCGCATCTCCGCAAGCATGGACCGCATGAGGAGGCTTGGGAGGGCGCGCATGCGGGACGATCTGGCCGGGTTCGACATGACGATGCCGCAAATCCGCACGCTGTATTTTCTCAGCCGCGGATCCCAGCGAATGAAGGACATCTCCGACCACCTGATGCGTGGTATGCCGTCTGCCACCAGCATGATCGACCGGCTCGTCAGGAAGGGGTACGTTGAGCGCGTTCCCGACCCTTCCGACCGGCGTGTGGTGCTCTGCCAGATAACCGAACCCGGCCGGGAGATGCTCGACCGCTTTTCCCGCATGGGAGCGGTGGGATTCGAGGCGGTATCGGAGTCACTGACGGACGATGAGCTGGACAAGATAGCCCCGGTATTAGAGATGCTCGTCGACGCCATGGCGAGGCAGGCCCCGTCGGAGTCCGACGATTGTGAAGGGGACAAGCGCAAGTGCACATGATGCGTCCAGTGAACGGATACAGGAGGCAGCAGCCATGATGGGAGGCGGAGGCTACTACGGTCGAGGCGGCTTTTCGGGCGGCATGGGACCCGGCGCCATCAGGCGCATGGGTGAAATGGGCCTTGACGAGGACCCCGACGGCAAGCTGTACGACCACAGTGTCGTCATGCGCCTGCTTGGGTACTTCCGCCCGTACAAGACCATCGTCATCATCGCCTTCATCGCGACGATGGTCTACACCGCGACCGTCGTGGGGCTCCCGCTAATCGTCGCATGGGTCATAGACGACTTCATCGGGACCGGCGACCTGTCCGGGCTGAACTGGGCGGTCGTTCTCTTCATCGCCGTGGCCGGCGTGCAGTTCCTGTCGAGCTATCTCAACATGCGCCTCATGGCCCTTGCGGGACAGGACGTCCTGCGCACGCTCCGGGTGGAGCTATTCAACCACATCCAGCGGCTCTCGATGTCGTTCTTCGACAAGAACGAGACGGGGCGGATCATGTCGCGTGTGCAGAACGACGTACGCCAGCTTCAAGAGGTGATATCGATCTTCGTCAATAGTCTCGGCCAGGTCCTCAGCCTGATCGGGATAATCGGGGCGATGGTGTACATGAACGCGCTCCTCGCTCTCATCACACTCTCGGTGATCCCGATCCTCTTCATCGCGCTGAACATCTGGCAGCGGTTCGCCCGCAAGTCGTTCATGCGAGTTCGCACGGCCATCGCGGAGGTCAACTCCGGCCTGCAGGAGAACATTTCAGGGGTGCGCGTCGTGCAGAGCCTCAACCGCGAGGAGACGAATATCCGCCGCTTCCAACAGTCGAACGTCCAGAACCTTGAGGCAAACCTTCAGGCGAGCCGTCTGTCCTCCGCTCTGCTCCCCACGGTTGAGATCCTCACATCACTGGGACTCGCGCTGGTCGTCTTCTTCGGTGGCTACATGGTATTCCAAGAGACAATCCAGCCCGGTGTCCTTTTGGCCTTCGCCCTGTTCATCCAGCGGTTCTTCGAGCCCGTGCGCACGCTCACCCAGGAGTACGGCTCGCTCCAGCGTGCCATGGTCTCCGGTGAGCGCATCTTCGAGATACTGGACATGGACCCGGAGGTTGTGGAGAAGG
This sequence comes from Dehalococcoidia bacterium, assembly GCA_965116655.1. Classification (GTDB taxonomy): domain Bacteria; phylum Chloroflexota; class Dehalococcoidia; order Lucifugimonadales; family VXLM01; genus VXLM01. Next base: position 2,504,214 of record OZ220720.1, read on the forward strand.
ACGACGCGGTCAGTCTACCGCCGGTGAAGGGGGAGATCAGCTACAAGGGTGTCGGCTTCCACTACCACGAGGAAGAACCCGTCCTTCGGGACGTCGACCTTGAGATCGCGGCCGGCCAGACGGTCGCCTTCGTCGGACCGACCGGCGCGGGAAAGACAACCATGGTCTCGCTGCTCCTGCGACTCTACGACGTGAAGGAGGGCCAAATCACCATCGACGGCGTGGACATTCGCGACATCGCCCTCGAATCGCTCTACCGGCAGGTGAGCGTCGTTCCCCAGGAGCCGTACCTGTTCTCCGGCTCGACGGTGGCCGAGAACATCCGCTACAACCGCGACGGCGTCACGGACGAGCAGATCGAGAAGGCGGCGAAGGCGGTAGGAGCCCACGACTTCATCACCGACCTCGAACAGGGCTACGACACGCCCCTGCAGGAGCGTGGAGGGAACCTCAGCATTGGCCAACGACAGCTCATCAGCTTCGCGCGCGCCATTGTCGGCGACCCTCACGTCCTGATCCTCGACGAGGCGACCGCGAGCGTGGACACCAACTCCGAGATGCAGATCCAGCGTGCCCTGGCGGACATGCTGCGGGACCGGACCGCCGTCGTCATCGCGCACCGCCTCTCCACGATCAGGAACGCCGACATGATCGTCGTCCTCGACGAAGGCCGTATAGCCGAGCGCGGCACGCACGACGAACTCATGGCTCAAAAGGGCCTCTACGCTCGTCTTCAGTCGCTAGACGGCCCCGAAGGACAGAGACCTGGACGCTCTGGTGGCCCTGGAGGGCAAGGACCTCGTCAGCCAGGCGGCCCCGGTATGCCCGGCGGCCCTGGAGGACCGGGAGAGTGGGCGAGAAGAAGGCGCATGGGCGGCGGAGGCCCAGGCCGAGGAGGTCGACGCCCACCTGGCGGCGGCCCTCCGGGGATGCGCGGAGAGGGCTAGGGCTGAACGGTGGAGTTGACTTATCCCTATGCTAAAGACACCCGTAAGTCATTCAGGTGATCCCAGGGGATGTACTTCTCGTACTGGAGTCTCCCGACCACGATGCTCGGGGCAATTCCCTGTTGCCGAGCGAATCGTTTCACGTAGGTTCTGGGGAATCTGGATGAGGCCGTAAACCGCTTCCATTCAGAACGAGGAATCAAGAAGTCGGCGGCCCATCTGTCAGCTTGCGCATCAGCATCCATGGACTCACCATTGGTTCCATCTATGAATATCCTCTTTTTGCTATGAAGGAGAAGATGCGCTGCCTCGTGAAATAGGCTGAACCATAGATGATCGTCTTTCTTGTGTCGAGCACTCAGTTGGATCACTGCTTTTCGAGGGGTCAGCCACCACGCCACCCCGCTGAGCGCCGTTCTCGGGAGAGGTTTGACAATCGCTAGGACAACACCTGCTTCGCGACAGAGCCGCTGGGCTTCATCGAGTTGCTCGGCTGACTGAGCAGCCGTCAGCCTGCGAATGCGCGCTAGTGACTGCCGAAATTTCGGCTCGTTGTAGTCGGCGCACTCTGCCCTTTCCGCTTCAATCTCTCCAAGCCTAAGCCATGTCGCTAAGGCATAATCATTACTCTTGAAACTCGGGGAGTGGCGGTAAGCAACCCTCAATTGCTTTTGCCTGTTCTGCCACGCTTCTACTGTCGCAACACCGAAGAAAGAGAGCAAGCTGGACACTCTGTCCGAACTCGATGACGGTTTGGGCATTTCCCCTCGCTTTACCAGTTCCGTGACTGGAAAAGCCTTCGACCATTCCTCGAGTTCTTCAGATCTCGCTTTCTCAGCTTCGCGTTCTTGGTGGAGTCTATAGTCGGTCTCCATGCCGAGCCAAACACTCGCGTCAAGTCCCAACACCTTTTCAAACTGCAACGCAGTCACAGGCTCAATTGGGGCCTTGCCCGCGATAATTTCGCTTATCAGCTTTGCAGATCGCCCACAGCGCCTTGCAAATTCGGCATGGGAAATCTGCCGGTCTTCGAGCCGTTCCTCCAGTATCCATCCCGGTGGGACGGCATAATCGGGTTCATATCTGTATGTAACAGTTGCCATCAAAGTACCCTTGTTTTTAATGTATGCGCGCCTGTGGCGTTTGCACTACTTTGCGGGTATCAAAACCTCCCGCTCTCCTCTTTGGACAGATGATTCTTGCCGATCCAATACGTATGTCAATGGTAATCCACCACTTCCATAATCTTGATTGCTGTTATCCTGTCGGTATCTATTCCTCCGTCTTCCCGCTTGGGGATCGGATCGTTGCCAGGCTCAAAAATCAGCCGGTGTGGATGAACCAGATCCACTGCATACTGACCCCTTCGATCACCTATAAGTTGGTGTCGTCGATCCGGTCTGGTTGTCGGCACCATCGTCAGTGTTGGAGCATTCTTGAGAACCGCAAGACGCATTTTGATAGTGCGCGCCATACGATCACCGTACGCTTTCCTGAGTTCCCTATCTGAGTTGAAGACCTTCATTAGCCTTCTAGTCCTAAAGGTGATGTCCACGAAAGTCTTCTTGCTCCAGAAAAAGATTCGGCATGACCCACCTCCGTTATCATTACCTGATAGGTAATGATAATAGCACGCATTTCTAACAATTGCAACCGCACTTAGACTAGCTACTCGACATGAACCAGCGCGACACGCTCGACGATGCGCCCCCGGTCGTACACTATCCGCTCTACCGGCACGCCGTCGGTGCCGTGGATGAGCCACTCGCCCTCTTTACGGCCGTCGCGTGAGCTCCCTCGAATCGGGGCGTACCAACCCTCGAATTTCTTCGCGCCGTTTTCGTGGTAGGAGCAGTAGTAGCCTGTGTACAGGCCCTCGTGGAATGTCGCCTGGCTCTTGAGCTGGCCGTTGGGATAGTACAGCTTCCAGGGGCCGTGCTTCTTGCCGTTCTTGTACTCGCCCTCACGCATGACACGCTCCTGCTATGGGGAGACAAGGTTGACACACGGTGACCGTGTGATGCAACAGTGGAGGAGAGAGTCGGCTAGCCGCCGCGCCGGAGGGCCTCGACTGCGTCGGACGGGACCCAGCCCTGGAGGTCGCCGCCCGGCAGGGCGATCCGCACCCATCCCTGGCGTGAGTCGATGAGGCGCACCTGCGCGCCGCCGTGAAGCGGGAACTCCAACTCGTACTGCTTGCCCGGTCCGCTGACGACATCGATCTCCGACGCGACCACGACGGCGCTGTCGTCGTTCGGGTTGGCGTAGAGCATACTGAGCAGAAGCAGGAACGACAGGAGCGTGGCGGCGGAGGCGACGAACGCGCCGTTCCGCACTGCCGCCCTTCGAGGGACGGAGCGCCATACGACGAGCGTGCCTATGGCGATGGCGCTCACGACCCACAGCAGCAGCGATATGGCGCCCATCTCGCCGACGGTGACCCATCGCCGCGCGCCGGTGGACACGCTCGCGGCGAGTGACTCGCCACCTGACTCCACGTCGTCGACCGTCCTGGCGCGGGCGAATTCGAGGTTGGCCCGAATGTCGGGATCGCGGGGGGAAAGCTCCTCGGCGCGGAGGTAGTTGAGGACGGCCCTTCCGAGGTCGCCACTCTTGAAGTACGCGTTGCCGAGGTTGTAGTAGAGCGCGGCGTCCTCGTACCCGCTGTCGATGAGGGCCTCGTACTGCTGGGCGGCGGCGGCGTACTCTTCGTCCTCGTACTGCGCGTTCGCCTCGGCCATCAGGTCGGCCGGGGAGGGGGCCTGCGCGAGCGCCACGCCCAGGACCGCGGCAAGCCCGCCGAGGCCGGCTAACAGGGCGATGACGTGTCGTCGGAATCGACTCATGCGTCTATGGCCTCATCGAGGTCGTGGAGGAGCTTGGCCGCGCGGTCGAAGTGCTCCGTCGCGGCGAGGGAGTCGCCGATCTCCGGGGCGTACTTCGCCATCTCTGCCGCGCCCAGCACGCCCTCCACCTGCAGGGCGAGATCGAATGGTACGCCGAGTCCCTGCAACCACCTGTCGAGGGCTTCGTGGGTCAGTCCTGTCACGGACACGTCGAGTCGCGCTGAGAGATACTCCAGCAGGATGTCGGCCACTGCCACTCTCGGGTCTGCTCCCGACTCTCCCGCTCTCGCGAGGGCGCTCCGCGCGGCGGGCAGAGCATTCCGTTTGCGTGCCGCGGCGATGCCGCGTTCGGAAGCCGTTTGCCTGCGTCTCCACGCCACCGCGCCCGCGATGGCAAGCAGAGGGACGCCCCAGGCGGCCCAGTACACGGCGCTGCCGGTGAGGCCTCCACCGGACTCCCGGAGAGAGGACGGCACGGGCTTGATGTGCCGCACGTCCGACCCGGCGCGCTCCACGGCCGTCCCGCCGCCCGGCAGCGGAGGAAGGGGTGACATGCCGTCACCTTCGGCTATCGACATGACAATCGGCTGCGACGCGGCCTCGACGTACTCATCGATGCTCGGATCGTAGTAGGCATAGCCTATCTCCGGGACGGTCAGGACGCCCGCCTTCTGGGGCACCAGGACGCTGTTGTAGGTGCGAGTTCCCACCAGCCGCCCGTCAATGAGTCTGCTGGACGTATCGGACGGCGATTCGAAGACGCGCCAGTCGTCGAAGTCCGGCCATGCGGGGTCGGGCAGCGAGTCGATATTGCCCTCGCCCACGACCCTCACGGTAAGCTGCACTGGTTCGTTGACCTTCCCTTCCGTGTCGTCCACGTCGGCGGAGATGTTGAACTTGCCCACCGCGCCCGTGAACCCCGGCGGCGCTCCCGGGGGGAGCGGCTGCACATCGACGACTATCGACTCCGCCTCCAGGTAGTTGGGCGCTTCGAAGAAGTCGATGGGTACCGTCAGACCCGCCGGCTCTATCACCAGCGTTCCGACGACAGTCGGGAAGAGCACTGTAGTGAGCTCCACGACCTGGTACCGGTTGGAGCCTATCGTCTCGGTATACTCGTCCTGATCGGGCTCCTGGATCTTCCAGAAACCGGAGAAGCCCGGTGGAGCAAAGCGAGGCTGGCCGTACCTGCCGAACGAGGGGAAGAGCGCCGAGCGACGGTAGAACTTGAAGGTGTAGGTGATCTGCTGGCCGAGATAGGGTGTGTCGTCGTCGACGTAGGCAGTTACGAACATTGAGCCGCCCGCGACCGATAGATCCTGCCCCGGAGACTGCCCCTGGCCGGGAACGGGGGTTGAGACGCCCAGTCCCTGGAATACCTCAACCTTGATCGGTTCGGTCCGGTACGTCTGACCGCTGATCGTAACTGAGATCGGGTCGATCGTTACCGTGCCGACCTTTGTGGCCTCGAACTGATAGAGATATGAGAAAGTTGAGCCGCTCGTCCCACCGCGAATCCACGTCTCCCTCTGAATTGAGGGCGGACCCATCCGCCGGAGTCCGTCGAATTCGGGGAGCGTCGGCTGTTGGGGGTTGAGTGACCCGTCTATCCTGACCCGGAGGGTGAGGTCCTCGCCGACGGCGAGCTCATTCTTATTGACCTCCGCGGAAACATCGATGTCTCGCTGCTGAGCGTGGACGGCCGGCATCGCCGCGGCCATTAGCGACATGGCTAAGGTGAGGCCAATGACTGCGCGTCGTATGTTTCGGGAATGTAGCACGTAGATGTTTACCAGGGGTTCTGTGGTGGAGGTTCCGGCGAGACGAGGACCTGCTGCAGACGCTCCTGGAGGGTCTCCGCGTCCTCGCTCACGCTTTCCAGTAGCTGTCGGGCCTGCTCCGGGGTTATCGGCTCGGTCTGAGCGGGCTGCTGTTGCTGCTGTTCTTGCTCCTGTTGCTGTTCGTCCTGCTCGTTGTTCTGCTGCTGGTCCTGCTGTTCGTCCTGCTGCTCCTCGTTCTCCTGCTCCTGCTGCTCTTGTTCGTTCTGCTCGTTTTCCTGGTCTTGTTGTTGGTCTTGCTGCTGTTCCTGCTCTTGCTCCTGGGGGCCGGGCTCTTGGTTCTCGTCCGGCTCCTCGCCCTGTTCCTGCTGTTCCTCTTGAGGCAGCATCGACATCGCCAGTTCCAGATTGTGCTTGGCGTCCTCGTTTTCGGGCTGAATGCGAAGAACTTCTTTATACGCCTCGATAGCCTGGGGATACTGTTCCGTATCAAAGTATACGTTACCCTTGTTGAAGAACCCCTGCGCCCGCAGGTCGCCTTCGGCGTATTTCAACGCCTCATCGTAGTCCCTGTGCGCCCCCTCGTAGTCCTCCATCCGGTACAGGGCGTTACCGGCGTTGTAGTACGGCTCGCCCTTCTCCGGTTCGCTTTCCTGCGCCTCCTCATACGCGTCAAGCGACTCTTCGTAAGCGTCCAACGCTGCCCCGGGGGTCTCCTCGGTCTGAGCTTTCTCGAACAAGTCATTGGCTGAGTTGTTCACCTGCGCAGGCGTCTGAGCGCACGCCGCAAGGAAAAGGACGAGGATCGCCGCGCCTATCACGCTCCATCGATCAAGCACGGCCCGCCTCCTCGACGGCGGTCGTGCGCCGTCTCCAAACCGAGAAGGAGAACCTGTCGGTCATCACTTCGGCGAGCACGAGCGAGAGTATGCCCGCGAGCAGGAAGATCTGGAAGCGTTCGATCTGCTTGCGGTTGAACTCGCTCTCAAGGCTCTCGTCCTCGAACGACTGAATCTCGTCGACGAGGCCGGCAATGGCTCCGCGATCAACCGCGCGGAAATACCTGCCCCCGCCCGCCCGCGCGACCTCCTGAAGCGTTGCCTCGTCGAGGCTGGAGATGACGACGCGCCCCTGGTCGTCCTCGCGGTATCCGGTGACGTTGCCCTGCCTGTCGTACACGGGGATTGGCTCGCCCTCCGGCGATCCGAACCCAACCGTGTAGATGACGGCGCCTTCATCCGCCGCCTGCCGGGCGGCTCCGATGGGGTCGCCCTCGTGGTTCTCGCCGTCCGTCATGATGACGATGATCTTCTGGCTTACGCGTTCCTCGTTGAATCCGGTCATCGCCGTCTCTATCGCCTTGGCGATCACGGTGCCCTGCCTCGATATGATGTCGGGGTTCGCGTTGCGGAGGTAGGTCCGCGCGGTGGCGTAGTCGAACGTCAGCGGGAACTGGATGAAGCTCGCCCCGGAGAAGAGGACGATGCCGACCTCGTCGCCGGTTAGCCCCGACATCATGTCCGATATTTCCAGTTTGGCGCGTTCGAGACGGGTCGGTTTGAGGTCCTGGGCCAGCATGCTCCGAGATATGTCGAGCGCGACCATGACCTGCACGCCGCGATGCTCGACGATCTGCACGTCGCTGCCCCACTGCGGACGAGCGAGCGCGAAGATGATGAGGGCGATGCCGACGAACCACAGGACGAGCCTGCGATGGCGCATCCCCCTGTTGACGGACGTGCTCAGCCGCTCGATGAGGGCCGGATCGCCGATGCGCCGCACGGATGCGTCCCGCCGGGAGAAGGCCCACCACACGAAGACCATCAGCGCGGGCAGCGCTATCAGGGCATACAGGTATTGTGGCGCGCCAAATGTCATCTCACGGTATCTTTCTGAATACGGTTTGAGAGAGGAGCAGTTCCAGCAGGAACAGTAGAAGGGCCGGGACCAGGAACCACACGGCAAGCTCGCGATAGGTGGTGAAGTGGAGCACCTCGATCTCCGACTTCTCGAGAGCGTTGATCTCCTCGTAGATGCCCCGCAGCGCCGCCGTGTCCGTCGCGCGGTAGTACTTCGCGTTCGTGATCTCCGCGATCTGCTGGAGCGTCTCCTCGTCGAGCGAACTCTGCTGCCTGACGACGCCCCCGCCGAAGGGACCGAGCTGGGGGTCGGCGCCGGAACGGCTCGGTCTGCCCACTCCGATGGTGTACACCTTGATCTCGAGCGCCTCCGCGGCCGTGGCTACCGTCACCGGATCAAGATCGCCCGCGTTATTCACACCGTCCGTGAGCAGGGTCACGAGCTTGTTCTCGACGGTCGAGTCCTTGAGCATGTTGGCGGCGGTCGCCATGCCGCTGCCTATGGCCGTCCCGTCCTGGATTCGCAGCCTGTCGGCGAGATCGACCTCGTCCAGCAGCCGCAGGAGGACGTCGTGGTCGAGGGTTGGCGGACTCTGCACGAAGGCGTCCCGCGAGAAGACGACGAGGCCGATGCGGTCGTACTTCCGCTCCACGATGAAGTCGGCGATGATCTCCTTCGCCGCGTCGAGCCGGTGCGGGTCGAAGTCCTGCTGACCCATGCTGCCCGAAATGTCGAGCGCGATGGCGATGTCCACGCCCTCGCCGCGAATGACCTCCCGCGCGTCCGCCGACTGCGGCCTTGCGACGGCGACTATCACGAGCGCCAACGCCACGAAACGCAGCCCGGAAACGAAGGGCATCACGCGGAGTCGCACCGAGCTTCCGGTCCCCGATACGAGACCTGTGTCCGCGTACCTCATACCGACGGGGGACATCCGCCGCTTCCATAGGTACGGAAGGGCGGCCAGTAGGGCAACTCCCGGCAAGAGGAGGAGAAGCCATGGAGACCCGAAGCTCAGGTCGTTCACGCGGGCGCCTCCTGCTGGGCATATGTCCCGTTCTGCGACGGCTCCTCCGGTTGGAAGGCGGGCCGAGTGACCTCCACGATGTACCGCGCCTGGCCGGAGGCCTCGTATGCCTGCGACACGGCGGGCGTGTACTTGGCGAACTTCACCAGGTCGGCCTCTTGCAGCAGGTCGAGGACGAGCTTGCCGTCATCGTAGTTCAACGACGACCTCCTGAGCGCCGCCCATATCTCGTCCGTCGTCATGTCGATGGCGTCGACCGGGCTCACGTCCCTCAGGTACATAGCCTGCACGTAGACGCGCATGGCGTCGGCAACGAGCGTGTAGTGCTCCTTGAACAGCCCGTCCTCCGGCAGATCGAGCCGCTCGATCCGGTCGAGCTCGTCGATGGCGATCTCCCATGGCGTCCGGGTGTCAATGATCGGCATCGGTGTTCCCTGCAGTCTCCTGCGTATCAGGTAGGCCGCAATCACGTCCCCCGCCAACAGTCCGGCCAGCACGATTAGCAAGGTTGAGGTTTGGGCTGCAGGGTTCTCCCAAATCGGAGTGGAAAAATCGGCCTGCGGGCGGATGTCCTTCGGCTCCGCTTCCGGGCCCGGCAGTACCGATCCTACGGTCAACTCCTTCGGAAGTGGGAACGCCTGCTCGACGGTCCCATCCGGGCCTCGAACGGAAATGGGCAGGTCGGGTGTCTGTACCGTACCTCTGCCGAACACCACCGCCGTGATCGTCTGGGTCGTCGTCTTCGTTCCGTCGTCGTTGAGAACGATCTGTGCTTGGGACTGATCCCTGACCTCGAACTGTCCCCAATCACGCGGCAGCTTATGCACCACCACGCTGTAGTCGTCAGGGTAGGTGACATCCAAAGTAAAGGTGACCTCGTCCGCAAAACTCGCGTTGGGAGGGGCCACCTCCAATGAGATATCAACCTTGGACAATATGTCTTCCTGAGCAACCGCCGTCCCGAACGCCCCTGCGGCGAGCAGCGTGGCGGCGAGCACGGAAAGCCAGATACGGCACCGACTGCGCCATTGGAAATGGACCACGCGCGACACGCCTATACTCCCTGCGCCAGCCTGCGGAGCCGGTTCTTGAAGAACGCGGCCACCTCGGCGACATAGTCCCTGTCCGTCGTCACGTTCACACGGTCTACCGCTGCCCGGGAGAAGACCTCGCGTTTCTCCTCGACGAAGCGCGCCACCTTCTCGGAGAACGTCCTTCTCCACGCCCCGCTGCTCGTATCGACCCAGCGCAGCTGCCCTGTCTCGGCGTCCTCCAGCGCGATGATGCCCACGTCGGCTATCTCGCGCTCCATCGGGTCGTCGAGATCGAATGCCACCACGTCATGGCGTCGACTCGTGGCGAACAGCGCCTGCCGGTACGAGTCCGGCTCCGCGAGGAAGTCGGAGATGACGAACACGATGCTCCGACGCTTCAGCAGCACGTTGATCGTATCGAGAGCGAGACGGATGTCGGTGCCCGTCCCCTCCGGCTGGAACACCAGGAGGTCGCGCACCATGCGGAGGACGTGACTCCGCCCCTTGCGCGGCGGGATGAGAAGCTCCACCCTGTCGGTGAAGACGAGCAGTCCGACCTTGTCGTTGTTCGTCGTCGCCGCGAAGGACATGACCGCCGCAAGCTCGGCGGCCAGCTCGCGCTTGAAGCGGTTCCGCGTGCCGAAGTCGCCGGAGCGGCTCGCGTCGACCACGAGCATGACCGTCAGCTCCCGCTCCTCGGCGTAGCTCTTGACGTGGGGCTCTCCAGTGCGGGCCGTGACGTTCCAGTCTATCGTGCGCACGTCGTCGCCGGGGTGGTACTGGCGCACCTCGATAAACTCCATGCCCCGGCCCTTGAACACCGAGTGGTACTCGCCAGCGAAGCTGTCGTTGACGAGCTTCCGTGTCGTGATCTCGATTCGCCGGATCTTGGCGATGAGGTCGTTGGTTAGCATGTTGTCGCTGTTCATCATGTTTTCACAATGATCTCGCGGTGCGAAATCTCCGGATTCCAGCCTTCCCAGACTCTTGCCTTACCCCCTCTCCCGTTCGCGGGAGAGGGTTGGGGTGAGGGTGTCGGGCCTTACGGGACCTCGAGATTGTCGAGGATGCGCTGGACGATCTCGGCGGACGTGACCTCCTGGGCCTCGGCCTCGAAGGTCGTGATGACGCGGTGCCTGAGGATGTCCGGCGCTAGCTGCTTGACGTCGTCGGGCGTGACGTAGCCGCGTCCCTTGAGGAACGCGTGCGCCCTCGCCGCCGAGATCAGGAAGATGCCCGCGCGGGGCGAAGCGCCATACGCGATCATGTTGCCCAGTTCGTCGAGTCCCGCCACCCCGGGGTCGCGCGTGGCGATCACGAGGTCGAGCACGTAGTCCTTGACCTTCTCGTCGACGTAGACCTGCCGGACGATCTCCCGCGCGTTCATGATGTACTGCGGGTCGATGACCGGCTTCACCTCCGGCAGCGGCCCCGCCGTGATCCGCTCGATGATCTCGCGCTCCTCGGAGCGCTCCGGGTATTCGACGACTACCTTCAGCATGAAGCGGTCGACCTGCGCTTCGGGCAGGGGGTACGTGCCCTCCTGCTCAATGGGGTTCTGCGTCGCCAGCACGAGGAACGGCGCCTCGATGGGGTACGTCCGGTCGCCTATGGTGACCTGGTTCTCCTGCATCGCCTCCAGCAGCGCGCTCTGCACCTTGGCGGGCGCGCGGTTCACCTCGTCGGCGAGGATCAGGTTCGCGAAGATCGGCCCCTTGCGGACGCTGAACTCGCTCGTGCGGGGGTTGTATATCTGCGTCCCGATGAGGTCTCCCGGCAGGAGGTCGGGGGTGAACTGGATGCGCGAGAACCCCGCGTGGATCGCCTCGCCGATGGTCTTGACCAAGAGCGTCTTGGCGAGGCCAGGCACCCCCTCCAGCAGGATGTGTCCGTCGGCCAGCAGTCCGACAAGGGCCCGTTCGACAAGCCGGTCCTGGCCGATGATCGTCTTCCGGATCTCGGTTACGAGATCGTGGACGAACGGCGCCTCCTTCTCCACCATCTCGTTTATCTGGCGTACGCCCGCAAGGTCCATCATGGCTAGTGAAAGGCTCCTGTGACAGGTTGTGAGACGGCGCGCGGCGCGTGACATGCGCGTGCCCCGTCGTTCATATACAGTAAACGAGGAACGAGGGCAAACGGTTAGCCTGTGAGAAAGAGGTCTACCGTTCGCAGCCCCCCTCTCCGTACCTCTCCACCGACGCCGCCAATCGACGCTTCTCCGCCTCCATGCTGATGAGGAGTCCCGCCCGCAGGCTCTCCATCTCCCGCTTCAGGCGATCCGGTTCCTCTGATGAGTCGCTCAGGTCGTCTGGCATGGTTCCACTTTCTGCCGACAGTCCATTTCGTCACCACGGAAATCCTTACACAAAACTTATACTTTCGAGGTTGATTCTTACGTTATTCATATATTCGGCCTCTATCATGGAGAACATCACTCCATGAGAGGAGACGAAAGATGGAGAACCTGAACATACCGCGATGCGCCTGTCGAGGCCCCCGTGGGGGGCGGCCATTCCCGCCCAGCGGGGGCGCACCGACCGGACCACGGACACGAAAGGAGACGAGGACTTAACATCCGAGACCCGTAAGGGGTACACGAAGAAAGTCGTACGAAGCAAGATTACGCTATCGAGAGGTGAATCATGAACTTGATGCCAAAAGGTCGCCAGATTTCTCCCATCCGCACTCAGGAGGAACATGGAATCTCCCGGCGACGATTTCTCATCGGTACAGTCGCCGGGGTTGCAGGGTTAGCGCTCGCTCGGTTCCTACCACCTTTACCTGGAGCAGAGTTCCTTGGCAGGGATCCTCTCGGAGGGACAGGACCGGGAATCGCACACGCGCTTCCTTGTGACTGTTGCTGTTACGAAGTGTATGCATCATCTGGCTGTGCTGGACGCATTTGTACGGAAGAGTGTGGCAATGAGTATCCCGACTCGTATGTTATTCGCGACGTATATTACCTGTCGCGTTCTGATCTTGGTTGTGAGCCGATGTACGTGTGTCATCACAACATCACAGTGTATGAGTGCGGTTGTTGCGGGCTTTAGTGAGAGAAAGGAGCGAGACTATGTTCAGAGTAAGAGCCAAACACATGCTGGTTGTTGTCAGTCTGATAGTCCTAGGAGTAGTAGGTACGGCCCATTCTGCGGTCAACGCAGTGAGCGGGCTGTCTTCTGTACAGATTAGCGGACCACAAGTGAATCCAGAGAAAGGTGACAGCGAAATGACTACCCAAGAGCCCCTGATCAACAACGTTGGCTCGACCCCCTCACATCCCGGCGCTAAGATGAGTGGCGCAAGCTTTACGGCCGTCGACGGACTTGAGGCGGCAAGGATGGTGCTGGGCTCCAGTCCCCTGGTTCCTGGATCTCGGTATCTGCCAGACGGATTGTCCCTTACCAAGGTCACAAAAGGCCCGGCTGGCATCAACGAAATTGCTCTTCATTACAAGACGAGCAATGGACACGGTCCGACGTTGATAATCACTCAAGGCAGAAGAATGTCGCCCTCCGGCCTTCCGGTCAAAGCCGGCTACTCGGAAGCCGTTCAGGTGGATGGCGCTTCGCAGGCACATTTCATACGAGGCGCATGGACTCGCATTAATGATGGCGAAGAAGTATGGGACACGAGGTTCCTCATGGAACTCGTGTTCAGGACCGCCGAACACGGTGTTGTGCACATGAGTGCTGTACCGGCTTCGTCATGGACGAAGGAGCAACTGATCCAAATAGCCAACTCGCTGGAGTCATCAAACTGACTAACTCCGTCCTAAGGCGAATTACACGGAGGCGTATCGGCAACCGAATAGTCTTCCCTGCGAAGGAGGCTACAGCCATGAATGCAAGATTCAAGAGGGTGACAGCTTCCCTTCTCGCTCTGATCGCCGTTAGCGCAGGTGCCCTTGCCTGCTCTGACGACCGGCCTGCCCCGGAGAGCGGGACGCCGGTGCCCTCGGACAGCGACGCGAACGGAGCGGCAAGGCCATGACACTCTTCGCGTTAACTGCCAGCCTCATACTCGGGGCGGTCTTCCTTATGTCCGCCGTCCCCAAGCTGGCGGCGCCGCGTCGGTTCGCCAACGATGTCCAGCAGTACCGTATGCTCCCGCGTCCGCTGGCGTCGGCTTTCGGATACGCACTCCCTTATGCGGAACTCGCGACCGCTGTCCTGCTGATGACCGGAGTCTATACTGCGTGGGCGGCTCTCAGCGTAGTCGTCATGCTCGGCGTCTTCATGGTCGCCGTCGGCGTGGCGATGATCCGCAAGCTCAACCTTACGTGCAGCTGCTTCGGGCTGCTCTACCGTGAGCGCGTCGGCTGGTCGACACAGATCCGTGACGCCGTTCTGCTCGCCCTGGCGCTCTGCATCTTCGTAGCGGACACCGGCGGCCCCACTATGGCGGACATGCTCGCCGAGCCGGAGCGACTCGATCACGCCATCGGCCTCGTCTTGACCCTTACCACCGCGACGGCCGCCGTCGCCATCGCCGTCCTCTCGACCCACTTAGCCCGGCGGCAACACGGGCATGTTGTTTCAGCCCTTAGCAGTAGCGAGATACACGGCGAATAACGCCGCTACCTAAACGGAGGTGCAACAAATATGCCATCTTGGATTGGACCAACTGAGTTGATCATTGTGCTCTTTATCGTGTTGATTATCTTCGGGGTCGGAAAGCTGCCGGAGATCGGCGGAGCCATGGGCAAGGCCATCCGTGAATTCCGCGAGACCCAGACAGCACCAGACGAGAACGCCTAGCCATTTTTTGAAAGCTCGTTGAAGTCGACGGGAGGAGCTACGGCTTGGGCATGTGATAGCCAACGCCGTGCTCGGTGAAGACGTACCGCGGATCGTTGGCGTCGTCTCCCAGCTTGCGGCGAAGGTTTCTAATGACGACGCGCAAGAGGTGGCCCTCATCCCCGGAGTATTCCTCTCCCCAGACTCTTTGCAGTATGTGCTCATGGGTAAGCACGCGCCCGGCGTTGACGGACAGCTCGAAGAGCACCTTGTACTCGGTCGCGGTTAGCTGCACGGGACTGTCCCCAACCGTCACACGGCGATTCGAATAGTCGATTGTCAGGTCTCCGGTCCGGTAGAGTTCTCGTTCCTCGCGCGTGTCGCTTCCCGTCCCCTTTCGCAGGGCCATTTCGATTCTCGCGATCAACTCCGTCGGGGAGAAGGGCTTGACGATGTAGTCGGATGCCCCCAATTCGAGTCCGCGCGCTACGGTCTCATCCCCACTGCTGCCGGACAGGAAGATGACCGGAACTTCGGATATCTCGCGGAGACTCTTCAACAGCTCGAACCCGCTGGTGCCGGGCAGCCTCACGTCGAGCAGCACGAGGTGAGGCCGCTCAATCTCGAAGAGGTGGAGCATCTCATTGGGGTTGCCGGTCGCAATGGGGAGGTATCCGGCGTCAGTGAGCGTGTTGCGCAGGTACCGCAGTATCTGTGGATCGTCGTCTATCGAGAGCACTCGCGTCTGCTCGCCCGTGCTCGTCATCCTGATTCCCGGGGCGGACGATTCGAGAGTCTCCCCTTCCGCATCGGGAGCGACGGGAATCGTGAAGGTGAAGCGCGCTCCGTTCCCTTCGCCTCGACTCTCGACCCAGATGCGGCCTCCGTGCGCCTCGACGATTCCCTTGCAGATGGCGAGGCCCAAGCCGTGTCCCTCAACGCTCTCTTGACCTTCCCCGAGGCTGGCGCGTGAGAACTTCCTGAACAGCCGGGGCAGCTGTTCCGCCGTCACTCCCTGCCCTTCGTCTATTACGGAGACGGCCAGGTAGGGTTCCTGCAACGATGCGGTCACCTCGATGGCCGATGACTGGGGCGAGTACTTCGACGCGTTGGATAGGAGGTTGTTCAAGACCTGGGCCACTCGCTGCGAATCCGCCGAGATCGGCGGAAGATCGGGCGGCAGATCGACCTGAACGGGTTGCGGCGACCCGCCGTGCAGGAACGAGTTCACCGTCTCTTCGATGAGGACCTCTACGTCCGTCGGTTGGGGGTCCACCACCAACGCTCCGGCCTCTATCCTGGTCGCGTCCAGAAGGTTGCTCACGAGATCGCTCAGCAGATCGGCCTGCTGGTCGATGGTGCGGAAGAAGGAGCGAGTTTCCGTGGAGCTGAACGGCCTTGTGGTGCTCAGCACGGTTGCGGCGGAACCCTTGATGGTGGTCAGCGGCCCTCGCAGCTCGTGACTCACCACGGCGAGGAACTCATTGCGCATGCGCTCCATCTCTTCCAGGGGCGTCAAGTCCTGGATCACGGCGACGGCGGAAACGATGCTCCCGTCGTCCGAGTAGATCGGCGTCGCATTGACGAGGATGGTCAGCGTCCGCCCGTCCGGGCGATTCAGCAGGATCTCCTCCGCCCGCACCACCTCGCCTCGGCCCAGCGCTCTCGCCAGCGGACGATCATCGCTTTCGTACTGCTTCCCGTCCATCCGGCTGTAGATCGCCAGCTCGTGGTAGCGCACGAGCGTGGAGCCCGGTTCCGGAGACATGCCGAGGATGCGCTCGGCCTCCTTGTTGACCGACGCGAACGTCCTCGTCGCCGCGTCGACCACCATGACGCCCACGGGCGAAGACTCCACCAGCGCCGTCAATCGACGCTTCTCCGCCTCCACCGTGAGGAGGCTCGTCCGCAGCGATTCGATCTCCCGTCTGAGCTCGTCGACTTCCTGCAAAGTTACTGCCATACCGTTCGCTTCGTTATGCGCCTCTACCGGGACGCGACGGGCGGGATTGTACCACGACACTTCACAACATGAACACGTAACGGTAACAGAAAATCGATGCCCCGCAGCCTGCAGAGTGGAAATTTATACAAAATTTTAACGGTTTCGAGGCAAATTTTTACGTCTATTTTACATTGACCCCTTATCGTAAGGTGCATCACCCGATGAGAGGAGGCGAGAGATGGAGAGACTGAACATACCGCGATGCGCCTGTCGAGGCCCCTGCGGGACGGTGCCAGGGGGAGGCCCTCATTCCCGTCCGGCAGGGGCGCATCGACTCACCGATGGAGGTGAAGACGAAAGGAGACGAACTTGAAGATTCGAGACCCCCCTAGGGGGTAAACGAAAAAGGAGGAAAGAACAATGAAGACGCACAAGACCATACTGACCCTGCTGGCAGTGATGCTGGCAGTAATCGGAACGACGACGACGGTGGTTCAAGCCGATGAGCCTCCACAGGTCGTTGACGATGAGGCTTTCCTCTCGTATATCGAGGGAGAGGCGAGTGAAGGACGCCTGACGACGGCAGTTACTCGATACAACGCCTTGTCCGGCACAGGCAAGGTTGTTTTCATTGAAGCGTGGGGGCAGATCCGGACGCAAACGCCGGCTGAGTTCCTCAGCGACCACACGGATTGGCTCGTTGACACAATTACTGCGGGCGACCAGGCGAGCGTAAGTAATCAGTCCTTTGAGTACTTTCAGACGGATCTCTACGCCATAGAAGGGTATTCGTCAGCACTGTCGGCGATGTGGGCGCTAAATTGGGAACTCACGGCTGGGGTACAAGCGGACGGCGAATCCAACGAAGACAGTTGTGAAGACTGCTACTCAGTGACGTCGGCAATCACAGCGCCGAACAGTTCTGGAACTCACTGGGTGAAAAGCCACCACAGGGCGATGTGGCCTCCAGGTGCCGATAAACTAAAGAAGAAGGTCATAATCCCTTAAGCACAGGGCATTGGCAACAGCGGCGGTTTCGGGCACTTCCACGCCCGGAACCGCCAAGCAACAGAAGGAGGAACCAACGATGAGAAGCACCATACTCATAACGCAAACCTTGATCCTGTTCGTTGTAGTGTTGCTCATCGGTTGTTCGACACAATCGCAGACGCCTACTCCTTCGTTCCTCACGCAGGAAGAAAGCAACAGAGGTTTTCTGACCGGTGATGTTGCGGCGAGATACGAAGCCTTGCCCCCTGCGTACAAGACCGCTCTAAACGCCTACGCTGCCTATTACGGGGTGTCACCTGCTCTCGTCCCGTCTGTCATCGAAGACAAGATTGAACAATGGGGCGACAACGCGGTCCCCCTAGATGAACTCATCGATGCAGAACGCGCCCAAAGGTTCCGCGACCGGGGAATTTTTGAAGAACACGCAGACTTGCTATCGTCCGGGTACGTCTATCTCCTTATTTCGGACATTGAGCCGGAGAGGCGCGTTGAACTCATGAATGAGCTTGCGCGTGACCCCGTCGGGGAGGCGAGGGCCGCTATGGGCGACGAACCGGACTCGCAATCCGGCTCGCTGACCTGGTTCGACCCCCCGTCCTATGAGAAAGTTCTGACGCAAACGGCGCTGGACCGCATGGATCTTCTCGGTCCGGGGATCAAGGAGGGCCTGTTCGATGCTCGGAATTCCGCGAACGACGGGAGTATGCAATCACGAGAAATGGCGACGTGGATTACTGCCGTTGAGATATTCCTGCTGAGAGTCGAGCCGGGATTTGAAGTCTCTGAGCTTTCAACTCATCTTACGGATGATGCGCGCGATGCGTTCAACGCAATGTCGGCAGACGGACAGTCGCTTGCTGTCGAAACGCACAGGAACATGCGCATCATCGATGCCGTCACAACCATCTCTCTGCTTGGACGGACGAAGACGGATTTCGTCCAACCGCCGAGCGTTAGCGACGCTGAGCTAGCTGGAGAGGCGGAGTCGATCATCGAATGGGCGTCCGCCGTCGATGCTCATAGGCGGGCAAACCCGTAATGTCACGGCACAGTAAGAAGGAGACGGACATGTGGATAGTAGTCATGTTGCTAATGTCGCCGGTCTATGTCGGCCTCATTGTCGGAGGGCGCACAGCTATGAAGAGGGGACGCGACAACGACAGGCCTGGGCTTCGCGCGCTCAGTGTCGGTTTGGTCGGATCGGGAGTGGTAATCGCCCTTCTATGCCTACTCTCATATCCGATCTTCGGAATAGGGCTGACAACTGTCAGTGAGTGAAGTAAGGATCCTGGCGGTTCCGGACGCAAGAACGTCCGGAACCGCGAAAGTCCCTAGGTAGGCCAAGAAGGTGGAAAAATCACACGATCGTGTGATTACAGGTACTGAGAGGACGGGGTAATCTGGAATTACAGGAAACAGGCAACGGTACAAGCACCACAAGGAGGTGACGGAAATGAAACGGATACTAGACATACGGATTATCTTCATCATCGCCATGCTCGCGGTCGCTGTGGCCTGCGGGCAGAACGCGGACCAGACGACAGAACCAAACAAGGACGTAGAACCCGTTGCGGCGCAAGCGTCCGCCGACCCGGTCGACGAAGCGGAGACTCCCGCGGACGCGACGAAGCCGGACATGGCCGACTACATGGACGCGAAGACGGCAAAGCTGTTCGGGGAGATGAACGACGAATGGCAGAAGATGGCGCGGAGCGGATGGGTCGATATCACGACGAAGTTCGCGCCGGATGCGCCTGAAGATTGGAAAGATTCCTTCGGGGACATCATCTCTCAAATGTACGCGCAGGCGAAGATTCAAGGCGGAATACGCGGGGTTCCCGTCACAGGCGTGCAGGACCTTGTCGATCCCAGCAAGGGCGCTTCGCCGGACGGGACACCCCCGTTCGTGCTGAGCATCCTCTCCCCGCAATACACCGAGGCGTACGAGCTCATACCCGAAGGGTCGCTGATGCGCGAGTACCTGGATGTCAGTCTCGGACAGTTCACCGAGAGGGCATGGGAGTCGATCAAGGCGCAGCCCGACGAGCCGTATCCCGCGCAGGCCCCGAAGCTGGACGCCGGAGACGAGTTCGAGCTCCGCAAGATGCTGACGAACGCCGGAGACGCCGGGTGGCTGATCGAGAGGCTCCGGTCGCTCGACGCCGACGCGGCGAGGGAGTACGAGGCCGCGAAGGACTCGGCGGAGCGCCTGGCAGTCTTCCGAAGGCTGGTGGAAGTGGACGGAAAGGAGCAGGGAGTCGAGGAGATCCGCGCGGAGTACGACATGCGGTCGAACGGCTGGGACGAGGAGAAGATCGCCGCTCACATCGAGCTCATGCGCGTCCGGGCCGTAGAGAAAGAGACGCTTAGCCGAATGACGCCGAGGCAGGGGTACATCAACCACGTGGAGTCGACGCTGTGCGGCGACCTGATGAGTCATGTCGTCGGGCAGGACTTCAGAGCGGCGAACTCCGGTCCTGGCCAGTGCGACATCGCCAAGGTAATCACGCTCACCAAGGAGGCCCTGAAGGCGGGGAAGACGGCCAGCAGCGAGGAACAGCTCCGCGAGGCGGTGAAGTTCGCGCGGCAGACCCCGGGCAGGTGAACGTGAACCTTGCGTCGGCTTGACGGCCCACGAAAGTAGGCAGCCTGTAGACGTACGAGGCGGTCACCATGTTATAAATACGGTGGCCGCCTCGTTTTGCAGTAGGAAACCGCCCGACCCGATCAATTTGGCGCGACCCAACCGGAGCCGTGAACACGGAACGACTCAAGACCGCCCTCGCCATCCTGGGACTCACCGTCCTGGCGGTCGTGGCCGTCGATCTGCTGGGGCGAGTAGCGTCGGTGGTCGACCAGCGGTTCTTCGACCCGCCCGTCCTCGACAGCGTGTCCGGGACTCTCGACGAGCGGCAGTTCGCGGCGGCCTACGACAGGGCCGAATACGATGTCGCGACGCTCTTCCGCGAGTTCCACGCGACGGAGCGCATCGTCTACGAGTTGTACACCATTTGGGACAGGCGGTACCACCCCGGCGACCTCATCAACATCGACCTCGAGGGATTCCGCCACACCACGAACAACTCCGACGCCGGGGACGCGCTGAGTGTATGGGTGTTCGGCGGGTCGACCGCATGGGGCGAGGGCGCGCCCGACGACGAGACTATCCCCAGCCACCTCGCGGCGCTCATAAACACGTGGGGAGTCGACACGACAGTCAGGAACCTGGGAGAGCGCGGGTACGTCTCGACGCAGGAGGTCGTCTTCCTCTACCGCGAGCTGCAGGCGGGCAAGCGTCCCGACGTGGTCGTATTCTACGACGGCATCAACGACGCTGCCGCGGCCTCGAACTGGCCGGAGGTGCGCGGGTCGCACGTCAGCCTCCACCGCATCCGCGACCGCTTCCAGTTCGGCGAGGTGCCGTCCGAGCGTCGGCGCGACTTCGTCCGCTCGCTCGGCATCTACAAGGCGTCGCGCATCGTCCTCGACAGGCTGGAAGCGAGAGAGAGGTCGGCTCGGTTGCGGCAGGACGACGCCGACATAGACATCACGCCGAGGCACCTCGACGCCAACTTCCGCTTCCTCGGCGGGCAGGCCGTGGATGTATGGCTCGCGAACCGCGAGCTCGTCATGGCCCTCGGCAACGAGTTCGGCTTCACTGCCCTGTTCGTCCTCCAACCCAGCCTCTGGACGGACGGCAAGCCACTCCACGTCTCTGAGAAGCGCATCCTCGCCGAGCACCTCGAACGACGCGCCATGACGCACATCATGGCCACACGCGCCGAGATGTCGACCATCCTCCAAGAACGCCGGGGGAACGGTACCCTGCCTTCCAACGTTCACAATCTCGCAGACGTATACTCGACGGTGGAGGAGCCGGTCTACATCGACTACGTGCACACGTCAGGGCTGGGGTATCGCATCGTGGCGGAGGTGCTGTTCGAGAGACTAAAGGAGCATCTGTGTTACACCGTGCCCCCAAACGCCTCGACGAGAGTATCGGACGCGATAGACGCTAGGTGTGAGTAAGGGCGGGACGCCTCATGAAAGGGAAAAGCTATAATACCTGCCACCACCATGTCCCCTCTCCCCTCCGTCGAGTTCGTCATTCCCGTTCTGAACGAAGAGCGGGCGCTCCCCGTGTGCATCGAACGCCTTCACGGGTTCCTCGGTGAGAACATGAAGGCCTACGACTGGCGCATCGTCGTTGCCGACAACGGCTCGACGGACCGCACTCCGACCGTGTGCGAGGAGCTTTCGCGTAAGTATGGAGAAGTCGGGTACCTGCGTCTGGAGGAGCGCGGTCGAGGCAGGGCGCTCCGCACGGCGTGGCTGGCCAGCGACGCGGACTACCTCTGCTACATGGACGTCGACCTCTCGACCGAACTCGAGGCGATACCTCCCCTGATCGACTCGCTGGCAACCGGCGGATACGACCTCGCTATCGGCTCACGGCTCGATAAGGACTCGAACGTCATCGGGCGGACGCTCAAGCGCGAGGTGGTCTCGCGGTGCTACAACCTCATCATCCGGTCGATGTTCTTCGTCAGGTTCCGCGACGCGCAGTGCGGCTTCAAGGCTATCAGTCGAAAGGCCGCGAGAGACCTTGCGCCCCTCGTGCTCGACAACGGATGGTTCTTCGATACGGAGCTGCTCATCCTCGCCGAGAAGAACGGCTACCGGATCGCCGAGATTCCGGTGCGGTGGGAAGACGACCCCGACACGCGGGTCAAGATCGTCAAGACAGCCTACGACGACATGGCGGGGCTGTTTCGCCTGCGCTTCGGCGGGCTGAGGAGCGCGTCAAGGCGGCTTAGGGATATGCGTCGGGGACCTTGACGGCCTCGTAATAGGTCCGTGTTACCATAATGTCACCTTGGAAGGGATTGCTCAGTGTTCGCTGAGTGATTGGGATCCGAATTACGGGGTCTCGCAAATAGCTCGCCTTCAAAACTGAAGGCGAGCTATTTTTTCCCCTGGCATGGAACACTGTCGTAGAAGCAGGGGTTCCTTATGGTTCCGTCATGCCCTTGGGGAAAGTATACCCTTCCGGTGGGAAGACGACCCCGACACGCGGGTCAAGATCGTCAAGACGGCGTACGACGACTTGAAGGGGCTGTTTCGCCTACGCTTCGGCGGGCTGAGGAGCGCGTCAAGGCGGTTGAGAGACGCCCAGAGGTAGGGGCGGGTTTCAAACCCGCCCCCTTGCAATTGTCCCCGACTTGGGCAGGCTACCAGATGGCGAAGTGTGCTTGGACGGTCAGGGTGAGGTCGAGCGATCCGCCGCTGATGGGCGTCGTCGGCGCCAAGGTCGCGGCGAGGGCTCTGGTCTCGGCGAAGAAGTCCTGCACGATCGGCACATCGCCCCCGGATTCCGAGATGTAGACGAGCTTGCCCAGCGTCACGCCGGAGAGGGTTGCGAATTGGTTCGCACTCTCCAGGGCGGCCTTCACGGCCTCTTCGCGAAGCTGCGTCGTGTAGGCGCTTGGGTCCTCGATGGAGAAGTCGATGCCGTTGATCCTGGTCGCGTCGCCGCCGGCGGTTGCCACGTCGTCGATGATCTCTCCGACCGCGTCGAGGTCACGGATCTTGATGACGGCGCTGTTGCTGACCTGGTAGCCGGTGAGGACGCGCTTGTTCGAGGTGACGCCCTCGTTCACGACCTCTTGGTACTCGTAACGCGGCCAGATGTTGAAGGAGGTCGTCTGGATGTCCTCGTCGGTGAGTTCGTGTTCCTTGACGGCCTCGATGACGGCCGCCATGGCCTCCGCGGCATCTTCGCGCGCCTCCGTCACCGTGGACGCGGTGACCTCCACGCCGAGCCGCACGAGCACGATATCGGGCGTGAGGCTCATCTCTCCCGTTCCGGTAACCCAGATGCCCGCATTGGTCGATCCGGTCGCGTACTGCGGCGCGGACGCAGTGCCCGTTCCCGCCGGTCCCCCAACCGCGGAAATGGGCGCGTGTTGTACACTCACTGCCGATGCCGGCGCGCTCGCCACTCCCGACCCGACGGCGGACGCCGCAACGTTGGAGACGGGCAGGGTCGTGTAACCCTCATCGTCGCCGCCGCACGCGACCGCCAATATCCCGATGCCGAATATCCCGATTGTCACGACTATGCTCTTCAAAACGTTCATTTCGATTCCTCCTATGGTATTTTTGCGTCTGTCAATCTCGATTATGGTGTGTCTATTCCTCGCGCTGGAGGTAGGAGCGCCTCCGCCTTAGGACGGCAACGAGCGTCGCTCCGGCCAGCGCCACTACGACAATGCCCACGACGACCTGAAACTCTACTAGCGGCAAGGTGATTCCCCCGGGATCTCTGTCGTCAATTTCGTAGTAATCGACAACGGGATCTCCCTTGATGATTTCACCGTCATCCGTCGACGCCCGCTGCATGGCAACCACCGGCTCCTCGCTCGATTCCGCTTCATCCGCCTGTGGTGCGTCCGCCGCCATGACACCCTGCATGGCAAACTCAGGTTCTTCGTCAGACTCGGCTTGATCCGCCTGCGACGCTTCTTCCGTCGCCGCCTGTTGCATCGCCGCCACTGGCTCCTCGCTCGATTCCGCTTGATCCGCCTGTGGTTCATCCGCCGACATGACACCCTGCATGGCAAACCCAAGTTCTTCGCCACTCTCGGCTTCACCCTCCTGCTCCGCTTCCTCCGTGGTGTCCTGCTGCATGGCCGTTTCGGGCTCCTCGCTCGATTCGACTTTTGCCATCCTCGGTGCGGCCGCTGCCGGTGCGGCGGGCTGAGGAACCGACTCGTCTTCGCTGGCGGCGCTCTTCATCAGTGCGACTTCCGGTTCCGGCGACCCGGGGGCGTCCATGGCTGCCCCTGCCATCGCCTCCTGAGCAGCTGCCGCCGCAGGAGCGGCAATGAACGCCGAGTCATCAAACGCAGAGTCCTGCATTGCTTCCGAGTCGTCCGCTCCGAATCGAGCCTGCTCCAACACGTTCAACATATCTCCCGCCACCAATGCGACCAGCAGCATCGCCGCGACCGATGTCGCCAGTCCTGTCGCTCGTACGGACGGCCACCACAGCGTCCAACCTCTCTTCGGCGCTGCGTCCAGCGCGAAGGAGCGTGGCGTTTCCAGCTCCGGCAACCCTCGGACGAGGTCGACCGTCGCCTGAAACTCGGCCAGCTCACGGCGCGCGTCCTCGGAGGAGGCGAGGAACTCCTCGACCTCGCGGGCCTCTTCGGCGGTCACCTCTCCGTCGACGTATGCCGACAGAAGTTCGTGCCGCCTTCGGTCCTCCCGTCCGAACAGCCTAACCATCGCTTGCACGTCCTCTGTCTATCTGACGAAATTGAGCGGGTAAAAGTTCCCGGTGTTCCATGAGCGCGTCCCTCAAGCGCCGCCTGCCCCTCGCCAGCCTCGATTTCACTGTCCCCACCGCGCTGCCGATCGCCTCCGCGGCCTCGTCGTAGGACAGCCCCTGCACGTCGACCAGCACAATGACGGCTCGTTGATCGTCGGGGAGCGACATGATGCCGTCCTGGATCGCCTCGCGCAGCTCACCCTGCAGGGCTTCCTGCTCGGGGCCGGGGCTGTCCGAAGGGACTGAGAAACCCGGGCGCTCGCTTTCAGCTTCAAGGGACTCGGCCGGCCGACGCTTCCTCGACCGCGTCGCGTCGAGGCTCAAGTTGGAGGCGATTCGCAGCAGCCACGCCCGCAGACTCCCGCCACGGAAGCCGTCAATCGACCGGTGCGCCTTGATGAACGTCTCCTGCGCGACGTCCTCCGCAAGGTGACGGTCGCCCAGTATTCGGGCGGAAACATTGTAGACCTGCGACTGGTACCGCTCGACGATGGCGTTGAACGCCGAGAGGTCGCCGTCCCGGCTCCGATCAACGAGCTGTGGTTCGTCGGGCTGCATAGATGTCCGCTAGGATAGTCCCTGTATTCATCATATCCCAGCATTCAAAGGCAAGCACGTCCTAAGCGAGGAGGATTCATCGCAGTGGACGCGACGGATAGAGGTAACTGTTCAGAGTGCGTGAGAGCGCTCGATACACATACCCACCGTCATACCCGCGAAAGCGGGTATCCACAGGGGTGGAGGGGGTTCGTCTCATCGACTCTGAACACCCACTCCCGTCTTCGGTTGCATTCGCGTAAAATCGAGAATAGTCATCCCGAACGTGGTGAAGAACAAGAGGGGCCAACGTTATTACCCTGAACTTGTGTCGAAGCGTGGCAAAACCGTAACTCACCAAGAATGACCCTAGTGGTTCAACATCATAGTATTGAAGGGTAATGAGGCTATGACTTGGTAGGGCCGGGTTTGAAACCCGCCCTGTCGTTCTACAACCCAATTCCGACCCCAACCGCTACCCGTCATTCCTGCGAAGGCAGGAATCCAGAAAATCTGATAAGGGCGAGAATACAGCTATATCGCTCCAATCCTGCCTACCCTTCATTTCAAAGTTTTCGGTTCACTAGCAGGCCCACAGGACAACCCGTGATCCAAAGAGCGTAAGGAGGATGCCCCGATGCCGGAAGCTCCCGAACTGGAGGTCGTCAAGGGCTTTCTCATCGACCGCGCTGTCGGCGCGAGCGTCAAATCGGCGCGGGTGCTCCGACCGAGCGTCCTCCGCTCGATGGCGGGCGACTTCGAGAGCGACATACCGGGGCACGTCATCGAAGACGTCCGGCGCGTGGGAAAGTTCCTGACCCTGGCGCTCAGCGATGACCGCCTCCTGGTCGTCAACCCCATGCTCACCGGCGGTTTCCAGTGGTCGGAACCATCGGACAGGGTCTTCAAGCGGACGTGCTTCACCATGACGCTGTCCAACGGCAGCGAACTGCGTTATATCGATGAGAGGCAGATGGGCCGCGTATACTACGTCTCGCCCGACCAGGTGGGACAAATCCCACAGTACGTCGAGATAGGGCCGGACGCGCTCGACGAACCTCTTACTTTGAGCGAGTTCAAGGAGCGGCTCCGACCGTTTCGCGGGGAGATCAAGGGCATCATCACGCGGGGGAGGGTGATAGCGGGAATAGGCAATGCCTACGTCGACGAGATCCTCTGGGAGGCCGAGATCTATCCGTTCCGCAAGAAGCGTGACCTGAGCGACGACGACCTCCAGCGGATTCTCGACGCATCCGTGAGCGTGATGTCGGAGGCGGTCGGACAGGTGCGAGAGGCTATGGGCGGAGACATCCACCGCAAACGACGCGACTTTCTGAAGGTACACAACAGGGGAGGAGAGCCTTGTCCACGCTGCGGCGCGGCAATCAGCCAGCTGACCGCCAACCAGCGGATAACGAGCTACTGCCGCACGTGCCAACCCGGACTGCTCTTGAGAAGGTGAATCGGATGCCGCATTCAAACAATCCAATAGTCTAGGAACATGAAGCACCCCTGGGTCAACATACTGATTCTGGTCTTCGTTACCGTCGAGTTCATCAGCGGGTTCTTTGGACTCGTCTCCGGCATGCGCGACGAGGCGGTGTTCATCATCATCCACCGCATTGCGGGGTACGGCTTGGTCGTCCTCTTGGTCTGGAAGGTCGCCGTCATCCTATTCGCCCTCCGCAACCGGAAGCGCGGCAGGATGGAGCGCACCGGGTCGCTGGTGCTGTTCGGCCTCCTGGTCGTGACCCTCGGCCTCGGATTCGCGTGGTCCGCGGCAGGGCCGTACTACTTCCGTCCGCCCTCCGGCATCACGTGGAGCGGGGTGAGCTGGCACATCTACGTCAGCGTCCTGCTGATTCCCCTCGTCGTGATGCACGCCATCACCTACATCAAGTCGTTCCCACTCCCGTTGTCGTTCTGGGTCGAGCGGCGGTCGTTCCTCCGATTCGCGGGCGTGGCCCTCGCCGGGGTGCTCTTCTGGCAGACGGGGGAGCAGGTCGTGCGGGCGGCAGGACTCAGCGGCAAGGACCGTCGCTTCACCGGCTCATACGAGGGCACCCGCGTCAACGGCGATTTCCCCGTGGTCTCGTGGCTCAATGACGAGGTCCCGCAGACGGACATGGGCCTATGGAGGCTGTCCGTGCATGGACTAGTGAAACACGACCTCTCGCTCGAATATGCCGACCTTACCTCCAACGACGAGTTGACGGCGACCATCGACTGCACCGGCGGCTGGTACTCCGAGCAGGTATGGCGAGGTGTGTCCCTGTCCCGCCTGCTGGACGAGGCGGAGCTCCTGCCGGGTGCCCGCAGCGTGAAGGTCACCTCCGCCACAGGCTACTACCGCCGCTTCACCATCGCCGAGGCCCGCGAGTACCTCCTCGCCACGCACGTTGGAGATGGCCTCCTCTCCCGGGGACACGGGTACCCCGTCCGCCTCGCCGCGCGGGGCAAGCGAGGCTTCGAGTGGGTCAAGTGGGTGACCGACATCGAGATCGACGCCCGCCCCAAGTGGCTCCAGCCTCCCCTGCCGATCCAGTAGGCGGCGTTGGGCAGACCCACCGCAGAGGTCGCGGGGATATTTTCCCTTCAAGGGTTTTTTACCTACCCTCCACACCAGTCATTCCTCCGAAAATAACCCCCGGCCAACCTCCCGTAGGGGCGATTCGCGAATCGCCCCTACAGCCATTTTCGTTCCAAGTGATGAGAGTACCCTCATGAAATATCTCGAACGCCTACCCCCGCACCTGTCATTCCGAACGCATCCCCCCATACCTGTCATTCCGAATGCAGCGGAGCGGAGTGAGGAATCTAAAGTCTACGTTCACCACCAAAGGCAACCATCGGGAAGGCATGGCATCTTAGATTCCTCCCTACGGTCGGAATGACAGGCTGGGGAAATTGTCGCTAGGATCCAGGGACTGGATTCCGGCCTTCGCCGGAATGACGGGCTGGAGAAGTTGGGCTTTGAGGCCACGCAGTCGATTTCGCACACCCCCACACCGCCGTGATATATTGTCTTGCAGACTTTCGACGAAACGAGGCAGGCGCGGATGTATGAACATGACGTGCTAGTGATCGGGGCGGGCCTGGCTGGTATGCGGGCCGCGTACACTGCCAGCCAGAACGGCGTGGACGTGGCGGTTGTGACGAAGGTGTACCCCGTGCGGAGCCACTCCAACGCAGCCCAGGGGGGCATCAACGCCGCCTTGGGCGACCGTGGTGACAACTGGGAGGACCACGCCTACGACACCGTCAAGGGCAGCGACTACCTGGCCGATCAGGACGCCATCGAGATAATGTGCCGCGAGGCGGGCGATGAGGTCATCTCCATGGAGAACATGGGGGTGATCTTCAACCGCGACGACGAGGGCAGGCTGGGCGTCCGCTCGTTCGGCGGTCAGCGACAGGCCAGGACGTTCTTCGTAGCCGACTTCACCGGGCAGGCCCTGCTCCACGTTCTCCACGAGCAGATACTGCGGCTCGGCGTCCGCGTGTACGAGGAGTGGTTCGTCCTCTCGCTCATCATGGAAGAGGGCACGTGCGCCGGCGCGGTCGTCATGGAGATGAAGACCGGAGACATCCACGTCATTCGCGCCAAGGCGGTCATCATCGCGGCCGGCGGACTCGGTCGCGTCTTCGAACCGAGCACCAACGCCCTCATCTGCACCGGCGACGGCATGGCCCTCGCCTACCAGGTGGGAGCGCCCCTCATGGACATGGAGATGGTGCAGTACCACCCTACTACCCTCAAGTCGAACGGCGCGCTCCTGTCGGAGGCCGCGAGAGGCGAGGGCGCTTACCTGCTCAACTCCGAAGGCCAACGCTTCATGGAGCGGTACGCCCCCAACATGATGGAGCTTGCCTCACGTGACGTGGTCTCGCGGGCCGAGCAGACCGAGATCAACGAGGGACGTGGAATCGACGGCTGCGTCCTGCTCGACGTTCGTCATCTCGGCGAGGCGCTCATCGACGAGAAGCTGAGCCAGATCAGACAGCTCGGTATCGACTTCGCCAACGCCGACATGGCGCACGAGCCCGTCCCCATTCGTCCCGGTATGCACTACCAGATGGGCGGCATCAAGACCGACGTCGACGGCCTCACCAACGTGCCCGGACTCTACGCCGCGGGCGAGACGGCCTGCGTCAGCGTTCACGGCGGAAACCGCCTCGGCGCGAACTCCCTCCTCGACACCCTCGTCTTCGGTCGGCGCTCCGGCGAGCACGCCACCGACTACGTGAGGTCGAAGAAGCACGCCAATATCGACGACGGCGCGGCGGACGGCGACAAGGCGCAGATACGAGCGATGCTGGCCCGCGACGGCGGCGGAGAGTTATTCGGCGCCGTCCGGCGCGAGCTTGGCGAGACGATGAACGCCCACCTCGCCGTCTTCCGCGACGACGAAGGGATGCGCGCCGCGTTTGAGAAGCTCGGTGAGTTGCGCGCGCGCTACGACAAGGTCGTCGTCCATGATAAGGGCAAGGTTTTCAATACAAACCTGATCTTCACGCTGGAGCTTGGCTTCATGCTCGACTGCGCGGAGGCGGTCATCCTCGGAGCGCTGGAGCGGAACGAGAGCAGGGGCGCTCACACCCGTACCGACCTGCCCGACCGCGACGACGAGAACTGGCTCAAGCACATCCTGATATCCCGCACCGAGGACGGCGAGACGGCGGTCGACTACCTACCTGTGAAGATCACCCAGTGGGAGCCCCAGATACGGAGCTACTGACGCCGCTGCGAGTCCCACCCCGAACACCTTTTCGTTTAAGACACGAGGACAAAAGACATGGAAGTGACGCTGAGCGTCAAGAGATACGACCCCGAGTCGAATCGCCAGGGCCCCTACTACCAGGAATACGGCTTCGAGATCGACGACAACGCCACCGTGCTCGACGGCCTCATCAAGGTGCGCGAGGAGATCGACGGGTCGCTGGCCCTGCGTTGCTCCTGCCGGAGCGCCATCTGCGGCTCGTGCGCCATGCGCGTGAACGGTCAGGCCATGCTCGCCTGCAATACCAAGATCGGCGACGTTCAGCCCTCCAACGGTGGCCCGGTCGTCGTCGAGCCTGCGGGCAACATGGGCCTCGTCAAGGACCTCGTCGTCGAGTTCGACATCTTCTGGGACAAGGTGCGCGCCGTCGAGCCGTGGCTCCAGCCGGAAGGCCCGGAACCGGAGGCCGAGTACCTCGCGCCGAACGAGGACATGCTCCACCTCGCGGGCGTCATGTCCTGCATCATGTGCGGCGCTTGCGTCTCCGACTGCACGGTGCTGGAGGTCGACGACAACTTCCTCGGCCCCGCCGCCCTTGCCAAGGCATACCGCTTCGTGGCCGACCCGCGAGACGACGCCGACAACGAGCGTCTGGGCGAGTTGAACGAGTACGGCGGCGTCTGGGACTGCACGAGGTGCATGCAGTGCGTGGAGGTCTGCCCCAAAGACGTCGCGCCGATGGACCGCATCATGGCCATGCGCGATCAGGCCATGGAGGCGGGTTACACCAACACCTACGGCGCGAGACACGCCCAGGCCTTCTCTGACTCCATCGAGCACAGCGGCACGTTGGACGAGCTCCGCCTCCCCATCAAGACCTTCGGCATCTTCAACATCAAGGAGATGATCAAGCTGGCCCCGGTAGGCATCAAGGCGCAGCTTGCGGGCAAGCGTCCGCCCATCATCCACAAGAAGACTCCTGGCGTCGAGAACGTCCGCCGCATATTCAAAAAAGTCGAGAACGATAAATGAAATACGCCTTCTATCCCGGCTGCGTGTCGCGCGGCGCGGCCCCCGAACTCTACGCCTCCACCATGGAGGTCGCCGGTCGGCTGGGCCTCGAACTGGACTTCGAGCCGATGAGGACCGCGTCGTGCACGGGTTCCGGCGTCCTGCAGGAGAAGAACCAGCGCCTCGGCGATACCCTGAACGCCAGGACGTTCGCCCTCGCCGAGCGCAGCGGACTGCCCCTGCTCGTCATCTGCAGCACCTGCCAGGGGGTCATGTCCCAGGCCAACAAGCGCCTCACCACCGACGCCGACTACCTCGCCTCCGTCAACGAGGACCTCGCCGAAGAGGGCCTCGAATACAAGGGCACCATCGAGCCGAAGCACCTCATGTGGGCCATCATCGAGGACATCGGCATCGACACGCTCAAGGCCGCCGTCACGAGGCCCCTGACCGGCTTCAAGGTCGCGCCGTTCTACGGCTGCTACATCGTCAGGCCGTCTTCCGCGCTCGACTTCGGCGACAACCCGGAGCGCGAGGACTCCCTGGAGCGCGTCATCGAGGCAGTAGGAGCGGAGGTCGTCGACTTCGGCGGCAAGACCGCCTGCTGCGGCTTCCCGATTCTCACCATAAACCAGACCGCCTCGCTCACCATGGTCGCCAACCACACCGGCGAGGCCAAGCACAAGGGCGCGATGGCCATGGTCACCCCGTGCCCCCTCTGCCACCTCAACCTCGACGGCTACCAGCCCCAGGCCTCCAAGATTCGCAAGCAGCCCATCGACCTGCCGATCATCCACTTCCCCCAGATGCTCGGCCTCGCCATGGGCATCGACCCCCAGGCCATGCGCCTCAACAAGCACATCGTCTCCACCACAAAGCTCCTCTCCGCCATGGCCCTCACGCCGTAACACGACACCCTTGCATAGCCCCGACACCTGTCATTCCGAACGCAGCGTAGCGAAGTGAGGAATCTAAAATCCTCATCCTCCAAGACCCTACCCCTACGCAATACTTTCTCCTTCGCCTCTGCGGTCTCCGCGCCCTCTGCGGTGAATCCGCAAGACCAACCCAACTTGACAATAACACAAGAAAATGGCGCAAAATGGCGCAAAATGGCACACTTTCACGGCTTTTCGCTCATGTGGCAGCGTCGCCCCAGCCCCCAGAACCTAGAACCCAGAACCCCAACCCCCGTCTTGACGGCCAAGAACGCATGGTCTATCATTCCCCTGTGCCCTCAATATCTCTTCCCATAGCAACTTGACCTCCACAAGCAAAAGCCCTGAAACCGCCCGCGAAGAAGCGGCCAACGTTCTGCTGACGCAGATGCTCCGTGACCATGGTTTGGGGGCTCGTGCTGAGCGTCGCAGCAGTCAGGGTACTCCCGATGTTCGCGTCAGGCTGGGAACTGGAGACCGCGTCATCTTGGAGGGTAAGTGGGAGGCGTCATCCGGCCTCTTGGAAGGCCAGCTCGACGACCGCCTGCGCGACTTCCCCGATGCGCTGGCAATCATCGGCCTTCTCTATCCCAACAGGCTTCGATATGAAGACGACTTGTTCGCCCACCTTGAAAGTGTCACCGACCTTCAATGGTGGGTCCACGGCTCTCGCGGTGAGGTAAGGCCGGAGCCCCCTACGAGGACCGGGTCGGTGGCCGACCTTGTCGACCATCTTCGCGTCCTGTCAGTGGATATAGAAGGTGAGGACCTTGTTGATGCAGCAGCTAAGGCGGTCGGACATGGCGTGGAACAGGCGGCGCAACGGATAGCCGATCACGCCAGAGTATCCCGTCGCATATCCGACCTGATTGCCGAGTCCGATCAGGAGAAGGAACGCGCCGCCGCGCTCCGCATTGGCTGTCTCGTCCTATTCAACGCTCTGGCCTTCCAGGACAGGCTCGCCGAGGTCAATGAGGACGTGGAAACGGCTCCCGAATCGTGGGGGAAGGGTCTCAAGGGTCTCCGTGACGCTTGGCGGTATATCTGCGAGAACATTGACTACATACCCGTTTTCGAGCTTGCCGTAAATATCCTCGACGTGCTTGATGCTGGCCGACCTGAAGTTCAGGAACCGGTTATCGAACCCCTGCTCACAGCGGTAAGGCGGACCCGCCATCTCGAAGGCCACGACCTGTCGGGACGCCTCTTCCACACCCTGCTGACCGACGCCAAGTTCACCGGCGCCTACTACACCTCCGTGCCCGCCGCGACGATGCTCGCGCGGCTGGTGTTCCACGACTGGCCGCCCCACGTCGACTGGAAGGACCACGAGTTCCCCGCTTCCCTCAACGTGGCCGACCTCGCCTGCGGCACAGGTACCCTGCTCATGGCCGTCGCCTCCGAGGCCGAGCGACGCCACAAGAGCGCGGGAGGCCGGCACGCCGCCGAGCTCCACAAGGCCATGGTCGAGCAGGCCCTGCACGGCTACGACGTGCAGCTCACCGCCGTGCACTTCGCCGCCACCAGCCTCGCAATGCTCAACCCGAGCATCCAGTTCGACCGCATGAACCTCTACGTCATGGCGCTCGGCGCGGAGGGGTCCAACGTCTCCCTCGGCTCGCTCGACTTCATGGGCGGCGACGAGGTCGCCGTGCAGTTCGCCCTGTCCCCCGATTCGATGGGGGTGAACGCCCGGCAGATCAGGGAGACCGGAAGGGTCTACGGCGGCGGCTCCCGGGGCGCTCGACAGGGCGTGACGGCGACACTGCCGGATATTGACCTCGCCATCATGAATCCGCCTTTCACCCGCTCCGTCGGCGGCAATCTGCTGTTCGGCGGCCTGCCGGCAACCGACCGTCGCAAGCTGCAGAACGAACTCTCTCGCCGCCTGAAATCGCGACAGGCATCCGCCACCGCCGGACTCGGCGCGGCCTTCGTCGCCACTGCCGCACCCAAGCTGCGTCCCGGAGAAGGACGCCTCGCCCTCGTGCTCCCCCTCACCGTCTGCACGGGGCCGTCGTGGGAGCAGACGCGGGCCCTCATCGAGCGGGACTTCGTCCTCGACATGGTCATCGCCTCCCACGACCCGACGCGCTGGAATTTCTCCGACAGCACCGACCTCTCCGAGGCTCTTCTCATCGCCACGCGCAGACCTACAAACGGCCCCACGACGGAACACCGCACCACCTTCGTCAACCTCTGGCTGAACCCCGACGGCATAGTGGACGCTCACCGCATAGCCGAGGCCGCCGCGACCACGACCCCGGCAAACATCGAGGACACCGGCACGGCCCTGTTGGATGTTGACGGGCGTCACGTCGGGGAGGTGGTCTCGATTCCCGAATCGAAGCTCATCGGCAGGAAGTGGTCGGGCGTGCAGTTCGCCCGCGCCGACGTGACCCGCAGCGCGCTCAGGCTGCTCGACGACGGCGAAGTGTGGGTCCCCGGCGAGACAGAGTCGGTGAGCATCCCTCTGTGTAGACTTGATGACCTCGGTCAGATTGGGCCGGACGTTCGGGACGTGCGAGACGGATTTGAGCCCATTGATTCGGTGACTGCCTATCCGATGGTTTCGGGTCATAACACCGAGCAAAGGCGGCGTCTACTCGCCGAGCCAGACAAGTACCTTTCCCCACTCTCTCAACCTCGCCCGGGCCGCAACCTCAAGCGTGTGGACCAACTGTGGCCAAAAGCTGGACAGCTACTAATTTCAGAGCGCCTGTGGCTGAACACAACACGAGTTGTATCAATGTCTACTGACAAGCCCGTCCTCTCGAACGTTTGGTGGCCGGTCAAAACTGGCAATCATTCTTGGGAAAAGGCTCTTTCCGTCTACCTGAATAGCAGCATTGGACTCTTGAGCCTGTTAGGAACGCGCAACACCACTAGAGGCGGGTGGGTAAAGCTGAAGAAGGTGGACCTGAACGAGACGCCCGTCCTCGACCCGCGCCGTCTCTCGCCCTCGCAGCTTCAGCGCCTCTCCGACCTGTTCGACGCGCTGTCCGAAGAGGAGTTCGAGCGCCTGCCCGGTATGGCTCACTGCCCCACGCGAAAGCGCCTCGACGACGGCGTCTCCGAGATACTCGGCCTCCCCGATCTCGCCACCCTCCGCGACCTGCTCGCCTCCGAGCCGGTCGTCTCCAACACCCGCCTATAGGAGGGTCTTTGCGAAGGTTCTGTCCAGCAATATCATACGTTCGCCCTGAGCCTGTCGAAGGGTTGAACTGACACACTCCGCATGTGGATGAGGGTGAATCGTCTCTCCCCCGCCGGGGGAGAGATACAGAGAGGGGGTGCCTAACCACACCCCGCAAGACCAATCCAACTTGACAATAACACAAGAAAATGCCACAAAATGTCACAGGACGTCACAAATTCACGGTTTTGCGCTCCTGTGGTAGCGTCGCCCCAGCACCTAGGACCGAGCACCCAGCACCCAACGCAAGTGCTATACTAAACGCACCATCATCCGACTCCGTGAGTGCATGACCGCAGCAACCGCCGGACGCCCCCTCCTCGAAGCAAAGAGCCTCACGAAGCGCTACGGCGACACCCTCGCGCTCGACTCGGTGGACATCCAGGTATTCGACGGCATCACCGGCCTGCTCGGCCCCAACGGCGCGGGCAAGAGTACGGCGATGAAGCTCTTCCTCGGCCTCCTTTCGCCCACCTCCGGCGACGCCGAGGTCCTCGGCGAAAAGCCCTACGAAAACGTCGAGGTGCGCGTGCGCCTCGGCTACATGCCCGAGCACGACTGCCTCCCCGACGCCATCACGGCCTCCGAGTTCCTCGGACACATGGCCCAGATGAGCGGCATCCCCGCGGTCGCCGCCCGCACACGCGCCGCCGACATCCTTCGCCACGTCGGCCTCGACGAGGAGCGCTACCGCCACATCAAGGAGTATTCCACCGGCATGAAGCAGCGCGTCAAGCTCGCCCAGGCCCTCGTCCACGACCCCGTCATGGTCCTCCTCGACGAGCCGACCGCCGGCCTCGACCCCGGCGGACGCGAGGAGATGCTCCGCCTCATCCGTCGCACCGGCAAGGAGTTCGGCATCAGCATCATGCTCTCCTCCCACCTCATGGGCGACGTCGAGAGCACCTGCGACCGCATCATCGTCATCGAGGGCGGCAAGATCATCGAGCAGGGCTCCGTCTCCCAGTTCACGCAGGAGACCGAGACCCTCTACATCGACGTGGACGACCGCCGTGACGAGGTGATCGCAGCCCTCCAGGGCCGCGGCATCGAGGCCGCAATCGACGGACTCTCCATCGTCGTGCAGCGACAGAGCGACGAGCAGTTCGACGACATCCGCGATGCCATCGTCGATGCCGATGCTCGCCTGCGCAGACTCGCGCCCAGTCGCCGTCAGCTCTCGGACATCTTCCGGAGGTCGTCGAATTGACCCAGGCGCAGGGCGAGATATTCGACATCGGATATCAGCACTACGACGGGCCGCGAGGCGGCAGACTCCGCGCCGTCTGGGCCCTGTGGGTCAACGGCTTCCGCACCACGCTCGGACTCGGCAGAGGCGCCCTCGCGAAGTTACTCCCGTTTGGCATGTTGATCGCCACTGTCGCCCCCGCCGCCGGCATCCTGATCTTGGCGGCCATACTCGGCCCCGAAGAGGACCTCATCCCCTCCCACGAGGACTACTATGAGCTTATCGCAATACTCCTTCTGCTCTTCTCTGCCATCATCGCCCCGGAGTTGCTGATACCCGACCGGCGGAGCGGCGTCATAAACCTCTACCTCGTCCGCCCGCTCACCGCCATGGACTACGTCGCGGCGCGGTGGGCCGCTTTCCTCGCCCTGTCCCTCATCCTCGTCTACTCAGGCCAGGTCTTCCTGCTCATCGGCTTCCTGCTGACCGCCGGCGACCCGGTCGACTACCTCCGCGACAACTGGCTCGACATACCCAAGTTTCTGGCGGCCGGGGCGCTCGTCGCCCTGTTCGTCACTACCATCCCCCTGGCCGTCTCCGCCTTCACCACCCGCCGGGCCTACGCCGCTGCGGTCGTCATCGCCGTGTTCGTGATCTCCCTCCCGGTAGCGGGAGCGCTTACGTCTCAATCGTGCGAGTACGAATTCACGTCGACCACGACGAGTGACGGCACTACAATTGAGTCGAGCTCAAGGGGCGATTGCGAACGCGTTACAGGTGACCTTGCCAAGTGGTTCACCCTGCTCGATGTCGGTCGCGCTCCCATACACATGAGCGACATCATTTTCGGCAGCGAGAGCGAGGACGACATAGCGGAGGTCCGCAAGGAGCTGCACGCCTCCATTCCCATACTCTGGTACGCGCTCCTCGTTCTCGGCCCCGGCGCGCTCCTGCTCTATCGCTACCGGAGGATGACGATATGACCGACGAGTCCCCCGCCGTCGTCTCTGTGGAGAACCTATCGAAGTGGTACGGCAGCGTCGTAGCTGTGAACGACGTTTCGTTCGAGATAACGCCGGGTGTCACCGGCCTCCTCGGACCGAACGGCGCGGGCAAGACCACCCTCCTCAAGATGATCGAGGGCCTGTCCGACCCGTCCGACGGAGCGGTCTCCGTCTTCGGCCAAACGCCTCGCGGCAATCCCGACCTCTATCGCCGTGTGGGCGTCATGTCCGAGCACGAGGCCGTCTACGGCTTCTACACCGGACGCGAGTTCGTCGAGTTCTCCGCCAGGCTCCACGGCGTAACGGCCGTAGCCGATGCCGCCGATCTCGCCATCGAGCGCGCCGGAATGACCGAGGCGCAGGGCAGAAAGCTTGGCGGCTACTCCCGGGGAATGAGACAGCGCATGAGACTCGCCGCCGCCATGGTGCACCAGCCCGAAGTGCTCATCCTCGATGAGCCCCTCAACGGCACCGACCCCCGCCAGCGCATCGAGTTCCACGACCTCATGCGCCAACTCGCCTCCGAGGGCAAGACGGTCCTCATCTCTTCCCACATCCTCGAGGAGGTCGAGACCCTCGCCGACCGCATCCTCCTCATGGTCAGCGGCAAGCTCGCCGCGTCCGGCGACTACCGAGCCATCCGAGCCAAGCTCGACGAGCAGCCCTACACCGTCCGCGTCGTCTCCGACAGTCCCCGCGCCATGGCCTCCGCCCTCGTGGAGATGGACGGCATAGAATCGGTATCCATGGCCGAGGACGGCGAGGTCGTCGTCCTCAGCAAGAACGTCGAGGTGCTCCAGCGCTCGGTCGCCCGCGTGGCTGCGGAGCGAGGCATCCGCCTCCTGCGCGTCGAACCCCTGGACGAGTCGCTCGAAAGCGTCTTCAGCTACATCGTGGAGGGCTAGATGGAACAGATCTTCCGACTAACCCTCAGACAGCTCCTCGGACGATGGCGCGTCCTCCTCATCGTCTTCCTCGCGTCCCTGCCCACGCTGATCGTCCTCCTCGTCAAATGGCAGGACCCCGATGGCGCCGTCTACGATCAGGGCTTCGTCGAAGGGATGATCGACGCGATGATAATCGGCGGGATCATGCCCATCGTAACCATGACCATTGCCGCCGCAGCCTTCGGAAACGAGCTTGAGGACAGGACGCTCTACTACCTCATCCTCAAGCCCGTCTCACGAGTCCACATCGCCCTCGCCAAGGTGGTCGCCACCTTCGTCTTGACGGCGCCCGTGGTGGTCGCAAGCGGCGTCGTCGCCACCGCGCTTGTCGGAGGGAGTGCGGGCGCGGTCCTCACGGTCGGAATCGCCCTCTTGGCCGGCGTCGCCGCCTACGCCTCGATCTTCACCTGGGCCGGACTCATTACTCCCCGCGCCCTGTCATACGGCCTCGTATACGTCCTCGTCTGGGAGGGCCTTCTCAGCTCATTCCTCACCGGCGTTCGCTACCTCAGCGTCCGCGGCTACACGCTCTCCCTCCTCCATGGCATCGACGCCAAGAACTTCGAGATCCTCGAAGACCGCGTGATAGCCTTCCCCGCCGCCATCGTCGGCGCCGTCGGCGTCGCGCTCATATTCTTCTTCCTCGCCCAGTACCGCCTCCGCACCATGGACGTCCCGTAGGACGACCTACTCCCACAGGTCTCTCCCCCGCCGGGGGCTGATAGGGGTAGGTAAAACAGATTTGTAGCTACGATCCGGCCCCGGCTTCCTGTCATTCCGAGCCCACCATCTGTCATTCCGAGCGAAGCGAGGAATCTAAAATCCATGACCTCAAGACCGGACAGCCAGTGTGCGCTTCTATCGTGACCGAGAGTGACAACAAACGTAAGAACACCTTATTGTCCTATGTCAGAGATTCATCGACTAAATCAGCGCGTGAAAGTCCCCTCTCCCGTCGTGGGAGAGGGCTAGGGTGAGGGTATTCTTTGAGTGGCAGGCCAACAAAAACCACACGAAGCTCGCAGTAACGCACCACCGAAGACCCTAATGACCTCAATCGACAAACCACTCTCCGGCAAAGTCACCCTCGTCACCGGCGCGGGCCGCGGAATCGGCAAAGCCATCGCCTCCGGCTATGCCGCCGCAGGCGCGGCCGTATGCTGTGTCGCCCGCACCCGCTCCGACCTCGATCATACCGTCTCCGAAATCCAATCCGACGGCGGCACCGCGATCTCCGTCCAGGCCGACGTCACGGACTACGCCTCAGTCGTCCAGGCATTCGAGACCGCCGCCAGTGAGTTCGGCGGAATCGACATCGTCGTCATAAACGCGGGCGGCAACTACGACGACAGCCACGACATCGAGAGCGGCAGCCCCGAGCAGTGGACGAACACCGTGCAGGTCAACCTCATCGGCTCCTACCACACTGCTCACGCCGCAATACCGCACCTCAAGGAGCGTGGCGGCGGCAAGATAATCGCCATCGGCTCCGGTCTAGGCCATCGCGGCAGACCCGGCGAGTCGGCCTACGCGTCAGCGAAAGCCGGACTCTCTATGCTCATGCGCGTGCTCGCCCAGGAACTCTGGCAACACAACATCAGCGTCAACGAACTCATCCCCGGCCCCGTTCTCACCGAACGCGTCGCGCAGACCTTCGCTGATCGACCGGACTCCGTCTTCCGGATCGACAGCGAGTGGATCAAGACCCCCGAAGACGTCGTCCCTCTGGCCCTCTTCCTCGCTACCCAACCCGATAAAGGCCCCACCGGTCAGACCTTCAGCCTCATGCGCCGCGACCCCTGACGCGGATTTGCTATTCAGCCAGCCTGAGGGATATCGTAGATAGGTCAGTAATCACAGCAGAGCACGCCCCGATGACCAAAGTAGGAATAACAGAACTAAAGACGCGCACAAGCGATATCATCCGCAGAGTCCGTGACGCAAACGAAACGTTCCTCATAACGCATCGCGGTCGACCTGTAGCCAGGCTTAGACCAATTGAGGGTCCCAAAACAGAGCAATACGAAACGAGCGAAATCCTAGCTGAAATGGACCGCCTCGCCGAAGAAATCACAAAACGTTGGCCCGAAGGACTCTCGGCTGCCGACGCTGTCTCTGCAGACCGACGCGACCTCTAGATACGTTAGGGTGTATAAAGGAATTCCGTTCACCCTGAGCCTGTCGAAGGGTGAAGCCTCCATCATCGAGACGCTCTCGCCAGCCCCGTCCTAGCCCAGCCTCAGCCCTCCCGTCCCCACAGCGGGTGCCTGAACGTCGGATTGGCCCCCCGGTGCCTCGATGACCCCCTGACACGCGCGGGAGCAGGTACATCGTCTTCAATCTCCGGCGGCGCGATGTGCTGCCGCCTCTCCGGTCTCCTGTCGGACAGGGTGTTGAGATGCCGCGCGAGGTCCTCTAGGCTCGCCAGATTGTGGATGGGTAGCAGGTCGTCGATGTACGGTATCGCCGCCCGCATCCCGCGCGTCAACGGCTCGTAGTTCTCCGCTCCCGCAAGAGGGTTGAGCCATATGAGCCTGTGACTGCTCCTCTGAAGCCGCGCCATCTCCCTGCCGAACAGCGCCGGTTCTCCTCTGTCCCAACCGTCCGAGATCACCAGCACCACCGACCCCCATCCGAGCACCCTCCGCGCCCACCGGAAATTGAACGTCTTGAGAATATCGCCGATGCGCGTCCCGCCCGACCAGTCCGGCACCGCCTTCGACACCTCGCCAATCGCTCGGTCGATGTCTCGGTAGTCGAGGTGCCCCGTCACGCGGGTCAGCCTCGTCGCGAACAGGAACGCCTCCACCCGGTTGTCCAGACCGCCGTACAGCGTGTGTATGAACTGCAGCAGCATACGGGTGTACCGCTCCATCGACCCGCTCACGTCGCAGATCAGCACCAGCCTGCGCGGCGTCGTCTTGCGCCGTTTCGTAGGGAGATGCACAGGCTCTCCACCGTACCGAAGGCTGGATCGCAACGCCCTTCGCAGATCAAGCTGCCTGCCGTCCCCGCGTCCCCAGCGTCTCGTCCGACGCCGTCCCAGGTCCCACTGCAGTTCCTCGATCATCGCCCTTGCGCGAGCGAACTCGTCCGGCGTGTATTCCGCGAAGCTCTTCTTCCGCAGCACCTCCCTCGCGCTGAACGTGCGCGTCAGGTCGATCCTGTCGATGTCCTCGTCCGACTCGTCCTGCCCTTGGTCCATGCCGTTCGTCGACGAGCCGGGTGGCGGAGGCCCTACCTGAGGCTGCCGGAACCGCCGCTGTTCGCCCATCGAGCGCAGGTCCATCGTCGTCTGTGGGTCCTTCGGCTGCCGCCAGAAGACGTCGAATGCCTCGTCGAACAGGGCGAGGTCGTCCTTCCGGTGCACGAGCAGCGTTCGGAGCGTGGCCCGAAAGTCGCCTTTCTTGGCGAGACCGATGTCGTCGATGACCTCGACGGCGTCGAGCATCCGCCCAACGTGAACGTCCAGTCCCAAGCGGCGGAGAAGCCGCCCGAACAGCAGCAGATTATGGAGGATATGGCCCCCCGCCGCGTCAGCCACGCCTGCCGCCGCGTCGCGCGCCCCGGTTCGTCGCCTGGTTCAGCAGGGCTCGGGTCTGCTCCCCCCGCACCGCCTCCACGTCCTCACGGTACTTGAGCATGATGCCGAGGGTATCGTCGATCACCGACGGGTCGAGCTCGGTCTGGTCCAGCCCCACCAGCGCCGCCGTCCAGTCGAGCGTCTCCGCCACGCCCGGCACCTTGTACAATTCCGCCGTGCGCAACTCCTGAACGAACGCCGTGACCTGCTCAGCCAGCTTCCTCGGGGCCTCCGGCGCCTTGCTCGTGACGATCTGGACCTCCTTCTGGAAGTCGGGGTAGTCGATCCAGTAGTACAGGCAACGCCGCTTCAACGCGTCGTGGATCTCCCGCGTCCGGTTGGACGTGATGATGACGTACGGCGGCTCTTCGGCCCGGAACGTGCCGAGTTCGGGGATGGTTATCTGAAAATCGGAGAGCAGTTCCAACAGGAACCCCTCGAACTCCTCGTCCGCGCGGTCGAGCTCGTCGATGAGCAGGACAGGAGGCTTCCCGTCGCTCGATTCGATGGCCTGCAGCAGCGGACGCTTTATCAGGAACTTCTCGCTGAACAGCTCCTGCTCAGCCTCGTCTTGGCTGGTCTGGCCGGACGCTTCCAGCAGCCGGATCTCGAGCAACTGCCGCGAGTAGTTCCACTCATACACCGCCTGGTTGACGTCCAGCCCCTCGTAGCACTGCAAGCGAATCAGCTTCGTGTCCAGTGCCGCCGCGAGCACCTTGGCGATCTCCGTCTTCCCCACGCCCGCCTCACCCTCCAGGAACAGCGGACGCTTCAGCTTCAGCGCCAGGTAGATGGATATCGCCAGGCTGCGGTCGGCCACGTACAGGTTCTCCTGCAGGGCCTTCTGAAGTTCGTCGACCGATACGGGTATTGGGGAAGTGTCGGTGGTTTCCGTCGAGTGCGAAGTCGTCACAGATGGATGTCCTTCCTCGCTCCGGAGACGGAACGGCGGTTCAATCTGATAAACGCCCCGGTCCACACGCCGAAAGTACGAATACGTCGATCCGTGATTATCGGGAGCATTCACACAGCACCGGCTTGTAACATGGGTGCTAACGGTGTTTTTGTTCAGGTGTGACAGGACCTGAACAATGTCAGAAAGTGTGAACGTCCAATCGTCCGAGGGTCCGCACAAACGCCTAGCGGTGGCAAGGACTTGCTCATGGATAGTCGTCATTCAGCGGATTTCATCCCGAAAAAGTTCGTCAATCTCTCCCCCGTTCGACGGGGGAGAGATACTAGAGAGGGGGTCTTGGTCTTCTAGCCCGCGCACTCCACGGCGCAGCCCAAGGCCCGTCGCGTGTAGACGACGGCCATCGCCTTGCGGTAGTCCTCGGAGGCGAAGATGTCGCTCAGCACGTCGTCACCGATGTCGCTGCAGATGGCCGATGCGGCCTCGTCAAGCGCCGCGTCCGTCGGCGCGTTGCCGACCAGACTCGCAGCGACGGAACTGCCGACGGTCGGCGCAGGCTGTACTCCGCCAACTGCCACGCTGGCCCCTGTAACGGTGCCGCCCTCGACCGTGACAATCGCGGCAGCCCCCACGACGGCGTACCGGGACGCCGGATGCGAGAGCTTCGCATACGCCGCCCCCTGGTTCGCTCCCTTCGCCGGCACGTCGATGCTCGTGATGATCTCGTCGGAGCCGAGGTTATTCTCCATCAGCCCCTGGATGAACCCGCTGACGCACTCGCTCCTCGACCCGCCGGGACCGGTGATGTTGATCGTCGCTCCGAGCGCCGTCAGCACCGTCGGCAGGTCGGACGCCGGGTCGGAGTGGGCGAGGTTGCCCCCGATCGTGCCGCGATTGCGGACGGCCGGGTCCCCGACCATGCCCGCAGCCTCCGCCAGCATCGGGCTGTCGCTCTTCACGATGTCCGATGAGGCGATTGCGGCGTGGGTCGTCAGCGACGATATCGAGATCGTCCCGTCGTTGCAGGTCACCCCGCAGTTGAGTTCGTCCACTTGCCCGATGTCGACCAGCAGCGACGGGGAGGCCAGCCGGAGCTTCATCAGCGGGATAAGGCTGTGCCCGCCCGCCAGCACCTTTGCGTCTTCGTTCCCCGCGAGGAGAGATACGGCTTCCTGTACCGAGCCTGCTCGTTGGTATTCGGTCTGCGATGAGTACATGGCCTACCCTCCGTTCTGTGCTTGATTGATCGCGCTCCAGACCTTCTCCGGCGTCAGCGGCATGTCCACGCTGTTCACGCCCAGAGGCCTCAGAGCGTCCATCGCCGCGTTGTACACCGCGGCGGTCGAGGCGATGGTCCCGGCCTCGCCGATGCCCTTGACCCCCAGCGGGTGGTGCGGCGACGCCGTCGTGTTGGAAAGGACCTCGATGTCCGGGAAGTTGTCCGCTCGCGGCATCGCGTAGTCCAGCAGCGAGCCCGTGAGAAGCTGGCCGTCGTCGTCGTAGACGGCCCCTTCCCACAGCACCGGCCCCGTGCCCTGCACGACGCCTCCGTGTACCTGTCCCTCGACGATCATCGGGTTGATCTGCACGCCGCAGTCGTCAACCGCGACGTAGTTCTGCAACTCGATCTGGCCCGTCGACGCGTCGAGCTCGACGACCGCGATGTGCGTCCCGA
Source organism: Dehalococcoidia bacterium (assembly GCA_965116655.1). Taxonomy (GTDB): domain Bacteria; phylum Chloroflexota; class Dehalococcoidia; order Lucifugimonadales; family VXLM01; genus VXLM01. The sequence goes on from OZ220720.1 coordinate 2,548,448, forward strand.
ACGGGTACGTGAAGTTCGGCGGATCGTAGAACGCACTGGCCTCGAGGCCTGGCTCCATGCCCTCCGGCATGTCCCAAGCCACGTTCGCCATCAGCGCGATGTCCTGGATCGTCTTGTGCTCGTCGGGCGAGCCCTTGACGAAGAACTTCCCGTCGTCGTACTCGATGTCCGCGGCGTCCGCCTCAAGCAGGTGGGCCGCCAGCGTCTTGGCCTTGTCCTTGATCTTGCGGCTGGCAATCGCTATCGCGGCGCCCGATACCGCCGTCGTCCGGCTGCCGTACGTGCCCCAGCCCATCGGCGTGTTGTCCGTGTCGCCGTGGATCACGTCCACGTCCTCCACTGGCACGCCGAGCTCGCCCGCCAGGATCTGGGCGAAGGTCGTCTCCTCTCCCTGGCCGTGCGGCGAGGAGCCGATCATCACGTGAACCTTGCCCGTCGGGTGGAACCGCACGATCGCGCTCTCCCACAATCCCCCCTGGAAGCCTACCGCTCCCGCGACCTGCGAGGGGCCGAGTCCGCATATCTCCACGTAGGAGCAGACTCCAATGCCTATGTGCTTGCCCTCCGCCCGCATGGATGCCTGCTTGGCGCGAAGGTCTGCGTATCCGATGTGGTCGACCGCCTTGTCGAGCGCGGCCTCGTAGTCGCCGCTGTCGTACACGATGCCGGTCGATACGTCCTGGTTCTCCTCGAACGCCTCGATCAGGTTCCGCCGGCGTACCTCCACCGGGTCGATACCCGTCTCGGCCGCGACCAGGTCCACCAGCCGCTCGATCAGCGTTGTTGCCTCAGGCCGTCCGGCCCCGCGATAGGCGTCGACAGGGGTCGCGTTCGTGAACACGCCGTACACGTCGCCGTATACCGCCGGGATGTGGTATGAGCCGGAATACATCAGGCCGTGAAGGATCGTCGGGACTCCCGGAGCCGCCGTCGACAGATACGCGCCGAGTCCGGCGTAGACCGTCGTCCGCAGGCCCAGTATCTCTCCGTCGTTCGTGGCCGCCATCTCTAGCTCTTCCACGTGGTCGCGACCGTGGATCGTCGCCTGGTAGTTCTCGCTTCGCGTCTCCGTCCACTTGACGGGAACGCCCAACTGCATCGCGCAGAACGATGTGATCGCCTCGTCGGCATAGTACGGGATCTTGCTCCCGAACCCGCCGCCGACCTCAGGCGCGATCACTCGTACCTTGTGTTCGGCCACTCCTGTGACCACCGAGCTCAGGAATCGCGCGATGTGCGGGTTCTGCGTCGTCCCCCACAGCGTGAGGTTGCCGGTTGCCGCCACGTACTGGGCGACCGCCGAGCGCGGCTCCATGGCGTTCGGGATCAGCCGTTGAAGGTTGATCGTGTCCTTGACGACCACGTCCGCCTTCTCGAACGCCTCGTCGATCTCTCCGCCCGCGACCGTCCACTTGAACGCGACGTTGTTCGGCACGTCGTCGTGAATCTGCGCTGCGCCGTCCTGCGCTGACGCCTTGGGATTGATCGTCACGTCAAGCGGCTCGTAGTCCACGTCGATGTGCTCGAGCGCGTCCTCGGCCTGGTAGCGGCTCTCGGCTACCACCACCGCTACCGCGTCGCCGACGTACCGTACCTTGTCCTTCGCGATGGCCGGATGGTCCGGCATGATCAGGTTGGAGTCCGGTATGTGCCACGCGCACGGTATCGGGTTCAGATGCCCCTCGATGTCCGCGCCGGTGTAGACCGCGATAACGCCGGGCTGGCAGGCCGCCGCGCTCGTGTCGATGCTCGTGATGTTCGCATGGGCGAACGGGCTCCGAAGAATCGCCGCGTACGCCATGCCCGGTAGTTTGATGTCGTCCGTATACGAGGCGCGGCCCGTGATGAGCCGGGGGTCCTCACGACGACGAATTCCTGAACCGAACATTCTTGTCGTCATGGCCTAACCTCCCATCGCCCGTGCGGCGTCTTCGACCGCCAGCACGATGTTTTGATATCCGGTGCAGCGGCAGATGTTGCCCTCCAAGCCCTCCCGGATCTCCTCTCGCGAGGGATCGGGGTTGGTGCGAAGCAGCTCGCTCGCCGCCATGATCATTCCCGGAGTGCAGAACCCGCACTGGAGCCCGTGGTTGTTCCAGAAGGCCTCCTGCAGCGGATGCAGTTCAACACCGTCCGACAGCCCCTCGACCGTCGTTATACAGGAGCCGCTGGCCTGTGCGGTGAGTACCGTACATGACTTCACGCTGACCCCGTCCATCGTGACGGTGCAAGACCCGCACTGACTCGTGTCGCACGCGATCTTGGTGCCTGTGAGCGCGGCGTTCTCGCGAATGAAGTGGACGAGCAGCTGCCGCGGCTCCACCTCTTCGCTGTACGCGCACCCATTGACCGTTATGTCCACTGGGACTTTCACGATACACCTCCCTATAAAATGTTCAAGACTGTGCGGAGCGACCTGCCGTTTACCCGGAAAAAGCACCTCCGAAGTCGCTCCGATTCCTCGACTCGCCGCAAGGGTATGCGAACGAAAGAAAACTGTCAATCGCACAAAGGCCGAATCCCGCCGTTCAGTGCGGAAACGGCGGCGGCAACACTCAACATTGAGCCTCTAACGTCTCGAATTGAAACCCCCATCACTGTCATTCCGAACGCAGCGCAGCGAAGTGAGGAATCTAAAGTCCTTGCCCACGACGAACGGCGCCGCCAACCGGAAAGACCCTGCCTGGTCAACCCCAGCCCCTGGAACCCTCAGTTCCTCCCGCAGTCGTTCGCCTCGACGCCGCGCGGAATGCACGTCCGGTTGCGGAGCGACGTCTTGCTCGCGTCGATGGCCTCCTGCACCTTCGACGCCTCCACCTCCGACACCCACGTATTCCACACCGCGCTCTGCTCCTTCAGGTACTTGAACGCCCCCACGCCCGGCGTCACGCCGATACGCCCAAATTTCACCGTGCCGGCGATCTTCGAAAAGGCCTCCCCGGGCAAGGTCGCGGTTTCGAGGAAGCTCACCAGGTCCGGCGCCCGTTCCGTCATGGTGGGGTGCATGGCGATGCGGACTGTCTCGCTGTCCGCCAATGGTTTGCCGCCCTCCACCACCGTGCCGCTCTCGACGACGGAGCTAAACCACGCACCCGCGTCCTCGTCCGCCGTGTCGACGTGGAGCACGAGGTCCACTTCCCCCTTCTCGATGGCGTCCCGGTAGTCTTCCGGCTCCATCTCGACCAGCTCGACCGTGTAGTCGTATCCCCACACCATGAAGTAGCCGAGGAGGTTGTTGAGCATGGCCGGCCCGCCCTCTTTCCAGTTGGCGATCTTGATGATGTCCTTGCCCACCACGTCCAGCGCCGTCTGCTGGTCGCTCGTGCGCTGACCTGCAATCTGGACCGCCTCCTCCGGGAGCCTCGTCGCCGTCGGCGTAGGCAAGGGTGTCGGGGTGCCGAATTCCTCCGACGTAATCAGCGGAGTGTCCCGCTCAGGAGCGCAGGCGAAAACTACCAGCGCAAACAACACGGCCAGCGTAACCGCCGCCAACGTCCGTATGGAGAACCGGCAAATCATCCGTTCATGCCTCCGCGATTGCCCGGTCTCGTGGTGACGGTAGTGTATCAAACAAAGTCCGCGACTCAAAAGTCTCTCCCCCGCGGGGGCTGACAGAGGTAGATAAACCGAACTTGTAGCTATGATCCGGCCCCATCTTCCTGTCATTCCGAGTCCACCAACTGTCATTCCGAGCGCAGCGAGGAATCTAAAGTCCATGAACGCAAGACCGTACAGCCGGTGACGCACTTAAGGTCGGGCTCAGGAGTGAAGATACAGAGAGGGGGCACCCTCCCTATACTGCCATCATCGTCTGCGACTGCTTCGCAAACGCCTTGCTATTCGAAAGAGCATCTGAGTGCTGCACCGACCCGTCCCCCCGAATGTGCATCAACGCTACGCCCCGTTGGATCGTCGCAGGCTCGATCAGCTGATGCCGGTGGCACTTCGACGGGTCTTCCTCTGAGCACATCAGGACGACCGTCTGCCGTTCTGCAAGCTCGAGAACGGCGTCGACCCCCGCCTGAAAGCTGTCCAGCGCCCGCATCTTCCGGTAGTCCGGTTTGCCGTCTTGACCGTAGAGCGAGTCGTCCGACGGCTTCCCGCCCAGCGCATCTCCTAGATAGACGTACGAAATATCCTCTTGCTCCAGGAGCGCTGGCATCGTGCGCTTGTTGGCGAACGCCGCCCGCCTGCTGACGGGCGCGCTTCTGGTATCCACAACCACATCGACCCTGTGCAGGGTCAGCAGACCCAAAAAGGTCTCCCAGTCGTGGATGCTGTGACCGATGGTGTAGACGGTGTTCAACGTCCCCGCCCTTCACACCACCCAGATATCCCGGCTCACCAACTCGTCCGGTGACAGCACCTCGTGCCCCGTCTCCGTGACGAGCACCTGGTCCTCGCAGCCGTACTTGTTCGGCACGGTCCATATCGGAAAACCGCCGTCGTGGAGGAAGAACGGCTCGATGCAGATGACCTGGTTCGGCTGGAGCACGGCGTCGTTGTCCTTCGCGATTCCCGGCATCTCGTGCAGGTCGAGCCCGATGTTGTGCCCGATGCTCGTCCACCGGAACGACTGCGCCTTTTCAACAAACTCCGGGTACCCCGCGTCGCGGATGGCCTGTTGCGACGCCTCGTACACTTCCCCGTAGCTCACACCCGGCCTCACCACGTCTATTGCGGCCTGCTCCGCCGCGCGGGCGATGTCGTAGAACCGCCGCTGGTCCTCCGTTGGCTCGCCCAGGCTGGCGAACCGCTTGATGTCGGTGTAGTACCCGTCATACGTGCAGCCGCCGTCGAACTGGATGAGGCTTCCGGGGTTGATCTTCATCTCGCGTCGCGGCGTGGCGTCGGCCCAGAGCACCCGGTCAGGCCCCGCGTAGAGCGACGTGAACTTGATCTCGCTCCCGCCCTCCTCGAACATCCTGGCGCACATCACGTTGACCAAGTCGCGCTCCGACATGCCCTCTTCCAGCGCCTCGAACCCCGCCCGGATGCCCAGGCACGATATCCTCACCGACTCGCGCAGTCGCCGCACCTCCTCGTCCGACTTGATTGACCGCACCGGCCAAACCACCGGCCCGCAGTCCCGCCACGTCACGTCCGGGAGAGCGTCCCGCAGCCCGTCCAGCACCTCGACGGAGAGACCGAGCCGGAAGTGCGCGCTCATCTCCGTCGCAATCGTCGCCTTGTCCAGTCCCAGCTTTCTCAGCCACTCGCCGAACGACTCGATCAGCGAGTCTCCCACCTTCCCCATGTAGAAGCCCGGCGGGAAGTCCCACCGCACGACAGTGTCGACCCAGCTTGCCTGCGTCTGGATCTGCCCCCCGTTCGGCACGAACAGCGCCATCGGCAGGGTATCGTCGCGCGGAATGAAGACCGTGTAGAAGTAGGCATGGATCACCCACGCCACGTCCTGCATCGCCGAGGCGTACCGGACGTTCGTCTCCTGCGTCAGATACAGCCCGTCCACGCCCTCGCGCTCCATCTCCTCCCGCAGCCGCGCGATCCGCCGCTCGTGCTCCTCGAGCGTACAGTCCGCGAAAAGGCCCTTGTTCTCCTGTTCTGTGATCTTGAGTTGCATCCGATGCACCACGTTATCTAAAGCTGATTCCGTTCGACTATAGCATTATCGATATCGGCGTCTACGTTTAGCGCTTGTCACCATGCGGTCTCTCTGACCGGTGGGGTGGCCTTACCATATTCGTTATCGCCCCAGCAAGCTACCGAGCCGTCGGTCTTCACCCCACAGGTATGGCGCCAGCCCGCGTTAACGGAGGTGAATTCTCCGACCGGCGGAGTGGCCTTACCATATTCGTTATCGCCCCAGCAGGCTACCGAGCCGTCGGTCTTTACCCCGCAGGTGTAATCTTCCCCAGCACTGACGGAGGCGAACTCTCCGACCGGCGGGGTAGACTCACCATGCTCACTATCGCCCCAGCAGGCTACCGAACCGTCGGTCTTCACCCCGCAGGTGTGGTACGCCCCAGCGCCAACAGAGGAAAATTCTCCGGACGGCGGGTTGGCTTGGCCAGTGGCGATGAAATGTCCACGCCTGCTGGAGCCCCAGCAGGCTACGGAGCCGTCGGTCTTCACCCCACAGGTGTAGAACGCCCCAGCACTTACGGAGGAAAATTCTCTGGACGGCGGGGTTGCTTGGCGATGTATATCATTGCCCCAGCAGACCACGGTATCGTCGGTCTTCAACCCGCAAGTGTGGTGCGCCCCGGCGCTGACGGAAGCGAACTTCCCGGCTGGCGGGTAGATTTTGCCTAGCTTCCAATCACCCCAGCAGGCTATAGAGCCGTCGGTCTTCAGCCCACAGGTGTGGAACAGCCCAGCGCTGACGGAGGAGAATTCTTCGTCCGGTGGGGTGGCCCTACCGTATTCATTATCGCCCCAGCAAGCCACGGAACTGTCGGTCTTCACCATACAAGTGTGGTCATATCCGGTACTGACGGAGACATTGCGCTCCTCTGGAGCATCGCCGCCGCAGGCTATTAGCACCAGAACAAGCAGGGCGGTTCCGGACAGCAGTCTCAAGAGTAAGCTCACTTTATTGAGGGAGGACAGCACCATCTCGCCGATGCCGTATCTTCTGCCGCCTCGGCTGCCCTTCACGCATCGATGACCTGCTGGAAGACAATCCCCAATCCGATCACCGACGCGATTAACCCGGCAACACCTACCAAACTATCATAAAGGTAGTCCATTATCCCGCCAAGTTTGTCTATGTAACCCTACGGCGTGAACGGCACCGCCGCCCCCGCGTACGACTCGTCGTCGCGCAGCGCATTCCGGTGCGGCAGGTACTCGACCACGATGTCGATGTCGTGGATGCTCACGGGATCCACGAGCTGCTCGTCCTTGCTGACGAGATCGACGCGCACGGTGTTCGTCCCCTTCACCGGCAGCGAGACGTTTCGCAGGTCGATGTGTAGGCGATAGCCCCGCACCCCCGCGCTCGGACGCATCTGGAACACCCAGTCCGCCCTGCGAATCTTGCTCTCCGGCACCTCCTCGCCGTTCCAGAAGACCCGGTACTCGTCGTGGTGCACAAGCTCGTGGAGCATGATCCGTAGCTCGCACCGCCACAGCTCGCCCGCCTCCGACTTCGCTGCGATGTCGTCCGAAACATCGATCGTGATGTCCGGCCCTTGCTCACCCGCCGTGAGTTCGCGCGGAAGCTGGTCCTTGAGACCGAACGATACGTCTTCGCGACGGTCGAATCCCGGCCCGACGTAGAACGTCTTGTCCTTGTGGGCCAGCAGATCGGGGAATGCCGCCAGCCTCATGCGGTCGGTGTCCTCCGTGTTGTACGGGTACCTGTGCGGAGACGGGTAGTACCTGTGGTACATCACCCCCTTCACGCCCGCGTCGTAGGCGTTGACCGTCGCCGCCCTGTGCGTCAGCCGTGTCTGGTCCGTACCCACGGAGTCCATGCCCGCGATGACGGGCACGCCGTTCCCTTCAGCCACTTCGACCAATTCACGCAGTCGAGACGTCTCGCTGGAGAAGTCCCCGCCGACCGGCATGGCGACTATCGTGTCCACCAGTCCCTCGCCGACCCACGTCGCGATATCTTGCCCCATCTTCAAGTTGCCTTCCACGGACGCGGCCATGCGAACGACCACGCGCTTGCTGCGCCCCTGCGCCTCCGCCGCTGCGTCCGCCGCCCTGCGAATATCCCGCATCCACTCGGTAATCGTCTCCGTGTGCTCTTCCACCTCGCGGCGGGCGATCAGGGGCATGTACGTGTTGAAGTTCAGCTCGATCCCGTCCGTCGGGTAGTCGGACACCAGCTCACGGACGATTGCCAGCCGGTTCTCTCGAATCTCCGGCACGGCGTACGACATCCGGTTCGGGTTGTCGTGAACGGCCTCGGGATAGTCCGGCTCCTCGCCCACGGTCCACTCAGGATGGAGCGTGTTGTACGTGGCGACCCGCCCGTTCGTCACCCGGTTCGGAGGCGTGTATGCCATGTTCAGCAGCAGGTGCGCCAGGAAGTTGAACCCGCGCTCGTGGGCGTGGTCGCAGACGACCTGCAGCGGATCGTGACCGCTCTCGATCATCATCCGGCAGTTGAACGCCGCCTTGTACCACACCTCGTGATTGACGAGGTCGTAGTTGTGGCCCCAGATCTCCCCCACCTTAGTGTCGTACAGCAGCACCGCGCAGTCCCCCACGACGTAGCTGATCGTGTCGAACCCCAGGTCCAGCACCTCGTCGATGGGCTCCACGTACTGCCGTATACCCATCGGCGGCTCGTACAGGTATACGCTCGAATGCCGCCCGTCCGTCTCGAAGATAATCTCGTGCTTCTTGGACATTTTTCCCTCTCTCCTTGCTATTGTCCTGTCTCAAAGATTCACCTAACAAATCAACCCGTGAAAATCCCCTCTCCCGTCGTAGGAGATGGTCCAGATAATCCCCTCTCCCGTTTTGGGAGAGGGCTAGAGCCTGCCCCGTACTCGATACGGGGGTGAGGGTGTTGTCCCCCCGCCTTACCCCTACACCAACGCCCGCACAGCCGCCGTCTGCTCCTTGATGGCGTTCCGCATGAACATCCAGTCCAGACCCACCGTGACCAGTTGGATGCCTTGCTCGATGCGCTCCAGCGCCTCTTCCGGCGTCCCGTCGACCGCCATGGCGACCGGAAGGCCCTTGTCCCTGCCCGTGTCCACGACCTTCTGGATCGCGCCTACGACGGTCGGGTGATCGAACTGGAACGGCAGCCCATACGAATAGCTCAGGTCGCCCGGCCCAATGAACAGCGCGTCTATGCCCGGCACGTCGGCGATCTCCTCGACGCACTCCACGGCATCCCTGTGCTCGATCTGCACCATCACGAACACGTCATCGTCGGCGGAGGCCTTGTACTCCTCGGTCCTTGTGTAGTGGCGGCTGACCCGACGCGGCGCGCTGCCTCGAATCCCCATCGGCGGGTACCTGCACGCCTCCGCGACTCGCCTCGCGTCCTCAGGCGAGTTCACGAACGGCACCACGAACCCGCTCACTCCGAGGTCGAGCGCCGCCATCAGGAACTTCTGGTCGTGCGACGGGGGACGAATGAACAGCGGCACGTCCGACCACTTCCACCCCAGCATCACCATCTTGAGGTCGTCCCACCCCGCGCCGCCGTGCTCCATGTCGAGCAGTACCCAGTCCAGGTCGCAGTCCGCCGCGATGGCCTCCACCGCCAGGGGGTCCGTTATCCCCAGCCACATGCCGAGCGCCTCCTTCCCCTCCTTCAAACGCCCCCTCAACGGACGGATATTCAGCAGATCGTCGGACTCGGTCATCGGCTGCTCCTTACGCTTCTGGCAATCGGGGCAACATGGTACCAGCGAAGCCATGAGGAATAAAGAAGCGATGGAGGCCGACCAACAAACCCCCTCTCCCGCCGGGCTGACAGGGGTAGGTAAAACGGATTTCCAGCTACGATCCAGCCCCGTCTCACTGTCATTCCGAGCGCAGCGAGGAATCTAAAATCCATAACCGCAAGACGGGGCAGACAGCGCAGGAGCTACTCTCTCGTCAATGCAGACCCCCTCTCCCGTTCGCGGGAGAGGGTTGGGGTGAGGGTGAATACCTATCCCTGTCAGCCCAACAGAGGGTGAGAGTGACTTTTGCTACAAGCCGCCCGCCGTCACGGAAGCCCCTTCCACACTGACCTCGACCTCCAGGATGGCGACGGGGTCCTCATCCTCCAAGTCGTCAGGCACGGGGAAATACCCGCCGAAGTCGTTGGGGAGGGAACGGTGGTAGGCCAGCGCTTCTTCCACCGACATTTGCGGCGGCGGGACCGGGTCCCCATCAAGTTGCAGCCCCTCGATGTGGAACTCGATGGCCTCTTTGATCATTGCCTGGATGCCGTCCCAGGTTTTGTGTGCGGAGACGCAGCCGGGTAAATCGGGGACGTAGGCGCAGTAGTTGTTGGGCGTCCGTTCAAATACCACTACGTAGCTTTGCTTCATCGGTTCCTCTCCTGAAGGCCGGCTTGTCGCAAGATGCTTCGCCAGGTCTTTATCTTTAGTTCCACTCCGGGGTGGCCCGGGATGGTCACCTTTCCGGGTTTGATGGGATGCTTGAATTGGCGGTGGCTGCCTTTCATCCGTTCAAACCGCCAACCGTCTCTCTCGATGACGCGTATGGCTTCTCGCACCTTGGGCATGAAAGCTCCGCAACCCGCCTTGGCGATAGTATAGCATGGTGGTGAACACTCACAGGGCAACCCCAACTCCAATCGTCATACCGGCGAAGGCCGGTATCCAGGGGTTGGGGGGCTGACAGGGGTAAGCAAAACGGACTTGCCGCCACGATCCGCCCCCGCCTCCCTGTCATTCCGAGCGCAGCGAGGAATCTAAAGTGCTCTACCTTCGTCATTGAGGCCATTGAAAAATAGGTGGAGTTGAGTACCGGCACATCCCCTCTCCCGTCGTGGGAGAGGGCTAGGGTGAGGGTGTCGTCCCGCACCCCCATTCATGCTGAGCCCATTGAAGCATGAGCCTGCCAAACTCCCCAACGGTCCTGTCATTCCGAGCATAGCGAGGAACCTAAAATCCCATGCAGTCGCATCACGCCTCAGGTCCACCTACGAGGCCTGTCCTCAAAGCAAGGAATCCCCCAATTTGACGAACAAGAACATATAATCTATCATAGCCTTACGTCACCCGCGAAGAAGATGTCGTGGGATCTACAAAATGTCAGGGCATGTCAGGAAATATCAGGTTAAACGCTACCCAAAAGTTCCCTCTCCCTCCGGGCGAGAGACAGGCGCCGCCGCCCATAGCGGAAATGCCACAAAATGCCACACCATGCCACAAAAACGCGATTTTCACCTATCTCCCTCTGCGATCTCCGCGCCCTCTGCGGTGAACTCTCTTATCCCCTCTCCCGTCGTGGGAGAGGGCTGGAGCCTGCCCCGTACTCGATACGGGGGTGAGGGTGATGCCCCGCCGAGGAGAGCCACAGAGAGCGCGCACCGCCCATAGCGGAAATGCAACAAAATGTCCCACCATGCCACAAAAATAGGATTTTCACCTGACTCCCCTCCGCGCCCTCTGCGGTGAGTCCGCCCCCTAGCCCGCAAGCGCGCACCGTCCGACGCTTGTCGGCCCACACGACGAAGGTGTATAATTGGTGTATGACACGCACCAACGTAGACATCGACGATCAAGCGTGCGCCGAGGTCATGCGGCGTTACAGGCTCACCACCAAGCGCGAGGCGATAAACCTCGCGTTGCGAATGCTGGCTGCCGAGACCGCCTCAGTAGACGAAGCCCGCTCCCTTCGAGGCATCGGATGGGAGGGCGACCTCGACGCTATGCGCTCCAACCGCGCGCCGTGATACTGGTCGACACTTCGGCGTGGATAGAGTTCCTGAGAAACACGGGAACCCCTGTCTGCCATGCCGTCGACGGACTGCTATCGGAAGAGATCGCCGTCTGTGATGCTGTGCGGATGGAGGTCTTGGCTGGCGCTCGGGGCGAGTCTCACCTGATGAGCCTGCGGCGGCTGCTGGCGAGGGCCGCAGTTATACCGACTCTGGCGTCGGACTACGAAGATGCTGCCGCACTCTATCGTCGCTGCCGGAGACAGGGAGAAACCGTGCGTAAGCTGATTGACTGCCTGATCGCTTCCACCGCTATACGCGCCGGGGTGCCCATCCTGCACAACGACTCTGACTTCGATGTGCTTGCCCGCCACACGGAACTGCGTATCTATGGCGTCTGAGCGCTGAGATGCAACGGGAGAGTGCGCGGTAACCTATCACGGGCACTCGTTTTACTCAAGGACGGTCGCTATTCAACCGTGCGAGCCGCTCGGAGCACTCGTCAACCCCCGCCTGCACACCGCAGGCCTCATACAGGTCTCGCGCCTCCTGCCACAGCCGCCCTACGGCCTCCGTCTTGCCCGATTCCTCCCTGAGTATGGCCAGGGGACGCACCGCGTTCGCGACATCCAGAGGGGGTGCGCTCTCGTGGCCACGATAGAGTTCCAGCGCCTCAAGGTAGCACCGCTCGGCATCCTTCACTCGTCCCGCATCGTGATGCAGCTGCCCCAGGTGCCGAATAGTGTGAGCGAACAACAAAGGGTCGCCCGCGGCGCGACTGACGGCAACCCCCTCCTCGTACAGCTTCAGCGCCTCGCCGTCGCGCCCGAGGTCTCGATCGACCTCGCTGAGCGCCCTGAGTGCCTGCACCAACTCACCGGTTGCTCCTTCGCTTCGATACAGCGACACGGCCTCAGTCAAGTCACGGCGGGCATCATCCGTTCGGCCTTCTCGCCGTGCGAGGGAGGCCTGTCGGACCAACTCGTCGGCGCGCTTTCTTCCCACGCTCATCGAAGGAACCTGATGCTAAATGGATATTCCCAGAACTCTCCATTGCCCGCCTTTACCGCCGCATTGACGGTCGCGATCAACCACCAGATGAATAGCCCGCCTATCGCCGCGAACAAGAGAGGGAAGCCGATAAGGATGAATATGAGGGGCAAGCTAATGACGGCGGCTATGAGGCCGTAGACCGCAATGCTGATGTTGAAGTTCAGCGCCGCCTTGCCGTGCTTGTCTACGGACGGCAGAGCATCCTTCCTCAGGAGCCAGACCACGAGCGGGCCGAGGATGTTCCCGAGCGGAATGAGGAAGGAGGCAAACGAACTGAGGTGGCAGAGCGTCGACATGGTTACGGCATCATCGAGGAATGACTGTCCGTGTGGAGGCGAGGCTCGCCCCGCCCCTCCAACGCCCGTCCCGCACGAGCCGCAGAACCTATTCCCGGCTTCCAATGAGACCCCGCACTCAGTGCAAAAACTCACCTGGCCGCCGCTCTCACTCATGTCTTCCTCCTCTCCGTTCAGTGGCCTCACACGGGCTCGTCCGTCTCTATCGGAACGCCCGCCGAGTTGCCCCACTCCGTCCACGACCCGTCGTAGACGCGCACGTCGTCGAATCCGAGGATGTACTTCAGGATGAACCAGCTGTAGGACGCTCGGACACCAAGCCTGCAGTAGGAGACGACCTCGTCCTTTCCCTCGATATCGGCCTCAGAGTACATCGTACGAAGCTCATCTACCGCCTTGAACGACCCGTCCTGGGCTGCACCGTCGTCCCATGCGACGTGTACCGCGCCCGGAATCCGTCCCTTCCGGTAGATGTCCGGCTGCGGCGTGCCGGGGGCCGAGGTTAACTGTCCCGCATACTCTTCCACCGTCCGCGTATCCAGGAGCTTGACTCCCGTCCGGTCGAGGCTCTCGACGACGTACTCCTTCATCGCTCTCAGACTCGGATCGGGCGTACCAGCCCGGTACGTCGTCGGCTTCATGGCACGCTCCACCATCTCGACCGGCCTGCCTTCCAGCACCCACTTCGTTCGCCCCCCGTCCATGATGCGGACGTCGTCATGTCCGTAGTACTTCATCACCCAGAATGCCCACGTCGCCGAGCGGTTGTTGCCGTCTCCGTACAGCACGACCGTCGTATCCCGCTCGATGCTCGACCGCGACATCAGAGCCTCAAACTGTGCCGTATCTGGGATGTCGCGGCGGAGGGGATGCTCCATGTCAGTGTGCAGGCCCCATCCGACCGCGCCGGGCACGTGGCCCGTCTCATACGCCTCGTCCAGGTGCGAGTCGATCTCCGCCACCACCACGGACGGATCGGCCAGCCGTTCCGCCACCCATGCCGTGCTCACGATAGCTTCGGGATGCGCGAATTTCTCTGGCATGTCCGCCTCCGTCATAGCCCGTAGTCGGGGCTGGCTATAGTTCAACTATACGAGGTCTCCGATTGGCCGTTCAACCGCTCCTGATGCTGCCGGCGCAGAGAAGCCTTTTCTTAACCCCCTCTCCCGTCGTGGGAGAGAGCTTGCCCCGTACTCCGATACGGGGGCTGGGGTGAGGGTGATACTCCGTTCCGATCACTGATGTAGAGAGGGGACCCTCGCCGCAACACGGCACCGTAACTGTTCAGACTTCGTGAGAGCGCTCAACACACACAGCCACCGTCATACCCGCGAGAGCGGGTATCCACAAGGGGAGGGGTGTTCATCTCACCAAGACTGAACACTTACACGGCACCTCACCTAAGTACAACATCCACCTCTCGCCCGATTTGACAACCAAGAACACATGTACCACACTATACAAAAGCGGCCGTCAACTGCCCACCCTTACGTCAACGAATATATGGCACACAATGGCCCAAAATGGCACACAGAAAACGAAGAAAACCCACGGAGAGACATCACAACGCGCTTCTCCGTCTTGACCTGTGCCACGAGTCCCGGCGACGCCATGAACTTTACAATAACGAGGAAAATGCAACAAAATGCAACACCATGCAACAAATTCTCGGAAATTCATCGGTTTGACAGACCCTCGCCTCTCCCGTGCCCACCCACTCAGCCAGTCATGCCTCTGAATGTGGCTCCGGCCACCTTCACTCGTAGCGCCGGGTTTGGGCAATCTGTCTCACCGGCCCCTCCACGACGGAGAAGGCCTATTCGAGCACTCGAAGCGTACCCGGTATGTCCATCTTCCGAAGCTTGCGCACGGTGAGAGCCGGGGCCAAGGCGACGACGGCGATCCCCGCGGCCAGGACGACGGCCAGCTGCGGCACGTGTATCGTGAGAATCACCCCCAGGTCCGGGTAGCTTGCGGGGATGAGCTCGCGGATGAACCAGAGCAGCAGGCCATAGCCGAGAACGATGCCCAGCAAAGTGGCCAGCGCGCCCAGGACGAGGCCCTCGACGGCCAGGATGCCGAGCACCCTCCGCACCGGCACCCCGTAGGCGAACATCGTCGCGTGGTCTCGCGCCCGCTCGTCCGAGTTGATGTTCGCGGTGTTGAAGGCGATCAGCAGCGCGAGGCCGAGCACGAACATCTGGATCATGATGAAGATGCTCGCGAACTGCTCGAACACGTCCTGGGCCGCTTGGGACGCCTCGGCTATCCCCTGTACGGTCGCGACGCCCGGCGACCCGAACAGGGCCCGCTTGACGCCGTTCGGGGTCTCGCCGGGGGCCGGCGCGCCGGTGACTACGTTCGCGAACCCCTCAAGCCCGGCCTGACCGGCGTGGCGGATGTCCATGTAGGCGTTGAAGCGGAGGGGGTGAGGATGGACGGCAAGCACGGGGACATCGTTCTCGCCGAGTGCGAAGGAGTCGGTGCCGGTCCTCACCGGGAGCGTCAGCGTGACGGTGTCGCCTGCGCCGACGCCGAGGTCTTCGGCGGCCTTGCGGGCAAGGACGATACCCGGCCCGCCGCCGGACAACGTCCCCTCCAAAACGGTCGGCTGCCAGACGCCGCCTTCCAGGTCGACGTACTGAACGGCGACGGTGACGGACCCGTCGGGGCTCTGCACGGTCCCTCCCAGGACGATCCCGGGCTCGGCCACGCCGAGCGAGCCGCTGCTCAGGATGCCGTTCACCTCGGGCGAATCGACCGGATAGAAGGAGTCGAGCCGCACGACCAGCCGGTCGGGCACGCCCCTGAGCAGTTCCTCGTCGCCCCGCTTCAGAGTCGCAAGGAGCGAGTCGGTCATTCCCATCACGCTCACGAGTATCGCCAGCACGGCGGTGAGAGCGAAGAGGGTCAGAAATGTGCGCCGGGGAGCCCGCATCAAGTTGCGGAAGGGTATGCGCCCCAGGCTGCTCCCGGGTAGCGGGAGGCGGCTGATGGCCGGGGCCAGCCCTCCGCCGCGCGCGGCGAGATGTCCGGTCCTGATTGCATCCACGGGTTGAACCCGGACCGCGCGAAAGACCGGCCACAGCACGGCGAGGATCGGCAGCAGGAATCCGACGGCAGCGACACCGGCGAAGGTACCAGTCTGGAAGGGCGTGATGAAGACGGGAAGCGGGACGAAGCTCTCCAGCACGCCCTTCATGAGCCATGCAATCAGCAGCCCAATGCCGACGCCGAACACGACGCCCAGCACGGCTATCTGGACGCCGACGAGCAGGGGTCGCACCGCTATCGGGACCGGGTTCACGCCCAGGGCCATGGACGTGCCGATCTCACGTCGCTGAGTCTCGACCATGCGGGCCGCGAAGTTCAGTGACGCGAATGCCGCGCCCGCGAAGAGAATCAACGCGAAGACGTTGTAGAACTGCTGGTCGCCCTCGGGGTCGCGCGTGAGGGCGAGGTACGAGGCGTCGTCCTCGGTCCGCATCAGATCGAGGCCGGTACCAGGGTGGCGCTTCGCCGTCTCGGCAACCAGCGCCATTTCGACTGCAGACAGGTCGGCTCCCGGCTCCACGGTCAGGACCAGGTCGTTGACCTGCCCCTGCCGCCCGGACAACTCCTGGGCGGTCTCGATGGACGTGAAGACGACGGCCAGGGTCGCCTGCCCGAAGAAGCCGCCCTCCTCGACGATCAGGAAGTATTCCGGCGACACGGCGTGCCCGACGTACCGGGCGGCGACCCCGCCTCCGAGCCGCAAGTCGCCCTCGTCGGGCAGGTTGTGGAGGACGCCGAAGTTGCGCTCGATCAGCACGACGGGTTCCCCGATCTCCGTCTCCTCGATGTCTCGCCCCACGAGGGTCTCGACGCCGTTGACGCTGGGTCCGCCTTCGGACATATCGACGCCGATGATCCTGGCGCGCACGAGGATGGATTCGTCGCCGGTATCCACCTCGACCTGCGTCGGCGAGATCAGCCGCTCCTCCACAGCCTCCACGCCGTCGATGCCCTCCGCAATGGCCGCCAGGGATCCCTGCGGGAGGAAGCCGTCACCGCTGGGCCGCGCGCGGATGTCGTACATGTTCGTTAGGGCGAGGCTCGCGTCGTTGGAGGCGAACCGCCACTGGGTAACGCTGCTGAGTCCGGCGAACATGCCGGTTCCAATAGCGATCATCAGGGCGATGCCCGCCACCTGGACCCAGCGGGATCTGGCATCGCGAAGCGCCCAACGCAACCTTAGTGCCAGCATCTCGCCACCTCTACCAGTGCAGTTCCGCGAGCGGCGTCTTGCCGCCCTCAGGCGGGCCGTCGCTGATGATGTGTCCACTGCTCATCTCAACGACCCTGTCCGCAATGCGTGAAATCTCCCGGTTGTGGGTGACTACAAGCACCGCGCGGTCGGAGGATGCCTGAGCTATCAGGAGTTCCAGTATCTGCGCCCCGGTCTTGAAGTCGAGTTCTCCCGTCGGCTCGTCGGCCAGTAGTACGGGGTTTCCGGTAGCCAGGGCCCTGGCAATGGCGACGCGCTGCTGTTCGCCGCCGGACAGCTCGTGTGGGAAGTGGTCCGTGCGATGCCCCAGTCCAACGGACTCGAGCACCGATTCGGGCGACACGCTGCCGCGTTTGCCTGCTACATCTATGCCGAACTCGACGTTCTCCATCGCGGTGAGTCCGGGGAAGAGGTTGAAGCTCTGGAAGATGAAGCTCACCGTCTCGCGCCTCAGCGCGAAAAGCTCCGACCGCGATGCGGTGGTGATGTCGCGTCCCCCGACCGATACGCTGCCTGAGGTGGGCGTGTCGAGCGCGCCGATGATGTTCAAGAGCGTGGTCTTGCCGCTTCCCGAAGGGCCGAGGACCACGACGAACTCGCCGTCCGCCACGTGCAGGTCTACCCCGTCCAACGCCCGGACTTCGACCGGGCCGACTTGGTAGTACTTCGAAATGCCGACTAGGTCTATCAAGGTACTCAAACTCCCTCTAGCCTGTCCGTGGCCGTAACTCTACCACACGGTCACGGTTTGTACTGGCCTCGTTCGCCTGTGATGCCAGTTTACGACTCCTTCCCGGCACCTGTAATCACACGATCGTGTGATTTTTCCGGCCCAGTAAAGAGTCCGCTATACTCTTAGAGTGAGGGCTGACAGGGGTAGGCAAAACGGAACTGCAGCTATGATCCGACCCTACATCCCTGTCATTGGTACGAAAATAGCCATCGTAGCACCCCCGCACCGTCATTCCTGCTAAAGCAGGAATCCATCTTCGGAGCCTCGCCGTCAGTCCCTCAAGAAACGGAGAGACCAGCCCGCATTTTCATTCCAGGTGGTGAGGGTGGCAACCCTCATGAAGTATTCCTCTGAAAATAGCCCCCCGGCAACCGACATTCGTAGGGGCGGGTTTCAAACCCGCCCGTCACAACCAACGTCAACCACCACACCGTCATTCCCGCGTACGCGGGAATCCATCCTCCGACTTCTGCCACGCGAGAACGACGACTCCAACCCCCATTTTCATGATTGGTGGTGTCGGTGACAACCGACATGAACGATTGCTACGAAAATAGACCCCGACAAACCCGTTGTAGGGGCAACCCTTGTGGTTGCCCGCCTCCGGTCCGCACCCGAATTTGACTGATGAGAACACGCGTACTACCATAGTCAACAACACATGGAGGAGGCCCCGGTCTCCCGTCCACAACGGAGGAATCTTTCATGTCGGCTCCACCGGCGCCACCAATGATGAGAATGGTAGGGGCGATTCGCGAATCGCCCCTGAGGGAGGTTGGTCAGGGTTTATTTTCAGAGGGATGTCAGAATATGTCAGGTAATGTCAGGGAAAAAAGACCCCCTGTCGGCCAAACAGCTTCAGATCCACCCCATCTCGTGTCAGGTAAGACTTTCGCGAACACCGCAGCCATACCCCCATTGATGAGAAAGTGTGGCAGTTAGTCTGGATACCGAGCGACGGTGGCTGGCCTGATGTGTGAAAATTACGTCAAAAATACCCAGTTATGAGAATTAGTATCAGTATCATTCTCACAGTGATACACGGAGTTCTCGCGGCACTAATTCTAGTGATATTCAATATCACAAAATACCCTATTCATACTACGAATTTGGCCATTATCTAGGACTCTTCCCCTTGTCGCCCACTCCTGCCCGTGTGACAATCAAGTATCAATAAGGCCTTGAATTCTGCCGCATGGCAACGGTTTAAGGGTCACATGGAGGACTGGTAATGGGACACAATACGCACGAATGTGACGCTCACGAGCATCACGCTCACGAGCACGATATGCATGAGTGTGACGAGCACGAGCACCACGGCGAACCCGGCCACGAGCACGACATGCATGAGTGTGACGAGCATGAGCACCATGCCCATGAGCACGATGTGCATGAGTGCGATGACCATGAACATCACGGTCATGGTCACGATCATGACGGTCACGGGGATGGCCACGACGATCACGAGTGCGACGCCCACGAGCACCACGCTCACGAGCACGACATGCACGAGTGCGACACCCACGAGCACCACGGTGCGCCTGGGCACGAGCACGACGATCACGAGTGCGACACCCACGAGCACCACGCTCACGTGCATGACCCGCACGAGTGCGACGACCACGAACACCACAGCCACTAGGAACCAGTACCGAGGCAAGACAGCAGCGTCTAAGCCCCGGGAGCTTTCTTCGTCTTCCGGGGCTCAGTGCCTTAGCTGGGAGTTGGCATTGGGTCGTTTGTTGACTTCGCGGTAGGTGGCAAGTAAGCTTTAGCCGCTTTCCTCCCTATTCGGCTTATGCTTGTCAATCGCTAGAGTGTGGTCGGAGGTACTCCAGACTTGAGGACTCTTGGACTAGTTTCCGAAGCAGTGCCACGGCTCATTGCGCCTCTGTTCACGCCACCGAGACTGACCCCGGCAGCCAAAGGTCCTCAGATTTACTTTGCTGCCCCGTCGGGCGGCGCGAGCTCCGACTCCCACGATCATCACGGTCACGACCACGCCGGCCATGACCACCACGACCATGATGACCACGAGGGCCATGACCACCACGACCATGATGACCACCACGACCATGATGACCACGAAGGCCATGATCACCACGACCACGATGACCACGAAGGCCATGATCACCACGACCACGATGACCACGAAGGCCATGACCACCACGATCATGACGATCACGAGGGCCATGACCATGACGATCATGAGGGCCATGACCACGGCGATCACGGCCACCACGACCATGCCCACGACCTGAGGGGGGCCAGCCGCAAGAACCTCATAATTGCCCTAGTGCTGATCTCGACCTACATGCTGGCCGAGGTCGTTGGAGGCGTCATTTCAGGCAGCCTCGCCCTCATAGCCGACGCGGGGCACATGCTCACGGACGCCGCCGCAATTGCGATGGCGCTGGTCGCCATGTGGATTGCGGAGCGTGTAGCGACCGCCGAGCGCACGTTCGGTTACGAGCGCACCGAGGTACTGGCGGCTATGCTCAATACGGTCGCTCTGTGGCTGATCGCAGGGTGGATCGTGTTCGAGGCCTACCACCGGACCTTCGGCACGGAAGAGCCGCACGTCGATGGACTGCCGGTGCTCATCGTCGGTACAGGCGGCCTCCTCATAAACATTGCCGCCGCGTGGGTATTGCACCGCTCAGCGGGGCACAGCATGAACGTAGAGGGAGCGTTCCAGCACGTCCTGGCCGACCTCATGGGCTCCGTCGGCGTCATCATCTCTGCGATACTCATCCTGTCATTTGCCACGGATAACCCCGCCGACGCGCTCTGGGGATTTGACTGGTTCCTTGTCGACCCGATCCTGAGCGTCCTCATCGCGCTGCTCATCCTGTGGAGCAGTCGTCATCTGATGGTCACGGTTATGAACGTGCTGCTCGAAGGGACGCCCCAGCATATAGACGCCTATAAGCTCTGCAACGAAATCGAAGAGGTTGAAGGCGTTACCCTCATTCACGACGTCCACATCTGGACCATAACGTCGGGAAGTGAGGCCTTTACCGCCCACGTACTCGTCGACCCCTCATACGAGGGAGGCAAGGAAGTGGTGCGCACGAAGATACAGGAAATTGTCCACAACCATTACGGTGTCGGCCACGTCACGCTTCAGTTGGAGAATACGGCGTCCACCTGTAAAGAGGACCATCACGTCGACCACCTACTTCATACGAGCCGGCCGAGTGCCAGCTGAACATCAATCCCTTTGGACTATCTCTCCTCTTTCTTGATACCCTCGCTATCTCACTGTAAACGCCACGGCTGCTGAGTAGCGTTGCCTCCTCAAGTCCTCGACCTTCTGAAATCCCGTTTCGGGTATGACTCCTTCCTGCCGCAGCAGGAAGAGATCGTGCGTCACGTGCTTGGCAAGGAGCACTCCCTGGTGCTGATGCCGACGGGCGGGGGCAAGTCGCTGTGCTACCAGCTGCCAGCCCTATGCCTCGACGGGCTGACGCTCGTGGTCTCTCCGCTCATCGCCCTGATGAAGGACCAGGTAGACGCCCTACGCGCGAACGGCATTCCGGCGGCTTTCGTGAACAGCAGCATGACGGCGGCGGAGATCGGCGGTATCCACACCGCTGCGCTCATGGGCCGGGTCAAAATTCTCTACATCGCGCCCGAGCGCCTCATGGTTCCCGGCTTTGTGTCGTTTCTGGATTCCGCTTCCATAAGCCTCATCGCCATCGACGAGGCGCACTGCATCTCCGAGTGGGGGCACGACTTCCGTCCGGACTACCGGAACCTCAAGGCACTCCGCGCGCGGTTCCCCGACGTGCCCTGCATCGCACTCACGGCGACGGCCACCGAGCGCGTGCGCGAAGACATCGTCGCCCAGCTCGATATACAAGACGGCAAGACGTTCGTTTCCAGCTTCAACCGCGAGAACCTGACCTACTCCGTGCTGCCGAAGAGCGACCGATTCAGCGAGCTGCTAAGGCTTCTCAGAAAGCACAGGGGAGAGTCGTCGATAATCTACTGCTTCTCGCGAAAGGACACCGAGGAACTGGTCGAGGACCTGAGGGAAGAGGGCCTCAGCGCTCTTGCTTATCACGCCGGACTCGACCCGTCGATCAGACGATTGAACCAGGAGAGGTTTATCCGAGACGAGGTTCCGATCATCGTCGCCACCATCGCCTTCGGGATGGGCATCGACAAGCCCGACGTTCGCCTCATCGTCCACTACGACATGCCCAAGAGCGTGGAGAGCTACTACCAAGAGACGGGCAGGGCAGGACGCGACGGCCTGCCGAGCGACTGCGTTCTCTTCTACTCGCCAGGGGATAGGTCACGGCAGGAGTATTGGATCGGCCAGATGGAGGACGAAGAAGAGAAACGACGGGCTCGGCGGAAGCTCGACGGCATGGTGGAGTACAGCGAGTTGACAGGCTGCCGCCGAGCCTATCTGCTGCGCTACTTCGGTGAGGAGTTTCAGGAACCCAACTGCGGGGGATGCGATGGTTGTCTCGCAGACATGGAGGAGTTCGATGCGACGATCATCGCCCAGCAGATACTCTCCACCGTGATACGCACCGGCGAGCGCTATGGAGGCGCACACGTAGCGAACGTTCTGCGAGGCTCCCGCGCCAAGAGGGTCATCGAGTCAGGCCATGACAAGCTGTCGGTATACGGGATTGTCCGCGACTTCTCGAAGGACGAGATTCAGGGAATATCGAGGCAGTTGATCGACGGAGGGCTGCTTGCGAAGGCGGAAGGGGAGTATCCGACGCTCTCCGTCACCGCGGCAGGACGGGAGTTTCTCCGAAGCCGTGCGACCCTGCGTCTCGCCCGGAAGAAGGAACGACCGTCCGGGAAGAATCCGGCAGACAGGTCTCGCCTCGGCTACGACCGAGGACTCTTCGATCTGCTGCGAGAACTTCGTCGAAGCCTCGCGGAAGAGCGCAGCGTTCCGCCGTACGTTGTGTTTGGGGACGTGTCGCTCGTGGAGATGGCCTACTTCCTGCCGCAGAGTCGGGAGAGTTTCGCCCGCATCACGGGCGTGGGCGCTGCGAAGCTTGAAGAGTACGGAGAGGTCTTCGTGAAGCACATTCGCGAGTACGCCGAGCAGGACGACCTAGAAGAGCGGGAGAAGCCGCTGGAACGACGCAAGTCACGGTCGGTGCGGAGGCCCGGCTCGACCTATGCGAAGACGCTGGAACTGTTCCGGCAAGGGCTGTCTATCGGTCAGATCGCGACCCAACGGGGCCTCAGCCCCGGCACGGTTATCGGCCACCTCGAACGTCTGGCCGCACACGGCGAAAAGATTGACGTTCGCCATCAACTCGATCCAGAGCGGTTTGATCTCGTCAAGACTGAGATAGAGCGCTCCGAGTCACCTTGGCTGTCCGCGATACGGGACGCCCTAGGCGACGGGTACTCGTACGATGAGATCCGGCTTGTTCGCCTGCACCTTCAGCGTAGTCCCAGCAACTCCAGCGAGTCGCGTTCAATGATCGCTTCGAGCTCGTCTTCGGGCAACTCCGGCAGGTGATATTTTCGGGCGTAGTCGTTGAGGCCGCGCAGGAAGTCGATGGTCTCCGCCGGCGTCGTCACCGGGAAGTCGCTGGCGAACAACAGCTTGTGGAGCATCCCCCACTCGTATGCCTGCATGAAGGCGTGATAGGCCTGCCACGGGCGGATCAGCGCGCCGGACACATCGGCGTAGACGTTCGGGTGCTTCCGAATGATGTTCACGCAGTCGACGTGCCACGGGTGCGCGATGTGGGCCATGACGATCTTGAGATCGCGAAACTCCGCCGCGATCTCGTCCATCACCATCGGGTGAGCGTACCGCAGCGGCGCGTCCGGGAACGGCGACGTGCCCTGGTGAAAGACGATGGGCAGCCCGAGCTCCTGCGCCTTGCCGTAGACCCGGAAGGCGTTTGCAAGTACCGGATCGAAGCCCTGATAGTTTGGCCCAAGCTTCATGCCGCGCAGCCCCAAGTCGTGGACTGAACGCTCGATCTCGTCGATCACGTCCGGCTCGTCGGGATGCACCGAC
Source organism: Dehalococcoidia bacterium (assembly GCA_965116655.1). Classification (GTDB taxonomy): domain Bacteria; phylum Chloroflexota; class Dehalococcoidia; order Lucifugimonadales; family VXLM01; genus VXLM01. Next base: position 2,572,148 of record OZ220720.1, read on the forward strand.
ATGAACCCGATGATCTTGTCGGGCGCTCTCGCGGCCAGGGCTGCCGCCGCGTCGTTGACGTTGCCCCTGTTTCGGAGCACCTGTACCGTGTCGTCGCCGGGTCGGGGCGCGATGCCGAAGGCGAAGGCGGTGTCGACCGGCCCCATAGCGTCCAAGTAGTCGTCGACGCTGTTGGTCAGCCGGACCTGCCGCCCGGGACGCATGGCCGTGTCGAACTCCAACTCCTCGTCCGGCACGGCGGCGTTGTGCGTGGGGAGGTGGGTGTGAACGTCTACGATCATTTACCGAAGCGTGGCTCCGTTCCCAAGAGGTCGCGATGTGTCGTCACACATCGTCACTGGCCGCGGCGGTACATGATCTTCTGGCGGTCGGTCTCGATGAGGTGCGGCTGGATCTTCTCGACGAACTCGGCGAGGCTTTCTTCCGGCGTCGCGTCGGTCGTGTCGATCTCGAACTTGTGCCGCAGCCATGACCATTCGAAGTGCTGCGCGAAATCGGTAAGAACTCCCTCGACGTCATCTTCCTGGACCAGTCCGAACGGGTGCGGGTTCGCCTTGAGCCTTGCCTTGATCGCGTCTGCGGAAGCCTTGACGTGAATCAGGACGGAGTCGGGGGCCTTGTGCATGATGTCGGCATCGACGCGCCGGGCGTACCAGGACCTGTCGGCGTACTCGCCTGCACCACCGTACCCGTAGTACCGGGGGGCGTAGACCGCCTCGTTGATGTGGAAGCCGATCTGGTTGTGATGCGGGTCCTCGTAGAAGGTGTCGGCGACGTGGTACTCCATGTGGTATCGCTGGAAGGACTCCTTCTGCCTCGGGCTCAGGGCCAAGAACAGACGGTTCTCCTCATCCGTATGGCCCGTCAGCGACGGATCGATGCCCTTGCCGGCAAGGAAGTCGTCAATCATCTCGTCGTGGGTCTTTCCTTCGGGAATGTTCGGGTGGCCCACGTGGGGAATCTGCCAGTGGTCATGGAAGCCGAAATCGTCGCCGAGGGCCTCCTTGGCCCACCGACTGATGTGGTAGCCCAGCGTGGACGTCCCGGAATACTCGCAGCCGACAAGGATGAGTCGCATAGTTCTCCTCGCAATCGTGAAATTGCGCTACAGGGTACGGTGAAACGGGTCCGCTGTACAGGGGGTATTGGGAGCAATCCGGGGACGGGTTTTGGGGTTCGGCGGCCTCGGAGACTGTATCGGTTTAGCGGGTAGTCAGTTTGAGAGGCCAACGCTGCACCCTTCCGGTCATTACCACGTACGGAACCCTTTGCGTAACCTGTCATCCGTGTTGAAAGCCGGGAGAGAGGGTTACGGGAAGGGTGGCGGACTTGATGGTCCGTGGCGCTCATGGGAATTCAGGTATTGTTCGAGTTCGGAATTGATCGTGGGCTGGTCCAGTACCCGGTTGTCAGTACTGTAGATGACGCTGTGCAGGCGGTTGAGGAGCTTTTGACTCTCGTATTTTGGGGCCGTCTTTGCGTCGTAGTCCATGATTACCTTTGCGGCGTGTGCGCGCTCCTTGGGGTCGTCGGAGTCGAGGCGCTCGACCTGGATCGCCAGGGCTTTGAGCATGAGGGTCCTCATGCCTGACCGGGCGTAGAGTGCGACGGCGTCCCGCTGTTCTTGGTAGGCCAAGCGAAATTCCTCGTCGTTCATCCAGCGGTGGATAGTCCTACGCGGCACGCCAGCAAGCTCGGCGGCCTCGCTGACGGAGCTGGAAGAGATCAGATGGGGAATTACGTTAAGCTGTCGGTCGGTGAGTTCATGTTCTGAAAGTGAGCCATTTTGAGCCATTCTGAGCCATTCTCCTCGTTATTGTAAAGTTGTGCGGTGGGTATTCACCCTCACCCCAGCCCCCGTATCAAGTACGGGGCAGGCTCTCTCCCACGACGGGAGAGGGGGTAGATCGGATTGCCGCACATGAACAAGATAGTACATGTGTTCTTGTCTGTCAAGTTGGAGTTTTGGAGGGGAATCCGCGTCAGTCCAGTAGGACTCGATTTGGAGCCGTTGGCCTCGTTTGCCGCTTGTAGGGCCGCCCGAAAAGTGGTATACTCCGGCAGTGAATGGACATCGTTATCTGTCAGGCTGAGAAAGTGGGCTTGCCCCACTTTCTTTGTTACTAGGCGAATTCCGAAAACGGTGGAAGCGAGGTGGTACATATGAAGAGCGACTTTATCATCGCCCTCACGCAGCTTGCCGCCGAGCGTAATCTTTCGAAGGACATCGTCCTCTCGGCCATTGAAGCCGCGCTCGCTTCGGCGTACAGGCGCGACAGCATCGCGGCGGGTCAGAATATATCCGTCAAGCTCGACCCGAACTCCGGCGACGTGAACGTCTCGATAGTAAAGACCGTCGTCGAGGAGGTAGAAGACCCACTCACCGAGATGACCTTGGCCGACGCCAAGAAGATCAGTCCTATCGCCGATCTTGGCGACAACGTCCCGATAGGGGAGCTCCCGCACAGCGCGGGACGCATCGCGGCGCAGACGGCCAAGCAGGTGGTCATCCAGCGTCTCCGGGAGGCGGAGCGCGACATCGTCTTCCAGGAGTACTCCGACAAGGTCGGCGAGGTCTACACGGTCGCCGTCCAGCGCATCGAGTCGGGCAGGCACGTCATCGTCGAGCTTGGCCGGGCCGAGGCCGTGCTCCCCATGTCGGAACAGTCGCCATACGACCGGTACCGCGTGGGACAGCGCTACAAGGTCCTGCTCAAGTCCATCGACCAGTCGGTCAGGGGACCGGAGATCATCGTATCCCGCGCGGATAAGGCTCTCGTCCGGCGACTCTTCGAGATGGAAGTGCCGGAGATCTACAACGGCGCCGTCGAGATCGTCGGCATCGCCCGCGAGGCAGGGTCACGCAGCAAGGTGGCGGTATTCGCCCGGCAAGAGGGCGTGGACGCCGTCGGCTCGTGCGTGGGCCTACGCGGGATTCGCATACAGAACATCGTCAACGAACTACACGGTGAGAAGATCGACGTTGTCGAGTGGAGTCGCGACCCGACGCGGTTCATCAAGAATTCTCTCAGCCCCGCCCTTGTGATGAAGGTGCAGGTAGAGCAGGAGGAGGGTACCGCGATGGCCGTCGTGCCGGAGCGCCAGCTCTCCCTCGCCATCGGCAAAGAGGGCCAGAATGCCCGTCTCGCCGCTAAGCTGACGGGTCTGAAGATCGACATCATCAGCGACGTCGAGGCCACCGTACTCGAGGCCGAGCAGGCGAAACTGGCAGCGCAGAAGGCTGCCGAAGAGGCCGCACGCCCGGCCCCAGAGCCGGAGCCTGCGCCAGTCGTGCAGGAAGAGGCACCGGCCGCGGTCGGCGAGCCGATGCCGGCTCCCACAGTCGTCGAGGAAGAAGAGCCCGAGGTGCTTGCGCCCGCCGCGACAGTTATCGACGAGATGCAGCCTGCTGCCGAAGTCGCGCAGCCGGCCGCCGCGGAGGCAGCGCCGGTCGAGGCTCCGACCGCTGCGCCCGAAGTCGAGATACCCGAAGTCGCCGAAATCGGCGAATACGTCGAGCCGGAGATTCCCGAGGAACTCTTCTTCGTGGAGGATGAGCCTGAACCCGTGCCCGTGGCGGAAGAGGCCACGCCCCTGCACGATCTTCCTGACGATATATGGAACATCAGCCAGGGAGGGGCAGGCGACAGCGGCGTCATCCGGTTCGCGGAGGATATCGAGGAGTTGGCGCTGCGAGGTTCGCGTGGCGGTGGCGGCAGGCGACGTCGCGGTGGTGGCGGCGGCGGCAATCGACGTCGCGGCGGTTCGTCGAGAAGGAGATGACGCCCGCCAAGAGGCACGTTCCCCTGCGAACGTGCATCGTCTGCGGCGCGAAGGGACCGAAGAGGGACTTTACGAGGATCGTCTCGACGCCGGAAGAGGGCGTCAGGGTCGATAGGACGGGAAGGCTCTCGGGGCGGGGAGCGTATGTTTGCGGCGACGCCCGGTGCTCTCCGGCAGAGTTGCGGCGGGGACGTATCGAGCAGGCCTTGAAGCGTCGCGTCACCGATGACGATTGGAGTGCAGTGACTGCGGAGATCGTGGGAGACGAAACCGAGCGTTCTTGATTGAACGGTGTATACTGTCCTGAGTACCGATGACTACGAATCGAACTACAACTGAGAGAACGGCCCCACGACCGCAGGCGGCGGAGGCTCGCCCGCGTCTTCCGGTGCTGGACTTACCGTCCGCGATATCGGTGGCCGACCTCGCCGACCTCATGGGCATCGACCCCGTCGATGTCATCAAGCAGTTGATGCGCTTCGGATACATGATCTCGATCAACGAGGTCGTCGAGTTTGAAGTCGCTTCCGGCATCGCGCAGTCGTTCGGATTCCCCGTAAAGGCGCCGACGCCTGAGGAGGAAACCGCTCAGGGATCGGTCGTCCTTAGCCACGAGGGCGAAGACCCGGAGAACCTTGTGGAGCGTCCCGCGGTCGTCACCATTCTCGGTCACGTCGACCATGGCAAGACCACGCTCCTGGACTCGATCCGCAATACCAATGTGGTGGCAGGGGAGAGTGGTGGAATCACCCAGCACATCGGCGCGTACCAAGTCAGGTACAACGACACGCCGATAACCTTTCTCGACACCCCCGGCCACGAGGCGTTCACGGCAATGCGCGCCCGTGGGGCCCAAGTCACCGACATAGCGATCCTCGTGGTCGCTGCCGACGACGGGATCATGCCGCAGACCGAAGAGGCGATAAACCACGTCAAGGCGGCCGGAGTGCCGATCATCGTGGCGGTCAACAAGATGGACCGTCCCGACGCCGACCCGGACCGTGTGAAGCGCCAGCTCTCCGAGCACGATCTGCTCGTCGAGGACTGGGGAGGCGACGTGATATCCGTCCCCGTCTCGGCCTTGAAAGGCGAGGGCATCGACGACCTGCTGGAGAATATCATCGTCGTGTCCGAGGTCGCGGAGTTGAGGGCCAACCCCGACCAGCTTGCTCGCGGAGTCGTCGTAGAAGCACAGATAGACAAGAGCAAGGGACCGGTAGCGACTGTACTCGTCCAGACCGGTACTCTCAAGCCCGCGCAGAACATCGTCGTGAACGGACTCAAGGGACGAGTGCGGGCAATGCTCAATGACCGCGGGAAGCGCGTCGAGGAAGCCGGGCCCTCAATGCCTGTCGAGATACTCGGCATCGGCGGCCTGCCCGACGCTGGGGACACGTTCACTATCACGCCCGACGACCGGTCCGCCCGCGAAATGGTCGAGGAGTGGGAGCGTACTCAGTACGTCGAGCGACGACACGGGACGTTGGAGGACATCGCCGCGAGAATCGAGTCGGGCGAGGTCGTGGATCTCGACCTGATCGTCAAGACGGACGTGCAGGGCAGCACCGAGGCCGTGCGCTCCGCTCTCGAACGTCTAAACACCGACAGGACCAGGGTCAATATCATCCACATGGCAACCGGGGCGATCACCGAGAACGACGTCATGTTGGCGGCCGCATCGGACGCCGTGGTCATCGGTTTCAACGCTCAGCCCGGGGCGGGCGCGAACACCCTCGCCGCCCAGGAGGGTGTCGATGTCCGCTACTATGATGTCATCTACCACCTCGTCGAGGATGTCGAGAGGGCGGTCAACGGCCTGCTCGCGCCGGAGACGCGCGACATCACCGAGGGGTATGCGACAGTACGCGCCGTGTTCAACATCGGTCGTCGTGGTCGGGCCGCAGGGGTGTACGTCAACAACGGTCGCATCTCGCGTTCGTCCACAATTTACGTCATGCGGAACAATAAGAAAATTCACGAAGGGCCCATCGCCAGCCTGAAGCATTTCAGGGACGACGTGCGAGAGCTCACGAACGGACTCGAAGGCGGCGTCGTGGTCGAGGGCTTCCAGGACTACCAGGAAGGCGATATCCTCGAGTCCCACCGGATAGAGGAAGTTTAGTCCCCGGCGAACGGCTTTCGTCCTGAGCGTCGCGGTGGTCCCGTCCTCATAGAACAACCCGATCACGGAGCGCCAGCACCTCCATGCCGTACCGTATCGAGCGAGTGAACGCCCTTTTGCGCGAGGAGATCGGGAGCGTCCTTGCCGGAGAGCTCAACGATCCGCGAATATCGCCAATGGCCTCGGTCACACGAGTCGATACCTCACGCGATCTCAGCTTCGCCAGGGTGTACGTCAGCGTTCTCGGCACCGATGAAGAGAAGACCGACACCATAGAGGCCCTGAAGTCCGCCTCCGGGTTCATACACCGCTCCATCAGGCCGCACCTTCGAATGCGGAACGTCCCGCATCTCGCCTTTCACCTCGACGAGGCCATCGAGAAGGGCGCGGAGATGGTGGCCTTCATCGACGAGGTCATCCGGCGCGATCAGGAGATCGCCGCTCAACATGGCGACGTAGACCCGCTCCCCGACGACACGAAGTGAACGAACGAATCGACGGCATCCTCAACATCGATAAGCCCTCCGGCATCACCAGCATGGAAGTGGTGCGCCGGATCAAACGCGCGAGCGGTCAGAAGCGAGTGGGACACGGCGGCACGCTCGATCCGTTCGCGTCGGGCGTAGTTCCCATCTGCATCGGTCGGGCGACCCGCATGATGGAGTACCTGGTGGACGGCACTAAGGAGTACCACGCCACGGTCCGCCTCGGCGTGGAGACCGATACCTACGACGTGGACGGCGAGGTGGTCGAGGAGCGCGACGCATCGGACATCGACATCGACGCGATCCAACGGGCCCTGAAGCCCTTTGAGGGTATGATCGAGCAGGTGCCGCCGATGTTCAGCGCCCTGAAGAAAGACGGCAAGCGTCTCTACGACATCGCGCGAGCGGGAGGAGAGGTCGAGCGCGAGCCTCGTTCGGTGCACGTCATGGGCATCGAGGTTGAGGACTGGTCGCCACCGGACCTGACCATCGAGGTTACGTGCGGGAGGGGGTTCTACATGCGCTCACTCGCTCACGATCTCGGCGAGGCACTCGGCTGCGGGGGACATCTGCGAGAACTCACGAGAACGAAGAACAGCGCCTTCCATATCGATCAGGCCCTCTCCGTCGAAGAGGCCGAGACCTGCTTCACTGACGGCACATGGGAAGATGTGCTCCACACTCCCGACATTGCCGTCCGGTCGATGCCCGCAATCGTCGTCGACAAGGGCGTCGCCGAGCGGGTCCGCAACGGTCGCACCCTGCCCGGGGCGCTCCGAATTCCGTTCGACAAGCCCGGTGAAGAGTGCCGGGTATACGGCAGCGACGGCGAGTTCCTCGCGCTTATGACCTTCGACCGTTCGGCGGGACAGTGGCAGCCCAGGAAGGTCTTCACAACGTGACGGGCTTTTCTTTGAAGCGGTACAATACATCGGCGGGAGGGGTGGCCGTTCAGGGATAGCTGATGTGATGTCGCCAAATAACAGCGTGAGGCCATGGATTGGCCTATCCATCCTGGGCGGGTTGCTATCCATGGCCTGCGGTCTGGATGGGAGCGATGACCAACGAATCGCGGAGTTGGAGAGCCGTGTAGCGACGCTGGAGACCCAGGTTGCCGAGGCAATCGCTGACCCGGAGACCGCGCCGGATGCGACACCGCCACCTACCAGTACCCCGATACCACCAACCCCGGCCGGAGGAGATTTTACGCCTCCAGAGTTTGTGGAAGTGTCCATCTCCCCTTCCGTAGCGGACGTGACTGCTGGAGATGTCGCCATTAACGTCACCATGCGGATCATTGATGATCTTTCGGGCGTTGGCACAGTGCAGTTGGACTTTGTAAGCCCATCAAAAGTGCAGAAGCGTCCCGTGTTTTTCCACACATCTCACTTCGCCCCTGTGGGCTCTTTAACTGATGGGACATATGCATACACGCTGTCCTTGCCTCGCTTTAGCGAATCCGGTACTTGGCGTCTTGAGACAGCCTACCTAGCCGACAAGGTTGGGAATAAGCGTCTGCATAGCTACGACGAATTCGTCGCTCTCGGATTTCCAGCTTCTTTCGAGGTGGTATATGATCCGTAAAGTTGGGCATCACGGTTGTTTTAGCTAGAGTGAGGCAACCAGCACCCATAGTGAAGAAGAGCGGGAATTTCTCATCCAGCTTGGGTGAGGGCCCGACGGACTGAAGTGAGAGGCTGCACCCGAGAGCGCGGCAGCCCCGGAAGGTCTTCACGACGTGACGCCCCACGCGCCGAAGCGGTACAATACATCGGCGGGAGGGGTGGCCGAGCGGCTTAAGGCGCCTGTCTTGAAAACAGGTTTACCGAAAGGTAACGTGGGTTCGAATCCCACTCCCTCCGCCACTTACCCTTCCCTCGTTGGCTTCATTTGTTCCAGATTGCCTCTTATCCATAGCTGTTGAGGCACTGTTAAGTGCTCAAACTGTGCTTCATATTCCTTTCGTATCCCGCCTGAAGTGTGGTAAAATATGTGGTAACATTTCAGCATGGAGGCGTCACTTGACACTATCGGCTACACGGGTAAGGGCGCTCAAGGAACCGGGACGATACTCTGATGGTGGGGGGCTGCACCTTTTCATCAGTAAGGCTGGGCGCAAGTCATGGGTACATCGCATCACCATCGACGGGCGCCGGCGGGACATCGGACTGGGTGGATTTCCTTCGGTAAGCCTGGCACAAGCGCGGGAGAGGGCGGTTGCCAACCGAGCGGCCGTCGCTGAGGGGCGTGATCCTCTGGCCGACAGGCGCAGGCCTGCGATGCCGACGTTCAAGGAAGCCGCCCACGCTGTCCATGAGGCGAACAGACCCCTTTGGCGTAACGTCAAGCACGCCGCGGGTTGGATCGGGAGTCTTGAGCGACACGCAATGCCTATACTGGGCGGGATGCCCATCGACCGGATAGGCCGTGCCGACGTGCTGCGCGTCCTTACGCCGATATGGACGACCCACCCGGAGACAGCTCGAAGGGTACGTCAGCGAATGCGGGCCGTCTTCCGCTGGGCAATGGCGCACGGCTTCACGGAGACCAACCCGGCGGGAGAAGCGATTGATGGAGGGCTGCCCCGTATGCCGAAGGTGCGAGCGCATTTCAGGTCGCTACCCTATCAGGAAGTCGGGTCGGCGCTCGAAATCGTCGAGGCGTCGCAAGCTTCGGTAGCAGCCAAGCTGTGCTTCCGCTTCTTGGTTCTCACGGCTGCGCGCTCCGGCGAGGCCAGGGGAGCAACGTGGGACGAAGTCGACGCGGTAGGGGAAGTGTGGCGGATACCGTCCGAGCGAATGAAGGCAGGCGTTGAGCAACGGGTGCCTCTGAGCAGTCAGGCCCTCAATGTGCTGGCCGAGGCGAGCGCCCTGCGGGACGAGTCCGGCTTGGTGTTCCCGTCACCGCTGAAGCCGGGTGTGCCGATGTCCGACATGACGCTAACGAAGATACTCCGTTCAGCCGGCCTAGCCGAACGTGCGACCGTTCATGGGTTCCGCAGCAGCTTCAAGAACTGGACGCTGGAGCAAACGGAGACGCCGTGGGCCGTATCGGAGGCGGCGCTTGCGCATACTCTGGGCAATTCGACCGAGCAGGCCTATGCAAGGTCCGACCTGTTCGAGCGCCGCCGCGCTTTGATGCAGTTGTGGGCGGACTACATAGCAAGCTGTCGGGAAACTGGAGACGACGACGCTTCAACCTAAGCCGGATGGTGGCTAGTGATCGGATTTGAAACTAGGTAGTGTCTTATTTTGAAGTCGAACGACGCAGATTCTTAGAGAACCTGGGCCATACCCATGTTCTCCCTAAACTGTACGACTAGCTACCAGTGCGAGAATGGTGACAGCCGCAATGCTCATAGCACTTAGGAGTACGATTACGGCGATACCAATTATGCCGTCAATCAATATCTGCTTTCGTGGACTGAACCGTCTCACCTTAGTCTCGTAGGAACATAATCCATGCGACTCCAAGGGTACAGAACCCATAAACGAATACGAGCAATATAGGTACGCCCGGATCGAGTAGCTCACCGCCATTCGCGTCTACTACCAGAAGGTAGCAACTCACTCCTAAGGATATCGCAACCCAGACGTCGGGCTTCCAAGCGGACAAATCTTCGTACCGTGCTACTCGGAGTAAGTACATGAGAGCAGTCGATAATGCAATGATCGAAGCGACTTCTCCGACCAGTGGTTCTTCGGGTCGCTCATACGAGTGTACGAGCAATACTATGACCCATATGACCGATGAAGCAGTCAGCCCAATGAATATTGTCCGCGTTACCGGCGCAATCAATCGTCTCATGTTAGAACTCCACTTTCTCCTGTCCAGCCGTTGACGCAAGATTTGCCGAGTATCCGAAAGACTTGCGATGGATAGTCGATCTCATCAACGAGCACCAAGAACGAATCGCCGCCTGAAAACGAGGTACGCAAATGGTATCAGAGAAGAAACCAATACTATATTGCGCCCATCATAGCGGAAATATGCCGTCCGTCGCCTTCAAAGTCAAGCACATAATTGGTGCAACTCCCTTTCTGTCAAAGCAAGCTGACATCAAGTTGCGTAACGCAGGGATGGCTACCGTCCGGAATGTTAAGAAGTCTAAGCAAGAGGCAACGGCTCGAATACCGCTTCACTCAATACCGATACTTGATCTAGCGTTGAGGTGGAATCCTGAAATCAACTGTCCGCGTAAGACTTGTACCTTGTCAGACATCGAAAGCCAAGTCCACAATTGGCGAAATTCAAAATAAGACACTACCTGAAACTAATTTGCTTGCTCACCTTGTGTGAGGTTCATTACAATACCTCACAGGAGGGTTTCATGTGGCCTAAACGATTTATCATTCGACGCAACAATTATTATGAACTCACATCAGTAGGTATTGATGGTACTACTAATGTTCATACGGATTACCCGTTGACAAACCCACCCCCACGCGGCGAGTTCTTCACGAGTGAAGGGAACTATCGTCGAGCAATTGAGGCAGCACAGGCAGAAGCCCCACGTCGAACAGCTTAGGGTTCACTATCAAGCCCATGCCGGAGCAACGGCCCATCGCCGACCGGCTGGGGATTAAAGTGTCGCCCGACGACACGTTCGCTGCCGTCGCCTCCACCATCCTCGAAAGGGTCGCCGACGCGATTGGCTGCTCTCCCCGTGTCGTGTCGGAGCGCCAACGGGAGTTGGTGGATGAGCTGGAGATCGATGTGACGGACTGTGCCTCCTCGTGGAGCGCGTTCATGAGAATCCAGGTGGCGATTCAGCTCTCCAATCTGGCCGCTGTGAAACGAATGGGTCTGAAACCCGGCGACATAGTCTTCAAGCCGGACGACCCTACGGAACAGCGCTTGATGGAAGCGTTAGGGGAGAGATGGGAGTCCGTCGCCGGAGGATCCCCCAGGGAATACGAGGTGTCCAGCATCAGGGAGGACGGCCAGGTCTACTTCAAGGGTGGTACTGAGCAGGCCCCCGCCCGCTATCTGGAGAAGCGGGTCACAGCCGAAGTGACCGAGGAACCGGACGAGCGGACGGATCAGCCGGAAGGAAGGTAGCCCCAGATGCCGTCGCAACAGCACGAACAGTGGAAGCAAGACCTCTTCGACCACCTGGACCGTAAGTTGAGCGGGTGTATCTCATGCGAGTTTGGAGTGGACAGGGGCAGCCACGCCCCCACGCATCGCAGGAGGCACCGCGAGCCTTCACAGCAGGTCCTGTGGACGTGCGAGCGGATGCACCCTCACAGCTACGACCTGCTGCGGGGCGCCGGGTACGTGGTGATGGAGCAGGAACAGTCCGCCCCCATCGGCGGCCGGTGCCGCCCGGACCTCACCATCCTGGACACCCATCGCGAGCCTCTGGCCTTCATCGAGATCGTCCGCTCCAACCGTCCCACCAACTCCCTCCGAGTGGCGGAGGAGTTGGGAATCCCGCTATTCACGATTCTCGCTCTTCACAGGCGGTCCCTCGTTCCCGGGCTCGTGCCGTCCCGGCCCTGGTGGGACTTCGATCCCAGCCTGCCGGAGCACGCCAAGCGCCAGATGTACTTCATGGAGCAGGTGGCGGACGAGCTGATGCGCCGTAATGGGGACGGCGACTCAACGTGGGCCAACCTGGACATGATGCTGGATGACGACGGGAATTTGGTCTTCGCGAGCTTCCGCGGCTCTCCGCCCGACCTAGCGGGCCCCACGTTTCCGAGGACGGGAGACCTGATTGTCGCGGAGCTGTGCTCTTGGGACTGTGACAAGGCAATGGATGTGCTTGGGCGCGAGCAGCTCATGGATCAACAGAACGCCATGGTCTCCATGCGCGAGACGCTGGAGCAGGACCTAGGGAGAATCCTGCTGAGAGCCATTCGAGGAGCGAGGGATGGTACGAGCCGGTTCGTCGTATCGGTCGGTTCGGAGGAGGTCCACGTCGAGATGAGCCTGAAGCCGCTCAACCCACACGTCAGCCCCGACGATCCCATCGTCCTGAATCTGGTCGAACAACTGGCTCGCGCCGCCGAGAAAGTTAGGAACGGCCGACGGCTCGTACCCTCGCCTGGAAGCTCCAATGGCACGGTTCAGGACGAAAGGTCCCTTCACGATGCGTGACGTAGCTGTGAACGTGGGACATTGGGGCTTGGAGGTCCTGTCTAGGCTGGCGGCCAGCCGATGGAGGAAGTCCCAGGAAGCGTGGGTGGCCGCGTGGCATGAACCGGCGCTCGGCCTGAGACTCATTTATCTGGTCATTGGACTGTTCGTCGCTTACCTCTTGGTGCCGTACTCCTTTCGGGAGTTGGGCGTGATGGGTGGCATCTCCTACCTCATCGCCGTATTCGGTGCGGTCTCAAATGCGATGTTCTTCAGGATCGTAAGAGTAGGTCGCGCCGACTACATCCCTCTTGGGCTGGTAGCTCCATTCGCCATCTTCGTGGGCGTGGCGGGGTCCAAAGCAATCCGGCCTCTCATTGGAGACGCGACGGACGCTGCTTTGGCTCAGAACTTCGTTGGGGCAGTGGTAATCCTGGCTATCTTCGGATTCTTCGCCCTCTGGTTCGGACGATGGCAAAGCGGGAATCCCTATGGGTAAGTATGCCTTTAAAGGCTTAGGCAACTATGAATCGGTGGGCGTACTCCCTACACGTTGACCACAGGTCTTGCCGCTATCCTATCAAGGAGGAACTCATCAATGATTGTTAGACACTTGAAAGCAAAGGCTGCCGCATTCCCTACCTGGGTATTCTATCTCCCACTGGTAGTCTTGATTCTTGCAGCCATTCTTGTGCCTATCGGTGGTCCCACCGATCAAGATCCAACTGGTGGCGCCAGTACGATGGCTCCAATCTTGGCCCTGTCCGTGGTTGCCATCAACATCCTTCGAAGTTGGCTGGAACTACAGGGTTCCGCCACACGATTGATAAAGTCAGCAACGAGTGCGGGGATGCTGTTTAGTGCATACTTCTGGTTGGCCGCAGAAGGTGAAGCGTATCCCTATTCGACTCAGCTGATTGGTGAGTTGAGTCTCATCGCAGCACTCATGATAGGGGCTACTGCCGTTATATTGTTCCCGTTCCTACTGGGTTGGATTCTCACGACCGAGTCTGAAGACGGGTGATGGCTGCCACATCTATGCCAGGTCGCTTTGGTGAGTGACCAGGGAGGGTAATTCCTGCTCTTAGTGGAATTGCCTCGACCCTGGATGTTGATAGGGATGAGATTTGGAAACTGGAGACGTGAGCGGGCGAGGCGGAAGCGTACTGGTTGGGAGTCAGGTCCTTGGATGACGCTCCTTCCGCCCCACCACCCTGATGTGTCATACTTCAGGAATCGAGAGGCCACGGTGCGCCGACAGGCTACCAAACCACAATTCGAAAATGGCGGAATCCGCCGTAAGATGTGGTTGGCCGAGCTTTCGACAAACGGCGGATGGGTGTTGACCTACGAGCACCTGCTGCAACGGGTCTGGGGCGAGAGGAGCAGCGGCGATGTGCGGCCCATGCGTACCATCGTTAGTAGGCTCCGCCATAAGCTGGGGGACGACGACAACCCCACCTTCATCTTCACCGAGCCCCGCGTCGGCTACTGGATGCCCAGGGGCGAAGGGAACGAACAGTGAAACTCATCATCGTTCGCGATGCTTACAAGGAATTTCGTCCTCGTCTCCCCGGTGCCTTTCTGATCAGCGTGATTCATTGCGTGCCAATCTACGCCTTGACTTGGTACTTCAGCGTGATTGATGACCTGTCCGCCCGCATCTCGTTAAGTCTGCTTGTCACCATGTTGCCGGCGGCAGAGCTGTTGTCTGAACCAAGACCCTTTAAGTCGAGAGGGGAGCAATTCTGGCTCTCGGTGTTCTTTGTGCTCGCATTGCTACTTGTCGCCAGCCACGAGTTCAAATGGCATCGCTTGGCAGGCAACGCGGCTATTTCAGTGCTCGTGCTCCCTTACGCGTGGCTAGTTTGGAAACTGATGCGCCACAACTGGCTGTTGTTAACTGGGTTGATGCTCGGTCTAGTCTTGATGATGGTCTACTGGACTGCGGCATTGGCCGGAGATGACAGTTGGCTCGACCTTCTGTTGTTGCCACTCCCTGTGGTGATTGTCGGCGGAGTCATCTGGGCACCGGTTGCGTGGAAGATACTGGACACTGCCGGACGACGGAAAGACCGCCCATTGAGCGGTCCAGGAATGCAGGCCCTTGCAATGGCCATTCTGTTTCTGCCGGTCATCGTCGTCGCAGTAGCCGTTCCTGGAATGCTTGGCCTGAGTCCAGCATGGTCGGCGGTATCCCTGACCATCGTTGGAGTGCTCCTGAGTGCGGTGGTTGCAGACCCATTGAGGCGTTTCTTGCTGGAATGGGGGAATCTGGTGCCGAATTCAGACGATTCACAAGAACAGGCAAGGAGTGGCCCTGCCGAAGAAGATTGAACACTGAAGGGATTCCCAACTGACCATGAAATACGAGCATACAAAACATGTCTGCCACGACTGCATTGGTGACCAATTCCTAGCTTCTGAAGTGAAGGTTCAATGTGTTCCTAACACTTGCGCCTATTGCGGGGAGACTCAAGAAGCGGTGACGGTTGAGAGTCTCGCTGACCGTACCCACGATGTGTTGCAAAAACACTTTGAGCTTACTCCCGACTACCCGAGCGAGCCATACGAACACGTGGAGGCGAATGAGGGGAGATGGGAGCGCAGAGGCGAGCCTGCGAAATATATTATCGCCGAGATAGCTGGCCTAGATGAAGCGACTGCTGACGACGTG
Source organism: Dehalococcoidia bacterium (assembly GCA_965116655.1). Classification (GTDB taxonomy): domain Bacteria; phylum Chloroflexota; class Dehalococcoidia; order Lucifugimonadales; family VXLM01; genus VXLM01. The sequence continues at coordinate 2,587,299 of OZ220720.1, forward strand.
ACAGCGTTGCTGTCTCACCAGCATGGAGGCTATCGGGTCGTAAGAAGAGGTGGTGAAGACCCCTACGACGACGATGCGATGTACGAGGCGCGAGGGCCAAACGATTCAGGGTTCCACTACACCTGGGCGGAGCTGCGGCGCCAGATTCGGTCTCGTTCAAGGTTCTTCAGCACGGAGTCTGAAGAGATGCTTCGCTTTATCTTCGGAGACTTGAGCGCTCATACAGCCAGTGACGACAAGCCGGTCGTACGTGAGGTCAACCCAGGGAACCCAGATGCCTCCGTGTGGCGAGCACGGGCCGCCCTATCCACCGACGAACTAAAAGCCTTTCTGAAGTCTCCGTCCCGCGAGTTGAGTTCTCCACCATCGAGATCGGCGAAAGCAGGCCGTATGAACGCACAGGGGATTCCGGTCTTCTACGGCGCCATGGACCGTCGCACTTGCGTTTCCGAGGTGCGTGCACCCGTTGGGGCGCACGTGGTGGTGGGAAGATTCGACTTGTTGCGTTCGGTAAGGTTGCTTGATTTGGATGCTCTGTCAAATGTCTACGCTGGAGGCAGTTACTTTGACCCTGACTATTCTGAGCGAGAAGGACGTGCAGAATTCTTCAGACATTTGGTGAGGGAGATGAGTCGACCGGTGATGCCGCAGGATGAAGCGCTGGAATATCTCACTACCCAAGCCGTGGCTGAGTACTTGGCCCACAAAGTAGACCCGCGCTTGGACGGGATCATCTTCCATTCGTCCCAAACCGGTGGCGACGGCCGCAACTTGGTGTTGTTCAATCATGCCCGTGGAGTTGAACCACATAGTCTGCCCGCAGGAACAGGCGTTGAAGTACAACTACCTCCCCGTGGACTAGACGACTCGGAAGACTGGTACGGTGGCATCGTGGTATGGGAGACTGTGCCAAGCAACCTTCCTGAAGTAGAGTCGGAAGCCCCAAAAGGCGAGGGAAGGCGAGGTCCCATTCGGATTCTGATGGAGGACGGACCCGATGAGGTTGAGGAAGAGGGGGAGCCGACGTTACGGCTAGACATTGACAGCCTTGAAGTGTTAGCCATGGCAGCGGTGGATTACACCACCAAAGAACTTTCCGTAAGCAGGCATAGGCAGACAGAAGCAGAACGCGATGCTTTCAATCAGCGTTTTACTGATATAGACGTGGACAGCATTTTGGACGTGTGAGATGTTACGGCGTTCCTCTATCGTGGCGAGAGGAGTAAACTCCTGCCGTGCCGAGGCGGCCCAGACCGGCGCAGTCGTCACGGAGGACACTCCGTACAGGCCGCTGCCCATTGCTTCCGGTTGAGTTGACTACCTCAAGCGCTGGCCACTCTTTCGAGTCTGAGGGCCGGACAAACCTGGCGACATACAGGCTCTCATGGCCCGTTCCTTGTAGCACAATGACCGTGCTACAATGCTATCGTGATCATTTCATTCAGGGACGGTGGCACCGAGGACGCTTTCAACGGGAGGAACAGTCGAACGGCGCGGCGGACCTGTCCTCCTGCTATTTGGAGTGTGGCCCAGCGGAAGCTGGATCAGCTTGATTCCGCCGCCGCTCTGAGAGACCTTCGCATACCTCCAGGCAACCGTCTTGAAGGACTGTCTGGAGATCGGAGTGGACAACATAGCATTCGCATCAATGATAGGTATCGTATCTGCTTCGTTTGGACCGACGCGGGTCCGGTCGAAGTCGAGATAACCGACTACCACTAGAAAGGAGACTAGATATGGTCCGAGTTCCCACTGACCGAGAGCCTACTCACCCAGGGGAGATGTTGCTACAAGAGTTTCTTCTGCCGCTCGGCATGACTCAGCGCGACCTGGCCACCGCAATCCACGTGCCCTTTCAGCGGGTCAACGAGGTCGTCCGCGGAAAACGCGGGGTCACTCCCAGCACGGCATTACGGCTCTCTAAGTTTCTCGGCACATCTCCAGATTTCTGGATGAGCCTGCAACTCCGTTGGGACCTCTACCAAGCCCAACGCGCCGAAGGGGAGCAAATCAAGAGCATCCGGCCCCATCAATTAGTAAGCACGCTATAGATGGATACCAGTCTCCGTTGGTTGTTTCGATTACATGCACAAATTGGAGGCCTGGATGTCAGAGATACCGCAGGAACAACAACGACTCGCTCAGAAGACCAACCTCAACTACTTTCGCCAAGACTTCGGTCCAACTGACATGGTGCCCGTGTACTCCTATACAAGTCGCAGGCTTGTGTTCTCATCTTTAGTACCATTGAGCAAGAGAGAGGAAGTCATCGCAGGCTTTTCTGACAATCATTCCTGGCCTGCTCAGATCGGTATGTCAGGCTTCTACAATGTCTACGATGGCATTGAGCCGATCGTGTTACCTCGTCAATTCCATGACATGAGACCCGAATATCAGGAAATAGCGGAATCGTTTCGTCTGTTTCACAATCTCTATCACTATAGACAATCCGATTCTTACATCAAGTTCGATGACGCCGGGAATGAAACGGTAGTTGCCGATATCAGAGGTGATCAAGTTGAGATACGTTTGAAGGAGTTGAGGGAATTCCTGACCGAAAAGGAAATGTGCCTCTGCTTGGGCTTCGACTTCACCGAGCAATCGCAGCGAAGTCTGGGCGAGCTTGGCATTTCCGAACGTGTTCTTGCCAAAAGGGAAGATGGCTTGTGTTGGGTGCTAGGCTATCGTGATAATCCCTCGGGCCCACCACACAATAAGTCGTCTAGTCTCCTTCGTGGAATTCGTCTCATTGAACCCTTTCGGTCACAAGCCACTGACGCAAAGACCCGGAAGTACCAAGACTTCATTGTAGGCGTTGATGACGCTGGCAATGAGGTTATACGTACTTGCGACCCTTCACACATATATCAAGACAATGGCGTGGAGGGATATCTCACTCCAGTAGTATTCAATCAAAGTGTCCTTGACAAGTACATTAGTCAGCCGAGCAAGTATTCGGTTGACGCATTTCGGGTTCGATGCGGAGGCATGTGGTACCTTCGTATGGATAATGACAGGGCCGACGGCAAAGTAATAGTTTATCTCGGGGACCTAGCCGGATTGCCAACATATGAAGAGCAATTGCATTGGCGCTCCCACAATATAGCCTCGGCCGCAAAGTTGAGTGCAACCGCATTCAAAACCCAGGTGCTGGCAGAACCAGCTACCCCTGGTCGTGCTGAGCATGTGTTTCGAGCCACTTACTCAAGGGTCGAGCAGTCCAGCAAGCAACACCTTGGTTGGCATTTGCTAATGCCCCTACATGAAGATGACATATATCGTCTTTCCAGTGTTCGTGTTCCTGCAAATGATGAACAGAAGGCGTTTGATGACTTTGTTGGCAACCTACACAACGTTCTGATCGACTCCCTCAATACTAAGGAGTTGGCTAAGCTAGTCTCGGCTGAAGTTCGGAAAGAGAAGCAACTAGACGCCAGTGGCATTAGATTGTTGGAGGAGGTGTTGGCAAATGTCGACATCGAAGCGACAGAACACATCAGGTTCTTGCGAGACCTGAACAACTTGCGTAATAAGGCCGATGGGCATCGCAAGGGCAGTAGCTATATTGAGGCCCGCCGCAGGCTGACGGAAGAAGAGGACCTCAGAATAGTAAGCCAGCATATCTTAGATAAATCGGTAAGGTGTCTGGAGTTCTTGAGCGAGGTCATTGTGTCCTTGCGCTCAAATCCACGCCAATCGCAGTGAAAGGACGCCTTCAGAAGCATCTCCAAAAAGAGGAGATGACCAAGCGACCGTTCAAGATATTTCGAAGGATCGAAGTAGGATCACGGACGACACCGTTCAGCGAGTCGGAACGAATGACTCAGCGTTGCAATTCTGCGAGGTTGTGATCTAATCAACTACAGATGGAAGTCTTAGACCTGACAATAAGAGTGCCGGGCCATCCCAAGCTGGACCCGTCAACTAAGGACTCTCTAATGGCGGGGGAGGCGTTTAGTCCCTTGCCACATAGTTGGCAAAGGCGGATTTGGGGACATGTGGTGTCCGGGACATGGCTGACGGCTCAAGTGCAAGACTCGGCAGTCTTCGTCGCTGAAGACTGGGTGGTTTCGATCCACGGAAAGAAACTCAGCCATAATCTCGCCGCTATGGCAGTGCTACTTAATTCCATAGGGCAAGAGTTGAATGCGCCCGTCTCAGTGGACTTCCCGACCCTTCAAGACGGGAGCGGAGAATCCTTACATAATTCACTGAGGAGGCAGTTCCAAAGGGACCGAATAGTCGGGACCATTAGATGGGGAGCAACCATCGTGGTGAGCGCGCTAGTTGGCGCACTCATCAAGTGGCTGTTCTTCGGAGGTGGTTTGCCATGACGCATAATTTGGAGAATAACTTCATCGCACGAGTAACAGAAGCTATCAAAGCGTTGGGTTACAACTTGACCAGAGAACCTTCTCGGATTCCTAATCGAGGATTTTGGCGAGACGATCCAGCTTCGCTCGTTCGTGGTCTCAGATACAGACCGGACATCCTTGTTGAACACGGTGGGAGTTTCGTTATTGTCGAAGTCAAAACGCGTCCCGTGTTGTTGGGGGGGGTCATGCAGGCCAGCCAATACGCAGACTATTTTGGAGCAGCAGTTATTGTTTGCATGCCAGATGATGTTTTTCGCAATATACCTGGAAGCGTCCGAGCATTCGCAGCAGATCGACGGATACGTCTCTGTCCGCTTGCCGAGATTGGCGAAACCTTGAGGGACCTTCTAAGCTAGTGCGTTCTTGATCCCCTGCGTATTCGGAAGTAGTGGTGTGTTCGCGTACAGGCGTCGCTACGCTAAATTCTTGAATCCGCTTCTCCGACCACAGTCTGGGCATCTGTAGGGTCTGTAACCGTTCCTACCTCTTTGACTCCAGTCTATCCAAGTCGGTTGCCCACGAGAACCGTACTTCTGTGTCGATTGAAGGAAGGACCCAACCTATGTCTGTCTTCACCGAGCGCCGCGTCGGTTACCGGATGCTGAAGGTGGAGACACCAAGTGGAGGAACCGCCGACAACTCCCTGAGCCAATGTTCCATAAGGATGCTAAGGGCTCCAAGCGCAGTAATGAGCGGAAAGGTGGTAGTTGGGGGGAAGGTTGAGGTGACGCCCCCTACCCCCGACACGTCACACTACTGGAATCGAGAGTCCTTGATGCGTCGACAGGCTACCTAGCCGCATCTCGATGATGGCGGTATCTACCGTAAGCTGTAGTTTGGGCTAGAAGGGGACGGGAGACGACGACGCTTAGACCTAAGCCGGGTGGTGGGAACTCGGCTAAGTCCGCGGCGGTGACGAACGCCCACGACGGACTGAGGAATCGGCCGAGCTGCGTGAGGTACAGAGTATGACCTGTACCCGTACGACCAAGGATTCGGGTCATCCCGGCAAAGTCCAAGTGGAGTTTGTCGGCTCGAACTCACCAGTCGCCGGTGGCCGCGACTCCAACCAAGCCGAGATGTCACTTGCCTTCCACCTGACTGCGGAGGGGCCGACCCTCACGGGTGACGGGAAGTCTCCGTTCCTCATCAAGCGGTAGATCGAAGAGCGGCTCAATCCCGTGATTTCCTCCACTTGTCTGCGTCGAAGTAATCTGTCATTCACGTTCATTCTCAACTCCTCTACTCGTTTCCCAAATACGTATCGGTGGAGCTCGCTTCTCGACGCGCTGAGGGACGAGGTAGGCGTCGCCACCAAACCCGCCGAGTGGTGACGCTCCTGTCATGGATCCTTCGTTGAATCACACCCCACATTGCCCCTCGCACTCGTTCCCGAAACCGTCCGCCTGCCCTTCACCTCCGAGCTTCGTCTCGTCATGCGCGACGGCCTCGTCCAGAGGCATCCGCAACGAATGCAAGTCCGGCTCCTTGGCGAAGGCGAGCCCGTCCCGCATCTTCGCGTCGATCTCCACAGCCTCCTCGAACAGTTCCGGCCACCGGCGCTTGGCCTCCAACCACCGCTGTCGAGACTGGAAGGGATAGGCGACGCACGCCGAGCGTTCCAGCGGACGGGCGTAGCGGGTGTTCCACCAGTCAATGCATTCCCGTCTGGACATTCCCCCTTCAATAAGCGGATAGCGGTTCGTCATCCACCTGTCGCGTGAGTCCTTCATACGAACGGCCTCGTCGGTGGAGATACCAAGCCGCACCTCGACGGTCGTACTTGACGGAACCCGTTGCCCTTTCCTCAGCCTAAGCAACTCGCGTATCTTTCTGCGAATGGGCCTAACCTTGTAGTTCGTGGTGCACTGCCGCCGTCCGATGCCATTGCTCTCTCCGTCTCGTCCCTTCAGATAGACGGGAATATCCACGTAGTTGTTGGAGCCGGAGTGGTTCGTGAGGACCTTCACGTCCTCACGGAGGCTTCGCCCGTTGTCCACGACGTAGACGGGGAAGCTGAGTTGGCCTTCAAGCCACTCGATGTGCTCGTAGACGCTGGGCGGCTCCCAGTGGGTGTCGGCGAAGACGGCGCAGTCCGGTACACGGTCGAATGCTCCGGTGCTTGCCATGAGCGCCATGACCGAAGACTGGACGCCTCCACCGAGGCTGACGACGGTGAGCGTCGGTCCGTCCTTCATCCGGCTTTCTCCCCGCTTTGATCTTTCGCAGGCGCGGCGTCATCAGGAGCGTCCTTCTCAGACGCGACCTGCCTGTCCCTGGCCGAGTGCCTGAGCAGGATGGTGAAGATCCTTCGCAGCCTGTCCTCGGCGTCGGGGCCGATGTTGTAGTCGATCCCCGTCAGCTTCAACTCCTGGGAGTCGGATCGAGAGTTTCTTCGCTTGTGTCGACTGTTCGCGTCCTTCATGTGTGGCCGTTCTTGGTTTTTCACGCGCTGGGCACAGAGCGCACGGGGCTCTTACGCTCACCCCGTCGTCTTTTGTTCAGGATCCGCCCGCCCGTCGTACCCTTCCGGAACGGCGGCCTTTGATGGGAACCCGGTCCGAAGTCCTCCGGTGCGAGCGTTGTGCAATCGTTCGTATTCACCTGCGAGGGACTAGAGCAACCCTCTACTACTCAGAAGCCAGGAAGCCGGGGACGTCGGTCTCTCCCCAACGGCAGCAAGTGTCCGAGGTTGAGATCGTCCGCGAACTCCTGAAGCGCGATCAGGTGCTCGGAGGTCGGCCGGACCCCAGTCATCCATCGCTTGACGGTGTTGGTGCTGACTCCGATCCGGCGGGCCAGTTCGCTCGGCGACAGCCCGGCTGCCTTCATGAAACGCTCCAGGCACTCCGGGAAGTCGTCCGGGAACGCGGACTCGACTATCGGGTAGTGATGTCGTTGCCTGGGCATGGTTCTAGTCCCTCCAGAGCGCCATCTGGAGTCCGTTGTCTCCGAGGATGTCGGAGCCGCCGTCGATCCAGCTCGCGAGCTGGAAGAGGGCGCGCATGGCTCCGCCGCTGGGCTCGGTGCCCTTGCGCCATCGGAGCACCTGTCTGCGGTCGACTCCGAGCACCTGTGCGAAGCCGGTCCAGGTGAGGCCGGTGGCCTCCTTGAGCATCTCGACGCGGCGTCCGAAGTCGTCGGGCAGCACCGCGCTCAGGTACGGAGCCGGTCGCCCGTGTATGGTGATTCCGTCCGTTGGATCGTCGTTCCGGGTGGAATGGTTATTCGTCATTGCAGTCCTCCAAGGTGAACAGCTCGCCGAAGTCCTCGACTCCGAGCGCCCTCTGCATCCGCTGTCGGATGCGTCCGGAGGGAGCGCGGCCCTCGCCGATCAGTGTGGAGAGGTAGCCTGGGCTGATACCGATCTTGCGGGCGAGCCATCTCTGGGAGCGGTTCAACGTATCGAGCCTGTCCCAAAGTGCTCGCGCATCGAGGCGGACCACCGCCCTTCGCCGGGGTCTCCGCGAGTTTTTTCTTCTGTCGATTCCGGGTGTTTCGCGTTCTTCGTGACGTGGCATTTCTAGGGGAAAAAACCTCTCTACGGGCGCGCGGGCGCGGCGTGGGTGGGTTCGTACTGGTCGGGCGTGAGCCATGCGGGTCCCAGCGGCCCGGCTTTTTCCATGAGTCCTTGGTGAGAGACCCACAGGGGAAGAGCGACTCCCGTCCGGTTCGTCTCGTCCCGCGCCACGCGGAGGAAGCGCGTCGCAGCGAGGTCGTCGTGGAAGACGACAAGGACGGCGGGCCTCGCGCCGTGATCGGTGCTGGGCCTGTGTGTGGAGTAGTAGCGCAGGTAGGGAGCGATGCGGGACGCCATGGTTGCCGGTCGCACGGCTCGGCGCTCCCACTCGAGGAAGAACGGCCAGACGGCTCGGCCCCTTCGGAGGACGCCGAAGGCGTCGGGCTGGATGGATCGCAGGCTGCGTTCATGACGAAAATACCGTGAAGCGCGGCTGGGCGGGTCGAGCTGGTCGATCTCCCATTCCAGTGTGCGGGATTGCTCCGCGAGGGCGGCGACGAAGGCGTGGACGCCGCCGGTGTGCTCGATGTTCCTGAGCAGCTGCCTGCTCCTCGATCCCGAGACGTTGCGCCATTCGAGGGGAGCCTCCGGGTCGATGGGCTCCGAGTTCCAGCGCTTCTTCACGATTGAGAGGGAGGAGCGGTCCCTGTGCGCGAGCACGCCGAGTCCCCGGTCGGTCAGGGTGAGCCGGGTGTGGCTCCCCGAAGCGAGACGCGCCACTACACGAAAATCTTCGAGGGCGGAGACGATCCTCGAAGCCCGCGACTCCGACACGCTCAGCAGGGCCGCGAGGTGCTTCAGGGTGATCCAGGGCCAGTCGGAGAGCAAGTCGAGCGTTCTCTTCTCCGCCGACTTGAGGATGGAAGGGAGGGCGTGATCCGGCAGGTCGCGGTTGAGATCGCCTGCGGGCAAGTCCCAGGGAAGCGAGACCCGAGTGAGCGGCGGTTCCTCCGGAAGATCGGAGCCCCGTCGTATCTTTTGTATGGCAGTCCGGAGGTCGACGGTCTCGCCGGATTCGAGGAGACTCCATATCGAATCGTCCGGGCCTGCGGTCGCCGCGTCGCGCTCCAGGGCGAGAAAGATGGGCACGGGAGCGCCGGTCAACAGCCTGCGCGCGTGCCTGAGCCGCATGTCGTCGGACACGATCATGAGGACTCCACCCGGAGGCTGTCCTTCCAGGACCCTCCTCATCCTCTTCGAGAATGCCGTCCTGTCCTGGGTGCGTCCCCACCTCACGACGGCGACGGACCTCCGGTCGGAGAGCGTTATGGCGGCGTCCATCGGCGTGGCACGATACCACCGGAAACGCGTGATTTGGGCAACGTCGGAGACTGCGGAGGCGAGCCGGTAGACGACGGCTACGGCGTCGAGACGCTTGAGCATGAGCGCTCTCCACTGGAGCGATACCGGGCGTTCGCGCAGCAGGTCGTCGAGAGGCGCCGCCCCCTCTCTCGCGAGGCGTCGCACTCCTTCCGCGGTCAGGTGGTATCGCGCGGTGAGCGGAGTGAGGTCGGTCGCGTGGGGAATCGGGGATACAAGTCCCTCGGTCTCCAGATCGCGCACGGCCTTGTAGACGGCAGCCGTCGACCACCCGGACACGGCGGCCATCTCCAACCGGTCGAGGAACGGCATCGACGCCAAGAGTCGAAGTATTTCGTGCAGGCATCCGTCAGGCTTCATTCCTCTACCTCCTCATTCGTCGAGTTCTCTTCTACGGGGCTGTCCCATTTCGAGCGACGCCTCTTGTTCTTGGTTCCCGAGGGTTGTTCAGAGGAGCTCTTCTCCAGCTTTTCAGGAGCGGCCTCGCCGTCCCTCAGGGCCTTGATTCCGTCCTTGAACCGCTGGACGCGCAACCTGCTCTCCTCGTCTTCCCCGGCCAATGGGGTGTACTCGATTGCCATCCTGCGGATGAGCTCCGCCGTGTAGGGATTGCCCGGTTCGGGTTTTCTGACGGTCATGGAGAAGGCGGGCATTCGCTCGGTTCCCACGGTGGCCCTCACGTAGCACTGGTGCACCGGAAGGGATGTCACGTCGTCCTCGGTCACGCGCTCCTTGCCGAGCTCCCAGACGAGGTGCCGCGCGTCCGAGGCTGCCACTTGGAATACTGCTAGGCAACCGACGTTGGCGAGGACAGTGTCCCGCATGGTCGGTGAGAGGTCGTCGAGCTTAGCGAGGCTCTGTGTGGCGAGGATGAACGATGCTCCGAACTTGCCGAGCTCGCTGAGCATCGACTCGTAGTCCACGCCGGACATCGACTGCATCTCGTCCACGACGACCAACGCGCCTCTCCTCTCCTCAAGCGGCACGCCACCCTGCTCGCGGATCACGGCGTCCACGAGGTTCAGGAGCGACGCGCCGACGAGGGCGGCCACGTCCCTGCCGACGCTCCCCTGCGCGGTGGAGACGAAGAGCACGCCGCCTCTCAGGATGGTCTCCCGCAGGTCGATGGTGGAGCGCGACTGTCCGAGGATGGCCCGCGCGCGCTTCGACGAGGCGTAGTAGGAGAGCCTCGTCTGCACGGGGGCGAGAGCCTCGGCCTTGTACTGGCGGTGCCATGAGGAAAAATCCCTCTCCCACCACTCTATGAGATAGGAGTCGTTCAGCTTCTCCAGCAGCTTGTTGCGGAACGGGTCGTTCGACAGGAGCTTCAGCCCGTCGAGGATCGTGTACTGCTCGTCCTCTTCCATGGACTCGTTGGCCTCGTGGAGGGTCTTAACGGTCTGCTCGAGGATCGACTGCATCCTCGGTCCCCACTGGTCCCAGAGTCCCCGGGCGACACGCACCACCGAGTCGGCGGTACGGTCGCGGTCGGCGAAGACCCGGGTGTCGAGCAGGTTGATGCCGGGAGCGCCCGACCTGTTGGCAAGGTCGATGAGACGGACACCGTCGGCCATGACGAGCGGGACGTGTTCGAGGAGGCTGGACACGAGGTCGGCGTGGGGATCGACGACGACGATGGCGTCGTCGTCCCTGCCCGCCGCCTTCTCGCGTAGCTTGTGCGCGACGATGTGGCGCATGAGCGTGGACTTGCCCATACGGGTGCGAGCGACGTAGAGGTGGTGTCTCCTGAGCAGGTCGGCGGGGAAGTGGATGTCGCGCAGTGTTCCCGCAGAGGCATTGCCCACGAGGGCTCCACCCTTCACTCCCCGCGCAGAGGGCAGAAGCGTCCTGGCCCCCGAGCGCTCCACGAGTGGCGTCTCGTCCCGCGACCCCGGCGGGTGCCAGAGGGAGGCGACCTCGCGGACTCCAAGGATGCTTCGCCGTCCCAAGAGTCCGGGGCCCGAGGGGTGCAGGGAGACGGCGGCCGACGCCGGCCTCACCTTGCCTGCATCGAACCGCGCCCCTGCGGGGTTGTCGTAGTGCCGGTATGCCGAGGCCACCTGTTCGAGGAGGTCTCTCGCTCGCTGATTACTGTCGCCTGCGGGCAGGAAGGCGGTGATCTCGATCTCGGCGTCGAATGCGATGCGCGAGACTTTTTCGCGTATCTGAATGGGGTCGTGGACGCGGGAATGGGCCTTCTTCCAGCGGTGCCATGCCCAGCCCCCTACGCCGAGGGCCAGGAAGATACCGGCACCCATGAGAACGGCCTTCCAGGACTCGCCGTCCCGTACCCACAGGTAGCCCTTGAGGGCGACCAGGGCCGCCGCGCCGAGGACCGCCATCGTCACTCCGTCGGTCCTATGGGCGCGTGCCTGTCCGGTGTACGACGACTCGCGTGGCTCGGACACGGCGCGCATGTGGCCCTTGTCCTGGTGGGCCTCCGCCCAGTCGGGTCCGAGGGAGCGGAGCAGGAGCCGCGCGACGACGTGCTCGCCGTCCTTGAGGTCGGACAGGGCTCCCATGAGGGCTATGAGCGGATCGGAGCCGGGGTCGAGCAGGTCGTCGTCCCTGAATACCCTGAGCGGCGCGTAGTCCGGTCCGCTGGACCGCAGCGTCATGCTCCACGCCCGCTCGCCCTCGTCGAGACCCAGCGGGTCGTCCTCTTCGGAGACCACGTGGATGCGGGCCTGGGGATAGTGCGCCGAGATCTGTGCCTTGACCGCCTGCTCTTCGAGGCAGCGGACCATTAGGGTCACGCCGTCGGCGTCGCCCGCAAGCTCGAGGGAGAAGGGCTCCGGCACGGCGATGGATGCGAGCAGGTTCTCTACGCCGAGGAGCGTTCGCTCCCCCGTGCGCGGCGGCGTCACAGCCATAAGGACGGGGTCCTTCTTCCCTGCAACGGTTCCGAATAGACGGTTGATTGCCTTGAACTTCATAGTCTGGGTCCTTCCGTATAAAGCTATCTGTGATAGCCGGGCCGCCACTCGATGACCGCCGTCTCCTCAGGAGTTGCCTCGATGCGTACCGGGAACTTTTGTCCCCGCGCGATGAGGAGTCCGTCTCCCCTGGGGCAGGACACCAGCCAGCGCTGGAGTTCTTCGGGGAGGTCAAAGGCCTCGCCGACGGCGCTGATGGCCGCCGCGTCCTGCTGGAGCAGGAGCTTGAAGGCGGCGTTCTGGAGGAGGGCACGCCCACTGTGTCCCGTGATCGCTCTCGAAGAATCCTCACTCAAGAGGTCCTGGACGTCCTGCGTGATGAACTGTAGGCCGAGCCGGTGTTTTCTGGCCCGCTTGGCCACGGACACGAGGAAGGCCGCGCCTTCAGGGTGCTGCATGATCGACCATACCTCGTCGACGACGAGCAGGCGGGGCTTGGGGTCCTGCGCGGCTGCGGCCCACACCGTCTCGGTGCAGACCATCGCGGCTGCGGGTCTCAGCTCAGGTTCGAGCAGGCGCAGGTCGAAGACGGTGACGAGGGCCTCGTTTCGCAAGAGATCGTCTCCCTCGTCGGAGAGCAGATGCCGGAGGCTCCCGGTGGCGAAGGGACGCAGAAGACGTGCCAGACCGGGATCGCCCGCCTCGTCCTCTTGGAGATATTTGTAGAAATCTCGGAAGCCGGTTCTTTCGCGGGGACGAGCGTAGTAGCCCGCTAGGGCGTGATCGAGTGAGGCTCGCCGCTCGGCGGGAAGGCGCTCGCCCACCATCACCTCGATCAGCCTTCTGAGGCTGCCGATGCGCTGGAGAAGCTCCTCCGAGTCTCCCTTGTCGATGACGAAGGGGTTCATGCCCTCTCCGGGCACGCCGGGAGACAGGACTCTCCCGCCCGCCGCGCGGGCCATGTCGGCGTACTCGCCCTCCGGGTCGATCACGTAGGCCGTGACGCCGCGAGTAAGGCCGCGAAGGACTCCGAGCTTCGTGGAAAAACTCTTTCCACTGCCCGATCTGGCGAGGACCGCCGTGTTCGCGTTCAGGTGCGTCCCGTCCCAGGGGTCGTAGACGACGGGGGAGCAGGCCCTCATGTCGATGCCGTAGAGGGTGCCGCTCCGGGTGTCCAGGTCCGGCGGCGAGAAAGGGAAGAGCCTCGCAAGGCTCGACGTGTCCAGCGTTCTCCACACGGCCACGGCATTGAGCGCGAGGGGAAGCGTGGACAAGAATCCGTCGCGCTGGCGGAATGAGAGATTGTCCAGCTTTCCCAACGTGGCGGCAAAGTGAGCCTTCGCCCGCTGGGTTATTTCTTTCAAGGAGTCTTCGTCCCTCGCGTGGAGCGTGACCGACAAAGAAGCATGAAACAACCGCTCCCTTCCGCGTTGCACCTCGTCGCGCAGGCGCGTCACGTCCTCCAACGCGATCTCCGCCTCCGGGGACATGGTGCGACCTCGCTTGAGTGACAAGGACTGCGCCGACTCGAACCTGACCTTCTGCCACTCCAGCGTCCTCGCGGCCTGCTCCGCCGGGATCGAACCCAGGTGAATGGACAGGTCCATCGGGGCTCCCGCCGCCATCAGCCCCTGCAGGAAGCCGGGGGCGAGCGACCGCGGCCACTTGCCGAGGTGCAGAGAGCGGACGAGGCTATCGCCGATACTCACGTCGCGTCGGTTGACCTCGACCTCCACCCCTGTCTGCATGTCGAACTCGACCGGCGATCCGCCTAAGGCAGCCGATACGAAGAACATTCGCAGCTGGCGACCCCTTAGGGCGTGGACGGACAATCCCGCCTTCGCAAGCAGGCCGCGAAGCTCGTCCATGCGGGCGAATTCACAAACTGCGTAGAAGCGACGGTCGAGGATGCCGTCCCGGGACTCGAGGTCGGTGAGCAGTTTCTGGAGGGACACTGCCGCAGCCCTCGTCTGCGGGGGCAAGCCCTCCGGCTGGGCGTCTTGCAGCTTTTCCCTCAATGCGTCGAGGCGCGGCGCGTGCTGCCTGATCAGAAGCTGGAAGGGGAAGTCGCAGGCGTTGAGGGCTCCGGCGAACGCTCCGAGCTTCGGCTCGTCGATCTCGAGTCCCATCACCTCGCACACCGCGACCTTCGCCCCGTCGAGGCGCACGATGCCGTCGTCTTCCAGATGCGAGACCATGAAGAAGAGCGGTAGGAGCTTGCGCTCGGCGTCCCGGAGCTGGGAGTCGGATTCGCTACCGCTGGCTGGCTTCTCTCGCCATGCGGTGGTCTTTGTGAACAGGAACTGCATACCGCTCCTGATGCGTTCGACGTATTCCTTCAACTTCGGCTTCTCCTAACTCTCTATGGAACCGGCGCGATCCCGCCGCGCAGCGCGAGCGCCACGCCCTTGGCGGACAGCACGAGCACCAGCCCGACGACCGCTCCGATCACTGCCCTCTTGGCAGTGGCCGATCCGCGCTCATTGCTCCCGTCCGCCATCAGCAGAAATCCCGCCCACACGATGGCGAAAAAGGACAGGCCGGACGCGGCGTAAGCCATCCCCGTCAGCGCCTCGTCGAAGGCGTGAAGCATTTCTTGTTCAGCAGGCGAAGCCCCCAGTGAAACAAACGCGAGAACGAGCGCGGTTGACTTCACAAAAAATTTCACCACGGTCTCATCCATCGCCAGAGATCGAACAAAATATTCGCCTCCTCGTCGGTAAGCGGCCTCTGCTCGGCCTTCTCCTCTTCCGGTTCGGGCTGCGGAGGCGTGAAGACCGTGTAGGGATCGTCCGACCCGACGCTCACGTGCAGCGTCAGCCTCTCCGTCCTGACCGGGGTCAGCGGCTCGCGCTCTTCGATCACCGCGTCGACGCGCTCCGGGTGGACGACGGTCATCGTCACGTCCTGGGAGACCGTTTCGCTCGGAATCGAGAGCGTGGCGGACACGACGTGCTGCGTCTGCGTCCCGTCCTGGTGCGTGACCGTCACCGTCTCGCTCACTGTCTCGCTCGTCCCCGGCCTCAGCAGCCTCGCCGTCTCGGTGCGGTACTCCGTTCTCTGCGGGCTGAGCGTGAGCGTCACGAGCGGGGGAACCGGGACGCTGAGGGCGGCCTCCAGGTCAACGCTGATGGTCACCGGGTGAATTGCCTCGCCGGTTGCGACGGGGAGGGAAAAGAGAGTTTCGCCTTCCGGCACGAACGGGACACTCGCGTTCGACGCGCCGGACGAGACGGCCAGCGTCCCGGCGACGGCCGTCACCTCGGCCTCCATCACCGTCGCTTCGGTCACGTCCGCGTGTCCCGCCGCAGTCTGGAGTTCGACAACTTCCTCGACGACGGTCGCGCACTCGGCCTCGACCGCTCCCTCGATGACTCCCTGTGTCCATCCCAGGGAAGTGACCCGCAAGTCGCATATCTCTCCGTCGACTTCCGGCAAGGGAAAGGGAAGCATTGCTTCCTCGATGGCGAAGGCTCCCGCCTGTCCGATCCCATCCTCCCATGAGAATGTGAGGGAAGGGCTCTCGCCCGACAGCGGCAGGGAGTACGAGATGTTCTCCCCCTCGGCGACGTTGGCGATGCCGAAGAAGCGAAGGGCATTGCCCTCTTTTCCTCCGAAGGCCCGCACCCTCAGTTTAAGATCGGTGGCCGCGCGGAGGGATACCTCGGCGCGGTCGTCCGACACGCGCAGGCCCTCGAAGTAGAGCCTCCGTCCCGGCACGGGCTCTGCCGGCTCGTAGTCAATGTCGTCGAGCCAGTGCCCGTCCGCATGCGCCGCGTGAGGAGTCGTGAGGATGGCAGCCGCGAGTGCGGCGATTGCCAGAAAGACCGGCAGGATCTTTTGTCCGGACCTCCGTGCCCCCGATCTCCGGCTCTTCCGTCGTCTCCTGCGGCGGCCTGACCTCTTGTTCGGCGCGGTGGGTGCGGTTCCACCCGCCTCGCGGGTCTCGACGGGGAGAGAGGGCGTTTTCACCTCGTCGTTCAGTTCGCCCTCCGGCTTCATCTGCGCTTCGGGGATATTTTGTGTACGCCGTAAGACGGGGGTGGACAGACTGCCGACCACCGCATTGACGCCGGACGAAACCCCGCGAAAGGCGTGACTGCGGGTTTTCCCCCACTTGGCCTTCAGTGCTTTGGCCCCGTCTCCCAAGCGCGCCCCCAATCCACCCTCGGCCGGCAAGGGCCTCCGGCGTTTCCCAAACCACATTTGAGGTCGGAACGGACGCCTTCCCCGGTTGCGACGCATCTTTGCAAGACCCCGCCTGTCCGTGACTCGCATCCTGCGAGAGCCGCGACCGGCGCGTCGTGCCAGCATCGCCAGGGGATTGGGAGCGCTCTCGGGGACCGGTGGCGGCTCGCTTCGCGTCAGTTCGGAAACGGGACCCGCGTAGCGCCGAGCTCCCAGCCGGTACCTCAGCAGGTCTGCGGCAACGAGCGGAAGGCTCCTGCCCCCGATCTTCCCCACGATCATGGCGATTCCTATGACTCCCAAGACGACGGACAGCCCGATCCGCGCGCCGGTCGGCCCCACCGGCGCGTAGCTGTACGCGCCGTAGGACAACGCGCAGACCGCCGTGATCGCAACGATCTGCGGGAACGAAAACCACAGAAACACCCTGTCCTCGGCCTGCACGTGAGTCGGCACCTCGTGCTCTCTCATTCTTTTTCTCCTTCCTTTCGTCCGGTTGCGGCTAGGATGTGGGAGTAGGAGTGGGAGTGGCTGGTTCTGGCAACTCGACGTCGACCGCAGGATCGACCACGGCGTTCATCACCAGCTCGATCACCCCGTAGGCCAGCATCGCCAGCACCACGCCCGCGATTGCCGTCATCATGGCGCTCTTGCCCCGCTCCATCTGATGCGGAGCCCCGCTCGCCGTCAAATAGAGGTAGGCGCCGTACACGAAGAACCCGACGCCCACTGCCCCCACAACTCCCAGGAGGATGCCCACCAGGTTCGAAATCGTCTGCGTGATCTGTTCCATTCCTTGTCTCGTCTCCTCTCGCGTTCCGAGTCTTGCTATGATTCGTCATTTGCCCCGTCCGCTCCGGCCCTACTCCCCGCCACTCCTTGGAGTCCCCCCGCCTCCGCCTGCCGAAGGAGTCGCCATCGAAGCCGCCGAGTTGACCGTGCCCGCAACGGCCGACAAGCCCGCTCCCGCGGCAACCGCTCCGGCCGCCACCCCGGCAGGACCTCCCGCCGCTCCGCCCGCGAGCAGACCGACCGACTTCATCGAACGCACCATCGATCCCGGCAGCGACATTCCGAAGTAGAGCGTGCTCAACCACGCGTCGAACGTCCCCGCCTGTCCCAGCATCGACGGCACTCGCGTCGCCAGGTAGACGAACGCCAGCGACATCAGCAATTTCCAGATCAAGTCCTGCACCGGCTCGAAGGCCCCTATCTCCCCAAACTCGTTCAGGAACCCGAACCCCAGGGCCAGGGCGATGAGCTGGACCGACTGCTGGAACACCGTCGTCGTGAACATGCGCAGCCAGTGCCTTCCCCAACCCGCCGTGTGCGGCAATATCCACAGCCCCAGCGCAATCGGAGCGAGAGCCAAGAGAACGTCGATCAGGGCGAGGCGCACGATCATTTGCACGAGGACGTAGAGGACGAAGAACCCGTAGACGAGGTAGAGCAGGGCCATGAACTGCGCCATGCCCACGCTCCCCGACTCGACGGCGGTGAGCAGCGTCTTCAGCGGAGCCCTGAGCAGGTCGCCCGGGTTGACGCCGAGCGAGTCCGCCACGAATCCCGACACCCCCGCCGCCACGTCGATGACCAGGGAGCACCACCACAGAGACGTGGCTGCCGCAACCAGCCCCAGCACGAGCCGCGGGAAGGTCTCACGCCAACCGGCGCTGCGGCCTCCCACGTGCTCGCTCACGATCAGGCTCAGTCCCATCCAGCCGACGATTAGGACCAGCGCTCCCGACGTCACGGCCCACACGACCGTCCACGCCTGCCGAACCAGCTCGTTGTCGTAGGTCAGCTCCGGGGGAGTCCCAGTGAGGATGTCGCTCATCTGCCGCTAGCCTCCCCTGCACTCGTCGGCGTTCGCGCCGCTCGCCCGCTCGACCACGCCGCACAGCGTCCCGTGCACTCCCTCGATCACCCAGCGGGCGAAGGCCCGCGCCCAGCGCGAGGGGTCGAGAGCCCCGATAACCCGCTCCCAGATGCCGGTCGGCTCGTGGGCCGGGATAACGACGTGGAAGCGGTCCGGCTCTCCGGGGGTCGTCTCGGCGGCCATCATGAAGAGCACGTAGATGCGCTTGGGGTCGAGTTCCGGTTGGTCGTCGTGGCCGGGGTATTCCCATGATCGCTCCCAGCCGTTGCTGAGTCTCTTCTCGCCCCCCTGCACCTGCGTGACGCCGGTGAGCCAATCGCCGGAGTCGGGGTCGCGCACGGCGTAGCCGAGGAAGGCCAGAGGCCGGTCGAACACCGGGCGGGCGATGAAGCCACCTTCCTTGTTGCGTTCGACGAACCTCGCGCTCTCGTTGACCAGCGAGACGCCGGAACCCTGGGCCGCGAGCGCTCCAACCGACGCGACGAACAGGAGCGACGACAGGAGGAGCGACGCGAGAATCGGCGCAGGCCGCCTCGGTCCACCGGTCTTGGTTGTCGATTGCAGGGCCATCTAGCGGCCTCCCTTCATTTCGCGCCGTCTCTCTCCGTCGACGCTCCGGCAATCGAGTGTGAACGATGAAATCTCCCGTCGTAATGCCCTGTGAGGCGTACACGCGTGTACGCCCTACGAGGCATTCACCGGACGGGGCATCTTGTGATGTCATTGCCGTGTACAGAGAATCGAATCTTTTGTGATAGGGGGTCGCAAGGCGGGTACGGCGTGTCACAGGCGCGGAAGCCTTCCCCCTACAGGAAAAAGTGAACAGCAGGACTTGACTCTTGGTTTCGGACGGGGGGTACATCGGGCGTAGCTGGAAAGTACATCTTGTACCCCCGCCCACGATGAGGGCAGGTACATCGGGCATAGCTGGAAAGTACGTCTTGTACCCCTGAAGGAACGGGGCCTGGGCGCGAGAGCCGTAGCTGGAGGCTTCCCCTCACAGAGAAAAAAGAGCCGGAAAATCGGAGGAAAATCGTGCAAAAGAGCAGGTACGTGGCGGACGTTCATCATCTGCGGCTCATGTCGCTACTCAATGAGCTGGTGAGGGACAGAGGAAACAAGGGCGCGGCAAGAGTGTTGGGGATTGACCGAAGGACCGTGGCTGCGAGTGTGAGGTCGGGATTCCTGTCGCGCAGGGCGCGCGAGGCGCTGGAGCGAGCCCTGGTGGAAGGGGACGGCACGTCGGAGTCGTGGGAGCGGCGGGATCTAGAGGAGTTGCGTCGGCGGATGGAGGCGTTCGAGGAGGAGATGAGGGGAGCCGTCGAAGCGGTACGGGGTGATGTCGAGACGCTGGGCAAGGAGCACGCTCGGACGACACGTCTTGTCGAGCGTCTGGTCGGGCACGCGGGTGTTGCCAGGGATGACAAGAGGGATGCGTTAGCCCCCGACATACGCGGGCGACGTGACGCCATGATCGAGTCAAGCCGAGAGTATCCCGAACTGGTGACCCGTGAACCTGCCCAGGACGACGA
This sequence comes from Dehalococcoidia bacterium, assembly GCA_965116655.1. Lineage (GTDB taxonomy): Bacteria > Chloroflexota > Dehalococcoidia > Lucifugimonadales > VXLM01 > VXLM01. The sequence goes on from OZ220720.1 coordinate 2,606,990, forward strand.
GGAGGTCTACGGCGATGCGTGGCCCCTGGTGAACGAGTGGCGGAAGTCGGAGCTGCGGCGCGAGGTCGGCACGAAGCTCGACCGCGCAAGGACGAGGGAGCGGATCATGGAGTTGGAGATAGCGATGATCGACGAGCAAGGCCTGACGCTGCCGCCAGCGAACTCACCGATGCACCCGTCGGAGAAGAGCAGCTATCTCGACTGGCGCAGAAGGGCACTCGACGACCTGCGTCGGGAGCGCAAAGGGCTGGAGATACTGAGTCGCGTGCGGTGGTTTCTGACCTTCGGACTGTGGAAGGAGTAGCGAGTTCGGTGGCGAGGCCGGGGTCTTGCGAGGAGTTGAGAAACGGCGGAGTCACCGAGACTGAACAAGGGGCAAAATCAGCCGTAAAGCCTCCACTGCGGCCTCAGTCCGATGCGCTGCTCCTCTCCCGCCCGTCTCGGCAGATATAGACAGACCCCAGCCTCCACGAGGATGGGAGCTGCGTAAGGAGCCCTCGCGGTGCCGTCGCCGTGCCGGTCGAGGAGAAACCGTTCGAGTGTGCCTTGGGCCGCGTCTTCTTCGACCGCGCCAACCGGCGCCTCATTACCGTAGCGAAACATGTCGGCCGGGATGGCGTCGAGGGCGTCGAAGGCGATCCGGACGGTACTTGCGGAATTCGGTCCCACGTGAAGGCTGATCTCATCCATACCGAGCGCCGCAACCACGAACGGATTCCGGTTTGGCGTGAGCATCCGATGTCCGGGACTGAGGGCGTCTCGTATGGCGTCTCGGACACGAGGCATGGCAGAGTCTTGGCCCTTCGATTGTATAGTGAGATCCGGTCGGCTCCTCGTGGTGACTCAGAGACCGGATGGAGATCGAACTCCCCTGATTCTAGCGCTGACAGGCGGGGAAGAGGAACCGACGAATGGCCGGACCCAGGGGACCGAATGAACTTTTCTGGAAGTTTTCTTGATGGAAAGTGAACATCTTGGGGGATGGGACGCCCAGGGCATTCCCATCGGGTGTGGAGTGCGTCGATACTGGTTGCACTGTCAGGCTTTTCCAGCGTTTCCCGCCCTAGAAACCTGGGGACTCCGTCTCTGAGTCCGGGATTTTTCGTGAAGGGTCGAGCTTTGCTCCCCGAACGATCTCCCTAGTCCGACGGCCCGAAGGGTTGAGCCTTGCTCCCCCGATGGCGGTCTTCATGGGACGAAACGCTTCCCGCAGCGTGAAGCGGCAGTGAAGGGTCGAGCCTTGCTCCCCCGAACGCCGCTTCGAACGTCGGGGCTTTCCGGTCGGAGTGCGTCCCGCGCTTCGGCCACTGACGTTGGTCCGGTCGTCGGAGAGAAAACCGCTTTGTCGATTGGGCCTTACGGTCGGAGTGGATTGCCGCTCCGTCCGCTTCCTCATGCCTGCGGCACGGTCGAGTGATTACGGGGTCGTAGGTTCCCTCCCTCACATGCACCGATTTGCGACGAAGTTCGCGGTCCGGTCGCTCACCTTTCGACGGAGCTCCCCAAGCCGATACCACCGGCTCTGGCAGGACTCGTCACTTTCCCCAAATCTCTTGTCTCGCGTTCGGCACTCAGTCGATTCGCACTCCCCCCGTCTCGGTTACCTGGCGTCTTTCCCTGACCCCAGGCCTAACTGCGTCATTTTCCCTGTCGCCATCTCGCCATTCCCGGTCGAGGTTGGCGCTTTTTCCACGCACTCGCGTTCGATGGCATCCGTCGAATGGGGCTGCGCAGACATCAAGTCAACGCTACAGAAGAACCCTCGCGCTTCGGATGCAGCGCGAGCCAAGAACAAAAGGAGGTGCTGGTATGCACGTTTGGAAACGAGTCGCAGGGTTCATCGGAGTAGTCGTCGGGTTCGCGGTGCGGCGCAGGCGGTTGACGGTGGCGGTCGTCATTGCGGCGCTGCTGGTCGGTCCGCTCACGCTCAGCGGGGACGGAGAGGTCTTCGTGCTGAACGCGCTTGGCATCGGCATCACGGCGCTGATGGTTCGGCAACTCACACGGTTCGGAAGGAGGCCTGGGAATGGGGATCGGTAACAGGATCGCAAGGGTAGCGGGAGCCGTCGTACACCACGTAAGAGAGGCGGCATTGCGGCCACTTCGCTGGCTTCGCAGGCACAGGTCGGAGTTCATGGCGGTGGCAGTGCTGGCGCTCATGCTCGCGCCGCTGCTGTTGTGAAACACGCATACAAAAAAATTCACTAAGGAGACACGACGATGACTATGGCAACGGCAGTGATGGACAATCGAACGACGGACACGGCGCGGCCCAGGCGCAGCCTCGAAGAGCTGGTCGACAAGCTGATGGACGCGCTTACGTTCAAGGAAGAGACCCCGCAAGCGGTGGGGCCGAGTCCAGCGCGCTCGATCCACGAGGCCCGGCGCCTACGGCAGGCGGGGGATGTGGATGGGGCGCTGACGACTCTCGCCAGCATGGATATGGCGAAGGCGGAGATTAGGGTGGCTCGGTGGGGCTACTCCGAGTGGAAGCAACTGGTGAAACGGAGGTTTGGAGGTCGTGACGCCGTGGTATACAGTCAGGGCACGGGCCGTGCGGCAGCGCTGGTGCCCACCGGCGAAGACGGGACCTTGGAGGTCGTGGCGGTGCTGGGGATGCGCTGGAGGCCCGGCAAGACCGTGTCTGAACGCAGCCTCCGGGGGCTGAGGCCCCTGACCGGGGGTGCGTGATGGTCACGTCCGACACGAGGGTTGACATCCCCGCTCTGAAGGCACGCCACTCGCTCGCCGAGGTGGTGGAGTCTGCTGGCGTCAAGCTGAGAGGGCGAGGAAGGGTACGACAGGGCTTTTGCCCTTTCCACGACGAATCCGAACCTAGCTTCACGGTGTACGGCAACACCGAAAAGTACTGGTGCTTTGGGTGTAGTGCCGGCGGTGACGTGTTGGACTTCATCCGGCGCGTTGAGGGCCTTACCCTGCCGGAGGCGCTTGCGCGGCTAGAGGGCCAAAGGCCCGTTTCCGCAGCCCTTCCTGTTTCAGCGGGGCGTCGTAAGGCAGCACCGCTGCCTCCGAGGGACCCCGCCCTGCTGACTGCAGCGGCGCGGTTCTACGCCGGACAGCTCCGGCGCAACCCCTCCGGGCAAGAGTACCTTGCCTCTCGGGGCGTCGAACACGTCGCCGCTTTCCGCCTCCGCCTCGGCTACTCGCCGGGGAGTGGACTGCGGCAGGCCCTGGTGTCCTATGGCTTCCCCGAGAAGCGAATTCGGGACTCAGGGCTCTTCATGGACCGGGGTTCCGAGCGGTTTGCCGGCATGGTCGTCGTCCCCGAAGTCTCCGGCGGCCTCGTACGTTGGCTCAAGGGCCGGGTCGTCGACCCCGACCGGTCTCCCCGGTTCCAGGCACTCCCCGGCCCAAAGCCCGTGCTTGGACTCGGCAGGCTCGGCCCCGCTCCCCTGGTCGCAGTTGTGACCGAAGGGGTCTTCGACTGGCTCGCCCTCGCGCAGTGGGGAATCCCCTCCTGCGCAGCCCTGGGCACCCAGGGGGTCGAGCGGGTCGCATCGGCGCTGCGAGGATGCCCCCGCGTCTTCCTCGCCTTCGACGCCGACGACGCGGGCCGCGAGGCGACTGAACGGCTTCAGTCCCTTCTCGGCCGCAGGGCCGCCGCCGTCACCCTTCCCCAGGGCGTCGGCGACGCGGCCGAGCTTGCCGCACACCCCCACGGGCGGAGTGTCTTTATCCGCCTGCTTGCACGGGCGGCCCGCTCCGCCCGCTAGCGGCTCCCCGCCGCTCTCATGCGGGCTTCGCGGCCCTTCATTCACCCACACCTACTTTTCACACACCACGCAGGGTCTTCCCTCGACTCCGATCGAGAGGGGACCTGTGTCCGATTCACGACGGGCTTTACCCGCACTCGGCTTCCCGTAAGGGAACCCGCATCGTTTCATTCGCTACAGGAACACACAACGGAAGGAGATTCGACATGTCCAGTAGGAACGGTATCAACAACGGAAACGGCGTCCACGAGGACACGGCGCTGGCCTCCCGGAACGGCAACGGGCACAGGCCCGACGCCGACATCGCCGGCGAGCACGACCTGCTCTGGGACGGGCTCTCGCCCGCCGTCACGAAGGCCCTCGCCCAACCCCTCGACCGCAGCCTCGTCTCGACGCGCCAGGGTCGCGCCGGGCGCATCTACGAATACTTGGAAGGTCACGTGGTGATCGATCAGGCCAGCAACATCTTCGGTCGCGGAGGCTGGGGATACGACATCGTTGGAGAAGTGACTCTGCGCGAGATCGAGACCGTCGATTCCGCGACGGGCGAGGTGAAGCGCGGCCAAGCCTACGCCGCCAAGGTCATGCTCAACGTCCCCGGCGCTCCCTCGCGCACCGACGTGGGATTCCACGCCGTGGCCGAGGAGACCGTAGATGGCCACGAAACGGCGTACAAGGGCGCGGTGACCGACGCGTTGAAGCGCGCCTTGCGCAGCTTTGGCGACCAGTTCGGCAACTGCCTCTACGGAGACCAGACGGTGAAGGCCCCCCCGCGTCCCGAGCGCGTGCCGGCTAAGACCAACGGCGGACCCGGTCAGTCCCGGGCTCAGTCCAAGGGCCACGGCGAGTCCCAGGTGGAGAAGCTGCGAGAGCGGCTCATCGAGTTCGCCGTCGAGCAGGGCTTTGACGAGGCCGACGTTCGCAACGCCGTCGTCAAGCGGATGGGCAAGAGCCTCGACGTCCTGACCGCCGCCGAGCTTGAGCCGCTGGTCGAAGCCGCAGCCAAAAAGCTCAACCGGATGCGACAGACACAGGCTGCCTAGGCCGCGTGTCGCATCGGGACACGGATACGAGCGGGGTTCTTCTCTCCGGGAGAGCCCCGCTCTCCACTTGAGAGAAAGGAGGAAAACTATGGTCACGACGACCGCAACCTACACACCCTGGGGTTGGACGAAGGATGTCGCGGAGCTTGCAGAGGGCGTCTTTCGGGTCTCGACGCCGCGCCACGGCGGGCTCAAGCTCAGCCGGGAGCGGTGGAACGAGCTTCCCGCCGAGGCCCGCAACGCGATGTTTCACAAGACCTTCGCAGAGGAGGACTGCGAGGAGCCGATCGTGAGGACGCTCCTGGGCCTCGGCAATGACCGGGACAGGGAGATGGCGCTGACGGTGGCGGGCTATTTCGAGCGGTATGCTCCCGTGCTCCCATTCGTCCGCCGTCACACGCCGGGCCTCCACTACCACGTGTTCTTCTACTGGGGAGGCTACGGGTCTGATCTCTTCGAGAGGTTCGACACCCGCGTCGAGGCCGAGTCGTTCGTCAACGACCCGGAGCTGGTGAGGAAGTACGGACGCATGGAGGCCGTCGAGTGCACTCGTAGAGGCCTGCTATGCCGGGCGGAAGGAGGAAGGCCATGACCGCGACGACACGGCCAAGACCGCGCAGCCTTCCGAGCACGACGACGAAGCTGCAAACGGAGATGGGCAACCTGTACGTCACGGTATCGGTGGATGAGGACGGCGAGCCGTTCGAGGTCTTTGGCTTCTTAGGAAAAGGGGGGAGCTTCCAGCACGGCGTGACCGAGCTGGCATGTCGCCTCATCTCGTTGCACCTCCGGCGCGGAACGCCGGTCGAGGAGGTGATCGACCAGTGCGCGGGCATCGCCGAGATGCAGCCTTTCCACAATGTCCTGCCGGATGGCGCCAGCGTGCCGGTGCTGGGCCTCGGAGACGGGATAGCTCACATCCTCAAGAGCCGGTTCCGCACTCGATCTGGGATCCACCAGAGTGCCAGGGAGCAGAGAGAGGCGACGGAGGCAGTGGAATCGAAGGCCGCATGAGTGGCACTGGCAACCGACACGGATTCGAGGCGGGGCTGTCTCCACGGGGCGGCCCCGCTTCCATCTATAGGACGGAAGCAAGGAGGCGACGAAGATGGTAACGACTACTACTGACAGGGCGGGGGTCTTCTCCCGTCCTGCTGCGCGATTCGACGACGACGGCAACATCGAGGTGCGAGCCTCGGCGGCCCTGAACTGCCGCCGCGCCCTGTGGTATGCCGCCACCGGGTATCAGCCCACGAATCCCCCTGACGACGACTCACTGACTGCGATGGAGGCCGGCAATGCCCTTGAGCCGGTCATAGCGCGGGCGATGGAGCGGGCCGGATGGAAGGTCGATGCCTCGGATACTCAAGACCCGCAGGAGGTGGCGGTTCGCGTAGGCCCGAACATGATCGTGACCGGCCACCCCGACGGCACGGTGCGGCTGCCTCTACCCGAAGGCCTGACCTCTACTGAATTGGGGGACGCGGCGGAAGTTCCACAGCTCTTCCTGTTCGACGACGAGCCTGCGGTTCCCGGCTACGGCGATCCGGTGGTCGTCGAGATCAAGACGCGGGGGCCAGAGGCGTTCAAGAGGTGGCGTACCCTCGGAGCCGAGCGCAGCCACCCGGCGTCGGTGGCCCAGACAGCCTTCTACACGCTGGGCACCTACGGGACGATGCGCGACGCCGTGATCGCCACGATGGACACGGGAAGCCGCACCTGGGACTGGGAGACGATTCCAGCCGAACGACTTGAGCGCGCCTTGCAGGACGCCTGCGCATGGCTCGGTGAGGTGGCAAGCCACCACGTTCTCAACGGGCCCGATCCCGACGCACTGCCCGACCGCGACTTCTCCGCAAGTAGCTGGCAGTGCCGGTCGTGCCCTTTCCTGGACATATGCCTCCCGGGTGTCGCGGCAGACGACGGGACGGGCGCGGGCACGGAGATCGAGGAGGTGAGCGACGAGGAGGCGCGGGAGGCGGTGACGGCCTACGGGGAGGCTAAGGACGCCGTCAAGGAGCCAGAGAAGGCCAAGCGTGGGGCGTTGGACACCCTGAAGGCGTGGATGCGCCGCCGGGGAGACACGAAGGCAACCCTGAACGGCAAGACGGTGAGCCTCGTGCGGACGAAACGGTACTCCGTCAACTACAAGAAGCTCAACGAGGCGCTCGACCCTGAGACCAGGGCCGAGATCGTTACGGAAAACGAGTCGGAGTACGTGCGTGTCAGCTAGACGCTCCCTGACGGGAGCACAAGACGGGGCCGTCTTCGCTACCACAGGGGGCGGCCCCGCCCGTTTCGGACAGCTAGAAGCGAAAGGAGGACAATTCGAAAGCGTCGCTGGCGAGTCGGGGTGATCGCTGCGGATAGAATTTCGGCGCCGAGCATCAATCTGCTTGGCCAAATGCACATTCGCGCCGATCTACGATTCAAGGTAGGGAAACTCGCAGGCAACGAGTTTGAACAGGCAGTAGTCGGTGTCAGAGATCAATTCGTCAGACGAATCTGCTGACGTTACATTGACTTGTCTAGCTCGTCACTAATGAAGGCAATGACTCGGGCCGCAGCGTGTTGGTACTCTAGCGCTTCGCCTTCTCGGACTGAAACATCTGGATCGTGGACGGCCCTATTACGAGCATCTCTCAGAAAACGTACGGTTGAATGAACCGATCCGTCAATGGCGCCTATTCTCTCCAGCTCAATGGCAACCTGATAAGCCGTTCTTCTCCTAGAAGAGTCCCGTGTGTGGACTTCACGAGCCACTCCCAATTCAAGCAGCTTCTTTTCAACCAAGAGCCACGTTTCCACAATTGCACCTAAGGGCGCGAAGTGACGCCACTCCGATGTCAGTTGTTCTTCAATGCTTGGGAGTTCCTTTGGTACTGGAATGGATTCTGACGTCTCAACTGCCTCTGCAATCTGGCGTCCAAGCTCAATTTCGTGATCACCAGATCGAATTCTGGTCACTCTGTCTAGCAAGTTAGCAATACTCGTTCTGAACACAAAACCCAAAACCAACACAACTATCGGCCAAGCCAACGCATCGGCGGTGGGCGTCAGATCTTTCGCCACTTCGACTGCAAAATCGATCCAGTATTCCACGACTGACTCCCAGTCTCTCACTAATCGGAATGCGCCCGTTCAAGCACCACTCTGAACGGAAGGCACTCTTTGCAAAGAGAGCTCCAATCGAAGTCTATCACGATGCACTCATCGTCATAGGTAGGTAGCTTGAGAGGCTTGCTGCAATCCTTGTTCCGAGGCGACTGTCGACTAGAGGGACTTCCGAGGGGCGTCTCCAAGGAACAGACTCGCTCGAAAGACCCCGCGGATGGTGCCTACCTCCAAATGTGCGAACGCACGGTTCGCCAACGCACCGTTCCCGGTACAGGTAGGCAATTCCAATCAGGGCGATGCACTCGTCGACAGCAAGTCGATGGCGAGGGGATTCCTGGGACGCCGGATGTACCAACGTGACGCACGCGAACGTGATTAACACGACGCCGACCTACTTTGAGGCAGTTGACGCGGAGGTCTGACTCAGGAGCAGGGCTGAGCCGTTCAAATCGGACGGGCTCCTCAACGACGACGCGCTTGAACCTCAAGGATTTGGGTTTTGCTAGACGCTCCCTGACGGGAGCGCAAGTCGGGGCTGTCTTCTCTTATACAGGGGACGGCCCCGCATTCGTTTCAAAGCGGGCGCGGACACACCGCGCTACACCAACTCTGAAAGGAGAATTCGAAATGGCAAGGACGATCAACAAGGTAGAGCTCTTGGGCAGGGTCGGAACGGATCCTGAGATGAGCTACACGCCGGGCGGCACCGCCGTCACCAAGCTGCGGCTGGCGACCGACCGCTACCGCAAGGACGCGGAGGACGAGACAGATTGGCATAACGTCGTGGTATGGAACGGGACGGCCGAGGCGGTGAACCAGTACGTCGGGAAGGGCCAGAGAATCTACGTCGCTGGCCGCCTCGTCCAAAACTCGTGGCAGGGCGACGACGGCCAGCGACGCCACCGCACAGAGGTGCACGCCTCAGAGGTCGTGTTCCTCGACGGCGGGAACGGCAGCGGCGGGAGCCACAACGGCGAGGAGGACTCGCCCTTCTAGCCTGCCGACCCACAACCGAAACCGACGCCCGTCTCAGCCGGGCGCAACGCCACGGGGCCGCTTCCCACCTGCTACGGGGGGCGGTCCCGCTCACGTTTGCAACCGATAGAGCAAGGAGGTCGACATGACCCGCAAGAAGAACACCGTGAAGCCTGACTCGAACCGCCGGCGAGCCCGGAGTTCGCCCTCCGCCGGCCCGAACGGCTCGGCGTCCGCGCTGCTCGACGCGCTGCGCAGCAACATGAGCCTGCTGGGAGAGTTGGCCGCGCGCTACGAGGTCGCCATCAGGCCGGAAGGCCCGGAAGATCCGCCATCCATCGGATCCCCGCACGACGTCTACAGGCTGCTCGGGCCGGAGATGTCCGTCCTCGCCCAGGAGCAACTGCGCGTGCTGCTGCTCGACACGAGGAACAACGTGATCGGCCAGAGAGTCATATACCAGGGGAACGTGTCTTCGTCGATGGTCCGGGCGGCCGAAGTGCTCAGGCCCGCCGTCGTCGAGGCCGTGCCAGGCGTCATCGTGGCGCATAACCACCCGTCGCGCGATCCCGACCCCAGCCCGAACGACGTGGTGATCACGCGCAAGCTCAAGCAGGCGGCGGAACTGCTCGACATCGAGCTGGTCGACCACGTAGTCATCGGGGGTACACGGCACGTCAGCCTCAAGGACCGGGGTCACCTATCCGGCTAGAGGCCCGTTTCGAGGCTGCCTTGTCGGGACGCGGTGAGGCCAAGACGCGAAGGAGGATGCAATGACGGACGGAAGAACGGAAGGAGACGTTCGGGACGCGCCCATCAAGTGGAAGGTTGTGGGAGCCGGGATGGTGTGGGAGGGCGCATTCGTCGCCCTCGTGGACAAGAATCCCCATCCCTTTGCCTGCACCGCCTACGGCGGCCCGGCGGAGGGCATGGAGGCCCACCTGAGCACGTGCCGCGAGACCTGGGCCACGGTCTGGGCGTTGGAGGGCGACACCTTAGAGGAGGCGAGACAAGCTCTGGCCGAGTCCCGCTTTCGCGGGGCCGCCTACCACGTAAACGACTGCGAGCTCCTCGACGACCGACCGCCTGAGGACCCGCTCCGGCGCAGGAAGGACTGAATCGACCGGGGACACACGCCGCCCGGCCCATCACGCGGGGCTCGCCTGTCTGCCATAAGCAGGCGCTTCCCGCGCATAAAACCAACCAACACCATGAAGGAGGTCGCAATGCTCGCGACTCACACAGTAGATCCCGAAGACCCCGCATCGGGTGCGGGGCAAGTTCTTTACACCATAAGCGCCGGAGGCTTTTCGGCCACCGTGGACGCCTTCGCCCGCGACGAGAAGACCGACGGCCTCTGGTTCGTCTCAATGGTCGGCTCGCAGACCGCGCTCAAGGCGATCTGGGCATCGCTCCTGAAGCAGCCCCCCGACACCGCTCACCTGATTCGAGGCGCGGAGGGCGTGGCCCTGAGCGGCGGCTACCAGAGGTGCATGGTTCCCTACGAGACGGTGGGAAGCTGGACGACGAAGATCGCCCGGCTGCCGGTGTCCGGCGGATGGCATGCCCTCGTGTATTCGAGGCACGCCGAGTTCTCGTACGAGAAGGACAGCTTCCTGCTGCTGGCGCAGGGCGAAGAGGATGCCCCTTCGCTGCATCACCGCTTCCTCGACAAGCGCAGCCCGCTGCCCCTGCACGGCTCCTGGGCGAACTGGCTCTGGGAGCGGGGAATCGACAACGGGGAGATCGTCCCGCTGCAGTCGGTGGGGATTTCCGCCTACAGGTGTTCTCCGAAGGCAAAGGAGCTCAGAGAAGACCTGTCCGAAGCTGTGGCGTCGGGCAGGCTGACGCTGCCCGGGGAGAGGCCTCATGGATAGGACGCTGAAGCGGGCCAAGCGCCGCAGCAAGCGGCGCATCGAGCGCAATAGCGGGGCCTGGGAGCGCTTCTGCCCCGACGGCGTCCACTGCCGCTTCTGCGGCCATGACGGATCCGAGCACCTCATGAGCTCGGGGCAGCCGCATTACTTCCGCCCCGCGACGGAGGCGGAGTGGCGAGCCCCCTGGGTCACGCTCTACCGGCACACGCTGCCGGGGGGCGGCTCGATGCTGGTGCGGCGGACGACCGTAGCCAACCGTGCCGAGCTGATAACCGTCTACTGCATAGTGTGTGCGGAGAGCATGAATACCAGCCAAGTGCTCTGCTACCAGCGCAACCTGGCAATCGGCGAGGTGGTCGGGTTAGAGAAAACCTTACACAAAAAAATCGGAATCGCCGCCTGAGCGCGGCGGGAAAGGAGAGACGACATGAGACTGGCTGCACAATCAAAGGGCGGCTTTTATCCCACGCCAGACCGCGTGGTGGACATGATCGCCGACCTGATTCACACGCCCACAGCCTACTACCGCCGCAACGTGGAGACGCTGCGCATCCTCGACCCCTGCTGCGGGGCGGGGGAAGCGCTGGCGCAACTGGCCGAGCGCCTCGACAGGCCCAACGCTCTGCCCATCGAGACTTACGGCGTCGAGCTGCACCGGGACAGATCCAAGGACGCGGCTCGCCGCCTCGACCACGCACTGGCTGCGGACCTGTTCGCCACGTCCATAGCGAACGGGGCCTTCGGCCTGCTCCTTTTGAATCCCCCCTACGATTTCGATTCGGAAGACAAGCGGACGGAGCACGCCTTTTTGACCCAGACGACGCGGTACCTTGCCGACGGCGGCCTGCTGGTATTCATAGTCCCGCGCCGGCGGCTGGCGGTCTCGGCCCGCTACCTGTCCACCCACTACGGGCGGATGCAGTGCTGGGCATTCCCGGACCCTGAGCGAGAGGTCTTCGACCAGGTGGTCCTGTTCGGCTATCGAAAGAAGGACCCCGTACCGGAACCATACGCCGAGAAGAGGGTGCTGGAATGGGCGTACGGGGAGCCTGATCCCCTGCGCTCCTTCCCCTACACGGAGTTCAGCCCACCCACCACGCCGGGCGGCGACGTACTGTTCGCCACCCGCACCGTCGACCCCGTCGCGGCGGCGGCCGAGGCGCGGCGTTCGGGGCTGTGGGCGAACACGGAGATCACGGACACGCTCTGGCCCGCGAGAGACAACCGCACCCGCCCGCTGATGCCCCTGCGGAGGGGGCATATGGCCATGCTGGTCGCGGCGGGCTTCCTCGACAACCTCGTCCTTGAGTCAGACGGGACGCGCATCCTGGTCAAGGGCAGGACGAGTAAAGAGATGACCCTGGTTGAAGACTCTCCTCAGAAGGAAGTCCACCGGGAACGGCTCAAGACCACCGTGGTGGCCCTCGACCTCGACGACGGCGAGATCGCCGACATCGAGGCGTAGAAGGTCTCAAGTTGAGCCGCATCCACGAGGTTTCACTTTCCACTACAGGAGTGGGAGGACCTCGCATCTTCGGAACGATTCGCGATACTCCCTACATTAAGGAAAGGAGAAGAAGGATGCAGATGACCATGAGCCTCGAAGAGTGCGCCCGGTGCGGGAATCCGATCCGCTCCGGAGAACCCTACGTGCGAGAATCCACGGTGGACGTGATCTACGGAAGGCTCGTCGCCACTCCGCCCCAGACGTACCACGGGAAGGGCGGCTGCCCCGACGCCGATGGGCGACGGGAGCGCCTCCCGGACGCCGCATAGACGGCTCGGCCAGATCCGCTACACGAAGAACTCCGTCGTACCTGCGGGGAACGGCAGAGCATCGCAACCCGGTGAACAAGACATTCTAGGAGAACACACATAGCGGAGGGTGCCTCACGGCATCCCCCAGGGCATTCGCCCAGGCACCCTCTCACATGCGCGCCCCCGCCGGGGGAGTCGTGGGGCGTGGTGCGTCTTCCGCCGGTGCGGCCTGCGGGCCGCTTAAGGCGGAGGCGGGCGCTCTGGGTCCCGTGGGGCCTCTTCGAGATACGAGGAGAACCCACGATGAACCTGGCAGGATTCATAGAAAAGTACAAGGACGCGATATCGCAGAGGGTGGTCGAGTCCTACCCGCCGCTCTACCGCCCCTCGGAGAACGGCGGCAGGCTGCCTCGCCTGCTGCGAAAGCCCCTGGGGGCGCAGGCCGACGCCATAAAGGGTGCGGCCCTCTCCCTTCGGGCCCACAGGGGAACCACTGTCGTCGGCGAGATGGGGACGGGAAAAACCTTCATCGGTGCGTCGGCCGCGCACATGGCGGGCTTCAAGAGGGTGTTGGTTTTATGCCCTCCCCACTTGACCAAGAAGTGGAAGCGGGAGGTCGAGCAGACGGTGCCGGGCGCAAGGGCCGCCATCGTCGAGTCCATCACCGACTTGGAGAAGCTTCGCCAATCCATAGGCTCCGGTCCGCTCTTCGCCGTGATGAGCAGGGAGCGCGCGAAGCTTTCGTACCGGTGGAATGCCGCCGTCGTCCGGCGGTGGGCCGTCTCAAAGGGAAGGCTCATCAGGGACGAGGAGACGGGAGAGCCGTTCCGCGTCCCCTGCTGCCCGGACTGCATCGCGCAGATCGTCGACAAAGACGGGGTGCCGCTCTCTGACGCCGACCTGAACCGCAGGAAGCGCACCTGCGTCAACTGCGGAACTTCCCTCTGGCAGGCGGACGGCTCCAGCCTCCGACGCTACCCCCTGTCCGATTACGTCAAGCACAGGATGAAGGGCTTTTTCGACCTGCTCGTAACCGACGAGGTCCATGAGTATAAGTCGCGAGGCTCGGCCCAGGGCATCGCGGCAGGCATCCTCGCCGACGCCTGCGGCAAGTCCCTCAGCTTGACGGGAACCGCGATGGGAGGGTACGCCAGCACCCTGTTTCACCTGCTGTACAGGTTCAGCCCTGAGATCAGGACGGAGTTCGGACGGTCGGACGAGCACCGCTGGATACAGCGGTACGGATTCGAGGAGCACACCATCGGCAAGCCCGACAACAGCGCGGTGGAGGACGGGCGTTTCAGCAGGCGTCGCAAGTACCGCAAGACGGTCAGGGAGAGGCCGGGACTCGTTCCCTCGGCTCTCTTCCACCTGATCGGCAATACGGTCTTCCTGAGACTCTCCGACGTGGCTTCGGGCCTGCCTGAGTACGAGGAGCGGATCCTCCTGTCCTCGATGGACGCCGAGGAGGACTCTTCAGGCTACTCGCAGCACAGCGCCTACGACACCGTGTTCGAAGAGCTGCGCAAGAAGCTTGCCGAGGCGCTCAAGAAGGGCTCCAAGCGGCTGCTGGCGACCTACTTACAGACTTTGCTCGCCTACCCGGACGGCTGCACGAAGGGGGAGACGGTCTTCGACCCCACGACGGGCGATGTCATCGTCCAGGTCCCGCCGCTCTCGCAGGAGAAGCTGTACCCCAAGGAGAAGGCGCTGGTCGACCTGGTGGCCGCCGAGCGCCTGGCGGGAAGGCGGGTGCTGGTCTACGTCACCCACACGGGGACGCGGGACATCACCGGGCGGATGGACGACATCCTCACCCGGCACGGGTTCCGGGTGGCGGTGATGAAGGCCGACGCGGTGGCTCCCGACAAGAGGGAGGCGTGGGTCGCCGACAAGGTCAAGCAGGGGATCGACGTACTGATATGTCATCCCCGGCTGGTGCAGACCGGACTCGACCTGATCGACTTCCCTACCATCTGCTGGGAGGAAACTGACTATAGCGTGTATGTGTCCAGGCAGGCGTCGCGCCGGTCGTGGCGCATCGGGCAGACAAGACCGGTCAAGGTGGTCTACATGGCCTACCGGAACACGCTCCAGGCCGACGCCCTGAAGCTGGTGGCGAAGAAGCTCCAGAGTTCCCTGGCCGTCGAGGGGGAACTGCCGGAGGACGGGCTTGCCGCGTTCGGCGACGAAGGGGACGACCTGATGATGGCCCTTGCCCGCAGGATCGTCAGTAGGGATGAGGATGAGGACGAGACGGTGGAGACGGTCTTCGCCCAAGCGCGCGACGCCGAGGCTACCGCCGAGGAGCTGCTGGTGGATGACGGCTGGAAGCCGGTGGAACCGGAACTGGAGGCTATCCCGGTCAGCGGGAATGGGCATAGCGCCAACAGCAACGGTCACGACGACCCGTACGGCATCGGGCCGACTGTCGAGCTGGCGCCGGTCGACGGGAATAATCCCGCAAACGGGAACGGTCGTCGGAACGTCCCCGTCAACGGAAACGGCGGCAACAGCTTGCCCCGTACTGGATACGGGGGCTACCGCGATTCCGGCGAGGCCGAAGAGCCGCAGCAGTCGCTGTTCTCCTGGGCCGAGTTCATGGTCGAGGAGCCTGTAAAGCGCCGCAGGCGCAAGCCCCAGCCCGCAAGCCTCTCGATGTTCGAGTGGGCGATGGAGCAGGAACGGGAGAAGGAGACCGTCGGCGCGTGACGCTAGACCGCAACTTACGGAGAGAGACCGTCGCAACGGGGCGGCGGCCTCCCGCACGGCACCGGACCGAGAAGCAACACACGAAAAGGAGAAGAACGATGGCACGAATCTTCGTATACGACAACCGCGAGTTCCCCGATCCGGACCCCGGCATGAGCGTCGATGAGGTGAAGGGAACGCTCGCCGATTTCTACGGCGAGATAGCCAACGCCTCGGTGAAGAAGACCAAGAGGGGCGACGACACCATCTACGAGTTCCAGCGGCGGGTGGGCACCAAGGGTGTCTTCACCCGCGCACGGAGCTAAGGGAGGGCGGTCAAATGAACACCCTGACATTCGCCGGTCTGCTGGCGGCCGTGCCGCCCGCGGACCTTGGAATCCTCGAGCTCACGGCGGAGCTCACACGGCCCGACGGCTCCCTCGACCTGGACGCCGCGGCCGCACGACAGCCGGAGGTGCAGACGGCCTGCACACAGGCGCAGGACTACGCCTCGGCCACGGGACGCCTCTTGGAGGCCCTGCGATGGCAAATGCAGCCCCGGCGCTCCTGAGCGGCCTTGCGGAAACGCTCCCGCGGCGTCCGCCGTCGCTGCGGGAGCTGGTCGTAGTCGTCGGCTACGCCGACGACTACGCATGGTTCGCGGGGCTGGTGCGCCGCCTCTTTCCCGAAGAGGCCGAGGCGACGCTCTCGGCCCCCGACGTACGCCAGAGGGTGCAGCGCTTCGTCCTGCTCTTCGCCGAGCGCCACTTCCCCCTCTACGCCCCCTATTTCGAGTTCTACCTCGACTTCGGGGAGGAACCTCCCTGGTCCTGGATGAGGAGGGGCATTCCCTTCCACCTGGCGGGATTCGACTACGACGCCCTACACGAGCTGTGGGACGGCTACCGCGACGGCCTCGCGGCCCTCGTCCTACCGGTCAGGCCCGCCGACTCGTACTTCGAAGGACCGGAGGGGTTGCGGACCGCCTGGCTGGAATCCGCCGCCGAACGCATCCCGCAACAGACCCTTCTCAAAATCCCCCGGGGCGGAATACCTCTCGAAGACTTCAAAAGGGCGGTCGATGGGACGCGGTTCGAGGGGGCGGCGCAGGCCGCCTCCTGGGTCTGGGCCGAGACCGGCAACTTCTTCCTCGACCACAACATAGAGGACGGGAACTACGAAGGTTTCTGCGACCCCTGGGATGACGAGATCATCGCCGAGGGCACACGGGAGTGGCGCAGGGCCAACGCCCTCATGGACCCGGTCTGCAAGCTCACCGACTGGCTGGAGGAGGACCTGCCCGCCCGCTTCGCCGAGATGCTGGAGTTCATCCTGCCGCGGCTGCCCGAACACGAAAAGGAGGTAAACGACCATGACCAATGAAGTCGAAAGAACCGAGTGGTCCCTGCCGGGTCCCTCGGACCTGCCGAAGGACGACCTGAAGTTGCAGATGGAGGTCTACGGAGAGACGATCCTGCTGCGGGGCTTCGATGGCGACTCCAACTGGGTGAGGACGGTCTCGGCGGATCAGATCGCCAACGTGTTCACTCAGCACATCGGGTTCTCCTCGGGGCTCCTGCCGGAGGAGGCCCTCTGGTGGGGGCAGGGTGAGACCGGTCAGGTGGTGGGTCTGTGGAGGCCGCCGCAGGTATGGCCGGTGGCCCTGCAGCGCGAGGCGTTCAAGCCTCCCGCACGGCTGCGGATTCCCATGCCGGGGCTGGTCTTCGTCTGCTCGCCGGGCCGCGCCCCCTGGGTCTACGCCGCGCTGAGCAGGCCGACCGACCCCGACCAGCAGCTCTACCGGATGCCCGCCTTCAACGTCTTCGGCGACGGGAGGGCCTGCCCCGGCAGTCACAAGTTCCCCGACGAGGTGAGACGGATACCGGAATCCTTCTTCCAGTCCTACTTCTCGCTTACCGGGGACACCCACGAACGCTCGAAGAAGCACACAGACAACCTGCAAGCCCTATGGGAGGAGCTCGATGGAAAGACCGAATACCCGGCTGAGGACCTCGTTCCCCAGTGCACTGTTTCCTACGCGATGGAGGTCTCCGAGGGGAGGCGAGTCGGCTACCGCCACCACTAGCGCGAGGCCAGTGGGCTACCTGGTGAATCACCCCTCCGGGCTCTCCGGCTCACAGGGTGTCGGATTCGACTACGTTCTCGGAGCGGGCGGCGTCTACGTCCAGTCCGAGAGCGCCCACCTGACGGCGCGGGTGATGGTCGCCCCCTGCGAGGTGCGAGGGCTCGCTCCCGTGGCCGAGAAGGTGGAGCTTGCCCACGGCCCCATCCCGGCCCGGTTGTTCGAGTTGGGGCTGGGGTGGTTCCGGGACGACCCCGGCACCGAGCGGTTCTTCGCCGTGCGCTGGGACGGACGCTCTTACCGGCCGGTGGTGCCCCCACAGGACGGAACGGCGACGTCCCTCACGTACAGGCCACCCTCCGGGGTGGTCGCCGAGTTCCACTCGCACGGAAGCTCCCGCGCCTTCTTCTCGAAGACCGATGACCGGGACGAGCAGGGCTTCCGCGTATACGGCGTCGTGGGACGCCTTGACGACCCCGAACCGGAGCTGAGGCTGCGGGTGGGCGTCTACGGCCACTTCGCCCCGGTGGACTGGCCGCAGGTCTTCTACGGCCCGCAGCCGGGCGTACAACTGGTGGGCGAAGAGCCGGACACAACCAAGACAAAAGACAAGGAGGTGATCGAATGCCTTACCGCCTGGACAACGAGTTCCTGCTGGACGACCCCTGGATAACGGTGGTCGGCTGCGGCGGGACCGGGGGCTTCGTCGCCGAGGGCCTCTGCCGTCTCTTCCAGGGACGGGAGGCCACCATAGTCCTGGTCGACCACGACCGGGTGGAGCCCCACAACCTGCTCCGGCAAAACTTCTACGCAGACGACGTTGGGAAGTTCAAGAGCCAGGCCCTCGCCGACCGGCTGGCGCGGGCCTACCGGCGTCCCGTGGGCTACTCGGTCTACCCCTTCAAGGAGTACGAAGCTCAGCCCCACGGGCACGGCTACCCCGGCCTTCCCGGCTACGACGGCAACCTCATCATCGGCTGCGCCGACAACGCCGCCGCGAGGAGGGCGATGGCGGAGTGCCTGCCGGGAGACCCGCGTAGGTGGCTCATCGACGCGGGCAACGATACCAACTGGGGACAGGTCCTCGTCGGCAACGTCGCCGAGCCGGTGGTGTTGGAGGAGTCCCCGTTCGTCGGGGAGACCTGCTATCTGGCGCCCGCGCCCACCCTCCAGCGCCCCGACCTGCTGACCGCCGTGTCGACGAGGCCGCCCGACGTGGACTGCGCGGCGGCCCTCGACCTCGCCGACCAGGACCCCACCATCAACCAGATGATGGCGTCGCTGGTGCTCCAGGTGGTCCGCCGCATGGTGGCGGGAACCTGTCCATTCATGGCCCTCTACCTCGACATGGACCAGGGGACGGTCTCACCGACCTACATCGCGCCGGAGGCGGTGGAGCGGCTGGTGGGGGTTGACGTCGAGTGATCTGCGCGAGCAAGCCCATTCAGAGAACGAACATGGAAGGAGAAAACATGTCCGACGCAAACGGAACCACCACGACCCTGCATCAAGTCCCGTCCTCGACTCCGATCGAGGAACAGGGCAAGCTCTGGCGGGACAAACACAGTCGGCTCCGCGGGCACGAGCTGATGACGAAGGAGATCGGGGAGAAGATTCCCGTGCTAGGAGCTAACGAGAACGCCGCCGATTACGACTCCGTTCTCGCACCGGCCAAGCTGTTCAGTCCCTATAACGGCTGGCGCTGGTACATCACCGAGTGGGACCCCGCTACCGGAACGTGCTTCGGCCTCGTCGAGGGATTCGAGATGGAACTGGGGTATTTCGATCTCACAGAGTTGGCGGAGGTCACCCTGTTCGGTGGCGTACCTGCCGTGGAGCGCGACCTGTTCTGGATACCAACGACCCTCGGCGAGATCAGGAGAGAGTCGAGACTCGTGGCATAGGGAATGGGACGTAATCAAAGAAGAAGCAAGGAAAGGAGAAATCATGCCTGACGAAGCTGGAACGAAGACACCCCGCTCGGATGCCCCGAACACAACGGTCGTCGAAGAGGAGGGCGACGCGGCTGCCTCGGCTGTTGAGGAGGAAGACTCCAACGAGGAGACCGAACAGGGCCAACAGGGTTCTGACGACGCCAAGGAAGAGGCCGGGCCGCCGGAAGACCTGAAGGTCGTCGTGTCCATCAAGGGAGGCAGGGCCACCATCGGCGTGCAGCAGCCCTCGTCCGATCCGCACATCGAGTCGTTCGATGACAAGGACCTGTCGGGGCTGACAGACGAAATGCCATCGGTGATCGACAGGGCAAGAGCCAGATGGGAGAACGAACCCAAGCACCCGGCTCACGTGAGACCCGCTCCCCCGGCCAGGGGCCGGAACCGGCGTGGACAGGGGGCGGCCCAGGCTTCAAACGACGAGGGAGGGGCAGACCGACAGCAACCCGAGACGTCGAGGCTGTTTTGAGGGGCGGACCCCGCCTTCCAAGGCCCGGTTGGAATTGGCTTGGCAGGTGGGCGTACGCGCTAGCGACTGCCGCCTGCCTTTCGGTGCAGCCCCAGCCGGAATCCACAGCCCTCAGCCAATCTCGATGTTATGGCGGACGTTGACGCCGAACCTGCTGTGAGAAGCTGAGCCGTTTGGTACGGGGCGCTAGAGCGTTCTACAACAGGGAGAGGACACCGAACTGCGGTGCCCCTCTCCCTGCGCATCCATGTGTGTGGCCTCTTTTGCGTTTCCGCCCTATCGGTCCGTTCATCCGCCCAGGGTTCATTTTGGATCGTTATCACTGTGATTGCCTGAGGGTCCGCTGTTCAGGGCGATGATACAATGGGACCGTCGATCACATTTGCGCCCTGGCAGCAGAATCTTGATTCTTGACGACGTAGAAGCGGACGTTTCATCGCAGTTGGACGAGCAGTCTTCTCTTGGGGTGAAGATCACTCGAAAGAACGACGTTCCTGAGTCAGGACCCACCAATAAGGGCGTCTGGTACCAGATACCCCAGGTCACGGCGGTATTTGCCGACCTGAAACGGTCCACTGAACTGAGTGCGGTGAACAGTCCAAAGGCTGCTGCTCGCGCCTACACGTACTTCATCAGGGCCATGACGGTGATACTCAACCAGTTCGACGCGAAGTATGTCGACATCCAGGGAGACGGTATTTTCGGCTTGTTCAGCGGCAAGGACTCCAGATTCATGGCGGCGGCTTGCGCAATCACGATGAAGACAGAGGTGGAACGGATAGTCGCAGTGCGATTCGAGAAGGACACTTCGACGGACTGGGACTTGACCGCCGGGGTCGGTGTCGACCATGGGACGCTGCTTGTTCGACGACTTGCGTTGAGGGGAACCAAGCAGAACGAGGTATGGGCAGGCAAACCTGTGAACATGGCGGCGAAGTTGAGCTCCCTAGCGGGACCCAATCAAGTGGTCGTCTCAGATCGAATATTCAGACAGTACAAGAGAGCTAAACGGTTGCGAAGAAGAGCCCTACTCTGGACTTGTGGCTGTGACGGAGACATACAGGGCTCGGGTTTGGACGCTCCCGCCGGTGAAACCTGTTATCTGTGGGAGAAAGAGACGGTATCCGAAGACTTGGGCTTAGACTTCCAGACCTTCCACAGATTGGAGTCGAAGTGGTGTAAGACGCACGGCCCAGAATTCTGCGAGGCCAAGTCACAGGCAAACGACCTGATACATGATTTCGGAAGAGCCCCTGAAATCCCATTACGAGTCTCTAGCACGCGCGATCAGGTTTGTGAAAGCGGCAGACGCCAAAGCGGCCCCTGTGCTGGGTCTTCAGATCGCCCTGGTCGGAATATTGGCAGCGCGCTTCGAAAAACTGTGGAACATTATAAGCAATTCCCCTTGGGATACCGAGAGTGCCGTCCTGACAGCGTTGATAGTCCTTTACGGCGTCTTCGTGGTCGCCGTCTTCACGCTGGCAGCCAGGGTCTACATGCCGGCGAATCCGAGGACGGGTAAATCCCTCATCTACTTCGAAGATATTTCACATATGAAATACGAGGCGTTCGAAGCTCAGGCGAAGGAGATGACTCCAGATTTGATTGAGAGCCAACTCCTCGACCAGATTCACAGAGTTTCACGAATTGTAAGCACAAAGATGCGCAGGATCCGGTGGGCGTTCATCTTGACGGTACCTTCGAGCATACTCTGGCTCGTACTGCTGGTGTGGGGAAGTGTCCAGTCATAACTGGTCTAATTGTCCAAGTGCTATGGACCGTAGCAAGAGCTAGAGGAGCCAAGTAGCCAAGATGGGAAAAAACTGGAGGCCCTATCAATACTCTGGCAGAGATAATCGGCTGCATGAAACAGCAAGATTTCGTCTAGAACCCCAGAGGACACCGATTGCCACCCGCTCAACACTGAGCCCTAGCCGGCCAGAACGAACAATTGCAGAAATCGGCGAATTGATTCAGGAAATGGGCGGGACATCAGACTGCTCGGTCAACGATGAGCGAAACCTATGGGACACCCTGGGATTGCTCTCAATTCTCATGCCAGCCCAAAACCGAAATCGCAGGGTGCAACGCTGAGATGGTCACGTCTGCTCGTCCGAATAAGTACGCGCTTCACAACGCCCTTGATATATACCTCTATGCCATGCGTCCGTTTGTAGTTCGCTGTCTGAAGCGGGTTAAGTGCAAGCGGGTCGATGAAGTGATAGCTGAAACATTGCGAGACAGGCGAGTCATCCTCAAAAGCTCTATCCGTGAAAGCGTCGAAGACACGTTTGACATAACCGACCTACCGATCTTGGTATGCAGGCATTGGGCACACAATTTCGAGCCGGAGTTCAACTTCGACAGGAGAGTTCAGGACATATTATGGGCGATAAAGAAGGCCCGCAACAAAGTAGCGCATCCCACACAGCAGGATATTGAACGAGACATTGATGGAGAGTTTGCAAGAAGCAGACTTTCCGATATAGCCGACATGCTTGGACGCATCAATAGGCCCGACGACAAGCGCGCGGTGGAGGAGATCCGCGATGGCCTCTCTAGACTTGAATATCCGGACGGTGTAGTCGTCGCTCCAGAATCCGAAGACGAGGCAATACCCGTGGAGTTACTAACTGACCGACCAATGGCAAGAGTGGGCTACTGGGTTTATGAGGACAGGCCTACGAGCCGGACGAGAATTCACAAGTCGACATGTAGGTTCTGCAATGATGGCAAAGGGCTGCATGGGTCTCGCCTGCCAGACAACAAGTGGCATGGGCCTTTCGAATCTGAGGAAAACGCCATAGGCATAGCACTGGACACCGGGCACTCTGACATCAGTGGATGCGGCTCATGTCTTCCTGACCTGTAGGCCGGAGATCGGACATACGAGGCTGGACCCGTATGAGGCCCGGGCTTGAGGACGAACGCAGAAAACGAATACGCGGACGTGTCGATTGTTTTCAAAGCCCTGCGCCGCGACTCCGTTTCTTTCTGGTACGGGCTCGTGGGCCAACAGGTATGGTAGATATCACCGAGCCGTTCAGCGCCGTTTCCTCGACTTTCCTCCCCGGGCATATGCCTACCGTCGGGCATGGGAACGGTATTGTGCCGCCTAAGGCTATGACGTGACATTGATCAAATCGTTGACTGCCTGAAACCACCCTGTGAAGCGGGCCTCGAACTGAACAGAGTCTATCCTCGCGAAGACTCGCCCGAAGGTGTCGTGAGACAAGAATGCCGTTGGGAAGTTCTAGAATACTGAGGAACCCGTCCTCCTTGGAGTTACCGAACATTTCCATGTCCACCAATGAGTCTGTCCCAAAGATGACGGCGCAATTGGCTATGGCGATGACAATGGGTCCTTTAGACTGGCGAACCGATCTGTCAAAAGGGCTACGCTTGAATGTTCATGAGGCTGTCCCGTACAGAGAATGGCCCAATTGTACTAGGCTCTTTCTTATACTCGTCAAAATTTGATTGCCATGGGTCACGCCCCTTGACAAGTTGAAAGAGGTTTGTATATTTAAGTATGATCTAGTGTCTATCGTTGACCATGACTTCAGTAAATCTACGGGTAAGGAGACGGCCTGATTGAGGAGAGGTGCATCTGATGGTGTCCTTACATAATCTTTGTGCATCGATTCAGTCAATATTGTTTCGTCTACGAGGTTGAAGTACTTGAAGTGACAGCTTTGATTTGCAGTTTATAGTATGGGCTGTTGCTACTCTCAGTGTCCCACGAATCACTTTCTTGTGAATGGCAACGCTCTCTCTAGTGAGTACTTCGAATAGCAAGCTAAGAAAGGATGCTGAGATCCAATCAATATCTGGAGTGATTCTACAATAACTGCTAGATCATTGACCTCATTGGATGGACAACTGTACGGCTTTGCGTATTGCGATATCGTCGATTCATTAGATCCATTTCCCAATCCTAGCTTTTGCACAGCTATTGGATTGGAGCATAACAAGATAATCGTGAATTGTATGATGTCGATATTAGCAATTTAGATATGACGAAGGATGACCGATGCAAGAAAAACACCTTACTGATGAATTGTCCAGAATTATTAGGAAACGAATGACATTGTCGGTCGGCCGACAACTTCGGCCAACTGATCGACTAGTGGAAGATCTGGGTCTCGATTCAATTGATTTATTGGAACTTGTGGTCGATATTGAGCGTCGATGGGACATGGAGTTTAATGATGATGAACTTTTAGTCGAAGTGATAGGGACAGTCGGTCGCCTGACACAGACATTACATGATCATTTGAGCACTAACGCCGACTGCCCCTTCAGTGATAATCGCAACGAGGTCATATCAGACGCGTAAATCAGCATCTGTTTCACCATCGACACATAAGGTCATAGGAAACATACTGGTAGGTTGCTTGTAGGATTCGAAGTGAGGCCATTAGTGAACCAACCTCAGTTAACAAAGGCTTTAGATATCGTACGCTTTGCAGCTGCTTCTACTCCATACTATTCGGAGCTTTTCCGGTCATTGGACGTTAAGATTGAAGACATCAAGGCGGATCCAAGACTGTTTGCCTCGATTCCTCTACTCACCAAAGAGATATGCCAAGAGAATGACCAACGCATGATTGCACTTCAAGGTATTGATCCCTCGGATGTGCGTATCGACTGGACTAGTGGCACTACGGGTATCCCCTTAACGACGGTAAAAACCAACCATGAGTATTGGTTAAGTGAAAGAACTGTATGGAGGGCGAGAGTAGCGTGGGATAAGGAGCTCCTACAAGCTACTCATGCTCGGGTACTGAGCGACTATACCGTGCCATCTGGCCTGGAGAAAGAAGAATCTAACAGGCATTTGAAGATTGCTATGGCACGAGGAAAAGAATCAATTTGTATGTTTGAGGAGTTGTCACTCGCCCTCCAACGACATAAATCCCAACTGATATCTGGGGTTACCAATACAATGATAACATTTGCACGACTTATAGATGAAGGACGTGTCAGCGAATTGGGCTATGTGCCCCTGCTCATCGAGGTAGTTGGCGATCATCTTCTGGCTGAAGAAAAGTCACTGCTAAACTCAGTCTTTGGTTGCCCAGTCGCGGATTTTTATGCCTGTAGAGAAGTGCATGGCATCGCATATGCTTGTCCACGAGGCACTCTGCATATATTAGAGGATAACGTACTATTTGAGACTCTACCGATCAATGAGCGTGAGGGGCTCAGTGAGGTAGTAGTTACTGGGCTTTCTTTCAAGACTATGCCATTTATCAGGTACCAACTTGGTGATCTAGTTGAACCATTACAGCACCCATGTCAATGCGGTTCAAGTAGGCAGCCTATACGGATAAGTGCCGGAAGAACAGTGGATCTTGTCCCTGGGCACCATGGAATAATTGCATCCCATGCGTTTCCATCGTTGATTCAAGGCATTTCCGTGCGGACTGGAAGTAGCATTAAGCAGTTTAAAATCGTTCAGAACGAAATTGACAATTTTCGTCTTATACTTGCTGTTGAGCGTTGCTTTAGCTCTAGAGTGGAAGAGTGTTTAAGGAAGGAATTAAGCGATCTTCTAGATGGAGCCAATATTGAAATAGAGTACCTCGACGTTATACCTAGAGACGTTTCGAGCAGGAACAATCTATTTGTCAGTGAAGTGTATGAATATTGAAACGCTCGTGTGCTATCAGGCTACGAAGAATTATAGGATGATCAAATGTGGAATTGTAGTATTTAAATGAGTTAACAAGATTCAGAATCATGTTTATAGGGTTTCACCATTATTTGTTCAATGAGGTCAATAACATGCTACTTAGTTGTATTATAACAGACCCATGCTGTAGTCTTGAGTAGACCTCAAGGTTTCTTCGCTGTTTGCTAACGAAGCCTTGAGATATCTGTCTATCGCAGAAAATTAGAACAAAGTCATACGATGTCTGGAGGACAAGCCCATGTCCACTCTTCAGGAGTTTCACTGTTCATATGGGAGGCTCTATATGATCTTTCGCCTATTGCCTGTGCTCGCCATAGCGCTCGCGGTGGTGCTTGCCACGGCGTGCGGTCAGTCTGCAGAGCCAACTCAAGAACCGACACCGGAGCCGACGGCCGTTCCAACTCCCGTGCCAACCGCGGCCGAGCCGACACCAACGCCAGAGCCACAGGACGATCGACCACTGGTCGATGTGTCGCACCTCCTCGACTTCGTTCGCGAGGGTATCTACAACAATTCCGATGGCGTCGGCGGCGCGGCATGGCTCGACTACGACGATGACGGGTTCCTCGACCTGTACATCACCAACACCCGGGAGGCCAAGAATGCTCTCTTCCGCAACAACGGGGATGGCACGTTCTCCAACGTCGCCGAGCAGGCCGGCGTCACGAGTGAGACGGGCAACACGGCGGTGGTTGCCGGAGACATCGACAACGACGGCTGCACCGACCTGATACTGGCAGGCGATGGAGGCTTCCAGGGAACCGATCCAAGCCGCTTTAGAGTTTATGCCAACAACTGTGGCGGCGCCTTCACGGACATCAGCGACACGGCGGGCATAGACAAGCCGGAGGTGTCTTGGAGCCTGGCCTTGGGCGACGTGAACAACGACGGATACCTCGATCTCTACGCAGCCGGACTGATCGCAACCGGCATCAACTTAGACGATCGCGACCGGCTCTACCTCAACAACGGCGACCGCACGTTTACCGACGTTACCGACGAGGCCAGCATCGAAGGTGAGCTGGTGACATGCTCCGTTCAGTTCAGCGACTATGACCGGGACGGATGGACTGACATCTTCATTGCCAACTGCTTCTGGCAGGAGTCGCGGGTCGAACTGCTGCGCAACAACGGGGACGGGACGTTCACCGACGTGGCCTTCGACGCCGGACTGGTCTTCTCGCCGTCCGGACTCTCGCTGGACTACGATACGGACTCTCGCTCGGCTCTCGACTTTGGGGACTACGACCTTGACGGCGATCTGGACGTCTTCGCCCCGGGCCGGGCCGACAAGCCCATGTTTAGGAACAAGGGAGACGGGACCTACACGGCCATAGGAGATGGAGAGTTGGGACTCGAAACTAGTGGTGGATATGGCTTTGGCCCCCACCTAGCGGTCAGCTTCGCCGACTTTGAAAACAACGGCTATCCGGATGTCTTCTATGTCGATGCCGACGAACTCACCAGTACAGCCGTACTCTATATGAACAACGGCGATAAGACCTTCGTGCGGGCGGCGGAATATCCGGTTGTCTCTACGGGAGGCGCAGCCACCGGGGACTACGATAACGACGGCTACGTGGACTTGGTCGTAGTGTCCAGTAAGTCTCAGGGCGAAGGGGGGGTGCCGCTATTGCTCCGCAACCGGGGCGGGGAAAACGCTTGGATCACCGTCAGGACGGTCGGGGTCGAGAGCAACCGTGACGGCGTCGGGGCATTCGTGACGGTCCGCGCGGGCGGGGAGTCATACGTCCAGGAGGTCAGCGCCGGCGCCGGTCTCTCGTCCAATAGCCCGTGGCTGACGTTCGGGCTGGGGAGCCATGAAGGCCCCGTCGACATCGAGGTGCGGTGGCCCTCCGGCCTGATTGAGGTGTTCGAGGACCAGGCAGTGAGGCGGACTGTCACGCTGACCGAGGGGAGGGGTACTGAAATCGAGTCGGGCAGATAGGGTTGAAGGAATATCTCCTGTTTGCCTCTTCCCGATATTCCGACCATACCATGCCAGAGGTTCTTCGTCCTGGCGGAGCCGTCAAGTAACCACCTCCACACCCGTTCTAGTGCTTGGTCTTTTCCGGCGTGACGCTTATTGTCAACGACTGTCGGGTAGATGCCCCAAAGGCAGTCGCACTGAATTCTTCACTGTTCAGAGTTGGTGAGAGACGAGCAGTTTGCGGGATTGGGAGAGGACATGGAGACCCTTGGCTCTCCATGTGCCAAAGAGGGACGCCAGGGCCATCTGGCTGTTGCTTCCCTGTTCGGAGCGAGTGCCACCACTGATCTTCCGGCTGATCACCAGATGCCTCAGGCTATACGCTCAGCCGCGTTGTTCTCAGACGGCACGTCCGGGTGCGATACGAACACGAACAGCTCTTTGATGAACCGCGCGACGGCAGAGCTTGGCTTGAGGCGCCGTCTCGTCGTTGGAGAACGGGCGACAAGTGATAGCAGTTTGCTCTCCAATATCAACTGGTTGCGAGATACGAACCGTTGGTGCCCGGACACCGGTTGAACGCCTGCTTCAGCGTACGTCTTGGCCCTGTCATAGAGCCGTCACACCGCTTCAGGCCACCGGGCTAAGCCCGTGTCCTCGGGGTACAACGCCTTTGCTTGAGACCGGGATAATGGTTGTATGCGGCGTAGAAGTCGCTCACCAGCACACCGTCGAAAGACTCACCCAACACCTCATCGACCACCTTCTTGCCACGACCGCGACGCACGAAGTACCGCTCCGTCGGTGTGCTGAACGTCCAGACATAACCGTTGACTCCATCCTCCCGCCGGCCGGTCTCATCGGCGTGCACCACCGGAGAGCCACGAATGCGTTCGAGCGTCTCGTCCACCGTCCGCTCTGCCTTCCGCGCCACACGGTGAATCGCATAAACTATAGAGCCCACCCTCAGCTTCAGATGATGCACCTTGCGTAGGTAGCGCTGGATGCTCCGTATGGGCAGCCGCGCTTCCTCTCGAAGCGTCACGGTCAGGCGCTCACCAGAGCCTGCCCTGTATGTCATGCTCAACCTCAACAATAATGCTGTGGGCATCGCGGGCAGTCTCGAAGAGCTGTCCGCGATGCCCACACCGCAACCCCAAACCGCTAGGCGTTTCAGAATCACGTTTCCTCTCACCAACTCTGAACAGTTACGTGAGTAGGTATTGACTTGACATCATGCACAATCTACTATAACCTTCGTCCACAAATGGATTATGGTAAGGAGAATGACAATGACTACGAGACAGCTACCACGAATGTCAGAGCTTGAAAGTGACTCCACCAGGTTTGAACTGTTCCAGGCAGTAGCAGATTTTGAGGATGATGTGGTACGTGTTGCGGAAGAAGGTCATCTGATCGACATGCCTCACAGCGACATGAACCAAACTAATTGGTGCTCGGGCGGAGTGTCATGCTATGTTTGCAAGGTCATACCTAACAGTTGAGTGGCAGTCTCAGTTTACAAAGGACATAAGGGTGCATTGCTCCGAAACCGGGCGAACCCTTGTTAGGGATAATGTAGTTACACTAACTAATCCTTGTCACGTAAATTTCTCCTCGTGCCAGTGTGTCGTCCGAACTTATGACGTCGCCAACTATGGGTTGCGTTCACCTGGAGATTGGGTAGAGTGATCTACGCTTTTCTACTCCGAATCTTTTCTTTGATCCTTCCGCCTAGAGTGCACTATTTGTGTTTGTCGCGAATTCGTCATTAGCCAGTCCAACCGCATCCAGGATAGATGAGTTGTTCCAATCTGGCTTCAGTCACTACCAGTAGGTTGCGTAAAAAGCTTAGGGTGAACAGATCCGGAAAGTCAGACCTCTGATGAAGTGACGATACTTGCAATGTGTCAAGGTTCGTCCAGATATTCGTTCAATGAAGTCAATGGTCTACCTCCGTTTCATAAAGAAGTTGCAACTATGTGGCGGTTGACAGAGAATACTATAAGCCGATACCTAATTGAAGAAGGCCTAGCCGTACATGATGACGTTGCTGTGGAGCGTCTCGACGGTAGGAATTTCGTTGCGGCGGTGCGATCGGATGGTTTTGTTTGGGTTGTGAAACAGCCTACTCATGCCTATTCTGGTCCATCCGACGTCGCCAGAGAAGCTCAAATTCTCAAGCGAATAGCAAGTGAGGGTACCTATGCTACCCTGCAAAAGCTCACACCGGAAGTTGTCGCTTTCGATCGCAACAACCAGATCTTGATTACAGAGTTTTGGAAAGGTAGCGAGTCTATCCACCACTATCATCGACAACTGAATAGTTTCCCAGTCAAATTGGCTAGGGAGGTCGCCGATACATTGGCAACTGTGCATCGTGAATCATTCAAGAATTCTGGCGCTTATAGAAAGTTGTCCGATAGTCTTTACCATAAGCATACTATGCCAAACATTCTTGAGCTTCGTATTACTCCTGAGTTCTACAGTTGGCTTCCTCAAGAGGATGCGTTGCGTTTTGTTAAACTATTTCAAAAGTATAAACAAGTCGCTGATTCGCTTTACGAATCAGCCCGTCTATGGCAACCGACGTGCTTGATTCATAACGATTTCCGGTTCGCAAATCTCATCTTTCTTCGAGAGTCTCAGAATATTGCCAATCCTCCACTGCGGGTAGTCGACTGGGAATTGTCCGATTGGGGCGATCCAGCATGGGACGTGGGTACAATCTTTGGTGACTATCTGCTCTATTGGATAGATTCCCTTGCATACTCGGACGAGACGGATAGCCGAGACTGGTTTTTGCAGGCTGACGTTCCTTTGGCGAAGATCCAGCCTGCCATGAGGGCCTTTTGGACGCGATACACGGAGAATTGCGAAGAGATCGTAGGCAAGAGATCGGATTTTGCTTATAGTGTTGCCCGTCACGCTGGAGCATACTTGCTAAACATAGCATGGCATAAGTTCAGAATGCGGAGATTCGTGTCAGGATATGTCATCTGCTTACTTCAGACATCAAAGAATTTGCTTACTGAACCAGGGGATAGTACGGACATTCTTTTGGGAGGCGCCACAAAGTAAGGTTGAGGCCAGATAAGCAAATAATGGAACCGCGCCTCAGGACGGCCTTGGACCTGATCGCAAAAAGTACTCAGGTTGTATCTGAAACGGCCTTCGTGCACGACTCATCATTGCTGGCGACAGTACCTCGGCCGTATGAATCACGTAGTGGTGACTCTGGGAGAATGAGAGATGAGTTGGCATCATTCTTATATCAAGCCTACTACAATAACTCGTTTGCCGCTCAAAGAGCTGTCTTGAATGATGTTGACGTAGGACCCCTCAAAGATCCGATCTTCGCAAAAAGCCTCGCGGACGCCAACAGCGGTAACGGCTACTATCAAGAGGGTTGGCACGTCGACGAGTTCAACGATCCAGACGGTTTGATTGTCTCTAACAATCTCATAAAGTTGTGGATTAAACGGACTATGCACCTACGTCCAGTCGATCAATCGGCAGGAGTTGGTGATTTCGTTGCCATTAAATTTCCCAAAGATGCAGATTTGTCTCCAGTCTTTTATTCTGCACTAGGCGACGCTTTCCAACGGATCAACGATAAAGATATGGTCCGTATGTACTTCAACATTTCTCCCAGAGGCGCTGTTCCATTGGTGAATATTCTCACTAATGAGTTGAACCTTATTATGATTAGTTTCCACTTAAAGATCCTTGCTAATCCGAAGTGGTATGATCGATACGACTGTGCAATATTGTACTTCGATAAGTCAAACTATACTGCCGTACGGGACATAGTCGCCAACTTTCCACGTCAGCTTTCGAAATGGTTCCGCAGGGACGCTCCTCTATTTACAAAACCACTATTTACTGGGATTTCCGTCGCGGAGGAACCCATTAATCTGGATCATAGCAACCAAAGTTTCGGCTCTCACCGATGCCAGATTCTTGCTGACGGCTTAATCAACGCCTTCTGCGGCAGACAACCGGACTCCGAGTCTAGATTTCTCCATATGACGATGAGTTTGCAACAGCATGGAATAGACATCGCTCGGCCTTATTTGAACAAGGGCTCTAAGGACCAATATCACTAAGGGAACTTGCAACAACGACGAGACTTTTAGATCAAGTAGAACAAAAATCAACTTGCCTAACGGTATCGATCGTGTCTCAGCTAGAATTAGAATACTTTGCTTCAGCGCCGATGGTCGTTGCTCCTTTTGGGTTTCGAGTAAGTCCATGGAGTTTTTCATGGTTTGCGAAGGGCAAACTATGTTCGGCTATAGAATCAAGACATTTTTCACACTCTGACTAAGCGATTTGTGTCTTCACTGCCTTATTGTGGCTGGGAGAAATCTATGAAAACCGCATTTGACTACAGAGAGGTACCATGGATTGGTATCGCGTCTGGAACCATTCGAGACCGCGTTGAAGAGGTCGTTCGAGAAAGCACCTCTCGTTTGCTGGCCGCAGAGACTAGGAACGGGGATACGTCGCTAGATGGCCCCGCAGGTGTAGCTATCCTTCTGGAGTATATGAACCGCAGTTTCCCAAACGAAGGTTGGATTGTGGCAGGCAGACGATCACTAATTGAGGCGTTCAATGCAGCCTCGACAAAGAGTCCTATCGAACTAGGATTATTCACTGGGATGACTGGTTTGGCGTGGACTTTAATGTATTTGGCGGAAGAAGATCCATACTTCCAAAATATCCATGCTTCTCTCAGCAGAAAAATAGAGAAACGTAGCCAAGACGTCGTGTTCTCGCGACTTGAGACAATAGACGATGTTCGCCCAAGAGATGTAGATATTGTCTCGGGACTAGCCGGGATCAGTTTATACTTTGCCTGCCTTTTGGATGACGAGAGGACCAGCCAATACATGGAAACTGTGTTGGAGTTCCTTGCCAAGGTATCCATTAACGAACTAGAACGACAAAAAAATGAGATCACAAAAGGTGGTGTAGTATCTTCAAATTATCCAAACGGGGAAGAGAGTATACTGGATTTGGGAGTTGCACACGGCTTGGCAGGCATCCTTAGCGCTTTGGCAGTAGGCATTCTTTCAGGCAATAAGTCGGTATCATTGATCGAAGCAACGTCTAAGACAGCCCTGTGGTTATGTACCCATGTAAAGAAGGACAAATACGGTATTTTTTGGCCACAGTATGAACCCGACACGTGGAGGTTCGATAGGATGGCATGGTGTTACGGAAGTCCAGGAGTTTCAAGGTCACTGTGGCTCGCTAGCTTGGCTTTAGACGATGAACAGATTAGAGATACTGCACTGAAGGGCATACACTCTGTCTGCGACAGAATCGAGAATACTGATCACAGACACTCCTCGATATTCTGCCATGGCAACGCGGGTTTACTACAGATAATGTTGCGATTCTTCTATGATACTCAATGCGATTTGTTTGCACATACTTCCTTGACTCTCACTGAGAGAATATTATCAGAATTTGCGCCCGAGTCTTCGCTTGGGTACTTAGGCGAAGATGAGCTGGGCAATCGACTAGAAATTCCAGGAATACTTTCGGGAACGGCTGGTATTGTCTTGCCCCTCTTAGCCAGCATGAGTAATGTTCCTCCTGAATGGGACCGAGTGGTTGCGTTGTCTTAGCAGGCTGCGCAAAGGCGATTCTTTGATGTAGGGTATTACCAAATGGATTGGTAATGTCCTGCTTATGAGTGGAGATGTGTAACCCATAGACAACGATGCTGGGATTCGTGGATATGGAGGAGAGAGTCCCAAAGCACACCCTCCCGGCTGCAGCATCAAGTCTGTGGTCGATGGAGCGTTAGTGTGTCCCTCGCCAGAGTCCGCCCCAATGTACTCGAATAGCATCACTGCAAATCTCCCTATTTTCTATGCAGAGCGAGTGTTCTGTGAAGAGTTCGGTACCCAGGGGGACTGTTTCAGGGAGTGTAGAAACTGATAGAAGATTGAGGGAAGGGAGAGCCACCCTTAGAATTGGAGATGTCTAAAACCAGTTCAAAGGATTGCTCTCCATGCTTATCGTAAATCTTGCTCACCAATCCGTCGAGTCCGATCCCACACCACCCGGACAGTGTCCAAGATGTACGGCTGGTGCTTGGCACAAGTGGGGCAGACCAAAGCTCTGCAAGATTGCAGCCGTGAAAGTCACCCATGTGACCACTCAGCGATATCGGTGCAAGAACTGTGGCAAGACGGTGACGGTGAGACCGAAGGGAGTGCGAAGAAGCGGACGAAGCCATGCGTTCACGGCTCTGATCGGCGTGCTGTACGCGCTGGGACTGAGCCATCGTGGTATAGAGACTGCGCTGAAACTGTTCGGTCACCGTGTCGACCACGTCAGCCGTTGGAGAGACATATAGAGGCTGGGCAAGACGGTCAAGAGGCGACTGACGGAGGGCAAAGCACGAATTGTAGGGGTGGACGAGACATGAGTGAGAATCAAAGGTGAAGCGCGGCCGGTGGGCGTGGTAGTAGACGTGGGCGGAAGGGTGTTGAACATAGCGTTGACCGGCGAGGGGTTCGACTACGAGGGTTGGTTCGAGTCGATGGCGGATGAGTTGGGAGTAGAGGTGGTAGTAACAGACGACTCGACAGACTATGCGATACCGACTAAGGGTGGCTCTGTGACACGTCAGCAGTGCCTGGTGCATATGAAGCGGACCCTCGGTCGTGCCAAGGGCAGACTCTCCAGAAACATACGTGACCGCTACGGTGGACTGCTCGATCAGATCACCGAGATGGTCAGGGAGTTGCCCCCGATGGCGCCAACAGGCTGTTCAGATGGTCGAGAGACAGATGGTTGCCACCAAAACTGAAGCGACTGGTAATACACCTGCTGGAACGCTGGAGACAGATGACTCTACACCAGCGACGATCAGGAGTCCCGAATAGCACGAACTGGCTGGAGGGAAGGTTCGGACGGATAAAACCAAGATACCGGATGACGAGAGGACTGAAGACCGATTCAGGAGCAGTCAACTTCATGGCTGTAGTCTGTGACGTGCTCACCTAATCATCAGGCCAGTGCCCCAGACTACTAACGCCTTGTCTTCAGTTCACGACATCAAGTGAAACAGTCCTGTACCCCGGCCGGTTGTTCCACTGGTTTCTTGACATGAGCCTAATTGAATCGAGCTTGGACCCTACGGTGTTCACGAAGAACTGGCAGCGCTTGCTGGAATACCAGATAGGTGAGGCGCTGGTCGGCGAGGTGGTGTGGAAAGCTTACCGACAAGGGTTACTGTTGGACGAGCACTTCAGTGTGGATTGGACGTTGATAGAATAGATGACGAGCATCAAGAGCTTCAGTCATACGGAAGCAGAACGGACCCTGAGGCGCGACTGTGCGCAAGGGGAAGGAAAAGGAGGTCATGCTGGTGTCCACGGGACACGTTTTGATCGAGAGCCGCAATCGGCTGGAGTTGGCTTTTGCGATGAGAGAGGCGGCGTGAACAGCGTGACGTTGTGCACTTGCTGCTGGGAGCGGGGCTTCCGTCCCCGGACGTTGGGAGATGAGACAAGGGCTACGATATTCTCCAGTGTGTAAAGGGTATGCGTGACCGCGGGGTGACACCGCATATGGCCCAACGAATTCACTCGGCAATAGACGGGCCTACGACTCGACATTGCGGGTAAGAGGCGAGGCGAATGTCTACAAGCGAGTGGAGGCCATATGCGGGTGACTGATCATAATGAGCGGGTACCGCCCGACTCGAATCGCAAAGTGGAGTGTTCTAACCTGACGGGGCCTCCGAGCCCAATCTCTCTCGGAATTGTCTGTCCGCGGGCCAAAGGTGATTTGAATCCTATGAAAACGTTACTATCCACTACTCAAAACAGCTTATGTTCATCCACCAGGATCTTTGTACGATTCCTTCAGTAATCGGCTAATTCTGCCCCTTTCGTACGGCTAATGTCGGATTATTCGGAGATTCCTTAAGTCTGAATGCTTGCTGGAGGCGTAATGATAGACGTCGTCATGCCAAGTTCGACAACATCCTAATCAGAGCTTCGCTCGAAAGCTCCGTGGCTAGAGGCATCATCGTGATCACAAACGGTTCGATCTGGCTGATCCGCGAGGCAGGTTGCCACAATGGTGCATACCGAAAGCATCTCAGCAATGTGAATTGACACGGGCGTGTTGCAAAAGATACGCACACAAGATAAACTCCTGTCATCTAAGTTAACAGACACCCCAATATGCTTCTGCTACCCTGTTTAGATTGCTAGAGGAAGGAGGGATACGATTCAAGAGAAAACGCTTCACGAGTTATTGATAAACGTAGTGGAACGAGCCCCTAACCATGTTGTCGCCATTGACAATGACCGACAATATTCTTATCGGCAACTTTGGCATGATGGGGCTCGCCTTGCTGCCGTACTTACCCTGAATGGAATTAGGCAAGGCGACCGGCTTGGGATCTATGTTGACAACGATTATACTTACCTAATCAGCGTAATGTGTGCGGCTCAATTGGGTGCGGTGTTCGTTGGCATCAATCCCAAGTTGAAGTCGGCCCAGGTGTCTCATATAGTCGACGATTGTGACGTTCGTTTTCTCATAGGAAGTTCCCAGGCCCTAAATCGACTTCCATCCCTGCCAATCAATACAATGGTTGGAGTCGGAGATCAACCAATTCGTCGCGATCAATCAACAACGATACTAAGGATGGACGACATTTTGCGTCATGCAGTTCCCCAGCTGACCAGTTCTCCAGCCAAAACGGACGATGTAGCAACCATCGTTTACACTTCGGGTTCAACTGGCCCTCCTAAAGGGGTAATGCACACGCACAGTAGCTTAGTCGCTGGGGCGAGAATAATTAGTACTTATTTAGACAATGCTATGAGCGACAGGGTGCTTGTCCTTTTACCCCTAAGCTTTACATATGGATTAAGTCAGTTCATAACCATGTTGCGAGTGGGTGGTACTCTTGTATTCGAAAAATCGAGCTTGCCCAATGACGTCCTTCGCACTCTTCGGCAGCACAAAGTGACAGGTCTACCTGGTGTTCCATTGACTTGGAGAATCTTGCTCCGTAATCGTAAAAGTCTCGCCCAGAACCCATTAACGGAGCTTAGGTATCTGACCAACTCAGGCGGAACGATCTCTGACTCTGATCTTCAAGAACTCCGAAACCTGCTGCCCACTACAAAAATATATCTGATGTACGGCCTTACGGAGGCATTACGTTCCACATACCTTCCCCCTTCGGAATTGGATCGTGGAAACTTGTGTATTGGGAGAGCAATCCCCGAAACCAACGTCTGGATCGTAGACCGTGATGGGAAAGAGTGTGACGAAGGCGAAATAGGGGAGATAATTCATGGAGGGCCGACGATAGCACAGGGCTATTGGGGTGACCAGGAAGGCAGTTCATCAAAGTTTTGTACATTTAACCCGTCGGGGCGAGACTTGCGGTCGTTGAAGGTCGTGCGTACAGGTGATCTAGCGAAAAAGGACAGCGACGGATTCTTATACTTTATGGGAAGAAATGACGAACAGATCAAGAAGGCTGGTTATCGCTTAAGCCCCGATGAAATTGAGGCTGTCCTATACTCTATTTCTGGTGTTGAGGAGGCTGCCGCTTTCGGAGACCTAGATCCGATACTTGGCTATCGCATAATCGCCTATGTGATGATAAGTATGGGGTCAAAACTGACTGAAGATGGTGTTCGAAGGCAATGTAATCGTGTCGGGCCTCACTACCTCGTGCCAGATCTAGTTGTAGTCACAAGTAATGAGTTACCAAAGACAGACACAGGAAAAATCGACAAACGCATTCTCAAGAAAGATATCAAGGGCAAGTATATGTCAGAATACCTCTGAAGTAGTAATGAGTTTTGCCGTTTCTTTGTACCTGAAAACCGAGTGCGTTTGAGACTTACGCCGTCTTCCCAAACCAAGTAGAACGTTCTGTCTTGTCTCTAAAAGGTTGCCGAAGAGTAGCATAAGTCCTAGCGGATGGACAAAGCACGCACAGTATCTTTGCCACCGCCCGCATCGTGCTGTCGTACACGATGCTCTGAGGCACTCCGCCCAGAAACGAGAACGCCGACACGCGTCTATCGCAGAACGCCTCGATCGTCTCTCCGGGGTACGCCTTGACGAAGCATCCATCGCTATGAGGAAGGTCCATAACGAAGTAGTGGATCCGCTGCTCGACTCCACCGATGACCGTACACGCCTAGTCGAAGTCGCTCTCGGCGCGCCCTAGGGGATGTGATAGCGGAACGAACATCCCCTGACTCTGACGAGAGCGTTCACGGACGTAGTCCTTGACTTTCGTGTACTTGCCAGTGAGCCCGTACTCGTCTCGCAGCCGGTCATAGATGCGCTTGGCTGTGTGCCGCTACTTCTTTGGGAGGCGCAGATCCTCGTCCAGTATCCGGTCGATCACCCCCGTGTACGGCTCCAGCTTCGGACGCCGCGGAGGACGCTTTCGACAGTAACCGGGAGGCACTAATGCACCAGCATCTTGCGCACCGCGTCTCGGTGCAGACCGAATACACGAGCAGCCTCCCAGATACTCATGCCGTCGACCATGCATGCGCTCCGGACGCGCACGTACATAATCCACCTTATCCACCTTGTACGTCCTACACACCTTCCATCGAGTTCTTGTACAACTCGATGGAAGACGACGGGTGGTACAGATTGCAAGCGTCTTTTCTCTACGCCTGACTCACCGCTCTGGTACATTTTCGCTCAGCTCTTGACAACGGTGATGACGAAGATTTAGGAGAGTGCCTTGAGGTGACCTGACCATATTCTCAATGCCCACATCTCCTAACTTTCTGCTATGATGAAACCGCTTGCACAGTTTATCGGACGCGACCGAACTTGATTTGAGTCACCCCCCAGACTCAACGGAGCCTTTCATCCCTAGGCAAGGTGACCCATGGCTGAAGCCGCTTTTCATGCAGCACCTCTTCGAGATCGACTAGGGCAATACGTTTCGCTGCTCCGGTTCGGGTGGCAGACTGTGATCGCCCCTTGGCCCCCTTTCGCGGTGTTTCTTGCCATCACAGGGGTTATAGGTGGAATCACGCCACCGGTGATGGTCGCAACGATATCGAGCCTGATCGATGCGGCTACGGTCACGGTTTCTACAGGCCGGCCCGGCGAAACGTCCGTGCTCGACGCCCTGAGACCTGTGTATCCGTGGGTGCTGACGTTGTTTGGACTGCGGATCATTAGCTGGATCGCGTACTCAGACACCGTTCAGAACTACTTGGCCGTCCGGCTAAGGGAGCGAGTTATGGAACGCTTTGATCGGCTCCTGTTGACCAAGGCCTATTCCGTCCCCCTGAGTAACTTTGAGACCACCGAATTCTACGACGTGATGGTGCGCGCTCATCGCTCCATGCACGCATGGAACATCACTCATCAGCTGCCTCACATACAACGCCTCGTTTCCACTGTTCTCGGAGGCGTCGGCGTCCTCTGGGTGTTGGGCGCAGTTCACCTAGGCATACCTTCCTTGCTATTGGTTGGCAGCGTCGTGGTGATCTGGCGACACATGAGGAGCGAGCAGCAGTACGTGGACGTCCGTCAGAGCCAGGCTCCACTCTGGCGAAGGCAATACTACTGGCGCGACCTGCTCACGGAGCGAAACGCAGCCTCCGAAGTGCGGTTGTTTGGGCTGGGCGACCACCTCGTCAAGTCGTGGCGGACGGTGACCGATCAACTCATAGGCGAGCTTTCAAGATTACGGCGTGGCGAAATACCCAGGACGCTGCCGTCGGAGGCGATCAATGTGACGCTCGTCGGGGTCGTGCTGGGCTCGCTCATCGTCGCCGGAGCGAATGGCGCCCTTGATGCCGCCACCTTCGTGGCGCTCTTCTACGTCACCAACCAGTACGTCACACATCTGAATGACATGGGCTGGCGGCTCCGGGATCTACGGCAGTTCTTCGTCGAGCTTGGTTACGCTGCGGAATATCTCGATGTTGGGGAAGAGTCTCTCGAACGAGGTGTGGCGCCTCCCACCCGGTTAAGGGACGGCATCCGGTTCGAGTCGGTCAGCTTCACGTATCCCGGAAGCGAGACGCCCGCTCTCCATGCGGTGGACCTCGACATCAAGGCTGGTGAGTCCATCGCGCTCGTTGGAGAGAACGGCGCGGGCAAGACCACCCTTACGAAACTGCTTCTCGGACTTTACCAACCCACGAGTGGCAGCATCAAGGTCGATGGCGCCGACCTCAATGACATCGCCCTCACCTCCTGGAGAAGGCAGATCGGAGCGGCATTTCAGGACTATATGAAGTATGCCCTGACCGCACGGGAGAATATCGGACTTGGTGATGTATCCAGGGTCGATGACGACGAAGCTATTGAGCAAGCGGCTAGACTGAGTTCAGCCCGAACCGTCATCGAAGAACTTCCTTCGGGGTTTGACACCATGCTCGGCAAGGAGTTCGCGGGCGGGCAAGAGATATCCGAAGGACAGTGGCAGAAGCTCGCGATAGCGCGCGTCTTCCTTCGCGACACCGACATCCTCGTCCTGGACGAACCTGCTTCCGCCCTTGACGCGCTTGCCGAATTGGAGGTGTACCGCCGCTTTCTCGAGTTGTCGGAAGGCAAGACGGTCTTGCTGATATCGCACCGGCTGGGCTCTGCAAGGCTCGCCGATAGGATCGTCTTCCTCCGGCGAGGAGAGATCGTGGAGCAAGGGACTCACGACGAGTTGATCGCCTCGGGCGGGCCATACGCTGAGCTGTACCAAATGCAAGCAGAGTGGTACCGATGATCCAATCGTACCTCTATTCAGATAGAAGGCGCGACGACGACTCCTTTCGAGGTCGGTGGCGGAACCTGCCGAGGCTGGTGAAGCTGCTGTGGGAGGTCGGGCCGAGAGAGCTCGCGACGATTGCCGGGTTCTCGGTGCTCAGCGGTCTGGTACCCCTCGTCGGCCTTCTTATTCTTCGTGGCCTCGTCGATAGCGCCGCCGGTACCATAGCGGGAACGGAGTCGATCACGGTTACGCTCCTGTGGCTTGGAGCGCTTCTTCTCACCATTCTTGCCGACACCGTGATTGCCAAGGTTCACCTGTGGCTGGCAGACGACCTGCAGGAACGGCTGAAGCAGGGGGCCCACGAGCGATTGTTGGCAAAAGCCGGTCGCCTGCCTCTTGCGATGTTCGACAGCCCGGAGTTCTTCGATCAGCTCCACCGGTCGCAGCACGGATTGGACAACGTGCTGTTCACCTCCATGCGGTCGATACTCCAACTTCCGGCAAGGTTTATCACCGTCGCAGGATTGCTGATCTTCCTTGGGACAGCACACTACTTTCTGCCGCTCGTGCTGATCGCGGGCATGATTCCTCTGCACCTCTCTGAGTCGAGGATAACCAAGCGAATCATAGCGCTCAAGAGAAAGCACTCGACGACTGAGCGATACGTTGCCTATCTGGACGACATGATTATGTCCCGCGAAGCTGGCGCGGAGCTCAGGCTGTTCGGTACGGGCCCTTACCTCCGGGACCGGCGCATGGACCTCAACATGATGATGAAGAATGACCGGCTGAAACTCGCGTTTGAGCGAACGAAAACCGCCATGTTCGGCAACCTCTGGGAACAGCTCACTTATGGTATCGTCATTGTTGGGGTCGTTGCCTTGATCGCGCTCGGACGCCTTTCGATAGGCTACTTCGCCGCGTATTTGACGGCAGTAGAGCGATTCACGAGCGCCTTTGCCGGCGTGCTCAATGGCTTCAGGGCGACCGACAAGACACTGCGCACGGTGTGGGACATGTTCGAGTACCTCGACCTGCCGGAAGAGCGCGCCTTGTCGAAGCCCAAAGCTGAAGTGGCTAGGATGGGTCCCCAATTCGGTGGCCCGCTCAGCAAGGACGAGACGAACGGCTCTCCCTCTCTCGAGGCTGATGGTCGGCTGCGAGTTGAGTTCGATGACGTGGTGTTCATATATCCCGGTTCCGACCGACCGGTCCTTGATGGTCTCTCGTTCACTCTAGAACCGGGTACAACCCTCGCGCTGGTTGGCGAGAACGGGGCCGGCAAAACGACCCTTGCCAAGCTGCTGCTGGCGCTCTATAGGCCAACGAAGGGCAGGATCTTGGTGAACGGAATCGATCTCGCAGAGATAGATCCCTACGAATGGAGGAATCACTCGGCCGCGGTATTCCAGGACTACATGCGCTACGAGTTGACGGCCCGGGAGAACGTTGGTTACGGCGACCTCACTCGGCTCGACGATTTGCCGGCCATCCAGTATGCCGCCTCAAAGAGCGGCGCCCACGATCTGGTAGAGAGTCTCCCCAAGAAATATGAGACCGTCCTCGGAAAGGCATGGGACGACGAAGGACTGGACCTCTCGACCGGTCAGTGGCAAAAGCTGGTGATTGCGCGCGCCTACCTCCGGAAGACGTCAATTCTGATCCTCGACGAGCCGACCTCTGCGCTGGACGCTCGTACCGAGGTCGAGGTGTATCGCCAGTTTCGCGACATGTCGGAGGGGAAGTCGGTTGTCCTGATCTCACATCGTCTTGGTTCCGCCCGACTCGCGGACCGGGTGGCGTTCCTAGAGAACGGGCGAATAGTCGAAGAAGGCGCCCACACCGACCTCGTTGACCAAGAAGGGCGGTACGCCCACATGTACTCTGTTCAGGCCGGCTGGTATCGCTGACTCCAATATCACCGTTTGACTGTGTGATTCGGGGCAGGTGTGAGACTCCCTTAGCTCGATTTCGTACATTCATGCCGCGTAGGTTAGGCGTTCAATAAGACTGTTGCGTATGGGCGTTGGGATTCTGCGCTTGTGTGTCAAGGCGGGAGCAACGGCCTATTGAGGTAACAGACTTAGCTGGACTTTGTACAAAGTTAGTTGGCAGCCATCAGGTACGTAGGCTTAACCGTATGGTCCCGTTGAAAGACTTTTTTCATGTCGACCATTGGACCAGATGTTGAAAAAGTACGCTAGCTATGTGCCTCTACATTCACACCACGTCTAGGTTTTGTACAAAGTCCAGCTTAGACCCTCCAACTAAACTACTGGACCAAGAAGCGAGAGCATATGATTACGCAGCCAAGGCCCATCTGGACGTCGCGGTCCACCCTACAGCCCAGAGGTGGACAATCTCCAATGACGAACCTGGAATCGATGAACTGGTCTCCCGGCTCAAGACCCTCGGCCCTGCCTGGAGAGGCTTCGGGCGGCTTGGAACTGCCCTCGTTGGCAGCCCTGCCGGCTGCATCGCTGCCAGTGGTAATCATCAACCCTAGGCAGGTCCGAGACTTCGCCAGAGCCACCAGGACGCTGGCGAAGTCTGACACCTTGGACGCCGTACTGGCCCCCTTCGCCGAGGCCCTTCGTCCTTCTGTGCGACCTCTGAGAGACGCTAAGACGCTAGACCTCAACTCGCTAGTTTCCCGCATGCGCCAGTTGACAACCATCCTGGTGGCGGAGAAGAACCGGCTTGGGACGGCCATCAGCGCCGTCCGACCCCGCGTCGAGGCCCACATCGCGTGACTTGAGCAGAAGCTGAGCGACATTGACGACGGGCTGCGGCAGACTCTCCGCAGCAGTCCGGTGTGGCGGAAGAAGTATGGCATTCTGCGCACCGTTCCTGGCGTGGGTGAGCAACTCCTCCCTCGCTGTGTTGGCCTATCTGCCGGAGTTGGGCACGCTGAACCGTCGGCAGATCGCGCACTGGTGGGTGTGGCGCCCTTCAACCGCGATAGCGGCGTCATGCGGGGCAAACGGCGCGTCTGGGGCGGGCGCACGCGGGTCCGGGCCGTCCTGTACATGGAAGCGCTAGCAGCCAGCCGCTTCGATCCCGTCGTTCGGGACTACTACCAACGGCTGCTTGCCGTTGGTAAATCTGACGAAGGTGGCACTCGTGTCTTGTATGCGCAAAACTTGCTCATCATTCTGAAGCATCGCTCTCCCTGGCCTGCTGAGGGCACCAGGACGCCTGCGCTCGCTGGTCACTCCTCTTGATTTTCAACCCAGTTGCTAAACAGTTACCATTAGACTATACCGTTTTGTTTCGTTATAGTGGTATCCTTTCTCTGAGAAGAATAACTGCCTGGCCTGCCGAAAGTCAGGTGGTCGTCGTGTCGTTGAGAGTTCTTTGTGCCAGTGCCATCTGAACAGATACTAGCAGGCAATGAGGGGGCAGGTGTTGACAGACCATCTTCTAGCCCAACCGAATGACCGGGCAGCTGGCCGTCCTCTCGGTCCCATAAATGAAAAGATCCTAGACATAGGGTCAAATAGACCAACTGCCGCGCATGAGTGCCTCACAAGAAATCTCTGCTGGCTTCTTGAATACTTGGGATACCAAAAACCCGAATATCTTATTGGTTCCGAATGGAGCTTTAACTATTCTGGCTACGACTCAACCATTGGGACCACTATCAGTGGTATGACGTCGTCGCCATACCTTGGACTAAGACGCTTCGGGTTCACGATAGATAGCGTTGTAGAGATGGATCCCGACAGAGCGTGGACTGCGTTGCAAGCCACGATAGATCGAGAGTTGCCGGTGATCATCTGGGTCGACGCGTATGTTTTGCCGTACCGGCGGTTGTTGCGCCAAGAATCTGCTAATCGCGCATACACGATTGTCGTCTACGGGTACACGGATGATTTGCTTGCCTGGGTGATAGATGGAACAGTTTACAAAGGTCCAGTCCAATTGGCTGACCTTAAGGCCGCTCGCAGCTCACCAAACCCGTGGAATCAGGTCAATCCTTGGTTTTCTGGGCAGCCGATCAACAACCGACAACTAATCATCGCTTCGCCTCAGTACTTAACACCGATCAAATCGGTATTTATGAACTACGTCGATAATATGCTCGCCAAGGCGAATGATAACCCCCCCACTGGATACAAGTATTCGGGACCACAGGCGATAGCCCGTCTTGCTGATGACCTTACCACAATCTCTAATTTCGATCCAGAGCTGTTTTGGGAAATTCTTGACATGATGCACTTACAGCTTTCGCGACTGGTGGAACAACGGTCGCTTGGCGCTGCTCTACTCACTCGTGTAAGCACCGAAAGCTGGGGGACACCGTGGATCGCACCAGCTCGCTCGGCGAAGTCTATCCATCGGACTTGGAGCATCATTCGCAGCATGATGATCAAGACCTCACTGAAACGAGAACTATCCGGAATACGAAACATTTCTAATCGGCTGTATGAAGTCGCTTCCATGGAAGCTCAGCTTCTTCGTGCAGCGAAGCTTTGTCTCAAGACCCAGCAGATCGGACATTAGGCGATCGACCGGACCAAATGTTATAAGTATTTACATTGATAATGCTTTGGTATTGAGGCAGCTAATATGACCTACAATAGAGAATTCTACATTCAGACACCCTTGGCAATAGGCCAGCATAGGTTTAGATGTGACCCACGGGAACGTGGAGGTCCAACCACTTTATGTATTCACGACAAATACATGACTTATGATGACATTAGACGACGCACTCAAATTGCTAGCAAGGTTTATCGATCTGTACTTACACAAGACCAACTTTTTGTAATCGATATCGCTCCCTCTTTCGAATTGCTCGCCGCGGTGTTGGGCGCGGTACA
The DNA here is from genome assembly GCA_965116655.1 of Dehalococcoidia bacterium. Lineage (GTDB taxonomy): Bacteria > Chloroflexota > Dehalococcoidia > Lucifugimonadales > VXLM01 > VXLM01. The sequence continues at coordinate 2,651,897 of OZ220720.1, forward strand.
TTGCGGTATAACTTACCTAATAACCGAAGAAACGATGTGCTCTGGTTTACTCTCAGACATTTCCAACTCAGGAACAGCAATAGTTGTTGTCAAAAGCCTTGCCATACCCTCAGCATCGAGAGTTTCTGAGGATTCTTTAGACAAATATCCAAGTATCTTCATTGACAAAGAAAGCGATTTTATGGTCGATAACTGCTTGTCTGGAATTGCTCCTCAGAACTTAGCTCTTCTGACAGTTGACAGAATGCAGAATGGTGTACGTTTTGCTCAATTCAAGTACGATGCAATTGCTGAACATATACTATGGATGAAGGACAATATGCCTTTTGAATCAGCCACGAAAATAGGTATTTTCACTGCTATTAGGTCAATCGATACACAAAGTTTGTTGTTGTCAGCTCTTCTCAATGAGACCTCAATCAAGATTACGCAGGCTTCGGAACATATTGAACTAGAAGACTTTGCGAATTCATTATCGAATGAACAGTTTTCCCATGTCGTTACAGACTCGAAAAGCCTGACCGCTTTATTGTATGGATTGTCGGATATCTGGAGTACTTTATCAACCTTAAAATATTGGGTGATAATTGACGAGATAGTTACAGAAGAACTGAAAGCTCATTTTTATGCCACTGTACCAAACGTGCGATTGATTAATCTATATCGGTCCATTGAAATGCTAGGGCATCGAGTAGAAATAGTAAAAAATAGGAGAGAACCTCGACTTGAGTTTAGTTGGGGAAAGCCACTAATAGACAGTGATATCCATATTATTAATACGGAAGAATATATACCGAGTGATGATACATTTGGTGAATTAATAATTGGTAGCAACAACGAACAACTGATTTCGCGTAAACTGGTGGGGACTAATGATTTGGGACATCGACTGCCAGGAGGGAGAATCGAACTATCGCGTATCGCAAGCGCTTCTTTCATTGCTACTGATGCAGTCGGTACGATTGAAGAGGCGGGAGACGAATTAGATGTTCCTCCAGATTTGATAATGATTGAACGTACTTTGCTGAATCTATGGCAAGAAATCCTTGGTCTTCAAAACATCGATATTGATGACAATTTCTTTGAGCTTGGGGGATATTCCCTTGCGGCTGCGCATCTCATCGCCAGTACACATGAGGTACTTCGTGTTCGGATCACTTTCCAAACTCTGATGTCTGGACCAACTATTCGTCAATTGTCTCATGCTATTTGGACACTAAGTGAAAGACACTCAAATGTGCCCTTGCAGTCATCGTTGAAACTTCAGCAATCACAAGTTTCATTTGGCCAACAGAGAATATGGATGGAGCAAGAGATGGTCTCGGCAGGCCATTGCCACGTTGGCTGGTTGAGGTTGCAGACTGCCCATCGTATCAAGGCAGAACCTCTACAAAAAGCATTAGACGAACTTTCCAGGAGGCATGAAATACTAAGAACAAATGTCGTTATGAGAGATGGAGTCTTGTGGTTGTCTGTTAGAAAATTCGAGCCGGTAAACTTGAATGTGTATGAGATGCAGGAAATGACAGAGAAAGAAAGGGCATTAGAGATAGAACAAATTACTCATCGGTTGATAACGTCCTCTGTTGATCTCACGAGCGAAGCTCCAGTACGAGCGGCGTTTTTCAATGTTGGAGAACATACAACCCAACTTCTCATCTTAATTCCAGAACTGCTCTGCCATCGACGCACGAATCGCCGACTCGTGGAAGAATTAGATACATTATATTCGGCTTTCGAGAAGGGAGAAACACCATCGCTTCCTTCGCCTAGAATTCAATACACCGACTTTGCCCATTGGCAACACAATTACCATAAAGTGAAATCACTTTCTAGACAGCGAGACTTCTGGTTTCGAGAACTACAAGATTGTCCACCATGTTTGGCCGCGCCTACAGATTACCCACGTCGTCCGATAAAATACCTTGACGCTGCCAGTGAAAAGCGAGTTATGTCACATACGATTGAGCAGGGGTGTTTTCAACTGGCTGCAAACGAAGAAGTGACGCTATATGTTTTATTACTTACGGTTTTTAAGATACTATTATGTCGTCTAATTGATGAAACACATATTGCTGTAGCTACTGAAGTATCTACGCACGAACGACTCGAGTTACAGGGCCTCATTGGATTCTTCATGAACCGATTGGTGATGCGAACTGATTTGGTGAACGCTAAAACATTTCGTGAATCGTTAAGCCTTGTTAAGAAGACCGTATTAAATGCTCTAGACAACCAAGACTTTCCTTTAGAAGGGATAGTAGAGGAGTTGGGATTACCGTACAGTCAAAGTTACGAGACCTTTAGTAACGTCATGTTTACGATTCAACACATGTGGACTTTATCGCAAGATGGACATCCAATCTCCTTGGAGGGATCAATAGCAGGGAAATCTTTTGAACTTAAGAGTTTTGGAGGTAATACACCAAGTGTTCCCTTCAGGCGAGATTTGGTTTTTCTTGTCGGACGAGAAGTTGATGGTATGGCTCTAACATTCAAATATGATCCGACATTATTTGGCCAGCAAACAGCTAAGACATTTCTTTGGCAGTTCGAGAACATATTAACACGAATAATCAAGAATCCAAATGTAGATATTTGGGAAATCGATTTGAACCCTCCTGCTAAGACTTGTGCAATTCAGCAGGATATCATGAAGGTAGATGAAATTCCTGGCTCTTGCACTGAAATCGAGTCGATTATTGCTGGACATGCAGATGTGGATGGTGTAAGAGTCATTTCAATAAATAGATCCAACAATAAATGCGACGTATATGCCTTCCTTGTTCTCAATCGTAACCCAGATGTAATTGTACACGAACTTCTTGGGCTCTTAAGAGTGCGTATACCGGAACAAGACATACCGACTAAATTTTACAAAGTTAAAGACCTGCCATCGGTTAATACAGGAATTATCGATGATGAGGAAAAATTACTAGAAAATACTGCAATTCGCCTTTCAGACAACCCAATTCCTGCAACAGACGAGATCGGAAACGCAGTAGGTAATGTTTGGCAAGATGTCCTAGATCGGAACTCAGTTGGGATACATGACAACTTTTTTACTCTAGGAGGCAGTGTAGTGCAAGCCGTTGAGGTAGTAAACCGTCTGAATGCCTTGTACAAAACGAACGTCTCCTGTAGTGAGTTCATAGCGTGCAGGACCATGTCTTGTCTAGGAGCTTTAGTTCGCCGGAAGCTGGAGTTAGTTTGATAACACGAACAAGAACGACCAAAGGTTAATCTGTCGAGATGAATGCTGACCAACGGCAATTCAAGAGGGCTGTTGTTGGACGAGGAATTTGGTTTGGATGGGACAGTGAAGATCAAGCTGGAGGGCAAACTACTGCAGGACGACACGGCAAAGTTGGCTCAAGCGAGGATGGCGTGTGAGAAGGAGGTGGCGCTTGTGCCGGACAGGTGGATATACGACAAAATCCGCAAGATCTACGACGCGGACAATATTGAACAGCCAGTGTCGGCGCCAGAGAGTGGCACGTCGTTGGGACTGTTTCACTTGATGTCGTGAACTGAAGACAAGGCGTTAGTAGTCTGGGGCACTGGCCTGATGATTAGGTGAGCACGTCACAGACTACAGCCATGAAGTTGACTGCTCCTGAATCGGTCTTCAGTCCTCTCGTCATCCGGTATCTTGGTTTTATCCGTCCGAACCTTCCCTCCAGCCAGTTCGTGCTATTCGGGACTCCTGATCGTCGCTGGTGTAGAGTCATCTGTCTCCAGCGTTCCAGCAGGTGTATTACCAGTCGCTTCAGTTTTGGTGGCAACCATCTGTCTCTCGACCATCTGAACAGCCTGTTGGCGCCATCGGGGGCAACTCCCTGACCATCTCGGTGATCTGATCGAGCAGTCCACCGTAGCGGTCACGTATGTTTCTGGAGAGTCTGCCCTTGGCACGACCGAGGGTCCGCTTCATATGCACCAGGCACTGCTGACGTGTCACAGAGCCACCCTTAGTCGGTATCGCATAGTCTGTCGAGTCGTCTGTTACTACCACCTCTACTCCCAACTCATCCGCCATCGACTCGAACCAACCCTCGTAGTCGAACCCCTCGCCGGTCAACGCTATGTTCAACACCCTTCCGCCCACGTCTACTACCACGCCCACCGGCCGCGCTTCACCTTTGATTCTCACTCATGTCTCGTCCACCCCTACAATTCGTGCTTTGCCCTCCGTCAGTCGCCTCTTGACCGTCTTGCCCAGCCTCTATATGTCTCTCCAACGGCTGACGTGGTCGACACGGTGACCGAACAGTTTCAGCGCAGTCTCTATACCACGATGGCTCAGTCCCAGCGCGTACAGCACGCCGATCAGTATCAGTTCCTTCACTCCCTGAAACAGTCCCAATGTGGTCGCTAGGGTCGTCTTGATACGGGACAGAATGATATAATGCGCGCACGAGCATGGATTCGGGGAATGCCACAGTTCGATATGGTGGTAACGAGTGTGGGAACTTATAGGGAAATCCTCCTGTCTCGTAGTTAGATACGAATCCCACTCCCTCCGCCAAGAATCAAATGTCCGCCTAGCGTCGTGCGGCGTTGACAAGGCTTCTCACAACCTTTAGAGGCAATAGATAGAGCATTCACCGGAGCCGACACTTGAAAATCCACGAATTCCAGGCGAAAGAGATACTCGATAAAGGCGGCATTCCTGTACCTAGGGGTGTGGTCGCAACGACCTCCGAGGAGGCCGCCGCTGCTGCTGCGGAGTTGGGCGGCAGTGTTGTGGTGAAGGCGCAGGTTCACGCGGGGGGACGCGGCAAGGCCGGGGGCATCAAGCTCGTCTCAACCCCGGAAGAGGCCGGTGCCTCCGCGAGTGAGCTGATCGGCTCGAATCTCGTTACGCACCAGACCGGGCCGGAAGGAGTGCCGATTCGCTCCGTCTTGGTCGAGGAGGCGCTGGAGGTCGAGCGCGAGCTGTACGTCGGGATGGTGATCGACGGGTCTGCCGGGGGCGTCGTTGTTATGGCCAGCGAGGCGGGCGGGATGGATATCGAGGAGGTGGCAGAGGAGACGCCGGAGAAGATCGTCCGCATTGCCATCGACCCCGTTCTTGGCCTGCTGCCGTACCAGGCCCGCAAGATCGCTTACTCTTTGAACGTCGCAGCCGACCAGGTCAGGCCCGCGGCAGCGATGATGTCGAAGCTCTACGACCTGTTCCTCGGCCACGACTGCTCTCTCATCGAGATCAACCCGCTCGTCGTCACGAAGGACGGCCGTCTGCTCGCCGCCGACGCCAAGCTCAACTTCGACGACGACGCGATGTTCCGCCATCGGGACCTCGCCAAACTGTACGACTCCGAACAGGAGGACCCGCTCGAAGCGGAGGCCGGGAAGTTCGGCGTCAGCTACGTCAGGCTCGAGGGCGATGTCGGCTGCATGGTCAACGGGGCCGGACTAGCGATGGCGACGATGGACGTGACCTTCGCCGCCGGGACCGCGCCCGCGAACTTCCTCGACGTGGGAGGTGGCGCGGACGACGAAAAGATAGCCCAGGCCCTCAAGATCATCCTGTCCGATGGGAACGTCGCCAAGATACTCATCAATATATTCGGGGGTATCCTCCGGTGCGACGTGGTCGCGCGGGGCGCTCTCATAGCGGCAGAACGGGCCGAGAACGGGATGCCACCCATGGTCGTACGGATGCTGGGCACCAACGCCGACGAAGGTCGGAAGTTGCTGGAGGAGTCGTCGTTAAACGTGACTCTCGTGGATGACCTCAACCAGGCGGCCCAGGCCATAAAGGCGCTTGGTTAAACAATATCAATCCGCCATTCCCGCGAAAGGGGAACTTTGTATAACCAGCACGATAACCTGTCATTCCGAGCATAGCGAGGAATCCAGGATTTTTGGACGGCGTCATCGGGGCCTTTCCAGCTACGAGACGTCGCATGGAGGACAGGGATTTTAGATTCCTCACTGCGCTTCGCTGCGTTCGGAATGACAGATGTTGGAGTTACGCAAAGGTCTCCGAAAGCGAAAGTGACGGGAAATATCACTAGACTGAACTGATACGAGGAGCTTCGGAAGCATGAGCATATTGGTAGATAGGAACACCCGGCTTCTGGTGCAGGGCATAACCGGCAAGGAGGGGAGCTACCATGCAGCAAGGTGCCGGGAGTACGGGACGAACCTCGTGGCGGGCGTAACCCCCGGCAAGGGTGGCCAGGTATTTGATGGTGACGTTCCCGTGTATGACACGGTTGAGCGGGCCGTCGACGAGACGGGGGCAAACGCCTCCCTCATCTTCGTGCCGCCGCCCTTCGCCGCCGACGCCATCGTCGAGTCGGTCGACGCGGGTATCCCCGTCATTGCGACCATAACCGAAGGGGTGCCGGTAAAGGACTCCGTCAACGTCGTGCGTTACCTTCAGGGCAAGGACGTTACCGCCATCGGGCCGAACTGCCCCGGCATCATCTCACCCGGCGAGAAGTGCAAGATGGGCATCATGCCGGGCGCCATGCACATGCCGGGCCGAGTCGGAATCGTCTCGCGCAGCGGGACGCTGACCTATGAGGCGGTAGGTCAGCTCACCGGACTCGGAATCGGCCAGTCCACCTCGGTCGGCATCGGCGGCGACCCGGTGAACGGAACCTCGTTCGTCGACGTGCTTGAGCTGTTCAACGACGACACCGAGACCGACTGCATTGTATTTATCGGGGAGATCGGCGGCACGAAGGAGCAGGAAGCAGCCGAGTACATCGGAAGCGACGAGTTCACCAAGCCCGTCGCCGCCCTCATCGTCGGACGGAGTGCTCCGCCCGGCCGCCGCATGGGACACGCGGGCGCGATCATCACCGGCAAGGCGGCCCGCGCCGACGAGAAGATCAACGCCCTCGAACGGGCTGGGGCGACCATCATCCCCAGCCCCGCCGACATCGGAGTGACCGTTCAGCAGATGCTCCCCTAGTTCGCCTAGCCGCAGGAAGGAGTTATACGAAAAATGCTCTCTGAGTTCGACATATCCGGCAAAACGGTCATTGTAACCGGCGCGGCGCGAGGCATCGGACGCGGCATTGTCGAGGTCCTCGCGGAGGCCGGGGCGCGTGTCATGGTGACGGCCCTTACGGACCGCTACCTGAAACCTCTGCAGGAGCGCATGGCTTCCAGAGGCCTGCCCATCGAAATCCTGGTCGCCGACGCCACGGACAGCGCGGACTGGCAGCGGACGATTGATACGGCCCTGGATAACTGGGGGCATATCGACGTGCTCATCAACAACCTGGGTGACGCGATCGAGGGATACCTCGTCCCGCCACCCGGCTCGGATGACAAAACGCCTCTAACCGAGGAGGAGTGGCGCTCGGTCGTCGACATCAACCTCACCGAGGCCTTTCTGGGCTGCCAAGCCATTGCCGACCACTTCGTATCGAGACGAGCGGGCAAGGTCATCAACATCAGTGGCTACGCCGCCCGCAAGGGGAATCCCGGCTTCCTGGCGTATTCGACCGCCAAGGCAGGCGTGGTGCATCTGACCCAGACCCTCGCCCAAGAGTGGGCGCAGTACGGCATAACCGTCAACTGCATCGGCCCCGGTTCGTTCCCCGACCCCGAACTGGCAACTCCTGAGGAGATGAACCAGCGCCAGGCACTGGCGAAGAAGAACGTGCCGCTCGGTCGTGTGGGCGACCCACGTGAAGTGGGCCTCCTAACCGCTTATCTCATTTCCGACGCGGCGAACTACATCACGGGCGAGACGATCTACATCGACGGCGGCGCGACGTTCAAGCCGGCATGAAACAGGCAAGGCACGATTTTTCGGGCTTTGTCTGGATTGGAGAAACGGGGTGTACTCGAAATTCGGTGGGTGAAAGAGATAGACGCTTAGTCGAATACTCACCGGCGCAAGCTCCTCAGGAAGGGAACCTGTGATGGCTAAGAGGAAACGGTTGTTCAAAGTGGTGGGGATAGCTTTTGGGTTGGTAATAGTTCTATTTCTGGGGTTGACGGTTGCAGCAAACTTCGCCCCGGTTTGTGACCTTGAAGGGGGATTTATGCCTTGTGTATCGGCAAAGACGTTCGATGGTCCGCCCAGCTGGGGTGAAGGCTTGACGGATGCAGAACGAATGGTAGTCGTTTACAACATGGGGGGTTATTACAGCGTCAAAAACTGTGGATATGTGGCGCATAGTCAGTGTTCGGGGGAGTATGTGTGGTGGGAACGTCTGGCAAATGCGGACTCGGTTGAATGGGTAAGCTGCCGGGTAGGGTGGTTAGAGGACGGATTCTATCAGTCGGAAGTGACTATCAAGGTGGATCGGTACAGTCGGTATCGGGTCAAGGTTGATGGGAAGAATGCTTGCTGATGATAAGTGAGAGCACGGTTCTTCAGTTCAATTTGGCAACTGCTCGGTCGCTCATTCCGGAGACAGTGTTCAGACGTGACGAAGGGCGGGTGTCCTTTGGTGCGGAGTGGTCGGGGAATGCTGGGTCTGGTTGGTTGTGGCCGACGAGCCTGTTAGGATGCGAATCGAGACCGTGAAGCCCACCCCTTAGACCACCACGACTCCGTTTTCGAGGGTGCCGATACCGTCAATGGTGATCGACACCACGTCGCCCTCTTCGAGCGTGAAGTCGGGCGGAGGTACGATGGCGGTGCCCGTGAGGACGGTCGTCATGTCGGGCACGCTGTTATGAAGCATGAGCCAGTCGGCGAGACTCCGGCATGTCCTTGCCATCTGCGAGGTCGAGGTCTCACCGGTAAACATCGTCTCGCCGTCACGGTCGATCCGGCAGGTGATCGTCACGTTTTGCGGGTCGATGTCGTCGGCGGGGATAAAGCACGGCCCTATCGCGCATGACCGGTCGTAGAGTTTCGCCTGTGCGAGGTAGAGCGGGTTCTCCCCCTCGATGGCGCGGCTGCTCATGTCGTTGCCGATGGTGTACCCGACGATCTCCCCCTTATATAAGGTAAAAGCAAGTTCGGGCTCCGGCACGTTCCACGGCGAGTCGGCGCGGATGCCTACGTCCTCGAACGGCCCGACGCAGCGTCCGGCGGTCGATTTGAAGAACAGCTCCGGGCGCTCGGCCTCATAGACCATCGCGTACACGTCCGGCGTGCTGCTCTCGCGTCGACGCTCCATCTCGCTCGATTTGTACGTAACCCCCACCGCCCAGATCTCCGGCGGGTCGATCGGTCTGTCGAGCAGGTAGTCACCGGACTCCCCGCGAGTGCCGTCGAGCAGTTCGCCAAGGTCGACGCTTTCCGCCTCGCCACCGGTCTCCAACAATGCCGTAGCAATCTCGTCCATGCTGATGCCGGTTATGGACGCGGCCAGGATGAGGTCGCGAATGTCGGCAACGTCGGGCTGGATGTCGGTGAGAATCGCGACGCGCCCCGGCTCGGTCTCCACGCCGATCACCGTGTCGCCGTCCACGTTCGTCATCCGGTAGTACCTCATGGAAACTCCCCCTGCGAAATCGTTACTTCGATGGCCTCGCACATCATACAGCATCAGGCCTTCCACAACGGTTGACCGGCCCGGCCGCGCACTTGCAATTGCCGCGAAAATTGCGCTCATCCAGCTTGCCCGCTTAATTGACATGTTCTCCGCATCAGCCATATACTCTGTCACGTCGAGGGGGCCAATTAGTGACAATCGGCGAGCATTCGCCCAGAGAACGAAACTCCGTGGCGGCATTGACACCGCCCAGTAGTCGTCCCTCCCTCTCCTCTTCCCTGACCACCTCAATTCTGTCCGTGCACGCCCTCGCCCTAATGCGTGGACTTCGTCCGGCCTCCCCACAACTGTGCCCAGCACAAGCGGAACGCCCATGACCAAGTACATATTCGTGACAGGCGGCGTCGTCAGCTCCGTGGGCAAGGGAATTGCCGTCGCGTCCATTGGACGCATCCTCAAGAGTCGGGGCGTCACCGTTTCAGTCATCAAGCTCGACCCCTATCTGAACGTAGACCCCGGCACGATGTCGCCCTACCAGCATGGCGAGGTATTCGTCACGACCGACGGCAGCGAGACCGATCTCGACCTCGGCCACTACGAGCGGTTCATCGACGCAAATCTCACTCGCTCATCCAACGTCACCGCCGGGCAGATTTATAGCGACGTGATCGCCCGAGAGCGACGCGGCGAGTTCCTGGGCGGGACGATACAGATCGTTCCGCACGTGACCGACGCCATCAAACAGCGCATGTTCGATCTCGCCGAAGAGAGCAGGGCCGAGGTCATAATCGTCGAGGTGGGTGGAACGGTGGGAGATATCGAGGGCCAGCCGTTCCTCGAGGCCATCCGCCAGATGCGCAATGACGCGGGCAGGAATAACGTCTTCTACATCCACGTCACCTACCTGCCTCACATTCCCACGACCGGCGAGCTCAAGACCAAGCCCACCCAGCACAGCGTCAGGGAACTCCGCAGTGACGGCATCCAGCCCGACGCCATCATCTGCCGCAGTGAAGAGCCCGTGACCGACGACATCAAGGACAAGATCGCCCTCTTCTGCGACGTGGAGCGCAAGAGCGTCATCGGCGCCGAGACCGCGTTCTCCGTATATCAGGTCCCGATGCTTCTGCAGGATGAGGGACTTGGCGACATCATTATCGAGAACCTGGGCCTTTCCGCGACCGAGCCGGATATGGCCGACTGGCGCACCCTCGTCGATTCCATACTTGAGCCCAAGCACAAGATCTCCATCGCCCTCGTCGGCAAATACGTCGACCTCCCGGACTCGTACCTCTCCGTCAAGGAAGCGCTCTTCCACGCCGGACTCGCGCACGGAAGCAATATCGAGATCGACTGGGTGGCCGCGGAGGATGTCGAGCGCGTCGGTCCCGAACGTCTTCTCCAATCAGCATCGGGTATCGTCGTTCCGGGAGGGTTCGGTGAGCGTGGGGTGGAAGGGATGATCGAGACCGTCCGCTACGCCCGCGAGAACCGGGTACCCTATTTCGGTCTCTGCCTCGGAATGCAGGTCATGGTCATCGAGGCCGCCCGCAACCTGCTCGGCAAGCCGGGAGCCAACTCTACCGAGTTCGACGCGAACACCCAGCATCCGGTCATCGACCTCATGCCCGACCAGCGCGCCGTCACGGACATGGGAGGCACCATGCGTCTTGGCGTCTACCCGTGCAGCCTCGTCCCCGAATCAATCGCTCGTCGGGCATACGGCGTCTCCGTCGTCGATGAGCGTCACCGCCACCGTTTCGAGGTCAGCAACGCCTATCGCGAGGACTTCGAGTCCGTCGGGTTCTGGCCGACCGGGCTTTCTCCCGACAACCGGCTCGTCGAGATCATGGAGATCGAGGAACACCCCTTCATGCTGGGCGTTCAGTTTCACCCGGAGTTTCTCTCCCGCCCGAATCGACCGCACCCCCTGTTCCGAGAGTTCATCGACGTGGCCCGGGGCACTCTCCGTGAGGGAGGCCAGCATATCCTTCCCATCGAGCGTCCCGACCACTCGTTTTCTCCCAAAACCCTATAGACAACCTAGCATGGACGTGATACAGTACGAATTGCCCCTTTAATGTTCCAACCCTCCCCCGCGCCGGCAAGACCTCTTGGGTCTTCCGTTTCGCGAAGGAGTAATCTCCCACCGGAACCGTGTCGAACGTTGCTCCGGTTCCAAACTTAAGCCTGAGGCCCTCGGCGCGAGGCGTTCCTTTAGTGTGAGATAAGGCAGATAGCCGGAGAACTCCATTGTCTCGCCTCCGCATGGGAGGCGCAAAGAGCCAGCCCCTGCGATAATCATTTCCCCCCTTCCCCAATACCTTAAGGAGTAGAGAGCCGTCCCGCGACCTAAGTCCCGCGCTCGCTCTTCCTCGAATTTCCGCAGACCACACGCAATTCCCCTCGGAGAACACGATGGATATTACCAAATTCCAAGAAAAGACCGACCAGGAGCTCCTCGAAATGGCCCGTGAACTCGGCCTGTTCGAGAACGGCTCCCGACCCAGACGCCAGACTCTGCTCAACAGGCTTCTTCAGAACATCGCTGAGCAGAACGGCACCAACCTTCTCGCCAGCGGGATCCTTTCCATTACCAACGATGGATACGGTTTCCTCAAGCCGAAGGGCCGAGCGCCGGGCGTCAACGACGTCTACGTCTCACAGTCCCAGATCCGCAGGTTCGGCCTCCGGACAGGGGACGAGGTCTCCGGCCAGGTCAGGCCCCCCAAGGACAGCGAGCGGTACTTCGGCCTCATCCGCGTAGACGACGTTAACGGCATGGACCCAGACACCGCTCGCGGACGTCCTCACTTCGAGAACCTCACCCCGGTCTCTCCTTTCGAACTCGTCAAGCTCGAAAACAAGCGCACCGAGCTCGCCACCCGGTTCATCGATCTCGTAGCTCCTATCGGCCGTGGACAGCGTGGACTCATCGTCTCCCCTCCAAAGGCCGGCAAGACCACCATCCTCAAGCAGATCGCCAACGGCATGACCGCCAACGCCCCGGACATTCATCTCATGGTGGCCCTCATCGGCGAACGCCCCGAAGAGGTCACCGACATGACGCGGTCAGTTAAAGGAGAGGTATACAGTTCAACCTTTGACGAACCGGTCGAGACGCACTGCCAGGTCGCCGAGCTTGTTCTCGATCGCGCCAAACGGCTCGTCGAGGCCGGCAAGGATGTGTGCATACTCCTCGACAGCCTCACTCGCCTCGCGCGCGCTTACAACCTCGCAGTCCCCTCTAGCGGACGGACCCTCTCCGGCGGCATGGACCCAGTTGCCTTGTATCCGCCGCGCAAGTTCTTCGGCGCCGCGCGCAAAGTCGAGCACGGCGGCAGCCTGACCATTCTCGCCGCCTGCCTGGTGGACACCGGCAGCCGTCTGGACGATGTCGTCTATGAGGAGTTCAAGGGCACGGGCAACATGGAGGTACACCTCGACCGGAGGCTCGCCGAGCGCCGTGTCTTCCCCGCCATCGACATCCCTCGAAGCGGCACCAGACGTGAAGAGCTCCTCCTCGACGATGTCACCCTCCGCCAGGTCTGGCTCCTCCGCCGGATGGTCAGCATGATAACCACCGACGCCAAGCTCTCCTCCGAGGCCACCGAGAAGGTCCGCGAACGTCTCGCCCGATCCCGCGACAACAGGGAGTTCCTCATGAACCTCCAAGGCGCATCGGACGCATAACTCCCCGGTGTTCGCGCTCCGCCATGGAGAAACCGCGCATGACGCTCCCCTACCTCTTCCTCCAGCGGAGAAGAGACATAGAGGAGGGGCATATTCCGACCCTGCTCCCGGCCGAAAAAATCCCTCGCAATCCTACGTCACATTCATATTGACAACACTGACAAAGGTACTATATAGTTCCCATAGCTTTCGCAACGTACGGTCAAGGCCGACTGCGTCGCGCACAGCCGATGAGTCGCATCGGGGCCTGAAACCCCGAGCGGCGAACGGTGTTGTGGTGTGTCGAATACGCCTTGACATGAGAGAAGGCATAGTGTACAACTGCATAAGCCTTGATGAGACCGCAAAGAGAGGTACGCATGGCAACACCAGCCTCCGCTCCGAGAGCGGGACCAGTACCAGCGGGGAGCCGTGCGCTCCCCTTCATTCGTTTGTCATCAAAACCGTTGTGTCCGAAAATTCCGACACTAGCCGAACCAAAAGGGGGTAGATAGTGAAAAGCAAGGCAAGGTTTCTCCCATTCGTACTGACGTTGGCGCTGCTGACGTCATTATTCGTGTTGTCGCATGCCACTGCGGCAACCGGTAGCGTGACTCTTGACAAGAGCCACATAAAAGCCCCCGACGGAATGGTGGGCATAACCGTAAGTGACCCGGCCGCCAACGTTGGCGTCGTACAAATGGCCGAGGCTGAAGGCGCGGGCATGGGGACCTACGTGATCCCCGGTCGCACTATAGCGGGCAACGAGGCTGTTCGCTTCCGGACGGCCAAGTCCCCGATCCTCTCATCCAGCGCATACGACCTGACTGGCGAAGGGGAAATGGGCGACTCGAATATCGGCGTCGACTACCGCGACGTTGTCCTGAACGTGGTGTCTCAGCGTTATGAGACGACGACCGACGAGTACATCGATGTCCCGCCCTCGCAGGAGGTCATGGACGCGTGGAACGCCCTCACGGCGCCGTCGACGGTAGGCGGCGAGGGACGACACCCGTTCTCGCTCGAAAACCCGCAGGGCGGAGCTTTCATCCTGCGTGCCGCCAATGACGTGACGGTTCCCGCGGGCGGCATAATGTTCACCGCAACCTACAAGGCGCCCGACGCGCAGATGGAGACGGTCAGGATCACGAGCACGCAGGACCCCGCCGGCTTCGACATAAGCGTGATGGAGACCGGTGCTGATACGGGAGTGTTCACGGGATCGTTCACAACCGCGGACGCCTCCGACGCGGCGACCAACAGCATCGCCGCGATTGCCGGCTCCCTCATTACCGTTACGTACGAGGACGCGGGCGGTGACGAAAGCCGCGATCGTGTCACGGTAGAGAACACAGCGCCGGACGTTACCCTCATCGCGCCGGACGACGGTTACGCGACGCAGATACGGGGCGTACGCCTGTCCGCGCAGACGACCGACACCGAGGCTGGCGTTGTGGAAGGCTCGATTACCTTCCATGTTTCGGCGACCGACGTTGGCACCGGCTCGCCTGAGCCGACCGTCGCGATCAACCCGGAAAGCCAGACAAATGTCGCCATCGATGGCGGGTTCAGGTCCGAAGCTCAGCTGCATGGCGTTCCCTCAGGCGTGACCGAAGTTACATGGCACGTCACCGTCGAGGACGGCGCGGGGAACATGGCTATGAGTGACATGTCGAAGATTCGCATCGACACGCAGGCTCCGGTGCTTGAAAGCGCCATCACAGGACAGCATCTCAACGATGACGGCGAAGTGGTTACGGATGCCTCATCTGCCGATGCCACGTCCGTGCGGGTGAACTTCGACGAGCCTGTCGACGGCGACTCCCTGCAGGCGACGGACTTCCGTGTGAACGACATTGTTCCGGCCGACGTTTCGTCGGACGGCAGCAGCGCCTTCCTGACGGTTGCCGCGATGGCTTCCGACGCGACGCCGACCGTCAAGGTGGTGGGTGCAGTTGCCGACACGGCAGGAAACGTCACTACCGGCACCCCGGCAGTTACCGCAGCGGACGGTATCGCCCCGACCCTGACGGTCGAGGTGGATCCGGACTACGCCAAGTCAGAGGTCGAGATCAGGGTGCGGAGCGATGAGTCTCTGCTTACTCTTCCGTCCATATCCATCACCGACAGTGACGGAGCTGATGCCACCGGAGGCCTCTCGAGGCTCACCCTCATAGCTCCCGACCACTACATGGCTACGTACGAATCTGACGGTTCGAGCCGCTTCGAAGTCATGGTCAGCGGCAAGGACACGCGTGACAACGAGGCCAGTGCCGGAAGTGATGGCGACATAGCGTTCGAGATCGACAACGCCCTGCCGATGCCGACCAGCATCACGCTTCCGGGCCATGCCGATGCGATAACCGACTTCTCCGCTTCATACGGAATCACCACGTCGAACCCGTTCATCACCATCGAGTGGGACAGCGAGGCTTCCGAGTACGAGGGCGACTCCCACGGCACCGTGGATGTCACAGGCCTGATGTTCGGCGACTTCGAGGTCAACACCCCGATGGGCGACTCGGGCGGCGTGAGGAGCGACTGGGGCGACGACAGCCCTGTGGTCTTCAACGTGACGAAGCCGTCTGCGAACCGCCTGCTCATCTCGGCGCGCAGCCTGGCCATCGGAACGTACACGATGACCTTCAACGGCTCGGATGAACTCGGCAACGCCCTCGGCGACGCCGTGTCCATCGAGATCGAGGTCAAGGAACCCGATCCGTTCTCGATCACTCTCACGCCTGGCTGGAACCTCGTGTCCCTGCCGGCAGAGCCGCAGATGTCCGGCATCAACGACGTGATGGGCGATCACGCGGCCAGCATCGTGCTGACCTACGATCCGACCCAGCCTGGCGCCTGGCTCTCCGCCTCGCGACCTGGCGCCGGTGAGCCGTTCGCGGGTTCGCTCGAGAGCATCAGCGCTCGCACGGCCTACTGGGTCTTCACGGATTCCTTCGACTCGCTGAGCGTACCTGTAACCAGGCCGACCGGTGGTGGAGTGACCCTCCTGCCGACGGTCAACCTGGTCGCCGGATGGAACCTCCTGCCGGTGCTCGACGTGAGCGGCGGCGCGGCGTTCGGTGACGACGCTTCCAGTGTTGGCAACTACGTGTCCAACGTCGTGAGGACGTACGCGTACAACGCTTCGAGCGACACGTTCAACCAGCACACCGGTGCACTCCAGGTCGGCCACGGCTACTGGGCCTACCTCAGCAGCGCCACGGTGCTCGTCCCGTAGCGAGAACCGCACAATCGGGTTAGGATAGAAAAACCGAATGAAGGGGGCCTCCCTCCTCTGATACAATGAGGAGGGAGGCTCTTTGTTGAAGGGCATTTTGCACAAGCCCCTACAAGCCCCGCAGAGGCGGGAATCACCGGAACTCAACTCCAAGCGGGGTTCGTATTTGGTCCCGTTCATTCAGACCCTGTAGAAGGGCCGAACGACTCAAGACCTTTAGGACCCAGAACCCAACACCCCACCCATGACCACGAGACTGGCAGCGGCAATAACAGCAGCACTCCTCTTCGGCGGAATGCTCTACTTCGCACTGTCCGGCTCTTCCACGCTCGATGCGCAGACGCAAGGGAGTGTCTGCCCAACGGTAACGCCTACCCCGACCCCCACCCCGGAGGAAGAGGACGCTCCGACGCCTACGGCGACTCCCCCGCCGGACGGAGCGATTCCCGCGTTTCCCATGTCCTTCTCCGGGACGGCCTCAGTCGCCGGAAATCCCATCCCCGACTGCACGTACCTCTTTGCAATGGTCGGGGAGTCTATGTCGGGTTTCAGGCCCATTGTCGACGGTAAATACAACAACCTAACCATTGGAGCTAAGAATCGGGCGGCTGACGGTCAGCCCATCACCTTCCACCTCAGCGAAGACCTAGTGGCGGCGGAGACGTTTACGTACACTTATTTCCCCGGTCCGCCAGACCCTCCGTCGCAGGCATTCAAGACAGGAATTGTCCTGACCTTTCCGCATCTCGTAACGCCCTCGCCTACGCCGCTGCCGGAGGACACGCCGACACCTCCGCCCGTGGTGGCCACTGTGCCTCCGATCGTCGTGGAGCCGACCAGCACGCCGACCCCTTTGACGGCTGATCCGGCGATATACTCAGGGAATATAACTATTGCCGGGCTCGCCGCCATTCCTCCCGGTTCGGTCCTGACGGCACGCATCGGCACGGGCTATGAGTCCCTGCCGGCAGCCATCGTCGGCCAGGGCTATCAGAGCCTTATCATCGCGCCGGGGCGCTCGAGCTTCATCGGTCAGCCGATCGAGTTCTTCCTGAACGGCTTCAAGTCCGTCTCTTTCGATACATTCGAGAGCGGTGCGCGGAAGACCGACTTCGAGGTCATATTCATCGGGTACCCGACTCCGACGGTGGAGCCGACATCCACACCTGAATCGACACCGACACCTACGGTCGTGCCGGCGGTGGATACGCCTACGCTTACACCCACGCCTACGCCCACACCTACGCCCACCCCCCGGCCGACGGATACTCCCACACCACCTCCTACGGCCACGGCGACCCCGCCTCCTACAGCCACGGCGACCCTGCGTCCCACCCGGACGCCGCCCCCGACGCTGCCTCCGACGCCTCCGCCGGATGAACGCGCCACGCCTCCGAGTACGACGATCATTGAGGTGGTAGTGACCGCCACCCCGGGACCGACTGAAATCCCGACGCCGGAACCCGAAGGCGGGCTGTGCTCGTTTGCAGGCCGCCCTGTGCCTCTCTCCGCGGGAATCGGCTCCCTGCTCATGCTCTTCGCACCCGTCGGTCTGCTCTACGGAGTCCGTCGCGTCCGCAAGGACCGCCTTCCTTAACGCGGACCCCATCGCGTTTCCATCCAAACACTCACCCTTGGGCCTCTGTAGAGGTTAGATGACGTTTGCTCGGCGCGGCTTTTCCGCTATACATCCGGCACTCAGTTCACGACCTTGACACCGCCCAATTTCCGGTGCTACATTCGAGATATCTCCAACGCTCTTTCGAGGCTATCAGACGACTTGGCTCTATCGATCCGAGAACGCACCATACTCAACCTCATCGTCAGCGACTATATTCGCGAGGCCATACCAGTGGCGTCCGAAGCCCTGGCGCGTCGTCACGATCTCGGCGTCAGCTCGGCGACCATTCGCAATGACGTCATGGACCTCGAACAGAACGGGTTCCTCACCCGTCCTCACCCGTCCGCAGGCGCCGTCCCCCTCGACAAGGCCTACCGTCTCCACGTGGAAACAATCTCCGTGGATGGCCCCTCACGCCTGCCGTCGGAGGTTCAGTCCTCAGCCAGACAGCGTCTCAACGTGGCCGAGCGGGACATCGATGAGTGGAGGAACGAGGCAGCGGCCGTCCTGGCCGGGCTCGTCGGGAATATGGCCATCGCCACCTTTCCGTCTTCAGACGAGACCAGAATTCGTCATATCGAGCTGGTGTCCCTCAAGGACGTTCTCGGCCTTCTCATCATCGTCCTCGAACAGGCAAAGGTGAGGCAGCAGCTCGTCCGCTTTGAGACGCCGGTCGCTCCTGCCGAGATGCAGACGATCTCGAACAAGCTCAACGCGCTCCTTCGAGGCATGTCGTCTCGTGAGATCGAGACCAAGCCCCTGGAACTCTCCACAGCCGAGGAAGATGTCGTAGGAACGACGGTAGACATCCTGCGTGAGGAAGAAGCCTCACGATACAACGATCACTTCCTGGCCGGCCTGAGAAATCTGCTCTCGCAACCCGAATTTGAGGACAAGGACTCTCTCGAGGTCGTAATTCGCAGCGTGGAAGACGGCTCGCTTGGGCGCGCGGTCTTGGCGCAGGCGCCGGATGGTTCGGTGATCCGCGTGGTAATAGGAAGGGAAAACGCCGGCGATATGCTCCGGCCGCTAAGCATAGTGCTAAGGCGCTACGGCATCCCCGGCGCAATGAACGGCGTAATCGGCGCGATCGGTCCCGTTCGGATGGAGTATGGCCGCACCATCGCAGGCGTAGAATTCATGAGCGCGCTGATGACCGACCTCGTCGAGACCGTGCACGCGTAGGGTCCGTCTCATATCAGCCCTAGTCCGGCAGCTGGGGAGCTTGGTACCCCTGGCCGGACTCGAACCGGCGACACACGGTTTAGGAAACCGTTGCTCTATCCGCCTGAGCTACAGGGGCGTCAATCAAAATGGCCGGAAGGGTGGGCGGAGCAAGGTGGCACCCCCGGCGGGACTCGAACCCACGCACCCGGCTCCGGAGGCCGGCGCTCTATCCACTGAGCTACGGGGGCGGGCACACGAAAACTATACCATCGTCCCGCCTATGGGAACAAGCCGCGCGCTTATCTCGTAACTGTTCAGAGTTGATGAGAGGAACACCTTCCCCCCTGTGGGTATGATGGTGGCTGTGTATGTTGAGCCCTCTCACGAATTCTGAACAGTTACCTTATCTCAATGGGGCCTTTCCCAAAGTCGGTTCGTGGCGAGCCCTTGGAGCCACGGTTTCGACATTTGATGATACTCAGGCCGAACGGAGGGAGGCCCCCTATTTCACCCATGAAAGGCCCTGTGCTCTCACCCTGAGCGAGGCCTCCGTCGCAAATGCAAGATCAGCCAACCGAAACTAGCCTGTATTCGCACGGCAAGGGGTTGACAACACCATATGACCCCAATATGATAAGGCCGCCGTTAGAGCACCGCCTTTGCGCGTCATATCTTCCTAAAAATACGGCGGGGCAGGGTACTTGACCGGTAAGAGTCAACAGACTCGGAAATCTGTAGTTAGGGGGCGAGATAAAAATGCATAAAGCTCCACGGAGCATCATGGTAATGGTGCTTGTTTCGGTATTCGCGTTGCTGTTCTTGGCGGCGTGTCAAGGACCTCCCGGCAAGGCTGGTCTTCCTGGTAACCCCGGTGAGCCAGGCAACCCTGGTAACCCCGGCCCACAGGGACCTCCGGGACCTGCGGGACCTCCAGGGGCCCCGGGTCTTCCCGGCAACCCCGGCAACCCTGGCGAACCCGGTCTTCCCGGTGAGCCCGGTCTAGCCGGTCCCACGGGTCCCCAGGGACCTCCGGGTGTTTCGCCCGGCGCAGGCGTGGTAATCAGCAGCAACCCCGTGTACCTCGATCAGGGTCTGACTATCTGGGGCTCCGGCTTCCAGCCATTCGAGCCTGTTCAGGTGTACTTCGACCTGCAGGGTGGACGTGACCCGAACCTTGGCTTCGCAACCGCCAACGGCGGTGGCGCGTTCGAGGTGGTCGTGGACGGTCCGCTGGGCGATGTCAGCGGCGTCGCCCGAACCATGGATCAGTTGCTTGCTCTCGACGCGGTGACGATCATGGTTCAAGGCGCGGACAGGAGCTTCGCCAGCACCCCGGCGAAGGTCGAGGCCAGCACTCCTCCTGTAGTTATTCGCCCACCGGCTGCACCGGTCACGGTTGACGCTAGCCTGACGGCCGGATGTGTCATGGCCGGATCGGAAGTTACCATCCTCGGCTCCGGCTTCAAGCCTGGCGAGGCGAGCAACTTCTTCCTCGTCACAGGCGCCCAGGCCGACGGCGCGCCCGTCCAGGCCTCGATTGGCAGCGCGGTGGCGAACGACCGAGGCGCCCTTATGGC
Source organism: Dehalococcoidia bacterium (assembly GCA_965116655.1). Lineage (GTDB taxonomy): Bacteria > Chloroflexota > Dehalococcoidia > Lucifugimonadales > VXLM01 > VXLM01. The sequence continues at coordinate 2,672,594 of OZ220720.1, forward strand.
TGAGATCGGAATCGAAGCGGAAACCGAGCCCGGCCTTTACGGGATCAAGGTTGCAGGCATCCGGGGCACCGAGGCGACAGCACCTCTGTTGGTCGTGTCCGGTTCAGGATCTGACACCTGCAAGTAGTCTGACATAGTCAGCAACCGATGAGCCCCGTGGGTAGACACCCACGGGGCTTGTTTCTTTTGTGTGGCCGCCCAGAGTGTGTTTCCACAGCATCCAGCCAAGCAAAAGCCTGTCTCGCAGGGTGTCTAAAAGCCCTTCCGTTCACCGCCGTATCAGGTACGGGGCAGGCTCTGAGCCTCTAGGCCCCCTTCATGGTTCGACAAGCTCACCACCAACGGTTTCCGACGACTTATCAGACACCCTCTGAGGCCGGCGGTGTATGCTTTGAACGCCCTGCTTCCGATGCCTGCAGCCTGATATGAAACTTTGCTTCAGCGTGCTGTTCCTGCTGCTCTTGGCCTTTGCCCTTTCCTGCACGCCGCATCAACAGTCTGCTGAACGTGTAGTCCCCACCGAGGAAACTCCTCCCGTCCCAACTTCGACCAAAGTCGAAACACCGATCCCAACCACTACACCTGCAACGCCTCCAACCTCCCAGTCCCGCAGGGGCAGCGTCCGGCTCGCCGGCGACCGTTCCGCTCCGATAGTTCCCGTCGTTCCTCGTGACCTCATTTCCGCGGTCTTCGACCCCGTCCACATTGCCGCGGCCGAGGTGGGCGAGCAAGTCGGCGAGTCGAGTTTCGTTATTGGAGTTTCTACGGGTGGCGAGAGCGTCGCCTATTCCGTCTCTTACCTCAGCAGGCGCGAGATCGTGAACGACACCGTCGGAGGTACCCCCATTGCCGTCACGTGGTGACCGCTCTGCCAAACGGGCATAGTCTATGCCCGCACGGTAGACGGCGAGGTCCTCACCTTCGGCGTGGAAGGGAGCCTGATCTACAACACGCTCGTGATGTACGACCGCGAGACCGAATCACGCTGGAGCCAGTTTCTTGGCAGCGCCGTCGATGGCCCGAAGCAGGGCTCCGAACTGGCCTTCGTCCCCTCTGTCATGGTTACTTGGGGGGCATGGAAGACAGAGCACCCCAATACCCTGTTCTTGGACACCGGCAGTACCCGACGTTCGTACGACTCGTACGAGGACTACTACGCCGACCCTGACGCAATCGGCGCGTACGGCGAGGCCAACTCCGACCGCCGTTTCGACAGGAAAGACATCGTCCTGGGCGTGGCCGTCGGCGACCGGGCACGGGCATATGCCATCGGCGACCTCTTTAGCAACAAGATCATCAACGACAAGCTGGGCGACGCGAACATCGTCGCCGTCTTCGAGGAACGGAGCAGCTTGGCGACTGTGTTCGACCGCACCGTAGCGGGAAGGCTCCTTACCTTTCGGCAGGCTGAGGAGCCTCTACATATGACCGACGAGGAGACGAGCTCCGTCTGGAACAAGCTGGACGGGAAGGCCGTTTCCGGGCCGCTCAAGGGCGAGCAGATGACGATGATTCCCAGCTTCCAGCTCTTCTGGTTCGCCTGGTCCGACTTCTATCCCGACACGACGGTCTATCGCGCACCTCAGTCGCCATGAGCATACTTATACCAATTTGGTGTGATGGGGCCATGTTTTCGCTGGCCGGTCCTCATGGATTCCCGCTTTCGCGGGAATGACGGATTGGGGGGCTGGTCAAAACGAATTGGTATTACACGTCCACCAATCGTCCGCCCTCCTGGTGCGACCGCAGGAACCCCGCCATGATCCGCACGGACTTCCGAGCGTCTCGCGCCGGAGAGGTGCTCTCGGTGCCGTTGGCGATGTTGTCGACGATCTCCCGGTAGGCCGCCTCGATTCCCCGCGAGCGGTGTGCGTCGGGCGTCAGCGTCGTGTGAATCGTGTTGTAGGCGTAGGCCGGATCGCTGAACTGAAGCTCGGCGGACTCCCCGTCGAACTTGAACGTGATCGTCCCCTTCGTGCCCGTGATAATCACATCGCGTGTTGAGTCCGGCGTGTTCTTGAGGCACGAGTAGAAGGCGCGAACGCCGTTGTCGAACACGACGTACCCTGTGCCCCCGGGGTCGCGCTCGGTGGCGTTGCCGCCACCCTGTCCGCGGTATACGTCCCAGTCGTCGTAGCCGTCTTCGAGGTGGGCCGCGACCTTCACGGGGTCGGCCTCAGTGAAGAATGCCATCGCGTCCAGAAGGTGGGAACCGCTGCGGAACATCCACGCCTGCACGCCCCCGAATGAGGCCGACATCGTGCTCAACTCGCCGATGGCCCCCGACCGGATGGCGTCCCGGACCTTGTGGAACATCGGACTCCACCGCCGGGTGTAGTCGACCGAGAGGATCACCCCGTTGGCCTCGCAGGCCGCTATCATGCGGTCGGCGTCCTCCACGCTCGTCGCAAGCGGCTTCTCGCAGAAGATCGCCCGCACGCCGGATTCGGCTGCCAACACCGTCGGCTCGGCATGGAGGTGCTCCGGCGTAGCCACCGTGACGATGTCGAGGTCTTCGCTCGACAGCATCTCGCGGTAATCGCTGTACAGTCGCGCGTCGGGCCACCTGTCGCCCCAATTCTCGCGGAAGCGTTCGACACGCGCGGGGTCCAGATCACAGCCCGCTACGACCTCGATCTCCGGCACGTGGCCTATCGCCCACACGTGAGATACCATCACGCGGTCCCCGAACGGGACGAATGGGGGCTTTTCGGCCGCTTGCATTGCCCCTTGGATAACGGCGGGCAGGTCCTCCGACGGCAGCTTGCGGATGGCTACCGGCCCCAGTCCTATGATTCCCAATCGATATTTTTGCCCGTTCAACTCAACCTTGCTCCGTTAGTCCAGAATCAAGAATACATCACCGGGGTCGGGGACACCTTGCTCTCACGCTCTCGTGTCGACCGGACGGCCGCCGCTCGGTTTCGAGGCGATGTCGGCAATGAGCGTGTCCAGAATAAGCTCATCGTCCGCGCCGGTGGACTTCATGGCCAGGTCGGCCTCGAGCAGCATCCGGTGGATCTCGACGAGCCGCTCCATGCTGAACCTGTCGGCTTGGAACAGCGTCTTCCGCAGGGGATAGCCGGAGAGCCTGAGCCGCTGTGAAGCCTCGCCCGTCGAGAGCCTCCGCGCGCCGATTTCCTTTGCCAGAATCAGCAGCCGCACCTGCCGCGCGATCATCGTGATGATGTACCCGGTAGGGCTGCCCCCTTCCAGCAGCCCGTGAACGAGCCCCAGGGCCTCGGAGACCCTGCCCTCGACGATGGCGTCCACAGAGGCGAAGATATTCGACTCCTGGGCGTAGGAGACCATGCCATCGACATCCTCGGCTGTAATCGCCCTTCCTGCGGCGACGAGGGCCAATTTGCGCAGTTCCGAGGCGAGTACCGGCAGGTCGCTTCCAATCGTCTCGGCGAGCGCCTGTATGGCCCGCTCCTCGATCTCCGCTCCCTCGCTTCTCGCGCGGTCGGCGATCCACATCCGAAGCTCGCGCGGGCCGGGCGGATTGAACGTCTTGGCCGTGACCCGCTCCTGGATGAGCTTGAGCAGCGGGTTCGAGGCGCTCAATCGCCCGTCGACGAACACCACGTCGGTCGTTTCGGGCACATCCGCGAGCACCAGCGGCAGGCGCTCCCACTCCGAGAGATCCTTCCTACCGTTGGCGCTTGCAGAGGAACGTCGTCCTCCTCCCCCACGCTCAAACTTGCTCAGCAGTCCCTCCACCAGCACCAGGCGCTTGTCGGCCAAAAACGGCACCGTGGAGGCGTTTGCCGTGAACTCGTCCAGCGATACGTTCGAGTCGAGCGTGACGATGTTCACGTCGCGCACGTCCGGAGTGCCGACACTCTCCTTCATACCGGCAAGCGTCTCGCGGATCGTGAAGTCGTCGTCGCCCGACAGCGAGTAGATCATTCAGGCCCCATCAAATGTCAATTCAGGGTGACGTTATGATATCGTAACAGTGAGGAGCGCGGACCGATGGCAGCACCGATCTTACGCCTGCTGATGCTCACGAGGATACCCGGCCTGGTGTTCAGACTGATGCTCGACCGTAGGGTTCCCCTGCGCCTTAAGCTCATCATTCCCGCCGCGGTCCTCTACCTCATCTCCCCCATCGACCTTCTTCCCGACCTCTTCCCGTTGCTGGGACACACCGACGACCTCATCGTCATCATACTTGCGCTGGCGTCGTTCCTGCTGATGACCCCCCGCGAAGTGGTGGTGGAATATCTCACCGGGCGTCCCGCCGACCTCTCGGCGGACGCCGGCGCACGCGACTCCCGGGGCAATGTGATTGAGGGCGAATACCGCCACGTCGAGGACGAGGACGACCCCAAGCGGAAGTCCTAGAGAGCTTCCCGCAGCGTTGTAGGCGGCTCCTACGCCTGCTCCCCTCGCAAGGCACACCCATGGAAATCGGCATCATAGGTCTTCCCGGCAGTGGCAAGACCACCGTGTTCAACGCCCTGACGCGAGGACGGGCCGACGTGGCCGCGTACGGCGATAAGCCGAACGTCGGTGTGGCTCCTGTGCCCGATGCGCGTCTCGACCGGCTGGCTGAGATGTACGAACCCCGGAAACCCGTTTCCGCGACGGTGAGCTATGTCGACATCCCTCCGCCAGCGACCCCTTCCGGCAGGATAAGAGGGATATCAGGCCAGTACCTGAACGACCTCCAGCGGGTGGACGCTCTGCTCATCGTCGCTCGCGCGTTCCGGGACGATGGCGTCCTCCACATCGACGGCTCGGTCGATCCGTTCCGTGATGTCGAGAACATGATGCTGGAGCTCCTCTTCTCCGACCTCGAGCTTGTGGAGCGCCGGCTGCAGCGTCTCGACGAGAATTCCAAGGGCGCGAAGGCCGCGGAGCGGGACGCCATCGAAAGGGAGCGTGACCTGCTCCAACGAATCAAGGAGCGGCTCGAAGGGGAGACGCCCATCCGCGACCAGGAGTTCACTCCCGATCAGGCGCAGCGTATACGCGGCTTCCAGTTCCTCACGGCGAAGCCCCTCATAGTCCTTCTGAACATCGACGAGGACGACTTAGGTGAGGCTCAGCAACTTGAAGAACGGCTGGCAGGCGTGGCCCAGGGGCCGTCGGTACGAGCGGCCTCGATATGCGGCAAGCTGGAAATGGACCTCGCGCAGATGGAAGCAGCGGAGGAAGCCGAGTTTCGCGAGGCCATCGGCGCGGGAGAGTCGGGGATGAACAGGATCATCCGGCTGTCGTACGATGTCGTTGGTCTGATTACCTTCCTGACCATCGGAGACGACGAAGTGCGGGCGTGGGAGCTTCCGAAGGGCACGACGGCGTCGAGGGCGGCAGGCAGGATACACACGGACTTCAAGCAGGGCTTCATCCGCGCCGAGGTCGTGGAATTCGATGATCTCGTCGCCTGCGGCGGCTTCGCCGAGGCCCGCAGGCGCGGCGTCCTCCGCCAGGAGGGCAAGGACTACGTCGTGCAGGACGGCGACGTCATGCACGTGCTGTTCAATCTATAAGGGACGATTGAGACGGCCTGCATCGCCGTCGGGTTTTGTTGTGTTGTCGTTGTCCCTATAATTGCCTGCACCTGGTATGGGGAGCACAGTTAACCAATCACTGAAAGGAGTTCAGCGATGGCTAGGGGCTTTAGCAGAGGAGGCTTCAGAGGCGGGGCTCGACGGAGTTTCGGCGGCAGAAGCAGCGCGCGGCGAAGTTCAAGCAGTCGCAGCGGCGGTCGTCGCAAAGGGCAGATAAAGTCCGGGAAGACTGTCCAGTATGCGACTAAGAATCGCAGGGGCACCACGAAGTATATTGGCACTACGAACAATCCTTCACGTCGGGAGACTGAGCACCGAAAGGAAGGAAAGCTTGGTCGGGGTGATAAGCTCGTAGTCCAAACGAGGGCCATACCTCGGAAGTCTGCTGAACGCGTCGAGGCTGCCAAACTGCGTTCTCATCGTCGCCAGCACGGAAGGAACCCGAGACACAACACTACGAACGACGGGAAGTTCCACCAGCCGAGATTGTTCTAGGCTGGCATCACCGAATGGCCGCGACACCATGCAGCCCATCGCTCTGTACGTCCACATTCCGTTCTGCGAGACGAAGTGTCCCTACTGCGACTTCAACACGTACGCCAAGATCGAGTCGCTCATACCCGAGTACGTGGCCGCGCTGAGGACGGAGATCGAGCTATGGGGCGGTCAGCTGGACGGCCCACCCGTTCGTACCATCTTCTTCGGCGGCGGCACACCCTCCTATCTGCCCTCCGGCGACATCTCCGCGCTGATGGCGACCATTTCCGGGTCGTTTGCCCTCTTGAATGACGTGGAGATCACTCTCGAGGCCAATCCGGGAGACTTCACTCCAGACAAGCTCAGGCATTTCCTCGATGCCGGCATCAACCGGCTCAGCATCGGTGTTCAGAGCTTCGACGACGGGCTGCTTAGCCTCTTGGGACGGCGTCACACTTCCCAGGACGCCGTCGAGGCGTACCGGATGGCGCATGACGCCGGGTTCGACAACGTCAGCATCGACCTGATGTACGGGTTGCCTCATCAGACCATCGACCACTGGCGGGAGACCCTTGCGCGGACGGCAGACCTGCATCCGCCCCATGTGTCCCTCTACGCCCTGACGTTGGAAGGCGGCACGCCGATGGAGCACTCGGTGGCTCAGGGGACGCTGCCAACACCCAATCCCGACCTCGCCGCCGACATGTATGCTTTAGCGGAGCATGACCTTGGCGCACTGGGCTACCGTCACTACGAGATATCCAACTGGGCCGCCGACGGCAAACTGGGGCTCCACAACATCGTCTACTGGCGCAACGAGCCGTACTTGGGTGTTGGCCCCGGCGCGCATTCCTCCATCGCCAATCACCGCTTCTCCAATCTCAAGCCGCCGCGAGAGTACGTCAAGAGGCTGCAGGGACATTCCGGCTCTTCCGGCTCCCTAAACGGCTCACGTGAAGACGACCACGCCGCCATTCGCTCGATTCCCGTGGTAGACACCATCGAGTTCATCGACCGCCCGCTTGAGATGGCGGAAACGATGATGCTGGGACTCCGGCTGGATACCGGCGTATCCGTCGATGAGTTCGAGGCTCGGTTCGGAGTGTCTCCATGCGAGGTATACCGGGAAGAACTCGACGAGCTTCAGCCGACCGGACTCGTCGAAACGGTCGATGGGAGCATCCGTCTGACCGAAAGGGGCAGATTCCTCAGCAACGAGGTCTTCGTCCGCTTCTTTGACTGACCCGACGCTTACCGCGCGGCATCCGGTTTTGCTATGCTGGACGCATCCTGTAAGGGAGCGGACACGTTGCACGTTATTGGAACGGCGGGACACGTTGACCACGGCAAGTCGACCCTCGTCCAAGCCCTCACCGGCATCGACCCCGACCGCCTCCAGGAGGAGAAGGACCGCGGGCTGACCATTGATCTTGGCTTCGCGTGGATGCCCCTCTCGGACGGTAGCGAGGTCAGCATCGTCGACGTTCCCGGACACGAGCGGTTCGTCAACAACATGCTCGCGGGCGTGGGCGGCATCGACCTGGCCCTGCTCGTGGTGGCGGCGGATGAGTCGGTGATGCCGCAGACGCGCGAGCACCTCGCCATCCTCGACCTGCTGAACGTCAGTCGCGGCCTTGTGGCCGTCACAAAGCGCGATCTTGTGGACGAAGAGTGGCTTGAGCTCGTGGTCGCGGAGGTGCAGGACGTCCTTGAAGGCACGACGCTAGAAGGTGCCCCGATCATCCCCGTATCGGCTACTACGGGAGACGGCCTCTCTGAGCTTACATCCACCGTCGAGGCCCTTCTACAGGACACCCGCTCGCGCAAGGACCTCGGACGCCCGCGCCTCGCGCTCGACCGCGCGTTTACGATGTCGGGCTTCGGCACCGTCGTCACCGGCACGCTGGTAGACGGGACACTGAGCGTCGGCCAGGAGGTCGAGGTGCTGCCGCAGCGCCTTTCGTCGCGGATACGCGGCCTCCAGAGCCACAAGAGAAAGCTGGAGACTGTTCCACCCGGCACACGGGTGGCCGCCAACCTCGTCGGCCTGTCGCAGGACGAATTGCAAAGGGGCGATGTTCTTACTGTCCCCGGCTGGCTCACACCAACCGACGCCGTGGACGTTCACCTGCGGGTCATCGAGGACATCCCGCGCCCGCTGCGGCATAACATGCTGCTCACGGTCCATACGGGCAGCAGCGAGGCTCTAGCGAGGCTGCGGCTGCTCGAACGCCAGCGGGCAGAGCCAGGAGAGTCGGTGTGGGCCCAGTTGAAGTTCGAGACGCCGGTCGCGGTCGTCAAGGACGACTTCTTCGTGGTGCGCTCCAACCGCACAACACTGGGCGGCGGCAGCGTCGTGGATACGCACGCGCTACGGCACCGCCGCAATCACCAGCCGACGCTCGACCGGCTCGCCATGATGGAGCAGGGCACGGCCCAGGACATTCTTCTGAATACCATTGAGCGCTCCGAGCCGGCAGATGTGGACGGACTGCCCAGTCGCGCCAACATGGAGGCCGCGACCGTGCGCTCGGAGATCGAGGAGATGGCCCGGAACGGCGATGTCGTCCTACTCCGTTCCGGCAAGTCCGTATACACCAAGGGTGGTTGGGGCGAGTTGGAGCGCAAGGCGCGCATATTTCTGAATGGCTACCACGAGACCTATCCGCTCAGAAAGGGCGCTCCGAAGGAGGAACTGCGCAGTCGCGTAGGGTCGACTGCGGCAGTCTTCCCGGATGTGCTGCGGGTGTTGCAGGACAACGGAGCAGTCGTCGAGGACGGCCCTGTGGTATACCTTGCGGGACACTCTCGGAAGTTGACCACGAGCCAAGAACAGGTGGTGCAGGACTACCTTCGCTTGCTCGAATCGCAACCCTACTCGCCGCCCACCGATCCTGTTCCCGACGCGGAAATACTCGCGCTCCTCGTCGATGAGGGCCGTGTCGTGCGGGCGGGAGATACCGTCGTGTTCGCCGCGTCTGCCTATCGCAAGATGGCTGACGCCGTGGTTGAGCACATCAAGACGACCGGCCCCATCGCTGTCGGCGACGTGCGGGACATGTTCGGCACCAGCCGCAAGTACGCGCTCTCTCTGCTCGAACAGCTAGACCGTGAACGGGTCACGCGACGCGAAGGCGACGGCAGGGTGCTGAGGTAGTACCGGAAGGACTGCTCAGTGGGCAGTAGTAGCTACTTGGCGCGCCCCCTATTGCTAGTGCGAGGCGACCGCATCCTATACACTGGTTCCCGATAGGCGAACCGGCACGTATGGCTTCAAGCACACTTCAATCGGCAGGCATCGCGCGTCACACCGTATGGGCCGCGCGGCTGGTGGTGTTCGCCGCATTCTTCGACCTGTTCGTCCAGTTTCCGACCATCGCTCCCTACGCCGAGAGTCTGGGAGCCTCAGCGGCGCTCGTGGGCGTCATCGTCGCGGCGTACTCCTTCACCAACCTGTTTGGCAACCTCGGAGCGGGATTTATCCTCGACAGGTGGGGACGTCGGACACCCATGCTTCTCGGCATGGTGATCACCGTCATCGCCGTCTTCAGCTACTCGCTCGTCCAGACGCCGGAGCAGATGATGGCGGCCAGGGCCGTACACGGTATTGGAGCGGCCGTACTCGCGCCGGGGGCGTTCTCCATCATCGGCGATAGGACGGCTGCCGACCGGTGGGGACGCGCCATGGGCATCACAGGGGCGCTGATAGCAGTTGCAGCCCTTATCGGCCCTCCGGCAGCAGGGATTCTCCGTGATATCTGGGGGGCAAACGTCGTCTTCTACGTCGACTCCGCGTTCATCCTCATCACGCTTGTAGCCTTCCTGATCATCGCCCGTGACGGGACACCTTCGGTCCATGAGAGTGAGTCCGACCCGGCCGCGGCGCAGAGAGAAGATACGAGGCGAAGCCCCTCCCTCTGGGCGGCCTATGCCGCGGCATTTGTCATCACCGTCGGTATCGGGGCGCTCGTCACGCACCTTCCCCTGATGCTGGAGGAGCAGGGAGAGACGGCGGCCCGTTCGGGCTACAGTTTCGGCATCTACGCGCTTGTGGCGATGCTCGTGATGGCGAGCCCGATCAGCCGCGCCGGGGACCGCTACGGGCGATTCGGGCCGATGATGCTGGGCCTCGTCGGTATTGCCATCGGACTGGCGCTTCTGGGCGTTCTGGAGGGATACGGAGGTGTTGTAGCGGGTATGGCGGTATTCGGACTGGGGTACGGACTGGTCTTCCCGGCCGCTACGGCTCTCGTCGCGAGCGCTACCGGCGCTGACAGGCGAGGAATGGCCTTCGGCGTCTTCTACGCCGTCTACTCGTTGGGAGTGGTCGTCGGCGCGTCGGGCAGTGGCAGGCTCGCCTCCCTCAGCGACGACCTCGTCGGACTGCCGTTCCTGGTCGCTGCCGCCGTCGTCGTTGCGGCAGTCCCGCTTGTGGCGATCATGAGGTACGCCGCGAGCAGGTCACCGACACCTAGCACGTAGCAGCCGGCGCTCCTATACTCCCAACTCATGCAGCCGCTCGTCGTCAATGCCGAAGTGGTGCGCGACCTCATGGATGACCGTCGTGCGAATCTCCTCGACGATTTCCTCGTGCGACTCGCATATGGACTCGATCGACCCCTGGAAGATCGTAATCCGGTCGGGAAGGATGGCGAGATAATCGGCCCGTTCGGTGAGGGGCACCCCTTCATACAGCCCCAGGAGCAGGTGTGAGTCGTCCACGAGGTGTCCCGCAAGCTGGTCTTGCGAAGGCCAGTCCTCGACGATGATGTCCACATTCTCGAGGCGTTGCCGGAAGTCCTCCGGTATCATGCCCAGCGCCACTCGCACCAGTCGCTCGAACGTCTGCCGCTCCATGCCGCAATTCTACCAGAGTTGCGGGGCGTGGCATTCTAAAAGAGGGTGCTACGGCCTCCCCGTACGCAATACTTTCTACGCAATTGCCGCTGTGATATATTTCAACCATGCCTCGGACGGAAGACCATCTTCGCGACGCACTGATCGTCGCCGGCGCCATTCTGATGGCGGCCACACTGTATCTCACCTTCCTCTATGTGCCGACCGACGTCAACCTCGGCGTGTCGCAGCGCATTTTCTACTTCCACGTTCCGGTCGCCATACTTTCCTTGCTGTCGGTGGTCGTTGTGGCCGTAGCCAGCGCGATTCACCTATTCGGCAAGGGCGAGAGGTCGGACGCCGTCGCCTACGCATCGGCGGAGGTCGGTTTCGTCTTCTGCACCATAGCAATCGTCACCGGGGCGATCTGGGCCAAGCCGGTGTGGGGCGTGTGGTGGACGTGGGACCCGAAGCTGACGCTCACGCTCGTACTCTGGTTCATCTACGCAAGCTACCTGATGCTCCGCGCCTTCGGGCCGAAGGGCTCGCAGGGGGCGCGCTACGGGGCCGTCCTCGCCCTCATTGGGGCTATCGACGCGCCCATCATCTACTACGCCGCCGAACTGTGGCGGTCGACACACCCCAACCTCGTGCTTGGCCCCGCTGCAGAGAGCGACGCTCTTGACCCGAGGATGCTCGTTACCGTGCTCGTCTCGCTCATAGCGTTTGTGGTCCTGTTCATCTACCTGATTATCGAACGATACAGCCTGAAGAAAGCGGAGACCGATGTCGACGAGATATTCCAGTACGCTGCGTAAGGCGCTGCTCCTAGCCAAGTCCGCCCCCGTCGTCCTGCTGGGACTCATCGTGGCGGCGGTGCTTGCCGCTCCCGTGTATGCGGGGTACGACATCGTCGAGAACGCCGCATCCGCCACAGGCTTCGCCCAGGCGACCGACTCCGACCCGGAGGCCAATCTCCCGTTCCTCTTCGCCGTCTACATCCTGACGTGGGCGGGGTTTTTCGGGTATGCTTTCTATATGTCACGTCGCCAGCGCGACATGCGACGCGACATTGAGGCGCTGAGACGGGCACTGAGGGAACGTCAGGGCGAAGACGACGCGAGTTCACAAGAAGAGAGCCGGTAGGACCAATGACAGCAATCGATACACCCGTCATTCCTGAGCCGAGCCGCATGGCCCACCGCATCAAGGTGTTCGTCGGCCTCGCGGTCGTCATAGGCGCTCTCGGCTTCCTCGTCTATACCGCGTTCCAGAGCGCGAGTGTGTACTTCTACACCGTCAGCGAGATCCAGGATATCGGGCCGACCGATGAGGGCAGGCTCGTGAAGGTCAACGGGAAGCTCGTTCAGGGCTCATTCGTCCGAGAGGACGCCTCCACCATCGCCCGGTTTACCCTTGTGGACACCGAGGGCCCGGAGACGCTGTCGGCGGTGCATGACGGCGTGGTCCCCGACCTCTTCTTCAACCAGCACTCCGAGATCATTCTCGAAGGCTCTTATGGCGACGACGGCGTGTTCTACAGCGAGAGCGTCATCGTCAAGTGCCCGTCGAAGTACGTCGCCGCCGGATAGCGACGCTCATCAGGCGCGTAGACGGCCCTCTTCCGCAATCCTGGCGCGAATCATATCCGTGAGCCCTGCCGGAGCGGGTTCCTCGCGATTCAACGTCCCCAGAAGCCGCACCGTTTCGACGAGCGTATCGACGAACGCCCGGCAGGCTTCGCATCCGCCGAGATGCGCGCGCACCCATTCGGCCTGCGTACTCGCCAGATCTCCGTCGATGTAGTCAGACGCCGCCATGCGGATGTCCCTGCACTCAGGACCCCGCTTGAAAAGAGCCGTAAGCCGTCCTATCAGCCCCATAACCGCCTCGCTAGAGAAAGGGGGGCGCCTGCTTTCGCTTTGTAGGCCCGTTCCCCTACAATTGGATGCAAGGGACCGGATTTCGGTTCCATAAGCTGCGGGACGCCTCGCCCGGCCTTCCGGCATTGGTGAGTTGATATTGACTCCGGCCGACAACGAACAGAGTACGTCCGCAGCAGACTTCGACGCCATCGTCGAGCAGCACTCGGACTTCGTCTACAACGTGGCGTACCGCGTTATGGGCAACACCCAGGAGGCCGAGGACGTGGTGCAGGAGGCTTTCCTTTCCGCATACCGCGCATATGATCGTTTCAGAGGGCAGTCCCACGTAACCACCTGGCTCTATCGGATAACGATGAACGCCGCCCTGATGCGCCTGCGGAAGACCAAGAAGGACCGCACACTCACCAATACCGGCGTCGATGACATGGAAGTCGTCGATTGGACGAAGAACCCGCACAAGGACGCTCTCGACTCGGAATTGGGAGACAAGCTGCGTGAGGGGATCGACATGCTCGAACCCGACCTGCGCGCCGCCCTCGTTCTTCGGGACGTTCAGGGCCTCTCCAACGCGGAGGCGGCGGAGGCCCTCGACATTACCGTCTCAGCGCTCAAGTCGCGCTTGCATCGCGCGCGCATGGTCGTGCGGAGATACCTCGAAGAGTACGTCAAGACGCCGAGGGCGTAGTGGAACTTGCGCTGTAAGGGTGAAGCTCGTACTTCGACAGGCTCAGCACGAACGGGGTTCACACACGGAGTACGTTCGCTCTCGTATCATGTACGGAACAGTGCGAGTCTCGGTGGGCGTTAAAGTACCCCTACGCTATCCGCACCCTCCAGCCGAAGGGGTCGTCTTTGTAGCCGTACTGGATGCCGACGAGCTCGTCGTAGAGGCGCCGCGCCAACGGGCCGGTCTCTCCCTCGCCGACGGGGATGTCCTCGCCCATGTAGCCGATCTCGCCGATGGGCGACACCACTGCGGCGGTGCCCGTCGCGAAGGCCTCGCTGATCCTGCCGCTCCGGCAGCCCTCGGCGACCTCTTCCATCGAGACGCGCCGCTCCGTGACCTCGATGTCCCAGCTTCGGGCGACCTGCATCACCGAGTCGCGGGTCACGCCTGAGAGTATCGAGCCGGACAGGCTCGGCGTCACCAGCTCGTCTTCGATCACGAAGAAGATGTTGCTCGTGCCGACCTCCTCGACGTACTTTCGCTCCACGGCGTCGAGCCACAGGACCTGCGTATATCCCCTCTCCTTGGCCTCCTCGGACACGTACAGGGTCGGGCCGTAGTTGCCCGATGTCTTGGCGTTCCCGACGCCTCCTCGCGCGGCGCGGATGTACTCGTCGGAGACGAAGATGCGCGTCGGGTTGAAGCCTTCCTTGTAGTACGGCCCGACGGGACTGAGCACGATGAAGAAGAGGTAGGTCTCCGAAGGCTGGACGCCCAGCGCCGCCTCGGTGGCTATCATGGTTGGTCTGATGTAGATCGCGGTGCCCTCGGACGTGGGAAGCCAGTAGCGGTCCAACACCACAAGCTCCTTGACCGCAGCCAGGAACACCTCGGCGTCGAACAAGGGCATTACCATCCGCTCAGTCGAGGCGTTCATCCGCTCGACATTCTTGTCCGGTCGAAACAGTCCGATGCCGCCGTCCGGCAGGTGGTAGGCCTTCAGGCCCTCGAAGACCTGCTGGTTGTAGTGCAGGACGATCGCCACCGGGTCGAGGGTCAGGTCGTGGTATGGCTCGATCCGCGGGCTGTGCCAGCCTCGCTCGGTCGAGTAGTCCATCAGGAACATGTGGTCCGTGAGGATCTGGCCGAAGCCAAGATCGGCGTCGGCGGGTTTCGGGCGTGTTCCCGCCGTTGGGGATTTCGTTATCGCGATGTCCATCTGCTTCTCCGGTACCTTGCGGATCGTAGTCACAAAATATACCACCGGCAGGGGAAATGGGCTAGTTTGAGGCCGTTCGGGAACGCGACCTATACAAGAATGCCCCGGCGGGCCGTCCCGTCCGGGGCATCGTTGCCTTCAACCGTCGGGCAGCCCTACACGCCGTACGAGGCTACCATCTGTTCCGTGGTCAGGGCCTTCGCCTTTGTCTTGAGGCCGTCCAGACGCTGGTTCATGGTCGGCTGGGGCTCCGCCTGGTACAGGAGTCCCAGGGGTATGCCGTCGCGCTCCAGGAGGCTCGCCGCTGCGTCGATGTTCGAGGGGTCGTGATCGTCCGCAATGTCCCACGCCCTGCCGGGTATACCCTTGCGCGGCTCACCCTTGAGGATCTTGTAGGTGTCGTTGTACTCCGTGCACGGCGACTGGACGTGCACCACCGAGAAGCCGGGGTACTCCATCGCGTCGTAGATCATGTTCGCCATGTCCTTGATCTTGCTCGACAGGGCCGACGCGATGTGCGACACGCCGATCGTCAAATACAGCCTCAGAGGGTTGAGGCCCTCTTCCGCCTTGCCGAAGGGAGTCGAGCTCGTGATCATCCCGATCTCGCTGGTGGGTGAACTCTGGCCCTTGGTCAGGCCGTAGACCCCGTTGTCCATGACAACCGCGCAGACGTTGAGATTACGCTGGGCCTGCGGCGCGATGTGCTCCATGCCGATGCTGAGGAAGTCCCCGTCACCCGCGACCACGACGACGTTCAAGTCGGGTCGACCCGTCTTGACGCCAAACGCCACCGGCAGCGTGCGGCCGTGCAGGCCGTGGATGCCGAAGGGCTGGTCGCCCTCCAGCAGGTGGACGAGGTTGCCGGAACATCCGATGCCGGCCACGACGACGGTCTGCTCGATAGGCTCCTCCGCCTCGACCAGCCTTCGCGCTACCGCCTGCTCCAGCGCCCGGCGAACGCCGAAGTCGCCGCAGCCGGGGCACCACTTGAAATCATATTCGGGATTCTTTTCGCTCATACCGCGACCTCCTCCTTCCGGCCAACGCCGATCCGCTCCTCGATTCTTTCAGTCAGGTCTCTTATGGCAAACGGCAGTCCTGTGTACTGGGTGATCGACTCGGCCCTCACGCCTAGGGACCGCAGGTACGACGAGAACTGGCCCTGATAGTTGAGCTCCGGCACGATGACCAGTTCCTTCTCCCTGAGCTCATCCAGCAGCGCGGGCGGGAGCGGGTTCAAATACATGGTGTAGTACCACGCAAGGTTGTCCGCCGTTCCCTCCTCGGTCATTCGCTGCCAGACCTCGCGGGTGGGGCCCTTGGAGCCGCCCCAAGGCATCAGCGCAACCGAGGCGCCAGTGTTTTCCGACTCGTAGGTGCCGGTCTCCAGCAGCTTCAGCTTGCCGAACCGCCGCTCCGTCATCTGAATGTGACGCTCCGGCAGGTGGGTGGTGTCGCCCATGCCGTCGTGCTCGCTCGCGTTTGCGACGTAGCTGCCAGGACCGCCGGGCAGGGGCATCGGGGACAGCTCTCGCGGCTCGTAGCGGTGGTAGCCGTTCGTCCCGTTTGCGCCGTGATATACCGTGCGGTTCTCGACGGGTATCGAGTCGAGGTCCGGCTTGCGGACATTCTGCTTGCGTTCCGACAGAGAGTGCTCGCTCAGGAGGATTACGGGGCCCTGATATCTCTCGGCCCAGTTGAAGGCCTCTACGGTGGCGTAGAAGCACTCCTCGACCGATCCAGGGGCGATTACCGGCAGGCTCACGTCCCCGTGCGCCGGATGCATCGCCGCGAACAGGTCCGACTGCTCCGTCTTCGTGGGGAGACCGGTGGCCGGGCCGCCGCGCTGCACGTCGCAGACCACGAGCGGAATCTCCGCCATCCACGCGAATCCCAGTCCCTCGCTCATCAGCGAGAATCCCGGCCCCGCCGTGGCGGTCATCGCCTTCTTGCCCGCGTATCCGCCTCCGACGATCGCGTTGATCGCCTCGATCTCCGAGGAGACCTGGTAGGCGGTCTTGTCGTCGCCGCTCAGCCAGCGCTCCATCCACACGAGGATCGTCGTCGCGGGCGAGATAGGATACCCGACGTAGAAGTTGAGTCCCGCATGTACGGCCCCGAGGCAGACGGCCTCGTTGCCGTTCAGGAATATCTGGCCGTAGTCCGGCTTGTTGGGAGGAGCAAGCTCCCCCAAGCTGAAACCGCTCTTCATGGCCTCCTCGCGTCCGAGGGTCAGGCCGTGGATGTTCTGCGGCACCGTCTTCTCGCCGTAACGCTCCACGTTACCCCAGCGTTGCTTGACGAACTCTTCGAGGATCGACTGCGGCATGTTCATCAGGCCCGCGAGCATTCCCATGACGACCATGTTGGCGGCCCTTGGGTTGCCCGTCGACCGGCCCAGCTGATCGAACGGGACGCCGAGGCTCGAACCGTTGTCCTCCATCTGGAAGGCCTTCGAGTCGTAGACCACGACTCCGCCGTCTCGGACCTCGTCCTTGTGGGCTTCGTAGGCGTGCTCGTTGAATGCGACCAGCACGTCGAGCTGGTCGCCGCGACTCAGTATCGGTTCAGTGGAAATCCGAACTTGGAACCACGTCGGCCCGCCCGTGATCTGGGAGGGGAAGGTAGCGAATGTCTGCGCGTGATAGCCGGCCTGCACGTTGGCGGACGCGAAGCCCTCGGCGACCGACAGGAGTCCCTGTCCACCCTCACCGGCGATTCGTATCCGAAAGTCTGTCGTCCGCAACTCGTGCCCCCTTTGAGACGGCGCTCACCCGCATCGTGACGTTCGCGAATGAGGCGAAACCAGAAAAAACCCCGCGCATCGGTTTGTGCCGCGGGGCGTGGATTACCTACAGGATGGAGTTCTAAAACTCATACCGATTTCAAGAGAATTCTACATGAAGGATCACGCAAGTGTCAACGGAATCGCGTTGCATGAAACGACTCGGAACGACCTTCGTCCTCTCGTTCGGGACTCGACGCCTCCCTCGTTCCTTCGATTCCCTTCGGTCGGTTGCTCGCTGCTTCGTTAGTGATACTGGCCCCAAACAGGAAGATGATTCCCCCTATGAACGCCCAGATCAGCAGCAGAACGACGGACGAAAACGGCAGATAGATGAGGTTCTGCTGGCCCGTTATATTGCCGAACCAGAAGAAGATATGCTTCCCCACCTCGAACAGCACGACCGCAATGATCGCGCCAAAGGTGGCGTCCCGCCACGGCACGCGGGTGTTCGGCAGCGCCCGGTAGACGATTCCGAACGCAAACATCGTCATGAATATGGGCAAAACACCCGAGATCAATTCGGTCACGACGAGGACCGCGCGGTTGACCGGCCAACTGACGAGAGGGAGCGCGGAGCTTATGCTGAGAGCAATCTGAAACACAAGCGTCAGCCCTATGGAGGTTAGGAAGAGCAACATGATGCCGACGGTCAACACGACCTGCAGGAGCGTTGTGGTAACGAGCCTTCGCGGCTCCGTCCCGAATATGCGGTTGACGGACCGGTTGGCCGCCATGAACAGCCCGTTCGCCCCGATCACGATACCGACGATGGCCACGATGCTGGCCGCAACGCGAGAGTTAAATAAGTAACCGACGGAGTTGTTGAAGAAGTCCCCCGACGCCGGGAAGAAGAAGAGAAATACGTGAGCAAGCTCTGTCTCGATAGTTTCAGGATCGGCAAACGCGGAGAAGATCAGGATGACGATCGCTACCAGCGGGAAGAATGACAGCAGGGTAAAGAATGCCAATGACGCGGCGAGGTCGATGCCCCCGATTCTGGCTAGCGACCATCCCGCGTACCAGAGCGCCTTGATTCTCCACGCCAACGGGCCCTGGGGGTGATACACGGCGACACGCTCGGCGAGGCCTTGCAGGAGCGGAGCGGTTGCCGGTCCCACGTGTACCCGCGGATTTTCCAACATAGCCGCGATCGCGAGGCGCACCTCGTCTCCCACCTCCTCACTCACATCGTACGCGCCGTCAATGGCCCCTTCGGCCGCCCTTCCAACATAACTGACGGTGAAGACGTGGTCGACGTTCTGGACTTCCAGCGCGCCTTCCACGACGCTCTGGGCAACATACGCCAATTGGGCGGAGTCGCCCGATACGTTGTTTATGAGGAGCTTGGCCGTGTCACGCGCGGCCTGGGGCACATTCCCACCCGTTGCCGACACGCCGGTGATGACTCCGACAATGGCCGCCTTTGCCGCGCTGCCGACGTCGACGCCAACCCCAGTGATGGCTTCAAATGCGCTGTATGACGCTTCGGAAACCGCCCTGTCCGTCTCCACCCCGACAAAGACGGCTCCCTCGATCGCTCCCTCAACCGCGTCCGTCCCCGCGGTTTGAATATCCACGCCCATTTCGAGGGAACCGCGGATCGCCCCCTCTACCGCTTCTCTGATCAGCGGTGTAGCAGGCTTGGAAGAACCCGAGGTGCCCTGGACAACGCCCATGACGGCGTCCCTCGCGATCCCGCTCGCCTCGCCCCCGATCTCCGCAAGCGCCCCGATCGCCCCGCGAACGGCCTCACGGGCCACTTGACCGGCCCGCCTTCGGTCTCCGGTCGAGTTGCCAAGCGCAAGCTGGGAAGCGGCCCGGACTCGGTCGTTCCAGAGGCCGCTCCTCCGCTGGTCGCCCTGCGCAGAGCCGATGACCAGCGTGCGGACTTGTCGCCCTATCCTTCCCAGTTTCATTTTCGAGAACCCTGTCTCCGTGGTCCTCGCCAACCGGCCGTCGCTTGCCGTGTCGGCATCCCTGAGCAACGTGGGCTCGCCTGAATCAAGCTATCATATATCAAAGGCGTACATATCATGGCAACCGACATCAAGCCGTGCAGCTTCATCTCCCACTACCCAGTCGTTCCGTCGGCCCTGACAATTGCTCCGGGCATTCCCTGTCCCGAGTCCGGCGTACCCGGCGGATGCCGGTATCCGGAAGGCCTAACGTTTAGGTTGGGGGAAGATGCGGACTCGATAAGTTATACGTCCGTCCGTGAGGGCGGGATTCCGGAATCGAAAAACAAATGCGCCAGCATCACGGCGACTGGATACAAGACTCACAACAGCGAGCAGTCAACGAGGAAATAGAAGCGAAATGAGGAAAGAAGGGCGACCGGCGACCTAAGCGCGGTCGCTACGATTCCTGGCGGGAGCGAAGATCGAGTCGTCCGGGAACTCCGCGACCGCTCTTCGTTTTCGAGCAAGCAGCCCTCGCCCGCCCATGATGGTGAGTATGGCCGCGCCGCTCCCCAAGCCGACTAAGGCGCTCTTCAGGAATCCTCTCCTGGAAACTCCTCCGTCGCCTTCGGTTCTCTTGGCCATGTTCGTCCTTCGCTCCGTGCGTGTACTGCGTGACATTATAGAACAACCGCCTTGGCTTTTGAAAGACCGATCGCTTGTCCGTAACTGTTCAGTCTTGGTGAGATGAACCCCCCTCCCCCTGTGGATACCCACCTTCGCGGGTATGACGTTAGGGGTTTCTCACGAACTCTGAACAGTTACGCTTCTCCACGGACCGGCACACTTTACCTCACGCTGCCAAACACGATACCCTTTGTCGGCAACGGAGGTTCGGATGAACAGCGAAGAAGAACAGCCCCAGCAGCCCCAACGGCCGCAGGAACCGGAAGTCCCCGACGACGCCGTCGAAGTCGCCCAGGTCCAGTACGCTTGGCTCTGGTCATCTTGGTGGCTGCTCGCCATCGTCGTCATCATCTTCGCGGTCGGCGTCTTCCCCGACCCCTTCACGCCCGCGGTGCTCGTATTCGTCATCGTGATCCCAAAGTATTGGCAGTGGCGGCGCACAAGGTACTACCTCACCGAAGAGGCGCTCATCTACCAGCGCGGAGGCATCCTCCAGACCCGCCGTTACCTGATTCCCTTCAATCGCCTGAAGGACACTCGCGCCAGGTTCGGCATGTTCGGCAGGGCATTGGGATTCCAGCACGTCGACATCATGCTGGAAAACGGGGCCATCGCCACCCTCGTCTACGTTCCCGCCCAAATGAACATCGCCGACTACTTCCAGAAGCGGATGGGCGGTGCGACGGAAGATTCGCCCGAAGAGGACGACGCTGACGAACCTGCAGCGGACGGAGAAAAGAGCTAGCGTCCACAGTGGCTAGGCTTCCCTCCCAATGCAGCATCCGGATAACCAATTCAAGCTCATTCACGCCGGCACACTGATCGACGGACGAGGCGGCTCATCCGTGCCCTTCGGTGCAGTCCTGGTTCAAGGCTCGAAGATTGTTGCCGTCGGCAGGCAGGGCGAGGTGACCGCGCCCGAGGGCGCGTCGGTCGAGACCCTGGACTACCCAGACAAGACCCTCATGCCCGGCATGGTTGACGCACACACTCACCATGTGGGCTTCGGCGACGGGCGAGTCGGCGACGAGGTAGCCACCTACCCGGACGAAATCCTGACCGTCCAGGCCGCGAGGAACGCCCGCAAGGCCCTCTTCTCCGGCGTCACCACCATCCGCGAGAACGGCCCGAAGAACATGACCATGTTCCGCCTGCGCGACGCCGTGAACGACGGGCTGACCATCGGCCCTCGGATGCACTTGTGCGGGCGTCCCGTGTCCATCATCGGTGGCCACATGGGCTACTTCGGCTCCGAGGTGACCGGCCCGAATGAGGCCCGCGCCATGACGCGACAGCTCATCAAAGAGGGGGCCGACTACATCAAGATCACCGCGACCGGCGGGAGCACGGCCACCTCGTTCACCATGCGCCCGTCCTTCAACGTCGACGAGCTGCTCGCCATCACTGACGAGGCCCACAAGTTCGGCAAGCCAACCGCCGCGCACTGTCTGTCTACGCAAGGCACCGCCAACTCCCTCGAGGCTGAGGTGGACATGATCATCCACTGCGTCTTCAAGCGTGCGGACGGAACGAACTTCTTCGACGAGACAGTAGCCGAGCGCATCGTCCGGCAGGGGGCGTACGTAAACCCCACCCTCCACGTGTTTCGCGCCCGCATCTGGACGCTCCAGCACCGCAAGGAGCGCGACGGACTCACCCCGCAGGAGCAGGCCGAGCTCGATGAAGAGCTTCGGGAGTTCGACGTACGCATAGAAGACTGCCGACGGCTTATAGAGATGGGGGCGAAGGTCATCACCGGCTCCGACTCGTCCTGGGGCAACTACATGCTGGGCAACACCGCCTACGAGACCGAGTGTCTCGTCATGTCCGGCTACTCCAACAAGCAGGGAGTCTACTCCGTCACCGGCGACGCGGCGCGCTCCCTCGACATGCATGACAAAGTAGGTACCCTCGAACCCGGCAAAGAGGCCGACCTCGTCATCCTCGACGGCGACCCGATGCAGGACATCCGCAACCTCTGGAACGTGGAGGACGTCTTCCTAGCCGGAAAGCGCGTGGAGCGAGGATCATCCGAGTCCCTCGCCGCCATCCGGCAGCAGCCGCCGGAAAACTCTTTGTAAAGGCTTACAAGCGGGTGCGCGGGAGGAGATCAGAAATCTCTGGAGCGGGCGAGAGGCAGGGATAGAACCGTGTTAACGTACAAGGGTTATCAAGCGAAGGTAGACCTTGACTACGATACCGGAGCCCTCTATGGCCGGGTGGTCAACACCAAGGACATTATCTTCTTTGAAGCTGACTCCTTCGAGCAGTTGAAAAAGGAATTTGAGTTTTCCATTGACGACTACCTGGCAATGTGCGCTGAGAGAGGAGAAGAGCCGGACAGGCCTTACTCAGAGAAGGTTGCTTTGAGAATGAGCCCTGAACTTCATCGAGCAGTGGCTACGGCAGCAAATGTGGAAGGGAAGAGTCTCAACGCACGGCTGAGTGATACGGTTGAACGAGCCGTCCTCAGATGACCCCTTCGTATGAGTCACGCCGAAGTCAATCTGTACCCCAATACGCCTCTCGACGATGTCGAACATCAAGCACGTGAATAGTGCGCTCCACGGCATCGTAAGTAAAGAACACTCGCCAACTGCCGATTCACAGTCTCCACTTTGCGGAGTCACCCCGAACCCGAGCTACATCTCCATGTCCGGTAGCTATCAGGCGTTCCAACCCGGCAACGATGCGTCCGGAGGTCGCAGAGTCAAGACGACGAATACTCCTTCGGGCCCGGTTCGAGTAGACGAGTTTCCAAGTCACAGGCTCAACTCACGCTTCAACTCCGCGTGAGTCACAACATCTCCTGCCTTGACTTCCAATTCCGCTTCACGTAGTGCGGTTACTGTCTCATCGTTCAACTCATCAGCCTCTTCCGGCGCTTCAAGCAGAACATCGAGCAGGGGAGAGCCAGCATCTCGCAGGTACTCAATGAAGCGTTTGGCCACGTGCAGTTCTTCATCCGGGAGTTGATCGATCAAGTCTTTGAGACTGTCTTTGGTAGTCATAATTGTCCTCCGCGCTTGCGTAGGTGACCCCTCATGCAATCCTGAGAATCGGCAACGTGCGGCACTCTCTTCTCTGAACTGCTCCGTTGGAGCGGGCGAGGGGATTCGAACCCCCGACTTTCTGCTTGGGAAGCAGACACTCTGCCACTGAGTTACGCCCGCCCACATTCCGATTCTACCAATCGACCCGTCCCTGTACAACCTCGATACCGGTCATTTCGAACGCTGTCAGTGCTTCCCCCAGCCATAGCCGTTTGCCACTCATTCGCAAAACGCACTACAATAGCGCCCCAACGACCTTAGCCGGAAAAGGCACGCTATGAAGCTCGACGAATCGCAGATCAAAGAGTTCGATACCCGCGGATATCTCTTCTTCCCGAACCTTCTTGATGACGACGAGGTCGCCGTCCTCCAACGGGAGATTCCGGAGATATTGAGCCGCGAGGGCCCGGAGGTCGTCCGAGAGAGTGAGGACGCTGCGACCGCCCGCCTCGCATTCGGCGCTCACGTGTATTCCGAGCCGTTCAAGCGTCTCCTCACCTTGCCGAGAATGCTCGGACCCGTCCGACAGCTGCTTCGCGACGATGCCTACCTGCACCAGAGCAGGCTCAATCCCAAGCCCGGCTTCGGCAAGGGCGGCGGCTGGGACTGGCACCAGGACTATCCGCCGTGGCACATGATCGACGGAATGCCCAAACCGGACTGCATCATGGCCTCCGTCTACGTCGACGACTGCACCGCCGTCACATCCCCGCTCCTGGTGGTGCCTGGCTCGCAGCGTCATGGACTCCTCGACTCCCAGCTCCACGAGGACGCCAAGGGAAGGGGATACGCCCTTCACCATATCGACAACGAAGCCCTTGAACGCCTCGCAGGCGAGAGCGGGATCGAGCCGCTGATCGGAATGGCCGGCTCCGTCGCGTTCGTGCACTGCAACGTGGTCCACGGTTCTTCCAACAACGTCTCGCCCTGGCGGCGCGCGATCATGTACCTGAACTACAACGCCGTCGGCAACGCCTGCACCGGCACCGAGCGCCCCTGGTACCAGAACAACCGAGACTTCACTCCGCTCCAGCCGACCGACGACGACAGTCTGAGGGCACTGGCGTAAGGGGACTTTAGGTAAGCAATCCGGTTACCCCGCATCAGGTGCGGGGTGGGCGCCGGTCGAAGTGTTGGTGCGTTGTCACGCGGGATAAGGTTACCCTCTCGCCTAACTTGACGCACCGTGTTGGCATCGACTATCATTTGCCTTACAGAATTACGAAAATGACACCTCCTCCTCTCCCTCCAGCGTGGGGCCGTCGAAAGGCGGCCTCACGTGTTTTCCGGCGAACGGTGTTAGAATCTGGGCGACCGGGCATCACTACGAACTCCTAGGGAGGCTCTCCGTGCGACTCATCTTGATCGGTACCGAATACGTGGGCAAGACCACGCTCGCCAACGCCCTGCAGGAATGGGGACTGAAGGTCGGCAAGAGGTTCCACATGGACGACGGCGACTTCACCATTCCCGACTACCACCACCTCAACGAAGAGGACCAGCAGACCATGTGGAACATGTCGGCGGTGCTCAAAGAGCGGTTCCAGCGGATGGTCATCTACTACCACCTGGAGATTCTGGAGCGCTACAACGATTGCATCTTCGGCGGCTTCCACATCGAGGAGAAGATATTCGGGCCGCGCTATTACCACCCGGGCAGCGAGGTGTCCTACCACCGCTGGCTCGAACACAAGATGCCGGACAACTGCATCCTCGTCCACATGACCTGCGACCCCGACGTGATCCGGCAGCGCATGGTCGATGATCCCCATCCCTACGAGTTGGTCAAGTCGCATGAGATCGAAGAGATAATGGAGGAGTTTCTCTACGAGTACAATAACTCCTACTTTCGCCAGAAGCTCGAGTTCGACACCACCCACCTGACACCCGAAGGCATACTCGAACCGTTCCTGGAAGCCGTCCGCCCCCAAGTCGACGCCCGCGACCTGATCTTCCTCGATTCGCTGCGGAAGTAACGGGCTGGCGACAGACTCCACTGTAGTGCCATCATTGAACCTTCCTACAAAACAACCACGCGAAACAATAATCACATGACAACCGACATCCTCTGTGAACGGCGTGACGGCGTCGCGACCGTCACGTTCAATCGACCGGAACGGCGAAACGCCATCACCTACGAGGGCTGGCAGCTGCTCAGCCGCATCGCCGAAGAGGTCGCCTCCGACGACGATGTCCGGGTGGTCGTCTTCACCGGCTCCGGGGAGTTGGCTTTCTCTGCTGGTGCGGACATAGCCGACTTCGACCGGTACCGGCACGATGCCGAGAGCGCCAAGGGGTACGCCGCGGCGTTCGATGGCGCGCTGGACACGGTCGAGAGCATCCCGAAGCCGACGATCTCCCTCATCCGGGGATACTGCATCGGAGGGGGGTGCGAACTGAGTATGGCGACTGACATGCGCATCGCCGCCTCCGGCAGTCGATATGCCATACCCGTCGCGAAGCTGAACATCCTCATCGGCTACAAGGAGATGCGGCGGTTGGTGAGACTCGTGGGACCGGGCCATGCGAACTACATTCTCATGTCCGGTAGGCAGTTCGACGCTGAGGAGGCGGTGCGCATCGGCCTCGTAGACCGCGTGCTGCCGGACGACGAGATCACCGAGTACGTCTATGGCCTGGCGCGGGAGATGGTCCCGCTCGCCCCGCTGTCGCAGCGCCGCCATAAGGAGATCATGCAAATCGTTCTGGAGAATCCCGGCCTCTTGGAACTGACACCAGAGCAGGAAGACCTGCCGTTCGCAAACTTCGACAGCGAGGACTTCATCGAGGGACGCCGCGCATTCCTCGAACGGCGACCGCCCCGCTTTCAGGGGCGATAGACTCGGCGTAAAGTAGAAAGCGATTCGCCTCAGCGGTCTTGCGTCCTCTGCGGTGAGTGTTCTCGACCCGGGCACTGCTGAGCCAGTCGAACCACGAATTGGCCTTCGACAGGCTCAGGCTGAACGGGATTGGCGACCCCATTGCGACAAAGGAAGTCCCTAGCGGGCGCCACACGGCGTTGCATTCCACACGCAAAACGTGCTAAAGGTTCACGAGACCACAGGAGGGACAACCGTTGGCGAAGCCGTTTCTATCGGTTATCGTTCCGGCGTACAACGAAGAACGGCGAATCGGGCCAACGTTGGAGAAGCTGGTAGGGTACCTTACCTCCCGACCGTTCCAATGGGAGGTCCTCGTCGTGGACAACGGCAGCGACGACGCGACCGCGACCGTCGTTGAGAGTTGGGCTTCCGAGGTCCCTCAGGTGCGACTAGAGTCGCTTCCGACGGCAGGGAAGGGCATCGCCGTCCGCCATGGGATGCTCCAAGCGAAGGGCGAGCTCCGCTTCATGTGCGATGCCGACATGTCCATGCCGGTGGAGCACCTCTACGACTTCCTCGACCGCATGGCAGAGGGCTACGATGTCGTAATAGGCTCCCGCCAGACGGAGGGGGCGCGAAGATTCGGGGAGCCGGTCATACGGCACTTGATGGGCAGAGTATTCAACCGGGTCGTCCGTTTGGTGGCCGTCGGAGGCTTCGAGGACACCCAGTGCGGCTTCAAGATGTTCCGCGGCGAGCTCGCCGACGAGGTGTTCTCGCTGCAGCGCGCGACGGGGTTCGGATTCGACGTCGAGGTGCTCTTCATCGCCAAGCGGCGAGGGGCCTCGATATTGGAAATGCCGATAGACTGGCATCACGAGCCCTCCAGCAAGATCAGTCCGGTCGCCGACTCGGTGCGGATGGTCATGGATGCCGTCCTGACCCGCTGGCGGGGCCTTATCGGAGCCTATCGCAAGTAATCGCCCGCGAGGCGCAGGAGCAACAGCATTGAATAACTCTAAGGTAGCAGTCGTGGTGCCGACCTACAACGAGGCCGAGAACCTGCCAGTGCTGGCTGAGCGACTGTTCGCCCTCGATATCCCGGGGCTGACCCTGATCGTCGTGGACGACGGCTCCCCCGACGGCACGGGTGAGGTCGCCCTGCTTCTGGCCGTGCAGTACGACGGCCGGGTCGAGTTGGTGCAACGACATCGCAAAGAGGGCCTCGGCCCGGCATACATCGCCGGGTTCTCCCAAGCCCTCGATGCCGGGGCCGACGTCATCGTGCAGATGGACGCCGACCTGTCGCATCAGCCGGAGTACATCCCGGCGTTCATCGACGCGCTCGGAGAGTCCGACGTGGTCATCGGCTCTCGTTACGTGAGCGGCGGAGGCGTTGACGAGCACTGGGGCATCCTGCGGAGACTCATAAGCTCAGGCGGAAACTGGGGAATACGCACCGTGACCGGAGTGAAGGTCAAGGATGCCACCGGCGGATTCAAGGCCTTCCGGCAGGGCGTATTGCGATCTATTGATTTCTCGCAGATTCGCTGCGCAGGGTTCGGGTTTCAGGCGGAGGTCAACCACACCTGCGAACGCATGGGGTGCGTGGTCACCGAACACCCCATCGTCTTCATCGACCGCACGATGGGGAAGTCCAAGATGTCCCTCGGCATCATGATCGAAGCGATGTGGAAGCTCCTGCCGCTTCGATGGAGTTCCGGCCCCTGACCCAAAATCGTCCGGTTAAGGGGCGAAAATATGCTTGCGGTGGCGGGACGAATCTTGTATTAGTTCAACGACCATTTATTGATGACGTGTGTATTTGGAGTCCTAATCATGGCATACCAGCAGACCGAAGACAAAGTGAAGACGAAACAGGAACGGACGAAGGCCGCAATCGCCCTCGCTATGCAAAGCCGCTGGTCCGAGGCCGTGGCAGTGAACCGTTCCCTCATCGATGACTTCCCCGGCGATCTTGAGTCGTACAACCGCATGGGCAGGGCACTCATGGAACTGGGTCGGATTGACGAGGCGAGAGAGGCGTTCCAGCGGGTGTTGGAAGTCTCCCCACACAACACGATCGCGAGGAAGAATCTGGACAGGCTCGAACAGCTTGGCGACAACCTTCCTCGCAATCAGCCGACCCACCGCCGGGCAACACGGGCCTTCATCGGCGAGTCCGGGAAGACCCTCGTGACCTTGCTCGTAAACGTTGCTTCGCCCAAGACACTCGCGAGGCTCACACCGGGCGACGACGTGAACTTGGAGCTAGTCGGACGGAGGTTGAACGTAACCGATGAGGCGTCGGGCGAGGAGGTCGGACAGGTCGAATCGAAGACGGCCTCCCGGATTAAGCGGCTGATGAGTGGCGGGAACCGGTACGCGGCGACGGTAAAGAGCGTCGACGACCGGGCGGTCACAATCATCATCCGCGAGGTCTACAAACATCCCTCTCAAGCGGGGATCGTCTCGTTCCCGTCGAAGGCCTCATCGGGGGCGTATGTTTCCAGCCCGCCGCTTGGGGACGACGCCAGAGAGGACGAGAATGCGGTGGAGGCCAAGCGCATCAACGCCGCGAAGGACTGGTCGGACGACGATACCGAGCCGGGCGACGACGAGGCGTTCTCGCCGTCAATTCACCGCATCATCAACTCGGCGAGCGAGGACTTCTAGCAGTCGGCGCTGGCCGGACCGCCGGGACGCATCAGCGCTGCGATCTGTAGCAGGGACGCGTCGGGGCCTTCCCCCGGAAGGGTCGGTATCCGCACCCACGCACGGATAAGACGGCCCTCTGGCCTGATACTGAACTCTTCCACGTTGCCGATTGGTATAGTCCGCGGGGGCGAGACATCGACGATCTCTTCCCTCAGTAGATTGCGGGATCCATTCGAGTGCGGCGTGTCAGAGTAGTAACGGACGCGAAACTCCCTCGCAGGCGTTTCCGTGTAGTCCGTCCACTTGAACGTGCCGTAGTCGTTTTTGGAGTCCCCCTCAATGTAACAGGCCGCCTGACGAGCGTCTGACGCCACCAGGTGCAGGGCTTCGCGCGAGTCCCTCACTTCACCGAGATTCTCCTGCCACTCCACGGGCAGGACGATGAGCCTGCCGGCGACGGCAACCAGTGGCACGGTGAGGATCGCCACGATGAGCATCACGGCCGCCGTTTCCAGCAGCGTCAGCCCTTGCGATGAGCCCAACACTCGCCGAGAAGCAGTCATTCGTCCACGCTCTCCGGACAATCGACCTGTTCGGCTAGAGAACTGAGCTCGAACAGCTCCTCACCATCGGATGTCACTCGCACGGTGTACTGTTCCCCGACCGTGTGATCCTCGATCCGGTATGTGCCTAGAGAGGATTCCTCTGGAAGACAGTCTCCATTCAGACGCTCTTCGACGAACCGGGCCCCCAGCGTCTCCGTCACCGCCTGTTCCTCCAGCGTATCGGAGACGCTGATAACGAACGAAAGGCCGCCCACCAGGCCTATCACCGCGACGCTGAGGATGGCCATGGCAATGACCACCTCCAGCAAGGTGAGGCCCGACTCGTTACGGACTCTCCTACGAAGGAACGCCGGAAACCTTCCCACGCCGGGGGTTCCCAGGAAACTGACCTTGCGACACCTTGAACGCGCGAGGATTCCCATGTCAAATACTCGTTGCAGAACCAACACTCCGTTTGATACTTCTCCAAAACATTTTAGGTGTCATCGCACATGGAACGGCCTACTCAACGCGCTCTTGGCCTCATCGCCCTTCTACCTCTGCTCGTCTTCGCCCTGGCGTGCCGGTCGGGCGCTCCACCAATCGTATTCACCTCCGACCGGGATGGCAACTTGGAGATATATTCCGTACGAGCCGACGGGCGGGGTGAAGAGCAGAATCTCACCAAGAGCCCGCGTGACGAGTTCTCCCCGTCGCTTTCACCCAATGGACGCTACGTTGCTTTCCTGTCGGGCGGCAGCGACGACATGAAGCTCGAGGTCCTGCAGATTTCGGGCGATGACCGAACACAGGTCTTTTCCGGCAGCGGCGAGATTACGCATCCGAAGTGGGGGCCGGACAGCGGGCGTTTGTCCTTCGTACAGGCCCAAGAGTCGGGAAACGCGGTCTACGTTAGCGATTCCGAGGGTGAAGAGTCGATGCTGCTCAGCAAGGTGGCGGCGGACGAGGTCGGCGGATGGTCGCCGGAGGGGAACTTCATCGTCTTCTCCGTCCGCGACGGCGCGGAGCAGGGCCTGTACGTCCGAAATCCTGATGGGGTGAATGAGTTCAGGCGCACACAGTCGACGGACTACGGCGCGAAGTGGTCACCCGACTCGCGGTATATCGCGTTCCTTTCGATCCGTGACGGAAATCCCGAAGTCTACGTGATAGACCCCGAAGAGGGCGAAGAGGTCCGCGTCACCAATTCCGAAGCGCCGGAGTACGATCTGTCGTGGTCGCCGAACGGAAAGAGGCTGCTGTTCGTCACCGAGCGGGACGGCAACGCCGAGATATACTCCATAGAGATCAAAGACAAGGGCATGTCCGACAACCTCACCCGCCTGACCCACAACGAGGTGCGCGATGAACAGCCGACCTGGTCGCCGAACGGGAGGAGAATAGCCTTCGTCTCCTACCTTGACGGAGACGCCGAGATATTCGTCATGGAGTCCAATGGACAGGATCAGCAGCGGCTGACGAATAACGAGTCCGAGGACACCGAGCCTTCTTGGTGATTCCGGTACAGGCTACTAGCGTAACCTGCGAATCGGCCCGTTCGGCCTGAGCTTGTCCAAGACCGCGACGGTACCCGTGTCCAAGCTCTCCCCGACATCCCGTCGGCGGGCCAGCAAGTCCAACGCATGGTCGGAAAGGCGTGGTCTGGCACGCATCTCCTCAGGCTGGTACCTCATGCACCTGCGTTCGAGCACCTTCACAGGCCGTTTCGTCTTTTCGGTACACGCGTAGGCGTACTGGCACATGTAGGCATAGCAGACCGTCGTCTCCCGATGCACGAGCTTGACGCTGCTCTGTGACGGCGGAAGACGACGCGTCAGGAATTTTCGTAAAGGCGCGTTGAGGTCCGTGGACCGAGATTGAGCCGTTCTCATGGGCCATTCCTGCCCGTGGAGCTAACACTAATGCTAAACGGTTTTTGGGAAAAGACAATTACTTTGGTCGCTATGATCCGGCAAAGTCGAGGGCGAGAGATGGCCCTCTCCGATCAGTGAAAAGACGGAGTGGCCTTCATTCAGCCCCAGGTGGGCCGCTCCATGGTGAAGGCGCTGTCGACCTCGACGAAGTCCAGGTAGCCGAGCCTGCCGACGGGCCGAAGCTTGAGGAAGTCTATGCGCCCGTCCGCGAGCACCCGTTCGTCGATGTTGACGCCGACGACCTCTCCGAAGACGACGGTGTTTGGGTCTTCCGGGTCGTTGGACAGCATCTCTACCGAGCGGATGTAGCGACACTCGAGGTGGATGGGACTCTCTGCCACGCGAGGGCATCTCACAAGTCTGCTGTCTGCCTTCGTCAGCCCGGCGTATTCGAACTCGTCGACCTCCCTCGGAGCAGCGACGGCTGAGGCATTCATCCGCTTTCTCAACTCCCACGTGGCGACGTTTACCACGAACTCGCCGGTCGTCTGAGCGTCGAGCACCGCGTCCTTCAGTCCCCCTTCCCGATGATTGCTCGTCGCCGCGAACATCACTTGCGGCGGGCTGTAGGAGACAGCGTTGAAGAATGAGTAGGGCGCGAGGTTGGGCACGCCGGCAGCGCTGAGCGTGGAAATCCAGCCGATTGGCCTCGGTACCACGATGGCGTTGAGCGTGCTGAAGGGATCAGGCGTCCCCTTGCCGATCTGGTAAAACATCCGCGTCTCCTGTAGGGATAGGTGGCCGCCTCGCGGCGGTCTTGTTCACGATCATCAGGACGGCGGGTATGACCGCTATGAGGCATACTGCGGCGGCGATGATGAAGAACTCCTGGAACAGGGTCAAGCCGGCGTCGTTGACGCGATCGGTGAACTGGTCTAACTGCGCCTGGGCTTCCGCTCTGGTCTGGGTGGCCTCCGCGAGGGGCAGACGAATGTCGGATGCAAGGACATCGAAGCGGGCAACGCCCCAAGCCGTCAGTGCGGCGACCCCAAATGTCATCCCCACGATGCGCAGGGCCGTCACCATCGAAGCGGCCGTCGCTCGGATATCCTCGCCCACTGTCTCGGTCCCTGCGAGCGCTATCGGCACGATCAGGAGACCGAAGCCGAACCCTACGACCAGTAGATGGAGCGTTAGCTGCGGCTCCCCAATATCGAGGCCCCAGCCGCTGACCAGCCAGAACCCGATGGCGGAGAATACGAGTCCTGCGGCGGCCGGGAAGCGCAGGTCGAGTCGCTGTGCCATAAGTCCGCCCAGCATGGCCCCGAAGGGTATGCCTGCGGTCATCCTCATAAGCCACAGACCACCCTCCAAGGGCGTCCTGCCCATCACCGTGTTGGCCATTAGCGGAACGGTCACCATGCCGATAATCAAGGCCGCCCCAACGAGCAGATGGGTGATGTTGGCCGTGACGAAGGCCAGGACGCGAAACATCGCAGGGGGCAGAAGCGGGTCGGTCGTGCTTCGCTGCCGCAGGATGAAGAGGAAGAGGGAGAGCACCGTACCCGCCACAAACACTCCGCCAAGCCAGTCGAAAGAGCCGATCCGCGAGAAGGCAAGCGTCGTGCACGTCAGCGCTGCCGCCACCAGTGCCCCCCCGATCACGTCGACGGAAGCGGGAAATCGCGGGCTTGGTCGCAGCATGAGCAGGATGAGCGCGATCGTAAGGATGGCGAGGGGTATGTTGATCCAGAACACCCAGCGCCAATCGAGGTATCGAATTATCACGCCTCCCCACAGCGGGCCGATCACTCCGCCAGCCTCGGCAGCCGCGCCGACGATACCCAGTGGCAGCGCCCGCTTCCCTCGCGGGAAGAGATCACCCACGATTGCGATGGCTATGGGCACCAGCGCGCCGGCGCCGATGGCCTGGAATACCCGGGCCGCAATCATCCAGTTGAGGCTTTGGGTGAGAGCGACCGCCACCGACCCGATCATGAATGCCAGGACCGACAGGATGTAGAGACGGCGGTGTCCCCACACGTCGGATACTCGCCCGATGAGCGGCATACCCACCAGGTACCCGAGCAGGTAGCCTGTGATCGCCCATGAGGCGTGGTCGATCTCGGTAATCGGCACCTCCATATCGAGCATGATCTGCGGCAGCACCGTCACGATGACGGTCTGGTCATCCGCCGCGACGAATACGCCGACGCACACGGGTATGAGGGCGACGTACGGCGGCACACGGTCGCTGATGCGGTTCAGAGTGTTCAAACGAGCCGTCCCCGTTCAATAGCGGAGGTAAGTGGGCTGGGACATACAGGTCACGAGGAGTCTTCCGGGGGTTCGATTACGACTTCCTCGTTGAAGAAGGACAGTACGATGACTCGTTCGGCGTCCTCGACGTCGGACGGCGTGACGGCGCCGGTGAAGCGCACCTCGAGCAGGTAGTCGGTTGTCGTGTCGATTTTGAGCTCTAGGTCCACGGTGCGGTCGGTCAGAGTCGGGCCGACCAGCGAAGCCAGCGCGGTCGTAGGCAGAGCGCCGCTTATGCGGTAGGCCCCGTCCGAAGCGCCGTCATCAAGCAGGGTGGCGTTTTGCGTCTGGCCCATCATCTCTGCGATGCCGCGTGTGGGACTGAAGAACCCTACCGGGCTGATGCTCGCGTCGGAGGCCTCCCAATTGCCCGTGAGCGGGTTCGTCATGTAGGTCTGGTCACCGACGGTGATGACCTCGGACTTTATCGCAAACCCTCCGCCGAAACTGCCGGAGAACTCCATCGAGAGTCTATCCGGGTTCACGATCTTGCCGCTCACCTTCTCAATGAGCAGTCCTTCAAGGATTTCCAGGCTCCCGACATCGTGGTACATGCGGAAGTTGAACGTATCCAGGGATGCCATCACCCGCCCTGAGCGTTCGAGTATCTCCTTTGGGTCGGGTGGGAGCGGAGTCGCAGTGGGGGAGGGAGTAGGTTCGGTATTGCTTTGCCCGCACGCTGCGATAATAAACGCGACCGTTATCAGCAAAGCGAAATGAAATCGGTCGATGGGCATGGCCTTACGGATCGGAGCAGTCTCTAGTGAATCCGCACGAGGGACAGCGTAGCTTGCAGTGAACACCAATCATACTTGCGCCGCAGATATCGCACACGACGGGTTTTTTCGGGCCCGCCTTCACGTTTAGGCGTATGGTTCCGGTCATCTTGTTTTCCCGAATCTCTCGTGTCGACGAGCGTTCCTGCCTTCAAGTTATACATCAAGGCCCCGTCACTACGTGAGCGACGGGGCCTTTCGCTAGCGAGTCTTACGGATTGCTATTCGCTATGCCTGACCCTCTTCCTTGCGCGTCGCTACGAAGACGAAAGCTCCGCCGATGAGCAGGATGCCTCCGAGCAGCAGCGCCAACTGCGTCAGCGCGGGCACGCTCATGTCGCCCGTGGCCGGCGGTTCCGGCGTGGGCGTGGGTGGTACCGGCGTGGGCGTGGGTGTCGGCGTCGGCGTGGGCGTGGGTGTCGGCGTGGGCGTGGGTGTCGGCGTCGGAGGTCCACCCATCTGGATCGAGTAGGTAGCCATCATCTGGACCTGCCGATACGTTTCATCCAGCCCTGCCTCGCCTGCAACGGCCTCCTTTGTCCCGTCACCGTTGGCGTCGAGACCGGTCAGGGCGTTGTTCATCAGGCCCTCGATGTTGGCCATGTGCCTAGTGGCGTCGCCCTGGTTGGCCGAGGTAAGGACGAGAGACTGAATTCGTTCAACCGCGAGGTTCACGAAATTCGCGGTGTTTGCGGCGGTGATTTCCGCCAGAGCGCCGTGTTCGGCAATGGCCTCTGAGTCCGGGGCCGCCTGCCTGGCGAACCCGATCTGCTGAGTGCCCGCGAGATGCGATATCACGCCGTCAGCGCCCTCGATAACGTCCAGCACACGCTGTCCGCGCGCCTTTGCTCCATCGGCCGTGCTCTCAAGTTTTCCGAGAGTAGCCTGGTTGCGGGCAATCTCCAACTGTCCCATGGCATTGGCCAAGATCCCCTCCGGGGAGTCGGCAAGGAGATTTCGGATTTGCGCCAATGCGGCGGCAGGTTGCTCGAAGTGGTACACCGGAGAACCTGCGGGCGCATCGGGGTCTGCTCCGGCGGTTTCTTCCGTAATCACAAGGAGGCCGTATGCGGCGATCAGGTTTTCGCCCGTGTAGCGCGGTGAATTGCTGTCGAATGTATGGGAGACTGAGCCGCCCGATAACTCCATCGGCCCCAGGCTCAGCCAGGGTGTCCCGTCGACGAGCCAAGCCTCATAGTCTGGGATGAGCCAGGCAACCAGTTCGGTACCGCTGGAGGGAGCGGGGACATTCGACATGTTGATAGCGATGGCATCGCTCATCGCAGCGTCATCAAATATCACCCCCGTACCTTCGAATTCGCTCTGGGCCAGCCCCGTGCCGACCGGAAGAGCCAGAAGGAGCGAAAACAGGGCAAGTAAAGCGATTATCCTAGACTTCATATCGTCTATTCCTCCTGTGATGAACAGAGTCGCTCAGAGGAAGCATTTGCTCCCACGGCGAATAGCCTACCACAAGCGAAGGCGTAAGGGTAGACTCTATCGGCGTATTCTACGACAGGTTTGAGAGTACTACAAATCTCCGCGCAAGGCGCTGTTTCCGACGCTCCCGGGGCCTGCATTCACATCATCTATCGTGATGAGAATGGCGCGGAACTCTTCCAGCGGCGCGTCGATGGCGACTTCGGCGTGGCCTGCACCCGTCGAATCGACGGTCAGCGTTGCGGTCCTGACCTCCTGCCCGCCGTGCTTGATGAGCCAGACGTGGTAGGCCTGATTCCTGGGCAGCTGGGGAAGGTGCATGGCGGCAATTGTGACCGTGCTTTCCTTCGCCGAAATGACGATCACCCCACTCGGCGACTCATGCCCGGGCAGGGGCACGGTCGGGAGGTTTGCAGAGAGCCGTTTTACCGTCACGTTTGGGTCGGTCGCAATCGTTTCAATGAGCCTGTGCTGCTGCTCGATGCCCTCCCTCAGGTCTTTCTGCTGCTGCGCTACACTCTCCATCCGTTGCTCGATGTCGCCTCTGAGGTCTTGGAGGTCATGCAGGTTCCGGCTGGTCCAATAGCCGACAATCACTGCGGCGACCAAGAACACCACCGCAAGCGACGTGCCGGGAGATAGTGCCAACTGGCGTCCCAGCGATCGCACAAAGTCCATCCAGGGCCGATAGGGCTGCGTCTCCGGCTGACCCATTTGGTCGATCCGTGCGAAGAGCCGATCCTTGACGCTATCGGAGGGATGCTTCTGAGGAACCATCCGGGCCAGATTAACGAGCGTGTCCCCGGCTTCACGAACCTTTGCCGCACAGGACGCGCATCCGTCGATATGTGCGGTGAAGACGGCCGTCTCAGACTCCGCCAGCGAACCCAGCGTATAGGCCGGAAGCATCTGTTCAATCTTGGTGCAGTCCATCATCAGCCGTCCAACCATTTGCGGGCCTGCGGCCCCAAGTTCTCCCGCAGGGCTTTGAGCGCCAATCTCGTCCTCGTCTTTACCGTGCCCAGGGGCTGATTGAGCTTCTTCGCGATCTCCGATTGGGTCAGTCCGCCGAAATATGCCAGTACAACCACCGATTTCAGTTCCGGCCTCAAGGCCTCCAGCGCCTCCCTAACTCGGCTTCCCTGCATCCGCTGCTCGGCGTAAGTATTTGGGTCAGCCGATTCATCCTCCTGCGAGTGAACAGCCTCGACATCGGGAACGTAGATCATCGACTCTTGCCGCCTGCGTTTTCGCAACTCGTCGATGATGCGATGGTGCCCTATGGAATAGAGCCAGCCGGCGACCTTCCCGCGCCTCACGTTGTAGGTCGACGCTCTGCGCCACACGTTGAAAAACGTGTCCTGCGTCACCTCTTCGGCGGCGCCCCGTTCCTGCAGCATGTGATGCGCGAGCGAGTAGATTCCGCCAGCGTATCGGTTGTACAGCACCTCCAGTGCGTCACGGTCTCCCTTAGCTATGAGGCGGAGCAGTTTTTCGTCTTCCAATGCGATGCTGGCCTCGTCTTCGGTCGACGAGACTGACGATTCCTTTGCTTTC
Source organism: Dehalococcoidia bacterium (assembly GCA_965116655.1). Taxonomy (GTDB): domain Bacteria; phylum Chloroflexota; class Dehalococcoidia; order Lucifugimonadales; family VXLM01; genus VXLM01. Next base: position 2,709,621 of record OZ220720.1, read on the forward strand.
CCCCTCATAGTGCTATACGAAGGTGCAGCGATAGGTGGATTTCGTTCATCCGAAGCCATTGGCAGCCTTTCGTGTGGACGGGCCGTCAAGACACACCCGATACAACGTCCGCTCGCGGCTCACGGTTACGTCTTTCGATATCATACCAACAGGCCGTCAGGCCCGCAAAGTGCGTATGTCCGGCTCTCGGCTGCTCCGCCTCAACGGGCTCGGCATGATTGGGGAACATAGTCCATTTCATACGATACTTAAACCCCGTGAAAGCAGACGAAACCCCAATCAACCCTTCGTTGACACTCGAAAGAACGGGGTTTTACAATGGGGCAAAGGTGGGTAGGGAGGCGCGCAATGCTGGAAATGAATATTGAGAGCATCCGGGTTAGTCTGCTCAACTACCAGCGTGTCGTGATCCTGCGCGTCAAGGAGTCCAATCGCTATCTGCCGATCTGGATCGGGCCGTCCGAGGCGGACGCTATAGCCATGAAGCTCCAGGAGTACAGTTCCGCGCGGCCGATGACCCACGACCTGCTGAGTTCCGTCATTGCCACTCTTGGGGCAACCGTTGACCACATCATCGTGTCCGACCTCGCGAACGATACGTTCTACGCCAAGATCATCCTGCAGGTGAACGGCAGCACCATGGAGATCGACTCGCGCCCCAGCGACGCGATCGCCCTCGCCGTCCGCGCCGAGGCCCCCATCTACGCCGTTGATGAGGTAGTCAACAAGGCGGGCGTCGAGATGGACGAAGAGACCGGCAAGGCCATCATTCCCACGGGGCCGCAGTCGGAAGAGCCGCGCCCCCTGCGGGAAGAAGAACTGCGAAGCCTTTCGGCGTTCACCGACTTCATCGAGACCCTGAATCTCGACGATCTCGGCCGGGAAGAAAAACCGCCTTCCACCACCAAGTAGGCGTATTCGCTCGCGCGAGGCGAGCGAATCTCGAGACCGCGTCCTCAGACCTTCGAGTACTTCGCCTTTGCTATTCGCGTACCGTCCGGCAGGTCCTCGGTCGTGAAGTCGGCGAACAGCAACGGGGCCTCTTCCTTGAGGATATCGAGGACCATGAGAGCGACCTTGCGTATCTCCCAGTCCGCGAAGGCGGCGCCCCGCATCTCGATGAAGTGACGCCATGCGCGCACGTTGGCCGTGACGAAGATCTTCGTCTCCGTCGCGTTGGGCAGCACCGCGCGGGCGGCCTGTCGAACGGCCTTGCGCCTGTCGGTCTGGGCCTCGAACTCGTCCTGTGGCAGGGCCTTGTAGAGCTCCGAGACGAGGTTCCGGTACGTGTCCTGCGCGTCCTCTATTGCGCTTTCCAGAATTTCTCGCGCCTTCTCGGTTCCCGGCCTGTCCTCGGCGAGGGCAGGCGGGATGACAAAGTCCGCCTCGCTCTCGTTGACGAACCGTTGGGAACGCTGGCTGTACGCGAACCCTGCCCGGTGCCTCACCAACTCGTGAGTGAATGCCCGTGACACCCCCGTCATCATAAAGCCGTAATTCACGTGCTCGAATACGCTGCCGTCGCCCTTCGACAGGAGGTTGGTGATGAACTCCTCGATGTCGCGGCGACCCTTGCCGTAGCTCATGTAGCAGACCCGGGCCGATATCTCGACAACCGCAGCCGATTCGTCGTCACCCGCCCGGATGCTCTCCGGCACCGGCGGCACTCCCTCTTGGTCAAGAAACGCCGAGACTGCCTCCCAGTTCACCTCTGTGCGTGAGACCAGTCTCACCGTCGGCTCGGTTATGAACGCCATGCCCTGCCTCTGTCAAAATTGCTGGGTCGATAGGTTACCACACCCAGCAGACTGGCTATGAAGCCAAATGCGCTATTCCTGACAACATTGAGGTTTCGTATGCTAGGCTTTGGCCGGGAGACATCCGAAACGCATCGCAAGGACGGCTTTTCACAAAGAATGCGGGACACGGACGGGGATACGATGGAAGACCTCATCGCTGAGTGGCGAGCGCGCTTGCAACACCACGAGGCAGACCACGCTCCCGACTTGGAAGAGTTGGAAGGCCGTCTCCGCGAGCACGTGGCCACGCTCCAGGACGCCGGCCTAACGGACGACGAGGCCTTCCTCATAGCCCTTAGGCGGGTCGGAGAGACCGACTCAGCCTCTCGCGAGTTCGCCAAGGAGCGCTTCGGGCGGCTGTGGGAACGACCCAAAGCGACATCCGAAGGCGATGATGCCGGAGTCCGTTTCGAGCGTACCGAGTTTATCGTCGTCATTGGCCTCGCGGTCGCGGCGGCCCTGGCGATCAAGGTCCCGGAATTATTCGGGAATCGATTCGAGGACGACGCCAGCTTCTACGCACGGAATCTCAGCCTCTTCGTGCTGCCGATGCTCGCTGGCTACTTTGCCTGGAAGCGGGGGCTGAGCAGGCCGGAATCCCTCTGGCTCGTCCTGCCATTCGTGGCGGCGGCGGTCTTCGCCAACATCTTTCCCTTCAAGCAAGCCGCGCATACCGAGTTGTTAACCGCGGTCCATCTGCCGCTTGCCATGTGGCTGGTCGTCGGTTTCGCCTACGTGGGTGGTCAGTGGCGTTCGGTCGAGCGGCGCACGGAATTCGTGCGGTTCACGGGCGAACTATTCATCTACTATGTGCTGATTGCGCTCGGCGGTGGCGTGTTCTCGCTGCTCACGTTGGGGATGTTTGAGGCCATCGACTTAGACGTTAGTGTCCTCATAGCCGAATGGGTGCTGCCGTGCGGAGCGATGGGAGCCGTTCTCGTGGGCGCGTGGCTGGTGGAGAGGCGGCGGAGCGTTATGCAGAACTTGGCGCCGATGCTCTCCCGCGTGTTCACCCCATTGTTCGCCGTGATGCTGCCGATATTCCTCGCAGCGATGATGTTGACGGGCGAGTGGGTCGACATGGACCGCGACATGCTCATCGGCTTCGACATCATGCTGGCCCTGGTGCTCGGACTGCTGCTCTTCTCCATCTCGGCGCGGGGCACACAGACACGGCCCGGCGTCTTCGACGCGCTCCAACTGCTCTTGGTAGTGGCTGCCATCGCAGCCGACCTCATAGCGCTTTCCGCAATTGTGGGACGCATCTCCGAGTTCGGCTTCACTCCCAACCGTACGGCAGCCCTGGGCGGGAACCTCGTTCTGCTCGGCAACTTGGCGTGGTCGGCGTGGCTCTACGCGCGAATACTGAGTGGGCGTGGCGATTTCTCTGCACTTGTGGGTTGGCAGGTCAGCTACCTGCCCGTGTACGCCGTGTGGGCGGGGGTCGTCGTCGTTGTCTTTCCGCCGCTGTTCGGGTATGTGTAGAGAGACTCTTGCTACCCTAGTGTCACTTATCGAGGCACCGGAGGAACGCAGGTGTATCGACATGGACGGTCTTCGTTGCCGCTGAGACCTCCGCGCTTCCGCCGTGCGCCACCAGAAGTTCCACGGCGTGGACATCGTCACCGTTCAGGTCGAGGGCAGTGCCTGACTCGACCTTTGCGCGGCTGGACAATCCAAAGCTCTGGATTCTCTATGTGGAGGAAGTCCAAGACTCGGAGCGCTCAATCACTATTCGCCTCAAGAACTTCCATCGTGAATTGCCCGCACTTGACGACCGAACGCCGCGTCTATAAGGTCGAGGCGCCGGGCGTACTGGATGGTAGGGGAAGCGTGACGGGAGCACCTGTGATGCACGACACGAGCGAGGGCAGCGGAGAACGCCGTCCGTACCGCGTGGGGCTGATCGGCACGGGCATCATGGGGACGAATCATGCCATCGGCTACATGCTCAACCCGCGCACGGAGATCGTCGCTGTCGCGGACTCCGATCCTCAAAATCTCGAAAGGTTCTCCCGGCGATTCGGGATCACTTCCGCCTACTCGTCCTACGAGGAGATGTTCTCGCGGGAGCGTCTCGATATCGCCGCGCCGATTCTGCCGGCGAGGCCGAATCCCGATGCCGTGATCGCGGCGGCGCGCACGGGCATCCCCGCCATCTTCTGCGAGAAGCCTATTTGCGCCAGCCTGGAAGAGGCAGACCGCATGGTCGCCGAGATAACGTCGCGCGGCGTCCACTGGGCGGCGGCGGATGCCATGCGAAACCTCCCGGGTTTTTGGCAGGTCAAGGCGATGATCGACTCCGGCGAGCTGGGGCCGGTCAGGACGATAAACATCTACCTCGGCGTGGGGGACGGTCGCGGCGAGATCTGGGGAGCGAACTGTCAGGACCTGAGTGTTGCGCGGTTGTTCGCGGACGACGCTGACGTGGAGTGGGTCGTAGGATGGGTGCGTGGCGACCCCTTCGATGATGTGGATCAGGCGATGGGCGGCTGCATCCGGTTCGAGAACGGTGTCGAGTGCTTTATCAATATGAGGGCGGAGTCGCGGCGGGGCATCGAAATCGTGACCGAGAAGGGCGTGATGTTCAGCGACTTCAACAAGTTTCGCGTGTGGAAGCTCAGGGGCATGGAGGGTGAGACGGCCCAGATCGACGACCTCGTGGAAATCCCCGACGCGATACCCGAGGCCGGCCTGAACGAGATGCCGTACGACGAGCATGGCCGGCGCTATCCCGGCAACCGCATGAAGGTCAGCATTCAGGCCATCGTCGACTGCCTGGAGCTTGGTGTCCCGCCGAGGTGCAGCGGTGAGAACATGGCGAAGGTGCTCGAAATCATTGTCGCGCTCCGGGAGTCTCACCGGCGGGGCCATGCTCCGGTTAGGCTCCCTCTCGAAGACCGCAGTCTCCGCATCGAGCCCCTTCCGTACCGCTGGATAAACCGCAAGGAAGTCTTCGGCACGGACAGGTACGAGGAACTGATGAGCGTACACATCAAGGAGGAAGGATGAGGGAAGCAACGCCGCAGTACCGGATCATCTTCAACTGGGACGGTGCGCCGTTGGACTACGACGAGCACCCGCAGTCGACCGAGCGCCTCATGGAGCAGGTCTATGGGTCGCTGGAGGGGTCGCAGGTGGACGCCATGTTCTGGAGCATCGGCTCCCACGAGGCGGAGTGGCCGTCGGAGGTACACGAGCGGCTCGGCGACAGGGAGGGCCGCGTGTACTCGTCGATGCGGGCGCTGCGCCACTCCGAAAATGTGCGGGGCATGTTCGAGCGCGGCGAGAACCCCTTTCAGGCCATGGTCGACCGTGGGCACGAGTTGGGGATGCACGTCTACGTCTCCATGCGGATGAACGACAACCACTTCTACGGCACGAGGCCGGAGGACTTCAAGCGTCTGAACCGGGGCACCAAGTTCAGGCAGGACCATCCCGAATGGCTGCTGGACGTGGACGACGTGCCGGAGCAACGGGGCATCGGGTCATGGAACATGGCAAATCCTGAGGCGAAGGAGCACAAGCTCTCGTACATTCGAGAGGCGTGCCTGCAGGCCGACTGGGACGGCGTCGAGCTCGACTGGCAGAGGCACCCGTTCCATGTGCCGGACAACTACGGGTACCGCCTGCGGTATGCCCTGACCGACCTCCAGCGGGCCGTTCGCCGGATGGCCGACGAGATCGCGGAACGGAAGGGCAGGCCGTTCTATGTGGCGGCGAGGGTCGCGACGACGCTGGAATCGTGCCGCAACATCGGCTACGACGTGGAGCGCTGGGTGGGAGAGGACCTCGCAGACATCATCATCGGTGCGGGTGGATCGGCTACCGATCCGGGATTCGAGGTTGCCGGGTTCAAGTCGCTCACGGAGGGCACAAACGTCCGGCTCTATGGGGGGTTCGACAGCATATACCGCCAGAAGGCTGAGCGACTGATGTCGCACGACGAGTGGCGCGACGCCTGGCTTCGTGCCGTGGCGACCGGGTACTACGACCAGGGCGCGGACGGGATATACACGTTCAACTGGTTCCCCGGCAAGGAGCCTTGGGGCGGGCTGCTCACGACCCTCGGCTCGCCCGACACGCTCGCGGGGAGGAATAAGCTCTACACGGCCCTGCATAGGAGTCCAAGCTATCTTGAAGGCATAGCGCAGAACGCCGTCAACGACCGCATCTACGGGCAGACCGCCGTGGTGCTCTACAGGTCGATTACAGATGATGGCCCGACCATCGACGTTCCCGTCTTCGACGACGTGGAGGCCCTGTCCGACGACATAGACGCGATTCGCCTGATGATCGAGTTCGAGCACTGGGCGCCCGAGGACGAGGTAGAGGTGACCTTGGACGGGGCCGTGCTCGGCGAGCCTGAGATACGCGACGCAGCGGCGCTCAGCGGAGACCCGGCGGACGTCTCCGAGAATAAGTGGCTCGTGTGGGACCTGACGCCCGCCCAGGTAGCGAAGGGCAGCCACGCGGTGAAGGTCGTCCTCGTCAACCGCGACGTGCGCATCGGCGTCCCGCTGATCGTCAACTCGGTTGACGTGTATGTCACGTATGGGGATTGAGGGTGTGGGCGTCCCCTTGATGGGGCGCCTCCATTGCCTTGACCAACTGGCCAGTCGCTCCCGCCTGTCCAGCCCACAACTCTAAGAGGTAGAACGAAAACCCTACCCTTTTTCGAGTGAGTTGTGGTCCTTTCGAAGGCGACGACGAGTTACCTCGATTGACGCTCCGTATTCAATTGGATACAATACAGGCTGTGCCATATGAGGTTGTAAGAAGTGAAACTTTCTCCCGCTGGCTTGAGCGATTACGGGACAGACGAGCCCAGGCGCGAATCATTGCTCGCATTGACCGGATCGAGGAGGGAAATCTCGGAGACCACAGGTCGGTCGGCGGTGGTATCAGCGAACTTCGAATCCATGTCGGCAAGGGCTATCGAATCTATTACACTTTCCGCCGCAAGGTCGTGATAGTCCTGCTATGTGGTGGTGACAAATCGAGTCAACAAATGGACATAAGACGTGCCCGACAGATGGCAGCCGAACTCTGAGGAGATGACATGAGTACAGAAACTTTCGCTCCGTGGGACAGCGCTGAGTTTCTCACCAATGACGAGACGATCATTGAGTATTTGCAGGCGGCGCTGGAAGAAAACGACCCTGCCTTTTTTGTGAAAGCCGTCGGCAACGTCGCACGGGCTAAGGGTATGACGTCTATTGCCGAGGAAGCACAGCTTGGCCGGGAGAGCCTCTATAAAGCCCTTTCCGGCGAGCGTAACCCACGAATCGGCACCGTGATGAAGGTCTTAGACGCACTGGGAATCCGACTCACAGTTGCGTCCTCCAACGAAGCATTGATGTTGAGAGGCTGAATAGTCTCTGCAAAATTGGGCCCGGAGACTCGCCCGGGGCCGTATCAATAGGTTGTAAGCAGCTTCTACCCCCCGCTCTCGTAGAGCTCGGTTTCGGGGTAGAAGGCGAACCAGCCGAACCAGAACGACGCGTGAGTGGGTATGCGCGGCAGCGTCTCCGATGAGTCTGCCGCGTTTACCAGGGCCTCTTCTGTGACGTTCCACACGTGGCCGCTCTGGTCCACAAGCTTCATCGGCACGCCCGTTGAGGTGTCGTCTTCCAGGCGGGAGAATTCCTGATCGCCGCGCTCGTACGCCTTGGCGGCCTGCGAAATCTCCGACCCAAGGACGACGACGTTGGTCTCGCCCAGCGAGTCGTTGACGACACGCTCCACCTGAAGCACGCTGACGGGATACGCCCCTTGAGCATCGCCGACGTTAACACCGAGCACGACGTCCTTGGCCTCCAGCCTGTCGTCCCGTATCCAGACGGGGAACATCGTTCCGGGAGTATGGAAGTATTCGTAGTACGTGGCGTTGGGGTTGTCCTCCGGGAAGTATCGTCCGGGTTGATAGACGCCTGTGTCGAGTGAGAGCACGGTCGTGTCGGGATGCGCGTCTTTCCACTCGCCCCACGTGGTGAGCAAGGTCGGGAAGAAGTCCAGTTGGATGCCGCTGTCGGCCAGTTCGCCGATGACCGGCTGTCCCAACTCCTGGTTCCAGAGGGAGAAGGTCTCTCGGTCGTACATGATCTTGTTGCTGCGGTACAGGAAGCCGGATGTCCCGAAGGTCGTCTCGATGCCGTCGAACTTGCCGCTGTATGCGATACCCGCGCCGCAAAGCGTACAGTAGGCCAGGGAGATCGGCTCGCCGCCCAGCATGTCGTTCGCCATCTCGTGCGGGTTCATGATGCGGAGCGGGTAAGCGCGATGCTCCCCGTTGATTGACACGCCGAATACACGCTCATGGCTCTCCAGGTAGTCGGCCTCCTCCACCGGAATGTTCGGAGGGTTCTCCAGCGGCGGGATGCCGTCGGGCGCGACGCCGCCCCACTCGATCTCGAACGGCTCGATCCGCGAGGTCTCCTCGTAGCCGTCCAGGAGCTGTTCAAACCCGGGATGAATGCCCGCAAGGAAGCGGCGCTTGAGCTGGGGATAGCCGTCGGGCGGACGGTAGTCGTCCAGGTTTGCGCCGACCCACTCGAACCACGCAGGCCACGCATCGGGCGTTGTCCCGAAGTCCTGTCCGGTAAGTTCGTTGAGGGTGAGGATGGCTTCCTCGAACACCTCCAGCCTGTTGATGAACCTCATCAGCGTGACGATGACAGGCACCATGGACTTGTCGCCCTGGAGCCGCGCCGACTCCATCCCATCGAGGGCCAATCCGGGGTTGGGACTCAAATCATTGAATATGGTGCTGCTGATTCCTTGGAAGATCTTGGACATCGGGAGCACCGGATCGTACTCCCTGTCGCTTACAGCGGTGGGGACAGCCGTCGGTTCCTCCTCGCTCGACTCGGCGGGAGCAGGGCGCGGAGTGGGGGTACTCACTGGCTGCTGAGTGGCGGGCTGAGCGGGTGGCGGAGACAGTTCGTCCTCCGTCGGGAGCGCGGGAGGCTCCGGGCTCGATCCGCAGGCGACGGCGAAGATCAAGGTCATCGTCGCGAGGATGGTCCAGATAGCTCGTGAAAAGGATGGGATGTGCATGGCTGCTCGCTCGGTGTGGGAGTTTAGGAGGGCCCCTACTAGAGAAAACGAACGGTATGCCTACAAGATAGCAGAACGGCATGTCTCATGCCGACGCTCGGAGCCCTTTATCCAACTTCGGAGTTCGTCATTCCGAACGCAGCCAAGCGGAGTCAGGGATCTGGAATTCTTGTCCTTGAGACGGAGTTTCGTAGGTGAAATGGCCTCAATGACGACGGCAGAGCACTTTAGATTCCGAGCGCAGCGAGGAATGACAGGTTGTCGGGCTAGGTAGCTGAAAGCCCCTTACTCCAGCAGGTAGGACAAATACGAGTACGTTAGTCGTACGGAGTTCGCCAGCCTGAGGCTATTCGCCCCGGAGGAACTTGACCAACGCCCAGCGCTCTTCTTCGGACAGCAGGTACTTGAAGGCGGGCATGGGGGAGTTTGACGGCTGACCGGCCTCGATGAGGGCGTAGCCTTGGCGGCCTCCCTCGCCTATGAAGGCGAAAAGCTCCCCGTCGGTCGAGTTCTGAGTCGCATCGCTGTTGAGGTTCGCCGGCACTACGCCGCGAGTCATGAAGGGCACGACCGGGCCGTCGCCCGCCAGACCCACCCCGTGACACACCTGGCAGTTGACGCTGTACACTTCAGCCGCACGGGAGCGATTGTACCCTTGCGCGATTCCCTCGGGCATTCCGGCTTCCCTGTACTCCTCAAGCGAGTTGTACTGCGGCTCTCGTCCCGTAATGGGCACTGAGTCCGGCGCGGGAAGCAATCGCGGCACGTCCTGCGACTCGAACTTGGGCTGGTAGTGCATCTCGGAGAAGACCATCACCCTGTGCGATCCGGTCTCCGGGACGACAGGCAGCTTGAACCTGGCTATGCCGTACACCTCGGTGTCGCCCGACTTGGCGTTGTAGCACGCCACGGCGAACAGTGACATGATCACCGCGAGGGCAACTGCTGCAATATGGCGCGAACTTCGAGGCATCTTTTCTGACTCTGTCGTTTCTTCTCGCATTCAGAGGGGTTAGAAGTCGTTCTGCTCCCAGCCGCGCTTGACTTCCTCGGCCCCGGCCTTCTTGAGCGTCTCTTCGGCGTGCTCCATCTTGGACTCGTCCGCCGTGATCGTTATGCCGATGTAGCCCTCGGTAATGCGGGTGTCGTAGGCCCCCATGAATAGGCGGGGCAGTCTTGACTCGAAGATGATGCCGACGACCGTGAACAGGATCGCGCCGAGCATCGTCCCTTCGTACATGATAATCGCCATCGGCGGGATTGAGAGCAGCGGCTTGCCGCCGACGACCAAGGGGTAGGCTAGCTGCGTGGCGGCGGTCAGCAGGAGGCCGACCGTGAACCCGCAGGCCGCGCCGATAAGCGGGAACCGGTAGAGCTTGTGCACCGGCTCCTCCTCGCCGAACGTGCCCTCGGGGTACGGCGTTCCCGTGAGTATCTCGTACTCACCCTGCTCGTAGCCGGCACCGGCGACCGCGTCGAGCGCGTTCGCCGCCGTGTCCTCGTCCGTGTACAGACCTATGACGCTTCGCAGTGCCACAGCATCACCTCGCGTTACTCTCTTATCGAGGCGGGAACTATCCGCCTGCCGATTCGTATCTCATCGCGTCCCACCATCGCCTCCTTGACGTCGAAGATCGGGATGAGAGGGAACAGTTTCGTGAATACCAACATGCCCAGGACGACCCAGGCGAACGTCATTATCACCATCAGGATTTCTATGATGCTCGGATGATAGCTGCCCCAGTCGAAGATGAACTCGCTGCGCCGCATCGTGCCCGGCACGATGATGAGGAAGCGTTCGAGCCACATCCCGATGTTGACGAGGATCGTCGTCACGAACATCCAGAAATAGCTTCTCCGAACGCTCTTGAACAGCCACATGGGGACAGGTATGAAGTAGGCCGTTATCAGGAACACGATGAACAGCGCGCTCCAGGGCCACTGGAACACCTGCAGATCGCGCATCGCGAGCTCGGCGTCCTCCAGCGTGTAGAGGGCGAAGACCCACTCCAGGAAGAAGAAGAAGAACCACGTCGTCGCCACGATGATGAGCAGCCGACCGATGGCGTCGAGATGGTCGGGCTTGAGGTACTTGTCCCATCCCCACAGCCAGACCATGATGACCATCAGGGTTGCCACCGCCGAGACGCCGGAGTGGATCGCCCCGATGATGAAGTATGGCGCGAAGATCGTCGAGTGCCACGCCTCCGGTCCGATCTGCACGGCGAAGTCCCAGGACACGATGCTGTGCACCGAGACGAAGACCGGCAGCACCAAGGCGGACAACAGGATTCCGGCAACCGCTTGGAGCTTCCACTGGCGCGGTGTCCCCCTCCAGCCCATCGCCAGCACCGCGTAGAGCTTGCGGGTGTACCCGGTGGCCCTGTCGCGGATGACTGCAAGGTCGGGGATCAGCGCTATGAAGACGAAGAGAGAACTCGCCGTCAGGTAGGTCATCACGGCGCTGGGGTCCCAGATGAACGGCGACCGGATGTTGATCCAGATGCCGCGCGCGAAGTCGTACGGGAACACCCACAGGTCGGCGCGCCATGGACGGCCTACGTGCACCAGTGGCGCGGCCATCAGCGCGGACATGAGGGAGAAGACCGTCAGCACCTCGGCGGCGCGGGTGACGGGACGCCGCCACTCGGCCTGCGTGAGTCGCAGGATCGCCGAGATCATGATTCCGGCGTGGCTGATGCCGATGAAGAACACGAAGTTCACCATGTACGCGCCCCAGAACACGGGGCGGTTGAGGCCGGTCACTCCGACCCCCTGGTTGAGCATGTAGCCGAAAGCGCCCATGCCGGTCAGGAAGATGATGCCGGTGACGATCACTGACGGCCACCACCATCTCGGCGTCTTGAGCACCGAGCTCAGGAGGTCGTCGTTGATCTGTTTCTGTGTTAGCTGTACGTGTTCTTGCATGGCTCTGCGTTCTGCGGTACTACTCCGGCTTGCCCAGTACCTGCACTTCCGTCCGGTGGAACGGCTTGTGGATGCGGTACAGCAATACTTCCTTCTGTTCCCAGATGTTTATCGGCGGGATGATGCGTGTCCCCAGCATGTAAATGAGAATGCAAGCGGAGATGCCGCCCACCCAGATGAGCACGTCCGCCACGTCCGGCAGGACTGCCCCCGGTATCTCGACCATCTGGTGCTTGTCCTCCGATTCCGAGACCGAGAACGCCGCTACGTACACGCGGATACGGTCGAAGAACGTCGCGATCAGCACTCCGCAGGCTATGATGACGGGGCCCCACACGCTCTTTCGCAGGGGATTCCAGATCATCGCCCACAGCGGGACGAGGAACGCGAACGTGAATACGATGAAGAATATCGGCAGGTACGGCCCGACGAACAGCAGGTCGAGCACCGCCTCCTCGGCCGGCTTCGCGCCGAACCAGAAAATGATGAAGCTGGAGAACCAGAACCAGAACCACAGGAGAGATAGAGAGAACAGGAGCTTGCCCAGACCCCAGAACTGGTCGAGGTTGATATAGTCCTTGTAGCCGCCGAAGCGGTACATGACGTACATAGTCACCAGCGTGATCGCCACGCCCGCCTGCAGCGAGTTGTGCGCGTGTGTGGCAGGGTACAGCGCGTCGATCCAGCCGGGCACCAGCGACATGCCGAAGTCCAGGCTGAACGCGAAGTGCGCCGTCACGAGCATCATGAAGTAGAACGCACCCAGGATGCCGAGCCGGTGCTTCTGCCAGTTCCATTGCCCCGACGTGCCGACCCAGTTTCGGGCGAGACGGCCGAACCAGACCTTCTTCTTTCCCGTCGAGCGGTCGCGCAGCATGGCGAAGTCGGGCATGGCCGAGACCCACAGCAGCCAGAGGCCGTTGATCGTCAGCGCCAGGAGCACGAGCGTCGTGGTGATCTCCGGCATGTGGGCGGGCACATTAAGCTCGCCGTAGAACCACAGCGTCCGTCTTTCGTCCGCCATGCTGGGCAGCGCCCATGCTACCGGGATGTAGATGATGAAGCTCACGATCCCGACGAGGCTGAACAACTCCGCGACGCGCGAGATAGACCGCCGCCAGTGCGCATTGGCGATTCGTGGCGCAATTGCCACCATCGGAGCGCCCTGCGCCGCCGTCAGGATGAACGCGAACAGCGCGGCATGGTAACCCCAAACAGGCGTGTTGCTGAACCCGTCGGTCAGGCGAATCACGAACCCGACGACTCCAAGCACCGACAGGACGGCGAAGACTATCACCGCAATGCGGAACGTCGAGCCGCGCAGTCGGCCCTTGTCGAGGAGATCGTCCTCGACGGCCTTCGGCGTCGTCAACGCGCCGTGTCCGTTATGTGAAGCGCCGTTATGCATGTGAGCCGTTCTTGTCCGAGGCGGACTCGTCCACCTTCTTCAGATAGATCACGTTGGGCGACGTGCCGTACTGCGGCATCAGGTGATATCCGCGTCCGTGGTCGTCGTCCATCTCTTCCTTCGCCATCTTCGCGACTTTGCTGTTCGGGTCGTTCAGGTCGCCGAACACGAGGGTGTCGGTCGGGCAAGCGTTCACGCAGGCCGGATTGAGCTCGCGTGAATCGTCGGACAACTCCTTGCCGTCCCGCGCGGCCTCGCGGCTCGTTCGGCGGATGCGCTGAACGCAGAACGTGCACTTCTCCATGATCCCGCGGCTGCGGATGGTAACGTCGGGGTTGAGCTGGTTCGTGAGTGTCTCCGGCCACTCCGGCTCCCAGAAGTTGAAGTACCGGACGTGGTACGGGCAGTTGTTGGCGCAGAACCGCGTTCCAATGCAGCGGTTGTAGACTTGGACGTTCATGCCCTCGTTGTTGTGATACGTGGCGAACACGGGGCAGACCGGCTCGCACGGCGCGTCGTTGCAGTGCTGGCACAGGATCGGGATGAACCGCGCCTTGACGTCCGGGAACTCGCCCTCCCAGTATCGCTCGACGCGGATCCACTCGATCGCGCGGCGCTGGTTGAAGAGGTCCTCGGTGTTGATGGGGATGTTGTTCTCGGACTGGCAGGCGACAACGCATCCCTGACAGCCGATGCACTTGTCGACATCAATAACCATGCCCCATTGTGTATTAGTGCTTGCCATATTATTCCGGCTCCGTTTCCCCTTACTCCGATGTTAGCGGGATGATCCTACGATGCCCGTCTGTGGCGAGATCGGGCGCGGTGTTCTCGAACTTCGGCAGGCGAATCCACTCGCCCGTGGGCCGCACGTTCACACGCGTCGCCGCCCACGCCAGCGCCCCTGTCTCGCTCTCGGTGACCGGCGAGAGTATCGACAGTACGTTAGCTCCCCGGTCCTTGGAATAGCGTCCTCCGCCCTTGTGTCCCTGTCCGACGGGTATAGCCACCACGTCGGGCGAGATGCCCGGATGCGGATAAGCGAGCGCCTCGATCGAGCCCTGCTCCGAGGTTACTTCGACGACGTCGCCCTCCTTGATACCCAACTCTTCCGCCTTTTTCAGGTTGATCTCGACCCACGTCTGCCACGTGGCGGTCGTGATCGGATCGGGCGTGGCCTGCAGCCACGGGAGGTCGGCGCCACTGCCGTCGGTTATCCCGGTCGTCTCGAACGGGATGAGGTGGAAATTCCCGCTGCCTCCCGTCGACGGCGCTTGGGCCGCCGTCGGGAAGGAATACTCGCCCGATCGGGGGTCGTGAGTTTCGCCCCTCGCGTTCGTGTCCCACCAGCCGCCTCGCTGGAGGATGGTGTTCCAGAATAGCTTGTCGTTCGCCGCGCGAACGGAACCCCGGTCCAGTTCCCGCAGCCTTCGCGCGTCGTTCTCCAGCAGTCCCTTGAAGTTGTCGGCGTCGAGGCCGAGGTCCTTCTCCAAGACCTGCGCCAGGGTCATCAGCACGTCGCCGAAGTTCTTGGTTCCCAGGTGAGGTCCTCTCGGCTCGAAGAAGGGACGGACGACCGGCTGCTGGAAGCCTATCGTCTGGTAACCCGGGCCGGGGTCGGGAATATCGGTACCCCAGTCCTCGAGGTAGTGGTTCTCCGGCAGGATGATGTCCGCCAGCATCGTCGTGTCGTCGAAACGGTTCGAGAAGCTGACGATGAGCGGGACATTGAAGCTGGCCCGCGCGATCCCCGTGTTCTCCGGTAGGCCGTAGAAGGGATCCGCATTGCGTACTAGCAGCGCCTTGACCTGGCCTCCCGACATCCGCCCCGCAAGGTCACGGAAATCCGAGAACGATGTCGCGTCGGGCGCGGTCGGAAGGTCGCTAATGGGCGGGGAGGGATTGAAGGTGACTCCTCCCTGTTGGTCCACGCTCCCCGATAGATAGTTCAGGGCGTAGATTGCGTTCAGGTTGAACAGGCCGTTGGAGTGCGCCCCCGCCGAGCCTCCGCCGATGGCCAGCCCGGGCGGGTGCCCTAAGAAGTCGCGGGCTATTCTGACGATCTTCTCCGGGTCGACTCCCGCTCGGCTTCCGACGGCCTCGGGAGTGAAACTCGCCAAACTATTGGAGCCTTGTCCGGTGATCCTGTGGAGCGCGGGCGAGTCCGGCAGTCCGGCGGAGATCATGACGTTTGCGATGGCCAGCGCAACCTCACCCTCGTGTCCGGGCTTGACGTAGACCCACTCGTCGGCGTTCGCCGCTGTCATCGAGAAACGGGAATCGAAGTGGACGAGCTTGCCGCGCTCCCTGTTCTCGCCTTGCCGGAAGTGGCCGTAGCCGCGGGCGTACCGGACGGGAGACTCCCAAGTGTTGAGGAAGTCCGCGCCGAACGAGAGGATGTAGGCAGCATTCTCGATGTCGAAGTCGGGCATCGCGTCCTGGTCGAAGACCTGCTTCATCGAGGCCTTGAGGACGGTGCGTTCGAGAGGCTCATAGCTCATGTGCTTCGCGCCGAGCGCCTCCGCGAACCGGTTGACGACCAGCCCCACGTGAGCGGCGACGGGGTCGGTTATGAATACGGTCTCCTCGCCACTCGCGGCTCCTAGCTGTTCCGCAACACGGGAGACGGCGTCGGTCCAGCTCAACTGCTCCCACTTGCCCTCGCCGCGCTCGCCCGTCCGTATCAGCGGCGAGCCGATGCGGTCGGGGTGGTAGAGGCCCTGCAGTCCCGCTTCTGCGACGGCGTTGTGCTTGCCGCGGTTGACCGGATAGTCGACGTTGCCCTCGACCTTCTTCGCGCGGCCCTCCATAACCCTTACGACGACGCCGAGAGGAGCGCGGTTCTGACGGTCAATCGTCGCGTACCAGTTGTCGAGGCCCGTGACCATGTCCTCGGGCATCTCGATCGACGACTGGACGAGCAGTTCCTTTTCGGGAACGCCGCAAGCGGCCGCAACCACCGCGGTGGCCGAACCGCCCATCAGCGTCAAGAATTGTCTTCGAGTTAGGGACATCCCCTCTATTTCACTTCCCTCTCGTTCGCCGGAGGGATATCTCCTTCTAGTAATGGCACGTCGTGCAGTCGGTCGGAGCCTCGTTGTCGCGGTGACAGTCCACGCAGTCGCCCATCTTCAGTGAGCGCACCTGCTTGACCTTGACCATGCTCCCCACGTCTCCGTGGCACAACTGGCACGTGCCCGACGCGCCCCCGTACTGCTCCGAGAAGTGCCTGATGTGCGGCTCATGTACGAAGTTCACGTGATCCGGCACACGATGCACACGCACCCAGTCGACCGGGATCCCGTTGGTATGAAAGTTCCTCAGCTTTTCGACCTCAGGTTTGTCGTCGCCCACGGTCATGTGACAGCTCATACAGAGGCCAACGGCCGGAATCGTCGCCGCGGCGCCCTCGGTCACGTTCCGGTGACAGAAGGTACAGTCGAGGCCAAGGTCCTCCACGTGTGTCGGGTGGGGGAACGCTATCGGCTGGTCGGGGCCGTCGTTCAGCCCAAAGGCGTCCAGCGGCAGTCCGAGCCAAGCCGAGATGACGAACGTGGCGATTGCGACAACTACCACAAGGCCGACGACACCGCCGATGCCAACCGCGCCGAATAGGACGAGCCGACGCCCGGTCGGTCTTTTTGGTGGTTGAAAGTCGCCTGGCAGCAAGTGGGTCTACCTAACTAGTGCACGGACGGAGGGTTGCCGCCGTGACCGAGAAGGTCGATCGAGCCGCCCTTGATCCAATACGTGTCGAAGATATCGCCCAGCACGCCCGATTCGCTGGCGGCTACGCCAACGAAGTACGCATAGAGCGCAATGCCTATGAAGATCAGTACGTACAGGGGGAGGCGCAGTCGCTGCGCCGATCGCGGCAGGTGGTGTGAAGCCACGAGCGAGGGAATGCCGACATGAGCGACGAGGTACAGGGTACCGATGCAGATGATAAGGAGAAGCATGACCCAGAGGTTTGTCAACATATTGGCAATGCCGGTCCATTCGGCATTGGAAAGTGTCGCTGGGTCCATCTGCACCTTTCTCCGATAGCCGCCGCACAGGTGCCGAAATGCCCTTGATTTCGGCTCGGTGAAAAGTATCACAACCCTATAGCAGTGTCAAGGATACTGCGAGGCTTCGACACGTACATCAGGCGCCTTCAACCACCTTGCCGCAGCGGTCGCCTTGCGAGTCATCCCAATCGACAATATAGGCCTCGCTCTTGGCGGTCGTCGAGCGTGATAGAATACCCCCGCTAACGAAATAAGGAGACACCTAATGATTGAGCAGCGACCCTTGGGCAACTCAGGAATGACCGTCAGCGCCATCGGACTCGGATGCGTAACGTTTGGGCGGGAGATCGACCCGGACACGGCCTTCGAGATCATGGACCATGCCTTGGAGAACGGCATCGACTTCTTCGACACCGCAGAGGGGTACTCCTCGGGGGATGTCCCGTCGGAGGTCGTCATCGGCAACTGGATGCGGTCGCGGGGCGTGCGCGATCAGGTGAAGATTTGCACCAAGGTCAGTTCAGGCGGGACGGCCGAGAACGTCAGGCGAGCGCTTGCCCAAAGCCTGGAACGGCTGCAGGTCGACAAGGTCGAGATGTACAAGGCCCACTCCGCCTTCCCGGACGCTCCGTTTGAAGAGTACCTCGGCGCTATGAACGAAGGGGTCGAGGCGGAGCAGATCGACGTGATCGGGTGCAGCAACTTCCGCGCCGGCCAGCTTCGTGAGGCTCTCAACACGAGCGACAAGAACGGCTGGGCCCGTTTTCAGATCACCCAGCCTCCATACAGCCTCGCGCGCTCGAACAATCCCTCCCACCTCGACCGTGTCGAGGCCGAGGCCGAGTTCTTCCCCCTCTGTGTGAAGGAAGGCGTCGGCATCACCCCTTACAGTCCTCTCGCCGCCGGATTCCTCGCGGGCAAGTACACGCCGGACCGGTCGAAATTCCCCAAGGGTACGCGGTTCGATGTGATGCCGGGCCACGCCGACATCTATTTCGAGGACCGCAACTTCAAGCTCGTTGAGAAGCTGCGGGCCAAGTCCGATGAAATGGGCCTGCCGATAGTGAAGTTGGCGATGGCGTGGGTCATGGCCAACACGAGCCTCACGTCGGTCCTCATCGGCGCTCGCAGGACCGCGCACGTCGATAACGCCATCGAGGCGATGGAAATGGAACTGTCTCCCGAACTCCACGCCGAGATGGCCGCCTGGGCATAGCACCTTTCCTCAAAGGCGTTACTCGCAAGTCGCGACGAACCTGACCCTTAAATGGGATACAGTGTCAAAGTGTACATTGCTATACTGCACGCAAGCGTCTGGGGGCATAGAATCCGGTCACGGTTTTCGTCATCTATTGCATTGAGCCGAATAGTTCATCTCAATCAAGACGCCCAGTAGATCGGATTCGGCAGTTGAGCGAATTGGAGGGAGCACAATGCGCAATTCTGATGACTTAATTCCCGAAATCGAGAATCCGGAGGAGCCCGAGCCAAGTCTGTGGGCGAAATTCGAGGGCCACGTCCAGGGCAAGACGCTTGCAGGCCTCTTCGAGTTGGTGCCGTTGATCGTCACCGTTGTGGTCCTCGTTGTCATCATCGGATACGCCGACACCGCCGTACGCGGGCTCCCGTTCGTGAAGGACGAGCCGTGGGACTTTTGGGGCGTGGGGATGATTGTAGCGATCGTCGTGTTCTACTTGGTCGGCCTTATCATCGCAACAAGAATCGGTCGGTTTGTCATGAATCTAATGGATCTGGTGCTCAACCACATTCCGGTAGTCAAGACGATCTTGGGAGTAACCAAGCAGGCAATGGCAACCCTCACTTCCAAGTACCAGTTCACCCGCGTCGTATTCGTGGAGTGGCCGCGTGAGGGCATGGTCGCGATGGGGTTCGTGACGGGACGCGCATACTCGAGCAAGACGGATGAATCAATCGTCGTCGTCTACATTCCAACCGTTCCCAATCCCACTTCAGGCAACATGGCCCTCGTCCCCGAAGACGACATCATAGAGACCGACCTTACCGTGGAGGACGCCATGAAGCTGGTCTTCTCAGGAGGCATCGTGCTGCCCGAAGCCGTGTCCTTGGCCAGAGTGCCCGTCGAGCGAGAGGACTTTGGCCTCATCGGCCGTTTCGAGACATCACCCGATTAGCGCCTCGCCCGCACGATCCCCTGCCTGAGAACAGGCGACTGAAGTGATGTCGCCTGGTGGGTCCTTTCGAACGAGGCAGGGACAAGACTAGCCAACTGGCAGTTCCTCACCCTGCGAGCCCCCCACCACTTGGGTGGGTTCAATGGGTAGCCTAACCGTCATCTCGGTGAACTTGCCGGGCTCAGAGTTGACCTCGATTGAGCCGCCATGCTGACGAACGATGTCGTTGGTGATGGCGAGGCCGAGCCCCGTTCCCCGGTCGGTGGGCTTGGTCGTGAAGAAGGGGTTGAATATCTTTTCGGCAACGTCCGGCGGTATGCCGTCTCCGTTGTCACGGATCCGGACTTCTATGAACTCCTCGCCCCGGCTTGTAGTCAGCGACAGCGTTGGCATGTACGAGGTATCCCCGCTTTCGTGGAGCGCGCGCCGCTTCTCGTCCGTAGCATCGCAGGCGTTTCCGACGATGTTCAGGAATACTCTGCCGACGTCCTGCGGCTTGACCACGATTTTGCCAACGTCCGGGCCCAGTTCCTGTTCGATATGAAGCTGGAAGTTCGGATCGGTCGCCCGCGCGCTGTGGTAGGCCAGCCGAGCATGCTCATCGAGCAGCACGTTTATGTCCGTTGGCCGTTCTTCGCCCGTCTCCCGTCCCATCATAAGCATGTCCTGAACAATGCGGTTGGCGCGTTCGCCGTGCGATATGATCCGATTGAGGTTGCCGTTGAGGTCGTCGGATATCTCCTTGATGTAGCTTTGGTCCTCTTCACTAATCTTGTCCACGTTCTCATCCAGGACTTCCTTCAGTTCATCCAGCAACTCATTGGACGACTCGGAGAAGTTCTTGACGAAGTTGAGCGGGTTCTTGATCTCGTGGGCGACACCTGCGGTCAGCTCACCAAGCGCGGCCAACTTCTCCCGCATGACGATCTGTTCCTGAGCCTTTCGAAGGTCCGCAAGCACACTCTCCAGCTGGTCGTTCTTTCCCTGCAGTTCTTCCGCAAGCTGTTCCACTAAGTTCAGGCGCTGCACTTCGAGAGCGTGGCGTCGGAATACCTCGAGCGCGTCCGCCATGTCCGCTACCTCGTCACGACCGCCGAGTTCCACCTGCGCTTCGAGATCGCCGCCCGCCATTTCCAGCATCCAGTTCGACAGCAGCTGTATGCGACGCACGATTATGCGCCCCACAAAGAGCCACGAGATGAGAACGGCCCCCGCAACTCCTATCCCGCTGATTGCCAGTAGGAGCGTCCTGCCTGTAAATATCGCTTGCGTTGATGCTTGGGTGGCCTCATCGGCGCTCGCGCGCGCAGTGCCAACAAGCGAGTCGACGTCGCTGACTAGTTCGATGGCGATACCGCTGTTCAGTTCAAGAAGGTCCTGCTGGTTCTGAATGAGCTGGAGACGCTGTTCCAACAGATCGAAGCCGTTGTCGGCCCCTGTGCCCAAGTCCAATAACTGGTTCGCAAGTGGAGTTATCTCATCTTGAATCGGCGACCCTCCGAGGGCGGTAATGTTTCGCTCGATGCTTCCTTTAGCGGACTCGAAACGCTCCCGCAGGGGTTCCAGTAACGGCGCGGATGAGATGGAGAACGCGCTCTCCAGCAACTGGTTTGCGGTAGTGGCGTACGCATGAATTCCGGCCAAGTTGCGATAGCGGGCAAGCTCGTCCTCTGTGAAGTGCTGCTCGCGGGGTAGCGGAGGCGAGTCGAGGTTTTCATATCCCGTCATCGTGTAGAAGAGTTGGTCGTCAACGGCGGGGACTACGATTCTATCCATCTTCTCCCGCAACAGCTCGAGATCCCTTCGAAGGGCGTCCCTGCGAACGTTTAGCACGTAAAGCCTCGTCATGTCCTCCCTTATGGCATTGATGTTGAGGATCAGCATATCCACGCTCTCGCGAATTCGCTCGGAGCGCCCGACTCCGGGAGCCGTTCCCTGCCCTGAAGCATTGGATATGGCGGAGGCTTGAGTGGATGGAGCAGCGCCCGACGATCCGCTTCCCAGCAGGACGGCGAGACTCGATTCGAGATTTCGGCGCGCTTCGTCAACGCTGGCGGAGACGCGAGCCAAGTCTCCGGGGTTCGTGGCGGCCATCAGGCGTGGAGCGGCGTCCACCAGCGTACCGCTGTGCTGCGCGACTCCGAAGGCTGCCTCTACCTCCGTACTGCTCTCGTTCACCTGGCTCTGAGCCTGGCCCACGCTGTTGAAGGAAAACCAGGCGACGAGACTCGCGCCCACCGTGAGAGCTACGGCTCCCCCGATCCCCACGTAGAGCTGGGTGGCAATGCGGAATCGACTCTCGAACAGGCGTCGCAGTCTCGCGTTCATGGCTCTAGTCCCGAAGTGTCTTTACGGAACGGTAGGTCCCGTCACTGCCTATCTTAGTAAGGAATACGGTGTCCGATCCTTGGTTATCATCTTCGCCGTAGCGGAGCTCGAACCCGTCGATGTCAATGACATCGGCGCTGCGCAGGCTTTCCAGGAAACATGACCTGTCGACAACTCGACCGCAGCCCTCCAAGGCCGCAATAGCCAGGCGGCCGGCCAGATAGCCTTCCAAAGAAACAAAGCCGGGAGGAGGTACGGGTGCAAAGTTCGACAGCGCGTTCAGATATGAGGACACGATTGGCACCGAGTCGTCCGTCGGGAAGGGCACCACCTGGGTCACGTAGACTCCTTCGCCGACGGGCCCTAGTTCTCTTGCCAGTGCGTTACTTCCAACGAATGATACGGTCATGAAGATGGGGTCAAGTCCAGTGTGCCGAGCCCAGGCAATGAGCGCCGCAACCGGCTCATACGCCCCAATCATTATCACCGCCTCCGGATTCCCACGTTTCAAGTCGAGCAGGGCGGTCTTGACTGCCGTCGTATTTCGCGGATACAGCCCGAGGGAAACAGGCTCCATGCCTCTGCGTTCGAGTGCTATCTGAGCTCCGTCTCGTCCTGCGCGACCGAAGGAGTCATCCTGGTACATCACGGCGATGCGGTCTATGCCAAGATCGGTAGTCAGTCGCTCCACCATCTCCTCCGTCTCCTGGTAGTAGGAAGCGCGCAGATTGATGATATTGTTCCATTCCGGGCTACGCAGAAATTCGGCGCCCGTGAACGGAGCGATGAAGGGAACTCCTGCGTCGGCCGCGACCGGCGTGGCCGAGCGAGACGTTGGGGTGCCGACCTCGCCGATCAATGCGAATACCGCGTCTTGCTCTATGAGACGAATGGTGTTGGTGACCGCGGCCTCGGGTTCGTAGGCGTCATCGAGCGACGACAGTTCCAATTGCCGGCCGTGTACCCCTCCGCGCTGGTTAACCTCATGGAAGGCGGCCTGAATACCTAGACGCATATTCCTGCCGAGCTCTTGGGCCGGGCCGGTGAACGCCGCGGACTGACCGAACAGGACACGATCTGCGGCGACGCCCGGCGTCTGCCCGACGTCCGGGGTGGAAGGAGGCGCGGGGGTTTCTACTTGGCCAGCCGCCGGAGTGGGATCCTGACCACCATCATCGAACAAAAAGCAGCCAACCGTTGCAACACCCAAGGCGAGGGTCGCGGCTCCCACGACCCCCAGCTTCGCAGTCCTAGCCCCAAGCCGGCCCAACATCAGAATCATTCCACTCTGCGTAAGGTCAGCGCCAAGCAGTTCTTGCCGTCCTCGTGGCGATACGTCATCTCATCCATCATCTCGCGTACGAAGTGAATGCCGAGTCCGCCAATGGGGCGGTCTTCGATTGGGGATGTCAGATCGGGGGGAGGCGCGTCGTGCAACGGGTCGAACGGTCGCCCGTCGTCCTCTATACCGATCTTTAGCGCGTCCGGGTCGGATGTCACGGTGATTTCGATATGGGGAGCTTTGTCGATCCGCCCATGTTTCGCAACGTTGAGTCCCAGTTCCTCAATGGCAAGTTTTACCTTGAAAAGGGTTGCGGGCGGCCAGTCCTCCCGCTCTCCAAAATCCTCGACGGCATCGAGAATTGATTCGAGCTCGTCAGCGGTAGCTTCTTTTTTTATGATTAGCTTTTCGCTCACGAGCCAACCTCGTCACGGCGGACTACCAGACAGGTGATGTCATCGGACTGCGGAGTATCGCCAACAAAGTTCCTTACAGCATCGAACATCGCTTTGAGGGCTTGCTCCGAGTTCTCCGGGGGACTCTCGGCGAAGACCTCGTGCATCCGCTCTACTCCGAACTGTTCGCCATCGCCGTTCATAGCCTCGGTAATGCCGTCCGTGTAGAGCATAACGGTGTCGCCGGGTTCAAGCTGCACGGTGTGACTCGGATATTCGATGTCCGGTGCTATGCCCAGCGCGACTCCACCCGTGAGAGGGAGGAGCTCCGAGCTTCCGTCGGGCCGCACAAGCATAGGAGCGTCATGGCCTCCGTTCGAGTACGTGAGCCTGCCGGTCTCCGGATTGTAGATCGAGTAGAGCACCGTGACGAACATCAGCGTCTCGTTCTCTTCGTACAGCAACTCATTGACTTCCTGCAACGCCTCGCCGGGATCGACGGTGCCGATCGCCGCGCCCTTCAGCAAAGTGCGGCTGGACATCATGAACAGCGCAGCCGGCACGCCCTTATCGGATACGTCCGCTATGGCCAGACCGACTTGGCCGCGGTCTAGGCGAATTACATCAAAAAAGTCCCCCCCAACATTCCGCGCGGGCTCCATGTGGCCGAATACCTGATAGCTGGAAGTGCTGGGAAACACCTTCGGCAGGATCGACTGCTGGGTGCTGCTCGCGACGTCAAGCTCGTTTTGCAGGGCCACCAGCTTGTCGCGCGACGCGAGCGCCTCCCGCCACTCTTCGAGATGGCGAAGTGTACGGTCTATGGTGACCTGCAGGTCCTCGAAGTCGAGAGGCTTGGTGACGAAATCGAACGCTCCCCGGTTCATCGCCGTGCGGATGTTCTTCATGTCGCCATAGGCCGATATGATGATTGAGCGGATGTCAGGGTCGACTTTCGGTATCTGCTCCAAGAGCGTGAGACCGTCCATCTGCGGCATGTTGATGTCCGAGACGACCATGTCGATATCCTGATGCAGGTTCAACATTTCGAGCGCTTCGACGCCGTTGCGAGCGAACTCGAAGCTGTACGAGCCGGAACGGATCTTCCGTCTCATGCGCTGCAGTATCAGCGGCTCAAGATCCGGCTCGTCGTCGACAACGAGAATCCGGTATGGTCGTTTATTCACTTCTGTCTCTCTTACTTCACAAGGTAGCTCAAATGTGACCTGCAATTGCTAGGTGCTGGTAGTGGAGTCTCCACCGGATTGGGAGGCGACCATGGTATCTCGGGCCAAAAGCGCTACCTTCCATTCTCTCAGTTGAATTATCGTCCGCTCGAGAGTTTCCTCGAAGTCTTCGAAGTCGATCGGCTTGGTTATGAAATCTACCGCGCCTCTCCTCATCGCCGTGCGGATATTCTTCATGTCACCGTACGCGGATACGATTATTGCCCGAATGTTGGGGTCGACCTTCCGTATCTGTTCCAGCAATGTGAGACCGTCCATTTCCGGCATGTTGATGTCTGAGATCACGATATCGACGTCTGGATTTTCAGTAAGAGCTGCAAGCGCCTCCACACCGTTCCTGGCGAAAAGGAAGTCATAGAGACCCGCTCTCATCTTACGCCGCATGCGAATCAGAATCAGTGGCTCAAGATCAGGTTCGTCGTCAACGATCAGAATCCGGTGCAGTGCTGGCATTGCTCCTGTCCCCCTGCTTCACGTCAAGGCCTGTGATACACCGCTTCGGCGCGGTGTTCCCGGCGCTACAAACGTCACCGGGAGGGGTTCAGCCGTTGAGAGCGTTGACCGCGTCGTCCCTTGAGGAGTGGACGGGGATGATCTGGTTGAAGCCGCTAATCTCGAAGACCTCACGGACAGAATCCGTCAACGAACAGACGGCAAGCGCCGCGTCCTGTCTTCGGAGCGATCTGGCAGTCATGAGGATTGCCCGGAGACCCGCGCTGCTGATGTAGGTGAGGTCTGCCAGATCCAAAATCACGGCACGGTCAGTTTCTTCGATTGCGTCTTCCAGCGCACTCTGAAATTCGCGGGCGTTGGTGCCGTCGATGCGTTCTCCGGCTCCTACAACTACGGTGCCGCCATCACGTTCAACGTTTAGTTCCATACGAACGGTCTCCTTGTTTAATCGCCACTCATCCAAACGCCCTGAAACGCGGCTGGGTTAGGTGCGTGAGTTTTCTTCTCTCCTCAAACGCGCACATTCTATCACGAAATATCGGTCATACAAGCGCCCGATAACAATCAAATTTGAACGACTCCGCCCGCGCTGGTCACATTGCGATCAGAGATTCTAGGGGGCCTCACCGACATTTCACGAGCACATCGTGATCTCTTGTCTGCTACGACGGACTACCGCCTTACCCTTCCGTCCGCTTCTTCCTAGCGGGCAAGACGGTAGTCCGAGCCGGTTCAGTCTAGCCTACCAGCGGGAACCCCCGCCGTAGCCGCCGCCACCACCACCGCCGCCGCCGCGACCGCCGCCGCCACGACCACCCTCACGGGGCCTCGACTCGTTGACCGTCAACATCCGGCCACTGAGCTCGGTCCCATTAAGGGCTGCGATGGCAGCCTCGGCCTCGTCCTGGTTCGGCATCTCAACGAAGCCGAAACCGCGAGAACGACCCGAGTATCGATCTGTTATGACCCTGGCGGACTGCACTTCACCGTGAGGGGAGAAGGCTGCCTCCAAGGTCTCATCCGATTCATCGAAGGAAAGGTTGCCTACATAGATGTTCATGCGACACTCCTTGTGTACTGGAATCTCCTCAATCGTAGCAAGCGTCACATTCGGTCCTGAGGCTATGTAGCTTGGGGAATAACGCGGAAGCGGAACGAGGTTGCGTCTGATTACGGAGTCGCAGAGCATTATACCACAAGAGCGCAACCCCACCTTCCAACGTTCTAGCTAGGCCCAGTGCGGCAACTATTGGGGCAGTATAAGGATATGAAGACCGAAACGAGCATCATGGCAGTCAAGGTTCGATTGACCGTCGAGACGTCACTCCCCTCCGATCATCGCACGGGGAAAAAGATATCAGTACGCCACTTCGACTGATCAGGCTCCGCGCCCGGGTCGGTGACGTAGACCTCCCACGGAGCGCCAGCCGGTTGGAGACCTTGCGACTCCATCCACCCCGTAAGCGCCATCCACGTCTTCGAGAGATCTTCATACGGCCCCATGTGCGTGACCGCAGCCACGGTTCCCGCCGGCAGTTCGCCGGCTTGGACACGACCACTGCCTTCCATAGGCGACGCTACCGGCATTCCGCACTCCATGTCGACCGAGTTGCCATCCATCGAGTGATAGCGCGAGAAGGGCATGCCCACAGGGGTCTGTCCATTCTGCTGAATATATCCGTACACCTCCCCAAAAAGAGACCCCATGATCTCCGGGAGCTTGTCCATCGTCGCATTCGTTCGAATGCCCACAAATGGCTGCGCTTCCACCTGCTTCGACTCGAACCCCCGCTCTTCCGCCTCCAAGTCACGACCGGAGCGTTGAAGCCGGTCTGCAATGTCCTCATATCCCTGCGTCATCTACTATGCCTCCCTGTGTTGCTGTGTTTGATTGCCGCGTGTCAGTCGATCACGCCGCCCTCGTAGTCTACATGCACGATAGGATACCCCAACTCCTCCACGCCAGGCTCAACGACCGACTGGTCTCCGACGACCAGAAGCGACAGGTGTTCATTGTCCACGCGCTCGATGGCGACGCGGCGCAAATCATCGACGGTGAGCGCTTCATACCGGGCCTCGAGCGTGGAATAGTAGTCGTCCGGCAGCCCGAACATGACGATCCGACCTAACTGAGAGAGCAGGTGAGTCTGCGTTTCGAACTGGCCGGGGAACCCCTTGAGGAGACCGTTCTTGGCGTCGCTGAACTCCTCCTCATCGACCGGACGCCCCGTGCGAATATCCTCGAACTCCTTCAGCACCTCGATTACCGACTCCTTCGTGACAGCCGTTTGCACAGACCCCCACGACGCGAGCATAGACGGCCCCGTGGCCCAGTCGACTGCAGAATGGAATCCGTAGCTGTACCCCTTGTCCTGCCGGAGGTTCTGGTTCATGCGCGCCATAAAATGCCCGCCGAACAGGTAGTTGAGCAGGTTGAGCGCATAGTAGTCCGGGTTATGCCGGTCGATCGTGAGATGGCCCGCACGAATGACCGACTGCGCCGCACCCGGCTTATCGGCAAGGTAGATGGTCGTGGCGTTCTGCGCATGAGCGCCAGATTTCCGCCGTGGCGCGCTGGCAGCTTGGGACTGACCGCCGGCAGACCAGTGGCCAAGCCGCGCCTGGGCCAGATTCAAGACATCGTCCCTAGTAGTGTCTCCCACGACGACTAGGGTAGCGGCATCCGCAACATACGTGCGTTGGAATTGTTCGACGATCTCGTCACGCGTGATCGAGCCAACGGAATCCTCCGTACCCGTCAGAGGGCTTCCATACGGCGTCCCCTTGCCGTGCAGGAGTGCGCGGAAGGCCCGCTGCGCGATCGAATTGGGGTCGTCCCCGATACGCCGAAGGTCGACCAGTCGCTCGTTCCGTATCCGTTCCAACTCGCGCTCGGGGAAGCTCGCGTGCGTCACCACGTCCGCGAGGATCTCCATCGCCCTGCCCCGGTGCTGCGTCAGCGCCGACGTCGACGCCGACACCTGCTCGTATCCCGCCGAACTGCTCAGGTGAGCGCCTATGAACTCCATCTCCTTGGAGATCTCCTGGCTCGTCATCGTCGGCGTGCCCTCAGGCAGCATGACGGCTGTGAGGTGCGAGAGCCCCGGCCTGTCGGAAGGATCGCCCGTCGCTCCGCCGTCCACGATGAGGCTCATAGACACGGCCGGCAGACGGGAGTCCTCGACGTACAGGATGTCGAGACCGTTGTCCAGTTTCGCGCGGCGGGGTACCGGCGGACTGAAGGAGCGTGGCGATGCGCTGCCCGGCATCGTCGACCGGTCGATGTCCGCGCCGGCTCCCGCCTCGACGGCATCTTCAGGCAAGACGGTCATTCGGACCCTGTTTGGACCGAGAGACTGCGTCGCCACCCGCATCACGTCCTCGGCGGTCACGGCGCGATACCGCTCGATGTCCGTGTTGATGAGGCCGGCATCGCCTGCGAACGTATGGTACAGGTTCAGCTGGTCCGCCCTGCCCCCGAAGCCTCCGATCTTTTCCAGTCCGCGCACGTTGTCGACCTCGAACCGGTTGAGGGCCGTCCCGACCTCTCGCTCGGTTGGAGGCTCGCGGTGAATGCCCTCAAGATGCTCGTGTACGATCTCCTCGACCTCTTCGAGGCTCTGGCCGGGGTTCGCCGTGATCTGCACGATGAACTCACCCGCGATCTCCCGCGTGTAATGCGCCACCGTAACGTCGCGAGCGATTCTCTTGTCGTACACGAGCGTCTTGTGCAGCCGCGAGCTCTTGCCGTCGCCCAATATGGACGCCAGTATGTCCAGTGAGGCCTCGTCGTCGTCGAACATCGGGCCGGTCGGCCAGACGAGCGACAGTCGCGGAAGCTGCACCTTGTCGCGCATGTCCATTCGCACCTCGCCGGTCAGGCCTGAGTTCATCCGGCCCACACGGTCGATGGCCGTACCGGGCGGGATGTCCCCGAAGTAGCTCTCGATAAGTCTTCTCGCCTCGTCGGGGTCGAAGTCCCCGGCGATGCTCAGGCTTGCGTTCGAGGGCGCGTAGTAGGTTCGGAAGAAGTTCTTCACGTCGTCGAGTGATGCGGCGTTCAGGTCCGCCTGTGACCCGATGACGGGCCAGTTGTACGGATGCGGTGCCGGAAACACTGCCGTCTCCATAGCCAGGTACGCCTTCCCGTACGGGCGGTTCTCGTAGCTCTGTCGTCGCTCGTTCTTCACCACGTCGCGCTGCAGGTCAAGCCGCTCCTGGTCGAGTGCCTCAAGGAGGAACCCCATGCGGTCGGACTCCAGCCAAAGGATGAGTTCGAGGTTGTTGGACGGCGCCGTCGTCCAGTAGTTCGTCCGGTCGTTGGTCGTGGAGCCGTTGATGTTCGCCCCGACCTTCTCCAACGGCTCGAAAAAGTCCCGGTTGTGGTTCTTCGACCCCTCGAACATGATGTGCTCGAAAAGATGTGCGAACCCTGTCCGGCCCGGTTCCTCGTCCTTCGATCCGACGTGGTACCACAGGTTCACAGCCGCCATCGGCAGAGAATCGTCACGATGCAGAATAACGTCCAGACCGTTGGAAAGCGTATACGTCTCGAAATCGATGGAGAGCATTCATAACTCCAGCATTGGGATAGTCTATAGCGGACAGATTATATCAGTGGCGGCGCTGAGGCGAGGAAAGAATTGCATAGTGAGTATTTCGCACTACACGCGCCGTCACGTGAAGGACGATGTAGCCGAAGAATCGGTCGCCTCATCAACCCTTCTTTCCACTTTCTTCTCACTACTTTCTCGCTTGCTTTTCTTGACGCTCCCACACCCCCATGCTAGCATCGCTCTCTGGTGCGGCGGTGAGCCGTCAAGCAGTCCCACACAGGTGTTGAATGTCGATCGGCGACGAGTTGGGCGCCTATGCCGTCCGGGGCGACACTGCCCTCACCATCGGCGTTTTCGACGGAGTCCATCGGGGACACACTCACCTCATCTCTCAGCTCGTCGACGAGGCCGTGTCCAAGGGCCTCATGCCCGGAGTGGTGACATTCCGAGAGCATCCCGCCGCCGTGCTCAGCGCGAACTTTCAGGCCCAGTACCTCACATCGCTTGATGACCGGCTTAACTTACTGAACGAGACTGCGATCGACTTCGCCGTTCCCATCACCTTCGACCGAGCGCTGGCCGGTCTGACTGCCGGTGAGTTCATCTCGCTCCTTCAGGAGCACCTCCGCATGGTGAGCTTGGTCGTCGGCCCCGACTTTGCCATGGGTCGCAAACGTGAAGGCACCATCGAACGACTGACAGAGCTCGGCGACGAGATGGGGTTCACACTGAAGGTTGTCGACGGACTACGGGACGCTGACGGCGACACCGTCCGCAGCACGACGGTCAGGACGGCGCTCGCCAAAGGCGATGTGGAGCGAGTCTCGGACCTGCTGGGCCGTCGGTTCACCCTGAAAGGGCCGGTAGTCTCAGGCGAGGGACGGGGTGGCCAGCTGGGCATCCCAACGGCAAACATTGCTCCTCCAAGGGAAATGGCCACGCCCGGGGACGGCATTTACGCGGCCTTTGCCCATCTGGGCGATCGCAAGATGAAGACTGCCGTCAGCATCGGGAAGAATCCCACGTTCGGAGGTCAAGACCGTACCATCGAGCCCTTCATCCTTGACTTCGATGACGACCTGTACGGGAACACGCTCCGCCTGGAATTCGTTCAACGCCTCCGAGATCAGGTCAAGTTCGACTCGGTCGAGGCCCTACTTGAGCAGATCGATAGAGACGTAGCGGAAACGAGGAAGATTCTTGAGAGCGTCCCGCCGTGCTAGAATCGTTTACGCATAAATCGCGCTAAGGAGATCAAATGACGAACCTGCGAATTCCGGGCCCGATACCCGTCCCCGACGACATCCTCGACAAGATGTCCACCCAGATGATGAACCACCGGGGTCCGCGCTTCAAGGACATGCTGCTCCGGATCACGGACGGCCTCCGGCAGGTGTTCCGCACCAAGAACGACGTGTTCATCCTCACCTCATCGGGCACCGGCGCGATGGAGGCCGCTGTAGCCAACACCCTGTCTCCGGGCGAGAAGGTTGTGTGTGCCTCCATAGGCTCTTTCGGCGACCGCTTCGGCAAGATCGCTGAGATATTCGGCGCCGACGTGACGATGGTGAATTTCCCCCAGGGCACCGCCGTCGATGTCGACGAGCTCAGGCGCGTTCTCGACGCCGACCCGGAGATCTCCGCAGTCCTCGTCACCCACAACGAGACCAACACCGGCGTCACCAACGACATCGAGCGGGTGGCCTCGGTCGTCAAGAACGAGTTCGATAAGCTCATCCTGGTGGACGGCATCAGCAGCGTGTGCTCCCTTCCGCTGGAGACGGACGACTGGGACCTCGACGTGGTCGCTACAGCCTCGCAGAAGGGCTGGATGCTCCCGCCCGGCCTCGCCTTCATCAGCATGAGCGAGCGCGCATGGAAGGCCAACGAGAAAGCGACCATGCCGCGCTTCTACTTCGACCTCGCGGCCTACAAGGACTACTTCGACATCGGCCAGCCTCCGTGGACGCCGAACCTCTCCGCCATGTACGCCCTCGACTACGCCCTGACCAAGATCATCGACGAGGGTGTGGAGAACGTCTGGCAGCGCCACGCCGACATCGCGCAGATGACCCGCGACGGCATCCGCGAGCTCGGCCTCGAGGTCTTCCCCGATGAGAGCGTCGCGTCCAACACCGTCACCTCCGTCCGAATGCCCGACGGCGTCGACGCCGACGACCTCCGCAAGGTCGTCCTCGACGACCACGACGTAGTCCTAGCGGGCGCGTACGGCGACCTTACGGGAAAAATGTTCCGCGTCGGCCATCTCGGCTACGTCACCCCCGAGGAGATCGAGGACATGCTAGGCGCGGTCAAGGCGTCCCTGCCCAAGGTGGGCATCGGGCCGTAGAAACTATTTCACAATACACATCAACGAATTCTGAACAGAAAAACGGAAGTACAGAACACGTTCGCCCTGAGCTTGTCGAAGGGCAGGTCTCCGTTAACAAAGTAAGCTCGGAGATGGTTCCTTAGCCCTCTGTCCAGTTTGTGGCCTCGTGTTGTCCATGCGACGACGCTCGCCTACAATACCCGCACCCTTTCAGCGAGGTTACCAATGCGCACGAATAACGTCGTCACCAAGATAGCAGCAGGTGAAAAACCCGTCGGCTTCACGATGAGGTTCCCCTCCGCCACTCTCGTCGAGATGATGGGCCAGATAGGCTTCGATTTCGTCATGTTCGACTCCGAGCACGGGCCGTTCACCACCGCCGACATCGAGGAGCTTTGCCGGGCGGCCGACGCCGCCGGCCTGACTCCCATGGCGCGCGTGCCCAACATCCACAACTCGACCATCCTTCGCTTCCTCGACCGCGGCATCATGGGCATCATGGGCCCCCACATCAACACGAAAGAGCAGGCCCAAGCCCTCGCCGACGCCTGTCGCTACGTGCCCGAAGGCCACCGCAGCTTCGGCTCGGGACGCGGCAGCCACTTCGGACAGAACGCCTCCCGGACCGGGTACATGAAGCACTTCAACGAGAATGTCGTCGTCATAGCCCAGCTCGAAGACGTTGCCGTTCTCGACGATCTCGACGGCATCCTCTCTGTGGAAGGCATCGACTTCTTCACGTCCGGCGCGCAGGACATCGCCCAGTCGCTCGGACTGCCCGGTCAGGGCGAGCACCCCAAGGTTCTCGAATTCGAAAAGACCGTCCGCGACGCCGTCCACGCGGCGGGTAGGGTGATGGCCGCCGATGTCATGGTCGGCTTCACCCTCGACGACATGATCTTCGAAATAGGTGTCACCGCGCTGGAGGCCGCCAGGGGTGAGGCTGGCTAGTCACCCTTGGGCTGCTCCAGCAGCTGCAGAATATTCCCGTCCGGGTCGGTGAAGGTGCAAACCCACCCGCCCCAGTGCTCGTGCTCCGGCGGACGAATGATGGTCACTCCCGCGTCCAACAGCCGCTCATGTGTCGCGTGAATGTCCTCCACGTCGAAGTTCACCATCACGCGGTACGGGTCCCTCGACGCTCCCTCGACGCCTGAATGCGCGCCGATGCCGAGCTTGACGCTCCCCCACTTGAAGGAGACGAAGTGCGGACGCTCCGAGTTCGGCGTCATGCCGAGCGTATCACGATAGAAGCCGACCATCCTGTTCAGGTCTTCCGTCCAAATGATGGCCCCGGCCAGTCCCCGTATCATGGCGTTCGCCCCTTCTGAATACTCACTCTCTCGTCACCCAACTCCGCTTTGACTTCCCACCGCCAATCGTTATAATGGGCCTTAGGAGACTGGGTGGTGGAAGAAAGTCTACGTGGTGGGTCTCTGAAGAAAGGAGGTGCTTCGTTGGATAGTAGCAGTAGGGGGTGTCACGGGTAGGTGTTCATCGTGACACTTCCCTAACCCGAGCCTCGCCGGAGTTCGCTTCGGCGGGGCTCCTCTTTTTTCCGCCGAGTCCTCCGCCCCACAACTCTACCCCATCATACGCATCAGGTCGCGCATCCCCCGCTTCGACGACATCTGCCGCATCATCCTGCGCGTCCGCTTGAACTGGTTCAGAAGCTGGTTCACGTCGCGGGGCGTCGTGCCGCTGCCTTGCGCGATCCGCCTCCTTCGCCGCCCGTTGATGATCTCCGGTCGCGCCCGTTCCTGCGGCGTCATCGAAAAGACGATGGCCTCCGTCCTCTTCAACTGCTTCTCCGTCAGGTCTTCTGACGGCATCTTGCCCTTCAGTCCGGGCATCCCCGGCACCATGTCGAGTATCTGACCGATTCCACCCATCCTCCGCACCTGCTCGAGCTGTTCGAGGAAGTCGTTCAGGTCGAAGGTGGCCTGCCGCATCTTGCGTTCCAGCGCCGCCGCCTCTTCCTCGTCGTACGCCTCCTGCGTCTTCTCGATGAGCGTCAGCATGTCGCCCATGCCGAGGATGCGCGACGCCAGCCGGTCCGGATGAAACTCCTCCAGCGCGTCTACGCCCTCGCCCGTCGCGATGAACTTGATCGGCACGCCCGTGACCGACACGATTGAGAGTGCCGCTCCGCCGCGAGCGTCACCGTCCAGCTTGGAGAGCACGAGGCCCGTCACCCCTATCCGCTCGTGGAACTCCTTCGCCGCGTTCACGGCGTCCTGACCCGTCATCGCGTCGACGACCAGCAGCGTTTCAACCGGCGAAACGACCTCCTTGACCTCCTCAAGCTCCGACATCAGATCGTCGTCGATCTGCGTCCGTCCAGCCGTGTCCACGATTGCCCAAGTCGCCCCAACGTCCGAGGCTCGCCGGACGCCCTCACGCGCTACCTTAGCCGTGGGGTTCGACGTTCCCTCCTCATACACCTCCACGTCGATCCGCCTGCCCAGCGTCTGGAGCTGGTCGATTGCCGCCGGACGGTTCAGATCGGCCGCCACCAGCACCGGAAGCTGGCCCGCCTGCTTCAGATGACGTGCCAGCTTGGCCGATGTCGTCGTCTTGCCGGAACCGTTCAGCCCGATCATCAGGATGACCGACGGCGCTGCAGGCCCCGGCACGACCTTGTTGTCCCCCCCGTCGAGGATGGCCGTCATCTCCTCGTTCGTGATCTTGACGACCTGCTGGCCCGGACTCAGGCTCTGGAGCACATCCTCCGACAACGCCCGCTCACGTATCTTCCCGACGAACGACCGCGCCACCCGGAAGTTCACGTCCGCTTCGAGCAGGGCCATGCGAATCTCCCGCAGCGCCGAGTCAACGTCGCGCTCCGTCAGCCGGCCCTGGTTCCCCAGCCGGTTGAAGACTCCGTTCAGCTTCTCCGTCAAAGACTCGAACATAGACGCCCATCCTCCGATGCCAGATGTTCTGACAGATTTCACAAGGAATTCCGTTCACCCTGAGCCTGTCGAAGGGTCTCCGCAAATCCCTAATTCTGTAACCTTACTCTACCATACGACCACGCACGGAAAATCGTTCTCAACCTTAAAGCCGCTTCGCGGATCTTAAGAGTGAAGGCTCCCAAGAATGCGAGGGCCGGGACCATGAACGACCAACGAGAAATGGAACGGATGAGGCAAGGCGACATCGCCGCCCTCGGTGCGCTCGTCGAGCGGTACCAGACCAGGTCACTCCGTGCCGCATATCTCGTCACGCATGACCTCGCCATGGCCGAAGACGTCGTGAGCGCCGCGTTCCTTCGAGTCTTCGAGCGGGCCGACCGGTACAACCCAAACCAGTTTGGCCCATGGTTCTACCGGATCGTCGTGAACGATGCCATCAAGGCCGTCCAGCGCCGTGATCGGACGACGACGATGGACCAAGTGGAACATGCCCGGAGACTCGGTGCCTCAATCGACCCGGAGAAGACCGCAGTCCTGAACGATGAACGAAGAGCCGTCCGCGATGCGCTGGCGCAGTTGACTCCATCGCAGCGAGGCGCAGTCGTCATGCGGTACTTCCTCGAACTGTCCGAGTCCGAGATGGTCGAGCGGACCGGACGCACGCGGGGCACCGTCAAGCGTCACCTCCACGACGCGAGAGCGCGGCTGAAACGGCTCCTCCAACCCAATGAGCGCGGCGAGTGATGAGGATGTGGAGAAAGACAAAATGAACACTCATCCAACAAACGAACACCTCAATCACGAAAGGCTGACCGACCTCGCCCAGTTCGCCGTTCCCGACGGCCATAACCTGTGGCCCCGGATCGAGCAGGCCGCGCGAGCGTCCGTATCCGGCATGACGACCCCACGACCGGGCATCCTGTCCCTCGGCATCTCCCGCGCTTGGACGGCGGTGGGAGTCCTCCTCATCGCCGCAACGTTCGCAGCCCTCGGCTTCGGACTGGCGGTCCTCGTCCTCTCAAACGGCCACGACCAGGTGCCGGCGGCACCCGTGACGCCGACTGTCACGCCTACCGTAGACGTGACCTCCACTCCTGCGCCCACGCTCAGCCCCACGCCCGCCGTGTCGTTCGAGGACAGTCTTTCGAGCGATGATCTCGCAAGATTTCGGACACTACCGATAGAAATCCAGGAGGCGCTCGTCGACGAGTCGCTGGACAGCGGCAACGAAAGTGCGCTTCGCTACCTGCGCGACATGCCGGACGATCCCCCGCCACTCTCGGCGATACTCGAGCCGGAAACTCAGTCCCAATTGGACTCTATCGACGAGCCGCTCCGGCGTGAACTGCTGCTTGAAGGTTATCCCAACTCGACTATCCGGTACTTACGGAAACAGTGGCAGGCCGGAGAAATCAGCGATCTTGACTACTATTACGGCAACTTCGACATGCTGGTTCGCGAAGTGCAAAAGATAGGCCACCTGCTCCCGCCGCTCGAAGAGACCCTCTCGCCGGACTCCCTCAAGAGATTCGAGTCCCTCGATCCACTGCTACAGGAGTCGTTCCGCCACATGTGGCAGACTACACGGTCATACTCCCCCAGCGACGAAGCTGGCGAATTAGAGCAAGACCTTCTCAAAGTGCCTCTTGAGGCTCCCGGCATTCGGGAACTCGGTCTGCCATCGGAGGCAGCTGCTGTATTGCAACGAGAACCTGAACTGTGGAACTTGGCTCAAAGGATGGTCGCTGGCGTTCTCGTGCGTGATCAGAAATGGGACGCGGATGATGTGGCTATCCTTCAGCAGACCATCGCCGCCTATGAAGCTCCAGGAGGCAAGGAGGCGCTCGAACGCGGTCTGTTGCCGGGTGGCTCGGATCCGTGGCTTGCCTTGGAATGCCTGCCCCTAAGCCAGGGAGGAGTTCCCCTGCACAAGGCGGCGGTACCCGTGTTCCGCGACAAACATCCCGGGCAGCTCGTCTATGCGTGGCCCGAGCCCGAAGATGTCCTGTCCGACGCGGCGCTGGCAAATTTCAATTCACTCGACGAGAAAATGCTCGATGCTTTTGAAGTCTGGTGGTATGGCCATGGGCTTCCGGTAGGAGCGAGGTTCATGGCGTGTCTGATCGCCCGCTGGGACCGAGGCTTAGCCGACACGCCGTTTACGTCTATGCCTGGATCGGATGTCTTCCTCCACGAAGATAAGAGGGAGTTCTACGGCGAACTTACCGATCATGAGAAGTGGATAATCGATCATAACTTGGCGCACGATATCCTCAAGGGCGAGGTGTTGTTCAAGAGAGAGCGATTCGCCACACAGACCGAACACGTTTCGACCTTCGACGCGACTCCGGAAGAGTTTCTCGAAGGACTGCGATTCAAAGCCCTCGAATGGCTGTGCGGCTTCCATCCTCCCGCATGCCGGGAGGCCGCCCCTGCGCCGACCGCCACACCAACCACCCCCGAATCCTGGGTCAGCGAAAACGGCTTCATCCAGTTCACGACCGGGGCGCTCGAAGACCTATTCGACGAACCGCTTCCCGGAACCCACGAGTGGTGCATCCATCCCTCAGCGGAACCCCAAAAACCTGCTGGCCCATGGCTCGTCCCTTCCAAGCTGCCGGAGGGTATGGAGCAGGAGGTTAGGGACCAAATGTTTCCGGGTACCATGTATCGCGCGTTCCGAAGACCTATGGATCATGTATCGATGGAGCAGGGGCTGTGCGCGATTCGGAAGCTAAATCCGGCAATGTTCAGGACGATACAGATTGGCGACCGCACGGCATACGTAACCGCCGGAAGGGGCCAGCCCGCAGGCGGAAGCGCCCCCGCGTTCGACCCGAATGATGCCAGCACTCTCATCATGGATGTCGGATACGGCGTAGTGAGCTTCAACGTCTTCGGGTCGGTGACGGTCGATGAGCTCGTGGCGATAGCGGCATCGCTCGTGCCGGAGGAACTCACCGAAGCCGAGCAAGGGCCATATCCGCAAGCCGTCCTCGACGAGCTCGGAACGGGCTTTGGCCCCGTGTACGTGCCAAGCAAACTGCCGGACGGCTACGAGATGTTCGGTCAAATGCAGGCCCGCGAGGAGGCATTGGGGCCCAAGACTACCCGCCTCTCCTACGTCCGAACGTCGGACAACCACTGCGTCTTCCGCCTGAATCAGGCAGCCCTGCGTCAGCAGTTCCCGGATGTCGTGCAAAAGGCCCAACGCGGCGACGAGACGTCATTCACGACCACGGATGAATCCGGCCAGTCAGTCAGGGCCACGGCGAAGTGGGGCACGGTGGAAATCGACGGCGTCACTATCTACGCTCAGGAGTTTTCGGCGCAGCCCCGCATCGAGTACACCGACGTCTACTTCCAGTCCCAGGAAGTGTGGTTCAACTTGACGATCAGCACATCGCCCTATTGCGATCACTCGCTTGAAATGGTTGCGGAGATCGCGTCATCGCTACAGCCGCTCGAACCGTAGCCCCGCTACTCCTCATCCGCCGCCAGCATGTCCAGCAGCGCCATCCCCAGGAAAGCCGCGTTGCCGAGTAGCTCGGTCTGCACGAACTCCAGCTTGTCGTCCGGCGTGTGAATACGGGAAAAATCCTCGCCGAGGAAGAAGATGTGGTCTATCCCCGCGTCGTGGAAGGCTGCATGATCGCTGCTGCCCCAGTCCATCGTGTAGCTTATCCTGATGTCGATGCCCTGAGCCTCCGCGTGCGCCTTCACGAATCGCTGTAGACTCAACGTGCCCAGAGTCGCCGTCTGCGGGCCCGACCCCAGCGCGTCGAAGTTCAGCATCGCCACCGTCGAGTCG
This sequence comes from Dehalococcoidia bacterium, assembly GCA_965116655.1. GTDB lineage: Bacteria > Chloroflexota > Dehalococcoidia > Lucifugimonadales > VXLM01 > VXLM01. Next base: position 2,748,300 of record OZ220720.1, read on the forward strand.
ATCTCCTCCTCCGAGAGCTGGCCGACGTAGTAGTTGCTGCCGTGCAGTCCCAGTTCTTCCGCTCCGAACGCGATGAATCGCACCGTGAACGGGTATTCCCGGTCCGCTATCTCACGCGCGATCGTCAGCAGCGTCGCGATGCCGGAGCCGTTGTCGTTCGCTCCCGGAACGTTCGGCACGGTGTCGTAGTGCCCGCCAAGCACGACCACCCGTCCGTCGCCCGCCGTCCCCGGCTTGTCCGCGATCACGTTCCGTGACTCCTCCGTATACTCAAGCCTGATAGTCGCTGTGACGGGTCCATCTTCCACGAGCCCCTTGAGCGTTCCGCCGTCCTCCTGCGATATCGCAACGGCAGGAATCGTCTCCTCACCTAGCGTCCCCACGAACGGCCCCGGCTCGTTGTTGTACACGACCGCGCCGATAGCGCCCGCCTCGAAGACCGCCGTGACCTTCTCGTCAAACGTGATGAATCCCCCGCGCTCGATGAGCGCGATCTTGTCTTCCAACCCTTCACTCGGAATGTCATCCGGCAGCGCCTTGCCCGCGTCTACGACCTGTCCGGTGACCACCCCCGCCGCCGTCATCCACATAGGAAACGCTTGGATGTTCATCTCTTGCGGCTCGTCGACCGTCAACAGTCGCCCAAACGGCGAGATCGACCGCACCTCGAAGGGCTGGATCGACGCCTCGTACCCCATCGCGGCGAACTCGTCCCGCAGGTACTCTGCCGCAGCCACTTCCTCCTCCGTCCCGCTCGCTCGCGGGCTGAGCTCGTTGGTCAGATAAGTCAACGTCTCCATCGCGGCAGCGCCGAGCCGCTCGACCTCCTCGTTCGGAGGAGCCGCCGCCCGTTCTGCAGTCGGAATGATCGCCTGTGTGGTTGTAGCCGATATGGGACTCGGCGGGACAGTCGTCGGCGTCGGCGGTGGCTCCGGCGTCGCCGTCGGCAACGTCGCAGTACTCGTAGCCGTCGGAACCGGTGCGGGCGCGGGCCCGGGGTCCGTGCCACACGCAACCAGCGCAAGCGCCAAGGCCGCCAACATGAACAGGGCTGCGTTATGCAAGACTCGTGAAATCAACCGGCTCTCCTGAGGCGCAGATCGACAACGCTCTTACTCATGAAAACGGCTGCGCGGGGGCGGTGTTAGGAAGACCGGCTCGGTCTCTCTACCCGCCGACACGCCAAACGCGAGTCTTGCCGTCGGCAGACGCGGCGGCAAGCAGACCGCCGTCCGGGGAGAACGCCACGCCATACATCCCCTTCACCTTCGTCGTGGCCGCGCCGATTCGCTCGTACGGCTCAGTCGAATAGACCGCCGCCCCGCCGGAGTACGTCATGCCCAGTCGACTGCCGTCCGGCGAAAGGCACATCATGAAGGGTCGATCCTCGGCAACTTCGATCTCCCGCTCGACCGACCGGTCGGCCGGCGAATGCACGAGTATCCTCCCGTCGTAGCCAAGCGACCACAGGCGTTCACCACTCGGATCGAGCTGCAGTGAGCCGGATGCGGTCGCATGTCCCTCCAGCGCCCCGATAGTCTCACCGCTCTCAACGTCCCACAGGAGAATCTCCCCGCCGATTCCCGCCGAGGCCAGCACCACTCCCCCACCGACGAACTCCGCCGAAATGACGTTCCGCTTATGCCCCTTCAACACCCTCGCGTCCCCATCGTCCTCCAACGGCCACAGCCGCACCGATCCGTCATACGAAGCCGACGCGGCCCATCGACCGTCCGGCGATACCTTGACCGCCGCGACAGTGTTCGTGTGTCCCTTCAGTGTGCGAAGCAGCGCCCCTTCACGAAAATCCCAGACGCACACCGTCCTGTCGGTCGATCCCGTCACGAGCGTCCCGCCGTCCTCCGTGAAAGCGGCGCAGTTGACGCTCTTCCCATGCCCCTCCAGCGACCGGACCAACTCGAACTCCGGTACCGACCACACCTTCACCGCCGGGTCCTGCCCAACGGTGATAAGCTCCCCGCCGTCCGGCGAGAAGAGCGCCGCCTGGGCGTGCCGGGCCGAAGTCTGTAAGTCCGCGATGAGCTCCATGAGGGGTGTCCTGATGTTGAAATGGGCTGCCGGGAGGCGCAAGCTGCCTATTGGGGCCAAATATACATCAACCCGACACCCCACCGCTAATTCCCCGTCGTCCTGCACGCTCTCTTTGCGTACCGTCTCCACCTGTGCTTCAATATCACCTATCATGCCAAACCTACGCCTTATGAGAATCACTTCCCTAGTCTGCGCGTTCATCTTTACCGCTTCCTTCCTCGCCTGCGGTGACGATCCCGAACCCACACCGACCCCTCTGCCCACGAACACCTCGACGGCCACTCCTACCCTCACACCGACGCCCACCGCGACTCCCACACCCACCCCTACTTCGAAAGCCGTGACGGGCCCTACCGCGGCGTCCAATATCCCTTTCCCGACAGCGACGATCACTCCAACCCCGGACCCTTCTATATCCCCAACTCCCACACCGAATTCGGGACCCGATATCTTGGTCACGTCGCGGAGTGCAATGGCCGAGGTCCTGACGTATGCGCTCGAAATCGACATCGTCCTCGACATACGCACCGGCGGCCTCGCCATCGAAGTGCCCGTAAAGTACGCGGGCGACCTCCACGCCATTGGCTACAGCTCCGCTGACCTCACCATCACCATCCCCTTCCAGGTCATCGAGTCGAAGCTCATCACCTCCGGCGGTACGAACTACCTTTTTGACCCCGTGGCCAGCAAGTGGGAAGTCCTCCCCGGCAACACGCCTTTCTTCGCCGGCCCGAGCGTCTTCCTGGGAACGGACGCTACCGACACCACCGACCTCAACCTCCTCCGCAGCGAGACCATCGACGGTGTCGAAACGCACGTCGTGTCAGCCATGAGACTCGGCGTCGAGATAGGCGGCGCAACCGGCGACCTCGACGTGGTCTACTGGATAGGTGTCAACGACGGCCTGCTCCGCAAGGTCGAGGCAAACGGCCTCGTCGAGTTCGGCGAGGAGGGCGTTCCCGGCCTCGACTTCAGCATCGCGAGCGCCAACGCGACCCTCACGGCCCGGTTCTTCGACTACGGCAAGTCCGTCGATATCACCACGCCCGACCTGACATTCCCACGCTTCGGCCACAAGGCCTTCCTGCTGGACGACGGGCGTATCTTCGTAACCGACGGTCTGGCGCATGCTGCCACCGACGACCCGAATGGGGATATTAGTATAGTGATCCCCCAGACCTACGATTTCGAGACGGCCCTATGGGTGCTTGAAAGTCCCCCTTCAGAACTGCAGCGACAGCTACAAGGGGAATGGACCATCGACCATTCATCGGTCAAGCTGTCGGATGGCCGGATACTGAGACTTGAGACCCGTTTCGACAGTCTGTCGGGGAGAGTATTCGAAAGCGAGACTTTAGCCTTTGACCCCGCCGACAACTCGTGGATGCCCCTACCCAGTCCTTCCACGCAACGCCAAGGGCCTGACATGGTGCTACTCGACGATGGTCGAGTTCTCGTTATCGGCGGCTTCGACATTGGCGCTTCCGGTTCGCAATTCGGTCCGGCGCCCTTCGTCGGGACGACGGAAATCTTCAATCCGGAAACGAGCGAGTGGCAGCAGGCGGCCGCTATGGAGCAGCCCCTCTTTAGGCAGGCGGCTGTCCTTTTGTCTGATGGAAGGGTGCTCGTCGTAGGCGGGGTCTCTTTGAGCGACGGAAAGGAGTCCGCCCGCGCCGAGATATACGATCCCACAACCGACACTTGGACACCCACGGAGGACATGGCTACTGAGCGCGGAGAACCGATTGCCGTTCTGCTCTCCGATGGTAGGGTGCTTGTCACCGGCGATAAGTCCCTCGACTTCCGCGCCGTAACGGGCAAAGTGGAAACTTACGACCCTGACACCGGCATGTGGACGCCGACAGAAGACATGTCGAAAGCTAGTAGAGGCCACTCACTGACGCTCCTGCCCGACGGAAGAGTGCTCGCCGCCGGCGGTGTGCACCCCACAAATCGCCATTTCGGAGCCTACCCCATAACCGAGATATTCGACCCCACCTCAAACTCGTGGTCGCCCGGCCCCGAACTTTCCGAGCCTCGCATCCACCACTCCTCGACACTCCTGTCCGACGGGAGAGTCCTCCTGATAGGAGGCTTCGTGCCCGAAGGCGAGGGATACGCCCTCACCTCGACAGAGTTCGTCACGCCGTAGCATTCGGCCCCGCCATGTGGCACACTATTCCCCTGCACCGACCTGACCCGTCTCGTGCCGGGGATTATCACCATTGACTACGACGCACACCGACCATTTGCAGCAGCTTGACCAAGCCGTCCGACGCGCCATCGACGACGGCAGCCTCGGCACGCCCCGCTTCGCTAGGTTCGTGGCATACTCTCCCCTCTCCGGCCTCACGTCGATCACAGCCAACCGGCTGGTTGCAATGTCCGAGGGCTGGTTCGGCGTACCGTGCGCCAGCCGCTCGACGCGACGTGATCCAACCGGCGTCTCCGTGACCGATCTCCTGAAATGGTCCGACGGGCAGGGCGCCCTCATCGTCGTCTCGTCCTCGCCGCAGGCAAACGGCACGAGCATCGACCTGATGCTCCTCGGCAGTCGCGGCGTCCTGTACCACGAGGTGTGAGGGTAGTACCGTGTCGAAACTCGGTGTCCTGCTCATAGGCGGCAAGCGCTCCCACCAGGAGAGCCACGCCGCCGTCTTCACAAAACACCCCCGCTGCCGCCTCGTTGCCGTCGCCGACGAGGCCGACGCGCCCGACATCCGTCACGAGCTTAACCAGGAGCTAGCAGACGACCACGGCATCCCTTACATCCGCGATCTTGACGAGGCCCTCGCAAGGCCCGATGTCCAGATCGTCAGCATGTGCGCCCGCATCGAGCGACGGGGCGTCGTCGCCGTCAAGTGCGCCGAGGCCGGCAAGCACGTCTACCTCGATAAGCCCCTGTGCGGAAGCGTAGAGGCCGCCGACGCCATAGTCGAGGCGATGGACAAGGCCGGGGTCGTGAACCAGATGTACTGTACCGTCCACTCCGGGTGGATCCAACGCGCCAAGCACGCCATAGACAGTGGCGCGCTGGGCACCCTCCGCGCCATCCACTGCGAGGAACTCTTTGCCAAGGGCGCGCCAGGAACCGCGCCTGATGACGCCGTCCGCAAGGAGAAGGAGCGCCATACCGAATTCACCTTCCCCGAATCAAAGCGCGAGATGTTCGATGTCGGAGTCTACGCCCTGACCACCATCCACTGGCTCACGGGACTCAAGGCCGAGTCCGTCGCAGCCCTCACGGGCAACTACTTCTTCGCCGAGCATATCGAGAACGACACCGAGGACTTCGGCGCGATTTCCATGCAGCTTGAAGGCGGCGTCTCCGCGTCGATCATGGCAGGACGGTTCGGCTACATGAGCCATCCGGGCGGCGGTGTCCAGCGCCTTGTCCTCGTCGGAGACAGGGCTACTGCGACCTTCGACGCCAACAGCCCGCGCGTCGAGGTATACAACACCGACCCCAGCTTCGTTCAGCCCGATCGCGACGATTTCGATCCCATGAGGATGTGGGGCTCCACCGACGAGCGCGTGCCGATGATGCCCCGCAACCGCTGGCGTCGTCTTGACGGTGGCCGCGATGTCATGATCGACGACATCGCCGCCTTCGTCGACTGCATCGAGAACGACAACCGTCCCCTGATCACCGCCCGTGAGGCCGCCCAACCCGTCGAGATACTCATGGCCGCATTCATATCCGCCGCCCGAAACGAGGAAATACGCCTGCCGATTCCACGTAACCCAGAACCATGTATTCGGTCAACTTGAATATGACGAACCAGACAGATGCCGATTTATCCCCTCTCCCGTCGTGGGAGAGGGCTGGGGTGAGGGTGCCCCCCCGAACACGCCAACTGACTTTATACAGCGAACTTCAAAAACAGCACCTAGCGCCCAGAACCCAGATCCCGGAGCCCATCCATGATTGAACCCTACGAACTCACTATCGCCCAGGCCGCGTCCGAGATCCGAAGTGGCAGCCTCTCGCCCGTCGATCTGATGGACTCGCTCCTTGAGCGCAGCCGCGCCCTCGACCCGCAGCTCAACGTGTGGGTAAACCTCGACGAGGACACCGCCCGCAATGCCGCCGCCGAGAGCGCACGGCAATTGGCAGACGGCGAGGACATCGGCCCCCTGCACGGCATCCCCTTCGGCGTCAAGGACATCTACTATACCGAGGGCGTCCAGACGACCGGGTGCTCCAAGGTCTACGAAGGCTTCGTCCCGGACTACGACTCCACCGTCGTGGCCCTGCTCAAGCAGGCGGGCGGCATCATGCTCGGAAAGACCGTCACCACCGAGTTCGCCATGTTCGAGCCCCCGCCGACCAGGAACCCATGGAACTTCGACCGCACTCCCGGCGGTTCCAGCAGTGGTTCCGCCGCCGGTAACGCCGCGCGGATGTTCCCGATGGCCCTCGGCTCGCAGACCGCCGGTTCCGTCCTGCGCCCTGCCGCATACACGGGCGTAGTCGGCATCAAGCCCACGCTCGGACTCGTCAGCCGCTACGGCGTCATGCCCGTCGCGTGGTCGCTCGATACCATGGGCTGGTTCACCCGCACCGTCGAGGACGCCGCCATCGTCCTCGGCATACTCGCTCAGCACGACCCGAAAGACGACATCTCGCTCTCCACGCCCCCGACCGACTACACCGCCGCCCTGAAAGGCGTCAGACCCCCGAAGATCGGCTACATGCACCAGTATTTCGTCGAAGAGGCTGAGGCTGAGGTGCAGGACCACGTCGACCACGTCGTCGCCAAGCTCATGCAGGAAGGCGCGTTTGTCGAGGAGGTGCGCATCCCCATCGACCTGCACGACGGACGCGAGGCCCACGGCGTCGTCCAGAACTCCGAGGCCGCCGACTCCCACGAGGACGATTTCGCGGCCCATGCAGACGACTACATGCCCTCCACGCGGGGAGTCATCGAGAACGGCATGTCAGTCCCGGCCACCAAGTACATCCAGGCACAGGCGCTCCGACGGGACCTCCGACGCGAACTCCTCAGGGCTGTCGATCCCTACGACGCGATCCTCACGCCCTCGACCCTCGCGCCCGCGCCCGACACTTCCACCACAGGCAACCCGCATTGCCAGTGGCTATGGACGACTGTCGGCTTCCCCGCCATCTCCATACCCTCCGGCCTCAGTGAGGACGGCCTCCCCCTGGGCATCCAGCTTGCCTCCGCCCCCCTCGACGAGGCAACCATGCTCTCCACCGCCGCCTGGTCCGAGCGGGTACTGGACGTACATCTCACCCCGCCCGTGTGAGTACCATTCCATCAGTTGATAAAATAAAAAGGCTCTCTTTAGAAGCTGATACGCAGAGTCCCATGTTATGGCTTGCGCGGGGAGCGTGCACTCCACCGTGTGATATAATTCACTACACATCAGTAGTCACTTAGACGATTCTGAAGTTGGCTATCTCACAAGTGTCTGTCCCTACTACCGAGTCCGCTCTCATGGAGAACTTCAAGGCTGTTCTCTCTGAGAGATTGGATTGCCAGGGGGCACCCCACCACATTCTCCTGGAAGAACTTGACCGACTCCAAGGACGTGCCGATCTTGTAGTCGCACGCATTGACTTTGGAGCGCTGCCCACAGTCTCATGCCTTAGAGAACTAGCCGCGACCTTAAGCTCTCCTGCCAAGGCCCGCGTCCTAGCAATGCTCAGATACGGAGCTCCTCGCACCAGACCTTATCTGGCAAGAGTTACAGGCTTTTCGGATCGTACCCTAAGCAGTCATATCAGGCAGTTAGAGCACCTTGGGCTCGTGAAAGTTCACAGCAACTCGTCTGTTTCGCTAGGATGTCGGCTTCCTTGGTCAATGGTCGAAATTGAAACTTATGAATTGAAGCTCAATAATTGGCGTCGAGCCCTACATCAAGCGATGGGCTATCGCTCCTTCTCCCATTCCGTTCGTGTAGTTATGCCGCCGCCGGGAGCTCGGTGTGCCAAGAAACTCACACCAGTCTTTCACAACACCGGGATCGGTTTGATTTCTCTAAACAACGATGGCGACACACACATCGAGATTCGAAGCAAGAAGCGCCGTCGACCAGCGAGCCGTAGACTCTATTTGATGGCCGTCGGAGTGATTCTAAGCCGATATTTGCTAGGCAGCATATTCATACCCCAGCATCAGCTCTAAAACGATTCAATGCGTCCAACCATTGATCCAGGTGAGTAGGGCCAGTTTCGTTCGCGAAGGGTACTAGGGTCCCTGCTTGCGTATAGACGGCTTGTGCTTGTCCAATTGTGTTTCGTGCTGAATCTAGACGATCCCCAACTGTGTTCCCTTGGAGCGATTGAGAGATGTCAGCTAGGACTGCCCAATGATGCAGGGCAGCTATGTCGTCTGGCCAAGGAACATTTTCTGGATTGATGTTTGCATTGAAGCTTCCATCGTATGACGTACTCGAAAGCACTTGTTGAAGTTGCCCGCCATTGTATATTCCGTCAAGTTCAGTCATGTAGATGCTGTTGAGAAGTGGGCGTGAAGAGTAACGTGGTCGCGCCCGCCTGCCACCACTAATCGGTTCGAAACGTCGCATGGTGAACTGCTTCAGATTCGCATACCATCCAGCAGCTGTACCACTGACACCTACCGCATGTAACAGTAGCGTGGCCATGTCCGAGTAACCAACGAAGACACGGTATTGATTCAATTCGCCGAGGGAGTAGCAGACACGCATCAGTGAAGAGAGCACCTCTGGGTCATAGTGCTGCCGATACATATCTGAATTCCGAAAAACAACCAGATAGAAGCCATCGACATCCAGTCGCGTAAGCTCATCCAGCCAGTTATCTACCGGTGTCAGATGCCGAAGTGCGTCCTCCCTTATAACAAGGCTTATTAGTAGCGGCTTAGTTCCATTAAATCGCGCGACAGTCTCCTGTGCAAGCATTAGGGCTATTTGGGCCCATCGACCTCCAAGATCATCCACTGATACGGTAGGGGATACGACCGTTGAGACGTCCAGACTATTCTGCCAATTTAATGCTTCTATAACGAATTCTTGAATTGCCGCTGGACTAAAGGATGCGGGAACTAAATTCCTCCTATAGTGCTCGTAACACGGAAGTCGGCCATCGCGTGCTCCTTGAATGGTCCCAGCGTGAAGCTGGGGATCTACAAATCGTTCAAGGCTTGGATGGGCAACTGACAAGGCCGACAAGAATGAGGCAAGATTGGAAGGCCTCTCATCTCGAGGGCTCATGACTACCCCTTCAATTGAACCATCTGCAATCCCCCGTTCAATTTTGTTTGACTTACCCCAGCCATGCTGTGCGAGAATGGTCATTCATTCACTCCCAATGATGCTGTTATCTGCTCAATTGCCAATAGCGCCCGGTCACACGTCCGATATCTAAGATGCGGTGCCTTTCCCAGCAACCGCGAAATGAATTCACTCAATTCACGCGGGAAATCAGCGACTCTATCAGCAACAGGTTGAGGAGTAAGAGTAAGAATTCCAGCCAGCACCTGAGATGGAGTAGTATGAACTGACCTGAATGGGTGCTCACCTACTGCGGCTTCGTATAGTACGATCCCTATCGCAAATAGATCAGATCTGAAGTCCAAACTCCGCTTCCGATACGGATCCATTTGCTCAGGAGAAAGATAAGCTAGCGTCCCAACCAGTGCGGGTACTTGGGTTAGTGATGGTCCATAGAGGTCGAGTGCTATGCCAGGATCCAGCAACACAAACGTTGAACGATCAGAGGCCAGCATGATATTGGCTGGCTTTATATCCCGATGAACGAGGCCTTGATGTGAAAGCCAACAAGCAGCCTGAACAAGATCAACTCCCGCTCTAGCTACTTCCTTTGGTAGTAGTTTTCTCTGCTTGATAATAGTTCTCAGGGTTTCACCTTCAATCCACTCTTCCGTGAAGTAAATCCACTTCACATCGCCCAGTTGAATGGTGGAGAGTCCCAACGGGCCACTCCTCGCGAGGACTGACACATTCACCTGCTGCAGGATGGATGCTTCACGCTTCGCCCGTTCGATCGCCACATTCGTGTGAGTGGTGTCCTCATCATCGGTTACTTCGTCGTCATCTAGGGCAATGACCTTCAAGGCGACAACCTCCCCTTCAATCGTCGCCCTGTAGACTGCCTTCTGTCCACCTGTGCTAACGAGGTCAGCAGTAACTACGCTAGGAATGGTAGCTACAAGTTGCCCTCCTGTTGGGTAATCAGTCATTTTCTCTCCACTGTAATAAGGAGCCGTGTGGCTTGTTGACGACTCACTTCGGGAACGTATGCGAACAGAAGTGAGTATCCTGAAACAACTCTTCAAGAACGATTTCTAAGTATACCCTACCTTATGAATCCCAATTTACCATCTAGCGGCCCTTGGCGTCACATGAGGTTAGGTCGGGTACATTCAGAGGGTCTAGTTATACGTGGTAGCTGGCGGTCAATACTGCGAGCAAACAACCCACACCTCATATAAACTACCCCCATGATCGTCGACTCCCACGCCCACGTCTTCCCGCCGATGGGCGGTGCCTCCGGCCACCCCTCCGCAAAGGAGCACCTGCGCTACGTCCAGCACACCATCATGACGCACCACCAGCCCGTGCGACGGGCCTCCGACAACGTCGTCGTCACCCAGCAGACCCTCTTCGACGGCGAGGACACGGCGCTGGACGCCATGTACGTCGTCGCCTTCCGCAGCGGAGGACACGGCAAGCTCGCATGGACGTCCGGCGGCGTAGACTACACCAAGCAGTACCTCCCGCCCTCCATGCGCGCCCTCGAGTCCACGCCCGAGTACATCATCGCCCAGATGGACTACGCGGGCGTCGACCGCGCCGTGATACAGAGCGGGCACCTCTACGGCCGCCTCAACGACTACATCGCTGAGGCCGTCAGACGGTACCCCGACCGCTTCTGGGGCCTCGCGCTAGTGGACGAGTGGAACATCGACGATCCATCCGAAACGCGGTCGCTCGATATCGCCATCAACGAACTCGGCCTCCACGCCCTCTGGTTCAACACCGGCTCGTTTGAGATGCACCGCCGCGACACACCCGTCGACGATCCTGTCTTCTCCCCGTTCTGGGAGCGCGTCCGCACCCACGGCATCCCCGTCTTCTGGAACGTCACGACCTCAGTGCCCGGACAGGACGCCTATCTCACCCAGCTTGCCGCCTTCAAGCGCTGGCTGGACATCAACCCCGACATCCCCTGCGTCCTCACTCACGGCCTCACCGTCGCCCGCTTCATGGAAGACGGCGTTGCAAAATTCCCTGAAGCCGCATGGGAAGCCATCGACGCGCCCAACGTCATATCCGAGCTTCTCTTCCCTATCTTCCAGGGCGCCGTCTTCGACTACCCCTACCGCGAGGTGCGGCCGATCATTCGCGAATACTACGAACGCCTCGGCCCCAAGCGCCTCTGCTGGGGTTCCGACCTCCCCAACGTCGAGCGCCACGCCACCTACCGCCAAAGCCTCGCCTACTTGCGCGACTACTACGACTTCATCCCCCAACACGACATGGACGCCATCCTCGGCGGCAACATGGCTGCGCTGTTCGGAGCTTGACGCCGCCCGCCAAGTTCAGGGGGAGTCGCAAGGGTTCCTAGAAGGCGTCTTCGGCGGCGGCGATGTCTTCGAGGTCGGCGCGGCTATACGAGCCCATGCTCCTGAAGTCGAGCTCGGTGTAGTTCTTCACCCACCTCATGCCGATCCTGCCGGCTTTACGGTAGCGCACCTCGGCGTCGTCGTAGAGGCGCTGGTGGGTCTCGTTGCCCTCCTCGACCTCCTCTTTCAGCAGGCGGAGGATGTCGTCCACCTCGTCGAGGAACAGCCGCTTGACGAGAGGGAAGTCGTGGACGGCGCCGGTCTCGGTGTCGGCGGCGGCGTGGATGATGCGCTGGGCGATCTGGGCGGCGGACATGCGTCCGGTCGCGAGGTCCTCCATGAGGGGGCCGTGCACGCCCGGCTTGCCCGCCAAGCTGTCGATGCCCTTTGCGCCGCGCCCGTTCAGCCAGCCCTCGATGTACTCGATGACCATGCGGACGTTGCGGCGGGTACCCTCGACAGTGATCGGGCCTTCAGGCACCTCGATGCGGATGGGGAAGTTGTCGGGGTCGTGCGCCTCGGCGGGCGGCTCCCATCCTGTGGCGCGGAGTTTTTTAAAGGGGTCTGCGGCGGTCTTCATGTGGAAGATGTGCGCCACCCACCCGCGAAGGAAGCCCTGGTTTGCCTCCCACTCCTTGTCTGCCGTGATGGAGACGGCGGCGGCGGCGTTGACCTCGTCGTCGCGGGACGGAAGGGCGGTCGCCATGCCGCCGATGGGGACAGCGCCGTGCTTGAGGCAGATGGCGACGAGCCTTCGGAAGATGGTCGAGAGGAATGGGGTCGTCTTGATGTCGACGCCGAAGCGGTCGGGCCAGACCTGATCTGGGTCGGCCATGATGTACTCGAAGATGCTGGCCTTGAAGTCCCACCGGGCGGCGTTGAGCCCAGCGGCGTAGGGGCCGAGGGCGTGGAGCATCTCCTCCATCTGGTAGGCGGCGGGGAGCGACTCGACGAGCGGTATCCCTCGGATCGCGCCCTCGTCGCCGATGCCTAGGTACTCCTTGCTGAAGTCGAAGAAGTCGCGCCAGAAGCCCGCTTCCTCGGCAGACTCCATCTTCGGCAGATAGAAGTAGAGTCCCTGTCCTCGCGCCATCTGCGCCCTGCCGCAGTGGAACACGGTGAGGGCGGTGCCGAGGATGGCGGCGGAGACGGGCGCGCCGTCGATGGTCATCTCCGGCTCGTCGAGGTGGAGTCCTCGCTCGCGGTGCATGAAGAAGGGCAGCTCGCCGTCCTGGATGGTGTAGTGGCGGCCTCGCGCCTCGTCGCGGTGTTCCAGCGTCCGCTCGACAGCTCCGAGCCGGTTGCGGGCGGCGGTGACGGTGTCGACGAGACGGTGTCCGGCGGCGTCTTCGTCGTCGTCTAGGTCGCCGACGGCGCGCTCTCCCTCAGGGCCGGGGTTGAGCGCGTTGATGAACATATTGGTGACCGAGGCAGGGCCGGTGATCTCGATGCCGGGACGTCGGAGGTCCTCCGGCACGGGAGGGACGCTCCAGTCGGCGGTGTTGATGTCGGAGACGGGCGGATGCGCTGGCAATACGCCGTCTTCGAGGGCGAGTCGGAGCACTTCGGCCCTCTTGGCCCGCAGATCCTGGACGCGGCCCACGAATTCGTCGTGCGCCGCGACGAAGTATTCCAGGAACTCAGCGGTGAATACCTCATCGGCCCCTTCGACGTTCGCGTATGTGACTCGCTCGCTCGTTTCGGACACGTTCTCCTCCGGCTGGTGGTAGTGGAATCAGGGAATCATAGTACCACACAGCTGCGGCGAGACTGTCGGCGTTGGAGAGTTCGCTGGCGAATTGACCTTGTACTATACATGTGCCACAATCCCCGTATACGTCAGCGTAGTGTCACGAAGTGCGATGAGATTGTAGGAGGAGAGCATGTCGACTACCGAAATCTCCCAGATGGCACACTTGATGCGACGGGCCGGTATGGGCGCGACGCGGGAAGAGTTGGAAGCGCTGGTGGCGAAGGGCTATGAGGCCGTCGTGGAGGATCTGGTCCACCCCGAACGGTTTTCGCGGGGCGACCTGGACATCATCCACCCGTATTTGCACGGGCCGCTGCCGGAGGAGCCTTCAACCGACGACAACGAGGACATCCTGCTGCGGTACTATCGCGGCATCGGAGCGCCAGGGGCGTCGTCGCCGGGGAAGTGGATCTTCCACATGGTCAACTCGCAGCGGCCGCTGAAGGAGAAGATGGGCCTCTTCTGGCACCAGGTCTTCGCCTGCGCGCCGTCGAAGTCGGCGCATCCAAGGACAAACCGCCGCCAGCTTGAGATGTTTCGGCGCGTGGGCATGGCGGACTTCCGCACGATCCTGCTTGAGCTGTCGATGGACCCGTCGATGCTGTTCTGGCTGGACAACAACGAGAACCACAAGGACGAGCCGAACGAGAACTACGGGCGGGAGCTGCTCGAGCTGTTCTCGATGGGCGTCGGCAACTACACCGAGGAGGACGTGAAGAGCTCGGCGTATGCGTTCACGGGGTGGAGCTTCGTGCAGCCGGCGCACGGCGCGGTGCCATACGGCAAGTGGGCGACGCGGTTCGAGTTCCGCGAGGCCGATCATGATTACGGCGACAAGACGTTCCTGGGAGTGACGGGCCCGCTGGACGGCACGGACGTTATCGACACGGTAATCGACCAGCCGGCGACGGCGCGGTTCATTTCCCGTCATCTGTACAACTTCTTCGTCGCCGACGAGCCGCCCGTGGCCGCGTGGAACGAAATACCGCCACAGGACCCTGAGGCTATCGACGCGCTCATGGCGGCCTACTTCGAGTCGGGTGGAAGCATCGCCCACATGCTGGAGGTGCTGTTCAACTCCGACTTCTTCAAGAACGCGCGATTCGCCAAGGTCAAGAGTCCGACCGAGCTGGTGGGCGGCGTGCTCAAGCTCATCGGCACGTACCGCGAGGCGAATCCCGGAATAGACCACTACGCCGGGGCGACCGCCCTCATGGGACAGCAACTCATGGGGCCACTGACCGTCGAGGGCTGGCAGACCGGGTCGGGCTGGATCAACGGGGGCACGCTGAACGAGCGCGTGAACTTCGCAGTCGAGGAGGTGTCCGACCCTGACAAGCCGGGCATACGGGACATCATCGAGCGTCTGCGTGGTCGGAACGGCGACACGTTGACGCCGGAAGAGCTCGTGGACGGATGCCTCGATCTCGTCGGGCCCATCGAGGTCGGGGACGACACGCGGCAGGAGCTGATCGAAGAGGCGGCGGCCCAGGGCAACGTGGTCTTCAACGGCAACCGCGAGGCGACCGACGAGCGGATCGTCAACATGCTTCAGTTGATCGTATCGACGCGGGAGTTCCAGTTCGGATAGGCGGGCGGCACCGTACGCAGCATCGTAAGCGTTCTCACGAAAGGAGAACCGTAATGACAACCGCAGAGCGAGACCCCGTACTGGTAATCGTGCAGCTGGTCGGCGGGAACGACTTCATGAACACGGTCATTCCCTATACCAATCCGCTCTATCGCGACGCGCGGCCCGGCCTCGCCTTCTCCCAGGAGGAGGTACTGCCCATCGACAACACGCTGGCGTTCAATCCTCACGCCGCGCCGCTCAAGGATATGTACGACGCGGGCAAGATGGCGGTCGTGCAGGGGGTCGGGTACCCGGACTCCAGCCGGTCGCACTTCCGCAGCACGTACATCTGGCACACGTGCGAGCCGGAGACCATAGCCACCGAGGGGTGGCTCGGACAGGCCATCGGCGAGATGGACCCCGACAAGGAGAACTCCCTGACCGGGGTGAACTTCGGGCGCGGACTGCCTCAGTCCTTCGTGTCCATGGGAGTTCCGGTAACCTCGGTCGCCGATCTCGACAACTACGGCCTGATGACGAGCATCCCCGATCAGGATCGTAGGCTAGCGTCGCTGGAGCGGTTCAAGAAGATGTACGCGCCGGTGGCTGGGACGGGGCCGGTCATGGACTATCTCTCCGAGACGGGCCAGGGAGTGCTGAGCGGCGCCGACGATCTCAAGAAGGCCCCTGCAATGTACAAGTCGGACGTCGAGTACGCCTCCAACCCGCTGGCCAAGAGCCTGCGCGATATTGCGCGCGTGCACCTGGCCGATCTGGGCACGAGGGTATTCCACACGAGCCATGGCGACTACGACACGCACTCGCGGCAAGAAATGACTCACGAGCAGGACATGGTCGAGCTTTCCCGCGCCATCGTCGACTTCTTCCAGGACCTCGAAGAACACAACGCTGCGGACAACGTGCTCATGCTCGTCTGGACGGAGTTCGGACGCAGGCTGGCGGACAATGGGTCGGGGACAGATCACGGTTCCGGCGGCGGCGCGTTCCTCATCGGCAACATGGTGTCGGGCGGGCTGTACGCCGAGTACCCGTCGTTGGAGCAGCCCAAGCTCGCCAACGGGGAAGACCTGGCGCACACCTACGACTTCCGCGGTCTCTACTCGACCATCCTGGAGCAGTACCTCGGCCTGGACTCGAAGCCCATCGTGGGCGGGACGTTCGAACAGCTTCCGGTGTTCAACTAGGCAACTCGCGCCATGAGTACCACCACGCTCAGGAATATCGCCGTTGTCGCGGGCATTATCTTGTTCGTGCCTGCGTTTGTGATTTCCCCCGGGCTGGCGATCGTTTTGGCGTTTATCGTCGTCGGGGCCGGGTACGTGGCCACGCGGGCAATCGGCAATTCCGAGGTGCGCGTGAAGAAGGACCGTCACGCCGACCTGCTGGACAGGATGTGGATCCCCGTGCGGGACGAGCTGTCCGAGGTGGTGAGAATGGGTGGGAGCGTGACGGCGGCGTCATCGGTGTGGTCCGGCGTTCCGAACCTCTACAAGCAGGAGACGCCGGCCACGTTCCATCAGGGAATGGAACGGTACGTCAACCAGAGGGCGAAGGTCGCGGCACTGGTCGCAAGCGCCACCACAACGGAAGAGAGTCGCCAACAGCAGGAGATTGAGCAGCAGAATCTCCTGTTCATAAGTCGTGAGCTGTATGATGAGGCTAGGAATGTCATTAAACTCATACCGGGCTCCGAGGAGGCCGTCAGGCGGGCCAACGCAGTGCGGCCAAGACCTTCGGCCCAACGTCCACGGCCCGCCACGACCGGATCAAGGACGGTGACGCGACAGGAGACTCCTGCACGTGGAACCGCCTATGCGCAGACGGCGCGTCCCGCACGTACCGCCAGCGCTCGACCGTCCCCGTCCCGTCCCGCACCTGCAACCATGAAGAGCGCCGTCGAGACGCCCACGAAGCCGAGCGCGCCTCCCCAACCGGCCCGTCCTGCGGCTGCACCGCTGAGGATCACGGATACGCCAAAGCCACCCGAACCTGTCGTGCCCACTGGGGTTCCCGCAGAACCGGAACGTCCTATAACGCCGAGCGCGCCTCCAGCACCTCCTCCTTTGAAGATCACGGACACCCCCGCGCCGCCGGAGCCGACCCCTCGTGAGCCGGAACCGCCACCCCCGCCGAGTGTTCCTCCGGTCCCATCTCCTATAACTGCGTCGGTACCGGAGCCTGCGATGCCGGTCAAACCGCCTGAACCCGTCGTAGCCGCGCCCGCTCCCAGCGAACCGGAGCCTGTTTCTCAGCCGAGCGGCCCGCCGGACGACTTGAGCCTCGACGTGGCGTCGGTATGCGAAGAGCTCTTCGATCCCAAGGTGATGAGCTACGAGGCCAACCGCCTGTTCGACGACAGGTACAAGGACGCGACGGTCCGGTGGAAGGGTACGGCGCGGCGAGCAAGCGCGTACTCCTACGACTTCAATTTCGGGGATGGGGGCGGAACGAAGGCCGAGTTGGACGTCTACGAGGTGAAACAGCAGTACGGAAGCCGCACGGTGAAGGCGCTCGTGCAGCTTCCCACGGAGGATGCCGATAGAATTGGCGCGCGCATCGGAGAAGATATCGAGTTCGAGGGCCGCCTGATGACCTGCGAGGGGTCCGCCAGACGCCTGTACGTCGCCGATGCCCGCATGGTGGGTTGATCCGGAAGATTTTTCGTTCGATACGCTTTGGAAAGAAACTCTTGGCGTGACCGACTATGACCTATAGACGGTTCTTAATTTTCACCATCGTACTGGGCATCATCTTTATTGTGCTCATTTACAACTATTTCCACGAGGGGCTGGCCATCATCATCGCCCTTTTTACCATTCTTCTCCTGGGATTGGGTTTTGTAGTTCAGAGGGCATTTCACAAGACCGATAGCTTCGTGGAGCAGTACGGCGGGGCAGACATACTGAACAGGATGTGGTTCCCACTTCAGGATGAGCTGTCCGACGTTGTGAGAAACCGAGGAAGGGTGACGGAAGCGTCGTCGGCGTGGACCACCGCCCCGGGTCTCTCCAAGAGGGAGACCCCAAGAACGTTCTACCGAGGGATGGAGGAGTACGTCGGACAGCGAAGTTTCGTCGCTTCACTTGCCGGGGGCGACTTGGCGACCGAGGAAAGCCAACAGCAGCTGATGGCCGAGCAGCAGAGTTTGCTACTAAAGGCCCAAGGACTGCTCGAAAGCGTCGACAAGGAGATTGAGGCGATACCAGGGTCTGAGGCAATAGTCAGAAGGCCACAAAGAGCGAGTCCGAGACCGGCGGCCCGACGACCACGTTCCGCCGCGACCGGGCCAAGCTCGGCAGCAACACAACCAACCCGCGTGTACCGAAGCGCACGTGCGCAGTCCCCGACTCCCGCTCGCACCATTCGTGAGCGTCCGGCCCCGTCTCGTCCCGCGCCTACGCCGCTGAGGATCACGGATACGTCTACGCCACCGGAGCCGGCCGTTCCTCCGCCCGCCCCTCGTGAGCCGGTTCCGTCACCCGCGCCAAGCCCTCGGCCTGCACCGTCGAGGATCACGGATACGCCAGCGCCCCCGGAACCAACCGTTGCTCCGCCCGCTCCTCGCGCGCCGGAACCGCCATCTCCGCCGACTGTGCCTTCGGCCCCTCCCCCTTTTATTGCATCTACGGCACCAGTATCTGAACCCGTGGAACCGGTCAAACAGACTGTTCCCAACATGGCTACGCCCGTTTCCAGCGAACCCGAGCCTTCCGCGCCGCCAAGTGCGCCGACCGGCGATGTGCGCCTCGACGTTGCGTCGGTCTGCGAGGATTTGTTCAATTCCTCGATGATGAGCTACGCGACCAACCGGCTGTTCGACGACAGGTACAAGGACGCAACGGTCCGCTGGAAGGGCACTGCCCGCCGCGCAAGCGCATACTCATACGACTTCGAGTTCGGGGACGGAGGCGGTACGAAGGCCGAGTTGGACCTCTACGAGATCAAGCAGCAGTACGGGAGCCGCACGGTCAAGGCGTTCGTGCAACTGCCGGTGCAAGCCGCCGAAGTTCTCGGATCTCGTATAGGAGAAGATATCGAGTTCGAGGGGCGCCTGATGACCTGCGAGGGCTCCGCGAGACGCCTGTACGTCGCCGACGCACGCATGGTGGATTGATCCGCAGCAAACGTTGAGTCGCTTGAAAGGAGAGCACAATGCCACAGCCATACGCACTACTCAGAGCCGGATTCCCGTATTTGAAGACGGTCGGGGTCAAGAACGTCATCGACGATCCCCTTGATGTGGCGTTCGGAGGGGACGGTCGCGTCTATGTGCTCGGCGCCGCGCCCATTCGCATAACGAACATCGACCATGAGGACCTCGGCACCATCGGCCAGCGCGTTAGCAGTGTTGAGTACGGCAGCAACGGGGACGTTATTTCCGTGGACGAAGGGGGGCTCTTCATGCCGGTGCAGGTCATCCTCGACAGGGAGGACAACCTCTACGTGACCGATGAGGCGTGTCACATGGTCTCGATATTCTCAAAGGGCGGCGACTTCCTCGGACGCTGGGGCGAGTACGGCACGGAGGAGGGACAGTTGAACCGGCCTTCCGGCCTGGCGTTCGACGCCGACGAGAATCTGTACGTCGTAGATACCATGAACCACCGTGTCCAACAGTTCACGAAGGACGGCCGGTACCTGAAGGGCTGGGGCAGCTTCGGCACGGGTGAGGGAGAGTTCAACATGCCGTGGGGCGTGGCAGTTGACGACGACGGCGATGTGTACGTGTCCGACTGGCGCAACGACAGGGTGCAGAAGTTCACGCCCGACGGCGAGTTCATCTTCGAGTTCGGAAGGACCGGAACCGGCAGGGGAGAGTTCGTGCGTCCGGCGGGCATCGCCGTCGACCACGACTTCGACATCTACGTCTGCGACTGGGGCAACAACCGCATCCAGCTATTCACACCGGAGGGCCGGTACGTCCAGCAGTTCACGGGCGATGCGACGCTCTCCGAGCCCGCCATCGCCGCCATGCGGACGCGCCTCCGCACCGTCCGCCTCCGCACGATGGCCGACCTCGAGACGGAGAAGATGTTCCGCGGCCCGCGCTCCGTGCGTGTTGATGAGAATGCCCTCATGTGGGTGCCGGACTTCGAGTCGTACCGCCTACAGGTCTACCGCAAAGAGGCCTTCCACCTTGAGCCGCATCAGCTCGCTCCGCCGTTGAAGGCGCCGTCCCTGCAACCGAATTAGGGGGGCTAGCGAGTCGGTTGCTGCGAAAGCTGAGGGAATTTGAACCTATTGGGCCTACCGGAGGCTCGGAAGAAGTCTTGCGTTTCATCTCAGCTAAGGTTCGAGTATTGGGGCTCTCGCCGCTTTCATTCAGTATATCGACAACCTCTGCAACTACCTTATGTCCCAATGTTCCTCATTGGTCACAAGGTATGGGTGAGTAATGGTCGCCGCATGATCACCCGTTTGCAGTCTCAAGATTCCTGTGGTTGTCTTCATGCCTGGCGCTTGGATCCTCCAGAAGCAGGCTGCATAGAGACGTTGGATGCTGTTCACCATGGTTACTTCTCTCATGTTCAAGACAGTTACGGGAACTGGAGATTCTGTTTTGAACACTGGCGAGTACCTCCCCGCTAAGCCTGGATTCGCACCATTCCAGGAAAGCTGGCCCAAAGCCACCGTCGCACCGTCAAGAAAGCCCCCATCACACTCCTTGCCACAAGTGATTTTTCGGATCACGACGCGCTCGAATTCGACTGGGAATATGCCTCTGGGAACTTCACCTTGGGCTAACTCGGCGATCACATATATATCATTAGAATAATAGAGACCGAGCTCTATCAACGCTGCCTCGACCATGGAGTCCCGCGTATTCTGAACACCGACGTGGATTTGAACCTCCTCTCCGCGGCGGGCAAGGAATTCTGCGTTCGACAAGCTTGTTTCCCACTGGTCGTTAAGACCAAATACCAGTTTCAGACTTGGCCCTATAGTGCGGTTTCTCACCATTTCAATTTCGTAGTGATCCATAGGTTCAGCTTTGTAATTGAACCTCTTATAGTACTTCCTGTCTTTCGCCTGCCAAACATCGCCCAATCCGACATCGACCTCAACCACAAAGACAATCCGGCCGCAGTAAGGCACTTCCGTGACTTGAAATAGGTTTGGACCCGGTCTTGGCTGGATGTTGCTGGTGATCAGATCCTCAATCGTTTCTTTAGTGACTACTCTTCTCCGGAATCCAATATCGGGTCCACCGGGAATCGGTGAACCTCCAGTGCGGTCCGGATCCTGCGATTCCGGCACCCCATATACCAGTACGCCGCCATCCGAGTTGAGAAACGAAGAAACGTCCTTACTTATGTCATCAGCCCTCTTCTGCCCGTCCAAGCCACCACCGCCTCTACCGGAAGGCAGCAAGCTTTCAGTACCCTTGTAATCGAGATGGACATCCTCTGGCTTTTGGTCGGCAAGCATACGCTTGAGTTCTGCTTCCCAGTAGGTTTTGCTTTGAAACGGCGCCATCGGCTCACCCCCTTGGTCCCATGCTGGCTGTACCGACCAATGTTACATCGTTAGAGCTGGTCTTTGAGACTCACGGAACGACCAATTTTGTCATCTGCCAGTCTTGCCGATTCGTGTTTTTCGCATGTCGGAACTTAATGCGTCCGCCCAACAGGGAGCGATGTTCAGTGGAAACCCTGTCACAGCCAAGCAGGATGGCCTTTGCATGACGCGTCAAAACTTTTGACTGACTACAAGACCAGTTCGAACCTCAACGTGAAGGCTCTCGGCTATATCCAGTTAGGTGGTATGGACCTGTCATGACTAGCTTCTTGAAGGAAGCGTAGGATTCCAGGCCTATGCCCTTGTGGACACTTATTTACAGCCCAATAGGGGGTTTAGTAGACCTCCCTACCCCAGTTGCAGCAGCTCCAGCCAGTTGCCGTCGGGGTCTTGGATGTAGCAGGCGACGCGCCCGGGGGCAAGCTCGGCGGGCGGGTTCATGGGCCTTGAACCGCCTTCGATGAGCCTCTGCTGGACGGCCTCGATGTCGTCGACGAGGATCGCCATGTGGGGAGAGCCGATGACGTTGCGTTCGGTGGTAGGTCGCTCGGATGGAGGCGGGTTCAGGTACTGGATGAGCTCCAGGATGTGGCCGCCGCCGAGGTCGAGATTCGCGATTATGAGGTGGGTATTCTCGTAGCCGATGACGGCGTCGATGCCGGGGCCGATGCGCTCGTACTCGGCGATGAGCTTCAGGCCGACCACGTCGCGGTAGAAGGCGACGGACTTGTCGCGGTCGGTTACGACGAACCCGGTGTGGTGCAGCTGCTTGATCATGGTTGTCTCCTCATCAGTCAAAGCGGTCGATGGCGGCGAGGGCGTGGGTAATCCGCTGCCGCAGGGCCGCTACCGCCTCGTCGTTCCATTCGTAGAATCCTCGCCCCGACTTGACGCCGAGATCGCCTCGTTCGAGCATCGCGGTTATCGTGGGCGAGTTTTCGGCGCTGGTGTCGAGATCGGGGTAGAGCTCGTCGATGATGTGCGAGATGGTGTCCCACCCGGCAATGTCGAAGACCTCCAGCGGGCCTGCCACGGCGAGACGTCTGCCGAAGCCTGTCTTGACGACCGTATCGACGTCTTCCGCCGACGCGATGCCCTTGTCCACGACGGAGAGGGCCTCACGGAGGAGTGCGAACTGCATCCGGTTGCCGATGAAGCCGAGCGACTCTTTTTGCAGCACGACCGGCCGCTTGCCTATGCCTTCGAGGACACTCTTGGTGATGTCGATGGTCTCGTCGCTGGTGTCGGGGCCGCGCACGACCTCGACGAGGGGCAGCAGGTGCGCGGGGTTCCACCAGTTGGCGACCACGACCTTGTCGGGGCGGTTGGTGGACGGCGCAAGCTGGCTGGTCATGTAGGAAGACGTGTTGCTCGTGAGGACGGCGTGTGGTGGGCAGTGCCGGTCGAGGTCGGCGAAGATACGCCGCTTGAGGTCGAGGTCCTCGAACACGGCCTCGACGACGAATCCCACGTCGTCCATCGCGCCCTCGATCGACGTGCTCGTGCGTATGCGTCCGGGCGCGGACTGCGCGGTCGCCTCGTCTACCAGTCCCTGCTCCTGGAGCACTCCGAGCGTCGCGGAGACGTTCTCCATGGCCCTTTGGAGGTTCTCATCGGTCGTGTCGGTGAGGACGACTTCGTGGCCGCCAACGGCGAAGTTCATGGCGATGCTGTGGCCCATGAGGCCCGCGCCGATGACGCCGATAGTTCCGATGGTGTTCGAGTCCATGTCGACATTTGTCCAGTAAGTGCGAACGAGTGTAGTCGCGGCATCCTCGTGCGTCAACATACGGCAGAGCGCGTGACACGCTACAATAAGCGCATGGACACGGAACCGTACATTGTGCTCGCGTCGGAATCGCAGCGCAGGCGCGAGATCATACAAGCGCTCGACACGGCGGTCGA
Source organism: Dehalococcoidia bacterium (assembly GCA_965116655.1). Lineage (GTDB taxonomy): Bacteria > Chloroflexota > Dehalococcoidia > Lucifugimonadales > VXLM01 > VXLM01. The sequence continues at coordinate 2,771,719 of OZ220720.1, forward strand.
GATCGTCCCGTCGGGGGTCGACGAGCGACCCGCAATCCCAGGCGAGCAGGCCGAGGATTACGTGGGGAGTATAGCGTCGGACAAGGCAGGCGCCGTGTCGGCCAACGGGCATTCGGAGGCACTCGTGATAGGGGCGGATACATCCGTTGTCCTGGAGGGAAAAATCCTCGGCAAGCCGGTTGATGAGGTGGAGGCGCGGGTGATGCTGACGGCGCTGCGAGGGCGTTCGCACCGCGTCGTTACCGGCGTGACGGTGTCTCGCGACGGCGCGGTGGCAACGTCGGTCACGAGCAGCGACGTTGAGATGCGTCACTACTCGGACGCGGAAATGGAGGCGTACATCGCGTCCGGCGAGCCGTTCGACAAGGCGGGTGGCTACGCCATTCAGGACAGGGAGTTCGCACCGGTGTCGAGGCTGAGCGGATGCTACCTGAATGTGGTGGGATTCCCGCTGTGCGAGGTCGTGCGGCTGATGTCGGAGGTTGGTGTGGACGTGCGGCTGAATCAGGACTGGCGCGCGCCGGAGCGGTGCCCGACTGACTGCCCGGTCAGCGTCGTCAGAGAGGTGGCGGTTACGTGAACTTCCTGGGAATGGGCCCGCTCGAAATCCTGGTGATCGCCCTCATAGCCTTCATCCTGCTGGGGCCGCAGAGGATGGTGGATGCCGCTCGGCTGATGGGCAAGGCAACGAAAGAGGTCCGCCGGATGACGGACGAGCTGCCGAAGATCGTGCTCGACGAGGAACAGGACCAGCCGTCTCGGGCGTCTTCGTCTCGGAGTGATCGAGAGACGGGTGAAGAGTCTGCGGAGACGGATGAAGCGGAAGTAGCTGCCGATGGGCCCGTGGCTTTCCGCTCCACTAAGACTGGAACGGCCACAGACGAGTCCAACCACACGCGGGGACAAGACCAGTGAAGGACGAACGGGACGGCAAGAGTCTGACCGTAGGCTCGCACCTCGACGAGCTGCGGAGTCGCGTCACCAAGTCGGTGCTGGCGCTCGTGGTGACGACGGCGATTGCGTTCGTCTTTCACCGGCAGATCCTGCTCGTACTCATGGAGCCGGCAAAGGGGTTTGACCAGACCCCCTTCGACGGGCCTGTCTACACCCAACTGACGGAATTCATCGGCATCGCGTTCAAAGTCTCGCTCTTGGCCGGCTTCATCCTGGCCCTGCCGTATGTGCTCTATCAGATCGTGATGTTCGTCGGGCCGGGCCTGAACCCAAAAGAGCGGCGTTATCTGTACGCGCTAATACCCGCGTCGCTCATTGCCTTTGCCGCCGGAGCGGTGTTCGGCCACCAGGTGCTCTTTCCCCCGGCAGTGCGGTTCCTGCTGAGTTTCGGTGAGGGCATCGCGACTCCGCTCCCGAACATCGGCGCCTATACGAATCTCATGCTGACGCTGCTTCTCTGGATGGGCCTCGTGTTCCAGACGCCGATCGTGGCGTTCTTCCTCTCCAGGATCGGCGTGGTGACCGGCGACTGGCTGGCTAAGCAGAGGAAGTACGCGGTGATCGTGGCGTTCATTCTGGGGGCGATAATCACCCCGACGTTCGACCCGATCAATCAGACGATTGTTTCCGTGCCGATCATCGTGATGTACGAGCTTGGCATCTGGCTTGCGAAGCTGGGCGGGCGCGGGCGAAAGAAGGCCGCGCAGGAATTGTCGGGGGCGGACACGTAGGGGGAAGAAAGTAAGGGCGATTCGCGAATCGCCCCTACCAGAGCAATCTCCCCCTTTCTCAATGTGCTACAATTATTTGCCGCGGCCCCGATGTTTCGGGGTCAACTTGTGAAAGACAGATGGGACGGTACTGACGATGGTAACGAACGAGCGACCAAGCATAACGCTGTCGAACAGGCAGGTCGTCGGCAAGAAGGTCAAGACGCTGCGCCGTGAGGGCGTGGTTCCGGTGCATTACTACGGGAGCGGTATCGAGTCACAGTCGCTTCAGGCAGCAGGCGCCACGCTTCGAAAGGTTGTCACCGAGGTCGGGGCCAACATTCCCGTTGAGGTGGTTGTCGAGGGGAGCTCGGAAAGCGACATCTGCTTCGTGCGAGAGGTTCAGTGGCACCCGGTCAACGGCACCCTGCTTCACGTCGACTTCATGCACGTCGACGTATCCGAGCGAGTGACCGCCGAGGTGCCGGTCGTTTTTGTCGGGCAGTCCGACGCCGTCCGCGAGCTTGGTGGGGTTCTGATTCAGCCGTTCCAGACGCTGCCCGTGGAGGCCCTTCCGCTCGACATGCCGAAGGACATCGCCGTCGATATCACTTCTCTTCAGATGTTCGGGGATGCGGTGCGAGTTGGTGACATCGCGCTCAATAAGGACTTTACGATTCTGCGTGACGACGACGACCTGCTCGTGACCGTGCAGGAGCCGCGAATCGAGGAAGAGCCTGTAGCTGAGGAAGAGGAACTTGAGGGCGAGGAACTCGCCGAGGGCGAGGAGGCCCCCGAGGGCGAGGAAGCCGAGGCACAGGAGTCGGACGAGGGTTAGAGCATGGTCCATTCCACGGACATCGTTACCCACCTCGACAGCGAACAGCTGGATGCCGGGCTTGACGACATTCGGCAGTCCCCGGCTGACGGCGGCACGCTTCTGATGATCGTGAGTCGGCCCGATGTCGGCCGGCGCGAGGTATTGACCGAATGCAGGCTCGATGTCGAGGAAGGTGTCGTTGGCGACTCGTGGAAGGACCGTGGAAGCACGAGCACCCCGGACGGTAGCGCGGACCCTGAAGCGCAGGTGACGATCATCAACTCCCGCGCCCTCGACCTCATGGCGCAGTCCGAGGACCGCTGGCCGCTCGCGGGCGATCAGCTCGTGATCGACATCGACATGAGCATGGAAAACCTCCCGCCCGGAACGCGGCTGTCCATAGGGTCGGCGGTGATCGAGATCTCCGAGAAGCCTCACACCGGCTGCGTGAAGTTCTCCGACCGGTTCGGCAAGGACGCGCTCCGCTTCGTCAGCACCCCGTTGGGACGGGACATGCGTTTACGAGGCGTCAACACCAGTGTCGTGCAGTCGGGGACGATTCGCTCGGGCGATACCGTCGAGAAGGTCTGACGCAGCCTGCCTCAGCCTACGCGCAGGTCCTCCAGGACCTCGTCGTTCAGCTTGATACCCAGGCCCGGCCTGTCGGGCGGATGGACAACTCCGTTGTCGACCTGCAGCGGCTCCATGCACCACTTGTCGTACATCGGGTCGGTCGAGGCGCGGTAGTATTCGACGGTCAGGCCGTTGGAGACGCCCGCGACGACGTGGACGCCGATATCCTGGTTGCCGTGCGGCGAGATCGGCAGATCGTGTGCCTCGGCAAGCGCCGCCACCTTCTTGATCTCGGTGATGCCTCCCATGATGAGAGGGTCGGGCTGCAGGATGGCGACCGACCGCGTCTCGATGAGGTCGCGGAACCCGTAGCGGGTGTACTCGTTCTCGCCGGTCGAGATGGGGATCGATGTAGCCTGGGAGACGAGTTTGTGCCCCTGGTAGTCGTCGGGGTTGACCGGCTCTTCGAACCAGAAGATGTCGTAAGGTTCCATTTTCTTGGCGATCTTGATGGCGTCGTAGTAGCGATAGGCGGCATTGGCGTCCACCATCAGGTCGATGTCGGGGCCGATGGCCTCACGCACGACGCGGACGCGCTCCACGTCCTCGTTAATGGGCGCTCCTCCGATCTTCATCTTGACGGCCTTCGCACCCATGGAGACACTCTCCTCCATCTCCTGCGCGAGGTCTTCGAGACCCTTGCCTTCCTCGTAGTAGCCTCCGGCGATGTAGACCGGAACGGAGTCGGAGTACCCGCCGAGGAGCTTATAGACGGGCATGTTGGCCGCCTTGCCTTTGACGTCCCACAGGGCGTTGTCGATGGCCGAGATCACCCTTGTGGTGAGGCCACGTCTGCCTATCAGCTTGGGCTGCCAGAGATCGTCCCATATCTTCTCGTTGTTGAGCGGGTCCTGTCCCACGACCACCTGCTCGAACTGCGCGCCGATGGCTTGGAAGACCTTGCCGTCGTCCGTCATGCCTCCGCCGAGGCCGATGCCGGTGATGCCCTCGTCGGTCGCGATCTTCACGACGTTCAATCCGGCGTCGGAGTAGGTGTACATGCCGTTCCGAATCGGCTTGCTGCGCTTCCAGCGATATATTTCCGTCCACATCTTGGTTATCTTCACGGCGGCAACCCTCCAATTCTCGAAGCGACGGGCATTGTAGCACAGGGCCTGAATAGCAGGGATGCTGGTATACTTCCCCACGCCGATCGGAATCGGCGTTCAGGAGCGCGAATGAAGCAATCAATCGAGCTAAACGGTGTGACATATCAGTGGCCGAAGAGGCCCGTCGTGGTGGTGTGCATCGACGGGGGCGATCCGGCGTACTTCGAGCGGGGACTGAGCGACGGTATCCTGTCCAACATTCGTAAGTTCGGGAAACATGGATTCAGCACGGTCGCGCACGGCGTCATGCCCAGCTATACGAACCCGAACAATATGTCGATCGTGACCGGCAGTCCGCAGTCCGTTCACGGCATATCCGGGAACTACTTCCTCGACCCCGAGACGGGCGAGGAACACATGATGAACGATCCGGTGTTCCTCAGGTCGGAGACGCTCTTGGAAAAATTCTCCGCCGCGGGGGCGAGGGTCGTGGCCATCACGGCGAAGGACAAGCTCCGCCGTCTTCTGGGCAGGGGGCTGGACTTCGAGAACGGCTGCATCAACTTCTCGTCTGAGAAGTCGGACACTTGCACCATGGAAGAGAACGGCATCGAGAACGTGCTCGATATGGTCGGCCTTCCGCTGCCGGACGTGTACTCGGCTGATCTCTCGGTCCTCGTGCTCGAAGCGGGCATCAAGATTCTCGAACGTGGCGGCGTCGACCTGATGTACCTGTCGCTGACCGACTACATCCAGCACAAGTACGGGCCGGGAACGCCTGAGATCAACGACCTCTACGTGCGGCTCGACGACGCGTTCGGTCGACTTGCGGACGCAGGAGCGGTCGTTGCGGTCACGGCGGACCACGGCATGAGCGACAAGTCCCTGCCGGACGGCTCGCCGAATGTCGTCTACCTCAAGGATGAGCTGGACGCGCGGTTCGGCGAGGGTTCGACTCGCGTCGTCCTGCCGATCACGGACCCGTACGTGAGGCATCATGGCGCGCTCGGTGGATTCGCGAGGGTGTACTGCACGGACGGCACGGCGTCGAGTGAGGTGTTGGACTTCGTCGGAGACCTGCAGGGTATCGAGGCCGTCTATGACCGGGAGGCCGCCTGCCGAGAGTTCGATCTGCCACCCGACCGTGAGGGCGATGTCGTCGTGGTCTCCAATGCCAACACCGCTATCGGCGGATCAGAGGCCGAGCACGACCTGTCGGAACTGCAGGGCCACCGGCTCCGCTCGCACGGCGGTCTGGCCGAGCGGTACGTGCCGATCATCCTCTCGGAGCCTCTGACCGGTGAGTATGCGCGGCGGGCGGAGCAGGGCACCATCAACAGCTATGAAATCTTCGACTACGCGATCAATGGCGTCTGAAGCGGAAGAGCCGATACGTCTAGGGCGGCGAACGGAGCTTTTCCGAGGCCCCGTCATAACCCTCGTCGAGCGCGAGGTCGAAGGCAGGGCCTACAGGGTCGTCGAGCATCCCGGCGCAAGCTGCGCGGTGCCCGTCACCCCGGAGGGCAAGATAGTCCTCATCCGCCAGTTCCGGGTCGCCGTCGGGGAGTGGATCTGGGAGATACCGGCGGGTACGCTGGAGCCGGACGAGTCGCCGGACGAGTGCATGGCCCGCGAGGTCGTCGAGGAGATCGGCTGGGAGGCGGAGGGCCTTGAGTCCCTCGGCAGCATCCTCACCAGCCCGGGGTTCAGCAGCCAGCGAATGCACCTGTTCGTCGCTCGCCTATCACGATACGTGGGGACGAATCATGAGGACACCGAGAGGATCAACGTACACGAGTTGGACTGGGACGAGGTCCGGCGGATGATGGAGCGTAATGAGATACGGGACGCGAAGTCTCTCGTCGCGCTGTATCGATACGAGAGCCGGTACAGGCTGGCATAAGTCCGTAGGCCGCTCCCTACGATCAAGGGCGTTGGTCTTGTAGGAAAAGGAGACCGCTCATGCAGCAACCATGGTTTCGAGAGACCGAGCTATTCACTGCAGGAGCGGGCGGCTACCACACCTACCGCATTCCCGCATTACTCGTCACTTCGCAGGGGACCGTGCTCGCTCTCTGCGAGGGGCGGATGTACGCCCAGTACGACCATGGCAAGATCGACATCGTCATGAGGCGGAGTCACGACGGCGGCACGACGTGGAGCGACATGCAGGTCGTCCACGCGGACGGAGACCACACCATCGGGAACGCCTGCATTGTTCAAGACCGGACGACGGAGAGGATATGGCTGCTGTTCTGCAAGGACAACGACGGCGTTTTCGCAATGTCCTCCGATGACGACGGAGCAACGTGGTCTGAGCCGCGTGACATCACCACGGACGTGAAGCCTGATAACTGGACGTGGTACGCGACGGGACCCGGGCACGGCATCCAGCTATCGAGCGGACGGCTAGTCATCCCGTGCGACCACAGCGAAGGGACGAGACATCACTCGCCCTTCTACTTCTCCCACACGATTCACAGCGACGATCACGGCGAGACGTGGCAAGTGGGCGGCAGCACGTCCGGGTCCACCGACGAGTGCCAAGTCGTCGAGCTTCAGGACGGAGGGCTGTACATGACCGTCCGGTCGGCTGACCGCTCGCTGACGACGCGACTGGCTTCCTGGAGCGATGATGGCGGTGAGTCGTGGTCGGAACCGGAGCCGGTACCGGAGCTTATCGACCCGATCTGCGAGGCGAGCATCGTGCGTCTTACCGGAGGAGGAGGCGGACGCGACCGCATAGTCTTCTCCAACCCCGCGAGCAATCAGCGCGAGCGCATGACGGTGCGAATGAGCTACGACGAGTGCAGGACGTGGGAGGTCTCGAAAACCCTCTACGTCGGTCCGTCCGCCTACTCCGACTTGGCCGTTCTGCCCGACATGACGGTGGGCTGTCTGTACGAGCACGGGTCCGAGCGCAATTCCGAGAGCATCCGGTTTGCACAGTTCAACATCGAGTGGCTGACGGACGGAGCAGACTCGCTGAGGTGAGTCATTGGCACCTCCCGTAGCTTCGATGTCCCATAAATGCTGTACTGGTGGGTGACCGTGTGGTACACTGCTCTACGAAAAGACTTAGAGAAAGAAATAGGATCGCAAATTAGGAATGGGACTGGACACTAGCGTTAAGGAAGCGGTCGTAAAAGAGTACGGGACGAAGGACGGGGACACGGGATCGGCGGAAGTACAGATCGCACTCCTTACCACTCGCATCGTCAACCTTACCAGCCACCTGCGCGAACACATCCACGACGAGTCGACCCGACGCGGTCTGATGCAGCTCGTTGGAAGAAGGCGGCGACTACTCAAGTACCTCAATAAAGAGGACGTGGGACGTTACCGCGCAATAGTCGCTAGGCTAGGTCTCAGGGGATAGTTTCCCTGCAAGCACCCGCACACCGGGTGCTTTTTCTTTGTTTGCCCCTTGTAACTCTGAAGGAGAGAACACGTTATGTCGAATTCGTTTGAAAAGCAGATAGGAGACCAATTATTCACCATAGAGACCGGAAAGCTCGCTCAGCAGGCGAACGGCGCGGTCGTCGTCCGACAGGGCGATTCCATGGTGCTGGTCACGGCGACGATGGCCAAGCCGAGGGAAGGAATCGACTTCTTCCCGCTGACCATCGACTTCGAGGAGCGCCTGTACGCGCGCGGTCGGATTCCCGGAGGATTCCCCCGCCGGGAGGGACGGCCCACGACGGACACCGTCCTCACCATGCGCCTCACGGACCGTCCGCTGAGGCCGCTGTTCCCAAAAGACTTCCGCAACGAAGTGCAGATCATCACCACCCCCCTTTCCGCAGACCTTGAGACCCCCCTCGACATCATGTCCATCGTCGGCGCCTCCACGGCTCTGTCGATCTCGGACATCCCGTTCAACGGCCCGATCGGCGTGACGCGAATCGGCTGCGTGGACGGCGAGTTCGTCATCAATCCGACGTACCAGCAGTCCGACGAAAGCACCCTCGACCTGGTTGTCGCGGGATCGCGAGACGGAGTGCTGATGATGGAGGCGGGGGCCAGCGAGGTATCCGACGAGATGGTTCTGGAGGCCATCAAGCTCGCCCAGGATACGAACCTGCAGCTCATCGAACTCCAGGACGAGATCGTCGAAGCCGTTGCGAAGCCGAAGTCCGAGTACAGCTCGTTCGGCTATCCGAAAGAGCTTGATTCGCTCGTGAACGGCGCCGTCGAGGGCAAGCTGGCCGATGCGATGTCGCCCGAGGGTGGCAAGGCCGACATGAGTGCTCGACTAGGAGCGCTCAAGGAAAGCGTCGTTGCCGAGATCGGTGACGAATACGAGGGCAAGGACGTCTCAGAGGCGTTTGAAACCTTCGTGGAAGAGGAGTTCCGACGGCGCATCATCGAGCTTGGCGAACGTCCCGACGGACGCAGCGTCAAGGAGATCCGCCCGCTTCTCTCCGAGACGAGTATATCCCCCCGCGCGCACGGCACGGGACTCTTCCAGCGTGGAGAGACCCAGGTATTGGCCTTCACGACGCTCGGACCGGTCGGCGACAAGCAGAAGATCGACAACCTCACGCCCGTAGATCTGAAGCGGTTCATGCTGCACTACAACTTCCCGCCGTTCAGCACGGGCGAGACCGGCAGGATGTTCACCGGCAGGCGGGAGATCGGCCACGGGGCGCTCGCGGAACGCGCGATTGCCTCGGTGCTTCCCACCGAGGAGGACTTCCCGTACGCGATCCGCGTGGTCGCCGAGTGCCTGAGTTCCAACGGCAGCACCTCCATGGCGAGCACGTGCGCGGGCATCCTCGCCCTGATGGACGCGGGCGTACCGATCTCGAAGCCCGTGGCGGGAATCTCCATCGGACTCGTCACCGACGACGAGGGCCGCTTCGTGACCCTGACCGACATCCAGGGCATGGAGGACCACTTCGGCGACATGGACTTCAAGGTCGCCGGGACTGCCGACGGCATCACGGCGATCCAGCTAGACATCAAGGTACAGAACATCGGCTTCGAGGTGATCGAGCAGACCCTCGCCCAGGCGAAGGAGGCGCGGATCGAGGTCCTCGCCAAGATGGCTGAGGCCATCGACGCCCCTCGCGCCGAGGTGAGCCAGTACGCCCCGCGCATGACCTCCGTCAGCATACCGGTCTCCAAGATCGGCGCGGTCATCGGCCCGGGCGGCAAGACCATCCGCGGCATCATCGAGGAGACGGGCGCGCAGGTCGACGTTCAGGACGACGGCACGGTATTCGTATCGTCAGTGGACGGCGACGCCTCCAAGCGGGCCGTTGAGATGATCGAGAACCTGACCAAAGAGGCCAAGATCGGCGACATCTACACCGGCAAGGTCGTCCGCATCCTCGGATTCGGGGCCTTCGTCGAGATTCTCCCCGGCCAGGACGGCATGGTCCACATCAGCGAACTGTCCGACCACCGCGTCGAGTCAGTCGAGGACGAGATCGAGATGGGCCAGGAGCTTACGGTGCAGGTGATCGACATCGACCCGCAGGGGAAGATCTCGCTGTCCCGCCGCTCCCTCCTCTTGGACGAGGATATGGAGACGGTAGCCGCGAGGCGACAGGGAGCCGGAGGCAACGGCAGGTCCGGTGGGGGAGGACGCGGTGGCCCCCGGCGCGACGGTGGAAGGCCCCCTCGGCGGGATGGTCCCCGCCGCGAGTATGGCGGAGGAGGCAGGCCTCCACGCAGGGACGATTCGCGACGAGGCGGCGGACGTGACCGCCGATAAAAGCGTTCATCCGGGCAGCACGCCAAAGTGCTGCCCAGACTCCGACACGCCATCGTAGATACCGGTTCTCGGGTGTTGGATTCTGGATTCCCGCATTAGCGGGAGTGACGAGTGGTCGTTCTATGGTCGCACCGCTCAATTGGGAGGCTAGTAATGGCTGAGCAAATTCGAGTTGCGGTACAGGGCGCGCTGGGGCGCATGGGCCAGGAGATCATCGCCACGCTCGCCAAGGAGCCCGACATGCTGCCGGTAGGCGGCATGGACAAGTTTGCAACGGTAGACTCGCTCGCCCTCCCCGGAGGCTCCGGCACGATCCCCATCTCGACCTCGCTTGCCGACGTGATCGGTGACGCGGACGTCGTGGTCGACTTCACCAACGGGGAAGGTGCCGCCGACGCAATCGACACCGTATCGGCGAGAGGCAAGCACCTCGTGATCGGCTCAACGGGCATTCCGACGGACGCCATTGAGCGGGCGGAGAAGCTCGCCGACGAACACAACGTCGGCATCTTCATCGCCCCGAACTTCACCATCGGCGTTGCCGTGATGATGCACCTCGTCCGGGAAGCCGCGCGCTTCTTCGACTACGCCGACCTCTTGGAGACCCATCACGAGGCCAAGATCGACGCGCCCTCCGGCACTGCTCTCGCCATCGCGGCCGCGGCCGCCGAAGCGAAGGGCGGCCCATTCAACGCCCCCGCGGCCGAGAAGGAGCTCATCGCCGGTACGCGCGGCGGCGACCACGAGGGCGTTGTCATCCACTCGGCGCGAATGCCGGGCAAGGTCGCCCACCACGAGATGGTCTTCGGGCACGTCGGCCAGACGCTCTCCATCAAGCACGACTCGATCAACCGCGAGAGCTTCATGCCCGGCGTCATGCTGGCCATCCGCGAGATCAGGGACCGCCCCGGCCTCACCATCGGCCTGGACAAGCTGATGGGGCTTTAGTCCCTATCGAGCGGGGTCTTCGCGTAAGCCCCGCACTCGCTTGACAGCCCCAAGGCGCTTTGATAGCTTGCCGATGCTCTCGCCCCGGACGATCGGGCGGGGCGTCCCAATCTTCTGAAACCCCTCCGGGTGAGTGAGTTATGCAGCAGCGCAGGATACCCAATACCGACCTCGACGTATCGGTCGTATGCCTCGGTACGATGACCTTCGGCACGCCGGTCGATCAGCAGGGAGTAAACGGCATCATCGACTGGTGCCTCGACAACGGCCTCAACTTCATAGACACGGCGGACATGTACGAGGGGTATACCCGGTTTCTCGGATCGCCCGGCGGCAAGTCTGAGGAGTATATCGGGAACGCGCTGGCAGGTCGCCGCGATCAGGCAGTCATCACGACGAAGGTCGGCAATCCCGTGGGAGACGACACCTACAGCGGAACGGGCTTGGGGCGCGATCACATGCTCCACCAGATCGACGCGAGCCTCGGACGGCTCCGCACCGACTACGTGGACATCTACGAGATGCACCGCGACGACCCCGACACGCCGCTTGAAGAGTCGGTTGCGGTGATGGCTGAACTGATTGAAGCGGGCAAGGTCCGCCACTGGGGATTCTCCAACTTCGAGCCGGACGATATCCACCGGATGATCGCCCTGTGCGACGGGAACGGCTGGCCCCGTCCGGTCATCGCGCAGCCGCAACTGAGCTGGCTTGTCCGCGACTCTGAGGATGAGTACATCCCGGCGTGCATCGAGTACGACATAGCAGTCACGCCCTACCGCACCCTGCAGGCTGGTCTGCTCACGGGCAAGTACAAGCGGGGCCGGGAAGCGCCAGCCGGGAGTCGCGGCGACGAGTCGTCGTGGCTGGACGACCCGGACGACGAGCTATGGGACCGGATCGAGCAGTTCGAGAGCGAGGCGGCGGGGGCGTCCCTCACGCCGACGCAGTACGCCGTGAAGTGGCTCCTCGACCGCCCCGGGGTGATGAGCGTCATCGTCGGCTGCAAGCGTCCCGATCAGCTTGAGCCGTTCGCGGAAGCCTTCGCGTAGCATCGGTCTGACTAGCACCCAACCCTTCCAGCAGCAACGGAGCAGTTCATGCCGTCAGACGATACCTTGACCGGCAGTCATCTCATCGGTAAGTCCCTCCAAGCGGCGGGGGTCTCGACCGTGTTCACCCTGGCGGGCGACCATAATCTGCCCCTGCTGGACGCACTGGCGGACATGGACTTCCGCATCATCGACACGCGCCACGAGGCCGCAGCGGTCCACATGGCCGACGGGTGGGCGAGAGTGACGGGCGAGCCGGGCGTCGTGACCTATACGACGCCGGGGTTCGCCAACGGAATCCCCGGCCTGAGCAGCGCCATGTACTCGGAGGCACCGCTCCTCTCGATCTCCGGCTCGGCCCCGCTCAGCGAACTCGGACAGGGCGCAATGCAGGAGATCGATCAGATAGGCATGGCCAAGCCCGTCACGAAGAGCGCGGCGATGGTAACGGACGGTCGGAGCATTCCCGGTATGATCGCCGAGGCGCTCCGTCTCGCCTACTCAGGCCGCAGAGGGCCAGTGCATCTGACGGTCCCTATCGACATACAAGAGCGCGAGGTCGCGGCAGGTGACGTAGTCGTTCCCCAGTCGCACGAATACCGGCCGGATGCTATGACGGCTCCCACGGACGAGCAGATCGGGCAAGCCGTCGCACTCCTGAAGTCGGCGGAACGCCCGCTCATCATTGCCGGGAGCGCCGCGTCGTATGCTGGAAACGGCGATACCCTTCAACGCCTCATCGAGACGACTCGCATACCCCTGATGACCGAGTCTTCCGCTCGCGGGTTGGTGTCGGACGATCACCCGTACAGCATGGGCTTCTATGACAACGGACTCAATCGCGCGGCTCGCAAACTGCGCGATGCCGATGTCATCCTCCTGCTCGGCATGAAGCAGGACATCATCATTGGCTACACCCGCCCTCCGACCGTCTCGCCTGATGCAAAGATCGTCCAGGTCGATCCCTCGCCAACGGAGATCGGGCGCAACCGCGAGGTCGCAATCGGCATCGTCGGAGATATTGACGACGTGGCTGCTCGGATGACCGCCGAGGCCGCCAGACACACGTGGCACGACCTCCCCTGGCTCGACGACCTCCGTGGGGCCAGGGCTGAGCAGGTCGCCGAGATGGAGGCTCTCGCCGAGCCGGGCGTTCCGATTCATGCTCTTCATGTACACAAGACGCTCCTCTCCCATATCGACGAGGATGATTTCCTCGTCTTCGACGGAGGCGACTTCTGTCACTGGGGTCGCGCCTACCTTCCCGCGATGACGCCGCGAACGTGGTCATACTTCTCCGGTCTCGGAATGCTGGGGACGGCCATCTCCACCGCCATGGCGGCGAAGCTCGCTCACCCGGAGCGGCGCGCCATCGTGATCTCCGGCGACGGCGCTTTCGGCTTCAACGCGCTGGAGTACGACACCGCCGTCCGGCATGGCATTGCCATCACGACCGTGCTCGGCAACGACGCCTCGTGGGGCATCGACCGCCAGATACAGCTCCAGGTCTACGGCAAGCCCGTGGCCACCGACCTCCTGCCCGTCCGGTACGACCGGCTCGTCGAGTCCCTCGGCGGCGAGGGCCTGTACGTGCAGGACCCCGCCGACCTCCCCAACGCCCTCGACCGCGCCCTCAACTGTGGCCGCCCCTCTCTCGTCAACGTCGAGGTCCAGCGCGCCATCAGTCCCAGGGGCCAGGCCGCCGTCGACCGCTGGAAGAGCGCCGTGCCTCAGCCGTTCTAGGTAGGGTTTCGGCGTTGTTGAGCCGACTTGCCCAGTAACAAACGTACCGTGGTGACGGCCACAGCCTTGTTGGCTGTCAGAAAGTTGCCCACGACTACAGAATTCTTTCTTGTATAATGGGCTCCTCTTCCTATTGTGACTGCGTTCACCTTGTAGGGTGACTGAAGTAGTGGCCGGAAAATGAACTCCATGCGACGCCCGCGCGACGGGAGGTCGGGGCACATAAACTGAGGATTTATCCCTTGCTTAATCGAGGAGGCAAGGAGGTTGCATTGGTTAGTGGAAGTCCTGACGACATCATTCTGAGCCCAGGTAAGCCCACAAGACCCCGAATGGGCTTCTTCAGATGGTTGTTGTCAGCATTTGGAATGAGCAAGCGGGAACCGTGGTCCCTTACCGTAGGCCCATATCAAGTAGGAATAGTCATCTGGGACGGCGCAGTGATGGACATCTTTTCGGAAGGCACACAGAAGCTTCCTGAAGGAGATGTGCAGACCTTCGTCGCTACTACGGCGCCGGTAAAGTTCACCCACGGGATAAGAGGGACGGGAGAGTCGTCCAACGAATTTGACATCGTACTTGATCCACCGCCACTGACATCCGATGGACAACATGCAACCGGTCGCATCGACCTTACAGTATCCGTCATGGCCCAAGGGTCGAGGTTTGCATCGGTTATACCCGAAAAGGCCGATCGGCTACTGCAACTGCTGGGGCTATCCGGCGATGTCGTTAAGAATTCCGACGTTGCCAGGATGATCAAAGGTGAGTTGTCGCCGAGGCTCTTGGCTCTGGACCTTCGTGGATATTCTGCGGATGACCTGCGGAACAACCAAGAACGTGTGCGAGACATTTCCAATTCGCTCAAGACGGAGCTTACATCGGCACTAGATCGCTTCGGCTTGCAGCTTGATGACTTCTACATCAACTGGACACCGCAGCACCCACAAAAGGCGTCCTCGACAAAACGATCGGCACGGGACAGTCGTCCTGAACGCCCGAAAACTCGAAAGGAAGGCTGGTCTTCCTCAACGCGCCGCCAACCGGTGAGTGAACGGAAGACGAACAAGACGGTCATGCAGCGACTTGATGAGAGCGGTCTATTCAATAATGGTGTATGGCAGGAAACAAAGCACTACAAGGTGTCTTTTCAAGTCAAGGGACGGCGGGGAGCGAGCGTATTCGTGACACACGACGAGTCGGAGTTCCTTATAAGCAACAGGGCTTTGAAGGATGGCAAATTCCCCGACAGCGAAACCCTGCGCGATTTCCTGCTCAGCCACGCGCATGGCACCGTGCGCGGCAAAGCAAAAATCAGTGCCGAACATATAGAGGCGTTCATTGACTTGATTCGTTCAGGTCTGCAGGAGAACCCCAAATCCCGTCAGGCGATCCGCTCGTCCCCAACGCGCCGTCAACCGGCCAGCAGACGAGCAACACGAAAGACAACAGTAGATACATCGATCAAGCAGCAACTTGAAGGCAGCGGTCTATTTGATGATGGCAATCTGCAAAAGAATGGGAGTGTAAGCTATCAGGTCACAGGAGCTTATGCAGCGACGATCTACGTTACCAAGAACGAGCGTGAGATACACATAAGGAATGGGGCCTTACAGAAAAACAGATTCCAGAACCAGAAGTTGTACGATTTCGTGCGTAGCCGCGCACATGGCACGGCGCACGGCAAGGGGAATTCTGCTTATGCCTTTCGCTTGGGCCGTGAACACGTCGCGAAGGTTATTGAGTTGATTCGTTCAGGTCTGCACGAGAACTCCAAATCCCGCCGGGGAAGCCTGTCCTCCCAAACGCGATCGCGACCGGCCAGCGCAAGGACAACAAGCAGGTCTGCCGGCGCAAGGCCAGCGAGCAAGTCTACCGGAGGCATGTCGGCCAAGGGGCAACTAAGGGCCAGCCGTCTTTTCGAGGAAAGACCGCGGCAACAGAACGGGACTGTGAGTTTTCAGGTCACGGGATGGACCGGAGCGACGATCTACGTTACCAAGAACGAGCGGGCGCTCAATATAATTGAAAGGGCCCGATTCCCGAACAACGAGAGCCTCCACGATTTCGTGCGCAAGAACAAGCGCAGGATGATACGTGGCGGAACTACATGTGATCTCGACATCGAACACACTGCGGAGATCATCAGGATAATTCGCGCAGGTCTATAACCACGCTGTCGTGAACAGCCTGTATAATACCGCTCAATTCTGAGCAAGGTATTCACAGGTTCATCACATGTTAGCCAAAACACAGACCTGCGCGGTTGTCGGACTCGATGGGTACGTCGTCGAAGTGGAGGTGGACATCTCGCCCGGACTGCCAGCGTTCCACGTTGTGGGGTTGCCGGACACGGCGGTCCAGGAGGCGCGTGAGCGAGTCCGCGCCGCCATTCGGAACTCCGGCTGCGAGTTTCCGATGCGACGCATCGCTGCCAGTCTCGCGCCCGCCGACCTGCGAAAGGCGGGGCCTTCGTACGATCTGCCGATAGCGCTTGCCGTCCTGCAAGGGTCGGGACAGCTCTCCGGCACGCCGCCGCTGACCATGTTCCTCGGCGAACTGGCCCTGGACGGTCAGCTTCGACACACCAACGGCATCCTGTCGATGACCGCCGTCGCCAAGGAGGAGGGGTTCCAGCGAGTGTTCGTGCCGGAGTCGAACGCCCGTGAGGCCGCCCTCGTGGAGGACATGGAAGTCATTCCCGTCCGCTCGCTGGCGCAGGCTGTGGCGCACCTTCGCGGCGAAGAGCAGATCCTGCCGTGGTCGCGGCGCGTTGCCCCGGTCGACGGTCACGCCTTCGAGGTCGAAGAGTCCTCCGCAAACGGCGCTGGGCCGGTGGGCGGGGCCGACCTCGCTGACATACGCGGCCAGGAACACGCCAAGCGCGCCCTCGAGGTCGCGGCGGCCGGTGGACACAACCTGCTCATGAGCGGGCCTCCGGGAAGCGGCAAGACGCTTCTCGCCCGATCAATGCCGTCCATCATGCCGGCATTGACCAACAACGAAGCCCTCGAAGTGACCAAGATATACAGCGTGTCCGGTCTGCTGCCCTCGTCGTCGCCTCTTATCAGCTACCGGCCTTTTCGGTCGCCGCACTACACGATCTCCAACGCGGGACTCGTGGGTGGCGGCTCGATACCGAAGCCGGGGGAGATCACTCTCAGCCACCGGGGGGTGCTGTTCCTCGACGAGCTCCCGGAGTTCGGTCACACGGTGCTGGAGGTGCTGCGCCAGCCCATCGAGGACAAGATCGTGACCATCAGCCGGGCGAAGGGCAGCATCACCTACCCGGCGAACTTCATACTCGTCGGGGCGATGAACCCGTGTCCGTGCGGGTACTACGCCGACCCAACGAAGGAGTGCGTTTGCAGCCCCTCGCAGGTCAGTCGCTACAAGGGCCGGATCAGCGGTCCGCTCCTCGACCGCATCGACGTGTTTGTCGAGGTGCCCCGCATAGAGTACGATAAGCTCGTCGCGCCACCGAACACGGAGACGTCACAGCAGGTGAGCGAGCGCATCAAGGAGGCGCGGGACGCTCAGCGGAGGCGATTCGAGGGAACGAGCCTGATTACCAACTCGGAGATGGGCCCCGTCGAGGTGTGGGAGTATTGCCAGCTCGACGAGGCGGCGCAGTCGCTGATGCGGTCTGCCATGAAGCACATGCACCTGTCGGCGCGGGGCTTCCACCGCGTCCAGAAGCTCGCCCGCACCATCGCCGACCTCAGCGGCTCCGACGAAATAGACATCGCACACCTGGCCGAGGCCCTCCAGTACCGGCCTACATCGTGGACGTAGAGGCGATTCACGAATCGCCCCCAGTCTCTCGCACGATTGAATTACCCTTGACGTAATGCGTAATTCCATGTACAGTTCACGATGATCATCGGCTATCGTGACAGGAGGACCAGAGATTTCGCGGCCGGGCAATGGGTCGGGGCCTTCTCCGGAATCGAACGTTCAGCGCGGCTGAAGATGGATCGCCTCGAGGCGGCCGCGTCTCTCAAAGACCTTGCCGCGCTCCCCGGCAACCGCTTCCAGACTCTGAAAGGGGACCGAAAAGGCCAGTACAGCATCCGCGTCAACGACCAGTGGAGAATCTGCTTCGAGTGGCCGCGCGGATACCCAGGCCCGATCAATGTGGAGATCGTTGACTATCACTAGGAGAACCACCATGACCACCATACCCGCAATCCACCCGGGGGAGCATCTTGCGGAGGAGCTGAACGAACTTGGCATGAGCGCCGCCGAACTTGCACGACACCTCAGCGTTCCCACCAACCGCATCACCCAAATACTCAACCATCGACGCGCCATCACAGGCGACACCGCACTCCGACTCGCACACTTCTTCGATACCACCCCCGAATTCTGGCTCAACCTTCAAAAGATCTACGAACTCCGCCTCGCCGAACGCAAAGCGGGCGAACACATCCGTAACCTTCCGACCCTCAAATCCCGCCAAACCGCCAACACCTGACCCGAAACAGCCTCTCCCCTGCCGGGCGAGACACACAGAGAAGGGGGAAACCATGTCGCTTCCCAACGTCGTAGCCGCCATTATTCTGATTACCGCCCTGACCCTAGCCTGCGGAGGCGCTGAGGAAACACCGGCCACCACCGAACAGCCCGCGCCCGCCGCCACACAGTCAACGGCGCAGGCGGCCCAGTCCTCCCAAGCCGCCGGAGCCACCACGGCCCCTGCCGCGACCGAGCCTGCCGAGGAGGAGAACCAGGGCCCGCAGCCTCCGCCCAAGGACGAGCTCATCAAGTTCGCCAACTGGGACGACAATCCCGTCAAGCTGGTGAACTGGATCGCCGCCTACATCATCGCCCACGGCCTCGACCGCCCCATCCGCGTCATCGACGTCGAGGACGGCGCGTACCAGGACCCCCTGCTCGTCAACGACGTCGACATCGTCATCGCCGCGGACGGCGCGTGGGCCGACGAGCAGTCGGGCGCGGGCAAGGTCGTCCGCCTGACCAACGCCTCGCCGGTCGACGCCACCCTCGCCGTCGCGCTCCATCCCAGCATGAACCAGCGCGCCCCCGACGTCGTCCGGCTCCTGGAGACCCTCACCATCGACCCCGAGCTTCTTACCAAGCAGGCCGCCATGATCCGAGGCGGCAGGGTCGGGTTAAAGGAAAATGTCGTCGGGCTGACCTTCCTCAAGCGCGAGTCCGCCGTCTGGATGAACTGGGTCGGCGAGGACATCGCCGCCCTCGTCAACCAGGCCATCGAGGACGGCAAGATCGGACACTGCCGCCAGTTCATCAACTACGCCCCCGACCGCATGGGCAACGAGGGCTCCCGCTACTGCAAGGACGACCCCACCAAGACCTCAGGCAACAGGTAGAGAGGCCCCAATGACCAACGACTCCGGCGACCGATACACCCTCGTCACCGCCGACCGCCTCATCGACGGCACCGGCGCGCCCCCCATCGACCGCGGCGCCGTGCTCATAAAGGGCGACTCCATCGTCGCCGCCGGCCCCCGCGACGCCGTCCTCCCCCCCGACGGTGCCCCCCTCGACGCCCACGACTACCCCCACGCCACCGTCCTGCCCGGCCTCATCGACTCCCACGTCCACCTCATCGGCATCGGCGACGGGCGCACCGGCGACCAGCTCGTCACCCTCCCCGACGAGATACTCACCCTCCAGGCCGCCGAGAACTCCCGCAGGCACCTCCACTCCGGCGTCACCACCGTCCGCGACTGCGGCGCCAAGAACCGCACCACCTTCCTCCTGAGGCAGGCCATGGACATGGGCATCGCCACCGGCCCACGGCTTCTCCTCTCCGGCAGGCCGATGGCCATCGTCGGCGGACACCTCAGCTACTTCGGCATCGAGGCGACCGGCGTCGACGAGTGCCGCGCCGCCGTCCGCCAGCTCATTAAGGAAGGGGCCGACTTCATCAAGATCACCGCCACCGGAGGCAGCACCGCCACCTCGCACCCCTTCGTCCCTTCCTTTAATGTCGACGAGCTCACCGCCATCATCGACGAGGCCCACAAGTTCGGCAAACACGCCGCCGCACACTGCGCCTCCTCCCAGGGCATGATCAACGCCCTCGACGCCGGCATCGACACCATCATCCACGCCTACTTCAAGGAGCCCGACGGCACCTGGCTCTACCGCCCCGAAATCACCGACCGCATCGCCGAGCAGGCCGTCTTCGTCAACCCCACCATGCACCAGGCCCGCAACCGCCTCTGGCGACTCGAGCGCAAGGCCTTGACCGGCGGACTCACACCCGACGAGCAGGCCGACCTCGACGACGGCATGAGACTCCAGGAGATCCGCTTCGACCACGTCGCCCGCATGGTCAACGCAGGCGTCCGCCTCGCCGCAGGCTCCGACGCCGCATGGTCATACCTCCCCATGGGCCTCTTCCAGCACGAAATACAGGCCCACACCGAGGCCAGACTCTCGCCCCTCGACGCCATCGTCTCCGCCACCGGCGACGCCGCAAAGTCCTGCTGGGTCCACGACACCCTAGGTACCCTCCATCCCGGCAAGCTCGCCGACCTCCTCCTCGTCCACGGCGACCCCTCCCGCGACATCGACGCCCTCTCCAACGTCCTCGACGTCTTCAAAAACGGCGCCCGCATCGACCGGAGAGACCTGGTCTAGCATCCAAGAGTCCCCTTTCCTTTAAGTAACACCCCCTCCCCCCTCTCCCTTCTTCCTTCTTTCTACTTTCTACTTTCTTCCTCCCTCTTTCTCCCCCCTCTTTCTCCCTCCCAACTTGACAATAACTCACCGAAATGGCCCAAAATGGCCCACCATGGCACAAATCTCCCCAAATTCCTCCTCCCATCCCTCCCTCTCCGCGCCCCCCTGCGGTGAGTCCCTCTTTGCAATTCTTTCTACTTTCTACTTTCTTCCTCCCTCTTTCTCCTCCCCCTCTGTGATCTCTGTGTTCTCTGTGGTGAATCCCTCTGCGCTCTCCGCGCCCCCTGCGGTGAGTCCCTCTTTGCAATTCTTTCTACTTTCTACTTTCTTCCTCCCTCTTTCTCCCCCTACTTTCTTCCTCCCTCTTTCTCCTCCCCCTCTGTGATCTCTGTGTTCTCTGTGGTGAATCCCTCTCCGCGATCTCCGCGCCCCCTGCGGTGAATCCCTCTCCCGCCACACCCGTCATTCCCGCGAACGCGGGAATCCATCCCCCTCCGTTCACCCTGAGCCTGTCGAAGGGTCGAACCCAGCACCCTCCCCCTACTTTCTCCTTTCCTCTTTCTCCTCCCCCTCTGTGATCTCTGTGTTCTCTGTGGTGAATCCCTCCGCGATCTCCGCGCCCCCTGCGGTGAGTCCCTCTTTGCAATTCTTTCTACTTTCTCCCCCCTTCTTTCTACTTTCTCCTTTCCTCTTTCTCCTCCCCCTCTGTGATCTCTGTGTTCTCTGTGGTGAATCCCTCTCCGCGATCTCCGCGCCCCCTGCGGTGAATCCCCCTCCCGCCACACCCGTCATTCCCGCGAACGCGGGAATCCATCCCCCTCCGTTCACCCTGAGCCTGTCGAAGGGTCGAACCCAGCACCCTCCCCCTACTTTCTCCTTTCCTCTTTCTCCTCCCCCTCTGTGATCTCTGTGTTCTCTGTGGTGAATCCCTCTGCGCTCTCCGCGCCCCCTGCGGTGAATCCCTCTCCCGCCACACCCGTCATTCCCGCGAACGCGGGAATCCATCCCCCTCCGTTCACCCTGAGCCTGTCGAAGGGTCGAACCCAGCACCCTCCCCCTACTTTCTCCTTTCCTCTTTCTCCTCCCCCTCTGTGATCTCTGTGTTCTCTGTGGTGAATCCCTCTGTGCTCTCCGCGCCCCCTGCGGTGAGTCCCTCTTTGCAATTCTTTCTACTTTCTCCCTCCCTCTTTCTCCCCCCCCTCTTTCTACTTTCTACTTTCTTCCTCCCTCTTTCTCCCCCCTTCTTTCTACTTTCTACTTTCTCCTTCTCCCCCCTTCCCAAAAATTCACCGCAAAAACCCCTACGCAAACCCTACATCGCTGTGCTATACTGCCCTTCGGCAAATACCGTTCGGGAATGGGACCAACGAGCAAGTACACCTACTTGACACTGGTTCTACCCGATGGTATCGTTCGGACATCCACGTTTAGCAAAGTTCTAGGCAAAGAGAGGGCACGCATGAAGAACAGATCATCCTACGCAGTTTTGACCCGGTTTGGCATCATCGCCACCATACTGGCAGCCTTGATGCTCATCGCGTCTGCGGCATCCGCAGCTGGCCATCTAGAGTTCAGCTACGCGGAGAACGGCGAGGACCCGGTCGCGACGTTTACCGCGAGCGACCCTGACGCCGACGCGGGCGACATCGAATGGAGTGTGGGAGGTGTCGACGGAGGCCTCTTTGAGGTTCCTGGCGGCGTGCTGTCCTTCAAGGACTCGCCCGACTTCGAGGACAAGAAGGACGGCGACGAAAGTGACGATGCCGGCGATCAGGGCAAGGGCGACAACAAGTACCAGATTATAGTTAAGGCCAACGAAGGCGAGCAGGC
Organism: Dehalococcoidia bacterium; assembly: GCA_965116655.1. Taxonomy (GTDB): domain Bacteria; phylum Chloroflexota; class Dehalococcoidia; order Lucifugimonadales; family VXLM01; genus VXLM01. The sequence continues at coordinate 2,793,855 of OZ220720.1, forward strand.
GGTCCAGGTGACGGTGACGGACGTTGACGAGCTTGGAGAGGTGAAGTTCGATCAGCCTCAGCCGCAGGCTACGCGGAGCTTGAAGGCCGACGGTCCTAACGACCCTGACGGCGGAATTGACGAGATAAGTTGGCAGTGGTCACGCGGACCGACTGCGGAAGGTCCTTGGACGGAGATCGCGGGAGCGACGACGGCGAGCCGCACTCCGGGCACGGATGACATTGATATGTGGCTGCAGGCGACGGTTACGTACGTCGACGTGCATGGTGACCAGTCGGTATCGGGCGTGACGGACAACTTCGTTGAGGCGAGGACGCTGGCGAACGCCGCGCCGAAGTTCGGCGACGTCGACGATATCACGGTGTCCGAGAACACGTCGGGCAAGATTGGCGAGCCGGTAGTGGCGTCGGACGGTGACAACGACGTGTTGCTGTACGACGTGGATACCGCAAGCACCGATACTGACCTGAACGACAACGCGTTGTTCACCGTCGACAACAACGGCCAGTTGAGCTTGACTGAGGCGGAGGACTTTGAGAGTCCCTCGGCCACTCAGCCCGGCGACACCCCCAGGGCCGCTGTAACGGTGGACGGTGAGAGCTATATGCCCTACACAGTGGTGCTCAGGGCTACTGACCCGTCCCGCGCATCCGCTAGTGTGACTGTGAGGGTTCTCATCTCGAACGCGAACGAGTCGCCGGAGTTTGCCAAGGACGCCGATGGCAACTTCCTAAATACGACGCTGTACATTGTTGAACACGGCGCGACAGAAGCGACAGGGCCTGGTCTCGGCACGACTGAAGCTCTTGCAATCACGAATGCTGATTCAGGGACGACTGCGATTGACTATACGGCGACGGACGAAGACACAACGACCCTTGACGATGCCCCAACCTTCACTTTGGAGGGTGCTGACAAGGATTCCTTCAGTCTCACCGCCGCCGGCGGACTGACCACAAGGCAGACAGCTGGAACGCCAGAGGTTCTTGGTCTTAGGGCCAACTTCGAGAGCAAGCCAGAGTACAAGATAACCATTGTGGCCGCGAGCACAGGCGCAACTGGTACTACTGGTCGCGGTACGAAGTACACCCGTCTGGACGTGACGGTGAAGGTTGTGGACAGAGAAGACGCGGGTGAGATAACGCTCTCTGTGCTTCAGTCGCAGGTGAACATCCCTGTGGTTGCTACGCACAGCGACCAGGACGACGGGGTTACCGACAGGAAGTGGCAGTGGTACAGAGGCGGCACGCTTCCAGGCGATCTCGCGACGCTATCGAGTGACGCAGAGGGGATTCTGCTGGTGACGCCCGCCTGTGTTGACGGTGATGACCCCGACACTGCTACCGTCGAGGAACAGACCGCCGCTGACACATTGTGCAGAATTGCCGGACAGACGGCGGCTCTGTACACGCCTGGCGCTGCTGACGTAGGCCGCATAATTCACGTGGTGGCGAACTACAAGGACGACTTCGACAGTGGTACGAGAGAGAACGCTAGTGTGTCGGCGGAGGCTGAAGTGCAGGCTAGCTTCGCAGCGAACACGGCTCCAGTGTTCCCTGACCAGGACTTGAGCACGCCTGGCGACCAGTCGGACGTGGCGCATCGGAAGGTTGCCGAGAACTTCGAGGGTGCCGTCGGAGAGCCGATTCCGGCTGGCGACGCAGACAATCAGAGGGACGGGGCCTACGGTGAGATTCTGACGTACTCGATTGACGACACGGACAACTTCAGCGTGAACCAGAAGGACGGACAGATCAGCACTGCTGTGGAGTTGGACTACGAGACGCAGTCGATGTATACGGTGGTACTGACGGCAACGGACCCGTCGGGCGCGACTGACACGATAACGGTGATGATCGAAGTCACCGACGAGGACGACAAGGCGGAGATCTCGCTGTCGGACTCGGCGTGCGAAATGGACGACAGCACGTTGAAGTGCGACTACGCCGAGAACGGCGAGGGTTCTGTCGCGACGTTTACCGCGAGCGACCCTGACGCCGACGCGGACGAAATCGAGTGGAGTGTGGGAGGTGTCGACGGAGGCCTCTTTGAGGTTCCTGGCGGCGTGCTGTCCTTCAAGGACTCGCCCGACTTCGAGGACAAGAAGGACGGCGACGAAAGTGACGATGCCGGCGATCAGGGCAAGGGCGACAACAAGTACCAGATTATAGTTAAGGCCAACGAAGGCGAGCAGGCGGTCCAGGTGACGGTGACGGACGTTGACGAGCTTGGAGAGGTGAAGTTCGATCAGCCTCAGCCGCAGGCTACGCGGAGCTTGAAGGCCGACGGTCCTAACGACCCTGACGGCGGAATTGACGAGATAAGTTGGCAGTGGTCACGCGGACCGACTGCGGAAGGTCCTTGGACGGAGATCGCGGGAGCGACGACGGCGAGCCGCACTCCGGGCACGGATGACATTGATATGTGGCTGCAGGCGACGGTTACGTACGTCGACGTGCATGGTGACCAGTCGGTATCGGGCGTGACGGACAACTTCGTTGAGGCGAGGACGCTGGCGAACGCCGCGCCGAAGTTCGGCGACGTCGACGATATCACGGTGTCCGAGAACACGTCGGGCAAGATTGGCGAGCCGGTAGTGGCGTCGGACGGTGACAACGACGTGTTGCTGTACGACGTGGATACCGCAAGCACCGATACTGACCTGAACGACAACGCGTTGTTCACCGTCGACAACAACGGCCAGTTGAGCTTGACTGAGGCGGAGGACTTTGAGAGTCCCTCGGCCACTCAGCCCGGCGACACCCCCAGGGCCGCTGTAACGGTGGACGGTGAGAGCTATATGCCCTACACAGTGGTGCTCAGGGCTACTGACCCGTCCCGCGCATCCGCTAGTGTGACTGTGAGGGTTCTCATCTCGAACGCGAACGAGTCGCCGGAGTTTGCCAAGGACGCCGATGGCAACTTCCTAAATACGACGCTGTACATTGTTGAACACGGCGCGACAGAAGCGACAGGGCCTGGTCTCGGCACGACTGAAGCTCTTGCAATCACGAATGCTGATTCAGGGACGACTGCGATTGACTATACGGCGACGGACGAAGACACAACGACCCTTGACGATGCCCCAACCTTCACTTTGGAGGGTGCTGACAAGGATTCCTTCAGTCTCACCGCCGCCGGCGGACTGACCACAAGGCAGACAGCTGGAACGCCAGAGGTTCTTGGTCTTAGGGCCAACTTCGAGAGCAAGCCAGAGTACAAGATAACCATTGTGGCCGCGAGCACAGGCGCAACTGGTACTACTGGTCGCGGTACGAAGTACACCCGTCTGGACGTGACGGTGAAGGTTGTGGACAGAGAAGACGCGGGTGAGATAACGCTCTCTGTGCTTCAGTCGCAGGTGAACATCCCTGTGGTTGCTACGCACAGCGACCAGGACGACGGGGTTACCGACAGGAAGTGGCAGTGGTACAGAGGCGGCACGCTTCCAGGCGATCTCGCGACGCTATCGAGTGACGCAGAGGGGATTCTGCTGGTGACGCCCGCCTGTGTTGACGGTGATGACCCCGACACTGCTACCGTCGAGGAACAGACCGCCGCTGACACATTGTGCAGAATTGCCGGACAGACGGCGGCTCTGTACACGCCTGGCGCTGCTGACGTAGGCCGCATAATTCACGTGGTGGCGAACTACAAGGACGACTTCGACAGTGGTACGAGAGAGAACGCTAGTGTGTCGGCGGAGGCTGAAGTGCAGGCTAGCTTCGCAGCGAACACGGCTCCAGTGTTCCCTGACCAGGACTTGAGCACGCCTGGCGACCAGTCGGACGTGGCGCATCGGAAGGTTGCCGAGAACTTCAAGGGTGCCGTCGGAGAGCCGATTCCGGCTGGCGACGCAGACAATCAGAGGGACGGGGCCTACGGTGAGATTCTGACGTACTCGATTGACGACACGGACAACTTCAGCGTGAACCAGAAGGACGGACAGATCAGCACTGCTGTGGAGTTGGACTACGAGACGCAGTCGATGTATACGGTGGTACTGACGGCAACGGACCCGTCGGGCGCGACTGACACGATAACGGTGATGATCGAAGTCACCGACGAGGACGACGCCGCGGAGATCACGTTGAGCGTCCCGCCGGTGTTCGACGATGGAGAATCGACTGAGCGAATGGTTGCCGAGAACTCGGAAGCCGGCATGGCCGTGGGCGACCCGGTGGTTGCCACCGACGCGAACGGAGATGACGTGACCTACTCGCTCGGCGGCGATGACGCGATGTACTTCGACATCGACGCAATGAGCGGCCAGATCACGGTCGGCGAAGGCACGATGCTGGACTACGAGTCCGACAAGATGAGCTACAGCGTCACCGTGACGGCGGAGGACGGGACCGGGCGCTCAGCCATGATCGCGGTGACCATCATGGTCACGGACGTGGAAGAGAGTCCCTGTGTCAATGGCGGCGCAGTGGCTCAGGCCCACTCAGGCGGCGGTCTGGACATGGACTGCCAGACGCTGCTGGACATTAGGGACGACCTGGTGGGCGACGGCACGGCCCTCAACTGGAGCGCGGAGACAGCGATAGACCAATGGGACGGCGTATCGAGCAGGGGTGGCACTGATCGCGTCTACAGCATCTACCTGCGCGGCCACGGTCTCGCGGGTGTGCTCCCGGCCGGCCTGAACGACCTGGACGCTCTCACCAGCTTGCAGCTGCACAACAACATGCTGACGGGCGAGATACCCGACCTGAGCGACTTGGACCTCCTTGAGAGGCTGGTCCTGAACGACAACATGCTGTCAGGCTCGGTCCCGGCGACGCTGGGTGACATGGCGGAGTTGGACTACCTGTACCTGCACCGCAACGACCTGTCGGGCAGCATCCCGGCCGAGCTCGGTGATGCCACGCGGCTGAGGCGTATCTGGCTGCACGGCAACATGCTGAGCGGTGAGATCCCGGGCGAGTTGGGCAACATCGGAAGGCTGCGGTACCTGGTCCTCAGCAGCAACATGCTGTCGGGCGAGATTCCGGCTGGCCTGGCCGACGCGACGAGCCTGAAGCAGATCTACCTGCACAACAACATGCTGACGGGCATGATCCCGTCCGAGTTGGGCAGCATAATGGATGACGACGGCACGTTGCGGCGTCTCTACCTGAACAACAACATGCTGACGGGCATGATCCCGTCCGAGTTGGGCATGCTCGCCGACCTGACGAACCTGCGGCTGAGCGGCAACATGCTCGAGGGCTGCGTACCGGCAGACATCTTCGACGCCGTTGATGACGGCCTCGACCTGATGGCCTGCGAAGCGGACGACGGATCGGAAGACGAGTCGTAGAAACGCAACATACACCGTGAGGGTCGGCAACCCCGCCCCTCACGGACGACAAGCAACAACCAAGCGCCGCCGGCAACCCCGGCGGCGCTGCTTTTAATCTCTCCCCCGCCGGGGGAGAGACACAGAGAGGGGGCTCCCCCCACTTCTTATCCCCTCTCCCTTGACGGGAGAGGGCTAGGGTGAGGGTGACTCCCCCTCCCGTTGGCGGCAGAGGCGGATTTGAAACCCGCCCCTGCGTCGTGTTATTGTGGAGACAGGAACCCACAATCTCTCCCCCACCGGGGGAGAGACACAGAGAGGGGGCTCCCTCCCTCTTATCCCCTCTCCCTTGACGGGAGAGGGGGTTAGGGTGAGGGTGATTCCTCTCCCCCAACGTGACAATAACAACCGGAAATGTCACAAAATGTCACACCACGTCACAAATTCCCCCTTTTTCCTCCCCTCCTCTTATCCCCGCTCCCACCCCCCATCCGTCATTCCTGCCTACGCAGGAATCCATCCTCCCTCTTCTCTCCCTCCCCCTCTTCTTTCTTCTTTCCTCTTTCTTCCTCCCCTCTTTCTACTTTCTTCTCCTTCCCCCTCTGTGATCTCCGTGATCTCTGTGGTGAACCCTCCCCCTCTTCTTTCTTCTTTCCTCTTTCTTCCTCCCCTCTTTCTACTTTCTTCTCCTTCCCCCTCTGTGATCTCCGTGATCTCTGTGGTGAACCCTCCCCCTCTTCTTTCTTCTTTCCTCTTTCTTCCTCCCCTCTTTCTACTTTCTCCCCTCCCCCCTCTGTGATCTCCGTGATCTCTGTGGTGAACCCTCCCCCTCTTCTTTCTTCTTTCCTCTTTCTTCCTCCCCTCTTTCTACTTTCTTCTCCTTCCCCCTCTGTGATCTCCGTGATCTCTGTGGTGAACCCTCCCCCTCTTCTTTCTTCTTTCCTCTTTCTTCCTCCCCTCTTTCTACTTTCTTCTCCTTCCCCCTCTGTGATCTCCGTGATCTCTGTGGTGAACCCTCCCCGAACGTGGTAGCATCCTCCCGAACCCTCAGACAAAAGGAGGCACCCCGTTGACGACGCTCACCGAAATCCTCTCAAAACGCCGCCCCGCCGCCATCATCGCGGCAACGGGCCTTGCAACCCTTGTCCTCTTCCTTGTCCGCCCCTCGGTCGCCTACGCGGCCGGCGTCGAGGAGGAGACGGCCTTCGTCTTCAACACGTTCTCGTTCCTCATCTGGGGCGCGCTCGTCATGTGGATGTGCGCCGGGTTCACCATGCTCGAGTCCGGCTCCGTCCGCACCAAGAACGCCGCCATGATCTGCCTCAAGAACATCGGCCTCTACTCCATCGCCGGCCTCGCCTACTTCTTCATCGGCTACAACCTCATGTACGGCGACATCATCGGCGGCTTCATCGGCACCCCCGGCTTCATGTACCTGCCCTCCGCCGCGGAGGTCGCGCTCCTCGACGCCGGTGACGCCGAGGCGGCCGCCGCCGCTGCCAAGGTGCTGGAAGAGGGCAGCTACTCCGTCATGTCCGACTGGTTCTTCCAGATGGTCTTCGTCGCCACCGCCGCGTCCATCGTCTCCGGCGCCCTCGCCGAACGCGTCAAGATGTGGTCCTTCTTCCTCTTCACCCTCGTCCTCACCGGCATCATCTACCCCGTCGTCGGCGCATGGACCTGGGGAGGCGGCTGGCTCGCCGAGATGGGCTTCGTCGACTTCGCAGGCTCGACCATCGTCCACAGCACCGGAGGCTGGGCAGCCCTCGCGGGAATGCTCGTCGTCGGCCCCCGACTCGGCAAGTTCCGCAAGGACGGCTCCGTCCGCGCCACGCCGCCCTCGAACATCCTGGTCGTCACGCTAGGCGTCTTCATCCTGTGGTTCGGCTGGTTCGGCTTCAACGGCGGCTCCCAGCTCGCCCTCGGCAGCGCAGCCGACGCCGTCTCCATGAGCATCGTCCTCGTCAACACCAACCTCGCCGCCGCCGCGGGCGTCATAACCGCGCTGGCCGTCTCACGCCCCATCCTCGGACGCACCGACCTCTTCGCGGGCCTCAACGGCGCCATAGCCGGCCTCGTCTCCATCACCGCCGCCCCCGACTTCACCGACCACTACTGGGCGGTCATCATCGGCGCAATCGGAGCCGTCATCTGCACGGTGGGCCTCAAGCTCCTCGAGAGGGTCAAGCTCGACGACGTGGTCGGGGCCGTCCCCGCGCACCTCTTCGCAGGCGTCTGGGGCACTCTGGCAGCCTCCATCGGCGTCGCCGGCGGCGCGCAGTTCCACGTGCAGTTGATAGGAATCCTCGCGATAGGCGTGTTCGTATTCGCCGTCTCGTTCGTGCTGTGGAAGCTCATCGACATGACCATCAGCGCCCGCGTCACCCATCAGGTCGAGCGCCTCGGCCAGGACGCCGGCGAGCTCGGCATGGAGTCATACCCCGAGTTCGTCCTCATGCCCGACCTCGACGAGCACGACGAAGAATAGCGGTACTGATCCGCATCCGTCATTCCCGCGAAGGCGGGAATCCATCCCCCCTCTCCCGTTCGCGGGAGAGGGCTGGGGTGAGGGTACCCTACACCTTCACCAGCTTCTGAAGGCTCCGCACGCCGTCCCTGATCTCGCCGAGGTTCTTCAGGTTCGTCCACGACACCTCGCCGACGTACAGGTTGCCCTGCGAGTCCATCGAGATGTCGTGCGGCGCGATGAACTGCCCCGGCTCCTCGCCGAACCCGTCGCCGATGCGCGCCAGACGCTCACCGCTCCGGTTGTACACGCTGATCCACGGCCCGATGTTCGGCATGTGGCGATTAACGTTCATCCCCGCGCCGAGATCGCCCACGAACACGTGCTGGTCGTCGGATATGTAGATCGCGCAGGGCCGGTGCATGTTCTTCCACTGCGTCTCGAAGTTACCGTCCGAGTCGAATATCTGGACGCGGTGGTTCTCCCGGTCCGCGACGTAGACGTACCCGTCGGCGTCCGTGGCGATGTTGTGCGTGATGTTGAACTGCCCGGGATCCACTCCTGGCTCGCCCCACGAAAACAGCAGCTTGCCGTCCGGCGAATACTTGTGCACCCGTGAGTTCCCGTACCCGTCCGCGACGTAGAAGTCGCCCGACTTGGGGTCGATGGCAACGTCGGTCGGACGGTGGAACGGCTCGCCGCTCATGTATCCGGTCGGCGCCCCCGGCGTACCGAGCGTGAAGATCACCTTGCCGTCCGGCGTACACTTGCGGACGGTGTGATCGTCGTCGTCGACGAGGAACAGCGTCCCGTCCGGCGCGAACGTGATCCCGTGTGAGCGGGGATACATGGCCGGGTCGCCCCAGTCCCTCAGATACCTGCCGTTCGTGTCGAAGACGATGACCGGGTGGTCACCCCGGTTGAAGACGTAGACCTCGTCCTTCGGGCTCACGCCTACGGCCGCCGCCTCCTGCCACGAGTAGCCGGACGGGAGCGTTCCCCAGTCCACAGCAACCTCATAGGTAAACTCGCCCGTACCGATCTTCGTCGCCGTCGTCATCTGCTTCTCCTCGCTCTGGGTCGTGACTTTTATGCCCTTGTGTGGCACTATCTTACCACTTGCCGTCCGATACGGGGGAACCGCCATGCTGCTGGAAAACAAGGTTGTGCTCATCACAGGAGCGGCGTCAGGAATTGGCCGCGCGTCGGCCCAGCTCTTCGCCCGAGAGGGGGCCTCCGTCATCGTCTCGGACAAGAACGTCGAGGGCGGCAACGAGACGGTAGAGGGCATCGTGTCAGAGGGCCTCGAGGCGGCGTTCGTCGAGACCAACGTCGGGTGCATGGCCGACGTGGAAGGACTCGTACAGACATGCGTCGACCGGTACGGCAGACTGGACGTGGTCTTCAGCAACGCTTGCCACTATCCCATGGGCACGGCGACGGAGCTGACCGAGGCCGACTGGGACATCACCATGGACGTGTGCCTCAAGGCGACGTGGATGCTCGCCAAGCACGCGCTCCCCATCATGGTCGAGCAGGGCGGCGGCGTGTTCGTCATAACGGGGTCGGTACACTCGCTGAGGGGATTCTCCAACTACGCCTCGTATGACCCCGCCAAGGCGGGACTGCTCGGCCTCACACGCAATCTCGCCCTCGACTACGCTCCCCACGTTCGAGTTAACGCCCTCCTCCCCGGCCCGATCGTCACAGGCCTCTGGAAGGACATGACGCCGGAGGAAATCCAGCAGAGCGCCGACAGCGTTCCCATGAAGCGCAACGGGACACCGGAGGACGTTGCGAAAGCAGCGTTGTTCCTTGCGTCCGACCTTTCGTCTTACGTGACGGGTACCGAATTGGTGGTCGACGGCGGCATGATTTCAGGCATCAAGTTCCCGTAGCCAACGTACCTACGCGACCTTCGGAAGACGACCGCGCCTATTCATGCATCACACACGACACGGAGGAAGAGATGAAGCCGGAACTCATCGTTGACACCATGGACGACACGGGTGAGGGGCCCCTGTGGCATCCCATCGAAAAGAAGCTGTACTGGGGCGACATTACGGAGGGCGAGCTGTACCGCTACGACCCGGCAACGGGCGAGCACGAGCTCGTTTTCGAGGCGGGTCAGATGTTCGGCGGCTACACATTCCAGGCCGACGGCTCGATCCTCATGTTCCTCGAAGAGGGCAGGATCGGCGTCCTCCGCGACGGTAGCCTCGACATCGTGATCGACGGCCTCCCCGGTGAGGAGGAGAACCGCTTCAACGATGTCATCACCGACCCCGAAGGGCGTGTCTACTGCGGGACGATGTGCAAGGACTCGGCCAAGGCGATGGCGGAGGAGGCATTCGGCAGCCTCTACCTGCTCGATACCGACGGCACGATCTCTAAGTTACTCGGCGACATAGCCATATCAAACGGACTCGGTTTCACGCCAGACCTATCCGGCATCTACTACACCGACAGTCCGACGGGCGCAATCTGGCTCTTCGACTACGACCGCGCCACCGGTGCCATCAGCAATCGGCGTGACTTCGTTGCGTCCGACGACGTAGATAAGGACGGCCTGCCGGACGGCATGACCGTCGACTCCGAGGGCAACGTGTGGTCCGCCCGCGTCCTCACCGGCGAGATGCACAAGTACTCGCCAAGCGGCGAGCTGGTGGAAGCCATCGACTTCCCCTGCGACATGGTCTCCAGCGCCGTTTTCGGCGGGGAAGACCTCGACGAGCTGTACGTCACCACCATCAGCTCAGGCGACCGCGAGACGCACGGACCGGGCGCGGGCGCGCTCTTCCGCCTGCGCCCCGGCGTCAAGGGCGTGCCGGAGTTCTTCTCAAACGTGAGTTTCTAGCCTCCTCGCTCGCCTTGCCGCGGAGTCCGTTCGTGGTGAGCCTGTCGAACCATGATCGGACGGCATTTCGACAAGCTCAGTGCGAACGGGGGGAATCGATTGCAAGCCAGATGGGAACTGCCCTGGTCTACAGGGCGGAAAGCAAAGGATAAGGAGTGCATGATGCTATCGGATGATCAGGTGAAACAGTTCGAGCTCTTCGGGTTTGTCATTCTCAGAAACATATTCACCAAGCGCGAGGTAGCGACGCTCCAGGCCGAGTTCAAATACGGCGCCCAGCGGACCCAGGAGTCCGAGGGCGAGTTCGACGGTACGGAGACCCACACGTTCAGCATGTTGGGCGAGGACACGCCGTTCTACTCGTCGCTGCTGGAGGACCCACGCTTCTACGGCCCGGCCTCCCAGCTGTTCGGCGACGACGTGTTCGGTCTCGAGATCAACTCGTATCGCTACATCAGCAATACCCCTTGGCATTTCAATGATGGCTCGCCCAATATCCACGGCTACGGGCCGAAGTACCAGTTCCCGGTTTTTGAACCGACTCGCGCGGACACGGGAGCGCTACGGTTCGTTCCCGGATCGCACAAGGACCCCTGGCAGTCGCAGTTGACCAGCTGGTGGCCTCTGGGCCGAGATTCGGCTCGGAGCGCGGAGGGCAGGGAGTACCTCGACAAGATCCCGTGCTTCGTCGCTGAGGCCGACCCCGGCGACGCCGTTCTCTTCGACATGCGGCTCGTCCACTCGACGTGGGGCGGCAGCAATGACCGGCGCATGAGCTGCGTGACCTACTACCACTACCCGGAGACGCCGCAGGAGTTGGAGGTCATGCGTAACACGGCGCAGGGCTTCTACCGCTCGACCACGCGCTGGAACCAGGCCCAGTGGGACGAGTGGTTCTCCAACCCCCACGACAGCCCCCTCCGCCAGCGCTGGATCGACTCCTGGGAGCGTCTCGCCAAGACGCCACAGACGGAAACGGGCCTTCAATTGGTCTACGACGACGCAGGGGCCGCCACGTTCGCTCCGGCGGCTGTATAACGCCTCTGCGTCCCGCGACGGAGCAAGCGCTTCTACAGACAAGGAGAACTTTCGACGTGCTCTCACGTTTCCGCCGGCCACAGGCCGACCTCAGCATCCATGTAGACGAGACCGCGCTTCAACCCGGCGAGGAGTTGGAGGCCCGTGTAGTGCTTCTGCCGGAGAGTGATTTCCACGTTCGTCAGGGAACGATCGCGTTTGTCTGCACGGAGAACTATGTGCAGAGGACGAGCAGTCAGTATGGTACCTATGACAGTAGAAAGACGGAGATTCACTACAGAGCCGAAGAGACGTTCCTCAGTGACGCAACCGTCCGGAACGGGTTGCCCCATTCGACCGACGTGAGGCTGGCCGTTCCCGTGGACGCGATGCCCACGATGAGCGGCATAAAGGTGAGCCAAGTCGAGCCCGGCATCTCGTGGGAGGTCGCGGCCTTCCTCGACGTGGCGGGAGCGAGGGACATACGCTTCAATCAGCCGGTTACCGTTCGGAGTTCACCCGCGTCCGATGACGCTATTTCCCAACCGGCCGTCACGCAGACCAAACTTGAGCAGTGCGCCCTTACCCTCACGGTATCCTCCGGGGATGCTCGTCCGGGAGACACGCTGGACGGCGACCTGCGCGCCGAAGTGCTGCAGGACGTGACCGCCGATGAGGTCAGAGTGGCGCTGGTCAGGTCCGAAAAGTTCGGCAACGTGCAGAAGAACCAGACCGTTGACCAAGTGACGTTCGAACGGGAAGCCTCGCTTCGGTCCGGCCAATTGCGGGAATGGCGTTTCAAGCTGGATGTCGGGCAGGTAGGAGTGCCGAGCCTGGAGACCGAAAAATCGTCCGTCCGGTGGCTCGTGAAGGCATGGCTCACACGAAACATGCGACGCGACCTGCGCATAGAGCAGGAGATTAGGGTCGATATCTAGCCGTATGGTGAGAAATTGCGGTCACTCGGCCGGCTCTGTGCATTGATCGCCTTCTCCAGCACCCAACGCCTGGCCCCTGAATCCTCTCCCCGTTCTCGGTATCATGGTGACTGCAGCCATGCGTTCGCGCTTCACCATATCGACGAGGACCTACGTCAACCTCCTCCTTGCGCTCATTGGGGTGGGGGTAGCTTTGCTGATCTTGGAGATCGGCCTCCGCTTCACGAGGGACTCTCCCGATACGGATATCCCCCTTCACGTGACCTGCGGCGACTGTCCGTATCTGTATGAACTCAATCCCGATCACCCGGACGTTCGCGAACGAGAACTGCTTTCAGATACCTCGGCTGATCGGCTCCGGTCGACGTTCAACGTCATGGTGCTGGGCGACTCGGTGGCCTACGGCGTGGGAGTCCCGTTTGAGGCCGCATTCCCACAGCGGCTGGAAGACTTGCTAGCTACGCAGCGCGACGATGTTGCGGTGCTTAACTCCGCCGTGAGCGGGTACACGCCGTACAACCAGCTTCAGCAGTACGTGAGCCGCGACCGCGACATTCCGGTGGACATTGTGGTTGTGGCATTCGCCATGAACGACATCGTAGACCCCGAACTGCACTGGAACTACACCGAGGACGCCATCGAGAATATTCCTATAGAGGCGTACCCCAACGTCCGGTACCACGAGGACCACGTTGTACCCATCCTCGACGCCCGCCGCAGGGAAAGGGAGCAGGGGAGCACGGAGCTTGGCAGGCTCGTCCGTTCGGCCATCAGCGTAAAGAACATCACCGACCAGGAGGCCAGCTACACCGTCGTCGACGGTCGCCGTTGGCCTACCTATATCACGGGAGAAGATACCATCAGCATCGAGGTGCTGACCGACTACGACTCGCCGGAGTGGGTGTGGCTGCGAAGGATGTACGACCGGCTTGCGGACGAGGTTGCAAAGGACGGCGCGCGGCTCGTAATCGCGGTCCTGCCGCTGGCATATCAAATGGATGCGGAGTATCCTTTCCTTCCGCAGAGCCAGTTTGCCCGGTACTGCGAAGAGCGCTCGCAGATGTGCTTGGATCTGCTGCCGGCCTTCAGAGAGCGCGGCGGCGAGGCGCTGTTCCTGGGCGAGCGGTTGGGCTATATCGACATCTGGCACCTGTCGGAAAGAGGACACGATGTCGTGGCCGTTGAGCTCAGCGCATTTCTCAAACAACACGACCTGATGGGACGCCGATAAGTCCATGCTCGACTACTACCGCCTATCCGACCAATTCACCGACGAGGAACGGCAGACACAGGCCTCGGTGCGCGAGTTCCTCGACGCGGAGGCCCTCCCCCATATTTCGGGATGGTGGGAGCGTGCGGAATTTCCCCGGCAACTCGTCCCTCGCCTAGCCGAGCTCGGCCTGATCGGCGCCAACATGCCCGTCGAGTACGGCGCTTCTGGCGTCGGCAGCTTGGCATACGGGCTGGTGATGTACGAGCTTGAGCGCATCGACTCCGGCCTGCGAAGCTTCGCCAGCGTTCAGGGGGCCCTCTGCATGTACCCGATCCTGCGATACGGCTCGGAGGCACAGCGGCAGGCGTACCTGCCCAGAATAGCCGGCGGCGAGATTATCGGCTGCTTCGGACTCACCGAGCACTCCGGCGGCTCCGATCCCGGCGGGATGGAGACCCGCGCGAGGCGTGACGGCGAGTCGTACGTCCTGAACGGTGTCAAGGTATGGATCAGCTACGGCTCCATCGCCGACATCGCGATCATCTGGGCCAAAGACGACGAGGACACGATACGCGGATTCGTAGTCCCGACCGACAGTCCAGGATTTTCAGGCAAGAAAATCGAGCGGCAGATGAGTCTCCGCACATCAGGGGCGAGCGAGTTGGTCCTCGAAGACGTCCGAATGCCCGCCTCCGCGATGCTCCCCGAGGCCGCCGGACTGTCCGCCCCGCTGTCATGCCTCACCCAGGCGCGTTACGGCATCTCCTGGGGCGTTCTGGGCCCCTTGGAGTACGTTTACGAGGAGGCCCTCGCCTTCTCCAAGGCGCGAAAGACCTTCGGCAAGCCCATCGGCGCGCGACAGCTCGTTCAGGACAAGCTCGCTGACATGCTCGCCGACCACACGAGCGGCCTCCTTCGCGTCTGCCAACTGGCCCACCTCAAGGACGAAGGCAAGCTCAACTACACACATGTCTCCCTGGCCAAGCGCGAAAACACTCGGGCGGCCCTGAAGGGGACGCGACTCGCTAGAGAAATGCTCGGAGCAAGCGGCATCACCCTCGACTACCACACCATCCGCCACATGCTCAATCTGGAGACCGTAGACACCTACGAGGGGACGCGCGACATCCACAGCCTGGTGTTGGGGCGCGATGTCACGGGGTTGGACGCATTTTCGTAAAGGGCAGGATTTTCGCTAGAAGATCTCGGCGACGAGGCACGTGAAGCCAGGGACTACGGGATCTCCCGTGAGTGTGTCGCCCTCATGCAGGACGTGTACCTCGCTCAGCGAACGGTACACCGTGATCGAGCGGTGTTCGGGGTATATAACCCAGACGAGCTTCACGCCGTGCTCGATCCATTGCTCGATCTTTGCTTGTAGCTGTTCTGCCATGTCATTGATACCAACTACCTCAACGACGAGGTCGGGAGGCGTTTCGACAAATCCGTAAGGGTCGGTGTCAGATGGGATTCGACCTTTGGCAATGAAGGCCCCGTCGGCCGCTCGAACTGTGTCAGGATCGTGTTGCAGAAAGAATCCACAGCTAGCCCCCAACAACACGCCTAGGTCGTTTTCGTATACGTGCCCGAAGAGGATCCCCAAGGTCCTCGCGGAGGTTCTGCCGTGAAGAAGGCCTTCGGGGCCCCATTTGACCAATTTCCCCTCGATTAGCTCGTACAGCCTGTGGTCAGGCATCTGAAGCAGTTCGTCTGCGGTCACCAAAGCGCACATATCGCCCCTTCGTAGTAGAGGATGTGTTGATTGAACGAGGCTACTTCCAACTAACCGTGCCGTTGCGCCCCCCTACGCAACCACTCCGGGCGCGCCGATGTCGAGCAGCATCTGCCGGGCCTTCTCGCGGTAAGCCTCGCGCACGTCGCGGGTAGGGGGACGGCACCGGCTCGACGGCAGGCCGACCAGCTCCATCAGCAGCTTGTCGGCGTAGCCGTCGCCGCTCGTGTACTGCTTCATGTCATCCCACAGATCGTAGAAAGGGAGAAGCACACGAATGATCTCGTTCTGCGCCTCGACGTATCGGCGCTCCTCCAGCAGGTGCAGGAATCCTACCGCCCACTGGGGCCAGTAGTTGGCAGGATGGATCTCGATGCTCCGCGCGCCGAGGATGTGGCTCATGAGGAATGAACCATTGTTGTCCACCACGCTGACCTTGTCGGCGAACATGCTGACGATGCGGTCCATCCCGAAGGGGACGCCGCCCGGCACCGCCCACTTGAGGCCCGCGACGTTGGGGAGATCGACCAGCTTCTCCACCATGCCGATGGAGACGCTGGGGGATGTCCAGAACGTGTTGTAGACGATCAGCCCCACGTCTGCCGCCTCCGACGCGGCGAGGATGTACTCGTAGAAGTCACCCTCGGTGTGTGCGAAGTAGAACGGCGGCGAGACCTGGATGTACTCCGCCCCGACGTCCTCTGCCGCTCTCGCCAGGGCGATAAGCTCCCTCGTGCTCGTAGTCTGCGCGCCGAGGATGACCGGCACCCGGCCAGCGGCCTGATCGACGACCGCTCCGGCCACGGCCACGCGCTCGTCGAAGGACATGGACGAGAAATCTCCCGCTGCGCCGCACGCGAGCAGGACGCCCGTGCCGGTCTGAATCCCGCCATCGATCAGGAACTCCACGTGCTGCCGTATCCCGTCGAGGTTCACCGACAGCTCATCGTCATCGTTGAACATCGTCGGAATCGTTACATAGCAGCCATACAGCCGGTCGCGCAGGGTTTGCTGGTCCATGGGTCTCCGTTTCTCCTTCGTCGGTCTGGTTCGGCGGCAATTATGCAGTATCAAGCAGGGAGGAACAAGCACAGAAGGGTTGGGCTGCAGCCTGGGGCGAAGAAATCTCAGGCGCCACCACGCCTCTGGATACCGGCCTTCGCCAGTATGACGGATTTGCAGAGGCCGTCTCCCCTGAAGATGAGGGTTAAGTGACGCGGAATGACCGGACTAAACTAACCCCGGGACGGCTCGGCCATCTCTTCGCGGGCCTTGCGCGACAGCTCTGCTAGGTGGCCGTCATTGGCGAGGCGCTGCTGGAGGTGCGCCATGCGACCGGGACCGGCGGTCTCGATCATGGTCGGACCGTACGCCCGCTCCATCCACCATCGTGAGAGCGTCCCGATCTTGCGACGCAGCTCCGGCAGATCGTCTTCGGCATAGCGCTGTTCGAGCACCATGGTGAACATGCGCCTTCGACTTCCCCCGCCGAAAGAGGCGTGCTTGATGCGACGGTCGAACACGACGAGGTCCCCAGGTTTCGTCTCCAGCGCGGTGGCGGGGATGTCCTGTCCAGCCACGCCGAGCGACTCCTCCGTCGTAAACTCCTTCATGCTCGGCATCATGTCGTTCAAGGTGCCGGCGAAAGAATCGCCGCTTGTGTGACTGCCGGGAATAACCCGCAGGCATCCGGAGTCTTTCGTCACCTCGTCGAGGTAGAAGGCGATCTTCATCGTCAGGTACGGGGAGGCGTGGCCGAGGTCGGAGTGCCAGCCCGTGTCTCCCACGTAGAAGTTCCCGTCGCTGTTGCTGTAGTTGAAGTCGTACCCCAGGATGTCGCCCGCCAGCCCCTCAATGCGCGGGTCGTCGATCAGGGCGCAGAAGTACGGGTGCTGGTCGATGAACGGGACGATGGACGACCGCCGCTTGTAGTCGTGCGCCTGCCCGTGGTGCCCGCCGCCGCGCTCGGCGAATATCGACTCGAAGGTGTCGGTAATCTGCTCGATGTCGTCGGCGAACAGCCCCGGAAAGTGGAGGTACCCGAAGGTCTTGAAGAACGCGATCTGCTGGTCGGTCAGTTTCAATTGAGAGTCCTCTCTTGCGGTATTCGATAGATGCGAACGGAATAAAGGGGCATCTTCGCGCTGCTAACTTTTTTCAGGGTCGTGTCGATTTCCAGTCTGTAATCGACCGAGCCACTGTACGACGTTTCGAGATCGGAGGTGAGGGCAGGCATTCGGAGGTAAAGGCTACTGGACTCTGATGGAGCTATATCAAAGGAGATCGACGCCGTGGCAATGACTTCGTACCTTCCATCCTCCCTTTTCATCGGCGAACCAAACTCCCACTGAATCGATTCCTTTATCTGGCCCGCATTTGCCTCCATCGGAACTCTGCCTTCAAATTCCTCTTTTCTAGCAGCGACAGCTCTAGGGGATGATGATACGGAGTCTTCGACAACCTCAACAAAAACGCGAGGACCATACTTTTGAATTGCCATAGCAGCTATCTCCTCGGAGATGGCTGCCGCCTCGGTCGTCGCCCATTCCCGCGCCACGTCTTCCGTGATGCGCTCGTGGTCTTCTTGTCCGCAGGCGAAGGATGCGCTCAGTACGAGAAAGGCTGCCGCAATCACGGTTCCGATAATGGCCGTATATCGAGTCCTCATGTTCGCCTCCTTGCTATTGAGTGAGTCGAGAGCACCGCTCCTATACGGACAATTCTATACCAGTGCGTGCAAATGGCGCCGAATTCTTGCTGACAAGACTCTCTGGATTCCCGCTTTCGCGGGAATGACGGCGCTGGGGATGCGGTTCATTTTCATACCATGACGCTAGGCGAACTCGCCTACCGCGCTACAAGGACTAAGAGGGTGTTTGCGAAGTCTGCAAAAAACCGTTCGTGATGAGCTTGTCAAACCATGAACCGCCCTTCGACAGGCTCAGGGCGAACGTATGATATTGTTGGACCAGAACCTTCGCAAACACCCTTTAAGGCACCGTATGCCGCCTTGATGCTACCATCTATCCTCTGCTCGGCTCGGCCATCTCGGCGCGGGCCTTTCGGGCGAGTTCGGCCATGTGCCCGTCGTTGGCCATGCGCTGTTCGAGGTGCACCATGCGGTTCTCGTCGGCCGTCTCGACCATTACGTCACCGTAGTTGCGCTCTATCCAGAACCTCGTCTCGCTGGCCATGCGCTCCTTGAGGGTATCGATGTCCCCCGCGGCATATCGTTCCTCGAAATTGAGAGTGAACATGCGCCGTCGGTCGCCTCCGCCCCATGAGCTGTGCTTGATCTGGTGATTGAACATCACCAGGTCGCCCGGCGTGACTTCCAGCGGCACGGCGGGGACCTCATCGCCGTTTACGCCCCACAGGTATCCGCTGGGGTTGTCGGAATTGTCGCGCATCTCGCGCACCGCCTCAAGGCTGTTCCCGAACACGTCGCCGTACTTGTGGCTGCCCGGAATGACCCGCAGGCAACCCGTGCTCGCGGTAACCGGGTCGAGGTAGAAGGCCATCTTGAAGGAGAGGTACTTCGTCTCGCGGTAGCCGTCCGAGTGCCAGAGGGTGTCGCCCACGTAGAAATTCCCGTCGCTGCCGGCGTAGTTGAAGTCGTCGCCCAGCACCGACGCGCATACGTCGTGGATGCGCGGGTCGTCGATCAGCGCGCTGAGGTACTCGTCCTGGTCGATGAACTGGATGAGCGCCGAACGCTGCTTGCCGTCGTGCTCCTGTCCGAAATGGCCGCCGCCGTGATCGGCCCACACCTTCTCGAAGGCGCCGGTGATCTTGTCGATGTCGTCGGCGAACAGCCCCGGAAACGCGAGAAATCCGAACGTATCGAAGAACGCGAGTTGATGATCGGTGAGTTTCATTTCTTCTCCTTCTCGTACTCTGCCTGGGGTTTCGACCCCGGCGTCCGCTCGAAGCGGTAGGCGTACCGGTTGTTTGGTGCTTCGAGGATGGTGCGCTGCCGTTCGTTCAGGCCGGGGTAGTCGTCGGCGTCATAGTAGCGAGCATACCACGAGGAGGCGTGCGGACTGAACTTGAAGAAGAGCGTCCGCCGCTCGTGATCGCCCGTCCACGGGAGCGTGCCGTGTGCCAGCGCCTCCGTGAAGACGATCGCCGTGCCCGCGGGCCCCGTCACACGCCGGACGATGGGTTGAAGTTCATCCATCTCCTTCCACTCGTCCGGCAAGGGGTAGTTGCTCTTGTGCGAGCCAGGGATCGCGCCGAATCCGCCGTCCATCGGCCCCACGTCGTGCAGGTTGTAGGCGACCACCGACAGGCCGTTCCACATCCGCCCCTCCTCGAACCTGTAGTACTGCAGGGACCGCGTCGGGACACCGCCCCCATGCAGCTTCGTCCCGATGGGGCCTTTCCCCGAGCGGATCACGTCGAGGTACACATGGTCGAGCCGGTACGCGTCCTCGCCGATGGTCGTGTCGAGGTACGGCCTCATGCGCGGGTTGTCGATCAGCTCCAGCAGGGGGCCGCCCCAGTCTATGGTGTCGAAGAACCGGTGCGTCGTCATGTCGGGCGGACACTCCGCCGCGATGTGCCTGTCGACCTCCTCGTTCAGCCGCCGAAGCTGGTCGGCGTCGAGGGCATCCGGCACCGTGATGTAGCCCTGCAGGTCGTAGACATACTTTTCGTGCTGGTCCATTGGGGCTCGTCTTCCAGAAGGTGGGGCTAGTCTATGAATAGCTGAACGAGGTGTCAACATGCCTCGATTGATGGAACATCCGGCCCCATTCCCCTATGCTATGCACGTCCTACTCCCAGCGGAGGCATGTCATGGTCGAAGAGGTAATTCGCGCGAAACGGTTCGAGGTGGTCGATGGTGCGGGACGTCCCAGGGTAATTATCGGGACGCAGGCCGAAGCGTCCGGGTTGATGCTGCTGGACCCCAACGGCCAGAGTGTGGGAGAGCTTGCGGTCAGTGACGAGCTTGGATCGACCACGCTGTCGCTGTACGACCTGCGAGGATCGGTGCGCGCGTCCCTGGACCTGGACCAGGACGGCTCCCCGACGCTTGGCCTCTACGACTTGGCGGGGGAACCGCGAGTCTCAATTGGCGTCGCGGAGGGGAACACCCCCGTGCTGGACTTCACCGGCCCCTACGGGGAGGCGAGAATGTCCGTCGAGGTGGACGAGGAGGGTCTGCCGAGCTTCGTCCTCATGGACGGCGAAGGGAACGACCGCGTCTCCATCCGCATTGATAGGCGTGGGACGCCGCACTTGGAATTCTTCGACGCCGAAGGCAGGCCGGTGCGGGAGTAAGACCGGCCTCCAACGCCGGGCTGCGGCCTCCCGCTACACAAAGAATTTCGTTGAATGGCTGCTCCGCGCTGATGTACGATTTTCGCGGGAAGGTAGAGATGCCAAGCAGCCAGATCCTCAGCCTGCCGGGCATGGCGAACGTGACCGGCGGCTCCTACGAGCGGTCGGCGAAGATCGTCGACGCTCTCGGCGCATACTACGCAAGCCGCGGCTACGCGCCGATCGACACCCCAATCGTCGAGGACGCGGAGTTGTTCGTCCGCAAGTCGGGCGGCGAGCTGTCGGGGATGCTCTACACCTTCGACGACCCCGGCGGCAATCGAGTGAGCCTGCGGCCGGAGTTCACGCCCTCGGTGATTCGCCACTACATCGAACAGGCATCCGAGCTCGTCGCCCCGGCGCGTCTGAGCTACAGCGGCCCGGTGTTTCGTTACCATTCCCTAGACAGCGGAGACCTGCGCCAGTTCACGCAGGTCGGCACGGAGCTTATCGGGCTGGCTGGCAGCGAGGCCGACGCCCAAATACTCTCGATTGCGTGTGGCGGGATTGAGGAGCTTGGCCTGAGCGGATGGACGGCACGTATCGGCGACACGGGCCTTTTAAACCGCGTGTTGGACGCGCATGGGCTGTCCGACCCGACCAAGGGCTTCGTGTTCGCTCATCTGGACGAGTTGAAGACCGGTTCGACATCCGCCAACGAACTCGTTGCCCACGCGAACGAGATGGGCCTCATTCGGGCACAGGACAGAGGCGATTTGACGCCGGCGGCTACGGAAGACGGGGAGGGAATTACGCGACAGTTCGTGCGGGACATGCTCTCAGACTCTGTGTCGAGTCCCGTCGGTCGCAGGACGACCGAGCAGATCGTCGAGCGGCTGCTTCGAAAGCTCCGGCGTGCAGACAGTCCCGACAGGCTGGCCTCCGCGCTTGCGCTCGTGGCAGACCTCTCGAAGGTCAGCGGCGCACCCGACGAGACCCTCTCTTCCGTAGAGAAAATCCTTCGAGCGCACGACGCCGATCCCGCGTCCATAGACTGCCTCCGGGCGCTCTTCGATGAGTTGCCGGGACGGAGAGTGCCCCTCTCCAACGTCGTACTCGATCTCGCCTTCGTGCCGGGAATCGCGTACTACACCGGCGTCGTGTTCGAGATTTCCTGCGACGGCGATGACGGGCCCATAACTGTTGGCGGCGGCGGACGGTACGACGGCCTCGTGCAGGCCCTCGGCGGCGAGGACGTGCCAGCGATGGGATTCGCCCTTCGGCTCGACAAGCTGGTCGACGCCATGGCAAGCAGGGCGGAGTAGGGGAGGCCTCTCGTGCTGAGATTCGCAGTGCCAAGTAGCGGCAGCCTGCACGACCCCGCCCTCGATTTCCTGAAGTCGTGCGGCATCGGAGTCTCGCGTCCCAACCCGCGAAAGTACACGGCGGATATTCCCTCCCTGCCGGGCGTGGTCGTCCACTTCCAGCGACAGGCGGACATCCCCCTGCAGATCGAAGAGGGCATGGCCGACGTTGGCATCGTGGGACTGGACGGCTTCCTCGAGCAGCGGCGTGAGGGGGGAGACGGAGAGATCATCATCCAGGGACTCGGATTCGCCCAGTCGGAGCTTGCCATCCAGGTGCCCGACTCGTGGGTGGACGTCACCTCCATGGCTGACCTAGCCGATCTCGCCATCGAGTTCCGGCAGCAGGGGACGCACCTCCAGGTCGCTACAAAGTACCCGCGCCTGACGGAGAGGTTCCTGCTCGAAAACGGCGTGAACTTCGTTACCCTGATTCCGTCGAGCGGCGCGCTGGAGATCGGCCCCGCCATGGGGTCGGCGGACATCATCACCGACATCTCATCTACCGGCACGACCATGCGCGCCAACCGCCTCAAGATCATCCAGGGCGGCACGGTCGTCAGGTCGGAGGCGTGTCTGATCGGCAACCGGCGGCGCATCGCCGAGGACCCGGAAAAGCTCGCCCCGGCGACGGCGTTGGTGGAGCGGATCGAGGCCTACCGCAACTCCCGGAACTTCTACAGCGTCACGGCCAACGTGCGAGGAGAGAACGAGGAATCGGTTGCGCGGGATGTCCTGGAGCACACGGACATCTCCGGTCTGCGAGGCCCGACAATCGCCAAGGTGCACACCATCGACGACACCGCATGGTACGCCGTCACGGTTATTGTGGAGAAAGCACGGCTACTGGACGCGGTCAACCGCCTCCGCGAAATCGGCGGCGTGAGCGTGACGGTCACCCAGCCGAGCTACATGTTTCACTCGAAGTCCGAGGCCGCGGAGCGCCTGGCGAAGGGGTCATAGGCTGGCCATGCCGAATCCCGCTACACATATGGAGATGGCGTACCTCGCTGCTCAACGGGTGGATGCGAAGATCCTGAACGAGAACATGGGCTGCTACCTGCTCGGATCGACCGCGCCGGACGTTCGAGTGATCACGCGCAAGGGACGCGAGCCGTACCACTTCGCGCCGCTGGACTTCGATGAGGTCGGCGCCGGGATCGCCGGACTGTACAGGGAGCATCCCAATTTGGCGACGACCGAACACGGCCCCACCCGGTCGTTCATGGCCGGCTACATGACGCATCTGACTCTCGACGAGACGTGGATCACCCGGATGTACCGCCCACTCTTCGGCGTGGACGGAGTGTTCGAGACCGAGGCTGTGGGCGCCGTCATGGACCGGGTGATGCAGATGGAACTCGACACCCTCGCCCTCGAACGGCTGGACGTGCTCAAGGCGCACCTGGCCAGCTTCAACGGCGGCGTGGAACTCCCCTTCATCGACGGCGAAACCCTCACCGAGTGGCATGAGTGGGTGACGAGGTTTATTTCGCATGAGTTCACGTGGGAGCGGCTCAGGTTCATGGCCACGAGAATCTCCCGTGGCGACGAGTCGCACCCCGCCCACGCCATTGCCGACGACTTCGTTCGAGGAATGCCTGATACACTGGATGTGTTGCACGAGACGGTGCCGAAGGAGAAACTCGTCGAATTCAAGCGTGACGCCATCGCGGACATGGCCCGCGTGGTCGCGGAGCATCTGGCATGAGAATCGTATACGGGCGGGAGGAGTCGAGAGACGCCCTGCTTACCGGAAGGGGCATGGGCCTCGACTCCCCGCCTGCATCCATACTCGAAAGCACCGAAGCAGCCTTCGGCAAGGCGATGACGCCCCAAGAAACGGCGCAGTACATCATCGTCCGCGTTCGCGAGGACGGCGACGATGCCGTGCGCGACATCACCAAACGACTCGACGGCGTTGAGCTTGGAGACCTGCAGGTACCGGCTTCGGCAATAGAGCAGGCATACGACGCGGTCGATGCTGAGGTCGTCGACGCTCTGCGGCTGGCAGCCGGGCGCGTACGCCGCTTCCAAGAGAAGAGCATGCCGGAGAGCTGGGTGGACTACGGTGAGGGGTACGGCGAACTGGTGAACCCGGTCGAGCGCGTCGGCGTCTACGTTCCGGGCGGAACGGCAAGGTTCCCATCAACCGTGCTGATGTCCGTCATTCCCGCGAGGGTCGCCGGTGTGGACGAGATCATCGTTGCAACAAATCCCGGCGTCGACCGGGGCGTCCATCCCGTCGTGCTGGTGGCGGCAGACATAGCGGGCGCGGACCGTGTTCTCCAGATAGGAGGGGCGCAGGCCGTTGCCGCGATGGCCTACGGCACCGAGTCGGTTCCCAGGGTCGACATGGTCTGCGGGCCGGGCGGTCTCTTCACGACGCTCGCCAAGAAGCTCGTGTACGGCGAGGTCGGCATCGACGGGCTGTACGGCCCGACGGAGACGCTCGTTATCGCCGACGAATACGCCAACCCAACCCTGTGCGCGGCAGACCTGCTCGCACAGGCCGAGCACGACATTCTCGCGAAACCGGTACTCATAACGACTTCCGACACGCTCGCGCAGGGCGTAAACTCGGAGATAGAGGTGCGACTGGGCAGACTCGACCGTTCGGAGATGGCCGCCCGCTCCGTCGAGGAGCAGGGACTCATCGCGGTCGTGTCCGACCTGGAAGAGGCATTCGAGCTGGCGAACGCTTTCGCCCCGGAGCACGTATCGTTGATGGTCCGGGACCCGTGGAGCCACGTCGGAAGCGTGAGAAACGCCGGAGCCGTGTTCCTCGGAGACTTCTCGCACGAGGTGCTTGGCGACTACGTGGCGGGGCCGAGTCACGTGATGCCCACGAGTGGGACGGCGCGATTCGGGTCGGGGCTGAGCGTGCGGTCTTTCCTCAAGTTCAGCCCGGTCGTAGGCCTGAGTGAGCGGAGAGCGGCCGAGATCAGCCATGCGGCATCGGTGCTGGGCAGGGCGGAGGGACTCACCGCCCACGCCGAGGCGGCAGAAATCAGGGAAGAGCTAACGGACGAAGAGAGATGAGCAATATCGACCTCAAGAGTTTCATACGACCACACCTCCGGGAGATCGAGACCTTCAGCCCGGCCGACCCGCCTGAGCTGCAGGCCAGCAAGGCCGGCATTACGGAGGAGGAGATCGTTCGCCTCAACGCCAACGAGAATCCCTACGGCTTCTCACCCAAGGTCGCGGAGGCGGTCGCGAGCGTCCCGTACAACATTTACCCCGACCCGTTCCAGCGCAAGGTGCGGGCGGCCCTCTCGGAGTTCACGGGAGTTCCCGCTGAGCGAATAATCGCGGGCGCTGGAAGCGACGAGATCATCGACCTCATATTCCGGCTGGTCATCGAGCCGGGCGACAAGATCATCGACAGCGAGCCGACCTTCGGCATGTATTCGTTCGACGCGAGGGTGAACGGTGCGGAGACCGTTTTCGTGCAGCGGGACGAGAACTTCGATGTCGACGTGGACGCCGTCAAGGAGGCCATCGACGAGCGGGCCAAGATCATCTTCCTCTGCTCGCCCAACAACCCGACCGGCAACGTGGCGACACCGGAGCAGATCGAGGGGCTGGTCGATACCGGCCTCCTGGTCGTCATCGACGAGGCGTACTGGGAGTTCTCCGGCTCGACCGCGGCCTCGATGGTGGAAGACCATGACAACCTGATTGTCCTGCGCACGATGAGCAAGTGGGCGGGCATTGCCGGACTCCGCATCGGCTACGGCATCATGTCGCCGACGCTCGTCAACCACATCATCGACATTAAGCAGCCGTACAACGTCACGACCGCATCGGAGGCCGCGCTCATGGCGACCCTCGCGGACGCGGACTATCTCGACAGCAACCGCGACCTGATCGTCAGCGAGCGAGAGCGGCTGATCGACCTGCTCAACGGCATACCGGGCGTGAAGCCGTGGCCGTCCGGCGGGAACTACGTGCTCTGCGAGTTCCAGCCCGGTCGCGCCGAGGAGATTTTCGAGAATATGGCGATGAGAGGCATCTTCTTGCGGAAGTTCGGCTCCAAGCGCCTGCGCGACTTCTTCAGGATTTCCGTCGGGACGCCGAGCGACACCGACGCCGTAGTGGCCGCGCTGCAGGAGTTCGTATAGCCACCCCCTCTCCCGTCGTGGGAGAGGGTTGGGGTGAGGATAAAGAGCGGGACACCTATAACGAGGTGGAGGAATGGAGTCGAGGAAGGCCAACATAGAACGCCGGACGGGCGAGACGCAGATATCCGTCGCCATCAACCTTGACGGCGTGGGCGATTACAACATCAAGACCGGCAACGGCATGTTCGATCATTTGCTGGCCCAGCTTTCGAGGCACGGACTGATCGACCTCGAAATCGAGGCGCAGGGCGACATCGAGGTCGGGTGGCACCACCTGGTGGAAGACACGGCCATCTGCCTGGGGCGGGCGCTCCAAGAGGCCGTCGGCGACGCGCGGGGGATCACCCGCACGGCGCACTCCTTCGTTCCGCTCGACGAGACCCTGGCATTCGTAGCCGTCGATCTCAGCGGTCGCGGCTACGCGGTCATCGACGCGCCGATGGGCGATGCCGACCTCGGCGGACTGTCCGGCAGCCTCGTCCACCATTTCCTGGAGAGCTTCGCGCTCGAAGGCAAGTTCAACCTGCACGTGAGGCTACTGGCCGGCGCGAACAACCACCACAAGGCGGAGGCGATCTTCAAGGCTCTCGCCCGCGCCATGCGCATCGCCGCCGAGCGTGACGAGCGCAGGATGAGCAACGTCCCCAGCACGAAGGACGTGATCGGATAGCCGTTCGTCCCCCATCCGACTTCTGACGCAAGCCGCCGGAGGATTCTCAGTGATTGAGTGGGTGTATGTAGCCTGTGGTGGCGCGCTGGGAGCTATCTCGCGTCACGCCGTCAACCTCGCCGTGATGAACCTCATGGGCTCCACCCTCGTTGGCACCTTCATCGCCAACATCACGGGGTCGTTCATCCTGGGACTGCTCATTGCGTTCTGGGAGCCTCGTGGCGAGTTCCCCACTGAGCACAGGCTGTTCCTGGCAGTGGGTTTCCTCGGCTCGTACACCACCTTCTCGACCCTCGCCGTCGCCACGACGCAGAGCTTCGAGTCAGGCGACATCGGGCGGGCGGCCCTCAACCTCGGCGGGAGCATCGCCGTCGGACTCGCCGCCGCCTTCGCGGGCCTTGCCATAGGGCGGGCGATTGCTTGAGGGGGTGTCCAACGACACCCGTTCACCCTGAGCCTGTCAAAGGGTGAACCTATCGTTTATGGTTCGACAAGCTACCCCGTGCGCGCCAATGCCTCAGTAACATTCGCCACACGGGATGTTGACTCGTCATACTCCAGAATCTTCACGTCGTTCGGTATGAGATGACCATGATTTCTTACGTAATACTCAGCAAGGCTCTCAGACCGTCGAGCGCTGAAGTCGCGTAGCACAAAAAGAATCTTTTGGTACCGATTAGGAGCCAAGTGGAAGTAGTACATGGCCTCGTTCCAGACGGTCACCTTTGCACTCGGAACATTGCCACCTGCTGTCCAAGTATGAGATTTGCACTCAACCAAAACAGGTGGCTCGTCCGACCCAAGGTCAAACTTCCTTCCCTTCTTACTTGAAACTCCAATCTGGACACTATGGTCCCTTTGCAGCGAGATTCCCATCTGCAGGCGGAAGTAATCCTGTGCCGTAGTCTCAAATTTGCTGCCAACGTGAGCATTCGATTCTGAACCGAGCCTTTGAAAATTGTTGGTCAATTCTTGCTTCTCCAACACCAAAGTCCGTTAGACGAGATCAACCGCCCTCTACCCCTTCCCCAGCAGGATGCTCAGCACCTCAGGCGCGGCCTTCACCGCGTGGTTGCGGAGTTCGCCCGGCGTCAGGCTGCCCAGCGGATGAGGAAGGATGATGTACGGGTAATCGGGGATGCCCTGGATCTTCGCCATGGCGCGGGCGCTCGGTATGAACGGCTCCGTGCAGATGACGGCTGTGGGCAGACCGGCCTTCTCGAGGGTGATTCCGTCGTGCACACTGCACGATGAGCAGGACCCTCAGTCGCCGTTCCCGGTGATCACCACGTCGCAGCTTGAGGCCAGATCGTCCACGATGTCCGTCGGGCAGGGGCGTGAGGCGTTTCCCTTGTTTCGGGCTATGACGGCCTTGAACTCGAACTGGTCGGCGAGGACGTCGTGCACCATTTCGAGGAGCTCGTCGGCGTTGTTCTTGCCGTTCGCCAGCAGGCCGACGACAGCGCCGTTAAGCGTGTCGGGACGCTTGGCGACCACTCCATGCGCGGGTATCGGGTCAACCGTCGGGTCGAACACTTCCAACATCGTCGTCATAGAATGTCACCTCCCTTGGCCGTGTCGGCCATTATACTACGAGCGAATCACCTTTGAGACGGCGCGCGAGTTCGCTCCGCCGCCCCAGAGCGGGATGACCGCCGAGAACGATCCCGCCTTGCCTCCGGCCACGATGACCGTGATTCCCTCCCAGCTCGTCGTGACGCCTACAAACTCATCGGTATCCGGGTTGCCTGTGGGATAGCCGTGATCGTCCCACTGCGAGGCAGTCAGTCTGCTGCGCTCCCACAGGTGCTTGGCGACCTGCTCCTTCCACCATCCACCGGCCTTGATGTGCCCGATGGTCTCAGGCGTGAGGACGAGGACGATCTCGGCGTTGCCCGGACCGGCCACGTACAGGCCGTCCGCCACGCCCTTCAGCGCCGCCTCCGGTGATCCGCCTCCGCTGTTCGTCACCTGAATGGGCGACAGGCCGGGGAACACCGTCACAGTGCTCTGGCTGGAGGCGTAGCCCCGGTCGACGTGAAGCGCCTGCCACGGGCTGGTCTCCTCGTCCTCTGCGATGCACCACGTGTACTTCCCCGCGTGTCCGAGGCTCGATTGGTCGAGGTCTCCCGGCACCGCGCCGGTCACGTTCATGATCGTGAGCCGTATCGCGCGTCCGATGGTGGCGTTGGCGCGATGCCCCGGCCCGAATACCGACACGCCGGAGTTCAGCCCGATCTCGCTGACGACCGGTCCGTTGACGACCAGCAGGGGCGCGGCTCCCATCGTGCTGACCGTCACGGCGTGGAGGTTGTGCTCAGGCTCCAGCATCGCCTCGATGGTGGCGAGCACCACGGGAAAATACTCCGGTCGACAACCTGCCATGACCGCGTTGATAGCGACCTTCTCGACCGTCACGACCCTGCCGCGCACCGGCTCGGTGCCGAGTATCTCGCTGGGCGATCTGCCTACCGCGTCGAGAAACGCGCCGATCTTCTCCGCCGTGGGCGGGACGACGGGCAAGCCGTCCGTCCAGCCCCGCTCGAAGTAGTACTCGATGGGGTCGTCGGTCTCTTGAAGCTGGACCTTCTTGGAAGCTAGCTCATATCCTGCCATCGCGCCCTTCCCTATGCGGTGAGATTGTGTATGGGGACGGGACCGACCTGCTCAGCGAGCTCAAAGCCGAACACTTGTGAGTAGAAATATAGCTCCGAATGCAGCGCGGTCTCGATGCTCTCAGCCTTGCGGAACCCATGCTGCTCACCCTCGAAGGGGACGTAGGCGACGGGAATGCCCTTGCGCTTGACCGCCGCCACCATCGTCTCGGCCTGGCTCGGCGGCACGATCTCGTCCTCAAGCCCCTGAAACAGTATCACCGGACAGGTGATGTCGTCCACGTAGTGAATGGGCGACCGCTGGACGTACACGTCCCGCTCTGCCGGGTAGGGCCCGATGAGGGAGTCGAGGTACCGCGACTCGAACTTGTGCGTGTCACGGGCCAGAGTCTCCAGGTCCCCGATCCCATAGTGGCTCGCCCCTGCCTTGAACACGTCGCGGAAGGCGAGGCAGGCCAGCGTCGTGTACCCTCCCGCGCTGCTCCCCCGCACGATGAGACGGTCCCCGTCCGCGCGCCCGGAGGACGCCGCGTACAGGGCTCCGTTCACGCAGTCGTCGAGGTCGACGATGCCCCAGCTTCCGTTCAGGCGACGCCGGTACTCCGTGCCGTAGCCCGTGCTGCCTCCGTAGTTCACGTCGAGGACGGCAAACCCCCTGCTCGTCCAGAACTGCGTCTCCAGGTCGAGGGTAGCCGAGGTCGCCCCGGTTGGGCCGCCGTGACTTATTACGATCATGGGAGGCAGTTCGCCGGACGGGGCCTCGAAGTCGGTGTTGGTCGGAGGATAGTAGAAGGCGTGGGCCGTCTCGCCGCCCTCCGTGGGGAACTCGATTCCCTCGGGAACCGAGAAGTAGCTTGCGGGCACGTCAAGGGACGACGACTCCACGACGACCGTGTGCGCTCCCGTCTTCAGATCGAGCTTGACGACCGACTTCGGCTGTGTGGGAGACCCGGATATGAACGCCGCCCAGCCGTTGCCGACCTTCAATGCCCCTCGTGACAGGTCGGTGAACGGGAGATCGAACGACTCCAACTTGCCCGAACGCGGGTCGAGTCGTGCGATGTGCCAGAAGCCGTCCTGCGTGTAGGAGCAGATGAGGGTGTTTGCATCGGCGAACCCGTAGCGCGCACCACCGAACTGCCACTGCGGCCCCGTGAACTCCGCCTCCATAGGGCATGTATTCGTTAACGAATCGCCGCCGTCCCAGCGGTAGAGGTTCCACCAGCCCGTCCGGTCGGAGACGAAGTACAGTGTGCCATCCGGCGACCACAGTGGCTCTCCGATGGACTCACCTTTGTCCCCCGCGACACGTCGCGCGTTGGAGGTCCTGCCGTCTTCGTCCACGTCGGCCACCCACAGCTCCGTCTCGTCCCACGGCATGTTCGGGTGGTCCCACACGAGCCAGCAGACCCGGTCGCCATTCGGACTGACGCGAGGCGAAGAGCAGAAGTCGTTGCCCTCGGCGATTGTCCCGATCTCGCCACCGGCAATGCCGATGGCGACGACGGTGTTGGTCGGCTCCTCATCGGGCTCCGAGTGGTCCTCACTCACGCACAGGATGCGGTTGTGTCGTTGATCGACTTCAAGGTCGGCGTATCGCCGGGCATCGTCGGGCGTCAGGGGAATCGGAGCTTCACCGGGGCTCTGCGCGTACACCCGCTGGTCGGAATCGTTGGTGAAGTACACCACGCCGTCATGCACGGTGAACGCGCCGCCCCCGTACTCGTGAACGCGGTTCCGGACGTTGAATCCCGAAGGTGTCACGTCGCTCTTCTCGCCGTCGCCCGACTGTCGCACGATGACGCTCCGCCCGCCTTCCCACGGTCGGGTCTCCGTCCAGTACAGGTCTTCGCCGTCGATGGCTACCTGCGCCAGCCCGAACGACTCTGAGGCGATGACGGTCGCCGTTATCGGTGACTTCCACGACCCATACGGCGCGATACGTTTCTGCGTCATTCGGTCTTCTCCGGTCGGGACTACGCCATCTCCCACTGAGGTCCGTCGGGCGTGTCGGTCACGGTGTAGCCCATCTCAGCGAGTTGGTCGCGTAGCGCGTCGGCCCTGTTCCAGTCCTTCGTGCGGCGGGCCTCCTCGCGCTTTTCGATCAGCCCCGCGGCCTCGTCGGACAGCGACGATGCGGAGTTGTCTCGCCCAGTTTGTGCCGCAACCGTCTCCGCCCACACCTCCGGACGGATGCCCTCCG
Organism: Dehalococcoidia bacterium; assembly: GCA_965116655.1. Lineage (GTDB taxonomy): Bacteria > Chloroflexota > Dehalococcoidia > Lucifugimonadales > VXLM01 > VXLM01. Next base: position 2,825,607 of record OZ220720.1, read on the forward strand.
AAGCGTCAGGAGTGCGGACATCACCAAGCTCGCTCATGGGGAAGTCCGAGCCGGTCTTGTGTATCCGCTCTTTCCCGTCGTCAACGAGCGTAACCGTTCCCTTGCCCATAACCCTGCACACCTGCTCCGAAAAGTCGAGCGTGAGCGCCGTGTGCTCGTCGATGCCCACCACGACCGTTCCGTTCGAGAGGGCGGGGAGGAGCGTCTCCAGCCTGGCCCTGCCGATGTAGCACCGGCTCGTGTCGAGGTTCGCGCCGCCCTCGGTGTTGTTCCAGTGGGTGACGCAGGCGATCTTGAGGCCCAGAGGGCCGAGCAGGTCGAGCCCCGGTATCCAGTGCGGGTCGTCGCCGACCTTGTAGATCTCGTATATGGGGACCGCCGTCTCGCCGATGGCGATGGCCGCGCTGCTGGCGAACGTCAAACACGCGCCCAGACGGTGCCGCGCCTTAATCATGTCCCATGCATAGCTCCCCGTCAGATGGCGTACGGCATAGCTGGGACTCCCCGGCCCCATGAAGATGCAGTCCGCGTCGAGGAGGGGGCCCAGGATGTCCGGGTTGTTAGTGCCGAACTCCGTGTCGCGCCGCCGCGCCGGAACGACGGTCACGTAGGGCTTGTAGTTCTGTAGCCGGTGCCGGATGAACTCGGAGACCCTACTTGCCACGTGCGCCGAGTTCAGCTCGAACCCCGCCGGAGTCTCCATGACGGCGACCTTCACCGGCTTCGGCAGCCTGTCAAACGCCGGTTCGTAGAGTATGCGACCGCTCGGCGCGGTCTCCCCCGATCCTATCAGCGTTATCAGTCCAGGCGTAGGCATGGTGGTTCCTCGGTCGGTAGCACATCCTACCATACGGAGGGGTGGCCCGAATGAGAACTCCGCGTGGCGAAGGCCCGCCCCTCAAAGCACGTCCGGCTTGCCGTCCTGCATCCGCAGGTATTCGAGGAACCGGGTTTCGAGCTGCGGCTTGGTGAGGAAGACGCCCCGCCGCGCGGTCGTGATGGTGGTGCTCTCGCGCTGCTCGACGCCGCGCTGGATCATGCAGAAGTGGGCCGCCTGCACCACCGCGATGACTCCCAGCGGCTCAAGGTGATCGTCTATCGCCCGCGCTATCTGCTGCGTCATCCTCTCCTGTATCTGCAGCCGCCTTGCGAACAGCGTTACGACCCTCGATATCTTGGAGAGGCCAGTGACGATACGGCTCTCCGGGTTCGGGATGTAGGCGACGTGCGCCGTCCCGCGGAAGGGGGCCATGTGGTGCTCGCACGTCGAGGTGAAGTGGATGTTGTCCACGATTATCATGTCGTCGGATCCGACGGGGTAGTCGTCGCCGTCCATCTCGAAGATAACCCGCAGGTGGTCTTCGGGACTCGCCGCCGTCCCCTGCGTATAGGTCAGCAACGCCTCCGCCCAGCGCTCTGGCGTGCGATGCAGGCCTTTGCGTTCAGGGTCTTCGCCGAGCAGCGTGAGCACCTCCCTCAGCAGCGGAACGAGCCTTCGGACGCGTTCCTCTTTGGGGAGGCCGTTCATGCCCTTCCTGGTGTCGGATCGCAGGTCGTCTGTGATGGTCATGGTCACTCTCTATACGCGGCGTAGCTTGAAGGCGTTTCCCACAGGCGCACCTCCTTGACGTCGATGCCCATGTCTCGCGCCTGTCCGTATATCAGCTTGGAGATATTCTCCGCGGTTGGGTTCTCGTCGATGAGGTACATCGGTTCCCCTAGCTCTTGCAGCATGGGGACGGCCTCGTCATTGCGGTTGAGGATCATCCTGTGATCGAGATTGGAGTCGATCCACCCCTTCACCATGTCGCGGATGTCCGAGAAGTCCATCACCACGCCCAACTCGTCCAACTCTTCCGCCTCGACCTCGATCTCGACGAGGCCGTTGTGGCCGTGCAGATGGCGGCACTTCCCCTTGTGGCCGATCAGCCGGTGACCGTAGCAGAAGCCGATGGTCTTGGTGACGCTGTAAGTTGGCATGTGTTCGGCTCCCTTAGTCCACGCCCGGCCCTGCCAGGTGCCGTCCCGAATCGACGCGGATCACCTGCCCCGTGATCGACTCGCTCGAAAGCAGGCTCACGATGATCTCCGCCATGTCGTCAGCCGAGGACTCCCGCTTCAGCGGCGTCTTGTCCAGCACATCGCGCTGCCACGACGACTCGCTGATCTCAGGCGGTCGCATCGTCGGGCCCGGCGCAATGGCGTTCACCAGTATCCCCGCGTCGGCAAGCTCCACCGCGAAGCTCCTCGTCATGAAGTCGATGGCCGCCTTCGCCGTCAGGTAGGGCAGGTAGTCCTTGTAGGGCGTTTCCCATGCCGCCCAATCGCTGAACTGCACGATGTGTCCCCTCGTCGGCCCCTCGTTCCCCATCATCACCCGCGCTGCGTGTACGTTGAGCAGGTAGTTCCCCTTTGCGAACGACATGGCCGCGTCCCAAGCCGCCCCGTCCAGCGTCTCGAACGGGTTGCGTGGGAACCCCGCGGCCAGGTTCACCACGAACGACAGGTCGCCAAGACCATCCCTCGCCTCCTGAACGATCCGCGCAACGTCGCCCTCGTCGCTCAGGTCGCCGCCGATGAGGGCAGTCCGCTCCGTCAGTCCTGCGACCTCGTCATTCAGTCGCTCGGCCTCCTTCCGGGACGAGCGGTACACGATTGCGAGATTGACGCCTTCCCTCGCGAGCCGGTGGGCAACGATCCCTCCGACCCGCTTCGTCCCAACGAGAATCGCCCCACGTCCACGGAGCTTGAGCACGTCTGCCTCCCCTTTCTGCCTCTGCGTTCATATTAGCGTATAGGCCGTTGAGGAGAAACCGCGCCCCTACGTTGGGTGGGTCTCCATGGGTGGGAATGGTAGACGATGGCGCCATACTTGTTGCTTTCAAGAGAACCCCGGCGGTAACTGTTCAGAGTTCGTGAGAGCGCTCGAAACCCAGAACCACCGTCATACCCGCGAAAGCGGGTATCCATGGGGTGGGGCGTGTTCCCCTCACCAAGACTGAACAGTCACTCCCGGCGGTAGGCTGTTGCTTTGTGCCTGCATTTCAGGGATTATGGCGCTGTGACGACGAATTGCCATTGATTCATCCCGAAGTCCGGCGTCTTTAGCTAGGGGGGCACATGCTTACCAAGGAACATATCGACTATCGAAGTGACGACCAGGAAATCTGGGAATCGGAGTTGGAGAGCTGGGTGCCGCAGCGGGTCTACGACTGCCACATGCACCTGCTCGACAACAGCCTCATCGCCGAAGACAGCAAGTACAGGGACCTGTATCCCGACACCGACTTCGAGACGGCCAAGGCGTGGCACAACCTAATCCTGCCGGGACGGGAGACGCACTTTCTCATGCTGGGGAGACCCGCGACCGGCACGGACGTGTACGGCCACAACACGTTCATGCACCGGGAAATGCAGTCCGATCCCCTCTCACGCCGGAACCGGCTGACAATGCCCAGTGACACCCCGGAGGAGATCGAGCGAGACGTGAAGGAGCGGGGATTCATCGGCCTGAAGGTGTACCGCTTCTACTCCGTCACGGGAGACATGAAAGACTGCCGCATCCACGAGTTCCTGCCGCACGAGCAGATGGAGGTCGCCAGCGAGCTGGGACTGTGGGTGACGATGCACCTGTCACGCGCTGGGGGCGGCGATGAGGAGAACCTGCGGGACCTCGAGGAGTACACGACCAAGCGCTATCCGGGAATACGCTGGATCCTCGCCCACTGCGCGCGTTCGTTCGTCTACTGGCAGATGGAGCGCGGGATAGGCCGTCTCAAAGCAATGCCGAACATCTGGTACGACACCTCCGCCGTGACCGACGTGCGCCCGTTCATCACGCTATTCCGCGAGGAGGACCACCGGCGCATCTTCTACGGCTCTGACGGCATCGAGTCGGTCTCGTTCCACGGCTCGTACACGGCGTTCGGCAAGACACACCAGATGCTCGATACCGACAAGGTGCCGTACCTCCACTTCGACCACTCGGACTACCGGCCCGTCATCTGCCTGTACGAGCAGCTCCTCGCGATGAAGCAGGCGGCGGCGATCGCCGAGCTTTCCCGTGATCAGATCGAGGACATCTTCTGGCGGAACGCCGTGCGGGAGTTGGGGGTCGACTGGCCGGAGGGCTAACCCCGCTCGATACCCTTCGACGGGCAGCGCTCCGCGAGGACGCAGGAATCGCAACGGGGGCGAATCGCCTTGCATACCCTGCGCCCGTGATTGATCAGGTAGAGGTGGAAGGCGAACACGTCATCCGGGTCTACCATCGGCTCGAGGATGTCGTGGGCCTGATCGGCTGTGACCTTGGGCCCGATGAGACGGAGCCGTCGGGCCACGCGGTAGATGTGCGTATCGACCGGCATGGCGGGAAGGCCGAGCGAGAAGCAGAGGATTATGGCCGCCGTCTTGGGGCCGATGCCGTTGAAGCGCTTGAGCCATTCCTTCGCCTCGTCCAGGGGCATCTCCGCAAGGAACGAGAGGTCGAAGGAGCCGACCTCGTCGAGGACCTCATTCAGCACCTGCTTGATACGGGGCGCTTTGACACGAAACAGTCCGGCCCGCCTGATCGCCTTTTCGATGTCGACAACCTCTGCCGCCGCGATGGCGTCGAGGGTGCCGAACGTTGCCATGAGGTTCTTGAAGGCGCGCTCGGAGTTGATGTCCGACGTGTGCTGCGAGAGGATGGTGTAGACCAGCTCGGAGGCGGGGTCGTAGCGCGGCTCCCAGTGGAACGGTCCGTACTCGGGGCTGAGGGTGTCCATCACCTCGACCGCAGACATGCGCTTGACTCTGGGAGCCACAGGAAGACCTCGAAGGGGGAGTGTTGATGGCGGCCCAAAACCGCCCTCGCAAAGCGCAGTATCGCACTTGCACTCAGCCTTGACAAACGATGCGGGACTCGATTATTTTCCGTGCCTGCTAACGTGCATCACATTCGTCTCGTTTTATTGGGAACCATTCTCCGCCGGACATTCGCATCGCCGTGACGCTCCCCGACCTCCTAACCGACCTGACCGACGCGGAAAAGCCCGTGACGTATTCGGGCCTCCTGCAGCTTACCGACCTGCCGGTCGAAGGTCTGTCAGAGCTCAAGATCGTCTGGCCAAGGCTGTCGACCGAACGCAGGCGCGAGATCATTCGGAAGCTCATCGAGTTGGCCGACGACAACGTCGAGCTCGATTTCAACTCGGTCTTCAAGTCGTGCCTGTCCGACGACGACGATGCGATACGGGAAATGGCGGCGAAGGGCCTGTGGGAGACGGAGGACCGGGCGATGATCCGTCCGCTCGTCAAGCTGCTTGAGAACGACGCTTGCGCCGAGGTGCGGGCGTCCGCGGCCATGTCGCTGAAGAACTTCGCGGTGATGGCGCAGAACGGCAAGCTGCTCTCCCGAGACGGGGACCGTATACGGCGGGCCCTGCTGGCGGTGGCCAACAGCCCGACGGAGGACATCGACGTGCGCAGAAGGGCGATCGAGGCGGTGGCGAGCTTCAACACCCGTGAGACCAACGACGCCGTCCGTGAGGCGTACGAGTCGGACAACCCGACGCTCGTGCAGAGCGCGGTCTACGGGATGGGGCAGAGCTCCAACCCATCATGGCTGCCGACGGTCCTGGACGAGATGTCGAATCCCCTGCCCGCGGTCCGGTTCGAGGCGGCGACGGCGTGCGGTCTTCTCGGCGAAGAGACGGTCGTGCCGCACCTCTTGCTGCTCCTCCGCGACGACGATCCCGAAATCCGGCTTGCCTCGATAAAGGCGCTCGGCATGATAGGCGGGACGATGGCGAAGAACGCGCTTCAGCTGCACCTATCGGACGACGATGAGGCCATCGAAGAGGCCGCGCGGGACGCACTGATCGGTCTCGAATTCGACGACGATCCTCTTAGCTACCAGTTCGGGGCTTAGGCCTACTGCACGTTCTCGTCGAGAGATTGCAAAATCCGGTCTGCCGTCTCCTGGGTGATCAGACCTTCCTCCACGGCCTGCCGCAATGCCTCAGCGAACCTGTCCGCGCCGGCGAAGGAGTAGTGCCTCCACGTATCCGAGGGACTATCTCCGTTGAATCCATGCACGACCCGATCTGCCGTCTCTTGGGTGATCACACCTTCCTCCACGGCCTGCCGCATCGCCTCGCTGAGCACATCCCCCTCGGGAAAAGAGAAGTAGTGACGCCACATACCTGGCGGAGCGTTTCTTCTGTCCAACGCCCACACAAGCCCGTCCGCCGCTTCCTGGTCAATAACGCCCTCCTCCACTGCCTGCCGCATCGCATCAGCCAGCGCGTCCGCTCCCTCCCCGGAGAAGGTCCTGGAGTCGTACCGCACGGAGACCATCATTTCGCCTGCCTCTTCCGCACGCCGTTCGTCGAACACCCGCACGATCTCGTCGGCCGCTTCCTGGTCGATAGCGCCCTCCTCCACTGCCTGCCGCATCGCATCAGCCAGCGCGTCCGCTCCCTCGTCCGAAAAGGTCATGAAATCGTGCGCCGTAGAGATCACCGTCACGCCTTTCGACTGTGCCAGGATAGTGCTCGCTCCCACCACGCCTGCCAGCAGCACTGCGATCAGCCCAGCCCCGATCCACATTCTCCGCTTCGTCATTTCAGATCCTTCCTTGTGTTCTTTGAACGCGGCTGCCACGAGGTCGAAGATCATCTGCATCCAGACAAGCAGCCCTCGGAACCCGCCGCCATCGCGACGCATCCGGTCCCGAAACAGCTGGACCATGAGCTCACCGTATTCCCGACGGTATTCCTTCGGGTATACGAAGAGCAGCCGGCGATATACCTTCTCGGAGAGCATGTCAGGTCTTCGGTTGAACGATCCGCCTTATTCCGTAGCGCCCCCGTCTGCCTTATGCCAGACCACGGAGACTATCGGCTCTTCCACAGTGCCCCCGTCTGCCTCATGCCAGACCACGGAAATCTCTGGCTCTTCCACAGCAGTCCCGTCTGCCTCATGCCAGACCACGGAGACCTCCGGCTCTTCCACAGTGGCACCATCTGCCTGATGCCAGACCACAGAGACTATCGGCCCGTCGCCCGAACTAGCCAAGAGGGCACTCGCTCCTACGGCTCCCGTAAGCAGCACTGCGACCAATGCAATCACTATTCGCTTCTTCATTTTTTCCCCTTCCTTTCCTTCTTTGTGTTCTTTAAATGCAGATCCCAGGAGATCGAAGATCATCTGCATCCAGACGATCGGCACTCGGAAGCCGCCGCCATCGCGACGCATCCGGTCCCGAAACAGCTGGACCATGAGCTCCCCGTATTCCCGCCGATGTTCCTTGGGATAGACGACGAGCAGCCGGCGATATACCTTCTCGGAGAGCATGTCAGGCTCCCGGCCTCCGCACGGCTATCACCTGTCTTGCCCTCGCGGTACGAGCGAGCTGCTCCATTCGGCTGATCTCGGCTTCGAGCACACGCCCACCCAAACCGGTGATCCGGTAGTATCGTCGGCGTTCATCGTCCAGTTCTGGGTCCGGGCGCTCGTCGCTTTCCTCGACCAGCCTTGACATCAGCATCTTCTTTATCGCTCCGTACAGCGTGCCCGGGCCCATGGTGACCGCCCCTTCGGTCAAGACCTCTACCTCCTGCATGATCGCGTAGCCGTGCTTGTCTCCGGTGGCCAGGGCCATCAGGATGTGAAGATGCGCGACCGGGAGAGGAAGCAGGTCTGGAAGGCTTTCATTCGTCAATGTTCAACTACCTCCTTTCAAGAGACTCTCTAATTACAATTCAGCTCCGATCTAGCTATATCGCGTCACAGTATATCGTCTGGCGATATATACGTCAACCCCCTTCATTAGCACTGCCCTCACCCTCAAGCGCGCGGTGATATAATTTCGCCGACTACGGAATCCCCAGTCACCGGACTTGCTTGTGCACGACTCCATGGCCGACACAACCTCAATCGAATTCGCCGTGAACCTCATCGAGGCCGAGCCGTGGACGCCGACTCCGCTGCTGCAGGCACATGCCATCGGAGAGCGTCTCGACGCTGAAGTCTGGCTCAAGCGGGAGGACTGCACGCCGATAGGATCATTCAAGCTCCGGGGGGCGGTCACAACCGCGGGAGCGCTGGCCTCGGACGTTCCTGACGCGGGCGTCTACGTCGCGTCAGCCGGAAACTACGGTCTGGCAATCGTCTACGCCTGCGCGCGATACGGTATTCCAGTGAACGTCGTTGCTCCCGAAGGGGCGACGCCGTCCAAGCTGGAGAGAATCCGACTCCTTGGCGGCACGGTGGAGATACACGGCGACGATTTCGACGTGGCGAAGGGGTACGCGAAGGAGAAGGCCCGCGAGGCCGGGGGAGTTTTCTGGGAAGACGGCGTCATCGAGGAGATGGCGACGGGCGCGGGCACCATCGCGACGGAGCTCCTGCAGGACCCGGAGCATTGGGACGTGGTCGTCGTGCCACTGGGAAACGGGTCGCTCATCAAGGGCATCGCCCAGGAGATGAAGCGACGTAGTCCGAGTACAAAGACTATCGGGGTCGTGCCCGGTGGAGCGCCCTCGATGGCGCAGGCGCTCCGGGGACAGGCGTGGGACGAGTCGGCCCCGGTCGACACGCTCGCCGACGGGCTGGCCGTCCGCGTTCCGATTCCAAAGATCGTCGAGGACCTCATCGGTCTTGTCGACGACGTGTGGACGGTCTCCGAGTCGGACATTCTCCCCGCCGTGAAGAGCCTGATGGAGCTCGAACAGGTGTTGGCGGAGCCTTCCGCAGCCACGCCGATAGCGACGATGGCCGGCCACCGGGATGAGGTACGCGGGAAGCGTGTCGCGGCAATCGTCACCGGGGCGCACCTGAGCATGTCCCTCCTCCCGGAGCTTACTAATACAAAGGGGCTGCTATGACCACGAAGGATATTCATAGTGTCGCCGTCGTAGGGGCGGGGCTGATGGGCCACAGCATCGCACAGGAGTACGCGGTCTCAGGGTACCGCGTCTTTCTAAACGACGTGAGCGAGGAGCGCCTGACCGATGCGCGGGAACGCATCCGGCAGAACCTCGAAATGCTGGGCAGGTCGCAGGAAGTTGACGAAGTCGAGTCCCGCATGACGTTAACCGGCGATCTACGGACGGCGGTCGAGGGCGCGGACCTTGTCGTGGAAGCCATAACAGAGAATCTGGAGGCGAAACTGGCACTGTTCGCCGAGTTGGAGAGCATCTGCCGGGAGGACGCCATCCTCGCCAGCAACACGTCGACTTTCATGCCCTCGCAGCTTGCCGAGGCCACGAAGAACCCTGGCCGTGTAGTTGTGACGCACTATTTCAACCCGCCGCACGTCGTCCCGCTGGTCGAGGTGGTCGGAGGACGTGATACCTCGCCGGAAACTATCGAAACGGTGCGCGACCTGCTCGTTTCACAGGACAAAAAGCCGGTCGTGCTGGGGACGGAGGCATTGGGATTCATTGCCAACCGGCTCCAGGCCGCTCTCCTGCGGGAGTGCTTCGCGCTCGTGGAGAACGGCGTCGCGCGACCGGAGGACATCGACACCGTGGTCACGACCAGCCTTGGTCGCAGGCTCGGAGTGGCCGGGCCGTTCGAGGTGTTCGACGCCGCGGGCGCGGACGTGTGGCACGCGATCTTCGAAGGGCTGTCGCACGACATCGAGTCGTCCACCGAGGTCCCACCCGGGATTGCACGAATGGTCGAGCGCGGTGACTATGGCCTCAAGACGGGGCGTGGCGTATACGATTGGACACCGGAGTCGACCACTGCCCTACGCCGCCGCATCGCTCACGCCGTCGAAGAGATTGGGCGCTGGAACGATGGCGAGTAGCCCGACTCCTGCCGTCGGAATCATCGCAAACCCGGCTGCCGGCAAGGATATCCGGCGACTCGTAGCCCAGGGCCGGTTCGTCACCAACCAGGAGAAGGTGAACATCCTCCGCCGCGTGCTTGCGGGCATCGAATCGGTGGGAGTGCGCCGAGTCGTCTTCATGCCCGACATGAACGGCCTCGGTCACGGCAGTCTGGATGGAAGCGCCAAGAGCCTGTCGGTCGAGTTCGTCGACATCCTCGTTACGAACAAGGAGATTGACTCGACGCGCTCAGCCGAAGCGATGCAAGACCTCGGTGTGGGGTGCCTCGTCACCCTGGGAGGTGACGGGACGAACCGCGCCGTCGCCAAGGGTGCGGGCGACATCCCGATCGTTCCGATATCCACGGGCACCAACAACGTCTTCCCCCAGATGATGGAGGGCACCGTGGCCGGAATCGCAGCCGGGGTCGTGGCATCGGGAGCAGTGGACGTGGACGCCGTCACGCGACGCTCGACTATGTTGGAGGTGTCCGTCGACGGTGCGTTGCGAGACATCGCACTCGTGGACGTGGCGGTCAGCACGCACCAATTCATAGGTGCGCGTGCCCTGTGGGACATCGACACGATCACGGAGCTGTTTCTGGCGCGGACGGACGCCGACGCCATCGGCCTGTCCGTCATCGGCGCGCGCCTCAGACCGTCGGACGGCAGCCAACGTTCCGCCGTACACGTGACCATCGGCCCCGGCGGTGAGAAGGTCGCTGCCCCAATCGCGCCGGGAGTCGTGACGACTGTGCCCGTGTCCTCGTGGAAGCCCATGGCTGTCGGGGAAGCGGTGGACATCGGACTGCGCCCCTGCACCATCGCCCTCGACGGCGAGCGGGCGTTGAGCGTTGGGGCGGAACAGTCGGCCCAAGTCACACTGAGGGACACCGGCCCGCTCGTGGTGGACGTTGAGAAGGCGATTCGAGAGGCGACTCGGCTGGGTGTGTTCGGCGGTGGGTCGTAGGGGAGATTGGCGGGGGTTATTCTTAGGGGAATGACGGTGTCGGAGGTTAGGCTTCGGCCAGTAGGGCGCGGACCTTGTCCTCGATCTGGTCGACGAATAAATATCTCTTGCTCCGGTCCTCACGACTCATCGTCGACTGCCTCCTTCGAGTCGTTCAGCCACGTATAGAGGAATGCGGCCAAGGCCGCTCCGACGGGCGGGCCTACCCAGTAGACCCACAGGTCCTGCCAGTTTGCCGCCAGTAGTGCGGGCCCGGTCGTTCTCGCGGGGTTCATCGAGCCGCCCGTCAGGGGGCCTCCCACGAGGATGTCGAACGTGACCGTCGCGCCGATGGCGATTGCTGCCGCGTGGCCCACGGCGCGCTTGTCGGTGGCAACCGCCATGATGACGAACATGAGGAGGAACGTGAGAGCGATCTCCACTCCGACAGCCTTCGCCGGGTCGATGCTGATGGCGTGTCCTCCCATGATGCCGACCTTCCCCAGCAGCAGGCGCAGGAGAGCAGCAGCGAGAACGGCCCCGACCATCTGAGCGGCCCAGTAGACCCCGGCGTCGCGAAGCGAAATACGGCGGACGAGCGCGAAACCGAGGGTCACGGCGGGGTTGATGTGGGCACCGGATATGTGGCCGGTCGCGTAGACCATGGCCGCGACGACCAAGCCGGACGCCAGGGCGTTCCCGATGATGCCGAGGCCTCCGCCGGAGATGTCGTCGACCATCGCCGCGCCCGCCGCGATGAAAACGAGTCCGAATGTGCCTATGCACTCCGCGACGGCGCGACGGGTGAGAGTGCCGCTCATGGATGCTGCGAGCCGGCCGAGGCTAGGTTCTTCGTCTTCACGTGCTCGCCCGTGACGAGATAGATGACGCGCTTGGCGATGTTCGTCGCCCGGTCTGCTATGCGCTCAAGATCGTGCGCGACCCACAGCAGATACGTCGCTCGCGTGATCGTGCGTGGGTCTTCAATCATGAAGGTGAGCAGCTCGCGGTATATCTGGTCATAGAGGGCGTCGACCTCATCATCATCGGCCCTGATGCCCTCGGCCGCGACGATGTCCCTGCTGACGAGGGAGTCGAGACTCCTTCGGAGCATGAGGGCGGCCTTGTCGGCCATGCGGGGTATATCAATAAGTGGTTTGATGGGAGGTTCGTTTCCCATCGCGAGGCTGATCTTGGCGATTCCGCTCGCATAATCGCCCATCCGCTCAAGCTCGCCCACGATCTGCAGGATGGCGATGATCGTGCGCAGGTCGGTCGCCATGGGCTGCTGCCTCGCGATGAGGTTGACGCAGCGCTCCTCGATGTCGTTCCGCCGGGCGTCGATGATCCCGTCATCCTGGACAACTTGGCGAGAGAGGTCGAGATCACGCCTCTTGAGAGCGTCGACGGAGTTGGCAATGGCCTTTTCGACCATGCTCCCGACGGTTAGCAACTCTTCCTGGAGGAACCGCAGATCGCGACCGAACTCGTTTCGCGGCATTTCGTGTGAGACTCCCTTAGCTGAACCGTCCCGTTACGTACGCCTCTGTCCTCTCATCGTTGGGATTCGTGAAGATGTTGGAGGTCTTATCGAACTCGACCATGCAGCCGGCGCGGTCTTCCGGGTCGACCATGAAGAAGGCCGTTTCGTCGGAGACGCGGGCGGCCTGTTGCATGTTGTGGGTGACGATGACAATGGACACGTCGTTGACAAGCTCCTTGATGAGGTCCTCGATGGCCTGTGTCGAGATCGGGTCGAGGGCAGACGCCGGCTCGTCCATGAGGAGCACCTCCGGCTCGGGCGCGAGGGCGCGTGCGATGCAGAGGCGCTGCTGTTGTCCGCCCGAAAGCTCAAGCGCGTTCTCCTTCAGCCTGTCCTTGACCTCGTCCCAGAGGGCGGCGCGCCGCAGAGAACGCTCCACCGCGTCGGCGTAGTTGCCGGTGTAGCCGTTCACTCGTAGGCCGAAGGCAACGTTCTCGTAGATGGACTTGGGAAACGGGTTCGGCTTCTGGAAGACCATGCCGATGCGGGAGCGCATCTCGGTTGGGTCGATATTGGCGCCGTAGAGGTCGACGTCCCGGAAGAGGATTCTGCCGCCCACGCGAGCGCCGCGGATCAGGTCATTCATGCGGTTGAAGCAGCGAAGGACGGTGCTCTTGCCGCAGCCGGACGGGCCGATGAATGCCGTGACCTTGTTCGACTGGACCGGCATGTCCACTTCCTTCACCGCCCGGAAGTTGCCGTAGTACACCTCAAGCGCCTGCACGTCGAGGACGACGTCAGTTCCAACTTCGTCAGCGGTTTCCGGCTGCTTGACGGTCAATTGAGATGGGAAGACGGTTTCCGGCTGTTTCGTAGTCTGTTCCTGCATGGTTCCTCGCCAGGTGAGGAAAGGGGAGTCACTCGATCGATCGACTCTGGAACTTGTTCCGCAAGAAGACGGCGAGGGCGTTCATGGAGAGCAACACTACTAGGAGAACCACTATACCACCCGCTGCGAGGCCCTGAAAGTCCGCCTGTGGACGGGAGACCCAATTGTAAATCTGTATCGGAAGAACGGTGAACCGGTCGAGCGGCCCTTGCGGGATGAAGGTCAGGTAGACGAGTGCGCTGATTGCGATCACCGGCGCGGTTTCGCCGACAGCGCGCGACATCGCCAGGATGATGCCCGTCAGCATACCCGGGAAAGCGGACGGGAGCACCACGCCGCGAATGGTCTCCCACTTGGTCGCTCCGAGCGCGAACGAGGCCTGCCGGTAGGTGTCCGGCACCGCTTTGATCGCCTCGCGTGAAGCCAGGATGACGATGGGCAGGACGAGCAGCGACATCGTAAGGGCGCCCGCCAGGACGCTTCGACCAAGGTTGAACTCGATCTTCGTGCCGCCGTACTCGAACGTGTAGCCCTGGACGAAGAGAGCCAGTCCCAGCAGGCCGTAGACGATGGACGGGACTCCCGCCAGGTTCGCGATGTTGATCTCGATGAACTGGGTCAGGCGGTTCTCAGGGGCGTACTCCTCCAGGTAGATGGCTGCACCGATACCGACGGGAACGCAGAACAAAGCTGTCAAGCCCATTAGCCACAAGGTGCCGAACAGCGCGGCCTTCAGTCCCGCCTGCTCAGGAAACCGAGACGGGAAGTTGAAGATGAGCTCAGGTCGGAGCCAGTCGACGCCCTGCAGGAACACCTGCAAGAGCAGTACACTAAGCCCGATGATGCCGACCGCCACCGCGCCGACAAGGACGACGTAGGCAATCGCACCCTTGATCTTCCGGGCTTCCAGCTTCGGTTGGAATCGCTCGGTCCTGGGAATCATTCGTACTTAAGCCCCCATTTCCGAACAATTGCATAACCCATGACATTCATCACCAGGGTTATTAGAAAGAGCAACAGGCCGACCGCGAAGATCGTGTTGAACCCAAGCGACCCGTGCGGGGTCTCGCCCAGGCTCAACTGAACGATGTAGGCGGTCATGGTCTGGATGCTCTCAAGCGGATTGATGGTGAGCTTAGGCGTCGCCCCGGCGGCGATGGTTACGAGCATCGTCTCGCCGATCGCGCGCGAAAGCCCAATGATGAACGCCGCCATGATGCCGGATAGCGCAGCGGGAATGACGATCTTGGTCGACACCTCGAAGCGGGTCGCGCCCAGCGCGTATGCCGCCTGCCGCAGCGAGTTCGGCACCGCAAGCATGGCGTCCTCGCTGAGCGACGAGACCATCGGGAGGATCATGATGCCCATGACCAGACCCGCGCTGAGGGCGTTGAAGACCAGCATGTCGGGGAAGATACGCTGGAGCTGCGGCGTCACGAAGGTCAGGGCGAAGTAGCCGTAAACGACCGTAGGAATGCCCGCCAGCACTTCGAGAATCGGCTTGATGACCCGTCTGACCTTGTCGTGAGCGTATTCAGAAAGATAGGTCGCCGCAGCGAGGCCAACCGGTATCGCCACGGCCGCTCCGAGGAACGTCACCAGCATCGTCCCCGCCACCAGCGGGAGGACGCCGTATGACCTCGGCTTGAGGATGGGAGACCATCTGGCTTCTCCAAGAAACTCCCATACAGGGACTTGCGAGAAGAACCCCCACGACTGGATGACCAGTGAGAGGAGGATGGCGACCGTGGTCAATATGGACAGAATGGCGCAAACGAACACCAGGTGGTGAACGAGGGTCCCTTCCCACGTCCTCTTGTTGCGCTTGAAGAGCGCGCGATACTCGCTGCCGGCCGACTTCAATGTGTCGGAGGGCGATTCCGGGCTGCTCTGGGCCTCTGATCCTAAACTCAAGGTTCTCTTCTTCGCTGCTCTTGCGCTTGATGACGGATGGTTACATCCCCGCACCGGCATCCAGACCTTAGTCGACGTACCCAGTCAACGATCACTGTGCGTCCGCCTTGCCGACCTTTAGCTGCCGTCATCCTTGACCAATTCGAGGTTGGAAGCGTACGCCTCCGCAGTGACCGGCACGTAGCCGACCTCGTGGGTAAGCTCCTCGCCGTGCTCCATGTAGAACTCCACGAATGCCCTGACCTCGGGACGCTCCAGACTCTTCCTGTTCACGTATATGAAGAGCGGGCGGGTGAGAGGCTTGTATTCGCCGGAGAGGATCGTGTCCGGCGTCGGGGTCACACAGCCGTCGCCGTCGTCCACTGCCACGAGCTTCAGCTTGTCGGCGTTCTCCGCGTAGTAGGCGTAGCCAAAGTAGCCAAGCGCGTTGCGGTCGCCGCCGATGCCCTGCACCAGAACGTTGTCGTCCGCGCTCGCCGTGTAGTCCGCGCGGCTCACCTGGGCTTCCCCGTTGATCTCCTCCGTGAAGAAATCGAACGTGCCCGAGTCGGTGTCGGGGCCGTACAGCCGTAGGGGGCGGTCGGGGAAGCCGGAGCGCACCTGGTTCCAGTTCTTGACCGTGGAACCGGAATCCCAAATCATCTTCAATTCGCCCACCGTCAGGCAGTCGAGGAAGTCGTTCTGCGTCGAGACTATGACCGAGAGGCCGTCCGTCCCAACGCGAAGCTCGTGATACTCGACGCCGTTGGCGACCGCTGCATCGCGCTCCGTTCCCTTGATTGCGCGAGAGGCGTCGGAGATGTCGGTCTCACCGACCGTGAACCGCTTGAAGCCTCCGCCCGTGCCGGACACGCCGACGTTTACGCGGACGCTCGGGTGGACCTTGTTGAACTCTTCGGCAACGGCCTCGCTGATCGGGAAAACCGTGCTCGATCCGTCGATCTCAACCGTGCCGCTCAGGCCTGAGGATTCTGCCTCCTCGCCCCCGGAACACGCAATCAGCAGCGCGGACATCATCAAAAGCAGAAGACCAATCAGGCTCCCCCGCCCCAACAATCTGCCTACGGATGACATTTTCGTGCTTTCCTCCTTGGAATCCCTCTTACGGAGTTCTATCGGTTGTTCCAACGGAGAAGCATATATCGCCCGGCGCACCGATCGCGTTAACGGATGGTTAAGGCACGATTAACCATCATTAACGTGTTGAGGTGTGCGAATATCGCGCGGTAGACCAACGGCTCTCGTGTTGCCGAGAGTGAACACGGGTTCCAGAGTTTGACTCGTTACTCTCCACCGCCACAGTTCTTGCCAAAGGCGGGAAAGGCGTAACCGGGGTACCTGTCATTCCGAGCGCAGCGAAGCGGAGCGAGGAATCCAAAATCCTCACTCTCGGGGTCGAGGCTCACAGTGGAACCGGCTGGGTTCTACACAACCCTCACAAAGCGGCCCACTCCGCACCCTCTGCGGTAACTCCCTACCGCATCAGACCACTGCCGTAGGCTTTCTCCGCAGAGCGCCCACCATCCGCTGCAGCATATTCGGAATGCTCTCGTTGAATATGCTGTACACCACCGGCACCACGATCAGCGTGAGCCCCGTCGAGCTCATGAGCCCGCCGATCACCACGGTCGCCAACTCCGCGCTGATGATGCCGCCCTCATCGGACGGCGCGGCCGCCAGCGGCAGCAGCGCGAAGCTCGTCGTCAACGCTGTCATCAGAATCGGACGCAGCCGCACCCTGCCGCCGTTGATGAGCGCGTCGTAAACCGACATTCCCTTCTCCCGAAGCTGCTCGACGAAGGCGATCAGCACGATGGCGTTCGTCACCACGATTCCGATCAGAAGCAGAATTCCCATCATCGCGGGCAGACCCAGCGACCGGTCCGTTATCACCAGCGCCGCCAGCGCCCCGATGAGCGCGAAGGGCAGGGTGGTGACGATGACGATTGGGTTCCTCAGAGACCCCAGACTCGTCACCATGACTAGGTAGACTAGTACGATACCCACGGCCATCGAGATGAAGATGGCCTGGAACCCCTCGGCGATGTCTGCGAACAACCCACCGCTGGTGATGGACACGCCCGGAGGGAGCGCAATCGCGGCGATCTTCTCGTCGATCACCCGTCCGACCTCCTGCGCGTCCTCGGCGACTATGTCTCCCGTGATGGTGGCTGAGCGAAGACCGTCCGTCCTGCTGATGGTCACCGGACCTTCCTTCACGACCACCTCGGCCAGCTCGCCGAGAGGGGCCGACCCGAGCGGTCCGGCAATAATGAGGCTTTCGACCGCCGCTATGCCGCCGGCTGCCCTGCGGTCGCCCGAAAGGACCACGTCGGTGACCGTATCGTTGATGGTCATTCGGGTGACCGTCTCGCCGATCAGGTACTGGCTCAGCTGCAACCCCACTTGCCTCGTGTTCAAGCCGATGCTTGCCGCCTTCTCCGGGTCGACTTGAATGGATGCCTCATCGCGTGCCTGGGCTACGTTGTTCTCGATGTTGATGACTCCATCGAGCTCGCTGAACGAGGTAGTCAGCTGCTCGGAGACGGCGACGATGTCGTCGTAGTTCGATCCCGTGATCCTGACATCGAGGCCGGAGGTCGGAGGGCCGCTCTGCACCTCCCGAATTCTCAAGGTTCGCCCGCCCGTGTCGAGCTCCTCTCGGAGAATCTGGGCAATGTCTTCCGGCGCATCATCTGACAGGTTTACCAGGATGCCGGCCTGGTTGAGTCCGCCCGGCCTGCCCCCAAACGATACGCTCGACGCTCCGATTGTGGTGTTGTACACCTCGGCGACGCTGCTTACCCGTTCCTCGATTTCGACCACTTGGGCCAGAGTTCGGTCTGGCGGAGTTCCGGGCGGCAGCGAGAGCTCGATCTGCACAAGTCGATCGCCCCCGCTGGGGAAGAGCGTGACGGGAATGAAGATCGTCAGGCCCATGCTCCCGATGGTCAGCGCGAACGCGGCCACCAAAGTTATCGCCTTGTGCCGGAGCGTCCACTTGATGATGGGCGTGTACACGCGCTGCATCCACGTCTCTTGGACGAAGGTGTCGTCCTCCTCTCCCGCCCCTTCGGGCAGATCGCCCGGGCGCAGCAGATAAGCGCCGAGAACCGGAACTGCCGTCAATGCGACCAAGAGCGACGCTACGAGCGCGAAGCTCACCGTGAGTGCGAATGGCGCAAAGAATGCGCCCACCAACCCCTGGATGAAGGCCAGCGGAGCGAAAACGACGATGGTGGTCATCGTAGAGGCGAAGATCGCGGGGCCGACCTCTGCTGTCGCCTGTAATGCCGCTCTCCATCTCTCTCGTCCCGCCTGGATGTGACGATAGACGTTCTCCAACACGACGATAGCGTCGTCGACCACCCGCCCTACGGAGATCGCCAGTCCGCCCAGCGTCATGAAGTTCAACGACATGTCCTGCCACGCCATCAGCAGCACGCCCGTGAAAACGCTCAGCGGGATCGACAGAGCGATCACTACCGTCGGTCGAAGCGTGTTCAGCAGTCCTCGTGGGACAGTTGGCTTTAAGGTCAGCATGAATGCAAATACGACGGTAACGGCGAACAGGAACCCAAACATCGCCTCCCGCAGCAGCGTGTCGATCTGGTGCTGAATGCTCGGCCCCTGGTCCGATACGATGACGATCTCTACGTCCGAGGGAAGCCCCGCCAGACCGTCCAGCGTCTCCCTCACGGCGGACGTCACGTCGATGGTATTTGCCTCGGCCTCCTTGACGATGGACACGCCCACGCTCGGCTTGCCGTTCGTGCGGGAGATGCTCCTCGGAGCCGCCGCCCCGAGGCTCACGTCTGCCACGTCCCCGAGACGTACCGTGCCTGTCTCCGACATACCCACGACCAGACCCTTAAGGTCGTCGATGGAGTCGAACGTATGGGTCGTCTTGGCGATAACGGCTCGCCCGCCCTCGAAGATGGCTCCCGCCGGCAGGCTAACGTTGTTTTCTCTCAGTGCGTTCGATATCTGGAAGAGCGAAATGTTGTTCTGCGCCAGCCTGTCTGCATCCACCGTGATCTGGACACGTCGCTCGATCTCTCCCGTAGCCTCGACCTGGAGCACGCCCTCGATGTCCGAAAGCTCAGGCAGAACCCGTGATTGGACGATCCCCTGCAGATCGGCCGCGTCGCGTTCCGAAATGACGCTGAACTGGATCACCGGGAACTGGTCGGGATTGAAGCGCCCAACCGTAGGCTCCTCGACCCCGCTGACGAACGATATATCGTTCACCGCTGCGGTGATTTGCGTCTCCGCGGCGGCCATGTCCGTGCCGTACGTAAACGTGGCTAGCACGATCGAGTTGCCTTCGAAAGTCGTCGACTGGACCGACTCCAGCCCAGCTGTACTCGAAATCGCGCGCTCTATGGGATCGGTCACGTCGCGGACGACGGCGTCCGGGTTCGCCGACGGGTACGATGTCGACACCGTCACGAGTGGGAACTCGATCTCGGGGAATAGCTCGACCCGCAACGAATTGTAGGCAGTTACTCCCGCTGTCAGAACAAGGATTATGGCGAGGACGGTAACCGTCCGATTGCGGACCGCTATGCCGGTGAGGAATGTCATGTATCGCTCCTGATTAAGTCCGTCCTATTTCAGTTAAGCGCAGCTTCGCAAGAACGCCCCCGACCATAGCCGGAGGCGAGTATATTCCAATGCCAATTGTAGATAACGACATGTCGCGTCGATAGGTTATTCACGTAAGTGCCGGTCTGTCGCCCCATGGTTACTGGATAAAACGATGCTTTGGCCTTCACGTCACCCAAACAACCCTATCCTTTCCGTTCAGATGAAGCAGACACAACCAGATCACCGATTGGCACATCAAGCGCGGAGGCGATTTTCAGCACCGCTCCTATGGAGAGATTCTGCTTCCCATGCTCGACCAGGCTGATGTATGTACGATCCAGCCCCGATGCGTCCGCCAACGCCTGCTGGGTCATCCGTCGACTGGTCCGCGCTTCCTTGATCTTCAGACCCATCATCACCAACTGTTCTTCGAGAGATAATCTCTCCTCCATCAGTCCGACGAGTCGGCGCGACTCAGCCACGGCTTCCAAGACGTTGCCGGCCGTGGCGTCGCATCCCAACTCCTCTGCGCCTTGCTTCGTCCGGTCGAGTGCTTTCCCGCCCAGCAGTATCTTCGGCGGAGGTGAGTTTGCTTCCCGGATCGCCTCGGCGGCTGTCGCGGCGTTCGACAGGAACTCGGGCAGGGTAGAGGAAAGCGCGACGAGATCGGCATTCCTCTGTCGAACAAATTCGGCAAGATCCTCGCCGGGCGTTCCGTTTCCGAGAAAAAAAACCTCCCATCCGTCCATCGCCAGGAAGTCGGCAATCATACGTGCCCCGATGGTGTGCTGGTCTCCCTCCACCGGCGTTACCACGGCCCTCATTCCCAGTCCCGTCCGAGGAGTCATCCCCTGCCGGAGATAGTCCATCATGTCCATCGTGATCGTCGTTCCCAGATGCTCTTGTGCGACGTTGATGCTTCCCTCATGCCACATCTCGCCCAGCCTGATCTGTGACGGCGTCAGCACTTCGAGGTAGATCTCCGCCCGGCTCAGACCGCGACCCAGCGCCTGCTCGATCACCGCGCGCGCCAGAACGGGCTCACCCAGTACTAGGGCCTCGCCGTACTTTTCCCAGCCTCTGTCAAAAGGTTTTCTCTATCCATCTGAGTTCAATATGAAGGAATTTGCACTCTAGTGTAGAATATAATAGACATAAAAGTCAATACATGTTATTCTTATATATCATCAACACTGTCCCGTGAAGGAGGGAACCTAATGGAAATCGTACAGATTATAGCGATAGTTCTCGCAGCGGTCGGCGCGGTCAACTGGGGCCTGGTCGGTCTGCTAAAGTTCGACCTTGTGGCCCTGATTGCCGGCGGCATGAAGTTCGGCGACGTCAACGTGGTCTCGCGGATCATCTACATCCTCGTCGCCGTCGCGGGCGTGATCAGCCTGACGGCCATCGGCGAGCTCGCCTAGCCGCGGCACTCGCTGTGCCCGCCGGATTGATAGGGGTCTCCACGTTGCTGTCGGTTCCGTCCCCAACCGCAGTGACGGGAGGCCCCTCATGAGACTCTGGTCCCTGCACCCCCGCTACTTGGACGCAAAGGGACTCGTCGCCCTGTGGCGAGAAGCGCTCCTCGCGCAGAAGGTTCTAACCGGTTCCACTCGCGGCTACCGAAATCACCCTCAACTCCACCGCTTCCGCTCCCACCCGGCACCCGAACGCGCTCTCGCCGCCTACTTGCATTGTGTCTGTGACGAATCGACTCAACGCGGCTACAACTTCGACCGCACCAGAATCCACCTGCTGAAGGGCGACATGAGGCCCATCGAGGTCTCAGAGGGCCAGCTACTCTACGAACTCTCACATCTCGCTGCCAAGCTCAAGCGCCGCGCTCCTGACGACCTCGAACGCCTGCAGGGAATCACCGTCCCCGACCCGCACCCCTGCTTTGCGGCCGTCCTCGGGCCGATAGCGTCCTGGGAGCGCCCAGACCTATGACCTCGTCCTAGCATCCGGTACATTCGGAAGCTTTCATGTTGCGTTGTCCCAAGTGAGTGACCGCAGGTCGAGGATGAAAAGGACATCTATAGGATTACTGGACCATTGATACTAAACCGGACCTGACCATGACGTTGTATTGACTCATAAGTAATGAGTCAAATATACTGTTATCATGCCAAAGCGACTTCAAGTCCTTCTTGATGAGGAAGAGTACCGGGAGATTCAAGGCGTTGCCCAAAGAAAGCGCGTGACTGTCGCGGAATGGGTTAGACAGGCTCTTCGGAAGGCTAGGAGTGATGATCCAGGAACCGTCAATGCCAAACTGCGGGCCATCGCTGATGCGTCGCGACATAGGTTTCCGACAGCCGACATAGACACAATGCTCAAGGAAATCGAAGCGGGGCAAGACACCCTGTGATCTTCATCGACTCCAACGTGCCCATGTACTTGGTGGGCGCTCCACACCCGAACAAGGACCGTGCCGTGGCGGTTCTCACGCAGTTGGCACGGGAAGGGGAGCGATTTGTAACTGACGTTGAGGTCTACCAAGAGATACTCCATCGATATACGGCGATTCACCGGACAGACGCCATTGACGCCGCTTTCGAAAGCTTGAACGCCTTGGTGGATGACACTCTGAGCTTCGACATGTCCGAGGTGCGTCTAGCCAGGGATCTCATTGCTTCTGTCGCTGACATCTCCGCGAGGGACGCTCTGCATGTGGCCGTGATGCGAAAGGCAGAGGTCAGCCGCATCTTCAGCTTCGATCGGGGCTTCGATGCCTGCCCGGGCATCGACCGCTTGGAGTGACCTTACTTCTGGGCCCTTTTAGATACGCCCAAATTCGTCCATATCCCGGTCATGCTTTTACTCCAAGTGCAGCCACGGATTGACTACATCGATCCCACAGTCTCGAAAGCCCTTCACATCTCGGGTCGCAACAGACGCTCCTCTCGACCGAGCTATCGCTGCGATCTGGCAGTCGGCCTGGCTGATTGGATGGCCGACTGCGCGGCGGCTTACCGCAATGGCGGCATAGGCGCGGGCGGCCTCACTGTCGAATGACAGAATACGTTCGTCGAAAAGTACACCGAATGCTCGCTCTGCTGCGGCAGTCAGAGCGCGACGACGACGTCCATCGGGCAATAGCGCGATCCCCCTGAGAATCTCAGCTTCGGTGATTGCCGTAACGAATAAGGTACTCGTGGGCTGATCGTCCAACCATGCGATAACTTCCGGTTGAGGAGTGAGTCGCATGAATTCCGATACTACGTTGGTATCGAGCACTATCATCATAGGAAAGCTCAGTCGAAACGCACGGGCTCACGCATCGGTTCCCTAGCGGGAAGCTCCAGCTCCACTCCGCCTATAGGTTTGAATAGCTCGTGGAGGGCCGTACCAAGATTTCGTGCCGGCGCCACATCTTCGTCGAGCGCGGACCTCAAAATGTCGCGTGCCTCCTGCTCCATTGAGTGACCATTCTCGGCCGCCCTGATGCGCAATCGTCGCTTCAAGCCTTCTTCAAGGTTACGCACGGTGATGCTGGCCATGGTCACCCTCCCTGCCCAATGTATGCCTATTATAGCACGATTGCATTGCAATCATTGTTTGCACGTGAATCTCGATTCGGTATAGATTCACCCACACGCCCGCCACCAAACTCCCCCGCTTTCATTCCCCTACGTCACACGGCTATAATGACCCTTGGCTCACGCCCCAACTCACACGCTACGAGCGAGGAACCGCATGGTCACATCCATCGAGCAGCAGTACATCGACCTCCACCCCGAATCGCTGGCGAGGTACGAGGTTGCCAAGGACCTGTTCCCCAACGGCGTCACCCACGATGCCCGCAACCTCACCCCGTTCCCGTACTACGTCACCCACTCCGAGGGAGCCGTCAAGTACGACGTAGACGGCAACAAGATCGTCGACTACAAGACCGGGCATGGCGCGCTGATTCTCGGCCACAACCACCCCGCCGTCGTCAAGGCCGTGCAGGACCAGATGGCAATCGGTACTCACTGGAGCGCCTCCACCGACATCGAGATCAGGTGGGGCGAGCTGGTGACCGAGCTCGTGCCCTGCGCCGAGAAGGTCCGCTTCAACAGTTCCGGCACCGAGGCCGACATGATGGCCATGAGAATGGCGCGGGCCTACACCGGCCGCGACAAGATCATCCGCTTCAAGAACCACTTCCACGGATGGAGCGACTACGCTGTTCCCGGATGGGCCGCCCCCAGCGGCGTGCCCGACGGAGTGGTCGACTCGATAATCGTCCTCGAACCGAACGACATTTCGCAGGTCGAGCGGGCCATCGCCGGCGGCGACGTGGCGGGCGTCATCCTCGAACCGACCGGCGCTCACATGGGACAGGAGCCTATCAACCCTAGCTTCCTCGAAGAGCTCCGCCAGGTGACCGAGCAGCACGGCGTCGTCTACATCATGGACGAGGTCGTCACCGGCTTCCGCACCTCGCGAAACGGCGCGTCCGGCTACTACGGCGTCGTGCCCGACCTCTCCACACACGCCAAGATCCTCGGCGGCGGACTCCCCGGAGCGTGCGTGGCCGGGAAGGCCGACATCATCGACATGATCCAGTTCCGCGACGATGCCGACTTCAACGACAACGGACGAATCGCCCACAATGGCACCTTCAACGCCAACCCGCTCTCCGCCGCCGCGGGTGTGACGGCCCTCGAATACGTCAAGGACCGGCCGATCAACGACACGGCCACCGCCCGAGCCGAACAGCTAAAGCGGGGCATGAACGAAGTCCTCACGCGCAAGGAAGTCCCCGGCATCGCCACAGGCGTGGCTTCCATAGTGTTGCTGCGCCTAGGCTTGGAGCTAGCCGACGAGGAGGAAATCTACTCCCTGCGCTACGACGAGGTCGAGCCGCGCGCCGACCTCAAGAAGCACGGCGCCCTCGCGATGTACAACCACGGCGTTGACGGCTTCGACCGCTACCTGCTCAGCGCCGCCCACACCGAGGAGGACATCGAGGCCACCGTCCACGCCCTCGAACGCACCATTGACGACTTCCGCGACGAGGGCCTGCTGTAGCGCGCTACTCTTCCCCTCCAACTCCAAGCGTTGAGATTTCCCGTCATTCCCGCGTAGGCGGGAATCCATCCCCGGTGTGGTGGATTTGGGCACAGGCTGACGGGAAGAGAACCACGCGGTAAACACCATGCCCGACTCGACGTACGACGCAGTCATCGTCGGTGGCGGAATCGCCGGCCTCACTGCCGCCATCCACGCGGGCCGCTCCGGCCTGCGGTGCCTCCTCATAGAGCGCATGATGCCCGGCGGCCAGATATTCAACGCCACCCACATCGAAAACATGCCCGGCATCGTCGAGCCGGTCTCTGGCGTCGAGCTTAGCGAGCGCCTCCACGATCAGGCCGCCCAGGCAGGCGTCGAGATAACCCTCTCCGAGGTCATTGGCCTTGAACCCGACGGCCCCGACTGGCTCGTCCACCAGTACGACGGCGAAGTTCGTTCTAAGACCGTCATCATCGCCGCTGGGTCCTCATTCAAGAAGCTGGGACTCGACCGCGAAGACGACTTCTACGGCTCAGGCATATCCAACTGTGCGTCCTGCGACGGCCCCCTGTTCACCGATCAAGTAGTCGGTGTCGTCGGCGGAGGAGACTCCGCCCTCGACGAAGCCCTGGCCTTGACGGAGTTCGCCTCGAAGGTAATCCTCCTCCACCGTGACGCCGATCTTGACGGCCAAGCCGTCCTCCAACAGCGTGTTCACGCCGACTCCAAGATCGAACTCCGCCCCAACACCGAGGTGACCGCCCTCTTGGGCGACGATATGCTCGAAGGCGTCACCACCCGGCACACCGAGTCCGGCGAGAACTCCCAGGTCGACCTCGTGGGCCTCTTCGTCTTCATAGGACTGGAGCCGAACACCGGCTTCCTCGACGGCGTCGTTCCTCTCGACAACGCGGGACACATCAAGACGGACATCTGGATGCGCACACCCGCAAAAGGCATCTTCGCCGTCGGCGACATCCGCCAAAACTCCGCCGCCCTGCTTGCATCATCCGCAGGCGACGGCGCGACCGCCACAGTAGCCGCCAAACGCTACATCGACACCGGAGACTGGTAGGAGTAGACGGCGAGTCTTCGCGACT
The DNA here is from genome assembly GCA_965116655.1 of Dehalococcoidia bacterium. Taxonomy (GTDB): domain Bacteria; phylum Chloroflexota; class Dehalococcoidia; order Lucifugimonadales; family VXLM01; genus VXLM01. Next base: position 2,851,353 of record OZ220720.1, read on the forward strand.
ACTTCCGCGCCGGTGCGCTCACATGCAGTTCCCGGCCAATCACACCCAGCGCGGCGTCCAACTGGTCCATCCGCGAGCGGTGCTGGATATCCAGGACGCGGTCGACCTGCGGCAGATGCCAGCCGAGACGACGTGCTAACTCTGCTTTTCCGACGCCCTCGTCGCGCATTCCCTGATAGAGGATCACCTTAACTGCAGTGAGCGTCGGTAATCCGACTCTAACTTCACCCTTAGAAGGAGACGGAACGTCCAGCCCCGCATGAATCCGCGCCGCAATCGCCTCTTCGAGCGCATCGACGGTGCGCATGAGGGCGTCGTCCCGCTCATCCCCAAAAGTCGTAAGCTCAGGGAAGTCAGGAGAGGTCGCCATAACGGTTCCGCCGTCTTCTTCGAGTTGAATCGGATAGGTAAGCATCACTTCAACCCCAAGTCTACCTATCCGTCCGATACAAGTACCGGACGTCCCAGATCCCGTACAGCGTCGGCGTCGTGTTGCCGAAGATATTTCTGACTGCGCTGAGCCGTTCGGAAAGCGTCGTGTAGATGAGCGGCAAATTCTCCGCGGCGATTGCCTGGGCGCGGTGATAGTGCTCCACGCGCTTGACCCGGTCGAGTTCCTGGCTGCCGACGATGTACAGGTTGTCGATCTCGGCCTCCCAGTCCGTCGCCGGATCCTCCTGGTTCGGGTTCCACAGGTGTAGCGACTCGCTGCTGTGCCATACGTTGATCCCGCCGTGCGGCTCCGTCCCGCCCGTCAAGCCGATGACCACGCCCTCCCAGTCGTATGTGGTCGTCAGTTGCCCCACGAGGTCCCCGAACTCGATTGCCTCGTAGTTCGCCTGGACCCCTATCTTCATGAGCCCCTCTTGAATGATCTGAGACGCCCTGTCTCGTACGCTGTTTCCCGTGTTCGTCACCAGCGAGAACTCGATCTTGTTGCCCTTATCGTCCTCGCGTATCCCGTCCCCGTCGGTGTCCTTCCAGCCCAAATCGTCCAGGATCTGATTGGCCGTCTCGATGTCGTACGGGTACTTGCGGACGTCCGGGTTGTGGAAGTCTCCTGCCGATGGGCTGATGGACGACCACTGCGGGTAGCCCAGACCGTGCTGGACATCCTCGATGATCGCGTCCTTGTCCATGCTGTGTGCTGCGGCCTGTCTAAACTGCTTGTTCTGGAACCAACGCAGCTTCACGCCGTCCACGTAAGGCTCGCCCGTCTCCGGGTTCGATCCTGAGTTCATGTTGAAGACCAGGAACGTCGTTCCGAAATTGGGGCCGCGCTTGTGGATGGTGAAGTTCTCTTCCTCCTGCAGCGGTTCGAGCGTCGCGAACTCTTCGCCCAGCACCCCGTGAACGTCCGTCTCCCCCGCGCGGAACTTGATGAGCTCCGTCTCCAGGTCGGGAACGATGATGTGAATGATCTCGTCCAGGTAGGGTAGTGCGTTGCCGTCGTCGTCCTTGAGCCAGTAGTTCGGGTTCCGCTTCAGCACCACCCGCTCTGCCGGAGCATAAAGACTGATGGTGAATGGCCCCGTGCCGATGATCTCCGCCGGGTCGGTCGAGATGTCCCACGTCGAGACGAACGTGCCATCGTCCACGTACGGTTCGAGGATGTGCTTCGGATAGATCGCCGTGCCCATCGAGCGCAGGAACGGCGCGAACGATACCGGAAGCTCGCACAGCACCGTGTAGTCATCCAGCGCCGTGACGGTCATCGTCCCCTGCGTCCACTCGCCGTCCTCCAGGTACCGGAACGTGAACGCCGGACGGCTGCTCGCCGGAATCTCATCGTTGTAGATGATCTTGTTGAACGTGAATTCCACGTCGTGCGCCGTAAATGGTTGCCCGTCGTGCCACTCCACGTCCCTCCGAATGTTGAACGTCCACGTCAGCCCATCGTCTGAGTGCTCCCACGACTCCGCCAGTGCCGGTTCCACCTCGTCCGTCAACCAGGAAACCTCGGTCAACCCCTCGAACAAGTTCCCCAGAACACCCCCGGACGACGCATCATTAGCAATCGCCAAGTTGAAGGTAAGCGGGTCGCTAATAGTCGCGAAAGTCAGAGCGCCGCCCCGTTCCCCTATTTCGTACTCAAACAAATCGGCGTTGCTCAGCAGCTGCCGGACCGTCGCCTCCTCTTCTTCATCCTCGTTTCTCGTGGTTGGCACGACCGTCGCTGTGGGCGGCACGACCGTGGCAGTAGGCGGTATTGCCGTCGCTGTAGCAGGTACTGCCGTCGCCGTAGGCGGCACGGCAGTCACCCCCTCAGCCTCATCCTCCCGCGAGCACCCGACCAGCACGAGCACGAAAACGCCAACCAGAAGCGCGGCGACCTGCCAACTACGAACTTGATAATTCTGCATGTGACTTACTCCCAATCAAGATTTCATGTGAATGGTCAGCAGAGCGCGGTTCGTTTGCAGTATTCTACCTAGACTGGAGATGTAGGAATCAGTCAAGCCTTGGACCATGGCCGCGTCCCGTTGCGTGATGCAGCATCTTCTAAACAAGCTTGACAACTCTTCTTCATAGCTCCACAGTAGAGATAGTAGAGTATCTTCCCAGAAACTCTGGAGTCACGGTTATGTCTCCTATTTCAAGCGGTTCCGTCGGCGCCACGACGGATATCGAGGCTGACTTCCAACGGTTGGCTACTGAGTGGAAGCAAGAGACGGCACACCTGTCTTCGCCTGAGATGATAGCTGCTCACCGTGCCTATCAAGAGATCATTGGAATGGGTAAGAATGCTATCCCTTTCATCTTGCGCGACTTGGAAGATTCGCCGTCACAGTGGTTCTGGGCTCTCAGATCAATTGTGGGGGAGTCCCCCGTACGTCCTGAGGACCGAGGAGACGTTGACGCCATGGCGGCCGCTTGGCTCGAATGGGGCAGGCGTAACCTCTATATCTAACACCGGATTCCGTAGATCTGAGCTTGACTGATCGACTCCGTGAACTGTTCCCTGCACTCCGCGACTTTAGCGTAACAAGTCCAAGGGAAGCACACTACAACTGCATCGCTTGGGCTGCGGGGGAAGACAATCGCTGGTGGTCGCCCGACCTCGACAGCTATTGGCCGCCGGAAGCTCCCATCGACTACGGACTCGGAGCATACGTTTCGGCTTTCGGGACACTGGGATACCAGCGATGCGCCGACGGTTCTCTCGAAGAAGGATTCGAGAAGGTCGCAATCTACGAGTCACTCTCCGGCTATGTTGTGCATATGTCCCGCCAGCTTCGGACAGGCCGCTGGACCAGTAAGCTTGGCGGACTTGAGGACATTGAACACGCGAGTCCCACCGAACTGGAAGGCCGTGAATATGGCAAGGTTGTCCAGTACATGCGGAGAGTTGCTAATCCTTCATCCGATTAGCACTTTATAGTTTTCCTCCTTTCCTCGACGATAAGGGGGACATGGACATCGGCTCTCAATCCCCTTGTCACGATGACCTGGTCGCTCTACTAACGCCCCTTTAAGCACCGTAAGGTCTGTGATACATGATATGGCGTATCAACAAAATGTACCTTACTAGTCCTCTTCAGTCAGTTAGCTTGCCCCAGCCCCTACGCGTCGATCTCGACGTCCAGCGCGTGCTCTTCGATGAACTCGCGACGCGGAGCCACGGCGTCGCCCATGAGAATCGAGAACAGCTCGTCGGCCTCCGCTCCCCCGTGCTCTTCCACTTGGAGAAGCGTCCGCTTCTCGGGGTCCATCGTGGTCTCCCAAAGCTGGTTGGCGCTCATCTCGCCGAGACCCTTGTACCGCTGGATGTTGATCCTGGTCTTGGTTGACCCGTTCCGCGAGAGTTCCTTGACGTACCGGTCCCGCTCTTGTTCGCTATACGCCCAGCGCGATGCCCTGGCCCCGCTGACTTTGAACAGGGGTGGCTGTGCGATGTAGAGGTTCCCGTGCGTGACGAGCGGGTGCATATGCCGGTAGAAGAACGTCAGCAGCAGCGTGCGAATGTGCGCCCCGTCGTCGTCCGCGTCCGTCATGATGATGATGCGGTGATACCGCAGCTTCGCGACGTCGAAGTCCTCTCCCAGACCGGCGCCGATGGCGATGATGAGGGCCTTGATCTCCTCGTGGTTGAGCATCTTGTCCTCACGCGCCTTCTCGACGTTGAGGATCTTGCCCCGCAGCGGCAGGATCGCCTGGTACATCCTGTCGCGCCCCATCTTTGCCGTCCCGCCCGCGGAGTCGCCCTCCACGATGTACAGCTCGCAGTTCTCCGGGTTCTTGTCCGAGCAGTCGGCCAGTTTGCCGGGGAGCGACCCGCCGTCCATCGCGTTCTTGCGCGTGATGAGCTCGCGGGCCTTCCGCGCCGCCTCCCTCGCACGCTGGGAAAGCAGGCACTTGTCGATGACGCGCTTGGCGTCCTGCGGATGATTTTCCAGGTAGAAAAGGAGCGCGTCGGCCACCACCGTCTCGACGTGCGCCCGCACCTCGGGGTTGTTCAGCTTTCGCTTGGTCTGCCCCTCGAACTGGGGCTCCGGCACCTTCACGCTCACGACGGCGGCAAGACCCTCGCGCGTGTCCTCGCCCGAAAGGTTCGCCTCGCCGTCCTTGATGATCTTCTGCTTGCGACCGTAGTCGTTCAGGACGCGAGTTACCGCCGCCCGAAGACCCGTCAGGTGTGACCCGCCGTCGATGTTGTTGATCGTGTTTGCGAACGCGAACACCGACTCCGAGAACCCGTCGTTCCACTGGAGCGCCGCCTCCACGATGGTCGTCTCCACCTTGTTCTCGATGTATACCGGGTCCCTGTGCAACGGCGTCCTCGCCTTGTTCAGCGAGTCCACGAACTCGGCGATCCCACCCTCGAAGTAGTAGGTCACCTCCTTCATGCTCATGCCGTCCTCGGACTGCTCGGTATCCCACATGCTGCGGAACACTACCCTGAACCCCTTGTTCAGGTAGGCGATCTCCTTGAACCGCTGGGCCAGGGTGTTGAAGTCGTAGATGATCTCTTCGAATATCTCAGCGTCCGGCTTGAAGGTGATGATCGTACCGGTCTTCTTGATGTCGTCCGCCGGGAGAGGCTCGGAAGTAAGCCCCGTCTGCGCCGCGCCCCGCGCGAACTCCTGGTGGTAGTGCCGCCCGCCCAGGAATACGTCCACGGTCAGCCACTCCGCCAGTGCGTTGACCGCCGACACGCCGACGCCGTGCAGCCCCGCGGATACTGAGTACGCCTTCCCCCCGAACTTGCCCCCGGCGTGGAGCGTCGTCATGACCGTCTCTACCGCGGACACCTGCGTCGTCTGGTGCGTATCGACCGGGATGCCTCGCCCGTCGTCCTCGACCGTGACGATGCCCTCGTCGTCGATGGTGATGCTGACCTGCGTGCAGTGCCCGCCCATGAACTCGTCGACGGCATTGTCCACCGGCTCGTAGATGAGTTGGTGCAGACCGCGCTGGTCCGTCCCGCCGATGTACATCCCCGGCCTGCGGCGGACGGCCTCCATCCCCTCGAGAACTTGAATATCCTCGGCGGTGTAGGCGTCCGACCTCGTATCCACCTGCTGAGTTGCCATTATCCCTCCTGAAGAGGCGAGTACACGATCATTTCCCGCATTGTACTTTGATTGATTCTTATACTTAATCTAGTGATTAAAGCCCTAAGGCGATCATGCGTTGATGACTGCCTGTCACAAGGGCGTTGGAGCGGACTTACCGCGGGGAGCCGAAAGAGCGCTCGTCCAGTCTACGAAGCGGCGGAAGGTGCATCGTTGCCTCCCTGTTCGACCTACGAGTACGCTGGTTCCCTTCAAGCTATCGACGTTCACGTCGATATTCTACCATTTTTCTTTGGAGCCGACAAGCCCATGAACTTGCGGCAAACGGGGAATTTCAAGCATCCGTTCGAGGGGAAGAATTCGCGCGTCGGATGGAAACCAATACCACGTTGTTGCTAAAACGCCTCCGAGGGCCTTTCAGCCCGCGCAAAAGGCGGAAAACGCAAGAGCTTTCCTCAATTCGTCGGATCAGAACCTCGGGATGAAGCATATATGTTCTGAATGCCGCGTCGTGAATCGGAAAGGATTAGATGTAGTCAAAAATTTGCTCAAACGACAAATAGAATGTGGTCACACACCCTCGACCCCGATCACGCCACCAACGCCTGCACCCTCCCGCAGCTTCTTGATCGACGCGTACTCAGGCGAGTCCCAGAAGCCCCGGGCCGCCTCCTTGGAGTCGAACTCGATCACCACTCGCCGCCGCCCGTTGTACTCCCCCTCGAACACCTCGACCTCACCGCCCCTCACGAGAAATCGCCCTCCGTACTCCGCGATAACCGGGGTTACGGCCTCCCGGTACACCGCATACTGTTCGGGCTTCAGCACTTCAGCCTCTATCAAAAGGTAATACGCCATAGCTGCAGTCCGCTCTCCATGTGGTGAGACCGCGAAAGGGCGCTTCCCTACATGCGCCCGCCCACCTTTCTAGCCGTATGATACCATCCTCCGAGGACCATCTCCGTTTCTTCAGAGACCCAAGCACAACCGTCATACTGGCGAACGAACGTCACCCCGTACCCGATACGGGGCTGATATCCGGAGGAGGAAGGAGGGCACCATGAAACGCCTTATCCTGATCGCGTCCGCCGTCTCCTCCATACTCTTGATACTTCTCGTCTTGAGAAGGAATGCTTTGCTCGCCAACGCAGCCAACCTCGACCCCCACCGAGTCAACGCCACCGCCATCCTCGGTGGAATCACCGAGCCCAACGCCTCAAAAGACTTCCGCGGTGGCCGCCTCACAGCGTTCTTGGGCGGCGTCTCCGTTGACCTCAGGCAGGCCGACATAATCGACAAACCCGCCCGCATCCATGTCACCGCCATCCTCGGCGGCGTCGAGATATCCGTCCCCCAACACTGGAACGTGAAGAAAGACGTCCAGCCCATCGCGGGCGGTGTAGCCGAGCGAAGGCTCCCCCTCCAACACCACGAAGATGAAGACGCTTTACCCGACAACGCCCCGGACCTCATCGTCACCGGCTCTGTCATACTCGGAGGACTCCTCATCAGGGACTAGGACTAGGAACACACCTCCTCTCCACACCCGCCTTTGACACGTCCGTGTCCCCTACGTACAATCGCCACACGCCCACACCCAGAGGAGGCAGACCGTCATGAAAGGCAGCATTTTCTTCGGGATTGTTGTAGTTGCGGTTGGAGTGCTGCTCTTGCTCATGGAATTGGATCTGGTGCCCGTACGGGGCATTGGAGGACTCCTCGTCTTCATCCCGTCTCTTTTCATCCTGTTGGGCCTCTACCTGCTCGTCGTGAACAAGCTCAGGCGGGTAGCGGGGCCGATAGTGACGATCGCCATCGCGACGATCATTCAGCTCATGTTGCTTGATGTCGTCCTCTGGAAGTACATGTGGCCCATCGCGTTCATCCTCGTCGGCGTAGCCATCATTGCAGGCGGGGCCAGCTACCAAAGTCGACGTCGCCGCCGAAAAGAACGCCGACGCAATCGCGAGCGTAGCCATGCAACGTCCGAAGCCGGCACAACTGCCGAGGGCTACCTCTACATTTCCGTCACGATGAGCGAGGCCAACGAGCGCAATAGCTCCCGGGAATTCAAAGGCGGCGACATCACCTGCGTCATGGGCAGCGTAAAACTCGACCTCACCGGAGCCGAGATTGTCGAACCGCCCGCGCACATCCACGTCGACATCGTTATGGGAGGCCTCGAAATACTCGTGCCCGACCACTGGATCGTGCGTAACGACATCTCCAGGACCATGGGAGAGGTCGAAGACCACACCGAGAGCCGAAAGAGCGCCGATACGGACGATGGAGCCACACTCATCCTCAGGGGCTCCGTCGTCATGGGCCATGCTACCATCCAGTCCGCATCACCCGCCGCGACCGCGTGAGCCGCCGCAGCCATCCCATAATCTAGTGTCCTGTGTCCGGAGAATCATCGAACAAATCAGCGCGTGAAAATCCCCTCTCCCGTCGTGGGAGAGGGCTAGGGTGAGGGTGACTCCCCGGAACACACCCATCTGTTTTATGCAACGAACTTCAGATACAGGACAAGAGTAAGGACCCCCCATGCTCACCATCATCGACCAGGGAATAATCTCCCGCCGCCCCGCCATCGGCGCCTACATGCCCGTCATTACCCCGCTGCCCGACGGCACGTTCATCGCCTCCCAGCACGCGGGCGAGGAACTCGGCTCCCCGGACAACTACATCGAAGTGCTGCGCTCACAGGACGGCAGGGAATGGGATAACTGTGGCAGCATCCACACCGCCGACCATGATCTCGACAACTGGTCCTATCGCGCCCCCAAGATATCCACCGTCCCCGGCGGCGGCATGATAATGACCTCCTCCCGTTTCGAGAAGAAGGACCGCCTCTTCGACCCCAACACCGAGGACCTCGCCCGCTGCGAGATCGGCCTGCACAACTCGAACGACGGCGGCGACACGTGGTCTCCCCCTCAGATAGTCCCCGTCCCGCTCGACCCCGAGCGCTACACGTGGAATGGCGCAGGCAGCCTCCTCCAGCTCGCCCCCGACCGCTGGATGTACCCCTTCGAGACCTGGAAGCCCGAAGGCTACGTCGGCGTCCCCGACCAGAAGGCCGCCGCCCTCTTCTCGTCCGATCAGGGACAGACGTGGGGAGAGTACACCGTCGTCGCAGACGACCCTACGGGAAAAACCCTCTGGTGGGACCAGATGTGCTCTGTCCTCCCCGACGGCCGCATCTACACCCTCATCTGGACTCACGTCTACGGCACCTCCAACGACCTCAACAACCACTGGACCGTCTCCGACGACCAGGGCCGCACGTGGTCTGACCCTCGCCCCACCAACCTGCGCGGACAGGTCTGCACCCCCATACCCCTGCCTGATGGACGTGTCGCCGCCATCTACAACTTCCGTCACGAGCCGCAAGGCATCCACGTCGCCCTCACCGAGGACCTTGAGACCTTCGACGTCGAAAACGAGATCGTCGTCTTCGACGCCGGGGCCGAGGCCACCCTCGGCGACCCCGAGTCCGAAAACTTCCTCGCCGAGCACATGCAGATCGCCTTCGGCAAGCCCGGCGGCGTCCTCCTCGACGACGGAACCATCATGACCTACTTCTGGTGCACCGTCGCCGGCATAACCCACACCCGCTGGGTCCGCCTCCGCGCCGACTGAACACCCCATGCAACCCCACGCTTCGTTCATCATAGGCAAACCTTGCAGCCCGTCCGGCCTCAGCAACCCCTACGCCCCGTTCGGCCTGAGCTTGTCGAAGGCCACTCGCAACTGCGCCTCACATCAGGAACCCCCATGCACTGTCACTCCGATCCTACCACCCACCCCTGTCATTCCGAGCGTAGCGAGGAATCTAAAATCCTCGTCTGACCGGATCCACTCCCTACGCAATTCTTTCTACTTTCTTCCTCCCTCTGCGCTCTCCGCGCCCTCTGCGGTGAGTCCCGTCTTGTCCGACCCCTGTCCTCCCTCTGTGCTCTCTGTGCCCTCTGTGGTGAACCTCCTCCTAATCCCAGCAGCAACGAGAAAGGCAACCCCATGACCATCTCCCCTGAATACACCGCCGTCCCCTTCGCCTCCGGCGTCGTCGGCAGCCTCCCGCGACCCCTCATGGTGCAGGACATGCTCCCCGACGTCCCCGGCCCCGAGTCCGCGGAGGCCGCTGCGTCCCCCCGCATGGACGCCGCCGTCCGATACGCCATCGCTATCCAGGAGCAGGCCGGACTCGACCTCGTCAGCGACGGCGAGTGGCGCAGACACGCCTACACCCACATCGTCGCAGACATCGCAACCGGTTTCTCCGCCGACCTCCGAGAGGAACCCCGCCGATGGGGCATCTCCGTCACCGAGCCAATGGAGGTCGTCAACCCCGGTCTCATAGCACAGGAGGCCCGGTTCCTCGTCGACGCCACCGACCGCCTCACAAAGGTCTGCGTTCCCTCACCCTACCTGCTCGGAGTCCGCCTCTGGGAGGAAGAAGTCTCGACGAAGGCCTACCCGACCCGCGACCAGTTCATCGATGCCCTCGTCCCCATCCTCCACGACGAGCTTCTCGCCCTCCGGAACACCGGCGTCACCGTCGTACAGATCGACGAGCCACACCTCTGCGTCCTCGTCGACCCCGAGTACCGCGACTCCTTCGACGACCCCCGCTACGAGATGGACCTCGCCGCCGACAGGATCAACCAGATTCTCGACGGCATCGACGGCGTCCAGACCGCCCTCCACCTCTGCCGCCGCAACTGGGGCAGGCAGGGCTGGGGAGCCGAGGGCGGATACGAGCCCATCATCGAGACGATGAAGAAGATCAACGTCGACCAGTACGTCATGGAGTTCAGCATCCCCGTCGCCGGCGACGTCGCCATCCTCAGAGAGCTTCCCGAAGACAGGCTCATCGGCCTCGGCGCCGTCGAGTGCCGCTTCGAGAAGATCGATGCCACCGAAGAGATCGTCGCCCGCGTCGAAGAGGCCATCAAGCACGTCGACCCCGCACGCCTCAGCCTCAACCCCGACTGCGGCTTCGCCCCCGGCCTCGCCATCGACATGCCCCTCGAAGAACCCTACCTCAAACTCAAAAACGAGGCCCAAGCCGCCCGCATCCTCCGCGAACGCTACGGCTAGTCGCCGCTTCAATCCCTCGCCGCCCTGCATGGCCCGCACCCCGACAACACCCTCGAGTCCACCGAAGACCTAACCCGACGACGCGGATACCTCCGCAGACCCGTTAACTACCGTCGCTGGCGTCAATCGAGTAGATGCCCACAAGCACTCTCCCACCCGCTACGAAGACCATGTAGGCGAACACCCATATCGCGTGCCACAGGTATCCCAAGTTCAACCGGTCCAGCGCCTCTTCACGAGTAAAGCCCAACTCCGCGAAGTTGATCTCCCAGGAAGTCAGAAGGTTGTGGTCCGGCAAGACCCTCGGCAAGTCCGGCGACAGGTAGATACCCATAACGGCAACTATTCCAAGGGTAACGGTGATCATCGCCAGTACCGACGTTGCCGACAGTAGGTATAGCCGGTCGCGCTCACTGGGATTGAAGGAGGGATCACGCAGTACCAGGAACGCCGTGAAGAAAGCTCCCAACACCGGCAGCAAGATTGCCAACTGAATCGTGACCGAGATATTCGTGACTATGGCGACTACCGTATGGACCAAAACCACCGGCGGCAGTGTCACCGAGACTGCCCGTTGGAGGATGCTTCTCCCTCCATTTTTGCCGGAGTACTGCCGTAACCATTGCAGGTGAAACACCAGCCCTGCGGCGGATGCAATCAACAGGTTGAAGAGAAGGGCCAGCAGGTACGGCAATTGGGTGCCGGCGGAATTCCCGATCGTATAGAAGCCGTAGTGGTCCATGCCTATCGGGGCGAACTGCAGCAATGGCGTGCTCAATAGAAAGAAAACCGAGACCCAGAAAAACTCCCTGAGGCCGGCGCCGCGATCCGGCAGAAAGATCCCCTGCGCAAGCACGACCGCCGTCACGACTACCACGTACGCTGTGGGCATCCATGGGTTGTTCCAGCCATAGACGGAAAGCGCATACCCACCTGCTATGAACATGCCCAGCGGCAGGACCCTGAGTAGCACAAAGCGCATTGCGCTCCAGAGAAATGAGCGGGGAGTTCCCGGATTGTCCCCATCGTCAAGGATGGACAGGCGTCCCCACGACCCCCTGCGGCCCACAGACTCACCGCGATCATCTGAGGTGACGAGACGCCAGGCTGACTGAAAGTCGCAGGCGAGTCCGGCCAGCAATATCAGGCCTGCTACCTCTGCTCGCGACAAGTTGAGGGCCTTGCCGAATACCTTCAGCCGCTGGAGAGTGGGCTTGGTGCCCCCCGATTCCCATCGCGAGACGGTGGCGTGGCTGTATCGCTCCGCGTAGTCGCTGTCCACCGACCCCATGCGCTCCAGCAGTGCTTCCTGCGTCAGCCCCCGCTGGCCGTCTCCCGCAGAAAAGGACTCGCGGTATGACCGCATCACGAAACCCACTTGGGCCGCTCTGGAACGCTGCACATCACGCTCGGCCATAAACTCCATTATGTTGCCGCCATGTTTACAGTGTCAAAATAGCCTGCTCCGGCAAAAATGAGCTTGAACCTGTCACCACCTTGCCAGACCTACTGGGCCGCTCCGTGACTCTGTACATAGTGAAACGCCCGCGCACATTTCAGGTTTGCAGCGTCAAAAATCAGCCTGAGCACAGACTTAATTGAGGAACGCGAGCGATAGTAGTCGTTAACCGTCGCCGTGAGAGAGTGTCCGACGGAAACAGTGAAGGGAGTTCATCGCCGGATCAGCGTCATTTCTAAGGCTCAACCAATGGCCCAATTTACACACAAAGGAGGATTGGCCAATGCTCTACATGAAACTACTCGCTCATTACATGAGACTGCCCGCTTTCAATTACCGCACTATCGCTCTGTCAATCATCGCAGCGATCGCCATGTTCATCGCGCTGCTGGCGATGACGCCGTCGTTGGCACAGGGCGCATCAGGGTCCATCGCAAAAGGTATGGTGATGCCCTCCACCGACACTCCGGATCAATCGAAAGTGTCCTGGAATGTCCCCCCTGCCTCCCAGCAAACGGTTAGTCGGCAGGTCAGCCCCGGCGGCCCGGCAACCATGAGCGAATGCAGGGAAGAGCTGGCCGCTGGCCGCGCTGTGCGATGCGCAAGAAACTCCTTCGCCGTCACGACCGTTCTTGCCGACGGCGGATACCACATCAACTGGAGTGAATGGGCCGGTCGGCAGAACAACGTCGACCGTTACACCGTTCAGCGACTCCGGTTCATGTACCGCTACAACTTCAAGCGCGAGGACGACGGCACCGCCGTCGAACCAAGCGACTACACCAGGCCCGACGTGAACAGCTGCTGGCCCTATGGGGTGGAGAGAGACGGCAATAACGAGGTGACCAGGTGGGCTTGGTCCTGCTCCGGCATCTCCAATGTCCACGTAGACCCTGATGGCGCACCGACCTCGGTGGAGCAGCTGGAGAACTATGCAGATAACTTCACGTCTACGTCCTGGAGCGGCTCACTGCATGCGCCGGGACGCAAGCACGATGTCCCCGTGCAGGCCCTGAGGATCCCCGGCGACAAGGACGCTCCACACGCAGACAACCCACAGAGCGCGAGCGACCGGCTCACACAGCAGCAGGTGGACGACGGTACCCATGATCTACTCGCCTCCGAGCTCGAGATGCACCTCTATCTGATTACCGTGCACTTCGATGACGGGTCCAGGCGGTATCGCTACAACCTCGTGGACGGTTCGCCCTTCGACGACAGGTAACGAAATAGCCGACTTGCCATGCCGTGGTTTCGTACAGTTCGAAACCACGGCAAGAACCTGCGAAGGACACCGGGAATGGAGACGAAGAAATGGAAAGACTAACGGCCTATTCGGTAAAGCTGAAGAAGAAAGTCTTCATCAAGGACCCGGAATTGATCACGTTGAAGAACGGGAGAAGGGCCGTTCGAGGCGTGGCTGAAGAAGACCCATCCCTCGTGGTCATAAGGATCATTAGCGACAAGCAGGCGGAAGCTCTCCAAATGGCGCAGGACTGATCTACGTCGTCCTTTCTGACCATCCCTCCTCAACCGGCCACCGGCAAGCCCTTGCTCCGTGGCTGGCGCCCTTCAAGGCTAACATCCATGCTGGACCGGGATCCTTCTGCCTCAACCCCGACTGCGGCTTCGCCCCCGGCCTCGCCATCGACATGCCCCTCCAAGAACCCTGCCTCAAACCCAAAAACGGAGCCGAAGCCGCCCGCATCCTCCGCGAACGCTACGGCTGACCTCCCGTTCGCCCCGGCGCGGGGCCGTACCGGGTGTCAGCAACTGCCGTGCAACCACACTCAGTCTCTCCCCCGTCTCCCTGTCATTCCGAGCGGAGCGAGGAATCTAAAGTGCTCCACCTTCGTCATTTGGGCCACTGAAAAAGTAGGCAGAGATGAGTACCGGCTTATCCCCTCTCCCTCGACGGGAGAGAGCCTGCCCCGTACTCCGATACGGGGGCTAGGGTGAGGGTGATGTCCGTAGCAGGTGCATACTTTACCTACCCCTGTCAGCCCCGCCGGGGGAGAGATACAGAGAGGGGGTTCCCACAAGTTACTTGAAAGCAGTGTTACGCCCCGCGCACGTGGCCGCACAAGTGGAAGTAACTGCCTTGAAGACGACCTCTTTCCCCACTCTGTGCTCTCTGTGTTCTCTGTGGTGAATCTTCGTCCTGAATCGAGCAGTTACCTGAGCCTGTCGAAGGGCTCACCACGAACGGCCTCCGGCTGCCACGCCTCTGCGACTGTCTACGCCCCCGTCACCCAGTACACGATGACGTTGAGAATGCCAACAGGGATGAACGCGATCAGGATCACCGTGAACGCACGCCACGTAGACGTGTAGTCCAGGCTCTGCCGAACGGCAACCAGCATTGCTATGAACGTCCAGACGAATGCCGCTAGGGTGATGAGCGTCCCGACCGCGGGTACGAAACTGAACACGTTCAAAAGCCCCGGCGTCTGGGCGAACCCCGTGCAGCGTGCCAGCTGTCCCCAGTCGGCTTCGGTCGATTCCGTATTCAGTATCGTCGTGCCTACAATCCAGGTTATCAGCGCCCATATGGCCCAGCTCACCACTCCACGGATTATTCCGATTACCAGCGCACTGACCACATCGAAGTCATCTCCGCCACCCAACATCTCGCCGACCACACTCGCGATCGTGACGACAACCACGATGATCAGCGCCTGTATGATGGCCTTGCCGTCCGCCTCCACCTCCTCGTAAGTGGCGGCGTCCAACCGGGCCGCGCCCAGCATTCTTCCTAACATTTGGTCACCTCGCTGCAGGCCGCTCACGGGCCCGAGAAGTCGTGCAGAGACATCGCCCCCCACGCGTGCGACATAGTATCACACCCGAACTCAACCAAGAACCGAGGCCGTCACCCATCCCAACGGGTGCCGACCTCGCCATCGACATGCTCCTCGAAGAACCCTGCCTCAAGCTCAAGACCGAGGCCAAAGCCGCCCGCATCCTCCGCGAAAGCTATGGGTAGCCGCAGGTAGGCGTTGCCTATATCGCTCAGATGCCGTCAAGCCCCACGTTTCTCGTCGGCTTCCTAAATCGGTACGCAGCTTCCACTGCGGAGAGATCTAAACGACCCGGTCGGACACAACAGACCGTCGGTATCTGTCGGGAGTCTGATGTCTATGCCTTCGACGTCTACCCCTTCAACCATAACCTGGAACGCCTGGCTCGGATCGGTGGTTATACTCCCCTTGCCGTCGTACCACCCCACGAAAACCAGTTCGGAACCGACCGCTATCCTTACTACCAAGATGTATGCCCCGGACTCTACCCTGATCTCAAAAGTCCCGTCCGCCGCGACTTCGACTCTTGGGCCCTGTCCCCCTCGACTGAACGTCAAAGCTACCCTTCCTGGGGACCGTCCGTCCTGGCCTGTCACTACTCCTCGGATGTTGGCGTCCGGGAGATCGGTGCGACCATACCTGCGGGTGATCACATCTTCGATCACGGACTTTGTTTCCTCAGGAACGTAGGCTGAAAAGGCCTCTCTCACATGGCAGATAGTCGTCCCGAAGTCTTCGCATTCGCCGTCGGAAACATCAAACTCGGTGTGCAGGAACAGGCGCCGAAAAGCCAGTCGGAAGGTGGTGTCATCCATGTTCTGGTACAGCTCATAAAGGAGATTCGTCCCCAATGAGTACTCGCAGTCGAAATAAGCGAATGATGTTGGGTCGCTCTTTAGGGTTTCGAATTCTGCGATCGTGCTGGCGAGGCGGCAGGGTCCTGCGTCAGGGGGACGGTGGAGCGTGTCTGCAACAACGGACTCCATGAATGTCGCCGCTCCCTCAGATAACCAGGTCGGAAGTCCCGTCCAATAATAGTGGCTTGTTTCGTGGGCGACTAGATTGAACATCGACGCTCCACTGGTGGCTTGCTCACTCGCCCTGATCTGTACATGAGTACCAAGGTTTATCCCGCCTCCCGGGGCATCCACGAACAAGTAGATTGCCTGTCGCCGTGGGAAGGGGAGTCCCATGAACTCCTCGATGTTGCGTACGGAATGCTCCATGAAGTCCATGGTGCGATCTGCCCCTGGACGTGTTCGGATGATCGTGATGTCAGTCTCCCCAGCCAGGGGTAGAGTGATGGTTCGTTCCTCCACCAGTACTTGCTCAGGGTCCAGGAGCTTGTTCAACAGGTCTGCGTCTTCAAGAAGATATCCGTCAGCGTTGGCAGCGGTGGTCAGCGTGGCGAATACTTTGGCTTCCTGGTCGGTGATGCCGTCGATGATGGCGGGATGAGACATAATCTTATCGAGAGTCTCTGGGTGGTTGTGCTTAACGATTCGAAGCGCCTCCAAGGCCTGGTAGTTCGTGCCCTCGACAACCCACGGCTCCTCGATGAGTCTTGCCGTGTGCCCCGCATCGGCCAGGAGAATCAGTCCCCTGACAGCGCCTAATTCCTGCACTCCCTCAATTCCGTCTTCTATCCATGGCAGGCCCGCGATCTTCGTCGCCAGCTCAGGCATACTCTTTCGCAACCCGTCAATGTCCTGCCTAACCTGCTCTTCGTACTCTAGGTTGCTTCCTTCAATGACAGAGGCAAAGTCTGGACGAATAGGCGGCAGGGTGGTTCGCGGGATCGGAGTCGGCAACGGCGTGTTGGTGGGGGTAGGGAGCGGCGTCGCAGTGGAAGTCGGCAACGGCGTGTTGGTGGAGGTGGGAAGCGGCGTGGGAGTGGAAGTCGGCAACGGCGTGTTGGTGGAGGTGGGGAGTGGCGTGGGAGTGGAAGTCGGCAACGGCGTGTTGGTGGAGGTAGGAAGCGGCGTGGGAGTGGACGTTGGCGCCGGCGTGTTGGTGGAGGTAGGAAGCGGCGTGGGAGTGGACGTTGGCGCCGGCGTGTTGGTGGAGGTCGGCGAGAGCGTAGCCGTAGGAATCGGCGACGGCGTGATAGTTAGTGTCGGCGACGTTGCAGCTGTGGGGATCGGCGATGGTGTGATTGTAGGAGTCGGCAACGGCGTATTGGTGGAGGTAGGGAGCGGCGTGGCAGTGGAAGTCGGCAGTGGTGTGGCCGTGTGAGTAGGCGATGGCACAACCGTGGATTTTGGCGTCTCCGTCGGAGCCGGTGTTGGCGAGTCGCTCAGTCTCGCTAGGGGCGTTTCAGCCGGCGCCGTAGTACCTTCGGAGGGTGGACTGTCACCACATGCTGGCAGTAGAACGACGGATATCAGGCACACCAGCCAAACACCTGACCCGCCCTGAATGATGCTTCTCTGTTTCGCCTGTATGCTGAAGATGGACATCGGCACGCCAGAATTATGACCCAAGATATGAACAAATACAACACCTTTACATTCTCACCCGCAGTGTAAATGAATTTGTCGTGAACACGGTGAGCCCCGTTGCCCGCCACCGCACAACTGCCTAGCTGTGACTCCGGAAGATTCGCCCCCAACCTCGCCAACCCCTATCCCTCCCCAACATCAATCAGCACCCGACAGTGGTCGCTCGACCCCCACTCATCGATCTCGTTCAACGCCCGCACGTTCATGCTCTCATGGAAGCCGCGCGAAGCGAAGACGTGGTCAAGCTGGACGTAGGCCCCGGTGGGAGTGTTCGATGGCACGTGGTAGTAGGTAGGCACGTCCAACGACTCCTCATTCAAGTGCGCGGGTATGGGGTCGGCTCGGCGGCCGGCGGGGTATTGAGGCCCCAAGTAATCCAACCCCAGGGCTTGAAACCGGTCCAGAACGGTCTGCGCCCGATGATCGAATTGATCGGTGCTGTTGAATGACATGTTCAAGTCCCCGGCCGCAAGTATGCGATGTTCTGACGGGCGGTCGTAGTAACCGATGAACGTCGACAAATCGGAGATGATGCGATGCGCCGATGCGTCCGAGTAGATCCAGTCTCCAACTGCGGAGGGATGCGGCCCCAACCACCGCCCGTACATCGAAACCGCAATGAAAGGCTCAATTGAGCCGTCCTTCGGCGTGACGCGCGCCGCCGTTATCGTCCCAATGCCGCTCACTGCTATCTCATTCGGGTCATCGCCCCACACCGGACTGACCTGCTTGAACCACTCCACCTCCACCCGGTCCGACAGCTTCACCACCATCGGCCAGCGGTCGAACAACGCCTTCCAGCCCCGGCCGTGCCACCAGTCCGAGTTCCACGAGTGCGAGTCCCACGCCTCTCGCGGCCCGATGTCCAGTGGCCCTACGTCGTCCGGTGGCGACCCAGCCTCCTGCAACAACGCAACGTCGGCATCCATCCGCACCAGCTCACGCCACGGCTCTTGCCTCTTCGCGATGTTCCAGCTAACTACCGTCACTCCCATTTCTCCCTCCTCCACCACAATATTTCCGTGCGAATCTTACCCCACACTCCCATCCTCCGCTCCGACTTGACAACACAGAACACTTGTCCTATCCTGTCCACATGCGGCAATCCGACCCACCCCTCCACCGTCGTGGGAGAGAGTTGGAGTGAGAGCCTGCCCCGTACTTGATACGGGGGTGAATACCCACCGCACAACTTTACAATAACGAGGAGAATGGCACAGAATGGCTCAAAATGGCTCACTTTCAGAACATGAACTCACCGACCGACAGCTTAACGTAATTCCCCATCTGATCTCTTCCAGCTCCGTCAGCGAGGCCGCCGAGCTTGCTGGCGTGCCGCGTAGGACTATCAACCGCTGGCTCCAAGACGAGGAATTTCGCGCGGCCTACCAAGAACAGCGGGACGCCGTCGCATTCTACGCCCGATCAGGCATGAGGACCCTCATGCTCAAAGCCCTGGCGGTCCAGGTCGAGCGCCTCGACTCCGACGACCCCAAGGAGCGCGCATACGCCGCAAAGGTAATCATGGACTACGACGCAAAGACGGCCCCAAAATACGAGAGTCAAAAGCTCCTCAACCGCCTGCACAGCGTCATCTACAGTACTGACAACCGGGTACTGGACCAGCCCACGATCAATTCCGAGCTCGAACAATACCTGAATTCCCATGAGCGCCACTGACCCTGCGTCCCGCCACCAACCGTCATACCGGCGAAGGAACGTCACCCCGTACCCCGATACGGGGTCGGATCGTAGCTGCAATTCCGTTTTGCCTACCCCTGTCAGCCCGCCGGAGGAGAGGTGCGGAGAAGGGGACGCAGTCACTTGAAAGCGGCGTTACGTCCCCCGCACGGGGCCGTACAAGTGGAAGCAACCGCTTGGTTTTGCCATTAGTAGGGTGGCTTCCAACCGCAAAGCCGTTACTCCTTATACATGTTGCTTGGTAAGTGATATAAATACACAGCATGTAATTACGGAGTGAATATCGCCGTGAGCATTGCTTCTATAGGGGTGAACATTAAGCTGAGCGCACGAATTCTTGCGTTTGGGTGCGTTGTGGCCGTCCTTCTGACGGCGTGCGGGGACACCCAGCCAGCACCTACCGAAGTCCCACCAACTGAAGAGCCACCCGTTGCAGAGGCCGCCACGCCGGAACCGACTTCGACGCCCTCGCCGGAGCCAACGGCGAGTCCCACGGCCGATCCGAGAAGTGTTGAGAGGGACGCTCTGACCGCGCTGTATGAGTCCGCCAGAGGCGATGGGTGGACCAAGAACGACAACTGGCTCAGCGACTCGCCTATTGGTGAATGGCACGGCGTCACGGTGAACGAAGACGGTCACGTAGTCGGGCTGGCACTGGAGGAGAACTTTCTGGCCGGGCGATTGCCGCCCGAGTTAGCCGCCCTTGCCAACTTGACGGCGTTGGAGCTCGGCGACAACTGGCTGGTTGGGCCGATTCCGTCCGAGTTCGGCGGGCTCACACTGCTGGATAAACTGGACCTGTCGGGGAATAAGTTGAACGGCCAGATACCCCCGGCTCTCGGCAATCTCAGCAGTCTGGAAGTGCTGGACCTTCACGACAATGAACTCGCGGGGGAGATTCCGGCCGAGTTGGGCAAGCTTTCCAACCTGACGGAGCTTGATCTCTCAGAGAACTGGCTGCTTGGAGAGATACCGCCGGAGCTGGGAAATCTCTCCGGCTTGAAGGTGCTCAACCTCTCACAGACCGGGCTGACGGGTGAAACACCGCCGGAACTTGGCAACCTAGCCAATTTGACGTCACTCGACCTTTCGGGAACCAGACTCTCCGGGTGCATACCGAGAAGCGCCGCAGACCTTGCCAACATTGAGCAGTTGTCATGCGACCCACGGGAGGCGTTGATTGCGCTGTACAACGCCACGGACGGCCCGAACTGGAAGAATAACGATAACTGGCTGAGCGACGAGCCGCTCAGTGAATGGCATGGGGTCACTGCCGACGAGGAAGGTCGTGTGATCAGGTTAATCCTCGGAGAGAATCAATTGAAGGGCGAGATTCCGCCCGAACTGGGCGTTCTTCCGAACTTGCAGAGGCTCGATCTCTTCGGGAACAGCCTGACCGGAGAGATACCGCCGGAACTGAGCAATCTCACGAACCTGGTGGGGCTGTCCCTCTACAGCAACGAATTGACGGGACCGATCCCCGCCCAGCTGATGACGATGTCAGGATTACGGTGGCTCTACCTCAGCGACAACCGGCTGACCGGTCAGATACCTCCGGAACTGGGCAACCTTACGGAGATGAGGTGGCTGAGCCTTTGGGGGAATCAGTTGAGCGGCCCCATACCTCCGGAGTTGGGCAACCTCAGCAAGCTGGATTGGCTTTTCCTGTCCTATAACGATCTTTCAGGCGAAATACCACCTGAGATGGGCAGGCTCGTAAGTCTCACAGAGTTTTCTCTAGCGGAAAACTCCCTGAGTGGGGAACTTCCGCCGGAGCTGGACAACCTCAGGAGCCTGACGGAGTTTCGATTTCAGGGAAACCAGTTTAGTAGAGAGTGCATTCCTGCGAGTTTTGTCAATCTTGTCGCCATCGTCGGGCCGTCCTGTACCGAACTGGACACGCTGGCGGTCTTGCACGACGCCACCGACGGGCCTAACTGGAGGAACAATGACAACTGGCTGAGTGACGTGCCGGTGGGACAATGGTACGGCGTCGTGACCGACGATTCCGGCCGCATCATCAAGCTGGAACTGGGAGCGAACGGCTTGAAGGGAGAGATTCCCCCCGAACTGGCCGACCTCGTCCATCTAACGGAGTTGGACATGCAGGGGAACATGCTGAGAGGGAAGATACCACCCGAACTGGGCGAGCTCACTGACCTGAAAATCCTGGGTCTGTGGAACAATCAACTGTCGGGCGAAATTCCCGCGGAACTTGGCAAGCTCAAGAATCTGACCCATCTCCACCTGAACCATAACCAACTGACCGGACAGGTACCGATGGAACTCGGGGACCTCTCTAAGCTCGAAAGAGCAGACCTTCAGGGCAACCAACTGAGCGGGAGTGTGCCCGAAAGCCTTGCTGATATCGCCTACCTGGTCGCTGTCGAGCCATCCGAAGAGACGCTGGAGGCACTGAGGGCGCTGTACCATGCCACGGACGGCCCGAACTGGAATAAGAATGACAACTGGCTCAGCGACGAGCCGCTCGAGACATGGTACGGAATCGTAACCGACGGGAAAGGCGGCGTCCTCAAGCTGGCGCTTGGGGAGAACTTCCTGAAGGGCGAGATGCCGCCGGAACTGAGCTTACTCTCTACTATGACCGAGCTGGACGTTCAAGGGAACTGGCTTAAAGGAAAGATACCTTCAGAGCTAAGCGACCTCTCCGAATTGGAAGTGCTGGGTCTGTGGGGCAATCAGTTCAGCGGCGAGATACCGTCCGAACTGGGGAAACTCTCGAAGCTCACACACCTCCACCTGAGAGAAAACCAGCTGACCGGGGAGATACCAACTGAGTTGGGGGACCTCTCGAAGCTTATCTGGCTGGGGCTGGGCGACAACTGGCTGATCGGCGAGATACCGCCGGAGCTTGGGAAGCTCACCAATCTGACGCATCTCGATCTTGCGGAGAACGGACTGACGGGCGAAATACCGCCGGAACTGGGTAATATTCCCAGACTGACTGACCTGTTCTTTTTCGATAATGAGTTAACGGGGTGCGTCCCGGACGGTCTGAGATACATCGGCCAGGGCCGCGCGACTGATCTCGGCCTGCTATTCTTCTGCGGTGACGTGGTATCCGATGACCAGTAAAGTCTTGCTGCAACGGCGAAGAGTCGGACGGAAGGTTTGTTGATAAGCAACCTCTCCATGCCAAGAGCGCCCATGCAGCGAGGGACATGTTGACTGTGTCTTTCATAGAGGCATTCCCATGCGCCATCATACGTCCGGTGGCGCTGTTCTGTGTGGCGGTCGTGGTGCTGGTGGCGTGCGGAGATGCCCGTCCGACGCCCACTCAAGTCCCTCCGGCAACGGAGGATGTCATACCGGAACCGTCTGCGACTCCCTTGCCGAGACCGAGTCCTACGGCAACGGCAACAGCCGTGCTTCCAACGGTTACACCCGTGTTGCCAAGCCCAACGCCGTCGCCAAGCGAAGCTCCATCCGGAGAACTTTCCCTCGGAGAGTTGCTGAAGGCCGTGACTCCTTCCATGGTGAGAATTAGAGGGATCTATGGGATTGTGGGAAGCGGGTTTATCGCAGACGGGAACTACGTCGTCACGGCGGCTCACGTGGTGTGGCCGAATACGGTCGTCGACATTGAGTTCGAGGACGGTACGGAGTACGACGATGTGCAGGTTGCGGCCTTCGATCACTTTGCCGACCTCGCTTTCCTGGGTCCCATCGACACATCGGCTCCTCACGTAGTGCTTGGAAAGGCAGAGCTCGAACGTGAAGGAAACACCATGTACTCAGTGGGACACGCTCAGGGATCCGAGAAGCTGTTCGCCACCGAAGGGGAGTTCGTAAGCTTGGGGAACTGGACGGACGCGTATATATCGGAGGTGACAACGTCCGCCGAGGGAATTGGGGGCATGAGCGGCGGCCCGGTGGCGAACGGCAGTGGTGAGGTGGTTGGAGTCAACCTGAGGAGCAGCGATGTGAAGAATATCGGGGCATCCTCAGACACCGTACGAGACCGGCTGTCGAGAATACTGCGAGGCGAGGAGGCCTCGCCCTTCGGATCTCGTTTTCCATCGACGGAGGGAGGCAGTCAGGAGCACAAGTTTCGCCTAGAAGGTCGTTGGGACACGGCGGTGTTCTGGGGTAAGCATTCCAACGCGTCCATAGAGTTCGAAGCACCCTGGGACGTCGAGTACGGCCTATTCAATCAATGGGGATACGAGAGCTTCAACTCCACTTTCCGGTCCACTCGCCAGGGCATTGGCGATGCATGCTGCCCCGGCGCGCCATGGTTAGTGATCGTGAACCAGCCGTTCGATCTTACCCGTGCCGTAAAGATGAGCAGCACCGCCCCCATGGTGCGATATCACGACCCCGACGACGGCAAGCATATCGGTATCGGCCATAGCGTTGCCGGGGTGTTTGACAACGCCAGGGACGTCGATCCGTACACGATCTTTCTGAGGGAAGGCGACCGCATCACAGTAGAGCTCACGCTGGGACTTTCCGACGCGATCGTGACGATAGACCACGCTGACGCCGCGCCCTACGAGGTCTTCGTGGCTGAGGGAGGATGGCAGGATACGCACGAGTTCGAGTTCAGAGCCCCGCGGTCCGCCGAATACACCATAGCAGTCCAGCGAGACCCGGAAACCCGCAGCTATCCCAGCGGCTATGTCATGAAGATCTCGCAGTCCACGGCGACCGACGAGATTTCGGAGTCTTCCCAGCACTCGGAGCGGGTCGAAAGCGCCCTCGAGAGTCCGGTGGGCAAGATGCTGCAGCACACGTATGAAGAAACCGACCCTGCGATCCGGATCGACTATCCGTTGAACATCACGGGAGGAGACAGGGACGTGTTTGCGGCTGAGCTGTTCGAGCAGGACAGGTCGGGCAGGACGGTCACCCTGGAGAAACGAGAAATGAGCCAGCACAGGCGAAGCCCTGAAGAAGAGCTTTCAGTCGCCGACTACATGGAGCGTTCCGTCCTGGCACTGGCCTTCCCGTACAAGGAGGATAAGCTCGTCACGGCAAGCAGGGAGATCGATACTCCTTCCGGCGCGCCGATACTGATCGAGGAGTTCGAAATGAACGACGGTTGGATGAAGGGCGTGCGTCTGGCGTATATCCACGAAGGAGAGAAGGGGTACATGGCGATCTTCTATGCGCCCTCAGACGTGTTCGATCAGTGGAGACCGGTGGTTGACTACTGCATGGGCTCATTCTCGATTGGGGGATTCTCGGTCGCTGATGGACTGACTGATGGTTGAGTTGTTGGAGGCTGGGCATCATCGTCTCCTCATAGTGGACATGGCGGACGCGCTCAGACGTTACTCGCCGGTTGCTTGGTTCACAAGGATATGTAATTCCCAGTTGATTGAGTGGGTCAAGGCTTGTACGGCCGTGTGGAGTATCTAATCCTCGTCCTTAAGTGCTAGGCAACGATAAATCCGCCGTCTTGAATAGAGAGTACAGCACCTTTGTCATCTTCCTATAAACAAAAACGTTCACTAGGTGGTGATCGAATCTATCGCCCAGTCGCTAAAAGCCTGGTTCACTATCACATCTTCCGCGGTGCGTTACAGCATCCTGAGCAGCGGAAGCTCTAGGGCAGCCGCCGTATTCTGGGCAGCGCCACGACCGCGGTGACGCCCACTAATGCCAGAATGGCTCCGTTCACCAGCAGTGCCCCCGGCGCGCCTATTGCCTCACCCAGCGCCCCTATGCCCAGCTTCCCAACCGGTCCCACACCGATGCTCAATGTCCACGAGCCCATCGCACGGCCGCGCTGCTCGTTGGGTACATTCTCCTGCATCAGCGTCCGGTTCAGGGTGTCTAGACTCATGGCGCAGCCATTGACCCAGGCCAGTATCACCAGGAAGAACAGCATGTGAGACGCCAGGGAAAATGCCATCAGACCCAGCCCGAAGCCCGTGGTGATGACGATCACCAGCAGGCCCTTCCGCCTGAAGTTCCCCAGGTTGGCCAGAGTCATCACGCCTAGCAGGCCTCCCATCTGGCCCACGGCCGTCATCATTCCCAGGCCGGTCGCCCCAACGCCAAGGACATCCTTGGCAAACACCGGCAGCAGCGTATAGTGGCTGAACCCGAATATCTCGATGGCGATCGTCATCAGCATGAGGGTCATCAATATGCGGTTCACACGCAGCAGCTGCACGTAGCTCACGAGGTTCTCCACCACAGACCCTCGCTCGGCCACCGCCGCCTGCCCCTCCTCCCGTATGCCCAGCAGCACGACGACCCCAAGGACGTAGATTCCCGCCACCACCAGGTACTGTTCGCCTATGCCCAGGACCGAGATGGCGACCCCACTGAG
Organism: Dehalococcoidia bacterium; assembly: GCA_965116655.1. GTDB lineage: Bacteria > Chloroflexota > Dehalococcoidia > Lucifugimonadales > VXLM01 > VXLM01. The sequence goes on from OZ220720.1 coordinate 2,876,741, forward strand.
CAGCGCGCCTCCGACGCTTCCCAGCGACATCGACACACTGCTGAGGGCCATCCCATTAAGCGCGTGCGTCGGCCCGGTAATGTCGTAGGTGTATGCCTGCCGCACCGTCATCAGGAAAGCTGAAACGGTGCCCGTAAGCATGGCCAGGCCCAGCACGTGCCACACCTGCGCTACGCCGGTCAGGAGCACAAGCGCCATCAGGCCCGCGGAACCGGCGGCGGCGAGGCCGAGGAAGCGGACGAACAGCTTGCGGTTCGCCCAGTCGGCGACCGCGCCCGATACCACCCCCAGGAAGAAGGCGGGCGCCATGTTCGCAGCCGTCGCGACGCCGAGCATGAACACCGAATCGGTCATCTCGAAGATCAGCCACCCCAGGCTAACCCTCTCCATCCCGAAGCTCACCGCCTGAATAACCGTTGAGCCCCACAGCAGACGAAAGTCGCGGTAACGAAACGAGGCGGCCCACTTGGCCTGTGAAAAATATCTCATCATCGCGCAGTCCCGCCCTCGTCATTACCCTGAAAATAACCCCCTACCGCCATTTTCATGATTGGTGGTGTCGGTGGCAACCGATATGGGGGATTTGTATGAATGTAACCCACAAACCCCCTAACCGTCATTCCCGCGAAGAGCCTGTCCCACACTCCGATACGGGGGAGACCTTTGCATAGCTCTAGCATCTGTCATTCCGAACGCAGCGGAGCGGAGTGAGGAATCTAAAATCCGTGTCCTCCAACCGGAATCTCGTAGCTGGAACGGCCCGAAGACGAGGGCGAAACACCTTGCATACCTCGCTGCGCCCGGAATGACACGAAGCCGAGACTGCATCGAAACCTACGCGTCAGCACCCAGCACGCGAGCCGCCGTTCCTCCAATGATCGCCTGGCGCTCGCTCTCCGACAGAAACTCGCAGTGCCTGCGGTAATAGTCGAGAGTCTGACGATAAGTGCTGAACCGGGCAACCATAGGCATGTCGGTGCCGTAAATCAGTCTCTCGGCGCCTACGTGCTTCACGCACTCCCGCAGGGCCGACTCCGTCTCCGTCCAAGGGTACTCGAAGAGATTGCCCAGTTGTATGACGAAGAGCAGTTGCAGGTGGCACTGCGGAGCGTCGAAAGTCCTCCAGATCGCGTCCGGAAAATCGAACCTGTCGCCATCCAGGAAGAGACGCCAGTTCAGCCCGTGCGTGATTACGACGGTGAGGTCGGGGTACCGCTCCATCCATCTCTGCAGAATCCGATGCTCGTTCAGATACCCCTCCTGATTCTCGCTGCGGTCTCGACCTCTGCTGAGACCCACTCCCAAGCTGAAGTATACGGGCAAGCCCCGGGCCGCTATGCTATCCCAGAATGGGCGCATCGACTCGCCTTCCCACGGCTCCGTATGCCCACCCAGGTAGTAGAACTTGGTGTGAAACTGGTATCCGGCTGCGCCGTCCGTAGCCAGCCATCGAGCGGCTTCTGTAGCTGCGGCACCGGGGTCATCCGCAATATGGGCTTCGGGAATATTAACCAGCCACCGCAGCCTGTCGGGGTACTGACTGACGGCATCCGCCAGGTAGTCGTTCAGCCGCCCAAGCTGGGGAGACGTGTGCAGCAGTGCCATATCGATGCCCACATAGTCCATCTCGGTGATAAGGAGTTCGGCGGGCGCGTCTCCTCGATACAGCATCGGCGGATAGTACTGTTTGGTGTACGTCTCACCCTGGTAGTCCCACGTGAACCGGTTCCGGTGTACAGCGAACTCAACGTCGTGAAATTCTTTGGTCTCCGGGTCGATGAGCGTCGAGCTGTCGGCGGGAGCCCGGTCTCTGACCCGCCACACCGGCTGGTGGTGTCCGCTTAGCTCACGCTGGAACTCGTGCCACCTCTCATCGACCGAGGGATATCCCGCCGCCTCGTCTCTCGCGGGAAAGCAGTATGCGTGACCGTCGATTATCATTTGGGACCCTCCTGAAGTTGCCTTAGCGTCTACCTTCACCAAAGCTCGAGGAAACCGCCGGCCGTTTCATAGATCAGGTGTCGATGCCCATAACGCGAGCGGCCGTTCCTCCAATGATCGCTTGTCGCTCGCTCTCAGACAGGAAGTCGCAGTGCTTACGGTACTGGTCGAGGGTCTGGCGGTAGGTGCAGAACCGACCGACCATAGGCATGTCGGTGCCGTATATGAGCCTGTCGGCGCCTATGTGCTCGATGCACTGCTGCAAGGCAGACTCCGTCTCGGTCCATGGATACTCGAACAGATTCCCAATCTGTATGGCAAAGAGCAGTTGCAAGTGGCACTGCGGAGCCTGGAAGACGTCCCAGAGATCGTCCGGAAGAACCACACGGTCGTCCTCGATGTAGATTCTCCAAGGAAAGCCGTGTGTGATTACTACGTTGACATCAGGGTAACGCTCCATCCAACGTGCCAGCGTTCTCTGCTCTTCGATGTAACTCTCTTTCTCAGCCGCCGTATATCGTGATCCAGGTCGAGCCCCCAAGATCGTAAAGTAAACGGTCGACCCGGGAGTTGCTATGCCGTCCCAGAATGGGCGCATCGAATCGGCATCCCAAGGCTCGTTACGGCCGCTCAGGTAGTAGAACCTGGCGTGAAACTGGTATCCGGCTGCGCCGTCCGTAGCCACCCATCGAGCGGCTTCTGCTGCTGCGGCATCGGGGTCATCCGCAATATGGGCTTCGGGAATGTTGACCAGCCACCGCAGCCTGTCGGGATATTGACTGACGGCATCCGCGAGGTATTCGTTCAGTCGGCCGAGTTGGGGAGACGTGTGCAGCAGCGCCATATCGATGCCCACATAGTCCATCTCGGTAACCAGGAGTTCGGCGGGTGCGTCTCCTCGGTACAGCATCGGCGGGTAGTACTGCTTGGTGTACGTCTCCCTCTGGTAGTCCCACGTGAATCGGTTCCGGTGTACGGTGAACTCAACGTCGTGAAGCTCTTTGGTCTCCGGGTCGATGAGGGTCGAGTTGTCGGCGGGAGCGCGGTCTCGGACTCGCCAAACCGGCTGGTGGTGCCCGCTTAGCTCACGTTGGAACTCGTGCCACCTCTCATCAGCCGAAGGGTATCCGGCGGCCTGATCTCTCGCGGGAAAGCAGTATGCGTGACCGTCGATAATCATGTTGACTCCTCCCGAAAATGTTTCTGCCGACTGCCTTCATCTACACCGGAGGGACCCTACGATGTTCCCTCCCACTGAAGCTGACGGAGGAATTGTCTTGTTCGTTCATGGCGCGCGTTGTGAAAGATCTCCTGCGGCGGGCCTTCCTCGATAATTACTCCTTCGTCTATGAACATGACCCGGTGCGCCACGAGCTCGGCGAAGACCATCTCATGGGTAACCACGATCATGGTCATCCCCTCCTCGGCCAACAGTCTCATGCTGTCCAGCACCTCGGCCACCAGCTCAGGGTCCAGCGCGGATGTCGGTTCATCGAACATCATCACCTTCGGCTGCATGGCGAGGGACCTGGCAATGGCAACACGCTGCTGCTGGCCACCCGACAACATGGCCGGCTTCACATCCCTCTTGTCTGCAACGCCGACTTTTTCAAGCAGCTCAAGAGCGACCCGCTCTGCATCTTCCTTCGACATCTTTAGGACCGTCCGAGGACCTTCGGCGACATTTCCGAGTGCGGTCATATGCGGGAAGAGATTGAAGTTCTGGAAGACCATCCCGATCTTTGCCCTCATTGCGGGCAGGTCCGTCTTTGAGTCAGTCGCATCCGCGCCGTCTATGATGATCCTGCCTGAGTCAGGTTCCTCAAGCCGGTTCAGGCAACGCAAGAGCGTGCTCTTGCCCGACCCGCTCGCGCCGACTACAACCAGAACTTCGCCGCGTTTGATTGTGAAGGTCAATCCGCGCAGAACTTCCAGGTCACCGTAGCTCAGGTGCAGGTCTTCGACTTCTACGACAAGGTCTTCCATGTTTCCCGGCACCCCCTTAGTTCTTTACTCGCATGCGCTCATAAATCCAATCTGCGAACCGTGCTTGCGGCCAGGTGATGACGAAATACACCAGAGCAATTACCGTGTAGATTTCCAGTGGACGGTAGGTCTTGACCGCGAGAATTCTCGCCTGATACATCAGCTCGGGCACAATGATTACGGAGAGCAATGCCGTGTCCTTGAACAAAGATACCCAAGCACTTGCCACAGGCGGAACAACATGCCTGACCGCCTGCGGCAGGATGACCCGCTGGAAAGCCTGTCTAGTTGTCATTCCCAACGACAATGCCGCGTGCCGTTGACCCAGTGTGACTGACTGGATCCCGGCCCTGTAGATCTCGGCCACGAAGGCAGTCAGATTTATCGACATCGCTATGATCCCTGTAGGGATAGCCGGAAGAGGTGTTCCCGTTGCAATTGGGACGGTGAAGAACGCCCAGAAGACCAACACCAGGAGCGGCACGCCGCGGAAGAAATCGATATATGCCGCACTGATTAGCCGCAGCCATCTGTTGGAGGAGATGCGAGCCAGAGCCAAGACGAGACCCAAAATCAGGCTTATGCCCATACATGCCACTACGATCAGGACCGTCACCCAGAGTCCCTCGAGCAGGAAGGGCAACGACTCCCAGACTACATCGAAGTGCCACTCGTAAGACATCTACCTTAGCTTCCCACGCAACGCGCTTAATCTCCCCGTCCACGATCGACCCTGTACATACTCCGGGCTCATACGCCGGTTCACATAGTTGACGACCAGAGAAAGCGGTATGACGAGGAGAATGACGTAAAAGAATGCCACGACTGTGAACGCTTCCAGTTCTCGTAACGTGTAGCCTCCGATGACCTGTGCCTGCCAGGTCAACTCTACGACCCCCACTATGGAGACCAAAGCCGAATCCTTGATAAGACCGATAAAGATGTTCCCGGTCGGAGGCAGCATCCGTCCTACCGCTTGCGGCAAAACGACCCGGCGGAACGCCTGAGACGGCCGCATCCCCAGAGATAGTGCGGCGTGTCTTTGGCCGCGTTCTATCGAAAGTATGCCCGCTCGGAATATCTCTCCCAGGAACGCCGCGCTGTGCAGGCTTAGTGTTAAGACGCCCGCCACCAACGGAGTGAACGAGAGTCCCGTCAATATGGGGAGAGCAAAGAAAATCCACAAGAGCAGCACAAGCAGTGGCGTGGAGCGAATAAAGTCGATAAAGATTCTGGCCGTCCAGTCGACAGGCTTGAAGGGTGCAAGCCGCATGAGCACAACTATCAGACCGAACACTGATCCAAAAATGATGGACAACACTGCTACCAGCAGGGTCAGCTTTAGCCCCTCGGCCATGAATTGCCACTGCTCTAAGACCAGGATAAAGCCGTTGACGCTCATCTAAAGCTCCACCACTGCCAATCAGTAAGTATGATTCTCCCCGGATCTGACGTTGTGCCGACGTCTTGAATTACGAACTCAGTGCGTGTCGAACCGACGCGCACGGTGGGGCACATCAATTCCGCGAAGCTATCAGAAATCCTTCGGCGCCTGAGTATTCGCCCAGCGAGTGCCGTAAAGCCGCCGGCGGGTTCCTTAGCGGCAGGGACAGTCAAGCCCCCGGTCTCCCAGCTACGTGTAGTGCCGGCTCCCATCGAGTTGAGGGAAGCTCCTGATGCTCTGTGCAGGCAACGGGCTCGATCAGGACCATTAGTCAGTCACACCTGTTCGGCTGCGTTCCATTGACTGACTGGCTTTATTCTCCTTTGAGCTCATCCTGGACAACCGGATCACTCCAGTGCAGGAGTTCCTCTTGCAACTGGTCGTCCCACTTATCAGCGATGGCTGCCAAGAACTTATTCAACTCGGGCTCGTTCTTGAGGTGGAACAGACCGATTTCACGAGTAGCATGGGGATTCGCGATGCACTCTTCCGCTCCTCCGGGAATAATCTGCAAGTCCGGGAACTCTCGCTCGACCGCAAGGGCCATTGGCGAATCAAACGGTACGGCGTCGCTGCGACCCGCCAGCAACAGGTTTTGCGAGAAGCTCACTCCAGGGGCGGGCGGGATAGCTTCAATATTCGCCTGAGGCAGCGTTGCCCTAGTGGTCTGCTCGGTGCCCGTTCCCATACCGATGACCATCTTTACGTTGGGCGAGTTCAGGTCGTCTATCGTCTTTAGGCCTGAGTCCTTCAGCACGCTGAAGCATAGCCCGGACTCGCTCCAGTTCACGAAGTCCACGACCTCTCTTCTCTCGGGAGTATCGTAGGTGGCAGCGACGGATATGTCGAACTTGTCCGCAAGCGCCCCCGGAAGCAGCGCATCCCATGTAGTGAACACAGGCGTGATCTTGACGCCCAGAATCTCAGCAACCTTCTCGGCAAGCGTCCACGCCGGGCCTACCAGTTCACTGTTTGAGGGGTTTTGACCCAGCCACGGCAGAGCCATAGCAACGGCAACCCTCAACTCCCCGCGCTCTCTGACATTGTCGAGAACCTTGCTCGCGCCCTTCGGCGGGATCGTGATCCCTTGCACAACCTCAGGAGCATCGGTATCCGAAGTGGTCTCAGCAGCCGGTGCTGCGTCTTCATCGTCGTCGCCGCATGCCACCACCATGAACATGGCGAAAAGAGCGAGCAGACCTAAGACCAAAGCCAATCTATTGGAACTGTTCCACACTTTGTAAAGCATCACAACTCCTTATTCGTAGCTTAGACATCCCGCTCTAAACGAATCAGTACACCAAACTATCTGAAACAGGGTAAACCTACTATAGCTTTAAATCTTTGTCAACGGACTCGTTTTACACCTATTTGTTCTATACACACATTGATGCTCAACCGTCGTTCAAATCGACAGAGAACGATTGGCAGTTTCCGCTGGGGCGTTTGCTCGTTCTTTGGGAAGGGGACTTGCGAAGAGTTGAGCTAACAGTGAACCGGACCGGGTTCTGTACTTTGTCCGTTCTGGCCTGCAAGCCAAAGTTCGAACCAAGAATTGGGTTTGGCATCGCTGGGCTTTTTGCGATCAAGGTCGGATCTCTGGAACTATCCTCCGGACTCCGCGTGTGTTGTATTGGTACTCGGCAGCAACACGGATCCCAGCGACTCGGTCACAAAAATGCTCCAAGCCAATATTATGGGAATCGTCGCGATTCGATTCACGACGCCGGTACATTTTGGCTCCGTAGTTGCCAACCTGTCGGCAACACGGTTACGACAAAGCGTCGATTAGGAACCTTGAGCCTAGGTATAATTCATTGACGACGAACTAAAAACTCATCCATAATGGATGACTAACTATCCTCTTGGATAGTCCTGACTCCACCCGTCAACCACGTCCCGGGCAGTTTTGCGCCTTTGAGTGACCGAGTCTCATGAGTTCACAGAGTAATTCCCTTTCAGCCGACCAACAGGACAAAGTTGGCGTTCGGCAATATGCCGAACTGCTCCTGCGTTATGTAGCGAACCAAAAGCTGCTGTTCGCCGTCGTTGCTGTCCTGCTGTTTGGCAATATCGGTCTGCAGCTGTTAAATCCTCAGATACTTCGATTCTTTATAGACGAGGCCACCAAGGGCAGCCCGTTGACCCGGCTGCTGATCGCCGCCTGTCTGTTCATAGCTATCGCCCTCCTTCAGCAGGTCGTCAACCTTCTTGCCACATACGCAAGCAGTAGGGTCGCCTGGACCGCCACAAATGCCCTGCGTTCCGACTTGGCCCGTCACGCTCTTCACCTTGACATGTCCTATCACAACGAGCACACGCCGGGTGAAATGATCGAGCGCATCGACGGAGACGCAAGACAGTTGGGCCAGTTCTTCTCGACGTTCGTCATTCATGTGCTCGGCAGCCTGCTGCTGCTCTGCGGCATAGTTGTGCTGCTGTTTCGGGAAGATTGGCGGGCCGGGTTGGCGCTCGCCGTCTACAGCGGCGCCATCCTAGTGACCTTGTCGAGTCTGAGAAACATCGCCGTCGGTCGATATCGGAGGACGCAGGAGGCGGCTGCAAACGCCCTCGGATTCATCGAGGAACGAATAGCCGGTCGAGAGGACATTCGCACAAACGCCGCCGAGGCATACGCCGTGCGGGGCTTTCATTGGCACATTCGGAATTGGTTCCGAAGGTACTTGGCGACGATGGTCATGTTCACCCTCTTCTTCAATATCACGCTGTTCTCGTTCTCCATGGGAACGGCCGTCGCCCTGGGTATCGGCGCGTACCTTTTCCTGAACGGCCTTGCGACGATTGGGACCGTATACCTGATCCTGCACTACACCAATATGGTTTCCGAACCGATACAACGGTTCACCTGGCAGCTCAACGATCTCCAGCGCGCCGGAGGGAGCATCGTGAGGATGACGGAACTGTTGAACACTCGGTCCAAGATCGTGGAAGGGCCTGGGGTTACGCTGCCTGAAGGTGCGCTCAGTGTCCGATTCGACGGCGTCAATTTTGCCTACAAAGCGGATGAGCCTGTCTTGCGTGACGTTTCGTTCTCACTGGGGCCCGGACGGGTGTTGGGATTGATTGGGCGGACCGGCAGCGGGAAGACGACGATCTCGCGGTTGCTCTTTCGGCTCTATGACCCCGGTAGTGGAGCGGTCATTCTCGGTGGAGAGAACATTCGTAAAGCGAGGCTCCGAGAAGTGAGGGACAGGATCGCGCTGGTCACCCAGGACGTCCGGCTTTTCCGTGGCACGGTTCGCGACAACCTGACGTTCTATGACACGGCCGTGCCCGACGAGCGCTTGACGGAGGTAATCGATGATCTCGGTCTCGGTCCTTGGCTGCGCCGACTGCCGAAAGGGCTGGACACGGAATTGCAGACCGACGGTGACGGACTGTCCGCCGGAGAGGCCCAGCTTCTCGCCTTTGCTCGCGCTTTTCTCAAGGACCCCGGCGTCGTGATACTGGACGAGGCATCTTCACGACTCGATCGCAGTACTGAGCAGCTTATCGAGCGTACCGTAGACAAGCTCGTGCAGGGTCGCACGACAATCATCATCGCTCATCACCTGCCGACTCTTGAACGCTGCGATGAGATACTGCTGCTCGACGATGGGCGGGTCGTCGAGCACGGCGACCGAGCCGCTCTCGCAAACGACCCGACTTCTCATTTTCACGGCCTGCTGCGTACCGGCCTGGAGGAGATACTCGCATGAGAACGTGGCAGTACATCCTCCGGGCATCCCTGGTCTACAAATGGCCTCTGATAGCACATGCCATTCTGAACATTTCGATTTCGGTGACCTTGCCGACGCTGATTGCGCTTACACAACGCTCGGTATTCGACTCTCTGACAGGTCACGCCACTGCATGGTTCGGCGTTTGGGAGCTGATCGGCATCCTCGTTGCGTTCGGAGTGGTTGCGACGCTTCAACATACGGGGTCGGTGGTCAGCTACTACTACGGAGCGTTCAACGTTCGGGCACTCCTCCAGCGCAACATATTCGCGTACATCATGAGCTTGCCCGGTTACCGCGCGCTGCCCCACTCGAGCGGGGAGGCGGTGAACCGATTCCGCGACGACGTGCAATTGATACACGACTACCTCGAGGACATCTCGAACCTTCTGGCCAACGGTCTGCTGGCGATTGTCGGCGTCGTGATAATGGCGAGGATAAGCGCATCACTAACGTTCACCGTATTCGTGCCGCTTGCACTGATAATCGTGGTGGCCTTCTACGTCCGGGGAGTCATTTCACGCGCCAGGAAGAAGAGCCGCGAGACGACGGGCGAGGTGACGGGCCTTGTCGGAGAAGCGTTCAGCCTCGTTGAAGCCGTCCAGGTGGCCGGAGCCGAAGACCGTGTGCAGCGACGCATTGACGAACTGGGAGAGGACAGGATGCGAGCGGCCATTCAAGAAAGCGTCCTAAGGGACTTCCTGAGAGGCATCTTCTTCAACATCAACGTGCTGGTGACGGGGATTGTTCTGATCGCCGCGGCCGGGGCCATGAGGTCGGGGGAGTTTACGGTTGGAGACCTAACGCTCTTCGTGTTCTTCCTGGCGAATGTGGGGAATGTGGGTGCCGGCCTCGGCGAGGTGCTGAACGGGTACCAGCAGATGGACGTCTCTCTCAAGAGGGCGTTGGAGCTCATGCCGGGCGCTCCGCCGGGTGAGCTGGTCCGGCCAAGCCGGAGCTTCCTCTCAGGAGACCTGCCGGAGGTGCCGCAGATTGCAGCCGGCAAGGATGATCGGCTCGCGAGCATGGAGGTGCGTGGTCTAACGTTCGTCTATCCCGATTCGGACCGCGGCGTATGGGATCTGAGTTTGAAGTTGCGGCGAGGGACGTTCACGGTGATCACAGGGCGCATCGGCTCCGGCAAGACAACGTTCATTCGTGCTCTCACGGGGTCGCTGCAGCCACAGTCCGGAGAAGTGCGGTGGAACGACCGTGAAGTCGACGACCCCGAACGGTTCTTCGTGCCTCCAAGAGTGGCGTATACCTCGCAAGTGCCCAGACTCTTCAGCGAGGAACTGCGCGGCAACATACTATTGGGGCTCGAAGAGGACTCGGCCGATCTGCCGGGTGCCGTCCGCTCCGCCGTGCTGGAACGTGACGTCGACGAACTCGAAAAGGGTCTGGATACCGTCGTCGGGCCGCGCGGAGTAAAGCTCTCCGGAGGACAGCAGAGAAGGGCCGCCGCCGCGAGGATGTTCGTCCGAGACCCGGAACTGCTTATTTTCGACGATCTGTCGAGCGGCCTCGACGTCGAGACCGAGAAGATCCTCTGGGAGCGGTTGTCGGATCGCTCGAACAGCACCGTCCTTGCCGTCTCAAACCGGAGGGAGGCCCTTCGCCGCGCCGACCACGTCATCGTCCTCAAGGACGGTCGCGTCGACGCCGAAGGAACGCTCGAACACCTGCTCGTAGCCTCCGCTGAAATGCAGCGCCTGTGGACGGGCGATCTTGGAGTCGAGCCTGATCGCTAACTTGATGAAAAACGACAATGAACGAAACAGGCTGTATTCAGAACCATTCCATGCGTGTTCCATTTATGTCATTCAATGTTAGGGTTGAAGACGGACTGAGAAGCTTCCGAACGTAATCCACCCATGTGTTTGATGCACAGCAATCGGGACCGCTTGTGATACTCCCACGCCCCATGCTGTAGCATCGTTTAGTAGGTGACTGGATAGTGCTCAAGACTCTTGAAGTCTTCTTCAAATTAACCGGTGGACTCTACCGTCCCGAGCGGTTCAGGATTGTGGTCCTCGCGGTTCTCATGTGCGCCGGTCTGGGTCTGCAGGTCTTCAACCCGCTCGTCATTCGGTTCTTCATCGATACGGCACAGTCCCAGGGCGAGTTGCGCACACTGTATCTGGCCGCCGCGCTGTTTATAGTGGTCGAGGTGGTCGTTCAGGTGCTGGACGGCGGAACTGCGTACGTCGGCAGCGACGTGTCGTACAGAATCACTAACGGTCTAAGATCTCGGCTCGTGAGGCACACGCTGCGTCTGGACCTCGGATTTCATAACGCGCACACGCCAGGCCAGCTCATAGAGATCATCGACGGGAACATCAATAAGATGTCCCACTTCTTCCAACGACTCGTTGTGAGGATGATCGGGTACACGCTGTTGGCCATCGGCGTTGTGGTGGTGCTCTTCCTCGAGGACTGGCGCTTGGGAGTTGCCATGGGGGTATTCCTGGTCATCTTTCTGTCCGAGCACTCCTTGCTCCAGCGAATACCGCTCCCCCTGTGGAGAAGAGAGCGCAGAGCGAACGAGGACCTCTACGGGTTCATGGGGGAATGGCTCGACGGGATACAGGATATCCGCACCAGCGGCGCCAAGGGCTATGTGATGTCGAGGTTCCACGACGCCGTTCGAGGCAAGTTCCGCGCAACCTTCAAGGCCGAGGTCGTCACCGTCATTGTATGGGGCACGTCGATGTTCATTTTCTCTTTGGGCTTCGCGGGCGCCATGGCGCTGGGCGCATACCTCTTTCTGGGGGAGGCCATCAGCATAGGAACGGTGTACCTCGTGATCCACTACCTGGGGATGGTGCAGCTCCCAATTAGATACATCTCACACGAAGTCCGGTACCTCAACCGGCATCGCGCGTCGCTCGAACGAGTCCAGGGTATGTTGGAGACCGAGCCTGCCGTAGTTGACGGTACGTCTCAGGCCCTTCCACCGGGCGCCGTTCCGGTTGAGTTCGATCATGTCTCCTTCGCCTACTTCCAGCCTAGGAAGGTGCTCGATGATGTCTCCTTTCATATCGAGCCGGGTTCCGTGCTGGGCGTCCTGGGCCGCACCGGGAGCGGGAAGACGACCATGGCGCGGCTGTTGGTTCGCCTGTACGACCCGGTCGTTGGGTCCGTGCGACTTGGCGGTACCGATCTCAAAGACGTCCCACTCAAGGAGGTCAACAGTCGTGTCGCGATGGTCACCCAGGACGTCCAACTGCTGCACGGCTCGGTACGGGACAACTTGGCGCTGTTCAGTCCCGAGATCGACGATGACCGAATCGTGAACGCCATTCGGCTGTTGGGTCTTGCAAACTGGTACGACGCGCTGCCCGAAGGCCTCGATACGCATATCGAGGGAGCGAACGCAAATCTATCGGCCGGGGAGGCCCAACTGCTGGCCTTCGCGAGAGCCTACATACGTGACCCGGACGTTGTCATTCTCGATGAGGCAACCTCAAGGCTCGACCCTGCAACGGAGGCTGTGATCGAGAGGGCGGTAAGCCGGCTTCTCAAGGGGCGCACGGGCCTCATCATCGCTCACCGGCTCCAGACGATCCAGCGAGTTGATCAGGTGCTCATAATCGAAGAGGGGAGGATCCGCGAGTTCGGAAGCCGCCGAGAGCTCGCCGCCGATCCTGCCTCAAGGTTCTCGCTGCTGCTTAAGACAGGTATGGAGGATGTTCTGGCATGAGCACCTGGCGCCTCCTGCTGAGTCTCATATCTCGCCATCCTCTGCTGTTCACGGCGAACGGGATATTCTCTGTCGTTCTTACAAGCCTGCCTCTTGCGGTAGGCCTTCTAACTCGCGAGTTCTTCAACGCACTTGAACCTGATGCACAGGCCAGATTCGACGTCTGGACCATAGTAGTCCTATATGTGCTCGTTCAATTCATCGTGAGCTTCGTCAGAAACGGCGGGCAAAGCTTCGAAAGTTATTTGCGGGAGTTGATAGCGGCCCGGATGCAGCGAAACGCATTCGAAGGACTCATTGACAGTCCGCCAAGCAGGACACGGCCAAGTATGGGAGAGACGATAAACCGCCTGCGAGACGACGTGGCGGAGATCCTCGGACCGCTGTTCTCGATTCCGGCGATGGCGGGGCAGGTAGTCTCCTTTGGCGTTGCGCTCTTCGTGTTGGTCCGAATCGATCCTTGGATGACTGTAGTGGCGTTTGCTCCGGCTCTGGCGGCGATTCTCATCACGAGAGCGTTCGGAGGGCTGATCCGTTCCAGCCAGCGGGCGCAGAGGGAGTCATCCGGTGCGCTCACATCCTTCCTCGGCGAGGTCCTGAGCGTGATTCAAGCGGTTCGGCTCGCCGGGACCCAGGACCACACCCTGAACAGATTCGACCGGCTCAGCGACGTACGCAGGACAGCAAGTCTCAAGAACGGAGTCGTCCTGCGGCTGGTGACCGGCGTAAACAAGGGAAGCATCGCCATCACGACGGGGGTGATACTCATCGCGGCGTCGCAGATGATGCGCGCAGGCACGTTCACGGTGGGAGACTTCTCGCTCTTCGTCGCGTATGTAGCCGGCGGGACCGTCTCGTCATTCCCTGAGACGTTCGCATCCCTGCTGTCGAGCGTGAGAAGGTCGGCGGTGTCCTTCGGACGTCTTCTTCCACTGACTCCTACCGGTGACGGGAGGGCTCTCTTTGGCGGCGAGCCCTTGCACCTGAGAGAGGGGTCACATCCGCCAATAAAGACCCCCGAATTCTCAACGCAACCGTTGGAACGGCTGGAGGTACGGGGACTTACATGTATTTATCCAAACTCGATGGTCGGTATCAAGGCAGTGAACCTCGATCTTCCCCGTGGCACGTTCACGGTGGTAACGGGCAGGATCGGGTCCGGAAAGACGACATTGCTGCAGGCGCTGCTGGGACTCGTGCCGATTGATAGTGGCGAAATCCTGTGGAACGACAGCGTCGTTGAAGCTCCGTGGGAGTTCTTGGTTCCACCACGATGCGCGTACACGCCGCAGGTCCCCCGGCTTTTCAGTGACACCCTGCGAAACAACATCCTTCTCGGACTGGAAAAGGCGGAAGCCGATGTAGACGGGGCTATCCGGCTAGCCGTGTTGGAGCCCGACGTTGCGAATCTTGAAAACGGACTCGACACCGTGGTCGGGCCAAGGGGAGTCAAGCTTTCGGGGGGTCAGGCACAGCGTACGGCAGCGTCACGGATGTTCGTCAGGAAGCCCGACCTGCTCCTTTTCGATGACCTCTCCAGCGCTTTGGACGTCGAGACCGAACACCTGCTCTGGCAGCGCGTCTTCGAGATGCAGGATGTCACGTCGCTTGTCGTTTCCCATCGCCGCTCCGCGTTACGCCGAGCGGACAACATCATCGTCCTCAGGGAAGGCGAGGTTGATGCCGAGGGCAAGCTCGACGACCTTCTGCGATCCTCCGCAGAGATGCAGCGAATCTGGGCGGGCGAGATCGATAGTCCTGATTCAGCCTCCGCCTAGTGGTTCAACATGATGGTATTGAAGGGTAGGGCGACCTGAGCCGGATGCGTGCACCTTCCGCATTGAAGCGCCATCCGTCGTTGGTTCTGTTAGTATCAGCGCTACCCAAAAGGCTTAAAGAGATTTGATCGAATACTTCGACAGCTTCTACGGCGGCCACATCGAGATGGATGGACTCGGTTTCGCGGGCACGCCCGTTGAGGACCGTCGACCGTCGAATGACGATCTCGTCACGGTGTACCGTGAGGCGCGAGAGTTCGCCGAGCTGATGGACCGGACCGGCTACGACACGTTCTGGATAGGGGAGCACCACTTCCAACGAGAAGGCTACGGCGGCACGACGAACGTGCCGATGTGGGCGGTCTACCTAGCGCAGTTCACCGAGCGACTCAAGATCGGGGCGATGTTCAACACGGTGCCGGCCTGGCATCCGCTGCGTCTGGCCGAGGACTTTGCCACCGCCGACGTCATGACCGGCGGACGCGTCCGGTTTGGCATCGGACGCGGTTACATCTACCGGGAGGTTGAGACGCTGGGCGGGCCTTTGATTGACAACGACGCCAACCGCGAGTTGTTCGAAGAGCAGGTCGAGATCATCCTGAAGGCGTTCAGCGAGGGCTCGTTCTCGCACAAAGGCGGGCACTACAACCTGCCTCCGCGGGTACCCCTTCGCCTGGGCAGCCTGGAGGAGATCACGCTGGTGCCGCGTCCGATCACCCAGCCGGTCGAGGTCTGGCAGCCCATCACGAGCGCCACGCAGCGGGGGTTGGATTTCATGGCCCGCCACGACATCAAAGGCGTCATCGTCGGCGACACTGTTCCCGGCGGCCGGGCCGAAATTCTGGCGACGCAGTACCGCGACGCCCTGGCGAGGACCGGTCGCGAGACTGAGCTGGGAGAGGATATCGCTCTTGGGTTCAACCTGCACATGGCGGACACCCAACGGCGTGCGATGCGAGAGGCAACGCCCTACCACGAGGAGTGGCTCAAAGCGGTGGTCCCGTTGGGACGTATGCCGCACCTGTCGAAGGAGCAGATTCAAGCCACTGCGGACCCGACCAAGGCCCCTCTCGCCGGCCTGCCGACTGTTGAAGACCTCGTCGAGCGAGGCACTTGGATCTGCGGGCCGCCCGAGCACGTGCGCGAAACGATCGCCGACATCCAGGACCGTTTCCCCGGTCTGAAGAGGGTCTTCGTTCAGGCCGGCGGCCTTGGCATACCACCCCGCGTCATGCGCGAGGACTTGGAGTGGTTCGCCGCCGAGGTGATGCCTGAATTCCAGCCTGGAGGGGGAGCCGGCGAGTCGGACTAAAGAGCAGGAACCGTGACCTGCTCGAGAGAGCTTGGCGTGACGAAGAGGACTTGGGAGCTAGTCGTACGTAACCGAGTCTCTAGGGGGAATCGAACTACTCATAACCCGGTTGTCCCAAGGAGGAGCCTGGGTGAATCGAACTCAGCTATGAATTAGGGTAATAAGTGGAAAGTTACCACAGAGAGTGGACCTAAGTGCACAATAGATGGCACCGTCTTCGAGTTGTGGGTGCGGCTGTAGATCTAAAGAGGGAGTGGACCGAACGTTCTCAGGCAGATGACCGATAGTCGAAATTCACACGGAGCGTTCGAATAAGTCCCAAGGGACGCTCATTCAAAGAACGTCCGAACTAGACCCGATTGCCGGATAATCGACATTAGCGTTCCAGTACGGAGTTCCTTGTGGTCCGGCACCGGCACGGTCGTCGTGTCGCCGCCTTCGACCCTTTGCATCACAATGTGGCTGCCTCTTCGACGTACCTCGGAGAATCCATGCGCTGCGAGAATCGCACATACCTCTCTGCCCGATAGCACACGAAGTCTAGCCAACCGCCACCTCGACGTGCGTTACATAGACTTCATCATGAAGCCGCCGGTTGATTTCGTTAGCAGATGCAGTCTCGTAGAAGAGTTCCAGCGCTTCCTTTAGGTTGGAGCGAGCCTCCGACACGCTTGCGCCTTGACTTGCGATGTCCAGTTCGGGACACAGCGCGACGTAGGAATCGCCTTCACGCTCGATGATCGCGGTCATCTGTCTCATCATTTCCCACCTCGGCATCGTGCATACTGAGTTGCCAAGACACTCTTCCCAAACCTTTATGCCTGGTGGAGCTGGGGGGACTCGAACCCCCTACCTCATCCTTGCAAAGGATGCGCTCTCCCTGATGAGCTACAGCCCCACGATCCACGTTGAGTAGACTATGGCCAAACACGAACTGAGGAAAGGCCGGATGGTGCCTCGACTGTCTCCATTCTACGGCGGGCGACTGACAAACAAAAGGGGCCGAGTTGCCTCGACCCCTACCTTAACCGCTGGACAGTGAAAGGAAATCTAGAGTTTCTCTGTGAACCAAGTGCTCCGAATTGCTCGGAGCACGGAGTGACGGTGAGTCTTTCTAAGGACGGCCTTCGTCTTCCGGGGAGCTCTCCCCGACTTTCATCGAGGTCCGGCTCAACCCGGCGTTCGAGAGACCGCCACCCACCGATCGACCTAGGAGCCCTCCGACGAATCGGAGAATTCCATACTCCCTAGAAAGGAGGTGATCCAGCCGCACCTTCCGGTACAGCTACCTTGTTACGACTTCGTCCCAGTCACCGATCCCACCCTCGGCGCCTACTTCCCATAAGGTTAGCCGGGCGACTTCAAGTGTTACCGACTTCCATGACGTGACGGGCGGTGTGTACAAGGCCCGGGAACGTATTCACCGCAGTGTGCTGACCTGCGGTTACTAGCAGCTCCACGTTCATGCAGGCGAGTTTCAGCCTGCAATTCCAACTGAGGCCTGATTTGTGGGATTGGCTCCGGCTTGCGCCTTGGCGACCCTTTGTTCAGGCCATTGTAGCGTGTTTGTAGCCCAGGACGTAAGAGCCGTGCTGATCTGACGTCATCCCCACCTTCCTCATGTTTTTTACATGCAGTCTCGCTAGACAAGGTAACTAACGACAAGGGTTGCGCTCGTTGCGGGACTTAACCCAACATCTCACGACACGAGCTGACGACGACCATGCAACATCTGTGAATCCGTCCCGAAGGAAGATCCCCTTTCGGGGACTGTCGGAATCATGTCAAGCCCTGGTAAGGTTCTTCGCTTGGCATCGAATTGAACAACACGCTCCGCTGCTTGTGCGGGCCCCCGTCAATTCCTTTGAGTTTTAGCCTTGCGGCCGTACTCCCCAGGCGGGATACTTAACGCGTTAACTACGACACAGAGGGGGTCGATACCCCCCATGTCTAGTATCCACCATTTAGGGCGTGGACTACCCGGGTATCTAATCCGGTTCGCTCCCCACGCTTTCGCGCCTCAGCGTCAGGTGCAGCCCAGAAAGCCGCCTTCGCCTCTGGTGTTCCTCCCGGTATCTACGCATATCACCGCTACTCCGGGAATTCCGCTTTCCTCTGCTGACCTCAAGCCTGCCAGTTTCTCATGACCCCTCCCAGTTGAGCCGGGAGATTTCACATGAGACTTAGCGGGCCGCCTACTCGCCCTTTACGCCCAGTAAATCCGGACAACGCTCGCATCCTACGTATTACCGCGGCTGCTGGCACGTAGTTAGCCGATGCTTATTCCTCGGGTACCGTCCGTTCTCTTCCCCGAGAAAAGGAGTTTACGACCCGAAAGCCTTCTTCCTCCACGCGGTGTCGCTGCGTCAGGCTTTCGCCCATTGCGCAAGATTCCCTGCTGCTGCCTCCCGTAGGAGTGGGGGCCGTGTCTCAGTCCCCCTCTGCCCGTTCGTGCTCTCACACCGGGTACCCGTCTATGGCTTGGTGGGCCTTTACCCCACCAACTACCTGATAGGCCGCAAGCCCGTCCCAGAGCGACCGAAGCCTTTCCCCCAACGGCAACGCCTGTTGGGACGTACGGGGTATTAGGCACGATTTCTCATGATTATTCCCCGCTCCGGGGTTGGTTACTTACGTGTTACTCAGCCGTCTGCCACTTTACTTAGCGACCGAAGCCGCCGTTCTCGTTCGACTTGCATGCATTAAGCGCACCGCCAGCGTTCGTCCTGAGCCAGGATCAAACTCTAAGTGTTTGACGATTTCCTTTCACTATCCAGTTGTTAAGGTGCAAAACCCATACCGCCCACGTACTCTGCGCGGCACGGACGAACATCATACCGCGATTGCTAGGACGTGTCAACCGATATTTGTCAGAATCACTGTTCAGCCTTGGTGAGATGAACACCACTCCCCCTGTGGATACCCGCGAAAGCGTGTATGACGGTGATTATGTATGTCGAGCGCTCTCACGACGTCTAAACAGTTGCGTCTACGGTTGCCTTTTTGACTCGCACTTCCCCCAAACATATAATCTCCGCATGGACGACATTCAAATGAAAACGGCCGCATCCCCGCCGGCATCAACTTCCGACTCTCGGCTACTGCTCGAAATGTACCGGCAGATGGTCCTCTGCCGGACGCTCGACGAGCGAGTCTGGATGCTCAACCGTCAGGGCAAGGCCGCCATCGTCGCGTCGGCCCAGGGACACGAGGCTGCACAAATCGGAAGCGTCCACGCCCTCCGCGTCGGGCAGGACCACTTCTACATCTACTACCGCGACCTTGCCGTGCTGGTCGCTCTGGGCCTAACCCCCCGCGAAATCATGCTCGGTTTCACGGCGAAGGCCGGCGAGCCCCTCGCGGGCGCGCGACAGTTCCCCACGCACGGAGCCTCGCCGCGTCACCGCATGGTCAATCTCTCAAACGTTGTCGGTACCCAGATACCGCAGGCCGTCGGCTCCGCCCTCGCCTCCAAGATGCGCGGTGAGGACACTGTCACCATCGTCTACTTCGGCGACGGCGCGTCGAGCGTCGGCGACTGCCACGAGGCGATGAACTACGCAGCAGTCCACAAGCTGCCTGTCATCTTCCTCTGTGAGAACAACGGCTACGCGATCTCCGTCCCCCTGGACCTCCAGATGGCCGTCGACAGCGTCGCCGGTCGAGCGGAGGGCTACGGGATGCCGGGCGTCGTCGTCGATGGCGCCGACATCATGGCCGTCTACGAGGCTACCACCGAAGCAGCCAACTGCGCACGCTCCGGGGAAGGCCCGACCATCGTGGAGACCATGGTCGAGCGATACCTCCCGCACACCAGCGACGACGACGACAGCCGGTACCGTCTCCGCGAGGACATCGAAAAGGCCCGCGAGCGCGACCCCGTCCGAATGCTGCGAGAACAGCTCCTTGCGGACGGACTGCTGAGCGAGGAGGACGACGAGAAATTTCGTGACGATGCCAAGCGAGTAGTAAACGATGCCACCGACTCCATCGAAGCGGCCACCTACCCGACTACCGAGGATTTTTTCAAACACGTCTACGCCGACGGAGCACAACCATAGCCCTGCAAACCGTCATAGAAGCAGTACGAGACGCGATGCGCGAGGAGATGCGACGCGACGACCGCGTCTTCATCATGGGCGAGGACATCGGCGCGCGCGGCGGGGTCTTTCTCGCCACGGACGGCTTCATCGAGGAGTTCGGCCCTGAGCGCGTCATCGACACGCCGCTGGCCGAGTCATCAATTGCAGGGATTGCCCTGGGCGCAGCGATGAACGGGATGCGCCCCATCGCCGAGATCGAGTTCGCCGACTTCATCTGGCCCACGATCAACCAGATCGTCGGCGAGGCGGCCCGCGTGCGCTACGGCACAGCAGGACAGCTTAACGTGCCCCTCGTCCTGCGCGCGCCGCAGGGCGGAGGCGTCCGTGGAGGTCTCTACCACTCGCAGAGCGCCGAGGCCTTTTTCGGCCACACTCCCGGCCTAAAGGTCGTAACCCCCGCGACGCCATACGACGCCAAGGGCCTCCTCAAGAGCGCCATCCGCGACGACGACCCCACCGTCTTCCTCGAACACAAACGCACCTACCGCCTCGTGCGCGGCGACGTGCCTGATGACGACTACACCGTCCCCATAGGCGTTGCAGACGTGAAGCTTCCGGGCGACGACCTTACCGTCATCACCTACGGCCTGATGCTCCACCACTGCATCGAGGCCGCGCAGATACTCGAAGGCGAGGGAGTCAGCGTGGAGGTCGTCGACCTCCGCACCATCCGTCCCCTCGACGAGGAGACGATCCTTGCGTCAGCCAGGAAGACCGGCAAGGTGCTCGTCGTTCACGAGGACACCAAGCTGCTCGGCGTAGGAGGCGAGGTCGCCGCCATAGTCGCCGAGCACGCCTTCGAGTACCTCGACGGCCCAGTCATGCGCCTCGCCGGTCCGGAGGTGCCCCCCATGCCCTTCAGCCCGACGCTGGAAGCCGTGTTCCTCCTCGACACCGAGCGCATCGTCGAGGCCATGCGCAGCCTGGCGGCCTACTAGTAAGCGTGCAAGAATCCATGCCCCTCACCCGGCGGAAACTGACATAGCGAATACAGGACAGGAACGAGGTTGCGAATGAGGATCACCCTCCCACACGTCGGGGAATCCGTCACCGAGGCCGTCATCGAGCGATGGCTCAAGCAGGTCGGCGACCGCGTGGAGAAGTACGAGCCCCTCGCCGAGGTCGTCACCGACAAGGTCAGCATGGAGATGCCCTCACCTGTCGGGGGCGTTTTGACGGACATTTTGGTAGATCCCGGACAGACTATCCCCATGGGCACGGAGATCGCGGAAATAGCCACCGAGTCCGACGAAACCGCCTCCACCGAGGATATCGCGCCTCAGCCTGCGCCGTCTCCATCCCAACCGCTCGACCGGATCGGCACACTCGTAAAGGACGCCACCAACGTCGGTCCGACAGGGTCGGGAGGACCCATCACCACCGGCGTCGAGTCGAGCGGCCCTTCCGCCGGGGCCCGTTACTCCCCCGCCGTCCTGAGACTGGCCGAGCTTCACAACGTCGACCTCTCCCTCGTTTCCGGGACGGGTCACAACGGACGAATAACCCGCAAAGACGTGCAAACGTATATCGACTCCGCACAGATCTCCGCCGAACCGGGGCCCGAACCGACCGGCGAGGACGAGCGCGTACCCCTAACCGCAATACGCCGCATGATCGCCGAGAACATGAAGCGCAGCGTCTCCGAGATACCCGAAGCGTGGAGTTCGATGGAAGTCGATATGACCAACGTCATGGCGGCGCGAGAGCGCGCCAAAGACGACTTCGAGCGCAAACAAGGTGCCCGCCTCACGCCACTGGCATTCGCACTCAAGGCCGTCGCGGAGTCGCTAAGGGACAATCCAATCGTCAATTCGACCTGGGCCGACGATGCCATCATACTGAAGGGGCGCATCAACCTCGGAGTCGCAATCGCAACCGAAAGGGGCCTCCTCGTTCCCGTCATTTCGGATGCCGATCGCCTCAGCGTCGCAGAGCTCGCTAAGTCCATCGACAAACTCGCCTCCAAGGCACGGGCAAACAGACTCGACATCGCAGACGTGCAGGGAGGAACGTTCACCGTCAATAACACCGGCGCGCTTGGGTCGGTCACGGGCAAGGGAATCATCAACCACCCACAGGCCGCCATTCTGAACACAGAGTCCATCGTCAAGCGGCCCGTCATCATCGACGACGCAATAGCCATCCGCTCCATGATGAACATCTGCCTCACATTCGATCACCGCATCATGGACGGTCGAGAGGCGGGCGCTTTCCTCGCCGATGTCAAACGACGGCTCGAAGGCGTCGACCCTGACGCGAGCATCTGACGACTATGCCCGAATGCCTCGTCGCCGATCTCGGCTCCATCGACTACCCCGCCGCGCTGACGCTCCAGCGCGACCTCCACCAACGGGTGGTAACCGGCGATCTCCCGGCCCTGCTTCTCCTCCTCCAACACCCCCACGTATACACCCTAGGCCGTCGAGGTACCGAGACAGACATTCTCGTATCGACTGACGCCCTCACAGAACTCGGCGCCGAGGTGCGCCACACCGACCGGGGCGGAGAAGTGACCTACCACGGACCCGGACAGCTCGTCGGCTACCCCATACTCGACCTGCGGGCTGCCGGACTTGGCCCGCTCGCCTACGTCCGCGCCCTGGAAAAAGTCATCATCTCGACGCTGGCCGAGCTTGGCATCCACGCTACTTCCGAAGACAGGCCCACGGGCGTCTGGGTCGACGACGCTAAGATCGCCGCAATCGGCGTCCGCGTCAGTCGCGGTGTGACCATGCACGGCTTTGCCCTGAACGTTAACCCCGACCTCTCTTACTTCAACCACATCGTCCCCTGCGGGATGCCCGACGCAAGCGTGACATCCATAGATGAGCAGGGAGTTGCTTCGGACATCCATGACGTGATTGACGCCCTGACGGAACACTTCGCCCATCACCTGGATTTGTCGATCCGGCGGACGACGCTTCAAGCGATAACCGAAGACTCTCTTGTAGTCGGTTCGACCCCTTTGGGGCAGTAGCGTAGGCCTGCGTGAACTTCCACAAGCTCCTCTTCCGCCTACTCTTAGGACAGCGCCTCCCTACGACTCAAGGCGAGCTTTCCGTGCAAGGCATTCGACGCCCTGTCGCCATCCGGCGAGACCGGTACGGCGTTCCATACATCAAAGCCGAGACCGACGATGACGCGTGGTACGCACTCGGTTTCTGTCAGGGCCAGGACAGGTCGTTCACCCTGGAAATGCTCTTGAGAGCCTCCCGTGGAACACTGTGCGAACTGGTCGGACCCGGAGCGCTGGCAACCGACCGACTCTCCCGTCAGCTTGGCTTCACACGCCTCGCTCCGAAGCAGTTGGAGGTCTTCCACCCCGATGTCAGACGGCGCTTCGAGTCATTCGCCCGGGGCATCAATGACGGCGTTACAAGAGGCAGACACCGCAAGACACACGAGTTCGCCCTCTTGCGTGCCCAGCCATCGTCGTTCGAGGCGGTCGATCTCGTAGGCGTCTACCTCCTCCAGTCCATGGCGCTCTCTGCCAATTGGGATGTCGAGCTCGTCCGACTGCGAATGCTCGAATTGGACGGCCCCAAGTCGCTGACCCTCCTCGACCCGCCTTACCCCGACTGGCACCCCGTCAGCACGATTGAGGGAACCAGTGCTGGTCCCGCCGCCGCAGCGCTCGCCCGCGACATCGCAGCGCTCGCTGAGTTGGTCGGAGTCAACCGCGCCTCCAACAGCTGGGCCGTCTCACCATCGAAGACTGCGACCGGACGGCCCATCCTTGCCAACGATCCCCACCTCGTGCCCGGCCTGCCGCCGCACTGGTATCTCGCACACGTGCGTACACCGAATTGGGGCATCGTGGGCGCGACGTTCGCCGGACTGCCGGCCTTCCCGGTCGGCCACAATGGGCACGTCGGCTGGGGCGTCACACTCGGCCTCGCCGACAACTCCGACCTCTTCCTGGAGCAGATCGGCGAGGACGGAGTCAGCGTCCGAGAGGGATCCCGGTACGTGCCTTGCGAGGTCATTGATGAGACCATCAACGTCAAGGGGGCCCCGGCTCACCACGAACGCATCCTCGTAACCCCGAGGGGTCCTATCATCGGACACTCCGAGGAGAACGCCTCCCTCGCCTTCTCCATCAAGGCGACCTGGCTCCAAGCCCTGCCTGTCGCAGGCTTGCTGGAGGCCCATACCGCCACGACGTGCGAAGAGTTCCGCCAACTCTTCAGCAAATGGCCGCACATATCGCTCAACCTTGCCTACGCAGACACCCATGGCGACATTGGACTCCAACTGGCAGGGCAGATACCGCGCCGTCAAGCCGGATACGGCACAATGCCCGTGCCCGGCTGGGACGATAGGTTCGGCTGGAGAGAAGACCTTGTCCCGTTCGACCAGATGCCGCACGCGGTCAATCCCGCACAGGGTTTTGTAGCCACTGCCAACAACCAACCGCTGCCCTCAGGGCAAGGGCCGTTCCTCGGGGTAGATTGGCTCGACGGCTACCGTGCTTCCCGGATCACGGAGATCGTGGCTGCCAGAGACGACTGGGACATCGAAAGCACCACGCAGGCACAGCTCGATACCGTGTCCATCCCTTGGCGCGAGATGAGAGACGTGGTCTTGACGATCGTGCCTTCAACGACCGAGGCGCGGCAGGCCCAGGAGTTTCTCGCAGAGTGGGATGGCAATGTGGGGGTCGATTCCGTGGGAGCTACAGTCTTCCAGTTCTTCCTTAAGGAAATGGTCCAACGAGTTGCGATGGCAAAGGCCCCCAGTTCGTGGGAGTGGGTTATCGGTCGGAGCGAAACACCCGTCCACTCGCTCACCCTTCTTTCGGGCCGCAGGGTCGGCCACCTGGTGAACCTCTTGAGAAACCGACCGGACGGCTGGTCGGACATCTCGTTCCCAAAGCTCATCGATGACTCCCTCGCCGCGGCGATGACCGAGCTGCACGGTCGATACGGGGACGATCCCAGCGGATGGCGTTGGGGCCACATTCACGCACTCACGCTGAAGCATCCTGTCGGACGAAGTAGATGGCTTGCTCCCGTCTACAACTTCCCGCCCACTCCCTGCGCCGGTGATACCAACACCGTCTTCCAGACCGGTGCAGACCCTCGCAACCCCGGAGCCGGTCCCCTTGTTTGCCCCTCGATGCGAATGGTGCTCGATGTCGGAAACTGGGACGAGAACGTCTTTGCTCTGCCCGGCGGTCAGTCGGGAAACCCGTTATCCCCCCACTACAACGACCAGTTTCCACTGTGGGCGCAAGGCGATGGCATAACAATCCCGTGGACGCCTGAGGCAGTGGAAAAAGTAGCCGTCTCGACCCTATCTCTGCTGCCGGAAAGCGTGGGCAAACCATAACCCGACGATAGCGGATTGGTGCCCGCTGAGACAGCCCGGCGAGTCCCGCAGGACGTAGCCGCAAGCGCTGGAGCCAACGGGCAGGATCGAACTGCCGACCTGCTGTTTACGAAACAGCTGCTCTACCACTGAGCTACGTTGGCTCGTACCAAATAATTGTAGCACAGCCCCTATTCCTTAACTGGAGAGGGACACTCGTTCAAGTGTCCCTCTTCTTCTTCGTTCGACTGTTTGGCCGGACTCCTGTGAGCCGGCCCCGTCGTACCGGGGGTATCCCGGTTATTCTTCCGTTCATCGTGACCGCCTAGTTCCGGGTGTAGAAGCTGTACGGGTCCGCGCTCCGCAGCTCGCGGAAGTCGCGCTTCGCCTGCTCGCGGGTCGGCGCGCCGGTCGCGTCGAGCTCCTGGAGCTTCTGAAGGTACCGCTCGAAATCGGCCCCGGGGCCGGCGGGCTTGATGAACTTGATTACTGCCTTGAACATACTTACCTCCTTTCCTGAATCTTTCGTCTTACCTACTTCGGTCGTTTCTGGCATTTCGCCCTCCTCTTTTGGTGGTTGACCGGTCATCCAAGTCCATTGTCAACCATATGCTTTATCAACAAAAGACATTGAGCATGATAATATATATTTGTATTCGCAATATTAGTTAGGACAGCCAATCGTCATGGAACTGCGAGAACTGAAGAGCTTCTGCACGGCGGCGAAAGCGGGCGGCATCTCCAAGGCCGCTATCGAGCTCGGCCTCGGTCAGCCGACGGTAACGACCCATATCCGCAAATTGGAACAGGAGATGGCCACAGTGCTGTTCGACCGGAGCAAGCGCCCCATACGATTGACACCGTCCGGCGCAGCACTCCTCGAACTTGCGGCTCCCCTCGTCGAAGGCATCGACGACCTGGTCGACAGCACCACGCAAGCCGAACAGGAAAGCCTCATCACCGTCGCCACGACGAACGACATGGTCGCCCATACCCTCTTGCGTACCGTCACGGTCTTCTTGCACCGCCATCCCCACACGCGACTGAGAATCCGAGCGGCCTACATGGACGAGATCATCGATATGGTGCGTTCAGGGGAGATGGATCTGGGGCTGGTACCGTACCCCGGCAGGTCCGAGGAGCTCGACTTCACAGGTCTCTTCGCCTATGAGCGAGTGCTCATAACTCCTCTGGACCATCCCCTGCTGGAAGAGGAGGTCGTAACCTTCGAGCAAATAGCCGAGTGGCCGCTCATCCTTCGGGGCGGAATGACCCTCACGCGATCCATGCTCGAGTCGGAGTTCAAGCGCAGGGGACTCTCCTACGAAGTGCTCGTAGAATTGGATGGAATGGACATCATCAAGCGCTACGTCGCCCTCGGCATGGGAATCTCGGTAGGGCCGCGCCTGGCGATCGAGCCGGAAGACGAGCGCACGCTTGGCATCGTCAACCTTGCTAACCTGCTGCCCGTCGAGCAGACCGGCATCCTCACGCTCCGCGGACGAACGCTATCGACCCCCGCGCAGCTATTCATTCAAGTGATGCGGGACACACTCATGCGCCGGCGGTGACGAATACGGGCGACGTTTTGGAGCCCCCGCGTGGCCTAGCGGTAGCGAGGCTGGTGATTCGCCCCGTTCATGACGGGCTCATTGCGGAACACATCGCCGTTTCGGATCTTGAGGTTGTAGTCACAGTTGGGGCTGCTGCAAACCCAAGCCTTGTAGTGAATGGCAGCGCCCTGACCTCCGAAGTCCGACAGGGGCAGCAACACGCCCTCTCCACACTCTAGGCATTCAGGCCATTCGTCGTTCCTTTTCCCCACATCTTCCTCCTGCGCAACCGGTGGCCGGGTATCGAGAGCGCGCAAAGTATACAACGATCACCCAATGTCTACAAGCATTGCGATAATTCTCAATTACTCGTCGAAATAGTGTCTCCGCCAACAGCGAGAAATGGCAGCCACGCCGTGCATCCCGAACCAATTCTCGACTGCCCTTTTCCGTTGACATACCAATGATGCTCACATAGACTCGCCAGCTATCGAATATAGCCGCGGAGGATGCCACACCCATGGATGATCGCTCGAACTTCACATACAAATCGCCCAGCATACTCACCCGCATCGCCGTCGCGTGGAAACTCCTCATCGGCCTGAGAGACCAGGAATTCCAGAGCGTCGGAAGCTGGATCGAGCGCAACTACGCCGAAAGCGGTCGCGTCGTCGGATTCCTCCGGTTCGTCGGTTGGGCCTTCAAGACCATGCTCGTCGATATCCCGAACGCGCTCGTCGGCGTCACATTCGCCAAGCCCATGTCAAAGGTCTCCTACTGGCTGGCGTCGGACAACCCCGTGAAGAACCATCCTTGGGCGTCACAGCCGAACGCGAGACTGCCGGAGGAGTGCGAGGTCGTCGTCATCGGCGCGGGATTCACCGGCGCGGCCTGCGCCTACCACTGGTCGAAGCGCCCCGGAGGTCAACTCGTCCTGCTGGAAATGAACGAGGCCGCCTCCGGCGCCAGCGGCCGCAACGAGGGCGTCGTCGTCATGGGAAGGTTCTTTTCCTATGTTAAGAAGATGCTACTTGACGACCTGCCGCGCGTCCGACCCGATCTCGACACGGAGCAGCACGAGCGTCTCGCCGAAAAATTCGCGGATGCCTACGTCCGCGCCGCGTACAAGAACGCCGACATGATCGAAGAGACCATTCAAGACGAGGGCTTCGACGTCGACTACGCCCGCGTCGGATGGGTACAGGGACAAACGGAGGCAACGCAGGACTATCTGGAGAGCTCGGTTAAGGAGAGCTACGAAAAGGGCTTTGACGACTGGGACTTGGTCGAGCCGAAACAGGTCTTGGAGTTGACGGGCATCAACGCCGAAACTAGGTATGGCTTCTCAAGACGCGCCGCCACGTGGCACCCCGCGAAGTGGGTCTGGTCCCTCGTCTCCACGGCCATCAAGTCCGAAAATGTCGACTTCTTCAGCCGCACTCGCGTCCACAAAGTCGAGGACACCGGCGAACGCTACGCCGTCCACACGAACCGCGGCACGATCAGCGCCCGCTACGTCATCAACGCCACCGAGTCCTACACTGCCGCACTCCACCCGGAGTTCATCGGCAAGCTCATCCCCATCCAGACCAACGCCGCCTTCGCCGAGGGCGGCCCCCCGGCTATGAGAGAGCACGTCGCCATGGGTGGCCCGAACTCATGGTTCGGCAAGCACCCCGATGGAGTAATCCTCGGCACAGGCGGAATCCGCCTCGACTACACCCAGGCGGGACGCATCAACCCATCCCGCTTCCTGACCAACTACATCATCACAGAGATCCAGCATCTCTTCGAGCACAGCCCCATGCACGTCTTCCGTGAGTGGAGCTGCACCGCCGGATTCACGGACGACGAGTACCCCATCGTCGGCCTGCTGGACGGCAAGCGACAGTACATCATCGCCGGGATGTGCGGCTCCGGCTCCGGCGTCCACTTCAACGGAGCCCGCCACATCGTCGACCGCATCCTCGGCATCGAAGGTCCCGACGACTACCCCGAGCAGTTCTTCTCCCCAACGCGAGTCTTGGACCCGGATACGCACCGTTGGCCGGACTAAGCGTTTCTGCGCGAGAGCCTTCGTTCTTCGCCTATTGTCAAATTAAATAACACCTTGCCATGCGGGTGTGAGCAGAGTAACTGGAACTGTTAGCCCGGCCTGCCACAGAAGCTGTGTCAACTTGTTGGTATGCTGCTCCCGGACACCGAAACAGCCATCCCCGTCATTCCGGCGAAGGCCGGAATCCAGAGGGGTGGCGTGGGGCCAACGCTCTAATCGAAACCGCCAACTGAACTGATATACGCTCCGTATAACTCCCTGCTGGACAAGCACAAACGCCTCATCTACAGTAGTCCGAACAATTTTCCACTTCGGGAGTTCAAATGCCAACCCTAACGCCTGAACGGTTAACTCAGATTTCTAACGACCTGCTGCTGGCAGTCGGAGCGAGCGAGAGCCACGCAAAGACTGTCTCCGAGCACCTCACCAACGCCAACCTGGCAGGCCACGACTCGCATGGGTTCATTCGCATCATCCAGTACGTGCGCGAGATCAACGATGGCGACATCAACCCCACCGCCGAGCCGGCTGTCCTCAACGAGACTTCCACAACCGCTCAGCTGGACGCTAAGTCGACGTTTGGGCAGGTGGCCATGACGGCCGCCCTCGATATTGGCATGGCGAAGGCCCGCGAACATGGCCTCAGCCTCGTGAATGTGTCGAACCATGAACACACGGGAAGGGTAGGGACGTACGCCGAGGCCGCTGCCAAGGAGGGGTTGGCCTCATTCATGTGCTCCGGATACGTCGGCGGGCCAAGCCTCATGGCCGTCGCCCCCTTTGGCGGCACCGTGCGCAAGCTCAGCACCAACCCGCTGGTTATTGCCTTTCCATACAATGACGACGGCCCCGTACTCTTGGACTTTGCCACCACGATCTCTGCCGAGGGCAAACTTCGCGTTGCGCGGGCCAAAGGCGCCACCCTGCCGGACTACTGGACAATCACAGCGGACGGTACCCCTTCCAACGACCCAAACACCTACTACGAGGGCGGATCGCTCCTTCCTATTGGCGGACTTCACGGAGGTCACAAAGGGTATGCCCTCTCATTCATGGTTGCCCTCTTCGGCGCCGTCCTGGCTGCCGTTGCGACTCCCGAAATGCAAAACGCACGTGCGGCCAGCGACACGATGCTCTACGGGTCCACTCTCATCCTCATCGACCTTCAGAGGTTCGGCTCGCTCGACCTCATCAAGGAACACGTCGAGGGCATTGTCTCCTACATGAAAGATACGCCCCTGCGTGAGGGCTTCACCGAGGTCCTCTACCCCGGCGAATACGAGAAACGCAATCGCCGTCAAAGGCGCGCCGACGGCCTGTACATCGAAGACGCGACGTGGGACGGAGTCCAAGATCTCATGGCACAGTACGGCGTGAAGTGACCTCAGCGGTCAGCCATCCTGCATACCGTGTCCGGTCGTGGTAATCTGTGCTCATCATGGCCACCTCTCAGACCCTCAGTTTGGTCGGTTCACTGGACGCAGACGCGCCGCAAATCATTCACGGTGACGCCTTCGAATGGCTGGAGAAGGCCAGGCCTAACTCGATTCATGCCGTCGTAACCGACCCCCCTTATGGGCTGGTCGAGTACACGCCCAGCCAACTCGAAAAACTCCGTGTTGGCCAGGGAGGCGTGTGGCGGATTCCCCCGGCTTTCGACAATGCCGTCCGCAAGCCGCTACCGAGGTTCACCGTCCTGAACGACGCCGACAAAGACCGTCTCGAAGCATTCTTTGAGCGCCTCGCAGCCCTCCTCATGCCGGTACTCGTTCCCGGCGCGCACATCTTCATAGCTACGAATCCGCTCGTTTCCCACTTCGTCTACACGCCTTTCATTAGAGCGGGATTCGAGAAGCGGGGAGAGATCGTCCGAGTGGTGCAGACTCTACGCGGCGGCGACCGTCCCAAGAATGCTCACGACGAGTTCCAGTCCGTGTCAGTGATGCCTCGGTCTTGCTGGGAACCTTGGGGACTGTTTCGCAAACCATGCGAGGGGCGTGTTCAAGACAATCTCCGTAAGTGGAAAACCGGTGGACTGATGCGCCTGTCCGACGATGAACCGTTTCGCGACCTCATCCACTCTTCACCCGCTCGTGGACTCGAAAAGAGGATTGCTCCCCATCCTTCCCTAAAACCTCAAGGTTTCATGCGACAGTTAGTGCGGGCGTCGCTCCCAATGAGCGAAGGCACTATCTTGGACCCCTTCATGGGTTCCGGTTCCACGATTGCTGCGGCGACTGCTTTGGGCCTCGACAGCATCGGCATCGAGATCGACGCGGAGTACTTCGAGTTGGCACAGTCGGCTATCCCGCAGCTTGCGCAATTCACTCCGAGCAGAAACGGGAACCATGGAACGAAGTGACTGGTTCGACTCCTCGGTTCCATTGCCGCCGGGACTGACCCTCGTGGCCATACGAAGGGCTATCGAATACATAGAACGCGAACTTGCGGAACTGGTCGAAATCTACTATGAGCAAATGAACGTCTTCAGTGCCATCGTAGGCATCTTCGGCACGAAGGCACTGGATTCGGTAAGCAGTTACGAAAAACACAGGAACGTTGATACCGCTCAGCAGCGCTTTCCCGACTTGCGTCGACGGGGATCAGGCCCCATTCCTACTCCCAATGACTCCCTCGAAAGCAAGGGGAGCAAGCGCCCTTGGGCTCTCCAATCTCATTTCGACCACCCTGGGTGGTATATTGTATGGCGGTATCTCGTCGATCCCACCGAGACACTGGAGACTGGCAAACAAGTGATCGCCTGGCGAGTCGACGTGGCCTTCATCGAAAAGTCCGACTGGAAGTACGAATCAAGCCGGGCCGGGCCATCGGGAGGAGGCCGAACACATACCTTTGGTCTCCATCGCCCTGCAACGAAGCTACGAGACAAGGCTCTCTATCGGCGAGGCGACGTTGTCCTCGTCGGTGGCAAACCCGTTCCAGCAAATGGCGACTAAGGCGTCTCTCTCAAACAAGTCACTTTTAGGAAACACACATGCCAACCCAACTCCTCGTAGACCCCGCCGACCTCACCCGATTCACCACCGAAATCTTCGAACGCGCCGGAATGCCGCGCGAGCACGCGGAAATCGAGGCCGACGTCCTCGTATGGGCCAACCTGCGCGGTGTCGACTCCCACGGCGTCCTGCGCATTCCGTGGTACGTCAAGAACATCGACGATGGCGTCTTCAACCTCAGTCCGAACATCGAGATCGAAAAGGAGACGGCGGCTACCATCCTCATCGAGGGTGACCAGGCCTTCGGGCCCGTCGTAACCGTCTTCGCCATGAACAAGACCATCGAGAAAGCTAAGGACTCCGGTGTCTGCTGGACTCTCATCCGAAACACAACACACCAGGGTGCCATGGCATACTACTCCCTCATGGCAGTCGAGCATGACATGGCCGGCATCGCCGTCGTCTGTAGTCCACCCAACATGGCGACCTTCGGCTCCAAGGGCAAAGGTGTTCACAACAGCCCCATCGCAATCGCCGTTCCCGCCGGGGAGCGCAATCCGCCTGTCCTCGATATGGCGACAAGCGTCGTCGCCGGAGGCAAACTCAGTCTTGCCCAGGACAAGGGTGAGTCGATCCCACTCGACTGGTCGCTCGACCCACAGGGCAACCCGACCACAACGCCGAGCTTCGACAACGTCCTGCTCCCGTTCGCCGGCCCGAAGGGGTCCGGACTTGCGATGATGTTCGCCACACTCTCGAACGTAATGGTCGCCAACCCCCTTCTGGAGCCGAACATCACCGGCCGTGCTCCCACTCCGCGAGGCGTGCAGAACAGTTTCCTCGTGGCCATAGATATCGCCGCTTTCACCGACGTGGACGAATACAAGGAAAACATCGACCGCCTCATCGCAGCCCAAAAGACCCTTCCGAAGGCGGAGGGATTCGATGAAATCCTCGTTCCGGGTGAGCCGGAATATCTCACCCAGGCTGATCGCTCGCAGAACGGCATTCCCCTGCCGATGGGCACGGTAGACAACCTCCGACCCATCGCCGAACGCTTCGGCGTGGAGATGCCGCGCACGGCTTAGCACTCTCCTTTCCCTCTTCTTGGTGTTGTTACGGAAATGTTTTAGACAACACCTAAAATACCTTGCGTCGCGTTTTCCCGCTTCGATATGCTGGGCACCAAGCAGTTGCATCACGGCGCTTTGGGCCGAGGAGGGTTTCGTTGAAGCTAACGCGCGCGAGGGTAACCGACTATCGGAGCATCGATGACTCGGGCTGGGTTGATGTCGACAACGTGACTTGTATGGTCGGCAAGAACGAGTCCGGCAAGACCGCCTTTCTACAGGCGCTGAAAAAACTGAATCCCGTCGATCGAGTGAGCGGCGATTTCGACCTTAAGGACTACCCCCGCAAGGGATACGTCAAGTACCGGCGGCAGCACAAGACCAGTCCCGCCATCGTCGTCCGTGTCGAGTTCCGTCTCGATCAGGACGAGGTCGTCGAGATAGAAGAGGAGTACGGCGTCGGAGTTGTCGCCTCTCCCATGGTCATGGTGAGCAAGGACTACGCCAACTCTCGCATGTGGGACATCCAACTCAACGAGGCCTCTCTCGTCCAAAACCTGATCTCGGAGGCCGGGCTGCCGGCCGAGATAGAGGAACGTGCCGAGGCTGCAAGTACGATCGACGAGTTGCGTTCCATACTGGAACGCCTCGAGATCAAGCCTCCCGTCGTCGGGAATCTTCTCATCGACATCAACAGCCGCTTCAGGACCAGCCTCAAGGAACTGATCGTTGACGACTACCTTGAGCGCTACCTGCCCGCCTTCGTCTACTTCGACGACTACAGCACCATGAGAGGACGCATCTCCCTTCCGGATATGCGCAGGCGCAGTGAGAATGGCGCGGAGCTCGACGACGCCGACCGAACGTTCATGTCGCTCATTTCTCTGGTGGGGACCGACATAGGCGACCTTGAGAGCCAGATGGACTACGAGCATCTCAAGGCGGAGTTGGAGTCGGCATCGATCAGCATCACCGACGACGTCTTCGAGTACTGGCAACAGAACCGGCAGCTTCGCGTCGAGTTCGACCTATCCAACGCCAACCCAAGCGATCCTCCCCCGCTGAACGAGGGCACGATCCTGCACATTCGCATCTGGAACAACCGCCACCGGGTATCCGTCCCCTTCGATGAGCGTTCCAAGGGGTTCGTCTGGTTCTTCTCGTTCCTCGCGTACTTCTCCGGCCTCGAACTGGAGGACGAGAACCGCAACCTGCTTCTGCTCCTCGACGAGCCGGGCCTCAACCTTCACGCGATGGCCCAGAGGGACTTCCTGCGCTTCATCGACGAGCGCCTTGCCCCCAAGCACCAGGTCATCTACACGACGCACTCCCCGTTCATGGTTGACCTCAACCGGCTCGGAAGCGTTCGTACTGTGCAGGACATGGACGACCGGGGAACGGTGGTCTCAGACGATGTGATGGTCCACGACAGCGAGACCGTCTTCCCGCTTCAGGTCGCTATGGGCTATCAGTTGGCGCAGTCGCTGTTCCTCGCGCCGCATTGCCTCTTGGTCAACTCGCCGTCCGACCAGATCTACCTTCAGGTGCTCGGCGAGGCGGTATCCGCGCAGGGCCGCCCATCCCTCGATCCTCGATGGGTCACCATTCCTGTGGGTGGCGCCGACAACCTCCCGACCTACGTCTCGCTCCTTGGCGAAAACTACGTAAACGTTGCCATCATGATGGACGTGTCTCCCAAGAGCAGGGCGCGCATCGAAGCCAAGCACGGGAAGACCGGCTATAACAGCCCCATCAAGATGGTCGAGGTGACCAAGATCAGGGACGCCGACATGGAGGACCTGTTCGACCCGCACTTCTATCTGAAGCTGGTCAACACGGTCTACGCCCATGAGCTGCCCTACGAGTTGACCATGAAGGCGATTAGCGGTCCGAGCCCGCGCATCGCACAGCGCATCCAGAAGTTCTTTGAGAAGGAGAACGTCTGCGGCGGATACTTCGACTCGTATCGTCCCGCGGCTTACCTCCTGAGCAAACACCTGGAGCTCCGCTCTGAAATAGACGATTCGACGATTGAACGCGCCGCCTCGATGTTCAACCGCGTCAACTCTCTTCTGTCCGTCAATGGGAGCGGCAACGGCGCGTCCCACTACACCAATGGCGGCGGCAACGGAGCCAAGGTCGAGGTTGGGGCCGGTTCCGCCTGGTCCTATGGCAGTTCGCGGGTACCGTCCGCCTAAACGCATGACGACAAGGAGGCCGCGAGCCTCGCGTCGGGCGAAGTAATCGGGCCTCCACAAGAACACCAACGGGGCGTCTTCCTAGTGAAGACGCCTCGTCCTCGTCCCGCCGTTCACCCTGAGCCAGTCGAAGGGTCGAACGGCAGTCCATTTCTCTGAAAATAAGCCCCGCCCCGTTGTAGGTGCAACCCTTGTGGTTGCCCGCCTCCGCTCCGCATACATTTCCACTCCTGTAAAGGCAGGAATCCAGTCCTGGCACTTGCCACATGCCGCGTAACGACAGAGAGACGACTTCTTTCAAAAAGGTTATGACGCTGGCAACTCTCATGAGATATTCCGAACACAGCAAACCATCAAACTGTCATTCCGAACGCGGCGGAGCGGAGTGAGGAATCTAAAGTGCTCGTTCTCCTACCAAACTTCGTATCAGCAACGGTCTAAATGACGTCGCCAAAACACCCTAGGTTGCTCGCTGAGCTCAGAAGGACAGACCATCGTGTCAGCCTCATGCAAAGAACCCATCAGCGAGCTGGGAAAAAGAACCGCACCCTCTCGCGTCTGAGAGGGTGCGGCTTTAACCTTACTATCAGGCAGTCCCGTCCCTACTCGAACAACCTCTCGGTCGTGCCCGGCGACGGCGGCCCACCGTTCCGCTTCTCCTCAGGCGCGGGTGGCGCCACTGGCTTTGAGGGCGTCTTCTGAACCACCTTCTCCTCCGGCACCTCAAACTCACCGACACAGGAGATTGAGGCTACCTTATCTCCCTTGTTCGGGTTGAAGATGCGCACGCCCTGGGTCGCACGCCCGGTGCTCCGAATCTCCGAGAGGCTCGTGCGGATCACCTGGGCCTGCTCCGACACGACGTAGACCTCGTCGCTGTCCGCGATGACCTCCGCCGCGGCCACTTTGCCCGTCCGTCTCGTGACGGACATCGTCTTGATGCCCGATCCTCCGCGGCCCTGCTGCCGGTAGCTCTTGAGGTACGTCAGCTTCCCGTAGCCGTTCTTGCTGATGACGAGCAGCTTGCTGTCGGGTATCACCATGTCCATTGACACGATCTTGTCCCGCTTCGCCAGCAACATGCCGCGCACGCCGCCAGCAGCTCGCAGGCGCGGCTTCACATCCTGTACCGGGAATCGTATCGACATACCCTGCTCTGTCACCATCATCACGTCGTCGGTCTCGTGCGCGAGACGTGCGGTCACGAGCATGTCCTTTTCCCGCAGGTTGAAGATGATAAGTCCCGCGCGGCGGATGTTTGCGATGGCGTTGAGAGCAGTCCGCTTGACGCTTCCCTGCTCCGTGGCCATGACGAGGTAGAGGTCCGACTGTTCCAGCGACTTCACGCCGATGATCGCCTCGACCTGCTCCTCGTCGCTCAACGGGATCACGTTGACCACCGGCACCCCTCGCGTGTTGCGAGACGTGTCAGGTCGAATCTCGTAGGTCTTCAGTGGCAGAACGCGCCCGCGGCTCGTGAAGAACAGCAGCATGTCGTGCGTATCGACCACCAGAATGTGACGCACCGGGTCGTTGTCCCGCGTGTTCATCCCGGAAACGCCCTTACCGCCCCGATGCTGGTTGCGGAACGTTGCGGCCGGTATGCGCTTGATGTACCCGCCCTTGCTGAACGTGATGACGACCTGCTCGTGCGGCTCGATGTCGTCCCGGTTGATATCGATGGAAGCATCGCTGATCTGCGTCAGCCGCTCCCCGTCGATCTTCTTCTTGAGCGCCCGGGTCTCCTTCTTGATCTCCAGGTCGACCTTCCGCGGGTCTCCGAGAAGCTCTTCCAGCTTGCTGATGGTCTCCTGGATTTCGCGGTACTCGTTCTCGATCTTCTCGCGCTCCAGTGCCGCCAGGCGCCGCAGCTGCATGTCGAGGATCGCCTGCGCCTGCTTCTCGTCGAGAGCAAACCGGTTCATCAGGCCCGTCCGCGCCGCCTCCACGTCCGCCGCGTTGCGGATCAGCTCGATGACCGCGTCCAGGTTCTCCAGCGCTATCCGCAGCCCTTCGAGGATATGCGCCCTCGCCTTGGCCTTTCTCAGCTCGAACTCGGTCCGTCGACGCACGACCTCGCGTCGGAAGTCAACATAGTTCTGCAGGGCTGATCTGAGGGTCAGAAGCTCCGGCCTGCCGTTCACGAGCGCCATCATGTTGGCCGAGAACGACTTCTGCATCTCCGTGAGCTTGTAGAGGTTGTTGAGGATTACCATCCCCTGCGCGCCGTTGCGAAGCTCCATGACGATGCGCATGCCCTGCCGGTCCGACTCGTCTCGGATCTCCGTGATTCCGTCCAGCCGCTTGTTCTTGACATGCGCGGCGATCTTTTCGATCAGCCCCGCCTTGTTGACCTGGTACGGCAGTTCCGTGACAACGATCTGCATCCGGTTCGAGCGCTTCATCGGCTCGATCTCGGCCACCGCGCGAGTGATGATCTGTCCTCGTCCCGTCGTGTAGGCGTTCTTGATTCCCTCACGCCCCATGATCGTCGCGCCCGTCGGGAAGTCGGGTCCTGGGACGAACTGCATCAATTCTTCGTCGGTCGCCGCCGGATGATCGATGAGATGGATGATCCCGTCGCAGACCTCCACCGGATTGTGCGGCGGAATGTTCGTCGCCATCCCCACCGCGATTCCAGCTGCCCCATTGACCAGCAGGTTCGGTAGCCGCGCCGGAAGCACCACTGGCTCCTGCAGCGACCCGTCGAAGTTGTCCACGAAATCGACCGTCTCCTGGTCGAGGTTCGCCAGCATCTCCTCGGCCGCCGCGCTGAGACGTCCCTCCGTGTAGCGCATCGCCGCCGGAGGGTCGTTGTCGACGCTCCCGAAATTGCCCTGCCCGTCTATCAGCGGCACTCGCAGAGAGAACCCCTGCGCTAGACGCACCATCGCGTCATACACCGCCCCCTCGCCGTGCGGATGGTACTTGCCCAGCACGTCACCCACGAGCCTTGCGCTCTTGCGGTATGATGAGTTGGGACGCATCCCCATCTCGTGCGCCGCGTACAGGATCCGCCGCTGAACGGGCTTGAGCCCGTCGCGAACGTCCGGTAGGGCCCGACCCACGATGACCGTCATCGCGTACGTCAGGTACGAGCTCCGCATCTCCTCTTCGAGGCCGTGCGGGCGGATATGTCCAAACTGGGTCTTGGATACCATCTAGTGCTCCTGTCTGACCGGCCATAGCGGGGGCAACGCCGGTCGAAAATGCCTTTCGCAGAGCGCTCAGGTGTTCTTGAAAAACGTATAGACAGTATACCATATTTCGCTTGTTTTCGTATTGTGCATCGTAGCTGCGAAGGCCGATGCCAAATCGTATACTGAGGCATGGTTAATTCGGACGGATCGAGCGGCTTTTCTAGCCTAGGAGGGACACCATGGCGAAACGACTTGGCGGAGGCAATCACCTATTCGAGTCCGTCGACAACTGGTGCAGGATCGACATCCCCGGCGTCGTCTCTGACGTCGCCACCGACTCGAACGACAACGTCTACCTCGCCGTCCGCACTGCCCAGGCATTCGACGCCAACACCGGCGCCATCCTTGCCTTCGACCGCAACGGCAACCACCTCAACACCTTCGGCGAGGACAAGCTCCGCACGCCGCACGGCCTGTGGACCACTCCTGACGATACTATCTACCTCGCGGACACCTTCGACCACTGCATCCGCACGTACTCGCCCGGCGGCGACCCCGGCAAGGTCCTCGGCGTGCCCGGCGAGCCCGGTCCCGCAGGCTGTCCCTTCAACAGACCGACGCTGGCCGTCACGTCTCCCGTCTCCGACGATCTGTTCGTCTCAGATGGCTACCGCCAGAACCGAGCACACCGCTTCAGCCCCGCGGGCGCCGACCCGGAAGCCGCATCCCCATACGCACACCTCAAGCGCGGCTGGGAGAACTCCGACTGGGAGCTCACCGCCTCCTGGGGCGGCGGCGACCTCAACTACCACGACGACTTGAGTTGGGGCTCGACCGAGAAACACGGCACCGGACCGGGGGAATTCCTCCTCCCGCACGGGATAGCCGTCGACGGCGAAGACCGCGCCTACATCATGGACCGCTCCAACGACCGCATCCAGATTTTCGACCGCGACGGGAACTACCTCACCGAGTGGAGCACACCAAGCCCCAACCAGGGAGTCTTCGACACCGACGGCTTCCTCCACGTGCCCGGCGACGGACGCATGTACATCCTTGCCCCCGACGGCAGCGAGGTCGCCGTCTGGGGAGAGCGCGGCCACGAACCATGGCAGTTCATCGGCGGCTCCCACGGCCTTTGGATCGACTCCCACGGCGACATCTACGTCGCCCAGGTCGGCGTCCCAAACGCTATCAACAAGTTCGCCCGAATATAGAACGATGAGCGGACCCGCCCGACTTGACTAAAGCGAACGCATGTACCATACTGAAATGGTGGTAGACAACAGTTGTAGGGGTTGCTGCTGTCTCATAACTTTACAATAACGAGGGAAATGTCACAAAATGTCACAGGACGTCACAAATTCGGGAGTTTTCTCCGCCTGACAGGCGCTCGACGTCCCTCATCTAAACCCCTCACAATAGCCCATCGAATCCGCCCATCATGCGGGCGTGCCACCCGGCCCAATCGACTGCTCTGATACGGTCCCTTCGAGCTTCCCCACGTTTGACCCTTCTCGACGATTCGAGTACCGTTGACCCATGACCAAGTCCTACGCCATGGCCCTCGACCTGAGGGACGACGAGGCCCTCATCGAGCAGTACATCGAATACCACCGGGCCGTCTGGCCGGAGGCGCTAGACAGCCTGAAGCGCCTCGGCATAGAGAAGATGAAGATATTCCTGCTGGGGCAAAGGCTGTTCATGTACGTCGAGGTGCCGGACGATTTCGACTTCCCGGCTGACCTCGCCCGGTACACCGACGAGCCTCGCGCTCGCGAGTGGGACGAGTTCATGCGCGGCTTCCAGGAGAAGGTCCCCGGCGCGATGCCCGACGAGTGGTGGGCCCAGATGGAGCAGGTGTGGGACCTGTACGACTGGCCGAGGGATGAATAGGGTAGGGCGAGCAAAAGAGGACCGTTCGTGGTGAGCTTGTCGAACCATGAACGACCCTTCGACAAGCTCAGAGCCTGCGATTGAGACGCAAAGACAGGGCGAGAAAATGAGAACCGTTCGTGGTGAGCCTGTCGAACCATGAACGATTCTACTGCTAGCTCAGAGCCTGCAATCGAAACGCAAGGGCAGGGGAGTGCACAGTGAGTGACCAGGTTCCGACGGTAGACAGTCACCAGCACTTCTGGGACATCGACCGTCTCGAATATCCGTGGATGCCGGAGGGCGAGAATGTCCTGCGGCGCAGCTACCTCCCCGAAGACTTGGCCCCGCACCTCGAACGGACGGGAATATCCCAGACCGTCGTCGTGCAGGCCCAGATGACCATGGACGAGGCGGATTTGTTGTTCGATCTTGCCGCCGCCGCGGAATCCATCGCGGGCGTCGTCGCGTGGGTCGACCTGACGGATCCGAACGTGGGCGCGACCCTCGACCGGCTGCAGAACAACCAGAAGTTCGTCGGCGTCCGGCACCAGGTCCACGACGAGCCGAACGAGCGTTGGCTCCTTCGGGACGATGTCGTGCGGGGCCTCCGCGAGCTTGCCCGGCGCGAAATCGCGTACGACCTGCTCCTGCGACCACCGCACCTCAAGCACATCACGGATCTGGCAGACCGAGTCCCCGACCTGCGGATGGTCATAGACCACATCGCCAAGCCGGAGATTGCCGACGGCCGCATGGAGCCGTGGGCCGAGGACATCGCCAGAGTGGCGGAGATTCCGGGGATGCACTGCAAGGTCTCAGGCATGGCCACCGAGGCCAACCCCGACACGTGGCAGTCCGAGATCGTGCCCTACGTCGCACACGTTATCGAGTGCTTTGGCTTCGACCGGCTCATGTGGGGCAGCGACTGGCCCGTGTGCCTGCTCGTCGACGGCTACGAGGCCATCAAAGACGGCGCGGTCGCTGCCGTCGGAGACATCGCCCCGGACGACTTCGCCAAGCTGATGGGCGGGAACGCGGCGGCGTTCTATCGGTTGGCCTAGAGCGCGATCATGCCGCCGAAGTCACAGCGTACCAAGCGCCTCCCCATCTACCGCAACGCGGGGTTCCTCTTCGACACCATCGGCGAGGCGGCGGACGTGTTCGCGAAGGAGGAGGAGTTCCCGCAGAGCGCCGACCGCTTCTCATACAGCCGCTATGGAAACCCGAACGTCGCAGAGACCGAGGAACTGCTCGCTGAAATAGAGGGCTCAAGTTGGGCCGTCCTTACGGCTTCGGGCATGGCCGCCATCGACACCGCCCTCTCGACCTTCCAACGCGGCGAGAAGACGGGCCCTTGGCTCTTCTTCAGCGAACTGTACGGCGGAACGAACGATTACATAGAAAACGTCCTCATAGGCAGGCGGGGCATCGATGTCGTGCGGTTCCATCCCGAAGAGGGTGAGGAGCGGTACGACCTCGACAGGCTTGAGGACCTGTTCGACCACATCAAGCCATCCCTCCTGTACTTCGAGCCGGTCACGAATCCGCTCCTCATCGTCTCCGATGGCGCCAAGATCATCGAGTTGGCGAAGGAGCGGGACATATCTGTCATCGTGGACAACACCTTCGCGACCTCTCGCCTCTGGCGGCCGCTGGAGCATGGGGCCGACATCGTCGTACACAGCGCGACCAAGTACCTCGGCGGTCACGGCAACCTCACGGCGGGCGTCGTGTGCGGGAACGATACTGGCATCCGCAAGGACGCCATGCTCTACCGTAAGTACGTCGGGAACACCCTCAGCGCCGACGACGCCTACCGCCTCAACACCCAGTCACGGACGTTCGGCCTTCGGTTCGCGGCCCAGTGCGAGAACGCCTCCAAGCTGGCGGAAGCGATGTCGGGACATCCCACCGTCGAGCGCGTCCGCTATCCCGGTCTCACGACGCACCCTACGCATGATGAGGCCGCCAAGACGTTCGAGGGACGTGGCTACGGCGCCATGATAAATGTCGATTTCAAAGGTGGACGTGCCGCAGCGGACGCCTTCGTCGAGGCTGTCTCCGACACGATCTCCTACGTCCCGACCCTCGGCGACCCCACGACCATCATGCTCCACGTCGCCACGGTCTGGGGAGAGGAGCGGTTCCCCTATCCGGGAATGGTCCGTATCTCCGTGGGCTTCGAGCCGTACGACGAGTTGGAGTCGGGCGTGTTGCAGGCGTTGGACGAGGTGGTTGGTGTGGTGTGAGGCATTGTCTTCGATTGCGTTGCCGTGCCATACCTGCTTTAATTCGTGCCAGCCAATTTCCCACGCAATGAGGTGTATCCGTGACCACAACCTATGAGCCGAATGTAGTCCTGTCCGAGGTGGAGTATACGACCGTTGGCAAGCGTCCCATCCGCCACGACGGGGCGGACAAGGTGACCGGCGTCGCCAAGTACGGTGCCGACCAGTACCCGACGGGGCTGCTCTTCGGCAAGATTCTTCGGAGTCCCCATGCCCACGCGGTCATCAAGTCCATCGACACGAGCAAGGCGGAGGCCCACCCCGGCGTCCGCGCTGT
This sequence comes from Dehalococcoidia bacterium, assembly GCA_965116655.1. GTDB lineage: Bacteria > Chloroflexota > Dehalococcoidia > Lucifugimonadales > VXLM01 > VXLM01. Next base: position 2,919,475 of record OZ220720.1, read on the forward strand.
GACGACCGCCGCCGACTTCCCGCAGGACGGGGAGCACGAGGACCTGCGCGAGTCCCTGATGGCCAGCAAGAAGGTGCTCTATAAGGGCCATCCCATCGCCGGGGTCGCGGCGAGCACTGCCCACGACGCGGAGGAGGCCCTGGCGCTCATCGAGGTGGAGTACGAGCTGCTCCCGGCCATTATGACTGCCCCCGAAGCTCTTGCCGACGGTGCTCCGATTCTGCACGAGAAGAACCGTTCCGAGTACCACGGCGACGACAGCGACACGCCGACGAATATCGAGGAGTACATCCACCACGTCAAGGGCGACGTGGAAGAGGGGTTCGCCCAGGCCGACTTCGTCATCGAGCGCACCTTCGACACCGCCACGGTGCATCAGGGCTACATCGAGCCCCAGAACACGACGGTACACTGGAAGAACGACGGTCGCGTCCACATCTGGTGCAGTACGCAGGGGCCCGTGGAAGTCCGCGACGGCACGGCCAACGCCCTCGGCATCTCCGAGTCGCAGGTCGTCCTGACTCCGCAGGAGATCGGCGGCGGGTTCGGCGGCAAGTTCGAGCCGTACGGAGCGCCGCTGGCTGCCTATCTTTCGCAAAAGACCAACCGCCCCGTGAAGATCATCATGACGCGCACGGAGGACCTCGAGGCCACCGGCCCGACGCCCGGATCGCACATCGTGATCAAGATGGGCGCGACGAAGGAGGGCAAGCTCACTGCCGCCAAGGCGATGCTCGCCTACGAGTCCGGCGCGTACGCTGGCTCGATGATAGGCCCGGGCTGCATGTGCGTGTTCGCCCCTTACGACCTCGAACACGGTGACATCGAAGGCTTCGGCGTCTTCGTGAACAAGCCGTCCACGAACGCCTACCGCGCCCCCGGCGCGACGAACGCCGAGTTCGCCGCCGAAACGGTGGTCGACGAGCTGGCGGAGAAGCTCGGCATCGACCCCCTTGAATTCCGCCTGATGAATGCGGCGAAAGAGGGAACCCGCCGCATCGACGGCCCCGTATTCCCCGCCATCGGTCTTGTAGAGGTCATCGACGCGATGAAGGCGCACCCGCACTACGACGCGCCGCTGGAAGGCCCCAACACTGGTCGCGGCGTCGCGGTCGGGTGGTGGATCAACGGAGGTGGCCCGTCCAGCGTGAACATCAACGTCCACTCGGACGGCACGTGCAGCCTCGTGGAGGGATCGCCGGACATCGGCGGGACGCGCACGTCCATAGCGATGCAGGCCGCCGAGGTGCTTGGCATCCCCGTCGAGGACTTCCACCCGATGGTCGTCAGCACCGACGAGATCGGTTTCACCGCCGGGACGGGCGGGAGCCGTGTCACCTTCGCGACCGGCTTGGCTGCCCACGACGCCGCTCAGGACGTCAAGCGCCAGATGATCGACCGCGCCGCGCTGATCTGGGACGTCGAACCGGACTCGGTCGAGCTCGTAGACGGCGTCTTCCGATCGAAGGTTGACTCGGAGCTTTCCATGAGCTTCAAGGAGCTTGCTGGACAGATCGGCGGCACCGGCAACCCCATCGTGGGACGGGCCACCGTCGATGCGGCGGGAGCCGGCTCTGCCTACTGCGGCAACATAGTCGACCTGGAGGTCGACCCCGAGACCGGCAAGGTGTCGATACTGCGCTTCACCACCGTTCAGGACGTGGGCAAGGCCGTCCATCCCAGCTACGTCGAAGGCCAGATGCAGGGCGGCAGCGCCCAGGGCATCGGATGGGCGCTCAACGAGGAATACTTCATGACCGGTGAGGGCCGCATGGCGAACAGCACGTTCCTCGACTACCGGATGCCGGTCGCCAACGATCTGCCCATGATCGACACAGTCGTCGTCGAGGTCGCCAACCCCGGTCATCCCTTCGGGGTGCGCGGCGTCGGCGAGGTCAACATCGTCCCGCCTCCCGCTGCCATCGCCAACGCCATCCACAAGGCCGTCGGCATCCGTATGGAGAAGCTCCCAATGAACCCCGTCAACATCATGCAGTCGCTGTGGAGTCAGAACGGCGGATAAGAGGTTTCATTCACGGATAGCGATTCAACAATCACTCCCCCGCCGGGAGAAAGATAAAGAGAAGGGGTCATCTAGACCCCTTCTCTCGTTAATTACCCTGCGCTCTTCGCGCCCTCTGCCTTGAGTCCCGCACGCCCTACCGATAATAGTGCGCGACCGTCTCCTCGGCTTTCGTCTTCGCCTCCACCAGCGACGGCTGCCCGCTCTTGTTGGCCTCCGCCGCTCGCCTGAAGGCGGGCCCAAGCTGGTCCGGTGTCTCGACCACTTCCGTGTGTGCGCCGAGTCCCTCTGCAACCTTGGCATACTCGCCGCCGAAGGCGTTGGTGCCGTACTTCTTGCTGGAGAACGGCATGTGACTGTCGTAGTGCGTCATCACTCCGTTGTTCAGGACAACCGTCATCAGCCCGATCTCCGCCCGCGTCGCCGTCTCGATGTCCAGTCCGGCCATGCCGAACGCGGCGTCGCCCATTACATTGATGACCTGTCTCTCCGGCATGGCCAGCTTCGCCCCCAGCGCCAGCCCAAGGCCGTACCCAAGCTGCGTCGACTTCCCCCAGCCGATATAGGAGTGAGGCGTATTCGCCGGCCAGAACGGGACGAACTGCTCCCTTGGATAGCCGGAGTCGTGCGTCACGATGCTGTTGTCCGGGTCGACCACCTTCTTGAGTTCCGTGAGAACCCGGTACGGGCTGATCGGCAGTTCATCGGATGTCAGGTGCGGCCCCCACTCCTTCATGAACTCGGCCCTGACCGTCGCGACCTCCTCGATAACGCCGTTCACGTCGCCACGTCCGTTCTCTCCCGTCTGCCGCTTCACCTCTTCAATCATCTGCCGCAGCACCAGCTTGGCGTCCCCGATCAGCCCGTGGTCGATCTCATGGTCCTTGTTGATGTCTTCGACCGCGTTCGTAATCTGGGCCGACGGTGGGTTCTTGGGCACCGGCGCGTTGAAGTGCGTGTTGGTGAAGCTCGCGCCCACTCCCAGTACGTAGTCCGTCTTCTGCAGGTAGTGGTGCACCATCAGCGTCCCGGAGTTGGCCCCCGTTCCAAGGGCGAGCGCATGACTCTCCGGGAAGGCGCTCTTGCCCGCCAGTGTAGTCATCACCGGGATGTGAGTAAGCTCAGCGAACTCGACAAGCTCCTCGTACGCCTCCGCGTAGTGGACTCCCTGTCCCACGTACATCATCGGAGCGCTCGCCCTCAGGAGCTCGGCCACAACTTCGCGCACCACGTCGGGGTCGGCGCCTGAACGGTGCACCTTCACGGGTCGATAGTCGAGCTCGCCCGGATACTCTCCGCCCGCCACGTCCGACGGTGTTTCGATCAGCGTCGGGGCCGGGCGTCCGTGCTTCATCTGCGTGAAGGCGCTGCGAAACATCTCCGGGATGCGAGTGGCGTCGCTGATGTAACCGCTCCACTTCGTGATCCCGCCATAGTGGCTTACCGAGTCGAATCCCGGATGAACGCCGAACCGGTTGCGGTCATGTCCGCCCGGCAGCACGAGGAACGGCACGTTGTCCGCGAACCCCTGCGCGACACCACCGAAGGCGTTCTCGGCCCCTGGCCCGCGCTGCATGGAGAACACGCCAATCTTCCGGCCGTTCATGACGCGGCTGTACCCGTCCGCCATGTTCACGCCCGCGCGCTCCTGTCGCGTGATGATGGGACGTATCCCCTCCATCGCCACGGCGTCTATCAGTGTCTGCGCCGGAAACGCCGCCATCCACTCCACCCCTTCGGCCTTCAGAATCTTCGCTATTGCCCTATCGCCGTCCATCCAACTCTCCTTAAAAAAATTGTCCAAAATGCGTCAGCGCATCATATCAGGGAACCGCAAGGTCGTCACCCGCCCCCAATGTAACTGTTCAGACTTCGTGAGAGCGCTTAACACACACAGGCGCCGTCATACCTGCGAAAGCGGGTATCCATAGGGGGAGGGGGTGTTCATCTCACCAAGACTGAACCGTTACCCTCCAATCGTCGAATTTGGCCAAAGAGAACACACGTACTATATTAGGTATAAATCACTACGGCCAACGGAGCCTTTTTGAATTTCGTTCGCCGTGAGCTTGTCGAACCATAAACGGTTCCTCGGGAAACTCAGGTCCTCCCCGTACTCGACATAGGGCTAGGCGGGCAAGTGTTTAGAGTCGATGAGAAATGGAAGGAATTGTCCTGCTGGTGTCATTCTGAGGAGCGTAGCGACGAAGAATCTAGAATCTCTCCCCCGCCGGGGGAGAGACACAGAGAGGGGGTTCGACCTACAGCGGAAATGCAACAAAATGCAACACCATGCGACAAATCTTCAAAAATGCCCTCCCTGTCGCGACCCCGTCAGACCCCACGCCACCCGCACAACTCTCCACCCTCTTCACCCTCTGCGCTCTCCGCGCCCTCTGCGGTAAATCTCCATGTTAGGGTCGAGACGCAGTAGCGGGCGTACCTACACCCGCGCGAACTTCTGCACCCGCTGGCCTTCCAGCACCTCGCCGATGTAGATGTCGCCGTGGGAGTCCACCGTCACGCAGTGCGGAGCCACGAACTGCCCCGGAGTGCGGCTCTCCTCCCCGCCCCAGCGCCCGATCAGGTTGCCGTCGCCGTCGAGAATGCTGAACCGTGACTGAAGCTCCGTCACCAGCACGGTATCGTCCGGCCCGAAGCATACCGATGTCGGCAGACGAAAGTCCGCCGTCCAGATGTCGAGGAAGTTCCCATCCTGGTCGAAGAGCTGGAGCCGGTGGTTCTCGCGGTCGCACACGACCACCCGTCCCGCCGGATCGATGCCGATCCCGTGAGGATTGTGGAAGTTCGAAGGGTCCGTCTTGCCCGGCGCTCCCCACGCCAGCAGGTACGTCCCGTCCGCTGCGAACTTGTGGACGCGGGCGTTCAGGTACCCGTCCGACACGAAGATTTCACTCGACCCGTTCGCCGCGATCCCCGTCGGACGGTTGAACGGCCCCGCCGCCTTCGCCACCAGGAACTTCTCGACCTCCCCGCCCGTGTCCGACGGCTGGTCCTTGTTCCCCAGAGTCATCAGTAGTTCGCCCTCCGGCGAATACTTCGTGACCGTGTGACTGCCCATGTCCGCGAAGTACAGGTTCCCGTCGTTCCCAATCGTCATCCCGTGCGGCTCGTTGAACTCAACGTCCCACGCCCGGAGGAAATTCCCGTCGCGATCAAGCACCATCACCTTGTGTTCGCTTCGAGTGAATAGGTAGATGTTGTCCTCGCTGTCCGCCGCGACGCCCGCCACCTGGAAGAACTCATACCCCTCCGGCAGCGTCCCCCAGCCCTCCACCGGCTCATACGTGTGTTCCCCGACCTGGTATCCCATTGATGCAACCTCGCAAGAGTCTCGTCCAAGAGGATCAACCCCGCATGGACTGCGCTACTATACGTCCTGCCCCATATCAGGTCAACGCTGTTTCCTTCCACTCCGCGCCCTCTGTGATCTCCGTGGTGAGTCCGTCCGTATACCCGAGCTGGCCCCAAAGTCTTGACACCGCGCAAGCCCAATAAGTACGATTCATCTATAGGCAGGACACGAGACACCGTTGAACGCGGCAGCCAAGAATCCGAGCGGGAACCACAAAATCCCCGCCCTTTCGATCAGAGGATAGTCACATGCCGCAGAAGTATCAGAAAGAAATCGAAGAGATCCTGCAGCAGGCGGGTGACCTCGGCCTGAGCGACCCGCCCAAGCATCGGGAAAAGCTGGGCTTCGGGCGTCTTGCCTGGGAGTACTTCAAGCAGTCCATCGGCGGGAGCGCCTTCTCCATTACCCCCGGTCGGATAATGCTCGGAGCGGTGCTCATCCTCCTTGCGGCTTTGGTCCTTAACTTAGCCACGCCCGGATTCGGCATCGTGGGACTCTTGGCCTGGCTTGGCTTCATTCTCTTCATCGTAGGCTACGCCATGTTCTTCATCAAGCCCAAGCCGGTCCAAAAGCGCTGGCGCGGCGATGTCATCGAATATCATCAGGGTGACTCCCTGTGGGATAAGCTCCGCAATCGCTTCCAGTAACCGTCTCCCATTTCAAGACGCCAACGAAAAAGGCCCCGCAAATCGCGGGGCCTCTTCAATTCCATTCGTCTCCGGCAGGTTAGGGGAGTTCCCTCACACAGCGCACTCGCCCTCGCCGCGCTCCAGCTTGTACTTCACCGTCTTGTCCCAGTCGATGTACTCCTGGAGCGTGTCGCGGTTCAACTCTCCGACCTCTTTGAACTCCTGTAGAATCGGCTCAAACTCCTTGGGGCCGAGCCTCGCGGCAAAGTCCTTGAACTCCTCACCCTGCTCGCGATAGGCCCAGTAGAACTTGACCACCTTCTCAAGGGCGTCCGGGACACGCTTGGCGGGCACCTTCGTTCTCGTTCTGAGGCCGATGCGAGTATCGCCCTCCTCGTAGCTTCCGCCCAGGAAGAGCTCGTACGCCGGCACCTGTCCGCTCGGCGCCTTAGACGCTGCCCCATGGAACCCGATGTCCGCGACATGGTGCTGACCGCACCCGTTCGGGCACCCGCTCATCTTGACGTGCATCCGGCGCGTCAGTGGGTCGTCGATGTTCATCTCCTCGATCTTGTCCATCACCGCTCGACCGAGCCCCATCGAGGACGTAATGCCGAGCTTGCAGCTGTCCGTGCCGGGGCAGGAGACCACGTCGCTGATCTCATGTATGCCCGACTGGCCGAACCCTATCTCGTTCAGTTCCTCCCACACGGAGTGCAGCGCCCCCTCAGGCACCCATCGGAAAGTCAGGTTCTGCTGGTGGGTGATCCGCGCCCGGCCCCCGGCATACTTCCGTGCCATGTCCGCGAGCCTGTGGAACTGGTCGGCCTGGATGTCTCCTTGGTAGAGCTTTACGTTCACGGCCTTGTAGCCGGTCTGCCTCTGGTCGACGACGTTGGTATCCACCCAGTGCTCGAACTCCGATGAGCTTGTGCCGTTCCCGTACACGCTGTTGATCGGCGGCGCGTCGAGCGACTCGTCCTCGATGAACAGGAGCGACGTGGGATCGAACGACCTCTGCGCCCAGTCGCCCCGAAGCTCCTCCTCGACCTGCTCGCGGAAGGCGTCGATGCCGACCTGCGCGATGTGGAACTTGATGCGCGCTTTCATCTTGTTCTTGCGAAGCCAGTCCGTGTGGTGGAAGATGCGGATCACAGCCTCCGTGACCTTCAGGTACTCGTCCATCGGAACAAAGTCGTACAGCGTCGGCGCTAATTTCGGCATGATCGACGTGCCGCCGCCGACCCTGATCTCGAATCCTCGCTGACCGCCCTCCACCTTCGGAATGAACCCCACGTCGTGAATGCCTGTGATGGCGCAGTCCCGCGCGCACCCGGAGAATGCCGTCTTCACCTTCCGGGGCAGCGCCTGCGTGTAAGGATGCCGCACGAAGTACCGCGCATAGGCTGCAGCGTACGGAGTCACGTCGAACAGTTCATCGGAACACACGCCCGCCAACGCACACCCGGTCACGTTGCGTATCGTGTTGCCGCACGCCTCCCTGGTGGTCAATCCGACCTCCCCGAGGACGCGCATCACCTGCGCCGCGTCCTCCAGCTTGACGTGATGGTACTGGATGTTCTCGCGCGTTGTGACGTGTCCCTTGTTCAACGGAGCAAACCTGGCCGCCACCTCGCCGAGCGCGTCCAACTGGTCGGCCTTCAGCCCCCCGAACGGAATCTTGATCCGCATCATCTGCGCGTCAGGCTGACGCTGCCCGTAGACACCCTGCTTCAATCGATACGCCAGAAACTCCGTCTCGTCGAACTCACCCGCTTGGAACCGCTTCACCTGGAGTTCGAAGTCATCGAACTCTTCCGGCATCACATCGATGATGCCTGCGGTCCTCTGCTTAAACTCGGTGGTCGTCATGTTCCGTGCTCCTCACTGATAACAAAAGCCCCGCTCAGCAAGTGTTCGGGCGGGGCAGATGAGTTGCGTTCTCTATTGAACAAACGATTTTATGCGGCCCCTTGGACCCCTCATACAGGCGCAGGTGGCAATAAATCCGTTCGTCTTCATACCTGCCCAAGTTTAGCAAGCCCATATATTCGTGTCAATGTTCCCTAGATCGAAGATCCGAACGTTACAGTCCAACGGTCTCTCCCCCTGAGGGAGAGAAACAGGGAGCGTTACCCGCAACCCCGTTAGCCCTGAGCTTGTCGAAGGGCAGTTCCAGAGCATGCTGTAATCCGGTTGCCCCTCACTTCCCCATCAACTCAACGGCACGATCCAATATCCGATGCCCGACATCATACTTGTCCATGAGGGGAAGTTTTTCAATCTCCCCTCTGCGGTCAATGAGCGTCACCCTGTTCGTCTCCACCTCGAAACCGCTGCCTTCCTCCGTAACGTCGTTCGCCGCGATCAGGTCGAGCCTCTTCTCTTGCAGCTTCACCTGAGCGTTGGCTACCAGCGATTCGGTCTCTGCCGCGAAGCCCACTCGCAGGACGCCGCTCGGCACCTCGGCGAAAAAGTCCTCGTTCTTGAGCAGGTGCAGCGTCATCCCTTCGTTGCCGGCCTGCTTCTTGATCTTCTGAGGAGCTACCTCCGCCGGACGATAATCGCTCACCGCCGCCGCCATCACGACAACGTCGGCTCCGTCACAAGCTCCAAGCACGGCCTCCCTCATCTCCCCTACGCTGGACGCATGCCGCATCTCGACACCTGTGGGGTCATCCAACGCCGTCGGTGCCGTAACTAGGATCACTTGCGCTCCCCTGTCGCGTGCCGCCTCGGCGATTGCATACCCCATCTTCCCCGACGAGCGGTTGGTGATGATCCTCACCGGGTCGATAGCCTCCTGCGTCCCCCCAGCGCTCACGACCATCTTCCGCCCGGCCAGGTCGCCATCGCGCCCAAGTACAACCGAGATGTGTCCGAGCAGTTCCGGAGTCTCCAAGAGCCTGCCTTTTCCTGACAGCCCAGACGCCAGGTGACCCGACGCGGGCCCGGCGAATGAAACGCCCCGTGCTCGTAGCCGTTCGAGGTTCTCCTGCGTCGCGGCATTCTCGTACATGTGCCCGTCCATCGCCGGAGCGAACAGCACTGGTGCAGCGGTCGCGAGTATCGTCGTGCCAAGCGCGTCGTCCGCCAGACCGTTAGCGGCCTTAGCGATGAAGTCCGCCGTAGCCGGTGCAACGACCACGATATCCGCCCGCTCAGCGACGGCAACGTGGTGGATGCCAAGCTCCGACGCGGGGTCGAACATGTCCGTAACCACAGGTTGGTGCGTGATGCTCCTAAACGTCATGGGCGAGACGAACTTGGTCGCACTCTCCGTCATGATCACATCCACGTGAGCGCCTGCCTGCGACAGCTTGCTGGCCAGATCAACGGCCTTATAGCAGGCGATGCTCCCCGTCACACCGAGGACGATGTTTTTTCCTTGAAATGGACGCGGCATCGAACGACTCCCGAACACGCGCACCTATAGCTTGATTACATAGTACGGCGTAGCTCGTCTCCCGCGAAAGGTAAAACAGGTTCCAAGTTCGGAGACCTTTATATCACCTCAACTCCACATTGTGAGTCCTCGAATTGTCCTGTAATATCACAGAATCGTGTGATGCGGCGCGTAGAGGGTAGGGCGTATCATTGAAGTATGAACCGGGACGCAGGCGTCCGTCTTGAGGTGTCGGTCATGAGAAGAGCGCTGTCGATTGCACTGATCGTCATCGGACTCGCCGGTACGATGGCCTCGCCCTTGATGTCTATTGTCGAGGCCCAATCCCCTCACGCAGTCGTCGTCGAAATCGACGAGCCGATACAGCCCTCGACCGCTCGCTTCATTAATCGTGTGGTGAACGACGCGGAGGACGGCGGCGCTCGGTTCGTCGTCATTCGACTCGACACGCCCGGCGGCCTCTACGACTCCACTCGCGACATCGTCGAGACCATCCTCGAGTCCGAAATCCCCGTGATCGTCTACGTCTCGCCGTCCGGCGCTCAGGCGGCCTCCGCAGGTACCTTCATCGCCACCGCCGGGCACATCACCGCCATGGCCAACGGCACCAACATCGGCGCGGCGGCTCCGGTCGACCAGAGAGGCGGTCCCTTACCCGAGCCCCTCGGCTCCAAGGCCACCAATGACGCCGCCGCGTTCCTGCGAAGCATCGCGGTGGATCGGGGACTGAACGCCGACGCCCTGAACGACACGGTCACCAAGGCACAGGCATACTCGGCATCGGAGGCGCTAGACAAGAACGTAGTCAACTTCGTCGCCAAGGATCTCCAACAGCTCCTCTCGACCGTCGACGGGCAGAGAGTCGACCTCTTTGACGGCTCCTCCTACGTCATCGAGACATCGGGCGTCGACTTACGCACCGTCGACAAGACCATACTTGAACGATTCCTCGCCATCATTTCCAACCCAAACGTGGCGTTCCTGCTCTTGGTAATAGGCGCGATCGGTCTGTTCATCGAATTCCTTGCGCCGGGCCTGTTCGCCCCCGGAATCATCGGTGTGATCTGCCTGGTAATGGCCTTCGTCGCCTTCGGCAACCTGCCGGTAAACTGGATCGGCGTCGGCCTCATCGCCTTTGCGCTCCTGCTCATGTTCGCCGAGTTGAAAGCCCCCGGCGTGAGCTTCTTCGGCGCGGGCGGAGTCGTGAGCTTTGTGCTCGGATCCGTCCTGCTCTTCGGGGGGTTCACACCGGGGCCTATCGAAGGGCCGAGCTTCCGTGTCAACTACTGGCTGATCGGCGGCGTGACCGTCGGGCTGGCGGGGTTACTGATTTTCGTTGTCCGCGATATCCTCTTGGCTCAGAAGCTCGAAGAGCGGCAGGCGACGAGGGGAATCACCACCGCCGCTCTCGTTGGCACTACGGGCGTGGTGAGCGCCCAGCTTGCCCCCTCGGGAATGGTCTTCGTAGGTGGTGAGGAGTGGAGCGCCGTCAGCGATACGGGCGACGCAATCGACGAGGGTGCCGAGGTCGTCGTCACCGAGGTAGACGGACTCACGTTGAAGGTATATAAGACCACGGACTAGACGCTGCTGCCGGAAATCCGACATCTGATCGGCAAGTCGGGCAGGACTCACAAGACAGGAAGTACGAGACCGCAATGGACATCGTAGGACTCATAGTCACCATCGCCCTCGTAGGGGGCGTACTGTACTTCGTGTGGGACATGTTCATAACGGGCAAGTCCGGACAGAGGCTGTCGGGGTGGCGTTCGGGAGAAAAGCCCACCACCCAGCAGTCTGTGGTCGGCATGACCGGCGTCGCCTCATCCGATCTGGCGCCCTCCGGTATGGTCCACGTGAACGGCGAAGACTGGAGCGCCGTCAGCGACACCGGAGAGACCATCGAGAAGGGAGCCAGAATCCTGGTTATTGATGTGGAGGGACTGACCCTAAAGGTGTTCAAGGCCGCGGAATAACCGATGCAAAAGCCCCCTCTTTCGTCGTGGGAGAGAGCCTGCCACGTACTCGATACGGGGGCTGGGGTGAGAACCCGCCCCGTACTTGATACGGGGGTGAAAGACCCGGCCGGAAACCGCATAAACCACTACAGACCGCAATCAGCGAAACGCGAACAAGACAGCGAGCGAAAGCAATAGGAGGTAGGAAATGGCAATCATCAACTTTCTGAAGAACTACGAGCGGATGGCCCGCTTCAAGTGGGGCAACTTCCAAGGAATGAGGGGGCCGGGCCCCGTGTGGCTCATTCCCATCATGCACTCCGGGATGCGCGTCGACCTCCGCACCGAGGTGATGGACATCCCCCGCCAGCGGAACATCACCAAGGACAACGCCCCCATCGACATCGACTTCCTCGTCTATTTGCGCGTGGTCTCAGAGTACGCCGACAGGGCCGTCCTCGAGGTCGAGAACTACCGGCTGGCCGTCATCGGTCTCGCCACCACGACCCTTCGCGCGGTCGTCGGCGACATCGACCTCGACGACGTGCTCTCCCAGCGTGAGCGGATCAACACCATCCTCCGCGAAAGGCTCGACGCCGAGACCGAACGCTGGGGCATCAAGGTCACCAACGTCGAGATCAGGGAGATCGAGCCGCCGCGCGACATCCAGGACGCCATGAACCGGCAGATGTCAGCCGAGCGCATTCGCCGAGCCGTGGTAAGGGAGGCGGAGGGCACCCGAGAAGCGGCGATCACAGTTGCCGAGGGTGAGAAGCAATCGGCCATCCTCAAGGCGGAGGGCCAGCGCCAAGCGGAAATCCTCACGGCGGAGGGCGACCAGCAGGCCGCCATTCTCAGGGCCGACGGCTTTGCGAACGCGCTCGACCGCATCTACGGCATCGCCCAGAATGTCGACCCGAACACCATGAGTCTCCAGTACTTCGAGACCCTCAAGGAGATTGGCAACGGCGCGTCGACCAAGTTCATCTTCCCGATGGAGTTCACCAACCTCCTCAAGCCCTTCACCAACCTCGGCCAAGCCGCCAAGGACAACGACGGGGCCGGCGACTAGAGACCCTTTAGGCCAACCATACCCGTAGGGGCGATTCGCGAATCGCCCCTACAATTTCATCGTTGGTGGTGTCGGTGACAACCGACATGAGGGATTGGTGTGAAAATAGGCCCCGGCAAACCCGTTGTAGGGGCAACCCTTGTGGTTGCCCGCCTCCGCTCCGCATACTTTTTCATTGCTGGTTGTGCAGACCGCAAGGCTGTATGAGGGATTCCTGCAGAGGCAGGAATCCCTCCTCGTCTTTATCCCAATCCTTCCGCCTGCTCTGCGAAGTGGTGCTTCAGTCGTGGATAGAGCCTTCGGTAGCGCTCGTAGGCCTCTTCGTACCCGCCCATGGCGACCGGACTCGGCTCCATCCGGTCAAGTGGCCGGAGCCACGCCCGACATGCCTCCTCGACCGATGCGAACTCGCCGGAACCGACCGCCGCAAGCACCGCTGCCCCATACGGCGCTCCCCCCGACGGAGCCATCGTGACCACCGGCCCGCCGAACACGTCCGCCAGTATCTGACGCCACACGGCGCTGCGCGCGCCTCCACCAACGGCAACGGTCTCGTCCGCATCGACCTTCAAACGCCGCATAAGCTTAAGCGAGTCTCGTAGAGCGAAGGCCACTCCCTCCAACACCGCCCGCACGAGATGTCCTCGCTGATGTCCCGTGTGCATTCCCGAAAAGACCCCGCGCGCGTTCGAGTCGGCATGTGGCGTGCGCTCTCCGGTCAGGTATGGCAGGAATGTCAGCCCGTCCGCGCCGGGTGAAATGCGGGCAGCCTCGGCGATCAGCTCATCGTAGGACGGCGGCGTCCCCTTCGGCCCCGACAATGCCCGCCGGAACCATGCCAGCGCCGCCCCGGCCGACAGGACCACTCCCATCTGGTACCACCTATCCGCAACCGCATGGTTGAACAGATGCAGGCGCATACCGGGATCGACACGAGGTCGTTTAATCGGGGCCAGCATCGTCCCGGACGTGCCGATGGAAGCCTGCATCGCTCCCTGCTCGACGACGCCCGAGCCCACCGCGGCCGCGGCGTTGTCTGCCCCTCCCCCGACAACCGGCGTGCCCCGTCTGAGGCCCAATGCCTCCGCAGCATCAACGGTGAGTGCGCCGGTGACGCCGGCGGAACCTCGAACGGGCGGGAGCATCCTCGGATCAAGTTGCAGAGTGGCAATCATCTCATCGGACCAGCGACCACGCCGCACGTCGAACAGCAGCGTGCCTGCCGCGTCCGAAGGCTCCGTGGCCTTCTCGCCGGTCATAACGAGCCGCACGAAGTCCTTTGGCAGCAGGAGCGTACGCGCCTGGTCGAACAGACTGGGCTCCTCGTCGCGCATCCACAGGAGCTTGGGCGCCGTAAAGCCCTCGAGAGCGGGATTGCCCACCATCCGTCGCAGACCCGACTTGCCGACTTGGTCGACTATGTACCGGCACTGTACCGTGGTGCGAACGTCGTTCCACAGTATCGCCGGCCTCAGCACTTTGTCTGCCTTATCCAGCAGCACCGAGCTGTGCATCTGGCCGGACAGCCCGATTGACTCGACGTCCCGTATGCCCGCCTGAGCGCAAGCGGCGCGGACCGCGTTGACCGTCCCCTGCCACCATTCGTGCGGGTCTTGCTCCGCCCAGCCGGGCCTCGCCGCCGACACGTCCAGAGGCGACTCCGCCTCTCCTGCGACCGTACCGGCCTCGTCCACGACCAGGGCCTTCACCGCCGTCGTGCCCGCGTCTATCCCAAGGTAATGCTTCGGCATGTCCCTCACCGACAGCAGAGGCTACGGCAGGTTCGTAGAAGGGTCAAGATAGATGGACGCCGCCGCAACTCCACCGAGGCGGCGCAAGTAATTCAGCTTCCCACTTCAAACGGCGAGTCGCCTACAGCCACTCCTTCACCTTCGACGCCAGCGTGAGCGTCATGCCCGGCACCGCCGCTACGTCCTCCAGCGTCGCCTCCCGCACTCCCTGCACAGAGCCGAATTGACGGATCAGCATCTGACGCCGCTTCGGCCCGATCCCCGGCACGTGGTCGAGCGCGGACGTCGTGCTCCTCTTCGAGCGTCGCTGCCGGTGATACGTGATCGCGAACCGGTGCGCCTCATCCCGCAGCCGCTGCACGAGGAACAGCGCAGGCGACGTTCTCGGCAGGACGATAGGCTCCGGCGTCTGCGGCACGAAAAGCTCTTCGTTCTCTTTAGCGAGGCTTGCCAGGGGAATCGACGTGATGCCAAGTTCGAGGAACACTTGCAACGCCGCGCCGAGATGCCCCTTGCCTCCGTCGATCAGCACGAGGTCAGGGGCCTGCTGCCACGCCTGTCCCTTCGACTCGCTGCTCTCACCATCATCGACTTCCGCGACCTGTGACTTCGGATCGGCCAGCCGCCGGAACCTTCGCGTGAGCATCTCGCGCATCATCGAGTAGTCGTCTACCCGGTCCACGCCCTTGATCTGGAACTTGCGGTAGTCCGACGACTTCGGTTTGCCCTCATCGAACACCACCATGCTCCCCACCGGGTTTGACCCTTGCGTGTTCGATATGTCGTAGCACTCCATTCGCCGGGGCAGTGTCGGCAGGTTGAGTGCCTCCTGCAGCTCCTCCATCGCCTGTCCGAGCGCACCCTCCTCGGCCGCCGCTTGGACGCGACGCTGCTCCATCCCCTCCGAGGCGTTCTCCGCCACCATCCGCATCAGTCGCCGCTTCTCACCCCGCTGCGGCACGTAGATTCGCACCCTGCTCCGGCGCTTCTCGCTCAGCCACGCCTCGATGGCCTCCGTGTCCACCAACTCGTCCTGCACCAGGATACGAGGCGGCACGTACGGGTTGACCTCGTAGAACTGCTTCACGAACGCGCTGAGTATCTCGCCGGGCGTATCGTCCTTCGTGCTCGTCATGATGAAGTGGTCGCGTCCCACCAGCTTGCCCTGCCGCACGAAGAAGACCTCCATCCACGCCTCGTCGCCGTCCGACGCCAGCGCTATTAGATCGAGCGTCTCCAACGACAGGTGGAGCACCTTCTGCCCCTCGTGCACCTTCTCGATGGCCTGTATCTGGTCCCTCAGCGTCGCCGCCCTCTCGAATTCGAGCGACTCCGACGCCTCCATCATCCTCGCTTCGAGCGATTTCAGAATCCGGTCCGCCTTGCCGTCGAGGAAGAGAAAGACCTGCTCGATGACCTCCCGGTACTGCTCCTTGTCCACCGCCCCAATGCACGGCCCGACGCAGCGGCTGATGTAGTAGTCCAGACACGGTCGCGGATCGTTGCCCGTAATCGTCTTGGTGCACGACCGATACGGAAACAGCTTCTTGAGCAGGGCGAGCGTCCTACGAACGCTGCTCGCGCTGGCGAACGGCCCGAAGTATCGTGACCCGTCCCGCTTCACCGTTCGCGTGATGTAGACCTGCGGGAAGTCCTCCGTCAGGTCGACCTTGATGAAGGGGTAGCTCTTGTCGTCCTTGAGCCGCGCGTTATACGGCGGCTTGTTCTGCTTGATGAGGTTGCATTCGAGCAGGAGCGCTTCCTGCTCCGACTCCGCCACGATGTACTCGAACTCCGCGACGCGCTTGACCATCTCCCGGATCTTGAACGGATGGTTCGCCTTCTTCGCGAAGTACGAACGCAGCCGGTTCCGCAGCTTTGCCGCCTTGCCCACGTACAGGACGGCCCCGGACCGTCCCCGCATGATGTAGACGCCGGGCTTGGCCGGTGTGGCCCTCAACCGGTCGGAAAAATCGGTCGGCATCGCCGCAGTGGAGGATCGTCGCATCCCTGTCTATCCCCCTCTCCCGTCGTGGGAGAGAGCCTGCCCCGTACTTGATACGGGGGCTGGGGTGAGGGTGAAATCTCTCACTACCCCAAGAATCCCACTCAGGCGTCTATATGATAGACCCGCCAAGGGTCACCGTCGCGGCGGCGAGGATAATCAGGATGACCAGCGTCACCAGCCCGATGTGTCGGAGTTCACCGGGCAAAAACCTCGTGACTGGAGGGGCTTCTTCCTCTGCGGTCTGCTTGGTGCGACGCCTTCGCGATGGCGACGCAGCAGTTCCGGCGATGGCAGATGTCGCGGTGGCGGTTGCCGTCGCCGTAGCAACGGCGGTCCCTTCCTCATCTTCCACGCTCGTCTTCGATACGGCCGGACCTACTTCAAACTGTTGCGTAGAAGCTCTGCGCGGCCCGCGCCTCTTGCGGCTCTTCATCTGGTTCTGCCGCTTGGCGACCTTTTGGCCCTTGCTCGGCATCGTCTCCCTCCAATGCTGCTAGTCAAATGTCCCGTCGGCCTAGCCTATTGTCTAACGAATCGCCCTCACTCGGCAAGTGCCCAGTTCCAAACCAGCCATCGCCTCTTCCCCCTCTCCCTCGACGGGAGAGAGACTGCCCCGCACCCGATACGGAGGCTGATGAGAGGATGACTCCCCTACACAACTCTTTCTTTCTCTTCTCTCCGCGATCTCTGTGCCCTCTGTGGTGAGTCTCTTAGGCTCTAGGATGCGCCGTCTCGTACTGCGCCCTCACGTGCTCGCTCGTCAAATGAGTGTACACCTGCGTCGTCGTGATGCTCGCGTGACCGAGCAGCTCCTGCACGTGCCTTAGAGGGGCTCCCCCGATCAGTAAATGCGTCGCGAAGCTGTGCCGCAATGTGTGTGGCGTAATCTTCCTCTCGATACCCGCCGCCTGTGCGCGCCCTTTCAGGATCAGCCAGAGCGCCTGCCGCGTCAGTCGTCCGCCCTTCCTGCTGACGAACAGCGCCCTGCCCGCCGCATCGCCCGCCAGCGACGGACGACCATCCTCAAGATACTCAGTAACCGTCCCGACTGCCTCGTCGTGGAGCGGGATAATCCGCTCCTTCGATCCCTTCCCCATGCATCGCACGAAGCCCTCGTCGAGGTCCATGTCGTCGATGTCGAGCGACACCAACTCACTCACTCGGACCCCGGTCGCGTACATCACCTCGATGATCGCGCGGTCGCGCAGCGACATAGGCGTATCCGTTTCCCCCACCGACAGCAGCGCCTCGACCTCCTCCACCGACAGCGTTTCGGGGAGCGACTCGCCGGTGCCGGGCGAGGAAAAATCCTCCATCGGGTTCTTGTCGATGACACCCTCTTCCAGCAGGAAGCCGAACAGTGCCTTCGTCGAGGCCACCTTCCGCGTCTTCGTCTTGTCGGAGTACCCACGCTCGTGGAGATCGAGCACGAACGCCGTAAGCGCTTCCGTGCCGACCCGCTTCCACGAGCCGTGGCTCTGCAGCGAAGGATCGCGGTCCTGCAGAAACTCCACGAACTGCGTCAGATCATTCCGGTACGCCGCCAGGGTATTCGGCGAAAGACCGCGCTCGACGGTCGTGTAATTGAGGAACTGTTCGACGGCTTGCTTCATTTCGTGGGAAGGGACTGGGCGCAAGGTGTAAGCCGCAATTCATTGTAGCACACGGCATATCTTGCCCAACTTCTCCACTCCCCCTTGACACAGACCCACCGCCTTCATACAGTAGTTGAGTCCCTTTTGCGACACGGCCCCGAATGATAACCATCGACATTCACCCCAACCTCTTCTCCGGCGATCTCGTCGGTTCCTTCGTCGTAAGCTGGCACGGCTTCCTCACCTTCGTCGCCGTCACCGTCGCCGTATTCCTCGTGGGCCGCTGGGCTCCCATGAAGGGCATCGACCCGGACGCGATCTACTCCATCGCCATCTGGGCCATCATCGGCGGAATCATCGGCGCCCGCCTCGTCCACGTCATCGACAACTGGAACATCTACCAGGACGACCCCGCACAGATACTCGCCGTATGGAGCGGCGGCATCGGACTCTGGGGCGGCATCCTCGGCGGATTCATCGGAGGGGCGGCGTACGCCTACTTCGCCAAGCAGCCCGTCGGTGTCATTGCCGACCTGACCGCGCCCGTCCTGCCTTTCGCCCAGTCCATCGGACGCATCGGCGACATCATCAACGGCGAGCACTGCGCCAAGCCGCTCGACCTCTTCTTCGGAATGAGGTGGGAGAACATCGAGAGTCCAGCCGCCCTCTGCGCAAGCGGCGGTCCGAACACCACGGACTACGTCCACCCCGTCATCATCTACGAGATACTCTGGAACATGCTGAGCATGGCCGTCCTCTGGATGCTCCGCGACCGCATCCGCCCCGATGGAATGCTTTTCGCGCTGTACTTGGCCCTCTACGCCGTCGGACGCTTCGCCATCACATTCTTCCGCGAGGACAAGGTCTGGGCCTTCGGAATGCAGGAGGCCCACTACATCGCGCTCGTCGTCCTCATCATCACCGTCCCCCTCCTCGTGGCGCGCGCAAGATTCATGAAGAAGGCCGTAACCGCCGACGCCGACACTCCACCGGTCCGCGGGACCCGCGCCCAGCGCCGCCGCAAGGACCGCTAAGCATTAACTCTCTTCATCCCGGCGCGGGAGAGAGCCTGCTCCGTACTCCGATACGGGAGCTTGAGTGAGGGTGAATATCCCTCTCTTCCCCTCCGTGCCCTCTGTGGTGAACCCTCTTGCCCCCTCTCCCGTCGTGGGTTGACAGGGGTAGGTAAAACGGATTTGTAGCTACAATCCTGCCCCGTCTCCCTGTCATTCCGAGCCCAGCGAGGAATCTAAAATCCATAACCGCTAGACTGGACAGACAGCGCCGGATCTACTCTCTCGTCAATGCAGACCCCCTCTCCCGCGAACGGGAGAGGGCTGGGGTGAGGGTGAATACTTACCCCTGTCAGCCCGCCGGGGGAGAGATACAAAGAGGGGTCTTCGCAATTCAACTCACCAAGACTGAAGAGTTACCCCTCCTTCCCCCAATTTGACACCGAAGAACACATGTCCTACCATACCCACATGCGCCAATCCGACCTACCACCTCTCCCATCCTGAAAGAGAGCTGGGGTGAGGGTAAACACCCACCGCACAACTTTACAATAACGAGGAAAATGTCCCAAAATGTCACTGGACGTCACAAATTCCAAAAAAAGCACTCTCCGAAAAACAGGCGCTCGCAATCCCTCATCTCGTCTCCGCCAAATCGGTCAGCGAGACTGGCGATCTCATTGGCGTGAATCGCAAGACCGGACAGCCGGCGCCGTGCCTATTTCGTGACCAAAAGCGAAAACAGTGTAAGAACACTCTATGTCAGCTTTAGGTTGGAACAGACATTTTAGATCCTTCGACTGCGCTGCGTTTCGCTCAGAATGACAGTGCCGGAGCCGCTTTCTCGTCAATGCAGACCCCCTCCCGTTCGCGGGAGAGGGCTGGGGTGAGGGTGAATCCCCCTCAGTGCCCCGCCGAATGCCGGAAGTCCAGCACCGTTAGCTGGAACGTCGTCTGCCCGTTCCACGAGTTGAGCCCGAACGTGTATACCACGTCCAGCGTGTCCCCATGTCGCACCTGCTTCTCGCCCTGCTTGAAGGCTATCGCGTCCCACACCTTTCCACCATGTGCGAGTTGCAGCTTCAGGTGCTCCCGTCCCGCGCCCACCTTGATCGCGCGGAGGACTCCCGCGTCTCGCATGAGCAACGTTGGGGCCGGGTTCCCCTTCCCATGCGGCCCCATCCGTCGAATAAACTCGAACCGGTCGCCCGGCAGCGACTCGGGCGACGCCACCGCGTCGATCTCCAGCGTCGGCACGAGCATCGTGTCCTGCAGACGCTCCTCCGCGGCCGCGACAAGCTCCCCCTGCAGACGCGAAAGATCGTCCGTCGCGACCGTGAACCCAGCCGCCTCCGGATGACCGCCATGCCGCAGAAAACTCGGACTCGTCGACCGGATCGCGTCGATGATGTCGAACTCCGGGATGCTCCGTGCGCTGGCGCGCGACTCCTTCTCTCCGCGCCGGACAACCACTGCGGGCCGGTAGAATTGCTCCGAGAGGTTGCCAGCTATCAGGCCGAGAATCCCCGGCAGCCAATCCTCGCTCTCCACGAACAGGAGAGGCGGTAGCCTCCCTCCCCGCGAGGAGTAGACCTGTCTCCGCGCCTCCTCGATGCTTGTAGCCGCCAGAGCTTTGCGTTCCTCGTTCACGCTCTCCAATTGGCTCGCGATAGTGTCTGCCTCCCTCTTGTCGCTCGTGGTCAGCAGGTCGAGACTGATCTTCGCGTCGCCCAGTCGCCCCGCAGCGTTCAGGCGCGGTATCACCGAGAACGATAGGGCCTCCGAGTCAAGCTCCCGCCGGTTCGCACCGCTCACCGTGAACAGCGCGCGCAGCCCGAGGTGCTCCGTCTCTTTCAGCAGCTCCAGGCCGCGCTTGACGATGTACCGGTTCTCCCCCGACATCGGCGCGACGTCCGCCACCGTGCCGAGCGCCGCCAGCTCCAGCAGGTGCTCCGGCCTCTCCCTCCCCAGCGACAACCACAGCCCCTCGATCAGCTTGTACGCAAGTCCGGCCCCCGTCAAATGCTCGTACGGGTAGACCGAGTCGCCCCGTCGCGGATTGACGATGGCAGTAGAGTCGGGCGGGTCTTCCGGCAGTGCGTGATGGTCGGTGATGATCGTCTCGATACCGTGTTTGGCGGCATGTGCGATCTCCGACCGAGAGTTGATCCCGTTGTCCACCGTGACCAGCAGAGTCACGCCCTGATCTGCCAGCGACTCGACCGCCTGGATGTTCAGACCGTGCCCCTCGTCAACGCGGTGCGGCAGGTACGGAACGACCTTCAGCCCAAGACTCTCCAGCGCGGTCACCATGACCGCAGTGCCCGATACCCCGTCGGTGTCGAAATCGCCAAACACCCCGACGGTGTCGTTCCAAAGCACCGCCGTGCGAAGCCGCGCCGCCGCCTTGTCCATGTCCGGCAGCAGGAACGGGTCGTGCGCGAGATCGTCACCCGCCTTCAGGAACGCCGCCGCCTCGTCCGCGCTGTGAATGCCGCGGTTGTACAGCAACTGCGCTTCGAAGGGCGGATGGCCGATGGAATCGGCGAACCCGTCGGGTGGCGCTGGAAGCAGATTCCAGACCTTGTCGAGCATAGATGACGCTTTGTTGTTGCGGAGAGCGTCGCCGCCGAGCGTTGACCGCTATCCGGTGAATTCTTTGAATATGAGGCTGACGTTGTGACCGCCGAACCCGAAAGAGTTGCTCATCGCCGTCCGTATCCTGCCGCGCCGGGCCACGTGCGGGATGTAGTCCAGGTCGCAGTCGGGGTCCGGCTCCTCCAGGTTGATCGTCGGCGGCGCGGCCGAGTTCGCGATAGCCATCGCCGCAACCGCAGCCTCAAGCGCCCCGCTCGCGCCCAGCAGATGACCCGTCATCGACTTCGTCGAGCTGATAGGTATCTTGTACGCCTCGTCGCCGAACACCCTCTTCATCGCCAGCGTCTCGCTCCTGTCGTTCAGCGGCGTCGAAGTGCCGTGCGCGTTGATGTAGTCAATGTCCTCGGGGGCCATTTCGGCGTCCTTCAACGCCATCTCCATCGCCCTTGCCGCCCCCTCCCCTTCGGGATGAGGCTGCGTGATGTGGTGAGCGTCCGACGTAGACCCGTATCCGGCCATCTCCACGATCGGCTCCACCCCACGCTCCCGGGCGTTCTCCAGCGTCTCCATGACCAGGATTCCCGCGCCCTCGCCGAGCACGAAACCGTCGCGCCCCGCATCGAACGGACGAGACGCCATCTGCGGATCGTCATTCCGGCGGGACAGCGCCTTAACCGAGTTGAATCCCGCGACGCCGATGGGACATATCGCCGCCTCCGTCCCCCCGGCGATGACCGCGTCCGCAACGCCCATGCGAAGCAGCGACTGACCCTGACCAATGGCGTCCCCGCCGCTCGCGCACGCGGACACCGTCGAGTAGTTCGGCCCTCGCGCTCCAAGCGACATCGACACGTGTCCGGAAGCCATGTCCGGCAGCATCATCGGTACCAGGAACGGACTCACCCTTCGTGGGCCTCTCGCGTCCAGCACGCCGATCTGCTCCGACAGCGTGATGATCCCCCCGATGCCGCTCGCCACCATGACGGACACCCGCTCGCCGATGCCGTTCAGGTCGGCGAACTCCGCCTGCTCCACCGCCTCGTTCGCCGCCGCCACCGCAAGCTGCGAGAAGCGGTCCATGCGCTTCGAGTCCTTCCGGCTCATGTAGTCCGTCGCCTCGAAGCCCTTCACCTCGCCCGCGATAGTCGTCTCGAGGTCCTCAGGACTGAACGCGGCGATGTGGTCGATGCCCGACACCCCCGCCAGCAGGTTCTTCCACGTAGAGTCCCTCGACAGCCCCACCGGACTGACGACCCCAATGCCTGTGACGACGATGCGCGTTGTCATGGCCGGGCGTCCCCTCACTCCAACTTCAACATACCGCCGCACCCCGCGACGTTCCGTTGACTATACCAGACCCCCCCACGAAAGCAAAACGGGCGGACATTCCTCTGAGTCGTGCCTTGCGGCTGATTCCTTATTAGGAATATAATTGGCGTATGGCTTGGGAGGTCGAGTATACAGACGAGTTCGGGCAGTGGTGGCAGGAACTATCCGAAAATCAGCAGGACTCCGTAGCAGCGAGTGTCGAACTCTTGACGGAATACGGCCCCAACCTGCCCTATCCTTACTCCTCAAACATAAGAGGTTCGCGTCACGGGGTGATGCGAGAGCTTCGAGTGCAAAGCGGCGGGAGACCAATTCGGGTCTTCTACGCCTTCGACCCCAGACGGACATCGATACTTCTCATCGGCGGAGACAAGACTGGCAATGATAGGTTCTACGAACAATACGTCCCGTTGGCTGACGACATATACGACGAGCATCTGGACGAACTGCGAAGGGAGCGACTGATCTAATGAGTGGAAACCGCCCGTTCAGCGAACTGACCAATGACTTCACCCCAGAGCGCCGTCGGCGCATCGACGACATGAAACGCGCGCTGATCGCCGAGATGCCCCTACACGAACTGCGCCGAGCGCGAGAGATGACCCAGCGTGACCTTGCGAGGACGCTCAACGTGAACCAGCCCGCCGTCTCCAAGCTGGAGCAGCGGACCGACGTATACGTCTCCAGCCTTCGCTCCTACATCGAGGCGGTAGGCGGCCGACTAAAAATCGTCGCCGAGTTCCCCGAAGGCGAGGTCGCTATCACAAACTTCGCCGAAGTGGGAGATCATGAAGGGACTCCGTAGGGGTTTGAAGCATGAAAAGCGGGCGACTCCTGAAGCTTTCCCAGCCGTACCCTACTCCTGCGCCGCCAGCCACTCCTCGTACTCGCGGAGGCCCTCTTCGTTGAAGGGGTAGTACTTGTTCAGCTCTCCCCCCTCGCGGAGCCTCATGCGGACGAAGACCTCGTGCTCGTCGCGCTCGCCGGCTATCTCGATGATCTTCGGGGCCAGTCTCGGGGGAACGACTATCGCGCCGCCGTCGTCGGCCATGATGATGTCGCCCGGACGAACGAGCACCTTGCCGCACGCGATGGGCAGGTTGATGTCCTCGGGGAAGAGGTTCATGTGTCCTGCGCCGCCGGTCGTCACGGCGGTCGACCAGACGGGCACCTGTATCTCGTTGAAGATGGCGGCGGAGTCGCGGATGCCCGTGTCGATCACGACGCCCGCGCCTCCGCGCGACTTGAAGTACGTCATCAGCATCTCGCCGAACGTGCCGGTCGCAAGGTCGCCCCGTCCGTCGACGGCTATCACGTCGCCGGGCTGGACGTAGTCGAAGATCTGCCACAGGGCGGAGCGCTTCTCGCTCTCCTCCTCCATGTGGAGCGCGCGGTCCTCCTCCGACTCACCCGGAATCTCGTATCCTGCCATCTGGTCCTCGCGCTGGGGAACGAACCTCAGGGTCAGTGCGGGGCCGCATATCTTGCTGCCGGGCACGCGCGCGATTGGGCCTTCGATGAACGTGCGGTGGACGCCGAGGCCGTCCATCGTTGAGGTCACGCTGTCGGTGCCGAGCACGCTCAGCGCCTCGATGATCTCCTTCGGCGGTCGGACGATGTCTTTGGACGGGTCGTAGCTGCTGGTCATCTACATGCTCCAGGTGGTATTGCAGTCGAAGAGGGTGTACGAAACGTCGGCGCAGTGCTCGATCACCTGCGGCCAGACCTCCTGGTGGATGTCGCGGGCGACCCAATCGACGCGCTCCTGCTCCGTCCGCCAGTACGAGACCATCTCGTAGGCGAACGAGGGCTTGTTGGCCTCGAGCGCGGCCAAGTCCTCATCGCTGAACGGCGTGTTCAATGTTGCCCGCAGGAAACCGGGCTGCTGCGTCATCGCCGCTATCCAGACATCCTTGATTGCCGTCTCGAGGGCGGCCTCCTGGCCCTCCTTGGCCGTCAGGTACACATTGAGCGAGATCATTCGTGAACTCCTTTTGGTCGGTTGTGAAAGTACCCTAATGCGAAACGTCCGGTTTGGCAAGTCCGAGGGATTTCACTGCAGAGAGCGCAGAGGACGCGGAGAAAGGACGGGGAGGAAAGTGGGGTGTTTTCAACCCCGGCTCGGCTCCGCCATCTCCGCCTTGGCCTTCTCGACCAGGGCGGCCATGTGGTCGTCGAGGGCGAGGCGCTGTTCGAGGTGCTGCATCCTCGCGGGGCCCGCCGTCTCGATCATGACGCCGCCATAGGCGCGTGGATGCCAGAAACGCACGAGGTCGGCTAGCTCGTCGCGCAAGATTTGCTCGTCCTCGTCGCGGTGCCGCTGCTGGAAGCCGATGGTGAACATCCGCCGTTCGGAGCTTCCGCCGTAGGCGCAGTGCTTGATCTTGTGGTTGAACACGAGCACGTCGCCCGGCTCGCTCTCCAGCGGGACCGCGGGAATGTCCGGCCCCTCCATCGCCCACATCCGCTCGTAGTACTGGCGCTCCGAGTGCGGCATCGCCTCCTGAACGGAGTCGCCGAACCGGTCGCCGACGTTGTGCGTGCCCGGAATCACCCGAAGACATCCCGTGTCCTTCGTGACGTGGTCGAGGTAGAACGCGACCTTCAGGGAGTTGTACGGCTTATTGTAGTACCGGTCGGAGTGCCACTTGGTCGACCCTACAAAAAAGTTCCCGTCGCTGAACATGTAGTTGTAGTCGCCGCCCAGAATCGCGGACGCGATGCCGTCGATACGAGGGTCGTCGATGAGTGCGCTCAGGTACTCGTGCTGGTCGATGAAGGGCACGAGCGCCGACCGACGCATCCCATCGTGCGCGCTTCCTGCGTGTCCTCCCCCCTGCATGTCCCACACCTCATGGAACGACGCCTCGATCCGGGGAAACTCCTCACGAAACAGCCCCGGCATCTTCAGGTAACCAAAGGTATGGAAGTGATTGACCTGCTGAGTTGACAGCATCACCGCCTCTCGTTTCTGTCACTGCGTATCTTGGCAATCTCGTTCTTCACGTACGACAGCCAGAACCCGACTGCTATCAGCGCAACCCCGATAGCGACCCCCAGCGGCTGCCCGTCACTGGAGACGACAATGAGTACCACCCCGGCGAGGAGGATCAAGACGCCAATAATGCGCTGAACGTTAGGACTGCCGAGCGTCATGCGAATGCCCGTTTGCAGTCAATCCTCGTCCCGCCCGCCGAAACGCTCGAACGGCCACGAGATCACCTTGGCGATCACGGCCACGATAACGATGATCGGAATAAGAATCGCCAGACCGATCAGCAGCGCCCCTACCAAGCCGAGCGTGAGGGCGAGCACTGCACCCACAACAAAAAAGGTTCCGGTGACTACAGCTAGTACAAACATCAGAGTCAAAGGGACTACCACGATGCTGATAGCCGCCTTTGCCACCGGGTTCGTGACTTCCTTGTCGCCGATGATGGTGATTCGTGACATGCTCGAATCTCCTTTCAGGATGAGCGGAACCGTATGGATTCCGTCTCACACCCTCAGAACAGCTTGCGGCCCGGCACCTTGACGCGCGTCCGGTACAACGACGTACCCGCGTTGATGTAGAGGCTGCAAAGGTCGTCGTCTCCCCATGTGAAGTTCGTCACCCCCTGCGGCACGTAGATCGTGCCCAGACACGTGGCGTCCGACGCGAACACCTGCACCCCGCCCGGGCCGGTCGTGTAGAGGTACCCGCCGGTGTCGACCTTCATCCCGTCCGCGAGGCCGTCGCGCTCGCCGGTAACGTCGGCCCACACACGCCCGTTCGATATTGTCCCGTCGTCGTTCACGTCGAATATGCGGATGTGCGCCCGCATCGTGTCGTTGATGAACAGCTGGCTCTCATCGAGCGAGAACGTCAGGCCGTTTGGCTGGTCGAAGTCGTCGACGAGCAGCGTTAGCTCGCCGCTGCCGGGCGAGAGGCGGTACACCCCGCGCCAGTCCAGCTCCTGTTCCCTCTCCACGCCGTAGTACTCCATCCGCCCGAAACTGGGGTCGGTAAAGTAGATCGACCCGTCGCTCTTGACGATGATGTCATTGGGACTGTTCAACTCCTTGTCGTCGTAGTGCGTGGCGAGCACGGTGATGGAGCCGTCGTGCTCCGTCCGCGTCACGCGACTGGTTGAGTGCTCGCACGTGACAAGCCGCCCCTGCAGGTCATAGTAGTTCCCGTTCGCCATATTGCTTGGCTCGCGGAACACCTCGATCCCCCCCTCGTTCGTCCACTTCCGCATGATGTTGCCCGGCATGTCGCTGAATATCAGGTGGCCCTCAACGTGGTTCCACATCGCCCCTTCCGTGAAGTCGAACCCCGTCGCAAGCTCCTCAACCGGCGCGTCGTCCCCAACAACATCCCGAAAGCGCTCGTCTCTGATTTCTACGTTCATGGTTTCTCCTATTGGGTTCTAGGTTCTGGGTGCTAGGTTTTGAGTGGGCATTATATACACGACCAGTTGGGAGGTCACGGAGCAACTCCGATCAGCACCAGCGGCACTGCCGGCACACCCCGTCCTTGCCGCAGGACATTGAGCAAATCCCGTTCGTAGTAGGGAACACCGGATGACATTTCGCGTTCAAGCTCCTTCATAGGCAGTATATCGATTCCAACGTCAATAATGTCAGAGACGTAGAAGCTGAGATGCTTCACGAACAAGTCGTGCGCGACGAAGGCGTACTTCCCAAATTGGACTTCCACTGCTACCCGATCTTTCACGAAGTCTGTTTGGTTGTAGGACATTATCGGCGTATGGCCGGCCTTCTCGATTGCCTGTTTCTGCTCGTTCTCGGGCAAATTGTAAATGCCGCGCATCAGTCTCTCGTCGTCCGTTACCCAAAAAGTTCGCCGACGCTCACCCCACCCTCGTTCTTGAAGACCCTCCTTGAACGCTTGATTCATGTCTGTGGGAGAGTAGAGAGTCTTCCCTCGCATGGTCTTCTCTTTCGATACCTTGGTTCGGCAGGCGAAGGCGTCGACTCCCTCGATCACGCTTTGCACTTCGTCCCAAAGCTTCTTGCGATGAACAAGTAGATACTCTTCACCGTTGAGGTGGGAGTAGCGAGCCTTGATTTGCATCAGTGTCCGCCATTGGGCAGCGAGGGGTCATAGATGGGTTTTCCCATCGGGCGTGTCCGCAGCTCTCCCGTCCGAAGCTGCCTCACCCGCTCATGGGCGATGTCCACGTATTCCGGCACGATGTCGCAGCCGTAGGCCACGCGGTCATGCATGAGTGCGGCGATGACGGAGGACCCTACACCCATATACGGATCGAACACGGCGTCGTTGGGGTCGGTCATCGACAGGACGAGGCGTTCCACCAACTCTACGGGGAACTGGCAGGGATGGATGGTCTTTTCCGGGTGGTTACTCTTGACGTTCGGGAACGACCACACGTCGCTGGGGTTCTTGCCCTTTGGGTTCCCGGACAGCTTCCCAATGTTCGGCCCCTTGAAATGGCGTTTGCCCGGATACTTGGACGGAACGCGGATCGGGTCAAGATTCCACGTGTAGTCGTCGCTCTTGGTCCACCAGTTGATCGTCTCGTACCGGCCGGAAAGCCGCCTCGTGGAGTGCAAGCCGTGCCCGAATTGCCAGACGATGCGGTTGCGGAGCTTGAGTCCCTGAGCGCGGAATATCGGATAGAGTACCGCGTCTAGCGGAACGATCTCACCGTTATCCACGTAATTCCCAACCTGCCAGCAGAGCGACCCTTGCGGATGGAGCACTCGAACACACTCACTTATCACCTGCTTCTGGGATTCAAGGTAGGCGTCGAGCGAAGTCTTGGCCTCGTAGGCCTTGCCCAAGTTGTAGGGAGGCGAGGTGACGACCAGCTTCATCTGACCGTCGGGGAGCCGCTCCATGAAGGACAGGTTGTCCTCGCAAGCGAGAACGGGCTCCCGTATCGGTTGCTGGAACAAGGAGGCCTGCTCAGGGTTTTCCAGCAGCGCTCCTTCAAACCGCTGAGCTTGCATTCCTCCTCCCTATGTCGAACTGATGGGCCTCGCTCTAGGTGATTGCGGCGACCTGTTGACCGGACGTCAGCCCATAGAACTCTTGTGCCTATCCTTGCACAGACGCTACCGCCTCGTCCAGTATCTCCTTCAGCCGCGCCGACTCCTTTCGGATGTCCCAGCCGGCTTCAATGACCTCAGGGGCGGAGACGAACTCGACGGAGATGAAGCCGTCGAAGCCGTCGTCGTGCATCTTCTGGACCATTCGCCCGAAATCGACCCAGCCTTCGTCCGGCTTGGCCTGGAACGAGTCCGGCGCCGACTGCTTGGCCTGGTAGTGGCGCGCATAGTCGTGGAGCGGCTCGATGTCGTCCGCCTTCAGGCTGAGCTGCGTCTGGTGGGCATAGTCGACGGTGAGCGCCAGCCCGGGCACGGCCTCACAGAGCTTGATGGCGTTCTCCGGCTGCCATGCGACCGAGAAGATACACGGCTCGATATTGCAATGGATGCCGAGGCTCTCGGCCACATCGACCATGCGCTTGTACTCGGTGACGGACGTGTCGAATGCCTGATCGAAGGTCTGCCCTTGGTCCTCGGCGATCATGCCGGGGAGCATCATGATGCTGTTGCATCCGGACGCCGCGGCGATCTTTGCGACCTTTTCGTACGTCTGCTGGCTCCACTCCCGCTTCTTGGGGTCGGGGTCGTTGATGTTCACCCCGAAGTCGCAACAGAAGAGCTCGGCGACCTCCAGTCCGTACTTCTCCGTCGTTCGCCGGATGTGGTCGGCCTCGCCCTGCGTGTCGTCGAGGTCCGTGATGAACCACTGTGGAACGTAGTCGGTGAAGGTGCTCATCCCGCAGGCGCCGACGTCGACAACGTCGAAGCCCATTTCCTGCATGATCTTGCACGACTCCTCCAAGTCCATCTTGCCGAATGCAAACGTCGAGCCTGCGACTCTGATCGCCATTTCCCTACCTCCAAAAACTGGATATCTTCTAGAATGCGCCGATTGTATCCAACGGCTCTGAGACCGTCAACGCGGGCGCTATACGCACGGCAAGGCCGGTGCTATCATGTGCCCCATCAAACATTCTCCCATATCGGCCTGCCGTCACCATGCCCGACGTTCGCGCGACCATACACCGGATCACCGAGGCTGCGGAGGCTTTTCTGCGCAACCTCGAAGACCCCGATCATAGGGCGAAGGCGACCTTCCCGTTCGACCACCATGAGCGTGAGAACTGGCACTACGTCCCACGTCCTAGAGCCGGCCTTTCACGCGGGGAGATGACGCCGGCGCAACTGAACGCGTCGGAGTCGTTGATGGCCGTCAGCCTCAGCGCCGAGGGCGTGAGAAAGGCCCACTCGATCATTCGCCACGAGACGATTCTCGGCGAGTTGGAGGCGAGTGACGGCACACTGCGATTCGACCGTCTGGAGGGGCTGTACTACTTCAGCATCTTCGGGACGCCCGGTACAGCCGATCCCTGGGGATGGCAGGCCGAGGGCCACCACCTCTCCCTGAACATGACTGTCATCGGCGGCGAGAGAATATCGGTCACGCCGTCCTTCTTTGGAGCCAATCCCGCGGAGGTGCCGCACGGCGCCCACAAGGGCCTGCGAATCCTGAAGGAGGAGGAGGACGCTGCAAGAAGCCTCCTCCGCTCGCTGGACTCCGAGCAGGTGCAGCGCTGCACCATCTACCCGACGGCCCCACCCGACCTCATCACCAGGGCCAGCCGCAAAGTCGAGCTGGACGGACCCGTTGGTCTCCCCGCGAGCATGATGACCGCGGACCAGCGCGAGGGACTCGTCCGCCTCATCGAGGTCTACGTCGGACGCAAGCAGGCTAACGTGGCAAGGGAGCAGATGGGCAGGATTCGCTCAGCCGGCCTGTCGGACGTGCGCTTCGGGTGGGCGGGCGGCCATCACCCGGGGCAGGGGCACTACTACCGCGTCCACGGCCAGACCTTCCTCATCGAGTACGACAACACCCAGAACATGGCGAACCACATCCACTCCGTCTGGCGCGACATCCACGGCGACTTCGGACGGGACCTCCTCCGAGAGCACTACGAACAGGCCCACTGAGGGAGAGAGGTATCCGTTAGCGCGGTGGAGCGCTACTAAAACGCCCGGAACTCCGGCACGAATCCTCGCGGCTCCCAGTCGGGCAGCGTGTCGTCGGCGGGAGCGCCTGCGTCGTTGGTCAGCCGCCAGGTCTCCTTCGTCGTGAAGTCGACGACCTGGATGTCCCAATCGCCGTCCTCGGCGTCCTTGACCGAGAAGACAATCATGTTGCTGTCAGGGGCCCAAGTTGGTCGCTCATAGGGCAGGCCGCTGGGATTGTCGTACAGGCGGCGGAAGCGGAACCCGTCAAGCTGCGATGTGTAGATCAGCCGCGTGAACTGCGTGCGCTCCTGGTGGTTGGAAATCATCGCCAGCTTCTTGCCGTCCGGCGACCAGTCCAGCCATCCCACGAAGAAGCCGTCGAAGAAATTGTTCTTATCCACTATCTTTTCGTTGAGCTGCACGTCGTCGGTCCGCACGATGCGGACGTCCTGGATAGTCTCGTAAGCGAGCGTCCGGCTCCGCGGACCCCACGCCGGCCAGCGCGAGTTTACGTAGCTGCCGGTCACGTCCTCAAGTCCCGTCCCGTCCTCTGAATTCATCGTCCACACACTGTGCCTGCCGCCCCTGTCGGAGACGAAAGCGATCTTCGTGCCGTCCGGCGACCATGTTGGAGATTGGTCGACGCCCCGGTCGTTCGTTAGACGCACCTGCTCAGAGCCGTCGGAGTTCATCACGTAGATTTCCCAGTTGCCGTCCCGTTCCGACTGGAACGCGATTTTGCTTCCGTCCGGAGACCAGCTCGGATGGCTGTCTCTCCCCATGTTGTTCGTGACGTTATGCGGGTTCGAGCCGTCGGAGTTCATCACGTAGATTTCCCAATTGCCGTCGCGGTTCGTCGCGAACGCGACGCGCGACACCGTGGAGTTGTCGGGTGTCGGCCAAGGCGTGGGCGTCGGCTCGACCTCGGCGCCGCAAGCGAGCGCCAAGGCGACCATTATGCTCACCGCGAGTATCGGGAGTGTTCCGGTCTTCATGTCCGCACCTATGCTCCTCGCCTAGGCGTCAGGGGGTGGAGGTGGAGGTCGTAGTCTCAGTGTTGGTTTCGGGTGGCGGGGGAATGAGGTCCGAAATCCGCTTGAGAATGAACGGAGCGACCTGGTCGTCGATGATGAAGGCGTAGTCCTGCCCCTGGCGCTTGACGAAATAGCCCCCCTCGTCACGTTCGAGCAGCAGGAGCCGCGCCGATCGCGAGATCGCGCCCGTCCGGACCTGGATGAACATCGTGATGTCGGCGAGATCGAAGTTCAGACGGTTCAACTCGTCGTCGGTCGGGAAGTCGCTCGTCACGAGGTACTCGACAGCCTGCAGGAGTTCGAGCATTTTTTCGGGATCGGCCTGTCCAACTTCCGCGCCGCCCTGGCTCACGACCCACACGGAGTTCTCAATACTGAGGCTGAAGTCCTCTTCCGGGTACCGGAAGCTGATCGTCTCTACCTCGTCGCGAGGAATCTCGGTAATGAGAGGATGCTTCCAGAACTTTGGGTCAGGTAGAAAGCGGTCGGGGAAATCGCAGAATATGCCGTATACGTCGTCCCCTTCCGGGTTCCGCAGGTAGCAGAGACGTACGAAGTTCTGCCATGGCGTGATGAGCCTCTCGCCGATGGGCGCGAACTGCTGGTCGCCCACGAAGAACTCTTCGACCAAATCTCCCTGGTTCCAGAACTCGACCAGCGTGCCGTTCTCCGGGGATACGCCCATCAGAGGATGGTTCTCCGGGTTCTGGGCGATGAGTTCCGCCTCGTCGAACAGGGCCGTTGTCGCCCACATGTCCTCGAACCGTCGCCGCTGCACGGGGTACGGCCCCACCTGCCAGTCGCCGTCCAACTTTTCGATCACCGTCTCGAACTCGTTGTTGCGGATGACGACCTTGTCCAGCGTCTCCTCTGTCAGAGGCGCCACGCCAGTGAGGAGAATCTCGTCCGGCTCGGCGGAAATGAAGCGAAACACCAGAGCCGCGAGGCCCAGGATGACCAGGGCGGCAAAGACAAAGACTACCTGCTTACCTCCCACGCGTATACACCTTCCTCGTCGTGTTCCGTCGCAGGAAGAAGCGGATCAGGCCGATGATGATGATCAACGCCGGAACACCGATGATGTTTCCGTATTGGATTAAGTTCTTGTGAAGGTCGGAAGAGAAGACGAGTGGCCGGAAGCGTTCGCCCTTGCCTCGAATCTGCGTGAGCGCGTCTTCCTGCGCCAGCCAGTCTATCCAGTTCAGGCCGAGGAAGATGTGCTCGGAGTACCTCGGCTGACGCCCGCCTGCCATCTGTTCGCTGATGAAGTCCGAATCGGTGGCAACGATCATGCGGAAGACGTCTTCAGGGTCGATCTCGCACACCGCTCTGAGCGGAGGACAGCGTCGGCCGGTGATGGAGACAGCCAGGTGACGCTTCCCCAACTGCGTACGACTGAGCTCCTCTATCCTCGGTGATCTCGGTGAGAGGTCGTCGTAATCGAGGTCGAGCCCCGCAGAATTGTGCGTCGTCAGGAGCGGCGTGATCTCGACGTCCTGGACCTCGTTCGAAAAACGATCGCTGATCTCGATCGAGCTAGCCCAGGGCAATACCGCGCCCGGAGATCCGCCGGATATCGCCTTCGCGTTCGGATTGTCGCTGGTGGGTACCTGAGGCCAATAAGGATATGGGAGGTTCACCACGCCGTATGCCGACTGGAAACCGAGCGTCTCGTGCGCCTCGAAGTCCATCACCAGGTCGGTGCCGACATCGATGCCGTATTCCCGGAGCCAGTTGACCATGCCGGGGTTGTTGGCCGAACCCCGCATCCGCTGCTGATCGATGAGCACCGGGTCCAACAGGATGAGCACCTTGCCGCCTTCTGAAAGATACTGGTCGATCTCGTTGAACAGGTCGGGGAATATTTCCTTCTGCGATCCCGGTATCACCAGGATGTCGAAACCGCGCCCCGTGGCGTCCAGGACGCCCTCTTGAACGTAGTCGAACTCTTCCACGTAGTACGAGCGCTCCAGCTGGTTTCGCCATGTCTGAAGCTCAGCGTCGCGTCGCTTCTCACCGTGGCCGTACAGCATTCCGATGGTCTTCGGCTCTTTCAGCGTCATGCGGTGGATGTTCCCCGCGACCTGCTGCTCCAGCCGGTCGAGCGAATCGATGAAGCCGATGACCTCCTGACTGTTGGCGTAGGTCATTCCCATCCCGAGGTAGCCGAGCTTGATCTGCAACTCACCTTGGGTCGCCGTGTTGAACTCCACCGGCCTTATGAAACTCCTGTCGGCCTCTTCCGCCGCCTCTTCGCTGGTGTCCGCCTGGATCTTCTGCACCTTGATGCGCCCATTGGAGGCGGACGCAAGGTCGTCGACGAAGTCGATGACGTCCCTCGTGACCAGGGATATCTGCACGGGAGGATCCTGGGAAGTAAAGAGCTTGATGGTCACGATGTCGTCGAGATTCTCCACGATATCCCTCGTGGCGGAATCGAGGGTGTACAGTCTCTGCTCGGTGAGGTCGAGCCTCCCTCCGATGAAGCTGCCGAACCACCCGACCATCAGGCTGATGAGCACCAGCGCCGCCACGCCGAACTGCAGGTTGCGGTACCTTGGAGAGCGGTGGCTGACCGTCTTGCCGCGGATCATCAGATATGTCGCAGACAGGAACGTCATGATGAGCGCGACGAAGTACAGCAGGTCGCGAAGGTCGAGCACGCCGCGCGCGATGGAGCCGTAGTGCGTCAGCGGGCTCAGGTCCTGGATGAGGACGGCGACCCTGGACGGAAGCGCCAATGTGACGATCGGCAGACCCGCGAGGGTGAGGATGCCGATGATCGAGAGGCCGATGATGAGCGCCACCATCTGGTTGCGCGTCAAGCTCGACGCAAACAGCCCGATGGCCACATAGGAAGCCGTCATCAGGAAGGTGCCAAAATACTGCGCGACAACGGCCCCGATATCCATGTCGCCGGCGGTCTGTAGCGCGATGGGGATGCCAAGAGACGCGATAATCCCCACGCTCACGAATGCGAAGCCTGCTATGAACTTCGCTGTGATGACATTCCACGTTCGGAGCGGCTGCGTGAGAAGCGTTTCAAGCGTGCCGTCGCGCTGCTCCTCCGATACGAGCCGCATCGTTGCCGCTGGGACGAAGAGCGTAAGCAGCATCGGAAGCCACAGGCTGATCACCGCCCGCATCGACGCCTCGGGCGCAATGAACAGCTGTCTGAAGCCGAGACCGGCCAACAGCGCAGCGAATATGACCAGGAGGATGTACCCGGTCGGCTGGTCGAAGTACCCTTTCAGGTCCTTCTTAACTACCGCAAAGATCGACCCCACGAAGGTTTAGCTCCTCAGATTTCGTTACTCGTCGTCGTTCGATTCAGCCTCGCCACCGTCTTCGGCGACGGGCAATTCCATGCTTTCGTCGGTGAGAGTGCGGAACAACTCGCCAAGGCTCTGTGCCTCATGGTGAAGCTCCCAGAGCATCCAGTCATTGCTTTTGGCTAGCTTGAATAGCTCGGGACGGATGTCGATGTCCGTGCCAACTGAAATCGTGTACCGCCTCCTACCGTTAGTCGGCGGATCAGCCTCGTACGACTCGATGAGGTCCATCTCGTCCAGCGCCTTCTCAACGCCCTCCCCCTCGACCTCGAACACGATATGGCTTTGGCTGAGCGCCTGGTTGCGCAGCTCGTCGGGCGTGCCTTCCGCAACGATGTTGCCGCGCCTGATGATGATGAGCCGGTCGCAGACCTCCTCCACCTCCGGGAGGACATGGGTGCTCAACATCACCGTCCGCTCCTCACCCATCTTGCGGATCAGTTCGCGGATGGGAACCCGCTGGTTCGGATCGAGACCTTCCGTCGGCTCGTCCATGATCAGGATGTCCGGCTGGTGCAGGATTGCCCCCGCCAGGCCCGTCCGCTGTCGATAGCCCTTCGAACAGGTGCTCACGGGCTTGTAGAAGACTTCCTGGATGCCCGTCTCGTCGACGGCCATCGCGAGACTCTCCCGCCGCTCGGCCCCCATCAGCCCCCGAAGGTCGGCCACGTAGTTGAGGTACTCCTTCACCAGCAGATCGCCGTACAGTGGGTTGTTCTCCGGCAGGTAGCCGATCATCGCCCGCGTCTCTTTGTCGTACTGCTGGTTGTCCAGTCCCTCCACCAGAATCCGGCCCGAGTCGGGCGTATAGAACGACGTGATGAGCCGCATGGTCGTGCTCTTGCCCGAACCGTTCGGTCCGAGGAATCCGAGCACCTCGCCTCGCTTCACGTCGAACGACACGTTGTTGACTGCGACGTTCGAGCCGAACTGCTTCGTAACCCCCATGATCTCCATGGCGAGGTTCTTCGGTCCGCCGCCATTCTCCGGCGCTTCGGTGGCTTCACTTGTCTTCGTCGTCATAGTCGAATGTCTCCGGGGCAATGCCCTGCCTCTGCCAACGTCACATGACCGCGTTCGCCCAGTTCTGTAAACGCCATTTCAACTCGCGGGTTAGCTCCGCGTGGTCGTGACATGCACATGTGAGGAGATACGAACAAGGCGGCTGGCAGGATACCTGGGGAGTGAAACGTCGGTATGGACAGTGTATGTGATTACTTAAGGACTCGACGGTAGTCGTGATTATGGAAGGCCTGTGTCCTTCATGCCGCCGAGCGATATCTTACCTAAAAGAGTATATAGAGAGAAGGCGCGTCGTCAAGCAGTTGGGGTAGCATAACCCGCTCATTCCCCATTCCGCCCCAGCGACGCCGCGACCGCAGGCGGACTCATCGGCAGGTCGGTCATCCTTACTCCCGTCGCCCGGTACACCGCGTTCGCCATCGCGGCCAGAGGAGGCACGATCCCCGCCTCGCCGACACCGCGAATCCCAAACGGGTGACCGGGGTTCGGCACCTCCACGATGACCGCCTCGATCATCGGCAGGTCGAGCGAGGTCGGCATCCGGTAGTCGAGCAGGGAAGTGTTATTCATCCGTCCGTCTTTCGCCATGTTGTACTCTTCGTTCAGCGCCCACCCAATGCCCTGCGCCGCGCCGCCCTGTATCTGCCCCTCAACGTAGCTCGGATGAATTGCGATCCCCGCGTCCTGGAATGCCGTGCACCGCACCACGTCCGTCTTCCCCGTATCGGGATCGACCCGAACGTCCACGATCATCGCCGCGTACGCCCGCGCCGCCCCTGTCGAGGTCACGTTGGCGCGTCCGACGATTGGCCCGCCCGTGGCGTTGGCGGTCTCGGCCACTTCCTTATATGACATGCTGAGCTCGGGGTCGGAGACGTGGCTGAGGGCGCCATCCTCGTACCGGACGTTCTCGACGTCGGTCTCCCACACGCGAGCCGCCCGCTCGATGAGCTGCCGCTTCACGTCGTGTGCAGCCTCGTACGCCGCATAGCCCGACTTGAACGCGACGCTGCTCCCGCCGGTGTTGGACGTGTAGCCGATTGAGTCGGTGTCGCCGATCTGCGGCATGATGTCCTCGACGGGGATGCCGAGCACTTCCGCGAACTGCTGAGACACCGCCGTCCGCGTCCCGCCGATGTCTACCGATCCCTCGACGAGGCTGAACTTCCCGTTGGTCTGCAGGTTCGCGATCACGCAGGCCGGGCCCGCGCCGTTGCCCCACGAGCCGAACGCCACGCCGCGACCGGTGTGCTCGTCCGCAAGGGCTGCGTTGTAGTGCGGGTGCTCGTATACGGCCTCCATCATCTCCACCGCGCCGATGCAGGGGTGAGCCACGCCGTTCGCCATGCGGGTGCCCTCGCGCGCGGCGTTCTTCAGTCGCAGTTCCACCGGGTCGATCCCCAGCTTCTCCGCTATCTCGTCGATGACTGACTCGCCCGCGAACGCCCCGATGGGCGCTCCCGGCGCGCGGTACGCCGCCGTGCTCGGCATGTTGTCCACCACGTCGTAGCTGTCGAGGTGGATGTTGTCGATCTCGTAGGGCGAGAACATCGAGGTCGCCGCGCCGTTGTGCGACGAGCCCGGGTATGCCCCCGACTCGAACGCGATCATCGCCTTCCCCGCGATCAGCTTCCCGTCCTTTGTCGCCCCTATCTTGATCTTGGTGTAGCTCCCCGACGTCGGCCCCGTCGCTTCCAGGACATCCGCCCGCGACATGGTGATCTTCACCGGATGGCCCGACTTCTTGGAAAGCAGCGCCGCAACCGGCTCCAAATATGCCCGCAGCTTGCCGCCGAATCCGCCGCCGATCTCCAAGGGCACCACCTTCACCTCCGACACCGGCACGTCCAGCACGCGGCATATCTGGTCGCGCATCCCGAACTGCCCCTGGCTGCTGTTCCAGATCGTCAGCCTGCCATCCTCTCCCCAGAGCGCCGTGCACGTCTGCGGCTCGATGTACCCTTGGTGCACCATCTTCGTCCGGAACTCGCGCTCCACTACAACGTCCGCTTCTGCAAACGCCGCGTCCGCGTCGCCCAGAGCCTGCTGAGCGTGGCCCGCCACGTTGCTGCCCGCCTCGGCCTCGAAACCCAGTCCGTCCGGGGCCGTGATGTTCTCGTGCAGCACCGGCGCCCCCGGCCGCATGGCGTCCTCGACGTTTGTGACTGCGGGGAGTATCTCGTACTCCACTTCGATCAGATCGAGCGCCTCTTCCGCCGCGTGCGGATTGGACGCCGCCACCGCTGCCACAGGATGCCCCTTGTGCAGCGCCTTGTCAGCCGCCAGCACCCCCGTCGACAGGTACCGCAGGCTCATCACCAGGTCCTCCCCCACGTCCATCAGCCTGTCGTCCGTCCACGGCAAATCGGCGTGCGTCACGACGGCCAAGACGCCCGGATGGGCTGCGGCGCGCTCGGTGTCTATCGACTTGATTCGCGCGTGGGCGTGCGGGCTCCGCAGTATCTTCCCATGCAGCAACCCCGGCAGTTGGATGTCGGCCCCGTACACCGCCCGGCCCGTCACTTTGTCGGTGCCGTCATGCCTGACCGGCCGCGTCCCGACTACCTTGAACTTACTCTCGACCTTGCCCTCGGTCACGGTTGCCATGGCACACACCTCGATATTTCGGGGCTCGGAACACCCTTAAGTTACGCGCCCGTCATTCTAGCACAGCGAATATCGCCGCTCAGGGAAGTTGTCAACCCCGCGACTGTTCAGACTACGTGGGAGTACACCATACTCACAGTCACCGTCATACCCACAGGGGTAGAGATACATCTTATCGACTTTGAACTGTTCCCTTGCGTAACGGCGCGTTGTTGCGCTCCCGTTGGTGTGCTATGATTGCGGCGAATGTTCCAGCGGACTGAGGCCCCGTCGTTGACCGTTGCTAACGAAGACCTGCGCGAACGTGTTCGGCAGGCCATCACGAACCAAAAGCGGCCCACCGTCACCGTTCTTTCGTCCCTGCTTGCCGCCCAGGACGCGCTGGGCTACATCCCTGACGAGGCCATCGACGAGGTGGCCGCCTACACCGAGGCGAGCATCAACGAGGTGTGGGGCGTAGCGTCCTTTTACAAGAACTTCCGCTTCACTCCGGCGGGTGAGCACACGGTAGAGATATGCTGGGGGCCGAGTTGCCACTTGGTTGGCGCGACAGCCATCATCGAGCGGACGCTGGAGCACGTCGGCCTGGAGGAAGAGGGCGAGACGGACGACGGCAGGCTGACGGTGCGATACAACACCTGTCTCGGAGCGTGCGCTCAGGCCCCGGTCATAAGCATCGACCATCATCTGCGAGGTCGCATGACGCCGGAGCAGACAGTCGCGCTGATCGACAACATCCCGGACAACGGCTCCCACTAGCCGGCACGAGAATAAAGTGAGCGCATACGAAGACCTGAAAGCAAGAGCCGACGCGCGGTGGCAAGAGCTTACCGCGGGCGAGAAACCGTGGATTCGGATAGGCACCGAGTTGAACGGCCAGGCCGCCGGGGCGCTGGAGGTTTTGGACGCCCTGCGATCCGAGCTCGATAAGCGCGGCATCGAGGCTGTCGTCGGCGAGGTGGGAACGCTCGGACTGTCCTACGCCGAGCCACTCGTGGATGTGCTCAAGCCGGGCAAGTCGCGACTGCTCTTCAGCCGCGTCACCCCCGAAGATGTACCGACCATCATTGACGAGTATCTCGTCGACGACCGCGTGCCTGAACGTCTCGCGTTCGCCTATCTGGGTGACGATCCCATCGACGGTGTGCCTGACCTCAACTCCATGCCGCAGTACTCGCTGCAGCGGCGCATCGCCATGCGCAACGCGGGGCACATCGCCCCCGGCGACATTCTGCAGTACATCGCTAACGACGGCTATGCCGCCCTCGCCAAGGCCCTGTTCGAGATGGAGCCGAGCGGTGTGATCGACGAGATGAAGACGTCCAACCTCCGGGGGCGCGGCGGCGCGGGCTTCCCTGCCGGTCTGAAGTGGAGCTTCATGGTCAATTCGCCCGGCCCCGTCAAGTACATCGCCTGCAACTGCGAGGAGGGTGACCCCGGCGCGTTCAACGACAAGGCGATCCTCGAAAGCGACCCGCACACTCTCCTTGAGGGGATGATACTCGCGGGATACGCGACGGGAGCGACCAACGGCTACGTCTTCGTCCGGCACGGCCACGACGGCCCCATCGACCGCGCGGAGCAGGCGATCAAGGACGCCTATGCCGAGAATATCCTGGGCAAGAACATCCTCGGAAGCGACTTCAGCTTCGATATCGAGGTTGCGCTGACCGGCGACTCCTATGTCGCGGGCGAGGAGACCGGCATGATGGAGGCCATCGAAGGCAAGCGCTCCATGCCCCGCTTCAAGCCGCCGTTCCCGGCGGCCGCCGGGCTGTGGATGAAGCCGACGACCATCAACAACGTCAAGACATTCTCATACGCTCCTCAGATCGTCTTGAACGGCGGCGAGTGGTTCTCCAACATCGGCGTCAACAACAGCACCGGCACCGCAATCGCCTGTCTCACGGGGAACGTGACCTACCCCGGCATCTACGAGGTCGAGATGGGTATGACCATGGGACAGGTCATCGAGGAAATCGGGGGCGGCGTACCCAACGGCAAGCAGATGAAGCTCCTGCAGACGGGTGGCCCGCTTGGCGGCGTCATCGGACTCGATAGTCTTGATCTTCACATAGACTTCGACGAGATGCAGCAGGCGGGCGCGATGTTCGGCTCGGGCGGGATCATTGTTGGAGACGAGGACGCTTCGGTCGTGGACCTGATCCGGGTGCTCGTCACCTTCTGCCAGTACGAGTCTTGCGGCAAGTGCTTCCCGTGCAGGATCGGCATGACTCAGCTTCTCGATCAGATTGAGCGGATCGCTCGGTTCGAGGGCATGCCGGGAGACATGGAGGCGTGCGAGCGCGTGGGCACGACGATGAAGATCGGCTCTCTGTGCGCGCACGGCCAGCTCGGCTTCAACCCAATCAGCTCGGCCATCCAACACTTCCGCGAGGAGTTTGAAACGCACATCACGGAACGGCGCGACCCCACCGGCAGGACCTCCACAAAGTTCTACTACCCGAAGTCGACCCGGCCCTACGCGGAGGATTTTTCTCAATCCCAGCCGCTCAAGGTGAACATATAACCACAGCCTCCTAATTCACGGCTAACGCAGTTCGGAGTTGCCGAATGGCAGACGACATCACAATTACGATCGACGGCAAGGAAGTGAAGACCAAGCCGGGGACAAACGTCCTGCAGGCGGCGATGGACGCCGGGTTCTACGTGCCTTACCTGTGCTACTACCCGGGTATGAAGTCCTTCGGCGCCTGCCGCATGTGTGTCGTCGAGATCGACGGCCCGCGCGGGACGGCGACCATGGCGTCATGCACCGTGCCGGTCGGGCCGGACATGGTAGTGCGCACGAAGACCGAACCCGTGACCGACCTTCGACGCGGCATCATGGACCTACTGATTTCCGAGCACCCGCACGGATGCCTTAACTGTCACCGTATCGAGCTCTGCGGCCCCGAGGACATATGCCTGCGTCACGTGGGCGTGAACGACCGATGCGTGACATGTCCCAAGAACGAACGCTGCGAGCTCAAAGACACGGTGCGCTGGCTCGAAATGGAGCTCGACACCGAGCTGACCTACAACAACCGGCACCTGCCGCAGGCCGTGGCCGACCCGTTCTGGGACATGGACATGAACCTGTGCATCGTGTGCGGGCGTTGCGTGCGAATCTGCAGCGAGATCCGCGGTGACGACGCCCTCGCGTTCACCGAACGCGGAGGCAAGGGCCTCATTGGGACGTCGCAAGGGACATCGCTGCTGGAATCGGGTTGCGAGTTCTGCGGAGCGTGCATCGACGTGTGTCCCACCGGCGCGCTCGTTGAGCGGGTACACAAATGGGACAAGGCGGTCAAGAAGGTCAACAGCGTGTGCACCAACTGCCCCGTCGGATGCAGCGTGACGATGGAAGTCGACAAGCGCAACCGCCTGATCCGCACCGTTGGCGATAGGCACGGCGGGGCGAACCAGGGCCAGCTCTGCGTCAAGGGCAAGTTCGGGCTTGAGTACGTCAACAGCAAGAAGCGCCTTCGAAACGCCATCGTCCGGGAGGACGGCGTCCTCCGCGAGACAACGACCCTGGAAGCCATCGACCATATCTCCGAGAAGCTCGGCGAGTACAAGGGCGACGCGTTCGCCGTAGTTGGCTCGGAGCGGAACACCAACGAGGACCTGTACGTTGCACAGAAGTTTGCCCGTGTTGTTATGGGCAGCAACAACGTCGACGTAGCCTCCAACGTGCGGCCTGAGTTGTTCCGACCATTGGAGACGATGCTCGGCTACCGCGCCGCCACGAACTCGATCAGCGACCTCGAAGGCTCGAAGTGCTACCTTGTCGTCTCCAGCAACATCACCGAAGAGCAGAACGTAGCCGCGGTCCCCATCAAGAAGGCTATCAAAGAGGGAGCGAAGCTGATCGTCATCGACCAGCGCGAAACGGAACTCACCCGGTTTGCCGACGTATGGCTGCGTCCGAGGCCCGGCAGCGAGACGGCTCTCATCGGCGGGATTCTCCGCGTTATCGTCGACGAGTCGCTCGACGACCATAAGTTCCTGGCGGAGAAGTGCGAAGGCGTGCAGGACTTCAAGAGCAGTCTCTGGAGCTTCGACCTGATTCAGGTCGAAAAGGCGACGGGCATCCCGCGCGAGGATGTTCAGACCGCCGCTCGACTTCTCGCCGCCAACGCCCCGACATCCGTCCTGTACGGCCTCGAAACTCTCGTACCGGAGCTCCGAGAGGACTGCGCGGCCGCCCTGGCAAACCTCTGCCTTGTCTCCGGCAATATGTCACGTCCTTCGACCGGACTCTACCCGCTATATCAGGGGGCGAATGAGCAGGGTGCCCGCGACGTGGGAGCGGTCCCCGATTTTCTGCCCGGCTACGTGCCGATTAACGACCGCGAAGCGCGAACGGAGATGGATGATGTGTGGGAAGCGTCCCTCCCAACCGGTGACGGCGTCTCCATCCGTGAACTCACACAGTCAATCGAGTCCGGTCGTGTACGCGCGCTGATGCTGCTCGGCAACAGCCCGAACTACACGAACGGAGAGATCGGCGAATTCATCGAGGCACTCGACAAGCTCGAATTCCTCGTCGTACTCGACTCCTTCGCGAGCGAGATCACCGAGCCGGCACACGTCGTCATACCATCGGCGACGCTCGCGGAGACCCAGGGTACGGTAACGAACTTAGAGCGCCGGGTCCAACTCATCTCGCCTGCTCTTGAAGTCAAGGGCGAGGAGGATGCCGATTGGCAGTCGATCAGCCGCATCGCGCGGGAAATGGGCGCTGTCGGGTTCGATTATCCCAATGCCGAAGCCGTGTTCGACGAGATCAACAACGTTGTCGAAATCTACGGAGGAATCACCTACGACCGCCTGACGTCGGGCGGGCTGCAGTGGCCGTGCTTGGCCGCAGACATGTCCGACACCCAGGTCCTCTACGACTATGACGAACACCGGCCTCGGCTCATGCCCATGTTCATGCCGGAGCCTATCGAAGCACCCGCACCGGGCGACGAGTATCCATTGGTCCTGGCAAAGGGCCGCGTGTTGCACGACGCCGACGAGGAAATGACCGTTGAGAAAGTAGGTAAACGCAACGCCATCATGCGCGCCGAGATCATAGAACTGCACAAGCAGGACGGCGAGATGCTGGGCATACGGGAAGGTGATTGGGTCGAGGTCGTCTCGGCAAGCGAGACCTTGCGTGGTGTCGCCAGGCTCACGTCACCTCTGAGAGGGCTGGTGTCCACTACGATGCTCTTCGGCAACAGGATGACCGAGATCGAAGCGTCGAAGAGCCCCGACCCGATGCTTAATTTCGGGACGCTCCCACTGACTCGCGTACGCGTCCAACGGGCCGAAGAGATCGCGGCGGCAGCCGACTGATCGGCGCTGCCCGCGATGACTTGCTCCCAGTGCCAGAACAAGAATGCCGAGGACACCCGGTCTTGCAACATTTGAGGAATCGCGGTGCAGGAAATCAACGACGAGTCGACTGACCCCACGACCCCATATCGCACACCCTCCGGTCACGAGCCTCCACCCCTCCCACATGGCGGGTTCGGGGATATTCTCGACTCCACCTTCTCAGTCTTTGGTCGGCACCTATTGCCATTCATCTTGATAGCTCTCCTGCCGCAGATCCCACTACTGTTTGGCAGCATCTTGTCGCTGATGGAAATCGGCCCCTCATTCGACTTTGACCTTCCCGCCGCTGAGGGACAAGAGCCCCAGGACCCCCTGTCTTTCTACCTATTTGACATGCTTGGTGGCCTCCTTTCGCTCGCTATCGGTATTCTCGCGACCGGGGCCATAATTCAATCCATAGCCAGGCACTTCCTCGGACGCCCGGTACTCGTACAGCGAAGCTATGAATACGCCTGGGCGCGCTTTCGCAACTTGGTCAGCGCCTTTGCGCTGGTTCTCCTCATCCTGATCATTCCTGGCATCCTCTCGGTATTCATTATCGGCATCCCTCTGCTGATATTCGCAATCGTCGTCCTGCTATTTGTCAATCACGCCGTCGTCATTGAGCAGCAAGGCCCAACGGATGCCCTGAAGCGCAGTTGGAACGTTGTACAAGGA
This sequence comes from Dehalococcoidia bacterium, assembly GCA_965116655.1. Lineage (GTDB taxonomy): Bacteria > Chloroflexota > Dehalococcoidia > Lucifugimonadales > VXLM01 > VXLM01. Next base: position 2,964,350 of record OZ220720.1, read on the forward strand.
AACTGGTGGAGGACTTTCGGTATCTTCATGGCAATGATGCTGGCGGTCATCGGTGCGGCGCTCATCATCTTCCTGCCGGCAGGGCTCTTCCTGCCCGCCGTAGTGGTTTCCTTCTTGTCAGCCGCGTTCTCGACTGTCGTGACGCCGCTCTTTACCATCGCGCTTACGGTCCTGTACCTCGACATCAGGGTGCGAAAGGAGCAGTACACCCATAACGACCTCGCACGAGAACTGGGAGAATTAAGCACAGTCGGACCGCAGTATGAAGCGGGGGTCTGAAGCGCCGTGACCATTACTCCAGCCGGAAAGCGTAGACCCAGACCCAAGATCGTCGACACGCGCGTCACGCGTCGCGAGGACATCACCCACGACCTCCTCTTGATGTGGATCGAAAAGCCCGAGGGCTTTTCGTTCAAGGCGGGACAGTACTGCACGATCGGCAGCGGAGGAATCGAACGGGCCTACTCCATCGTGTCCGCTCCCCATGAGGACGAACTCGAGCTCTTCGTTGAACTCGTGCCTCCCCCCGAAGGAAACCTAACACCGCTACTGTGGGACCTGCACCCCGGTGACACCGTGACTATCCGCCCGAGGGCCAAGGGCATTTTCGTCTTCAAGCCCGCCATGCCCAATCAGTTCATGGTCGCGACGGTCACAGGCATCGTGCCCTTCGTCAGTATCCTACGCGACTACCTTCATAACGACCGTTCGGGACATCACTTCTATGTGCTGCAGGGAGCCAGCTACGTCGACGAGTTCACGTACGACACCGAGCTTCAGCGTCTCGCCGACCGGAACCCTGACCTCATCACCTTCGTCCCGACGATCAGCAGACCCGCGGAGGAACGCAACGCCCCATGGACGGGCGAGACAGGCCGCGTCAACGCCATCACGGAAAAGTACATCGACCGATTCGGCCTCACGCCCGAAGACACGACCATTTACGCCTGCGGGCACCCCGGCATGATCGAAGACGTCAAAGAGCGGTTCATTCATCAGGGTTTCCAGGTAGAAGAAGAACGATTCTGGAAGCAGGACGACTAGAGATAGGCTTCCTCCAATCTCTTTCTCCCTTTCCCTCCCTCCGCTAGAATGGGGACGAACCCCACTCCGTGCAGTAACCTAAATGTCCACCCCCGCCCGAAAGCAGTACCTCCGCATTAAGAAACAGCACCAGGACGAGGTCCTGCTCTTCCGCATGGGCGACTTCTACGAGACGTTCGATAACGACGCTCGACTGATATCCCGAGAGCTCGAAATCGCCCTCACGTCGAGGGAGATGGGCAAGGGTACGCGGGTGCCTCTCGCGGGCATTCCCTACCACGCGCTGGACGGCTACCTTGCGAAGCTCATCAAGAAGGGGTACCGCGTCGCCATCTGCGAGCAGACCAGCGACCCCGCAACGTCGCGCGGAATAGTAGACCGAGAGGTTGTGCGTGTCGTAACGCCCGGCACCGTCATCGAGGACTCGATCCTCGACCGGAAAGCGAACAACTACCTCGCCGCCGCCGTCACCGATGGCAACATGGCCGGACTTGCCTACGTGGACATCACCACGAGCGAGTTCGCCACGAGCGAGTTCCCCGCCCCCCAACTTGCTGTGGAGTTAGCCGGTCTGGAAGCGGCCGAGCTGCTCGTGGCTGAAGGATACGTGCCACCCGATACGGGCGACGCAACCAACGGCGATGTGTCGATAACCACCCTCTCATCCGACATGTTCAATGAAGACTGGGCCCGCGAGGCGCTCCACAACGCATTCGGAGTCACCTCACTAGAAGGGTTCGGATGCGAGCGGCTCCCACTGGCCGTCCGGGCCGCCGGTGCCATCGTCCGCTACCTCGAAGAGCACCGGAGCGGCGCTGTCGGACAGCTGAACGCGCTGTACACCTACTCCACCGAATCGTACATGGTGCTCGACCCTCAGACGCGCCGCAATCTCGAGCTCTTCGAGGGCGGGCGCTGGGGCGGAGACACGGGGGCGTCTTTGCTCGCCGTGCTCGACCGTACCAAGACCTCGATGGGCGCGCGTCAGCTCCGCCGCTGGGTGGGACGGCCCCTCCTAAACGTTGAAGAATTGTCGAAACGACAGGACGCGGTCGAATGGTTTCACCGCAGCGCTGTCCGTCGAAGCCGCGTGACCGCCGTGCTTCAGAGGATCGCGGACATTGAACGGCTCATCAACAAGGTGAGCGCCTCCGCGGCCAGTCCTCGCGACGTGGTCAGTCTGGGTGGAAGCCTCGTCGCTGCTCCGGAGATATGGAGCATCCTCGGCGAAGATGAAGATGCGCCGAATGTGGCGTGGCTCACCGATGGGGTACAAGACGCGTCCCAGACCGTCGATCTCATCAAGCGGGCACTCACCGACGACCCACCGCTCAACGTTGGCGACGGCGGCGTCATACGCCAGGGCTTTTCCGACGATCTCGACAGGCTGCGTAACTCTTCCCGTGAGGCGCAGGACTACATCGCGTCTCTCGAAAAGACCGAGCGTGAGCGGACGGGCATCAAGTCGCTCAAGGTCGGCTACAACAAGGTCTTCGGATACTACATCGAGATAAGCCGTGCCAACCTCTCACAAGCGCCCGAGGACTACATTCGCCGCCAGACGCTGGTCAACGCGGAACGCTTTATTACCCCGCAGATGAAGGAGTACGAGTCACTCATCCTCAATGCCCAGGAGCGCATTGCAGAGTTGGAGTCGACCTTGTTCCGCCAGGTCTGCAGGCAGATCGCAGACGCCGCAGTCCCCATCATGACCGTAGCACGGGCAATTGCGCAGGTGGATGCCTTCGCGTCTCTGGCCGAAGTCGCCGAGCGGCAGGGATACGTCCGGCCCGAGCTCAACGAGGGAGACACGATCAGCATCGTGCAGGGGCGGCATCCCGTAGTCGAGAACACGATCGAGGCCGGGAAGTTCGTGCCCAACGATATCCGGCTTTCCACCCGCGACGAGCAGGTCATCATGCTCACAGGCCCCAACATGGCGGGCAAGTCCACCTTCATCCGGCAGGTCGCAGTCATCACGCTCATGGCGCAGATCGGCAGCTTCGTGCCGGCCGACTCTGCCACCGTGGGGGTCGTCGACCGCATTTTCACCCGCGTCGGACTCCAGGACGACCTCTCGACCGGCCAGTCGACCTTCATGATCGAGATGCTGGAGACGGCGACCATCCTCAATCACGCCACGCCACGGTCGCTCGTAGTCCTCGATGAGATAGGACGCGGCACCAGCACCTACGATGGTCTGGCCATCGCGCGTGCCGTGGCAGAGTTCATCCACAATCATCCGCGCGCGGGATGCAAGACTCTCTTCGCCACACACTACCACGAGCTCACTCAGCTGGCCGAAGTGCTCCCAAGGGTAAGGAACTACAACGTCTCCGTGGTCGAGGAGGATGGCGATGTGGTCTTCCTCCATCGCATCGTCCCGGGCGGGGCCGACAGGAGCTACGGTGTGTACGTTGCGCGGTTAGCAGGGATGCCCTCCGCGGTCGTCAATCGCGCGTGGGAAGTCCTGACGGAGTTGGAGGAAACGTCATCGTCTGCAGCGGCAAACGGTCGCCCCTCCCCTTCCTCTGCTGAGGCCCAACAGCTTTCCCTTCTTCCCACAACCCCACCCGTCATCGACGAGCTTCTGGCTCTCGACGTTTCGTCCCTGACGCCGCTTGAGGCGATCACCAAGCTGTACGAGATACAAGAGCGGGCTCGGTAGCGTGTCGGTTCACACTTTTTTAAGCGTTACGTTAGTTTCGGGTAACGACGGCTCGCTACACTGTTTCAAAGACCCAACGTTTTACAGTCCACAATATAGTGGCCATGAGTGAAGGAGGCTTCTATGCCCAGACCGGCAGCTATTCTGATGTTTCTTGGTCTCGCGGTGGCGACTCTAGCGTTCCTCGTAGGCTGCACCAGCGAAAGCGAGGACTCGACGACGGATCCCGCTCCGCCCGCGGCGGCTGAGGCTGCCCCCAAGCCTGATCCAACCCCGACGGCCGTGCCGACACCTTCGCTTTCACTCCCGATCACCGAGGATACCCTGACGGCTCCCCGCATCCAGGGTGAAGGGATCAATGAGTGGATAAACTCGGAAGAACTCATTCTTGCGGAACTACAGGCCGAGAACAAGGTCGTGCTCATAGACTTCTGGACGTATACCTGCATCAACTGCATCCGGACTCTGCCCTACCTCAAGCAGTGGCACGACAAGTATGCTGATCGCGGGCTCGTCATCATCGGAGTGCACACGCCGGAATTCGAGTTCGAAAAATCCTTGGATAATGTCAAGGAGGCCGTCGAAGGCTTCGAAATCAAGTATCCCGTCGTGCAGGACAATAATTACTGGACCTGGAACGTCTTCAACAACCGCTACTGGCCGGCGAAGTACCTCATCGACAAGGACGGGTACGTTCGCTACTCCCACTTCGGGGAGGGCAAGTACGACGAGACCGAGCAGGCCATCCGACTGCTGCTCGAGGAGGCCGATCAGGCGGTTGCCGACATCTCCGACGATGAGAACCCGGTCAGGCTTGTGGCGCCGAACGCGTTGAGCTCCCGCAACCCCGACGGCCTCACCCGCGAATTGTACGCCGGAACGCACCGCAACTACAGCGCGCTGCGATCGGGAATTCGAGCGCCCTACGTACTCAATGATGAGTACTACAAGCGGGCGAATACCGACACCGAGTACACCGATCCGGGTGATTGGCAAAACCACCATATCTATCTCCAAGGCCTCTGGCACAACGGAGAGGAGAGCCTACGACACGCTCGGATGACGGAAGATTTCGAGGACTACATGGCGCTGAGCTTCAACGCCGTGGACGTGAACGTCGTCCTCCGCACTCAGAGCGAGACGCCCTACACGGTGCAGATCCGCATGGACGGTGAACCGCTCTCCAGCGAGGATGCCGGTAACGATATCTGGTTCGACGACGAGGGCAGAAGCTTCATCACCGTCGACGAGCCTCGCCTGTACGGACTCGTGCGACTCGATGGCTTCGAGTCCCATGAGTTGACTCTGAGTTCTAACTCTGATGAGTTCGAAGTATTCGCCTTCACCTTCGGAGCCTACGTGTTACACCCAGAGGTCTAAATCAGTATCCGTTTAGCCTGAGCTTGTCGAAGGCCGGGTTGATGGTTCGACAAGCTCACCACGAACGGTCTGCGTGGACTCAGCAATCACCCTCTCACAAACCGTACTCGAACCGCATCACGAGGCGGAGGGAAAATATGAAGACAAACATCCAAGTGCTGGTATTCAGCCTAATTACTCTCACGGCGTTCGTCGTTGCTTGCGGCGGAGATGACGACGCGACTCAAACGATCAACGACGGGCCTGAGGCGATGTCTGCTCACCGCGAACCGCCCGAACGGCCTGACCACGAGCCGCTCATCGAGAGCGAGACGACTGCCGACGGCTTCAAGGCCATCCTCGGCACCGGCGATCTCGGTGTCGGTACCGAGCGCATCGGCTTCGTGCTCACCTCCAAAACGGGATTCGTCAACACCGACGGCGTGCAGGTCACCCCACGATACGTCTCCGATGGCGCGGACGAGGCCAAGTCCACCGTTGACGCTGTGTTCCACGAATGGCCTTACGGAAACCGTGGCCTCTACGCCGCTTACGTCGATTTCGACAAGGCCGGAGATTGGGTGCTCGACATCTCACTTCTGGGCGAGGGAGGAGGAACCAGCATCGTCCCGCTTCCCGTCGAGGTCTTCGAAACGTCCCACGCCCCCATGCAGGGACACGCCGCCGTGTCGTCTAAGACGCCGACTCTGGACGACGTAGAGTCCATCGAAGAGCTGACCACCGGCTCCCTTCAGGACCCCGACCTCTACCAAATCAGCCTCGATCAGGCCATCGAGAACGAGATGCCGACCGTCGTCGTGTTCGCGAGCCCGGCCTTCTGCCAGAACGCTGTGTGCGGCCCGCAGGTCGATGTCCTGCAGGAGATCAAGAACGCATACCCGACAGGCGCCAACTATGTGCACGTCGACTTCTACGACAATCCGCACGAGATCCAGGGTGATCTCGAACGCGCGGTCATTTCGCCCGCCGTCCGGGACTGGCGGCTGCCCAGCATCGAGTGGACGTTCGTCATCGACAAGCAGGGCATCGTTACCGCCCGCTTCGAGGGCTTTGCGACCTTCAATGAGGTGGAGGCCGCCTTACAGCAGGTGCTGTAGGCCGTCTTCGGTGAAACGACGGCCCTCAGCCAATTGAACCGAGAGGGCGCGATTCACTACCATAGGTCGCACAGCCTCCCGGCTGTCGCCCAATCTCAGGAAGAGGCGATGTTGCGACTGCGAGCAGAATGGTTGTCGCGAAGTTTCTATACGGATCGCTATACCGGGCAGGAAAATTCTTTCGGAGGTGGGGTGCGTCGATGGTCGACGCGCTCCCCCCGTATAAGCGAATCGAAGGAATTCTTGCCGACAAGGGCACGGACACGCGCGGGAACCACTACATCCTCGTCAACAACGAGATAATCGGCGTCGACTGGCTCACGTTCGAGATGCTGATTATCGGCGAGGCGCTCCGCATCCGCGCCACCCGCGCCAATCAGGCCATCAACATCGATCGGCTTTCGCCCTGACTCGACGCTGCAAGCGTGAGATCAGGGCTGAGGACATTCTCGTTGCGACTGTTGTAAGGTCGACGAAGGCAGTCACTTTCCGACATCACCTCGCGAGGCGTCCACGCTGAATTTTCTCTCGTTGCTGAGGCAATCAGCTGCTTTGAGGTTACCGATCATGCCTATGAAGACAACTGCGCCTCGGCGGTGGCGCACCACTTGCGCCACTGGGGGGCGATCTGCGCGCAGAAGTTGTCGAACTCCTGCTTGGTGGTGAATACGTCCCGGGCCCTCACGATGATAGTCCAGTAGCAGGCGTCCTTCTCCCCCTCATTCTCGACCATGGCGCACATTGCCAGCGAATCATCGGACCCCGACTTTTCCCAGAAGCGGTCCTGAGCGGCGCCCTCAATGCAGTGGACCCGGTTCGACCCGGCCGGGGCGTAGCTGCAGTACAGGATGGCCGTTGCCGGGTCTTGTCGCGTTACATTCCCGACATCGCGTCCGTAGCTCTGGAAGCAGTTCTGGTGGGCTGCCGGCGGGGTCGAGGCGCAGGCCTGGGCGACCTTATAGAAATCGCGGTCGAAGACCCTGAGCATGTGTGACGTCTGATAGAAGTAACACGGCACCTGATACTGCTCGTCGACGATGTCGCACGGAAAGTGAGGGTCGTCCTCCTTGAGGTAATTCGTCACGTGGCCCATGAGTCCCGTGAGGCCGCCCACGATGTTTTCCATGAACACGCCGGAGTAGCATGAGCCTTTGTCCATCTCCGTCGGCATCCGGTCGCAGAGCGGCAGCGCGTCGTGGAGCTCATACGTCGTCCACGCCATGAGGCCGTGCCCGACGCCGTGGATGCACTGGTGACGGAAGAAGGGGTTGTCGGCGACGGCGCAGATGGTGGCAACGTCGGTTTCCAGGTTCGCGGTGCCACGGGAGGCGAAGAGGGCCTCAGTTGCGCCGTGGAAGGACCCCGCCTGGCACTCGTGGCCCGACAGGGCGAAGGCGGCCGCGCCGAACTCCTCATATGCCGCCCGTCCAAGGTCGTGCGCTCTTTGATGGCAGTCAACCTCGATGTAGCTCTCGCTCTCCTTCAGGAGTTTGACGGTTTGCTCCGGTCCGTACCTCTTGACGAATCTTGCCAGGAGCACGTCGTCCTCTATCAGACCCACGTAGTCATCCACCGAGATCTCATTCGGCGTCTCGAACTCGCGGTCAGGGACCTCGAGGACTAATGGTACGGGGGTGGGACCGCCCTCACCGAGCGCCACAACCAGTCCACCCACTTCCGGCGCGAGGTGGTTGTGAAAGCGCCAAAATCCCCTTGTCTTGAAGGTGAATGCCCAGGTCTCGCCGGGCGGGACCGCCCCCTTCGCGTCGAGTTCGGGGAGAATCGAGTGAGTGGGGTGAATGTTGGAGGCGGGCCATAACGGCTGATCGGAGGCATTCACGAATCGGACCTGAGTGCCCGGCTCGATGTCGAGTCGCTTGGGGACAAAGCCGATGCCGGTATAGATGATCTGCGGCGCGTTCGGATCTACGGCCTCCGACGGATTCGCAACGCCAACCGTCGGGACGGCAGTGGGAGTAGGCGTCACCGGCGGTCCTTCGGGTGCTTCACCCGAAGAGCAGGCAAGAACGGCCAGCGCAAGGAGCGGAAGCGCGAACGCAATTCGTAGGGGATTTCGCCGTGTCGTCATGAGTGCGTAGGTATAGTATAGTACCGTCCCACTCACTGTTTCTATAGAGGAGAACCGATGACTCAGTCGAAGCTCCGCATTCTCAGCGTCAACGCTCATCCACACGATTTCACCCACTACGCTGGCACCCTCGGCATCCATGCGTCTCAGGGAGACGAAGTAACCGTCGTCAGCGTCTCGGCGGGCGTCAACATTCATAACGAGCGTCTTGCCGACGAGTTGCGCAAGCCGCCCGAAGAGCGAGACCCCGTCGTGATGAGCGAGACGCCTGAGCAGTACGTCGACCAGAAGGTCGATGAGCTAGAGAGGGCATGCGCGGTATTCGGCATCACTGACGTTCGGATGCTGGGGTTCCCGGAGCCCTTCCGTCTCAGCACGTCGCCCGATGCCATTCAAGCCTTGCAGGACATCATCCAGGAAGTGCGTCCGCACGTGATGATTACGCAGAGTCCGTTCCTCGTGCATCATGGAAGCGAGTACCCGTCGGGCGGGTTCGACGACCATCTGGAGACGGCATACGCGAGTCTGGAGGCGAGGAGTCGGGCGGGAAACGCCACGCATGGGATGACCCTGGCCCCGCATCGGATTCCGGTCACGTATTACCCCGGAGTCTACTTCGAGCGCAACCAACTCGACTTCATCATCGACATCAGCGACTGGTTCGAGAAGCGCGTGGAGGCCGAGGCCATCTACGTGAGCCAAGGGCACACGCTGGAGAGCTCCCGCCAGCGGATGCAGTTGACGCTCGGCAACCTCGGCTTCTTCCAGCAAATCCCGTATGCGGAGGGCTTCGTGCGAGAGCGGGCGGAGCTCCTGTCGCGCCTTCCCGTGCCCGAGTCGGCCATCGAGCACGCCGAAGAGTCCTACGAGGATATGCTGAAGCGGCGGTTGTCGAAGGGGTAGGCATCCCGTTTTCAATTGAAAACGCGTGCTCCACTTGCTAACCTAGATACACACCTTCGTTCGCGGGAGGGGCTGCTATGCAGGAAGTCTTTCACGAAGCCGTAAACGAGTTGGAGAAGGGCAACCCGATGGTGGTGGCGACGGTCGTCCACACCAAGGGATCGACGCCGCAGAAGCCGGGAGCGAAGCTGCTTGTACGGAATGACGGGAGCGGCGTGGGGACACTCGGCGGAGGGTGTGTCGAGGGTGACATCTGGTTTGCCGCGAGCCAGCTTCTGAAGCGAGGCGGCGCCAGCCAGTACCGCGACTACGAACTGAACGAAGACCTCGCTGCGCAGGACGGTCTCGTCTGTGGCGGCACGATGTACTTCGTCATCGACCCCATCTACTCGGCGGACGAGTATCTCACCTTCGCGCAAGAGATCGACGCGGCGTACTCCGGCGGACCGAGCGTGGCTCTGGCGACGCTGATAAATCCTGGAGAGTTCAGCTCGATGGCGACGGGCGCGAAGCTGTTCATCCGCGAAAATGGAACGACCGAGGGCACACTCGGAGATTCTGCGCTCGACGCCGACGCGATCAAGAACGCCCTCGACCTGATGGCTATGGGCAGGAACAAGCACGTGAAGACCCGTGACGGGGCGCAGTACTTTATCGAGGCGTACACGACCCCGCCGCAGCTCGTTCTCTGCGGGGGTGGGCATGTATCGAAGTCCATCGCCCCCCTGGCGAAGACCCTCGGCTTCAGGCTGTTCATCACGGACGACAGGGAGGAGTTCGCCAACGTCGAGCGGTTCCCGGAGGCCGACATCATCATCCCAAAGAAGCCGGAGGACGCCATACCGGAGCTTCCGGTGAATGCCAACACGTTCATTGTCATAGCGACTCGGGGCCACAGGTACGACAACGTGGCGCTGGACGCCGCGGCGGCCACGAACGCCCGGTACGTCGGACTGCTGGGCAGCAAGCGGAAGACGATTCTGATCTACGAGGATCTTCTGCGAGGGGGGATGTCCCTCGAACGGGTGCGGGACCTCCGCGCTCCGATCGGACTCGACGTCGGCGCTCGCACACCGGAGGAGATCGCCGTCAGCGTAATGTCCGAGATCCTGATGTTCCGGCTCGGCGGAACCGGTCAGCCCATGAAGCTTGAACAGAAGCACCTCGACCGCATCGTCGGTAAGATCGAGGCTGAGAAAGAGGCGGCGCTGGAGCCGGTCGCATCTGCGGACTGAGTGTGCTGCGACGCATCTCGGCAATCCTGACCGCCGCGGGCGAGTCGACTCGCATGGGGCGACCAAAACCTCTCCTGGAGTGGTATGGCGTCCCGCTCGTCCGCTTCCAGATCGATAGCCTGTTCGAGGCGGGGGTCCGTGAGATTGTTGTTGTACTTGGACACGAGAGTGGACTCGTGGCGGGTCACGTTTCGGGAGATTGCGTTCGTTCCGTGGTGAATGCGGACTATCGGCACGGGAAGACGACCTCCGTCCTGCGTGGCATCTTTGCCGCCGACCCGGACGCGACCGATCTCCTACTGCTGGCAGTCGACCAGCCTCGCCCGGCGTGGGTGGTGAAGAGGGTCATCGAGTCGCATGTTGAAAAGGATGCCCTCATCACGTCTCCCAGATATCAAGGTCGAGGAGGCCACCCGCTCGTGTTCTCGGCGACCCTCCGGCGCGAATTGGAGTCGATCACCGACGAGGGGCAGGGCGTCCGCGAGGTGTTCGATGTCCATCGTGGGGAGGTGAACGAGGTGATGTTCGACGATCCCATCGTACGCCTCGATCTGAACACGCCGGAGGAGTACGAGGCTGCGAGGGTCAAGTACGGGGCGTGAGATGGCCGCTTACGGCGAGCAGTTCACCCCGCGTGCTTGGTGATCGCCTCTGTGACGGCAGTGTAGTCACCGGGGAGCTCGACGGGCTTGTTGGCGAGCTTGGCGGTTACTTCGGGGAGCGTCTCGCTGTGGTAGCCGGTCTTGAAGTCAGGGAACTTGAGGCCGTTTGCGGTTGAGATGACGACCACTCGCTCGTCGGGGGAAATGACGTTTCGATCAGCAAGCTTCATGAGGGCCGCGAGGGCGACGCCGGTCTGGGGACAGGCGAAGAGTCCGGTGCTGTCGGCGAGGGCCGCCGCCTGGCAAAGCTCGTCCTCGCTCGCCTGCTCGACGACTCCGTCGAACTCCTGGAGGATGGGAATGGCGCGAGGCGCACTGACCGGATTGCCGATCTGGATGGCGGTGGCCTGGGTGGCCTGCGCGTGAACGGGGCTGTAGTCCTTGAAGCCTGTCTTGTAGCTGTCGTAGAGGGGCGCTGCCGCAGCGGCCTGCGCGGCGACGAGGCGGGGCAGCTTGTTTATGAGACCAAGCTCCCGCATCATCTGGAATCCGAGGCCGATGGCAGTTATGTTGCCGAGATTCCCGCTGGGCACGATCACCCAGTCGGGGGTCTGCCAGTCGTCCTGCTGGACGATTTCCACGCTGATGGTCTTCTGCCCCTCGATGCGGAGGGGATTGATCGAGTTGGCAAGGTAGAACCGCTTGTCCTCGCTCAGGAGCTTGACGACCTCCATGCAGCCGTCGAAGTCGGTGTCGAGGGCGAGGGTGAGGGCGTTGTTGGCGAGCGGCTGGACGAGCTGCGACGTGGTGACCTTGTCCTTCGGGAGGAGGACAACTGACGGGATTCCTGCCGTGGCGCAGTAGGCGGCGACGGCCGCCGACGTATCGCCGGTGGAGGCGCATATGACGGCGCGGATGTCGGCGCCCTCGTGGATCATCTGCTGCACGGCTGAGACGAGCACGGTCATGCCGAGGTCTTTGAACGACCCCGTGTGGCTGTTGCCGGACTGCTTGATCCAAAGGTCTTGGACGCCGATTATCTCCCCGAAGCGTATGGCCTGGAACAGGTTCGAACCGCCCTCGTAGGTGGAGACGATGTTGGCGTCGTCGATCTGCGGGTACACCCACTCCTTCTTGCCCCAGACGCCGCTGCCGTAGGGGAACTGCGTGGTCATGTACCGGTCGTCGAAGAGCCTCATCCACGCCGCGCCGCTGCGGTTCTTGAGGGCATCGACATCGTGGGCGACCATCAGGAGACCGTCGCACTTGGGACAGGTGTAGACTATCTCGGTAAGGGCCATCCGCTCGGGGCATTCGGGGTCGATGCACTGGAACCAGGAGCTATAGGGCATGGCGCGCCTCCTCGATGAGGGTCTGACGTGGCCGAGCCTTAACCAGACCACTTCTCCCAGGTGGTCTCAAGCTCGCCCTGTATCCTATTGTACTCCTTACCGAGCTTGGCTATCGCCGCCACGTCCTGGCGCTGCGTCGCCCCCTGGAGTCGGGACTCGATTCGCGCCAGTCGCCCTTCGAGGTCGGCAATGATCTCCTCGTAGTCGATTGGCACGGGTTGGGGCGCCGTGGGTGCGCTTCGCGTGGAGGGGGATCCCTTTGAACGGCCCTTCTTCTTGGGGCGGACGACGACCCTGACCGCTGACTCTTCCCGCGTCTTGGCCCACTCTTCGAAAGTGCCACTGAACAAACCCATCCTCCCGTCCTCGACGATGAGGAGACGTGTGGCGAGCAGGGAGATGAGCGCGCGGTCGTGGGAGACGAACAGGATCGCGCCTTCGTACTGCAGGAGCACCTGTTCCAGGGCCTCGCGGCTGGAGATGTCGAGGTGGGTGGTCGGCTCGTCGAGGACGAGGAAGTTCGGCTCCTCGAGGAGCAGACGGGCGAGGGCAAGCCGGGTGCGTTCTCCGCCGCTCAGGACAGAGACGGTCTTGTATACGTCGTCGCCGCTGAAGAGGAACCTGCCGAGGTAGGTACGGGCGTCATGGGGTGTGAGGTTCTTCACGTCGATGATCGCGTCGAGGACTGAGCGATGCTCCGGCAGGTCGTAGGTGCCCTGTCGCTGGAACCCAGTCCTGACGTTGTGGCCGAGCGACGCGCTGCCCGCAAGGGCAGGCTCGTAGCCTAGGACGGTATGGAGGAAAGTCGTCTTGCCGATGCCGTTCGGCCCGATGATGGCCGTCCGGGAGCTCCGTTCGAGCGTCATATCCTCGATATCCAGCAGCTTGACCGGCCTGCCACCCTCGTGAAAGCCGACTTCGAGGGCTTGCGTCGTCAGGACGACCCGACCGGTGCGGGACGCGCTCGCCGTTCCCAGGGTGATCGTATTGTCGGACTTGACCGCTTCGATACGCTCCATCCGGTTGAGTCGCTTCTCCCTGCCGAGCGCCTCGCGCGAACGCTGTCCCGCGCGGAAGCGCTCAATGAAGTCCTCCTGCTTGTGGATGAACTGCTGCTGCCTCACGTACTCAGTCTGCTGCCTTCGCTCGCGCTCGGCCTTGAGGTGCCGGTACTTGCTATAGTTCCCCTTGTATGTGGTGAGCTTGCCGTGGTTGATCTCCCAAATCTCGGTCGCGACCTGATCGAGGAAGTAGCGGTCGTGCGAGACGACGACGAAGGCGTGCGATGTTCGACGCAGGAATCCCTCCAGCCAGCTCAACCCATCGAAGTCGAGGTAGTTGGTGGGCTCGTCGAGGATGAGCAGGTGCGGCTCGGCCAGCAGCGCCTTCGCCAAAGACGCGCGGGTGCGCTGCCCGCCGCTCGCCTCGTCGACGGGCACGTCGAGCGTTTCCATCTTCAGTCCAACGCCCGCGATGACGCGCTCCAGACGGTTCTCGTAGTCGTAGCCACCGGCGGCCTCATAGGCCTCGAGCATGTCGGAGTACCGTCGCTCGGCGTCCCTCCGACCTTCTTCGTCGGCTCTCTCTATGGCAGCCGCGCTCAGGGCGATCTCCGCCTCGATTCGGGTGATCCCGGCAAAGGCCTTCATCACCTCTTCGCCCAGTGTCTCGGCGTCCATGTGCCGCGTCGTCTGCGGGACGTATCCGACATTGAGTCCCCGGTTGCGCCGGACGGAGCCTGATCGAGGCGCGATGTCGCCGACGAGCGTTTCCAACAGGGTTGTCTTGCCCTGTCCGTTCGGCCCGACGATGCCGACACGGGCGCGCTCGCTTACTTCAAGGGAGATGCCCTCGAATATGTCGAGCTCGGCAAAGCTGACTGAAAGGTCGGAGGCGGTTATGAGCGGCATGAAGGTACTACGAATCTAAGAAAATAATCCATTATGGATTATACTCGATTGGCGAGAGCAGAGGAGATTCAGGTCAAGACGGCCCGGCGCCGGTGTACCGTTCCAGCCATTCGAGGAGGCGGTTGTAGTATTCGACCATCAGGGCCGGGTGGCCCATCTTTCGGAAACGATGTGTGGAGTTAGGGAACCTGACGAACTCCACGGTCTTGCCGAGGCGCTTGAGCGCGACGAAGTACTGCTCGCTCTGCTCGATGGGGCAGCGGAGGTCGTCCTCGCCATGCAAGAGGAGCACTGGTGTCTGCACGTTGGCCGCGTAGGTGATGGGCGAGTGGTGAAGGAACTTGTCCCGCGCGCCGGTGTACGGCCCTCCCCAATTGATCTCGCCGAAGCTGGTGCCGATGTCGGACGTGCCGTACATGCTGTGGAGGTTGGCGCACATCGCGCCGACGATTGCGGCCTTGAAGCGGTGGTCGTGCCCCACTATCCAGCCGCTCATGAAACCGCCGTAGCTGAATCCATGCACGGCCATGCGGTCCTCGTCGACGTATGGCCGTTCAACCAGTTCGTCCACCGACGCGAGAATGTCGAGGTAGTCCTCGCCACCCCAGTCGCCGAGGACGGACTTGGTGAACTCCGGGCTGTAAGTCGAGGAGCCGCGCGGGTTGACGGACAGGACGATGTACCCGTTGGTCGCGAGAATCTGATGCACCGGGTCAAAGTTGTCGGTGAACCGGCCGTTCGGCCCGCCGTGGATGTCCAGCACCATGGGGTACGTTTTCGTGTCGTCAAAATCTGGAGGAAGGAGTACGCGTGATTCGATCTCGAATTCGCCGCGAGTGATGGTGAATTTCTCCAAGTGGGCGGGTGGGTGACTCTCGATGTACTCGGCGGTGTACGTCGTGATCGCTTGCGATGCGCCGGTGTCCAGATCGAAGCGTGTTACTTCTCCCGGTGAGGTGGGCGACTCGGCGATGACCACTGCTTGGGAGGCGCTCCCATCGATGGCGGCGTTATCGAAGAGTGCGCCGCCGTTCGTGATGCGCCGGAAATCGCTGCCGTCGGGACGGACGGAGCACACGTAATACTCGCCGCGATGTGCGCCGACGAATGTGATGCCGCGTTCTTCCGTCCAAGTCAGTTCGCACTCCGGGACGGGAGTGTAGAGTCCGTCCGTGATCCGGCTAACGCCACCGTGCCCATCGAGGACGTAGAGCCACGCCGAGCGGGGGTCCCACATGTCGGGGTCATGGCAACCGATAGCCGCGAGCGACTTGCCATCCGGCGACCATGCGACCGCCCAGACGTAGGGGAGACTCTCCGACCACGAGACCGGTTTGCCGTTGGGAACGGACACGACCTTGACCTGCGTGTGGGTAGTGAAGTCGCGGCCTTCGATGTCGTCGGAGATGAAGGCGAGCGAAGTGCCGTCCGGCGACCACACGGGAGACCAGTTGTCCCCCTCCCCGTCCGTGATCTGGCGGGCATCCCCCGACTCCACATCGACCACGAACAACTGACGGAAGGCATCGCCGGTGAATCCCGTGTAGTCGTGGCGGTAGCGGATGCGACGCACGACACGCACGCGCGGCAGGCCGGAATCCGCGTCGTCGGAAGCGTCAGGATCGACGGACGAGACGGCGGCGATACGGTCGCCGTTAGGTGAGAGGGCGAACTCCTCCGCGCCGCAGGCAAGGTCGGTGACACGCAGAGGTTCGCCGCCGTTGAGGGGAATCGTCCAGACCTTTTTTTTGTTATGGTCGTCGGGACGGAGGAACAGGACTCTTTCGCCGACGATGACGGGCGCGGTGTCCGATGGCCCGTCGGTCAGGTTGGACAGCGCGTCGAATGGATCTTGTGAAACGACGATGCGGGAGTGGCGCTCCATCGTCGTGCGGTCAATCGACGTCTTGACGAACGCGAGTGTGGAGCCGTCGGTTGACAGGTGCGGCTGCGATACGGAAGGGATGTCGAAGATGTGGTTGGGGGTTATTGGGTGAGACATTGGACTCCTACGAACGTGGTTCAGGATCGGGTGGATGGCGCTCATGCCACGTCGTCATGGACTGGAATGAAGCGGCCAGGGAGAGGATGACATTCTCATCATACGGTCTGCCCATGAACTGGATGGAGGTCGGCAGGTCGTCTTCGGAGAAGCCGGACGGCACGGTGACGGAGGGGAGGCCTATGCAGTTGCCCAGGGCACCCATGATGTCGCTGGACCGCTCCTTGAAGCTCTTCACGCGGTCGAGGTCGAGGGGAGTGGCGACGCCGGGGCGGCCGGGGCCTACGAGTGCGTCGTGGTGTGACATGATTGCGTCCACATCACGGGCGATCAGTTTGCGGATGCGCATGGCGCGGAGGTAATCGGTGGCAAACGTCGCGCTTCGGGCGTAGATGCCGTAGCGGTCTTCGGGCGCGGTGAGCTCCGACGACCTCCCGCTCCTGGTGAACTCGGAGTATATCGTCGCCGACTCGCCCATGAAGATGGCAGTAATCACGGCACCGTAAGGATAGTCGGGAAGCTCGACCTCCTCGAAATCCGCGATTGGCTCCAGGGCGGACAGCGCGGCCTCGAAGTTCTCTTTAACTGCGGGTTCGACGTCGTCCGTAGCTCCGACGGGTACTCCGAGCTTGAAGCGGCGGTCGCTAGATGTACGCGAATAAGAGAAGGGACGGTCGGTGGCGGCAAGGTCGTTCGGGTCGGGGCCGGCTATGGCTTCGACCACTAGGCCGCAGTCGTCCGCGGTCAGGCACATGGGGCCCGGCTTGTCGAGTGTCCACGAGAGGGGCATCCCCCCGGCGCGGCTCACGCGGCCATAGGTTGGTCGCAGGCCGGCAATGCCGCAGTTGGAGGAGGGCATGATGATAGAACCCCATGTCTCCGACCCGATGGCGAAGGGAACAAGCCCGGCGCTGACGGCGGAGCCCGAACCGCTGGACGACCCGCCCGCCCAGGTCTCGCCACCCCACGGGTTGATGCCCGGTCCGGTGAAGGTCGCGTTGGGCTGCTTGTAGCGGATACCGCCCGCGATCTCGACCAGCGCCAGCTTGCCGAGCAGCACCGCTCCGGCCTCGCTGAGCTTTCGCGCAACGGTCGAGTCGTGGTCGAAGACCTGGTCTTTGAACGGCGTCGCGCCCCACGAGGTCGGAGCGCCCACGGCCGCGAACAGGTCCTTGAGGCCGTAGGGGATACCGTGCAGCGGGCCTCGGTACGTGCCGGATGCAATCTCCCGCTCGGCGCGTTTCGCCTCCTCCATGGCGCGGTCGGGCATGAGGGTGACGAGAGCGTTGTAGCGCGGCCCGATGCATTCCAGCCGTTCGAGGAACACCTCCGTCAGCTCGGTGGGGGAGACATGCCTCTCGCGCACGAGTTCGGCGAGTTGGCGTACCGGCTTGTAGACAATCTGGGAGGCGTTCATCGACTAGTCCTCGCCACGGTAAGGAGCGAAGAGCGGAAAGGGCTCGTCGTCGTATCCAAGCTCGACGATACGAAGGGCGTCGGCGACTTCTATGAGTTCTTCGCGCACGCCCTCGCGGACCTCGGCCCACTGCTCTTCGGTCAGCAGGTCTCCATACCAGTGCTTGAGCATGGCAAGACGAAGGTCGATCTCGGCCTCGTCGATTTCGGTGTCTCTCATGGATTTTTCGCCCTTTGTATGGGATTCCTTGCCTGCCATTCGCGGTTACGCCATCAGGCGGTCGCTTCCTCGAACAGATCTCGCACTTTGGGCTTGACGATCTTGCCCATGGCATTGCGGGGAAGTTCCTTTACAAAGATCACTCGCTGGGGCGCCTTGTAGGGGGCAAGCCGTCCTTTGGCCCACTCCCTGAGCGTGTCCCTGTCGAGCCCGCTCCCGTTTCGCGTGATGACCGCCGCAGAGACGGCGCTGCCCCAGAACGGGTCCTTGACGCCCACGACGGCGCACGAGTCGATCTCCGGGTGCATCAGGAGCTCGCGCTGGACTTCGAGAGCGGATACGTTCTCGCCACCTGAGATGATGAGGTCCTGGGAGGCGCGACCCCAGATGCGGTAGACGCCGTCTTCGTTCACCGACGCGATGTCCCCTGTGTAGAACCAACTGTCCTCGGTGAAGGCCTCGCGGGTGGCATCCGGCTTGCGCCAGTACTCCCGGAAGACGCCGGGGCCCCTCACCTGCAACTCGCCGGGGCTGTTTACCCTGACCTCGTTGTCACCGTAGTGGCGCTCACCTGTCTGCTCGAAGGCCGCGAGATCGAGGTCGGCCAGTCGGACCTCGACGCCCGGCAGCGGAGCGCCGACGTGTCCCGGAATTCGCTCGCCGTGCAGCGGGTTCGACAGAGCCATGCCGATCTCCGTCATGCCGTAGCGTTCGAGGAGGCGGTGTCCCGATATCTGCTCCCAGCGCTCGAAGGTGTCGACGGGCAGGGCGTCGGAGCCGGATACCATCAGCCGCAGGTTCGCACACGCAGCCGACGCCTCCGCCTGCCATTCGCGGGAACCGGACTCCCAAGCCGCGACGAGCGCCTTGTACACCGTCGGGACGGCCATGTAGAGGGTGAGGTCGCCGTCGATGATGCGCGACCAGACGCGCTGGGCGTCGAAGCGGGGGAGAAGCTCGCACGTGGCCCCAACCCACAGGGCGCACGACATCGCGTTGATGATGCCGTGTACGTGGTGGAGCGGCAGGTGGTTGAGGATGTGGTCGTCGGATGACCAGCCCCACGCCTCGACGAGGCTCTCGACCTGCGCCTCGACGTTGCGGTGGGTGGCGACCACGCCCTTGGGGTCGGACGTTGTGCCGCTCGTGTAGAGGATCATCGCCGCCCGTTCGGGATCGACGTCGGGCAGGGGGGCAGTGCGGTCGCCGCCAAGCAGATCGGTCGTGATGATGAAGCGCGGCCCTCCCTCCTCGGCGAACGGGCGGAGCGTGTCGGCATAGTCGGGGTGGGCTATGAGTACGGCGGACTCGGTGTCGTCGATCTTGTACCGTATCTCGCGCTCGGTCTCCGAGAGCGCCAGCGGCACTGCTACTCCGCCCGCCCGCCAGATGCCCCACTGCACAGCAACGTACTGGAACCCACCCGGCACGAGGAACACGACACGAGCGCCTTCAAGGTCATGCGCGCCGTCAAGCAACTTCGACGCGACCCGCTCCGACGCCGCGAGCAGGTCGCGATAGGTGAACGCCCCTTCCTCTGCGGCGGTCGCCCGTCGCGTGGTGAAGGCCGCAGCTCGCTCGACGATGGGAATGGTCATGGTGACGGTGCATTGTATCAAAGCGGTCGCTGGATTAGGATTGTAGAGGTGGGGGTGGGTGGATGAGTGCATGGAGAGTTGCAAGTGGAACTGATTGTGTGGAACTGATTGTGTGGCATGAATACTCTAATGGTGAAGGTCAGGTTGTCAGTTGCTAGAGATGCGACCGTCACGAAGGGCACGTTGACCGTCGAGCTTTCTGATGGTAGGACTATCGCTGTACCACTGGCTTGGTATCCGAGGTTGGTTCATGCCTCAGCAAGGGAGAGGGGCAATTGGCGGCTTATCGGTGGGGGACAAGGCATCCACTGGCCCGATTTGGACGAGGATGTCAGCGTGGAAGGGCTGTTGGCCGGCAGGCCTTCCGGTGAGAGTCAAGAGTCCTTCAGCCGGTGGCTCGAAGTGAAGCAGGCATCACTCGACGAAAGGGGATGGTGAAATAGGATGAACCGAGAAGAAGTCCTCGACATACTCCGAACGCACAAGCCGACGCTCGCGGAGCGATTCGGCGTGACCGAACTCGCCCTATTTGGCTCCTTCGCACGGGATCAGGCGTCCGAGCGCAGTGATGTGGATATCTTGGTTCGGTACGATGGGCCAGCTACTTCAAAGTCGTACTTTGGCGTACAGTTCTATCTTGAGGACCTTTTGGGCCGTCGGGTCGATCTGGTAACGCATAAGGCGCTGCGTCAGGAGTTCCGTCCATACGTCGAGCGTGAGGCCGTGAATGTGTGATCTCGCCTGACACGCCACAGAACCACCCTCCTACCCAATGACCTCCGCTCACCCTCTCGAAACCCGGCTCAACAACGCCCAGGAGCACCTGTCGTCGGAGGAGATCGACGGATGGCTGCTTTACGACTACCGGGGGATGAACCCCATCTTTGGGGATACAGTTGGGGCGATTGCGAACGTGACGCGGCCGTGCTGGCTTTGGGTGCCCGTGTCGGGCGATCCGAGGCTGCTGGTGTCGTATGTCGATCAGGGACGATTTGGTCATTTGGGCATTGAGACGCTGCTGTGGGTGAGCCGGTCGCAGATGAGGGACCGGTTGCGCGAGTTGCTGCGCGGTGCGCGGGTTGTTGCGATGGAGTACTCGCCCGAGGGGGCGCTGCCTCGAGTGTCGTGGGTGGACGCGGGCACGGTGGAGATGGTGAGGGGACTGGGAGTTGAGGTGGTCTCGTCGGCGGACACGGTGCAATACGCCACGCAGCGATGGAGTGCGGCAGACCTGGTCTCGCACCGGGAGGCGGCGGGCAGGCTGGATACCATCGTTCAGGATGCCTTCCGGTACATTGGCGAACGGCTCTCGGTATCTCCGATGGAGTACGAAGTGGCGGAGTTCATCCGGTCGCGGTTCCAGGAAGAGGGCATGGAAGCGCCGGACGGCCCGATCGTGGCGGTGAATGAGCACGGGGCCGACCCGCACTTCGACCCGACTCCGGCCAACTCGCACGCAATCGCACGGGGTGACTGGGTGCTGATCGACCTGTGGGCGCGGATGGAGGGCGAGGAGAACATGTACGCCGATATCACGTGGACGGGGTACGTGGGCGACACCGTCCCGTCCGAGCACCGGGAGGTGTTCGAGATCGTCGTCGGGGCGCGTGACGCTGCGGTTGCCGCGATTGCCGGGCACTTCGAGCGGGGCCGAAGGCCGCAGGGCTGGGAGATCGACAAGGTGGCGCGGGACTACGTGGCTGACGCCGGGTACGGCGAGCGGTTCAGCCACCGGCTGGGGCACAGCATCGGACGCGAGGTGCACGGGAACGCCGTCAACCTCGATAGCTGGGAGACGCACGACACGCGGAGGCTCATGCCGGGCATAGCCACGTCGGTCGAGCCGGGCATCTACCTGCCGGGCAAGTTCGGCGTCCGGTCGGAGATCGACGTGTACATCTCGGAGGACGGGCCGGTCGTGACGACTGCGGTGCAGCGTGAGCCGGTCATGATCGGTCGCTAGCGGACTCGGCTGCCTCCTCCAGCGAGCCGGGTCGCGGAGCTCGGTAGGGGACGAGCACGGCCAGCGCCACGAGCGTCAGCACTCCACCGAAGACGAAGGCTGCGTGGATGCCGTAGGCGTCGGATATCGCGCCCGCGACGGCAGGCGAGAAGATCCCCAACAGGCCCGCACCGTACATGAACGACGTGACGGTGGACTGAGCCTCGCCTTTCGACGTGTCGATGGCGGCCGCGATGAAGATGTGGTGTAGCGAGAACTTGAATGCTCCCTTCGCCAGGACGATGATAACCACCTGCAATATGGGGTCTGCCACGCTGAGAAGAAGGGACAACACCCCTAGGCTGGCAGTGGCTGTCACGAGCACGGCCTTTCTGCCGACGCGGTCGGAGAGGAAGCCCATCACGGGCTGGGAGATCAACCCGACGACCTGCGCCCCGGAGAACACCAGCGCGATGTTCTCTTTGGAGAACTCGAGCGTCTCCTTGAGATAGACGGGGAGAAAGAATTCGACGGCGCCCTCTCCGACGCCGCGGATGGCGGTCGAGGCGACGAGGAGCATGAGCATCGGGTTGCGGAGGAGCCCGCCCATCGAGACGAAGTACTCTTTCCGTGTTGCCGCCTGCGCCTTCATGCGGGGGAGGGATCGAAGGACGATCCAGATGGTGAACCCGATGAGGATGGCGGGGAAGAGGCTGAGCTTGAGCATGTCGCGCCACATGAGAAAGCTCAGCACGGCGGCGACCACCAGTGGGCCGAGCACCTCTCCGGTCATGCCGCCCATGCCGTGGAGGGAGACGGCGAACCCACGCCGGTCGGGGAAGCGGCGGGACAGCTCACCGATGGCGAAGGGGTGAAACATCGCAGGCGCGCCGCCGATGAGCAGCATGGCGGCAAGGAGGACCCAGTAGTTGCTCACGAACCCGACGAAGAACTGCGAGAAGCCGATGAGCACCATGGTCAGGCCCAGGAAGATGGCCGTCCTGCCTGTGAAGCGGTCGCCGAGGTATCCTCCGAGCATAGTGGCGACCGACCACGCGAGGGCCTGTGACGTCCCCAGCCAGCCGTACCGGGAGTCGCCGAGGTTCAGCTCTACCTTGATCTCCGGGAGGACCAGCTTCGAGAAGCCGGAGTTGTACAGGTGCTTCATCATGTGGCCGACCATGATGGCTGCAGCCATGTAGGCGCGACCGCGCGTGATGTCCTGCTTCGTTTCCTCGGGGTTCATGGACGGGTCGGTGGACGGCTCCTGAGAAGGCGCGTGCATTATACGTCAGGAAAGGGCGCAGGTCACGGTGTTGGTGAGAGGGGATTCACCACAGAGAGCACAGAGGACACAGAGAGTGGGGATGTGTTTCCGCCGCGTTGCTAGGGGCGGGCGCTTGTGCTTCAATGACTGCCGCCAAATTGGGTGCTGACCACACATCACTTTCTACGCGAATGGAGACTCACTTGAACATCGAGGAGATACGAAGCTGGATTCCCGGACTTAGGCACTGCAGCTACCTGAACATGAGCTATGGCCCGAAGCCGACGCCGGTGACGGACGAGGTCGTGCGGATGGCGCGGTTCATCGAGGAGCGCGGCACGCTGTCGAAGGAGGTGATGGAGGAGATCGAGCGGGTGTACGAGGGGGCGCGGGTCGACGTGGCGCGGCTGCTGGGGGCATCGACCGACGAGATCGCGTTGACGCGGCACGTGTCGGAGGGCATCAACATCGTGGCTACGGGCATCGACTGGGAGCCGGGGGATGAGGTGATCGTCACGGACGAGGAGCATCCCGCCGGGTCGCTGCCGTGGATGAACCTCGCTCAGCGGCGTGGAATTGTTGTCCGCCAGCTGCCGCTCGCGCCGTACGAGACGGAGGGGATCGTCGAGAGGCTGGACGAGCTCATCACGCCGCGCACCAAGCTGCTGTGCCTGAGTCACGTGTCCACGCGCACGGGGTTCGTGCTGCCATCACGCGAGGTGGCGGATGCGGCGCACGGGCACGGCGTTCCCGTGCTGCTGGACGGGGCGCACGCGGTTGGACTGATACTGGTCGACGTGAAGGCGCTGGGGTGCGACTTCTACTCCGGGTGCGGGCACAAGTGGCTGCTGGCTCCGCAGGGGACGGGATTCCTGTACGTCGACGCCGACAGGCTGGACGACCTGCAGATCACGTGGATCGGGGCGAGCAGCGCTCCGACGTGGGACCAGGACACCTACGAGTTCGAGGCGCTCACGACGGCGGCGAAGTTCGAGTTCGGCACGCGGGACAAGGCGGTGTTCAGCTCGCTTTCGACGGCGATAGCGATGGCCGAGGAAGTTGGCATCGACAATATCGCGCGGCGGAGCTGGGAGCTTGCCGACCATCTCCGGCGGCGTCTGACGGACGTGCCGGGCTTCACGCTCAGGACGCCGATGGACCCCGTCCGCAGCACGGGGATATCGGCCTTCGACATCGGCATCAACGGCAGGGACCTCACGGAACGGCTGTGGGATGAGCACCGCATCCTCGTGAGCGGCAGGGACGACGAGCTACGGGTCTCGATTCCGTATTTCGCGCTGGAAGAGGAGATCGACAACCTCGTCGACGTGCTGGCGGGCCTCGCCGGCCAGGCGTAAAGGGGACTTCGCCAGTCGCGCGGAACTCGCCGTTCGGGCGTGTAGAGGATTCACCACAGAGAGCACGGAGAGCACAGAGGGGAGGAAGGATTCACCGCAGAGGGCGCGGAGAGCGCAGAGGAGTGAAGATAGGGGAAAGGGATGCGACCGAGCGGGGGAGGGATTTTCTTGAAAATTGTGCCATATAGCGCCATTTTGTGCCATTTGCCTTTCTTATTGTCAAGTTGGCTCGGTCTTTGCCGGGATGAGATCGCATGAGGAGTCACCGCAGAGGGGTGGAGATAGGGAAAGGGATGCGACAGGGAGGGCATTTTTGAAGATTTGTCGCATGGTGTGGCATTTTGTGGCATTTTTGTTTGTTATTGTCAAGTTGTGGAGGGTGTGTCGGGATGAGTTCGGCTGAGGACGCGGCGGACTGATGGACGGTTTTCCGGCAGGGTGGCCACCTCCTTGGTCTCAAAATTTGATAGACATCGCGGGACATTTGGCCTCTTTCGCTCTTTGATGAGAGCGAGGTATTCCGGTTGTCGGTTTGGTCGGATGTATTCATTGTGGCACGGATGTTCGGTTGGGTCAAATTTGGGGGGTGCTGCCCTCGACCTCGTCTTCACCCCCGCATCAAGTGCGGGGCAGGCTCTAGCCCTCTCCCAGAACGGGAGAGGGGAGACCTCGCCGGTCGGGCGTAAAGGGATTCACCGCAGAGGACGCGGAGACCGCAGAGGGGGATTGTTGAAAATTTGGGGATTGGATTACCTTGACGGGCAAGAACGCATGGTCTATGATGCGGCGGAATATTGAGGCCTTGAGAAGGACCCTTGCATGGTCGTGCATCTTGAACTGAACGACGAGCGCTACCCGGACGCGGCCCGTGAAATCCTCCGTCGACATGATTTGAACGAGGCTGAGGCCAACATAACCAGCGCGATACGCGAGTTCCTCACACTCACGAATCTCGCTAAGACCGACGAAATCGTCGAGGAAAAGGCGCCGGCCTTGGGCGCACGGACGGCAGTCGACCTGACTGCACTCGATACATTCGTAGAGGTCAAGAGAAGGATTGGGACGACTGGTGGTCTTGACCCCGACCCCACAAACATCGATCAGCTTGACGGCTACCTCGAACAGTCGGAGCGCGAGAGCGGGCGGCATCGCATGGGGGTGCTGACCGACGGGAAGCACTGGCTGCTCCGGTGGCCGGGCGCAGGCGAGGTCAGGACGACGTACCCCTACGCTTTCACCCTGGAGAATGCCGACGGGTGGCTTCCGCTGTACGAATGGCTGCGCGACAAGGCGCTGGAATCGCGGGACGACATACCGCTGGACAGGGAAAGCGCGACAGAGCACTTCGGCCCCGACAGCCCGCGCTACCGCAAGGATATTGCCCGCCTAAAGGAACTGTACGCGCGGAACAAGGACTCGGAGACGATCCGCGTCAAGGTGAGGCTCTGGGGCGACCTGCTCAGGGCGGCGCTCGGCGAGGCGGTCGGCGAGACCGAGGACATCGACGACCTGTTCGTTCGCCACACGTACCTGTCGATGGTGGTCGGCATGGTCGTGCAGGCCACATTCGGAATCGACATCTACGGCCTTGCGGCGAACGACCCCGAGGATCTGCTCAGGGGACGGCGCTTTCAGAGCGACACGGGTCTTCAGGGCGTGGTGGAATCGGACTTCTTCGCGTGGCCGTCGGAGGTGGATGGCGGCGTTCCCCTGCTGACGGCGTTGGCGAACAGGATATCGCGGTTCGACTGGACGAACGCGCCGCCGGACATCGCGGCCATCCTGTACGAGACGGTCATCCCGCCCGACGAGCGACGACGGCTCGGAGAATACTACACGCCGGACTGGCTCGCCCGCTCGATGGTGCAAGAACTCGTCACCGATCCTTTGGAGCAGCGGGTGCTCGACCCGGCCTGCGGCTCCGGCACGTTCATCGTAGAGGCGGTCAACCACTTCATGGAACATGCGGAGCGGGAGGGACTTGCCGAAGAAGAGCTGTTCGACAGGCTCCACGACGCGGTGACGGGGATCGATGTGCATCCCGTGGCAGTGCACCTCGCGCGGGCCGCGTGGACGCTGGCGGCACGACGGGCCATCGAGGACTCCGATAAGGCCTCCGTCTCCGTTCCGATCTACCTCGGCGATTCCCTGCAGCTCCGGTTCCGGACGGGCGACATGTTCGCCGAACACGAGGTGAGGATCGAGGTCGAGGACGAGGAGAACACGGCCCTCGTCTTCCCCGTGAGCCTCGTGGAGCGGGCGGGAGACTTCGACTCGCTCATGAGCGACGTTGCCGACGCGATAGAGCGGGGCGACGACCCGATGCTCGCCCTCAACGACAACGGCATAACCGACCCTGCGGAGCGAGGCACTCTCGAAGAGACCATCGACACCATGCGCCGTCTCCACTCCGAGGGCCGCAATCACATCTGGGCCTACTACACCAGAAACCTCGTCCGACCCGTCGCCCTGTCCCGGAATAAGGTGGATGTCGTTATCGGCAATCCGCCGTGGCTGAGTTACCGGAACACCGTTAGTACCCTACGCTCGGAGTTGGAGCGGCAAAGCAAGGACATGTATGGCATTTGGCAAGGTGGTAAGTATGCTGCCGTTCAAGATATATCAGGTCTGTTCTACGCG
Organism: Dehalococcoidia bacterium; assembly: GCA_965116655.1. Lineage (GTDB taxonomy): Bacteria > Chloroflexota > Dehalococcoidia > Lucifugimonadales > VXLM01 > VXLM01. The sequence continues at coordinate 2,991,073 of OZ220720.1, forward strand.
CGGTGTGTCGACCTATACCTGAAGGACAGAGGCTTGATTGGGATGGTGATGCCTCACAGCGCCCTTCAGACGGGTCAACACTCCAAGTGGCGTACGGGCGCATGGCAAGCGAAACCGGCTGGCAGGGGAAGGAACCGCACAGAGGGCCGTACCTTAGCGGTTGGGTTTGGTCACAAGACCCCTTGGGATTTGGAACGGTTGGAGCCTAATACATTTTTCCCCATTCCTGCTTCTGTGGTGTTTGCACTCAGAACTGGCGAGAACGCCGATTCGACACCATTGTCCGGGGGAGTGGAACGCTGGTTAGGCAAAGCGGGAACTTGCGATGTGCAGCGCGCACCCGCTTCCATGATTGACTCTCCCTCCGACACCGTTTCGCCTTACAATGGGCACTCCCGTAAGGGAGCGGACATCTATCCACGTCGACTGTTCTTCGTTGAAGAGACATTCAATCCTGCCGTAGTCCGGGCCAGTCAGACGATCACCATCAACCCTCGCCGCGGCTCTCAAGATAAGGAGCCTTGGCGCAGTCTAGACCTTACTGCCATTACTGGACAAACCATTGAGACTCAACACGTCTTCGACGTGCATTTGGGCGAGACCCTTGTCCCATATGCGACACTGGAGCCTCTGAAGGCGGTTTTGCCATTCAGGAGTAACGAAGACAAATTATCCACTGACCCCACTGCAGTAGGCGGTATCAATCTAGGGGGTTTAGAGCGTCGTATGCGTGATCGTTGGCGCATAATCAGCGCTCTATGGGAAGAGAATAAGCAAAGTCACAACGGTTTAGACTTACTGGGGAATTTAGACCATTACGGCAAGCTCTCATCTCAGCTCGAATGGCGACGGAGTGTTGAGAGAAGAACGATTCGGGTCCTCTACGGTGGTTACGGCGCGCCGACAGCAGCCATCCTTCACGACGATAACGCTTTGGTCGACTACAAGCTATTCTGGATTGCGTGTAGGGACGAAAAGGAAGCCAACTATCTACTTGCTGTCATTAACAGCCAAACCTTATACGAAGCTGTAGAACAGTTCATGTCCAAAGGCCAGTTCGGAGCTCGTGACTTGCAAAAGCAACTGTGGAAGCTCCCCATACCCGAATTCGACTCTGACGAGCAGTTGCACGTCGGTATTTCCGACGCAGGCCATGCCGCCGCAGAGGGTGCGGCTGAGCAACTGTCGAAACTGCGGCAGGAGCGCGATCGGGTTACCGTCACCATCGCCCGGCGTGAGCTACGCAAGTGGCTTATCGACTCTGAGGAAGGTCGCGCGGTGGAAACGCTGGTCGGGGAGCTGCTGTCAGGGTAGCCAAGTTCGGCACGTACCGCACGCGGGACCTGGTGCTGGCGTACATGAATGCGCTTGACGCTGGGGACACGGAGACGGTGGTGTCGGTGTAGGGGAGGCAGAGAAAGTAGAAAGTATTGCGTAGTGCGGGGGTTGAACCTGTGAATCACTGTCTTGAGGGACTATGCAAGAACTGAGTGCGTTGGCAGAGAATTGCCATTCGACAAGCTCAGGACGAACGTGGTTGTAACTGTTCAGTCTTGGTGAGGGGAACACGCCTCACCCTGTGGATACCCGCTTTCGCGGGTATGACGGTGGTTCTGGGATTCGAGCGCTCTCACGAACTCTGAACAGTTACATCCAAGAGCAGGTCATTCACTCTTTTCGATCGGCAGAGTCAATGTGAACTCGGCGTACTCGCCATGGACGGTGTCGACCGAGAGGTCGCCACCTGCTCGACGGGCCACGTCGGCGGCGATGGGCAGTCCCAGCCCTGCACCCATGATGCCCTCGCGCGTCGAGAAGAACGGGTCGAATATGCGCTCGACCACGTCGTCCGCGATTCCGGTGCCGTTGTCGTGGACGCGGATTGCTACTTCACCTTCTAATCGGCGAGTCGACACGGTCAACGCCGGTCCATAGCCGTCGCCATCCGTCTCTCGCCTCTGACGCATGGCGTAGCAGGCATTGGTCACGAGGTTGACGACCGCTTCGCTGAAGTCCTGCGCGACCATGGGGATGCTGTCTATGGAGTCATCCAGGTCGTACTCCGGCGTGATCTCGAAGTCCTCCCAGTTCGCCCTGAACGTGTCGCAGCCCGTCTGCACAGCCGCCCGCAGGACGTTATGGAGATCAGTCGGGACCAGCTCTCCGCCTACGACGCCCAGTCCGCTCATGCGCTCCACGATGGCATAGGCGCGCGTCCCGTTGGTGTGTACCCTTTGCAGGCTGTCGGTCAGGTCCTCGCTGATCTCGTCCAGCAATTCGACATCTTCTTCCTTCATCTCGCTTCGGTAGTCGTTCAGGACGTCGGTAAGCTCCTTGTACGACTCCAGCGAGCCTTCGGTGAAGTTCTTGACGAAGTTGAGGGGGTTGCTGATCTCATGGGCCACGCCCGATACGAGCTCGCCCAGGGCCGCGAGTTTCCCTTGCGCCACCAGACGCTCCTGCATCCGCTCCAGTTCGGCGTTGGCCTCACGGAGTTCCCCATACAGGCGCTCGACCAAGTTCAGGCGCTGGACTTCCAGGGCCTGCTGTCTCCACACTTCCAGCGTTCCGGCGAGCTCTCCGACCTCGTCGCGGCTCACCTCGGGTATCGGCGTCTCGATGTCTCCGGCGGCCATCCCGCGCATACGCTCCGATAGGCGCGAGAGTCGTCGCACGAGGCCGTTGCCGACCCAAAGCCAAGCCGCCAATGTGGCCGCTACCACGCTGGCCACGCTGATCAGCGCCAGGAGGAGCCGTCCCTCATCGAAGCTGCGGCCGGAAGATTCCAATGCCGCCGCCGACTCGGTTTGGGCGCCCTCCAACATGCGGGTCATGGACGTGCTCAGGGTCGTGTCGGCGCCGTCGAATGCGGCTGCAAGCTCTCCGGCCCTGGCAAGGAGCGCAAGCTGCTGTCCGCGCGCGACGTACACCTCTTCGCCCAGGGAAGTGTCGACGCCGCCGGTCACCGACTGGCCCGCGAACTCGTCCCACAACCTGTCCAACGACGGCTCGTCGGGCGCCAGAAACATCCGGCTCAGCGCGGCCAGCGCGGCCTGGTTGGCCCCGTTGGCCGCTGAGGCCGCTTCCACGCGGGAACGCAGCGCGGATGCGACGGCGTTGGCTTCCAGAAGGGTGTTGCGGTTCAGAGCGAGGTCGTCAATGACCTTCGTCAGTTCGAAGGCCGCATCGTAGACCGCCTGCGCGTCGGATGCCAAGGCCGGAACGGCTCCGACAGTGCCCAGAGCGGTCTCCAGCCTGCCAAGGACCGCCTCTACGGACTCCCCCTGTGGGGCAGCGGAAGCGGAGTCGGGGTCACCAAGCAGTCCCAGGCCAATCGACCGTATCCGCTCGCCCTCTCTCGCGGCGGACCATGCCGCCTCCAGGGCAGGAACCGACTCCGAGCGGACCTGGAAGTTCAGGTCTCCGCTTCGCTCGAAGTAGTACACGCCAACCATGCTCGACCCCAGCGTCAATAGCACGGCAAAGCCCAATGCCAAGTAGAGGCGCGTGCCGATCCGACGCCAAGCATCAGTGAGAAAGCTCATACGCCAACATTGCCTCGGGGATTAGTTCCACCTAACCGACATGTGAGCCCGAAATGGCAGTCTATGGGAACGCTGCTTTCGCGGAGGATATTACCACAACCGAAGGAGGCTGGTAGGTTGTTGAGACGATTTATCGCCCTTTTGTACACCCGTGTCGGTGTATAGGAACGGACTTCGTCTCTAAGAAGGTGTCTAATAAGTCGTCTGGAAACCGTTCGTGGTGAGCCCTTCGTCAGGCTCAGGACAGGCTTGTCGAACCATGAACAGCGCCTTAACCCTTCGACAGGCTCAGGGTGAACGGAAGGGTTTTTTAGACCCCCCTAATGCGCCAACCCCAGATCGTGCATCCGCTTGTGCACGGCCTCGCGTGCCTCGATGAAGGGGCGTTCCAGGTAGGCCATGTGGTCGTCCTCGCCGTGGTGGTGGGTTGTTCTCGCGGGGTTGTGCTGGCGGGTGTTCTCCCGGATGTAGGAGAGCGTCCCCTCGACAGAAGTCAGGATGTTCTCCGCCACTCGCCGGTCGAACATCTGCCACTCGCCCCCGCACGCGACGTATACCGGTGAGGTATGCGCGTACACCTCGTGGCCGCTCGTTCCGAAGTCGATGCGGTTGTCATAGTAGCCCGGGCCTCCGCACCTGGCCGCCAGCCACGTGTGGCCGTCGACGGCGATACTCTCGCTCAGTTCGAGCCGCCGCGTTCCCTGCCGAGACTCCGTGGAGGCCACCGCGCGCCCCGCGCTGAGTATCTCCAGGCTGTGGATCGGGAAGATGCTCTCAGCCCATGCCTTGACCTCGACCGTGCCCGCGCCGGAGAGCTCGACGGCGTCGCCGATCTCCTTGCCGTCCACGGTGAAGCCTATCATCGGGCCGCCGCTGATGAACGTCCGCCCCTTGACCACGTTGCGGCACCACGACTCGTAGGTGAACTCCTCGTCCTCGGGGATGTTGGCGTACGTCCGGTGCCCCCCGATCGGAACGGAGCTGTTCATCTTGTCGGTGCCGCTGACCATCGGCAAACGGTAACCGCAGTTCAGATAACCGTAGTAGTCGCCATACCTCTGCGAGGAGAGGTTCTTCACCTCGATGGCGTCCATCCTCCCGGTGGCAATGAGCGTGGCGTATTCGCCGTAGGCGTTCGGGCTGTTGAAGTGGGGATTGATGACGAAACCGCCCTGCGCGTGAGCGCGGTCGGCCCAGTCGCTCAGGTTGGTGTCCATCGTACCGGCGTGTTCCGCCTCGCTGAGGCCGTCGCTGCACCACGGCATCACGTGCTGTTTCAACCCCCACAGGATCATGTGTCCGAGGGCGTGCTGCCTGTTCTCCTGTCCAACGTAGACGAAGTTGCTCCCGTCACGCGAGACGCTGGGCGCGCCCGTGAAGTCCTCCGTGTTGGTGAACAGGCTGCCCCACTGCGACTGGAGCAGGTTGACGACGTTCAGGTCCTCGGCCTGCGACTCGCGGTGAGCGCCCTCCGGCGTAAGGAAGTGCACGTGGGAGTCGCCGCTGTACCACCGCTGTTCGTTCATATTCGTCCAGCGTTTCAGGCGCAGGTTCAGACGACGCTGGCCGGGCTGGATCTGTACCTTCTCGCGAAGCGGCTCGTACTCGAACCCCCGCGCTACGTCGACGATCACCTCGCCCCTGGGAAGCCATCCCTGGCACGTGCCGTCAATGTAGGCATAGGTGATCTGCCCCAGGCGCAGGTCGCCGCCAACGTCCTTGTGCCACGTGTCGAGATTGGAGTTGACGTGATTGTGGAACCCGTGCGGCTGGTAGGGGACGCCGTCCGGCGACCTGAAGTGGATGCGGCAGGGAATGGGCTGGTCGGTGTCGTCATCGACAACAGTGACGTTCACCCAGTTCTTGCCGGGGTCGACCAACTCGATGCGCGCACGGGGACCCGCAGCCGAGCCGTTCGACACGATGGTGCCCCAATTCGCCCGAGCAACGGTCTCGCCGCCCTGCTTTACGTTGAGCGTCGCCGACGGCGTGGCCGAGACTTCCACGTACGACGGGCTGGCCGATTCGTTTTGCCGCTCCCCCCAGCCCTTGTTTGGGCCTGAGACAAACTCCTCCGTGCTCCCCTTCGGGAGAGGATAGGCATACGTCGACTCGCCCCTGTCCACATCGACCTCGACATCGAAGGGTTGGGACACGAGGTCCGGGTCCGTAAATTCGATCTTCACCGTCCGGTTCGCCTCACGGTAGAAGGGGTGCTCGTCCAGGTGCCCCAGCGTGATCGCGGCGATAATGAACGGCCCACCCCTGGGGACGATTTCGATGGATTCGATGGCGTTGTCCGGGTCGGGATTCTTCCATGCCCACAGGTAGTACCACCGGGCATCCGCCTGCATAGCATCGGTCTGCCGGTTTCCCGCGTCGCTGAACTCTCCCTCGTAACGAGGATACAGTGTGGCCTTCTGATCGGGCACGGCCTGATAGGGAGCGTACGGCGCGCCGGTGTAGGTTCCCGCGGCGTAGGGGGGCCCGAACGCCGATATTTGGAACCGCTCCCGCACGGCGACTGATTCGGTGTCGCCCGTCGACGAGTGAAAGACATAGTCCGCGACGTGGTTGCCTACCTGCCCACCCTGTGGAACGTCGGTCTCCAAGAGCCGGTGAGCGAAGACGACGTGCAGGGCTTTCTTCCCAACGGGAATGCTGACGGGCGCATCACCCTCGCTCAGCCGAATGAAGCAGCTCGGACTGCCCGCCTTGCCCACCTGAAACGGCAGCCCGCGAAACGTCTGAGTTCCAATGACCGGCGGATCGTGCGACGGCAGCGAGTCCGCCCCCGCGTTGCAAAGCTCCGATAGGTCGATAGGCTCATAGTCCGGCATGACCGATAACTCCTGTGCTTCCGAATTGACGCATTCAGTCCCGTAACTTCACGAGACGCCGCTTTCGCCCGATGGCACGAGAATCATATAAGGGAGCAACCAATTTCCGTAAACTCGCCCATCCTACAATTCCCCCTATCACACTTCCTACTTTCTGCTCACTCCAGCCCTTCCGGCTGTCCGGTCTTGCAGTCATGGAATTTAGATTCCTCGCTTCGCTCGGAATGACAGGGAGGGGAGGCCGATCATAGCTACAATTAGCATGTTACTACCCTTATCAGAGCCCCTCCGGATAGGGACTGTACCGCACCTCCACTTCGACTTCCTCGATCACGACGCTGCCCGTCAGTCCGTCGGGTCGACTCTCCAGCGATATCTCCAGCAGGTTCTCACCCTTGTGGGGAACAATGTCGATCAGCGCGAACTCCAGCCAGTGGTTACGCGGATTGGTGAAGGGATAAGCGTCGCGTCCCTCTTTCCACACTCGCCGCATCGTTTCTTCCGCCAGCGACTGCCCGTTGAGGGCCACGTTGAACCTGTCTGCCGATACCACGTTCGTCAGGTAGATGCGCAGCGTCGTCGTGCTAACCCTGCTGTCGTCTCCTCCGATGTCATCCGCGATGGTGAAAGGAATCTCGTGCGCGGCAGTCGGCAGGGGCGGGGAGAATTCGTGGGGGATATTATGCCGGTAGTCCACCAGCGCGGCGGTGTCATCCTTGCGCGAGACGACATAGCGTTTGTCCCGCCCCCGAACAAGCTCCGGGGAACCCATATTGGAAAGAAGATTGCGTTCCACGTCGCCCAGCGGCCAGTCCAAGCTCCACGTGCAGAGCCCGTCCACGCCCTTCTCCCAGAAGTTGGCCGACGCCGCCCTGAATTCCTCGAGGCCGGCGAAGAGCCTCCCCTTTGCCCCAACGTTATCGTCCTGCAGGTAATGCTGGAGGAAGCCGTACACCGACGCGCCTGACTCGTGCGCCGGCCCGACCACCCAATCGAACGGCATATTCGGATCGAGGACGGTGTAGACGTATGCCACCGGCACCACGAAGTCCAGCAGCCCCTCATTGAGCCACGTCCTCACGTCGAGGCCCTGGTCAAGGTTGCCTTTCTCCGTGGGAAAGATCCGTGCTCCGATCTCACACGGCGCGCCTGCTCTCGACCGCGTCATCTCCGACACCCGCCGCACCCACTCGGTCATGGTCGCGGCATTCTCCGGTGTCCCGCCTTCCTTGAAGTAGAAGTACGGCCCGCCGCCGAAAGCGGCCGTGAAATCCAGCTCCAGCCCTTGGACCGGGTAGTCCATGACCAGCTCTCGCGAAATATCGAACTTGAGGTCCCGGACGCGATCCTCCGCCCATCCGCCACCGCCGTCTTCGAGCTCAGACTCCGGGTACATCCGTCCGAGCCGCTGCAGACGCAGGTCGGCAAAGAACTCGATACCGTGCTCATGGGCCCGGTCGATCAATACCTGCATCGGATCGAGGCCGCGCTCCATCAGGCTGAGCATGCACGCCGCCGCCCGCCACTCGTAGTTGTGCTTGGACTGCGGCTTCCCGTCCTCCACCGAGAACATCTTCCCGACCTTCGTGGGGTAGAAGACCCCGTCTCCGCGCTCGACGCAGTAGCTGAACGTGTCCACGGCCGTGCCCGCCACCTCATCGATCGGTATCCATGCGTCCTCCAAGTGCATCGGCGGCTCGAAGTACCACAGGTACGAGTGTCGCGCGTCGTTGTGATAGATCGTCCTACGTCGTCTCATGCGGCCCTCCTCCGTGCAGCCTGCCCATTATCATCTGCTCCGCAGCCTCTGCGTCGCGAAACCTTACCCAGACGCTGTAGCTGGAACTCATCGAGCTTGTGTAGGGTGGATAACCCTCATTTTGCACCGCCGCTCCAATTCCCTCGCCCTGGAGAACACCCACCCACATTTGCGCCTCAGGCTCCGGCATCATGCCTCCGACTCGTACCAGGCGGTCGGGATCGTCCTTGAGTCCAAGCAGCGACTTCAGCCAGTCCATAGAGCTACCTCACAGAAGGGTACGGGCTGTATGTCACCCGCAGTTCGACATTATCAACCGTGATCCCGCCCGCCATCAGATTGGGCCGTTCGTCCAGCGATATTTCGAGCGTGTTCCAGCCCTTCTGCGGCAGGACATTTCGCAGGTGGAACTGCAGGTCCAGCCCCCGCGGCGCGATGTGGGGCGTGTTGTGGGCGAAGTCCCGTGTAACAGGCTCGTCTCTTATCGACTGCCCATTGAGCGTCAGCGTCAGCCTGTCTCCCATGATGAGGTTCATCAGCTTGATGCTCAACACCGCTGAGCTAACATGGTCCGATTCGGCGATATCGTCGGCCACGTAGAACGGTATCTCGTACCGCTGGTCGGGATCGGCCTGGGGTATCGAGATGGGAAGCGCCGCCCCATACGCCGGGCTGTCCGCCTCACCCGAACGTCGGAGCACGAAGTACGTCCTGTCCTTCTCCTCGATGAGATCGGGATCGCCCATCTCCGACAGGAACGCCCGCTCCGTGTCCCCGTGCGGCCACCGGAGGAACCACGTGTATAGTCCGTCCACGCCTCGCGACCAGAAGCTCGCGGCGGCTCCTCGAAGCTCCTCGATTGAGGCATACACCCGGTTGTCCTGCCCCAGCGCGACGTCCTGCGACGGCACCGTCGGCTGGAGCATCCCGTATACCGAGACGTCGTGCTCATGCGCCGCGTCGATCAGCCAGTCAATCGGCATGTTCGGGTCGAGCCGGTTGTACTCGTACATCAGCGGCACCACGAAGTCGACGATCCCCGCGTCCAGCCATGCTCGAACGTCCAGCCCCTGTCGGAGGTTCAGCTCCTCGACCGGATACACCCTCGCGCCTATGGTCCCGCCTCCGTCCCGGCTCCGCACCGTCTCGGCTAGGTCCGCGACCCATTCCGTGATGATGGGCGTGTACTCCTCCACGTCTTCCGGCATCAGGTACGACGGGCGGTTGCCGTTTGCTATGGCGAAGTCCAGTTCAAGTCCGTCACTGGGGTAGTCAAGCACCAGCTCCCGTGCAATCGCTCCCAGGTGATCTCTGACAGAATCCTCCGCAAAGTACCGCCCCCCGTTATCCAGCTTCAGGTTCGGGTCCATGCCACCGTAGCTGCCGAGTCGCAGATCGGCCCAGAACTCCATGCCCTTCTCGTGCGCGCGGTCGATGAGCACCTGCAGCGGGTCGAGACCCCGCTCCATCAGGCTCTGCATCGCGTGCCATGAGTGCCACGAAATGGGGTTGGTGAACGGCTGGCTGTCCGACCCGAACACCATCCCGACCTTTGTTGGATAGAACGCTCCGTCCCCCCGCTCGACGCAGTAGCTGAACGTGTCCACCGCCGTACCCGCCACCTCGTCGATGGGCCGCCAAGCATCCCTCATCCGCATAGGAGGGTCCCACAGCCAGAGATAGTAGTGCCGCGCGTCGTTATGGTAGATCGTGCGTCGTCGTCTCATATCTCACGCACTCAAGGGTCTATCGGCGCGACTCCCATAGCCCTGCCGCGCTCGGCCCCTATACTACACGATGCGGGCGGAGGTGACCGCATATCCGATGCCAACACATTCCCACGTGCGTTCCGGTATCATAGCGACATGGAGAATGAAGATGCCCCCAAGCCGACCAAAGCCGAGCGCCGCGAGCAGAAACGCCGGAAGAGCCGACGCATGGGCGTATCAGGCCGGAGCGTTCGGCAGCTTCAGGAGATCATCCGGCGCAAGGCCGAACAGGCCGACGAGAAGAAACACCCAACGAGTTGATGGCGACCCTACGCAAACCGTCCTTATGCCGTGATCCGCAGCTGCATCCCCAAGGCGCGGGTGATGCGAAGCACCGTGGCGAAGCTGGGATTGCCCTTCTCTGACAACGCCTTGTAGAGTCCCTCACGGGTCATCCCGACTTCGCGGGCTAGCTGGCTCATGTTTTGGGCCCGAGCGATATCATTGAGGGCGGCGCGGATCAGGCTTCCGTCGCCCGGATCTTCATCTACAGCGGCTTCAAGGTAGTAACGGATATCCTCTTCGGTGCGCAGATAGTCTGTGACATCCCATCGGGTGAACGTTTCAGGCATGACCTACCTCCACTCGTCTGCCAGTCGCTTCGCGCGTTCGATGTCTCGCCGCTGGCTGCCCTTCACACCGCCACAAAGCAGCACTACGACGGTATCACCCTTACGAGTGTAGTAGAGGCGATACCCCGGTCCGTAGTGGATCCGCATCTCAGATACCTTGTTGGCTATGGGCTTGCTATCGCCGAAGTTGCCAAGTGAGATATTCCTGATTCGGGCGTTGATCCGACCAACGGCGCGACGATCTTGTAAACTGCCAACCCATTTCTTGAATGTGGCGCTTTCGACCACAACAATCATGCGATAATTGTAAACTATGGTTTACATTTTGTCGAGTGCCTTGGCTACTAAAGGAGCAACGCGCCACTTTCGCACATCCGATGGCATCTGGCATACTAACGCCCATTAGTGAATGCCCCAACACGAGGCGCTAGAAGAACGATGCGAAACCTCGCGAAAGCGATGACGATTGCCGGGTCGGACTCCGGCGGAGGGGCGGGTATACAGGCCGATCTGAAGACCTTCGCCGCCATGGGCGTCTACGGCACCTCCGTGCTGACGGCCATCACCGCGCAGAACACGCAGACCGTTACCGAGGTCGTCGACATGCCGAACTCGATGATCCGGTCGCAGATCGACGCCGTTATCTCCGACATAGGCGCGGACGCCGTCAAGACGGGTATGCTCTCCGGCGCCGGGATCATCGAGATAGTCGCTGAGAAGATCGCGGAGCACGGTATGACTCCCCTCGTCGTCGACCCTGTCATGGTGGCGAAAGGCGGCGCGAGACTGCTGCGCGAGGACGCCGTCGATGCCCTCAAGACCCTCCTCATCCCCCTCGCGACCGTGGTCACGCCGAACATCCCGGAGGCCGAGGCCCTCGTTGGCCGAAAGATCGAGGACATGGACGACATGCGCGACGCGGCGGAGGAGATAGTCGCGCTCGGCGCTGGGTCCGTGGTCGTCAAGGGCGGACACATGGACGGCCCGGCTACCGACCTCTTCTTCGACGGCACCGAGGCCAAGGCCTTCACGTCCCCTCGCATTTCCACCGACAACACGCACGGCACCGGATGCACCTTCGCGTCCGCCATCGCTGCCGGTCTCGCTAAGGGTCTGTCCCTCCGCGAGTCCGTCGGCGACGCCAAGAAGTACGTCACCGATGCCATCCGCTTCGCTCCCACCATCGGCAAGGGCAACGGCCCCCTCAACCACTTCTACATGCTCCGCGACTAACCCCGGAAACCCGTCCGCAAACGGAGAATCCACATGGCCCTCTACCTCACCGAAGAAGACGTCGCTACAGTCCTGACCATGGACATCGCCCTCGAGGAGGTGGAAAAGGGCTTCGTCCACCTCGCGGAAGGCACGGCATTCAACTTCCCGCGCAACCGCCTGCCCAACGGCAGGGGCTCCTTCAACTTCATGACCGCCACCGCGCCCGATCTCGGCGTCATGGGCATGAAGACCTACGGGGTCGGCTCAGGTCGCTCGCGATTCTACGTGTACCTCTACGACACGGATACGACCGAGCTCATCGCTCTCATCGAGGCCAATGGCATGGGACAGGTCCGCACGGGTGCCGCCAGCGGGGTCGCCACGAAGTACATGGCCCGCGCCGACGCATCGACGGTCGGCATGATCGGCTCCGGCTACCAGGCGAGCACCCAGCTCGAAGCCGTGTGCAGGGTAAGGGACATCACCAGCGCGAGGATTTACTCCCGCACCCAGGAAAACCGGGAGCGGCTCGCCTCGGTCATGGAGCGGCGACTCGGCATCGATGTCCATCCCGTCGAGAGCGGCGAGGAGTGCGTCGAGGGAGCCGACATAGTCAACGTCATTACCTCGGCCACGAAGCCCGTCCTGCTCGGTGAGTGGCTGTCGCCCGGCGCCCACGTCAACGCCGCCGGAAACAACCACTGGATGAAGCAGGAAATCGACTACGAAGTCGTCAAGCGCTCTTCCGTCATCGTCGCCGACGACGTTGACGACGCGAAGATCGAGTGCGGCGACCTCGTCTATCCCATCGACCGCGGCATAACCACCTGGAACCACATCCGCAACCTCTCCGACGTGGTGACCGGCCAAGTTGCGGGCCGCACCTCCGACGACGACATCACCCTCTTCGAGTCGCAGGGTCTCGCCATCGAGGACATCACCGTCGGCATCCGCGTCTACAACATGGCCAGAGAGCAGGGTCTGGGCCGGGCGATGCCGTTTTGAAGCTAGTGGACCGAAATCTTTGAAATGATAGGTAAGCGAGTTTGGAGTAAGATGGCTGTCCCTTCGCCTTATCAGACTTTCTGGATTCCTGCCTTCGCAGGAATGACGGGTTGGGAACTGCGTCACAGGCATGGCACGTAGTCGGAATGAATTGGCATTAGATACTAGTCAATACAACCATGTTGAACCACTAGCATCATACAGCGGCAAATCAGTCACTGAGTAACGCGCTACTCGTTCGCCCTGAGCAGCGTTATACCCCGCGCGGGGGGCGGTACCAGTGTGTCAGTAACTGCCGTAAAGTCACCCACAACCTCTCCCCCGCCGGGGGAGAGATACAGAGAGGGGGTTCCCAGGTAGTGTCTCAGTTTGAAATGGAGCAGACCCTCGGCGGGTGTCCTTCGTAAGAGTGGCTTGGATGAGTGATGTCCGTTAGCCTAGCCGAGGGCCTGCACGTTTAGAGGAGCTTGACGACAGTTCACTCCGCCTCATATTTTCTCTGGAAGACTCGTTCGTCGCCATCAGGCCATGCAACCCTGGCTGAGCCTGCGATGAACAGCAAGGTTGTGATCGCCAACAACGCGCACACGGCCATGATAATGAATCCGGTTACCCTAATGGCTGGGTGCTCTCCACGATCCCAGTAAGCAAAAAAGCCGATGAGACCTACACCTACAAACGCGATGACGACCACAGCAAGCAAAATGAGTTGCGTGTATATCCCCACTGTCTACCTCCACCATTCTTTCATGCCCCACATATCGCCGCCCTTTCTGAGGAGCACCAACGCTCCGAGACCAACTACTATCTAGAACACGACTGGGCCTAGAAACAGGGCCGGCTTCCACAGCACCTTGAGTTCGATAAGTAGCCGGTCGAGCATTCGAGACTGCCAACTTGCTCTGAACGTCATTATATGGACCTGCCGCAGTTACTTGAAAGCCTGTCAAAGGGTGACTAAACTGGCTCGACTTGTCCAGTACCCACATCAGCGAAAGGAACGAACAATGCTCGGTCAAGTCCACGACCACATCGTCCGCGAGCTTGGCGAGAGCAGTCGCACGGACACCATCTTCGTGCTCACTGCCATCGTCTTCAACCTCATCGTCCTCGCCGTCAACTCCGGCATATCTACGGCGGCAATAACGGAGGAGTCCTCCGCGACCCATGACCCCATAACCGCCTCCACGTACGACGTCATGCTGACCGTGTTCATCATAATGACGATAGTACTCAACATCGTCGCGGTGGCGGCGCTGGTTTTGGGCAGGCGGAACCGCCGCACGCTTCTCGGCGGACTCGTCGCCATGTACCGCGACAACGATGTCGACAGGTACTACGACCCGTCTCTCATGTCGAACTACGGCGTACGCTACCTTCTCTTCGGTGGAGTAATCGCGACACTGGCACTCACGGCGATCGTCGTCCCGCTGATTATCCGCTTCTCGTGATGCAGCGCGACCACACGCCCTGAGGGTATGCAGGTGAAACGCAAAGCTGGAGACTTCAATTCATCAAGGAGTATTAAAGAATGGAACTCGGCGCGTTTTCGGTAAGCCTAGCCGTGAAGGACCTTGAAGCCTCAAGGGACTTCTACGAAAAGCTGGGGTTTGAGGTTGTGGGCGGCGACGCCTCCCAAAACTGGCTAATCCTCAGAAATGGCGACCACACGATTGGTCTCTTCCAGGGAATGTTCGAGCAGAACATTTTGACCTTCAATCCCGGTTGGGACAAAGAAGCCCAACCCCTCGACTCCTTCACCGACGTGCGTGAGCTGCAGCGGCAGCTAAAGGCCAAAGGCGTCGTCCTGCACACCGAAGCGGACGAGAACGGCTCCGGCCCCGCCAGCTTCGTGGCCGTGGACCCGGACGGCAATCCGATTCTTGTGGACCAGCACGTCTGAGAGAGTGTTTGCAAAGTCTGCATAAACCGTTCGTGGTGAGCTTGTCGAACCATGAACCGCCCTTCGACAGGCTCAGGGCGAACGTATGATATTGCTGGACAGAACCTTCGCAAACACCCTCTGAGAGATTATTCTGGGTTCAATAATCTCTCCCCCGTCAAACGGGGGAGAGATACAGAGAGGGGGCGCTCACTCCGCGCTGTCGATCATCTTCCGTACGGCCGCCCGGGCCGCCTCGATCTTGATTCCACTCTCCTTCAGGATCTGCGCGGCGAGCCCTTCATCGGCTAACACCAGTCCAAGCAAGATGTGCTCGGATCCGGCCTGCCCGTGGAAGATCATGTAGGCCTCCGTCCTTGCCAGATGGAGCACGCGCTGGCTCGCCTCGCTGAAATCGAGCAGGTCCTTCACGGGTTCCCGATCCCCACGCTCGGCGTGTTCTTCGAGTTTTGCTCTCGCTCCGTCAAGGTCCAGACCGAGTTCTGCCAACACCCTCGCTCCGGCCCCTTCGACCTCTTCGAGAAGCGCAGACAAAATGTGCTCCGGCGTAACCTCCTCGTGTCCGAGGCGGAACACGCGCATGCCGGCTTCCTCGAACAGCCTCTTCGCCTCTTCCGAGAATGCGTAATCGGACTCTTTGATCTCGCTGAATGAGCGCAAATCCCACTGGGAGTTCGTAGAAACGGCTTCGCCCGTTTCCGGGTCGAACTCCACTCCGGCCCGGTCGAGCACGGTGTCCTCGGCATAGATGGGCGCCCCCGTTCGCACGGCAAGTGCTATGGCATCGCTCGGCCTCGAGTCACGCTCGATGGTCGTGCCGTTCCTTTGAAGCACGATCTTGCCGAAGAACGTTTCCGCCTTCAGTTCGCTCACGATGACGCGCTTCACCGTCCCGCCCAAATCGTCGATCATCGAGTCCATCAGGTCGTGTGTCATCGGACGGACCGTCTCCTTGCCCTGGAGCTTCATGGCAATCGAGTCGCCTTCGGATGGCCCTATCCAAATCGGCAGGTATTTGTTTACCTCTTTCCCCTTGAGCACGACCACTCTCTGCTGGTTCTTGTGACTTACCTTTACGCCTTCGACAGTCATTTCGAACATGAGAATATTCTCTCTTTCTTGGATGTGGGTGGTCATGTGCGACCAGTTGGGAAACCCGTACTCCGTCGCGACCACGTGCTGAGCGTCGCGGAGGGAAACCGACGGTGGGTCCGGCCGGTCGTTCACTGCCCCGAAGAGGCGGGGCATCGACTCCTGAAAACGCGCGACAGCGGAAGGTTGTCCGGCTCGGTACGCCTTCAGGAGGTCTTTGGCCTGATTCTTGAGCTGTTCAAGACTCGGGCGCGCGGGCAGAGATTGAGGGGGCATACGCACTCCTTTCCATTGGCCCGGCGTCCGCGTGATCGGGCAGAAAAGAGTGTTTCTTGTACCGTCATGGAGGGGGTAGGCTCGGCCTTTGCGCGGACTCGGAGGCTTCCCCCAAAGCACGATTGCATCATAGTCAACGACGCGAACACTGTCAAACCGTAGGCTCTTGGTGGCACAATAAGACAAAGAGCGTCATACGATCTCTCCTCACCGGGGCTGACAGGGGTATGCAAAACGTAACTGTAGCTATAACCTGCCCCCTTGTCTGTCATTCCGAGCGTAGCGAGGAATCTAAAATCCATAACCGCAAGACTTGGATAGCCAGCGCCGCGCCTATGGCGTGACCAAGAGTTAAAACAGCGTAAGATTTCTCTACATCAGCTTTACCCTGGAACAGATATTTTAGATTCTTCGACTCCGCTGCGCTCCGCTCAGAATGACAGGGCGGGGTTGTATTCTCGTCAATGGAGAGTGAAACGATAGTCAAATACCTACCTCTGCCAGCCCACTGGTGGGAGAGTGCCGTATTGCAGGAAGGTCGAACTGACTCAGAAGAGGAGATCGTCTACGATGTGGGTGAAAGTGGTGTTGATTTCCGGGGCGGTGTTGTGCGCCTTGGGTATCTTCCTTGCTGTCATTCCAGACTGGCTGTTCGATAGGCTGTTTGTGGATCTCCCTGCGGCGATACTGAGCAAACTGCCTCGAGAATGGTTCCAATAGGGAATATCACCAACAGAAGTCCACGTGAAACAGGGCAGTTACTTCTGAACGTTACTTTCGATTAGGAGTGACTGCCCTCCATGGATGTTCCGGTTTCCTAGGCCCGATATAGAACGCGTATTGTTAACCCAGCACCTAGAACCCAGCATGTACACCTACGAAAACCATATGATGCACGACGCCTGGTACTTCGTGGACAACGTGACCGACACCGTCCACATGTTCCACCTCGCCGAGCCGCTCGCCGGCGGCCCGTCCTTCGTCGGCCACGCCGTAAGCCGTGACCTCGTTACATGGGAACGCCTGCCGACGGCCCTCCGTCCCGGCCCTCCCGGTTCGTGGGACGACCTCCGTATCTGCACCGGAAGCGTAATCGAGCGCGATGGCCGGTACTGGATGGCCTACTCCGCGACCAGCCTCAACGACAGCACCCTCGAAGAGCAGTACCGCGTCCAGCGCGCCGGAATGGCCGTCTCCGACGACCTCGTCAACTGGTCGAAGCTCCCCGAAAACCCCGTCACTGAGGCAGTCGCTCCCCACTACGAGCGCATGGGCACCGGCCAGCGCAAGATGCACCACTGGCGCGATCCATACTTGTTTGATGATGGCGACGGTGTCTACCAGCTTGTGTGCGCTCGCAGGGACGAAGGCCCCACCGGCGCACGTGGTACCGTCGCGATTGCCCGCAGCGCCGACATGCGCGCTTGGGAGATACTCCCTCCCTTGGAACACGACCGCATATCCGACGAGATGGAGGTGCCGCAGCTCTTCAACATCGACGGCCGGTGGTACCTCGTCTTCTGCACGTTGGGACGATTTCTGACGCCCGAACACGCCGCGCGTTTCGGAGACCGCTTGCCGGGACGCTCGAACTTCTCGATGGTTTCCGATAGCCCCTTCGGGCCCTTCCGTATCCACGGTACCGGCCAGATCGTCGAGCATGATCCCAACGAGGTCTTCTACGCCGCCCAGCTCGTCGAGTTCAGGGGCAAGTGGTACCTGCTCGCCACCGCAAAGGACGAATTGGGAGAACGAATATCAGACCCCGTGCCCGTCTACGCCGACGAGACCGGCATCCACGCCGTCACCAGCTCCAGCGACCCTCCAGGTCTCTGTTGACGACCGAGCCGCCCGGCCACTTGCCGTCGTGGAGGTCGATGATGTTCTGCGAGGCCTCCAGCGCCATCTCCACCAGCGAAAGCTCGTCGTTCCCGGCCACGTGCGCCGACACGATGACGTTGTCCAACTCGTACAGGGGGTTGTTCGGGTCGGTCGGCTCCTCCTCGAACACGTCCAGCCCCGCTCCCGCGATCTCCCCCGACTTGAGAGCGTCATGCAGGTCGTCCTCCACCACCAGCCCGCCTCGCGCCGTGTTGATGAGCACCCCGTTCGGATTCATCGACTCCAGGAAAGTCTTGTTGACGAAGCCCCGCGTCTCGCCGTTGAGCGGGCAGTGCAGACTCACGTAGTCCGAGCCTCCCAGGAGCGTATCGAGATCGACCAGTTCTATCCCGTGCTCTTCCACGAATGCCCGGTCGGGATACAGCTCCGTCGCGATAACTCGCATCCGCATGGCGAGGGCCCGCACTGCCAGGCTGCGCCCAATCCGCCCCAACCCCACGATCCCCAGGGTGCTTCCCCGCAGCGCTTTGCCGGGACCCGCCGGCCAGCCACCCTCTCGCATCCGCCTGTCCGACGTCACGATGGTCTTGGCGAGGCCCATGATGAGCGCCAGCGCATGCTCCGCTACCGCCTCGTGGTTCGCGTTCGGCGTGATCGTCACGACGACGCCCCGTTCGCTCGCCGTCTTGAGATCGACCTTGTCGAACCCCACGCCCATACGCGCTACGACCCTAAGATCGGGCAGCGCCTCGATCACGGCGGCAGGGTATCGCTCTCCCCATGCCACCGTGGCATTCGCCCCCTTGAGGCACTCGATCTCCTCCTCGTCGCTCCGATTGCCCTGCCCGAACAACAAGTCGTCCACCACTCGTACATCAAACCCCCGGCCCTCCAACAACCGGATTGCCGGCCCGTTCGCATCGTTAGGGTTTTCCCCGCAGACCACTACTGTTGGCACAGTGTTCTCCTTATAAGCCTTCAGATCGTCTCACCGACCATGTGGATTCTAGCAGATCGAAAGCCCAACTATCTCGCCGTTTGACTTACCCCAAAGCCTGTGCTCTGATACCCTCACCGATCACCGGATGGCTCAAGTCGCCCCGGGAGGTAGCCATGGACACGCTCAGAAAACCCCTAGCAGTTCTTCTCGGCCTCACGGCCTTGGCCGTACTCGTTCATTTCGTGCTAAGTCCCGTCTACGAGGACGTGATAGAAAGCCACGAGATATGGAACGTTCTCAACTGGCTCATGTCCTTTGGCGTGATCGCCGTGCTGGTCTTGACCTACCTCGCCAAGAAAGACGTTGGCAGGGCAGACGACACCAACACGTACATCCGCGTGAACGTGGGATTCTACGCCGCCGCGGCGCTGGCGATCCTCTACTTCTGGAACTGGTTCAATGAACTGGTCGTCGGCGGAGGCTCGGAGGGCGAGGTCAACGGGAACTACTGGGTGCTCATAGATGTCGTGTACGTCATCCTCATCTCAAGGGTGAGCGTGAGCCTCTGGAGCGACTCCTCTTCCGAGTAAATCCCTTCACCAATGACCTCTCAGCTAGTACGCGACATCCGACAGGCCCTCGCCGACAACGCCAACCCCGGCAAGGCCGAAGGCATGAGGGCCTACATGAAGTCGGAAATGCCCTTCCGTGGCGTCCAGAAACCGGCCCGCCGCAAGCTGGTAAACGCATTCCTCCGCACTGACCCGCTTGCCGAAAAACCCGCCTGGCAGGACTTCATTCTCGAGCTTTGGCGCAACGCCGGGTACCGCGAGGAACGCTACGTCGCCCTCGATATCGCCGGAGCGCCGAAGTATCTGGCCTTCCGCACGCCCGACATCCTGCCCATGCTCGAAGAGTTCGTCGTAACCGGCGCATGGTGGGACTACGTCGACGAGGTCGCCACGCACCGCCTGCGCGAGCTCCTCGAACGCTATCCGACTGATCTGACCCCTGCCATGCGTTCATGGAGCCTCGACGACAACATGTGGAAGCGCAGGTCGTCGATCATCTGCCAGATCAACCGCAAGGACGAGACCGACCTGTCCCTCCTCTTCGACTGCATCGACCCCAACCTGTCGCACCCCGACTTCTTCATCCGCAAGGGAATAGGCTGGGCCTTGCGCTCCCTCGCTTGGACCGACCTGCCCACCGTCGAGGACTACGTCACCCGCAACAGCGACCGCATCAGCAAACTCTCCGCCCGCGAAGCACTTAAGAACGCCGATAAGATCCGCGCGAGTGCATGACAGCGAGTGTTGAATGAACAGTGCCGTGACCCTTCGACAGGCGAAGGGTCTATGCGTCTCCGGTGTTCTCACGGTATGGCGGACGTGGTAGGCTAATCCCGCAAGAACCACTGCTCGCGAGGTGACGCATGAAGATCACCGATATCGAATCCATTCCTATTCATCCGGCGCTGGCGAAGCGCTACGACAACGCGGCGGGACGGGGCCGGATGGGCGGCATCGACAGCCGCATCGTGTTCAAGGTGAAGACCGACGTTGGCATCGTCGGGTACGGCGACTATGACTGGCCCGGACCTCCCCCGCCCGCCTCGACGTTCGAGCGCCTGATTGACCGCAGCCCCTTCGACTTCATGATGAACGACTTCAACCTCGGCCTCGGCTCCGCCCTCTACGACGCCATGGGCAAGTACCTGGAGGTCCCCGTATACAAGCTGTTGGGGGAGAAGGTGCGAGACATGATGACGGTCGCCGCGTGGACGAGGCCATGCCCGGCGGACATTTTCGCCCAGGAGGTGCAGCGTTCGCGGGACGAGGGGTACATGGTGTTCAAGATGCACACCAATGCATCCTATGACCCTTTGGAGCAAGCGGCCGCGGCATCCGACCTCGATCTCCCAACGGGGTTCAAGATCCACTTCGACTTCAACGGGGGCGGGAGGACGGTTGCCGCCGTCAAGCCTCTCATCGCCGAGATGGAGCGCGACTATCCCATTGTTGGGTTCATCGAAGACCCGCTGCCGCGCGCCGACTTCGACGGCTGGCGCGAGCTCCGGCACCACACGAGTCTGACCATCGTGCACGGCGGCGTTCCGATTGGGGGTGGATACCCTGAGACCGCCCACGGGGTGGCCGACGCCTACATGATGGGGCATTCGGTGGCCGACATAATGACGCGAGGCATACTCGCGTCCAAGGCGAACGCGCAGGTCATCCTGCAGCTTACGGGCGGGACGCTTATGAAGGCGATGACGCTTCACCTGGCGGCGGTGCTGCCCAGCGCCAGCGGCCACTCGATCAACCTCGACGACCAGTACGAGGAGGACATCACCACGGAACGCATCCCCGTGAGCGAGGGCCTCTCCCCCGTGCCGGAAGAGCCGGGACTGGGACTTGAGGTCGACGAGGAGATGCTGAAGAAGGTGGCGGCGAACAAGCAAATTTTTGGGAACCGCCCAAGGGTCATCGGCATCCTGAAGATGCCGGGTGGCACGACGTACCACACGCCGAGGAATCCCAATCCGCGCATCATCACCGGCAGAGAAGAGGGGACAATACGAGGCATCGACTTCTACCGCTGGGAGGACGACGGTAGCGAGGAGTTCGAGGCTGCGTACCGGAAGATGAAGGCTGAGTGGGAGGCTAAGGGGGTTAAGGTCACCGACTAGATTTCTCCATTTGTGGTTTGACAGGCTCACCACGAACGGACTCCTCCATTTGGAATTAAGTCCAATAAGACAATGCTTCTCGCACTCGACATAGGGAACACAAACATCAAGATCGGCGTCTTCGCCGACGAGCAGAGCGACGATCCGTACACGCCTGCTGCGTCGTGGCGCATCAATACTGAACGGGGTCGGACGGCGGACGAGTACGGCTTGATGATGTCCAACATGCTTCCCACACGGGGGTTGGACGCGCGAGAAGTATCCGCGGTGGCGATGTGCAGCGGCGTGCCTTCGCTGACCGCGGCCTTCGTCGAGGTCAGCGAGTCGTACTTCGGGCAGTCGCCGCTTGTGGTCGGAGCGGGTGTCAAGACTGGCATCAAGATTCTGTACGACAATCCGAGAGACGTCGGGGCAGACCGGATCGTGGACGCCGCCGCGGCTCTCACGCTGTACGGCGGTCCCGCCATCGTCGTGGACTTTGGGACCGGGACGGTGTTCGATGCGACGACTAAGGACGGCGAGTACCTCGGCGGCGCTATTGCTCCAGGTATACACGTCGCCGCCGGGGCGCTCTACCAAGCAGCCTCGCAGCTCCGTCACGTCGAGTTGGAGCGACCGTCATTGGCCATCGGGCGGAACACCATCCACGCGCTGCAGTCGGGACTCGTGCTGGGCTATGCCGAGATGGTGAAGGGAATGGTCGCGCGATTCGACCGGGAGCTTGGCGGGGGATCGAAAGTCATCGCGACCGGAGGCCCCGCCCACCTCATCGCCGAGGAGACGGGTATCTTCGACGTGGTGAACGACAACCTCACGATGGCGGGGTTGAAGATCATTCACGAGATGAACGTGCCAGGGCGGTAACTCCCGCTTCGCTGAACGAGTAGTGTGTACTGGTTCCCCCGCGGGAACGACGGTGTCAACCATGTAGAGGCGGGGTTCAAACCCGCCCCTCGTGTTCGCTCATGTCGTCAGCTCGCTGCGAGAAAATGAGACCAACCCCTCCCGTGCTTTGACGGCCATTCCCTTCCACCTTATACTTCGTGCCGTTTTGGAGTCATTTGAGGGAAAGGTGACATGGCATATCGCGTAGGCATCGTCGGGGCGAGCGGGATCGTCATCAACACTCCGAGGGGCGAGCCCTCGCCTCCGCTGGGCAGCATGGTGCACATGTCGCACGTTTGCGGCATTTCCTACCTGCCCGAAGTGGAGTTGGCCGCCGTCTGCGACATCAACCCGGAGGCGCTGGAACGGTTCAAGGAGGCGTGGTCGGAGCGTTGGCCGGAGACGCGGCTGTACGCCGACTATCGCGAGATGCTGGAGAGCGAGGACCTCGACATCCTGACGGTGGCGACCTCCGACCATCGCCATGCTCAGATAGTGATCGATGGGGCCTTGAGCGGTGTGAAGGGGATATTCTGCGAGAAGCCGATTGCGACGACCCTGGAGGACGCGGACGCGATGATCACGGCGTGCGAGAGGAACGGGGTCAAGATGTCGGTGAACCACTCTCGAAGGTGGTGGCCGATCTTCCACAAGGTGCGCCATACCATCGGGCGCGGCGCGATCGGGACTCCCTCGGTGGTGACGGCGGTGCTCGGCGGGCCGCGCGCAATGATGTTCCGCAACGGCACTCACTTTATCGACGCGCTGTGCTTCTTTGCCGGGTCGCAACCAAGGAAGGTGTCGGCGATATTGGAGGAGGGGTTCGATCACTGGGACCGGTACCGGGGCGACGGTGGGAAGCTGCCGGAGAACGAGCCGGGCATGACGGGGACGATCCTGTTCGAGAACGGCGTAACCGGACTCTTCCGTTCGTTGAAGGGCACGGCGCCCGTCAGCACTCTGGAGATCACCGGGCCTAAAGGCGTTATTCGCATGGCCGGCATCGAGCAAACGGCCGAGTTGACGCTCCAGGACGAGATCAGGGAAAACCCCTATCACACGACCATCCCCTCGGATGAGTTCCTCAGTCACGGGATATTGGCGGCGTACCGCGAGTTGATCGACATCATGGAGCATGGCGGGGAGAGCATCTCATCCCCTCATGACGCGCGAATGGCCCTGCAGATCCTCCTGGGATTCCTGGAGTCGCACCAGCAGGGAGGACGCCTGGTGGAGGTGCCGGGTTAGGTGACTCGCCGTCACGGGCAGAAAGGGGCGACTCGCCGTCGCGGGTGGAGAGAGTGTGGGTTCTGGATCGAAGATTCACTACAGAGGACACAGAGGGGGAGATAGGGAATAGTTGAGTGGGGGAACCACCCTCACCCTAGCCCTCTCCCACAACGGGAGAGGGGAAAATGCCTTGATTGTTTGGTTTGGTAGCACATAGAATGCTGCTTTGGATTGGATAGGCAGTGAATGAGCAATAAGTCTTCTGTGGAAGAGTTGGTTTCGGCTGGCGGGGTCGTGTTCCGCAACAATGGGGACGGCCCTGAGGTGGTGCTGTGTGGGAAGATGATGCCGCGGCAGCTGTGGGCGCTTCCGAAGGGGACGCCGGAGCGTGGTGAGACGCGAGAGCAGACGGCGCTCCGCGAAGTGACCGAGGAGACGGGTCTACAGGTGCGGACGCAGTGCTTCATCGACAGCATCCAGTACTGGTTCGTGCGGTCGAATGACGGCGTGCGATGCCACAAGACGGTGCTCTATTATTTAATGGACTCGGTCGGCGGGGACATGTCGCTCCACGACAACGAGTTCGACGAGGTACGGTGGTTCTCGGTCGAGGATGCTCTCAAGACCATGAGCTACGGAAACGAGGCAGAGGTTGTTAAAAAGGGCCTTTCCATGGCTCTACGAGCATGATCCCGAGCCCGCGGAAGAGGGCGCGGTAGTCGAGGTCGGCGAGAAGGTCGTCCTTCGGGAGAAGCGCCGGAGCGATATCGACGACGACTACGGTTGGCGGGTCGACGAGGAGCTCTCGCGGCTGGACGCGACTCGGCCTATCACGATGTCTTTCGAGGCATATCGCACGTACGCGCGTGAGGAGATGCAGTACGCGACGTCGACGTCGAAGCGGCTCGCCATCGACACCCACGACGGCGTCCACATCGGCAACTGCATGTACTACGACATCAACCGGCGTCGGGGTGTTGCCGAGCTCGGCATCATGATCGGCGACCGGCGGTACTGGGGAGCCGGGTACGGCACCGACGCCGTGCGGACCCTCCTCAACCACATCTTCACCACGACCGACCTCGACAGCGTCTACCTCCACACCCTCAAATGGAACGACCGCGCCCGGCAGTCCTTCGCCAAGGCCGGCTTTCGAGAGATGCGGACGGTCTTCCGCAACGGGTACGACTTCGTGCGGATGGAGATCAGTAAGGACGAGTGGGACGCCGGGCGCAACTCCGACGACGGTCCTGACCGGAACGGCTCGCACGGCTCGTAGCGGGCGACTCGCCGTCGCGGGCGGAGAGTGTGTGGGTGCTGGATGCTGGGAAGAGGACTCACCGCAGAGAGCACAGAGGACGCAGAGAGGGAAGAAGAGAGTAAGGGGCGAAGGGCCATGCGCAGGGTGATTTTCGCCGACAATCTCGATGTTCTGGCTTCTCTGGAGGATGGGGCGGTTGATTTGATTTACGTGGATCCGCCGTTCAACACGGGGCGTGTGCAGGAGCGACGGTCGATCCGGACGGTGCGGGATGAAGATGGTGGGGACCGTGTCGGGTTTCAGGGGAATCGCTACCGCACGGTGGAGGTCGGCTCAACCGCGTACTCTGACAGCTTCGACGACTACCTGAGCTTCCTTGAGCCACGGTTCCGCGAGGCGAGGCGTGTCCTGAAGTCGAACGGTTCCTTCTTCCTGCACGTCGACTACCGGGAAGTGCACTACTGCAAGGTGCTGCTGGACAAGATATTCGGGCGCCCGTCGTTCATCAACGAGATCGTCTGGGCCTACGACTACGGCGCGCGCTCGAAATCGAGGTGGCCGGCCAAGCACGACAACATCCTCTGGTACGCCAAAGACCCCGACGACTACACCTTCAACTACGATGACATCGACAGAATCCCCTATATGGCTCCCGAGTTGGTGGGGGCTGACAAGGCGGAGCGGGGGAAGACTCCGACGGACGTTTGGTGGCATACCATCGTGCCGACGAACGGGAAGGAGAAGACGGGATATCCCACGCAGAAGCCACTGGGCATCGTGGAGCGGATCGTGCGGGTGCACTCGAATCCGGAAGACGTGGTGCTGGACTTCTTCGCAGGGAGCGGGACGACGGGCGAGGCGGCGGCGAAGCTGGGGCGGGGGTTTATCTTGGTGGACAATAATGCCGAGGCGATTAGAGTGATGGAGAAGCGACTCGCGGGGTGCGGAGTGGAATTCACCACAGAGAACGCAGAGGTCACGGAGGGGTGAGTAGGAAGGGCGACCACAAGGGTCGCCCCTACGGCGAGGTCGAAAGACGAGCAATTCTTGGATAGTAACAGCGGGGGTCAGACATGAGAACAAATACAGTCAAGCAAAAATTGCTGCGGGGTGAGCCATCGATTGGGGCGGAGGCCGGGCTGGGATCGGTGCTGTCGGTGGAGGCGCTGTCGCGGGTTGGTTTCGACTACGTGGTGCTGGATTTGCAGCACGGGGCGTGGACGGAGGAGTCGGTGATGCACGCCTTCCGCGCCATCGCCCTAGGGTCGGCGCTGCCGATGGCGCGTGTGCGGAGCAATGACTTCGGGCTGATCGGACGGCTGCTGGACATCGGCGCGATGGGGGTTATCATTCCGCTGGTGAACTCGGTGGAGGATGCGGAGAAGGCGGTTCTCGCGGCGCGGTACCCTCCGCTGGGCGGCAGGTCGGGCGGGAACTTCGGGACGGGCTTCCTCTCAGACGACCCCGACGACTATCAAAAGGTGGCGAACGACGAAATTTTCCTCGCGGTGCAGATCGAGTCGGCCCCTGCGGTGGAGAGCGCGGAGGCGATCATGGCGGTCGAGGGCATCGACGCGTGCTGGATCGGCCCGGGGGACCTGTCGGCCTCGATGGGGACGACGCCGGGGACGCCGGAGCACACGGCGGCTATCCGGTCGGTGATCGCGGCGTGTCATAAGACGGGGAAGATACCGGGGATCTCGTTGGGGGACGTTGAGGTAGCGCGGTTCTGGATCGACGAGGGATGCCGTTTCGTGACGTGCGGGGACGATGGGTCGTGGATGGCGGCGGGGGCGAGAGCGGCGTTGGCGGGGGTAACGAGAAAGTAGAATGTATTGTGAAGAAAGTAGGGGATTCACGGCAGAGGGCGCAGAGAGTAGAAAGTATGGAGTATTGCGTAGAGGATGTTGTTGTGTTGGCAGTACCACACTAACTAATGCCGTGTAAATAAGGGGAATCCGTTCACCCTGAGCTTGTCGAAGGGTGGAAACGCCGTTCATGGTTCGACAAGCTCACCACGAACGTACCTCGATTATCCCGTTCGCCCTGAGCCCGTCGAAGGGCAATTCCCAAACCTATTCCCGCGCAGGCGGGAATCTATCCTCCCCCTCTGCGCTCTCTGTGTTCTCTGCGGTGAATCCCTATCCTGTCCCGAGCCTGTCGAAGGGCTCACCACGAACGGTTTTACCAGGGCTTTTAGCCCATGTAGAGGAGCTGGTTGGCGTAGCCGGCGTGTGGGCCGAAGAGGTCTTGCGCCCATATGATTAGCTGGTCGTCGGTGGAGTTTCGGAGGGACGGGTAGAGTCTTTTGACGGTGTTTCGGACGCGGGAGTCGACGGGGAAGGCGTCGGTCTTGTCGAGGGCGAAGAGGGCGACGCAGTTGGCGATCTTGGGGCCGACGCAGTAGAGGTCGGTGAGGCGAGAGACGGCCTCCTCGTAGGAGATGTCGGGTTGGGCGAGGTAGTGTAGGTCGAGGCGGCCGTCGACGATGCTGTTGGCGGCCTCGATGATTGCCTCCGGGACGCGGTCGAAGCCGAGGGCCATGTCTGCAAGCTGGTCACGTCCGGCGTCGAGGACCGTTGCGGGATCGGGGAAGGTGTGTCGGACCTCGCCGTTGAGCGTTAGCGGACGGCCCAGCCGGGTCGCTATTGTCTCGACGCGCTGCGTGATTCTCGGGGGAGTGGCCCTGGCGGAACAGATGTAGGAGACAAGGCACTCCCAGGGATCGGGCTGCCGCATGATACGGACGCCGGGGTATTTTTCTATGAGCGCGGCTATGTGGTCGTCATGGTCGGCGATTTCTGTATAGATGGCGTCGAGGTCGTCGTTCAAGCGAAAGTAGGAGGTGAGGAGGCTGGTGAGGTCGGCGTCGGGGGTTGCCTTGTAGAGGAGACGGTCGTCGGCCTGCCGGACGTGGACGAGGGTGCCGTCGAGGACGCCTGAGTGCCGGCCGTTGGGGAGTTTGCGCCAGCGGAAGTCCTGTCTGCCTTCGAGACAGTTTTGCAGGCTGAAGAGGTGGTTGGTGTGCGGGTTGAGGCGGAGGCGGCGGGGCATGGGAGTGAATTGTAGCGGTTGGTCCTCCCGATTTGCAGTGACGCCACAGCGCTTCCGATAGGTGATCTCGTTGGATTATCGTCCCGCCCAGCACCCTTGCCGCCTACGAGGAGCCTCCTGAGGACTGCGACGAGGCTTGGTGGGATTGGATGTCCTTGTGAAAAACTTATGAAACATGGGCAAAAAACGTATGCAATAACTTAAACGGTAGGTTAACGTCGCTCCGATACATATGAATACGCCTTGCAACATTGTGCGGATTTGATATAGTTTGCTGATTAATAGTAGTGAAGGTCAACAGTTGACATGAGCAACCAATCTCCGGATCGGTCCTTGGACCAGCGGGTTGCGAGACTGCAGGGTGACCTGCAGAACTTTGTTCAAGTCCTCGTGCAGGGACTTAAGAGGCAGCTTTCTCCTTACGATGTCGACGCCGTGGAGTACACGGTTCTCAGCATCTGCCTGAGCGTGGGATCTACCTCGATCAGAAACCTGAGGGAACTCGTCCCCCTTGACTATGGACACCTGAGTCGCACTACGAGCGGGCTTGAGGATAAGGGATTGCTTCAAAAGATACGCATCGGGGATGACCGGCGCGTGGTGAGCCTGAGGGTGACGGAAGAGGGCGCATCTCTCATACCGGAACTCATGGCGCGCGCGCAGGAATACTACGTCCTTCTCGTAAGAGACATCAGCCGTGAGGAACTGGTCGGAAGCATGGCCGTCATGCAGAAGATGATATCAGGGTCGGAAGAGGGGGAGAGTCATCCCGCGCAGGCGGAGGGTCCGCCCGGGCCTTCTGCGGAGGGAGCCGAGGCCGAAAGCCCGTCGATCGAGGCGCTCATCGGTATGCTGCAGGGCGACCTGATGAAATTGGTGACCATCATGTACCAGGGGATCGAGGAGCGGGTATCTCCGTTTGGATTTGCCGTCGGGGAGTTCTCGGTTCTCGCTGCCTGCTTCAGCAACGAATCGATCACTATTTCAGGCCTCGCGGAGCATGTTCCTTTTGATGTTGGACGCATAAGCCGTCTCGTGTCCAGACTGGAAGACAGGGGGCTGGTCTGGAAGGCGCGCCCCGAAAGAGACCGGCGCGTGGTGCGGGTGGAGATGACCGACGAGGGCCGCGCTCTCGCGGTCGAGTGCATGAGGCGGGTGGGAGAGCACTACGCCAACGTCGTGAGCGGAGTCAGCGAGGAAGAACTGATCGACCTCATGGCGTTCATCGAAACGATGAGGGAGAATGCCGAGGGTGCGAAGGGGTGAGGAGACTCTAGGTTCTGGGTCGGTGGATTCCTGCCTTCGCGGGAATGGCGGTGTGGAGGGTGGATTGGTCAGGGGCGCGTTACGGCTGAATCAGAATTCGCATGGAGCCGTTGGGGTCTTTGCGCTGGGTGAGGATGGTGTGGCCGCGTTCTTCAGCCCAGACCACGACGTCGTAGGTGTTGAGGACATCGGGCATGATGACTTCGAGGAAGGTCTGGGAGTCGGCCTCGACGCGCTCGGTGAGCTCGGCGAGGATGCTGGCGCAGGTCTTTCCCGTCCCGTCGACGACGACCCAGCCGTTGGATGAATCGCCGTTCTTGCTGCCGTTCGCCATGTACGCGCCGTCGAGGACGTCGATCTCGCCCGACTGGCGCATGTCGAGCTGCCGCTTGAACTCGGCGACGGCCTCCCAGTAGACCCCCTCGGAGCGCTCGCCCTGCGCGCAGACGGCTCCGCGCACGCCGACGATGTCGGGGTTGATGCGCGAGAGCTCGTCGAGGTTGTCGATCTTGAGGTGGCCGGATAGGGCCGTGCTCATGCCGTCCTGCTTGCTGTCGAAGACCATGTCGCGGAGCTCGGACTCGGACATGAAGTCGAAGAGGTTGCGCCCATCCTTGGTGAGGGTGTCGATGAGCCACCCGTCGCACTTGCCGTCCTTGGCGAGGTTGACCATGTGGTCGGCCTCGAGTCCGTCGTAGAGGGGGTTGTCGGCGAAGAGTGAGCCGATCAGCTTGGTCTCGGTGCCCTCGAGGGCCTGCTTGGATGCGAGGAGGGTCTCGGCGGCGTGGTCGTACTCGGTGTTCATGAAGCCGACCTTGACGGAGGTGGCGCCCATTTGACCGGCGGCGTAGACGGCCATGGCGACCGTGCCGATCTGGTTGGGGACGACGCCGAGGGTGACGCTGGCGTGGTGAGGCTCGGGGATGGCGTCGCGGACCTGCTCGATGACCCACGGGTTGGCGGAGCCGACGAGGGCTTCCTGCAGGTTCTTGACGTCCACGATGTCTGCCCCGCCCTTCAGGGCGTGGATGGCCTCGTCGAGGTTCTGAACGCTCACCATCAAGATCATGTGATTAACCCCTATGCTGGAGTAAGGGAGGCGCTCTGGACGGCCTCCAACTCGGACTTCAGTCGTTCTTTTTCTTCGTCGTCGAGATCGGACAGGGGAGGGCGCACGTGGCCGTGCCGGAGGCCCATGAGCTCGCCCCAGTGCTTGCACATGGATGCGGGGAGCGCGCCGCCGAACTTGGCGACGGTGTACTGCCACCACTTGTCGGAGAGGGCCTTGACGGGCGCGAGGCGCTGCTCGTACATGGCGTCGTCGATGTCGCCCTCGGTGGCGCGGTCGATGAACTGCACGTAGTTGTTGTCGCCGGGACGGTCGAAGCGCCAGTCGGACGTGTTGGCGAACATGACCTGCTGCTGGAAGCCGAGCTCGCGGCCCTTGAAGAGGACCCACTCGTCGGGGGCGCTGATGATCGCGGAGTTGCCGAGCAGCCGGTGCGCCTCGATGGTGAGGTCGCGGTTGAAGCTGGCCTCCTTGACGCCGACGACGTTGGGAATGTCGCAGAGCTGTCTCAGCCCGTCGGCGCTCATGACGATGCCGAACTGGGGCGAGTTGTAGAACATGATGGCAAGGTTGGTGGAATCTGCTAGGCGTCGGATGAAGTCGACGACCTGTGACTCCGTCTTCGTGACGAAGTAGGGCGGGGCGGCGATGAGGAGGTCGAAGCCCGCGCTCTCGGCGTGGTCGGCGAGAAAGAGCATGTCCTTTTCGGAGGTGTGGGTCACGTGAGCGCCGATGAGCCACTGACCCGCCGCCTCGTCGGCGAAGGTGTCGTATACGCGGATGCGCTCCTCGCGGGTGAGGCTCCAGAACTCGCCCATGCCCCAGGTGCATCCGGCCCCGCGCGTGCCGAGCGAGATGACGTGGCGGATGTTGTGCCGCAGAGCGTCGTCATCCACCTCGTCGTCGGGAGTGAACGGCGTCATCAGCGTGCTCCACTCGCCGCGGAGGTTCTCCCAAGCCCAGTCCTGAGCCTCGCTCTTGACGTATGTTGCCATGATGGGGGACTCCTGTGCGTGGAGGGCCTGAAGAACGGACGCCGTGTCCGTTGGTTCAATGATAACGACGGGTGCGATTGTGTGTCAATGAGATGCTGGGTGCTGGGCGACTCGCCGTCGCGGGCGGAAAGGGTGTGGGGTTCTGGGTGCTGGGGAGAACTCACCACAGAGATCACAGAGGACACAGAGGACACAGAGGAGAGAGAGGGGAGGAAGAAGAGGATTGAGGTGGTTAAGGGTTGGCTTGAGAGATGCGGAGCATCAGCTTGTCGCCGTCATGCCAGGGCTGCTCCACCACGCTCCAACTCAGGGTGTTGTTGGCGGCGTCGACGGTCGCGTCGTCGATGTTCAATGACAGCGACACCGAGCCGTCCAGCTCGATGAAGTCCACGACCTGGCCAGTGAGCCCCGTGTGCGGACTGACCTTCATTTTTACCGCGCCCGATGCCCACTCGATGCGCTGAAGGGACGCAGAGGCGCTGTTGACGTCGGCAAAGGACGCGGGCTTGAGAATGCCGTTGGTGGAGTCGGCGGCCACCGCCGAGCCGTCCGTGACGGGGTCGAAGAACGCCTCGTGGAGGACGCCGTCGAGGGCGGTGACGGTGACGTTCCAGTTGACAACTTCCTTGTAGTGTTCACAGGGTGCGCTGAATATCTTGTAGGTGTTCACCACAAAGACATACTCGCCCTTCGGCATGGGTCGCGTCGTCTCAATGTTGTGCCTGTTCAAGGTTCCCGTTACAAGGAATTTCCCTCCGGCGGCGTCGAAAGTGTTAGGGTAATCGTAACTTACGGACTCCCAGGAGCTAATGACATCGCCTATGGCGAACAGGCCTGCGTCGTCACCTTCAAACCATGACCTACTCTTCCAGTTCTCGTTCACTATAAAGGAGTCTATCGAGATGATACCGGTGCCCGCGGGCAGTCCAGAACCGGTCTCATCTTGCAGAAAATATTCCGGCCTGAAGTCGAAGTCTTGCGAGGCCGCCCACGCATCTTGTCTGTCAAGGTAGTACCCAAAGGTAATGCACATTGCGTACCCATCCCGCGGGTCAGCGTTCATCTCGGCTGTGACGCGACTTATCTCTTTCACCAACGCGCTCTGCGCTATGGCGGGCGATTCTTGGCTTGTCTGCGCGCTCGACCTGGCGGTTTGTTCCGTTCCACTTACCGG
The DNA here is from genome assembly GCA_965116655.1 of Dehalococcoidia bacterium. Classification (GTDB taxonomy): domain Bacteria; phylum Chloroflexota; class Dehalococcoidia; order Lucifugimonadales; family VXLM01; genus VXLM01. The sequence continues at coordinate 3,023,457 of OZ220720.1, forward strand.
CACATCGGTAAGGAACCATCGCTCACTGCTACTTTGGCCGCTCGCTCCACGGTTGGCTTCCGGGAGCCATATCTTATTGCGCTTGCTGGCAATCGAATACTCGTCTCCGCGGGCCGAGTCCCAGTCGATAACGTCGATGACAGACATGTAGAAAACGTTGTCGCTGTTCGTTGCGGGCAGTTGACTGTGCTGCCGCACCAGGAAGATGACGGCATCGCGGTTATCCCACTGCGTGTCCCTGCTCTCAAGCATCCGGTCGGCGACAGCCTGAGCATCTTCGCGCGTCAACTGCCAATGCCAAGACTTGACCACGGCAGTCAGCTGGGTACGGCTGTCTGTTCCGCTGTTCTTGAGGTATGCGCTCACGTTGAACGTGAACCTGAGCACCCCTACGAACTCTTCTCTGCTGGTAGGTTCGCCGGTGTGATCTAGGATTTCAAACTCTTCAACCCCGGTGACAACGGTAGCCATCCGGGCTATTGCGATCACGTCCGCAGCGGCTATGCGTTCTTCCAGCGTCGCCTGGCCGTGGTATGGGTTGTTGTATGAACCGAGTCCCGAACCATACTGCGGGGTATTGCGGGGGTTCGCGTCGGTTCCTTTGGATTCCCCCGACGAGTCATGGGTTGCCACAGGCAATGGCGCGGGGATGACCTGTACTTCTACGGCGGGAGTGGGATCGGTTACCGGCTCCGAGGCCGCAGCGACTTGCTCAGCCTCTGGCGCGGCTACAGGAATTGCCGGATCCGTGGAATCTACCTGAGTACGCCCGCAGGCGAGCAGGACAGAGAACATTCCCACAAATAACACGCAGATGACCGTCCTATGCGCCATAGGCGTTCATCTCCTTGTGGAACAAAACGCAGGCGGGTGAGTCTGCGTCCCCCTCAGTCATAGTTAACGTTACCGTAAGCGTTTTGGATTTCCTAGTCGTGTGAATTGGGATGGTTGCTGGGGTACAAAGGCATTTTGAAGTCTTCAGAGTGGTTTCCGAAGGAGGACGACGCGCGGCTGGGAGTGCTCTATAGCCAACCCCAACCACTCACCTATCCACTGGAAGGTGCGGCGGGTGTAGAAGGCGACGTGGGTGGGGTCGCGGTGGTAGTACCAGTCGGAGAATTTGCTTATGTCTTCGAGAATGTCCGTCATGATGCCGAGCGTTGCGCCGGGGGCCAAGAGTCCGTGAAGGCGGAGGAAGTCGGCGCGAGGGGTGGAGAAGTGCTCTGCCGTCTCGGTGCAGGTGATGAAGTCGTAGGTGCGGGCGAGGACTGATTCGTCGGGGTGGAAGATGGGGTCGTAGAGCGCGGCTGAGAAGCCGTCTTCCTCGATCATGGCCGCGAGGGCCGGGCCGGGGCCCGCGCCGTAGTCGAGGCCGCGCGCACCTACGGGGAGACGTGGCCGAAGCTCGTCCCAGAGTCGGGAGAGGAAGCGACGATAATCGGCGTTGTCGGGGTCGTTGTCGTGGGTGAGGTATCGTTCGCGGGCGGCGTCGGTGCTGACATGGAACTCTGGTGGGACGAATACGAGGTCGCAGGTGTCGCAGTGGTGGTAGTCGCGTTCGAGGTTCTTTTGCGTGCTGGTGTGGAAGAGCGTAGCGCCTGTGGAGAGACAGAGGGGGCATGTGTGAATGGCGGGCTGCATGGGCGTGAGTATACGCCGTTGACCGGGTGTTCGTCGGGCCGTAGAGTAGGTCGGGGATTCACCGCAGAGAGGCGACTCGCCGTCGCAGACAAATAGGGTGAGGCTACTCGCCGTCGCGGGCAGAAGGGTGAGGTAGGGGTCAGTTTGAAATTGGGGACAGGTATGGGGCAATTTGACGGGCAGGTTGGGATAGTCGTTGGCGGAGGGTCGGATCTTGGGCTTGGCGTGGCTATGCGGATGGGGCGAGAGGGTGCGAGCATCGTGCTGGTGGAGGCGGACCGGGTGATGGGCGAACGGGCGGCGGACATGCTGGACGCGGAGGGCATCCAGGGTCGCCTGCTGCTGGGCGATCCGGCCGATCCGGCGGCGGCGAAGTGGGCAGCGACGACGGCGAAGCTGGTCTGGGGGAGGGTGGATGTGGTGGTGTACGCCGACCCGATGGGAGACGTTTCGGGGTCAATTTATTCGTTGGGCCCGAAGATACTGGATACCTTGTACCGGAACGACGTGCGCGGTCCGCTGCAGTATTGCCAGGCCGTGATACCGGCGATGATGGAGCGTGGGTACGGGCGGATCGTGACGGTGGCGAAGGAGATAGGGATGAAGGGTGGTGTGCGACGGAGCGCGCGGTCGGCAACTCAGGCGGCGCTGATCGGCCTGACGAAGGCGGTCGCTATGTCGGTTGTGAGGACGGGTATTCTTGTAAACGCGGTGTCGGTTTCCGAGGGGGCGGACTCGGTGGAGGGGGTAGTGTCGACGGTGTGCTGGCTTGCGTCGGGGGAGTGTTCGTTTACGACGGGGGCGGTGTTTGAGGTTGGAGGCGCGAAGATTCACCACAGAGGTCACAGAGAGCACAGAGACAGGATTGGGAGATCACCCTCACCCTAGCCCTCTCCCACGACGGGAGAGGGGATAGATCACCCCGGCCCCCTTGGATTCCTGCGTACGCAGGAATGACGGAAGGGGTCGGGGTGTTAGAGCGGCTGGCGGCCGGCGAATCCGGTGTCGAGATCGTGCCAGAAGTCTATGCGGTCCTCGCCGTAGAGCCAGCAGAGGTAGACTTCGCGGCCGTCCCGGAGGGCGGGGAAGTCGATGAGTCCGCGCTGGAGGTCGCGGATTATGATCTCCTTGTTCTCGAACTCTTCGAGGGGTTGGCGCAGGGCCTCGGTGGACTTTTCGACGCGGGAGCGGAGGTCGTGAACCTCCTCGTCGTGGGTGCTGCCGCCGTTGGAGCGGATGATTTCGAGGAGGGCGCTGAGCTTGGTGCGGGCGTCGAGCAGTTCCAGTGTCGCCACGCGCATGGCGTCGATGGCGTCCCTCACCCATGGAAGAGCGGCCTCGGCCTCCTCGTGGGTGTAGTGGCGGTCAGCCATGTCGCGGGGAACCGAATGTCGCCTTCAAGTGACTGCTTTCGCTCCCTCTCTGAATCTCCCCCGGCAGGCTGACAGGGGTAGGTATTTGCCCTCACCCCAGCCCTCTCCCAGGACGGGAGAGGGGGTAAGTCGGTCGCCGCGATCAGAAGGCGACGGGAAGGAGCTGCGACTTGCCGTTGCGCTGCTGGACGTATGCCCCGCTCTGCTCCTGGGCGAGACCGAAGATCATGAGCCATCCGCCGTTGAGCGCCATGCCGACGACCTCGCGCTTTTGGTTGATTACCTCGCCGTGGTCCTTGTCGAAGGCTGCGATGGTCGAGAGGGCGATGTGGAACGGTGTCGGGATCAGGTGCGACAGAAAGGCGATGCGCTCGCTGCCGGCCTCGACGAGGACGATCTGGTGGCCGTTGGAGTAGCCGTTGGTCACCTTGGTCCTGACGCCGGGGGCAAGCTCGACGTCACCCTCGACGAGGTCGAGGACTCCGGCTTCTTCGAGGGGGACGAAGTCTTCGTCGTTGTAGAGCTTGCGGTTGCGCTCGTCGGGCGAGTTGGCCTCTTCCCACGCCGCCTTCTGGACGACGTAGCGCGCCTTCGCGAAGGTCGGGATGGCCCTTCCGGAGCGTTCGAGCTTGGTCGAACCGCCGGCGGTGTCGAACTGGAGGTCGGTGAGGACGACGGTGTCGATGTCCCTGGCGGACACACCGAGAGCCTTGAGGCCCTTGATGAGCTTGTTGCCCTGCAGGCCGTGGGACTCCTTAAGGCGTTCTAGGCGCTTGGAGCCCGCGCCGGTGTTGATAAGGATGTTTCCGGCGGAGTTGCGGATGAGGAGGCAGTTCAGCCCGAGGCGCACCCTGTTCTTGCGGTCGGGCTTACAGTAGAGCTCCCACTCCGACTTGGGCACCTGACCGAACATCGAGCCCCCGTCGATCAAGATGGCGCCATCACTGATTACGTCGACGAACGTTCCCCCGAGTTGCACAGGACACCTCCCGCCACGTTCGTGTCCGGGAAAAGTGATGTGAGGCCACACTGGGCCGTCGATGACGTGCACTACCCCGAACACGGCATTTGACGAGATGGTATATCAAGTTTTGGAAAAGTACAATACTTTATGAAGGGTTAAATTGGCGAGTTGAGGGAGGCATGTATGGGCTGCAGTCTCACATCCCCGCCCCTCTAGATTCCTGCCTCCGCAGGAATGACGGTTTTGGTGGGGCTATGTTGGTAGTAGGGGCGATTCGCGAATCGCCCCTACGGTAGGTTATTTTCGGGGTAATGACAGACGTTGAGCTGGGAACGGGGGAGGGCGAGAGCGAGGGTCATCCGCGCGGTGGGTTGTACAGGACGTCTGTGGGTCTAGGGTAGCAGGCTTATCGGGGTTAGAGTCGGCCCCAGCAGTAGACGGAGCCGTTCTTTCTCAGTCCGCACGTGTGCGAGTCGACGGCACTGACCTGGATGAACTGGCCGGGTGGCGGAGTCGACTGGCTGTAGTCGTCGAGGCCCCAGCAGGCGAGGGAGCCGTCGGTCTTGACCCCGCAGGTGTGGACCCATCCGGCGCTGACGGAGACAAACGTCCCGAAGGGCGGGGTTGCTTCGCCATAGCGATTGCGTCCCCAGCAGGCGACGGCGCCGTCCGTCTCGACCCCGCAGGTGTGGCCCCATCCGGCGCTGATGGAAACAAAGGTCCCGGCGAGCGGCGTCGACTCGCCATAGAGGTCACGGCCCCAGCAGGCGACTGTACCGTTGCTCCTAATCCCGCACGTGTGATAGTCGCCCGCACTGACAGAGACGAAATCCCCTGTGGGCGGCGTGGCCTTCCCGTGGCTGTCGCTTCCCCAGCAAGCGACGGAAGAGTCGCTCTTCACGCCGCACGTGTGGTGTGCCGCCGCGCTCACCGAGACGAATACTCCGTCCAGAGGCGACGCCTGGCCATCGCCATTAGCGCCCCAGCAAGATACCGTGCCGTTCACCATTACCCCGCATGTGTGACCGGCCCCCGCGCTTATGGATGCAAACCTGCCATCGGGGTGTCTTGCGGCGGGCGATTCATGTTCCGACCAGCACTCGAGAGAGGAATCCGCCGTGATCCCGCAGGTGTGGCCGCCTCCGGCGGCTATGGCTTTGAAGACAACTCCCTCGGAGGGAGAGGCCTTGAAGGTGGAAACGGATGGGAGGCGATCAGGGTCGCAGGCGGCAGTGTGATGTGGTGAGACTACGATCAGTGGCGCGGTCGCCTCGGTGCCACGGATGCCGGCTGACTTTAGCGCGAAGAGGCCGGGTTCGAATTCCGAGTCTCCGATGGATTCTTCGATTTCAATGGTCGCCCTGAAAGCGCCACGTTCATTCGCCACTGCACTTCCGACTAAGGATTGAATGGGCGCGCCGTCGGCAAAGGAACCTGTGATGAGGAAGATATGCAGCGCCTCTCCCCGCTTGAAGCCGGAACCCCACACGGTGGCTGCGTTACCGATAATGGCACAGCTTGCGAACAGACTTGCGTCGACGATGGGAGGCGGAGGACGCCCGCGGATGACGACGATAGGCCTCTCGTCACGAATGTGCGCAGGGGTGGTGGCAATGCTCCCGTCGGCGCCTCGGGCCATGATAGTAACCGCGTCCAGCGAAGTGAGAGTGTCTCGCGTTCGGACAATGCCAGGGATATCCCCCAAGGGCGCTTCTAGGACCAGCTCGAACGCGCCGCTTCCGTTCGCGGTTGCGAAGCCCAGATTCGGGTCGGGTCCGCCCTCCAGATCAATGTACACTTGCACCGGCTCGAAGGGCTGAAAGCCGGAACCCCTAACCGTGAGGTTCTCGTCGAGAAAAACGTGGAAGCCGCTGTTGAGATAGAAGTGGTAGCCGGTGTCGAAATAGGGGTAGTAGACGCTGTAGATTGTCAGGGTGGCCCTGGGCGAATTGCCGGGCGGGCCCTGCGGACCTGGAAGACCGGGGAGCCCCGGAAGTCCAGGATGACCAGGCTCGCCGGGGTTGCCCGGAAGGCCGGGAGGACCCGGAGGGCCGGGAGCGCCGTAAGGTCCCTGCGGTCCGGGGTTGCCTGGGTTGCCCGGCTCACCGGGGTTGCCCGGAAGGCCGGGGTTGCCGGGAGGGCCTTGACAGGCCGTCGGGGAAAGGAGGGCCAGGAACGCTATGAGCCCCGATAGCATTAAGGCCCACGGAACTCTCGTCACGTTATTTCATCCCAGCTAAACCGAAACCTGCGCATTGGGACTCCTCGCAGTCACGGGTTCCTTGAACCATGAACGGTATCACTGCCCTTCGACAGGCTCAGGGTGAACGGATTTCTCTAGGATCTTCTCCTAAAGCGCATCGACGGCGGATCGGAAGATGTCCAGCGTCCGGTCGATGTCGTCGTCGGTGTGGGCGGTGGAGACGTAGTACTTGGTGTCGCCCTTGAAGACGCCGCGTTCGAGGAGGAGGTCGTTGAGCTTCATCATCTTCGCCTTGTCGGCTCTCGCGGTGTCGCGGTAGTCGGCGATGGGGCTGTCATCGTCGGTGAAGTAGATGTCGAAGACGGTGTCGTGTCCTATCACCTGGGCGGGTATCTCGGCCTGGTCGAGGGCGTCCTGGAACCCCTCGCGGAGACGCCTGCCGCGCGCGAAGGTCTCCTGGTAGATGCCGGGCTCGCGCAGGACTTCGAGAGTGGCGAGTCCGGCTATGGAGGCAACGGGGTTGCCGTTGAGGGTGCCTACCTGCGGCATGGGGCCGGTCTCGTCGGCGTGCGCGGCGTCGAAGACCTGCATGATCTCGCCCTTGCCCGCGACGGCGGAGAGCGGGAGGCCGCCTCCGACGATCTTGCCGAGCGAGCAGAGGTCGGGTGTCACGCCGTAGTGCTGCTGCGCGCCCCCGTAGGAGAAGCGGAAGCCCGTCACGATCTCGTCGAAGATCAGGGGAATGCCGTACTGGTTGGTGATGTCCCGCAGTCCTTCGAGGAAGCCGGGTTGGGGATTAATGACGCGCTGGAAAGCCTCGACGATGACGCCGCCGATCTCATCGTGGTACTTCTCGATGATGGCGGTTGTCGTTTCGAGGTCGTTGAATGGCGCGACGAGGACCTCTTCCTGGATGGATCGGGGGATGCCGGCGGAGTCGGGCTCGGGCCGGGGGAAGTCGATGAGCTTGGAGGGGGCGAGGCTCATGAGGGCGTACTCGTTCATGCCGTGGTAGCCGCCCTCGAACTTCAGGATCTTGTCGCGACCGCGATATGCTCGCGCCGCGCGCATGGCCATCAAAGTTGCCTCGGTGCCGCCGCTGGCGAAGCGGACTTGCTCGGCTGCCGGAACTGCCTTGCAGATCTCCTCGGCCAGGAGGATGGCCTCTTCGGTGAGGCTGAAGAAGGTGAAGCTCTTGCCGACGCGATCGCGCAGGGCCTCGACGACCTTGGGGTGAGCGTGGCCGATGAACATCGGGCCGGAGCCGAGGGCGTAGTCGACGTACTCGTTGCCGCTTACGTCCCAGACCTTGGACCCCTCGCCCCGTTCGATGACGACGTTCATGTGGATGGTGTTGCCGTTGCTGCCGCCCGGCATGTGTTGCGAGACTCTCTTGAGGAGATCGGCCTCTCGTGGGCTTTGTGAGCGCTGCATTTCGCCTCCTTCTGCTGGCTGCCTGTGGGGAATTATATCAAAGGGATGGGCGACTCGCCGTCGCGGGCGAATAGGGCGCGGAGAGGAGAGGGGGGTTCCTAGTGGTGTTCCGTGGCGTGGTTTTGTGAGCAAGGAATATAGATTCCTCACTGCGTTCGGAATGTCTGTTTGGGTGTTTCACCCTCCGAATACGGGGCAGGCTCTAGCCCTCTCCCAGGACGGGAGAGGCGACTCGCCGTCGCGGGCGGAAAGAGGGGAAAGGGGGATTTGTCTTGAGGGAGGGGGCACATTGAGGATTGACTCGCTTATAATTTGCTTGCTTGATTTTCCGAGAATTTGAAGAGGAGCGAAGGTATGAAGTTTGAAGTGGTGGCCGGCGACATCGGCGGTCGGGAGACGGATGCGATTGTGGTCAATCTGTTCGAGGGGGTGGCCAGTCCGGGTGGGGCAACGGGCGCGGTGGACACGGCGCTGGACGGGGCGATTTCGAGGCTGATCGGCGACGGGGAGATTAGGGGAAAGCGCGGCGAAGTGACGATCATCCACACGTTGGGGAAGATCGCTCCGGCGAGGGTGGTGGTTGCCGGGCTGGGCAAGGCATCCGACTTCGACGCGGAGGCCGTGCGGTCAGTATCGGGCGAGACCGCGCGAAGGCTGCAAGGGATCGGCGTGTCGAGGTTCTCGACCATCGCTCATGGAGCCGGAATCGGCGGGATGGACGCGGCGCAGTCGGCGCAGGCCATTGTAGAGGGGACGGTGCTGGGACTGTACGACTTCGACCGGTTCAAGTCGTCGAAGGACGGCGGGAAGTCGGTTGAGACGGTCGAGATCGTCGAGTTCGACGCATCGAAGCTGGCGACGTTGCAGCTTGGCGTCGACCGCGGATTGGTGCAGGCCGACGCGGTGACGATCTGCCGGAACATGGTGAACGAGCCGGGTAACCGCATGACGCCATCACGGATGGCCGAGCGGGCGCTCAAGGCGGCGGACGACGCCGGGCTGGGAATTGAGGTGCTCGACAGGCCGGATATGGAAGCATTGGGCATGGGGGCGTTCCTCGGCGTGGCGCAGGGGAGCAAGGAGCCTCCGAAGCTGATCGTGATGAAGTACGAGGGCGATCCCGGAAACCCGGACAACAACCTCGCCATCGTCGGCAAGGGGATCACGTTCGACAGCGGTGGGATATCGATAAAGCCGTCGGCGAACATGGGGGACATGAAGGGCGACATGGCGGGCGGCGCGGCGGTGATTTCGGCCATGAAGGTGATAGGGCAGGTGGGGCCGAAGATCAACGTGACGGGCATCGTGGCGGCGACGGAGAACATGCCGGGCGGGGGAGCGCAGAGGCCGGGCGACATCGTCAGGACGATGAGCGGGAAGACTATCGAGATCGACAACACGGACGCCGAGGGCAGGTTGGTGCTGGCGGACGCCGTGTACTACGCGCACGAGCAGGGCATCCGCCGGATCGTGGACATTGCGACGCTGACGGGGGCGATGAGCATCGCGCTGGGACACATTTGCAGCGGGCTGTTCGGGAACGACCAGGGGTTCATCGACCACATTAAGGCATCGGGCGACATGGTGGGCGAGCGGCTGTGGCAGCTTCCGACGTACGACGAGTACAAGGAGCAGTACCGCAGCGACGTGGCTGATATGAAGAACATCGGAGGCCGACCGGCGGGGTCGATCACGGGGGCGCTCATCATCGGGGAGTTCGCGGGAGACGCGGCGTGGGCACACGTGGATATCGCAGGGACGTCGTTTTCGAGCAAGACGAGCGGGTACACAGTGAAGGGCGGGACGGGCGTGATGGTGCGGACGCTGGTGAAGCTGGCAGAGGCGCTGGCGGGGGATTAGGGTGGGCTGCCCTGAAGAGTACAAGACATCGTTGCGTCTACAATGGTATAATGTAAATGCATTGTAGATACTGCGTTACATTGGAGGAGACATGAGGGAATTCACTGCCTCTACCACACAACGAAACCAAGTAACCATTCCAGCTGAAGTAAGACGCACGCTGGGCCTGAAGCCCAGGGATAGAGTCTCCTTCACTATAGAGGACGGAGGCGATGTACGTTTGACCGCTGCCACCTTCAGTTTGGAGTCGGCTTATGGCTCGGTGAAGGCATCCGCGAACCCAGAGGACTGGGATGAGATAACTCGTAATGCCAAGGACGAAAAGGCGGCAAGAACTGTGCGGGAACTGAGCGAGGCATGATTTTTCTGGATACGAACGTCATCCTCAGGTATCTCACCAGGGACGACGAGGCCAAGGCCGAGGCGTGTTACCGGCTCTTCAAGCGGGTAGAGTTGGGGGAAGAAGAGCTCTTCACCTGCGAAGCCGTCATCGCCGAAGTCGTATATGTGCTTTCCTCTCGTAATGCTCCTTATAGGTTGAGCAACGAGGATATCAAGGCCCGCTTGGTGCCGATACTGACGCTTCAGGGTCTCAGGCTCCCCCAAAAGCGAGTGTACTTAGAAGCTCTAGACCTCTATGCCTCTTCTCCATTTCTTGACTTCGAGGACGCGCTGGCTGCGGCGCACATGAGGCGACATGGCGTTATTGAGATTATGAGCTATGACCGGGACTTTGACAGGGTGCCCGGACTGCGAAGAGTCGAGCCGTGAGCGGGGTGTTTGCGGACGGAATCGGCGTGTGTTACGATTCCGGCAGATCCAGCAGGTAGGCCGGTAATATCTATGCGACCCACCGGATGGACCTTCATCACCAACCACGGGTTGGTGCTCAGCTACATCTATCACAATCCCGACCACACCGCGCGGGAGATATCGAACCATGTCGGCATCACTGAGCGGACGACCCACAAGATCATCTCCGATCTGGAAGAGGCGGGATACATCCAGCGGCACAAGAGCGGGAGGCGCAACCTCTACAGCGTCGACCCCGAGCTTCCGCTGCGTCACCACACGAAGAAGGACGTAAACGTCGCGGCGCTGCTGGAGGCGCTGACGGCGGCGGATATCGTGGAGACGCTGCCGTAGGGTGACCGCAAGTTGTTGCGGCTGTCTTCAGTTTGGTCTCAGGTACCTTTGTGAGGGAGTTTGAGATATGCCCACGAACAAGCCTTGGAAGCTTAAAGCCCTACAAATGGTGCAACGAGGTAAGTCCATTGCAGCAGTATCTGAGAGTCTGGGGGTGGAGTACTGGCAGGTCCACGAGTATATATGCGAGAAACAAGATACAGATTGGAGTAGCTGGTTGGGTGCAAAAGTATACATAACCCACCGACTCAAGAAAATGGCAGCATCTGATGATCCCGACGAAAGGGAATGCTTGAGGCAGGAAGTGGCTAAAGCCATTAACCACCTCCACAAACTAAGCAGGAAACTAGGTAAGAAGGTAGATAGCACCTAGAGAGTTTCTGTCGGACTAAGGGCGAAAAATACCCTTCAACATAGATGAGGAACGGCATTCCTCTCGCCACCCGCTACGGCTGTTTCAGCCAAACGTAGGTCGTAGATGTCACGTTAAGCCGATGCGCCTCGACCAAGCTACAAGTTTCCTCTATGTCGACTGCGACCTGGTGTGTACCCCCCAATTTCTCTTCGTCCAGCCGTAGGCCGGCGTAAGTGGTTCGATCGAACGTGCTTGCCTCTCGTCACAAAGGGTGCCCTCCGGCAGCTCCTGCCGCTCAACTCCCCAACTCCACGGCAGACACAGTCATCTTGGAACAATCCTGGGTGCTTTTGCGTCTTATAAATAGAGGCATTTAGCAAAGACACTCAGACGGAAGGGGGATTGGTCATGCAGCAAGTGAGTTTAGGACGGCAGAGGTCCGGTTTCGCGCCTGTTTCGGTTGTGGCAGTGAGCTTCGCGCTCTTGGTTAGTGTTCTCTGGTTCTTCGGGAACGCCGAGCAGGCCTACGCGTGCTCGTGCGCGCAGCCCGGGAGTCCTTCCGAGGAGCTGGAGAAGTTTTCCGCAGTGTTTGCGGGGAGAGTCGTTTCTGTCCAACACTCCTACGACCCCGATGGAAGGTCGGTAACCCGTGATGACCGCAGCACGATCGGCTTCGAGGTGAGCGCCGTGTGGAAGGGCACCGTGTATGAGGACATGCAAATCACCACGCCTCCGACGGGCGGGAGCTGCGGCTTCACCTTTGAGGAAGGGGAAGAGTACATCGTCTATGCCTACGACAGCCCCTATGTCGACGGCGGCTATACCACCGGCATTTGCAGCCGGACCGCTCTCCTGGAGCAAGCGCAGGAGGACATCGATGAGCTTGGCGAGGGGAATGCTCCTCTAGCCGGAACGGCCGGGCCGGCACCCGAAGAATCGGAGGACATGGCTGTAGTGGATAGGGCGCGGTTAGCCATTCTGGCCGTTGTCGCGCAAATCCTTGAGGTAGTCGCTAAACTGGTGTACGCACTTCTGGGATGTCGGTAGGTATTCTGCGAACGGGAGAGGGGACAGTGCAAGGGTCTGCTACGGCTGCCTCAGTCTGACGTAGGCTATGAAGCCGGCGATTACGGCGCCGAGGATGAGGTGCAACAGGCCGGTTAGCGCGATGACCGGAACGTGCCCCAGGACCGCTCCTATCGCGGCGATGACTGCAAGTACCGGCCCTCGCTTGCGGTTTGCGGCGTAGCTGGTGGCCTCGCTCACAACGTAGCCGAATCCGGCCGAGGCGATCAGGTAGAAGAAGAGGCCAAAACCGAATAGGGTCAGGACAAGCAGCACGATTCCGCCTGCGATCCCCAAGCCCAAGCTCGCTCCGACTGCCCGGAGGGCAAGGGAAGTCGAGACCTCGAATTGGGGCAGCTTGGGTGGTTTGCCGCAGTCGAGACAGCGGACGCCGACAGGGCCGTGGACCATGCACTGCGGGCATACGGGCGTTTCGCAGCGTCCGCACCGGAGGCCTGTCGGAGTGTCCTTGTGCCGCGTGCAGTAGATCGCGTCCGGTCCCAGTTCGGCCACTAGGCTGCCTCCCCTTCGATACCCCTGCGCGTCCACTCCTCCTGTTGCCGGACGTCACGGTCCCAGAGGATGCGGTAGAGGAAGACTTTCCAGCTGTAGCCCTGCTCCGGTCGCTCCCAGTTGGCGGTCAGTCGTTTTGCCAGCAGGGCGATTGCCAGACAGGCGAACAGGATGACGAGTGTCATGTCCCGCTCGAAGAGATCGAAGAAGTCGAAGAGATACGCCATGACCGGCAGCGCGAGGATCATGACGAACATCCAAAGCGCCATATCCTTGAGCCAAAGAGTTCCGATGATGCCGACGACGACAATGCCTATGAGTATTTCCGGCCACATGAGAAACGCGACCATGACACCGATGACCGTCGAGATGCCTCGACCACCCGTCATCTGGAGGTAGGGAGACCAGTTGTGGCCTAAGACCGCGGCGAGGCCGACGGCGGCTTGGATGGTGATGGTCTGGTCAAAGAATTTTGCAAGAAGAATTGGCACTGTCGCCTTGACGATGAGGTCGAAGAGGCCGACGGGGATGCCGATCCAGCGTCCTGCGTGCTCGCTGAGGTTGGAGGCTCCGACGTTGCCTGAGCCGGACTCGCGGATATCGACTCCCTTGAGCAAGCGAGCCACGAGGTACGACGTGGGAATCGCGCCCAGCAGGTAGGCACCGACGATGAATGCGGCGGCGGTGGCGGTCATAGCGCGCTTGCCACACCCTTCTTTTCGCGAAGAGCCTCAACCGTGCTCATGGGCGGGCCCGCCTCGCCGGGTATGATCTCCCCGGGCTTGCCGGATGCGTGGTAGTCGCTGCCTCCGCACGGGATGAGATCGAGCTCGGCAGCGATGTTGGCGAGCATGTCGATTTCGCTCTCTGAGAACTCTCCGTAGTGGACTTCGAGGCCGACCATCCCTGCCTCCTTGAGACTTGCAACGACGTTCCTGAGCTTTTGGGTATCTTCGCGTTCGTAGTAAAGAGGGTGCGCCATGACGGGCAACGCACCGTTATTCAACAGGACCCGGACGGCCTCTTCGGGCTCGAGCCGGGTGCGTTCGACGTAGGCAGGGCCGGTGCGTCCGAGGTACTTGTCGAAGGCTTCCTGCCACTCGGAAACGTAGCCATGCTTGATCAGCGCCTGTGCGATGTGGGGCCGACCAACGGCAGCTCCGTCGGCGATGCCCTCGACCTCCTCCCAGGTGATGTCCATACCGAGGTCTATAAGTCGCTCAACCATCTTCCTCCCGCGGTCCTCGCGTCCCGCGCGGAATTCTCGCAGGAGGTCCTGAAAGCCTGTGTCCTCCATGTCGATGAAGTATCCCAACATGTGGATCTCGTTGTCGGGGACGTCGGTGCTCAGCTCGATCGCGGGGATGATCTCGATGCCGTGCCTGATCGCGGCGGCCTGTGCCTCGGCGACTCCCTCGGTGGAGTCGTGGTCGCTGATGGCGATGACCTTGAGACCCTTTCGGGCGCAGAGGTCGACGAGCTCCGTCGGTGTGAGCGTGCCGTCGGAGTGGGTCGTGTGGAGATGGAGGTCTACTTCATGCACTTTGTGGGGCCTTAGGATTGTCTAAGTTCATTGTATCTGTTGGGATGAGATAGCGGAAACCAAGACCGCCCCCGGCGGGAGACACCGGAGGCGGTTCCAAATTCGTCGATTTGGTCCGCGGTCTATCGAGCGTACTCGACTGCGCGGTTTTCGCGGATGACGGTGACCTTGATCTGGCCGGGGTAGGTCAGCTCCTGCTCGATCTTCTTGACGACGTTGCGCGCCATGTTGTTGGCGGCGATGTCGTCGATGTCCTCGGGTTTTACGAGGATGCGGATTTCGCGTCCGGCCTGGATCGCGTAGCACTTCTCGACTCCCTCGAAGGCCATGCCGACCTGTTCGAGGGCCTGCAGGCGCTTGAGGTAGTGCTCGACGGTATCGCGCCGGGCTCCGGGTCGGGCGGCGCTGATGGCGTCGGCCGCCGCGACGAGGAACGACTCCGGGCTGGAGTGGTCGTCGTCGTGGTGCTCGGCGATTGCGGTGACGACCGGCTTCGGCACCTTGTTCTTCGTGGCGACTTCAGCCCCGATCTCGGCGTGGGGTCCCTCGATTTCGTGGGTCAGGGCCTTGCCGATGTCGTGGAGCAGACCGCCCATCTTGGCGACGCGGACGTTGGCGCCGATCTCGGCGGCCATGGCCGCGGCGAGGTGGGCGACCTCCACGCTGTGCTGCAACACGTTCTCTCCGTAGCTGTACCGGTACTGCAGGCGGCCCAACAGTTGAATGATCTCCTTGTTGAGACCACGCACGCCGACATCCCGAACGGTGTTGTCTCCTTTCTTTCGGATGGCCTCCTGCAGGTCTTTTTCGGTCTTGGCGACCATGTCTTCGACGCGGGCGGGATGAATCCTGCCGTCGGTCACGAGCTTGGTCAGGGCCAGTCTCGCGACCTCTCTGCGAATCGGGTCGAAGCACGATATGGTCACGGCTTCCGGAGTATCGTCGATGATGAGATCGACCCCGGTTGCCTTTTCTATTGCTCTGATGTTCCGTCCTTCGCGGCCAATGAGACGACCTTTCATCTCATCGTTTGGCAGTGGCACTGTGGTTAGAGTAGCTTCGGAGACCACGTCGGATGCGAGACGCTGGATCGCCTCGCTGATGATCTCTCTTGCGGTGTCGTCGGCCCGGGCCCGCGCCTCATCTTCCATGTCGCGGTACTGCAGGGCCAACTCGTGCTGGATTTCCTCCTCGGCCTGACGCATGAGCTCGGCCTGAGCGTCCTCCATGCTGAGGCTGGAAATCTCCTCAAGCTTCTGCGACTGCTTCAGCCTGAGGTCTTGCAGGTCGCTCTCGATCTCCGCGGCTTGTTCCTCTTTGGCCGTGAGGTCGCGCTCACGGCGTTCGAGGTTAGCGGCGCGTTTATCGAGGTTTTCCTCGCGGTTCGAGAGACGCCTCTCGGTTCCCTGCACCTCACGGCGGCGTTCACGAAGCTCGCCTTCGGCTTCCTTGATTCTCGCTTCACCACTCGATACGGTGCGCTTGGCTTCCTCACGGGCCTCTCGGATCACTCGCCGCTCCTCGGAGCGGGCGTCCTCGACCACTTTCGATGCCTCGTTCTTCGCTGTCTCCATGCGATTGCCGGAGACGTTACTCCAGACGAAAAAGAAGCCCAGTGCACCTAAACCAACGCCAAACAGACCGGCTAGGACGGCGAGCAGGACAACTATTGGCGCGTCCATGCGCTCACCTCCATACCAGTATCGCCACCTAGCAGAGCTAGGCAACGTACTTTCATGTTACGTCCGAAGGTAGGTACTGTCAAGCGGTCTATGAGCCCTGTATGGCCGGGAGCGGCTTCGTGAAGCCGTCGACGAACAGGAGCTATTCTGTGGGAACCGAATCCCGTTCGACTCCACCGGACGGGTGCGTGGAAAAGCAAGACCCCCTTGCAGGCAAAGTGCAAGGGGGTCGAGTTTAGCTATGTTGGATGTGCGCTTAGTTGCCGGCGCCGCCCATCAGCCTGATGCGCGGATCCACGACAACGAGCATCAGGTCGGAGATGAGGACCCCGATAATCGTCAGCGTCGAGAGCAGCAGGAATATGCTCCCCGCGAGGTACATGTCCTGCTGTCTGAGCGCGTTGAGCATCAGCGGTCCCAGGGTTGGCAGGCTGAGCACGATCGACACGATGACCGATCCGCCCAAGAGACTCGGAAGCAGCCCGCCAAAACCGCTGATGAGCGGGTTGATCGCAATGCGTAACGGATACTTGACGACGAGTTTCCAGGCTACGACGCCCTTAGCTCGCGCGGTCACGACATACGGTTTGGCGAGCTCGTCCAGCAGGTTGTTGCGCAGCACGCGAATCTGACCTGCGGTGCCCGCCGTTCCCAGCACCACGCCCGGCACGATCAGGTGCTGGAGCATGTCAATCACCTTGCCCACGCTCCATGGCGCATTAATGTACTGACCCGAGAATAAGCCGCCCACACTCCACCCAAAGTAGGCGAAGAATACGTACATCATTACTAAGCCCAATAAGAAATCGGGCACAGCTAGCCCAGTGAACCCCAATAATGTGAACGCGTAGTCACCGAATGTATGGTGTCTCACGGCGGAATAGATGCCCACCGGTAACGAGAACACCCAGATGAGTACGGCCGTGAAGGCCGCTAAGGCAATGGTGAACTGCAGTCTATCTGCAAGTAACTCCTTAATAGTGCGCTGCCGTGCGAAGGAGCGTCCAAAGTCGAGCTTGAAGATGATCCGGGAGATCCAGAACCAGTACTGGACGAGCATCGGGCGGTTCAGGCCGTAGTAGTCGCGAATCGCGTCGGCCTCCTGCTGACTGATCTCATCGCCCTCGAGACGGAGCTGCTCGATATACCGGTCGACGTAGTCGCCTTCAGGCAGCTGAATGATTACGAAGGTCAAGAAGGAGATGATCGCGAGAGTAAACGCACCGAGAATAGTCCGCATGACGATAAGCGGCATCATTCCCATTTCCATGGTTACCAAGCCTCCTCGATAAAGCTATTCTCGTAGTCGTACAGCCCGTGCCATACGCAATCCGGCAATTTGGGCCAACACTACCATATGTCTTCCTATAAGCGCAAGTCGCATAATCCGAGGAGGGCGATGTCAGGGAATAAGGGATTGAGAAGAGGGAGAGTCACCTATAGAATTCATGATCAGGCTCATCGTCGGGACTGGATTTGCCGCCAGCGAGGGACCGACGGAACAAGGGATGGCAGCAGTGGGGCGCAAACGGAAGGAAAAGGACGAAGGGGCGTTCGTGGAGTCGTTTGGTTGATGGCTGTAAACCGTGATGAACTCGTCGAGACGTGGTTGCGAGAGGAGCGGGAGCCGTTTAGCGGTTGGGACTTCTCGTACCTCGATGGCCGGATAAGGGGGGAGCGGGAGCCCTGGTCGTACCTGGGCAGGGCAGCCGAGTTGATGGAGCGGTCGTCGTCGGTGATCGATCTGGACACGGGCGGGGGAGAAAAACTCTTGAGCCTGCGGGACCACTGGCCCGTGAGGGTCGTTGCGACCGAGGACTATGCTCCGAATTTCGAGTTGGCGACCGAGCGGCTTACGCCTTTGAGTGTCGAGGTCGTGAAGGCGGCGGTCACCGACACCGACCCCATGCCATTTACGGACGGCGAGTTCGATCTCGTACTCAACCGGCACGCGGACTTCAATTCCAGCGAGGTGGCGCGTGTCCTATCCCCGGGTGGTACGTTTCTCACACAGCAGGTGCATGGCATGTGGCTGTGGGACTTGCAGGCGGCCTTCGACGCGACTCCTGAGTTCCCTGACGCCACTCCGGAGAAATACGTGCCGCTTCTGAGGGAGGCCGGTCTCATCATCGTAGATGTGGAGGAGTGGGAGGGCCGGATGGTGTTCGAGGACGTGGGCGCAGTCGTCTACTACCTGAAGGCCATCCCCTGGGAGGTGCCGGGGTTCACGGTGAAGTCGCACCTGCGGTACTTGCTCGCGCTTCAGGAACGTCTTGAGGCGGGCGAGGAGCTTGGGTTCTACGCGGCGAGGTACCTCATCGAGGCAAGGAAGGTGGGAGGGTAGACTTACTCTCTGGGTCACCTCGCGCTGCCTTTCATATCGCGCTGGCCTGCCGCGTCCGCCATACATGAGAACTGCTCGGATGCGCTAGTCTAGCCATGCTGCCCGACTTGCATTGAGACATGCTGTCATCGCATAAGGAAGTCTATCGTTCACTCGCGACAAAGGTGCAGTAAGGTATAATCCCTCAGACTGGACAAGGATAGGCGCACGAGTAGTGCTCAAACGGAAATAACGGAGCTTCTAGTAGATTATTGGGGATGTTAATGGGTTTGAAGCAAATATGGTATGTCGCTATAGTCGTCGTCGTAGCCTTGAGTGTTTTGGCAGTCACCACCTTCGTATTGAACTTTGCGTTGGATGAGACCGAAAATGTCAAGGATGTGGTCGAAATCCTCCAGCTTTTCGTAGTTGCCTCAGCAATTATTATAGGTGGGTTTTTTGCACTCTTTAAGTTTCAAGTATTTAGAGACTTTGAACCTCATCTGACCGTCACACACAAAATCTCACACAGGTTCATAGGAGATGAATATACTCATGTTGAGGTAACCGCGACTCTACACAATGGTTCAAAAGTCAAGATAGAGGTACGAAAGAGTTTGTTCCGCATACAGCAGATAGCGCCAGTATCGGAAGAGGAGATTTCTGAGATTTACTCTCAGACTTTTGTAGATAGAGAGCAGGATTACCTACAGTGGCCAACTCTTGAGGAGGTGGTTCGAAACTGGGAAGCAAACGAGCTCATTGTAGAACCAGGCGAGTCGCATCATGAAACATATGAATTCATAGTGTCAAGAGAGGTAACATCCGCCATGGTTTATACCTACTTCTACAACTCGAGGTATCCCAAATCTCCTTCAGAGGGTTGGGGCGCATCGACAGTTGATGATATAATGCCGTACGGATAAGGTAGTTCATACTTCGGAGAAGGCCTCATGTCAACTAATGGTAGGCCCCGTAGGATAGTAATCAAGGGAACAGGCCCTAGGCAAGCCCCACCTCCACGTGGTTTGTCCCTAAGGGATGGAGCGCCCCCGAGGAAAGCACCTCCACCTTCAGGCACGAATAAGCCCCCTTCAGGGAGCAGGCCTACAAAGAAATCCTGAAGGTCAGTTCTTCCCGCCCCACCAGCGACGCCGCGGGAAGTCGTGTGTCATATTCCGAGTACGCCATCTGCCCTCGGCATCTCGCCGTGATACGATAGCCTTCGCTATCAGCAGACCCAAACTACAGGAATGTCTCCCTCGTCGGACACTGGAGAGAGCCTAACGGTTCCCCTCCGCGCCCCCAAAATGGCCTTGCGTGGGAAGGATGCGTGGTCAGTAAGTTCGCGACCTGTCCGTGAGGGTGCTTATTCCAATCCCAACGCATCAGCCTCTTTGCCGCTCATTAGTAATACTATCAGACTATCAGAATACTTCGTAATGCACTATTGACACTTACATCTTCGCGTTGTACAATCCCCGATGTCCAACATCGTGATTCCCCCTCGTTAACCTCTCCCAGGAGACCAACATGGCATCACCCGGCCACGTCATTGAGACCACCTCGCTCACCAAGCACTACGGGAGCATCGTCGCCGTCGACAGCCTCTCGATGTCCGTCCCGCGCGGCCACGTCTTCGGACTGCTCGGTCCCAACGGCTCCGGCAAGACCACCACTATGAGCATGCTGCTCGGTCTCGTAAGACCCACCTCCGGCGGGTTCAACCTCTTCGGCGCATCCGACGGACTTGAGGCAGCCCTGCACCGCGTCGGCGCGATCATCGAGTCCCCGTCCTTCTATCCCTACCTCACCGGACGCCAGAACCTCCTCTACTTCCAGGGCATATCCGGACGTGGATCGTCCGACGAAATCGACGCCCTGCTCGAACGGGTAGGTCTGGAGGGCAGGGGAGACCACAAATTCCGCACCTACTCGCTTGGCATGAAGCAGCGCCTCGGACTGGCCTATGCTCTCCTGGGAGACCCCGAGCTGCTCTTCCTCGATGAGCCGACCAACGGCATGGACCCGGCGGGCATGGCGGAGGTACGCGACCTGATCCGCAGCCTCGGAACCGGCGGGCGGACCGTCCTCCTGTCCAGCCACCTCCTCCACGAGGTTGAGCAGGTATGTGACAGCGTGGCCATTCTTTCCAAGGGCAAGCTCATCGCCCAGGGCAACGTTGCCGACCTACTCCGGTCACAGGATCAGATCACTCTGAAGACAACTGACAACGACAAGGCTGTCGAGGTACTCTCCGCCCTGGACTGGATCGAAGATATCAAGATCGAGGAAGGCGAGGTTGTCGTGGCAGCCCCAAGCGACCGCGCCACCGACCTGTCCACAACCCTTGGACGCTCGGAAGTCTACGTCACGAACATCTCCACCGGCCAAAAGTCCCTCGAAAGCTACTTCCTCGAAGTCACAGGGGACGAAGGCGAGTGACCGGCACCGTTTGAATTCAAAGCGGTAGACACGGCCAAGAACACAACCTAAGGAACCCAAACCATGCTGATTACCCACGTACTCCGACTCACCAAATGGGAGTGGTTCAAGCTCCGCAAGCGCTGGATGCCGTGGATACTCCTCGGCATCGCAGTGCTTCTCGCCCAGGTTGGGTTTTGGGCCAGCTACGTCGCCTACCACAACGATACCGTGCAGGAGGTCTTTAGCGGCGGTTCCTCTTCGTTTAGCACCTCCTTTGAGAGGGATGGCGAGACCGTTTCGGTGACGATGTCCTGCGCGGACATAGTCAACGACCGCACGCCGCCTGAGCTCGATCAGCTCACCGAAGAACAAAAGCAGATGTTCCTTAATGACGTGGAGGAATTCTTCGGAGAGGGCGCTTGCGACAACTTCCAAGCTGCCGACGTGTTCCGCAAGGGATTCACGCTCCCGGACAGCATCACCGAAGCCATCGGGGGGTTCTCGTCCGTTGGCCCCCTCCTCATCATGGTCCTTGCAGCCTCCGTCATGGGCAGCGAGTACGGCTGGGGCACGTTGCGGAACGTCCTCACAAGGGGCACGGGCCGCTGGCAGCTTCTCTCGGCCAAGCTCCTCCTGCTCCTGCGGCTGTGCTCCGACGTGCTCATCATCCTCGCCGTACTGACCGTCGTCTCCAGCTTCATCGCAGGCGTCATCCCACCGAGCGAGACGGGTGAACTGGCCGACCCGGGCGAGTGGCTGGACATCGTTGTCGAGTACCTGAAGATCGTCTATTCGCTCATCCCATTCATAGCGCTCAGCGTGTTCCTGACCGTGCTCACCTCGTCCACGGCGGTCGGCATAGCCGTGTCCATCGGGTACTACCTGGTGGAAGCGATCCTCTCGCCAATCCTCAATCTCAACGACACGCTTTCTAATCTGACCGACTACCTCCTCGTGGCAAGCGTCAACACCTGGAACGCCGCGCCGCTCGTCGAGGTGGAAGTGAACAGCGTCTCCGGGGAGCAATCGTCCGACGCGCTCCGGGCCTTCATCGTCATCCTCGTGTACACAGCGGTTCTCCTTGGAGTCTCCTTCTGGCTCTTCATGCGCAGAGACATAGCCGGCGCCAGGGGTGACTGAGAACCAATTGCATAGAAAGTAGAGAGTATTGCGTAGGGCGCATACCGGACTCGCAGCTCAGATATGCTACTTTTTTCTGCTCACCACTTTCTGCTTTCTGCGGGGCGACCGACAGTGAAATATGTGTTGCCATTCGCCTACGCCGCGATATGTTCCATCATCCTGCTGTCCACGGCATGTGGCGATAATCCTGCCGAAGCACACTACAATCAGGGAGTCGCCTATGAGGCAGCGGGCGAGTACCGCCTTGCAATCCAGGAATACGACAAGGCCCTCGAGCTCAATCCCAACTTCCCTGATGCCTACGTCAGCAGAGGGTTGGCCTACGATAATCTAGGTGAACTCCACCGGGCAATCGAGGACTACGACAAGGCCATCGAACTTGATTCCAATTCTGCGAGAGCTTACAACAACAGGGGATATTCCTACTACCAGCTTGGTGAGCACAGTCGCGCCATCGAGGACTACGACAGGGCAATCGAGCTTAATTCCACTTCTTCTCTCTATTACAACAACAGGGGCCACGCCTACCACCTGCTTGGTGAGTACAACCACGCGGTCGAGGACTACGACAAGGCCATCGAGCTTAATCCGGACTGGCACTGGCCTTATACCAACAAGGGAGCCATCCACTTGACCTTGAACGAGAACCTGCGGGCGATAGAGATGAGTAGTCTTGCTATTAAACTGGACCCCAATGAGACTGCCGCCTATTTCAACCGGGGAATAGCCTACGAAAGGCTAGGCGATTATGGTAAAGCGGTTAGGGATTACGACAAGGCGATTGAATTGGATCCCACCTCTAGCTCGGCACGATACTACAGGGATCGTGCCGACCGGCACCTGTTCGAGACCCGCAAGGCAATCGAGAACTACGACAAAGTGATATGGGACGACCCTTCAAACGCCGATGCATACAACAGCAGAGGGTATGCCTACCATCAGTTAGGTGAGTACGAAAAGGCCATTTGGGATTTCGACAAGGCACTTGAACTCAGTCCCGACAAAGTGACTGCCTATAGGAACAGGGGAAATTCCTATAAGGAGCTGGGCGACTTCCAGCGTGCAATCGCGGACTACGACAAGGCCATCGACCTCGTGCCCAACTCCTTTGCCGCGTACCTCGGCAGAGGTCTTGTCTTCAGAGACATGGGCGACCACCGTCGCGCAATCGACGACCTAAACAAAGCCCTGACCCTAGCGCAGCATCCCTCACACCGGGCCGACGTTGAGAAAGCCCTCGTCCAGTTACAGGAGTAGCTCCCGTTCCCCACGG
This sequence comes from Dehalococcoidia bacterium, assembly GCA_965116655.1. Taxonomy (GTDB): domain Bacteria; phylum Chloroflexota; class Dehalococcoidia; order Lucifugimonadales; family VXLM01; genus VXLM01. The sequence goes on from OZ220720.1 coordinate 3,046,402, forward strand.
TTACTGCCTGCCTCACGCCCCACATCGGATATACTACGCCCTACTTGGTACTCATCAATTCCTGCAGTAGACTGGCCCTATAAGAGTCAGCACAGCAGACATCTAGCTGCCCCGGAGCCACAGCCAATGAGATCCTCGACGCCATCTGCTTTTCTGGTAGTGTGCTCGATCATCCTGCTGTCCACGGCATGTGGTAGTGACCCCGCCGAAGCACACTACAATAAGGGAGTCGCCTACGAGGTAGTGGGCGAGTACCGTCTTGCAATCCAGGAATACGACAAGGCCATCGAGCTCAATCCCAACTTCCCTGATGCCTACGTCAGCAGAGGGTTTGCCTACGATTTTCTAGGTGAAATCCACCGGGCAATCGAGGACTATGACAAGGCCATCGAGCTTGATTCCAATCGTGCGAGGGCATACAACAACAGAGGACATTCCTACTACCTGCTGGAAGATTTCAGACGCGCAATCGAGGACTTCAACAAGGCCATCGAGCTTGATTCCACTTACGCTCTCGCATACAACAACAGAGGTTGGGTTTACTTCAGCCTCCGTTCATACCACAGCGCGATAGCGGACTACGACCGGGCCATCGAGCTTGATCCCGACTTTAGCTGGCCACACTACAACAAGGGACGCGCCTATGCATACTTGGGTGAGCACCGACAGGCGATCATGCATTACAGTCTGGCTATCGGTGTAGACTCGAATTATGCCGACGCCTATCACTCCAGGGGGCTTGCCCACATGATCCTTGGTGACAACCGTCTTGCAGTCGACGACCTCAACAAAGCCCTGACCCTAGCTCAGCACCCTACACAGCGCACCGACATCGAAAAGGCCCTCGCCCAGTTGCAACAGTAGCCCCTTCCCGTTCCCGCCGCGCTTTTCTGCCCCACGCCCCACATCAGGTATACTACTTTCTACGCAATTCTTTCTACTTTCTCGGTGTCCCATGACCACCACCACCCTACAGACCCTGACCTCCCTATGCCGCCGCAGAGGCTTCCTCTTCCAGAGCAGCGAGATCTACGGCGGACTCGCCAGCACCTGGGACTACGGCCCTCTCGGCGTCGAGCTCAAGAACAACGTCAAGCGCCACTGGTGGCAGACCTTCGTATGGGGTCGCCGCGACATGGTCGGCCTCGACGCCGCCATTCTGATGCACCCCGAGGTCTGGCGCGCCAGCGGCCACGTCGAAAACTTCACCGACCCTCTTGTCGACTGCCGCGAGTGCAACCAGCGATTCCGCGCCGACTTCATCGAGGGTGACGTATGCCCCGGTTGCGGGAAGACCGGCGTCTTCACCGAGGCCCGGCAGTTCAACCTCATGTTCGAGACCCACATGGGCCCCGTCCAGACCGATGAGAACAGGGTCCACCTCCGGCCCGAGACGGCGCAGGGTATTTTTGTAAATTTCGACAACGTCCTGAACACCACGCGCCGCAAGCTCCCGTTCGGCATCGCCCAGATCGGCAAGACCTTCCGCAACGAGATCACCACCGGCAACTTCATCTTCCGCACCCGCGAGTTCGAGATCATGGAGATCGAGTTTTTTGTAAAGCCGGGCGAGGACGAGGAGTGGCACAAGACGTGGATCGACGACTGCATGGCGTGGTACACCGGCCTCGGCGTCGACCCCGAACGCCTGCGGCTCCGCCCCCATGAGTCCGACGAGCTCGCCCACTACGCCAAGGCCACCTACGACATTGAGTACCTCTACCCCTGGGGCTGGGGGGAGATACAGGGCATCGCCAACCGCACGGACTTCGACCTCAAGGCCCACTCCGACGCCAGCGGCGAGTCGCTCACCTATTTCGACGAGCAGGCCAAGGAGCGCTACACGCCCTACGTCATCGAGCCGTCCGCCGGCGTCGACCGCGCCGTCATGACCTTCCTCGCCGACGCCTACACCGAGGAGGAGACCATGAGCGCCAAGGGCAAGCCCGAAACGCGCGTCCTCCTCAAGCTCCATCCCGCACTCGCGCCCGTCAAGGTGGCAGTGCTTCCACTCAGCCGCAACGAGCGCCTCGTCCCGACGGCCCACCGCGTCCACGACCTCATCCGCGAGTCCGGCGTCGTCGACGGCCTCACCCAGTATGACGACGCCCAGAGCATCGGTCGCCGCTACCGCCGCCAGGACGAGATCGGCACCCCCCTCTGCGTCACCGTCGACTTCGACTCCCTCGACGACCACGCCGTCACCATCCGCGACCGCGACACGATGTCCCAAGTCCGCGTCCCCATCGACGGGCTTGTGGACGAACTGCGGAGTCGGGTGGGCTAACTCTGCCCACCTTCTCCCTTCGTTGCCTAAGGTTCTTACGGACTTGACAAGGTCCGCTAGAATGCTTGGTCCCAATTCTCAGGAGGTGACTTATGGGACTGGACGTCGGCGTGGTCAACATCAACTACTTGGATCAGCCGCATGGCGCAACGTATGACTTTCTCTGGTATCTCAACGTCAACGCGGAGGTGGCCGATTGGCTCACCGGCGGAGAGGGCAGCACCTTTATCGAGATTACCAGAGAGACCATGGATGAACAGGTGCGGAGGTTTCAATCGGAAAACAAGCTCTCCCAAAACGGTGCGGAGAGGATCCAGCGTTGGATCGCCTCCCTCCCATGGAAGGGCGACGTGATTATGCTACACTTCGGCTGGTGACTGCATACCCCCCGCATCTTCCCCTCCACACCCTGCATCCAATACTATAGAAGCATGTGAGAGGGGAACGACCATGCAGACACTCTACTGGCTCGCCGCCGCAACGATTCTCATCATCCTCGCCGCCGCATGCGGGAGCGACTCATCCGACGAGGGGAGCGCGGACATCGCCGCGTCGTTCAGCTTCGAGGCGTTCGGCAACGAGAATTTCGAGGAGGGCCAGGCCATCAGCCTCGACACCTTCAAGGGCCAGCCCATCGTGCTCAACTTCTGGTATCCCTCGTGTCCGCCGTGCCGTCTTGAGATGCCGCACTTCGAGGCCGCCTTCCAGACGCACAAGGACGAGGTCGCCTTCGTCGCCATCCAGCAACTCGGCCTCGACTCCGAGGAAGAGGGCCAGAAGTTCGTCGAGGAGTTCGGCCTCACCTACGCCGTCGGCCCCGACACCTCCGGCACCGTCATCAAGGAATACGACGTCAAGACCTTCCCGACCACCGTCTTCCTCGACGCCGACCACACGGTCGTCCACAAGTGGGCCGGTCCCCTCAACGAGGAGAAGCTCAACGAGCTCATCGAGGAAATCCTACCCGCCTCCTAGAAATGGTCTCTCCCCCCTCGGGGGAGAGATTCAGAGAGGGGGTCGGAAGAAAGGGCGCTCCGCACTGGACCTCGCCGATATATTCCTCACCATCGTGCTATGGCTCCATGTGCTGGCCGCGGCAGCGTGGGTCGGCGGGAGCCTCTTCTACCTCATCGTCCTCATCCCCACCCTTGCCCGCGTCCCAGACGTTCCCCGCGCTCTCTCGGTCGCTCTCGGCGTCGAGTTCCGCACCGTCGTCGTCACCAGCATTATCGTCCTCGTCGTTACCGGCGCCATCCTCGCCTTCAACCGCCTCACCGAAGTTGAGACTCCGTACGCCGCGACCCTTGGCGTCAAGGTAGTCCTCTCCCTCTGGATGTTCGCCCTCGTCCGCGACCGAAGACGGCACGTAAAGACCCTCGACGCCCTCGAAGTGCGGCCCCCGTCTCCAACCACGCTGTGGGGAAAAATAACTGCCGCCCTGTCAGGGTACAATACACTCGTTATCCTCGGAGTGCTGATCTTCTTCCTGTCCGAGCTCATGGGTGTCCTCTACGAGATAGAGCTCCGCACCGAATAGGGGTTTTTCAAATAATGAAACGCAGCCTGCTCGATATCCTCGTCTGCCCCACCTGCAAGGCCGAGCTTACCCTCACAGTTGACCAAGAGGAGGACGGCGAGATCGTATCCGGAAGCCTGCGCTGCGACGCCTGCGGCGAGACCTATCCCATCGAGGACACCATCCCCAACATGCTCCCGCCTGAGCTGCGGGACTGAATCGACGTTCCCGGGCAAACCGGAGACAGACCAATGAGCGCGGACGACGACCTAACCAAGCAGCAGGGTCCCTCCGATTCAGACGGCGAAGGCCTCGCGCTCTTCACCGACCTCTACCAACTCACCATGCTCCAGGCCTATTTCGAGGAGCGCATGACGGAGCGCGCTGTATTCAGCCTCTTCGTCCGCCGGCTGCCGCGCAACCGCAATTTTCTTGTAGCCTGCGGACTCGACACCGTTCTCGACTACCTTGAGACCCTCCGTTTTTCCCAACAAGACCTCGCCTACCTCGACACGCTTGGAATGTTCTCAGGCGGGTTCCTCTCATGGCTCGCCGACTTCCGCTTCACCGGCGACGTTCACGCTGTCCGCGAGGGCACCCCTGTGTTTGCGAACGAGCCGATTCTGGAGGTCGAGGCCTCGCTGCCGGAGGCCCAGTTGATAGAGACCTTCGTGCTGAACCAGGTCCAGCTCCAGACCATGCTGGCGTCGAAGGCCCACCGCGTGGTCACGGCGGCGCGGGGGCGTTCGGTCATCGATTTCGGCGCGCGCCGGATGCACGGGACGGACGCCGCTCTAAATGCCGCCCGCGCCTTTCGGATCGCGGGCGTGGATGCGACCTCCAATGTCCTCGCCGGGAAGCGATTCGGCATCCCCGTAGCGGGTACGATGGCCCACAGCTACATCCAGGCCCACGGCAACGAGGCCGCAGCCTTCCGCGCCTTCGCCGACCTGTACCCCGACACCGTCCTCCTGATCGACACCTACGACACTCTGGCGGGCGTGCAGAAGGTCATCGAACTCGCGAATGACTTGAGCGACGACTTCAAAATCAGGGCCGTCCGCCTCGATTCCGGCGACCTCCTCGACCTCTCCCGGCGAGTCCGTGCCGCGCTCGATCAAGCCGGCCTCTCTCGCGTACAGATATTCGCGAGCAGCAGCCTCGATGAGTATGAGATCGACAGGCTCATCTCTTCGGGCGCTCCGATAGACGGCTTTGGGGTCGGCACCGCCATGGGCGTCTCGGCGGACGCGCCGTACCTCGATATTGTCTACAAGCTCACGTCATACGCCGGTGAGGGACGCGTAAAGCTGGCAACGGACAAACCCGTCCTCCCCGGTCGCAAGCAGATCTTCCGTCGGTCCGACGGTGACCATGACACGGGAGACACTATCGCGCGCGCCGACGAAAAACTTCCGGGCCATCCGCTGCTTGTGCAAGTGATGCGAGACGGCAAGCGACTCATCCCGCCAACCCATGACCTTGACGAAACGCGCCGCTATGCCGCCGAGCAGATAGCCCGGCTCCCGGAGGCGGTGAGAAGCCTGCCCGAGGCCGACCCGCCATACCCTGTCGAGATCAGCCCCAAACTCAACGCCTACCACCAAGAGGTCGTCTGCCAAACCGCCACACGGTCCCTCGAAACTCGAGTCGATTCGGTAGAATAGAGAGAGAACCGAAGGGGGATGCCATGACTGCCAGTCCCAGCGAACTCAAGCCTGGCGATGCGCTCATCATCGTCGACGTCCAGAACGACTTTTGTCCCGGCGGCGCACTGCCCATAGAGCGAGGCGACGAGGTGGTGCCCGTCCTGAACGACTGGATCGCCGCGGCGGAGGCCGGCGGCACGCCGATTTACGCCTCCCGCGACTTTCACCCGAAAGGGCACATGAGCTTCGATGAGACCGGAGGCCCTTGGCCGCTGCACTGCATCCAGGACAGCGACGGCGCACGCTTCCACCCCGACCTTGACCTGCCAGACGATGCCACCGTGGTCACAAAGGGCGTCCGTCTCGATCAGGACCAGAACTCCGCTTTCGACCAGACCGGTCTCGCCACCGAGCTTAGGAAACAGGAAGTGAACCGCGTATTCGTCGGCGGTCTAGCCGAAGACGTATGCGTACTAGCTACCGCGCTCGACGGACGAAACGAAGGCTTCGAGGTCGTCCTCATCGAAAACGCCACCCGCCCCGTCACCTCCGAGGGCGGCGCGACCGCCCGCCAACAGATGCGAGACGCCGGAGTGCGCCTCAGCGATTAGAGCGTCTGTCCAACATTTCGAGGTACGCCAACAAGGCCGGCAAGCAACTCCGACGCAGTCTTCCTGCTCACGGGATGCACAACCCCCGGCGCAATCTCCGCCAACGGACTCAGCACGAACTCCCGCTCCGTCATCCGTGGATGCGGCACCGTGAGATGCGGCAGGTCGACGACAAGGCTCCCGTACAGCAAGATATCAACGTCAAGCGCCCTCGGCCCGTTCAGCACGGGTCCTCGAACCCCCGCCTCTTGCTGAATACCTCGCAGCTCACCCAGCAACTCGAACACGTCCAGATCCGTCCACATCCAGCACACGGCGTTCACGAACGACGGCTGGAGAGTCACTCCGATCGGGGCAGTCTCGTAGAAGCTCGAAACCGTGAGTCCGGTCGATATTTCGCGAAGTCGCTCTACCGCCCACTGGATATTCCCACGCTTGTCACCGAGGTTCGATCCCAGCCCCAAGTACACCTCAGCCTGCATCGTCCTGACTCCAACCGCGCACTACCGCGTCCGTCATACGCGCGACCCGCGCCATCTCTTTAACGTCGTGCACCCGCACGATGTCCGCTCCCCCCGCGATGGACAGCGCCACCGTTGCCGCCGTTCCCTCTACACGGTCCTCCACCGGCAGGCCGAGAACGTAGCCGATAGTAGATTTCCGCGACATCCCAACGAGCAGCGGCAGACCTAACTCCTGGAACTCGTAGAGCCGCCGCAGGATTTCGAGATTCTGTTCCGCGGTCTTCCCGAACCCCATTCCCGGATCGACGATGATGTTCTCCCGTTTCGCCCCGCCCTGTAGGGCTGAATCGACCCGTTCCCGCAGCCCCTCGATCACGTCGGGCAGCAGGTCGTCGTACTCCGTTCCAACCTGATTGTGCATCAGCACGACCGGCACGTCGGCATCAGCAGTGACCCTCAGCATCTCCGGGTCCCTCTGCAGCGCCCATACGTCGTTTATCATCGACGCTCCCGCCTCAATCGCGGCCCGTGCGACTGCCGCCTTGTACGTGTCGATGCTCACCGGCAGGTCGGTCTCCCGCGTGATCGCCTCGATCATCGGAAGCACCCTGCCCAGCTCCTCGTCGACCGATACCGGCTTCGAGTCACCGTATATACCGGGCGGTCGTGTCGATTCCCCGCCCACGTCGATGATGTCCGCGCCGTCCTCCTGAAACCGCGCAGCCAGACGGACCGCCACGTCCACGTCGTCGCCCACTCCGTCGTTGGAGAAAGAGTCGGGCGTGACGTTGATGACGCCCATCACGTACGTCCGCTCCCCCCAGGCGAAGCGCTTTCTCCCTATGTCAGTTATGCCCCCACATAGGGTCGGCGGTTCCACGAGAATCGACCTTTCCGGCTGCTCCCAAAGCCCTGCGTATCCTTGCTAGGGTCTTGGAGATTTGGTAGTGTGATTGAGGCCATTGTATCCCATCGAGCGGACGGCGGAACCGCACGTTTGCTCGATGCTCGTCTATGAAAAGGTAAGGTTGACTGCATGGTTCTCAAACGTAAAGTCGACGTGATGCGAGAGGAGCTTGAGGCCCTCAGCGAGAAGTCGCGGCAGGGCGGTGGCCCCTCACGCATCGAGGCCCAGCACGCCAAGGGCAAGCTCACTGCCCGCGAGCGCATCGACCTTCTCTTCGACGAGGGCACCTTCGAGGAGTTGGACGCTTTCGTCGAGCACCGAGCCACCGAGTTCGGCATGGCCGACCGCAAGTACCTTGGCGACGCCGTCGTCACCGGCTTCGGCAAGATCGCAGGCCGCGTGACTTTCGCCTTCGCACAGGACTTCACCGTAATTGGCGGTACGCTGTCCGAGGTCGTCGCCCAGAAGATCTGCAAGGTTATGGATCTCGCGGCCAACAGCGGCGCGCCGGTAGTGGGCCTCATCGACTCCGGCGGCGCGCGCATCCAGGAGGGCATAGACAGTCTCGCCGGATACAGCTCCATCTTCCAGCGAAACGTCAGGTACTCCGGTGTTGTCCCCCAGATATCCGCCATGCTCGGCCCCGCAGCGGGCGGAGCGGTCTACTCACCCGCGCTTACCGACTTCATCATGATGGTGCGCGGCATCGGACAGCTGTACATCACCGGCCCCGACGTGGTGAAGGCCGCCACCGGCGAGGTCGTCTCCCACGAAGAGTTGGGCGGCGCTGAGGCCCATGCTACCAAGAGCGGCGTCTGCCAGTTCGTATGGGAGTCCGAGCAGGAATGTCTGGACCAGATCCGCCGCCTTCTCAGCTTCCTCCCGCAGAACAACATGGAGGAGCCTCCCCGGCAACAGTCGCAGGACGACCCCGAACGGCGGGATCGTGGCCTGCTCCACGTAGTGCCCGACAACCCGAACCAGCCGTACGACATGATGGACATCATCCTGCAGGTGATCGACGACGGCGACTTCATGGAGGTGCATGAGCTCTACGCGCGAAACATCATCGTCGGCTTCGCCCGGTTCGATGGCCGACCGGTCGGCATCGTCGCCCAGCAGCCCGACCACCTTGCCGGTCTGCTCGACATCAACGCGTCCACGAAAGCCGCCCGCTTCATCCGATTCTGCGACGCCTTCAACGTGCCGCTCGTCACCTTCATCGACGTGCCCGGATATATGCCCGGCACCGTTCAGGAGTACGGCGGAATCATAAAGCACGGCGCGAAGCTCCTCTTCGCCTACGCCGAGGCAACTGTACCGAAGATCAGCGTCCTCGTCCGCAAGGCCTACGGCGGCGCGTACATCGCCATGAGCAGCAAGAACCTCAAGGGAGACGTCAACTACGCATGGCCGACCGGCCAGGTCGCCGTCATGGGAGCCGAAGGCGCGGTCAACATCGTCTACCGCGACCAGATCCGCAGCGACGCCGACCCGGAGGCCAAGCGCGCCGAGCTCATCGAAGAGTACGAGCGCCTCTTTATGAACCCCTACGTCGCGGCCAGTCGGGGCCTCATCGACGACGTGATTGACCCTGCCGACACCCGGCCGAAGATTGTCCGCGCCCTCGAAATGCTCGACAACAAACGGGAGACCCTCCCTCCCAAGAAGCACGGGAGCATTCCGCTGTGACCGACCGTTCCGACAAGCTCATGTCAGCCGCCATGGCCGCGGTCCAGGAGTACCTCGACCGGGAGGCGCGCCGTCTCGGCGCTAAGCAGGAGCATCGCCCCTTGAGTCGCTGGAAGTCCACAAAGTGGCGCACCCTCAGGGACACCAACTATCATCCGACGAACCTGTGGAAACACAGCACGTGGTTCTGAGGCCGTATCCGGTTCCGCTCGGTAGAAGCTCTATTACGCCCATCACATGACCTCCTCCACTCCCATCAAGATTACCGACACCACGTTCCGCGACGCCCATCAGAGCCTGATGGCGACCCGTCTCCGCACGGAAGACATGGTGCCCATCGCAGAGCGGATGAACGCCGTCGGATTCCACTCCATGGAGGTCTGGGGCGGCGCGACCTTCGACTCCACCACTCGTTTCCTCGGCGAGGACCCCTGGGAGCGTCTACGAACATTCAAGAAGCTCATACCCGACACTCCCTTGCAGATGCTCCTGCGCGGGCAGTCGCTGGTCGGCTACCGCCCGTACGCCGATGACGTAGTCGACGCCTTCGTGAATCGTTCCACGGAGGCGGGTATAGATGTCTTCCGGGTATTCGATGCCCTCAACGACCCCATGAACCTCGAACGGGCCGCCGTCGCCGTGAAGGACTCCGGCGCGCACCTGCAGCTGACTATCTGCTACTCCGTCACCGAGGAAGGAGTCCTCGGTGGGCCTATCTACAATCTCGATTACTACGTCAGCAAGGCAAAGGAGCTTATGGCCCTCGACGCCGACAGCATCTGCGTCAAGGATATGGCCGGACTCCTCGCTCCCTACGACTCCTTCAATCTCTTTACCGCCCTCAAAGAGGTCGTCGACGTTCCGCTCCAGCTTCACACGCACTACACTAGCGGCATGGCTTCCATGACCGTCCTCAAGGCAATCGAAGCCGGTGTGGATGTCGTCGACGCCTGTCTCGCGCCCCTAGCCCTCCGCACCGCCCAGCCCGCCATCGAGCCGCTCATTACCTCCCTCAAGGGCACCGAGAGGGCAACAGACCTTGACCTTGAGCCGCTGCTCGATCTCGGCGACTACCTCGAAACGATCACCCCGAAGTACCGAGCGCACCTCGAAACTCCCAAGACCTCCGTCATCGACGCCCGCGTCCTCAGTCACCAGATTCCGGGCGGCATGACCAGCAATCTCGTGTCCCAGCTTCGGGAGGCCGACGCCCTCGACAAGCTCCCCGAGGTGCTTGAAGAAATCCCCCGTACCCGAAAGGATCTGGGTTATCCTCCCCTCGTCACTCCGATGAGCCAGATGGTCGGCTCACAGTCCGTGACGAACGTCCTCATGGGCCGCTACGCTACCGTCATCGAACCCGTCAGAGAGTACGCTCTCGGACTCTACGGCCAGTCGCCTGCTCCCATGAGCGACGAGATCCGAGAGAAGGCCATTAGCGGCGGGGACGGAAACGCGACTCCTATCGTCGGACGCCCCTCTTCCTGGGACGAACCGGAGTTGCCGGAAGCGGCAGCAGCCATAGCCGATATTTCCGACGACCACGACGACATTCTGACATACGCCCTCTACCCACAGACGGGTGGCAAGTGGGTCCGCATCAAGCACGGCCTCGACCCCATGCCCGACGAGATGAAGCCCGCGCCCCCATCGGAAGACGGTGCGCGACCGGCCGCTCCTCCCGCGCAGGTGCAGGCCACGGCGAAGAGTCACCGGGCCCGCGCCTTCAACGTATATGTTGACGGTGAGGCGTTCTTCGTCGAGGTTGACCCCGTCTCGTCAGGCCCCTCGGCCACGGCAGGCATGGGAACGGGTTCTTCCGCGTCCCCTGCACCCGCTCCGGTCGCCGTAGACCCCGCCACCGTCCAGCCAGGAGAGTCGACCGTCGAGGCCCCGATGCCCGGCCTGGTCCTCCGGCATGAGGTTGAAGTTGGCGGCACGGTCGAGTCGGGACAGCCTGTTGTGGTGCTCGAAGCCATGAAGATGCAAAACTCCCTGCCGTCTCCAGTTGCAGGCACCGTGCGCGCACTTCCATTCGACATCGGAGCAAAAGTATCGCGAGGCGACGTGCTAGCCATAATCACGCCGTGAGCAAATTAATCTTGCAGACCAAGTAATGAGGGCGCGTCCTCCATCCTCAAGTCACAAAGCAAAACTACCAAGAAGGGAACGAACGTGGACACCGAACAGGTCATCGATCAGGCAAAACAGCATTTCGGGACGGTCCTGCAGGAGCAGCTCGAACGTGTCGAGCGGCTGAAGAGCGAGGGTGAGTGGACGGACTACTCATCCATCCGACCGGTCATCATCGGCATGATAGGCGGCGACGGCATCGGCCCGAGCATCAGCGAGGAGACCCGGCGGGTGCTGGAATACCTCCTCCGAGACGAGGTCGCAAACGGCAAGGTAGAGTTCCGCAACATCGAGGGCCTCACCATCGAGAATCGCGCCGCCAAGATGCAGTCGATCCCCGACGACGTGCTCGAAGCGATCAAGAAGTGCCACGTCTCCGTCAAGGGCCCCACTCACACACCGGAAAAGGGGGACGGCTGGCCCAACATCGAGTCGGCAAACGTCAGCATGAGGAAGGCCCTCGACCTCTTCGCCAACGTCAGGCCCGTCCGCATCCCGTCCGAAGACATCGACTGGACCTTCTTCCGCGAAAACACCGAGGACCTCTACGCCGTCGGCAGTCAGGGCATCAACGTCACCGACGACCTCGCCATCGACTTCCGCGTCATCACGACCCCGGGCTCCGAGCGCATCATCGAGGCCGCTTTCGACCACGCCAAGCGCACAGGAAAGTCTCGCGTGACCATCGTGACCAAGGCCAACGTCGTCAAGACCACCGACGGCAAGTTCCTCGATGTCGCACGGCGCATAGGGGAAAAGTACCCCGATATCGAGTGGGATGGCTGGTACATCGACATCATGACCGCCAAGCTCATCGACCCCAAGCGACGCAGCGACTTCCAGGTGCTCGCCCTCCCGAACCTCTACGGCGATATCCTCACCGACGAGGCCGCCGAGATTCAGGGCGGCGTGGGCACGGCGGGGAGCGCCAACATCGGCAAGCAGTACGCCATGTTCGAGGCCATCCACGGTAGCGCCCCCCGTATGGTCACCGAGGGCCGCGCCCAGTACGCCGACCCAAGCTCCTTGGTCCGCGCCGGGGCTATGATGCTCGACCACATCGGCTACAACGACCTTGCGGTGCGTCTCCACACAGCACTCGACATCTGCGGCATGTACGAGAAGAAGGTCGTCATGACCGGCCGCGACACCGGCGCCACAAGCTCCGAGTTCGGCGACTACCTCATGGCAACAGTCGAAGATCCCGACCTCTTCTCCCGCCGCGATGAGTTCGAAAACGGGTAGGGGACTCTAGATTTCCGTCAAGCAATCGTTCCCTGGATTTCTCTAAGGACGTGACGTCTATCGCGTCGCCCACAATAACCACCACCCAAGGAGACACTGAATGTCACGCAGTAAGGTAACGGTAGTAGGAGCCGGCAACGTCGGAGCGACTGCGGCACAGCGCATATTCGACAAAGGATACGCCGACGTGGTCCTCGTCGACATCGTCGACGGCCTGCCGCAGGGCAAGGCACTCGACATCCTGGAATCCGGCCCCGTCTCCGGCAGCGACGCCTCGATCATCGGCGCCAACACCTACGAGGAGACGGCAGGGTCGGACGTGGTCGTCATCACCTCCGGCATCGCCCGAAAGCCGGGCATGTCGCGCGATGACCTCCTCCTCACCAACATGAAGATAGTCACGAGCGTCGTCAATGAGGTCGTGGCCCAGTCGCCCGACACCATCATCATGCCCGTTACCAATCCTCTCGACGCCATGGCGCAGCGCACCCATCAGGTCAGCGGCTTCCCGAAGAATCGAGTCGTCGGCATGGCCGGCATCCTCGACACCGCCCGGTTCCGCACCTTTCTCGCCATGGAGCTCAACGTCTCCGTCGATAGCATCGACGCATGGGTGCTCGGTGGACACGGAGACTCCATGGTGCCCGTCGTTGGCAGCACTATAGTCGGCGGTCAGCCCGTCTCGAAGCTCATCGCCCAAGAACGCCTCGACGCCATCGTCAAACGCACGCAGGACGGCGGCGCGGAGATCGTCAACTACCTCAAGACAGGCAGCGCCTACTACGCGCCGTCCGCCGCAATCGTCCAGATGGTCGAGTCCATTCTCTTCGACAAGAAGCAGACCCTTCCCTGCACCGCCTACCTCGAAGGCGAGTACGGCATCGACGGTCTCTTCGTCGGCGTCCCCGTCAAGCTGGGAGTTGGTGGCGTTGAAGAGATCGTCGAGTTCGACCTCACCGACGACGAGTCAGCGGCCCTGCAACGCTCCGCCGACGCCGTCCGCGAGCTCATCGAGGTCATGGACAATGCCGGCGGCTGACCGGCGGCCTTGCCCGGAACCGCTCGACTACGATACGGATCCCGAACGGTTCCGCGTCAATTCTCTGGCAGCCAAGCAATTCGGGCTGGCTGAAGATGTCCATGAAGACGTTGCCGGTCGCTTCTTTAAGGAAAAGGTCGACCTCGTTCTCGACATCGGGTGTGGACAGGGCAAACTGCTCGGTCTGCTTTGGGACATAGGAATCCCGGCAATTGGACTCGACGCATCTCCCACGATGCTCAAAGCTGCACACGGCTCGCGTGTCTTCGGCGATGCTCGAATGCTCCCGTTCCCGGACAACACGTTCGGCGGCGCGGCGGCCCTCTACATGCTCTACCATCTTGAAGACCCGGTTCAGGCCGTTGCCGAGTGCTACCGTGTACTCAGACCGGGCGGACTGTTTGCCGCGTGCGCTCCGAGCAGGTACGACTCACCGGAGCTGCAGCCGGTCATCCCCGGCTACGGCGTGCCCTCGACCTTCGACAGCGAGAACGCCCCTGAAATCATTGGCTCGGTATTCAGAGAGATCGAGATTGACGCTTGGGACGGCCCTTACGTCAACCTGCCCGACCGGGAAGCTCTAGCGCTCTATCTCCGAGGTCGCCGGTTGAGTTCTTCTGAGGTGGAACGCGCCTCCAATGCCATCGACACGCCGCTCACACTGACCAAGAGAGGCGCGATCGTCTATGCCCGCAAGCCCGCCTGAACCGCTCGCGGATTTCCGCTTTACAAAAACTCGCCAAAATTCGTCGAATCCCGCCTTGACATCCAATACATACGTTCGGTACAGTTGTTCTTGTCGGTCGACACGTGTTTGCAGGCTCCTCTGGCGCTACCCCATATGCAAACCCCCCGGAGGAGCCTGCTGACATACCGGCCGAGAAAAGGTGGCACGCATAGTTTGGACGGCAATGTAAAAAGGAGAAAGAGTTTTGCCAAATCCCGTAGTACACTTTGAAATTCTTGGAAAGGACCACGAGGCCCTTCAGCAATACTACCGCGACCTCTTCGATTGGAAGATCACCCAGGCGTCGCCCGAATTCCCGTACGGTATCGTGAGCGCAGAGGAGCAGGGCACGGGCATCGGCGGAGGCGTCGGGTCCAGCATGGACGGCAGCCCGCAGGTCACCGTCTACATCGAGGTGGCCGACATTCAGGCTTCACTCGATAGGGCTGTCGAACTCGGTGGCGAGATCGCCATGCCCGTCACGACCATACCGGGCATGGTCACGTTCGCGCATTTCAAAGATATAGAAGGTAACTTGGTCGGCATCGTGTCATCCGAGATGCCTCCCGCCGAGTAGAGTCGCACTAGGACGGGGTGACTGCACTTTACAATAACAACAAAAATGGCACAGAATGGCACAAAATGGCGCATTTTTCGCGTTTTCTCCCGGTAATTGCCGCGGTCTCTAAGAGGGTGTTTGAGAGGTCCGCGCAAACCGTTCGTGGTGAGTTTGTCGAACCATGAACCGCCCTTCGGCCCTTCGACAGGCCCAGAGCCTGTCCCGTACTTGATACGGGGATGAACGAAGCCTTTTGGACACCCTCTAAGATGTGTCCTCTCATTCCGTGAAAGCGGCGCTCCTGCTGGACAAGAGGAGTATTACGCCTTTGTGACTCACCAAGTTACGAATGCGCTTGACAGCCTGTTGCCTTCATGTCTGATGGGTTGCTACACTCCATCCACCTTGCTAGAGGTGCTCGGAGTCAGCCGTGACCATTCAGACCCGGACAGGCAACGAGATGCCCGACGTGACCCCGTTCGTGGGTCGACGCTCCGAGATGGCAAGAGTTCGCTCCCATCTCGATGCGACTATGGCCGGATCGGGGCGCGTCGTGATGATCGCGGGAGAGCCGGGGATCGGAAAGACACGTACTGCCAGCGAACTGGAGGCATACGCCGAGGAACGCGGCTTCCAGGCGCTCTGGGGGCGCTGCTACGAGGAGGCCGGAGCGCCGCCGTACTGGACGTGGGTACAGCCCATTCGGTCCTACGTCGAGAGCGTCGACCCTGACCGTCTCCGTCAGGAGATGCGCGACGGCGCCCTCGAAATATCCGACATCGTCCCTGAGGTGCGAGGGATCGCGCCCGGCAACGCTGATGAGCGACTAGGCGAAGGACCGGATCAGGCCCGATTCCGTCTCTTTGACGCCGTTTCGAGTTTCTTTGTGAGGGCTTCGACGCACCAACCTGTCCTCATCGTTCTCGACAATCTCCACTGGGCGCATCCTTCATCACTCCTCCTGCTCAACTTCCTCGCGACCTCCATCGTCGACCAGCGAATTCTCATCGTAGGCACGTACCGCAACGAAGACATTTCCCGCGGGCACCCGCTCATCCACGCGCTTGGAGACCTCAACCGCCTCGACCACTTCGATCGGCTCATCCTACGAGGGCTAACGTCGAACGACATTGCCGACTACATTTTCGAGACCTGCGGCACACACGCTCACGGACGACTTGCCGAGTTGATCCATCTCCACACCGAGGGCAACTCGTTCTTCGTCACCGAGTTGGTTCGCCTTCTATACCGGGAAGGCGCCCTGCATGGGAACGCGGAGGAGGCCGAGACCCTTCTCCGCGAGCGAGTCCCCGCCGGTGTCCGAGAAGTGATCGGCAGGCGACTCGACCGCTTGAGTGAGCACTGCAGCGGCGTCCTTGCGATCGGCTCGGTAATGGGCAGGGAGTTCTCCCTCGATCAACTCCTTGCTCTGCCCGCGGCGACGTTTGAAGAAATGGGCCTGCCAAGCGACTCCGCCAGGATTATGAACGCCTTGGACGAGGCAATCGCCTCCGCCCTGGTGGTGGAGGCCACCCATGGCGCCGGGGAATTCCGCTTCGGCCACGCGCTCATCCAGCAAGCGCTCACGGCAGAGCTGTCCACGACCGTCAAGATTCGCCTCCACGCGCGGATCGCCGAGACCCTGGAGCGTATGCAGGGGAACGGGGCAGGCACGCGCCTCGGCGAGCTCGTCCGTCACTATTCCGAGGCGGAAGCCCTGGTTGGCAGCGATAAGCTGCTCAAGTACCTCATCTTGGCGGGTGAGCAGGCACTCAGCACCTACGCCTACGAGGAGGCTCTCGAGTTTTTCCGACGAGCGCTTGATGCGCAGGGTACGTCCAAGCCGGATGGTCGCTTGGCCTCAATCCTGTTCGGCTTGGGAAGGGCGCAAGTTGCCACGGCTCAGCGTCATGAGATGCAAAACGCCGTTGAGACCCTGACCCGCGCGTTCGACCACTACGAGAAGGCGGGCGATGTGGAAACCGCCTTGCAAGTCGCCGAGTACCCGGTCATGGCCACTACGGGCATCACAGGCATCACCCACCTGATCTCGCGTGCCCTCGAATTGGCTGGGCCTGACTCCCATCGTTCGGGACGTCTCTGGGGAAGGTACATCCGTGCCGCCGCGCTTGAGCGAGGTGACTATGAGCAGGCCAACGATGCCTACCTGCGCGCTGTCGAGATCGCCCGGCGAGAGCGCGACATCGCCCTAGAGGTCCACGCCTCTGCCGATGCCGGCAGTGTCGATGGGTACTACCTCGAGTTGACGCAGGGCCTTGAAAAATGCCTTCGCGCCATCGACCTCGCCGCTCATGTCCGCAGGCCCGATCTGGAGTCCACCGCCCTCAACTGGGCTGCCACCATCCTCCTCGTTACCGGCCGACCCGTCCGAGCGCGTCACTATGCCGAGGCGTGTCTCGCCAATGCCGAAAAGCTGCGTGACGGCTATCGGATCGCCGGCGCCATCGACAATCTCGAAGACCTCGCCCGACTCGAAGGCGACTGGGACTTGGCTCGCGAGTTGAGCGACTACGGACTCCGCATCACTCCGCGTGATGGTCGACTCCTCGCCTTCCGCGCCGTATTGGAATACGACGCGGGAGTCAAGGGCCAGGGGGATGTGTTCTTCGCCCGACTCATCGAAGCCATCGAGGACAGGGAGATCGGTCCCACGCTCCTCAATACCTGCGCCGCGCTGTGCCTGCCGATCATCACCGAGATCACCGGCACGGACTCTTATCCCGAAATCGGTCGACTCGCCGCAGAACGAGTAATCGGCTCTCCGGAGGCAACCCCCGGCCTACTCCTGTCAGCACGGGCCGGACGCGCTCTAACGGTCCTCTCTCAAAAGGACGTTCCTGCAGCAGAGGCCCTCTTCGAGCGCCTCCTGCCCCATTCCGGGATCATGGTGTACGGTGGGGTAACTGCTGTTGACCGCATCTTGGGTCTCTTGGCTGGACTCACTGGCCGCCCCGATGAAGCAAACACACACTTCGCCTCTGCCGCCAGCCTGTGCCAGCGAGCGGGGTACCGGCCGGAATACGCATGGAACGCCTACGGTTGGGCCTCCGTTCTTGCAGGCGCCTACACTGCCGCATCGAACCCACCCGTCCGTACTCCCGCCTACGCCGAAAAGGCTCTGGCCCTGCTCGATGAGGCCCTCGATATCTCCCATGAACTTGGTATGGGGCCCCTAGCTGCCATGTCTTCCGACCTGCTCGAATCCATAAAGACTCAGATGACTCACGTGGCCGAGTACCCGGACGGCCTGACGCGGCGCGAGGTCGAAGTCCTCCGTGTATTAGCCAAGGGAAAGACCAACCCGGAGATTGGCGAAGAACTCTTCATCAGCCTTAACACCGTCACCCGCCACTTAAGCCACATATATGATAAGACCGGCGCGGCCAACCGAGTGGAAGCCGCGATCTACGCTACCAGCCACGGCCTTGTCGCAGAGAAGTAAGGAGCTTCCAATTCGCCTGTGTGAGTAGGCCCTTACCGGTGTTTCGTGACTCCGAAGTCGAGGTGCCCCGATGATTCGAGCAATTGCGGTCGCCTTGCTGGCCCTCGGACTTGCCGGACTTGCCATTGCTGCGTTCGACGAAGAAGCAAACGCAGCGTCGGGGAAGGCCCTGCATGTCGAGATCGAAGGCCCCATCATGCCTCTGACCGAACGCTTCCTTTCGCGTGCAATCAAGGAAGCCGACGAAAGCGGAGCTGCCCTGCTCATTGTGGAGTTGAACACCCCCGGCGGCCTACTGAAGACGACTGAAAGCATGGTCGATGCCATACTCGATGCCCCGGTTCCCGTGGTGGTCTTCGTATCCCCTCCCGGTTCCAGAGCCGCCTCGGCGGGGACCTTCATTACCGCCGCCGGGCACGTCGCCGCCATGAGTCCGAGCACCAATATCGGGGCGGCTTCACCTCTCGCAGGGGATGGCCAACGGCTCTTGCCTGAGAACCGCGCCTCCGCCTTCCAACGCATTGAGTCCTTAGTCGATAGGATTGTGGAACGCCGGGGCAGGGATAGAGACGCCCTGATGGCGACCGCGGAAAATGCAGCGTCCTATTCGGCGCACGAGGCGGTAGACGCAGGTGTCGTAGACCTCATCGCACAGGATTTCGAAGATCTCCTTTTCCGGTTGGATGGATGGAGCGTCCTTCTGGATGGCCGCGAGGAAACGTTGAATACTCGCGGCCTCGCCCTCGTCAAGATCGAGAAGACCTATCTTGAACACTTCCTCGGCTTCATTTCCGATCCCAACATCGCTTTCATGCTCATGGTGTTGGGATTTTTGGCGTTGTGGATTGAGTTCATCGCGCCCGGCGCACTTGCCTTTGCGCCAGGCATTACGGGCGTGGTCTTATGGGCCATGGCTATCGTGGCGCTCGGCACCCTGCCCGTAAGTGCGGTTGGCGTCGCCCTTCTCGTGCTTGCCGCCGTGCTGCTCTTCGTCGAGACGCAGATTCAGGGAATCGGGTACTTCGGAGCGGCGGGCGTGGTCAGTCTTCTCCTAGGAGGTCTGCTCCTATTCGGCGACTTCACCCGCCCCGATATCCAGCCGCCCGCTTTCGATCCTCCCACGATTCGAGTGAACCTTTACCTCGTGCTCGCCATATCTCTGGGCATGTTTGCATTCTTGCTGTTCGTGCTTCGGGACATTCGGAAGTCTCAAAAGACCGTCACGACCGCCTCGACCACACCCGATTCGGTCATCGGACTGACCGCCGTAGCCGTGACGGCCCTGTCTCCCAGTGGTACGGTTACGCTCGGTGGGGAGGAATGGACTGCCGTCACATCAGACGAGCGACTGGTAGAGCAGGGGGCGGAGGTTGAGATTATAAAGCAGGATGGCCTGGTGCTTACTGTGAGGCAAGCGGAGGATTCATCATCCGAGACGGAGCCTTAGAGGGTGTCCAATAAGCCGCCGGATCCGTTCGTGGTGAGCTTGTCGAACCATGAACGACCCTTCGACAGGCTCAGGGTGAACGGGGCTTTTATTCACACTCTTAGACGAGCAAGGCGTCGTCAACTCCTTGGCGCTATGGCGGGAACTCCCAACCCCTCCGGCCGCTCGAACTCCTTGTATCGCACCCACACCTCGACTCCGTTGAGGCTGCGCGTGAATCCCGCGCGCTTCTCGAACTCCCTGCACTCGATCTCGATGACGTTCTCGCCCTGACTGATGAGAGCCGGGTCGAGCCTCCACCTGAACCAGTGGACCGACGTGCCGGGCGGCGCGTAGATCTCGCCCCTGTGGTACGCGGGAATGCGAGGCATGTGCATGGCGCGCTCGTCGGTGATCTCGGCGTCGTCCCGCGAAAGCGTCGTCCCGTTGATGCGAAAGACGATGTCGTCCTCGATGCAAAAGTAGGCGAACCGCAGGTTCAGCACAGGCCTGCGAATCTCCTGGTCCTCGATTGCCGCAGCGATATCGTCGGCAATCCGTATGGAGACCGTGACCGTCTCGCCTTCCACGAGGTCTATCGGCAGCTGCCGGGGCGCTTCGGTCACGGTCGACGGGGCCTTCGACTCCCTCGGCTGGAGTACGTAACGCTTGTTCCGGCGCGACATCGACTGCGGCAGCGCCGCCTCGCGGAGCACCTGGTACTGCTTTTCGTCGAAGGGCCATGGCAGGTATCCAAGATACAGGCCCGCGAAACCCTGCCGTTCGATGGTCTGGGACAGCGCACGGTACATCTCGATGTGCGGGTCGAGTGTGCGCTCGTCGTAGACCGCCCGTGGAGGTCGGATATAGGCCGTTGCGCCTGCCTCGTTCGCGACGTCGGCCATCCACTGGCCGTCAGGCAGGACGGTGTCCATCAGGAACTCCGGCACCTGGCCCACCACCATGTCCACACTGCCGTCAGCAAGCCACGTTTCCACGTCCAGTCCGATCGCCAGGTTGTCCTCCCGCCTGTGGAAGACACGCGCCATGATGGGAATCTCCCGGCCCTGCCGCTTGCCGATCTCGTTGGCCGTCCGACGAATTCGCGCCACGAATTCATTCAGGACGGTGATGCCCACGCCGATTTCGTGTGGACGGAAGTAGGCGGGGAAGAACATGAAGTCGAGCTCGATGCCGTCCGCGCCGTAGTCGTCCAGCATCTCGCGGATCATAGCGATCTTGTCGTCGTGGACGAGTTCGTTCGTATAGTTATATGCCCAATAATTGCGGTCTCCCTCAGAACCTCCTTGGCAAACGTCGATGCCATGCTTCCACTTGAGCCAGCCGCAACGCTGGGTTCCCTGCGGGTTCCCACTCTGCATTCTGAGGCTTGGGAAGAAGCTCAGGCGGTTGGCGCGGGCATACGAGATCGACTCCTCGATCTGGTCAGTGCCCATCTTGGCGGCGTCCTCGACCATTCGCATGATCCGCCAGTCGATATAGTTCTCCCAGACGTCCTTCTTCTCGCCGATAGTGCGACCGACCTTGCTCTGATGGAAGTACACGTCGCCATAGCCCATGCCCATCACGAGGAGATCAACACCCGTGCCGAGCACCTCGTCGACGGGCCAGCGGAGCTTGCTCATCGTCAGAGGCGGCTCGACTCGCTTGCCGTGAAAGTGGTGAGCGTCGTTGTAGTAGACCAGTCGCGGCGTGTCCATACCCGCACCTCGCGCCAGCGGAGTTCTTGAGTCGCCGCTAGGGTATCATGCTCCGCGATTGACGGTAGCAAACGCGGCTAATATAATTCCCTTCCTATCTCGGAGGTGTGCCTATCCTCGATCCTGCCGAATGTGCGCGGCTAGCCGTAGAAGTCGCCGACGACCACATGGCGTCCGACATCTCGATGTTGGACGTTCGGGAAGTGTGCGACTTCGCCGACTTCTTCGTCCTCATGACGGCGGAGTCTACCCGGCAGATCAACACGCTCGTCGAGGAGATCGAGAGCGCGCTAAAGGGCAAGGGTACCCGGCTTCACCACCGTGAGGGCACGTCGGACGGCGGGTGGGTGCTCCTCGACTTCAGCGACATAATCGTGCACATCTTCCGCGCGGAAGACCGCGACTACTACCGGCTTGAGGGTGCTTGGCAGGGTGCCGTCGAGACGGTCAGGATTCAATGACCCACGAGTCGATGCCGCGATCGTAGGCCAGCACCTCGTCAGCCGAGAAGAACAGCCCGATCTCTCGCTCCGCCGACTCGTCCGAGTCGGACCCGTGTACGAGGTTCATCCCAATCGTCATGCCGTAGTCGCCGCGAATCGAGCCGGGAGGAGAATCGGCCGGGTTGGTGCTCCCCATGGTGGTCCGAACGAGCTGCACCGCGTTTTCGCCCTCAAGGACCATGGCCACAATCGGCCCCGACGTGATGAACTGAACGAGGTCGGCGAAGAAGGGCTTGCCCTCATGCTCCCCGTAGTGGTGATGTGCAAGGTCATCGGTGACCTGCATCAGCTTCATTCCTGCGATCTTGAGGCCGCGCCGTTCAAGTCGCGCTATGATGTCCCCGACGAGTGCCCGCTGTACCGAGTCGGGCTTGAGTAACACGAGTGTCCTGCTCATTTCTTCCTTCGTTCCCTTGCTTGTTTGGCTTTTTCGAACTGCGCGCTGTGCATATAGATCGGCTGCAGCGTATCCGGGTCGTCCGTCTCTCCCAAACGCAGGCGCTCGTATGCGAGCTTGGCCAGCGCTGATGCGGTCCGGGTCGGCGGAGGCGTTTCTATGACGGGTATCCGCTTGTCAACGAGATTTCTCACGGCTCCCGCCTCCTCGCCGCAAACGATTGTACCCTCGCAGAGCGCTTCTTCCAACCTTTCCCGTTCGACGACGCGATAGTCGCCCTCACGGGATGTTGAATCGTCATACGTGCCGAGATAGACCTTTGACCGTCCCGCCCCGATCACCGTCGCCAATGGGCCTTCGAGCCCATGAAACGGAACGGTCTCGATGTCCAACGTGTTAACGCCCACCAGCGGCAGATCACGCGCCATCGCGAGCGACTTGGCCACCGAAAGACCGACGCGCAGGGCGCTGAAGCCGCCCGGCCCCACCGCCGCGAACACCGCCGAGAGATCTTCCATCCGCACACCCGCGTGCTCCATGACCCTTCGCAGGGCCGGAGCCAGTTCCACCGAGTGATTTCGCTCCGAGCGCCAGGCCAGTTCGGCCACAATGCGCCCCTCTTCCGAGATGCCCACGGAGGCGTAGCGAGTCGACGTGTCTATGCCGAGTTCCATGCTTGGCCCTAACAACTGCCTGTCACTTGAGTGATTGCCTCAAGCATACCTGCAAACCTGTCCGTGGAAGCCGTGAAACTCAGGCGGCGCTCGCACTCCGAGACGAGTTCGATATGAATGAGCAGCGAATCGTCGGGAAAGATGCCGGGCACGTTGTCCGCCCACTCCACGACCGTAAGCCCGTCCCCTTCAAGGTACTCCTCGATTCCCAGCTCCTCGGTCTGCTCTACGGAGCCGACACGGTACAGGTCCATGTGGTACAGGGGCATCCGCCCGCGGTGCTCTGAGATGAGGACGAACGTAGGGCTGCGAGCGAGGTCATCGGACCCCAGCCCGTACAGGATGCCCTGTGTCAGGCATGTCTTGCCCGTGCCAAGCTCGCCCGTCAGCAGCATCACGTCGCCCGCCGCCGCGTGCTCACCCACGATGCGCCCAATTGCACGGGTCTCTTCGGGGCTTGTTGAAATGAACGTAGCTTCCAAGAGGGGAGGGTAGAGACGGATGCCAGCTCTGCTTTCCACGGAATATTGCGCCTACGATTATACCTAGAGTAGCCGTCGGAAGCACCACACAGCCTCAGGCTAAACTGGGTCGGATTGCGGCAGTTAACCACCTTGTGCCGCCTTCGACGAGTTCTCTCATCGGTGTATCATGGTTGTACCATCTTTGCCGCAGGCGAGCATTTGCGCGCGCTTATAGTTTCCGACGTTCACTCGAATATCGAAGCGTTCCGAAGTGTGATCGCGGATGCCAATGACATGGAAGGCTTCGATCAGATTTGGTCATTGGGAGATCTCGTCGGATACGGCCCCGATCCGATAGCGTGCATCGATTTGCTGCGGGAGTACGACCACGTCGCCGTTGCGGGAAACCACGATCTGGCCGCGGTCGGCAAAATCGGGCTTGAGAAGTTCAACATGCACGCCGCTGCCGCCGCGCGATGGACGACGGCTCAGTTGACGAGCGAGCATATCGACTTTCTCGGCCAGATGCCGATTCGCCTCGAAGTGCACGACTTCACCCTGGTTCATGGAAGCCCCAGAGACCCGGTGTGGGAATACGTCATCACGGCAGCCGCAGCCGCGGCCAGCTTCTCACGCTTCAACACGAAACGGTGCCTCGTCGGACACTCCCACATCCCGTTCCTCTGCACGCCGGACGGCAAGAGCGCTCAGTTCTTCGACTTCCCCATCGACCTGCCGGTGCGAATGAGGGACGCACAGCTCATCATCAACCCCGGCAGTGTTGGTCAGCCGCGAGACGGCCTTCCCACCGCCAGCTACGCGATCTTCAATTCGGAAGAGCAAACGATCACTCACTACCGTGCCGAGTACGACATCGCCGCAACCCAGGAACGAATGACGAAGCACAACCTGCCGCAATACCTCATCAACCGATTGGCGCGAGGACGGTGATGGCGCACCGCTCATTAAATCTCACTAGTTCTCCCTTCACACCTTAATCGCAAAGACCCCGGAGGAAACGTGGAAGCAAAGCAATTTGATACCCAAAGCCTGCGGAGCCTGATCGTCGAGCCGGACGATTACGACCCCGACCGGGAATACCCGGTCATCTTTCTCCTGCATGGCTACGGGTCAAATATGTCCGACCTCGCTAATCTCACCCCTGCCATCAGCCGCACGGAATACCTGTATGTATGTCCGAACGCGCCGATCGCATTCGACCTTGGCATGGGCCAGACTGGGTACGCATGGGCCAACCTGTACGGCAATACGTACGACCAGGAAGCCATGGCCTCAGAAGAGAGATTCATGGACTTCCTTGAAGAAGTGGAAGCGGCATACAGGGTACGACAAGACCTGCTCATCTTGGGAGGCTTCTCGCAGGGTGGGATGATGACCTATCAGATGGGCATTCCCCGCCCGGAGAAATTCGCCGGACTCTTTGCCCTGAGCTCGACGGTGAAGAGTCCCGACCTCATCATCCCGCGACTGCCGGAGAGACGCGATCAGCCCATATTCGTGGCCCATGGAACGGTTGACATGATCGCCGAGATAAAGGCGGGCAGGGGATCAAGAGACCTCCTCCAGGATTGGGGATTCGATCCCGAATACCACGAATACGAGGGAATGGCCCACGAGATTTGGCAGGAGGTCATCGACGATTTCGTCGATTGGCTGGACCGCCTGACTCAGGAACAGAAGTGACGCTAGGCTTCCGAGTCCCCGCCGGCCGTCGGTACTTCTGACCGCATCTGCTCCTCCACCCACCTGCGATACTCGTCCAGGCTGGGCGGGGAGACATAGAAGACCTGAACGTCGGTGGGGAACTGAATGCGGTGGTCCTGCCCGATGAAGAGCGCGCCGCTCTCATTTTCGCCGAGCGTCGTGTCAATCCGTCGAGCGATGTGCTCGTAGCGCAGTTTCGTTGACTCCTGGTAGCCGTCGGACGCCAGCTTAATGACCTTTTCGCTCATGAGTCCGATGGTCAGACAGCGCTGCCAGTCGGTGCTCTCTTCCAGCAATGCCCGGTCCTCGGTCGCTTCCATCGTCGCTCCCGTACGGCAGAGGGTCCGCACGAAGCCGCTTATCGCCGGGTTCATGTCGTCGAGAGTCTTGAGTCCCCCATCGTCGCTGGAGTCGATTGCCTCGTGGTAGACGTGCTTGATCTTTCCGAGACGGCGCTCCATGTTCTCGATCTGGTCCCTGACCTCCGACCAGTACCTGTCGAGGATTCGCTGTCCCTCCTCCGGCAGGCCGGGGAACGGGATGAGCAGGGGAACGAGCAGCAGTTTCCGGTCTTCGCGGAACCTCTCGGCCTCCGGCTTGGGCATCTGTCCGATGGTGGTCATGCGCCTATGCCTACCCTACGGGGATGCCCGCCTCGGTGCGCCTGCGCCGTGAGCCGCCGTCCGCATCGGGCCGTTCGATTCGCACGGCACACACCTTGAACTCCGGGATCTTCGAGCTGGGATCGTACGCCGAGTTCGTCAGGAAGTTGGCCGCGTGGTCCTTGAGCTTGACGAACGGAACGAAGACCTCCCCGGCCCGCATCTTGTCGGTATAGAGCGCTCGACCTTCAAGATCGCCCCGACGTGATCTGACACGCATCCATTCGCCGTCCTCGACGCCGTACTTTTCGCCGTCCTCGGCGCTTATATGTATCTGCAGCTCAGGCATCCGGGCGAGCAGACCGTCGGCGCGAGTGGTCATGGTTCCCCCGTGCCAGTGGTACAGGACTCTACCGGTGTTGAGGATGAGCGGGAATCGCTCCGACGGCATCTCCTCCGCGGCAGGCCCCTGCTCGAACGGCACGAATTTCGCCCGCGGCCCTCGAGGAAAGTCGCTCTCGTAGAGGTACCGTGTGCCCGGATGGTCAGGGGTCGGACACGGCCACTGGATGCCGCCCTCGGCGTCCAGCCGCTCGTACGAGATTCCGGCGATGATGGGCGCCAGCCCGGCCAACTCGTCCCATATTTCGGACGGGTGGCTATAATCGAACTCCGATTCGAGACCGAGACCCCGCTTCGCACTCAGCCTTCGCCCGAGGTCGCAGATGATGTCCCAGTCCGCACGACTGCTCCCCACCGGCTCGATGACCTTCCGCACTCGCTGCACCCGCCGCTCGCTGTTCGTGAACGTGCCGTCCTTTTCTGCGAACGTCGTTGCTGGGAGCACGACATCCGCGATCTCCGCCGTCTCGTGCATGAAGATGTCCTGAACCACGAGGAATTCGAGGCTCTTGAACGCCTCTTCGGCATGGTGCAGGTCGGGCTCGCTCAACAGGGGGTTCTCTCCGGTGACGTACATCGCCTTGAGGTTCCCTTCAATGGCCTGTTCGATCATCTCGGTGACGACCATGCCCTTGACCGCGTTCAGCGGCTCGTCGCCCCAGGCCTCGCTGAATTTGAGCACCGAGTCCTCGGTCAATAGCTGATAGCCGGGGAAGGAGCTGGGGATGCACCCCGAGTCTCCGCAGCCCTGCACGTTATTCTGGCCACGAAGTGGAGATATGCCGGATCCCGGTCTTCCCAGCTGGCCAGCAGCGAATGCCAGATTCAGCAGGCCATGGGCGTTCGCGGTACCGTTTGTATGCTGAGTGATGCCCATTCCCCACACGAGACAGGAACCGCTGAAAGGAGGATTGGCGTAGGTTCTCGCGGCCTCGGCAATGTCTTTGGCCGGAACGCCGGTGATCTTCTCAACCGTCTCTAGATCGTACTTTTCGACGACCTCCCGCCACTCCTCGAACTGCTCGGTGCGGTCGTTGATGAAGTCGATATCCGCCAGTCCTTCGTCCAGAAGGACCTTCGCCATGCCGTTGTACAGCGCCACGTCCGTTCCCGGTCTCGGCCTCAGCCAGAGATCGGCGAAGTCGCACATCTCGATCCTGCGCGGGTTGATGATGATCAGCTTCGCCCCGCGTTCGATGACGGCCTTACGCATCCGCGACGCCGCGACCGGATGGTTCGAGTTGGCGTCGGAGCCGGTGATGACGATGCACCCCGCCTCTTCGTAGTCGATATAGGAGTTGCTCGTCGCCCCGCTGCCGAGGGATGCGAGCATCGCCTCCACGGACGGTGAGTGGCATAAGCGCGTACAGTGGTCGATGTTGTTCGTCTTCATCAGAAGACGGGCGAACTTCTGCTGGATGTACCCGTCCTCGTTTGTCGCTTTGGCAGAGGCAAGCGTGGCGAACTGGTCGCTGCTGTACTGTGCAAGCCGCTCGGCGACGTAGTCCAGCGCCTCGTCCCACGATGCCTCAACGAACTCGCCGTTCTTCCTAATGAGCGGTGTCGTCAGACGGTCCTGGTGGTGAACGAACGTGTACCCGAAGCGCCCCTTGACGCAGAGCATCCCGACGCTCGACTCGTTTTCCGGATCGTCGAGCATGGCCATGATGCGCTCGTTCTCGTCCACCTGCGCCTTGATGCCGCACCCGACGCCGCAGTACGGACACGTCGTCGAGACCGTCCTTGCAATGTTGGTTGTCGGAACTTTGGTCTCAATCGCGCCCGTGGGACAGACCGAAAGGCACTGGCCGCACGTGGTGCATACGGATTCCAGCAGAGGCAGGTCCATGAACGTGCCGATTCGGCTTCCGGTACCCGTGCCGAGAAAGTCGATAGCGCCGATGAACTGGTGCCCGTCCTGGCACGCCTGCGCGCACCGCCCGCACAGGATGCAGTCGTCCATGGCGATGTTGAAGATAGGGTTGCTTGTGTCGATAGGCTCGCGGTCGCGTCCCTGCCATCGGGACTGCTCGATCTCGTGATGATTCAGAGCAATATCCAACTCACGATGGTCTTTAGACGAGCTGCCGTTCGTCCCCATCATCGACTGGGTGAGTTGAAGGACGTTGCCACGGAGGTCGCGTACCTGCGAGCTCTCCGTGGAGACGTGCATCCCATCGGTCGCTGGCACTCCGCACGAGGCCGGGAAACCACGCACCCCATCGATCTCCACGAGGCACGTCCGGCATGCGCCGATGGCTTTCATGTCAGGGTCTTTGCACAGCTGGGGGATATACGTCCCGGACGTGTTGATGGCGTCCAGCACCGAGGAGCCGTCCGGCACTTCAACGGCTCGATCATTGATGTTCAGCGTGATGGCCATACCCAGCCCCTCGTCTGCCTCTCGCGCGATTTGCTGTCAATTCTACTCTGCAAGAGCAAACATTTCCTGCTTGAAGAAGTGCATTGCGCTCGTGATCGGCCCGCCAGCCGCCTGTCCGAGTCCGCACAGCGACGCCGCGCCTACGACCTCGGCCAACTGCAACAACTCGTCTATATCATCCGATGAACCCTTGCCACCCATGAGGCGATCAAGCGCATCCACCATGCGAGGGGTTCCCTCCCGGCACGGGGTACACTTGCCGCACGACTCGTCGGCGTTGTATGCCGCAAGGCTCCGCACGACTGTGGGAATCGTCGTCCTGTCGTCCAGGACGATTACGCCGCCCGCGCCGAGCATCACGCCCGCCTCGTGGAGTTGACCGGGCGCTATCGGCGTGTCGAGCATCGACGGCGGGAAAACGCCGCTGGACGGCCCCCCGACCGCAAGGCCGATGAGGTGGCGGCCGTCCTGAGTTCCGCCGCCGATGTCGTAGACGATCTGCCGCAACGTGGTTCCCATTGGCACTTCCACGACACCGGCCCTCTGCACCGACCCGCTCAGGCTTACTATCTTCGTGCCGGACGCGGCCTCGCTGCCGATCTTCTTGAACTCGTTCGCTCCGTTGGCGAGGATGAACGAGACGCTGCACAGCGTCTCGGGATTGTTGATTACCGTCGGCATCGCCCAAAGTCCCGATTCGGTTGGGAACGGCGGTCGCGGTCGTGGTTCGCGACGGTACCCCTCCATCGTATTCAGGAGAGTCGTCTCCTCGCCGCAGACGTATCCCCCGGCTCCCCTTCGTATCTCGACATTGAGGCTGTAGTCGGTTCCGAGAATGCCCTCTCCCAGCAGACCCGCTCCCCGTGCCTGGTCGAGCGCGTTTTGCATTCGTTGAGCGGATAGCTCGGCCTCGGCGTTGATGTAGATGAACGCCTGCTCAACGCCCGTGGCATAGGAGGCGATGGTCATCCCCTCCAGGATCCGGTAGGGGACGGCCTCCATCAGAAGCCGGTCCTTGAAGATTCCCGGTTCACCTTCCTCGGAATTGACGACAAGGTACTTGGGCGACTTGTCGACCCTACGGGCTCCCTCCCATTTGAGGGCGGCAGGAAAGTAAGCTCCGCCCCGTCCTCGTAGCCCGGACTCCTTTACCTCGTCGATCACCGCCTCCGGTGACGTTTCGAGCGCGCGTGCGAGACCGGAGTAGCCACCCCGCAACACGTATTCGTTGATGTCGGTCGCGCTCATGGCCCCTGCCGAAGCAAGCGCGATCCTACACTGGTGTCCGATGAAGGGTTCGTCGTCATCCGGTTCTTCAAGTCCTTCGCCAATCCGACGAATGATCTCTCCAACATCCTGTGAGGTGACGTTCATGAACGACCTCACCGCACCGTCCGGCGTCGTCACCACAACCTTTGGCGCCTGAAAGCTGGCCCCGTCGGAGCCTGCAACGACGATATAAGCCGAGTCGGAAAGACCTTCAGCGAGTGCAGCAGCTACCTCGCTGCCACCTACTGCCGATGAACTGTGGTCAAGCTGGAGCACGACGCGAGTCATGTCGGCGTTCGCATTGGCACGACTCATGGCGTGGGAATTGAGACGGTCGAGCGCCTCTCTGGAGTTCTTCTTCGTCATGCTTCGTCGACGTCGCGAAGTAGCTGGCTCACCGATTCGACAGTCGCGCGGCCCTGCCACTCGTGGTCGAGCCTGATCGCCGGAGCTACCCCGCACATGAAGGCGCAAGCGGTCTCACTCAAGGTTATTCGTCCGTCCGGGGTGGTCTCCCCCGTCCCGATTCCCAACGAGGACTGCAGACTGTCCAGCAGCAGGCCTCCTCCGTTGATGGAACACGAGATGCCGGTACAGACCTGGACCACGTGCCGACCCGGTTGCTCGGTGAGAAGCTCCGTGTAGCTCGTCGCCGCGCCGTATACCTCGCTCGCCGGTATGCCCAGGTGCCACCCGACGACTTCCATCGCCCAGTCGGGCAGGTACCGGTACTCGTGCTGAACGAAGTGCAGGGCGGGCAGGAGTTGGCCGTGATCGCGAGGAAATTTCTCTCGAAGGACGGCCCGGAGGCCCTTCTGATCGGCGCTGGTCACGCGTGACCTCAATTGGATTCTCTGGGAGTCGTAGAAGCTAAAGTATAAATTAGCCTCTACATCGCGGCAAGCGCGACTATCGGCTGAGAACTGTTCAGTCTTGCTGAGAGGAATGCTCCCTCCCCCTGTGGATACCCGCATTCGCGGGTATGACGGAGCTTTAATTCACTGAGGGTTTCTCCCGGAATCTGAACATTCACATCGGTTGCACGTTCGCGAAACAAAGAGCAGGGAATGAGGTTAAGCAGAAAGTGGGAGTCGATTTACACGCTGCTCGGCAAACGTCGCTCATAGAGCACCGTTCCCTCTCGCATCGCCCGTGCCAGGACGTGATTGAGGGAATCCGGCCAATACTCCGCTTCCTCGTAACTGTAGACTAAGATGTCTTTGGAAACCCGAAAGCCGGACAGCGCACTATAGAGCCTAACTTCCTCTTCATGGCGACTCCTGCCCCCCTTAAAGGGCTCAGCTTCCAACACTACGAAGTCTACGTCCGAGTTGTCGTGTGAGTCGCCTCGCGCTCGTGACCCGAACAGGATGACCTGCTCGGGATTGACCTCGTCTACAATCGCGTCCACCATTTGTTGGAGGAGCGTGTCAGTTAGCTGTGCCATTCGCTCAGTTTCCTTGAAAGATACTCAACCTTGGAACTGTTTTTTGGTGTGATGCCCCCACTTCATTCTAACGGTTATGTTCCGATAGGTTCCGCGACTGTGTAGTGTAGTCGTACCACATCTGCTAGCTCCAACTCGTCCAGCTTGCTCTCCGGCACCAGTCCCCCTTTCGTCCACCCGCGAGCGCGATAGTACCCGTCGATCATCATGTCCAGGTCGGATCGGGTCAGCCCGATTCCCTTGACGATGCCGGTCTGGAGTTCCTCGTGCAGCACACGCGGAGGGAGGGTATCGTCCTCGCGGGTCCAGCCCTCCCGGAAGTTGAACAGCTTCTTCAGGTTGTTGATGCGCTCACCAGCCTGCCTTAAATCATCCGGCGTCGTAGTCCATCCCGTAAGATGCTCATAGATCGTCGACGACTCTCCATAGAAGTCGTCAAACGCCTTGCGCAGGAACTTGCACCATATCAGCGAGTCCATGACGGCGGAGTAGTCCTCGCCCTCCATGGCGATGCGGCCCCGCTCATCATCGACGCTCAGTCGGTCGACCCGATTGGAAAAGTCCGCCTCGTACGCCGACGACCGATTGTGACAGGCCCCACGCGTGCTGACCGACAGTGCGAGCGCCATCGTCTTGAGGCTGCGAGGCTCGTATCCCGGCATTTCCAGCCCCTTGACATGCATCGCCCACTCATCCGACCCGCTGCCCAGCGTCTCGGAGGCCCTGCGCGAGCCCTCGGCCAGCAGGTCGCCCAGACCCTTCCGTTCTGCCATCAATTCCAACAGTGCCAGGAGTGCGTTCCCGTCACCGAACCGCAGCTCGACCCCTTCCGTGTCGCGTGTAGTAAGCGTTCCGTTCTCGAAGCATTCCATCGCCCATGCGATGGTGCCACCGGCACTGATGGTGTCCATTCCCATCTCATCGCAGAGAGCAGACGCCCTGATGACGGTATTGGGATCATTCACGCCGACCAACGGTCCCATGGCAAAGGAGCTTTGGTACTCCAAACGTCCCGTAGTCTTCGCTCCGTCGTCGGTTGTCGTGAGGATGTGCTCGCAGCCAATCGTGCAGCTGGCGCAGTGGGCGTTCTTGACGTGGTGCAACTTCTGAAACGCCTCGCCGCTGACAGTCTCCACGCCCTCGAAGGTCGACTGCTGGAAATTCCTCGTCGGCAGCGCTCCCAGACGGTTGAACACCGACACGTTCGCCATGGTGCCCAGCGTGCGGTACTTCTCCGTGGCGTCGCCGAGGCTGCGCCTGCTCAGGTCCGCTCGTATCTCATTGAGTGCCTCGGGCTCGGCGAACGAGACCGTGCTATGTCCCCTAACGGCGATGGCCTTGAGGTTCTTCGACCCCATCACCGCGCCCGGCCCGGTGCGCCCGGCCTGTCGTCCGCCATCGTTGGCGATTCCGGCAAACCTCACGAGGTTCTCGCCAGCAGGTCCGATACATGCCACACGGTACATCCCCCCAAGCTGCGCCTTCACCTCATGCTCGGTCGCCGACGTACCCATACCCATGAGGTGTGAGGCATCCACGAATTCCACGTGCTCATCGGTGATTGCAAGCAGGGTGGGGGAGGACGATTTCCCGGTCACGACAATGGCGTCCGCCCCCGTCTTCTTCAACTCCGTCGCGATGAAGCTCGACGAAAGCGAGTCGCCTATCATTCCCGTCAGCGGCGACTTCGCGGCCACCGCGAACTTGCTCGAAGTTGTCAGCCTGCTGCCCACGAGTGGACTCGTTGCGAAGATCAAAGGGTTCTCAGGCGACAATGGATCGCAACCGGGTACTCCGTACTTGTAGAGCAGGTACGCCGTCAGCCCCGTCCCACCGATGAATCGACGCAGCACCTCCTCGCCCAGCGGTTCCCACCGGACTGACCGGCTGTGCAGGTCGACCACCATCACCCTGCCGTGGTACCCGTACATCCGCGTTACCCTCCCGCCTGACTCGAAAAGACCAGCAGAGAGTCACCGTCACTCAGCCGCCGGCGCGGTTCGTCGATGAACTCTACGCCGTTGAGATTGACGGTATAGCTGTCCAGGAAGCCCGCGAGGTCCCCTCTCACGACCGTGCCTACCAAAGCCGGATGTTGTCGTCCAATTCCCTCTGCAATATCACCAAGCCCGCAGTCATCCGCTATGCTTAGTCGCACGAGCTTGCGTTCCGCTAGCAGCCGTGCGTTGCCGAACAGTTCCACGTTGATCGTGACCTGCGTCGGGGCCTTTCGCGTGGCGGTCATGTGACTGCCCCCTCCCCCGCAAGCATTCGCGCCCGTGTGAGGTCTTCTTCCGTGTTGATGTTGAAAAAGCTCAGCCCGCCTGGGTCGATCTCCTCCACCCGTCGCTGGCTCACGTACTTCGCGCGAACGTCGTCGAAGAACTTGGCGATCTTGAGGTCATTAGCTCTTAGTCGCGTCTCTATTGCCGGAAGGCAGACCCTTGAATATGCGGCGTGGGTCGGCTCCGGCCTGTGGTCGATTACGGGAACGACGAGGTCGTGGCCCTCGCGGAAGGCCAAGAGATGTTCCAGCAGTTCGAGATTCAAGAACGGCATGTCGCAAGCCACGACGATTCCCCACTGATTGCCGGATGCCGTAAGGCCGGTGAAGATGCCGCCAAGAGAGCCGGTGTCGGGGTAGATGTCCACGGCTGTAATTACCGAGTCGGGAAGCGGAAGCTCCCTCTCGCGCTCATGGTCGTTGACGACCACGACAAGTTCCTGGGCGACGTGGGAGAGGCTGTCGAGCACGCGAGCGATGAGGGCCTGTCCCGCAATCGTCTCGACGGCCTTATCGCGTCCCAACCTGCGGCTGCGCCCACCCGCCAGTACGATTCCGGTTACGCCGTCGGTGTCGTTCATTCCGGGACCTCGCTAGAAGCGTAACACACCATTAGCCGCCGCCGCGATTGACTTCTGCCGCGACATCACCCGTGGCAGTGGTGTCGTAGCCGCCCAGCGCATCGACTTGCCGCTTGAAGTCGTCGCTTCGTATGAGAGACAGCAAAGGTTCTAGAGCAGCGCTTTCATAGTATTGCTTCGGGATGGCCAGGTCGTATCGCTCGGTAGACAGCGGCACGAAGCCCATCCCTAGCGCCCGCGCCGCCGACAGGACTCCCATGCCAACATCAACCACATCCCCCGCCACCGCTGCCGCGACGGCCAGGTGCGTGTACTCCTCCCGCTCGTATCCCGACACGTTCCCTGAGGCAATGCCCTGTTGTTTCAGCAGATAGTCGAGCAGTACCCGCGTTCCCGACCCTCGCTGCCTGTTCACGAAACGCACGTCTCCGCGAGTCAGGTCTTCCAGCGATTCAATCGACTTCGGATTTCCCGTAGGCACGATGAGTCCCTGCACCCGATGGACGAGGGTAACGAGTACGATGTCCTCATCCGGCACATATCGACGCACGAATGAGACGTTATACTCGCCCGTTTCCTCGTCCAGCAGATGCGTCCCCGCTATGTGCGCCTCGCCCCGCCTGAGTGCCAGCAGTCCGCCGAGACTGCCCACGTTCGACGATGCGAGAGTCAGCTTCGGGTCTACACGTCGAAGCTCCGATGCAATGAGATCGAGAGTCACGTCATGGCTGCCGATTGCGACCACCGTGGAGTCGAGCGTATCGATGGGACGCAGAAGCTCGACCTCCACCTGCTCCCCGGCATCCACGCCCTCGCTGAATCTCGGAATCGTGACGATTCCGTCGGCTCGGACGAGCGACATGACCACCCCTGCCCCACGCTGAATCGGTGCCGCAATCGTCCTCTCGCCAACACGTCCAAGCCGAACGCGGAGGAACTCGTCCTCCCCTAGCGAGGAGTGTACCTTCCGGCTCATCACGGCTTCAGTCCGTTCGAGTGGCTTGCCCGGAGTCCCTAACATCCGCTCGATCAGGGGACGGAGAAATTTCTCGCACGTCACCGCCGCCGATACCGGGTAGCCCGGTATCCCCATCACGGGCTTGGAGTCGACGACCCCGAGCACGAGCGGATGACCGGGCTTGATTGCCACTCCGTGTACCACCAACTCCCCCAGGTGCGACACCACCTTCGAGGTATAGTCCTCCGCGCCCGCCGACGAACCGGCGTTGACGATCACGATGTCCGACTCGGAAACTGCGTCGAATACCACCGTCACGAGGAGATCAAAATCGTCCGACACGGGAGCATGTCGCGTCGCGGTTCCGCCCCAATCTTCCACCATCGCTGCGAGCATCAGCGAGTTGAACTCGATGATCTCGCCCGGCTTGGGCGATTGGCCGATTTGCGTCAGTTCGTTGCCCGTTGGGATGATCGCCACTTTCGGTGGGACCCGGACCGAGACTTCGGTCAGCCCTGCCGCCGCGCACGCCGCAAGGTCGTGCGGACGCAGCCTGTGGCTCCGTGGCAGCACCAACTCCGCCGCCGCGATGTCTTCACCCAGAGCCCGCACGTGCTGGTACGGTGACACGGGGGCGTATATCTCAATCGTCTCCGAGTCCGTTTCCTGCACGTCCTCGACCATGATCACGGCGTCGGCGTCCCTCGGCATCGGGTCTCCCGTGTCCACCCACACCGCCTGCTCTCCGACGGTCAGCTTCAGCGGGCTTGTCTCGGACGCGCCAACCGTGTCCGCCGCCCTTACCGCGACGCCGTCCATGGCGGAAGCGTCATAGTGGGGGGAGGAGCGTTCGGCCCAGACCGGTTCAGCCGTGACCCTGCCGTTGGCCCGGTCGAGTGAAATTCTTTCGGGTGCCGTGTGCTGCAACGCGCCTGCGGCGGCCAACGCCCGGTCGAATTTCCGGATAGCCTCGTCGAGCGGAATGTCGCTCAGGTAGTAGTCACGGCCATGCTTGTGCATAGCCGCTAGTATAACCTTACGAACACCTCGCCGCCCGCGTACAGCCCCCCGTCGTCCAGCGGTACAACCACCACGCCGTCCGCCTCCACCAGCGTGCTGATGAGGTTGGACTTCCCAAACACCGGATCGGCGAGTATCCCGTCGTCGCCTTCCATGAGCTTGACCTGGACGTGGTCCTCACGCCCCGTCGCCGACCGGATGTCCTTGGTCAACCGCGCTTGCACACCCCGCGTGACCGGAGACTCCGTCTGGCCCATCAACTCCTGGATCACCGGCCGAACGAGTATCCCGAATACGACCATCGCCGACACGGGATTGCCGGGCAGCCCGAATGCGGGCTTTCCGTTCACGAGGGCAACTATCGTCGGCTTGCCTGGCTTGTGCGCGATGCCATGCACCAGCACTCCCGGATCTCCCAGTTCATCCAGCACTTGGACGGTCATGTCCCTGCTGCTGACGGAGCTGCCTGCCGAAAATACGAGAATGTCGCCCCGCTCCAGGCCATCCATAGCCGCCTGCCGCTGCAAAGGGTAATCATCGGGCACAAGTCCGATGTGTACCGGCACACCCCCCGCATCTTGTACAAGAGCCGCTACGCTATACGAGTTGATGTCGCGCACCTGTCCGGGGCCGGGGGTCTGCTCCGGCGGGACAAGCTCGTCGCCCGTCGAAACGATCGCCACCTTAGGCCGTTCCGCGACCGCGACCTCCGTAATGCCCAGCCCGAAGAGCACCCCAACGTCCTGCGCCCTGATGAGTCGGCCCTCTGGAATGACGGTCTCACCGGCCTTGGAGTCTTCCCCCACCTGGATGACGTTCTCACCGGGCGCAACCGGTCTTAGTATCTCGATGGAACCGTCCCCGGCGCGCTGCGTGTTCTCCACCATGACGACCGCATCCGCGCCCTCGGCGAGCATCCCGCCGGTGTATGCGACGGCAGCCTGCCCGGTCGAGAGGGAGACCTGCGGCTGCGATCCCATCGCCACTTCTCCCACCACGTTGAAGAATGCCGGAAGCGACTCGGACGCCCCGAAAGTGTCCCGAGCTCGCACCGAGTAGCCGTCCATCGTGGAGCGAGGGTAGGGTGGCATGTCCTCGGGCGAGACCACGTCCTCCGCCGTGACCCTGCCGAGCGCCTGCGCCGTTTGAATGACCTCGCTGCGGACCGACACGTCCAGCCGGTCGAGCAGGGTGGCTAGGGCCTCGCCTGGTGGAACGACGTTGAAGAACTCACGCATGACCGCATGGGCCCAATGCTACAGGCCGATGATGTTGCCGTGCTCGTCGACGTCCAGCTTTCGCGGATTTCCTGGAAGGCCGGGCATCGTGACGATCGAGCCGGATATCGGATAGATGAATCCTGCTCCCACCGACGCCCGCACGTCTGAAACGGTGAACGTGTAGCCGGACGGTCGGCCCTTGCGAAACGCCTTGTCTGAGATGGAAAGGTGAGTCTTCGCCATGCAGACCGGAAGGTTGCCCCAGCCCTGCTCCTCGAAGGCCCTGAGCTTCCTCCTCGCGTCCGGGGCCCAGGTGACCCTGTCCGCGTTGTAGACCTTCTGCGCCAACGCCAGCACCTTATCCTGGATCGACGCATCTGTATCGTACAGGTAGCTGATCTCCGGCTTTCCGCCGCTTGCCGCGTCAACTACGGCCTCCGCCAGTTCCGTTCCTCCCGCGCCTCCGTCACTGAATACGTGGCTTTCCACCGCGGCAAATGCTCCGGCACCCTCCGCTCGTTCCTTGACGATCCGCACCTCCTCGGCCGAGTCGGTGGGGAACCGGTTGATCGCCACCACCACCGGAAGCCCGAACGACGCGATCATGCCGACGAGGTGTTCGACGTTTGCCATTCCCGCCTCGACGGCTTCAGGGTTCGGCTCGGGAAGATCGTTGAACCGCACCTTACCGTGCGACTTCACCGCCCGCACCGTCGTCACGATGACCGCTGCGTAAGGTTCCAAGTCGTTGAACCGCGCCTTGATGTGCATGAACTTTTCGAAGCCAAGGTCCGCACCGAACCCGGCCTCAGTGAGTATGTAGTCGGCATAGCCCAGCGCCAGGCGGTCGGCCAACACGGAGTTGCACCCGTGAGCGATGTTGCCGAACGGCCCTGCATGAACGAATACCGGTTGACCCTCAGTGGTCTGCACCAAGTTGGGGTGGATCGAGTGCCGGAGCAGGGACATCAGCGACCCCACTGCGTCCACGTCGCTAGCCGTGACTGGCTCGCCATCATCCGTGAAACCGACAATGACGCGGCTCAGGCGTGCCCGGAGGTCTTCGAGCCCCGACGCCAGCGCTAGGATAGCCATGATCTCCGACGCCGTGACGATGTCGAATCCCGACTCGCGGATCGGTCCGTTGTTCGGCCCGCCGAGTCCTGTCACTATCTGTCGGAGCGCTCGCTCTTCCACGTCCACGACCCGCCGCCACGTGATGTTCTGCGGCCCGAATCCGGGAATCTTCCCCCGGTCGGCTACGTTGTCGGTGATGGCCGACAGAAGATTGTGCGCCGACGCGACCGCGTGCGCGTCGCCCGTGAAGTGGATGTTCACCTCGTCCTGCGGCTCGACCAGCGATGCGCCTCCACCGGTTCCCCCGCCCTTGATCCCGAATATGGGCCCCAGCGAAGGTTCCCTCAGCGTGGCGACGGCCTTGTGTCCAAGCTGCGCCATTGCCTGGGTTAGGCCGACCGTCGTGGTCGTCTTCCCTTCGCCCGCCCTTGTCGGAGTCATGCCGGTCATCAGGATCAGCTTGCCCCTCCGGCCGTCCGACTTGATGGCGTCGACGTGGATCTTGGCCTTGTAATTGCCGTACGGAATGACGTGTTCTGCCGGAATTCCAATGGAGTCGGCTATCTCGGATATTGGCCGCATGGACAGTCCTTTCGGTCACCGGTGGTGAGGGAATTGCGTCGTCGGATTGTAGCATACCCGCCGCAATTTGACGGCTATTGCGTAGTACGAAGTTGTCTGTTCGATAGCAGAATAAGCAGCGTGATTATGATGATAGCCACGCCCATGCAAGTGAACGATGCTTGGGGTCCGAACTGCTCTGCAATTATGCTGATGGGAAGGATTCCGAGCGGCATCAACCCGAATTTCATCATCCACAGACTCATTATTCGACCGCGATATTCTGCGTCCATGTTCTCCATGACCAGAGTCTGGTTCAAGGACCGGTTCGACGAATCGCCAAGACCGAGCATGAGCATGAAGGGCGCGGCCACGAAGAAGATGGGGATCGCCGACGTCGTGATCAGCGCCAAGCCCGCCGCGAAGCCTCCTCCCAGAAGCAGGAGGCCACGGTGCCATTTGGTGATCGACGCGATGAACAAGGAGCCTGCGAGCGATCCAACACCGACGATGCTCAAAAGCAGTCCCAGCGATTCCGAGCCTCGCCCGTATACCTCGACGACATACACCGGCAGCAGGAACCGATAGGGCATCACTATCATCGTCATGCCCAGTCCGAACAGGAGCAGCGTCATGATGAATGGGCTGCGCAGGAGGTATTGAATTCCGTCTTTGATGTCCTCCAGCATAGGCGGTTTCTTTCCCTCACGCTCCAAGGGCGTACGAGGGATGCTGGTCGTAAGCAACACTGCAACGGCGGACATGCCGGCGATGACGAAATAAACTCCTTCCGGCCCAATTCTGCCGTACAGTACTCCGGCGATGGACGGCGCGACGGCGGCAGACCCGCTCATCGCGGCGGCCGTCAGCGCTATGGCGTTTCCAAGGTTCTGAGTCCCGACGAGCTGCGGCACGAGCGCTTGCCTGGCAGGGGCGAGAAAAGACCACATTATCCCCTGCACGATCCCCGCCATGAGCAGGTGGTACCACGCGATAACATCGAACAGGACGGCCACTCCAACGATGAGCGCGAGGACCACGCTCACGCCCTGACCTAACTGGATCACGCGGCGGCGCTCAACCCTGTCAGCAATCGCGCCGCCCCAGAGAGCGAACACGAGCACCGCCACGGCCCCGGCCGAGCTCACGATTCCCACCAGCGTCGCCGACTCCGTCAGCTCATACGTGAGGTACCCACGCACGAGCATCTGCATCTGCGTCGCCCCCATGAGGAAGACCGTGCCCAGCCACAGCCGGAAGAAGTGCCCATTTTCGAAGGAACGCAATATGCTGGGCAGATTCGCGGTGGTTGGCCGTCGAGACGAAGATGCGGTTCTGGGTGAAGAATCACCGGCCCGAGTAGAAGAGGTGGAGCGTAAGTCGTCCGATGATGATGACGATTCAGGGCCGGAGGCGGAGTCCATTTCCCAAGTGTACGGGGAATCGGCCTGCAAAAGAACCTGACGGAGGGTCAGGATACGACGACTTTATCCTTTAGAGGGTGTGTGAAGGCATTTGGGCTTCCTCAGTCTCTCCCCCGTCCCGCGGGGGAGAGATACAGAGAGGGGGCTCTCCCGAACTGCACTCATCGCAGCCTACGAAGCCAGCATCTCCCGCAGACCACCGGCCTGCTTGTTCAGCCACTGGTAGATCATGAAGATGTCCGTCCCAATGGCGAAATGAGTCACACCGATCTCAAGGTACTCATCGGCCTGCGCCGGCTCGTTGATCTCCGCCCTTGGCTGGACGCCATTTGCGAGGGCCACCTTGAATATGTGGTCGCGCACCTCCTTGAGCTCCTCAGGACTGACTCCACGCGGCCTCCCGACGCTCATCGAGTAGTCATTCCCGCCAAAGACGATCATGTCCACGCCCGGCACCGCCATGATTTCCTCGATGTTCTTGACCGCCTCGTCCTTCTCAATCATCAGCGCGACAATCGAGTCCTCTAGGGCCTGCACGTACTCAGGCGAGCCGCTCTCCAGCCCGTAGCTCGCGAACCGGCGGTCGGCAGAGCCGAAATGACCGCCCGTCTGCGGCGACTCCGCACGCACGATCGCCACGCACTCCTCAGCCTCCGCAGCGTCATGCACGTCCGAAAACAGCACGTTCTGGAACCCCGACCCAACGGCGCGCTGCGCCACCCAGCCGCGATTCTCGCGGTCCACCTTTATCATCCCCGACATCCCGCCCAGCTCCAGCGCCCGCCCGAAATTGTCCAGCTCCACCAGCGAGTACGGCGCATACTCCGCCACGAACTCGATGTAGTCGATCAACCCCGTCTTCCCGATCATCTCAACAATATCCGGCGACGTCGTCATCACGTGCGTCCCCACGCTTGGCTTTCCGGCGTTCAAGAGTTCTCTCAGTTTGTTTGGTCGCATTGGTTCTCCTTAGTCTCTCGAATTCTCAAGCTATGTTTCTTTGCTCGCCGTTGGTAGTCCTGTACATGGCGGAACATCCGATGCCGGCCAATGTAATTTGTCGTCATCGGAGTCGCGCGACAACCGCGTCCCCGACCTCTGCCGTGCTCGCCGTCCCCCCAAGGTCCGGCGTCAAGCTCTCGCCCTCTTCCAAGACACTGAGCACGGCCCCGTCGATGGACGACGCTGCGGCCTCCTCGCCCATGAACCGGAGCATCATCGCGCCGGACATAATTGCCGCCATGGGGTTTGCAATCCCCTGACCCGCGATATCGGGAGCGCTCCCGTGCACCGGCTCAAACATCGATGGGAACCGCCGCATCGGGTCGATGTTCCCGCTCGGCGCCGTTCCCATGCTCCCCGTGATGATCGCTCCGATATCCGTGAGGATGTCACCGAAGAGGTTGCTGGCGACCACCACGTCGAACTCCTCCGGCTTGCGCACGAAGTCCATGCACGCCGCGTCGACGAGCAGCGAGGTCGTGGCAATGTCGGGGTACTCCGCCGCCACCCTCTCGAACGCCTCGTCCCACACGATCAGCCCGTAGCCCTGCGCGTTCGACTTCGTCACCGAGGTCACATGGCGCTTCTTGTCTCGCGATCGGGCGAGGTCGAAGGAGTACCGGATCACCCGCTCGCAACCGTGCCGCGTGAAGACGCTCGTCTGGATCCCGACCTCTTCGGGGAACCCCTTATACTGGAACCCGCCGACGTTGGCATACTCCCCCTCGGTGTTCTCCCGGATGACCGCGATGTCGATGTCCCACGCCTTTTTGTCCGCGAGTGGTGAGCGGATTCCGGGATACAGCACGCTCGGCCGCTCGCAAACGTACTGATCGAATCGCCGTCTGATCGGCAGCAGTAGCCCGTTCAGCGTAACGTGGTCCTGCAGTTCGGGGTGCCCGACCGCGCCGAGGTAAATCTGGTCGAACTCCGCAAGCGTGTCGAGCGCGTCGTCCGGCATCATCTTCCCATGCTCGAAATAGTAGTCCGACCCCCAGGGGAACTCGGTGAACTCAAGTGTGATCTCATAACGCCTCGCGATTTCGTTTAGGACCTTCAGTCCCTCCTCGATCACGTCGACGCCAATGCCGTCCCCTCGAATGACGGCGATCTTGTACTCGGACATTCGTAAACCTCTCTGTGTTGAAATTTAACGGTACGTGGCTAGCAGCCGCGGTGACTACGTCCTACCTTCGCGTGGATTTGAACGGCATG
Source organism: Dehalococcoidia bacterium (assembly GCA_965116655.1). Classification (GTDB taxonomy): domain Bacteria; phylum Chloroflexota; class Dehalococcoidia; order Lucifugimonadales; family VXLM01; genus VXLM01. Next base: position 3,089,049 of record OZ220720.1, read on the forward strand.
GCAGGACAATTCTTGCCCCAGTCCACTGTGCATCACATCGACGCTACGCCGACACCGGGGGCTGACGCCCCGCCCACGGGCGCGCCTCCTCAAGCTGCCCAGACAGTCGCAGGAGTGTCGCCTCGTCCCCATAGCGTCCCAGGAAGTGGATGCCGATGGGCAGGTTGTCTCCGTTCCACGCGAGTGGCAGGGAGATGCCCGGCTGTCCCGTCACGTTCGCGATGTACGTGAACGGCGAGAAGGTGGCCTGCCGTCTGCGCAGAGTGAACGGGTCTCCGCTGTCGTAAGTGAGGACGCCCAGCGGCAGGGGTGGTTCTCCGAGCGTGGGCGTTAGCCAGATGTCATACTCCGTGAAGAACTTCCCGATTTCGCGGGCGCCCAGTTGCAGCCGTTCGAGGTGGGCCAGGTAAGCGGGCGCGCCGACGGCGTCTCCTCGCTCCACGAGGGCCGCGATGAAAGGCTCGATCTCGCCCGGCTCGATCTTCCTACCGATACGCTTCTCCCAGCCGTGCACCCCCCATGCGACGCCGGCAGACATCATCGTCGTCCAATCGAGCCAGAGTCCGTGGGTGTCGTGGTCGGGAGACCGCTCCACGACATCGTGGCCGAGCTCCTCGCACAGCGCCGCGACTTCTCGGACGGCGTTGGCGCAGTCCGGATGCACCTCCGTGCCTGTCGGAGACTCGGTGGAAAAGGCGATGCGAAGCCTGCCTGGCGGTGTTCCAACATCGTCGAGGTACGACCCCGTCTGAGGGGGCGCAGGGTACCAGTCGCCTACGTCCGGTCCCGCCGTGATGTCTAGCACTGCCGCCGTATCACGGACGGTGCGAGTAAGGACGTGCTCGGCGACGAAGCCGGAGAACACCTCTCCGAAGTACGGGCCGAGCGGGTTCCTGCCGCGCGTCGGTTTGAGACCGACCGTTCCGCAAGCCGCCGCGGGAATCCTGATCGATCCCCCCGCGTCGTTGCCGTGCGCCACCGGCACCACCCCCGACGCCACCATCGCGCCCGCTCCGCCGCTCGAACCGCCGGGCGTCCGCGAGGTGTCCCACGGGTTGTGCGTTGCGCCTGTAAGTCGCGGTTCGGTGGTCGCGCCTATGGCGAACTCGGGCAGGTTCGTCTTGGCGACGGTGATGAACCCGCCGGCCTTGAATCTCCTGACCAGCTCGGTGTCCCTGTCGGGCACGAACCCTTTAAGGAAGCGGGAACTCGCCGAATACTCCACGCCGGCGTACTCCGCGAGAAAGTCCTTCAGCAGAAACGGCACTCCCGCGAGAGGTCCGTTCCCGATGTCGCCCTGTGCCAGCTCGCGGGCGTGATCGTACATCTTGATCGTTACACCATTCAGTGTCGGATTGACTCGCTCGATGCGGTCGATGACCTCATCCACGAGCTCCAGCGGCGTGACCTCTTTGCTCCGAATCAGCTCCGCCAAGCCTACTGCGTCGTACTGCGCAAACTCTTCCATGTAGTCCACTCCAAAGCTGTGTGTTCGGGCCTACGGCATGGTATGCCCGCACAGTGGGCCTGTCAAACGTAGTCTGGTGTGTTTGAGTCGAGAGGAAGTGACCTTTCAATGTACAATCACGACGCACCGACACGACCCTATCAACCCACTATATTGAACGGGAGATACAAAGAATTGCTGTATAGAACCCTCGGACGTACCGGCCTAAACGTGTCTCTGCTCAGCTACGGCACAGGCGGGCCCAGGATGTTTGGCCAAAACGAAGGCATGGATCGTTCCGGTCAGGTCGCCATCGTCCGCCGTTGCATAGACTTGGGTGTTAATCTCTTCGACACCGCCAAAGGATATGGACAGAGCGAGTCGATTCTTGGCGAGTGCATCAGAGGTATCCCGCGCGGCTCATACCACCTCATCACGAAATGGCGATTCGAAGAGGAGCCGACAGGCCCTCAGGAGGAGAGCCTCGCCGAAGGGATTGAGGACAGTCTTCGAACCCTGGGCACCGACCACATCGAAATCTACATGCTGCATGGTCTGACGGACGAGTGGTACGACGACGGGGTCGAGCGGTACTATCCCATTCTTGAAAGGGCGCGAGAGCAGGGCAAGATCGGGGCCATCGGCCTCAGCACGCAGTTCATGGTGGACGCGCCGCAGGATGGGGCGCTCATCTCGCTCACACGAAACCCCGACCTGTGGGACGTTATCATGCTCAAGTACGGCATTCTCAACCAGCACGTCGTGAAGGAGATACTCCCGCTGGCCCTCGAGCACGATGTCGGAATCGTCAACATGGCCGCCGCGCGCATTCGACTGCCCGACCCCAAGCTGCTGGAACAGACCGTCGCCGAGTGGAAGGAGAAGGGCTACCTGGAGCCCGACAGCCTGCCTGAGAATGACCCGCTGGGCTGGCTCGTCCACGACGACGTGGAGTCGGTCGTCGCGGCGGGTTACAAGTTCGCCGCCGACCATCCGGCCATCGCAACGGTGCTCACCGGCACATCGAACCTCGACCACCTGGAGCAAAACGCCCTCGCCCTTGAACGCCCGTGCCTCGACACTGCTGACTCCCAGCGCCTAGTCCACCTCTTCGGCCACATCGTCGAGTACGCCTGAGCAGATTCTTCCTTAGCCCCCTCTCCCGTTCGCGGGAGAGGGTTGGGGTGAGGGTGGATTTACCGGAACACGCTCATCCAAGTAATGGAGTAGATTCCAATACCGGACGCCTAGTCCCCATCCACCGAGTACTCGACGAGGGCTTCGTCGCTGATCTCTATCCCCAACCCCGGACGGTCCGACAGCGGGAAGGCTCCATCAACCACCTCCGGCTGCCCTCCCGCTATGCGACCGCGCAGGGGATAGGCGTTCCGGTTGTGCTCCATGATGAAGAAGTTCGGGATTGCGGCGGAGTAGTGGATGGACGCCACGATGGCCACGATGCCTCCGCCCCCGATGTGCGGCGCGACCGGTATGTTGTACGTGTCAGCAAGCGTCGCTATTGCCATGCCCTCGGTGAGACCCGTGCGGGCGATGTCCGGCATGACGATGTCGAAGGCATGCCGCTCGAACGCTTCCCGGAGGTCCCAGCGTGTGCGCGTCCACTCGCTTGAAGCGACGGGCATGTCCAGCGCCCGTGATAGCTCAACAAGCCCGCCGATGTCCTCCGGCACCAAAGGCGACTCCAGCCACGTCGCATCGATGGCCTCCAGTCTTCTGCCAAGCGCGATGGCGGACGAGAGGGTGTGGTAGGTGTGCACGTCGACCATGATCTTGACATCCAGCCCAACGACGTCTCTGACGGCCTCGGCCACCTCGGCCGTCTCCGATACGGACGCCCGAATGTGCAGCTTCACCCCGCCATAGCCCGCCTCGGCGTGTGACTTCGCCTCCGCCGCGGCCTCGGTGGGTGTCGTTGCGCTCACATTGTTGTACACGGGCACGCGATCCCGGAATGCTCCTCCAAGCAGCTTGTACGCCGGCAGGCCGGTTGCCTTCCCCTTGATGTCCCAAAGCGCTATATCCACCGCCGACATGGCGTCGGGGTAGAAGCCAGTCTGGTGACCGCGCTCCCGCATGGCAGAGTACATGCGGTACCACAGCGCGGACGAGTCGAGCGGGTCCCTGTCCACAAGGATCGGCCTGAGCGCCGTCTCGACGATTGACTTCGTGGTCTCCGGGGAGATCGGCGACTGTCCCTCACCGTAGCCGACGATCCCCGTGTCCGTCTCGACTCGTGCGATGACGGTCTGGTGGCGGGTGCCGTAGATGGAGTACCGGAAGTCGTCGTTGACGAGATACTCCGGATCCCCGACATCACCGATTCCTATGGCGTAGGCGTCGACTCGCGTGATCTTCATCCTGCCTGCTCCGTCTCGTCCAGCATCGCGGCGATTTCGTTCTCGATCTGCAGCCTCGCGGCAATCACGTACTCGTCCGTCGTCGGCCCTGCCACCCGCGTCTCGAAACCGTGCGCGCCGAACCCCGGCACGATCTTCTCGCGCACCCGGTATTCGGGGTCGTTGAAGAAGTAGGGGTGCGTGCCCTTGAGCGGCTCCGGCAGGTCGTCACCCTCAGTTCGATAGATGGCAGGGTTCGCAAGCACGACGGTCGGAGAGTCCTCTCCCGTTTCCGCCGGGTGGCTCGGAACGACCATGTCGCCCATCAGCACCTCCGGCTTGAGCTCCGGCGCCCAGTGGCGTATCCGGTACGTCGCGCCCGGCCCCACGTAGTGCTGCATATCCCGCTTCGTGATGACGTACTCGTGCCACTTGCGCAGTTCGGGGAAGTGATGCGCGGGCAGGGTGCTCTCCGCTTCGTACACCGAGCCGTTGCCCTGCGCCCGTATGTCGTTGAACACCATGAACCAGTTGACGAGGTCACGGACCCCCCGCGCGTACTTGCTGTAGTGCTCGGTCCGTCGAGGGCTGCACTCGTCCGCGACGACGATGTGCGGCTGCACCTCGCTCATCTCCACCCAGAACTCCGGCGGGAACCCCGACCGGTTCCACCTGCCAATCCAGTGGGGAACGGTCAGCCTCATCGAGCTGTGCGACTGCACCCGCCAGTATCGGATGTCGAAGTCGTCCTCCAAGTAGGGTTCCAACGGCTGGACGATCCAATCGCGCCCGTATCGCTCGTTCCCGAACACGACGACCGGCCTTGATGTTCCCGCCTTGAACTCTCGCAGGAACTTCAGCAGTTCAACCGCCTCATACGCCGCGCGGCGGGTCTCCTTCAAGTCCTCGTCGGTGAGAACCGCAGGGTCGTCGTGCTGCTCTTGGTGAACTGTCAGCGAATCGAACAATGCTCGCTGCTCGTCCGGTTCATCCGGCCAGTCGCGCTGGCGACCGCACTCCGACGCGAACCGGTGGTACTCCAGCTCGCGCATCAATTCATCGTCCGCGTCGAACTGCCCTTGTCGCGTCTTCGCCCGGAGGTCATCCAAGTGTCCGATCGTTCCCTCGATATCCTCCGTCCGCGTGAGCAATGCGGACAACGCGGGCGTGATTCTCACTCCGTCATGGTTCTGCACGTTGACACGCGAAAGCCACTCCGCCACCGCCTGCATCCGCGCGATGCCCTTTTCCTGCCCCAGCCCCTCGAATTCCTCGATCTGCTCGGACGACAGCCGCATCCGGTGTTCGTCGTTCAGTCGCTCAAATGCCGTCTCATAGGTCATAGTACGCAATACTTTCTACTTTCTTCCCTCCGCGTCCATCACAAGCCGAAATCCCATGTGCCCGGCGGAACTGTCCGGCGTGGAGGCCGTCCTCGCGGCAGGCCGGTACCGGTTGCAGTAGGACTCGTGGCACAGGTAGGAGCCGCCCTTGGCGATCTTGCTCTCCCCGGTGGTAGGCCCTTTCGGATCGACGCGCGGCCCTCCGACGTGATGCCTCCGGCTGAACCAGTCCGAGCACCACTCCCACACGTTGCCGGAGACGTTGTGTAGTCCGTACCCATTCGGCTCGAACGACGAGACCGGGGCGGTACCGAAGTGCCCGTCCTCGACCGTGTTGACGTTCGGGAAGTCGCCCTGCCAGATGTTGCACATGTGCTGTCCGCCCGGAGTCAGGTCGTCGCCCCAGGGGAAGAGCGCCTGCTCCAGGCCGCCTCGCGCCGCGAACTCCCACTCCGCCTCGGTCGGCAGGCGAGCGCCCATCCACTCCGCGTAGGCGACCGCGTCGTTCCATGACACGTGCACGACGGGATGGTCATCTCTGCCTTCGATGGACGACCCCGGCCCCTCCGGCTCCCGCCACCATGCGCCGTCCACCTTCCACCACCACGGGACCTTGGCGACCGCCTGATCGACCGTCGCCGCCACCTCTTCCGAGACGAACTGGTTGAACACGAACGACCACCCGAACCGCTCGGCCTCGGTCACATACCCCGTCGCCTCCACGAATGCGGTGAACTCCCCGTTCGTGACCGTCGTCGTCGCTATCGAAAACGGGCTGACCGTAATCCTGCGAACGGGGTCCTCGCCGTCCCGCCGGTTCCGCACGGGGGCACGAGTTCCCATGAGGAACTCGCCTTCGAGGTGGACGAAGTTGGTTCCGTTCAACTGTGATGCAGTAGTGGACGTGCCAGCTTTCGTCGAGACCGAATCCTCGGTAGCAACGCGGTCTATATTGGGGATGCAGCAGTCCATGGGTCAGGCCAGCCCAATTGTACACCTTTATAACAGTGGCTAATTGACGCTCATAGCAGTGGGCCCTGACACCATAGACACCCGCCTGCGAGTGTGGCATCGTGTACACACCCCGGCGGAGGCCGTCGCAATGAAAATCCTCGTCGTGAATCCCTTTGGCGACACCGAGTTCTACGGGCAGGACAACCTCGCCCGGATCGCGCGTCCGGACACGGAGTTCGATGTTGTGGACATCGGCGAGATGTACCCCCTCCGCAACAACCAGTGGCTCTACTTCCGGTATATGTGCACCGACGGGACGCTCGAAACGGTCATGAATGCCGAGAAGCAGGGCTACGATGCGGTGTTCATCTCCTGCAACCTTGACATCGGCCTGTACGAGGCGCGGCAGCTCGTGGACATTCCCGTCACCGCGACGCTGGAGTCGGCAGCGTTGGTCGCTCACATGATGGGCTCGACCTACTCCCTCGTGACCGTCGACTACCAGAACGGCAGGATCCAGGAGTCGCTCGTGCGGACGTATGGCCTGCACGAGCACTTCGCCTCGCAGCGTCCGTTCGACATCGACGCGAACGATCTCTATCCCGACAAGACCCCGCCGGGCGAGGTCATCGAGGCGGTCGTGTCGGCTGCGAAGGCGTGCGTGGACGAGGACGGGGCTGAGGTGGTCATTCCGGGCTGCACCCTCGCGGGATCGGTGCTCACGCACGACCTGCCGGACGCGGAGGAGGTCATCGGAGCGCCGGTGCTCGACGGCATGGTGACGGGTTTCAAGATGGCCGAGATGATGGCCGACATCCGCGCGGCGGGAGTGCCAACGGTCTCCCGTCGCGGGTGGTTCGAGAAGCCGCCCGAGGGCGACATGCGTACCCTCCGCACCTTCATGGGGAGGGAGCCGTAGCCTCCAATTTCTCAGAGTAGCCCCTCTGCGAATCGCCAGCAGGGCGGGTTTGAAACCCGCCCCTACCGCATCACGTAGGTGCGGCATCATCCAGCAATTCTTCGGAGCGTTACATGAAGACAACGGCTGACGCGGTAATCATCGGCGGAGGCGCCGTTGGCACGAGCACCCTGTACCATCTGACGAAGCTCGGCATGACCGACGTCGTCCTGCTGGAGAAGGGGAGCCTCGCGTCCGGCTCGACGGGGGACTCCGCCGCCATCGTCAGGCAGCACTACTCCAACGAGGTCAGCATCCGCCTCGTCAAACGCAGCATCGAGATACTTTTAAGTATGCCCGATGAGACCGGCGTCGATGTCTTCACGCAGGCGGGCTGGTGCTTCCTCGTCCCGCCGGAAGCCGAAGGATCATTCGTCGAGAACATGGCGCAGCTTCAGAGGCTCGGCGTCCGCACGTGGGAGATTTCGGTTCAGGAAGCTATCCAGAACCACCTGCCCGGTCTGAACCCTGAGGGCATAGGTCGCGTGGCCTACGAGCCCGACGGCGGTTTTGCAGACCCTCACCTTCTGTGCCAGGGATTCGCCGACGGCGCAAGGAAGGCAGGGGCCAACGTGTACGTCAATACTCCTGTGACCGGCATCACCGTGGCAGGAGGCAAGGTCACCGGAGTTACCACGCCCAACGGCGACATCGCCAGCCCAATCGTCGTCAACGCCGCGGGGCCTTGGGCGGGACCCGTCGGCCGGATGGCCGGACTCGATCTTCCGTTGGAGATCTCTCGCGAGCAGGAGATGATGCTCCATGTTCCCACTGGAAGTTCTGCCCCACAACGCGCCGTCTCCAACATGGTCGAGCGCATCTATTTCCGACCGACCAAGCAACCGGGAACGGTACTCATCGGCGTCGGACACCCGAAGGAGAACGAGCCGGTCTCCCCCGACGACTACGACCGCCGCGCCGATCCCGACTTCATCGAGGACGCTGGTTCGCGGCTGGCGCACCGGATGCCGCATCTCGCGGATGCAGAAGTCACTGCAAGCTGGTCGGGCCTCTACACCATCACGCCTGACTGGAGCATGATCGTCGACCGAGCGTCCGGTGTGGACGGGATGTACTTAGCAGTTGGCGGCAGCGGCCACTCATTCAAGCTCGCCCCCGCGATAGGGCAGTGCCTCGCCGAGATGATCGCCACCGGCAGCGCGACCACGGTGGACATCACGCCCCTTCGTGCTGGGCGCTTCTCCGAGGGTGCCCCCCTCCGCTCGACGTACGGGGGGAATCGGGGGTAGGCTGCGGTTGCGTAGCCCCTCTCTCGTCGTGGGCTTTGCCCTCACCCAGCCCTCTCCCACGACGGGAGAGGGGGTTGAAGAGACCGATCTACACGCCGTTCCTCAGTCCTCGAAATTCTCATCCTCCCGCAGCGCGTTGCGATGCGTCAGGTACTCCACGACGATCTCCACGTGCTTGATGGACACGGGCTTGATCAGCGTCTCGTCCTTCGTGAGCAGATCGACCCTGAGACGGTTCGTGCCGACTACGGGAAGCAGTCCCTTCTTCAGATCTATGTGCAGCCTGTAGCCTGTACTGTTATCCGGACGGGGTCGCAGTTGGTATGTCCAGTCCGCCCAACGGTGCTCATCAATCGGCACCTCGCAGTCATTCCAGAAGACGGCCACCTCGTCCGTGTGCATCCGCTGGTCGAGCAGCACGCGCAACTCGCAGCGCCACAGCTCGCCAGCGTCCGCCTTCGTCGCGAGGTCGTCCGAGACGTCGATCGTCACCTCGCGTCCCGTCTCTCCGGGACTCAGGTCGACGGGAAGCTGGTCTTCGAGTCCTGCGAACTTGCCAATCGAGCCCGGATAGCCTGAAATCGTGAGCCGGTAGGTCTTGTCCATGTGGCCGATGATGTCGGGATAGCCCATGAACCGGATGCGGCCCGTCGTCTCGAAGTCGTAGGGGTACCTCTTCGGGTTGGGGTAGTATGTGTGGTACAGGACTCCTTGCGCCCCGACGGCGTAGGCGTTGGAGGCAGCCGCGTAGTCCGTCAGGCGCGAGGTCTGTCCCTGGCTGTTGGCGTGTCCGGCCAGCACCTTGACGCTCGTCCCTTCGGCGACCTCCACGATCTCGCGCAGCAGGGCGGTGTCATTCTCCCACCCGCCGCGCACGGGCATGGCGATCACCGTTTCGACGATCTCTTCCCGTATCCATCGTTCCAGGTCGAGGCCTATTGACTTGCTGCCCTGCAGGGTGCCGGGCATTCGGACGACCAATCGCTTGGTAATACCTTGCTGTGCTGCAGCGGCGTCGCAGGCCTGCCTGATGTCCCGCATCCACTCGGTCAGCGTGTCGGTATGCTCCTCGATCTCCCGCCTTGCAATCAGCGGGGTGTAGTCGTCGAAGTTCATTTCCACACCGTCGCTCGGATAGTCAGTCACCAGCTCGCGGATGACGGCGAGACGGTCAGCCCTGACCTCCGGGTGGGCGTAGGAGAGCCGGGACGGGATGTCGAACTCCGCCTCCGGGTAGTCCGGCTCGGGTCCGACCTGCCACTCGGGATGCTCCGACGTGAAGTCGGCCACGCGGCAGTTCGTCACCCGCCCGTGGTCCGTGTGGACCATGTTGAGGAGGATGTGCGGCAGGAACTGGAATCCCCGCTTCTTCGCGTGCTCGCAGACGAGCCTGAGCGGGTCGGTCCCCGAATCGATCATCTGCTCGGCGTTCATCCCCGCTCGGTACCAGATCTGGTGGTCCGTCAGGTCAACGTTGTGGCCCCAACGCTCGCCCACCTTCGTGTCGTACAGCAGCACGCTGCAGTCCCCGACCGCGTAGGTGATCGTGTCGATTCCAAGGTCGAGCAGCTCGTCTATCGGCTCGACATACTGACGCGCGCCCATGGGCGGCTCGTAGAGATAGACGCTCGTATGGCGTCCGTCGGTGTAGAACATTACCTCGTGGCTCTCGCTCATTCCCTTTCCTTTCGTCTCGAACGGATTTGGAGAGCGTAGCCTATCGCGTTTGCCGGTCTTGGTCTACCTCGTGCACGTGCTATTCGATTTATGGGACATTGCGGGACATTTTGGGACATTTTCGCGTGTCCTAAACCGGGCTCAGCGGTCCGCCGGCCGCAATTCAAGATAGAGACTGTCCAATTCATGGGACATTGCGGGACATTTTGGGACATTTCCGCGTGTCCTAAACTGGGCCCAGCCGTCCGCCAGCCGTTATTCAATATAGATTATGTGTTCTTGTGAAGTCAAATCCGATTCTTGCCGCATCGGGGAACGGCGACAGGATGGGGCGCGGCAATCATGCTTAGCGTATGTACACCCCGCTCCAGTCCCACGTGTGGTAACGTAACTGAGCGCAAATCTACGACGCCAAGAACCGGAACGAGGCATGGACTACCAAAACCCCGAAATTCAGCCCGGCATGGAGGCCATGATGGCCCGCGCCGACGAGGCCGCCGCCGATCCGACACGGCCGGTCTACCACTTCGGGCCCCCGTCGGGCTGGATGAACGACATAAACGGTCCCCTCCTCCATAAGGGCTACTACCACGTCTTCTACCAGCTCAACCCGTTCCACACGGACGCGCGGTACGGTACCCACTGGGCGCACGCGCGCAGCACCGACCTCGTTCACTGGGAGCATCTGCCTCTCGCGATCTGGCCCTCCACCGAGGCGGGGGAGACGAGCTGCTACTCCGGCACGGCTGCGTTCAACAGGGACGGTCAGCCGGTCATCCTGTACACCTGCACCAGGAGGTGGGGACGGGACAGAGTGGTGCCTGAGCCGTTCGAGCAGTGGGCAGCCATCGGCGACGACGACCTCATCAACTGGACCAAGTACGCCGACAACCCGGCCCTGAGCCACGAAAGGGACGCCCGCCCCGAGTTCGACTGGAGGTGGCGCGACCCGTTCTTCTTCTTCGAGCAGGGCAGGAGCTTCATGGTCCTCGGCGCTACCGGCGTCGGCACGCCGATATGGGAGTCCGAGTCGGGCGATCTGCTCAACTGGACGTATCGAGGCCTCGCCTCCGACATCAGCCAGGAATGCCCGAACCTCTTCAAACTCGGCGACGACTGGGTGATGCTCACGTCGCCCTACACCCCTGTCGACTACTACATCGGCGACTTCGACGTCGACACGTACCGGTTCACCCATCGCGTGAATGGACGGATCGAGCCGACCAAGACCTTCTACGGCACCAACATCCTGTTTGACGCAGATGGTCGCTGTCTCCTGCTGGGCCGCCTCCTGCGCACGTTCGCGGGCGCGGCGTGGAACGGCTGCATGGCCATCCCGCGCGTCCTCACCATCGAAGAAGACGGTCATCCCCGGCAGACCCCCGTCGAGGAGATTGAGATGCTCCGGGGCGATCATCATTCTTTCCCCGATATGACGCTCGATGGGCAGTCGAGAGTCCTCGACATCCGTGGCGACGCCCTCGAAATCAACCTTGAACTCGAACTCGCCGGGGCGTCCTTTGCCGGTATCCGAGTCCGACGCTCAGACGACGGCGCGGACGGCATCAGGATCGGCTATGACGGCGAGTCGGTCTGGGTCGGCGGTATCGAGATGCCCTATCCCCACGCGGCGGGGCAGGGCGGCATCAAGCTCCGCGTATTCCTCGACAAGTCCGTGATCGAGGTCTTCGTCGACGACGGCGCCCGCGTCGCGACCAATTTCATCGACTGCGGCGTGAATGACCTCGGCATTGAACTGGTCGCCAGGGGCGGTGAGGCTGCATTCAGGTCGATCGACATCTGGGAAATGGGGTCCATCCGGTGAGTCGAGACTCGAAGAAACGCCGCCTCCTCTACTACAACGACTCGCGTCACACGTACATGTACTCGTACGACCCGCCGATGACGCTGGAGGAGGCGTGGTCGCCCGTCGACGAGGTGGCCGGAACGGCAGTCGGCACCTTCATATACGGCTCCGGGGCGGGCCCCGCGGTCATGCACGACTCAAAGGTGGGCGAGGTCTGGGGACGCCGTTTCGAGAAGTTCGACAGCGCGTGGTCTTGGCGGGCGTATGAGAACGTCAAGAGCCTCATCGACGCCGGCCACGATCCCCTCAACCTCCTCATCGACCGCGCACATGAGAAGGGCATGGACTTCTTCGCAAGCCTTCGTCTGAACCACCCGATGGACCCCGCCGACGTGGAGAACCCGTTCAACTGGCAGTTCCGCATGGAGCACCCGGAGTGGTGTCTCACCGGCGAGGGCAAACACTCCTTCAACTGGGTGTACCCGGAGGTGCGGGCCGAGCGGTTCGCCTACATCGAGGAGTACCTGACGCAGTACGACATCGAGGGCCTGGAGCTTGAGTTCACCTTTTGCCCGTACTACTTCGAGGACGACGAGGCCGAGCGCAACGCCGCCATCATGACCGACTACCTCCGAGACGTCCGACGGCTTGCCGACGAGACTGCGGCGAAGCGCGGACGCCCGCTCGAAATCGGGGCCAGGATCCTGCCGACGCAGGCAGGCAACCTCGCGCAGGGGCTCGACGTTGCCGCGTGGATACGGGACGGCCTGCTCGACTTCGTGGCTCCCACGATCTACCAGGACCACCAGGTTGACGTCAACCTCCCCTTCGAGTGGCTCGTCGAACTCGCAGACGGGACGGACTGCCACGTCTACCCCACGCTCCAGCGCGCCGTGCGGGGACTCGACATAGCCGACGACCGCATGGTCCCGAATTCCCTCGAACTGCACGCGAGCATCGAGCAGCTCCGTGCGGGAGCGGCCTCCTTCTGGGAGCGCGGCGCCGACGGCATCTTCATGCTCTTCCTCAAGTGGCCGCACGGCCCGGAGCAGCGGACGATCTTCACGGAGGCGCATGATCCCGACCTGCTGAGCCGCAAGTCCAAGAGCTACGTCGTCCGGCGGCACGACGACCTGTCGGCGCAGTTCGGCTACGAGTCGCAGCTTAAGGCAACGCTGGAGGAGGGCGAGGGCCCGCAGACCGTCCGGCTCTACCTCGCCGACGACCCGACACAAGCCACCGCGACCCTCCGACTCCGTCTCATCTGGTCAACTACAATCGACGAGTTGACCCTCCAAGTCAACGGCAACCCGCTCTCCCTTGACTCTGCCAGGCGCACCCAACTGGACGCATACCTCGCCGCATGGCTGGAGTTGGAGTTGCCATCGGGCACCCTCGTCCACGGCTGGAACGAGATATCCCTAGCCCTAGACGCCCGTCCCGCGGGACTCGGCGCGCCCATTGTCTGGGAGGGCGTTGTGATTGACATCGAACACCCCACACCGGGGGCCTCCTTTGGGATGCCATGATGCCATATCGAATCGGACAAACGACATGAGCAAACGACGCCTGATCTTCTACAGCGACGCAAGGCATACCCACATCTATGCCTACGACCCTCCGCTCAGGGTGGAGGACGCCGTCGCGCCCGTGGACGACGTGGCGGGGACGGGCGTCGACACCTTCGTCTACGGCTTCGGGGCCGGGCTGACGATGTACCACAACACCAAGGTCGGAGATACGTGGGCGGAGCACCTCATCAAGGCGGGCAAGACGACCTTCCGGGAGCCGGAGCTCTGGAACACCTTTCCGTTCTGGCGCGCGTACTCGAACATCAAGAGCCTCCGCGACCGTGGCCTCGATCTCTTGGAGCTGCTCACCGACCGTGCCCACGAAAAGGGCCTGGAGATGTGGGGGAGCATCCGCACCAACCACGGCCAGGACCCCGCCTTCATCGACACCGCAGACAACTCCACTTTCAAGATCGAGCATCCCGAACTGCACCTCAAGACGGCGCCGGGTCACCCCTTCAACTGGGCATTTTCGGAGGTGCGGGCGGAACGCCTCGCACTCTTCGAAGAGGCCGTGACGAACTACGATCTCGACGGGATGGAGATCGACTTCGCCTTCAGCCAGTACCTGTTTGAGAAAGGGGAGGTCGAGTCGAACAAGCATCTCGTCACCGAGTTCATGGCCGACGCCCGTCGCATCGTGGACAAGGCCGCCGCCGACAAGGGCAAGCCCTTCGCGCTCGGCGTGAGAATCTTCCCCACGCCGGAGTCGAACGCCGCGACCGGCCTCGACATCGCCGACTGGATCGCGGACGGACTCGTCGACTTCCTCGTGCCCGCCGTATACGGCCCCGTGCAGATGGACGTCAATCTCCCCATCGAGTGGCTCGTCGATCTCGCTACAGGGACCCCGTGCGAGGTCTATCCCGCGCTTCAATACAAGGTCTTCTCCGTCCATACGAGCGGCATTCACCAGGTCGACCGTCGCATCTACGAGCACGCCGCGACGCCGGAGCACTTCCGCGCGGGTGCAGCCGCCTACTGGGCTAAGGGCGCGGACGGCATCTACCTGCCTTGGTTCGACTGGCCCGTAGAGGCGAATGAGAAGCAGATCCTCTCGGAGATCCACGATCCCGACCTCCTCCGCGAGAAGCCCAAGCACTACTGGTCGCCCGTCCGCGACGTGGACGGCGACTACGAGGGGTACGAGTCCCAATTGCCCATCACCCTGCAAACGGGTGTCGAGGCGTCGGAGCAGGTGGTTTCCGTGTACGTGGCCGACGACAGCCCGCGCAGCGACGTTCGCCTGCGCCTCAAGCTCACCGGCTCCGTCGAGGCCGACGTGATGTCGGTGACGCTAAACGGTGTCGAGCTCGATTGGGCAATGAGCCGTATTACTCGGCACGGCGGGGGAGGGGACATATTCGCGTGGGCCGATTTCTCCGTAGAGCCGGCACTGCTCCGTCGTGGAAGCAACGACGTCGGCGTCGCCGTCCTCTCTCGACCGTGGAACCTCGTGGCAAGCGTCATTCTCCAGAGCGTTGAGGTACTCGTCGACTACCCCGGCAACGCCGCGAATACCGAGTTCGACCGGATATCGCTCGGGCGTCGGCTGTGATGTGAGATGCCCCGTACGTTCAAGGCAATCATCTTCGACTTCGACGGCCTGATCGTCGATACCGAAGTGCCTGAGTACGAGGCATGGCTAAGCATCTTCCGGTCCCATGGCGTCGACCTGCCGCTGTCGGTGTGGACGCCCTACATCGGTGGAGGCAGCGAAGTCTTCGACATCTACGACCATCTCGCAGAGCTTACCGGCCAGCCGATAGACCGCGACGAGATGCGTAGCCGGAGAAGGGCCGCATTCGACAAGCTGTTCGAGCAAGCCGTTCCTCTGCCGGGCGTCGAGGACTACATCGCCTCCGCGCGGGAACGGGGAATGGGGATCGGCATCGCTTCCAGCTCTCCCCGCAGATGGGTAGACCCCAAGCTGGAGCACCTCGGCCTCGCCGACACATTCGACACCGTCGTGTGCGCCGACGACGTTGGTAGCGCCAAGCCCGATCCCGCCTCCTACCGAAAGGCCGTCTCCGATCTCGGCGTCACCCCCGACGAGGCGTTCGCCCTGGAGGACTCGCCGACAGGGGTGCAGGGGGCCAAGAACGCGGGACTTCTCTGCGTGGCCGTCCCCGGTGTCTTGACCCGCGACCGCTCCTACGACCACGCCGACATGCGCCTGGAATCGCTCGCTGACATGCCGCTTGAGGAACTGTTGGAGGTCCTGTCGTGAGCAACGAGATGGTCATGTTCTCCAACGGCGAGATCACCTTCATGTATCGAGTCGGCGGCATCGCCGTGCATGAGGAACGCCTGCTCGTTGAGCACGACGTGAAGCATGATTTCTGCTTCGTGCCCGGCGGACGTGTTGAGTACGGCGAAAACGCCGTTCAGGCACTGTCGAGAGAACTCGAAGAAGAGTTGGGTGGTTCTGTTCAGATAGGACGGCTCGTCATCGTCGCCGACAACCTGTTTGAACTGGACGGAATACGCTACCAGGAGGCCGGCTTGTACTTTCTCATGGAGTTTCCTTCGGGACACCCAATCGTCGGTCGCGAGGGACGGTTCGAGGCGGCGGAGCCCAATCTCGTGTACGAGTGGGTGCCTCTTGACGAACTGGAAGAGGAGAAACTCTTCCCCCGGTTTCTCCGCGAGCTTGCGCTGAACATCCCCCAAACCCCGAAATATGTCATACAATCAGACATCGATTCCTGCTGGACGGAATCGTATCCCAACGTGACGGAGACCTAGTACTCAGTCAACTTGAATATGAAAATCGGACAGTTAGCGATTTATCCCCTCTCCCGTCGTGGGAGAGGGCTAGGGTGAGGGTTATTTGTAGTATCAAAACTATGCTGACTAAGTACTAGGGCATACCGTATGCAAGACCACGCGCGAGTCGTCATCATCGGGGCCGGCATAGCGGGCGCGAGCGTCGCGTACCACCTTGCCAAGATGGGCTGGCGCGACATCGTCGTAATCGACAAAGGCCCCATGTTCGAGACCGGCGGCTCGACCTCTCACGCGCCGGGACTCGTGTTCCAGGTCAACTTCTCCAAGATGATGTCGGTCTTCGCTAGAGAGACCGTCGAACTCTACGACAGCCTCAATCCGACCGAGGGCGAACCGCTGTGGTTCGGAGTAGGCGGACTTGAGGTCGCGTGGACGCCGGAACGCTTCGATGACCTGAAGCGCAAGGTCGGCGCGGGCAGGGCGTGGGGAGTCGAGACCTACCTGCTCGGCCCCAACGAGACCCGCGAGAAGGTCCCTTTTCTCTCCGACAAGATCTACGGCGCGATGTACACCCCCGGCGACGGCAACGCCCGCGCGTGGATGCTCGCAGGAGAAATGGGACGCCGCGCCCAGGAAACCGGGAGCGCTACCTTCTATGGCGACTCCACCGTTACGGGCATCGACGTTGTGAACGGCAGGGTGACGGCAGTCCAAACCTCCGGCGGAACTATCAAGACCGACGCCGTCGTCTGCGCTGCCGGGATATGGGGCAGTCTCATCGGCAAAATGGCCGGCGTGACACTCCCGCTTCCTCCCATGCGACACCAGTACGCCATCACTGCGCCGCTGCCTGAACTGGCGGGCGAGACCGTCCGGTATCCTGCCCCCGTAATCCGCCACCAAGACCGCGCCATGTACTTCCGGCAGGACTACGACGCCTACGTGATCGGCTCCTACGACCACGAGCCGCTGCTCTTGGAGCCGGAAGATATCTGGAGCCACGCGGAAGCCCCGGAGATGCCCTCGATGATGCCGTGGTCGGAGTCGGCCTTCCGGAAGGGAATGGTATCGGCGGGCGAGTTCATGCCCCTACTCCAGGACGCCGAACTGGTGCAGAAGGTCAACGGCATGTTTGTCTTCACCCCCGACGGGATGCCCGTCCTCGGCGAGTCGCCCCACGTCAAGGGCTTCTGGTCTGCCGAGGGCGTCTGGATAACGCACGGCGGCGGTGTCGGCAAGGCTGTTGCCGAGTGGATGGTCGACGGCCAGCCCTCTATGGACCTCCGCGAGGCAGACATCAGCCGGTTCCTTCCGCACCAGCTAACCCACTCGTACATCACTAAGCGCGGCGCGCAGCAGTACCGCGAGGTCTACGACATCATTCACCCTGCACAGCAGATGGACGATCCGCGCGGACTCCGCACTCTTCCGTATTACGACCGCCTTGAAGACTTAGGCGCGTACTGGGTCGAGAACGCCGGATGGGAGCGTCCCCAGTGGTTCGAGGCCAACGCAGAGCTTCTCGAAGGCTCGACCGACCACGACCACACCCGCACCGGGTGGGAGGCGAGGTTCTGGTCGCCCATCATCGGCGCGGAGCACAGGGCCGTCCGGGAGCGCGTCGGCCTCTTCGATCTCACCCCGTTCACCAAGCTCGACGTGAGCGGGCCCGGCGCACTGGCCTTCATGGAGCGAATCACCGCCAACCGCATGGACAAGCCCGTCGGAGCGATCACCTACACCTCGATGCTCACACCGACCGGCGGCATCAAGTGTGACCTCACCGTCACCCGCCTAGGAAATGACCGTTTCATGGTCGTCACCGGCGGCGGAACGGCGGAGCACGACAAGGCATGGATATCCTCCCACCTGCCCGACGACGGCTCCGTTACCATCACCGACGAGAGCACGAAGTGGTGCTGCATAGGAGTGTGGGGCCCGATGGCCCGTGAGTTGATGCGAAACGCCACCGATGACGACGTTTCCGGCGTAGGATTCCCCTATTTGGCGGCTCGCCACATCTCCATCGGCGAGATACCGGCCCTTGCGCTGCGCATCTCCTACGTCGGCGAGCTCGGCTGGGAAGTCTACGCTCCCTTCGAGTTTGGTCGAAAGCTCTGGGATGAGCTATGGGAGGCCGGACGGCACTTGGGCGTGATCGCCGCCGGTCTTGGCGCGTTCGATTCCCTGCGCCTCGAAAAGGGCTACCGTCTTTGGGGCAACGATATCCACACCGATTACAACCCCTTCGAGGCCGGCATCGGGTTCGCCGTGCGCATGAGGAAGGGAGACTTCATCGGCCGCGACGCGCTGGCGCGGGCACGGAAGAACGGCCTCACCCGCAAGCTCTCCTGCATGACCCTCGATCTGCCCGACGCCGTGGTCATGGGCAAGGAGCCCATTTTGGTCGACGACCGCATCGTCGGCTACGTAACGAGTGCGGACTACGGCTACTCCATCGATACGGGCATCGCTTACGGGTACCTGCCAATCGAGCACTCGAAGCCCGGAACCGCTGTTGAGATCGAGTACTTCGGTGAGCGCTATCCCGCCACGGTGTCCGAAGAACCGCTGTGGGATCCCAAGTCCGAACGGCTAAAGCGATGATCCGCCCGTATCGTCGACATGACTCGCGGCGCTCCTCCGAACACGTAAGGGAGATTCGCCCGTGACCGACCGACGTTGGCTGGACGTTCCCGGCGCCTACAACGTTCGCGACCTCGGCGGCTGCCGGACTTCGGATGGCAAGACCACGCGCTTCGGTGCATTCCTTCGCGCCGACAGCCTCCACAATCTGTCTGACTCGGTCAAGACGAGCCTGATCGAGTGCGGCGTCCGCACTGTCATTGACCTGCGCCGCACCATTCAGACCGTCGAGACTCCAAACGCCCTGGCAGGTATGGACGGCATCGAGTATGTCCACTTGAATATGATCGGAGATGCGGATCCTCCATGGCAGGATTCGCCCCCACCCGGTGATGTGCCGACCGCTGCATGGATTGCACACACATATAATCTGATTCTCGATAAGAGAAAGGGAGTGATTTCCGAGACTTTGGTAAAGCTCGCCAATTCCAGGGGACATACGGCCATGTACCATTGTGCCGCGGGCACCGACCGAACCGGGATCATATCTGCCCTGTTACTGGGTCTCGCCGATGTTTCCGATAGCGCCATCGTCGATGACTACGCCCTCAGCGCCCACGGTCTGAGACGCCGGTACCTGGCCGAGGGTATTCCCGATTCCCTGGCGCACGTCGACTTCTCCCTCGAGGAACCACCCGAACTCCTCGCACCTCCATCAGCGATGGAACGAACGCTCAAGCACCTCAAAGACGAGTACGGCGGCATCGAGTCCTACGTCCGCCACATCGGCCTGACCGACGCCCAGGTCAGCGACATCAGAAACAAACTGCGGAAGTGACCTGCCCATGACAAAACCCACCAAACACACCCGCTGGCTCGACGTACCCGGCGCCTACAACGTGCGTGACCTCGGCGGCTACCACACTGCCGACGGCAAGACCACGCGCTACCGTGCCTTCCTCCGCGCCGACGGTCTCCACAACTTGACCGAGTCGGCAAAGTCGGGCCTGATGGAGTACGGCGTTCGCACCGTCATCGACCTCCGCCGCACCTTCGAGACCGTCGAGACCCCCAACGCCCTCGCAGGCATGGAGGGAGTCGAGTATCATCACCTGAACATGATCGGAGATACCAACCCTCCCGGCTACGTCCCTCCACCTGAGGACGAGTGGACGACTCCCGAAGCAACGGCGGAAATATACCGCGTGCTGCTTGATGAACGGAAGGACGTGATATCCGAGACCCTCGTCACGCTCGCCAACTCCAGGGGACACACTGCCATCTACCACTGCGCCGCCGGCACCGACAGGACGGGCATCATCTCGGCCCTGCTGCTCGGCCTCGCGGATGTGCCGGACGAGACCATCATCGACGACTACGCTTTCAGCTCACACGGCCTGAGAGACAAGCTCTTGGCTGAGGGGATCCCTCAGGCTCTGGCCGATGAGGACTTCACCCTCGAAGTACCGCCTGAAATCCTCGCTCCTCCCTCGGCGATGGAGCGGACCCTTCGGCACCTCAGTGACAAATACGGCGGAATCGAGCCATACGTCCGCCACATCGGCCTGAACGACAGTCAAATCACCGACATCGAGAACATGCTGCGGGAGTGACCCACTCATGACCACGCACACCGAACACAACCGCGCTCTCGATGTCGAGGGCGCATACAACGTCCGCGACCTCGGCGGCTACCGGACCCGCGACGGTAGAACGACCCGCTGGGGGATGTACCTCCGAGCGGACACCATAGTGAACCTGACGCCCAATGACGTGAACACCCTGCTCGAATACGGCGTCCGCAACATCATCGACCTCCGCAGGAGCAGCGATGTTCAGTTCAGGCCGAGCCCGTTCATCGGCAACGAGTCCGTCACCTACTACCATCAGAACATGGGGGGAGACTTGCCCGTTCTGAATAGTGGTGAGCTCGAAGGAATCGAGGACGCGGCGGAGCGGCGGGGCAGGTCGTACGTTATGAAACTCGAACAGCGGAAGCACATCCTCCACCAGATATTCTCGATTCTCGCCATGCCCGACGGTCTGCCCGCGCTCGTCCACTGCAACGCGGGCAAGGACAGGGCAGGCATCGCCGCCGCATTAGTGCTGGAAATCTGCGGCGTTCCCCGCGAGACCATCATCGACGACTACGGCCTCACCGCCCGCTACCTCGTCCGCCGACACTACGCCCACAACCCCGATGTGAACCCCGAGGAATACACATGGATCGACTACCAGCGGGACGTTTGTCCCCCGAAGACCATGGACGTCACCCTCAACCTACTCGACGCCAAATACGGTGGAGTGAGGGGCTATTTGCGGGACACTGGCATCACCGACGATCAGTTGACCGCAATCAAGGAGGCAATGACCGAATGAGCGCCGCACAAAACCCCGAAATCGACCCGAGGCGAGCCGTCCCCGTCGAGGGCGCATACAACGTCCGCGACATCGGCGGCTACGAGACCGGCGACGGCCGGACGACCCGTTGGGGGAAGTACATCCGAGCGGATACTCTGATGAATCTCACCCCCGCGGGCGTTCAGACTCTCGTCGACTACGGCGTCCGCAACATCATCGACCTGCGGCGCAGCAACGACCTGCAGTTCAGGCCGAGCCCCTTCATCGGCAACGAGTCCGTCACCTACTACCATCAGAACATGGGGGGCGACATGCCCGTTCTGCACAGTGGTGAGCTCGAAGGAATCGAGGACGCGGCGGAGCGGGGGGGCAGGGGGTACTGCCACATCCTCGAACAGCGGAAGCACATCCTCCACCAGATATTCTCGGTCCTCGCTAGTCCCGACGGCCTTCCCGCTCTCGTCCATTGCGACGCGGGCAAGGACAGGGCGGGCATCGCCGCCGCACTCGTGCTGGACATCTGCGGCGTTCCCCGCGAGACCATCATCGAGGACTACGGCCTCACCGCAAGATACCTGGTGCGCAAATACTACGAAAATAATCCCGACGTTAGCCCTGATGACTACACCTGGCTCGACTACCGGCGGGACGTTTGTCCCCCGAAGACCATGGACGTCACCCTCAACCTGCTCGACGCTAAGTACGGAGGCGTGAAGGGCTATTTGCGGGACACGGGCATCACCGACGATCAGTTGACCGCAATCAAGGAGGCAATGACCGAATGAGCGCCGCACAAAACCCCGAAATCGACCCGAGGCGAGCCGTCCCCGTCGAGGGCGCATACAACGTCCGCGACATCGGCGGCTACGAGACCGGCGACGGTAGAACAACCCGCTGGGGGAAGTACCTCCGAGCGGATACCCTGATGAATCTCACCCCCGCGGGCGTTCAGACTCTCGTCGACTACGGCGTCCGCAACATCATCGACCTGCGGCGCAGCAACGACCTGCAGTTCAGGCCGAGCCCCTTCATCGGCAACGAGTCCGTCACCTACTGGCATCAGAACATGGCGGGCGACGTGGCTCTCCAGCGTAGGGAGGAGATCGACGCAATCGAGGACTCGGCCGAGCGACGGGGCAGTGTGTACTGCCACATCCTCGAACAGCGGAAGCACATCCTCCACCAGATATTCTCGGTCCTCGCGAGTCCCGACGGCCTCCCCGTCCTCGTCCACTGCAACGCGGGCAAGGACCGCGCGGGCATATCCGCCGCATTCGTGCTGGATATCTGCGGCGTTCCCCGCGAGACCATCATCGAGGACTACGGCCTCACCGCAAGATACCTGGTGCGCAAATACTACGAAAATAATCCAGACGTGAGTCCTGACGAGTACACGTGGCTGGATTACCAAAACGACGTCTGCCATCCAAATAGCATGAGCATCACCCTCGACTACCTCGACGAGAGCTACGGAGGCGTCGAGGGCTACCTGAGAGACACCGGCATCACCGACGAACAGCTTGCAGCCATCCGGGAGGCAATGACCGAATGAGCGCCCCGAATCTCCCCGACATCGACCCCAGACGCGCCATCCCTGTCGAGGGCGCCTACAACGTCCGCGACCTCGGCGGCTATGAGACGGCAGACGGTAGACAGACCCGGTGGCGCACTCTCTTCCGCGCCGCCGACATTCACGCCCTATCGTCCTCCGATCAGGCGACTCTCACCGACGCAGGTGTGAGGTCCGTCATCGACCTGCGGGGCTCAAAGGAGCTGGTCGAAGCGGCGAGCGTCTTCAAAGACCTGTCGGGCATTCAATACCGTCCGCACAATATGACGGGTGACACCCTCATCAATAGGTGGGGAACCATTCCCGTGCCCGCCGACTCGTCGATAAGGCTCTCGACCATGTACTCTACGGTCCTCGACGAGCGCGGAGAAATGATAAAGACGATACTCGAAACCGTCTCACAGCCGGGAACGCTTCCTGCCGTCTTCCACTGCACCGCGGGAAAGGACCGCACGGGCGTCCTCGCCGCACTCCTGCTGAGCATAGCGGGCGTTTCCCACGACCTCATCGTCGAGGACTACACACTGAGCGCGAGATTCCTCTACGGCACCTCAACCGTTCCCCCTGACGGTTCGGGCGCGGACAAGTTCCCGCCATTCGAGGAGTACCAGGCCATGTGGTGCCCGCCCGACGCCATGGGATTAACCCTAGATCACCTTGAGTCCAAGCACGGCGGAATCGAGCCTTACGTCAAGAGCATCGGCGTGGATGACGCCACGGTAGCGAGGATCAGAGACGCGCTGGTGGAGTAATACCCCACCTCCGTCATTCCCGCGAAGGCGGGAATCCATCCCCGGTCTTGTACCACAAATGCTGCGGCTAGGCCGCCACCCCGACGCCCAACCGCTGGAACACCGGCCCCAGATCGACGTTCTCCCTCAGCAGCGCGCCGAAGCGCTCCACTTTGTCGGGATGGTCGAACCGGACTCGCTCCTGAAGCGTGCGCAGCGCCTTCATGGTGTCGAGCGTGTCCGTGTCTACGATGACAATCGGCACCTCTTCCAGCTCCGCCTCGTGGACTATGTACTCCACCGGCTCCGTGCCGTTGGTCAGGATCAGGCAGGATGTTGGCGTGTGCAGGGCAGCCATCTGAACGTCCGGACGGTCGCCGCGAACGATCACGGCCTTGTCCTCACGAATGCCGAAATACAGCGTGCCGCGGTCGAGCCCCATACCCCCGACGAGGAAGTGCTCGATGATCCGGTCGCCGTACTCTTCCCCCTGAAGATACCGGCCCTCCAGGTTCTCGACGATCTGGTCGATGGTGGATGAGACCAGTTTCCTGTCCTCCGGCACGACCCCCAGCGTCCGGATGCCGAGGGCCTCGAGCGCGGGGATGAACTCAGTCCCTACCGCCGTCCCCTGGTACTCCGTTCGTCCGTTTACCACCACGCCGATGAGCCGGTCCCTGAACGTCGTCGCCCACCCTGCAAGACTGCTGGCGTCCTTCCCGTGGACGTGCTGCGTTGTCCCCAACACACTCGCGTCGAGCGCATCGACGATTTCCCAGGCTGCCTCGATGCCGATTCCTGCCGACCCTTCTACGATCAGGACATCGCTGTCTCCCGCTGCTTCCTTGCACCTATCCGCCACTGTGTTCATTGGATCGGAGAACGATGCAGGGGAAGCGTCATTTCCCGGCTGACCGAGCAGCTTTGAGTAGTAATCGTCGTGGATGTCGTCGAACGGATTGACGACGACGACCGACACCCCCTCTCGACGCACCAAAGTCGCAAGCGTCACCGCCAACGCGGTTTTGCCCGCGCCCGCCTCGTCCGAGAGGATATATATCGCGTTCATGCAGTCCTTCGTCGAGTCTGATTTGCGCGGTGATTATACCAAACGCGCGGACTCGCCGTACCTCCATGTGTGGACAAAGGGTGCAAACACGGCAGTCCTTTCCTGTGCCAGGCAACCTCCTGATGCCCTACACCTACACGTCATTCCCGTGAAAACGGGAATCTATCGTCCCCTTGTACCCAACCCTTTCAGCCCTCCCCTCTGCGCCTACTCCCTCTTCTTTCCACTTTCCTCTTTCTCCCCTCCCTCTTGACACCGCAAGAACACATGTACTACTATACATCCACGCAATTCTTTCTACTTTCTTCTTCTCATCCCATGACCCTCCTCACAGACCTCGGAATCTCCTCCCCCCACGAGGCCGCTGAGCTCGAACAGGACCTCGGCATCCGCTTCAGCGACTTCACCCCCGAAGACGCCGACACATGGAAACGCCAGACCCTCTACCTCAATCAGTACGCTCGCACCCGCACCTTCACACACGCCGCGCGCGCAGCAGGCGTCTCCGTCCGCCACGCACGAGCATGGCAGACCGACAACGCCCTCGGATTCAACCAACGCCTCGAGATAGCCGTCCTCGAATACACCGAAGAGATCGAGGTCATCCTCCTCGAGCAGGTCCGACAGCCCAAACCCTCTCCTGCCCTCCTCGCAATGCTCCTCCGAGCGCACCTGCCCGAAAAATACGGCCCCGCCCGCCGCGACTACCCCCCGCGGGACAACCATCATGACCACGACGACAACCCCAAGCCGGAAACACCCCAAGAAGACCGCGACTCCCTCGAAGACATCCGCCGAGACCTCCAAGACCTCAAACTCTTCGCCGGCCTAACCGACCCTCCCAATCCCTCCCCCACCGACCAAGCACCCATCGACGCAGATTCCAAACCTGCCCCCGTTCCGTCCCCAACCGGGCGACAGACACAAAAAGACGACGTTCCCACCCCCTCCGACCAACCATCCATCGACGTAAATTCCAACCCTGCCCATGCTCCATCACCCGCACCCGTAGGGGCAGGTTTCAAACCTGCCCATGACCTCTCCACGCATTCTGCAGTGAGTCCTCCTACCCCCTCTCCCATCGTGGGAGAGGGCTGGGGTGAGGGTGAAACACCTGACACCCAGCCCCCTGCCCCCACCATCAACCGCCGCCAGCGCCGCCAACTCCAACGCAAACAACGCAAACAACTCAAACGTGCCCCGTACCCCGATACGAGGACCAAACAACCCAACTCCCACCGCGCCCGCGCCCCCAACTAACATCACTTACTCCGTTCACCCTGAGCCTGGCTCCACTGAGCTTGTCGAAGGGTGAAGGCGTAGCCGACAACCACCCGCCATTCCCGGCGCCATCTGTCATTCCGAGCGCAGCGAGGAATCTAAAATCCTCGCCATACTCGATGTGACCCTGGCCGGAACGATTCACCTCTTTCCCCCTCTCCCGTTCGCGGGAGAGGGCTGGGGTGAGGGTGAAAACCAAGCTCTCAGATACCATCCTCCCCATCCGACCGAAACCCCCACCCCGGCCGGCCATCCCAACACGCCCAAACACACCCCGTTCACCCTGAGCCCGTCGAAGGGTCGAACCTCATTCGTCACGCCCTTCTTTCTTCTCACTTCTTTCTCCTTTCTCTTCCCCTCTGTGTCCTCTGTGATCTCTGTGGTGAATCCCCCGGCCGGCCATCCCCTCACGCCCAACCACATCCCGTTCACCCTGAGCTTGTCGAAGGGTGAAGGCGTACCCTACCGCCACCTGTCATTCCGAGCACCCAGCTGTCATTCCGAGCGGAGCGAGGAATCTAAAATCCTCGCCATCCTCGATGTGACCCTGGCCGGAACGACACCGAAAGCGGAGGCCATCCCTGTCCAAAACTCCACGTCCTCTGCGGTGCAATACTCCCTCCCCATCCGACCGAAACCCCCACCCCCGGTCGGCCATCCCACCACCCCCTTCTTTCTTCTCACTACTTTCTACTTTCTTTTCCTCTCCGCGTCCTCTGCGCTGAATTCCCCCTTTGTGGTACGCTGATTTGGCAGATGACAGCACGCGCACCCAAGACGCTCCTCTCCCTTTCGGCGATAACGTTCCTCCTCGCCGCGACCATGACGTTCACTCTTGCCTGCGCGTCCGACGATCAGCTTCCGACCCTGGAGGCCCGCGCGCAGGAGATCAACAAGACCGTCATGTGCCCCGTCTGTCCCGGCGAGTCCATCGACCAGTCCCAGCACCCGCGCGCCAAGGCCATGCGCGGCGTCGTCGACGAAAAGCTGGCAGAGGGGAGCACCAACGACGAAATAAGGGAGTTCTTCGTCGAGCGCTACGGTCCCAGCGTCCTGCTCGAACCCCCACGCGAGGGCCTCAACTGGCTCGTCTGGGTCGTCCCCCCGGTGGGAATCCTCGCCGCTGCGATTGCCCTGTATCTCGTCCTTCGTCTGGCTGTCCGTTCGTCGCCTCGGAGCAACGGGACTCCGTATGGCGGTTCAAAACTGACCGAGGCCGAGCGCGACGACTACTTCCGGCGCATCGAGGCTGCTTTGGCTTCCGATCCGGACGACGAACGCCCATCAGGCTCTGCCGACACGCGAGACCCGGGAGAAGCCGTTGCTGGTTGACGCCGGATTCGTCGCACTGCCGATTGCCCTCGTCGTCGGGGGATACGTGACGGTCGCCTCCTTCCTCGGCGGGCGACTGCAGGCGCCCGTCCTCGTGCTGAGCGCGCGCTACGGCATGATGACCGTGCCGCTGCTGCTTGCGATCTCGACGCTGGCGCTGGTCTATGCGTTCGTCACCCACGACTTCTCCGTGCGCTACGTCGCCGAGAACAGCAGCCTCGCCCTCCCGCAGGTCTACACCTGGGTCGCCCTCTACGCCGGCAATGCCGGATCGCTCCTGTTCATCGCCACGGTCTACTCCTTCCTGACCGCGATAGCCGTGGTGGGGCTCTCCCGCAAGCTTCCCTATACCGCCCCGTATGCGACCAGCGTCATGGCCTTCGTCATGGCATTCTTCCTCGGGGTCATCGTCTTCCTCGCCAACCCTCTCGAACGCCTTGCCATCGCGCCGCTGGACGGGCAGGGGATCAACCCTCTGCTCATCCACTTCGGCATGTTCATCCATCCCCCCATGCAGATGATGGGCCTCATCTCCGTCGCCATCCCGTTCAGCATAGCCATCGGCGCGCTGCTGGCCGGTCGTGGAGGTCGAGACGAGTGGGTCGATCTCGGAAGAACATGGGGCATGGTGTCATGGCTCATCCTCACCGTCGGACTTCTTCTCGGTTCGTGGTGGGCCTACACTATTCTTGGTTGGGGGGGCTACTGGGCTTGGGACCCCGTCGAGAACTCCGCCCTCATGCCTTGGCTCGCGATGACCGCGTTCGTCCACTCGATCATGGTGCAGAAGCGGCGCGGCATGTTCCGCATGTGGAACATCATCCTCGTCTCGGTCGCCTTCGTCCTCGCCGAGATGGGCATGTTCATCAATCGCGGCGGCCCCGTTCCTTCCGTCCACTCATTCGCGCAATCTACTATGGGCTGGGTCTTCCTCGGCTTCATGGCGTTCACGCTCATCGCGTCGCTGGCTGCATTCATGTGGCGCGTCGACACCCTCAAGAGCAGGGAGCGCCTCGACTCGATGCTCTCTCGTGAGAGCGCCTTTCTGACGCAGAACGTCCTCTTCCTCGCTGTCGCCTTCATCACTCTCTGGGGGACAATCTATCCCGTCTTCTCGGAGGCGGCGTCCGATGAGGTCATCAC
Organism: Dehalococcoidia bacterium; assembly: GCA_965116655.1. Classification (GTDB taxonomy): domain Bacteria; phylum Chloroflexota; class Dehalococcoidia; order Lucifugimonadales; family VXLM01; genus VXLM01. The sequence goes on from OZ220720.1 coordinate 3,117,216, forward strand.
GGTCGGCAAGCCCTTCTTCGACCGGGTGAACGGTCCCATCCTCCTCGCGCTCGTCTTCCTCATGGGAGTCGGCCCGCTGCTCCCGTGGCGAAGGGCCAACATGCGGAACGTCTTCACCATCCTCAGGATCCCGTTGGTAGGCGCGGCCATCGCGACCGTCGGACTCGTCATCCTCGGACTGCGAGACCCGTTGCCGCTGCTGGCCGTCGCCGTCTGCGTCATAACGTTCGTCGCCATCGGACACGAGTGGCTGCGAGGCTCCCGGGTCCGGCACCGCAGGGGAGAGAGCTACCCGCTCGCCTTGGCGAGGCTGCTCGGAGCGAACCGTCCCCGCTACGGCGGCTACATCGTCCACCTCGGAATCGCCATGCTGGCCATCGGCGCAATCGGCTCCTCCTTCTACTCCGTTCAGCGCGACTTCAATATGTCCCTGGGCGACACCCGTTCGCTCGACGACTATGATTTCACGTACGTCGATTTCGGCTCGCGGCCGTTCTCCGACCGGATCGAGATGACGGCCCGGTTCGACGTTGCTCGACAGGGCCAAGCTATTGGAAGCATGGACGCGCGGAGGACCTTCTACATCAGCCACGAAGTCGGGGCCACTCACGCGGCCATCCGCAGCACGCCCGTCGAGGACTTCTATATAGTCCCGTCGGAGTTCGGCGAGAACGGGGCCGCCGTGTTTCGCGTGTACGTCAATCCTCTCGTATGGTGGATGTGGATGGCGGGTCCGCTCTTCGTGCTGGGCACCATTCTCGCTCTCTCGCCCCGCCGACGGCCGGTTCCCGCGACGCTTCGTCTTCCAAAGGGCGTTCGAATCGTGGGAGTGTAGGGGCGACCACCCATGCTCGTTCTCATCGCAGTCTTCCTGGCCCTCATACCGGCCGCGGCCATTCTCTACCCCTTCCTATTCAAGAAGGGCATATCGACCGTCTTCCGTGACGAGACCTCCACGTACTCGGAGCTGACCCGCCGATGGGAAGCCGCCATCGCCGGACTCAAAAACACCGAGTTGGAGCACGCAATCGGCAACCTCACGCAGGACGATTACCGCGACCTGCGTGAGCAGTACATGCTTGAAGCCGCCAATATCATGAAGGCCATGGAGCTGGAGGACCAGCAGGAAGAAGAGCTCCTCGTCAACGTGGCCCAAGAGGTCCGGGCGGTACGTGAGGGGATCACCGGTTCCTCAGGCGATAGTGACGGAAGAACTGACGATGAGTAGGCGTTGGAAGATGCGGTTCGTTGCTCTACTGCCTGCCGTTCTCTTCGCCGCAGCGACATTGCCGCTCGCCGCACAAGAATCCGTCCAACTCCGTGAAGTCTCGGGCGCCATCGTCAACGGTACCGCCAACTCTCTTCCCGCATTCGGCCTAACCGTCACACTCCACCGCCAAACGGCGAATACCTACGAGGAATCAACGACCACGACCGACACCAAGGGCAACTTCCGCTTCGAGAACATCCCCCTCGATCCCGAGGCCCTCTACGGCGTGACGGTTCGCTACCAAGGGGTCGTGTACGGCACGGACATCGATCTTCGCCCTGAGTCCATTCCGCCGGTCACCGTCAATATCTACGAGACGTCGGACGACCAGTCGCTCCTCTCGGTGTCGAACTCCTCGCTGCTCATACCACAGGTCGACAAGATCGCCCGCGACGTGTACGCCCTGGAGATCGTCAACGTGGTGAACGCAAGCGACCGGACCTACGTCCCCGGCGCCGAACCCATGAATCTCCTCCGGTTCGGCCTTCCGCCGGGCGCGAAGGGCCTCCAGATCGACACCTCGCTCGTCGGGGCCGACGCCATTCAGGTCGATCGTGGATTCGCCGTCCCCGCCAACATCCCGCCGGGCGAGCACGAGGTCATGTTCGCCTACCACTTCGGCTACGAGGGCGAGTCCGTCACGCTTGACAAGTCCTACCTGTACGGGGCCGAAAACGCCCGTATTCTCGTCCCCTACGAGATCGGCGACCTTTCGAGCGCTGATTTCGGAGACCCCGGCGACGTGGAGATCGGCGACAAGCACTATCAGCTCATCGAGGTATCAGACATCGCCCGGCAGTCCCGCGCAAAACTGGAGATATCCTCCCTGCCCCAGGCGACCCTCTGGGACAAGACAAAGGCCACGGCATCCGACATTCCGTACGAGCTGGCCGCCCCCGCGTTGCTCGGCCTCCTGATGGTCTCTCTCATCGCTATTGCAGTAGCCCGCCGAGGGGGTCTATTCGCCAGTGTGGTATCAACAACCATGAAGGAAGGGCAGAGCGACGCTCGGTCTGCCATCATCTCCGAAATCGCAGACCTCGATCGGGCCTTGGAAGAAGGAAAAATCCGAGAGGCCGGCTACCACGCCAAACGCCAGGCATTGCTTGACCGTCTTGCCGCTCCGCCGGTTTCGACTTCGACGGATTAGAGGAGTCTGACCGGCTTAAAGGGGACGCGGCTTTCGATCACACCTCGTCCATCTCTTGCCGCTCCTCGGCGCCGTACTCGGTTGAGAGCATACCCATGACGACCGAATCGAACCGTGCCCCTTCATGAGGTCGGCTCTTTCGCAGCGTACCCTCGTGCTTGAAGCCCAGTCGATCGAACATCCTTCTGGCCCAAGTGTTGTACTCGGGCACATCAACCCAGACGCGGTACAGCCCCAGTTTTCCAAAGCACAGATCGAGGCCCGCCCTCATGGTCGCTGTTCCGTACCCCTTGTGCCACAGGTCCTTCCGGCCGATCAGGATCGATATCTGCCCGTCTCCCCACGCTTCCTCGATGGCCACGTGGAACTCCCCGATGTGTTCGTCGTCGGAGTAGATCGACAGGATGGTATGAGAAGGATCTTCGAAGGTGGAGGCCCATTCGTCCTCCCCGGCCTCCATAACCTCGGCCGGGTTGTAGCCCAAGTGGGCGGGGTCGCCGTAGGAGTACCGCCCGAACCAACTCTCGGCCACCTCGTCGTCTTCGAGCCAGCTCTTCAGACGAGCGACATCCTCTCTCGTCACATATCGCAGGGCAATAGACTGTTGACGCATGATCTCACCCCCAGGAGCAGGTATTATGCCACGCGGGAAGGGTTACGTGCTGCCATCGGTCCAGAAAGCATTTCTTCTAATCCCGCCGCGCTTCCTCTCCCCACACACGAACGGTACCATACACGCCGTCGTACCCCGGCTCTATAAAAATATCTCCACGCCGTACTCGGTCAATTCCCTCCGCCGTTCGCTCGTCCGAAGCGAAGTCGATCTCCACAATCGGCGCATCCATGAGTACCGACAGCTCGGTACCGAAGCGCTCGATTAGCCTCTCGTACACTCTGCCAACCGTTTTCGTTCTCGGCCCGACGCCGAGGCTCTCCGAAAGCACTTCTCGCAGGGGCACCAGCGACTTGAAAGGCGGACGGCCCGTTTCCCCATGCACCAGCCCATCTTCTCCAACCCACGTATCCACCTGCCTGCCTCCTAGTTCCTCGACTCGGTACGACACCCCAACTGTGATCCTTCGACCGCACGAGCGGCAGACCTCTCCCCGCTCCCGCACTTCATCCGGGCTCATCTTGACGTGACAGGCGCGGTGCCCGGAGTGGTGGTACTTCCCCTCCTCCGGGTAGAACTCGACCGTATACAAAATATCCTGCTGCCGCATCGCCTGAACGAGACCGTCGTACGTCATCTCCCCGTTCATTACGGTCAGCTCGCGCCCGAGGTTCGGGGCGGAGTGAGCGTCCGAAAATGACATGATCGCCACGCTGTCGAGCGAGGGCACCCTCCAGTTCATTGCGGGGTCGCTCGACAGCCCCGTCTCGATGGCCGGAATCTCCTTGGCATCGCTGCCGAAGCACTCCTCCAGTGAATCGTACCCCGACTTCGAGCCGTACAACCCGAACCACGGCGTCCACAGGTGGGCGGGAATCAGGAAGCACCGCTCGTCGATGCCCTTGATGAGCGCAAGCAAGTCGCGCGGGAGCAAGCCGAGAGCGGGTCGGCCGTCCCCGTCGAGCCTGCCGTATCGGCTGAGGGTCGCATTGATGCGCTCGATCGCCGCGAAGTCCGGGGCGAACACCAGAATGTGGACGCGGCGGCCCCGCCCGCCCTGCCTTCCATGGCACTCCACTTCCGTTCCCAGGATGAACGATATGCCGCCATACTCGAACAGCCCCGTACCGGTGTCGCTGAGCTTCAGACGGGACTCCTCGAACCATTCCGGATGCGTGAAATCAGCGCTCGCGAGGAGGTCGATGCCCTTGATCTTTGCGTGCCGGGCGAGGCTGTCAAAATCAAGGTCACGACTCGTGGCATAAGCGTACCGCGAGTGGACGTGGAGGTCGGCGACGTAGCTCATGGCGTGATTGTACTGCACACGGCGTCAACGCCGTTCCGCCAGGCGTCTGGGGTAAAGAATGGGGGATGTGTCCGAAGGCTTACCGCTCGACGATGGATATCGTCCGAATGCGGTCGCCCGGCTCCCGTGCCGAACCGGGGTCGCGCGGGCTGATGGAGAATACGTGGTCCATCCCTCCGACCACCCGTCCAAAGACCGGGTGGCATGACTCGCGCGAACAGTCCTTCGCCGAGCCGTCGGGATTCAGACCATCCAGGAAAGGAGTCGCCACGAACGTGATGAAGAACTGGCTCCCATTCGTTCCGCGACCTCCCTGGATCCCAGCGTTCGCCATTGAGAGAACGCCGGGACCGTCGTGCCGGGCGTCGGGGTGAAACTCGTTGTCGATGCGGTATCCCGGACCGCCTCGCCCCGTCCCGGTCGGGTCACCCGTCTGCGCCATGAACCCCTCGATCACCCGGTGGAACGTCACCCCGTCGTAGTAGCCCTGCCGGGCTAAGAAGACGAAGTTATTGACGATCGTCGGCGCCTTATCCGCGAACAGTTCCACCTCGACTTTGGCATTGTCCTTTTCCAGCTCGATGGTCGCGGTGTACTGCTTCTCGGAGTCGATTTCGGTAGCGGGCGGAGAGTCCCATTGCATATCAGGTTTTTCCTCACAGGCTGCCGAAGCCGCGACCAGACAAAGTCCCGCCGCTACAAGAAGACGGCATAAAGCAAAGTTGGAGACGGTGGGGAACACTGGTCGTACTTCGGCGAAAGTTTTCGAGATTAAAGCAGGTCTGAGGGATGGAGTCTAGGGCTGGCGTAATCCATCTTCCAATGCCGACTTTGCCCTAATTGTCCAAGGAGGAACACTGCGGTCATATAGACGAGAACGAAAAGTCTTGTTCTCAAATAGAAGCCCTTCACTTCATACCCTTGAGCTGTTTCTCGATCAGCTTCTCGATGCGCTTGTCGTCATCGCCTTTGAACATTCCGATCAGCCCGATTCCCGCCATGATGACTCCGGCGACGACCATGGTCATCCCTCCGAACCGTATGATCCACTGAATGATCCACAGATCGAGAAGGAAGCTCATGAAAACGCCCATGATGGCTACAACAATCCCCAGGAGGAGCAGGGCCAGACCCCACACTTTTTCAAGCACCCCTCCGTATACTGCGGATGCTCCACCGACAATGGCGATGATTATCCCGAGGGCAATGAACAGAATTGCCGCAACGTCGAACAACAGCGCAAGAGAAAGACCCGCCACCGCGAGTACGATCCCGAATACCAACATGCCGCCCATTGTTCCGACCTCCTAGATGCCGTAATGCGATTACAAATATACACGAACGCCCGTCAATTTGCTGATGGTCGTTCGTTATCCGTTCCTGGCTGCGTTGGGCGCGATGAGTCGGTCCGCTTCTGCGCCCAAGCCAGCGCGGAGATAGCCGCGACCGCAATCGCGCCGGCCATAGTGTTGAAGAAGATGTCCTGTGGATCAAACACCCGGTTGGGGATGAAGTGCTGTATGAATTCGTCGACGACTCCAATCAATGCGGTAACGAGAATGGCTATGAGGGGATAAAAGGGAACGGGTCTGCCCTGCTTTGCTCTCTCCTCGAGAGCTGCATGAATGAAGGCGGCGACGACCCCATACTCGATGAGATGACTGCGTTCCTCCGTACTGGTGAATCTCACGAACACCAAGACGTAGGCCGCCGCGACACCGAGTACGATGGCGAGGTTTGCTCCTGAGAGCCGTATCTTCAGGCCACGGCTGATGATCGTCGCTCCGACCAGCATCATGCCGACGAGGAACAGCGCCGCATTCAGGTTCTTGGACAGTAGTGACGCAGCTACTTTCGGTGTCACGCCAAGGGTGGAGTAGAGGACGCCTACGACGACAAGCGTCCATATCCATAGGCGACGCTCCCGACTCGATGAGAATATGGACATGAGCACATCCTTGCGACCAACGTGAGCCCGAGCATTGTATCGGGAGATGTGCTTCTCGGCGATGTTGAGGTTCAGAATCGAAAATGAGTATGGGGAAGGAAAGTGACTTTCGGGAGAATAGGGAAAAGCGAACGCTCCCGACAAAGCGGGAGCGTAGTGCTGTTCTGGTTGCGGGGGCAGGACTCGAACCTGCGACCTTTGGGTTATGAGCCCAACGAGCTGCCGCTGCTCCACCCCGCGGCGATGTATTGTAACCGAATCCTGAATAAACGGGTTGTAATGTGGGTCAAGTCCTCGGGCTATTAGTACCGCTCAGCTACATCCGTTACCGGACTTCCACTTGCGGCCTATCCACCAGGTAGTCTACCTGGGCCCTTACTCCTGACCGAAGTCATTTTGGGAGATCTTATCTTGGAGTTGGCTTCGTGCTTAGATGCTTTCAGCGCTTATCACATCCGGACATAGCTACCCGGCGGTGCTTCTGGCGAAACAACCGGTACACTAGAGGTCCGTCCTTCCCGGTCCTCTCGTACTAGGGAAAGCTCTCCTCAAATCTCCTGCGCCCACGACGGATAGAGACCGAACTGTCTCACGACGTTCTGAACCCAGCTCGCGTGCCGCTTTTACGGGCGAACAGACCGACCCTTGGGACCTTCTCCAGCCCCAGGATGCGACGAGCCGACATCGAGGTGCCAAACCACGCCGTCGATATGAACTCTTGGGCGTGATTAGCCTGTTATCCCCGGGGTAGCTTTTATCCGATAAGCTACGGCCTTTCCACACAGAGCCGTAGGATCACTTTGCCCGACTTTCGTCTCTGCTCGACTTGTAGGTCTCACAGTCAAGCTCCCTTATGCCAATGCACTCTACAGGTGATTTCCATCCACCTTGAGGGAACCTTTGGGCGCCTCCGTTACCGTTTAGGAGGCGACCGCCCCAGTCAAACTGCCCATCAGGCAATGTCCCTCGGTTTCTCCGAGGTTAGAACCAAAATGATGAAAGAGCGGTATTTCAAGGTTGACTCCACGCCGGCTGGCGCCGACGCTTCACAGTCTCCCGCCTATCCTACACATCCATAATCTCGACCCATTGCCAAACTACAGTAAAGCTCCACGGGGTCTTCTTGTCCTGTCGCGGGTAACCAGCATCTTTACTGGTCTTGCAATTTCACCGAGCCCCTCGTTGAGACAACGCTCAGGTCGTGACGCCATTCGTGCGGGTCGGAACTTACCCGACAAGGGATTTCGCTACCTTAGGACCGTTATAGTTACGGCCGCCGTTCACCGGGGCTTCGGATCAAGGCTTTGTCCGAAGACGAACCTCTCCCCTTAACCTTCCGGCACTGGGCAGGCGTCAGCCCCTATACATCACCTTTCGGTTTAGCAGAGACCTGTGTTTTTGGTAAACAGTCGCCTGAGCCTGTTCACTGCGACCCGAAAGGGCTCACGTCCGGCATGCGGACGGTACCCTCCGGGCACCCTTTCTCCCGAAGTTACAGGGCTAAGTTGTCGAATTCCTTAACGAGGGTTCTCTCGTTCACCTCGGGGCGTTTACCCCTGCCTACCTGTGTCGGTTTGCGGTACGGTCACCAAGACCCCTATCGACGAGGTTTTTCTTGACGGCAGAGGGTCGGCGGAATTCCCCAGGGCGGTGGCCCTAGAGTTTTCTCCCCTCTCAGCTCCCAGGGCGGATTTTCCTACCCCGGTCGTCGCCTACAAGGGAAAACGCACCATGTCCGATGGGCGCGCCCCGCCTACCTTTCCGTGTCCCCCCTTCGCTTAACAGGGTAACGGTGGTGCAGGAATTTTGACCTGCTGTCCATCGCCTTCGCTTCTGCGCTACGGCTTAGGACCGACTTACCCTACGCTGATCAGCATTGCGTAGGAAACCTTAGGCTTCCGGTGTCCTGGATTCTCACCAGGATTGTCGCTACTCATGCCGGCATTCTCACTTGTCAGCGCTCCACCCTGGCTCACGCCAAGAGCTTCAGCGCCCTGACAACGCTCCCCTACCTCCCTCCGGATTGCTCCGGTAGGGACCGCGGCTTCGGTGGTGTGCTTAGCCCCGTTACATTTTCAGCGCAGGATTCCTCGACTAGTGAGCAGTTACGCACTCTTTAAAGGATGGCTGCTACTAAGCCAACCTCCTAGCTGTTTTAGCAATCCCACTTCTTTTCACACTCAGCACACACTTCGGGACCTTAGCCTGCGGTCTGGGCTGTTTCCCTTTCGACAATGGAGCTTATCCCCCACTGTCTCACTCCCAATGATCGTCTCTATGGCATTTGTGGTTTGGTTGAGTTTGGTAGGCTCTCGCCCCCTTACCCATCCAGAGCCCTACCTCCACGAGACTTCGATTGAGGCTGCACCTAAATACATTTCGGGGAGAACCAGCTATCTCCAGGTTCGGTTGGCATTTCACCCCTACCCACAGCTCATCCCAGCCTTTTGCACTAGACACGGGTTCGGTCCTCCACTCGGAGACTATCCGAGCTTCAACCTGGCCATGGGTAGCTCACCTGGTTTCGGGTCTAATCCATGCAACTATGCGCGCCCTGTTCAGACTCGCTTTCGCTGTGGCTCCGGAACTGATATCCCTTAACCAGCTACATAGATTAACTCGCCGGCTCATTCTTCAATAGGCACGCGGTCAGCCGTCACGATACTTCGTGACCGCCTCCCACGGCTTGTAAGTCTACGGTTTCAGGAACTATTTCACTCCCCTTCCGGGGTTCTTTTCACCTTTCCCTCACGGTACTGGTTCACTATCGGTGGCCAAGGGTATTTAGCCTTGGAGGGTGGTCCCCCCAGCTTCCGACAGGATTCCACGTGTCCCGCCGTACTCAACAACACACCAGGAGCCTCTAACCTTTCACCTACGGGACTATCACCCTCTATGGTCGTCCTTTCCAGGTTCGTTTGGCTAGATCAGAGGTTTCTTACTCCTTCTCCCGTGCTGAGGCCGGGAGAGGCGCGTGTTACAACACCCGAGCGGCATAGGACCTCAGTCCACTAAGCCCCACAGGTTTGGGCTCTTCCCCGTTCGTTCACCACTACTAGGGGAATCTCGGTTGATTTCTTTTCCTCGAGGTACTGAGATGTTTCAGTTCCCTCGCTTACCATCCTATTGCGGATATCCTAGTATGACCTAAGATGGGTTTCCCCATTCGGGCATCCCCGGCTAAGCTTGCTAGGCAGCAAACCGAGGCTTTTCGTAGCCTTGCCACGCCCTTCTTCGGCCCTTGGCCCCAAGGCATCCACCGTAGACCCTTAACAACTTGACCCACATTACAACTCGTTTATTCGGTAGCAAGTGTCTGCGTCCTCAAACACGCTCCCCGGCGGGAACGGTCCGAAGACAAGACATACTCGCAGGATTCGGTTGTTAAGGTGCTTTGCGCTCTCCGCCGATTGGCGACGCGCAGACCCCTCAGAAGGCGATTCCTTCACCAGAGTCGAAAAGCTATTCTACCGAACCTCCCGCACGGAGTCAATCCTTTAATCGACTTCCGCGGCAAGTGCGTAGGCCCAATTATTTACCTCCGTCCCTCCCACCAACAGCGTGCCCTGTACTCAATATGGGGGTTGGAGTGAGGGTGGAACACCGGCTTTCCACAAGAAAGCCCCCTACGTGACCGTCATACCGGCGGAGGCCGGTACCCGGAAGGGGAGGGGCCGGATTTGCTTGTCCCAATATCGCCTCCACTAACAGGGTTTGTAGGGAACTGCCTATCTCCATAGACTCCCATTTGAACCCGTAGGTATAATATCCTCAATGCACTCGCGATACCTCAACGTGCCGTCGCCACTCCCGTACATGGCCGTCTCGCTTCTTTGCCGCTCGCCTCTCGTGAGCACTCCGTCCCACCTGACAGGGCCATAACCCGTGGAAATGAGTCGCCTGCTGGGTACGTCGTTCCTCCTTGCCGCCGGACTGGCCGTTGTCGCCGCCTCACTCCCGGTTGTCGTCCAGGCCAACGGGCGAGTCACGAACATCCAAAAGAAGATGGCCGGGCCCTATGAGATTGGGCTTGGCACCATACCTCCCAGTCCCTCGGTCGGCAATCTGCACCTCGCCCTAACCGTCACCGATTCCACCACGAACTCGCCAGTACTCGACGCGAATGTCGAGATAGTCGGAGCCGGTCCCGACTCGACGGAGATCGAGATCGGCCCGACGACCGCCGCCAATAGCGCGCAGGACCCCACCTACTACGAGGTCAACACATCCGTCGGACGCGAGGGCATGTGGCTGTTCACGACCACAATCACGGACTCCGACGGCGAGCACTCCGCCGACTTTCAAGTAGAGGTCAAGAATGCCAGCCCCATTACCGGCATACTGACGCTGGTCGTCCTCGTGGCCTTCCTCATCATTTTCGGACTCTCCCTCCGCGCGTCCCTCGGCGGAAAACGCAGGCGACGAAAACGACGGGCCGCCTCATAGGGGTTTTGATGCCATTTTTCAGTACGACAAGACGCTCGCTGGTTTGGAAGGGCGCTACCCTCCTTGTCGTCTTCGCGGCCCTTGTCCTGTCTAAGCCCGACTCCGCGTTCGCCCACGCCAACCTTGCCGACGCCGACCCCGCGCCGAACTCGGTGCTCGACTCCTCCCCGTCCAAGATCACCATCTGGTTTACGGAGCCACTCGTCCCCTCCCTCAGCTCGATCGAAGTGCTCGACTCGCGAGGAAACCGCGTCGACAACGACGACAGCACGGTCAATCCCAGTGATCCCACAGTCATGTACGTCACCCTGCCGGATGACCTGCCGAACGGCACTTACACCGTCGCCTGGCGAAGCCTTTCGACTGTCGATGGACACACCATCCGCGGTACGTTCTTCTACTCGGTGGGCCATCCGCTCTCCGTAGCATCGTCCGACCTTGCCGGTGAGACGGCTCTCTTGTCTCCTGCAGAGCCGTTCATGCGGTGGGTTGTCCTCCTCGGCGGACTCTCGGTGCTCGGCGTCCTCATGCTTTGGCTCGTCGTCCTTCGTCCACCACTGGTGGCGATGAGTGACGCCGATGATCTCGTCGCGAGGGTACGCGACAGGACGGACAAAATAGCCGTCGCCGGAATCGTCGTGGCGCTGCTCGGCTCCGCCGGACATCTGCTGGTGCAGGCATCCTCCGTCCACGAGGTGTCGCTCCTCGATGCGCTCGGAGAACCGGTTCGCTTCGTCATCACCGAGACCGATTGGGGCAGGGGATGGCTCCAGCGCATCTCCCTCCTCATCGGGGCCCTTGGTCCGATATGGGCCTTGCTGCGACTTCGCAATGTCCCTTCCCCGCGCCGCGATACCGTCCTCTGGATATCGGCATTTCTGGTCACGGCACTTGCCATGGCGACCCTCAGCACGACCAGCCACGGAGCGGCTACCCCCGGCATCGAGCTTGCGGCCACCGTCACCGACTACATCCACCTTCTCGCGGCGGCCTTCTGGGTGGGCGGACTGTTCGGACTCGCGCTTATTCTCCCTGTCGTCTTCTCCCATTCCCCCGAGGGCAACGTCCGCCAGGTGGTCCTCGCCGTCCTCCCGCGATTTTCCCTCGTGGCCGGGCTTAGCGTCGTCGCGCTCACCGTCACCGGCCTCTACAGTGCATGGGCGCAAGTCACCGTCCTGCCCGCGCTCACTGTCCCTTACGGACAGACCCTCATTGCGAAGACCGCCCTCGTGGGTGTCCTCTTGATCTTCGGAGCCACCAACCTGTTGTGGCTCACTCCCGCCATACGCGCAAACCGCAGGGCCGCATCACTGCTGCGCCGAACGGTCACTGCCGAAGCCATCGTTGGAGTCCTCGTCATCCTTGCCACGGCATACCTCACGAGCCTCGAACCGGCCCGGCAAGTCGCGTCCCGGGAGGGCATAGGTCTTCCACAAAGTCTGACTTTCCAGGACACGGCGGAGGGGACAACCATCGATGTTGAAATCGAGCCGGGTCGATTGGGTCCCAACACGGTGACCGTTGAGCTTGTCGACCGCCGCGGCGACCCGATTACGAATGCCTCGGGAGTGGACATACGCCTGTCCTACCTCGACGCCGACCTTGGAGAGGACGTACTGCCGACAGGGCGGGCCGGGGAAGGAGAGTTTCTTGCAGACGATGTTCCGATCAACATCGCAGGCGCGTACCAGCTTGAGGTCACAGCCCGCCGTCCCGATACCTTCGACGCCCGTACCGCATTCCGCTTCGAGGTCGCCTCGGGTGGGGGAGTCACCAGCTCCATCATCTTCCCTGCGGCGGACACAGGCCGTCTGCTCTTCGGTGTGGAACTCACCGTCTTGGGCTTCCTATTCCTGGCCGTCGGCATTCCTCTTGGAGGCTGGTACTCGCGTCGAGGGCTGTCCGTCATGACGCCCGGCCTCGTCGTGTTCTTGATTGGGGCAGGAGTCGTCTTCACCGCGCAGTTTGGGGAATCGGCTACGTCGGGCGACCGCAATCCGTTTGCGCCCAACCCGGAGTCGCTCGCCATAGGCGACCGTGTCTACACCGAGGCCTGCGCCTCCTGTCATGGCGTTCAGGGAGGCGGCGACGGTCCTGCCGCCGCCGGTCTCGACCCCCCGCCCGCCAATCTCATAATCCACGTGCCGCTCCATCCCGACAGGGTGCTCTTCGAATTCATCCACGACGGCATCGCGGGCACCGCGATGGTGGGCCTCGCCGGCAGATACACCAACGAAGAGATATGGCATGTCATCAACTATATCAAGACGCTAGAATAGGAACAGGAGTCCCACACATGAGCGGCTTATGCCCATCAGGAAACTAGCTCTCCCTGCCGCCATCATTGCCGTGGCCGCGGCTCTGGCGGCGTCGCCTGTCTACGCGCACGGGTTCGGCGAGAGGTACGATCTCCCGCTGCCGCTGAACATGTTCATGATCGCGGCGGCGGCGGCGGTTGCCGCCTCATTCGTCGTCATCGGCCTGTTCGTCAACAAGCAGCCCGGCGAGTTCCGATATCCCACATTCAACCTGCTCGCCGTCCCGGTGCTTGGCCCAGTCCTGCGGAGCAAGGTCTTCACCTGCGCGTTAAAGCTGCTCGGCGTCGCCGTATTCCTGCTCCTGATAGCCACCAGCCTGTTCGGCGTCAACAAGCCCGTCGAGAATTTTTCGCCCACCTTCGTCTGGATCATCTGGTGGGTCGGCATGGGCTATATCTGCGCGCTGCTAGGCAACTTCTGGATGCTCGTGAACCCCTGGAGGACCATGTTCGAGTGGGTCGAGGGTTTCCTCACGAGCGACGACGACGGAGACGAAGGCCTGATGGACTACCCCGAAAGTTGGGGCGTCTGGCCTGCCGTCATCCTGTTTTTCATCTTCGCCTGGCTGGAGAACGTCTACAACGGAGCGCAGGCTCCCTTCAAGCTCGGCCTCTTTATTCTCGTGTACTCCGCGATCACGTGGGCCGGTATGCTCTTATTCGGCAAGCACGTCTGGCTGAGGAGCGGCGAGGCGTTTTCCGTGCTGTTTGGACTCTTCGCCCGCTTCTCGCCAACCGAGATCGCGACTTCCGGCGACGACCTCTGCGACACGTCTGTCGACTGCCTTGAGTGCTTCCAGCATGCCGAGCCCGACGAACGTCAATTCAACCTCCGGCCATTCGCCGTCGGCCTCGCCGCTCATGGGGTTGTGTCCGCTTCCATGGCCGTCTTCGTCATCCTCACCCTTGCCACGGTCACCTTCGACGGAATCTCCGAAACGAGCGCCTGGCTGAACGTGCAGGACGCCCTCCATCCCGTCATTTCTCCGCTGCCCGTGGACACCTTCGGCACCATCGACACGCTTGGGCTGCTCTTCATTCCGGTACTGTTCCTGACGGTCTATCTCGGCTTCTCATGGGTGCTCCGTCTGTTTGAGGGAACGAACGACTCTCCGGTCTTCGACGTCGCCAAGGTCTTCGTCTTGTCGCTGGTCCCCATCGCGCTGGCATACAACATGGCCCACTTCATCTCGCTCCTCGCCATACAGGGGCAGGGGATCATCCCCCTCCTTTCCGACCCGTTCGGCTTCGACTGGGACCTGTTCGGCACTGCGAGCTACCTCATCGACATCAGCATCATTACTCCCGGATTCGTCTGGTGGGTATCCATCATCGCCATCGTCCTGGGACACATCCTCTCCGTCTACATCGCCCACATCATCTCGCTTCGGCGGATGCCAACATCCGCCCTTGCCGTCAAGAGCCAGTATCCCATGCTGGCCCTGATGATCGTCTACACCGCGACCAGCCTCTGGATCATCGCCCAGCCCATCGCCAACTGAGGATTCTACCCGGAGGCTCACATGTCCAAGATGCTCGCCGCACTGTACAACGGCGTCGACACTGTTGAGATTACGCACATCGAGCGCCTCGAACCCGGCCCCGGCGATGCCCTCGTCAGGGTCCGCGCCGAGGGCATCTGCGGCTCCGACCTCAACCAGTACCGCAAGCTGACCGAGCCTGAGACCCTCCCCGCCGGACACGAGACCGCTGGCGAGATCGTCGAGGTGGGCGAGGGAGTCAATCCTGCCAGAATCGGCCAGCGAGTCGCTGTCGAGGTCGTCGGACACGGCAAGGCCTGCCTGACCTGCTGGTACTGCCGGCAGGGCCAGTATCGCAACTGCGATGACAAGGGCGACTATGCCGGCGGCGGCTTCGCCGAGTACGTCACCCGCAACGCCGTCGCCTGCTACCCACTCGGAGACACCATGACTTGGGAGGAGGGCGCGCTCGTCGAGCCTCTGGCCGTGTCGATTCGAGGAATGCGTCGGGGCGGCCTCATTGCCGGAGACACCGTTGTCGTGCTCGGCGCGGGCAACATCGGCCTGACAGCCATCGCCGCCGCAAAAGCCTTGGGCGCGGGCACAATAATCGCCACCGCACGACACGCCCAGCAGGCCCACCTTGCCAGGACACTCGGCGCTGACGTGGTGCTCGACCCCAACGACGATCGCGCAACCGCAGCCGTCGAGGACCTCACCGGTGGCCTGGGAGCCGACATCACCGTCGAGACCGTCGGAGGTTTCGGCAGCAATGCGACCCTCGTCCAGGCCGTCGACATGACCCGCGTCATGGGACGGATCGTCGTCCTCGGCGTCTTCCACGACCCCGTCCTGACCGACTGGATGGAGCCGCTCCTAAAGGAGCAGTCGTTCATCTTCTCCGTCTGCTACGGCATCATGGACGGCCGCCACGACTTCGAGATGGCAATCGACTTGATGGGGTCGGGTAAGATCGACCTCAAGCCAATGGTGACGCACACATATCCGCTAATGGAGATGCCCCAAGCCCTCGCCACCGCCTACGACAAGTCCACCGGCTCCGTCAAAGTTCAGTTGCGGATGTGACAGGCGGGTCTACTTAACGTTCCCGATCCCCTCGGCCACCCAGCGGTCACGAATCCCCGCGAGCTCAAGAGCAACGTCCTCCACCGTCCCCGGATGATTAGTCGCCAGCACCTCCATCGTCCATGCCCCGTCGAAACCGATGTCATCGAGCGCCTGCCCGAATGAGTCGAAGTCGATAACCCCGTGACCGGGCGGCAGATGATCGTCCGCATCCGTGGAACCGTCCTGGATGTGCAGCGCATACAGTCGCTCCGACGCGATCCGCGTCTCCTCCGCCACGTCGAGCTTCCGCAGGCGCGTGTGCCCGATGTCGTGGCAGATGCCGACGTGCTCCGCCGGCAGATCCGCCATGAACGACCGCAGCTCCTGCATGGTCTCCAACGGGCGGGCGGGGAACCCCATCTTCCCAACGAGGTTTTCGAGCGCCATCCGCACTCCCGTCTCCTCCGCCACCGGCACCAGCTCCGAAATCGAGCGGTGCGCCTGCTCCGTCGCGGCCCCCACGTTCTCCCAAGTGTAGAGAGGCACGTCCGGCGATGTCGGACTACCTGACGGGTGAACGATGATCGTCCGCCCTCCTACCTCAGCGTGAAACCTCATTGCCGCCGCGACCTGTGCGACGCTGTCCTTCCGCTCGTCCTCATCGAAACTGGCGAGGTTGATGCTTTGGAACGGCGCGTGGATCGTGTGCGGGTACAGCCCCGAGCTCTTCAGCGCTTCCCGGTACGGAGCCGGGTCGGGCGGCCCTTCCTCCCACTCGATTCCCTCCGCAATGAGCTCCACCTCGGAGTAGCCACTCGCCGCGACCGACCGCAGCGCCTCAACCGGGTCCCCGACAAACGCCCCCGCGTCGTCGGCCATGTACAGCGCACTCGCAATACTATATGTCGGCATTATTTCTCCTCTATCGGACAATCCGGCTGGCACGCCGGGACTTCATTGGCCCAAATGTTGACACGCTCGGAGCCGTCCTTCAAGCAGACCTCACATCCGCACCCGCCTCCCCCTCGGATCGTACGGCGCCGTCAGCCGCACCTTGGCGGGGAACCGTTCCGCCGCCACCTCCAGTTCATACATGCCGCCTCGAACCCAGCCGGGCGTCACTCCGTCCTCGTTCTCGACATACCCCATCCCCACCGAGACGCCTAGCGTGTGTCCGAACGTCCCCGATGTCGTTCTGCCCACAAGTTGGCCGTCACGCCATATCGGCTCGTTGCCGAGCAGCAGGGGTTCCGGGTCTTCCAAGGTGAACACTGCAAGCCGCTGCGTTACGCCTTCGTCGAGCTGCCGCAGGACGGCATCTCGCCCGATGAAGTCCACCCCCTTGTCGAGCGCGACGGCGAAGGTCAAGCCCGCCTCCACGACCGTGTCAACGTCGCAGATGTCGTGTCCCCATGAACGGTACGCCTTCTCCACCCGGAGCGACTCCATCGCGTGGAACCCTGCGGGCAAAAGATCATACTTCGGCGCTACCTCCATGATGCGGTCGAACACGTGCCCTGCGAACTCCGTCGGGATGTAGAGTTCCCAGCCAAGCTCCCCGACATAAGTCACCCTCGATGCCCGCACCGGCGCGTAGCCGATGGCGATCTCCGCCGAACTCATATAAGGAAACGCCTCATTTGATACGTCCGCGTTGGTAATCTCCGAGAGCAGGGCGCGAGAGTTCGGCCCCATCAGCCCCAGCACGGCGTACGACGAGGAAACGTCGGTCAGGAAGGCGTGGGCATCGTCGGGAATGTGGTCGCCTATCCACCTAAAGTCGCGCCTCGCGGTCGATCCCGCTGTCACGATCATGTACTCCTCTTCACTCGTGCGCGTGACCGTCAGGTCGGACTCGAATCCGCCCCTCTCGTTGAGCATCGCGGTGTACACGATCCTGCCGGGATCGACAGCCATCTGCCCCGCGAATATCCGCTGAGCGACCCGCTCGGCGTCCCGTCCCTGCAGCAGGAATTTCGCGAACGAGGTCTGGTCGAACAGCCCCACCGTTTCCCGGACGGCCCTGTGCTCATTGGCAGAGTACGGGAACCAGTTCTGCCTGCCGAATGAGTAGCCGTACAGCGGCTCCACGCCTTCCGGCGCGTACCAGTTGGGACGCTCCCATCCGCCGACCTCGCCGTGGCAGGCTCCCATGGAGACCAGCTTGTCGTGGAACGGTGACCGCCGCGCTCCACGCGCCGTCTCCATCTGCCGGTGAGGGTAGTGCATTCCGTATAGCGTGCCGACCGCCTCGACCGTCCGGTCGTGCAGGTACGTCTTGACGTTCTGAAAGTGGTGGAAGCGGCGAATGTCCACCTCCCACAGGTCCATCGTCGGTTCGCCCGCAACGATCCACTCCGCCACCGCCTTGCCAACACCCGGAGCGGCGGCAATGCCGGTCGAGTTCAGCCCCGTAGCCAGGTAGAAATTCTTCAGGTCGGGCGACTCGCCCATCAGGTACCGGTTGTCCGGCGTGAAGCTCTCGGCGCTGACGCAGAAGCGGTTGATACCCGCCTCACCCATGGCAGGGACACGATGCACGGCGTTGTCCCAGAAGACCTTGAAATGCTCCCAGTCCGGTTCCAGCAGGTCGAAGTGGTAGTCCCCCGGGATCGCGTCGTCGCCCCAGGGCTTGGCCGTCGTCTCGAACCCGCCCATGAGGATTGCTCCCTGCTCCTCGGCGTCGCGGCGGAAGTATATCTGCTCGTCTGGGTCTCGCAGGGACGCGATGTCCTCGGGAATGCCCATCTTGTTGGTCACCAGCCACATGTGCTCAGCCCCGTGCAAGGGAATGTCGACGCCCGCGCTCAATCCAAGCTGTCGCGACCACATACCCGCCGCGCACACGACCACCTCGCACTCGATGTCCCCGCGGTCCGTCGAGACGCCCGTTATCGCTCCGTCTTTGCTGTTCACGCCGGTTGCCTGCACGTTCTCTATGATGCGAGCGCCACCCATCTCGGCCCCTCTCGCGACCGACAGCGCCGCGCTCGCCGGAATCGCCTGGCCGTCGTCCGGGATGTAAATTCCCCCCTTCAGGTCGTCCGTCCGCATGAGGGGCCACATCGTCCCCGCGTCCTCCGCCGTGATCTCGTGAATCTCGATCCCGTAGCACCTGCCCAGCGAGAGGATGCGCTTGAGCTCGTCCATGCGGTCATCCGTCGTCGTGACGGTCACGCTCCCGGTGGCGCGAAATCCCGTCGGGATTCGCGTCTCCTCGTGCAGCGTGGAATAGAGCTGCACGCCCACGCGGTTGATGTCGATCATCGTCCTCGTGGCGCGGAGCTGCGTGACCAGTCCGGCCGCGTGCCACGTCGTGCCTCCCGCGACCGTCTTGCGATCCAGCACGACCACGTCGCTCCAGCCCAGCTTCGTCAGGTAGTACGCGACGCTGCACCCCACGATGCCCCCGCCGATGATGACCGCTCTCGCCCTGTCAGGAATGCTGTTCACGGCTGTTTTCTCCATTTCTTCTGGTCCAAGACTCCCGCGCCGAGATGTTCTCACTACAAGGCCGGCAATTCAATGGTGACTTGCCCATCTTCCGGAAATCTCTTCGCGCTACCCGAATGGCAGTCTGCCCTGTGCGGTACACTCTCTGCACAAACCAACGATAATGGAGGAAAGACACATGGCTCATCAGCGTTTTCGAACAGGCAGTACAAGGGGCGGCCCGATGCTCCCCGATTTGGACTTCCAGTCCTGTCAGGCGGTGCGAGCAGGAAACCAGGTATTCCTAGTCGGCCTCACCGGCTTCGACCGCGACACGAAGGAGTTCATCGGCAAGGGAGACCCCGCGGCGCAGGCGGAAAAGGCCATGGAGAACTGCAAGGTCCTCCTCGAGGAGGCAGGCGCTCGGATGGAGGACATCTGCAAGATAACCACCTACGTCACCCAGCGCGAGTACCGGTACGACGTGTACCCGGTCATCGGCAAGCACCTCAAGGACGTTTACCCGGTCTCGACAGGTCTCGTCGTCGACGGCCTTGCCGAGACCTACATCGACTTCGAAATCGACATCTTCGCGGTCATCCCCGAAGACAGGATGTAGGTAAAAACCGAAAGGGTTACCCCGCTATGAGCTGTCGGTCAGACCCCCTCTCCCGTTCGCGGGAGAAGGCTGGGGTGAGGGTGAAAGCTCCCAATCTCTCCTCCGCCGGGGGAGAGACACAGAGAGGGGGTCTTCACGGTCCAACTCACCAAGACTGAACACTTACCCCCGACCCCCCGATTTGACAACACAGAACATGCGTCCTATCATACCCACATGGGGTAATCCAACCTACCCCCTCTCCCGTCGTGGGAGAGGGCTGGGGTGAGGGTAAGACCGACACCGGTCACCCACCCCCACAACTTTACAATAACGAGGGAAATGCCACAAAATGCCACACCATGCGACAAATTCCGGAAAAGACCTCTCCGAAATACAGGCGCTCGCAATCCCCCATCTCGTCTCCGCCAAATCGGCTGGCGAGACCGCCGAGTTCATTGGCGTGAACCGCAAGACTGGAGAGCCGGCGCCGTGCCTATTTCGTGACTTAATTGGGGTGAGGGTGATGCCCCCACACATTGAGCCGCTGCAACCGTCATGAACGCAACAACGATCGGTTCGCGTCACTCACCCGGTGACAGCGTCTGGCTCGTCTCCGCCGAACTCTCGATCTTGTCCCAGTTGTACGTCATCGGGATGAAATCGACATCGGCCCAGGTAGACGACTGGTCGGTGAAGTGCGGACTCGCCGGATGGCCCGACGCCCCGAACGGCACTATCCACCGCGAGTTGTCCCAGTCGCTGAGGTCGTAGATATACCGCGCGACGGAAGAGCCTGATATCCCAAACGGGTCTGCGTGCGAGTAGCTGGCGGCGAGAGGCGTGTCGCCGTCCCCGCCGAGCGGCATGGCAGGGCCTTCCAGTTCCGCGGCCCAGGAGTAGGCGTTCGCCAGCCAGTGGGGCCGGTTCGTCTGGTGAATCCTCCCCCACGTCCATTCGCTCATGTCGTCCCCGAGCCGATCCGCAAGGTACTCGACCGCACCTGCAAGCGCTTCGGCCATGAGCGAGCTCCATGTCGCCCCGCCCGGCAGCCATGAAGTGTCGTCGGCCTCCGCCATGAGGGCCAGTCGGGCCTTGAGCAGCGACACGTGATGTGGCGCGCCGCGCCCCCCCACGTTCAGCGCATAGTCGGCCAGCGGTCCTAGGAGGCCCCGGATGATCGTGTCGTCGAGGTGGTAGCGGAACGCGCTGTACAGCGCCGGTCCGACGGCGTCGACGTCCATCTTCCCGTCCCACTCCAAGAGTATGTTCCTCGCCTCGGCCGAAAGCTCGTCCGCGGGTTCGACTCCTTCGAGAAGCTTCCGGTACGCCAGTCCGGGAATCGACACCCGTTCTGCATGAACGTCGCCCATGTCCTCAACCGTGGCGTTCGGCATCTCTTTGAGCCGGTCGTAGATGCGCCTTGCGCGGTGCTCCGTCGCGTACTGGACGCTGATGTAGTGGGGATAGTCGTCGTCCACCTGCTTGTTATTGGCCGTGACGATAAACCCATTCTCCGGGTTCCGGATGCGCGGCATCTCCTCGAACGGGATGAAACCCTCCCACTCGTGCTCTCCCGTCCATCCCGGCACGGGTAGCCATGCGTTCGCCATGCTCCTCACCGGCACTTTCCCGCGAGTGAGGTAGGCGATGTCGCCGTCGACGTCCGCAAAGACGTAGTTGTTGCAGGGGTCGACCCAGCCCCGCATCGCGTCGTCCATGTCATCGACGGAGCTTGACCGCAACTGCAGCAGCAGCGCCTCGTGTGCCGTGTTCGCGCCGTGCGTAGCCGTGTACTTGAAGGCTATCGCCCGCCCGCTGCTAGGTTCACCAACGACGATGGGCCCGTGATGCGTGGTCGTCACCTCTATCTCGACCGGATCCGCGCTCCTTACCTGAATTACTTCCGTGTGGGTTTCGGCGTGCTTCCAGCTTCCCTGGTACTCGTAATGGAGCGACCCACCTCCCCGAAACGACTCGATGTACAGGTCCTGGTAGTCCGCCGCCGCGTGGGTCACGCACCACGCCACCCTTGCGTTGTGCCCGAAATGCGGAAACCCGGGGCATCCCGGAAAAGACAGCCCCATCCCGTCGAAATCGTCACACGCGATGTGGTTCTGGTAGTAGACGCTCGGCGTCTCGATGGGGCGGTGGGGGTCGCCCGCCACGAGTGGCTTCCCCGAAGCCGTCCTGCTCCCGTGCACCGCCCAGTTGTTGCTACCCGAGTCGGCGTCCGCCATCCCGTCCAGATGCTCGGCCCCTGACACATACTCGCTCAGCACGTCATAGTTGTCGCCCAGATACTCCGCCCCTGGTGGAACGATCAGCAGTCCCCCTTTTTCGTATTGGGGCATCAGTTCCGCCGCTCGCTCCGCGCCGAGCGCGGCGACCGTCTTCGCCCGCCACAGCTTGGCCTCCATGTGGCCCATCAGGACGTGCCGCGCCTTGAATACTGCCAGGCAGTCCTGCGCCGTCCACGCTTCCGGCGACTCTCCGAGCATCGCGTACTCCACCGGGAGCGATTCGGTCGTCTCGATGAATCCGTTTACCCCCTCCGCATACGCCTCGAACATCGCCCTCGTCTCGGCGTTGATGGCCCCATAGTCCCGTTCGACCGAGCGACGCAGTTGGAACTTTCGCATGAGCACGTCCTGCTCGACTGCGCCTTCTCCCGCGAGCTCGGCCCACCTCCCGTATGCCCACCGGCGGTCATGGTCCATCTGGAAGAGACGGTCCTGTGCGGTCGCGAATCCCTGCCCGAAGAAGGCGTCATGTGCACTCGTGGCTTTTACATGCGGGATGCCATACGTGTCTCTGAAGACTGTCACCGGCCCGTCCAGTGCATCGAATGAGAGATCGGTCGTAACGTTAGGAAGGGCGGCGTCGAGGGCGCTCTTTGGGATTGATCGAGATATGGACAATGGGGGACTCCTCACATAGGGCTGATGTGACCGTGCAGTGTAGGAGGATAGTGGTCGCCCGTCAACGCGAACGGGGTCCTTAATCTTCCGGATTAACGAAAGAGGTGGGCACCACGTGCCCACCTCTTAAAGGTCGTCGTTGGCTAAGAGCGCTACTGTTGCGGCTCTTGCACTAACACTGCCAGGGACTTGCAATTCTCCGGCGCGGCGGAGGCGTCCTGCTCGCGCCTGGCACAAACTTCGACGTTGATCGTAGAGCCGCTTGCAACGTTGACGGCGCTGGTCTCAATTCTGACCCTGCCCTCGGCGCCATCTGAACGAGGCTTTACAAGGCACGTCACAGTGCCTCCGGGCACAGTGGTAACCTCTCCTCTTCCCTCACTCGCAAATTCCTCGGTCTGGTTCGGATGACTGCATGTCAGGTTCTCGGTGAGCGCCTTGTCGTCGTTGTACTGTAAGAGACTACCGGCGGTTAGTTCGTTCGGGAGTCTGATCTCCAAGGCGATCGACTCTTGCTCTCCGTCCTCGACATTCGGGAGATTCTCATATGAGGCGGTGAGAGTGAACAGTTCACCGGGCGCGGGTATCTCCGGGTTCGCTTTCACCACAATGCTCTGAGCAACCAGCCCCAGCGGGGAGCATTCCAGACTCCTCGCCGTTGGCGATCCTCCTGACCCGTCCATCAAGGTCAGAGATGTGCAGTTGTTGCTCCAGAGTTTTTCTTCCTTTACTCCTCTTACGTTGTCAGTTCGGTAGGTCGCGAGCCAGACGTCCACGTTGAAGTTGTCGCCTGCGGCCACGTCGCCAACTTCAGCCTCTAGGATTATATCTCCCTTGGCTTTCGAAACCCGCGTACCCAGGAGACACAACATCGTCCCCCCCGGTTGCCCGTTGATCTGTCCAGCTTCCTCACTGGCAAACCGTTCGAGCTTCGATGCCTGGCTGCATGCAGGAGTCCCTGGCTGAACACTCTTAGCGGTGAGCTCATCCGGCAAGTGGATACTGACTGTCACGGCCCCGGCCTCAGAACCGCCGATGTTCTCATGCGAGACAGTTAAGGTAACCGTGTCGCCCTTTGATACTGAGGTCTTGTCCGCTTTGATGGTTGCGGTAACGTCAGGATCGGGTCGAACGTCCAAGTGGCCCATGCTTCGCGCAACCGGTATTAGGACGCCGACCAAAGTTCCAATCGAGAGGACGATGAGAATCACTGTCCACCAGAATACGCCTCCCCGTTTCCTCCACCAGATGAGCAATCCAATGAACCCACCCGGTTCCTCTTCCTTGATCCGTAGCGGCTTTATCGGTTCTCGCGGTCCTAGATCCGGTGAGTAACGCTGCGCCAACGATCTCCTCCTCTTCCTCTAGTGTGAAGACGACTTAGGTTTAATGTAGTATCGGCAGGGGCGACGATGCAAGCTTTACTGCACCGTCACGGTGGCTGAGGCGGAATTGTTGTCGGTGACGGACTCGGCGATCTTTACGTCGCGAGTCGTCGAGGATTTGATCTCCGCGCGCGCCTCCAGTGCGGCGCCCTGCGACGCCGTTGATGGCACAGTCGCAGCTACCGTTACTGTGCCGTTCCTGCCGGCGCTCTGTGTTCCCAGCCTGCACGCGACGGTTGACCCGGAGGTGCTGCAAGCGGCGCCCGGAACGACTTCTCCGACCGTTGCCCCTTGCGGCAAAGTGACAGTCAGCGTTACCGACCCTGCGGGGCTCTCACC
Organism: Dehalococcoidia bacterium; assembly: GCA_965116655.1. GTDB lineage: Bacteria > Chloroflexota > Dehalococcoidia > Lucifugimonadales > VXLM01 > VXLM01. The sequence continues at coordinate 3,141,490 of OZ220720.1, forward strand.
GGTGTTGGAATAGTTCACCGTGTAGGTCACGCTCCCACCGGCGGCCACGGTCGCTGACGAAGCGCTCATCGTGACCTCCATGTCGGGATCGCCGCGCAGGTCGACGACTCCCATCTGATTGGCAAGCCACCAGCCGCCTCCCACGACGACTACGGCCATGGCAAGTGCAATTATCAGTACGAACCAGAACGCTGCGCCTTGTCGCATTGAAACACCCTCTCTTTCGCCGTCTCGCCGTCGGTAGTCGTGACTGTGACCGGCGTCAACTCAGATTGCAGTGTGTAGAGCGACTTGGAGTATATGGGCAGTGGGTATTGCAGTCAAGCGGACGATGCGTCGCTCCGCAGTAAGGAGTCAGGCGGCAAACGACTCGCGGATGTTCATGAGATCGCGACGAAGCCGCGTGTCGGCCTCCAACTGTCGTTCTATCCGACGACAGGCATGGATCACCGTCGTATGGTCTCTACCGCCCATGACGCGCCCTATTGTGGCGAGGGGAAGCTGTACCTCTTCACGCAGCAGGTACATCGAAACGTGTCGCGCCTGAGCGGTCGTCCTGTCTCGCTTCTTTCCTCTCAGGGTCGACTTGTCGATGGAAAAATACCTCGCCACGGCGCTCAGGACGTCCTCCTCCGAAACCCTTCTGTTGCTCTCCTTGAGCGAGTCCTCGAGCGCCTGCTCCACCAGTCCGATGTCAACGTCCGCCTCCGGATCGCCATTCAGGGACTGATGGCCCAGTCCGGCGTGTGCGGCCACGATGTTCAGGCATCCCTCCAGCTCCCGCACGTTTCTTTGAACTCGTCCCGCGATGAACTCCAGCACCTTGTTGGGGAACCTGCGTTCAAGCTGTTCCGCCTTTGAACGCAGTATCGCCATGCGAGTTTCCAGGTCGGGGATCTGAATATCCACGACCAGCCCTCCCGCGAGCCTTGATGAAACGCGGTCCTGGAGAAGCGAGAGTTCGCTTACGGGCCTGTCGCACGTAATTACTATCTGCTTTCCGGCCATGTGAAGCGCGTTGAACGTGTGGAAGAATCCTTCCTGCGTCTGCTCCTTGCCGATGATGAACTGGATGTCGTCCAGAAGCAGCACGTCGGTGCTCCGGTATCTGTCGCGAAACTCCTCGGTCGTACCCTCGCGAATCGCTCTGATGTACTCGTTCGTGAACTCCTCGGTCGTCGTGTAGAGCACATCGTGCCCCGCTTCACGGACCTCGTGTCCGATGGCGTGCATTAGGTGCGTTTTCCCCAGTCCCACACCGGAATAGATCACCAGCGGGTTGTAGACGAAGCCGGGATTCTCGGAGACGGCCACCGCTGCCGCATGCGCCAAATTATTCGAGCTGCCGACGATGAAGTTTTCGAACCGGTATCGACTGTTCAGGTCTACACGACGATAGGAGGGACGTGGCATCGCTTGTGAGAGTGTGCTTCCGTTCTCGTCCAGCGACAAGGGCGACGTTCCTGAATCACCTGTCTTTTTGGTGGACTGGGGAACTCGTTTTGAACCTTGGGCTTCCCCACCGACCTCGAACCGGATCTCCAAAGGCTCGCCCGTCATCCCTTCCAGGCACCTCGAAATCAGCGAGTACATGCGTGTATCGAGCATCTCGGAAACGAATGCGTTAGGGGTCCGCACCACGAGTGCTCCGTCCGAAACGGCGACTCCGGTCGTCCCCCTGAGCCACGTCTCGTAGCTCGGTTTTGGCACCTGCAACTGAAGCTCGCCGAGAACGGCGTCCCACATCTCTCGTGGGGTGTTCTTACTTGATTTTTCGGTCACGTACAGAGGTTCCGGTAAGGGTCTGGGAGTGCGGATTCTACCACGTCATTTTCCCGCTGTGGCGGAACTGAACGCGAGTTTCCCCACACTTTATCCACACCCCTCCGCTCGTCCCGTCTCTTCAAAGGTGAGCAGCCCGTCCGCCGCGAGTCATAGGCGCTGCCCGCCTAACGTATATTTGTTCTTTTCGTTATGGTTTTTTATCTTTCCAAGATATGTGTGAGTAATTGAACTGCTGTGCTTTCGGTAATCAATGGGGCTTTGGACAGATGATTGACGGCGCCGACAGGTCTTGCCGTGATAAAGCCAGCCTGATGATTGCTACTAATGATCTATCTTCATCTCAAAATTGTCCGATATCGAGTATATGTGGAAACGGCGTTTTTGAGATGGTGAACACCGACGGAAGTGGTCTTGTACGAATGTTCGGCGGCCCCATGCTGGACCGTAATCCCGCATCCCGTATCGAACCATAGTGGAAAACCTAGCGGCGGTGAAGGGCCGGTATTCTGTCGTTCAGTTATGAGAATCGTAGGGAGATAAAGTACGGTGCCACCGAAGTGAAACACCCTCTCGCGATCCGTGAAGGAATGAGTCTCCACTATTCCAAGAGAAACCGTCGCCTCGCCGCGACAATTGATCGATCAACAGCATCCGTCGCTAGTAAGCTGCCCCGCGGTCCCGCCACTGGAGAAAGCCCATCCAAATCAGCGCTGGGCCAAGGGTAATGATCGAAAGGAATCTCAGCCCGAGGACTATTCCGCTGATCCCGAATGTAAGGCCCCCAAACCACAGCAAGTGTCCTGCCCACCGGGGGAATACTCCCGCTTTCACCGTCGCTCGTCCAAATAAGAGGAGACCCACTGCCAAGAGCAAATGGGCGGGCCAGTAGATGAAATCGAACTGGTTGTTGCCGAGGAGAGGAAAGCTGTAGTCAACGAGGTTTGGCGCTTCTTCTACGATCCTCGGCCAGATGAAGGTCTGTTCGAGTTGCACCCACGCGAACATGACCGACCCGACAAGCGAGAGATAGAAGCCAACCTGTCCTGCTTTTGAGACCATGCCCTTCTGGGCCATGTACAGGCTTACGATGACTCCCGGGAGCAGGATGGCCGCCACCGCCCCCGGTACACTGAACGGCAGCCATGTCGACTCACCAACGATGTCCACCATGCCCACGGTGGGGTCTAAAGTAGGAAACAGCGTGGCGACCAGTATCCACCAGACCACCAGCAGCCCTCCGGTGACCATGCTGATCATACCGTCCCAACGGATCAACTGTGTTCCCATGCTGCCCTCCGCAGTCTGCCTAGACTTGGTTGAAATCTAGCCGGATTCAGTAATCGCCCGGTATCCGTCGACAATCGCCGTTGCGCCATTCCGAATCAAGTCCAGCTCGCTTGCTTCTTCGAAGAAGAGGGCGCCCTTGCCGATCCAGCGAGCGGCCGACTCGTGGCCCTTCACGCTCGTGCCGAAGGGAACGCCGTGCTGCAGGCATAGATCGAGCACGTGCTCCATCGGTCCCAGAACATCAGGGTGGTCCCAATCGCCGGGGTGGTCGAACTCCAAGGAGGTGTCTCCCGGCCCGCAATACACCATGTCAACTCCCGGCGTGCTGACTATCTCCTCGGCGTTGGCGTACCCCACCCTCGTTTCGATGTGAACGACCAGCGTCGTCTCGGTGTCCTGTCCTGCGATCCAGCCCTGACGGTCCGTGGGCTTGATGTAATCGCTGCTGCCGTATCCCGTAGCGCTCGCTCTGCTGCCCTTGGGGTAGAGCTTGATGTAGTCGATGAGCGTCTCGATCTCCTCCCGCGTCTCCGTCCGGGGAAGCTGCATCCCCACGACTCCGCACTCCAAGAGCTTCGCCACCTCCTGGCGCTCCAGTTGCGGCGTCTTTGCAACGACCGGCAGCCCGTTGTCCCGCGCCGCCAGAACCGTATCCGCAAATCCGGCCATGTCGAAGTAGGCGTGCTCGTACTCGATATACACGAAGTCGTAGCCCGCCTGCTGGTACAGCTTCATCAGGGACGGTCGCGTGTACTCCAACACCATTCCGCCTACGAGCACCTCACGCGCCGCGAGTCGAGCCTTCAACTGTCGGCCGGGGCCGCCTTCAGGGTAGAGGGCTTTCAAGCGCGCCTCGGCCGAGGCCGCTATCTCGGACTTGGGCATCAAGGAGCCTCCTGTCGAACGTCATGGTGGTGCAGAGGGTGACACCCCTCCAGCGGGCAAGTGTATCCGATTAGTCGGAGCAACGCTACGGCGTGTCCTTCGTCCCTACCGCACTTCTCAGACCGTTGTGCACCTCGATAACACGGGTCACCGCCTCGTCCAAGCTCTCACCGAAGACGACCGTCCCCGTGTGGGCCTTGTCCCACTCCGGCCAATGGTCCTTGAGGATGACGTATTGGTTCAGGTCCTCTATGACCTCCTCGACCGAGTGCGGCAGGTCTAGCGTTCCCGCGTCGCCGTACCGGACCGTCTCGATGACGCCCAGTCGCTCCCACGCCGCCCTTGATCTGGGAGAGTAGAGCAGATCCGTGTTTTCATGCACGTGAACGATGGCCTTGATATGCGGGTGCTTGCGGTAGAAGTGCCAGTGCAGGATGCTCTCGGACGAGGGAAGCTTGCTTCCCGAATAGTAGGCCCTCGATACGTTTTCATCGTCCGGAGCGAAAGTATACCGATCTAAGAGGACGAAATCGTCGGACTGCAGGCAGCGCTTGGCCGGAAGCTGCGTCGCAGTGACGATCATGGCCCCCTCAGCACTCGCACGTATACTGACGTTTCCGTTGCTCCCGAGAGGATTGCCCGGCGCGTACGAAGCCAGCAGGTCGAGCGCGTCCAATTCGTCACACACGGCGATGAGCGGCCTCGCCTCTGAATTCGTTGGCGGGGTAGGGGATATCCGCTCCCAACTGAATTTCACTAGTTCGGAACTGAGACCCGGAGTGTAGGGCATCGTCAGTATCTTTTACTTTCGTCTTCTTCTCTGCGCTCTCTGTGTTCTCTGCGGTGAATCTTCGTCCTAAGTCGATGGCTGGCTAGACCTTCACGAGGTCGTCGTCCACGTGAGAGGCCATCTGCCGCATGTACGCATCGCGACCTACCTGCAGCTTCTTGTAGTTCATTCGAGAGGCGTGAGGGATCATGCGTAGGCCCCTGTCTTCCAGGGGGAACCGGACGGGCGCATGGCCCCTCCGGTGCGACTCCCGCAGGCCGATTGCTATTTCGAGCACCTTCCTGCCGTTGTCGCCGCTTCCGGGCGGGTCGAGGTCCTGCTCTAGGTAATCGACGAACAGCGAAACGCTTGCCAGATTCCTGTCGCCCGGCCAGAGCCAACCGTCCGGCTCGCGATGGCTACTCATCTTGCCCACGACGCTCGTCTCCGGGAACAGTCCTTCGATCTTCTCCATCGTCTCCCATGAGGAGCCGCCGTCCGGCGACCTGAACATATGCAGGACATCGGAGTTGCTGACGAAAATTCCGTTGGTGCAGTTCACCTGGAAGCCGGAGCCCCTCGCGTCCTTTTCGCGACTGATGAAGGCCTCGACCCCGTTGACGAACCGCACGTAGCCGGAGCCGCCCTGGTCGTAGTCCTTCCACGGGTCGTCGTCCACCCAGCCGATGCACCATGCCACCTCGGCGAATCCGGCGAACATCCGCATGAGGCTGAACTGCTGGATGCCTCCTCCCGAAAGCTCCGTTCCCCCGCCTCCGTAGAAGTGGATGCTCTTGACCTCGCCGATCTCCCCGTCCATGATTATCTTGGCCGCCGTCTGGTAGTCCGGCAGGTTGATATTCAGGTCTCCCGCGCCTATCTTCACCCCGTTGGCGCGGCAGGCAGCGACCATGGCGTCGGCCTCTTTGAGTGACGGGGCGAAAGGCTTCTCACACAGAATGCCCTTAACGCCCGCCTCGGCGCAGCCGATCACCACGCTTGGATTCGGGCCGACCGGCAGGATCGGCGCGGCGATGTCGACGCTCTCACTCCTGAGCATTTCCATGTAGTCCGTGTACCCTCGAACGCCGAAGCGCTTGCAGAACACTTCGAGGTTCTCCTCGTCGGTGTCGGCGGCCGCCACGATCTGAGTGCGCGGATCGATCCTGTACGCCCTCGCGTGCTGAGCGCCCTTTCGCCCTATGCCGATCATCCCGACTGTGTATTTTGCCTCGGTCATACTGTCCTCCTTAACGGACAACGTCGTTTCAGCCGCCAATTCTATACGTCGTTCCGTCACGGGCGAAAGGCCCCCTTTGCCCCAGACTCATCGTGACTTTCCATCCCGCTCCGTCCCGTAGTATTCTTTGCCCGTTCACTCGACCTGACTTGGAGGAGCACCCCGGATGACCGTGACCCCACAGACATCGAACTCCCACGGCGCATTCCGTCCTCACCTGGTCTACTACAACGACGGCCACCACTTCCACGGCAAGCGCGTCGAGCCGCCCGTCAGCATCCAGAAGCTCCGCCAGCCTGTCGACGAGGTGCTCGGCACCGGCGTCGACCTGCTCGTGCTCGGTCTCGGATACGGCGACGTGTACTTCCACAACAGCAAGGTCGGGCGCGTCGTTGGAGAGGCCAAGGAGGTATGGGAGAGCTACATCGACTGGCGGATCATGCGGATGGTGCAGGTCGCCCGCGAGAAGGGCACCGACCAGGTCCGAGAGGTCATCCAACACGGCCGCCTGAATGGCTTGAAAGTGTTCCCCAGTCTCCGTTTGCAGGACGCCCAGGCTCCCGGGGCCGATAGGTGCGGCTGGCTGCGATGGCGTCACGAAGCCGCCGTCTGCCACGGCGTGAACGACCCGCGCTGGCCGAAGCACCAGACCCAGTGGGCATACGACTTCACGAACCACCTGGTGTGGGACGACAAGAAGGCGATGATCCGCGAAATGCTCGTCGACTACGAGGCGGACGGCATCGAGCTCGACTTCATGTTCTTCCCCCTCTACTTCCGCATGGAGGAGACCGAGTCGGGCATCTCCGCCATGAACCGCTTCCTCGAAGAGGTCCGGGACCTGGTGGACTCCATCGGCGCGCAGCAGGGCCGCAAGATTCCGATCATGGCCCGCGTCCACGCCGACGAGCAGGCAAACCTCGACATCGGCCTCGACGTAGCCACCTGGATCAGTGAAGGCGACGTGGACATGGTCGTCGGCAGTGAGCGAGCGAACCTCATCGACACCGGAATGTCGGACCGGTGGCTGCCTGATGTGGCGAACCGCGTCGGCGTCCCCGCGTACTACCGGCCTCCCCGTCGCATCTACGACCACCGCGTCGGAAAGCCGGACGCCGAGATGTTCCGGGCCCTCAGCCAGACGCTCCGCTACCACGGGTGGGCTGGTATCTTCGACGGCTACTACCCATGGCCCTTTGGTGAGCGTGAGTACAAAATTCTCCGAGAGATCGGCCACCCCGATGTCTACGAACGCCGCAACAAGCGCTACATGCTCGCCCCCCGCGAGGGCGGGGCAGGCGAGGAGACGACAACGCCGGACCGCGAACTCCCAGTCGACCTCATCGAAGGAGAGACCGTAAAGCTCAACATTCTGGTCGCCGACGATTTGGAATCAGCGAAAGCCGAAGGCGAACTTCGCAAGCCTGTCTTGAACATTCGCTTCTCCTTCTTCTGTGTGGAGGACGATATCGAAATACGATTCAATGAGCGCGTGTTGCCCATTGCGCAGGCCGAGGTCACCGACGAGCGCGCCCTCCGCATGGCTACCGTCATGGCAGGAGGCATGGACGTTCAGGCGCCGTTTGCCATGTCCGCCCATTTCTTCTCATTCGTCCTCGAACTCGATGACGTCAAGCAGGGATACAACGTCCTGGAAATCGAGACCAGGAGCCAGGAGAAGACGGCGGGCTTCACGCGCAGCGTCAACGGCGTGGAAGTCCGTATCCGCTATAAGGAATTCGAGCGTCCCGTGGGACTCGGCGTGGACCGAGTCTCACCGATGCAATAGCCTCTTACCCTTTCAGAGGCCTAGTTCCTCCAGCACGACGTGCGCCGCGTTATGCCCCGGCGCTCCCGTCACCTCGCCTCCGGGATGCGTGCCTGCACCGCACAGGTACAGCCCCTCGATGGGGGTCCGGTAGTCCGACCACCCCGGCAACGGCCTTCGCGACATCATCTGCTGCGGAATCATGTCCAGATGCCTGATGTTCCCGTCCGTCAGTCCAATGCGCTCCTCGATGTCCTCCGGCGTCAGCAGCGTCCAGTCGATGATCGCGTCCCTGAAATTCGGCGCGTACTCCGTCACCACGTCGATCAGCCGCTCCCCAAACTGCTGTCGCACCTCCGACCATGACCCGTCGCGCACATGAGACGGAAGGAACAGCACCCATAGGGACAGCACGTGCCGCCCGTCGGGAGCGACCGTCTTGTCATACACGGATGGGATCTGCACCTGGATAATCGGAGTGTCCGGCACAATCCCGTTCTTCGCGTCGCTCCAAGTCGACTCGGAAAGCTCGACCGACGGACTCAGCGAAATCATCGCCAGGTGCTCCGGGTCGTACTCCGAGCCGAGATACGCCGAGAAGTCCGGCAGCTCTCTCAGCGAGCACAGGAACTTCGCCGACGCCGACATGGTCTTCAACTCCCTTACTTCATCGACGAATTCCCGGTCGAGATCATCCTCATCAAGGAGCTTGAGATACGTCCTCTTCGGGTCGGCGTTGGACAGCACGACATCCGCTTCGATCACCTCCCCGTCCGCCAGCCGGACTCCGACCGCGCTTCCGTTCTCGGTCAAGATGCGTTCCACCTCCGCCCCCGTTCTGATCGAAACCCCTGACGCCTCTGCCGACCCCGCCATCGACTGGGTTATGGCCCCCATCCCGCCGCGAACAATGCCATAGTTCTCCGTGTCCTGACGGAACGCGCTGAACCTGTACAGCGCAATGATGTACGAGCTTCCCGGCGCGCTGATGTCTCCCATGTCCGTCGCTCCGAGGCTCACCGCGGCCTTGACCTCGTCCGACACGAAGTGGCGGTCGATCAAGTCCCGGTAAGGCACCGTCAGCAACATCTCCAGCAGCTCTTCCTCGCCCTCCTCTCTGAACCGCTCCGTAAGCTCGGCCAGCGAGGGTGGCGGCCCGAGATAGTAGCTGCTGAGAATCCGCACCGCCCTGTGCCACAGGTTCGCCCAGTCCATCCACGCGTCTGCGTCTTCGGGCGAAATCTTTCGTACCTCGTCTACCGTCTTCTCATCGTCGTGCCAAAAGGTAATGACCTTCCCATTGGGAAAGGGCTGGACGCGCATCGGGTCGATCGGGTAGACGTGGAACCCGTACTTGCGAAGTTCCAGTTCCTCGATCACCTTCTGCTGCAGGATATGGCACACATACGAGCAGGTCGATATCTTGTAGCCCGGGAACCACTCCTCCGTCACCGCCGCGCCGCCGACCACGTCCCGCCGCTCCAGCACCTGCACGTCCAGACCGGCTCTTCCGAGGTACCCTGCGGCGACCAGCCCGTTATGCCCGGCCCCGACGATTGCTACCCTCGTTTTTTCAGCCATGAAAATCTCCTATTCCCCATCTGCCTCATTAGGTGCGTGGAGACTAGAACGCCGTACGAACCTGTGTCAACCTCACGTCACTTGCCGGCCTCTCACCGGAGCGATATCACCGCGACTCCCACCACGATCAGCGTCGTGGCGACCGCCTTTACCATTACCGCTTGGCGTCCTACCTGTTCCCCCAGCATATTCCTGAATCGCAGGCTTAGCAGGATGCTGTACACCAGCAGGAAGAGAGAGGTGCTCGCCGAGAGCGCCGTTACCAGCGATACTGGCCCCAGCGACGTTGCCCACAGGTTTAGTATCATTCCCGTATTGGCGATCACGTACTCGTTGACCCCGAAGATCGCCAGGGCCGGGCTCCTCTCCGCGACCATCCTGCGGAGTTCATCGACCGACTCGCGCCGGACGGAGAATGCCAACAGCATCGGCACGAGTCCGAGCGACCGGAGACCGTGCACCAGGAAGACAGGCAGCGTCTCCAATGCCTGCTTGGCGGCGAGATTCATACACGCCATCAGCAGGCTCGCCAGGAGAAGCTCGTAGAATGACCGGTCGATGACGAACCCTCGGCTTTCCGTGTCCTGTCGTACAGAGATCATCACCGCCCCCGCCACCGTTACAAGAATGGCGAACCAGTCGAAGATCCGCAGGCTCTCGCCAAGGAAGAGCACGGCCATCGGCGCGACGAAGATTGGAAACGTCTGGGTGACCGGCACCGCGCGAGACACCTCCCGCCTCGCGACCACTCGAAAGAAGATCACTCCGCCCAGCCCGCCGAATATGCCTGCCGCAAGGCTCCAGCCCACTGCGGGAAAGATCAGATCGTCCAGCGGCGAGATCGCGATGAAGACGATCCCTATTGGGATATGCCCGAGGCCGATGAGGAGTGGAAGGGTGAGATGCGACCGGGCGTAGTGGTAGAGAAACGCCTTGTCGAGGACGCCTATCATCCCCAAGACGGCGGAGCTGAGAAGCGTAACGACTATCCAGGACACTGCTTATTCGAAACGGTCGAATTCTGAGGAGTGATGGTCGCGTCCACGTATTCGCAAACGGCTCCGCTTAGGTGTATGCTGTTCGCCGTCCGTCGTGGCGTCACGGCGTTCCATTATAGACGAACTCAGATACGAGCGAACAATGATAAAGATCGGCTGCAACTACCTCAGCTACAAGAGTGTCGGTATCGAGGTCGAGGACTTCATCCGCACCTGCTACGACCTCCGTCTCGACTGCCTCGATTTCCACCTGCGCGCCTTCCCCTCCACCGACGTCTCATATCTGCTGGGCATCAAGCGTCAGTGCCTCGACCTCGGCCTGCCCATCGGCTACCTCGGAGTCGCGGGAGGATTCGCCGGAGACGAGGACACCCAGCGCGCCAGGGTCGAAGACGCCAAGGCCGCAATTGACGTGGCGCTCGTTCTCGGCTCGCCGCTCATCAGGGTATTCGGCTGGCAGTCCCAGGAGACCGAGAACCGCGACCCGCTCTTTGCCGCGCTGGCTCGATGCCTCAGGGAGGTCAGCCAGTACGGCGCCGAGCGGGGCGTCGTCGTCGCCCTCCAGAACCACGACAACCGCAACCTCGCCGCCACCGGCCCGGACTGCTTGCGCATCATCCAAGAGGTCGACCACCCGAACTTCTCGTTCATCATGGACACCGGCCAGTGGCTCGGATCGCCCGGCGCGTCGGGCGAGACCAACCCTGACGCCGACATCTACGGCTACATGGAGCAGACCCTGCCATACGCGAGCTACGTGCGGTGCAAGTTCTACAAGATTGCCAGCGGTAAGGAAGAGGTCCTCGACTATGAGCGCATCGCCGGCATCCTCAAGGCCGCGAGCTACAACGGCTGCATTTCCATCGTCTACGAAGGACAGGAGCCCGATGACCGCACCGAGTTGATCGGCAAGGCGGACCGGTACCTGCGCGGACTTCTGTCGGAGTAGGGCAGGGCAATTCTCATCACGACAACGAGGAGAGTAATTTGATCGTCGATACTCATCTGCACGTGTGGAGCAGCGACTACGATAACTACCCCATGGCGGACGGCAGGACATCCAGCGAAGACGGCAGCGTGGAGTTCCTGAACACCAGGATGGACGAGGCCGGTGTCGACAAGGCCGTCATCGTCCAGCCCATCCACTACGTGTTCGATAACACCTACGTGAGCGACGTTCTCAAGCGCTTCCCCGGCAAGTTCGCAGCAATCGGTCTCGTCAACCAGTTCGAGCCGGGCGCCGCCGACAGGCTTGAAGCCCTCGTGACCGAGCACGGCTTCAGCGGCCTTCGCATTCACCTCACACGCCCGGATCATCCCTCCATGTGGGCGGGCCCCGACCAGGACGCAATCTGGGACAGGGCTGCCAAGCTCGGAGCGAGCTTCATATCGCACGGCCCGTCGGTACACTACCCCGACATCGAGCCGATCATCGCGCGACACCCCGACGTGCCCATCGCCCTCGACCACAACGGCGGTGCGCCCAGGATCGAAGACCCTCCGTACCCCGGCATGAAGCCCGTTCTCGATCTCGCCAAGTACCCCAACGTCTACGTCAAGCTCATTCCTCACAAGGAACAGGAGCCCTTCCCCTATAGAGATTCACACGACGGGTTCAAGCGCATCTACGACGCCTTCGGTCCGCAGCGGCTCATGTGGGGAACGAACTTCCCCGGCGTCGAACGCGAGACTAAATATGCCCCAGCCCTTGAGATGTTCCAAGAGCATATCGACTGGCTCACCGGGGAAGACAAGGATTGGGTTCTCGGCAAGACCGCCATGGGCATCTACAACTTCAACGAGGCGTGACGACCGCATCACCTGCTGTTCCAGACGAACCACCCAGCTCCTGTCATTCCGAACGAAGCGGAGCGGAGTGAGGAATCTAAAGTTCTTGTCTCGCAGGTTCTACCGCTTAGCTGAAACGGCCCTTTGCGAGACGTCAACCTAACTCGTCCGTACTGCCATGACCCCAATCGGAGAACGATTCCGTGCCTGAAAAAATCCCTCTACCCGACTGGAATGACGGCTATCCCGACCCCGATCGACTGCGCCGCGAGGTCTCGTGCATGTCCGAGGCCATCGTCGAAACGCTCCTCGACAACATCCCCAAAGATGAGATTCGAGCGATCTACCTCAAAGGCTCCGCCAAGAAACGGTGGGACACCCCGATCGACTACGTCCCGGAGGCGAGTGATCTCGATATCCACGTATGGTTCCACGACGACGACTGGGAGCAGTCCCTCTTCAGCGACCTCGATCAGGCCTTCAAAGTGCGACGAGATATCGGAGGTCGGTACCGAGGGAAGTGTCCCCAGCCCATACATACTCCGCGGCCTCAAATAATGATCATGAACAGTCTGCTGCGCATGCCCGGCTATATGCACTCTCCGCCGGATTCGGCAAGAGTTCTGTTCGGCGAGGACTACCCAACCCCCGACTACTCCGCGGTCGATGAGCTCAAGCGTTACAAGTGTCGCGACCTGCTCAACTTCGCGGACATCCTCGAACGATATCCCTATCGAGTCTTCGACCGTCCGGATAAGTACCTCGCTGAGCTGCTTCGTGAACTCTCATACCGAGTGTCTCCCGTCGGTCCCATCGTCCTGCATCTTGCCGGCCACGATCCCATGACCGTTTGGAGCATGAACCGGACGCAGGTCACGCGCGCTTTAAAGGACATCGGCGAGGGCAGTCTAGCGAGCGCCTACGTGGGCTACTTCCTTGCCCGCTGGCGGTGGTTCCTCTCTGACGGCGATGACCTTGACGCCCTGCGCGAGGCCGTTAGGACCGCCTTGGAGGTCCTAAAACGCGCCGAATCCATCGCCAACGCCCACCTCTCCCAAATGGAGACCTGATACGCTAGAGATACCAGAGATGGAGGGCGATCATGGATTTGTACATTCTCCGACACGGCAAGGCCGAACCTTACGGAGGGAAGTACCCGGCCGATCACCTCCGTCCCCTGATGCCGAAGGGACGAAAGCGCACGAAGCTCTCGGTGAAGGGCATGAAAGCCGTCGACGTTAACGTTGACCTGATTGTGTCCAGCCCGATACTCCGCGCCCGGCAGACGGCCGAAATCGTCCATGAGGGATTGGGCCTGAAGAACCCCATCGAGTTCTCCGACTCCCTCGCGTCCGGCAGCGTCACAGGCGTAATGAGCGCCATCCAAGCGTATTACTCGTACGACGGCGTAATGCTCGTCGGCCACGAGCCGACCTTGAGCGAGCTCATTTCAACCATGTCGTCCGGCTTGTACCACGTGGCCTTCAACCTCAAGCCCGGAGGCCTCTGCAAGCTCCGGGTCAACACGGCTCGCATCGCACAGTCCGCGACCATCGAGTGGTTTCTCCCTCCCAAACTGCTTGAGGCAATGGGTTAGGTCGCGTTGGTGCGTATCGCCAATTCCTAGCAATTCCACATCCCGGTATTGAAGGCTAACGAGACCGTAACTTCGTAGGGGCGGGTTTCAAACCCGCCCTGTGGTTGTAAAGCTCAGACCCAACCCTCCATAGCTAACCACGATTCAAGACTGGTCACGTCCCGAGATCCGAGCAAGCTGGGTGTGCAAACACTGGCGATCATGGCGATTGCCAATACCCTCGCCTATCTAGCTACGTCCAAGCCACACCTTGTATAGTAATTCGCACTCGTACTCGGAGGCCCGAAGAATGCCCACACTCGATGAACTTCTTGTCCAGGTCGATGCCGCGCGCGACGACATCGTCCGGTTGGAACAAGACCTTGTCCGCATCCCGTCCGTCAACACCGGCTTCATGCCCACCGGCAACGAGACCGCCGTCTGCGACTACATTCGCGACTGGCTGGCTGAGGACGGAGTGGACAGCGAGACCCTCGAGTCCGCGCCGGGCAGGGGAAATATCATCGCGAGCCTGAAGGGCCGCTCCGATAGTCCGGGTCTCATGTTCATGGCGCACCTCGACGTTGTCCCGGTCGAGGATGAGACCAAGTGGACCTACCCTCCCTTTAGCGCCACCATTGCCAATGGTCGGATCTACGGCCGTGGGTCATCTGACTGCAAGGCCCTCCTCACCGCCCAGATGATGGCGAGTCGAATCCTCGTCCGCAACTCCGTGGAGTTGAAGGAAGACCTGCTGCTCTCGTTCTCCGCCGACGAGGAGCACGGCGGCCGATACGGTGTCGGCTGGCTGGCCGATAACCACCCGGAGAAGATAACCGCTCCCTACGCCGTCAACGAGGGCGGAGGCCAGCCGGCGGATGCGGCAGGAAACCTGGCATACATCGTGAACCTTGGCGAGAAGGGTCGCCTCCAGATCGAGATCGAAGTAAAGGGAGAGAGCGCTCACGCCTCGGTCCCTTGGATGGGGACCAATGCGCTCTACCGCGTCGCCCAGGTGCTCGAACGAATTGAGCACTACGAGCCGGAGCGCGACACCTCCGCCGTCATCTTCCGCCACCTCTCGAAGTTCGCCATCGAGGACGTGCCATCGCCCGCAAACATCGACTCGATCATCGACGAGTTCGAGGCTCGCGACCCCCGCATGGCGACGACCCTTCGGGCCGCATCACGCATGACGCTCACACCCACCATCATCGGGGGCGGCATCAAGTCGAACAGCGTGCCCGAGACCATCAACATCACCTGTGACGTGCGTACGCTCCCACACCAGGACGACGAGTACGTTAGTGCCGAGCTTACTCGCCTGTTCGACGGCATTCCGGGGGTCAGCGTCGACATTGACTACATGGCAGTGCCGAACGCTTCTTCCCCGGACACCGAGTTCATGCGGCACATCCAGAACGTGACCGAGTACGTGCTTGGCGGACGCTCAATCGAGTGGATCCCGGGACTTTGCGTGGGATTCACCGACTCTCGCTTCACCCGACCCCTCGGAGTGGTCACCTACGGATTCGACGGCACTCACCCCGATGACAATCCGCTGGAAAACAATGTTCATGGAACTGATGAATCGGTCAGCATCCGCACCCTCGTCACCAGCACGAAGATCATGCTGGCCCTGGCATACGAGATGCTCGCCGTGAAGTAGCTACGGCGTCCAGCGGACTCCACCGACTCTTTCGAGAGTCTTCCAATTGATCGTCGCGCCCGTTCCAACCCCGCCGGGGAAGACGAGATGCCCATCCTCCACGATCTCCGGCGGGTCGATCAGGTCCGCCCGCCAATCGTTCTCCCACAGCGCGTGTTCCAGCGCGTGAGGATTGGGCGTAGTTGCGTGTACGTGCGCGCTCGCCAGGTTCGACAGGGGTCCGAACGGACTGTGGCAAGAGGTTTGAGCCCCTTCCGCCGCGCCTGCCTGTCCAGCCCGCGCGGCAACCCCGACGCCCCCGCAACGCATGACGTCCTGCATCGTGTACTTCACGCCCGCCTTCACAAGCTCAGCGAAAGTCTCCTCGCCATAATCGTCGCCCCCTGCCGCCAAGGGAATGCCAACCTTCTCCGCTACCGTACGCAGTCCTTCCACCTCGTCCGCGTGTCGAACGGGGTCCTCGAACCACGTGACTCCTAGTCGCTCCAGTTTCGGCCCGATCGCAATCGCCGTCTCGACGTTGAAAGCTCCATGACAGTCCACCTGCAACGCGACACCATCCCCCGCCGCAGAACGCATCGCCGCGAGGCGTTCCAGGCTCATTGCCGCCACGTCGAATATCTCATCGACCGTATGCGAGGGCCTCACCTCGTCGAAAGGGTCCGTCTTCAGAATGGTGAAGCCCTCCCGCGCCGCTCCCTCAGCGGCCTCGCCGAAGTCCGCAGGAGTACGGCTCTTCTTCACGTCGCGCAGATAGCGGTTGAGGTTTGCGTACAGCAGTTGGCGTTCCTTCGGCTCCCCTCCCAGCGCTTCCGTCATGCTGAGGCCGGAGTACCGGCATTGCAGTTCGATAACCGCCGTCGCAAGTGCGCTCACCACTCGCGAGTTCGCCTGAGCTTCTTCCTTAGTCAGCCTCAGAAGTCTTTCGATATCCCCGTCGCCGGTGATGTGAACGCCTCTCAGCCTCTCGACGAACTCCGCAAAGATGCGTTCCCTGTCATCGACCGTTTTCAGACCTTGGCACTCAACGGTAACCGTCTCGCCGTGTGCGTCCGTGATCTCAACGAACGACCAGCTTTTCACTTCGTTCGCCGCCACCCACGCGAACGCGACTCGATCAAAGACAACCGGCTCGTGCATTTGAACCTACCCCGACAGGAAAGCTGAGGAGAGTGGATATTCTACGTCCGCAACGGCGGTTGAGCTACTGTCGATGCTGGTGATATGCTCGAAAGAGAGGTCAGGGGGAAGGATCTGCAATGGACGGTCTTACTATCCACGACATTCCGGAACGGCGGCTTCCCTACATGATCGCCGCGTTCGCCGGATGGGCGGACGGCGCGGAAGCAACGACGAGGGCCCTCCGCTTCCTCAATCGCAAGCTCGGAACGCAGAAGGTTGCCGAGATCGCGTCCGAGGACTTCTACGACTTCACTTCCACCCGGCCCCAAACATTGTTGGACGATAAGGGCGAACGGTACATCTCCTGGCCTGCCAACGAATTCCGTGCCTACGTTCCCGACGACGACTCGCCCGGACTGCTTCTGTTTTCCGGCGTCGAGCCCAACCTCAAGTGGAAGACCTACTGCGATACTGTCATCGCGGTCGCCGACCGGTACGGAGTAGAGATGATGGTTACGCTTGGCTCCCTGTTCAACACCGTGCCTCACACCAGGCCCTTCCCCGTCTCGTCGGTTGTCAGCTCACAAGAGAAGCTGGGCAAGAGAGTCCAGGCTATCGGAGCATTCAACTCCCCGTACCAGGGGCCGACGGCGATCCACACCGTCCTCTCCGACTTCTGCAGGCAGCGTGGTCTCGACCATGTCAGTTTGTGGGGACACGGTCCCCACTACCTGCCGTCCATGCCGAACCCGAAGCTGAGCTACACGCTCTTGGAGAAGGTACGACGGCTCCTCGACGTTGATTTGGAACTGGAAGACCTGCGCCGGGCAGGCGACCGCTTCGAGCAGAAGGCCACCGAGTCCATCGCGAACAACGAGGAGATCGTCGAGTACGTCCGGCGGCTTGAGGAGGCCTTCGACGCCTCCCAGACTCCCAAGCCCCTGCCGGACGACGTTCCCACCCCGGACGAGGTAATCAGGGACCTCGAAGAGTTCCTCAAGAGCGAGCGCAACCGCTTCGACTCAGAGTAAGTCGACAGGTGACGCTCACGCCACCTTTCGCATATTCGGAAACGCCGGGGTCTGGTGGCCGTTAGCGCCATAGGAGCGCTGACTGTCGAAAGGCTCCTGCGTCCCATTCTCAGCTCTCAGGCCGTCAAGCTCCGCGACCGCCCCGGTTTCCACGCCTTTTACGCCGGCCTCGCGGGACGGAATGCCGGTAGCCACCAGCGTCACTCGGACTCGCTTGTTCCATCGTGGGTCTTGAACGACGCCGAACACGACCTGGGCCTGCGATTTGCTTGCGCCCTCGATCATGCCTGCGATCTCGTGCACCTGTCCGATGGACAGATCGCGACCGCCCCGGACGTTGAACAGGATGCCCTGCGCGCCCTCGATCGGTGCGGTGAATAGAGGGTTGGCGAGAGCGGCCTTCACGGCGTCCGTTGAAGCGGTCCTGCCCTTACCCTCACCCAGCGCCATGAACGAAACGCCCCGGTTCATCATCACCGACTTCACGTCCGCAAAGTCGACGTTGATCGTGCCTGGAACGGTGATGATCTCCGATATTCCCTCCACGCCCTGTCGCAGCACCTCGTCGGCTATACGGAAGCCGCGTTCCAGCGACATCTCTCCGTCCAGGGAAGAGAGCAGCCGGTCGTTCTCGACGGTAATCAACGTGTCCACCTTCTGACCGAGCTGCTTCAGGCCCTTGTCGGCAACGGCCATACGCCCCTGACCCTCGAAGGAGAACGGGCGTGTTACGACGCCGACCGTCAGAGCGCCTTTCCTACGGGCTATCTCGGCGACGATTGGAGCCGCGCCAGTGCCCGTGCCGCCTCCCATTCCCGCCGTGACGAATACCATGTCCGACCCTTCCAGCAGTTCTCCGATGTGTTCCAGGTTTTCACGCACAGCCTTTCGGCCCAAGTCGGGATTTCCACCCGATCCCATGCCGCCTGTCGTCACAGGCCCTATGGCATAAGTCGGCATTCCCTTGACTCGCCTCAGTGCCTGTACGTCCGTATTCACGGCAAGGTACTCTACTCCCCGCAATCCTGCGCTCGCCATCCTTGCGACCGCGTTGCCACCCGCGCCGCCCACGCCCACGACCTTCACGCGCACGTCACCTTGGGCGGCAATGACGGCAAAATCGAGGTGCCTTGCTATCCCGCCATCCGGCCCTCCTACTGACCCGAATTTCCCGGCATGATCGACGCCTTCACCCCTAAACAGTCTTCGCACTGAGTTCAGCATGTGTCGCTCCTTCGCTATGCAGCAGCCTTGAGAGTCGTTGACAGGAAATAGTAAGGAATGTGCCAGGTACCCCAACCATACAGTTCGACAACCACGCGCCTGCCGCGCACCTCTTGCACGACGCCGCTCGCGCCGAAATTCGGGCCGCCCTTGATATGCCCCCGGTACGTTACCTCGACGCCGGGATCAAGCTGCCAGCCTCCCATCACTGTCTGGGGAGAGCTGCGATCATGCATTCCCGGCATAATCATCTGTGTCCCTGTGGCTCTTTCGTGGGCATCCATGTCGATCTCCTCCTGAAGTAGAGGAATACCTTTTAGAACAGAATAGAACAGAGCAGGCGTACTGTCAACCCTTTTCCAGAAATAATGTTCTGCGAAGCAAAAAATGGCCGTACACCCGCTGAAGCATCAGCTGTGTTAGACTCCGCACAGTATTCGCAGGGCAGGCATTGAACGAGGCGGTGACGAACGCACCATGATGAAACTGAGTTGGATGGCACGGGCCACGGACGCCGAGGCATTTGAGCAGCACCTGAAGTTTGCGGGCGATATTGGGCTGGATGTCATCGACTTTCACCTCAGCGGGATGCCGCGCGACCCGGCGTTCATCATGCGGATCAAGAGGATGTGCGTGGATGCAGGCCTGCTCATTGGCTACCTCGGCGGCGGCAAGTTTGTCGGACCGTTGGAAGAGCGCTCCACGCGGCTCGACATTGGCCGCAAGGACGTCGACACAGCAGCGCTCATAGGGGCGCAGATGCTCCGAGTCTTCGCGAGGTTCAAGTGGCCCGATTCCGTGGAAGAGCAGGAGCGATTCTGGGGCCCGATGATCGAGGACTTTCAAATAATCTCCGACTACGCGGCAGAGAGAGGCGTGGTGATCGGCCTGCAAAACCACAACCACAGCAGCTTCGCCATGAACGCCGACCAGGTGCTGCGGATTCTCAAGGATGTCGAGCGGCCCAACTTCACCTATATCATGGACACCGGCCAGTGGCAGGGGGCCGTCGGAGGTTCACCGCGTGGATGGCGTGACCTGAACGTGGACATCTATCGCGACTACATGGAGCGCGTGGCCCCGCATACGACTCTGGTTCGCGCGAAGATCTACAAGATCGACAACGGCTGGGAGGAGTGGCTTGACTACCCTCGCATATTCAAGATTCTCCGCCGGAACGACTTCAACGGCACAGTGTCCATCGTGTTCGAGGGCGGACAGCCGCCCCGCAACCGATTTGACGCCCAGGAGTGCATCAAGCTGGCGGCAGACCATCTGCGCGACGTGATGGCACTGTCGTACCTGTATCACTGAATCCCGATTCGACCGCAGGCTGAGAGACAAAGAAAGGCAACTTGCGTTGATAAAGCTCTCATACATGGCGCGGGGTCAAAAAGAGGATGACTACCCGGGGCTGATCCAATTTGCCCGGGATATCGGCCTCGACATGATCGACATCCTTATGATGGCCGACCTCCAAACACCGGAGTTCCTGCTGCGGACGAAACTCATGTGCGTGGAGGCGGGA
This sequence comes from Dehalococcoidia bacterium, assembly GCA_965116655.1. GTDB lineage: Bacteria > Chloroflexota > Dehalococcoidia > Lucifugimonadales > VXLM01 > VXLM01. The sequence goes on from OZ220720.1 coordinate 3,161,741, forward strand.
CTGCCCATCGGGTACTTCGCATCGGGAGTGAGTCTCGTCGGGCCGCCCGATTTGCGGGGACAGCGCTTGGCGCGCGCGAAAGCCGACGCCGACTCTGCCTCCTTCATCGGCGCGCAGGTTCTCCACGTCTTCGCCCGCCACATCTGGCCCGACACCGTCGAGGAGCAGGAGAGATTCTGGGCTCCCATGATTGAGGACTTCCAGGAGCTTGCCGACTACTGTGCCGAGCGGGGCGTCGTCGCTTCGCTCCAGAACCACAATCACGGCAGTTTCGCCATGAACGCCAACCAGGTGCTCCGAATTCTTCGCGAGGTTGGCCGGAAGAACTTCACGTACATCCTCGACTCCGGACAGTGGGAGGGCGCGCGCGGAGGCTCTCCCCGCGGCTGGTACAACACCGAGTTGGACATATACGAGGCCTACCATAAGCGAGTCGCTCCCTATGCCACAGGAGTCCGCGCGAAGATCTACAAGATCGACAACGGTTTCGAGGAGTGGCTCGACTACCCGCGCTTCCTCCGCATCCTCCGCGACGTCGACTACAACGGCGCGATTTCAATCGTGTTCGAGGGGGGCGACATACCGCGCAACCGGTACGACGACCGGACCTGCATCGCCATGGCCGCCGACTACCTGAGAGAGGTCATAGACGACTCGATGGTCTTCGCGCGGTAGCAGACGTAGACATAACTGGCAACACGGATTGTCATTCCGAGCACAGCGAGGAATCTAAGGTGTTCTGCCGTCGCGTCCCTCACGTCTTCGGTGACCAGGTCCCAAGAATGCCGCGAGCCACTTCGGAAGGTTCTCCCGCAGTCACATTTTCTACGATAACCCTTGCGTCGTCCTGCCCGGGGAGGGGATCGCGCCCCTTGGTGTAGCCGAGCGCTCCCGAGTAGATGAGCGCGCTCCCATCCGGCGACCAGGGGTTGTGGGACTGGACGTACTGATCGAAGAACATGAACACATTGAGTTGCTCCTCAGTGGGCCGAAAGTCGGACAGATAGCGCGCGTCACCGGACTCCACGTCGACCAGACCCCAGCGGACGGAACCTTCCGCTCCCTCGGATGTCGTGACGTAGGCGATTTCCCTGCCGTTCGGCGACCAGAAGAACGCCAGCACCATGTCATGGACGATCTTCTGCTCCGTGCCGTCGAGCGTCACGTGCCAGATGCCGTTGTAGAACCGCGACTCTCCCTGGGGTTCCCGCGTCAGCCCCACCGATTCGCCGTCGGGACTCCAGACGAAAGCGCCGTTGCCGTTGAACTCCACCAGAGTCTGAGCGGACAGGTTCTCAACGTCGACGATCATCAGCGAGCTGCGGTATTCCTTGCCCTCGCTGAGCAGCCCCATGACTGCGCCGCGAGGCGACCATGATGGTGTCATGTAGAGTCGGGAATCCCCCGGCATTCGGCGCGGCGTGGATTCGCCCTCGAAATCGACGAGGTAGTGCTCGGCGCCCGCATGGAAGAGGAGGAACCTGGAATTCCGCGACCAGGAGGAGAACAGCGGGAAGCCGTCGTGAACGAGTTTGGGAGGGCCTTGCTCGCCTATGCGATACGCAAGCGCCGACAGCCCCTCCGCTTTCGACCGAGCGATGAGGGAGACCATCTTCCCATTCGGCGACCAGAGCACGTAGTGCGGCGTCCCCCTCGCGATGCCGTCGGACCCGGGTTCATTCGCGAAGATTCTCTCGGTCTCTCCACTTGAGAGGTCGTGAAGATAAACCCCGATGCGGCCATGCCCGTTCATTCCGGACGAAAATGCAGAGTACGCGACGTAGCGACCGTTCGGCGACCATGTCGGCCACGTTTGGGTATCACCCGGACCGTTAAGTGGGACTGGCGACTTCCCCGAATCATTCGTGAGGAACGCCTTCATGGACTCGTTTATGTATGCGATCTCAGTCATCGGCTCCGACGGTTGATTGTAGCACCGCCGGTTGACACTTGGGCAGTTGGGCGATAGCCTTTGCGCGCCCCGCAATTCCAGCTTCTCGAGGCCCGCCATGTCCGACTGCGAATGGTACAAAGGCAATCTGCACACCCACACCACCGAGTCGGACGGCGACGCCGACCCGGAGTTCGTCGTCAACTGGTTCATGGAGCACGGCTACGACTTCCTTGTGCTGAGCGATCACAACCACCGCACGATACTCGAACACGAGGTGGAGGGCGGCCCGCTGATGATTCCCGGGGAGGAAGTGTCTGCCAGAATCGAATTGGGACTGATACCCATCCACATCAATGGCATCGGCATCTCACGAGTAGTCGAGCCAATCCACGGCGACGACATCGTCGGTACCATTCAGGCCAACGTGGACGCAATACACGAGGCGAACGGTATCGCACAGCTTAACCATCCCAACTTTCACTGGGCGTTCGATCACACGCACATTACTCAGGTGAGGGGCGCGGAGCTGATGGAGGTCTACAACGGCCATCCTGGAGTTAACCTCTACGGCGCTCCCGGCAAGCCAAGCACGGAGGAGATCTGGGACGGCGTGCTCAGCGCAGGCAGGGTGATCTTCGGCACAGCGACCGACGACTCTCACAGGTACTACGATTATCATCCAGGGATGAGCAATCCGGGACGCGGATGGGTCGTCGTTCGCGCGCCCGAACGCTCGGTCGATGCCATCGTGGACGGTCTCGCGACGGGTGAGTTCTACTCGTCGACCGGCATCGTCCTGGAAGAGTTGGAGCAGTCGGACGAGTCAATCTCCCTCGCTATCAAGGAAGAGAGCGACTTCATCTTCACGACGACCTTTTCCGGGAAGGACGGGAAGGTTCTCGCCGAGGAGACGGGGCCATGGCCTTCATACTCGATCAAGGGAGATGAAGGGTATGTGAGGGCCACCGTTCGCTCCTCGTCAGGCGGCAAAGCTTGGACGCAGCCCGTCTTCGTCAAGGGTGACTAAATGTCCAACTGGTATAAGGGCAACATACACACGCATACCACGAAATCGGACGGAGACGCCGATCCTGAGGTGGTCGTTCAATGGTTCATGGAGCACGGCTACGACTTCCTCGTCCTGAGCGACCACAACCATCGGACGATACTGGACCACGAGGTCGAGGGCGGGCCGCTCATGATCCCCGGCGAAGAGGTCTCGGCCCGAATCCAGACCGGCTCCATCCCGATTCACGTCAACGGAATTGGAATCACACGGGTCGTCGAGCCGTACCACGGCGATGAGATCGTCGAGACTATACAGGGCAACGTGAACGCCATCCTCGACGCGGGCGGCATCGCCTCGATAAATCATCCCAACTACCAGTGGGCCTTCGACCATACTCACGTCCGCGAGGTCGACGGTGCGAGCCTGATCGAGGTCTACAACGGCTCTCCGGTCACGAACAACGAGGGCGGTCCGCGGAAGTTCACCGCAGAGGAGATTTGGGACGGCGTTCTCACGGCTGGCAAGCCCATTTTCGGCGTGGCCTCGGACGACTCGCACCACTACTTCGACTTCGCCCACGACAAGTTGAACCCCGGGCGCGGCTGGGTAGTCGTCCATGCCGAAGAGCTGTCGGTAGACGCAATCGTCAGTGGAATGGCTGACGGGCATTTCTACTCGTCGACGGGAGTCACACTTACCGATCTGGAAGCCACCGACGAACGGATATCGCTGACGATAGAGCAGTACGCCACCTGCCTGTACCGGACGGTGTTCTCCGGTCCCGATGGCAGGGTATTCGCTGAGTGCGATGGGCTGGAGACGGAGTACGAAATCCAGGGTGACGAGGGCTACGTCCGTGCGACAGTCTACTCGTCACTGGGCGTCAAGGCGTGGACACAGCCGGTCTTCGTAAGCGGAGAGCAGTAGCCGAAAAAGGAGATACCAATGCTAAAGCTGGGTTGGATGGCGCGAGCGACCGATGCCGAGGTCTTCGCCGGACACGTGAAGTTCGCCAGGGAGCTCGATCTGGACGTGATCGACTTTCACCTGGGCGGAATGCCGCGCGACATCGACTTCGTGATGAAGATCAAGATGATGTGCGTGAAGGCCGGCCTGCCAGTCGGCTACCTCGGCGGAGGCAGCTTCGTCGGCCCCCTCGACATGCGTGAGGACCGAATGGAGCAGGGCAGGGCCGACGTGGACATGACTGCCCTGATGGGAGGCCAGATGCTGCGGGTGTTCGCCCGCCACAATTGGCCGGACACCGAGGAGGAGCAGGAATACTTCTGGGGCCCGATGATCGAGGACTTCAAGGAACTCTCCGACTATGCCGCCGAGCGCGGAGTCGTCATCGGTCTGCAGAACCACGACAACGGCAGCTTCTGCATGACCGCCGATCAGGCTCTTCGTATCCTGGGAGATGTGGACAAGGAGAACTTCACGTTTCTGTGGGACACCGGGCAGTGGCTGGGGGCCATCGGTTCGCACCCTCGCGGCGAGTTCGACCCGAACGTCGACCTGTACGAGGACTATCTCGTGCCGACCGCGCCCTACGCCGGTTCGGTGCGGGCGAAGATCTATCAGATCGATACCGGCGTCGAGACCTACCTCGACTACCCCCGCATCTTCGGCATACTCAAGGATGTCGGCTACAACGGCAACATCTCCATCGTCTATGAGGGAGCGGAGGGCCGTAACACATGCACCCCTGAGGAGGGGATTGCCCTCGCGGCGAAGCACCTGCGCAAGGTCATCGCGGAGGTGTATGGGTAGGGTACAATTTGCTTTAGTGCTGCGTCGCGCCAGGGAGGTACTGGAGTGAGCAAGGTAAGCGATCTGCACGAGAAATGGAGCCGAGACCCCGACTATCGAAGGGCATACGACGAGCTAGGGTTTGAGTTCGACTTTATACGCTCGCTTATCCAAGCCCGAGTCGATGCGGGGCTCACTCAGGCAGAACTCGCAGAGCGCATGAGTACAACGCAGTCGGTCATTGCCAGACTTGAGGGCGGACGGGTTCACCCATCCACCAGAACACTAGAGAGAGTCGCTCAGAGTACCGGCACTCGGTTGAAGATCAGCTTCGAACCGAAAGTGGAGGTGTAGCCGCGTCTGCCGTTTTCAAAGACGGCCAAACGAGTCCCTTGAAGCGCTGAACCGTTGCCTAGCCGGTGACGGTTATTGCCTCGTTCTGCTTGCGCCGCCGGCTTGCATGCTCCATCCGTTCGAGTTGACGGAGTCCCTTGGTGGTGTCGCTGGCGATCCTCGCCTTGTCGGAGTTGGCCCAGCGGTACTTGAAGAGCCAGTAGGTGAAGGCTCGATGTTCGGCCATGGAAGATTCCCCTTCGGGGTCGAGCGTCTCCGTCTCACGGAACATGCAGAGCAATTCTTCGCGGGTCTTCCGGTAGATCAGCGGAAATGCCTTTTCCGCGTAGGAGTTGCGGTAGCGCACGCCGTTCGAGGTGTCGCGCTTTCGCAGCTCCAGTTCACAGGCCAGCTGCAGCGCCTCCTCGACTGTTACGCCGTAGTGGTAGTTCAGGAAGCCACGATACTTGTCACCTCCGAGCAACTCCGGGATGCGCTCCGTATCGAATCGGATGGGGAACCTTCCCTCGAATAGCAGAGTCTCGATTTCATCCGGAGGGACGCTTCTACGTGTTTCGTCCAAGAGACGTTCTGCGAGGAGGAGCCAGTCGAACGCCTCCCCCGCGATGAAGTACTCGTATTTGCGTTTCCTCCGTACCTCGGATGGCACGGTCCACAGCGCCATCGCCGTAAGCAGGGCTTCCGGCCAGTCTCGTCCCTCGGCCAGGGCCGCGTTGAAGTGATCGACGGCAAGGCGTCGAGTGTCGTCGCCGTTTGTTGTCGAATTGCTATCCATGTTCAGCTAGAAACTGAGGTCGGTCGGGCTTGTCGATAGCAAGATACTCCATGAAGCTATTCAGCGGGAAAGTGTTGAGCACGTGCCTTGGTTCGCACCACGCCCTGCGGGCTACCGCAACACCACAGCGCTGGTTGTCGAGACTCTCGGCGTCGTGAGCGTCGCTGTCGATTACGAGGGGAACGCCAAGCTCACGGGCACGGTGGGCATGGGTGTCCTTGAGGTCGAGGCGACGGGGGGACGCGTTGATTTCCAGCGCTGTGCCCGTGTCTGCCGCCGCCTCAAAGATGGCCTCGAAATCAGCTTCGATGGGCTTCCGCTCCCCGATCATCCGCGTCGTTAGATGGCCGATGGCCGTCACATGCGGACTCTGCATCGCCTTGATGATGCGGGCTGTCATCGTCCCAGCGTCCTGCCCCATGCCGGAGTGGACGGATGCGACGACCCAGTCCAGTTCATCGAGCGCATCGTCGGGGTAGTCGAGACTTCCGTCAGCGCGGATGTCGACCTCCGACCCGGCCAGCAGCTTGATGTCACCGAGCCGGTCTTCCAGCTGCCGGATTTCCCGAATGTGCTCTTTGAGTCGCTCGACGCTGAGACCGTTCGCTATGCCTCTTCCTGCCGAGTGGTCGGTGATGGCGACGTATTCGTAGCCGCGCTCACGTGCTGCAACCACCATCATTTCGGTCGCGTCACGCCCGTCGCTCCAGTCCGTGTGGACGTGAAGGTCGCCCCTCAGGTCGGAGACCTCCACGAGCTGTGGGATTGAACGCTGACGGGCGCGGTCGATCTCGTCCGTGCCGCGACGGAGCTCGGGCGGAATGTACTGGAGGCCGAGCCGCTCATACATGGCCGACTCGTCCGCGAAGGACTCGGTCTCGCCGGTCTCGGAATTCTTGATGCCGTACTCGTTGACCGAGAGTCCCTGCCGCACTGCGAGCTCGCGGAGACGGATGTTGTGCTGCTTGTCCCCTGTGAAGTACTGGAGTAGAGCGCCGAAGTGGGAATCGTCTACCACTCGCAGGTCAACCTGGACCCCCTCGCTCAGAACTACGGCCGACTTCTTGTCTCCGTGTGCGAGGACGCTTGCTACGTTCGGCAGCTCGACGAGTGTGTCGAGCACGTTCTGAGGGTCCGTAGCCGTACACACGAGGTCGATGTCGCCGATGGTCTCCTCGAACCGACGCAGGCTGCCCGCGGGTTCGATGCGGACGATGCTCGGACAGCGTTCCTTGAGTGCGCCGATTACGCGCTCGGCTGCGGGTAGAGCGCGGGCAATGGGAACACGGTCTCCCTTTGTACGAGCGGCTGCTATCTCCTTGAGGATATTTTCGGCCTTCTTCGGCCCCATTCTTGGGAGCGCGGCGAGCCGTCCGTCTGAAGCCACCGCTTCAAGAGCTTCCACCGTGGTCACGTCGAGCTCGTCCCACAGGCGCTTGGCGGACTTTGGCCCGACGCCCGGCACACGCATGACATCGAGGATGCCGTCCGGGAACTCACCTCGCAGCTTTTCGTAGAAGTCCATCTTGCCTTCGGTAGCAAGCTGCGTAATCTTGCCGGCGATAGCTTTGCCGATGCCGGGTATCTCCGTGAGATCCTCCTCTTCACGCACCATCTGCTCGAGTTCGGTCGGGAGGTGGTCTATCGTCCGAGCCGCGCGTTGGTAGGAAACGACCACGAACCGGCGCTCGCCCTTGATCTCGAGCAGACCGGCGATGTTCTCGAAGACTTCCGCGATTTGAGTGTTGTTCATGCGACTCAGACCCGGATCGCGACAAGGCGGAATCATCCTAATTTTACGATATTTCAGGTCTGCCGTGTCGGGGACGTACAGTGGTACACTTGTCGCAGACCGAACGAGGAGCGTGACAATGCTCGACGTAGTCATCAGCGGCGGCGATGTCGTCGACGGCACCGAAGCGCCGGCCTACCGGGCCGACGTTGGCATTCGAGGAGATCGCATCGAGTGCATCGGAGAACTTTCGCAGGTTGCCGCAAGGCGAGTGATCGATGCTAAAGGGCTGACAGTCTCGCCGGGGTTCATCGACACGCATACGCACTCGGAAGGCGACCTGCTCGTCGACCCACAGCACGCCTGCGGTCTGCGACAGGGCATCACGACCGAGTTTCTAGGCATCGACGGAATGTCGTATGCTCCACTGTCGCACGACAACTACCTGACCTACCGCAGATGGCTGAAAGGTATCCTCGGTGAACCGCCGGAGGATCTCGACATGAGCAGCGTCGAGGCATTCCGCGCGAACTACCACGAAAAGGTGTCCATCAATACCGCGTACCTTGTGCCGAACGGAACCGTGCGCCTTGAGGCGGCGGGATTTCGTGACGTGCCCCTTACGGACGACCTGATGGCGAGATACAAAGACCTCGTGCGTGAGGGCATGGAGCAGGGCGCGGTGGGCTTCTCCACAGGGTCGAGCTACTATCCCGGCCCGTGGACGAGTACCGACGAGCTTGTCGAGATATGTGAACTGGTGCGCGATCTCGGCGGCGTCTACATGGCAGAGCCGCGACGAGCGAACCCGGAGCGGGCGTTCGGTGGCGGCGGTGTCCCAGAGGTCCTGGAGATCGGCAGGCGGTCGGGCGTCAAGCTCCACTTCGCCCACTTCCGCACCGACCCGCGCACTGCCGGGAAGGTCACGGAACACTTGGCCCTGATTGACGAGGCCAAGGCCGAGGGAGTGGATGTCACGCTTGACATCTACCCGTACGCCAGCGGGTCGACGATCCCCGTCAGCTTCCTGCCCAGCTGGACGCAGGACGGAGGCCCTGACGCGATTATCGAGTGCCTGGCCGACCCCGACGACCGTAAGAAGATCGTCGATTACCTGGAGAACGAGTTCTACTACCTCCGCTCCCTCGACGAGGTCGTCTTCTCGTACATTCCGGGCGATCCGTCACTGGAGGGCATCAGCCTGCCGGAGTATGCCGACCGCATTGGGAAGAGCTTGGGCGAGGCCCTGTGCGAAATCCTGCTTCAAGAGGACCTCTCCGTCGGCTACACCATGCCGCCACCCACGAGCTACGGCCTTTGGCGACAGGTCAGCAAGGACTCGATGGAGCTCATCGCCCGAGACGACTACATGGTTTGCTCCGACATCACCCCTGCCGGGTCGATGCCGCACCCGCGCTCATACGGGGCCTTTCCGCGCTTCCTCGGACGGCTTCGGCGCGCCTACCCGACCGTGAGCCTGGAGGGCATGGTCCATCGGATGACTGACCGTCCGGCCCGGCGCTTCAACCTGACGGATCGAGGACGATTGGTGGAAGGATACTACGCCGACATTACCATCTTCGATGCCGAGCGAGTAATCGACACCTCAACGTACGACGACCCGGTACAGCACCCTGTCGGCATTCCATATGTGCTGGTAAACGGGCAGGTGGCCGTAGACAGCGAGCGTTGCACCGGCATCATGGCCGGGCAGGCGGTGCCATAGGTGTGATTCTGAAGGAGACTTTGGCAAAGTAATGGGCAATTCGCTCTGGGTCGAGCTGAGTATCGACACACCCGCCGAGTTCGTCGAGCCATTGACGCAGGTCTTCACCGAGCACGGTGAGGGCGGTGTGGCGATCGAGCTTCCGGCGGGACACAACCCAGACGAGGGCGAGACCGCGCCCGTCCCCGAGAGAGTTACGGTCACCACCTACATCCCCCACGACAATCGACTGGAGGGACGGTACGCCCGCATCGACACGGCAGTCCGGCTGGTCGCGCACGTCGGCGATGTCTCCGAGCTTCGCGTTCGTGTCGTTGAAGAAGAAGAGTGGCAGGAGTCTTGGAAGGAGCACTTCCACGTCCTCCGAGTGGGGACCCGTACGGTCATCGTACCAACGTGGAGGACCTATGAGCCACTGGATGACGACATAGTCATCTCCCTCGACCCCGGCATGGCATTCGGCACAGGTCACCATCCGACCACGCGCATGTGCCTCGAACTGGTCGAACAGCACGTCGAGCAGGGAGATCGCGTCCTTGACTTGGGTTGCGGTTCCGGCATCCTCTCAATTGCGGCGGCAAAGCTCGGCGCCTCTGATGTGCTGGGGCTGGAAATCGACCCCGTTGCCGCGAGCGTTGCCGAGCGCAACGTCCGCGAAAACGGGGTTCAGGACACCGTAACCACGGACGAAGCCTCGCTGCCGCATCCTCAAGCGGAAGCGAACGGCTACGACCTGCTCGTCGCCAACGTGTCGGCCAAGGTCATCACCGAGCTTGCTGAGCACATCGTTCGGGTCGTCAGGAGGGGGGGAACGCTCATCTTCTCCGGCATCCTGGACAAGCAGCAGGCGGAAGTCACCGAGCGCATGGTGGCTCTCGGTGTTCAGTTCGATGAAGGACTGACCGATGCGGACTGGGTAGCCCTGATGGGCAGGGTCGGGTGAGCGGGGCTATTCCCGGGTGGTCAGGAAGTGACCTGCTCGTAGGAAAAGGCCGGTATTTCCATTCGCTCGTCAACGTGCTCGATGGTGATGGCGCAGAGGCGGCCTTGCGCGTCAAGATCGAGGAGGGTGTCCTCGTCGAGGTCGCGGGTCTCAGTAACCTCGGATGGGCACAGTTCGATGTAAAGTGTGTCGGTATCAGGGAAGTATTTGACGTTCATGGTCTGTACGACCTATCGAAAAAGGCGTTGTGTACGGTCTCGCCTTTCGGAATCATTATAGCCTCATAAGGCCATGGCTAAAGAAGCCCCTCACTGCGTCTCATACACAACCGCCGCCGGCTGTCCCATAACGATGACGCTCTTCCGTCGCAGCCCAAGCGCACTGCTCAGATGGGCGCCCTGCTCCCGTGAGGCGAGCATGGTGATTCGAGCGCCTGCACCGGTGCAGGCGCGTAGTACCTGAACCAGCTTCTCCGTTTTGACTCGCTCGAACTGGTTCCCGAACGGGATGTTCGTCACAATCCTCGTCCGCGAGTCCATAAGTCCGATATCGAGGGTTTCAAACGAGGCCCGGAAGACGGACACGTTTGAACCCGAAAGTCGACGCTCCGCAATATCGCACGCTACAGGATCGACCTCGAATCCAATGGCCGCGCGCACTTGATAGGAACGCAATGCCGCTTGGAGTATGGCACCTGTCCCCATGAACGGATCGAGCACGACGCTCTCCGCGTCGGTGCCTGCCAGTTGAAGTAGACCGCAGGCCAGATGACGCCTGAGGGCACCCGGCCGTCCTGAATCGTCATCCCCAAGGTTGGAGTGCAGTTGTACGCCCACGAAGGCGAATTCGGGGTCGGCCTTGCAGAAGATGCGGACGGCATGGTCGCTTGCCCTGCGCCATCCCGGAAACGCGACGCGAATGACCTGTTCAATCCGCTGAGCGAGATCTTGCCGACGCACCGAGGTGCGGCCGAGCGTTTCACACGCAATGCTGTAACGTCGAGGCCGAGTCCCCTTAACGTCGGGAAGGGACTCAAGTATGGCACGCTTCACGGTAGCTGGTCGCATGTGCCGGACTAGCTGTCGAGTCGCGTCTTCCCCACGACGGGAACTTGCGGAAATTACCTCGCCGAAGACTTCGGCGGGCGTCCTTAGCGAACTGGACGCAGCGGAGAATCCGTCATCGCAGGCTAGGGTAGAGTCGCGATGGTGGAAGTGTACGTACTCTTTATCGCCTCCGATGACTCGAAGCTCCGACAGCGTGGCGAATGCCCATCCGGGCTGCGTCGTGATGACGAGGCGACGTCGGGCCATCCTATTCGGGCGCGGGGGCGCGTCCCATAAGCTCCGCGACCGCCCGGTCGACGGACATGCCCTCGAAGAGGACGCGGTAGGTTACCTCGGTGATGGGCATTTCCACCCCCAGGTCGGCGGCCATAGCGCGGGCAGCTGCAGTAGTGTTGATGCCCTCCGCGACGTTGTGCATTTCGGCGCGGATCTCGGCCAGGCTCTTGCCCCTGCTGAGGAGTATTCCGACTTGGTGGTTGCGACTGAGGTCGCTGGAACAGGTTGCGATGAGATCGCCCATTCCGGCCAGGCCTGCCATAGTCATTTGCCTTGCCCCCGCAGCAACTCCCAGACGCGCGATCTCAACGAGGCCTCGCGTCATGAACGCCGCCTTCACGTTATCGCCCATCTGAAGGCCGTCGCAGATACCGGCGCCGATGGCAATGATGTTCTTGAGCGTGCCGCCAAGCTCGACGCCGATAATGTCGGTGTTGGTGTAAACGCGGAATACGGACGAGTTGAGGATTGACTGCGCTTTCTTGGCGGCCTCCTCGTCGGCGGACGCGACGACGGTCGATGAGAGCTTGCCTCGTATGATCTCTCTCGCAAGGTTTGGCCCCGACAGCGCGCAGATGGGAATGGTTGCCGCCCCGTCCATCTCCTGCTGTATGACCTCGCTCATCCGGCATCCGGTCTCGATCTCCAGACCCTTCACGGCGCTCACGACAACGGTCTCACTGTCGATGTGTTCACCGATGTCCTTGACGTTCTGTCGAAGGGTGTTGGAAGGTACGGCTAGGATCGTGAGATCGGTTCCGCCCAGAGCCTCCGTAGGATCGTGCGTGACCCGCATGGCTGGGTGAAAGGAAGCGCCAGGCAGATACCGGCTGTTTTCATTGGCGAGCCGGAGGCGCGCGGCCTCTTCATCCGAGCGGGCGAGGAGGCGGACGGTGTGTCCTTCCCGTGCAGTTATGATCGCGAGGGTCGTTCCCCAGCCCGTCGTGCCTACTACGCCGATCGTGGCCATCGCAGGCCCTTCCCGCGCTGAGTTTCCGCTTGAGCGGGGACCGTATCGACTTTCTGGCCGAGCTTGCGCTCATCGCCCCTAATGAGCCGTTGGATGTTGTCCCGGTGCTTGAAGAGGATGATCGGCGCTCCGACCGCGCCGTAGAGGGAATATTCCAAGGGTATGGAATCACTGACCAAGGCTATAACGGCCAGTGTAAGTGAGCCCAATGTTGCCGCGACCATGGAGCCGAGCGAAACGTACCGGGTGAGAGCGACCAGACCGACGCCGATGACCGACGCCACGATGCCTGCGATCGGCGACAGCGCGAAGAGGGCGCCCCAGCCCGTCGCCGTCCCCTTTCCCCCTGAGAAGCCGATGAACACCGACCAGCTATGCCCCACGATTACAGCGATCCCGGTCAGGGTCTCGACCAGAGGCGCGTCGGCGATGACCATGGCCAGGACCACGGCTCCTGCTCCCTTGCCCATGTCGAGGGCGAGCACCAGGATGGCTACGGGCGGGCTGACCGTGCGCATGACGTTGGTCATGCCGATGCTGCCGCTCCCGTGGTCGCGAACGTCAACGCCCCCGAACAGCTTGCCCGCGATATAGCCGAAGGGGATTGCGCCCAGCAGGTACCCGAGCGGGACGAAGACGAAGACGAGGTAGTCGGTCACTTCTCCCCCCTTCGTTTGAAGCGCATCCTCAGCGGGCTGCCCTCGAAGCCGTACGCGTCGCGGATGGCGTTCTCCAAGTAGCGTTGGTAGCCGAAGTGTACCATGTCCGCGCGATTTACGTAGAAGGTGAAGGATGGCGGCCCCGTGGCGTCTTGCGCGACGCTGTATATCTTCGCCGCGCTCCTGCCTGAGAGTGCGGGCGGATGGGCGGCCACCGCATTGAGCACGGTCCTTCTCAAGTCGTAGCGAGGAAGGTCCTTGTGCCACTGCTCCGCGACGTTCTCAACGGTGTCCATCATGGCGTCAAGGCCCGTCTTGCGCAGGGCGGATATGAAGCAGATCGGGGCGAATGACGCGAACTTGAACCTTTCCCGGACCTTGCGTGTCGCGGTCTCCTTGTTCAGTCCGACCTCTCTGGCGACGTCCCACTTGTTGATCGCGAACACGATCCCCTTGTATGCGTCGAGGATGTAGCTCGCGATATGCGCGTCCTGCGCCGTAGCGAGTTCGGTGGCGTCGAGCACGAGCACCGCTACGTCGGCGCGGTCGATTGCCCTTATCGAGCGAAGGGAACTGTAGCGCTCGATGCCCGGCTTGATGCTGCCTCTCCGCCGGAGGCCTGCCGTATCGACTATAAGGGTACTGGTGTCCCCGCGCGTGATGAGAGTGTCAACCGTGTCCCTCGTAGTGCCCGGAATCTCGCTCACGATGGAGCGCTCCTGGCCGACGAGCGCGTTGAGCAGCATCGACTTGCCGGCGTTGGTGCGCCCGACGAGCGCGACCTTGAGGTCGGCCTCCGGCTCCGGCATGTCGGGCTCGGACGGGAAGGACGCGATGACCTTGCTCATCAGGTCGTCGACGCCCACGTTGTGGTAGGCGCTGATGGGAATCGGGTCGCCCAGTCCGAGATCGTAGAAATCGAAGACCTCCTGTTCGCGGCTCACGTTGTCCGACTTGTTGACGGCGACGATGACGGACTTTCGCGCCCGGCGTAGCGCCTCGGCAACGTCGTAGTCGGCGGGTGTCAGCCCCGTGCCCACATCAGTGAGCATGACAATGACATCGGCGTCCTCTATGGCGACGTCGATCTGCGACCGCACCTTCTCCCATATCTGCGTGGGAGTGGCCTCTCCGCCGTCGTTCTGCTCGTCCAATCCTCCCGTGTCCACGAGGATGAACGGGTAGTCGGCCCACTCAGTCTCCGTGCTGACGCGATCGCGCGTCGTCCCCGCGATGTCGGACACAATCGACACCGGCCGCCCGACGAGGCGGTTGAACAGCGTCGACTTTCCCACGTTCGGGCGTCCAACGATGGCGACGAGCGGCTTCTTCGCTGAATACATGGCTTTATGAGAAGAGTGCGACCATCACGGCGTTCTGCGCGTGGAGCCGGTTCTCTGCTTGATCGAAAACGACCGACCGAGAGTCGTCGATCATCCCTTCGGAGATCTCCGCGCCCGCGTAGGCTGGCATGTCGTGCATGAAGATGCTCTCGGGCTTGGCGTACTCCATGAGCGCTGGGTTGACCTGGTAGTTGGCGAACGCCTTGACTCGCTCGGCCTTTTCGGCCTCCTGGCCCATGCTGACCCACGTGTCCGTGTAGACGACATCGGCGTTCTGGGCGGCGTCCTCCGGCAACTCCACCCGCGTCACGGATGAGCCGCTTGCCTCCGCCCTCTGCAAGGCCGTGTCCCACACGGAATCGGGGATCCCATATGCCGGAGGGTTGGCGATGACGAAGTCCGCCCCCACCGACGCGCAACCCACGGCAAGGCTCGCGGCCACGTTGTTGCCGTCCCCGATGTACGCGACTCGGAGTCCGTCGAACGCTCCCTTGTGCTGTGCGATGGTCTGCAGGTCCGCCATCGCCTGGCACGGATGCTCAAGGTCGGACAGCGCGTTGATGACCGGAACGTTCATGTGGGACGCCATGGTCACCAGCGATTCGTGCGCGTTCACGCGTGCGACGATACCGTCGACCCACCGGTCGAGAACGCGCGCAACGTCCTCCACCGGCTCGCGCACGCCGAGGCTCACGTCCTCCTTGGAAAGGTAAATGCAGTCCCCGCCGAGCTGTCGGATTCCGATCTCGAAGCTCACCCGCGTTCGGAGCGAAGGCTTCTCGAAGAGGAGCGCGACGACCTTGCCCTGCAAGGGTCGCGCGTCCGAGCGCTTCAAGCTCTCCGCCTGTCGGACGACGTCCTCAACCTCGGCGGAGGTGAAATCGGATACTGCGAGAAAGTCCTTCTTCATGCGGTTCCTGCCTCAACAACAAACTACGATAATTTAGAGTATCGCAAGGAGGGGCTGCGCGGCTACTGAAACGGGGTGTCGCAACTGTTCAGAGTTAGTGAAGCCACCCAAAGAGGTCCTACGTGCGGTTTCGGCTGACCAATTAGACTCCCCCTCAGGCCGTCGCCTCACCCTTCCATGCGCGAGATCGTCTGCAGGTCGATCCGTCGCGTCGCGCGGAGAAGGATGGCGAAGGCCACCAGCACCACTGCGAGGATGCCGAGATACATCGGCAGCAGGAAGCCCCAGTCAGTGATCGAGGTATAGGGCGGCAGTACGTCATCGGGAGAAACGATAACCACCGATGAGACGGCGAGTTGGCTCATCTGGAATCCCGCCCAAGCGCCGAGACCGATCCCGGCCAGCAGGATGGCCAGGTGCTCGAATGCAAGCAGGCCCCAAAGCTGGCCGTTCGAGAGCCCCAGTGAGCGGAGGAATCCCGTTTCCCCCTTGCCCTTCTCAAGAAAGGCCAGCAGATATGTCGCGTAGCCGATGCCGATGGTGATGAGGATGATTCCCACCGCGACGAATACCATTGATGTCCACCCCGCCGTGGTGAGCGGATCGAGTCGGGCCGTCTCGACCTGAGAGAGACGGTCGTAGATGGTGCCCGGCGTAAGCGAGAGCGAATTGACCCGTTCGACGACCAGTTCATGAGCTGCCGGAGCAACCGACAGGAACACCTCGTTCGGTCTGAGCCTGTTGGTCGGACTGATGATGTTGGCATGGAGGTGCAGGGCGTTCAGGTCCGCCAGGATGAACCCCTTTTCGCTTGGCCGCATGGTCGGGAAGTGGTCGACGACCGAGCGAACTACCGACGGTATGGCCCTTCCTCCCACGTTCATGAGGATGAGATCGCCGATTTCTACCCCTACCGCCTCCTGGAATCCTGTGCTCACGACCACCGGAAGCTCGCCTCCCGTCGGGCTGAGATAGATGCCCCGCACACCGCGCTGACCCTCCTGGCCGAACCGGAACATCGCAGAACGGTCTCCGTCCTTGGCGTCCCCGGCGAATGAGTACAGCCGATCGGGCGCGAGCCCCGATGTGATGATTGGAGTCCACCGAAAGAGCCCCTCGAAGTCCTCCAGGACGGTCGGCTCGCCGGAGCTTGAAGTCTCGACGTGGATGTTGTCGATGAGCAGCGCCCCGGGGGTGAGAGTGCCTACGCGGGACTCGTAGAGCTGCACTGACACGAGACTCAAGGGGTGTTCGAGCCGGGCGGGGATATCACGACTCATGAGCTTCCATTGCGGCTGCGGCGGGTCGTCCGGTATCACGATGGCGGTATCGTCGGAGTCCGACGATTGCCCGGGCGGAGCCTCCCATAGCTCCCCCAACGAGAGCGTGGAGATATTGCCGTCGCCCTCTTGAATGACGACCTGGATCCAGAGTCGTTCGATGGGACGCTGCAGCCTTGTCCACATGGCGATGGACGTCGAGTCCTCGGGCAGGACGATGACTTCCGGCGGAGGGTGCGCGTTCAGCGAGCGCATGATTTCGGCCAGCGGCTGCTCCGAAAAGTCCTCCCTGTACCATGCGAGGAAGGGAAACTCACGCGAGTCCACGGCGAAGACCTCCACGCCGTCCTGTCTTCCGAACCGCGGCTCGCGGTAGGCGGGTGAGGCCGTCCGCACGCCGGGGATGGCCTCGTAGCGTTCCAGCAGCGTCTCTATGGGAAACTGCGACAGGTAGACATTGTCCCGCAGAGAGATGCGCACGTCCGCTCCGGCGTCATACTGCGCCTGGTCTGTCTGGCCGCGCTCCAGAGTGCCCCCGACCGTCGTGGCCAACACTCCCACGCCGGTTGTCATGACCAACAGTAGCACGAGCCATGAATATTGCAGCGGGTTGCGTGATACGTACCTCAGACCTATCGAGACCGACGCCGGAGTGAAGCGCGAGGCGATGCGGAAGAACACGAACGCAAGCTGGACCGGCACAATTGCCGTGAGCAGAACGGTCGGCGCCGTGAGGGCTTCGGCGGTGCGCACCGGTTCTTCCGACAGAAACCAGTAGATGAGACCGACTTGAGCGGCATAGCCCGCGATCCGGTAGCGAATGAGTACCGATCTTGTGGTGAATAGATAAGCTGCAACCACCAGGGCCAGGATGACGACCGGGCCGATCCACTCGCCGCTCAAGGGGTCCTGCCGGATCTCCCGGTAAGATATCCCCACCGCAAGCGGGACAACCGCAAGGGCGAGCAGGATATGTGACAGCGCCGGAGACTCTCCCGCAATGAACCGCACCAAGATCGGGAAGACCCTGAGGAAGAGGAGCGCCACGACCAGCAGGAAGATGACGGGCGCTAGGAGGAGCGCCTCGTTGACCTCGACGTTCCTGAAGAGACCGCCCGACAGTATTTTCCCCCGGTTGTACAGTTCCCAGAAGATGATTCCGCCAATGACCAGGATGCCAATGTCGAGATAGTAACGGTGGACGAATGGGATGGAGGGTGGTCTTGCCGAGCGCAGCTTGTGGAGCAGCAGACCTCCCCGACTGCTGACGGCAGCGGGAATGGCGTACACGACGAGGCAGGCCAGACCCGTTAACGCGGCGACCAAGAACGGCATCGGGCCCACGACGAGAGGCAGAAAGTCCCCATCCGTCATTTCGCGGAAGAAGGGGAGAGTGCCGGCCAGCGCCACTCCGGCCACGGCCAGGAATGGCGCGACGATGACCGCTATTACCGTCATCACCAGACCTTCGAGGGCGTAGATGCGAAATATCTGTCCCGTCGTCACCCCCCTGGCGCTCAGGAGCGCGGAGTCCTCCTGGCGGCTGCGGACAAGGTACGTAACCATCATGACGAGGAAAAAGAGGACGGTTGCCACCATCAGCGTTTGCAGCAGCAGCAGCGGCACGCGGGCGAAGAAGCTTCGAGCGTCGAACCGCGCCAGCATCCGGTAGAACCCCGACGAGACCTCTGCCGCTCCCGGCATCCGCATGGCAAACTGCGTCTCGAACTCGTTGAAGCTGCTGCGAATCCGGTCGGGGGTCCACCCCTTCATCACCTCCTTGTCGAGGCTGATCGTCCAGATGCTTACGCTCAGCGTTCCCGGGAACGTCGCGTCCACTGTCTCGACCAGCATCCCCATGTCGGTTATCAGAGGAACGGGAGGAATCTGAGGGTTGTAGACTCCGTCCCCCGGATCGTCCGGATCGGGCACCTCCGGACGCAAATAGAGGGAAGGTGTCGGCAGCCAGAAATCCGTATTCGGGTCGGTTGGCTCTATGATGCCCACGATGGGTATCGAAATGACCTTCGGGAGGGTGAGATCCGGTGTCAGTCGGAGAACATCCCCAACTTCAATCCGAAACTGCGAGGCGGCGAATTCACCCAGCACGGCTTCGAGCACAGGTGCATTGGGATCATCGGATGTTTGCCGCCGGGGAGGGCGTCCCTCGACCAGGGTGACGTGCTGCTCGAAGTCCGAGAGACTCCGCAGCAACGCCCGCGCCGCGGATCCGTTCGCCGCTTCGGCGGGCGGCAGCGGGATGGCCGGAATATCGGCGTAGAACTCCAGCCCGGTCACGAATCGCCGGTGATCGACATAGATCTCGGCGATGTGCTCGTCGACAAGCTCCTCGAAAGTCCGGTCGGTCTCCGCCAGCCGCTGCTCGGTAGAGGGGATGTAGTAGGCGAAGCCGAGCAGCTTCGACTGAAATCTCCCCAGCCGGTCGATCTCAAGGTTGAGGGCCAGCCGCTCGAGCGATCCGAGATAGATCGGCACAGCGGCGGCGAGAGTGGCGGCGAACAGGATGCCGAGGAAGATGCTTGCCAGCAGCATCTTGGCGTTCCTGATCCGTCTCAGGACGAGCTTGGGAGTTGAGAGTGAGCTCATAGGTGCAAGTCCGCCCTGACGTAGTGGCGGCTACTATACACAAAACGCCCATTTCCCGCATAAGTTTGCATGTTCGCAACGACGCCACCGCACTCGACTGAATTGAGCGTATAATGACCTCGCTCAATCCCCTGTACAGAGGAGGTCCGACGAATAATGCCACGTGTGATAGTTCTCGGTTCCGGCACCCCCGCCCCCAGCCCCCTGCGATGGGGATCGTCATTTCTCCTCCAAATCGGTGGGGAGTGGATGATGTTCGACTGCGGGTTCGCGGCCACATACAAGATGTACCGCGCCGGATTCAAGGCCACCGACGTTGACCATCTCTTTTTCACTCACCACCACTCCGACCACGACGCCGACTACCCCGCGTTCCTGCTCACCCGCTTCGACATGTCCATCGGCAAGGAAAACGAGATTCGAGTCTACGGCCCGACGCTGACCGAGCAGATCACCGAGCGGATCATCGGCGAGGGCGTCGGCGCGTTCTGGCACGACATCGTCGCGCGGACGAACCACCCGCTGAGTCTTGGCGCGTATACGGGACGCGGGGGCGTCCTTCCCCGTCGGCCGCCGGTAATTCACGCCAAGGACGTTGGCCCGGGCAAAGTGGCGTCCGGCAAGGACTGGGAAATAACCGCCGCGCGCGTCGAGCACGTCCAACCTTATCTCGACTCCCTCGCCTATCGCATCGACAGCGACGAGGGTTCGATAGTTTTCTCCGGCGACACTCGTCCATGCGACGCGCTCACGGATCTCGCAAAGGACGTCGATCTCCTGATCATGGAGTGCATCCGCCTCAAGGACGATCCCGCTCACGAGGTGGCGGGCGACTACGAGACCAGCACCGTCGGCGCAGGGCAGACCGCCACCGACGCTGGCGCCAAGAAGATGCTGCTGGTACACCAGAGTCTCAATCTGGAAGAACCGGAAGCCCACACCCAGGCCATACGCGAGGTGCAGAGCGCCTACGACGGCCCAATCATCTGGGCCGACGAGATGACGGAAGTCCCCTGGGGTTGACGACACGTATCTTTCCGATGCTGGAAACCCTCTTGAAATTCGCCGGTTATGGGTTTGCACACGCAAACGTGGAGGAAAACACGTTCGCCCTGAGCTTGTCGAAGGGCAATTCTCCGCTACAGGCGACAGTCTAGAGATTGTTCCCTAGTGAAAGAACTCAAGATAAGGCCCCGCCCATTCGAACGCCTTCGCCGACAGAAACAAGAGCGTCGTCGTCATCACCACCTTCCCGATGGCGAGGTAGATGAGGAACTTGACCACCGGGTAGCGCACCGCCCCGGCAATCAGCCCCGCGGCATCCACCGGGATCAGCGGCACGAGAGCAGAAACGAGGATGATGGGGCCTCCCAGCCTCTTCATGCCCCTCTGGAACCACTCGTAGGACTTGTGGCCTTCGAGCGTCTCTGTCCCGTGCGTTCCGACGTAGTACGCGGTCATCTCTCCCAGCGCGCCCCCGACCCCCGCCGAAACGCCGAGCAGGAGCCAGTTGAGGTCCTTCGCCATCAACAGCACCGCGGCGAATCCAGGGCTCGGCATCACCACGGTTGCCGAGCTGAGACACGTAACCACGAACGCGGCGACGTAGCCCCACACGCCAATATCATCAAGGTACGGAAGGAGGGTCGCGGTGATGGCGAGAAGCAGCGCCGTTGAGATCACGAACAGCGCGGCCTTTTGAAGGAAGGTTAGCTGAATCGATGAGAGTCGATTGTAGAAGTCGACTCCGGCCTTGAGAGCGTTGCTAATCATTGGACGGACCGTTCGCTGCGGTCGGTGACTATGCTCCCCTCGAGTGTTCGGCAGGCAGGAATCGGGCAGCGAAAATGGCGAGAATACCCGCCGCCGTCACCGCGATCGACCAGAGCGTCATCCCGTTCGCCGCGTCGTGGAGGAGTTCGCCTGCCACGTCGATGGTGAGATTGCACGAAGGCACCTCGACGAAGGGACACCATAGGGACTCCCACACGCCGACGAACGAGAAGATTGATAACCCCACGACAATGAAGATGACCCCACAAACGACGAGCGTTATGCCGGGCCACCTCGCCATGTGCTTCGGATACGAGTAGAAGACTCCCGCGATGCCCGCAACCGCCGCTGCGAAAACGATTGTTGCAACGATTGACAGGGCCCCGACGAGCAACCGGAGTACCGTTCTGGCAAAACGGAACCGTTCCAGGGTCTCGTCACGGCTCCCGACCGATTCGGCGATCTTGTCGATTGCGCTAAACCGGCCACTGGCGTCGAGGTCTTCTCTGAGGTTGTCTATCGAGTCCTCGATGACGGGATCGACCACAGCCCGCGCGGCCAGCTTCAGGGCCATACTCGTATCGCCGCTCTCCAGTGCGTTCACAATAGACAGTGCATCGTGTGCGAGGTTGGCCTTGGCGGTTTGTCGGGCTTCCTCGTCCGGGAGCAGTTCGGTCGACTGCACGAATGCGTTGATCACCCAGTTAGGAGGATATCTATCGAGGGCCGGAACGGTCTCGGGAAAGGTGCCCGCCGCTATGTTGCGAACGAGTGCCTCGACTGATCTCAATAGCTCTTCTTCCCCTGTCACCGTAATCCGCTGTGCCTTGTCTATCCGCTCGTCGACTAGGCGGAACACCGCCGGCTTGATTCGCGGAATCGCCGGCGCGAGATCTATGGACACGTCGAAAGTGTCCGTCTCGTTGTTCAGAAATGCTATGACGGAGGTAACGTCCTGCTCGGTGGCGGCCTTGAGCTCGCTCGGTGGGAGTATTTCCTTTAGAAGCCACGCTTCCGTTTCCGGTTCGATGCTGAAGTCGCCTACCAGACCCCTCAGCGCTCCCTCGAACTGCTCACTGATGATACCCTCGTCGTAGACGCGGTTGTAGGCGTCATGCTTCTCCAGGGCGTCGAGCAAGGGCTGCGGACTGCGCAAAGTGTCTCGAACGCCCATTGCGACAAATGCGTAGCCGAGCGCCAGGAAGGCTGTAACGCCGAGGAGAAGAGCGACTATTGATCTGAGGAAAACGCCTGCGGGCGACATATTCCCGGTCTGGCTTTCAACTGTGAGCGGCAGTTAGCTCGATATGTCAATGTCGAGGAGTTCTATGGCATTCAGGCCGAGAACGCGTCGCTTGGTTTCGTCGTCCAAATCGGCAGTCGTGATGCGACCTACCAGTGTACGCGCGTCCATGAGCGGCATGTCCGAGCCGTAGAGCACTCGGTCGGCTCCCGCGCCCTCGACCAGGAACTCGATGGTGCCGTGCTCCCCGTGCGACGTGCAGGTCTCCAGCCATATATTTCGCGACGACTGCGCGGCCTCGACCGCCTGAATCTGGCCCGGCATGGCGTTGCCGGAATGTCCCAGCACCCATCGGATGTTGGGATAGCTCTCTGCCAGCTTTATGAAGCGGATCGGGGCGGTCAAAATGTCGCCCTCGTCGTTGAATGAGCTGTGGCTCTTGACGACGATGCGGTTCTCGTCGCACCACTCGAATATCGGGAAGTACGACGGATCGTCGATCGGCGCGCCGAGATAGTCGGGGTAAAGCTTGAGCATCTTGAACTCGGGCTGCTTGAACACGCGCTCCAACTCCGACATGGCCTCATCAAGATAGCGTGGCGTCACGTGTGCCACGCCGAAGAACCTGTCAGGATTCAGGGCCACGAACCTTGCCACCGCGTCGTTGCACCGCCGAGCCGTGTCGAAGAAAATGCAGCTCACCGGAGCCACGTCCACACCTGCTTGGTCCATGATGCGCACGTACGGCTCCGGCGCGTCGTGCATACGGTAATGAGTCTGGCGTCCAACGTGGCTGTGCATATCGACGACGGGCGTGTTCATGGATGGTCTCCCGGAGGGTTTGTCCTGAGTTCGTGGTTGTGCGGAAAGGGTATCATGTCTGTCGAGTCGTATGACGGCGTTGGCGCGCACTTAATTCAGGAGCAACGATTGATCGAATACGACCGTGTCCGTGCTGGAGGCACGACCATCGAGTACGAAGTGCGCCGCAGTAAGCGGCGCAAGAAGACCCTTCAGATCACGGTGGAAGGCCATGTCGTCCGAGTTGCCGTACCCTGGAATACCAAGACCCGTGAAGTGCGGGAGTTCGTACGCGGGCATGCGCCTTGGATCATCATGAGTCTCGCGGACTTGGCGCCGCCGGCTGGGAGCCGGATAGGGCCTGAACGGGACAGCGTCCGTGTTGAAGACACGACCATCGAGTACGAGGTGCTTCGCAGTAGACGGCTTAAGAAGACGGTCCGCTTCACCGTCGAGCGCGGCGTCGTTTGGGTGAGAGCGCCCTCGGACACGAAGCCCGAAGCGATACGCCGTGCTGTCCGAAAACGGGCGGGCTGGATCATCAGCCGTTTGTCGGAGGACCGACCGAAAGGAAAGCGGACGGGGCCCGAACGGGACAGCCTCCGTGTTGGAGACACTACCATCGAGTACGAGGTCCGTCGTAGCAAACGGCGAAAGAAGTCGGTTCAGTTCGCCGTCGAACGCGGCGTCGTCTTGGTTGCCGTGCCCTCGGACGCGAAGCCCGGCGCAATACGCAGGGCCGTACGGGATCGGGCGGAGTGGATCCTCAACAAGCTGTCACAGGCTCCCCCTGAGGGTCTTGAGAGGCGATTCGTCAATGGTGAGTCGCTCCCGTACAAGGGCGAAGAGGTCCGCATCGCCGTCCGTTTATCCGACGTGTCCTCGCCGGAGATCCATCTCGACAACGGGCGCTTCCGAGTCGCGGTGCCTCCGAATCTCAGGGGAAAGAGACGCTACGAAGCAATGCACAACTCTTTCCTGGCGTGGTACCGGGAGCGCGCCGTCGAGCAGGTCACTGAGTGCGTCGACCGATGGTGGCCCAAGCTCGGTCGGGGAGAGAAGTCGCAGGTACTCATCCGCAACCAGCGACGCCGATGGGGAAGCTGCGCCTCCGACGGGACGATCCGCATCAACTGGCGCATCATCATGCTTGAACCCACGCTTATGGAGTACATCGTCGTCCACGAGCTGGCCCATCTGAGCGTGCGCAACCACTCGCCCGACTTCAAGAAACTGATGGCAAGCGTCCTTCCTGACTTCAGAGATAGGGAGAAACGAATCGGGCAAATGGAGGGAGTTCTTCCTCTGTAGAGCGCGCTTGGCGGCGTTCAGAACCAGCAGCCTTGTGCCACCTCCAGAACATCGAGATAACGCGTGAATTTACGCCATTTCGCGCCATTTGCCGCCACTTTGTTGTTATTGTCAAGTTATATTGACCTGATCCAGATTGGTTTGATGAGGGGGTTAACGCATACCTCAAGACCGAACATCTCGTCTGTTCCACAAAAACTGGGTGGTATACTTGAACGCGGAGCGGGGGACTCGTGGGGGATGAAGACATGCAGATTTCCATTGTCGGTGAGGCAGGAACGACGCCTGATATAGAGGCTCTCGCGGAGGAAGTGGGGGCTGAGCTAGGGCGACGTGGGATAACACTCGTGTGTGGTGGCGGTCGCGGTGTCATGGAGGCCGCGTGTCGGGGCGCGAAGTCCGAGGGCGGAACTACCGTCGGAATACTGCCGTCGAGCGACCCGGACGCTGGCAATTCGTGGGTCGATGTAAGGATTCCCACCGGTCTCGGACAGGGCCGAAACGTCATAGTCGCCCGGAGCGGCAGGGCCGTCATCGCCATCGGTGGACGCTACGGTACCCTCACGGAAATTGCCCACGCCCTCAAGGGCGGAATTCCGGTCGTCGGACTGCGTACATGGACTCTTTCCAAGCAGGGGACTATTGACCCGTCGATCATCGTCGCTGATGACGTGAAGGATGCTGTCGAGAAGGCCGTCGCGGCGGCGGGACGACCTCGCCGGACGGATATAGCGAACGACTGAACGGGGGAGAGTGAGGAACGTCGTGGCGAAGATATCGCGAGTTGTAGGACGAGAGATTCTGGACTCCAGGGGAAACCCGACCGTCGAGGTGGATGTATCCCTCGATGACGGGGTCTGGGGGCGCATGTCCGTGCCTTCCGGGGCCAGCACAGGCAAGAATGAGGCCCTCGAGCTTCGTGACGATGACGAGACACGCTATGAAGGCAAGGGAGTCCTGAGAGCCGTCGGCAACGTCAACGACAAGATCGCTCCCGCCGTCGTTGGACTCGACGCTTACGATCAAGAGGCGATTGACCAGCGGCTCATCGACCTGGACGGCACGACGGACAAATCGAACTTGGGCGCAAACGCCGTCCTGGGAGTTTCGGTGGCGCTAGCTCAGGCGGCTGCGGCGAGTAAGGAAGTCCCACTCTACCGCGCTCTCGATCAGGACGGATGCCTGAGTCTGCCCGTGCCGATGTTCAACGTCCTGAACGGCGGTCAACACGCCGACGACTCGACCGACTTCCAGGAGTTCATGGTCGTGCCGGTGGGCTTCGACACCTTCCGCGAGTCGGTCCGTGCAGGAGCCGAGGTCTATCACGCCCTTCGTCGGCTGCTCCGGGACCGCGGATTCGGAACAACGGTCGGAGACGAGGGCGGCCCTGCTCCCAGCGGAGTGACCAATCTCGGAGCGCTCAACCTCGTGGTCGAGGCCATCGAGGCGGCGGGATATCGTCCCGGTGAGCAGTGCTGCATCGCTCTGGACGTCGCGGCAAGCGAGCTCCGACACCAGAACGCCTACATCCTCATCAAGGACCGAAGCATACTCTCCTCGGACGAGTTGATAGACATGTACGAGGAGTGGATCACGCAGTACCCCATCATCAGCATCGAGGACGGCATGGCCGAGGACGACTGGAAAGGGTGGACGGCCCTCATGGAACGGATCGGCGACCGGGTGCAGATCGTCGGAGACGACCTGTTCACGACCAACCCCACCCTCATTCGACAGGGTATCGACCGCAAGGCGGCCAACTCCGTCCTCATCAAGCTCAACCAGATCGGCACGGTCACGGAGACGCTTGAAGCCATCCGGCTCACCCAGGAAACGGGATGGGGCGTCGTCATCAGCCATCGCTCCGGCGAGACCGAAGACACAACCGTCGCCGACCTCGCAGTCGGCACCGCGTCGGGCCAGATCAAAGCCGGCGCGCCCTCTCGCGGCGAGCGAACCGCCAAGTACAACCGCCTCCTCCGAATCGAGGAAGAGCTGGAGCACGAGGCGGAGTTCGTGGGCCGGAAGGCGTACTCTGCATACGAGAGGTAGCGACAGTGACACTCAAGTCTGCCGAAATTCCCAGCATCGACGAGATTCGCTCGACCTTTGAACCGTTTCTCAGGAAGGGCAAGGCGAAGAGGGCCATCGTCTTCGGTTCCTATGCCCGTGGTGAGGCGGACAGACACAGCGATCTTGATCTCATTATTGTCACCGAAACTTCGGCGGACTGGTTCGACCGCTATCACGCATTTCCAGGTGTGTTCAACATTTGGCGCGGAGGTATCGATATCCTTATCTACACCCCCAAAGAGCTAGAGGAGATGTTGGCGAGTCGACGTGCGTTTATTGAGGACGCGTTGCGGGAGG
Source organism: Dehalococcoidia bacterium (assembly GCA_965116655.1). Classification (GTDB taxonomy): domain Bacteria; phylum Chloroflexota; class Dehalococcoidia; order Lucifugimonadales; family VXLM01; genus VXLM01. The sequence goes on from OZ220720.1 coordinate 3,188,536, forward strand.
GCGTGACTATCTATGAAGAGTAGTCGCGACGACGCGTTGCGATGGCTTCGCCAAGCCGATAGAGGAACACCCCTCACCCCAATCGTTCCAACGCCCGCTCAGCCGTCCATGCGTCGGTCACAAGCGTGAGATTATCGAGATCCAACGGAGCGCCCGGACACCGCCCATCCAGCAGGTCGACAAGCGCGTTGAGCTTCTGAGCGCCTCCCGTGACCATGATGACCTCATCCGCCGTATGGATTCGCTCAGGGGGTACCACGAGCACCTCTTCGTTGATCCCATCTACCGCCCGCAGCAGACTCGCCGGATGATTGCGATCTCCCGTTGGAAAGAAGTGATGTGCAGTTCCCGCTACGCTGTCCAACAGGGTAGGGTCGCCGGACTGTAGCTCCTTGAGGGTCTCGATGTACGGCGCGATGGCCCCAAGCTGGACGTTCTGGTCGTGGTGGAGGAAGAACTGATGCCTCGTGTTGAGCACTTCCAACCCGACCAACGCCATGTCAAGCGGTTGTCCATTGGAGGAATGGACGTCTTGCCGTCGCTCGCCGGATATCCAGCCCTTCATGTAGGTGACGCCGCTGCGCGGCACTCCGAGTATTGACGAGAGCTGAAACACGTTCTCGTCGGCATCCAGCGCCCTTACGGTTGGGACCGCCCATGCCCCGACCCTCGCGCCCCCGCACAGGGACTCGATTTGAATACTCCGATATCCCCTGAGCAGGGATGGCCTATCCTGGGCAAGTTCGGCCAGTCCCATGACGAGAAACCCCACTCCGCGCCCGGACGATACGCCGATGGTCATTCCCCGCCGCAGTCTCGTCGCGAAATAGGTAGAAGCCGCCTGTCCCAGGGCTTGGTGCAGCCGGTCATGCGCCTCGAATGCTCGTTGTGCGTCGACGCCTTCGTCCGGCCCTAGGTACTCTTCGGAAAATGCGTCGCCCACGCCCTCGACCACCGCGACGTGAGCGCGCCAAATGCGCGTTCTGTCGGACAGTGCTTCGCTGAGGCGCTCGTCGATGCCCACCACGCGGGAAGAGGCCTCTTCAGCCCTCGTGTCGACCAGCTCGAACCTGCCGTCGTCAAGCCATTTCGCGAGCCTGCGGTGGAGCGTCGCGGGAGATCGGTGGTATGTCCCAGCGAGCTGCTTGAGCGTCCACCTATCCAGCAGGTATCGCGTTGCGATTTCGAGCGCTTCGCCGTCCAGGTCGTCGACGCCGTCAGGCATGAATCACCTTATCGAAGGACTGAAATAACATTTCATATATGTAATCATGTTTCATCATTCCATCACTTATGAAACATGGTAACGTTTGATGTGAGGTGAGTCAACGGTGTTGAGTAATCGGTTCCAGTGGCCTATTCTTTGACAGTCGCACCGAACAAATCTTCACCAAAATTCAATCGCGCAGGAGGCGAAGCACATGACCACTCGGGTAGGAATCAACGGCTTTGGGCGAATCGGAAGACAGGTGCTGCGTGCCATCAAGGAGCGACACCCGGACGCGCTTCAGGTCGTTGCCATCAACGACCTGACCGACACGGCGACGAACGCCCACATGTTCAGGTACGACTCGAGCTACGGCATATACCCCGGCACCGTCGAGGCCACGTCCGACGACTCCATCGCCATTGACGGCGACGAGGTCAAGGTCATGGCGGAGCGCGACCCGTCCCAGCTGCCTTGGGCAGACCACGGCGTTGACATCGTCGTCGAGTCCACGGGTTTCTTCACCGACGCCTCTGCCGCCTCTGGACACAAGGCGGGCGGTGCGAAGAAGGTAATCATCTCCGCCCCCGCTACCGGGGAGGACGCGACCATCGTGCTCGGCGTCAACGAGGACTCCTACGACCCCGCCTCCCACCACGTCATTTCGAACGCCTCGTGCACTACCAACTGCATCGCTACCATGACGCGCGTCCTCCACGACTCATTCGAGGTGAAGCGCGGGCTGATGACGACGGTGCATTCCTACACCAACGACCAGAAGATTCTCGACCAGGTCCACAGCGACTTACGTCGCGCCCGCGCCGCTGCAGCCAACATCATCCCGACGACGACGGGGGCCGCGAAGGCCGTCGGCCTCGTGCTCCCCGAACTCAACGGCAAGATTCACGGCATGGCCCTCCGGGTCCCGACTCCCACAGGCTCGGTGACCGACTTCGTAGCCGAGCTCGGCAAGAGCGCAACCGAGGAGGAGGTTAACGACGCCTACCGCGCCGCCGCCGCTGGCCACATGGCCGGACTTGTCGAGTACACCGATGAGCCTATCGTCAGCAGCGACATCATCCGAAACCCGCACAGCAGCATCATCGACGGCCTCTCCACGATGTCGATGGAAGGCAACATGGTCAAGGTCGTCGGCTGGTACGACAACGAGTGGGGCTACTCGTGCCGCACCGCCGACTTGGCGGCCTTCCTGGCCGGCAAAGGACTGTAGGGACGTGTCCGACGGGTCGGCGATGGTCCTGCCCAAGGCGCTCCTCGTCGACCTCGACGACACGATCCTCGACTCCGACAGCAATGCCGACGAAGTCTGGCTCGAAGTCTGCCGGGAATTCGCACGTCACCTCGGCTGCGTAACCCCGGATGAACTCCACGCCGCCGTCATGGACTCACGCGACTGGCTATGGGGCGACCTTGAGCGCGCGCGGAAAGCCCGCCTCGACCTGTGGCAGGCGAGACGAGATATTCTGACACGGTCCTTTGCACACCTTGGGATTTCCAACTCGCCCATCGTGGATGGAATGGCCGACCGCTACGCGACCAAGAGGGATGAAAAGCTAAAGCCCTTTCCGGGGGCCATCGACACCCTCCGACGGCTGAAAGCCGCTGGCGTCCGAATGGGTCTCCTGACAAACGGCAGTTCCGAGTCGCAGCGCGGGAAGATCGAAAAACACGGCCTCGCCGAGTTCTTCGACCACATTCAGATCGAAGGTGAGTTTGGAATCGGAAAGCCCGACGAGCGAGCATTCCGCAACGCCCTCGATGCCCTCGGTGTGAGTCCAGTCGAGGTTTGGATGATCGGAGACAACCTCGATTTCGATATCCACGCTGCCCAGCAACTCGGCATCTACGCCGTATGGGTCGACTCGCAGGGGAACGGGTTACCTGAAGGTACATCCGTCCGCCCCGACAGGATTATCAGATCGCTTTCGGAACTCATCTTGTGTGACACAGATTAACCCCCTCTCCCGTTCTGGGAGAGGACTGGGGTTAGGGTCTAGGAATAGCCGCGATTCCAATCCAGTTAGAACCGTATTCCGCTCGTAGCCCTGAACTCCGCCACCGCATCCCGGATAGCCTTGTAGCCTTCATATTCCGTGACCACGTCCTGCGGACGCTCCACGCTTCGAGCGAGGAAGCCCGGTTCCCGCACCGACTTGACGGGTCGGCGACCGTCCTGGTACCGGATGTCGATGCTCCAGCGGATGGCGTTCGTCCGGTTGGGCGGTGATACATGCGGCACGTGCTGGTGCATCAGAAGGGCGTCTCCCACCTCCATCGGCACGACGAGCGGTTCGAGGTTGTCTAGTTCGGGAATGTAGGTGTTCGGCTCCCACTGCTCCTCGTAGGGCGGTGTGTGCAAATGTCCGCCCGGCAGAACGTGCAGGCACCCGTTCTCCTCGTCGACGGGCACCAACGGCACCCAGAAATTCGGCTCCGGCATCTGAGGCGCTGCGACTATGCGGGACAAGAACCTGCCTCCCGCCTTCGCTGCTTCGCGGTCAAGGCCATATTGCTGCTGAACATACGTCACTCGCTTTGCCGCAAAGTCCGTGTCCTCGTGCCAGCGGAAGTCGGCCACGCCGAAGTTCGGGAGCTTCGGGCGTAGACGATGACGCCCTTGGCAGTGCACCTCCGGCCCGACGATTCCCTCCACGATGTCGAGGAACGTCGGATGGCTCAGGAGATTGAACACCTCAGGCCCCAGGAATTTCGAGTCGACCATCTCCGCGTATGCCTGCTCCGCTTCTTCAACGATCCGCATGAACCGGGTCCCAAAACCCTCGTCCACGTAGAGCGACTCCGTCAACCCGTCCGCGTGATAAGCCCTCGCGATCCGGTCGATTTCGGTGTCCAACTCGTCGATCAGCGGTTGCAGATCGTCCGGGTCGAACAGGCTCTTGAGGAGCACGTACCCCAATTCGTCGTATTGTTGCTTCTGTTCAGAGGTGAGTCCTGACATATTCTGCTCCTGAGTAAGGACCGTCCGTCGCCGTTTCTGGGCCGATGCGCGATGGCGGGCTAACGACACCATGCTTTCCGAAACAGGGATGGAAGTCAACCCTCGTGGAGGCAACTGCGAGGTGTCAGCGACCGCCGTTGCGTCAAGCGGGCAGGGGACTAGAGCGTAACCGTCTCAGGCACATCGTCGAGACCGTAATACTCGTGCTCGACGCGATCTTGGTAGACCTTCACGATGCGCAGGCCGGACGGGTCGATTCCCAGGGGATAACCGACCGCCCCGGATGCGACGATGTTGAGAGGCCCATACTCGGCGTAAGCATTCTTGTGCCAGTGGCCCGCGAAAGCGTAAGTCGTGCCGTACTCCATCAGGATTTCGACGATCTTCTCCCGCCGCGCTCTGGGGACGTTCAGCATGTGATCGGCCTCGTCGAGGAACGCCACGAACAGCGGATGGTGCGTGAACAGCATGATGTGGTCGGCGTTCGCATCACGCGCCTTGGCCAGGTCGGACTCCAGGAATTCGACGATGCCTTCCCACTCCCCCGGCGCGCCCGACGGGTCCACGCACACAGAGCTATTGATGACCACGAAGTGACTGCCCCCGTGGTCGAACGAGTAGTTGTCGGGGCCATAGCGCGCTTGATAGGCGGCGATGGTCTCAGGCGTAGGCGGGACCCCAACATCGTGGTTTCCCGATACCCAGCGCATTGGTATATCGTCGTCCAGCATCGTGGTAAGGCCCAGCAGTGTCTCATGCTGCTCGGTGTCTGTCTTGTCCTGAACGAGGTCGCCGCAGGTGATGGCGAACGCCGGACGGAGCCGGTTGATAGCCTCAATCGTCTTCGTGTAGTTCCAGGTCTCCTCGCTCATGTCAGAGACTTCGGTCGGAAAGATACGCAGGCCCTTGCGCCACCAGCGTCTGAGTTCATCGGGATTTCGCCCGTTGAACGATTTGAACATTCCAAACTGAGGGTCGGCCAATACTACGAAGAAGAAGCTCATGCGCCTAGTCCCAGCCGAAGACCTTGTTCGTGCCGGCGAGAGGAATGCGTGCCATGGCCGACGCCTCCAGGGACAGCGCGACCATGTCCTCCGGCTCGAGGCTGCGAACGTCGCTCTTGCCGAGCGATCGCGTCAAAAGCGCCGCCTCCATCGTCATCGAGTTGAGGAAGTTGGCTACCCTCTCCGCGCCCTCGTCGGGGTCGAGCCTTGCCTCCAGCACGGGGTCCTGCGTGGCGATGCCGACTGGACACTTGCCCGTCTGGCAGTGGTGGCAGTCGCCCGCAGGAACTCCTACCTCGCGCTCGAAGTTGGCTTCGGGAATGTCGCGGTTGCAGTTGAGCGCGATCAGCGCCCCGATGCCGATGGCCACTGCGTCGGCTCCGAGCGCAAGCGACTTCGCCATGTCGGCACCGCTGCGGATGCCTCCCGACGCCACGAGGCTAACCTCTCCGTACAGCCCCATCTCTCTCAGGGCCTCACGGGCCATCACGATGGCCGGTACGGTCGGAATCCCGCTGTGATCCAGCAGCGCCTCACCCGACGCTCCGGTCCCGGCCACCATGCTGTCGACGACGATGATGTCAGCGCCCGCCTTCGCCGCGAGCTTCACGTCGTCCGAGACCCGGCACGCGCCGAGCTTAACGCTCACCGGCACGCGACCGTCAGTGGCCTCCCTGATCTGCTCGATCTTGACGGCGAGGTCGTCAGGGCCGAGCCAGTCGGGGTGACGCGCGGGGCTGCGTTGGTCAATGCCGGACGGCAGGTCGCGGCTCTCGGCTATGTGATCGAGAACCTTGACGCCCATCAGCATCCCACCCGTGCCCGGCTTCGCGCCCTGGCCGACGACGATCTCCGCCGCCTGCGCTCCGACCAGATGGTGCGGATTGAAGCCGTACCTGCTCGGCAGCACCTGGTAGATGAGCTTCTCCGAAGCCTCCCGCTCCGCTTGGAGCATTCCGCCGTCTCCCGTGCAGCTCGCCGTGCCGACCATGGTCGCGGCCGTGCCGAGCGCCTGCTTGGCATGTCCCGACAGTGCGCCGTAGCTCATGCCGGTGATGTAGACAGGAGTCTCGATGACCAGAGGTTCGCTCGCGTAGCGTCCGCCGAGCTCGACCTGAGTGTTGCACTTCTCCTTGTAGCCTTCGAGCGGGAACCGCGTCAGGCCGGTCGAGAGAAATGACAGGTCGTCGAAGTGGGTGACCTTCTGAAAGGTGCTGAATCCGCGAATACGATAGCGTCCGATGTCCGCCTTCGCGTGGATGTCGTCGATGATGTGTCTGGCCCAAATCTGGCTGGTTGACTGTACCATGTTAGCCCTCAGCCCCAGCGGCTCCACGTGGGAGACGTTTGGGGGAAGTTACACTGCCGACATCTCCAGACGTTCGAGCGTGTCGAAATGATAGAGCTTCTTCTCGGAAACGATCTTACGGAACCTGGGCTTATCATCGATCCCATGTTGCTCCAGCAGGTCCCACAGCGCGATTAATTCGCCCTCGGACGCCTCTTCGATCTTCGCATCCGTTCCCAGTGAGCCAATCTCGCCGCCGACGTAGATGACACCCTCGTACATCGAGTCGCCCACCGCTTCGCCAACGTCGCCGCATACGACGATGCGGCCCTTCTGCATCATAAAGCCCGTCAGGAACCCGGCATTTCCGCCGATGAGGAGGGTGCCGCCCTTCATGGAGATGCCCGCGCGGGCGCCCGCGTTCCGTCCCACGACGATCTCCCCGCCCCTCATGGTCGCTGCGACCGACGCGCCCGCATCCTTGGTGACGGTTATCTTGCCGCTCATCAGGTTCTCGCCGAGCGCCCAGCCCGCGTTGCCGTCGATGTGAACCTCTGGGCCGTCCATGAGCGATGCGCCGTAGTACCCGACGCTTCCCTCGATGGTGATCTTGCAGGGCTGCAGAACGCCCACGGCGATGTTGTGGCGCGCTTGGGGATTGACTACCGTGATCTCCTCCGCCGAGTCGGCGGCGTCCTTGATCTTGCGGTTTATCTCGGTGGTCGAAAGGTCCCTGGCGTCTATACGGACCAAGTCAGAACCTCGTTCTCCTGCGGCTCCACCCGGTCGAGTTCCTCGTCCGTGAACACGCTCCGCAGCGCGATCTCCTCGGACGCCACGGCGACCACGTCGTCGGTCTGCATCGTCACCAGCGGCTTGGCCGCCCATCGGTCCTTGGCAACGCCCATGCCGTTCTTGGTCGAGACCAAATACGTGAACGTGCCGTCCAGGTCGTCGAGCGACTGCGTGAGCACCGATTCGAGCGAATCGCCCTCCGCCAGCTTATCGGCGAGGTACACCGCTATCAGCTCCGAGTCGTTCTCGGTGAGGAAGCGGTGGCCCATCGACTGATAGTGCCGCTTGAGCTTGTGGTAGTTCGTAAGCTGGCCGTTGTGTACGACCGTAACGTCAGTGAACGGGTACGCCCAGAAGGGGTGCGAGTGGGTGATGTCCACCTTGCTCTCGGTCGCCATGCGGACGTGTCCGATCCCGTGCGTGCCGCGCATCATGCCGATGTGGTGGGCGCGGTCCATGTCGCTGGCGATCCCAACGTCCTTCACCACCTCCGACGCCTCGCCGATGCTGTGGATGACCACGCCGTCGACTCCCATCAGCGTCTCGGCCAGACGGGAGACCTCGCCCTCGTAGTTGACCGTTAGCCGGAAGAACCCACCCCAAGAGCGGGTCGTCGCCACGACCCCTCCGACTCTGCCGATGGCCTCTTCGACTCTCCCCAGTACGACATCTGCCGCGTCAACGTCCTCAGTCCACAGCCGGACTATCAAGTCCTCGTCGATCTGCTCACCAACGACGGTGAACCCGGTTGAATCGCGCCCGCGATGGGCGAGCGCATCAAGCATCTTCACAAGGTCGCTGCCAACGTCGGAGACGCCGTTTCGCCCACTGTTCGTGTACATGATGCCGCTGATACCGCACATACATCCCCCCGGAAGCGGTCGTTCCCGTATTCGGGAGACCACGAGACAAACTATAGCATCGGCGTGGGTACCGAACAAGATATTGAGGCTGATCACACCTCCGTCATTCCCGCGTACGCGGGAATCCAGAAGGTGCAGCCAAACGAGGATCCGGATGCATACCGGGGAATTGGTATAAAAGGGGAGGGTGTCGAAATTCGTTACGGTGTCTGGGACCGTGCGCCTGACTGTGCTGCCCCACCGATGAGCTTACCCAAATCGCGGCTAAACTGCCCCTTGGTCAGCACGAGGTCGCATCCGACCTCCTCCGCCCTCTGAAGCATCGCCGTATTGGTGTGCCCACCATACCCGACGACTTGAGGCCGAGCTTCGCCACTTGCCAGAATCGCCCTAACCGCTTCACCCCAGAATTCCGGGTCGGCTTCGATGTCTACGAGAACGAGAACGGTTTCTCCCTCCGCCAGTTCCTCGTGCAGCCGGTCTACCGTCATGACCTGTCGAGTCTCGCACCCGCTCGGCGCAGCAAGGTTCTGGATGCGCGGCAGAAAGAAAAGATTGGTCGCCACGACGAGGACTTTCTTATTCATTCGCCTTAGCCCAACCCCCGCTCGCCGTTCCGCCGGATCAGGTCAATGGCCCCCGCAATCCCGTGCGGACTCCCAAACACCGCCGATCCCGCCACGAGCATACGCGCTCCCGCGCGCACGACCCGCTCTGCCGTGTCCGGCCCGATGCCCCCGTCCACCTGCAACTCTGCCCTCAGGTCGCGCTCGTCCAGCATTCGTCGCACCTGCTCGATCTTCTCAATCGACGACTCGATGAACGACTGGCCTCCGAATCCCGGATTGACCGACATCACGAGCACCAGATCGAGGTCGGGCAGGATCTCTTCGACCGCTGTCACGGGCGTGGCCGGGTTCAGGGCGACCCCCGCGAGAATGCCCGCGTCCTTTATCTGGTGCACAACCCGGTGGAGGTGACGTGCGGCTTCGACGTGGACCGTGATCAGATCCGCCTTCGCCTCGGCCAGCGCCGGGATGTATCGCTCCGGATTCTCGACCATCATGTGCACGTCGAACGCCGCGTCGGTCTGCTTCCGCAGCATCTGGATCACGGGAGGTCCGAACGTCAGGTTCGGCACGAAGTGCCCGTCCATCACGTCGAGGTGGATGGAATCCGCTCCGCCCTCTACTGCCTCCAAGACCTGCTCCCCAAGCCGAGCGAAGTCGGCCGACAATACCGAGGGCGCGATCCTGATGCGCTCAGACACCGTCGGCCTCCAACTGGGCCTTCGCGGCCTCTATAGCCGCCTCCACACTATTCGGGGCCGTGCCGCCAAGAACGTCACGCGCACGTATGGAGGACTCGACCGTGATCGACAGCACGTCGTCATCGAACCGGTCCGAGAACCGACAATACGCATCAAGGTCAAGCTCATCCAGCCGCTTCTCCGACGCAACTGCGTGACGCGACAGCCGCGCGACGATCCCGTGCGCCTCGCGGAACGGCAGCCCCTTCGCGACGAGGTAATCTGCCACGTCCGTCGCGAGCGCGTAGCTGTTCAGCGCGGCGGTTCGCATCCGGTCCGCTTGGACTTCCATCGACGAGACCATGCCCGCCGCCACCCGCAATGTCGGGATGAGCGTGTCGACCGTGTCGAACAACCCCTCCTTGTCCTCCTGCATGTCCCGGTTATACGTCAGTGGCAGTCCCTTCATCGTCGTCAACAGACCGATGAGGTTTCCGTAGACGCGCCCCGTCTTGCCGCGTGCGATCTCCGCGAAGTCGGGGTTGCGCTTCTGCGGCATGATGCTGCTGCCCGTCGTGTACGTATCGTCGAGCCGTACGAACCCGAACTCGTCCGACGACCAAAGCACCAGCTCTTCTGCCAGCCGCGAGAGATGCATCGCACAGGTCGCCGCGGCGGAGTGGAAATCGAGAAGGAAGTCCCTGTCGGAGACAGCGTCCATGCTATTGGCGGATATTTTGCTGAAGCCAAGCTCTTTCGCGACCGATTCGCGGTCGATGGGGTAGGGGACGCCCGCCATCGCTCCGCTGCCGAGCGGCATGATGTCGGCGGAATCTCTCGCCTGCCGCATCCGCTCGGCGTCACGCCCGAACATCTCGAAGTAGGCCAGCATGTGGTGGGCAAACAGCACCGGCTGCGCGCGCTGCACGTGCGTATACCCCGGCATGACAACGTCGCGATTCGAGGCGGCCTTTTCGACGAACGCCCTTCTCAACTCATGGATAACCCGAAGCGTCTCGTCGATTACTTCCTTAACATAAAGCCGAACGTCGGTGGCGACTTGGTCGTTGCGCGACCGTGCGGTGTGCAGCTTGCCTGCCACGTCACCGACCGTCTCGAACAGCCGCCGCTCGATGTTCATGTGAACGTCTTCCAACTCGTCGCGCCATGGGAAAGCGTCCGCCTCGATCTCTTCACCAATCCGCTCAAGTCCGGTGACCAGAGTTTCAGCCTCGTCCTCGGCAATGATTCCCTGGCGGGCCAGCATCCGGGCGTGCGCCACCGAACCGGCAATGTCTTGGCGATACAGCCGGCGGTCGTAGTGCAACGAGACCGTATAGCGTGAATGCGCGTCCATTAGAGTGACAGTCCGGTCTATGCGGGGCGCTTCGGGACGAGGAAACGCCTGCGAAGCGTTAGCACCAGCTCACCGCGTTGATTGTGGCCGCGACTCTCCATGTAGACGATGCCGCGGTCGGGCTTGCTCCGAGACTCACGCACTTCGAGTATCTCGCTCTCTGCGTAGATGGTGTCCCCATGGAACACGGGAGCCTCGTGCCGAATCCGCTCATACTCAAGGTTCGCTATCGCCTTCCCCGACGTATCCGGCACGCTCATTCCCACCACGAGGCTCAGCACTAGCGGCCCTACCACGAGAATCTTGCCGTGCTGGTGACGGCTCATGTACTCCTCGTCGATGTGCAGTGGGTTGGTGTTCATCGTCAGCAGCGTGAAGATGTGGTTGTCGGCCTCGGTGATCGTCTTGCCCGGCCAGTGCTTGTACACGTCGCCCGGGGAAAAATCCTCGAAATAGCGGCCATATCTGTCTCTAGCGTCGTGAATCACCCGGAATATCTCCCATGTTTACGGATCGAGTTGAAAATGCTCCGCTCCGAAGACAACCGGAAGCGGGGCCTTTAGTATACACAAGGGGTTTTCTGCCCTTCGACGTTTTCGTGGGGCAGGACTACCCCGTTTTACCTAAAGCCTCGACGGATAGGACGAGTACTCTACCGTGATCTCCACGTCGTGAACGGTGACCCCGCCGCTCATGTTCTCTGGACGCGCGTCAAGCGACACGCTCAAGGTGTTCCATCCCTTGCGCGGACGTGCACCATGGAGGTAGAACTCCAGCTGCTGCGCGGCATAGGGTCCGAACGGGTGCCCGTAATCGCGGGACATCGGCTCGGCGGCCAGCGAGTTGCCGTTTATCGAGACCGACAGCGTGTCGTGAGTCATCAGGTTGTCCACCTTCATCCGCAGTACCACGCTCTTAATCCGGTCCGGCTTCCCCTCGATATCGTCTGAGACATAAAAGGGGATGTCGTACTGCGTATCGGGGTCGGCCTCGGAAATCTCCACCGGCACCGCCTGGTCGTACTCCATGTCCGTCGCTTGGGCATTGCGTTCCGCTAAGAAATAGCGCTTCGTCTTCTCCACCATCAGATCGGGATCGCCCATGTCGGTCAGGTACCGTCGTACCCCGTCGCCGTGCGGCCAGTCGCCGAAAAACGTGTACAGACCGTCCGCTCCCCGGTCCCACATATTCATCGCTCCCGCGCGCATGTGCTCAGACGACGCGAAAACGCGCTCCGGCGCTCCGCTGCCCTCGTCCATCAGATGCGGTTGGAGCATGCCGTACACCGAGGTGCCGGTGCCCTTCGCCGCCTCGAGCACCCAGTCGATGGGCATGTGCTGGTCCAGAACGAAGTACGTGTACATCATAGGGACGAGGTAGTCGACCGAGCCGTCCTCGATCCACTTCCGCACGTCGTACCCCGCCCGCCGGTTCATGGCCTCGGTCGGGTATATGCGCGCTCCGACAATCCCACGCCCTCCCGGCCTGTTGTGGACCGTCTCGGCCACGGAACCCACGAAATCCGTGATCGTAGACGTGTGCTCGTCTACGTCCTCCTCGCGCAACGCGGGTGGCCCGCCGCCGGGAGGACACGAGAAGTCCATCTCGATGCCCTCGGTAGGGTAGTCGTGCGCAAGCTCCTTGAGCACCGCGAACTTGGCGTCCCTGATCTCCTCGTGGACGAATCCGCGTCCCTCCGGCACCAACTGCGACTTGTCAACCCCAAGGTAGTTGGTCATCCGCACACTGGCGATGAAGTCCATGCCCTTGTCGTGGGCGCGGTCGATAAGCACCGTCAGCGGGTCGAGTCCCCGGTCGATGAGGCTCTGCATGTTGTACCAGACGTGGTAGTACGCCACCTGGTCGAATGGCTGGATGTCCGATCCGAAGCGCTGCCCAACCTTGGACGGATAGAACAGGCCGTCCCCCCGCTCCACCATGTAGGCGAATGTGTCCACGCTGGTGCCGGCCACGTCGTCGATGGGCCGCCAGGCGTCTTCCATAACCATCGGCGGGTCGAATACAAATAGGTAGAAGTGTCGTGCGTCGTTTGCGTAGATGACTCGCTTCTGCTTCATGGTGTAGCTCCTTGAATTTGTTTAGCCTTCCGTTTTCGAGCTAAGAGGTCGCCTTATTGTTGACGCCCCTTAGTATAGAGCACGTTGGAGATTCCACACAGCTTCTCTGGTATGGAATGGAAGCGTCTTGGCAGTATGGCCCAATCAGTTTTGATTTGCGCCGTGTTTGGACGAAGTGGCCATAGAAGGCCGATGTAGTATTGACATTCGTCGAAAAGGAAGATACATTGCCCTACGTTGTTGAAGTGTGCGTTTACGTTAGGCAATCTATGGAATAACTCATTTAGGAGGGAGCGACGTATGAAAGACAGAATTTGGAAATATAGTCTTGCAGCCGCGTTCGCGGCGGTCGTTCTGGCTGTCGTAGGCATAGCCTGCGCCGCCGAGGAGCCGGCCGACCCGCAGCAGCCGGCGCCTGCCAGAGCGGCAGCCCCGGCCGCCGAGGCGGCCTACCCCGCGGGCGAAGTTCCTGAGGCCCCGTCACAAGTGCAGCAGCAGCCGGCCCCCGCCGCGCCCGCTATGGCGCCGCAGCAGCCGGCCCCGGCTCAGGCGGCCGCGGCAGCGGCTGGCACAACGGCGGGTCCTGCGGCACGCACCGGCGAAGACCCGGCGATGGCGATGGAAGAGTACATGTACATGGCTCCGACGCTGGAGCCGGGTGCATATCCCGCCACGAGGTTCTGCGACCAGTGCCCCACGCCCAGTAAGTTCAACGAGTCGCCGTCATCCGCGGCACTCGCGAGGCAGGGCACGATCCTTCCTCTTGACCAGCGCCTTGCTGTTCCTGAGGACGTGCTCATCTACATGCCGGGCGACGAAATCGGGCAGTATGGCGGCCAGATGCGCGCCTCGACAAGGGGCAACATCGAACTCATCGAGGGCATGACGATGATGTCCGGCCTCGGTGGCTCCCCGAACGGCCTCTTCAACGTGCCGGTCGGCTTCAAGACGTTCATCACGAACGACGACGCCACGGTGTTTACCTTCAATATACGCCGAGGCATGCGCTGGCATAGCGGTTATCCGTTCACGATGGAGGACGTCCGCTTCGCTTTAGAGGAACAGATGCTCAACAAGGAGCTCATGCCCGGCCTTCCCGCCGTGCTCAAGTCCCCGATCACCGGCAACGACATGCGGATAAACTTCGTCGACGACTCCACCTTCACGGTCAACTTCGACGACCCGAACTGGAGCTTCGCGGAGTCGAGCGCGGTGAGAGTGTTCGCTGGCATCAAGGGCTGCCCGAGGTGCTTCGTCTCTCCGTCACACGTCCAGAAGCGCTTCCACATCAAGTACAACGCTTCTGAAATTCCAGCGCTCCTGGAAGAGTATGACCAGCCTAGCTGGACGAAGCTCCTCCTCAGGATCCGCTGCGTCACCTGCTTCGAGGGTCATCCCTCCGAGGCCATCCCGACCGAGTTCGACATCAACTACATCTACAAGGGTGAGCATTACATTCCCTCCCTCGGTGGATGGTTCGTCGATGAGAACGGTGATGGGCTCATTACCCACGCCCGAAACCACTACTTCTACTCGGCCGACCCAGAGGGTAACCAGCTTCCGTACATCGACGGCTTCCTCAACGTCATGACGGGTAGCCGTGAGGTTGCGGTATTCCGCACGATGAACGGCGAGTCGGACTACACGCGACACGACCTCGCGACCGAGGAGATGCCGCTCTACCTGGCCAACTCCGAGAAGGGTGACTACAGCGTGCTCATGCACGTCTCGCCCGACGGCGCCGACACCACCATCGTCGCTAACCAGGAGTACATTGAGGATCCGGAAGTCGGCAGCCTCCTGCGCACCAAGGACTTCCGTATCGCCCTGTCGCTCGCATGGGACCGGGTCGGCTTCAACGAGGCCCTTGCGGCCGGTCTGGGAATCCCCCAGAACATGATGCCGCACAGCTCGACCCCGTACTACCCGGGTGATGATTATCGAGTCGTCGATACCGAGCACGACCTCGACCGCGCCAGGTCCCTGATGGAGAAGTTGGGATACTCGGACGGGAACGGCGACGGCTTCTACGACAGGAAGGACGGTTCCGGTCCGCTCACGCTCAGGCTCCACGGCAACTGGATTTTCTGGCCCTACACGCAGTGGGTGGCCGAAGACTGGAAGAAGCTCGGCATCAATGTCGCCATCAAAGAGGAGTCTCCGACGAGTAAGACCAACATGACTCCTCCGGAGGAGTACTTCTACTTCTTCACCTCCACTGAGGGCGGCACGAATCCGTGGGCGAACATGTGGAACCGCGTTGCCCCGACCACGAAGGACGGCCAGGGCCCCGGCATGGGCCAGTACTTCGCCACCCGCGGTGAAGAGGGCATGGCCCCGACCGGTCCTGATCCCCAGTACACGGACGCCTATGGCAACATGGCCCCCGATGGCACGTACCCGGCCGACATCGACGGGAAGATGCAGCGCTACCAGGAGATCATCGCCGATGGTCTCACCCGAGCCCTCCTCGACCCGGTTCGCGTAGATGCCGCCAAGGAGCTCTTCGCCGACAACGCCGAGAGCAAGTACAAGATCGGCGGTCTGGGCTTCACTGGCAACTTCCGTGCTCTGAAGCTCAAGAGGAACAACGTGCGAAACGTCCAGAAGAACTGGGTGGGCGGCGCTCCGATTGAGGCCTACTACTTCGAGGACGGCATCGATAACGTCAACCACCCCGGCAACAGGTCCAAGCGCTACAGCAGCGTGAACTTCCTCGATCCGGGATACTGGGACTAGAAGTGCAGACCACACCCCTGCTTGACTAAGCTAGGGAAATAACCAAGAGGCCCGGCGAACTTCCGCCGGGCCTCTTGTCATTCAGTCACTGCAACACCAACTCGTTGTGACTACCCCCTAACACTCCCACACATCGTCACTCCCGCAAAGGCTGTCCAGTAATGTCTTACGTTCGCCCTGAGCCTGTCGAAGGGCAATTCATGGTGAGCTAGGCAGATGATGCAAAGGGTCTCCGAAATCAGGAATCCAGTACCTAGCAACCGTCCTAAAGCTCGTCCTCCTCTTCCTCCTCATCTGATACCCGCCGTCCCGGCCCCCTCCCATCGAACGAGATGCGTTTGAACGACTCCGCGTACTTCATTCCCTTCCCCTTTGCGCGTTCTCGTCGCCCTCGCTTCATCGACGCCGTAATCTCCTCGTCGGTACTGGAGAGCTGGGACGTGTGTGCAAGCAGCGCTTCGATGGACGTATCGATGCTGTCAGTCACGTCTATCCAAATATCCGGTGACGGGTGCCCCATCACCCACACCTCCCTGACGTTGTGAGGCTCCAGCCCTTCCTCGAGTAGTTCGGGGAACGTGAGGTGGTCACGCGCGGTGGGAAAGACCGCCGCCATCGCCGCCTCTCCCGCCGCCATGTGGTCCGGGTGCCCGAAACCCCACCCGCCGTCGAGATTTCGCATCGGGTACATCGTGATAAGCACGTCCGGCTTGTGTCGCCGGATCTCGGCGGCGATCTGCTTGCGGACCTCCAGCGTGGGCTGAAGGTAAGCGTCCGGATGGTCGAGGAACACGACATCCTTCAGACCGAGTACCTTGCCGGCGTCGATCTGCTCTTGCCGTCGAATTCTCGCAAGGTCCTCTGGTGTCAGCGACCGGTCGCTCGTACCCTTGCTCCCGTCGGTGCACAGCACATACACGACCTCCCATCCCGCCGTGCACCACTTCGCCACGGTGCCTGAACAGCCGAACTCGGCATCGTCCGGGTGCGCCGTCACCACCATCCCACGACTGAACTCTTCATTCCACTCTGCCATCGATCACGTCCTCAACGATTCGGTTTTCTCAAATCCACCACCTCCGTCATTCCCGCGAACGCGGGAATCCATCCCCGGCAAGGTGTTGCGTTATGACCTCGGATGTAGCCCGTCACTCCGCACGTCCGAATTAGGTGGTCGATTTGGGTTTTGCTGGATGCAGATAATAGAGCCTGCGCGTTGCTGCGGCAACTTGGCCATCCCTGTCCTACCGGACGGACAGCGCGAATTCTGTCAAGAACAACGACTCGCTCGCGCTCTGGATGAAGTCCATCAAGAGTGCAGGATAGACGCCAACAATCACCATGCCGACGAACAGCACAATGAGCACACCAAACGTCAAACGCGGCACCGCCACCGCCTCACGCCCGTCACCCGGCTCGATGTACATCTGCCGTACGACCATTAGGTAATAGTAGAGCGACACGAGGCTCATCAGAATAGCCAGCCCCGCCAGCCACAGAAGGCCCTGCGAGGCGGTCGCCGTGAACAGATAAAACTTGCTGGTGAATCCCGCGAAGATGGGCAGTCCGGCCAGCGAGAACAGAGCGGCGGCCATCACCATCGCCGTTCCGGGCGATCTACGGCTCAGGCCCGAGAACGAGGAGATCGATTCATCGCCGGAGCCCGTGCAAACAGTACTGACGACCAGGAACGCTGCCATGTTCGTTACCCCGTAAGCGACCAGGTGAAGCATGATCGCGTTCGTGACCAGGTGCGAGCGGTCGAGCGCCAATTCGCCATTCGATCCGACCGCCGCCAGGGCAGCGATCCCCATGAGCAGATATCCAGCGTGTCCGATGCTCGAATACGCCAGCAGCCGCTTGATGTTGCTCTGCGCGATGGCGATGAGGTTGCCCGCCACCATCGTCACCGCGGCAATTACTACGATGATGAGCGACCACTCCTCCGCCGCGGGAATGAACCCCTCCGCGAACAGCCTGATGATCAGCGCGAACGCCGCCGCTTTGGAGCCCACCGCAAGGTAGGCCGTTATCGGCGTCGGCGCGCCCTCGTAGACATCGGGCGCCCACATGTGGAAGGGCACCGCCGCAACCTTGAACCCGAGTCCCGCGATAATCAGCACGATGCCGACGAAGAGCCCCGGCGACAGGTCCCCGCCGCTTGCCAGGGCCGCGCTGATGCCCTCGAACGTGGTCGTACCCAGATGCCCGTACACCTGGCTGATGCCGTACAGCAGAAATGCCGACGACAGCGCTCCCAGCAGGATGTACTTCGTCCCCGCCTCGTTCGACCGGTCGTTGTAACGGTCGGCGGCTACCAGCACGTACAGGCTGAAGCTGAGCAGCTCAAGCGAGATATAGGCCGTGAGTAGCTCCCCCGACGAGACGAGAAACATCGCCGCCACGACGGTGAACAGGAGAATTCCGTAGAACTCGCCCGCATGGTGGAGTCGTCGTCTCACATACTCGACGCTCGACAGGATCGCGACGATCCCCAGCACGAGGAAGAACCCCTTGAAGAACAGCGCGTAATCGTCGACGCGGATCACGCCGTCATAGAGAACGGTGTCCCGCCCCCAGAGGAACGGCAAGGTGAAGGCAAGTATGCCGAGAAGCCCCAATACTGCCCCATAGCCCAACCAGTGCTTCCGACCGGACGGTGTGAAGAAGTCCGCCGTCAAGACGACAACGGCCAACACGGCCACGAGCGCTTCCGGCAGCAGGAGAGTGAAGTCGTTGCTCATCTAGCCTGCACCCGTCATGCGCGTTAGGAGTTCCGCCACGTTCGCGTCGATGGCACTCAGGAACGGGAACGGGAAGAGCCCCATAAGCAGGATGAACCCGGCCAGTATGACCGATGCCCCCGCCTCTCGCCTGGAAATGTCTGTTTGGTCCCGCCACTGCTCGCCCAATTCCCCGAAGAACACCTTCCCGATCAGCCTGAGTATGTACACGGCGGTAATCGCCGCGCCGACAACGCCCAGTGCTCCCAAGATCGGATACGTCTGGAACAGTCCAAGGAACACGAGCAGTTCCGCCACGAATCCGCTCAGGCCCGGCAGTCCGAGAGAGGCCAGCCCCGCAATGGCAAAGAGCCACGCGGTCGTCCCCATGCGCTTCGCCATGCCTTCGAGCACTCCGATGTCCCTGGTATGTGTCCGGTCGTAGATCGCGCCCACAACTGCGAAGAACAGGGCCGTCATCACCCCGTGAGAGAACATCTGCATCACCGCGCCGCTCACTCCGAGGTGGTGTAGCGTGGCGAGCCCCATCAGGACGTAGCCCATGTGACTCACGCTCGAATAGCCGATGACGTACTTCAGGTCGCGCTGCCCCATAGCCGAGATCGCCCCGTAGATGACGTTCACGGCCCCAAGGACAACGAGCACCGGCATCCAGTCCTGAGCGCCCTCCGGCAGGACGGTCATTCCCACGCGAAGGATGCCGTACGCGCCCAGCTTCATCAGGACGCCCGCGTGAACCATGCTCACCGCTGAAGGCGCTGCGACGTGTCCGTCCGGCGACCACGTGTGGAACGGCCACAGCCCGGCAAGAACCCCGAACCCAACCATGAGCAACGGGAACATCACGCGCTGGAATCCAATGGAATACTCCACCCCTTCAAGGACCTGCAGATCGAACGTCCCCGCATTGGCCTCGACGAATATCGCCAGTAGCGCTATCCAGATCAGGACGCTCCCTGCGACGAGGAACAACATGAGCTTCATCGCGCCGTATTCCTTCGTGCGGATGAAGTCTTTGAAGGTCGAGCTGCTCCCCCACACGCCGATCAGGGGGTACATCGGCAGCACCGCAAGCTCGTAGAAGAAGAAGAGGAAGAACAGATCGAGCGACACGAATACCCCGAACACGCCCGACAGCAGGAGGAAGTACAGGATGAAGAAGTCCTTGTTGCGGTCGGCGATGCTCCAGGAGATAAGCGTGCCCGTGAACATCACAATCCCGGTGAGCAGCACCATCATCGCCGAGATGCCGTCCACGCCGAGGGAGAGCGTTATCCCTTGGTCTCCGAATGGCCACGGCCCTGGAATCTCCAGCCACTGCCACGCTCGAAGGAACTGGTAGCCGCCCGCATCATGGTCATACAGTCCGAACACATAGAAGCTCAGGAGCATAGCCACGAAGGACAGGATTGTGGAAACCCATCGCACGACATCGGAACGTTGTGCTGGAACGAGTAAGAGGACGCCGGCCCCAATGAGCGGCAAGACGATCAGCAGGAACAGAACGTATCTGTCAAACGTCTCCATTCAGCCCGGTCGTTACAACAGAACGACGCCTGTAAATCGGCGTCGCCTCTGCGCTTGAAGTGTGTGGGATTGCGGACAGCCCATCAGATGATACCACCAACGCGCGCGGGTCACATAGCGCCGCGCGTCCGACCATCTCCGTCCTTCCCCCCACGACGGACTGACAGGGGGTAGGTAAAACGGATTTGCAGCTACGACCCAACCCCGTCTCCCTGTCATTCCGAGCGCAGCGAGGAATCTAAAGTCCATCGCCGCAAGACCGGATAGCCAGTGCCGCGCCCATTGACTCCGCTACTCTCCACTCGGAATGACAATGCCGTACTGCTTTCTCGTCAATGCAGACCCCCTCTCCCGTTCGCGGGAGAGGGCTGGGGCGAGGGTGAATACCTACCCCTGTCATCCCCACCGGGGGAAGGACTTAGGAAGGGGGAGCCGTCGCGCTCAACCCCAGCCTGTCGGATTAATGTCGAAGGCCACCCCTTGCGGGTCCATCCACTTCTTCTCGCCTACCCAGTCGTCCTCGGTACCCTCGCGGTTGCCGTATGTCCGGTTGTATTCGACCATCTCCTGTCCGCCGAGGGCCGCCATCTTGTCTTCAACCGCGTTCAAGTCTTCGATCTTGAATCCGAAGTGGTGCAGCCCCGGCCGCCCCCCGCCATAGCGGTCCGCCCTGAATTCCAGGAGAGCGAACACGATGTAACCGTCCGTCAAGATGACCGCCTCGTCGTTCCTCGAAATCTCATCGAGACCGAACGCCCCCTTGTAAAACTCCGCGGAACTTTCAAGGTCGTTCGTCGTAACCGCTATGTGCCTGATCTTCGACATACCGCGCCTCCTGTCGAGCTGATGGACCGATAAGCGACCGGACACATCCTACACCATGCCGGAGGCGTGTCGTAGTTCTCAGGGAGTGGTTAATGGGTCAAATGAAATCGTTCGTGGTGAGCCTGTCGAACCATGAATGGTGCTTTGACCTTTCGTCTGGCAAATCTCCTGAACAACGGCGTAAAATGATATATAATGTATATCTAATAGGAGGATCTAACATGGGTGCCAATTCCCGCATTGCCAAATGGGGTTCAAGTCTTGCAGTCCGTATTCCAAAGCCCGTTGCTGAGCAGTGGGGGGTGCGGGAAGGCTCGACTGTAGAAATAATTCCGCGTGGTGACCAGGTCGTGATTCGTAAGAAGTCATATCACCTAGAGGATATGCTGGCGGACGTAACGCCTGAGAATCTCCATTCCGAATGGGATACTGGTTCTGCTCAAGGCAGAGAAGAGTGGTAAATTACGAATATGTCCCTGCGAGGGGAGACATAGTATGGCTGAGCTTTTCGCCGCAGGCAGGACATGAGCAGGCTGGACATCGGCCTGCCCTGGTACTGAGCCAGGAGACTTACAACCGCAAGACCGGGCTGGCTCTCTTCTGTCCAGTTACGTCAAGAATCAAGGGATACCCCTTTGAGGTTGTTCTACCCGACACGAGCCCCGTTTCTGGGGTGGTCTTGGCCGACCAAATCAGGAGTCTAGACTGGCGGGCGCGAAACGCCCGTTTCGAGTGCAAGACACCACAGCGAGTTGTTGGCGAAGCCCTAGAGAAAGTCAGCGTCCTATTGGACTGAAGACGTGGCGAAGCGACCATACGCTTTAGGTCGGCTACCCCGCCCGCATCCACCACAAGACCGCAAGCACCAGAATCCCCAGCGCCATCGCCAACCCGTAATTGTAGAGCCGCCCCGTCTGCACCAACCGGGCTCGGAAAGCCGAGAAGCGCACCAGCAGCGCAGGCCCGTCAACACCGCCGTCATTGACGACGATTCGGTCGAACGCCGCCACCGCGCCGCCGAAGGCGAGGACGACTCGATCCACAACCCATTGATACACGTCATCCACGTAGTATTTTCTAGCTAGTGTCCGATAGACGGGCGCAAGTCTCCGGGCCAACGCCTCCTGCGAAATGCTCCCTCGAATGTAGATAAGCCATCCCAATGCCACGCCCCCAATTGCCAAGAGGGAAGAGAGACCGGCCAGCCAGGGCACGATGTGGAACTTCTCCACGTGGTGCAGAAACTCTTGGTCGGCCAGCAGGAACGCGCCGAAGCCGTCGTATGACCCCGGCCAGTCGAATACCAGCACGCACGCTGCCACCGACCCGATAGCCAGCAACAATAGCGGAACGGTAATCAATCTCGGCGATTCATGCGCCTCTCCGTATCCTCGCGGCTTGCCAAAGAACACTACGAAGACCACCCGTGCCATGTAGAGGGCGCTGAGCAACGCCCCAATCAACGCGAATGCCAAGAAAACCGGCCCTCGCCCGTCGCTGACTGCCACAAGGACCTCGTCCTTGCTCCAGAACCCCACCAACGGCGGAATCCCTGCCAGCGACGCCGCTCCGATGATGAACGTCACTCCGGTAAGTGGCATCTTCCTGACGACTCCGCCCAGCTCCCAGATACCCGTCCTGTGCGTTGCGTGGTTCACGCTGCCTGCTCCGAGGAACAGGAGCGCCTTCGCAAGTCCGTGCGCGACCAGGTGCAGCATCGCCGCTCCCAGTGCCCCGGCTCCCAGCGCGAGCATCATCAGACCGAGGTGGCTGATCGTCGAGTACGCGAGCACCTGCTTGAAGTCCGTCATCACGAGCGACAGAGTCCCCGCATAGATGAACGTGAACAGCCCCACGACGGACACGACGAGAAGGACGTTCTCGCCCATCTCGAATAGCGGCAGCAGCCGGGCCGTAAGGAACACGCCCGCCGCTACCATCGTGGCCGCGTGAATCAGCGCGCTGACCGGAGTTGGACCCTCCATGGCGTCCGGCAGCCAGACGTGGAACGGGAACTGCGCCGACTTTCCCATCGCGCCGAGGAAGATGAGCAGCATGGAGAGCGTCAGCGTGCCACTGTCGATCCCACCCTGCTCCGCCACGTGGAAGATGGTCGATATGTCGAACGTCCCCGTCGCGCGGAACAGCAGAATGATTCCGATGAGCAGGCCAACGTCACCGATTCGCGTCGTGATGAAGGCCTTCTTGGCTGCCTCCGCGGCCGATCTCTTCTCCCACCAGAAGCCGATTAGAAGGTACGAGCCCAGCCCCACGAGCTCCCAGGCGAGGTACAGGAATATCAGGTTGTCCGCCAGAACGAGCGCAAGCATCGCCCCGGCGAACAGGGCGTGGACGGCGTAGTACCAGCCGATGCGACGCTCGCCCTTCATATACTCGATCGAGTACACCTGAACGAGGAGCGCGACGAAGGTAACGAGGCCGAGCATGGACACCGACAGCCGGTCGACGATAACGCCCCAGGATATCCGCGTATCGCCAAGAACTATCCAGTCGATGGCGACCGTTCGCGCTCCGTTGGCTACGAGGTCCGCGAGTACGAACCAAAAGACGACGAATCCCAGCCCAATGGCTGCGATGGGAACGTAAACGCCCTGTCGGGGAAGGAACCGCCCGATTACCGCGGTGATGAAAAACGCCGATACGCTCAGGGCGGGGATCACCCACGCCCACTCCGCGGTTATGGTGTCTGACAGCGGCATTCTAGGAGGGAAGTACCGTTAAACGAGGGATATTACAGCTTCCCCGGCGTTCGTATTCACCCCGTCCCTATTCCGATGCCAGTTGGAGATTGTCCTTGATCCCTCTGGCCTTGAGATATTCCGCCGAGGAGACGTAATTCAGATCCTTGTCCAAGAAGAATGTCGATGGGTAGGCGTCCACACCGTATGCCGCGGCAATAGAGCGGTCGAAGTCAGGACCGACGATGAAGTGCAACTCCTTATCTGTCACGTAGTCCTGACCGGATGCGGCGTCGCTTCCACCGGGGTCCCATCCCGACTTGCTGTCGGCTGATACCTGGACGGCAACGTAATGGACGTCATCCATGTTCGCGTTGTAGGAGTCCTTTATCAGGAACATCAGCTCCTGGCACTGCGTACACGCCGGGAACCAGAAGTTGATGACTACGGGCTTTCCCCGGAGATCGGACAGGCTAACCTCTTGGTCCTTGGTGTAGTTGTCGTTCTCGTATACTTGGAGCGTGAAATCCGGCGCCGGCTGCCCTTCCTCCAACGTCGCAGCGGGAGCGGCAACCTCCCCGGCAGTTGTCGCCCCTCCGCTTGTTCCCGCGCCACCGGCAGCCGCCCCTGAGGTACCGGCCCCGCCGCTGCCACCGGTAGTGGCGTCTCCGCCTGTGTCGCCGTTACCGCCACCTCCGCCGCAAGCCACCGAGAGAGCCAGCAGCAGAATTGCCAGAGCTATGAAACCGAAAGACCATGTGTGAAGCCTCATGTCGTTACCTCTCACCACTTCATTAGGTTAACTTCGTCCACGTTCACCGTGGAGCGGTTTCGGTACAATCTTAAGATAATCGCAAGCGCCAACGCTAGCTCCGCCGCGGCGATCGTGATCACAAACACCACAATCACCTGCCCAAGCGCCCGACTTGGATCGGCAATATCGGCGAACGCGACAAAACCTATGAGGTTGACGTTTACCGCGTTTAGCATAAGTTCAATCGACATCAATATCAAGACCGCGCTCCGACGCGAAAGTACGCCGTACAGCCCGATGGCGAACATCGCTGCGGCCACGATTTGAAAGTGGGCAAGCTCGATCACTCTCGTCTCCCATCCGCCCCAACCATAACCACAACCCCAATGAGAGCCACGAGCAGCACCAGGGAAGCGATCTCGAAGGGAACGGCCCACTGCTCGAACAGCGTTTGCCCCAAATCCTCCAGTGGCACGGCCTGTCTTTCCGGTACGGTCTTTACCGTCGTATAGATCACCGACGCGGCCAGGAGGGCGAACACTCCGCCGGATACAATGGCCGCAATCGGCCACTGGCGGTTGCCCGACAGATTCTCGAAGTCCTGAATTCGTGTGAGCATCAGGGCGAACAGGATCACGATCACAATCGCCCCGCCGTATATGAGCACTTGGACCAGCGCGAGGAACTCCGCGAACGCGATGAGGAACAGGCCGGCAACGCCGATGAGGGAGGCGAGAAGCGAGAAAGCGGCATACACGATATTCCGCGTCATCACCACGCCGAGTGCACCGCCCAACGCTATGGCGGCCGCGATTAAGAAGACAATGAGCCCAAGTGACAAGACCCGAAGCAACTCCCTATGAGTCTATGCCGGTTCAAGTCCCGCATTATACCACCATAAGTCCCTCGACTGGACGTGCTCCCTTCCATCAGTCCCAGTAGCCGGATTCGTCTCAAACTAGAGCATCTGTGATCCTCGACACCGTGTCTCAGGTTGACAGCCCAAACGTGTCTATCCTACGATGGATACCACGATTGAAGGTGTCCGCAGCTATGGGAAAGTCGGTGTTGCAGCCGGCCGTGCTAAAGGAGTTCTTCGATGTCTTCCCGTCTATTGGACCGAATCGATGCGCCGAGCGACCTCATAGCATTGACCCATGAGGAGATGGACCAGGTCGCCCAGGAGGCGCGGGACACCATCATCTCCGTCATAACCGAGCGCGGCGGCCACCTGGCATCGAATCTGGGGGTTGTCGAGCTCACACTTGCGTTGCACCGCGTCTTTGAAAGTCCCAAAGACAGCATTGTCTGGGACACGACCAACCAGACCTACACCCACAAGCTGGTGACCGGTCGGCGCGACGAGTTCAAGGACATCCGCCTGGAAGGCGGACTGTCCGGGTTCGGGGAGCCGAACGAAAGCCCCCACGATGCCCTCTGCGCCGGACACGCCGGCACTGGACTCTCTATCGCTCTCGGTATCGCGGAAGGCGCGGCGAACCGCGAGCAGGACTCATGGACAATCGCGGTCGTCGGCGACGGCGCGATGACCTCGGGATCCAGCTTCGAGGCCCTCAACAACATCGTGCATCTCAGCCCGGAGAGGCTCATTGTCGTCCTGAATGACAACGGGATGTCCATCTCCGAGAACATCGGCTTCCTCACAAACTGGCGCAAGCGTCTCATCACCCACCCCGAGTACCATGCGATGGTTGAACGTATGAAAGCTCTTTCCAGGAAGGTGCCCACGGGTGAGTTGATGCATCGTCTTGCGAAGCGGGTATACACCGGGGTAGAGGGTCTCGTGGTGCCCACAATGTTCTGGACGGAGATGGGATTCCAGTACCTTGGTCCTATCGACGGCCACGACTTCAAGCAGCTCGAAGAGACGTTCCAACAGGCCATGAAACCCACCGGGTTGGTTCCCCTTGTCCACATTTTGACTCATAAGGGTAGGGGCTATGAACCGGCTGAGGATGATCCGGTCAAATTCCACCAGCCGAGCTCGCCGCTCGGCGATTCATCGGGAGCGCCCACCTACTCCAAGGTCTTCTCCCAGACCATCGCGCGCATCATGCGCAAGGACAAGTCCGTCGTCGGAATCAGCGCGGCAATGCTCGAAGGCACAGGCCTTGCCGACGTTCGGGAAGAATTCCCCGATAGAGTCTTCGATGTAGGCATCGCCGAGCAGCACGCCGTCAGCATGGCGGCAGGAATGGCCTCCAACGGACTCAACCCGTTCGTCTCGATCTACTCCACCTTCCTCCAACGCGCGTTCGACCAGGTCGTTCACGATGTCTGTCTGCAGAACCTTCCGGTGAAACTCATCGCGGATCGCGCGGGCATCGTCGGAGAGGACGGCAAGACGCATCACGGCATGTTCGACATCTCCTACTTGCGGTGTCTACCCAACGCGGTCGTAGCCGCCCCCATGGACGAAAATGAACTCCAGCACCTCGTCTACACGGCCTACAGGCATGACGGCCCCTTCGCCATCCGCATCGCGCGCGGCACCGCCGTCGGCACACCCCTCGACGACGACCTCAAGGAACTGCCGATCGGCAAGGGCGTCACTGTCAGGGAGGGCAGCGATGTGGCGATCTTCGCCCTGGGCAAGTCCGCAAGTGCGGCCGTCGAATCGGCCAAGAGTCTGGAAGAGCGCGGCATTTCGTGCGGAGTGGTCAACCCCATCTTCGTGAAGCCGCTCGACACCGATCTGCTCTTGGATACTGCCCGCAGGGTCAAACGAATCGTGACAGTAGAAGAAAACGTCCTTGCCGGAGGTTTCGGCTCCGCAGTACTGGAGGCCCTCGCCGAGGCAGGACTGGACGACGTGTCAGTCCACCGCATCGGGATGCCCGACTCGTTCGTCGAGCACGGCACCGCCGCAGACCAGCGACACCAGCTCCAACTGGACGCCGATGGCATCACTGAACAAGTCCTGAACGCCTTCTTCCCGGACGCTGCGTCTCGCCGGATCGAACAGCCCGAGGAAGTCGCGGCCGCGACCTAGCGGGTCACCATCAGAGAATTGACGAGACTATGATCTGGTAGGAGCGGGTTTCAAACCCGCCCCTTGCTGTTTCTGCACCAAATCATCATTGTTGCAAACCCATCGTAGGGGCAACCCTTGTGGTTACCCATTTCAGGATCGATACGAGGCCGGAATCCAGTCCCTGCTTTCCTATCGACGTGAACGGCCCGGCATGAAATTGTCGCGCGCCCATTTCCCTGATACCATGATGCCCGCACCTAACCGTGCGACTCCATGCCACATCTCAGGGAGGTTTTCGAGTGACCACCACATACGAACCCAACATGATCCTCAAGCACGGCGACTACAAGGTCATCGGGACTCGGCCCGTACGTCACGACGGGGCCGACAAAGTGACCGGACGCGCCAAGTACGGCGCTGACTTCCACGCGAACGATATCCTTCACGCCAAGTTCGTTCGCAGCCCTCATGCGCACGCAAGGATCCTCTCCATAGACACGAGCGAGGCTGAGGCGATGGACGGCGTCCACGCCGTCGTCACCGGCGCCGACCTGCCGGAAGTGGCGGATCAGGTCGTCGCGCTCGGCGAGGGCGCCGCGAACCTGCGATACCTCCGCAACAACGTCCTCGCCGACGACAAGGCCCTGTACAAGGGACACGCCATAGCCGCGGTCGCCGCGTCGAGTCCCCACGTCGCCGAAGAGGCCGCCGACAAGATCGTCGTCGAGTACGAGGTGCTCGGTCCCGTCCTGACCGCCCCCGAAGGCATGGCCGACGGTGCCCCCATCCTCCACGAAGCTCTCCGCACCTCCGAGATGGGAGAGACGGCTGAAGGGCAGAGCAACGTTGCCGAGCACTTCAGACAGGTCAAGGGAGACGTGGAGGCAGGCTTCGCCGAGTCCGACCTCGTGATCGAGCGCGAGTTCGACACCTCCACCGTTCACCAGGGCTACATCGAGCCCCACGTCGCAACCGGCCTCTGGAACACGGACGACAAGATCACCATCTGGTGCAGCACGCAGGGCTCGTTCAGCGTTCGCGACGAGATGGTTGGTATCCTTAGCAAGCCCGCGTCGCAGATAAAGGTCGTGCCGATGGAGATCGGAGGCGGCTTCGGAGGCAAGATTCCCGCATACCTCGAACCGACTGTCGCAGTCCTGTCCAAGAAGTCCGGCCGCCCTGTCAAGGCCGTCATGACCCGTCAGGAAGTCTTCGAGGCAACCGGCCCTACACCCGGCTCCCACATGACCGTCAAGATCGGCGTCAAGAACGACGGCACGATTCTGGCCGCTCACGCCGACCTCCAGTTCGAGGCGGGGGCCTTCCCCGGCTCACCGGTCGGAGCCGCCGCCATGTGCGTCTTCGCCTCATACGACATCCCCAACCAGCAGATCGACGGCTACGACGTGGTCGTCAACAAGCCTAAGACCCAGGCCTACCGAGCGCCCGGCTCGACGAACGTCGCCTTCGCGACCGAGACCGTCCTCAACGAAATCGCCGAGAAGCTCGACATCGACCCCATCGACCTCCGACTAAAGAACGTCGCCGTGAAGGGCACCACCCGAGCCGATGGAGTGACCTTCCCGCGCATCGGCGCGAAGGAGGTCCTTGAGGCCATGCGCGACCACCCGCACTACTCCGAGCCGCTTGACAGCCCGACCAAGGGTCGCGGCGTTGGGATCGGCTACTGGTTCAACGTCGGCTTCAAGTCCGCCGTCAACATCAGCGTCAACCCCGACGGCACGATCAACCTGACCGAAGGCTCCACCGACATCGGCGGTACTCGCGCCTCCGTCGCCATGCAGGCCGCCGAGGTGCTGGGCATCCGCGCCGAAGACGTGAACCCGACCGTCGTCGACACCGACTCCATCGGTCACACCGACGTTACCGGCGGAAGCCGCGTCACCTATGCCACCGGCTGGGCAGCCTACGAGGCCGCGCAGGACGTGAAGCGACAGATGATCGCCCGCGCCGCCCTGATCTGGGACGTTGATGCAGACTCGCTGGAGTTGGCCGATGGCGTGTTCCGCTCGAAGACCGACGAAGAGCTCAACATGACCTTCGCCCAGCTCGCCGAGCAGCTCAACGACACCGGCGGTCCCATCATGGGCCGGGGCGCGCTCGACGCGGGCGGTCTTGGCGTTGGGGGCGGCTCCTTCGCCGGGAACATCGTCGATGTCGAGGTCGATCCCGACACCGGCAAGGTCGACATCCTCAGGTTCACCGTCGTTCAGGACGCGGGCAAGGCCATCCATCCCAGCTACGTTGAGGGCCAGATGCAGGGCGGCAGCACCCAGGGCATCGGTTGGGCGCTCAACGAAGAATACTTCATGCGCGACGACGGCATGATGATGAACTCGACTCTGCTCGACTATCGGATGCCGACCAGCCTCGACCTTCCCATGATCGACACCGTCATCGTCGAGGTGCCCAGCGAGCAGCAGCCCTTCGGCGTTCGAGGCGTCGGCGAGGCCAACATCGTCCCGCCCCCCGCCGCCATCGCCCACGCCATTTACAACGCCTCAGGCGTCAGAATGATGCGGCTCCCAATGAATCCCGCCGCCGTCACCGAAGAAAAAATGACGAACGGCAGCTAGCCGTCCCGCCTCTGAAGTTCATACTTTCGGGGACAGGTCTACGTCTAGGCCTTCCGATCTCTCCCCCGTCGAACGGGGGAGAGATACAGAGAGGGGGTTCCCTTCCCCCACTCACCACGTCGCTATCGACTCCGGCAACGACTCGTAGATCACCGTATAGCTGTAGTACCGCTCCCCGTCTATCTCTCCGCCCTCAGTCGCCGCGACCACCGCGCACCCCGGCTCCGAGAAATGTCGGCAGTCGGTGAACTTGCAACCCCCCGCCGCCTGCTCGATCTCCGGGAAGAAATGCCACAGTTCCGGCCTCGTAAGACCGCTGAGTCCCCACTCGCGTATGCCCGGCGTGTCCACCACCGTTGTCTCTTCGTCGATGCGCAACAACGTAGCCCGCGTCGTCGTGTGACGCCCTTGGTCCCGTCCGCGCCATGTGCTGATCTCGCCCACTTGAAGGCCAAGCCCCGGCTTCAGGGTATTCAACAGCGATGACTTCCCCGTCCCCGACAGTCCAGACAGCACCGTGCTCTTTCCTGCTAGGCGCTCTTTCAGCTCGTCCATCCCGTCCCCGGTCATCGTCGAGGTAACGACAACGGTGTAATCCAGGTCGTAGTACGGTGCGAGCGCCGTCTCGAACTCCTCCGCGTCTTCGATGAGGTCCCCCTTCGTGACGCAGATAATGGGATCAAGCTCGTGAACGTCGGCTGTCACTAGGTACCTATCGACCAGTTCCGGCCAGAATGACGGCTCACGCCACGATGTGACGATTAATAGCTGGTCAACGTTGGCCGCGACGATCTGCCGCAGGTAGCCCTTGAAAGACGAAGGCCGTGTCAGGATCGAGTCCCGCTCCAGCAGCTCCTCGATGGCGAACCCTCCCGCGCCGTCCTCCGTGACTATGACGCGGTCTCCAACAGCGACAGGATTGACGAATCCCGTCTCCTGGTCCTTCAGCGACTCGCGGATATGGCACTCCACCGGCTCGCCGGACAGTTCGACCATGTACAGGCTGCCGTGGACGGATGTCACGACGCCCAGCAACCCCGTCGCATTTTCATCCGACCGGTACTCCTCCTGTGGAGTGCCGAGCCACGCGCGCGCGCTTTCCTGCACCACCTGCCGCCGCCGCTCCCGCTCCGCAGGCGATGCCACGCGCTCCTGACGGTCGTACGACAGGTCGTCCCAGTCGCCGCCGGCGTCACGCCACGACTGCTTTCTCCTCGGCTTCCTTGTTTTTGGGGCTCGAACGACCCGCTTCTTCTTCGGACTCACATTCCCTTCCAGCTTGCTGATCGCCGTATTATGTGCGTTAATCGCTCCAAGACGCAATGGGAATCCAGACCTCCGCACGACCACAGGAATAGCCATGAGGATCGTCGACCTTCGGAGTGACACCAAGACCCTGCCCAGCCCGGAAATGCGCGTCGCAATCGCCGAGGCCGAGCTTGGCGACGCCGACGAGGGTGAGGACCCCACCGTAAACCGCCTCGAGGCGATGGCCGCCGAGCGACTCGGCAAGGAAGACGCCGTCCTCGTCACGAGCGGCACTCAGGGCAACATGGTGGCCATCCTCTCCCAGTGTGCAAGCGGCGACTCCGTCATCGTCGGTCGGAACACCCACATCAACCTTGGAGAGGCGGGCGGTCTCTCGGCCCTCGCAGGCGTCACGATGCACGCCCTCGAAAACACCCCCGACGGTTCGCTCGACCCCGACGAGGTGCGCGGCGCGATCAACCACGACAGTCGCGACTGGCCGAAGACCGGCATGGTCTCCCTCGAAAACACGCAGAACCTGCTCGGCGGCCTCGTCCTCGACCGGGATAACATCCGGCAGATAGCCGACATCGCCCACGAGCACGACCTGCCCTTCCACATCGACGGCGCGCGCTTGTTCAACGCCGCCGTCAGCCTCAAGACGCCCGTGAGCGACCTCGTCGAATCCGCCGACACCGTCACCTTCTGCCTCTCCAAGGGACTCGGCGCTCCAGTCGGCTCCGTCCTCTGCGGAAGCCGCGAGACCATCGAGGAGGCCCGCCGCTGGGTCAAATATCTCGGCGGCAGCATGAGACAGGCCGGCATCATCGCCGCCGCAGGAGTCTACGCCCTCGAAAACATGGTCGAGCGCCTAGCTGAAGACCACGGCAACGCCCAACGTCTCGCGAAGGGACTCGCCTCCATCCCCGGACTTGAGATCGACCCCGAACGGGTACAAACGAACATCTTCTTCTGCCATGTCGACCAGGCCCACTCGGCTGAGTTAGCCGCGCTCATCGAGGCCGAAGGCATAAAGTTCTACGACCTAGGCCCCGAGCTGGGCTGGCGCTTCGTCACCGGCTACGGCATCACCGCCGCGGACATCGACCACGCCCTCGACGTCATCGACTCCGTAGTCCACGACTACCGCCGTCGCTCCAACGGCCACTCACCCCAAACAAGACCCACCTCCACCAGACGCCTGTAAGCGTAGAAGTCATTTCTCGGGAAACTGGCCTCCGGCTCTCCTTAATTCCTCATTCCCCTGAGAGCAGCCCCCAGCCCACTACCTGTCGTAGGGGCAACCCTTGGAGCCTGTCTCATAACTCGACTGCACACATTCCACTAGTAAATTGCGTAACGACTATCGTCGCTGTAGATATTGGTTGCTCCGAAACATAGTCACATATGCCGTTATTCCCACGAAAGCGGGAATCCACAACCTCCCCAAGAGAGAGGGAAGCCTACTTATGAGACGGGCTCCTTGTGGTTGCCCATCCCCGGCGCCATTTACCCCCTCTCCCGTTCGCGGGAGAGGGTTGAGGTGAGGGTTACTTCAACACCGCGTGTCCCCGATTTGACAAACAAGAACGCATGTACCACACTACTCATAAGCGACTGCCTAATGCCCGCACTCGCGACAACAAGGAAACGGCACAGAATGGCACAAAATGGCACACATATAACAAAGGAAAACCCCGGAGACGCATGTTCATGCGCTTTCCTGTTTCGACCTGTGCCACGTGACCTGACAAAGTCGTGAACTTTACGATAACGAGGGAAATGCAACACCATGCAACAAATTCGCGGAAAATCCTCGGCTAGTCGGGCCCTAACCTCCCCCGAGCACACGCCCGGCACCTGTCATTCCGAACGCAGCGCAGCGAAGTGAGGAATCTAAAATTCTCGCAGTCCTGATTGCTGCCCAATAGCAGGACTTACATCACTGCAACACAACCAATCAAGTTTTCTCTCTGCGGCCTCCGCGCCCTCTGCGGTGAGAAAATCCCTAACCCTCAAGCCCCGCCCAAATCACCCAGCCCGTACCGGTCCGACAGCGCTTGCAGCTTCTCCCATGTCGACTCCTCCACCTCGATGCCGCGCTCAAGAACCTGTAGCGTCCGCAGATGCTCGACCTCTCCAGGGTAGTACACCTCGTCGAACCCCTCGGCAGGTGGCGTGCTCTTCAGGTAGTGCGCGAACTCCGTCACTTCCTGCTTGAACGTTTCGAGCGACCGGAACGCCTCCACGTTGAAGGCCGCCATGAAGCAGCCGTCGTTATGCCTGCCCGTCGGATCGACTCCGAATCCCAGCCCAGTCAGCAGTCCGGAGAATATCTCTACGATGGCCGACAGCCCGTACCCTTTGTGACCCTCCGTTCCGCCAAGGGGCAGGATCGTTCCGCCGTTCGTGTAGTCGTGCGGATCGGTCGTCGCGTTGCCGTCCTTATCAAGTATCCAGCCCTCTGGAATTGACTTGCCTCGCGCGATGGCCAGACCGATCTTCCCGGCCGCGACCGCGCTGGTGGCCATATCGATGAACAGCGGGCCTTCGAGGTTGCTCGGCATCGCGAAACAGATCGGGTTCGTTCCCAGCCGCGCCTCTCGCCCCCCGAACGGCACAACCCCCTTCGCCGACCTCCCGGAGTCGGCCGTCATCATGCCGATCAACCCAGCCTTTGCCGCCATGATTGGGTACGCCGCCACCCGACCGACATGTCCCTGCCGGTATACCGTCGCCGCCGCGACACCGCTCGCCGATGCCTTTTCGATGACCGACTCCATGACGAGTTTCGACACGTGAAACCCGAAGCCCCAGTTGCCGTCGACCACCATCGTCGTCGCTGTCTCCCGCACCACGTCCATCGGCGCGTCGCAAACGATGTGACCAACCTCGATGCGGTCGATGTACGTAGGTATCTGGATGATCCCGTGAGAATCGTGGCCCGCAAGATTGGCCCCGATCACCCCGTCGGCGACCGATTCGGCCTCGGCCTCGGTGGCCCCCGCTCCCATGAGCAGGTCTCGCGCAATCCTTTCAAGACGGTCGGCTGGTACGGTTGGCATGAATCGGTGCTCCTATTCTGTTGGTTTCTTCAGTACGTAGATTATGAAGTTCGGCACGCGAGGCTCGTCGTCGAAGTGGGGATATTCGGCCAGCTGCTCATCGGATGGAACCGGCTCATGCAGCCCTTCGAGCGTGAAGCCCGCATCAAGGAATGCCCCCACATAGCTCGAAAGTGTCCTGTGCATGTTGATGAACGGCTTCCCCCACCACATGAACTCACGCGGGCCTTCCTCCGTGTAGTTGTCCACCGGATAGAACAGTTTCCCGGAAGAGTCACGGATCCACCCGACTATGTTTTTGCTGGCAGTCCGCATCGGGTGGACGTTGCAGACCACAAATCTGCCGCCGGGTCGAAGCACCCGGTACGCCTCTCGAATCGACCGGCGATAGTCCAGCAGATCGACGAGCACGATATACGACACCGCCAGATCGAAGGACTCGTCACTCACTCCGTCAAGCGTTTCCGCGTCCCCCTGCAGGTACGTTTCCTCGTTGCCACCGAGTTCACGCGCCCTTTCGATCAACGGCTCCGTAAGGTCGATGCCGGTCACCGCCGCACCTTGCTCGGACAGCAGCCGGCTAAACCGGCCCTCCCCACAGCCGATGTCGATGACCTCCTTGCCAGACACTTCACCCAGCGCCTCCAGCATCCACGAGTCGAGCATACCCGTGCGGATGGCTTGGTCGGTCTCGATCCAGTCCTGCACCGATTCTGTCCACTGAGTGCGGAGCCGATTCTCAAGTTCCATAGGTCTCCATTACACTTGCACAAGGCATAGCATCGGCGATAAAACGTAATCTGAGCATTATACGGCCCCGACAAGGCCCGCGACAGGAGGTTCACCAACGTGAGTGAACGCGAAATCAACATTACCGCAGGGCAGGTGACCGTGAGCGCCGCCCTGAACGACACCGACACCGCCGCCGCGATTTGGGACGCTCTCCCCATCGAGGCGTCCGCCAACACCTGGGGAGACGAGATCTACTTCGGCATCCCCGTCTCCGCCGCCGAAGAGTTGGGACAAGAGGTCGTCGAGCTCGGCGATCTGGGATACTGGCCGCCCGGCAGCGCCTTCTGCATGTTCTTCGGACCCACCCCCATGAGCAGGGGCGACGAAATTCGTCCCGCCAGTCCAGTTACCGTAATCGGCAGAATGCACGGCGACTCTACCGTCCTCAAACGAGTCCCTTCCGGCGCTCCCGTTCGCATCGAACGAGCCTAACTTCGTCCGCTTGAAGTCACGCCTGCTTGAATTTGGCGAGAGAAGCCGACAACCCTTAATCTATATAAGGGGGATACTTAGCCGTCCTTAAACAACCCCCTCTCCCGTTCTGGGAGAGGGCTGGGGTGAGGGTAAGAGGCCCGCTTCACCCCACAAAGGAAAAACTTCAAATGACCAAATTCAGCGAAATACTCCGCGACCGCGCGGCAATCATCTGGGAACAGGAACACCAACACCCCTTCGTCGTCGAGCTAGGAAACGGCACCCTGCCTTTGGAGAAATTCCAGTGGTACATGAAACAGGACTACCTGTTCCTGATCGACTTCTCCCGTGTCATTGCGCTGGCCGTCGCCAAAGCCGAGACGCTGGAGGATATGGGCTGGTTCGCGCGCCTGCTTCACGAGACGCTGAACACGGAGATGTCGCTCCACGTCAGTTTCTGCAAGGACTTCGGCATATCCGAGGACGAGTTGCTCGCGACTCGCCTGTCCCCGACCACGCTCGCCTACACCAATCACATGCTTTCCAACGCTCATTCCGGCACGATTGCGGAAATCGCCGCGACGCTGCTTCCATGCTCATGGGGTTACGCCGAAATCGGTCAGGCCCTCGAAACCCGCGGCAAACCGGAGCATCAACCGCTCTATTGCCGATGGATCGAGATGTACAGCTCGACGGAATTCGGCGAGCTGGCCGAATGGCTTCGTACGTTCATAGATCGGACGGCCCTGGGGCTCCCGGACGCCCAGCGGGACAGGCTGACGGAGATTTTCGTCACGAACAGCAAGTACGAATACCTCTTCTGGGACGCCGCCTACCGGATGGAGGACTGGCCCGTCTAGCTCATAACTGAATTCGAATTGCTTTATACGTGCGCACGGAACATATGATACGAATACCGCAACAAAATTCCAGAAAAATAGCCTTAATCGCTCCTTCTTCGGTTTAATAGAACGTTTGCTCCCGACAATTCGTCCCCGATGAGGATAAGGCGTTGGCAGGCCGTAGCGAATTCGTGCTCTAATCAATATTCTTCGTAAAGATTCACTCATTTGTCTTGACAACGAATTTCGTAACGGAGTAACATGCCATTCCTAGTGAGCATACTGATTTCGTAACCTCAGCGCTCAAAGAGAGGGAGGTGACTCAAATGGTTTCTTTCAAAGCATGTCCTCGCTGCAACGGGGACGTAGTAACCAAGATGGACATGTACGGGCGGTACAACGAGTGCCTCCAGTGCGGTCACGCCGTAGACCTTCCCACACAGCGCGCCGTATTCAACTGGACCAAGGGCCGACTTAAGCCGGGTCGCCCTCGCAAGGACGCCGCGCGGAGAGATGCTGCATAGTTCGAACGGCTAAACCATCCGACGAAAACTGAGACAGCACCCCGGCGGACAGGGTGCTGTCTTCACGTCAAATGAAAGTACAACCGCCAAAAGTTGACAGGGAATAGGCACGCCTGTAAACTGATTCCGGCATGATAATTCATGTCATATTGTTCAGTATTAGGAGATGACAGAAAATGGAAACGTCAGTGTTGGACCCACAGGTCGCTACGGGAGTCGCAGTCTCAGAGACGCCGCAGTGCAGCCACCAGTGGATGATCGACTCCCCGAACGGCCCCCAGAGCAGGGGCGAGTGCCGGCTCTGCGGCGCCGAGCGATACTTCCAGAACTACATCGAAGGCTCCAGTTGGGGCTACAACGTCACCCTCGACCAGCTTCGCGGCGACAATAACCGCCTGCCGGTGACTACTCCCCAGCCCTCCAAGACCAGCCTCGCCGAAGACCTCTAGACCCACAAAGAACCCGTAGGACTCCGCGGTCTCAGATAGATCGCGGAGTCTTTTTCGTTTCCGGTGAGGGGCGATCTAGCGAAACAGGTCGTATCCCCTTTCCCGAACCAATTCCCTCGCACTCCCATCCCCCGGGGCGTATTGAACCCCTCTCGCGATAGCAACCGGCACCCGGTCGACCTTCCCCATGACCAGCTCCGATGCCGCCGCGACCTCATCGCCCACGGCGATTCTCGTTACCGCCATCACCTTCGACTGCGCATCCGGTTGCCCGCGATAGTCTAGGAAAGGGTCCATGCCCGCCAAACCGATGGCGAAGTTCACGTGCCCCTCCCGCCACGCGCGCCCGAACGTATCAGTGATGATGACCGCCAGTTCACGTATCCCGGTCTCGGTCCTCAATCGCCGCAGCAATTCCCGCGCCGATCCGTCCGGGTCCTTGGGCAAAAGCGTCACCGTTTCGTCTCCGACGACATTCGACGAATCTATCCCCGAATTCGCGCACACGAACCCATGCCGCGTCTCCGTTATCAGTATTCCCCGTTCCCGGTCCTCCCTTACAACCTCTACGCTCTCCCGAAGCACCAGTTCCACAAGCCGGGGATCGCGTCCCGCCCCCTCGGCGAACTCACGCGCGAAGTCGGACGGCTCGACCGTAGCCAGATCTACCATCCGACCCTCCGCCTTCGACACGACCTTCTGTGTCACCACCACGATGTCACCCTTTTCCGGCGGAGTCCCCTGCGCCACGCTCGCGTTCAGGATCATCCCGGCAAGGTCATCGCCCTCGGTGATCTCTGGAATCCCGGCAATGCCGATGAACCGGGCTTCGGAGACGCTTGCGGTTGGAGTAACGGGATCGCTCGTCATGCCGCGCGTTATATCACCGGGCACCCTGCCGGTCAACGGGCTGATCCTCTCGCCGTGATATACTCCAACCCAACCTTCCGCACAAGATAAACGATTCGTCATGCAGCTCCTGAGAAGCCTCCTGTTCGTGCCGGGCAACAGGGCCAATATGCTGGAAAAGGCAGTGGGACTGAAGCCCGATGCCGTCGTCCCCGACATGGAAGACTCCGTCCCCATGGCCGAAAAGACAAACGCGCGTGAGATGGTCGCCACCTTCCTTCCAACGCTTGCGGCAGCCGGCCATCAGATCATCCCGCGAGTAAACAGCCTCAACACCGGCTTCATGGAAGATGACCTGGCCGCCGTGGTCGGTCCCCACATAGCCGGTGTCTCGGTCGGCAAAGTGGGCAGCGCCAATGATGTGCGCCAAATCGCCGACACGGTCGGTCGGAGGGAGATCGCGGCCGGCATCACGTTCGGCAGCACCGCGTTGGTGCTCTGGGTCGAGACCGCGAGCGCCATCATCAACGCCTTCTCGATCTGCCGGGCCTCGAAGCGCGTCATAGCCGTCGCCTTCGGTGGCGAGGACCTCACCAACGACATGGCGATTCCGAGGACGGAATCGGAAGAGGAGATTGCTTACCCACGCAGTGTCGTGGCCGTGGCGGCCAGGGCCGCAGGGGTACTCGCTCTGGAGACACCGTACTTTAACTACAGGGACGACGAGGGACTGCGACGAAATTCGACGGCCTCACGCAACCTCGGATTTCGCGGCCGCTTCGCCATTCATCCCTCCCAGATCGAAGGCATCAACGCCTCATACATGCCCTCTGAAGACGAGATCGACCAGGCCCGCCGGGTCGTTGCGGCCTTCGACGAGGCCGAAGGACGAGGCAGCGCCGCCACGTCGCTTGACGGCATGGTCATCGACGTGCCCGTCGTCGAGCGTGCCCGCAAAGTCCTCTCCGCCGCACAATACTCCTCCGACTAGCATTTTGAGAAAGCACCAATGGACAAGATAATCCTCAGCGGCATGGTCTTCTACGGGTTCCACGGCATGAGTGAGGCCGAACAGGAGCTCGGCCAACGGTTCGACGTCGACCTCGAAGTGCAGCTCGATCTCAGCAGAGCGGGCGCTTCCGACATGCTCGAAGACTCCATCAGCTATACCCACCTTTACCGCACCGTCAAGGAGATCGTGGAAGGACCCAGCCGCAAGCTGCTTGAAAACGTCGCCGAGACGATAGCCGCCAGGATACTCGCGGAGTCCAACGTCGCCTCCGTACGTGTCACGGTCAAGAAGCCCAAGGTCCCCATGAAGGGTAGCGTCCTCGACTACGCGGCGGTCGAAATCGTCCGCGAACGCCAGGACTAGCCCGCGATCTTGAACTTACGCTTGCCGCTCCCTCCCCGGCCGGAAGACGAACGTTGTTGCCTTCGTACAAGCGCCGCGATTGAACTCGAAACGCCGCGACTGCTACAATGCCGTCCACTCAAAAGAGGGGGGAGGGAGACAATGCCCGTAGTAACGATTCAACTGCTCTCAGGCAGGTCCAAGGACCAGAAGACCAAAATAGCAAAGGTGGTCACGGACGCACTCGTGGACATCGCCGGCGCAAGGCCGCAGGGTGTTCAGGTCATCTTTGATGATGTGGAGAAGGATGATTGGGCGAACGCCGGAGTCCTAATGTCGGACAAGTAATCGACACCGGTGGTTCAGGGGCCGATGCCGCGGCCACATTGTGAGCAAACATGGTCGTCGCGCCGTCAGCCATGCGGTTCACGGCATTTTGGCGCCCGTCTCGTAATTGACACTCGAAATGTAGCTGCTATATAGTTGAATTACGGTTTGGCAACGTAGCTCAGTCGGTTAGAGCGGGCGCTTCATAAGCGCTAGGTCACTGGTTCGAGTCCAGTCGTTGCCACCACCAGAACGACCGGGTCGCTCGCTTGGAGTTCGAGAACGGTCGGATCGGGCGCAACGCGAGGAGTCGGGCGGTTAGCTCAGTGGTCAGAGCGCTTGCTTCACACGCAAGAGGTCCGAGGTTCGACCCCTCGACCGCCCACCATTCAGGTGAGCAAGGGTCGGAGGATTCGGGTAAACACCGGGAACATGCCGAAGTGGCGGAATTGGTAGACGCGCTACATTCAGGATGTAGTGCCCGAAAAGGGCGTGTGGGTTCGAGTCCCTCCTTCGGCACCAGCCAATAACTCAATAAGTCGCCCCAAGATGGCCCAATCTTCACAGTCGTCGGTTTTGGAGACGCGCGCTTGTAGCTCAGATGGATAGAGCGCATCCCTGCGGAGGATGAGGCCGTGGGTTCGAGTCCCGCCAAGCGCGCCACAAATCTCCAAACCGCATTACCAAAAGATCCACCACATACCACCCAACATCGTCCCGGATCGTCTCCCCGTGGGGGGTTAGCTCAGCTGGTTAGAGCGTCTGTCTTACACACAGAAGGTCAGAGGTTCGAGTCCTCTATCCCCCACCATGACGTACCGATTTGCGAACTCCGCCATTCAGAACGATTTCGGCGGAGTCCGCTCCCCCTAGCGGGCTGTCATCAGGAGTAGGCATCGAGTAGATGATGGCGGCCTTACCCGGCTTGATCTGAACCTCCTTGACGAACGAGTGGACGAAGGCTTTGGTCTCGGTCAGCTCGCTGTCCTTGAGAAACTCGCTCATCTCCTCTGCGAAGGTGGCGATGGTGTCGGCGCTGTCCAGATACTGCCGCCGCTCGGCCAGCACCGCCCGTGCCTCGTCTGAGGCGCTCTCCAGACTATCCTTGCGCCTCTGCAACTCCACGATGTGATCCGAGGCGGCGGCGATGTCTATGCTGTCGCTCTTGGAAACGAAGTGCCAGACGCGGCCCAGTTGCTTCTTGACCTCCTCAAGCTCCGCCTCGATGCTCTCCAGCTTCTGACGGTGCTCCAAGGCCGCTCCGTCCATCTCCTCGTCCAAGTGCTTTACCAGTTCCCTGATGTTGGACTCGGTGAGGACGTTGGCGCGAAGCTCATCGACGATGGTGTTCTCGATCTTCTTGGCATTGAGCCTGGGGGTCTTGCAGGTCCCGCTGCCCTTCTTCATCAGGGACTGGCAGACGTAGTAGGTGTACTTGCCGCTCTTGGCCTCGGAGGCGGACATGGCCCTGCCGCAGGTCTCGCACTTGAGGATGCCGCTGAGCAGGTAGGGGCTGGACGCCCGGCGGGGGTTCGCCTGCTTCGGGGCGCGGGAGCCGAGTAGCTTCTTGATCCGCCTGTACTCCCGCTTGCTGATGATGGCGGGGTGCGCGTTCTCCACCCGCACGGGCGGCTGGCGGTCCTTGGCGCTGATTCCCCACACCACGGCCCCCGTGTAGGCTTCGTTGTCCAGCATGGCGTGGACGGTCGTCTTCTGCCACTTCTTGCCGTTGACCGTTGGGATGCCCTCGGCGTTGAGGGTCTTGGTGATGTCGAGGATGCTCCTGCCCTGTAGGGCCATGTCGAAGATGCGCCGGACCATTGCGTCGGCGGGCGGGTCTAGCTCCAGCCTGGGGCGCTTCTTCGGCCCGTCCTGCACGTGGACCCGCTTGTAGCCGTAGGGTGCGTAGGCCGACATCCAGAAGCCGCGTGACGCTGCCTCGCGCAACCCCCTGGAGACCTCCTGCGCCAGATTCTCCGAGTAAAATTCATCGACGCTCTCGATGATGGCCTCAAGAAGCCTGCCGGTGGGGTTGTCCTCGGCCTGCTCGGTGATGGAGACCACGCGGATGCCCTTGCGCCTGAGCTTGGACTTGAAGGCGACGGCGTGCTCGCGCTTGCGGGTGAACCGGCTGAATTTCCATACAAGAATCTCCTTGAAAGGGGCCTCGGGCTTTTCGGCCTCGTCCAGCATCTTCTGGAACTGGGGCCGGGCGGCGATACGTCCGCTCTCGGCCTCGTCCACGTACTCGCGGACGATCATGTAGCCGTTCTTCTCGGCGTAGTCCCTGAGCGCCCGCAGCTGGGCGGCCACGGACAGGTCCACGTCCTGGCGGTCGCTGGAGACCCTGGCGTAGAGGGCCGCCGGTGTCAGATCGAATCGGTCGTTCATCAATCTCTCCTCCCTATGTCTTCCTGTGCTGTGGTCGTGCGGGAGCGCAGCCATTCCAGCCGCTCCCGTCTGCGCCACTCCCGCTCCTCCATGAACAGGCGAATGGCCTGCCTGAGCAGCTCGCTCACCGAGAGGTCGTCCTCCTTCATCACACTCCGTACCTGCGCCTCCATCTCGGGGGGCAGGGAGAAGGTGATGGTCTTGGAACGCCTGGGAGTGGTCATGCTCTCTCTTTTTGTCTCCTGTTGTAGTGCTATGTCTTACAATACACCATCGGGCAACCCGGCATCAATAGCTAGAGCACCTGGTGGGCGCGGGGGATGCGCTCGAAGTAGGCGTGGCCCAGTTGGGGAGACAAGACGGAGCGGTCCCTGTACGGCACGGCGACGACGGCTATCTTGGCCACCCGCCCATGCCAGATGACCGGCCTGGCCGCCACGGTCACGTCGTCGTTCCGCCAAAGGTCGTAGCCGCTCACCCGCTCCACGTACACGGGACTGCCGGTGAGGGTCACTCGCTCCGCCACCGATCCCGGCGCAGGTGGAGCGCCCCTGCGGGGCAGCAACCCACGCAGAATCGAGAGGGGCCTCCTCTGCATCCTGATCCGAAATCCCGGCGTCCGCGCCACCACCTTCGCCCTGAAGACACTCGGAGCGGGCTTGGCAGCCCACTCGCGGGGTTCTCCCTCTTCGTTACGCTCGTACAGGACGACCATCAGGGGCTGGTGGCGCATGACCTCGGCCAGCCTGATGGCAATGGAGGAGTAGGCGCGCTGGTACATCCCTTGCAGCGCCACCACGTCGAACCCTGACGACTCGGCGAACAGGGAGAACATATCCGGCGGCATCAGCGCTGCGGCCGCGAACCGGTCGGCCTGCCAGCATACTCTCCGCACCGGCGCGGAGCCGGAGTACAGGTCGCAGAGGGTCTCGTCGATGATCTCGTAGGTCTCGTGGAGGACGGTGTGCTCCTTGGACCCCTCCCACAGGTCGTCCCGGTAGTGGATGTCGTAGCCGCCGTCCGGCGAGCTGAAGTGGATGCCCTTCACGTCCAGGCTCTCCCTGCACTTGCCCGTCACCGTGCCGAACCCCGTCTCCCTGAGCAGGACGGTCAGCTCGGGCACTGTGGGGTGGCCCGACACGTTGAAGTAGCGCACGAAGCGGGCGGCGACGCCCTCGGGGTCAAGCCCCCGTTCCAAAGCAGCGTCCAGCAGACTGATGCAGAAGTCCTCTCTCGTTCCGTTCATTCCAGCAGCCTCTTGTTGGCGAAACGCTCGTACATCTCGACGATGAATCGCTTGGTCTTCAGTGTGATGGGGCCGTCGGGCCGGGTGCCCACGCGAAACACGGGGTCTGCCAGCACGTACTGGTAGGCCCGCTCCACCTCCATCGCCTCGTCGCTGAAGGGGTCGATGTGGCCGTCCCGCCCGGCCCGCTTCAGCAGCTCGTCGGCGTCCACGTTGTAGAGGTCGGCCAGCTTGCGCATGACGTTGGAGCCCGGCTTGCGGTCGCCCCGCTCTATCTGGGAGAGGTAGGAGCTGGAGACGCCGATGCGCTTGGTCACGTCCCGTAGGCTGAGGTCTCCCCGCAGCCGCCTGAGCAGGGGGCCTATCGCGTCGTCGCCCTCGATCTCACGGCGTTCGCCAGGGTCTTGGATGTTCTCAAGCTCGTCCATGATGTCTCCCCTTCGAGTCCGTAGGCGCGAACGGTGGCGCGGACGGTGTACCTGCTAAATCGCAGCTAAACTCTTGGACAAGAATTGTTACATCACAGCGAGCAATTGTCAACGAGTTGAGTTCAGAAGGCGGACTAGTGCCCATTTACCATTGCCCCGTCTCTTACGATATTGATACACTTACGCCGACAGAACTAATCTTCTAAATGCCGTCCTGAGTATACATCACCGGCGTCCCCGAAGGCCACACCTTCATGGCAAGCCGGGCTCCACGAGAGAGGCGAATCGCGTGAGTAGCAAGCGCAAGCGAAGGCTGACGGAGAGGCAGGAGCGCAGGCGCATTGAGGGCCTGCGAATACTGGCCCGAATCATCGCGCGCCACTACCTCGCCAATCCCCACCTGTACCGCAACGGCGCAGCCGTGGACGGGGCGCATGCGGAGGGGAAGGAGGCCGAGGCGTGAGTCGCAGGCAGCCCGCATTCCGGGTCAAGCTCAACCCGCACAAGGTGTGGGAGATTCTCGACCGGCGCAACATGACCCAGAACGAGTTGGCGCGGATGCTCGACACCTCGTCGAGCTACCTGTCCCAGCTCATGTCGGGACATCGCTGTCCCTCGGCCGCCTTCCGCAAAAAGCTGATGGACGCCCTAAGCGTCACCGACTTCGACGACCTCTTCATCCTGGAGGCCGTCGATGTGTGACGAGCAGCTCGCCTCCCGTACTCCCCTGGACATCCCGCCCGGCGTCGCCCTGATGCCCGACGACTTCCCCGCCCGTCTGGAGGCCGTGCGAGACCTGTTCGATCTCAACTGGGAGGAGATGGCGGTGGCGATGGGCGTGGACCCGCGCCAGCTCCTTCGCTGGCGACAGGAGCGCGGCGCTCCCAACGGCGGGGCGATGCTGTCCCTGGTCCGGCTGGCGATCCGGTCGCCGCAGGGGTTGGGGGAGCTTATGGACGAGGACGTAATAGTGATCTTCAAACCGAGGAGGAGAGAACATGACCACTAGCGAACGGAAGCGGACACTGAACAACCGGCCCCCACCCTTTCCCGAGGACTTCGGGGAGCGGCTGGAGGACCTGAAGGA
Source organism: Dehalococcoidia bacterium (assembly GCA_965116655.1). Classification (GTDB taxonomy): domain Bacteria; phylum Chloroflexota; class Dehalococcoidia; order Lucifugimonadales; family VXLM01; genus VXLM01. The sequence continues at coordinate 3,233,253 of OZ220720.1, forward strand.
GCTGTCGGGGCTGTCGTGGGGCGATTTCGCCGAACGCCTCAGCGTGACGCAGCGCGGCCTGGCGAAGTGGCGCAATGGAGGCCCGCCCTCCGGTGCCTACTTCTGGGCCATCATCGAGCTGGCCCGCGAGTTTCCCGGCGGCTTCGAGCTGATTCTTGACAGCGAGGACGGGGAGGATAACGACTATCCGACCCCGCCATGGCCGGAGGACTTCACGGAGAGGTTGGCGCGATTGGAGGAACTGTCGGGAATGTCCCTGGAGCGGTTCTCCCGCGCCTTTGGCCTACCGGAGGACCGGGCGAGGGAGTGGCGCGGCGGCGGGATGCCCACCACCGACGAAGTGTGGGCGATGGCGTTGTGGGCCAGCCAGATTCCCGGAGGGAGCGACGTGCTGTTGGCCCCCTGGTTCCCGTTCCCACCTACGAGGGATTAGGGGCGATGGGACGGCAGCAGGAGCTAGTCTATCATGTCGAGCGTGAGGCGTTCCCCCAAGACTTTCCTGAGCGGCTGGAAGCGTTCGTCGAGGCCGCTGGGCTGTCCTGGCGGGAGCTGGCCCGACGCCTGAAGGTCAACGCCCGCCTAGTGCGCCGCTGGAGGGCGGGGGCCAAGCCCGGCTCCGGCCACCTGGTCAGCCTGTTCGACCTGGCCGCAGGCATGGGGCTGTTGCACATCCTGCTGCCTTCGGCGGGTCAGCCGGCGGCCGTCGAAACGGAGGAGGCCGTGGGCGAGGACTGACGGGTGAGCGTCACGGGCGACGAGTCCTGAAGAGGGCCGGGCGGTTCAATCCGTCCGGCCCTCTCTGTTGAGTCTCACCAGCCCACTGGTTTCGTGATCTGGCCCTGAGCGTCTGAGAGTGTGTCCGGGAACGGTCTCGCGCTCAACGGACCCCGGCGAAGCGGTCTGTACCAGGAGGCCGCCTTGTAAAGCTCGAAGCTCCGCCTGCGGCTCGGGTCGAAGACCCCGACCTGCCTTGCCAGCCTGCTTCTCACCACCTCTATGGGCAGCACCAAGGTAGTCCTAGCGTTCTCTGAAGCGCCAGTAGAGAGCGAAGGTGACAATGCCGATGCCGCCAAGTACCTCGATGACCTGAGCCCAAGTAGGCTGGGACGTAAACCAGTCTATCACCTGCTGAACCGCCCAAATCGCGACGACCGCGGCCACGAGGATGCCGAAAATTGCCAGGAATACGGGGTCTTGCCAAGCGTCCTTGCTGCGTCGGGGCATGTCCCGCTCAGGTTAGCAGACCCTCAAAGGCTTCACAACGCGTCGGGAGCCGTCCATGCTAGATGTGGATTCCGGCAGGTTTATCGAAGCGATCGATTGGATCAGCGAAAAGAAGAACCCTTCGATTGCCATTGGCTGCGTCGCTCCCCAACTGCTGCAAATACGGGCGTTTGGGGCACGGCTACGGTGTCCGCTGCGGTAAAATTGGGGCGAGCATCGCCGGGCATGGCGAACATGTACAGAGGAGGCAGTGCTATGGCTGTCGAAGGCCGAGAAGGGATGGCCGAGGAACACGGATGCGCTCTCTGGCCGGAGGACTACGGGGAGCGGCTGGAGGGCTTCTTGGAGATGGCCGGTCTGTCGCGGCGGGACCTGGCCGAACGCCTGGGAGTGACGGAGAGCGCCGTGAGTGGCTGGCTCGATGGAGCGGAGCCCACCGGCGGAGAGGTCTGGGCCTTGATGAACTTGGCGCGGGGCGTGCCCGGCGGCTTCGAGCTGCTGCTCCACGGCCGCGCCGGCAATCATGGCGGGGCTGAAGGATAGGGCAAGGAACGGAGCCGCCTACCCTACCGCCTGACGACGCCCTGGGGGTCTCGCCGTGACGCCCTGCGGTTGAGTGCGTCGTCGAGGATCCCGAAGGCTCGGTGGAGGCTGAGCTCCTCCACCCTTGGGGATGGTTCCTCCTCCTGCTTCAGCAGCGCGTGGGCGATGAGGTCGGCCATCTGGAGCAGGTCGTCGTCCTGGGAGCTTCGGAAGGAGGGGCCGCCGATGATCCTCTCTATCGGTATGTCCTTCGTGGTTGAGCCGTCCTCCCACGTCTCGTACCGGCTGGGGACGGGGTTGCGGCTCCTGAGCCTGCCGTAGAGCCGCCTGACCATCCGCTCCCCTCCCTCGTCGAAGATGAGGTGGGCGTAGCGACCGTCCGCCGCGACGGAGGAGTTGATGCGGTTGAGCAGCCGGTCCAGGCTGACTCGCTCGCAGCCCTTGAAGTCGGCCTTGCGCAGGCAGACGTTGACCACCTCGACGCCTCCAGGGTGAAGGGCGGCGCTCTCGATGATGCGCAGGCCGTTCATGAAGATTTCGGCCCCCTGCTTCGGGGAGAGTCTCCGGTCTGTGCCGTCGATATGGGCGAGCTTGCCCCGGCCTGCCAGAAGGTCGCAGGCGTGCAGCTCGCGGCTGCGGGGCACGTGAAAGTCGGCCTCCATCGCCGTGCGCCAGTCGAGGATGCGCCCGTGCAGGCCGTTCCACCGCTCGGCGTCCACGCCCAAGGCGGTTCTGACGTAGTAGCGGGGACCCTCGGACTCGTCGATGTAGTAGATTCTCATGGCTTCGGTTCTCCTTGTGCGTTGGGCAGGGGGTCTATCGGCCGGTGGCCGCCTCCGGGCACGAGCCAGGCCCGTCCCAGCGGCCCCTCCTGTTCCACCCGGACCCGGTGGGACACCAGCAGGGGGAAGGCCGTTCCGAGCCTGTCCATCTCCTGCTGCGCCACGCGCAGGAAGTGGGTCTGGGCGATGTCGTCGTCGAAGACCACGAGGACGTATGGCGTCGCGCCGTGGTCGTCGAGGGGGCGGGGGGAACGGGTCGAGTAGTAGCGCAGGTATGGGGCCAGCCGCTGCGCCATCGTCACGGGACGCACAGCCCTTCGCTCCCACTCAAAGAAGAAGGGCCAGACGGCCCTTCCGTGCCTGAGCATCCCGAAGGCGTCGGGGTGGACGGAGCGCATCTTGCCGAAGTGACGGAAGTAGCGTGACGCCCTCTTGGGCGGGTCGAGCTGGTCGATCCGCCAGCCCAGGTCGCGGGCCTGGACGGTGAGGGCCGCTACGAAGCCGTGGACGGCCGCGGTGTGCTCCATGTCTCGCAGCAGTTGCCTGCTGCGCCTGCCTGAGACGACGCGCCAGTCGGCGGCCTGCCCCCCGGAGTCCGTGGACGCTGCGCTCCATCTCTTCTTGGCCCCGTCCACGGCGGCCCGGTCCCTGCGGGCCAGCAGGGTCAGCCCCGCGTCGGTCAGAACCAGCCGCCGCGCAGCGGCGGGGACGCGGGCCACGAGGCCAAATCCCTCCAAGGCCGACGTGAGCTGGGATGCCCGCTGGTTGGTGACGCCCATCAGTCCGGCCAAGTCGCTCAAAGCGAGCCAGGGCCAGTCGGAGAGCAGGTCGATGACCCGCTTCTCGGCGGGCTTGAGCAGGGCGGGCAGCATGTGCTCGGGGACGCCTCCACCGAGGCGGCCATCGTCGATGTCAGGGGGCACGGAAACCCGCACCAGGGGACGCTCGGCGGGCAGTGCGCCGGTTCGTTCGATCCGGTCGATGGCGTCCCGAAGACTGACGGGAGCGTCGTTGGAGGACAGCCGCCACACCGGGTTGTCTGTGGCCGCCGCCGCCGCATCACGCTCCGAGGCGAGGACCGCCGGCGCAAACCTCCGGCCCAGGACCCTGCGGGCGTGGCGCAGCCGCACCTCGTCGGGCGCGATGAGCAGGACGCCTCCGGGCCAAGGTCCGTCCCTGAGACGCCGGAGGCGCTTGGAGAATCCCGTCCTGTCGGTGGCGAGTCCCTGCCGGACGACGGCCACCGTGCGTCCTCCGGGGAGGATGATGGCCGCGTCCATCGGCATGGCGCGGTACCAGCGGAAGCGGATGGGGTGGTCGATGTCGGCGACGGCGGAGGCCAGCCGGTAGATGACGGCCACGGCGTCGAGGCGTTCCAGGAGGACGCGCCGCCACCGGGCGGCAACGGGGTAGCTGCGAAGCAGGCGGTCGATGGTGAGGTCTTCCTCCTGGGCCAGGCGTCGCAGGCCGTCGCCGGTGAGGTGGAACCTTCTCGTGGGAGAGACTAGCTCGGTGCCGTGGGGGACGGAGGCGATCAGCCCGGCGTCCTCCAACCGGCGAGCGGCGTCGTAGACCGCGCTCTGGGACAGCCCGGAGAGGGCGGCCATCTCCAGCCGGTCGAGGAAGGGCGTGGCGGCCAGGCGGCCCAGCAGCTCCAGCTTTCCCCCGGTGAGCCGCCTCATTCCTCAGCCTCCTCGCCAGCCGTCTCGTCCGCCGCCTCCGGGGTGTCGTCCGCAGGGTTCTGGTTGCGCTTGCTGCGCACCTTGCGCTTGGGCTGCTCCTGGGGCTGCCCGCCGCCAGCCTTCGCCGCCTCGGACTCCCGGGTCTTGTTCCTAAGCTCGTCCAACTCCCTCCGGTACTGCTCCACCAGGTCTTGTAGCTCGGCGTCCCGCTTTGCGATGTCACTGGCCGAAGTGATGTAGCCCTCGGCCAGGGCGCGGATGCGCTGGGCGGTCTCCGCGTTTCCCTCCTCCGGCTTTGCGACCTTCATGGAGAAGGCTTCCATGCGGTCCTTGCCCACCGTGGCGCGGACGTAGCACTGGTGGACGGGGAGCGACGTGATGTCGTCCTCGGTCACCCGCTCCTTGCCCAGTTCCCAGACGAGCTGGCGGGCGTCGTTGCCCGCCACTTGGAAGACGGCGAGGCAGCCCACGTTGGCAAGCAGGGTGTCGCGCATGGTGCGGGAGAGGTCGTCCAGCTTGGCGAGGCTCTGGGTGGCGAGCACGAAGCTGGCCCCGAACTTGCCGAGCTCGCTGAGCATCGACTCGTAGTCCACGCCGGGCATGGACTGCATCTCGTCCACCACCACCAGCGCCCCCCGCCTCTGCTCGAAGGCGAGGTTTCCCTGCTCCCGTATCACGGCGTCCACCAGGTTGAGGAGGGACGCGCCCACCAGGGCGGCCACGTCCCTTCCCGCCTTGCCCTGGGCGGTGGACACCAGCAGGATGCCGCCGTCGTGTATGACGCGGCGCATGTCGATGGTGGAGCGGGGCTGTCCCAGGATGGCCCTTGCCCTCTTGGAGGATGCGTAGTAGGAGAGACGGGTCTGGACCGGGGCCAGGGCGTCGGCGCGGGTCTCCCGCCGCCAGCCGAGGAAGTCCCTTGCCCACCACTCCACGAGGTATGGGTCGTTCACCTTCGCCAGCACCTCGGCCTGGAAGTCGTCGTCGGCCAGGATGCGCAGGGCGTCGAGGATGGTGTACTGCTCGCCCTCGTCCCTGCTCCGGTTGGCCTCGTGGAGGGTCTTGACGGTCTGCTCCAGTATGGACTGCATCCTCGGCCCCCACTGCTCCCACAGGCCCTTGGCGATGCGCACGACGGAATCGGCGGTGCGGTCGCGGTCGGAGAAGATGCGGGTGTCGAGGATGTTGATGCCGGGCGCTCCCCGCTCGTCGGCCAGGTCGATGAGGCGCACCCGGTCTACCAGGGGCTCCGGCACGTGCTCCAGCAGGCCGCCCACGAGGTCGGCGTGGGGGTCCACGACGACGATGGCGTCGCCGTCCCTGCCCGCCGCCTTCTCCACCATCTTGTGGCGGACGATGTGCTGCATCAGGGTGGACTTGCCCATGCGGGTGCGGGCGACGTAGAGATGATGGCGTCTGAGCAGGTCGGCGGGGAAGTGAATCTTCCGGGGCGTGCCGGTGGTGGTGTCGCCGACGTGGGCGCCGCCGCTGACGCTGCGGGCGGTGGGCAGCAGCATCTTCGCCCCGGCGCGGGCCACCAGGGGCGTCTCGTCCCTGGCTCCCGGTGGGTGCCAGAGGCAGGCCGCCTCTCGGACGCCCACGACGCTGCGCTTGCCGAACAGTCCGGGGCCGGTCGGATACAGATTCGTTGGGTCGGGCACGGCGGGCCGCACGCGGCTCGCCTTCAGTTGCGCCCCCGCCGGGTTGTCGTAGTGGCGGTAGGCCGCCGCCACCGGCTCAAGCAGCTCCCAGGCCCTCTGCGCCCCGGTGCTTGCTGGCAGGATGGCGGTCACCTGTATCTCGGCGTCGAAGGCGACGCGGGAGACCTTCTCCCTGATTAGCAGGGGATCGAAGACCCGCTTGCGGGCCTTCTTGATGCGGTGCCACACCCAGCCGCCTGCGGCCAGGGCTGCGGCGATGCCGACACCCATCACCACGGCCTTCCAGGTCTCCCCCGCCTGCACCCACAGGTAGCCCTTGAGGGCGGCCAGGGCGGCCACGCCAAGGACGGCCATCGTCACGCCGTCGGTCTGAAGGGGCCGGGTCTGGTAGCTGTAGGAGGGGTCTCGCCTGTCCTCCACGGGCCTCTTGTGCGCCTTCTCCAGGTGGGCCTGAGACCAGTCGGGGCCCAGGGAGCGCAGCATAAGCCGTGCCACGACGCGCTCCCCCACGTTGAGGTCGGAAAGCGCGCCCATGAGGGCGATCAGGGGGTCGGAGCCTGGGTCGAGCAGGTCGTCGTCCCGGAAGACCCTGAGCGGGACGTACTCGGGGCCGTCGGCCCTGAGCGTCATGCTCCACGCCTGCTCGTCCTCGCCCAGGCGCAGGGGGTCGTCCTCAGCGGACACCTTCTGTATCTGGGCCTGGGGATAGCGGGCGGCGATCTGGCCGCGCACCACCTGGTCGTCCAGGCAGCGGGCCATAAGCGTCACGCCGTCCGCGTCCCCGGCAAGCTCCAGGGAGAAGGGTTCGGGGACGGCGATGGAGCCGAGCATGTTCTCGACTCCCAGCAGGGTACGCTCCCCCGTCCTCGGCGGCGTCACCGCCAGCAGCACGGGAGCCTTGTCGTCTCCGTCTTGCAGCCAGTTCATCGGGTTCAGCTTCAATTGCTCTACTCCTTCATTACAGGTTCGGAAGGTCGATTGAGCGGATGGGGCCTAGTGCTTTCCCGGAATCCACTCGATCACCTCCGTCTCCTCCGGCGTGGCCTCGATGCGGACGGGGAAGCGGTGTCCCTTGGACAGCAGGAGGCCGTCGCCGCGCGGACACGACAGCAGCCAGCGTTGGAGGTCCTCGGGCAGGTCGAAGGCGTCGCCGACCGTGCTTATCGCCGCAGCGTCCTGCTGGAGCAGGAGCTTGAAGGCGGCGTTCTGGAGGAGGGCGCGACCGGAGTGGCCGGTGATGGTTCTCGAAGAGTCCTCGGATAGAAGGTCCTGGACGTCCTGGGTGATGAACTGCAACCCCAGCCGGTGCTTGCGCGCCCGCTTCGCCATCGACACCATGAAGGCCGCCCCTTCCGGGTGCTGCATGATCGACCAAACCTCGTCCACGACGAGAAGGCGGGGCTTGGGGTCCTGCGCGGCGGCCGCCCACACCGTCTCGGTGCAGACCATAGCTGCGGCGGGCCGCAGCTCCGGCTCCAGCAGCCGAAGGTCGAATACGGTGACCAGGGCCTCGTTGCCCAGCAGGTCGTCTCCCTCGTCGGACAGGAGGTTGCGCAGGCTGCCGGTGGCGAAGGGCCGAAGCAGCCGCGAGAGGTCCTCCGCCTCCCGTTCGAGGTAGGCGTAGAAATCGCGGAAGCCATTGCGCTCCCCGGCCCGGGCGTAGTAGCCCGCGAGGGCGTGGTCGAGGGCGGCTCGCCGCTCGGCGGAAAGGCGCTCGCCGACCATTACCTCGATCAGACGCCGGAGGCTGCCGATGCGCTGGAGCAACTCCTCGGAGTCTCCCTTGTCGATGACGAAGGGATTCATGCCCTGGCCGGGCACTCCGGGCGAGAGGACGCGCCCACCTGCCGCCCGCGCCATATCCGCGTACTCTCCCTCCGGGTCGATGACATAGGCAGTCACTCCCCGGCACAGGCCCCTGAGCACACCGAGCTTCGTGGAAAAGGACTTGCCGCTCCCCGACCTCGCGAGGACGGCGGTGTTGGCGTTCAGGTGCGTCCCGTCCCAGGGGTCGTAGACGACGGGGGAGCAGGCCCGCATGTCGATGCCGTAGAGGGAGCCCCGCCTCGTGTCCAGGTCGGGCGGGGAGAAGGGGAATAGCCGGGCCAGGCTGGACGTGTCGAGGCTGCGCCACTCGGCGACGGCGTTCAGTCCCAGGGGCAACGTCGATAACAGCCCCTCGCGCTGCCTGAACCCCAGGTTGTCCAGCTTGCCGAGAGTCGCCCCGAAGTGTCCCTTGGCCCGCTGGGTCATCTCCTTGAGGGACGCCTCGTCCTTCGCGTGAAGGGTGACGGACAGCGACGAGTGAAAGAGCCTCTCCCTTCCTCGCTGCACCTCGTCCCTGAGACGGGTCACGTCCTCCAGGGCGATCTGCGCCTCCGGGGACATGGTGCGTCCACGCTTGAACGACAGGGACTGGGCCGACTCGAATCGGACCTTCTGCCACTCCAGTGTCCTCGCGGCCTGTTCCGTGGGGATCGGCCCCAGGTGGATCGACAGGTCCATGGGTGCGCCCGCTGCCATGAGGCTCTGGAGGAAGCCGGGGGCCAGGGAACGGGGCCACTTGCCCAGGTGAAGGGAGCGCACCAGGCGGTCGCCGACGCGCACGTGGCGGCGGTTGATCTCCACCTCCACCGGCGTCTCCTCGTCGAACTCGGAGGGGGTTCCACCGAGCGCGGCCGCCACGAAGAACATCCTCAGCCTCCTGCCGCCCAGGGGGTGGACAGACAGCCCCGCCCTTGCCAGCAGGCCCCGCAGCTCGTCGAAGCGGAGGAACTCGCACACGGCGTAGAAGCGCCTGTCGAGGATGCCGTCTCGCGTCTCCAGCTCGGTCAGCAGACGTCCCAGCGACTCGGCTGCCGCCCTCGTCTGCGGGGGCAGGTTCTCCGGCTGCGCCTCGGTGAGCTTCTCTCGCAGCCCGCCCAGGCGCGGGGGGTGCTGGCGGACGAGGAGCTGCAATGGGAAGTCGCAGGCGTTGAGCGCCCCGGCAAAGGCCCCCAGCTTCGGCTCGTCCAGCTCAAGGCCCATCACCTCGCACACTCCGAGCTTCACCCCGTCCAGCCGGACGGGGCCGTCCTCTTCCACGTGGGAGACCATGAAGAACAGGGGCAGGTCGGGGGGTGGCTTGAGGGCCGTTGCCTGGGGTTCGGTTGAAATGTCATGCGGAGCGGCCTCGCCATGCGAAAGCCCCTCCGCTCCTTCTCTCTTGAATCGTGCGATCAGCTTCTTCAACTTGGTACTCTCCTTTGCGCTAGGGGGTGGGGAACGGGACGAGGCCGCTTCTCAGCAGCGCGGCGACACCCTTGGCCAAGAGCACCAGCACCAAGCCGACGACCGCCATCACCACGGCGGTCCTGGCCCTGCCGCCGCCCCGGTCGTCCGCGCCCTCGGCCATCAGGACGAAGCCCGCCCAGACGATGGCGAAGAGGCAGAGGCCGGAGGCGGCGTAGGCCATCGCGGTGAGAACCTCGTCGAAGGCCGCGAGCATGGCCCGCTCCTCCGGTGGGGCCGCGCCGGTGGTCGCCAGCACGGCCCCGGCCAGAAGCGTTGCCGTCAGCACACGCCTCACCACGGCCACTCCCATCCCAGCCGCTCGAACCACTCGCGCAGACCGCCCGCGGGCGTCTGCTCTGCGGGCGGGTCTGCCGGCTCAGGCTCCGGCAGGACCAGGGCGACGTAAGGGTCGTCCGATCCCACGCCGGACCCGAGGCTCAACGTTTCCTCGCGGCCCCCGGTGACTGGCTCCCGCTCCACCACCTCGGCCTTCACGTGCTCCGGGTGGACGATGGTGAGCGTCACGTCCTTCTGGATCGTCCTGGCGGGCACGTAGGCGTAGGCGTAGGCGGAGACGGTATGCTCCGTCGTGGTGCCGTCGTCATGGGTGACGGTGATGGTCTCACTGTCGCTGTCGGAGTCGCTGGCCCCCGGGCGGTACAGGCTCACCGTCTCGGTGCGCTCTTCCGTCCGCTCCGGGTGGTGGGTGAGCACGGTCAGCGGGGGTATGGGGATGCTCAGCGACGCCTCAAGGCTCACTTCCACGCTCACGTCATGGATGGCGTGGCCGACCGCTATGGGCATGGTGAACAGCGTCTCGCCGTCGGGGACGAAGGGGATGCTGGCCTGCGACGCGCCGGCCGCTGCAACGAGGGTCCCCGTGATCGCCGTCACCCCGGCTTCCATGAGCGCCGTCTGGGTGACGTTCTCATGCCCGGTCACCGTCTGAAGCTCGACCGGGTGCTCGATGAGCGTGACGCACTCGGACTCGACGACGCCCGTCACCACTCCCGGCGTCCAGCCGAGCGAGGTAACTCTCAGGTTGCAGAGCTCGCCCTCGACCTCCGGCAGTGGGTGGGGTATCCACTCGTGCTCGACGGTGAACGCCCCGGCTTGGCCCGTGCCGTCCTCCCACGAGAAGGTGAAGGATGGCTCCGGGCCGTGCAGGGGGAGCGAGTAGTTCTCCCGCTCCCCCGCGTTGAGGGTCGCCGAACCCCAGAATCGGAGCCAGTTCCCCTCCGGGCCGCCGTATGCCCTCGCACGCAGTTCGATGTTGGTGGCTGCTCTCAGGGTCACGGCGGCCCGGTCTCCGGAGACGGTGAGGCCCTCGACGAATACCCGGCGACCCTCCACCGGCTCGGCGATCTCGAAGTCGATCTCGTTCCGCCATGGCTCGTGGTCGTCGGCGAGCACGATCTGGGGGAGCGTGGCGGACGCCGCCAGTGTGACGGCGGCCATGACCGCGAGGAAGCCATTCGGCTTCCTCCGGCGTTTGTCTTTGGCCTTTCCGTTGACATTCTTTCTGCCGACCTGCATCCTCCTGGGCTTGCCGAACCAGCGGTGGGGACGGAAGGGTTTTCTTCCCCGCCCGTGGCTCCTGCGTCGGCGCAGTCTCTTCAGAGTCTTTCCCGCCCGCTTCGCCATCAGGCTCAGCGGACCGGGTCCGCCTTTCACCGGCTGCGCCGGCGCGGGCGGCTCGCTTCTCACCAGCTGGGACGGTGGCCCGACGTAGAGCCTCGCGCCCAGCCTGTACTTCAACAGGTCGGCGGCCACCAGGGGCAGCCGCCGGCCTCCCACCTTCCCGACGACGGCGGCGATCCCTGATAGGCCGAACAGGACGGCAATCGCCATCCTCACCTCGGACGGCCCGATGGGGGCGTAGCGGTATGCGCCGTAGGACAGGGCGCACACCGCCGTCAGCGCCACGATCTGCGGGAAGGTGAACCACAGCAGCACCCTGTCCTCGGTCTGCACGTGGGTCGGAACCTCGTGTTCTCTCATGGTCTTCTCCTTCCCTTCCGTCTATCCGCCGCTGGTGTCAGGGGTGGGCGCAGGCGTGGGGTCGGGAACGGTGACGTCCACCGGCGATCCGACGACCGCGTTCATCACCAGCTCGACGACGCCGTAGGCCACCATCGCCAGGACGATGCCCGCCAGGGCGGTCATCATGGCGCTCTTGCCGCGCTCCATCTGGTGGGGCGCTCCCGACGCCGTGAGGTACATGTAGGCCCCGTAGATGAAGAAGCCCACGCCGACGACGCCCACGATCCCCAGCAGGATGCCCACCAGGTTCGATATGGTCTGAGTCAGGTCTTCCATTCGTTTGTCTCCTCTCGTTTCCTCTGCCGGGCGTTCCCCGCCCGGACTTCCTCGGTTCATCCGTCTATATCGGTGTTGTCGGCTCGCTTCAGTTACTTGCACATCGCTCCCACCTCCTTCGCGTTCTCGGTCGGCGCGGGGCCGCGCCCCGCCGAATGGGTTGTCGTTACTCGTCTGCGCTCCGGGGAGCCTGGCCGCCAGCGTTCCCGCCGCCCGATGGGGTCGCCATCGAGGCCGCCGAACTGAGGCCGCCCGCCGCAGCCGACAGCCCCGCACTGGCCGCCATAGCGCCAACCGCCATGCCTCCCGGCCCTCCCGTCGCACCTCCGGCAAGCAGCCCAATGGTCTTGGCCGAGCGCACCATCGAGGCGGGAAGGTTCATCCCGAAATACAGGGTGCTCAGCCATGCGTCGAAGGTCCCGGCGTTGCCGAGCATCGACGGCACCCTGGTCGCCATGTAGACGAAGGCAAGGGACATGAGCAGCTTCCAGATGAGGTCCTGCACCGGCTCGAACGCGCCGATCTGCGCCACCTCGTTCAGGAACCCGAACCCAAGTGCCAGGGCGATGAGCTGGACGGCCTGTTGGAACACCGTCGTCATGAACAGCCGCAGCCAGTGGCGACCCCAGCCCGCCGTATGCGGAAGGATCCACAGCCCCAGCGCGATGGGCGCCAGGGCCAGCAGGATGTCGATGAGCGCGAGGCGCAGGATCATCTGCACGATCACGTAGAGCACGAAGAAGCCGTAGACGAGGTAGAGCAGCGCAAGGAGCTGCGCCATGCCGACGCTGCCTGCCTGGACTGCGGTGAGAAACGTTTCGAGGGGAGCCCTTAGCAGGTCTCCGGGAGTGACGTTGAGGGAGACGGCTATGAAGCCGGAAACGGCGTCCGCCACGTCCAGCACCAGCGCGCACCACCAGAGGGACGATGCTGCGGCCACCAGGCCCAGAACCAGCCGGGGCACCATCTCGCGCCATCCGGCCTGGGACCTGCCCACGTGCTCGGACACGATTAGGCTCAGCCCCATCCAGCCGAGGATCACCACAAGCGCGGCGGACGTGACGGCCCATACGACCGTCCACGCACGGAAAACCAACTCGTGGCCGTAGGTGAGGTCAGCAGGGGTGCCTGTGAGGATGTCGGTCATCGCCCGCTACCCTCCCCGGCAGTTGTCGGCGTCCTCGCCGGACGCTCGCTCAACCACCCCGCAGAGAGTCCCGTGGACTCCCTCGATGACCCAGCCCGCGAAGGCTCTCGCCCAGCGAGCGGGGTTGAGGGCAGCGAGAATCTTGTCCCAGATACGGCCCGGCTCGTGGATGGGAACGACGGCGTAGAAGTCGCCCCGCCTGCCGTCCTCGGCCTCGGCCAGCATGACCAGCAGGTATGCGCGGTCGGGGTCGAGGTCGGGCTGCCCGTCGATCTTGGGGTACTCCCACGAGTATTCCCAGCCGTCGCTACGCCTCTTCTCGCCACCCCGTACCTGGTACATCGTGGATATCCAGTCGCCGGTGTCGGCGTCCCGCACGGCGTAGTAGAGGCTCGCTATCTCGCGGTCGAAGACGGGGCGGGCGACGAACTCGCCGCCCTTCTTGCGCTCGACGAACTCCCGGTCGGTGTTGACCAGGACGATGCCGTCACCCGTTCCCTGGGCTAGAGCGACTCCGCTAGATGGAATGGACACGAGCGCCGCCAGGAATAGCGCAGCGGTCAGGGGAATGAGCCTTCCGGCTCTGCCAAGGGTCCGTCGGACGGTCGATTGCGCTCCCAAGCTGATGCCTCCTCGCAGATGGGTTCTTCTTGCCTGCCGTCGAGTGTGGGAAGCCGGGGAGCCGGACACCATGCCTCATATGGGAGGACTCGCGCGTCCTCCCTTTTGGGGCATGGGAAGGGATGGGCGGGTTGTGGTGTCATACCCGTGTACAGGGATTGGCGTCGGTTGGAAGAATCCAAGCGGGGGCCGTTCCCAACGTGAAACAGGCCCAGAAAGGGCGGAAGAAGGTCGGGAGAGCGAGCACTTCGGAGAAAGGCGTGGTTCCGATGCGGGACAGAAATCCAAGTGGGCGGTGGGGCGAAGACGTTGCTAAATCGGAGCGAGCAATCTCGTGGAGGGGGCGGGAATGCGGGAGCGGAACCCCCTACAGGACAGTTCCCTACAGGACATGACGGAGAGGAGGTTCGGCCATGAATGAGCAGGATGTGAACGGCGTTGGTGGCGTTGATGCGGAGAAGGCCAGGCGGCGCAGGCTGGGCGAGTTCCTGCGGGAGCTGGTGCGGGCTGAGGGGCGCATGGAGGCGGCCGGGCTGCTGGGGGTTGACTACCGCACGTTGGTCAAGGCCGAGGAGTCGGGTGAGATCACCGGGCGCATGGGCGACGCGTTGGAGTTGCTGCTGGTGAGGAAGGCGGACGACTCCGAGGTCGGGCGGCTTCGGGAGACGGTCGGTGCGCTGGAGCGGCGGGTGGCCGCACTGGAGGGCGGCGCGTCGCATCATGTGTCGGATGCGGAGGAAAATGGGGTGAGCGATGGCGAGGAGGGCTACGACGAGGCCGGGGCGCAGGGCGAGGACGCCAAGAGAGCACACGAGGCGGGCCAGCCCCAGGCGGAGAACGGAAGGGACGGTGACGGGGCGGGCCGGTCGGAGACCAGGGCCGCCCCTCTTGGGGAGGGGTCTCGACAACGGCGACGGGTGAAGCTGCGTCGGGCGAACCCGGAGGTGGTCACCGAACAGCCTGCCGACGATGACGCCGAGGTCTACGGCGCTGCGTGGCCACTGGTCGAGGAGTGGCGCAGGGTGCGGGACGGGCATCCATACGAGGGAAAGACCCTGTGGTGGCTGACGACCCAGGAGCGGCTGCTCACCCTGGAGCTGGCGATGCTGGAGGAGCATGGGCTGACGCTGCCCCCGGAGACCCAGGCGCTCAGGGGCTTCGGGCGCAGGGGGCAGACCAGTTGGCGGTGGAAGGCGCTGGCCGACACCAAGCTGGCGTTGAGGAAGCGCAAGCTGCTGCGCTGGGTCATGCCGCGGCTATGGCGGGAGAAGGTCCCGGAGTTCCCTCCGGGGCCGGTCCTGGGCGGTCGCTAAAGCGCAGCGAAATGGGCGCTAAGTCGGCGCGAGCAATTCACGTTCGGCTGGCCCCAAACCCCCTCCGAAGCCTTCCATTGGCTCGGTTGTTCGGGTGATAATTGACGCAGTTTCTGGCTTTTCCAGCGTTTCGTGCCGAGAAACCTGGAGGGTTCCCGTCCCCCGAATCCGGGACCGGCTGCATAGGATCGAGCCTTAGCTCTCCGAACAGCCGCCCAGGGGTCGGATCAAAGGGATTGAGCCTCGCTCTCCCGATGGTCTCCCCGGTGGGACAAGCGCCATTCCGCTGCGTGAGCCGGTCGAGGGGTCGAGCCTTCGCTCCCCTGAGTCCGTCTCGAGTGCCGGGACACATTCGCAGAGGCGAAGCGCACACCGCGCTTCGGCCCCTCGGACACCCTGGTCGGAGTGCGCCATGCACCCCGGCCATTCCTCATGCCTGCGGCGCAACCGTCACGCGGTTGGGTCGCAGCTTCAACGCACGTTGTCCTGCGATGACACCGCAGGGCTGCGTCGCTCTCATCGCGTCGGTCTCGGACTGATCTGCAGGCCGGTCGCAATTCCCCACCCACACCAGCTCACCCTCGGTCGCTTCCCCGTGAGTTGACCCTGGGCCGAGCTGCGTCTTTTTCACGGCGTCACGGAGGTCACAGGCATCGAGCACAGACAAGGAGGTAACGACGGCATGGACGGTTCACGGACACAGACAACGGAAGGAGGAACGAACATGGCGGAACGGTACACGGGACCCAGCGCGAGGCGGATCGCAGACCTGATTCCGCAACGGGTGAGCTACGAACGGGGCTGGTTCTGGACGACGACGGCCATCTGCCACGGCGGTCGCTCGGACGGGCTGGCGTTCAGGCAGAGACCGGACGGCGAGGGCATCGAGGTCAGGTGCTACACGGGGAACTGCGGCAAGGGCGTGGTGATAACCGAGCTGGAGGCACTGGTCGGGCTGCCCATCTGGACGGCCTACGAGCCGGTGGCCGACTCGACTGAGAAGGCCACTGAGAAGCGGCCCTGGTGGAAGCACAAGAAGGTCGTGGTGGCCGGGGTCGTGGCCCTGGTGATTGCGGCGCCGCTGCTGACCCTCGACCTGGAGCTGTTCTTCCTGAACCTCGTCGGGCTGGGCATAGGGGCGCTGCTGCTCAGGCGGTTCCTCGTGCGGCGCACGGTGCGCAGGTTCAGGCGCTGACGACGGGGCCTCCGGGCCTCGCACCACCAACTCAACGCAAAGGGTCGTCTCCATCCGGGGGCGGCCCTTCTTCTTTGCCCGCAGGTCGGGCGCAGATCGACGGCAACACAAAGCACAGGCACTAAGGAGGTGCGTGATGACAACGGCAACACTGGTAGCAGGCAATCGGACGATGGACGCAGTGGGCAGGCCCAGGCACAGCCTGGAGGAGCTGGTCGACCGGCTCATAGACGCGCTGTTCTCGGCCAACACGGAGTCGGACGAGACCAGCGTGACGCGCTCGATCCACGAGGCTCGGCGGCTCAGGCAGGCCGGGGACGTGGACGGCGGGCTGGCGGTCCTCGCCGGCATGGACATGGCGAAGGCGGAGAAGCGAGAGGCTCGTTGGGCCTTCTCGGAGTGGACGCAGATGGTGAAGCGGCGGTTCGGGGGCCGGGGCGCGCTGATCTACAGCCAGAGCACGGGCAGGGCGGCCGCTCTGGTGCCCAACGGCGGCGGGACGCTCGAGGTCGCGGCGGTCCTGGGGATGCGGTGGAAGACCGGCAAGCTGGTCTCCCGGCGCAGCCTGCGGGGTCTGCGGCCCCTCGTATCGAGTACGAGGCAGGCTCTGAACGGGGGTGCATGATGGTCACGGCCAACGTGGACATCCCCGCGCTGAAGGCGCGTCACCCCCTGGGCGACACGGTGGAGGCGTCGGGGGTCAGACTGAGGGGACGGGGCCGCGTCCGCCAGGGCGTCTGCCCCTTTCATGACGAGGTTGAGGGCTCCTTCACGGTGTACGAAGACTCGCAGAAGTTCTGGTGCTTCGGGTGCGGTTCCGGCGGCGACGTGCTGGACTTCATCCGGCAGTCCGAGAACCTGAGCCTGCCGGAGGCCATCAGGCGGCTTGACGGGGGCGCTTACCCCGCCGTCAGCCGTCCGGTTCCCGCACGGCGTCCCAGGGCGGCCCCGCCGCCTCCCAGGGACCCGGCGCTCTTGACGGCGGCGGCTCGGTTCTACGCCGGGCAGCTCCGGCGCAGCCCCGTTGGGCTTGACTACCTTGCATCGCGGGGCGTCGGCCCTGGGGCCGCCGTGCGGCTCGGCCTCGGCTTCGCGCCGGGCGACGGCCTGCGGCACGCTCTTGAGTCGGTCGGCTTCTCCGCCGACAAGCTGAGGGACTGCGGGCTGTTCACCGAGCGGGGTTCGGAGCGGTTCGCCGGGATGGTGGTCGTTCCCGACCTCTCCGGCGGGCTTGTCCGCTGGCTAGTGGGCCGGGCCGTCGATGCCCACCGGACTCCCCGGTTCCAGGCGTTGCCCGGCCCCAAGCCGGTGCTTGGACTTGGGCGTCTCGGCCCCGCTCCGCCCTGGGCGGTCGTTGCCGAGGGCGTCTTCGACTGGCTCGCGCTTGCTTCCTGGGGCGTCCCCGCCGTCGCTGCCCTGGGTACCCAGGGCGTCGAGCGGGTGGCCTCGGCCCTCCGTGGCTGCCCCCGCGTCTTCCTCGCCTTCGACAACGACGAGGCGGGCCTTGAGGCGACGGAGGGACTTGCGGACCTGCTTGCCAGGCGGGCCGCCGCCGTCACCCTTCCCCAGGGCGTCGGCGACGTGGCCGAACTTGCTTCCCTCCCCCAGGGGCGCTCCCTGTTCATGCGGCTGCTCGCACGGGCGGCCCGCTCCGCCCGGTAGCTCCCCGCTACCGCCTTGCCCCTAACGGAGCTTCCCCGCTCCGCCTGCTTCATTCCCACACCACTCTGACCACCCAGGAGGACCTATGCCCATTTCACGCCGGGCCACGCCCGCTCACGGCTTCCCGTAGGGGAACCCGCCCATCGCTCACTCGCTACAGGAACGAACACCAATGGAAGGAGACACGAGATGTCTAACGGCAACAACAACGGACACCACCGCAACGGCGTCCACCAGGACACCGCCATCGTAGCCAGGAACGGCAACGGGGCGCACCACGACCCCGCCATCATCGAGGGACACGACCCCGCATCGAGTGCGGGGCAGGCTCTGCTCTGGGACGGGCTGCCGCCCGCCGTCACGCAGGCCCTCGGACAGCCCATCGCCCCCTCGCTGGTCTCCCAGCGCAAGGGGCGCGGCGGCAGGGTCTTCGACTACCTCGAAGGCCACGTCGTCATCGACCAGGCAAACCGCATCTTCGGCTACGGCGGGTGGGGCTACGAGCTTGTCTCGGACGTGAGGCTGCGCCAGATCGAGGCGGTCGATCCCCAGACGGGCGAGTTCAAGACCGTCTCCGTCTACAGCGCCCCCGTGAGAGTCACCGTCGCGGGCGCTCTGCCCCGCACCGACACCGGCTTCCACGCCGTGACCGACGAGACCGCGGACGGACACGACACGGCGATGAAAGGGGCCGTCACGGACGGGATGAAGCGGGCCTTCCGCAGCTTCGGCGGCCAGTTCGGAAACTCGTTCTACGGAGACCAGCAGCCGGTGGGCAACCAGCCCCGGCCAGAGCGTGCGCCGGTCCAAGCGCAGGCCAGCGGCAGGTCGGGACAGGCTCAGACCGGACGCAACGGCTCCCAGACGAAGACCCTCCGCAAGCGGCTCGTCGAGCTGGCCGGTCGGCAGGGCTTCGACGAGGCGAAGGTGCGGGCCGCCGTCCAGAGGCAGATGGACAAGGACCTGGACGACCTGACAGCGGACGAGCTGAGGAAGCTGGTGGAGTCCGCCGCCGACAAGCTCAACCAGAAGAGGCAGGCGCAGGCCGCCTAGCCCCTCGAACAATCGGCACACGGAATCGAGCGGGGTTCGTCTCCTTCGGGGGCGGCCCCGCTCTCTCATTACAGGAAGGAGGTCACGAAATGGTGACGACGACCTTGACTTACACACCCTGGGGTTGGACGAAGGACGTTGCCGAGCTGGCGGAGGGCGTCTGGAGAGTGTCCACGCCGAGCCACGGCGGGCTGAAGCTCAGCCGGGAGCGGTGGAACGAGCTTCCCGCCGAGCTGCGGGACGCCATGTACACGCAGACCTTCGCCGAGGAGGACTGCGAGGAGCCGATAGTCCGCACGCTGCTGGGCCTGGGCGACGAGTGCGAGAGGGAGATGGCCCTGAAGGTGGCGGGCTTCTTCGACCGCTACGCTCCGGCGCTCCCCCACCTCCGCGACTGCCCGCCGGGCAGCCACCACCACGCCGTCTCCCACCGGGGCGGCTACGGGACGGACCCCTTGGGGCGGTTCGACACCTGCATCGAGGCCGAGTCGTTCGCCAACGACCCGGAGATGGTGCGGAGGTACGGACGGATGGAGGCCGTGGAGTGCAGCCGGACCCGCCCGCTCTGCCGGGCGGAAGGGGGAAGGCCATGACCACGACGACGAAGGCCAGGCCCCGCAGCCTGCCCAGCACGACGACGAAGCTGCAAACGGAGTTCGGGAACCTGTTCGTCACCGTCTCCGTGGACGAGGACGGCGAGCCCTTCGAGGTCTTCGGCTTCCTCGGCAAGGGCGGGTCGTTCCAGCACGGGGTGACGGAGCTTGCCTGCCGGTTGATCTCCCTGCACCTGCGCAGGGGGACCCCCCTGGAGGAGGTGATCGACCAGATTCAGGGCATCCAGGAGATGCAGCCCTTCTGGAACAACCTGGGCGGCGGCAGGAGCGTGCCCGTCCACGGCCTCGGCGACGGCATCGCCCACATCCTCAAGGGCCACCTGAAGGCGAAGGAGGAGAGGGCGGCGGAAACGGTCGAGGCGAAGGCGGCCGCTTGAGCGGCTTGCGCAACGGGGCTGTCTCCACGGGGCGGCCCCGCTTCCCATCTACAGGACACAAGGAGGCAATGACGATGACAACGACGACTACCGACAGGGCGGAGGTCTTCTCCCGTCCTGCGGCGAAGATTAACGACGACGGCGAACTGGTGGTGCGGGCCTCGGCGGCCCTGGGCTGCCGCCGCTCCCTCTGGTACTCGGCGACGGGCTACCAGCCGACCAATCCCCCCGGCGACGACTCGCTGACGGCGATGGAGGCGGGCAACGCCCTTGAGCCGGTGGTGGTGCGGGCGATGGAGCGGGCGGGCTGGAAGGTGGACGCCGCCGACTCCCAGGACCCGCAGCAGGTGGCGGTGCGCATCGGCCCCGGACTGGTGGTGACGGGACACCCGGACGGCACGGCGCGGATGCCCCTCCCCGAAGACGAGGCGGCGGCCCAGGTCCAAATGCTCCTCTTCGGGGACGTGTCGGCCACTCCCGCCTACGGGACGGAGATGGTGGTCGAAATCAAGACCAGGGGGCCGGAGGCGTTCCGCCGCTGGCAGACCCTGGGGGCCGAGCGCAGCCACCCGCAGGCGGTGGCCCAGGCCGCCCTCTATACCCTGGGAACCTACGACGACCTTCGGGACGCCGTGATAGCCACGATGGACACGGGCGGCAGGACGTGGGACTACGAGGTCATCCCCGCCGACCGGCTGGAGAAGGCCCTCCAGGACGCCTGCGCATGGCTCGGCGAGCTGGGGGCGCACCACACCCGGAACGGGCCGGACCCCGACGCGCTGCCGGAACGGGACTTCACCGCCGCAAGCTGGCAGTGCCGGTCCTGCCCTTTCCTGGACATCTGCCTGCCGGGTGCGGCTGAGGTCGATGCGGAGGAGGAGATCGAGGAACAGGAGGTGAGCGACCAAGAGGCACGGGACGCGGTGGCGGCCTACGCACAGGCCCAGGAGTCCATCCGGGAGCCTGAGAAGGCCAAGCGCGGGGCGATGGACACCCTCAAGGCGTGGATGCGCCGCAAGGGGGACGCCAAGGCGACGGTCGGAGACCGCACGGTCAGCCTGGTGCAGTCCACAAGGTACTCCGTCAACCACCGCAAGCTCAACGCCGCGCTCGACCCTGAGACCAGGGCCGAGATCGTGACCGAGAGCGAGTCGGAGTACGTGCGGGTGACCTAGACGTTCCCT
Organism: Dehalococcoidia bacterium; assembly: GCA_965116655.1. Lineage (GTDB taxonomy): Bacteria > Chloroflexota > Dehalococcoidia > Lucifugimonadales > VXLM01 > VXLM01. Next base: position 3,253,903 of record OZ220720.1, read on the forward strand.
GGCGGAAGCGCACAACGGGGACTGCTTCCCTCTAACGGGACGGCCCCGCCGAGTCCCATCAACCGGGCATGAGAGGAGACACCATGACCAACGCAACCGGAACCGCCACGGCCACGGCCATGTGGCAGGACAAGCACAGCGGACTGCGCAGGCACAAGCTGATGACGAAGGAGCTGGGAGACACCATCCCCGCCCTCTACGCCAACGAGAACGTGGAGGACTACGACTCCGTTCTCGCCCCGGTGAAGCTGTTTTCGCCCTACGGCAACTGGACCTGGTACGTGACCGAGTGGGCCGCCGAGACCGGCGAGTGCTTCGGCCTCGTCCAGGGGTTCGAGACGGAGCTTGGGTACTTCTCGCTCGACGAGCTGGCCGAGGCGACGGTGCTTGGCGGCGTCCCCGCCGTCGAGCGCGACCTGTACTGGAAGCCGAAGACCCTCGGCGAGATACGGAGGGCGGGATGAGCAGGTTCGCGCCCAAGACCCTGCGCAGGATGCCCGCCAAGACACGCGAGATCGCACGGCTGGCCAACGAGCTGGCCTCGGTGCAGACGCGGCTCTCCAACCGCATCGACGGGCTGGTGAGCATGGAGATGATGGCGAACGCCTCTCAGCGGGTCTTCTGCAACAACGCCGCCCACGCCGCACTGGTGGACGCCGCGCTGCGCTACCTGAAGGCGATTGACGACCCGGCGCTGGGGCCGGGCGCAAGGGCCGACGCGCAGATGGCTCTCCAGGCGGCTGCGGCGCACTTCGACCCCGACAGGCTGTTCGGGGGCGACGACGACGGGCCGGAGCCTCCGGTCTTCGAGCTCAGCTAGACGCTTCCTCACGGGAGCGCAACGACGGGGCCGCTCTCCTGTACCGGGGGCGGCCCCGCTCTCACTGCAAACGGGCGCGGGAAGACCGCACCACAACATCCACAAGGAGGAATCGAAATGGCACGCACGATAAACAAGGTCGAGCTACTGGGACGGGTCGGGACGGACCCGGAGATGAAGTACACGCAGAAGGGCACCGCCGTCACCAACCTGCGGCTGGCGACGGACCGCTACCGCAGGGAAGGCGAGGACGCCACCGACTGGCACACGGTCATCGTGTGGGGCAAGGCCGGCGAGGCCGTCAACCAGTACGTGACCAAGGGCCAGCGCATCTACGTCGCCGGTCGCCTCGTCCAGAACACCTGGGAGAACGAGGACGGCCAGCGCCGCCACCGCGCCGAGGTCCACACGCAGGAGGTCGTCTTCCTCGACTCCAACGGCAACGGGAACGGGACGGGCGACCACGGCGACGAGGACTCGCCCTTCTAGCCATCCCAGCCCACAACCGCATAGCGACGCCCGCCTCCTGAGCCGGGCGCAACACCACGGGGCCGCTTCCCATCAACGGGGGCGGCCCCGCTTCTGTTCTACCCGATAGGCAAGGAGGCCGACATGCCCAGAAAGAAGGTCAATCTGAACGAGACCCTCCCGCTCATCCCCGAAGACGCCCCCGCGCCCACCCAAGAGGCGCAGGCGGTGTTGGAAGCGCTGCGCAGCAACCTGAACCTGCTGGGAGAGCTGGCGATGCGCTACGAGGTCTCCACCAGGCCGGAAGGCCCGGAGAACCCGCCGTCCATCGGCTCGGCCAGCGACGTTTACCACCTGCTGGGGCCGGAGATGTCCAAGCTCGCCCAGGAGCAGCTCCGGGTGCTACTGATGGACATCAGGAACAACGTGCTGGGCCAGAGGGTGGTCTACCAGGGGAACGTGAACAGCTCGGTCGTCCGGGCAGCGGAGGTGCTCAGGCACGCCGTCCTCGAAGCCGTCCCCGCCATCATCATCTGCCACAACCACCCCTCTCGAAGCCCGGACCCCAGCCCTGAAGACGTGCACATCACCCGGAAGCTGAAGCAGGCGGCGAAGTTGCTGGACATAGAACTGCTCGACCACATCGTGATCGGCGGGAAGCGATTCGTCAGCCTGAAGGAGAAGGGGCTGATGGGCTGACGGCTCAAACCGTCCGACCCACCACGCGGGGGGCTCACTCCCCCGCGCCTCGACTCAACCCTCACGACGAAAGGAGACTCGACATGCTCGCAACCCACACCATCGACCCCGAGAACCTCTACACCGTTAGCGCCGGGGGCTTCTCGGCCACCGCCGACGCCTTCGCCCGCGACGACAAGACCGAAAGCCTCTGGTTCGTCTCGATGGTCGGCTCCCAGACCGCCCTCAAGGCGATCTGGGCGTCGCTCCTCAAGCAGCCCCCGGACACCGCCCACATCATCAGGGGCGCGGACGGGATGGCGCTCACGGGCGGCTACCAGCGGTGCCAGATTCCCTACGAGACCATCGGCACCTGGACGACCAAGATCGCCCGGCTTCGCGGCACGGGCGGCTGGCACGCTTTGGTTTACACGAAGACCGCCGAGTTCGCCTACGAGAAGGACAGCTTCCTTCTCCTGGCCCAGTCCGAGGAGGAGGCCCCGGCCCTCCATCACCGCTTCCTCGACAAGCGCAGCCCGCTCCCCCTGCACCGCTCCTGGACCGACTGGCTCTGGCACCGGGGCCTGGAGGAGGGCGAGATAGTTCCGCTCCAGTCCGTGGGCGTCTCCGCCTACAGGTGCTCCCCCAAGGCCAAGAAGCTGCGGGAAGACCTCTCCCAGGCGGTGGCGTCGGGCTGGCTGACACTGCCGGAGGAGGGCGGCAATGGATAGGACCCTCAAGAAGGCGAAGCGCAACAACAAGCGGCGCGGCCAGCGCAACGGGGCGGCCTGGCGGCGGTTCTCCCCTGACGGGAAGACCTGCCGCTACTGCCCCCACGACGGCTCGCAACACCTGGTCAGCTCGGGCCAGCCGCACTTCTTCCGGCCCGCGACGGAAGCGGAGCGGCGCGACCCCTCGGTCATTCTCTACCGGCACAACCCCGTATCGAGTACGGGGCAGGCTCTGCCGGAGGGCGGCTCGGTGCTGGTGCGACGGATGACCGTCGCCAACCGCGCCGAGCTGATAACCGCCTACTGCGTCCCCTGCGCCGAGAGCATGGGGACTCCCCAGGTCCTGTGCTTCCAGCGCAACCTGGCAATCGGAGAGGTGGTGGGACTGCATCGGAACGGACATGGAGACTTGGCAATCGCCGCCTGACGGCGGCGGGAAAGGAGCTAGACCAATGGCAAGGGAACAGACGCTGTTCTTCACCTGCCCGCACTGCGACGAGCGGTTCGCTCAGGTCGAAGAGCCGGACGGGGACATCCACACCGGGGAGACCTACCACTGCGGTAGTTGCGGCATCCAGGTGATTTTCACCGCGATGACCGTCGAGGACTACGTGCCGCCCCCCAGGGCGAGAAGGGACTGCTACTTCTGCCAGCCCGAACCCTGCCGGTTCGGACCCAACACTGACGACACTAACAACGGAGAGAAAGGAGAGACGAGATGAGACTCGCAGCTCAGAGCAAGGGCGGCTACTACCCCACGCCGGACAGGGTGGTGGACATGATCGCGGGGCTGATAGACATCCCCTACGGCCACCACAACTACAACCGGGAGACGCTGCGCATCCTCGACCCCTGCTGCGGGGGCGGGGGCGCCGTGGCGCAGCTTGCGGAGGAGCTTCGCCACCGGGGAACCCTCCCCGTCGAGACCTACGGCGTGGAGCTTCACCGGGGCCGGGCGCAGCAGGCCGAGGAGCGGCTCGACCGCGCCCTCGCCGCCGACCTGTTCGCCACCTCCATCGCAAACGGGGCCTTCGGCCTCGCCTACGTCAACCCGCCATACGACTGGGACCAGGAGGACAAGCGCGTCGAGCACGCCTTCCTCACCCACTGCACCCGGTATCTCGCCGAGGGCGGCCTGCTGGTCTTCATCGTCCCTCGCCAGAGGCTCTCGGTGTCGGCCCGCTACCTGTCCAACCACTACCGGAACCTGCGCTGCTGGGCCTTCCCGGACCCGGAGCGGGAGGTGTTCGACCAGGTCGTGCTCCTGGGCTACCGCAAGGCCGACCCCATCCCCGACGCCTCCGCCGAGGAGACGGTCAACAGGTGGTCGGAGGGAGACCTCGACCGGCTGGGAGGAGTGCGCTACCCCTTCTTCAAGGCCAAGGCGACCCCGGCGGGAGACATCCTGTTCACCACCCGCACCGTCGATCCCGTCGCCGCGGCGACGGAGGCCAGGCGGACGGGTCTATGGGCCAGCGCAGAGATAACCGACACCCTCTGGCCCGCGAAGGACAACCGCACACGCCCGCTCATGCCCCTCAGACGGGGACACATGGCGATGCTGGTGGCGGCGGGCTTCCTCGACAACCTCGTCCTGGAGGCTGAAGACCGGCGCATCCTGGTCAAGGGCAGGACCTCCAAGGAGATGGTGCAGGTCGAGGACACGCCGGAGAAGGAGGTCTACCGGGAGCGGCTGGTGACCACCGTCGTCTCCCTCGACCTGGGCGACGGCGAGATCGGCGAGATCGCGGCGTAGACGGCTCATATCAGCCGCAACCACGAGGCCCCGCTTTGTTCCCCTACGGAACGGCGGGGCCTCGCCTCGATTCGGACGCAACACACACCACTAACTGAGGAAAGAGAGGTTGAACGATGCAGATGACCATGACGATGGAATCCTGCTGCCGCTGCGGGCAGCCCATCCTCCCCGGCGAACCGGCCATGCAGACCGCCTCGGTGGACATCGACGACCACGGCAGGGTGGTCTCCTCCCCGGTGAAGGCATACCACCTGCGGGGCCGCTGCTACGAGGAGTACAGGCGGCGGGAGCGCCTCCCGCAGGCCGCTTAGACGGCTCGCCATCGAGCCGCATCACACGAGGCCCCCGCGCCTCGCTCCGTTCGGACACACCCACACCCTACACAAGGAAGGAGACACGACATGAACCTCGGAGAGTTCATCGACACCTACAAGGAGGCCATCGCCCAGCGGGTGGTGGAGTCCTACCCGCCGCTCTACCGGCCATCGGAGAACGGCGGCACGCTCCCCCGCCTGCTCCGCACACCCCTGGGAGCGCAGGGGGACGCCATCAGGGGCGCGGCCCTCTCCCTCGAAGCCCACCGGGGAACGACGGTGGTGGGCGAAATGGGCACCGGAAAAACGTTCATCGGCGCTTCGGCAGCACACATGGCGGGCTTCAAGCGCATCTTGGTGCTCTGCCCGCCCCACCTCGTGCCCAAGTGGAAGCGCGAGGTCGAGCAGACGGTGCCGGCCGCACGCGCCGCCATCGTCGAGTCCATCACCGACCTGGAGCGGCTGCGCCTCTCCATCGGCTCAGGCCCCCTCTTTGCGGTGATGAGCCGGGAGAAGGCCAAGCTGTCCTACCGCTGGCAGGCCGCCGTCATCTACAGGTGGGCAACGTCCAAGGGCAGGCTGGTACGGGACGAGGAGACGGGGGAGCCGTTCCGGGTCCCCTGCTGCCCCGACTGCACGGCGCAGATCACGGACAAGGACGGCGTGCCCCTGACCGACGCCGACCTGAACCGCAGGCGGCACGTCTGCCCCGCCTGCGGCTCCCCCCTCTCGCAGGCCGACAAGTCCGGCCCGAAGAGGTATCCGCTCGCCGACTACGTGAAGCACCACATGAGGGGCTTCTTCGACCTGCTGATAACGGACGAGGTGCACGAGTACAAGGGGCGCGGCTCGGCGCAGGGCATCGCCGCCGGAGTCCTCGCAGACGCCTGCGGCAAGTCCCTCTCCCTGAGCGGCACCCTCATGGGCGGCTACAGCTCGACGCTGTTCCACCTCCTCTACAGGTTCAGCCCGGAGATTCGGACGGAGTTCGGGCGCTCCGAGGAGGGGCGCTGGATCGAGCGGTACGGCTTCGTCGAGCACTCCATCGGCAAGCCCGACGACGAGTCGATGGAGGACGGACGCAACAGCAGGCGCAAGAAGTTCCGCAAGGTGGTCAGGGAGAGGCCGGGGCTCGCCCCGTCAGCCCTCTTCCACCTCATAGGCAACACCATCTTCCTGCGCCTCTCCGACGTGGCCTCGGGGCTGCCGGACTACACCGAGCAGATACTCCTGTCCTCGATGGACTCGGAGAAGGACGGGACAGGCTACTCCCAGCGCAGCGCCTACGACACCGTGTTCGACGAGCTACGCAAGGAGCTGGCCGAGGCCCTCAAGAGCGGCTCAAAGAGACTGCTCGCCACCTACCTGCAAACCCTGTTGGCCTACCCGGACGGGTGCACCAAGGGGGAGACGGTCTTCGACCCCAGGTCGGGAGACGTCATCGTGCAGGTGCCGCCCCTGTCCGAGGACAGGCTCTACCCCAAGGAGCAGGCGCTCATCGACCTGGTGGCCGCCGAGCGCATGGAGGGGCGCAGGGTGCTGGTCTACGTGACCCACACGGGGACGCGGGACATCACCGGGCGGATGGACGACATCCTCACCCGGCACGGCTTCCGGGTGGCGGTGATGAAGGCCGACGCCGTGGCCCCCAGCAAGAGGGAGAAGTGGGTGGCCGACAAGGTGAAGCAGGGCATCGACGTGATGATCTGCCACCCCAGGCTGGTGCAGACGGGCCTCGATCTCATCGACTTCCCGACGATCGTTTGGGACGAGATAGAGTTTCTTGTTTTGCAATCGACACTACATCCTCGGTCGGTATGGCCAGGGTCAGATCGACGTTGTTGCTCCGGTCGATGGTGGCCCCGTCCAGCATCAGCCCCAGCGCCTCCCTTCGCTCCTCGTCGCCCAGGTCGTCCAGCCTGCCACCAAGCCGGTGAGCCCACTCGACGATATGCTCGCCCAAAGCCCGCTTCTCCGCCTCGGCCATCTCCCTAGCGCGGTAGTCGTCCAGCTTCAGCCGGAGCGTCTCCAGCCGTTCGGTGATGAACTTGCGCTGGCGATCCAGCTGCTTCTCGGTTATCTTCCCCGACACGTAGAGCCTGATGGCCCGGTCCTCCTCCATCTGCACCTTTTGCAGTTCCCGCTCCGCAAGGGCTATCTCCTCGACCAACTCCCCGTTGTCCGCCCGGGAGTCCATGGCCTCGATGCCGGCGACGATGACGCCGGGGTTCTCCAGCACCTTCTTGACCTCACTCCAGACCAGCGCCTCAAGCCGCTCGGCCCTGATGTTGGGACGCTCCCGGCACTGCACGCCCTCGTTCTCCATTCCGTAGCACCTATAGTAGCGCCGGGGAGTGTCGAGATCGTAAATGTAGTGCTTGCCGTTGCGCCGGGAGGTCTGGCGTCTCGTCCCCCTGCAGCCCATGAGGTATCCGCACTCGGCGCACCTGACAAGATGCTGGAGGAGATAGAAGAGCTTGGTGTTGCGGCTCGAACGGGTCAGACGGCGCTTCTTGGTCTCCTGAGCAAGGTCCCATATCTCCTCGTCCACCACAGGCGGGAAGGGCACCTCGACCCACTCGTCCTCGGGCCGGTGGTACCTCCTCATCCCGTTCTCGGTGGCGACGTGACGGCGCTTGCCGAAATACCAGGTGCCCTTGTAAGCCTCTGTGCGCAGGATACGAGTGACGGTTGCGTCGTACCATCGCCCGACGGCCCTGGGCGTGGGGACGCCCTCGGCATTGAGTTGCTTGGCGATGGCCGGAGCGCCGATGTCCTCGCGGACGTACATGCGAAAGACGCGGCGGACCACCTCCGCCTCTGACTCCACGATCTCCGGCCTGCGGCCCTCTCCAAGCCTGTACCCGAAGGGGACGTTGTTGACCGGGATGCGGCCCTGCTTGGCCGAACCCCGCTTGCCCATCGAGGCCCGCTCACGGAAGTTGTCCAGTTCAATCTTGCCGATGGCCGCCATCAGGCCGAAGGTCTTCATGTCGATGGCGTCCAGGACGGCTTCCAGCTCTATCTGGTAAGCCTCGACCACCTCCATAAGGGCGGCGGCGGGGTACATGCCCCGGCTGAGACGGTCGGATTTCCAGCAGACGATGGTGTCGAAGCGTTCCTGCCTAGCGTCTGCCAGCATCCTCTGGAACTCGGGGCGGTTCTTCGACCAGCCCCTGCCCACCTCCTGGTAGCGGGCGGTGATGGTAAGCCCCCTGCGCTCGCAGTGGGCCTCCATGTCGGATATCTGCTCGGAGATGGAGGTCTTGTCCTCGGTGTCCTGGCTCTTGTCCGAGACGCGGGCGTAGATGGCCGCGCGTTTGTTGTTGGACTTCTGGCGTTGCTCTCTTGTTCTTGGCATGGTACCTCCTTTGCGTTACCGGATTAGCGCGACGATGGCGACGACTAGGGAAGTCAGAGTTAGAACGAAGGCGGGAATGCCCTTGTATTCCCAGAGTTGGGATAGACTAAGGACCCATAAACGCCTCTTGCTGAATTGGGCTCCTTGCCCTTCCAGCTCTGCCAAGCAAGTGTCGCAAACATGACGATCTGATAGCTGTGAGGCGGGAGTCCTGAATCCAATTGGTCCATCAAGTCTCATAGGTCCATCTTGTAAGGTCGAGGTCGTCGCATTTGTCCCTGGCAGCTTCTTGCATTGTTGGCATAGAATGCTCCGTTCCAGCCAGCGATAGAACCATGAGCGACGATGACCTTGATGCACCATGAATTCCCCTGTGACAGGGACATGTTTCGGAATTTCGAGGCTTTCCGATATTTCAGACAAACCCTGTTCCACCTTCGTAACAGCATTGCGATATCCATCAAGATCGGGATTGCTATGGTAGGGCGGCTTTATTGAAGCCGCCTTGAACCAGTCCGAACCTTGCTTCATGATGCTTAACATCTTTTGAACGTCTTCGAGCGAGTGTTCTTCTCTATCTTTCACGTAGTCTTCTCCACACTGACTCTATGCGTCATCACATCTCACTCGGCGGGCGACTGTAATGGGATGGACATGATTAGGCACACACCGCTCTCAGAAACCATCGCGAGCCTCACGCATTGATCTAAGCCGGCTGTCAGCCTCCTGGTATTCCTGGGACGTCCACCTACACCAGTCCGAAAGGCTATTCAAGAATACGCCAGTGCGTTCCCTTCCGTTCCGGTACTCAGTCGACTTAAGGAGTGTTCCCCGGTAAGCTGCCTGCCTGATGGCCTCAACAGACTTGCTGGCAAGTGTGGCGGCTTCCTCGTAAGTCACGATCCGATGGACGTTTTCGACGCCTGCGTTAAGCACATGGTGTCTATAGGCATGAAGAATCACCGAGTCAGAGGGACACGCGCTCGCTCGTGGAAGCGGCTTGCGTAGTTCCTCAATCAGGTCCTCGCGGGTGATGGTATCGCCAGGCTTGAGTTTGTCGACGACCAGAGCGGCGTTCAGAAGTGCCTGGCGTTCGAGTGGGTCCATGTCACCCCCTCCTTGGCCGTTATGTGTTATGGCAAAGCATAACGCATAACAGTGCCGAGGGCAATAGCCTTATGTCAAGGGTGGGCGATCCATTCCAGATGGGTCTGCGTTCCCAGCGTTGTCTAGCCTATCCCTCGGGATAGCTTAGTTACAACGCTCGGCCCACTGCCTTAGACCCCGATGAGGTCGGGCCGTGGAATTCCACCAACTGCCTCGTCCGGTCAAGCTCCCCCGCCAGCAGCTCCTCGTCCGGCAGGCTGACTCTGTACTCCGCCGCCAGCACGTTGTTCGGCAATCCTTCAAGGGTGTACCGGGCCAGCGCCTCGTCCTTCTCGGAGCATAGAATCAGTCCAACGGGCGGGTTCTCACCCTCACGCATCCAGTGCTCCCGGGCGTAGTTGAGGTAGAAGTGCATCTGTCCGGCGTCGGCGTGGGTGAACGCCCCGATCTTCAGGTCGATGACCACGAGACATCTCAGGCCCCGGTGATAGAACAGCAGGTCCACCCGGTACCACTGCCCGCCGACGCGCAGACGCTTCTGCCTGCCGATGAAGCAGAAGTCGTCTCCCATCTCCATGAGGAAGCTCTCCAGGTGGCGGATGAGCGCGTCCTCCAGATCGCTCTCGGAGTACTCGTCCTTGAGGTCGAGGAACTCCAGGACGAAGGGGTCCTTGACTTGCTCCTCTGGCAGCACGACGTCATCGGCCCTGGGCTTCTGGCCCTGCGTCAGCATGGCGGCTTTGTTCTTGGACAGGGCCGTCCGCTCGTAGAACTGGGAAGCGATCTGCCGGTCGAGCTGCCGCACCGACCATCCTCCCCGCAACGCCTCAGTCTCGTAGAACTCGCGGGCCTGTTCATCTCTGACGGACAGGAGCCGCACGTAGGCTGACCAGGGCAGCGGAAAGGCGGTCAGCAGGTCGTCGAAGCCCACCTCGATGGCGGGGGCTTCCAATTCTGCAGACGGTGTCTGGAGAATCCGTCGTCGAGGGGGTGAGACCAATTTTGCAGACGGTGTCTGGAGAATTCGGTCGGTCGGATGAGCTAGATAGAACAGGCGCATGTTGTAGATGTTCCGAAGTGAGAAGCCCCGTCCGAACCGCGCAGTCAGGTCCTCCGCCAGCCTCTCGATGATGGCCGCTCCGTACTCGGCTCGCTCTTCACCCGCCTGTTCGGACTCGACGATGCGGCGTCCTATCAGCCAGTAGGCTGCGGTCATCACGGCGTTGACCGAGCGGGCGGCCGACTCCCTGGCCGCGTCGATAATCTTCGACACGTCTCCGAAGACGGCCTCGTACGGAGCCTCCTGGCTGAGAGCTGAACACCTCGGCGATAGCTGGTGACGATCGGGGGACGACTCGGGCCGCATCAGGCTTCGGCCTCCTCCAGACGGTCGCCAACTTGCCGGTCGTCCGAGGACGAGTCCTTCTTCGGCTCGGCCCGGTTCTCCCCGGCTGGGTGTCCCAGCAGGATCGTGAATAGGCGGCGCAGCCTGTCCTCCGCGTCGGGGGCGGGCTTGGAGACGACCCTGACGACGCCAAACTCGGAGAAGTCCTCTTCGGGGGTCCGTTGTCCGATCTCTATCTTCTTATCTTCCATATCGTCCAGTTGCAGCTGCCCTGCACGGGTTGCGGGCCGGGCAGTGGGCTGGCGGCACCGGCGAAACTGCGAGCCGGTCCCCGGGCCTCGCAACTCAGTGTGAACGGCCGCCACGCTGCTGGAAACTGCCTGGAAGGTGGGACAAGAATGTCGCCCCTTACCGTGGCCCCCTATGGCTGGCCCTCACAAGGGATTTGCAGCCGGTCTTCTTTGTGGTCTGATTTGGGGCGGTGCTGCGGGAGGCAAGCGCCTCCCGGCCCTGACACCGCCCAGCGGCAAATCCCGACAGGGAACAAGCCGTCCTGGGAGAGGCAATCAATCCCGAATCGAACATTCGCAGGGGATGAGATTGCTCCACAGGTGGCCCAGGTTGGCCCACCGGATTGAGGGCCGAATGCAGTCAGGGGGCTGTACAGGGAAAAGAGACTTTGGGTAGAAGCGGACTTTCTGGGCCAAACAGCTAGGAAATCAGCTTGGGTTCGGGGTGAATCAGCCGGTTTCTGTGAACACTTCGAGTTAAGGCCCCAGTCCGGTGAAAACGAGGCCCTCGGTGCAAAACTGGACACCCCCTACAGGAGGTATCGGATGGCGAGCAGGACGGATGAGAAGAACGGCAGTCGCGGGGCTGATGCGAGGTCTGAGGAGCGGGACTTCAAGTGGGCCGTGGAGTGGCTGGTGAGGCGGCAGGGACAGCGCAAGACTGCGGAGGTCCTGGGAGTGAACCGCAAGACGGTGGCCCTGGCCCTGCGGAGGGATAGGCTGACGGGACGGATGAATCACGCGGTGCAGACGCTCCTGGCCAACCTGGATGACCCGGCGAATCAGGAGGTCATGCCCCTGGACCGGATCGAGTCGCAGATCAGCCTGTTGCTGGAGTCGGTTGATGAGCTCGACAGGTCGGTAGAAGACCTGGTCCGGCGAGTGGAGGCGCTGGAGGACGCTCAGGCACAGGTGGAAGCGGAGGCCGATGGCGACAAGGGGACTGCAACTGACGAGGACGAACTGGCGGAGAGCGATGGGCGGGCAGGATGACCGGCACGCTGAGGGGCCCAGGCAGTTCAGCAGGTGGGGAAGCTAGATGCGGTAGCCGGGGATGCGGCTGTGTCGGGAAGTCCCCTACAGGCTGTGACAAGCACGACCTGATCGACAGAGTCAACTGTCGAACGGAGAACCGAACTGACGGGAATGTCATGGAAACAGGAGGAAACCTATGAATCACACAGGGCATAGCAACAATGGCAGCGGGACGGCTGCCGACATGCAACAGCTTCGCCTCATGTCGCTGCTGCAAGAGCTGGAGCGGGACCACGGGCGCAAGAAGGCTGCCGAGATGCTGGGGGTGGACCGCAGAACGCTGGACGCCGGATTGGACGACGGGGTGCTGTCGAGGCGGATGCGGTCGGCGTTGGACAGGGCTCTCCAGTCGGGCGTGGGTTCCGCCGCCGCCGAGCAGCGGGAGCGCAACGACAACCTGGAGGCCAGGATCGAGGAACTGAAGGGTCTGCTTGAAGAGCGGCGCAGGGAGATGCGGATGAATCACAGGGCGTGGGAGGACGCGCACCGTAGCCTGCGCGCGGAGTGGGCCGAGGCGCAGCGCCAGCTTGACACGGTCCTAGCGCGTCGCGGTCAGGCCGGCGGGAATGCGGATCAGTCTGCGGCCGGTCCCCAGCCCGGACGGAGAGCAGCGCTGCGGCGGGAGTTCCCCGACCTGGTGACGCTAGAGCCTGCGCCGGACGATGAAGAGGTCTTCGGCGACGCTTGGCCGTTGATCGTCGAGTGGCGGGAGCTGAAAGCCACTCACCCGGACCGGGGCAAGGGCCCGTCCTGGCTGCGCACCGAGGTGCGGTTCCTGGCGCTGGAACTGGCGCTGCTGGAGGAGCACGGGCTGAGCCTGCCTCCGGCACGGTTCCCGCTGCGGGGCTTTGACCGCAACGGGCAGGTCAACTGGCGCAGGGCAGCGCTCTTCGACACGCGGAGGACGCTGCGCAAGTGGGAGCTCCTGCGTCTGGTGGGGCGACTTGTCACCCTCGGAAGGTGTTGGCGATAGGCGCTTGCCGTGAGTGGCGCGAGGTCATTGCCGGGCATGTGGCCTCATGCCACGTTGCAAACTGAGGGCGCGAGCGTAAATGGTTGCACACGGAAAGGAGGAATCAGTTGAAGCGGAAACGACGGGACATCAAGATCAGCGGTGCCGTCAGGGACCTACACCACCTACGGCTCATGTCGTTGCTCCAAGACTTGGTGCGGCGGAAGGGATATTCGGGTACAGCGCGGGTGCTGGAGATCGTCCCAAGACAGTGGCCTCCAGCGTACAGTCGGGCCAGCTGACCCGCCGGGTGCGCGACAGCTTGGAGCGGGCGCTTCAGCATGGCATCGGCTCCGCAGCCGACAGGCATGAGCGACTGGCTGGAGAACCGCTTCGACGACTTGGATGAGGAGGTGCGAAGCAAGCTCAACGGCGCTGGGCCAAGCACCTGTGTCACCGGAGCCCCCGAAAGCGATGAGCACAACACCGACGAGAGGAAGTTGCCCCGACGAGCAGCGGCCCACTCTGGTGGCGTCCGGGCAAGGCCGAGCACGATAGAGTGATGGGACTGGTCCACGAGTGGTGACTGGCCCAGAATTCGCTCCTCGTTGCCGAGGAGCGAATGAACATTGCGTTGGGGGTGGGATACATTCACAGAGCTCCACCGAGAGTCGCGAGAGTACCAATGTCTCTATTGAGCCTCGCATTCGAAGGCCACCTGTGCAGTCGCAGCGGATTCTTGCCTGATCTGAGACTCATCAGAGTACGCAGAACGAGCAAGGGTAACGACGAAGTTCGCTAGGGCCGTTCGTTAGCGGCAGCTGGAGGTTGTCGGCAACTGCGACTTCACGGCCAACGGGGACGATGGTCGAGAAGGTTGTGCGCAACGGAATGCTCATGCCTTCGACTGTGTGGCCGTGGACGGCCTTCGGCCCGAGAGTGTGTAAACCGACGAGGATGCTAGAGTTCTTCCTGATAAATCCAGTCAGCTCGTTGCTCCAAGGCTGGCCCAACCAAGTCAGTATAACCGGATGCGATCAATTCACGAGCTGCCTTCTCCACCGCTGTTATCCAATCCTGCCTGTTCCAGCCGGGGCGGGCCAGCATGGTCTGATAGATTTGTTCTGTCGATCTACCTATCACGATAGGATGACCATTAATCAGGCTGGCTAACCCTTCTGCCCGTCGCCACAGTGTATTCACATCTCACCTCCCCAGTGTCTGTTGGAAAACTTCCAGATGCCTGATTCGCGACGCCCATCACACAGCACCGTGGTCAGGACAATACTATGTGACCTGATTGGATGACGCCAATACCTTGGGAATCAGGCGGAGAAGGCCCCGACTCTGTGACATCGCTAGGGAGGCTACTGAGATTATGCTCCGCCTGTGCATGTCTTCCTAAGCTCAGCGGAAAGATGACAGAACTCGGGCGACGAACAGGCTTTGCACTACTCGGTCTTGGTCCTGCGACGACGCCGGCGGGGCTCGGCTCCCTCACCCTCTGCCCAGAAGTAGACCACGTCGCCCAGGCGGTTCACGACGAGGCTCTTGCCCAGCAGTTCAGCTGCGGTGCCGAGGCGGCGTCGAATGGCTGCGGTCGTCTCGCCCTCGTCCGGGATGAGTTTGCCGGCCTGGCCAGCTTCGAGTTGTCCGATGTAGTCCATGTACTGCCGGATCATCACGCCACGCTTTCCGGTCAGCGATAGCTCTAGCTGTGCGTCCTTGAGTGATACAACCTCGAGTGTTGGCACGTCTATCAGGGACCTCCTGTCAATCTGTGGTTCAAGGACATCTTAGACCGAGTCTGCGCACTCCAACAAGCTCTGCCACTGTATGCCGATAATCTCACGTGGTCGTGTCAGTCCGCTGTGCGATGAGGAAGCACCGCGATGAGTCTGTCCTAATTGACTGTGGGTTCGAAGAGTTGACAAGCAACACACAAGGGCCTTAGAAGTGTCGTGGTGTGCTCAACCCCGCACGTATGACAGTACCTCTCCTCGTAAGTTGCGTTCTTGTATCGATTCCAGATCGTGTAGCAGCGATCACAGTACGGTTGCTCTGGATTGGCAGGCAAGGCAGTCCTGCACCTGATGCAGTAACCGGCTCCTGGCTCCTCGGCGGTCTCAACGTCCTTCTTGTATCCACAAGATGGCTCGGACCAGTATTCCGTGCAACCCCAGAACTGACCACGGCTACCGTCCATCACCCGAAGACGACCCTTGTGACAACGTGGACACTCCGGCGCTAGTGCACCAAGCTGCCTCAGGTCGCCAGACTGCTCGAGTAACTCGGTAACGAACGTCGAGGGCCTCACCGGATCAGTCATTAGGTAGGCGCCGACGCGTGCGCGGGTCATCGCCACATAAAAGAGGCGTCGCTCCTCCGCGAACGGGTAGGCTCCCCCTGAAGCCGGGGGAAGCACGAGTTCAAGCAGTGAGTTGTCCTCGATTCGCGACGGGAAGCCCCAGCGGCCGTCCTTGAGGTCTAGCACGACCACGTAATCCGCTTCGCGCCCCTTCGCCCTGTGCACAGTGCTGAACTCCTCAGACGGTGCCTTGCCTTGAAGCGCCTTCTCGCTCGACTTGTAACGCCCCAGCACCAAGACGGAGTGACCACTGCCTCGTGCAGATGCCCGAATGTCCTCCCGGGCTCGCTGGAGGCCGATGGCAGGATCGTCGGCGTAAATGACGGTGAGGCCCCTGTCGACGGTGACGCTCGCGGCTGTTAGCGTCCTTTTCCACTGCTCTGGATTGCTGAGCACGAACTCGGTCGAGGGAGCAAGAATGCCGTCGCCGAATCGGAATGTCTTGCTCAGCGTCCGGGTTTGTACGTGGCCCAGGTAGTCACCGCAGTTCCTTAGGAGTCCTACATCGCTCCCCGCAAAGCGGTTGATTGACTGCCAATCGTCGCCCACGAGGAAGTACGCCGTGTCGTCGCATTTAAGGGCTTGAAGGAGCTTCATCCGTCCCGCCGATATATCCTGAAATTCGTCGACCAGCACGTACCGGTACCGCGTTTCCCACTCGCCTTCCCGAATGTAGTGAGCGGCTCTGTTTATCAGGTCATGAAAGTCCAGCTTCCCTTCGGCCCGGAGCCGTTGTTCGTATCGGGTACGCACCCGCTCGAAGACCTCAAGGAATCCCTCGTTACGCCACAGCGTGCCTTGCCTACTGGCGATGGCGCGCAACTCTTCGGGCGACAGGCTGTTCGTCTTGGCGTGGTTCAGGAATTTTGCCATCAGCCTCGCCAGCCACTCAATGAGCTGCCGGGCCAGTCCCAGCATCAACTCTCGTTGTGAGACGCGCTCTAAGCGAACCCCTTCCCCTTCAAGCCGCTCTCCCAACTGGTCGAGGAGGATGCCCTCCCGGTGCTGCCAGCTATAGGTTTCGATGAGTTTCGTGCCGTACTTTCTGTGGGTCCGTCTGTGCCACTCTACCCTTTCCTTATACCCTTTCCAACCACGCGGCGGGTTGCCACGCTCGTCAAGGGCGTGATGCTCAATGTAGATGTCGTAGTCGGGGAGATAGAAGTCCGGTCGATACTGGCGGTACTCTCCCGTCTGGGTCCACACCTTGTAAGGGCGTTCATAGCAGAACTCCACACCATGCTTCGTGAGGAAGTTCGCGATCTCAAGCTCCTCAAAACTCCTGACCCGTACGTCGCTCAGGGTCCGAAGCTCGACACTGTGGATGTACGCGTTGTACTCGTCCTGAGTGGGGAAGTCGAAGGCCGATTCGTAGGCTCCGTGGTAGGAGGCGATGAAGTCGGCTACGGCGTCCGATTCCTGCGGGTCATCCAAGAGTTCGTTGAGGATGACCCTTAGGGTGTTGGGCAGTTCGAACTCTCCCACGAACTCCGCCATGTTAGGCGTGGCTTTTTCGACGTCTGCTATGACGCGGCGTCCGAACCCATGGAAGGTACGGACGTGCGCTTTGGAGAGCTCGCCCGGAAGCCGCTTCGCTATCTCGGCTACCGCCTTGCGGTTGAACGCCAGCACCAGGATGTCGTCCGGGGAAACGCCTTGGTTGCGAACGAGGTGTACGATCTTGCCAACGACGACCGAGGTCTTGCCCGTTCCCGCGCCCGCGAGCACGAGGGTCACGTCCTCGTCTGTGGCTACAGACTTGGCCTGTTCGTTCGTAAGGGGGGGTGACATTGCCGCGAGGGCGGCGGCCTGCACACTAGGAGCGTTGTTGGACACGAAGAGGCTGTTCGCCTTCCTTCTTGCCGCCTCGAAACTCTCAACCGGCTCGAGGGACTCAAGACGGCCTAGCGCTTCCCTCGCTTCTTGTTCAAGGTGCCCTCGGACGAGACCTTCGGACTCCCGAAGAGTCGGGGCGACAGCTTCGTGGAGCTTGAGTGAGTCGTGGTATCTGGCATATCGGTCGCCCGCGAAGAGCTGACTTAGCTCCTCATCCAGCCGCGTCAGGCGCGGGCTCAGAGCCTTGGCGCTCCTGATAGCTTCCGCAGCAGCTGCTTCGTGGATCCGTGCAGCCTCTTCGAGCGCAGCATCGCGGATTAGGGATGCTTCTCTTCCGTCAAGTCCTCCGATAGACCGCTCGGTACCGTCCGTCAGTCGGATCGTCAACCGGTGCCAAAACCACGACGGGCAGACGGTGATCGAGCCGATGGTGCCTACAGGTATCTTGGCCTGTACGTCCCCGAGGCCCTCTTCGAAGTGAATTGTTCCGCTGGTTAGCGAGACACGTGTAGGACCCCGTGAGAACAACCGGTGGAGCCAGGCGCTTTCGGCCGAGACTTGGTGGTTTGATTCCATGTCAATCCCGAACGTGCATTATACGGCACTAGCACTCGAACCGGCGAACAGTTACGAAGTGCTCCGTGTACCTGGGGGGGGCGCCTGGGCGGAGTTACAGCCGCGATGTGGTGCTTTGCTAGCCCTGCGTCAGCAGACGCTATGTGACCAGAGCACAGATGACGAATAGCGCGGTGGCGGCCGGGCCGAGTCTGATAGCCAACGGTCTCGTCCTCCCGTGTGCGGCCCGCTCCTTCCGGTACGCCTCGTCCAGCTCCTCATACGCCTGACGGCTGGCAGACGCGGCCTTCCATGTCAACAGGACTCCCACATCAGCATTAGCAGGGAAATTAACTATCTCAAGATATCTACGATCTCTCCAAGAGCCACTGGATCGTAGAAGCCGCAACTATGACCTGGACCATACTCACCGTAAATGCCCCCAGCGAAAGCGCCTGTTATCAATCCGCCCCACCCACCAGTCAGCACCGTACCCAATAGACCTCCAAGTATTGTGAAGTCTCCCGTCGATTGCGTTCCACACTCCAAGCGGACCTCATGGCCGCCAACGAGAGACCCTCCTATTTCCGTTGAGTTCAGGTGGACGAATTTCTTAGCCGAGTCAGTACCCTGGATAGAATCGACGCTTCGAGTTATCTCAGATCTTACGAGTATGTCCTGCCAAGATTGAGTAGTTTCTGGGCAAACTGAAAACGGGTTGCTTTCAGCGTACCCCAGCAGTGGCGAATCTATAGTGACAATCGAGCTGATTTTGGATCGCATATCAGGCGATGCAAGTTCGGCCACATAGTGAGCCGCCACCATTCCTCCAAGGCTATGACCTATGAGCACTATCTCTCGATTAGGTTCCAGAGTGTAGAGAGATGTCAACAACGAACTCAGTTTTGACGCAGCGTTCCGTACACCACCACACGTATCTAAAGAGTCGTACTCAGGAAAGACCAAATAGTCTCCGAACGGGTACTGGTCGGCGGAGAACTGTGTGTCCGTAGCACAGTTCCTGTATGAACCAGAATAACTGAATCCTATGACACCACGTTCCCAATCTCCAGGGAGATGATTCTGAAGCACCCCAACAAGGGTTTGTCGCCTCATGAACATGCCGTTCTCGTCAGGTGTAGATTCAGGAGTGGGGAACGGACTAGTGGAAGGCTGGTACGGGCTCCCGTTCCTCCATTGCTGCTTCCCTAGAAACTCCCAACCTGCGCCGACGGCTTCACAAGAACTCTCGGAATCAATACCCTGCAATATTACGACTCTCGGTTTAGGACTAACGCCGGGCAGCAAAGCGCCGTCAAACACGACGGCGGTAGACGATGACGCGGCTAGCATTGGCTTGTCGCCATCATGGCACCCAACCGCCTCGGACCACTCGAGTACGTCTCGATTCGTACGGAATAGCAACTCAGCCCTATCGGTCCATTCGTAGTACCTCAAGCGCAATTCATACAGTCCCGGTTGCATCCAAAGATACCGGCCCCACCTCCTAGACGAGCCATTTTGCCAATCATTCAAGACTTCCTTACCATTCATGAATAAGGCAAACCCATCATCGCCCCCAATTTCAAACCAGACCCAACCTGGGCGAGATACGACAATTGTCATCGTGGCATCCAACAGCACCATGTCCTCATGATCGGCAAAGACATGCCCACGTTCCCAGTCGAAGGAGAAGGTAGGATGCCACTGTGCTTTACCTATGCTAGTTCCGATGTTGCCGTTGGAGTCCAATGCAAATCCCTCGACATTCCAAACTGCTGACCGTCTTACTAGCCTGCACGGCATGGCTGTGGGCGCCGGCGTCGCCGTCGGCGAAGGGGTAGGAGTGTAGGTCGGCTCGGGTATCGGCGTTGCCGTTGACGAAGGGGTAGGAGTGTAGGTCGGCTCGGGTGTCGGCGTTGCCGTTGGCGAAGGGGTAGGAGTGTAGGTCGGCTCGGGTGTCGGTGTTGCCGTTGGCGAAGGGGTAGGAGTGTAGGTCGGCTCGGGTGTCGGTGTTGCCGTTGGCGAAGGGGTAGGAGTGTAGGTCGGCTCGGGTGTCGGTGTTGCCGTTGGCGAAGGGGTAGGAGTGTAGGTCGGCTCGGGTGTCGGTGTTGCCGTTAGCGAAGGAGTAGGATTGTAGGTCGGCGTGGGCGGTTCATCACTGCATGCTGCCGAAGACGTAAGGGCAAGGGCCAATGACAGGCCAACTAAGGTGGCCAGGCGAGTCCACATCCAAAATCTTTGCATTACGAACGACATGAAGCCCAGACTCTCAATCGTATTCAAGCCAAGCATAGGCTATCTGAAGGTTGGGACGGTAGCCTTCGGCGACATATATCCTAACCAGGACAAGGCAAACTCGGTCACAGCCCTTGTCGCCAGCAACTCGACAAGGTTTCGGTGGACGGTGGCGTGCGGCTCGCCCCGGACAAGTGCCAGCTCCATCGAATCGACGAACGGCGTCCGGCTGAGGGCATCGAGCAACTGTCGGTCCGAGAGGTTCATGTGTCGATGGTAGCGGAAATGGAACAGGGCATGCAGGTGCACGCGTTGTTGACCCTCGCCGAAGACCCCGCTAAGATGCCAACGGTTAGCTAGACCGTCGAGATCGGTTAGAGAGAAGACGGAAAATGCTGAGAAGATTCTTTAGCATCACCATCACCGCCAGCATAGTTGCCGTCGTGGTAGGTGTTGGATGGATAGCCTTCGGCGAAGTCAGCAAATCAGAGGCTGCGCACGCCGAGGCAAGCTTCTCTATGGTAAATCATCAAACTGGAAGGATGGGAGAATCCCTTAACAGTGCCGGGACTTTCATTAGCACGGAAATCAGTGCGGACATTGGACAGATAACTGACATATCCGCTCTGCTTGATGAGTGGTCGCCCAAATACCAACAGGCCCAGACTGCGTACCGTAGATTTGACGCTGCAATCATCGCTGCCGAAAGCAGCGCTGACGCCTACTTCGCGGCACAAAGGGCATTGACTGAAGGATTTCACAGCGACGAATTGCGTGATCGAGCGCGGGCGGATGATGATGCTGAGTTTGGACAGTATGAACAGTGGAGGGAGCGCGCTCGCGCTGTTCAAGAGGACGCGTTGGAGATTGTGCTCCGCCTCAGCGACATGGATACCACCCTACAGAAGCTGAAGCTGCGGTCAGATTTTTCGTTTGATGCGGGTGGGTTCAGTGAAGTTCCCTCCGACATTCTGGCATTGGAGGAGGAGTTGGCTCAATTTCGTATCGCGTCTGACAATATCCGCGAGTCCATAGCTTCACCGTTTGATACGAACGGTTGAATCAAATGTCATTGCTATCTCAGAACTTACGCGAGTTTGCCACTTTCGCAATGCGTCTCATAGCTTTTGCAGCTACGTTGGCGATCATGGGAGCGTTCTTCTTGCCATGGACAACGCTCGATGGGATGAGTCAAGCCAGCAGTGGTGCGGAATTGGTCGCGCTGGTGGTGTCCCCGACTGTCAACTACCTTTTCACGGTATCGACGCTTCAAGCTGCAGTGCTTGTAGGATGCCCCGCTCTCTTGATTCTGTCGGCCACCATGGTGATGGCGAAGTATGCGCGACGCAAGACTGCTCCCTTCGCCACATGTTTGGTCTTCGCGTCGTCGGTATCGGTCATCTACGGTGCGCCGGACCTCACTGCAAGTAACGAGTTGGGAGCCTATGTTGGACTTTCGCTGATAGTGGTGTTATCGGCAGCCTTGCTTATCCATCAGGCTCTCATCAAACTGCGAGAGAATCTGTACCATCGACGCAGACTGCCAACCGTGTACCAGGCTCTTTCTGTCCTCACCGGCAGCGGCCTCTATCGATGGAGTGAGAGGTAGGTCACTCCCAGACCTACCCCTATTTGCACGCCGAAAAATTCTGTGTGGCATAAATCGTTTCGCTGACATATCCATATTCTGGCGCCTCCCGTATGGCTATCCCGACGCCAATCCTGCGGGAATCCCAGTCAAGAATATTTTCACGGTGCCCCGGGCTACTCATCCATCCTTGCACAAGTCCACGAGCTGCCTCCTCGGCGTCGCGATCGTAGTCAATGGGACGATAGGACGTGCCAAATCCCATCCACTGGGTAACCCTGGGGTGTTCAGCGACATTCTCGCTTAGTCCATAGGAGTACGAACCGTCCCCACTATAGGCGCGGCAATCGTATCCAGCGGCCATCGCCCTGTCGGTGGGGTCCCTGCCCTCTATGTCGTGACTCATGAAACGGAGTCTGGCCATATTCTCGCTGTGCGACCGTGCTATGTCTGAAATAGCGGCGTCGTGACGAAGCGGCTGTAGGCCGACACTGACTCTTTCCTCGTTGGTGAACTCGACCACCCATTCCTCAATCTCTCCGCGATCGAGGGGGCTTCCTCCCGCGTACTTCGGTGAATTTGCTACTCGCGATGCCTCCTGTGTGTCTGGGGTGGACCTGATTTCCTCGGCTATTGCAGTGGTCGCGTCGCTGGCCACCTCCCTTGAGAAGCTCACAACCGAATCATAGGCAACTGATGCCGCCTGCCATGCGGTCACCGCAATGGGAACTTTCTCGTGGTACGCACACATCCACAACGGGCCTACGACCAGACACGCCATCACGAACAGCCTGAACCGACCGCCCCCACTGCCAGCGGGGGGCCGCCTATAGCTGGGTCTGGCGCCACGGCTGTACGGACCGCCTCCATTTGCTTCTCTGCGACGCCGAGTCTCTTCGCGAAACCAATCGCGATCCTGAAGTCCCAAGCACAGCCTCCAGCAAGCGGATGATCCCAGGGTCCGTAGCTAGGGCCACTCGATCCTCGGCACGTCTTCCAAGATTGACCAAAGACCCTGTTGCGAGATCCCGTACAAGTATATGGACACCGCGACTATCATTCCACTTGGAAGGTATCGAGAGAGTAACCGGCCAATTGATTGCCCGCTTCGAGCCGGTCGGCAGGGAAGGAGTACGTAATGCTGACGGCGAAGTTGTCATCGAACATATAGACCATCCGGATTACTCGATGTGTGAAGAGCGACATCTGGAATACGACAGCTGGCAAACCCTGTGGGGTTTGCACTGCTTCCCTGGTGATGTCTTCTGCACCCGCCGGGATGAGAACCGAAGATTCAATCAAGTCGGCGTATTTGGTTAGTGTTAGCTCTCCCGCTCCCAGGGCAAGGACATCCTCCACGATGATAAGGACATCACTGTTCGTCTCCGGGGCTAAGGCATAGAATACCTCGCCCTGTGATTCATCTAATTCTCCTTCGAGCCAGGCTTCCGGCACCTGTATTGAGAAATAGCCCGACGGGTCCTCGAAAACAACCATGGTTCCGAAGCGGCTGTCCACTGTCTGGGGACTAGGCGGAACGCTTACCGTCTCAGTACCTTGCCTCGCTTGTTCTACCGACAGATAGTAGCCCCCCAGCCTATCGCCTACAGCTTCGGTGATGGCGATGAAATACTCACCGGTCTGAGGTGCCCTATAGACCAGCTCGGAGTTTCCACCAAGTCCGCTGCCGCTGTCGTCGTCGGATACGACCTGATTGTTCCGGGACCCGGGGAAGTCAACGTATAGGACCGTGTCCACGTTGATGGAATCAGTAGCGATTCTAACTGTCTGTCCCTCATCTAGACGGATAGAATACCAATCCCAGTCTAAGGGGTGATCTAGGCTTCCAACCACAGTTTCGTCCACGGCGACAGTCTGACCATCGTCAGGGTCATTGAGTGGTATGAGCCTGACGCTGCTGGATACGTCGAAGCTGGAAGATTCCCCCGAAGCCATCTCGACCTGCAGGAAGTGGACCCCGCTCGTCAACAGTTCTACAGCCCCGTGCTCGACGCCTGAATAACCGTCATTCACTTCCAGTATCAAGCCAAATGGGTCGGACACATGGAACCATCCGTCGCCTGAACCTTCGATCCCGACCTCAAGTATTGTCCCTGCCGTTGCGTCCACCACGAACGTGTCCGAGTCCCAGTAGTTCCGCAAATCAAGGTCAACCTCGAAGCTGCCACGCCCGAAGGGGAGCCGACGATCCCCCAGCCCCGACGTGAACTCGCCCTGGATGATTTTCTCCACTATAGGCATGATGTCCGCGGAAGATGCCGCCAGTCCGAACCCAACCTCACTGAAGGTAAATGTGGAGATTCCCACCACCTCGCCTCTGGAGTTGACTAGCGCCCCGCCGCTCTGACCGCCCGCAATAGCGGCGTCGGTCTGGAAATAGGTCATCCCGAGACGTTCCCACTCTCGGAAGCGAGAAAGGATGCCGCGAGTGATAGTAGGTTGCGGAAACAAATCTACTTCGGCAGGGTAGCCGACCAGGAGCAACTCGCTACCTAGGGCTGTACCCTCCCCATCAGTCATCCTCAACGGCTGGGCCGATACATTGACTGGCCCCAACACCGCCAGATCCGCCATTGGGTCCCAGCCCACCACCGGTACATTCTCCAACTCTGTTCCATCGGGAAAGACAACCCAGACAGACTCATAAGGCCATACGACGTGGTAGTTGGTGATTACGTAACCGTCTCGAATCAGGACGCCGCTACCCGTCGTCGCTGTGGTCTCAATGAAAACCACAGAAGGGGAAACCCGCTCGTATACCTCTGCAGACGATAGTTCTTCTGTGGCCTCAGGCGTCGGTGTGGGCGTGGGAGTGTCAGTGGGTGCGGGCGCAGGTGTGGGAGTGTCAGTGGGTGCGGGCGTAGGCGTGGGAGTGTCAGTGGGTGCGGGCGTAGGCGTGGGAGTATCGGTGGATACGGGCGTAGCCGTCGGTGTGGGCGTAGGCGTCGGAGTGTCGGTGGGTACGGGCGTAGCCGTCGGTGTGGGCGTAGGCGTTGGAGTGTCGGTGGGTACAGGCGTAGCCGTCGGTGTGGGCGTAGGCGTTGGAGTGTCGGTGGATACGGGTGTAGCCGTCGGTGTGGGCGTAGGCGTTGGAGTGTCGGTGGGTACGAGCGTAGGCGTAGGCACAGGTGTGGGAGTGTCGGTAGGTATGGGTGTTGGCGTCAGTGTTGGCTCAGGCGTTGGAGTGTCGGTGGGTACAGGCGTCGGGGTGCCAGTGGGTATCGTCGCAGGAGGTTGAGTAGGCTGCACGGACCTCTCGGATGGGGGCCCATCGCCACATGCTGCCAAGGACATAGCGACAAGCATCGCTAACAGGCCGATTCGCATGGCCCGGTGACCGCCCGTTCGCAGCCCGGAGAGTGGTAGGAATGTGAGAAGCAAACCCTGTATCCTAGCGAGCAAATCCCCCGGCACCAAAGACTCGTGCGGCGGATAAGTTTACTAGACTTATAGTCTATGGACGGATAGTCTATGTGTTGGTAGCGTCCCTCGTCAAGTGGACGACTACCAAGCGGCGTTTGGCCGACATATACGCTACATGCGGACGCAACGTGGTTCCACTCAGGAAGAGGTGGCTCATCGTGCCGGTGTTCATGTGACCTACCTCTCTGGTGTGGAAAGGGGCTTGCGGAATCCGTCGCTTAAGAATCTCCGTGCCATTGCGAAGGCTATGGATGTCAATACCGCTGACCTCTTTTCATTCGAGTTGGAATGCGGTTCCAAGAGGTGAGTGTCCTAGTCGGAACTCCGCATGAAGCCCGCCTGTTCTCGGGCCGGTAACGCCTGAGCGTCTTTGGAGCAAACTGAGACGCCACCGCTCTGTCCTAGGGCGGTGTCTCCCCGGTTCATGGAGCCTCGTCAACCTGTTGAGAATCCCGCACCTGCCTACCCAGGGCGGTCAGCCGGTACCTTTGAGTCCTGCTCGTTGGACTATTGGGAAGCGTCATCTCGACCAAACCCGCCCCAAGACTTGGTTGCAGGTAAGTCTTGGCAAAGTGTCTGCGGTCCCGCAACTCTATAGCTCTCATCAGTTCTGCCCGGCTCATCTCCCCTTGCAAGGCCGCAATTAGCCGTCCCACATGGGGCGTCACATGGGGGGTTGCATGGGGGGATACATGGGGGGCGACGGACTCCACTGACCGAGGGAAGGTCACCGTCAGCCAATCGGGAGACACCTCGATAGCCGGTTCCCGAACGCCGTGCTCCAGACAGGCGTCCCGAATCCTCCTGATGCCGCTGCCGATCTGCTCCACCAGCTTCATGCGGTACAACATGCTGAAGAGCAAGGGGTTCCGAGGGACGCTCTTGCTGCCCAGGTCTTCCTCCCGCATTCCGGCGGGCAGTCCCCCCGGCGTCACGATCTCCACGCGGTCCTGGAAGATGTAGACCTGTACGTTGGCCGTGCTGCGATAGTCGCGGTGGGCAATGGCGTTGACCACGGCCTCCCGCAGGGCGCTCTCCGGCAACTCCAACCGCTCCTCCCGTCCCTGCCCATGAGGAATGAGGGCTGAGTTCAGCTTCGCCTGGAAGTAGGCCATCACCTCCTGGTAGATGGCGTAGAGGTTGCCCTTGAACTCCTTGCGGTCGAGGATGTGCGTCTTGGCGTTGCCTCGGAAGACGGCGCAGGTCACGCTGGCTTGGAGGGTGTGACGTGTGATGTCCTCGGCCATCAGCCAGACCCCAGCGTGGGTCATCTTGGATTCCCTCGCCAGGTGAAGGTTCTCCAACACCGCGATCGGGTCCAGTCCGGGATCGATGCCCGTGCGCTCGGCAAACTCGGCCCAACGGACGGGAGTAACCTCCACGGAAGGGTCGAAGGTGTTGCAGGGAGTCTCATCCACACGGATAAGTCCCTCCTGGAAGAAAAAATCGCGAATCTCGTCCCGTGACATTTGCTGGCAGGTCGCACCTTCCCGAATGAAGAACCTGCCTCCGAAGGAGTAGGGCTTGCCGTGCTGCTCCGGCACCGTCACGGACAGAACGTCTCCCTCGCTCTCCACTTCCACCGCCACCGGGGGGTCTGCCGAACGAGCAACGCTCTGAACCTGGGACTTCAGCCGGTTGTGTTCACTCACGCCGACCACCCTTCCGGCATCGTCAACCCCTATCAGAATCACGCCGCCGGTCGCGTTGGCGAAGGCGCATATCTCCCTGCCGAGGTCCGACGGCATGGACCGCTTGAACTCGGTGGTGAATCCTTCTCCTAGGGCAATCAGGGTGGAAACAGTTCGCTGGTGCATGTTATGGGGTTCTTCAAATCGCGGGCTGCCGTCCATGGTCCGCACCCGACCGCCGGCTCAGGTACGCCGACAGGCATCCTTCAAGGGTTTAGATACTGACAGTCCGCTAGGGCAGAATAGGCGGCGCTGCTGATGCCCCTAGCGGGCGAGTCTCCTACATTTGCCCCTCATTGTACGCCCCATAGGATGACTGTCGCTAGATAACGAAGAGTCCAGTAAGGGAAGCAGAGCCTACTTTGATATACGGGAGAGTCGTAGCTTCGGCAGGCTGCCCGTTACCTATTCAACCCCACTTGCTTCTAAATCGGCTGTCCATGAGAACCGCACTTTGTTGTGTCGATTGGAAGACAAAGAACGATTACAGCGTCTACGTGATGCGGCAGGCGTCACGGCGGTCCTGGCGCATCGGGCAGACCCGCCCGGTCAAGGTGGTGTTCATGTCCTACCGCAACACCCTACAGGCCGACGCCCTCAAGCTGGTGGCAAAGAAGCTGCAAAGCTCCCTCGCCGTCGAGGGCGAGCTGCCGGAGGACGGGCTGGCCGCCTTCGGGGACGACGGCGACGACATGATGATGGCCCTGGCCCGCAAGATCGTCAGCGGCGAGGAGGAGTACGACGAGGCCGAGACGGTGGAGGAGGTCTTCGCCCAGGCGCGGAGCGCCGAGGCCACCGCCGAGGAGTTGCTGGTGGACGAGGGCTGGAAGCTGGTCGAGATCGAGCCGGAGACCATCGGGGTCAACGGCAACGGCCACCACGCCAACGGCCATGACGACCCGTTCGGCATAGGGCCGCCCGTCGAATTGGTCCCGGTCAACGGGCACGTGCCCGCCAATAGCAACGGGAACGGACACGCGCCTATCCCGGTCAACGGTAATGGCAACGGCCACCACGAGGAGGCCGACGAGCCGCAGCAGTCACTGTTCTCCTGGGCCGAATTCATGGCCGCAGAGCCGGTCAAGCCAACGAACCGCAAGCGAAAGCCACAGCCCACAAGCATCTCAATGTTCGAGTGGGCGATGGAGCAGGAGCGAGAGAGGGAGCCGGCCGGCGCTGGACGCTAGGCCGCAGTCAACGGGAGGAGGTCGCCGCAAGAGGCGGCGGCTTCCTCCCGGCTCGTCCATGTGTGGGACCTTTCTGCGTTTTCCTGTTGCTGGGGCAGTTGCTGAAGGCTACAATGTAGACGAAGGAGCACATCAGATGTGGGAGGTTGAACGCATCAAATGACAGAAGCGAGAGCAGACGCCGGAGACTGCGTTACGCTCCCCCTAGTGACGAGGACGGGGGAGCCGGGGAGGCGCTCCGGACTGAATTGGGGGCAACGACCTGAATATGGAAGGGATCCAGATGAAGGCTACATTCCCATACCAGCCTCAGTATACCAGCGGGGCTTCTTCCCTCCACGCGGCATTCGCTTCACCGTAGTTGCTGATGATGGCTTAACCTTTGCCGCCGTCACGGCCCAAGAGCATGGCAAAGCAATCCACAGCGCCGACGGAAACGAGATACTTGGCCGTTACTTCCGTACTAGGTTGAACGTTGCGCCAGGACATCCGATCACTGGAAGCGACCTCCGAGCCTATGGCCGGACCGACGTAACGTTCTGCAAGCTGGGCGGCAACAGATTCTCGATGGATTTCTCAGTCTAGCACAATAGGCAACAGCGTCTCATGGCCTGCGGGCGTGCTCCCCCCAAGTGGCAATTGGGCGGCTACACTACCGCCGGTCACTTAGCCGACTATGTCCGGGCGATTCAGGCTAACGGCTCGTTCTTGGACCACCTCTGCGGGCCTCTCGCGCACAGTCCTGCGTGCAGAAGCGACTTGTCACCTGATAGCTGTTCCTTCTAGGGTGGTATTTTCGGCCACAGTTGTCGCAAACCTTCACGATGGTTAGGTCTCGATTCTTTCGGTCGTCGGCGAACAGTACGTTGTTGGCCATTCTAGCTCTCCTTAAGTGACGAACATACGGCATCGCGGACTTCAGAAAGTCGATTCATCCTATGTTCCCATATCCGCAGAGTTGTCCATCCCATATCCTTTAGTTTGGCATCTACTCTGGAATCGCGTTCTCTGTTCCGACGAAGCTTGGAGTCCCAGTAGGCGCGGCTTGATTTCGGGCGTACATAGCATTCAGGGCATCCATGCCAAAAGCACCCGTCGACAAACACTGCCACCTTCTGGAGTGGGAAGGAGAAGTCCGGTGTGCCCGGAAGTGATCCATCGTGCAACTTGAAGCCCGCAACTCCTGCCCCTGCCAATGAACTTCGGAGTCGGCGTTCAGTTGACCGGTTGCCACGAGAGCGGATCCGAGACATTGTCTTTTTCCTGTCTTCGGGCGAAAGATTGTCCATTACACGGAAAAGTCCATATAGAAGGTCTCATCATCTAGCTTGTAGAAGTCAACGTCGGTGCGTCCGTATCGTTCTAGGTCCCCTCGTACTATCTTAGATCCCTCCGGCACATCAAGCCTATACCTAAAGTAGAGTCCCATCTTGCTGTTGCTGTCCGGTGTTTCTATAGCCTTGTCTCCATCCTGCGCACGCACACACAGCAGTTGCTTGTTGTCGTCGGTGATGATGGTGAAGTGAACCCCACGAGGAGGGAAGAAATCCGTCCGTGCCACTGGCGCTTTAAGCGGGATGTACGCCTGATTGAGGTTTCTATTGTATTCGGGCCGGTGCCCCCAATTCAGACCAGAGCGTTCGGATACTTCCCCCCACCTATTGAGGAGACTAACGACAGTCTTTGTCGATCTAGGAGATTCAACAGCGTCTCCCGCCTCCTGTTGCGCACGTTCGATTTCTTCTGTTTCTCCATCAAGAAGTACTAGCGAACGGCTTGGCTGGCTATAGATGGTGATACGGTCGGATACTTGTGGATCATGGCAGTCAACGGTGTCTTGATTTATGAGATCAAAATATCCTCTCGCATGGGTTGCATCATGCTCAATCATTGCTTCTCTGCGTGAGGTGGCAAACGCCGACTGCGTGTAGTTTGCCGAACCAGTAAAGGCGTAGGTTGGCATATCACCAAAACACCAGGCGTAGGTCTTGGTATGAACTGGCGGTCCATAAGCGACATAGCGGCAAGAGAACAGGCCGTTGTACTCATCAACGAGCTCTTGGAATCCATTGTGATCTTTCTCGGATATGCCGTCTTGCACGGCCATCCCCACTATCAACTCGATCCGCATTTGCTTGTTGCGTATAAAGCTCTCTCTCCTGCCGCGCCCAATTAGACGTTTGAAATGTCTGGATACCATTGTGGCACTAGCATAGCCGGAAACGACGTACAGTGAGCTGGCACCTAGGCTCGCCGGCTCCAGTAGAACTGTCTCAAACAGGTGTTCGGTAAACACCGCTACCACCAATAAGCTTGGGCTGGAAAGGACGCGATCGGAGGGATTCCCCTGCCGGGGAGATGTTTGGATTCACCGAAGGGTAGAAAACGCCAGCGAAGCTCTTGAGTATGGCTTCAAATATGATCTGAGCCCCCAATGGTGGCAGGGCCATTCCGATCTGCCGTCTGACGCTCTCCTTTGACCCTTGGAACACAAAGTCATCGGGGAATGTTTGGAGTCTTGCCCTCTCACGGTTTGTCAATGCCCGGTTTTCACTCCAATGATAAACGTGTGTGCCACCTCCTCCACTCCCTGTGACAGTGTACGCCGGTTTGTCTGGGTCAAGACGCTTGTAAATCTGGCTGATGTTGGCTCCCTTGACATTGATCCGAAGATGTTCTGGCAAGTCTGCTGTAAATGCGTTTTGTCCAGGCTCGATGTGCTTCAGGCGCTCTACAACCCACTCAGCTTGCTTAGTTCTTTCATTGTTTGCTGCATCAGATGGTATGGGGGGCTCTTCTATCGCCTCCCTGCTACTACGAAATGGTTCTGACCTCGGCGCGGGTACCCGGAACGTCACTCTGATGTCTGAACGCATGCCAACTATGACTATGCGGTGTCGAGCTTGAGGAACCCCATACTCTTCAAAGCGATATAGATGAGGGGTTATGACGTAGCCCGACTCTTGCAACTCTTTGAGGATAACCTGGAAGGCCAACCCATCATTTACGCTCCGAAGTCCACCGACATTCTCGGCTAGAAACCACTCGGGTTCGAAATGTTGCAGGGCTTGGACTCCATAAGAATACAGAGGGCCATAAACGCCATCGATGCCCCTTTTTTCGCCCACCATGCTGAAGTCATTGCACGGGAAGCCAAAAGCCAGAGCATTGATCGGCTTGAGGCTGGAAAGAGATAGACGCCGGACGTCGCCGCATACGACAGACTGCGGACGCTCTGGGCAGATGTTTCGTCTGTAGGTTTCGCATGAGTCCTGATCTAAGTCGTTGGCCCATGTGTGCGTGAGGCTGTAATTCTCGGTTTGCCCTACAATTGACGCCCTCATGGCACCTAAACCTAAGCCACCCGGACCACAGAAGAGCTCGCCAAACTTGAACTCCATGTTAGAGCCTCTGCATCCTACGTATCGAACCTCTCTTATGTCAGCTCAGAGCCTATCGTACCGCATTGGCCGTACTGTACCATCTCCCGGGCCATCAGTAAACAGCTTTGGATGGGATGCGTTTCATCAACGAACCCTACTTGTCGCGGGTAGCTCTCTGGCGTGGCCTCCGGGTTGACGGACTACGAAGAACACATTCTGCTCTCCTCTACGGGCTCGTAGGAGGATTCGACGCGCGACTCGTAGCGCCGCCGGCACGACACCGTGTTCGAGGAGCTTGCCCAATGAACTGGCAGAGGGCGCTCAAGACCGGCTCCATGAGACTACTGGCCACACCCTACCGGGCCTACCCCGATGGGTGCGCCAAGGGGGAGACGGTGGAGACCCCAGGACGACCGAAGCCATAATCCAAGCGCCGCTCTTGTCCGAAACAGGCTGTAGCCAAAGGAGAAGACGCTAGTCGACGTGGTGGCCGCGGAGCGCATGGTGGCTACAGGGTGCTGGTCTACGTATCCACACGGGGACCAGGGTCATCACCGGACGCATGGACGGTACTCTCACCCGGCTCGGGTTCGTGTGGGTGTGCCATGAGAGCCGACGCCGTGGCTCCCAACAAGAGGAGGAGAAGGATGGCGACAAGGTGACGCAGGGCATTGACGTGCTACTCTGCCACCTCAGGATGGCGTAGATCGACCTATACCTGTTCGACCTTCCGACAATATTCGCAGGGGTACGCGGCATAGCAATCTCGGTTCAGTAGAGAGGACCCCGGGAGACTATCCTTGGGGCAACAGCTTACCGGACGGAGAACCGAATGGGACAACAGCATGCCGGTGGAAGCAGGGCTCGGCCCCGTAGCCCGAGCCACACGGCGAGTTGATCACCCTGTGCTGAAGTCCATGAAGAAAGTGTCTTCATCTATCTTCGTGAATCTCGCCGTCGTGCGCCCATACCTCTCGAAATCGGCTCTTCTCAGCATCTGGCCCCTACCGACGCCGAGCCTGCGTCGGAAGTACTTGCCAAACACTGCGTTGTCGTTAGGCGTTGAAATGCCTTTTCCTTTGCCCGCCCCCTGTCCTCTTGATGCGTGAATTTCGTGATCGTCGTCGGTGATTATGGTGAATCTGGCAGGTCTGTCAGGGAAGAACTCGCTCGTGACCATTTCTCTGTAAAGCGGGATGTAGGCTTCGTCAGGGTCTCGTGGACGTCCAGCCCCGAATCCCCAGTTCAAACCTGATCGGTCCTCGATTTCTCCCTTCCGTGGATTCCACAAAGGCACGTCCCGTTGGTCAGGCCCAGGCGGCCCGCCGCGTCCCTTAGGACCTTCATGCCTGTACAGCCTTACATTGTCAATGGCGTCCTCTTCCGTGCACAGAGAAGCTCTGCCAGCTGCCTCACGGTAGAACTCGTATGCTTCCCCTGCGTCACAGAAGTCCATGACCTCTGTTCTTTCCCCTTCGTTGAATCCCGGATGGCTATAGTTGGCACTACCAGTGAAGGCTACAAAGGGTTGCCCGTTTCTCAGCCACACGTAGACTTTGGCGTGAATGTCAGGTATAGCGGTAACGTAGCGACATTCCAGTAGCCCTGTTCTTTCTCGTACGGGGGTCTGAGCATCTTGATTCTGGCTCGACCTCGACATTGCGACCATCACGTTGTGGGTCACAATGGGGAGACCCTCTCTTCGGGTCATCCCTAGAATCACTCGAACCGGCAATATTGGCTTGGCAATCTGGGGTTCGCGCAAGTGCCTCTGCACCATCGCCGCACTCCCATACCCAGTGACAATAAGCAACTCATCTGCGCCATCAACGACGGGGTCGACAAGGATTCTTCTGTACAGGTCTTGGTGGAACATCCCTTTCGCCTCCATGCTCTGACAGATGCTTCGGCCTGTTGAATACACCAGGCAAGCGTCAGTCTGTGGGCCGCCACTACTCCAATGCAGTCACTTGATCCTCAAGAGGGCGTCTCCGGACAATCTGACCGGCCTCCACATGGCTCTGTTGATTCCGGGGTAATCCCTCCTTAGCGCTTGCAGTGTTCGCTGTCGCGGCCGTTGGAACCTCTGTCCCCGTAAGGGTAGGTGTCCTCGCGGTGAATCTTACCATTGACAATCGCGCGAATGCGGGGAGCTTTGCTCAAAATGAGATTTCAGTAGTTGGCTCAGACGATACCACGATCTCCTCAGGAGATCGAGTTGATGTCTCGGTGACAAACGAGATATACCAAGCAGAATCAAAACCCACCGACAGTCTCAGCCGTATTCACCGTTATTTCGGCGGGGTCGTCCTCATCGATGACGTTGATGGTTACTACTATGCTGTCCGAGGCGCCTATCGGGTCGGTGGCGGTCACCACCACCGTGTAGGTGTCCCTGGCCTCGTAATTTAGGGGAGCCCTAGTCCTCAGTTGACCGCTGTTCCTTATTATTCGGAAGTGACGGGCGTCCGTGCCGCCCAGGGTGTAGATCAACAGGTCGCCGTCAGCGTCATTGGCGAAGACCGGCGCTCCGATGTACCGCCCTGCCTCAGGATCGTCCCCAATATCTTCCGCCACCTCTCGGCTCGTCCTGTCAGACTGGTCTCCCTCGGTAAGGAAGTCCTGGTCGGGGAACACCGGTGCGGCATTGACGGTTGGAGGTAACGGGACGGGACCGGCAGTCCTGATTCCTCTTACCGGGACTTCCAGCACTCCCGTTGCTTCCAGTTCAGTGTCATCCAGGTTGTCCGTGTATACCGCCGTGGCCCGCAGGCACCTGCCCACGTCGTCCGACGTCGGGAGATAGACCGCCGAGGAGGCCTCGGCTATCGCCGTCCAGTCTTCATCTGTGTCGATGTCCTCGCACCTGGCCGAAGGAGCGAGGTCATCGTCTACCGTACGTTCCCAAGCCCAACGAATGATGGCCACTCCCCCATCCGGGTCGCTGAGGGTGGCCAGCACCTCGATACCCACCTGTGGCTGTCGCTGGGACATTCGCACTTCCCCAGCGTCGTGCGTATTCACGACATCGATGGCCACGTCTAGTCTTGCCGTCAGTCTCCTGGAGCCAACGCCGGAGCGGGCAAGGATGGTTATCGAGTATGAGCTCTTGTCTTCGAAGTCAGGCTCTCTATTGGCCCTGAAGCCCAGCACACCGGTACTGTTGAAGGCAAAGTAACGGCTGTCGGTACCGGACACCGAGTACGTGTAGTTGGTGTCGTCATAGCCATCAGGGCCGGTGACGCTGCCGTCCTGATCGGTCACCGCGTAAGTACTGACATCCACCGGTGTATCGTCACCGCCAAAGGTGAGGACCGGCGTCTCCACGTTCTCCTTGACCCTCAGCAACACTGGCGCGTCCTCGTCGAAAGTCGGGGCCTCGTTCACCTCCGTGACCTTGACGATTACGTTCACCGTGGCCGAAGCGGTCGATGGGTCGATGGCCCGTACCCGAAGGACGTACTCGCTGTTGTCGGCGTCGTCAGCGTCCTCACCCTCTGGCAGATCGGGACTGCCAGCCAGGGACGTAGAGTCCTCGTCTGTCCGCTCCCCATCGTCCGCCCCGCCAAGTTCCTCGCCGACCCTAATCTGCCCGGTGGCGCTGTCTATGGTGAACCGCACGTGTCCATCGTCGTCCTCAAGGTCGGGCGTGTGCACCAGCTCGTAGAACAGCACGTCTTCGTCTTCATCCAACGCCGACACCGGCTCCCCTATTGCCGTGCCCGCAGCGGCGTTCTCGGCTACCGCCCGGACGATCTCGATGTAAGGCGTGGCCTCATCCTCGTCCTGCTCCTCAAATGAGGGAGCGGCATTGGACAAGGTCTTCGCCTCCACGCGGTTGGCGCTGACCGCCGCGGCACTCTTGCCGGAGCCGAACTTGTCCGAGTACGTGACCGCCGCGCGCAGGTACATGCCCACGTCGGCCGATACAGGACTCCGCCTGGGCAATGTTGCTCCCTCAATGTCCGTCCAGACTGTCCCGTCTTCGGACCTGGCCCACTGCCACCTCTCGCCCGTCACCCCCTCGTCCTCATCCAAGAGGATGGCAGAAAGCGGCCTTTCTGCCTGCGGCTGAGGCCTGTCGAGACTCGCCGTCCCGGTCTCGTCCACGTCCGTAACCATCACGGCCACCTCGTGTGTGCCGCCGGAAGCCTCCACCGTCACGCGGTACACGTTCCTCTCCTCAAGCGACGCACCCTCTAGTGCGGAGTGAGGGTCTTCATAGTCAGGGAATCTCTTAAACCTCATCGTGCCCCGACTGATGGTGAACCTGTCGGCATCGCGTCCACTCAGAGACCACCTGATCGAGCGCCCTTCCGGGTCATTTGCAGAAAAGGACGCAACAGGCGACGTGCTGTCTTCGGCGAAGGTTGCTGTGCTGGTCCCGGTTATCTCTGCGGGTTCGTCCCTATTTGTGAGCCGGATGCTCACCTGTATAGTGTCATCAGCACCGGATGGGTCGGTGACAGTCACCTCCAGCGTGTAGGTCCTCCTCGCCTCGTAGTCCAGGGGAGCCAGTGCCTTCAGCTGGCCGTTGTTCCTCGATATGTCGAAGGCCGCGGCGTCGGCGCCGCCGAGGGTATAAATCAACAGATCGCCGTCATCGTCATGGGCGCTGACCGGCCTCCCGATGTCATGCCCGGCCTCCGTGTTTTCGACCACCCTGCGACTCGTCCTGCCCGTCTGAACCACGAAATGCGGAGCCGTGTTGGCGGGGTTGCTCCTCTGTACAGGGGCTTCCGTCACTCCCTCCACCTGATGAGGGACATCCGCTGGTATCTCCACATCGTCCGTGTAGGTCGCCGTCGCCCGCAGACACCTGTTCACGTCGGCCTCCTGCACCGTGTAGACCGACGAAGAGGCCTCGCCTATCGGCGTCCAGCCCCCGACCACGCCGATACCGGGAGTACCCAGGTCGTCCCGACACTCGGCCGAAGGCGTGCCGCCGCCATCCACGGTGACCTCGGCGGACCGCTCCCACACCCACCTCGTGACTCTCACGCCGCCGTCGGGGTCACTGACCGTGGCGTGCACCGACTTGCCTATCTGCGGCTGCCTCTGGGACAGTGACACCTGCCCAGGGTCCTCCGCGTCCGCCACCTCGATGGTAACGTCCAGGGTGGCGGTAAGCCTCCGGGGGCCCTCGCCGGAGCGGGCCACGATTGTTATCGAGTACGAGCTTCGCTCTTCGTAATCAACCTCATGGCCCTCCCTGAAGCTCAGGATGCCATCACCTGTAAGGGCCAAGACACTGTGGTCAGCGCCGGACACCGAGTAAGAGTAAGACGTATCGTCATAGGGATGAGGGCCGGAGACGTTGATATCCCGGTCGGTCACCGCGTAGGTGCTTGCTGCAACAGGCGTGTCACCGTCCCCGAAGGTGATGACCGGTGGTTCCTGGTTCTCAGTGACCCTCAGCACCGTCGGCACATCCTCGTCGAATAGAGGAGGTTCGTTCATATCGGAGACCGTAACTATTACGTTGACCGTGGCTGAGGCGGTCGAGGGGTCGCTCACCCTCACCCGCAGGACGTATTCGCTGTTTCCGGGTTCCTCTGCATCATCGCCCTCGGGCAGTTCGGGGGCCCCGACCAAATTCGTCGAGTCCTCGTCTTCGGTCTCGCCAGCGTCTGCACCTAGCTCTTTGCCGACCCTTATCTGGCCGGAAAGGCTGTCGATGGTGAAGCGCGGGTTGCCGTTGTTGTCCTCCAGGTCAGGGGTGTCGAGCAGTTCGTAGAGGAGGATGTCCTCGTCTGAGTCCAACGCCGATACTGGGCGGCCGACGGGCTTGCCCACGGTCGTGTTCTCGGCGACAGACCGGTCGATGTCGATGTAGGAAGTGGCCTCATCTTCGTCCTGCTCGGCAAAGGAGGGGGCGGCATTGGACAGGGTCTTCGCCTCCACACGGTAGAAGCTGATAGCCGAGGCGGTCTTGTCTGAACCGAACTTGTCGGAGTAGGTGACTGTGGCACGGAGGTACATCCCAACATCGTCCGGCACCGGGATCCGCCTAGGCGATGTCGCCCCCACTATGTCCACCCAGATCACTCCGTCCGCAGACCTGGCCCATTGCCACGTCTGGGCCGACACCCCCTCGTCCTCGTCCGACAAGCTGGCTCCCAGTGGCCTGCTGGCCTGCGGCTGCGGCCTGTCTATCTCCACCGTTCCCGCCTCGTCCACGTCCAAGACCGTCACCGCCACGTCGTGTGTGCCGCCGGACGCCTCGACGGTCACCCTGTATACGTTCGTCCTTGCGGCGGACCGTGGGTCCTCATAGTCGGGGGACTCCCTGAAAGCCAGCACCCCGCCATCAATGGTGAACCGGAGAGCATCGGGACCACTCAAGGACCAACTGATGGCGTCTCCGTCCTGGTCATAGGCTATGAAGACGGCCACCGCGGCCGTTCTGTTCTCGGCGAACTCGATTGAGGAGTCGGCTGACTGCGCATGCGCCCGGCGGCTCGTGGTACCTTCCGGGATGACGTTCACAAGCAGCATGACGGCGAGCGCGGCAAACATCGCCAAGACCCTGGGTTTCCCGTAGAGGAGAGTCCTCGGGCTCCAATGACAGGCAGAGTGGGATGGTGAAGTCATAACGGAGACTGTAGAGGCCAGCGTGTTCTTGACTTCTCGTTAGGTTGGACCTTCAGCAAGTGTTCTTCTCAGCGAAGCTCCACTATGCTGGTGTCCTGCCATTGGAAAGTCAATGTATGCAGCCACATTTGCGTCTCGGCCGAGCTGCGTGTCCGCTAGCCCGGCGGTGCGCTACATGATGACAGGGAGCCAGAGTAGGCCACGTTCTACACCCGCCGAATGCGTCTTCTGCATGGGCGGATCGACCATGGATGGTTTCCTTCAGGCATCAATAGAGCAGAGGGATTCTCAGCAGACCTCCAAGCCGAGACTGTCTAGGTCGCTGTCCTCCACCGCCGCCAGCCCCTCAGGTACGCACCCCGTCAACCGGTTGTTCCGCAGTCTCCACCTCTCGAGATTGCTCAGTTCGCCAAGTTCGCTCGGTATCGTCCCCGTCAACTGGTTGCCGTTGAGCCACAGGTTGGTCAGGTTAGACAACTGACCCAACTCGGCCGGTATCTCGCCGGTGAGTTCATTGTTGTGCAGGTACAACCGTTTCAGGCTGACCAGGTCTCCCAACACCCACGGTACTCCGCCGGTCAACTGGTTGCCGTACAGCGACAACCACTCCAGGTCCGAGAGGTCCGCCAACTCCGCCGGAACGCCGCCTGTCAATCTGTTCTGCTGGAGCATCAGATGCGTCAAGCCGGGGATTTCGCCCAGCCCTGACGGTATTTCACCCTCAAGCTCGTTGTCACTCAGGTGCAGGCGTTTCAGGTTCGCCAAGTTCGCCAACTCGGTTGGTATCCCGCCCGAAAGGCTGTTGCCATACAGATACAACCATTCCAGGCTAGCGAGGCTGCCCAACCCAGTTGGTATCTGTCCAGTCAGGTCGTTTCTATGAAGCCACAGCCCCTCCAACCCTGATAGCTGGTCCAAGGACGAAGGGATACTGCCAGTCAACCGGTTGCTATGGAGGTTCAGATGAACAAGCTTGGAAAGGTCGCCCAGTTCAGCGGGGATGCTGCCTTCCAGCTGGTTCCCGTATAGCCACAGCCACTTCAGGTTGGCGAGGTTGCCCAACTCAGCTGGTATCTGTCCGGTTAGGTCGTTCCTGTGGATCCACAACCCTTCCAGCATGGGAAGCTCGCCCAGAGTGGACGGTATGCCGCCTTCCAGTTGGTTGTTGTGAAGGTTCAGTTGGGTGAGATTTCGCGGAAGGCTGCTTCGGTCCGGTACGCCCCCGGTCAGGTTATTGCCATTCAGCCACAGACGTTCGAGTCTGATCAGGCCGCTCAGGTCGGGTATCTCGCCACGCAGACCGTTGTTATGAAGGTACAGAAGTTCAAGGCCCGTTAGGTCCTTCAACACGGCCGGTATTTCGCCGTCCAGTCCTCTGTCGTTGAGATGGAGACGGGCCACCCGCTCCGGCGTTCCCCGAACGTCTACGCCGTCCCACTTCGCTATCGGGATGCCTGCAGACCAGTTGAGAACCGCGTCCCGGGCCAGCGTCTCCCGAGCCGAAAGGAGGGCCTCACAGTCCGAAACCAGTCCGGCATTGCTCTCGGATTCCTCGACCGCGCCCTCAGTGATGCAGAAGCTCGGAGGCGTTTCATCGACATCGGTTACGAGGATGGTCGCCACCAAAGTCGCGTCCGCCGAGTGGTCGTCGTCTCCATGCTCTTCACCGCTGTCGTGGACAGCTACAGTAATCGAGTAGAGGCTCTTGGTCTCATAGTCCAAAGGCTCCTTGGTACGCAGCTGTCCGGTCGTTTCGTCCAAGTCGAAGGAGTCAGCGTCTGAGCTGTCCAGGAGGAAGTAGGTAAGGATATGTCCGTCCTCGTCGATGGCTGCGAAGGGGTCGCCAATGTCTGTTCCAGGGGGCGTATTCTCGGGCACGGTTCGGACGCCGGTCTCACTCGAGGGGAACGTAGGAGCATGGTCGGTCGGCTCACGCACCGTGTTGGCCGAATCCCTCTGCGCGCTCTTGCCCGATCCTTCTCCATCGGTGTACGAGGCCGTTACACGCAGATAGCTGCCAACGTCCTCGTCAACCGGCATGTAGCTGTCAGACTCCGCTCCGGCGATCTCGGCCCACGTCATTCGGTCCTGTGAGCCTTCCCAAAGCCACGTTATCTCGGAGACACCGCCATCCGGGTCGTCAAGAACGGCGCTGAACGCTGTGTCCACGAATGGCTGCGCCGAGGACAGTGTGATCGTGCCCTGCTCGTCCACATTCGCGACGTTGATAGTCACCGTGATCTCGTCCGACTCGTTGGATGGGTCGGAAACTCTGACCGTCACCGAGTAGCTGTCCCTGGTCTCGTAGTCCAACCGAGCCTTGGTGAGAAGCTGGCCCGACGTTCTGACGATGTCGAATGACGTAGCATCCGTGCCGCTCAGGGAATAAGTGAGGACAACCTGGTGGTGCTCGTCGGTGGCTTCGACCGGGTCGCCGAACTCGGTTCCCGGACTCGCATCCTCGGCTACGCTTCGAACGCCGGTCTCACTTGCCGGAAACTCCGGTGCTTGATTGTCCCCTTGCCGCTCGCCCACCGCATGGTCGGACACTGCCTGTGCGCTCTTGCCGGCTCCATGCGCATCGTTATATGTCACAGTGATGCGCAGATAGTTGCCTTCATCATCGTCGACCGGCGTGTAGCTGTTCGACGTTGCGCCGTCCATGGCATTCCATGTGGTCCGGTCGGAGGAGATTTCCCACAGCCAGACGATGTTGGAAACGCCGCCGTCAGGATCGTCCAACGTAGCGGTATATGGAGTGCCCACCTCGGGCTGCACTGAGGAGAGCGCTATCTCCCCATCCTCGTCTACGTTCGTCACGGTAACCGTCACGTCCGACGTATCTGTATTGGGGCCGTCGGAAGACTCGACCGTCACGCGGTATGTGTTGTCCGAGTCCGCATCCGTCGGGGCCTCGTAGTCGGGTGGCACAGCAAAGCTGAGGACTCCATCGTCAACGGAGAAGTCGTCGGTATCGTCACCCGAAAGGGACCATACTAGTCCTCCCCCTTCCGGGTCCTCCACGTTGAAGGTGATTACCGGGTCGGTGCCTTCCTCGGCGTACTCCTTCTCGATGGCCTGGGCATGAGCGGCTTCGTATGAGTTGGGGAAGAGGATGGGCGTGGCGAGAACCACGAGCAGGCAAACGCCCAGTGCCGCAAGGGGTGTCCTAAATTTCATAGAGGTTATTTCTCGTTGGATGACCAGGCGGGAAGGAGTGTCAGTTCGTGGGCGTCACCGGCCCCTCGTTTTCGTCTGTGACTATAGCGGTTACACCCAGGGTGCCCAGATTCCTGCTATCGGGAAGCACTGCTCGTCGCTTCACACACCCTTTCCATGACGGAGTCCGTCGCAACCTCTTAGCCCGCAGAGGAGATCAAGGTCAACCCTGCAGGGCTGCAGATCCAAGAATCCTTGCTGCCGTCGCGTGATATCGACTAGGTTCAATGAGCTATTGAGTAGTCATTCCCCCGGCTATTCGTTCACGTCGGTGACTGTGATCGTTACGTCCAGAGTATCCTCGTTCGTCCCGTCCGAGGCCTCTACCGTCACCTTGTACACGTTGTTGGTGTCCGCGTCCGTCGCACTCTCATAGTTGGGAGAGGAACTGAAAGTGAGCACTCCTGCACTGCTGATCGAGAAGTCGTCGCTGTCGTCTCCCGATATGGACCAGTTGATGGCGGCGCCCTGAATGCCGCCGGTGGTCGCGTACGTGGCAACCGCCCCGGTGCCGTTCTCGGCATACTCCGTTGATGAGATTCCGGATATAGTGAGCGGTTGGATGACTGCCGCCGTGCCCGCGCTGGTCAGCGACTCGTCATTCCCCACGTCGTCGGTGAAGGTAACTTGCACCTTGATCACCTTGCCGTTGTCGGAGGACTGGAGTGTGTAGGTCGAGCTCGTTGCCCCAGTGATTTCGGTGTCGTCAGCCAGCCACTGGTAGCTATAGCTCACGCCGGTCAGTCCGTTGGTGTCGGCAATGCCGGACGTGCTGGCCGTAAGGACCTGGCCCACTTGCACTGTACCGCTGATCGTGGGCGCTCCGGTGGCCGAAGCGTTTGGAGTGGCGCTCTCATCGTCGGACGCAGACCCGTCGCCGACGGAGTTGGTTGCGAATATCCGGACGGTGTACTCGGTCCCGTCACTGAGGCCCGTAATGGTGTATGAGTTCTCCGTTGAGGGATCCGTTGTAGTTGCCTCGGATACGTCCGCTTCCGTGTCCCAGCTGTCTGAGTCCTCCTTCCACTGCACCGTGTAGGCCGTTATCTCCGCGCCTCCGTCCGACTCGGGTTGCACCCATTCAACATCAAGCTCGCCCGTTGCCCCCGGTTCTACCCGTACGGCGCGGGGCTCGCTGGGAAGCGCCGCCGCCACCGTCCCTAACTCCAAGATCCCGGACTCATAGCTGCCCAGGTCGTCGTCAAACAGCCATTTCATCGTGAGTTCCCTGCCCACATACCAGCGTTCGATCGTCCACCGACTTGTGGAGCCCGGTTCCCACGTGTTCAAGAAGCTCGTTCCAAGCCAGATGCCGCCACTTGTATCGTCGTCGTAGTCCAGGAGCCAGTGGAAGTTCCAGTAGGCATTGTCCATCCCGTCCGCATCGCTTATGCCGGAAACATCCACGGTCAACTCCCCGCCCACCTCGACCGTGCCGGTAAAGGTGGCGGTCCCCTGAGCAGCGTTGTTCTCCGCAGCAACTGTAGCGGGATCTACAACCGAGGTCGGAGCGCTGAACATCGTCTCCTTATTTCCTGCATCATCGGTGAAGGTCACCTTCACCTTCAGCCTCTCTCCTTCGTCCGCGTCCATCAGGAGGTAGCTCTCGCCGGTGGCGTCAGATATGTCGGTGAAGGTGTCCCCGTCCCCTCTCATCCACTGGTAGGCAAACGTAGCGTTGTCGAGTCCGTTCTCATCCTCGATGCTGTTTCTGCTGTTACCGGAAATGCCGGTGGTCCTGGCGAACAGGGTATCCCCCACCTCGATCCCGTAGTGTACCTCTCCGTAAGAGCCGCTCGAAAAGCGGTAAAGGATCCGGGGCGCTCCGGACGCCGGGCTGTTCGTACTATCGGCCGCCACCGCAAGAGACGTAGGAGCGCTCTCCACCTCCTCGCTGTAGTTGTCGTCGTCTTTGAAGCTCAGTACGAAGGTTATCCTCTTGCCGACATCGGCGGACCGGACTTGGTAGCGGCTGCCTGTCGCTCCGTCGACCGCCGTACCGTCCACATACCACTGGGTGCTGTCGGTGCGATAGAGGTTGTCATCCGTCCCGTTCCTGTCATAGAAACCACCAAAAGACCTTCTTAGTTCCACACCCACCTTCGGGATCCCGTTCAGATAGGGCGCGCCCCTCGCGGGATAGTCGGGGTAGACAATGGGCCCGACGGTTTCGCTCTCGACCGTCTCAGAATTGCCGCCGTCGTCCGTGAACGAGACGGACACCTTGACCGTCTCCCCACGAATCCACCGGCTGGGAGTCAAGGACTCTCGACGGGAACAGCGGTATTCCCTACTGCCATCGTTGCAGAGCCAGGAATAACTGAACCCGGAGTCGGGCATACCGTTCTCGTCGTCGACGCCGGACATGTCGACCGTCATGGAATGGCCCGATTTGATATGAGGTTCCCCCACGATGACCGGCTGTCCCGTCGCCGCAACATTGGTCTCCTCGGCAACGGCGTCGGTCGCGTCGCTTATCACGATCTCGTGGTTGCCCTCGTCATCTTCGAACTTGACCAGCACCTTGATCTCCCTGTCCAGATCCGAGGCGTCGATCTCATACGTGGACGAGGTTGCGTCATCTATGTCCTCGTCGGTCGTGCCGTCGCTGGAGATCCACTGATACTCGAACGTAGGGTTGGTCAGCCCGTCATCGTCCGCAATGTCCGACGTGGAGGCAGTCAGCGTCTGGCCCACCGTCGCCGTGCCGCTA
The DNA here is from genome assembly GCA_965116655.1 of Dehalococcoidia bacterium. Lineage (GTDB taxonomy): Bacteria > Chloroflexota > Dehalococcoidia > Lucifugimonadales > VXLM01 > VXLM01. Next base: position 3,297,579 of record OZ220720.1, read on the forward strand.
ATGGTGGACTGTCCAGTTGCCAGATTGTTGTCATCGTCCGCATTTGGCAGGGTCAGGGGATCGCCACGACTGATGACGATGCCGTTGCCCCAGGTCATATCGAACTCAGCCGAGACCACCCTGACTGTGGCAGCTCCATCTCCGTCGCGAGTCACCGTCGTCCCATCGGTGCTGGTGCCTCCGGCCGACAATGTGACTTCTGTTGAGGCCAGCGAGCCTCCATAGGCTTCGAGGGTAAGAGAGATGTCGAAGGGCGTTGCGTTAGACACGTTGACCACGACATCGCCGTCGTCGTTCCGAGTCAACGTCAGACCGAAGACGAACGGGGCACCCGGATTATCCTCCAACGACAGCCGCTCCAGGGAGGTCCAGCCGTCAAAGAGCCCATCGGGAAGCTCGTCCAGTTGATTTTCGTTGAGGTAGAGGCTCTCCAGGCCGCTAAGGTCATCGAAGACTCCGTCCGGGAGGTCGTCCAGTTCATTTTTGCCGAGACCGAGACTCACCAAGGAGCTGAGCTCACTGAAGATGTCGTCCGGAAGATCCTCCAGACTGTTGTTCCAAAAGCTCAGATTCTCCAGGTTGTCCAGTTCGGAAAATAGGTCTGCGGAGAGGGAGCTCAGGCTGTTGCCTGTCAAGTACAGACTCTCGAGACTGTCCAGCTCGTCGAATATCTCATCTGGAAGGCCAGTCAAACCGTTCGAATTGAGATTCAGTTCCTCCAGCTCAGACTGGTTGTCCAGCACCCCCGACGGGAGAGAGGTCAAATCGTTGTACGACAGGTCTAGGACTTCCAACACGAGCAGGGAGTCAAACACGTCCTCGGGGAGCGACGAAATGGCGTTACGGTTCAGCTTAAGCGTTGTCAGCAGCGTCAGGGGATCGAATACGTCGCTCCCCAGCGTCGCCAGGTGGTTCTGATAGACCTGCAATTCGGTCAACCCGGAAAGGCCGGTAAAGACTCCATTCGGCAACTCGGTTATGCGGGTCTTCCGGATTTCCAGAGACGGGACACTGGAAAGACCCGCGAAGTCGCCGGCTTTGAAAGAATCGATTCTGGGTGCGGGGGGGATCCTGTTGGCCAAATCCCCAACAAACAAGAACCACCTCGTAATGCCGGCGAGGTGCGTGTTAGTGACGAATCCGCAATCATAGACTCCACTGACCGCCCTCATAATGTCTTTCCTCACCTCGGGCGACCGGGTGCAGATGCCCGCGTCCTCCGCGACGACTGCCACCGTGGCATCGCTGGTTAGGGATTCGGAGTTGCCCACATCGTCGGTGAAGGATACCTTGACCTTGATGGTCTTCCCTTCGTCCGAGGCCTGCAGGGTGTACTCCTGACCGGTCGCATCCGAGATGTCCGTATCCGTGGTGCCGTCGTTGGAAATCCACTGGTACGAGAAGGTGACATTCTCCATGCCCTCATTGTCGTTGATGCGCCAGGTGTGGGCGCGGAGCTTCTGGGTCACTCTGGGCTCCGCGGGAGTTCTGATAGTCGAGCCGATGTAAGGGGTGCCTGTTGGGGGCGTATTCTCAGCACGGGTCACCGTTACGGTATAGGTCTGCGTGGTACTGTCTTCGGCGGTTACCTCCACGGTGATTACGTTACTCCCCACGCTCAGCGAGACCGTGCCGTCGGAGTCTTCAACACCGCCGAGCTTTATGACAGAGCTCGCCCCCGAGTGGTTCACGGTCGGTGTCACGGTGGTCTCCGTCACGCTATTGGCGACGCTGGCCGTGTAGGAAGTGGTACCGGACGCGAATGTGCCGAAGTCTACGTCGCTCAGCGTCAGGGCGCTGAGGGTGGCGTCGCTACTCTGGCTCTGGGCCATGACCGCTGGCGACAGACCGATGAGCAACACGATCGCTCCGGCTATTGAGGCCCATGTCAATCTGGATTTGAAAGTTGCGATGCCCTTAGTCATGTCCCATCCTTTGAGTCCGAGGGGCCTTGCAGCGTTCCCCCCATACGTCCCTCTAGTATGGACTTCCGTGACCGCTCGTCGCTCATCTCGTAGGGAATAAGGTAAGATTAGGTTAGTCGAGCCTAGCTTTTGAGACTCAGCCAAGCATACTTTCCCACTCGTAGCACTTCCCTGTCAATAGCTCGACCCGGTCTATGGACAGCTGTATCGGTCCCTAGCTACAGGGCATCTAGTGCGGCCGCAGCGTAGCTTCGAGCGGCAGGAGACCTAATGGCATGCATGGCCGCAGGCCTCTGCATCGACCAGTGTAGAGTCAGTCGTAGTGCCTACGACGCAAGTGCTGCAGAGGTGGGCGCACTTCTGCAGCAACGAATTCTTAGCGGCACCTAGGGACAGCGCCATGTAAGCTGCTATTCACGGGGACGCATAGTCTATAGTCGAGGCAGCCTACCCTGGCCTGCTGGCAGGCTGGAGAAGTAGTAGAGCGTAGAATCGGGTGGCCCGGAGGCTCTTGACGGGCTTCCCTAGATTGGGACCTCCCAGCGAAAAGTTCGCAAATCGGTACGCCATGGCCCACCAGTTTGTAGCTAAGACTTACGGGGACTCGAACTCCGCAACGCGGGTCGACGTGTGAAGGAAGTAGGTTAGCCGTGCCAGGCTATTAGGAGAGGTTGATAACCATAATCGTGATTTCCAGCGTGCACAAGTTGAAGGCGTGGTCACGCGCCATCGCTCTCACCACGTAGATGTTGTCTCTGTCATCAACTAACAGATTCTCAAAGTTCGGGAACCTCTTTAGCGTGAGCATCCCTTGGTACATCACAGAGTGCCCCGCCTTGCCCTCGAAACAGACCAAATGACATCTTTACCTTCGGGATCGGTGCTGCGGAGGGCATGCAACGTCGCGGTGCCATTCTCTCAGAAGGCCGCCACTAACTCCTGGCCTTCTCTCCTTCGACGCTGCAGGGACGAGAAGATATGGCGATGCGTAGACAAGGGTCGGTGGATTCCTGACTTTCTGTTAATAGGAACCGCAGAGAGATCAAGATCGTCGCGCAAACGAGGCCGAAGATGGCCCCCTCTACCGCCGCCCTGGTTCCATGTCCCACATTCCAGCCCGAATCTCCCGCTCCAGATGGCTTCGGGGAGACTGAGAGCATCTCAGATGATTTACTGTCGTGCAGTGCATTGTTTACTTACCGAACATTATCACGCCGTCACTGCTCGCCAAGCTCTCCCTTCGGCATCCGGTATCCGATGCGCGGCTCGGCAAAGATGTAGGTGGGGTTCTCCGCATCGTCTCCCAGCTTGCGTCGGAGTCTCACAAGGTGGGTGCGCAGCGCCCGTATGCCGCCGGACTTTTGAGGTCCCCAGACCCGGTGCAGCAGATGGCCGTGGGGCACCACCCGGCCGTCACCGATTGACAGCTCGGCGAGAAGGTCATACTCCGTTGGCGTCAGTTCTACGGGACGGCCGGCCACGGTCACGCGGCGCTCGCCGTAGTCTATTCTCAGGTCTCCCAGGACGTAGGGTTCGGTAGGATCGGTACGGTACGGTGGTAACAGCATCCTTCGCATCGCTGCCCCGACCCTCGCTACAAGCTCCGTTGGCGAGAAGGGCTTGACGATGTAGTCGGAGGCCCCCTGCTCGAAGGCTCTGGCTATGACTTGGTCATTGCCGTAGACGGACAGGAAGACCACCGGCACCTCTGCAACCCTCAGGATGTTCGTCATCAGCTCGATCCCGTCGGCACCCGGCAGCATCAAGTCCAGTAGGACCAGACGGGGCCGATCCTCTTCCATCAAGACCAGGGCCTCCTCCGGGTCCGCAGTCACTATCGGTTCGTAGCCCGCTTCGGTGAGCACGTTCCGGACGTACCGCAGGGTCTGGGGATCGTCGTCCACCACCAGAATGCGGGTCTGCCTCTCCCCCTTGCGGGAGCGGGGGGAGAGACCAGAGAGTTCCGTAGTGGTCTCATCGGCCACCGGTATGGTGAAGGTGAACTTCGCCCCACGGCCTAGCCCGTCGCTCTCGACACTGATGCGGCCCCCGTGGGCCTCCACTATCCCTTTGCAGATAGGGAGACCCAGGCCCCGTCCCACCGTCCGCTGTCCTCCGTCCTCACCGGTCGGGGAAGACTTCCTGAAGAGGTATGGCAGGCGGTCAGCGGGTATCCCACTCCCCTCATCGGCGACGGAGACAGCAACGTGGAGACCCTCCCGGACTGCGGACACCCTGATGACGGACCACTCCGGGGAGTGCCTTGCCGCGTTGGACAGAAGGTTGCCGATGACCTGGACGATGCGCCTGCGATCCGTCATCACCAAGGGAAGGTCGGGCTCAAGGTCGACGCCCAGATTGTGCCTGCCCCCGCTCTGGAAGGTGTTCCTGGCCCGGTCCACCAGCACGGCTATTTCTGTGGGTTCGGGAGAGACGGGCAGAGTCCCCGCCTCGATGCGGGCGACGTCCAGAAGTTCGCCTATCAACCCCTGTATCGTGTCGGCCTGCTGGTCGATGATTTGGAGGTACTGGCGCAGTTCGGCCGGATCCAGGTCCGCCTCAGCCTTCAACAGCGCGGTGACCGAGCCTTTGACGGAGGTCAGGGGTATTCGGAGCTCGTGGCTCACCATACTGAGGAACTCGGCGCGCAGCCGCTCCAGTTCTTCCAACTGCGTCATGTCCTGGAGGGTGACGATTACCGTCTCAACCGCCCCATTCTCCGAGCAGACGGGTGTGGCGTTGACCAGGGTGGTTATGCTGCGTCCGTCGGGTACTTGGATTACGATTTCCTCTGCCCGCACCGTCTCCCCCGTGCTGAGGGCTTGGGCCAGGGGGAACTCGTCTAGGGAGACCTCCCTCCCGTCGGCGCGCTTGAAGCTGACCACCTCCAGCAACCGCTCTGGTGACTGACCCGGATTCAGCAAGTGGCTTACGATCCGTCTCGCCTCCTGGTTAAACGACAGCGCGGCTCCCGTCACGGCATTGAACACTAGTACGCCCACCGGAGAGGTGTTCACCAGGGTTTCCAGATCGGCCCTCGCCTTCTGCTCGTCCCGATGTCTGCGGGAGTTGACTATGGCCAGAGCTGCCTGTGAAGCAAACATGGACAGGGTTTCCTCATCAGCGAGGCTGAATTCGGCTCCGGGTTCGCTCTTTGCCAGGTGGATGTTGCCTACCCTCTCTCCTTGGTGGCGGATGGGGGCGGCCATGAGTGAACTGACAGGGGCGGGCGTGCGCAGCTCAGGGAGACCGAGAGATTTCGCGTAAACTGCAAGATCGCCGACCCTGAGAGGTCCACGATGGTAGCTCACGTAATCTAAGTATCCCGACTCCTCCAGCATCGCCCTCAAACGCTTGGATTCTTCAGAGCTAAGGCCGGAGGCCAGGAGATCCTCGACCTGTCCCGACTCGTCGAGGGTGGTGATAAGGGAGTACCGGGCATTGGTCAGGGATCGGGCGTTGTCCAAGACCTCTTGCAGCACAGTATCCATGTCGAGGCTCTCGCTGATGCGGAGGCTGGCCTCGCTCAGACGGGAGAGCCGGTCTCTTCTCACCCCTTCGATGTCCTTCTCGCTCATTTTGTCGTTCATCACCTCCCCCACTGTAGCGCGCATGCACCCCAGTCCTACGAAGCCGTAGGACTGGGGCTGGTCGGGCAAATTGAATCAGAGGCAGAAAGCCCAAACCGAGCAAACTTTAGCAAATTTCCTCGTATGTAACCAGTATGTAATTGAAAGAAGTCATGTCGTTACCCACACGTAATGTAGGAATCGCTAGAGTATACGGTGAGGAGTTGCTTGATATACCAGAGCGGGTCCGAGGCGGACACTAGCACGATCATTTGTACATCCCTTTACGGGATCGTATATCGGGAGCGCGTGGACCAGAGTAACCAGTCCGCGGCCCGGCATCGGAGACATCTCAATCGGGCTGACAGATCTGAAGGGGCATCCTGACTCTGACGACAACAAGGAGAGCGGGCGGCCTAGTTCGGTGTTGGAAATCATGATTGGCAGAGGGTACCCGTCAGCTGTTGTTGGGGCGATGGTTCTCAAGATAGGAGGGCACACATGCACCTGCCAAAGGTCAGTTCCATCAGAGATGCCAGCACACGTAGCCAGTCAATTTCCATGGCTCGGTTAGTTGTGCTACTGCTTGTCTCACTCACGGTTGTGGCGGGGTGCAATAGCGGGGAGTCGCCCGAGCAGGCTGCGACCACCAGCGACGGCAACGGCCAGTCCACGCAATTGGAGGACATAGAATACATGGTGCGGCTGCTGGCCAAAGGCGATGTCCGCGAGTATTGGTTTCTGCATCTTGCGTCTATTCGCTCTGATCCCGAACTGGCGCCACTGAGTCAGAACTTGACGGACACTTGGAGCGGATGGAACCAAGACAGCAGTGATGAGTTTGGCCTGACTCTCCAGGATGCTACCTTCGCAGTCTCCTTGCCCGGTGATGCAGTCTTTCTGGGCGGGATCAAGGACGTAGATGGGCTGCGAGAGACCGTCGCCGACTTGGGCTATCAACAGCAGGAAGAGCGCAGGGTGGCTTACTGGATCAATCCCGATCAAAGCTGGGAGGCCTTCATTTTTCTCCCGAATGGCGTTGTCATGATAATGAACAGAGAGCCAAGCTATTTCTTGCCAGGCGTAAGTGGCTTCATAAACCATGGAGTGTGGAATGAGGACAGTGACTGGCAGCGTTACCTGGATGGGATCAGTGTTGGTCGAGGGGATAGTGCACCACTCGATATCGGCTCGATTGATGATGTGGTGTCGGACATTCGCAACAGCCTGATGTTTCACTTCGATTACGGTAGTGACCGGCTGTCCAAGTGGGCGAAGTCTGGTGGTGACAAACTGAAGGAGACGAGAACAGGCGCCTTCCCAGACGACGACAGTGCAAAGCTGGCGGAGACAGAGTTCAGAGCGGGACTTTCGCAATTGCGAGCAGATGTGGAGCGTGCGGAAAAGGACAAACAGGGTGAGGAAACAGACGAAGAGCGGTACCAGCGGGATTATCTGTCGGCTTGTACGGACCAAGAGGCCGACCGGAGTGGCAAAGAGCTAACCGTCACACAAGTTTGCCGCACCGACTGGTTCGATTTCAGATTCGCCAACTATCTGCTCAGCGTTCGATAGCCGGATCGACTTACCAGCCTTTCGCCTTAAGGGAGTACCGGGCATTAGTCAGGGACCGTGCGCTGTCCAAGACCTCTTGCAGGACAGTGTCCATGTCGAGGCTCTCGCTGATGCGAAGGCTGGCCTCGCTCAGTCGGGAGAGGCGGTCTCTTCTCACCCCTTCGATGTCCTTCTCGCTCATTTTGTCGTTCATCACCTCCCCCACTGTAGCGCGTATGTACCCCTGTCCTACGAAGCCGTAGGACTTAGGCAATTGAATAAGACGAAGAAGGCCGAAACCGAACCAACATTAGCAAATTCGTCCAAACGTAACCAGTACGCAATTGAAAGAAGTCATGTCGTTACCCACATGTAACGTCGAAATCGCTAGAGTATGGAGAGGCTAGCGTATGATTCCTTGATTTCTATATGGCCAGCTACACGCTCTCGAGAGGCTGGTGTGGCGTTCGATTGGCGATTGGTCAGCCTTTCGACGGTGTGCCCCCGGGGATGTCGCTGGGCACTTGAGGCAGTCGATGTCTTCTTCAAGGCCATTGATGGGTGAAGAATGAGTCGCAAGGACAGCAAAGAATGGATACCTACTTGAGGTTTCTACGGTTTAGCGGTCGGGTCAATAGGCAGGAGTACCCGCTGGCGAACGTGTTTTGTCTATCACTCCTTGCAACACGGTGTCGAGATGAACATGACTATGTGCGAGTTGGCATCGCTGGCCGGAAGAGCCGCTCGTGCGGGGCTTTGTTCTCCCGCATCAACTCGTCAGGTCGCTTCATCTCGACACCTAGTTTGCGTTGCAGTGGCGCCTACTTTCCCGACCTCGCTTGCTGACAGGATACGGAGTAAATTGGGGGATTATGCACTTGACGCGGACATAAGGAGGTACAACGATGGCTCTTCACCAAAAGAAGCCCGCAAACAAGAACCTGGACTTCGTCTTCGGAATACTGGGAGTGATCGGACTGGTTATCGAGTTGGTCCGCATGGGAGAGAACGAGATCAACTGGGGAATGTTCGCCGGTGGCTTCGTCGTCTCATTCCTTTTGGGGATACTCGCAACGGCGGCTTGCTCGGCGATCATCTTCAGTGCTGCCACAACACCCTATTAGGCTACGAGCTCCTTGTATTCTACGTGCTTGGCTTCGAGGAGTCGGAGCAAGGTGTCGCGGAAGAGCCAGGGGTTGTCTCGGTTGTTGAAGCGCCATTCCAGTTCATCAAGGTAGGCGTTCAGGTGCTTGACCGAGATGTGATGGTATGCGCCGATAATCGACCGCTTCAAGAGGCTCCACACGTTCTCTACCGAGTTCGTGTGAATGTCGCCTCGGACCCATTCCTCGATGCTGTGGTTGACGGTCTCATGGCGGATGTCCTCGTCCTCAATGCCATCATAGGCCGCCCAGTCATCGGTGAAGTAGGCCATCGTCTCATCGGCGGTATGTTCTTCGATGAAGCCGTGCAAAGTCTCGCGGTCTCGCGCCTCAATGACTTGGAGCACGATCTTGCCCTTTCGCTGAACGGCTACTTGTTGCCCTTGTATCCGCGTCCTTTGCCCTTCACCTTCCCGCCCACGAAGGTCTCATCAATCTCGACGATACCCTTGAGCGGCATAGGGTAGGCATCTTCCATCGCCGCTCGGATGCGGTGACAGAGATACCACGCCGTGCGGTATGCGACTCCAAGCGTCCGTTTGAGTTGGAGCGCGGACATACCCTTCTTGGACTCCGTCATAAGATAGACCGCGAGGAACCACTTTTTGAGCGGCAAGTGGGAGTCGTGAAGCATCGTTCCCGCCGTAACCGAGAACTGGTATCCACAACTGCCGCAGTCGTACTGATTGCGGCTTACCGTATGGCGAATATGGAGCGAGCCACAGCGGACACAAGCAACGCCGCCCGGCCAGCGGAGTTCAGCGAGTACCTTTCGGCATTCTTCCTCACTGCCAAACTCGTCCATCAACTTGACCAAATCCATAGTCTTTAGCTGTTTCAAGGAGGTCTCCTTTGCCTAGAAGTAAGAAGCCTGCAACCGAGATGAAAAGGGACGAATTAGCGCAACGGGTGTTCCCGAAGAAGGTCGTTCGAGAGGCCAAGAAAATCGCCAATTCAAAAGGCCGTAATGTTTCATAAAGAGAGCTCATCACATACGGAAATCCGCGTCAAGTGTATAATCCCGGTAAATTGTAGTAATTGCGTCAGGTTCTGGCTAATAGTTACAAGAAATCACATAAAATAGTCCAAAAAAATTAACCTCTTGGTTGCATGCGTATTTTATGTTGGAGCAAGAAGTTCAGCCCAAGTGGCAGGTAGTTGCATGTCACTTTCGCCGGGGGATGCCCCGATTTCCCTTTTCGGCGTTGTTACTCTACCGGCAGTTTCAGACCCGTCCTGTGCATTACACCCATTAGCGTGAGGCAAATCATGCGCTATATACGAACCATCTTGTATCTATTCTGGCCGCGGCCTTTGCGCTAGTAGCGATGGTGGCCCTTAGCCAAGCTCACATTTTGCCTTTGCCATTCCAGGAGAGCGTAGCATCGGCGCAGTAGCCTCCGGACACTCCGACACCTACGCCCGCCCCGAGTAGCCCGCGAATCACCTCGCTCACTAACCCCACCACCATTTCCATTATGGTGAACTGGCAGGAGGCGGATGGCATTGACGCGTACTGGATATATTCGGTGAAATCCGACGGTTCCGATAGCCGTTTTCAGAAGGCTGATCCTGAACCTCCCTATTCCACCACGGTCACCGGTCTGGAAGCCGATACGGACTTTTGGTTTGCCATCATCGGGGTAGGTTCGCCATCCGAAAGTAGTCCAAAAGAGTGGTTCAGCTGGAGCAGTTGGGCCAAGGGCACGACGCTGGCAGTGGGGATCGTGTCCTTGGGCGAGGACGTGTCGGCGGCCGAGGGCGGCACCGCGAATCTTACGGTCACCTCCACAGTCGCTCCCACGTCTGCTCTCACCGTCGACTACACCATCGGGACCGACGATGACGATGCGACCGTCGGCGGAGATGGCGACGACTATGTCGGGAACGCCACGGGTTCCATCGAGATTACGGCGGGGGCCACCGAGGGGGTCATCTCCATCGCAATTGACGACGACAGCGACATAGACGATGGCGCCCGGGAGACGTTGGTGGTGACGATAACCATCCCCGAGGTGCCGAGCCATCTGTTGGGGGAGCGCACTTCGGCTACGGTGACCATCAACGAGGGGGTGTGTGACCGCACGGCGGAGGTGCGTAGCGGGATTCTGGGGAAACTGTCCGGTATCAGCGAATGCGTACAGGTAACGGACCAGGACTTGAGCGGCATTACCGGCACCATTGATCTAAACGGAGAGAGCATCACTGAATTGAAAGCCAGGGACTTCCGTGGTCTCACCGACCTGCAGAATCTGCATCTCGACAACAACTCCCTGACAGCATTGCCTGAGGATGTGTTCGACGGCCTCACCAGCCTGCGATATCTGCTGCTATATAGCAACGACCTGGCGACATTGCCTGACGATGTGTTCGACGGTCTCATTAACCTGCAAGAACTGCATTTGCAAAACAACTCCCTGACAACACTGCCTGAGGATGTGTTCGACGGCCTCACCAGCCTGCGGACTCTGCCGCTGTTTGGTAACGAATTGGCGGCATTGCCGGCGGACGTGTTCGACGGCCTCACCAGTTTGCAGTATCTGCTGCTGTTTGGTAACGAATTGACGGCATTGCCGGCGGACGTGTTCGACGGCCTCGCCGGTCTGCAAGTGCTGTACTTGTACGGCAACTCCCTGACAGAGTTGCCAGACGGAGTGTTCGGAGGCCTCACCAGCCTGCAGACGCTGTGGTTGGAATCTAATTCCGGGAGCCCCTTCCCCATTACAGCGGAGTTGGAACAGGCGGGGACCAATCAGGTCATGGTCAAGGTCGCGAAAGCGACGCCATTCGACATGACAGTCACCCTGTCGGTAGAAGGAGGAACCCTCTCCACCAGTTCCGTGGTGGTCCCTGCCGGCAGCAGCGAGAGCCCGGCGATTAACGTGACCCCCGGCGGCGACGATCCGGACGCAGTCAGTATCACGGCCGCCAGCTTCCCGACCTCCGGCGTAGTAACTGACGGCGTAGTCGTCTACTACAACGGTATCCAAACGAACATATCGCCCATGGCAGACGCGGGCTCCGACCAGACGGTCGACTCCGATGAGACCGTGACGCTTGACGCCTCCGGGAGCAGCGACCCGGACACTAACGACACCCTGAGCTACAGCTGGACGCAGACGGAGGGGACTACAGTCACTCTCAGCAGCGCTACCGAGGCCAGCCCCACGTTCACTGCTCCGAACGTTTCGGAGGACCTGACGTTCCAGCTGACGGTGACGGACAACCATGGTGCGGCGAGCGCGACCGACGACGTGACGATCACGGTTAACGCGTTCACACCGCAGGACATGACGTGGAACACTCCCGGTACGTATACATTCAACGTCGGGCGCGCGAATCGTGTATACATCTCACTGGTTGGCGGCGGCGGCGGCGGTGGTGCCGATGGCTCGGGTGACGACGAAACGTATAATGGCGGCGACGGGGGGGGGGGTTCTGGTGACAGTTCTGGCTCTAACGGCAGTGATGGACATGATGGGGGAGCGACAAAAGTGACGCTACCAGAGACGGGAGAAGACGCCTATGCTTCTGGCGGCGGAGGTGGCGGCGGCGAAGCTGGTGGAAGTGGCGGCGATAGCTATGTCCAATATACAGTCAACGGAGTTACACGTACTGTAGTTAGAGCTGATGGCGGCGCCGGTGGTTCAGGAGGCGGAGGTGGCGACGGCGGTCTTTGGTCATTCCTGGCTGGCGGCTCGGGAGGCGCTGGTGGAAGTCGAGGTGGAGGATATACGGGTTCAAACCGGGCCAATAACAATGGTTCGGGAGGCACTAGAGGCAGCGGAGGCACCTCGAACAACCCCCCTCACGGGACCGGAAGCAACGGGGCGAATGGTTCCGCAGGCTTTGGCGGCGAATCCATTCGAGGGAGACTTTTCATTGATATTCCTGAGAATACCGTTTTGACAATCCGTGTAGGTGGCGGCGGGTCTGGTGGGGATCATGGTAATGGCGGAGAACGCGGTGTCGTTGAGGGCGGAACGAGTGCTGTGAATGGTTCTAATGGTGGTGATGGCAACGACGGTTCAGGTGGTTCGGTTCGCATCCGCACGGAGCGTGGCTAGGGCATGAGCAACTTCAACACCACCGGCCTGACAATGGAAGTGCTCGCACTGATCGAGGTCGGCAGCGAGGTGGGAACGGGCGACGCAAACCCGGCAGCCCTCTATACCAAAGAGGGATTCATGAACCCCGGTACAGTACCTGCTTCCGGTACGTTTGTCGAGGGTGACCTCACGCTTGGCAATGACAGCGAAGTCACGCGGATCACCTACTTCGATTCGGTTGGTTCGATAGATGGCGTGTTGCGCCTCAACGATCATCCGGATACCAAGAGCATTGGCGCATACTTCAACACCGGCGGAGCCGGCAACGACCTGACACTGTACATTCAGACGAGCAAGACGAACGTCCAGAGCGCCGCCGTCTCCGGCATGCTGAGTGGTTTGACCAGAGGAAACAACTGGATTCACCTTGACACGCCCGATGCAATCGATAGTCTGCTGTCAGATCTGTCCGACGGGGATTTGCTCATAATCGGACTTGGAAGGCCCAGCTCATAGACCGCATGGCGAATTGCGATAAATTGCAGTAAGGATAGAGAGTGGACCGGGCCGTCCGGTCTTTGCCCACAAGGCTACTGTACGGTGATTTCGATGTCATCCTCATACAGCTTTGAGAACACGTTCAGATTGGGCGAGTTAGGCAGTATCAGCGAAGTGACATAGACCGAAAAAACAGATTCCTAAATCGCGACCTCCCAGCGAAAAGTTCGCAGTACAGTCCCCTCTAGCCCACCACCAACCTTTGTTTCGGGGATAGCAAGTCCCGGGAACCATGGACTCGTATGCGGACTTCAAAGTCTTCTTTAGTTAGGAAGAACCTACTGGGCGACTAATGTAGGGATAGGCCGGAGAGAATACGGGGGTCAAGAACATGAAGCGTGAGAAGTGTCCGAGATGTGGCGAGCAGAAGCTGGTGCCGTTGACTATAGGAAAGAAGTGCGTGTAGTGAATGTGGATCATCACGAAATTACTGAAGTCACGCGGCGTGCCGTCTTTGACCATCTGACCTTGAGTGGCATCTCTTGGGCAGGCCGCCTAGAAGAGCCAGAATTCCTCAGTAGGCTCTATGACCTCTCATCAATGAGCTCTACTGACAGTCGTTTCAAGGACGCCGGCGGTGATATTTGGCAGCACCGTGTACACAATCCGTACGATTGGCAAGACGATTGGGTCTTCACCGACCGTAGATTCGATCTACTACACGCTAGAGACGACGAATTTCTCCGATTTCTCTGTGAGACCATTCATCCTGTCGTGAGGGCCGATGAGGAGGAAGTAGGCAACCTTGTATCTCATTACAATCAGCACTTGGAGGTCGATGGATGGCAGATCGTTGAAGGAGGCAAGATCTCAGGGCGGCGTTTTTTTGTTCCCTATAGAGTGGGACGACGCGCGCGAATTTTGGACGAACCGGTTGGCTGGGAGAAAGTTCAAGACCTTATTAGCGAAGCCCGCGAACTTCTGCAGGCTGGACGGTATCCTCGGGTGGGTAGTGCCTGCCGCGATGTGCTCATTTATGTAGCAAAAGAGTTGCGAGCCATTGCGCCTGAAGCTGCGGCGGGACTGCAAGAAGGAAACGTCCAAGGAATACTAGATGCTTTCTTGAAAACAAAACGGCCGGGTAGATCGAATGAACGCCTTCGGGCTTATGCTAGGACACCTTGGAATCTCGCGCAACACGTGCAGCATGACACGGAAGCAGATTACATCTCCGCAGCGCTCTGCCTTGAGGCTGTCGCGTCTACGGCCGCTATTATGTATTTGTTGGCTACTTACCAAGGTGGCGATTCCTCGGGCGAAATTGACGATGTACCGTTCTGAGGGTATTTACTTGTGGTCTAATCCCTAACCAGCCTGCCAACCCACTCCAGCTGACTCGAAAGAACCTGCCTTCCCGGGTACAGGCCAATTCACGAATCGCCATGAAACGCCTGTAAGGCACCACGGACATCCAAGCCAAGGATGGAACCAATGCTGTGCCGCCGACAAAAGTCAACACAGCCGCCAAGATGTCTAGCAGAGCTTCCTCCATCGATCTATTCCCGCGTGTGCTGGGTACCTACGGCCTTACAGCGCAATCTCCCACCGAAAAGTTCGCAGTACAGTCCTCTATCCCCCACTTTTTTCCGTCATAGCGGACTGAATTCATAACTTCTTGGCCATCTTGCCAGAGTAATCACTCCCCATCCTAGCCGTCCCCCTTGATGGGGGAAGGGAACACTGGCTCCTCATCTTCGGGGGAGGTAGCGCTTGGGGAATTTGGCGACGACCGAGTAGAGTATGTCCACCATGTTGGCGAGGCGCACACGCGCGACCTGTGAGCAGAGCTGGTATGCCGTCAGGCGCTCGATGTCGTAAGACGATTCCAGCCACATCACCAGTTCGTAGAAGGCGATGCGGGCAGCGTCCTCCATCGGGCGGGCGCTGCCTACGGTCATCAGGAACTCGTCGGACTCGACTCGCGGTGTGGCGACATGGCGCCCCTTGATGAGATCAACGGTGAGAGTGCCACGTGTGGGTATCTCGGTGGCGACGCCGCAGACCTCAGCATCGCCCTGAGCGGCATGTCCGTCGCCGATGTGCAGCAGACCGCCGGGCACATTGACGGGCAGGTGGATGGTGTTGCCGGGGCAGACATCGGCTGCGTCCATGTTCCCGCCGTGAAAGCCGGGCGCGAGCGAGGATATTGCTTCGAGTTCCGGTGCCGTGCCGATTGTGCCGTAGAACGGCTCATAGGGAATAGCGGCGATGTCGAGATCCTCCGAGAAGGTGATTTCGCCGTTGCTGATGGGATGCACCATGACGCGTGGCGGCAATGGTGGATTGAGCGTGCGTGTGAAGACCGTGCCGCACAGCCCGCCGAACTCAGGGATGAGCGCGCTGACGCCGTAGTCGCGAGTAACCTCTATGGAGTGGATGGTGACGGCGATAGTATCACCCTTCTCAGCGCCTTCGATATAGATAGGGCCAGTCAGCGGGTTCACGTATGGCAGCGTGACTATCTGCGTAATGTCGTCGTCCGGCGAGGTAATCCTATTCTCGAATGCGTCCGCCGTCTCCACGATGAAGGTTTCGCCCGGTGACACGGTACCGACGGGCTGCTTGTACGGTCCAATCACATAGGAGAAGTCGCCGGGGTCGTTGATTATGGTCTGCACAGAGGATTTCACCCCATTCCTGAATCGAGTTTAGGATAGCCTCTAACCTTCCCCCATCAAGGGAGATGGGACTTTGCCCTCACCCTGAAGGAGACGGGACTATTCAAGTAGTAAGGCAAGGACAGAAGGATTCGTCCAGTCATGTTTACCGAGAATCATAGCCTATCCCCCTTGGCCTCATGGAGCGGCCTGCTTAGCATAATTCGGGCTGCCTAGTCTTTGCTCCACTGGCTGCTGCGGCAGACTCCCCCTTGGCTGCGACAGGCACGTGCAACCGTCATCCTATGGCTCCCAAGGCGGCGTCCATAGTATCACGCCCTGACCGGTGGTATACGTCCAGTGCCCGATCCAGTTGAGGCATGCATCAACCGCGGCGGGAGGCGAGTTCTGCCTTACCATCCCATAGTTTTTCAGCTCCTGATACAGCATCACTTTCGTCTACATCAAAGTCGGCAGTACTGTGCAGGTCTCGCCCATCGTACCGCCAGAGGAGAATATCTTGGGGCAAACCAATAGTTATCAATTCTTGACGATCGATACGTCACGATTTAGCACACGGTCCCGACAGTGGCGCTTCCATGAAGGCAATAGAATAAATACGTACAGAATGCTAGATGACAGCTTCCTCACTTCTGTTCTGGAAGGACGAGTATCTTTTTCCTCCAGAGGTATTTTCGAGTGTGATGGGCGAATGGCACAGCGATTGGGGGCAAGTGGTGACACTAGAACTGGCTTGGAGATTTTGAGGATGCATAGACGCCATTTCTCCAATGGCGACAGTCTCCAGGGCCAACTGCAATAACGGGTATTGGTAGCATCCGAACAAAGCAGAAGGGCCGTTGAAACGACAGCGCCCGTCCCCGGTTGCCTCCGGCGTCTGCCGGATACATCCTCTATATTGCCACTTCCCACCGAAAAGTTCGCAACACAGCCCCCTCTAGCCCACCAGCTACGGCAGCTGGGAGCCCAAATCGGCAGAGCAGCTTTGTAGACTGCATCGCGGCGGTTCGAGTCCCCGTTGCCCTTAGCCCCTAAGGTAGCGCATTACGAATGGTTTCATCTGCGTCTGCCCCCAACAACTGCTCGCCGTTCTTCGGTGTTCCCCGTGTCATTGGGCAAATCCTGCCAATACCATTTGCGAACAATAAGGCCATAAGACCCGCTAGAAGCGGCCTGGCACTTTGTGGGTGCTGCTACCAACTCATTGAATTGGAGGCCGTCACATGATCGGTCAACCGTTTCGACTGTATTGGCGCACAGAGGATACGTCGGAGGCTCTGAAGGTAGCATATCTTGCCGCAAGGGACGACGGACTGCGTACTCGGTTCCATGGACTGTGGTTGCTGCGCACTGGGCGGAAGCTCGGTGACGTGGCATCGGTAATGGGGGTTCATTATCGAACGGTACAGACTTGGGTGGGCTGGTATGGACACGGAGGAGTGGATGTGGATGAGGTGCTCTCCCACAAGATGGGAGGCAAGGGTACACCGTGCTATCTGAGCGAAGAACAAGATAGGGTGTTGGCTGGGGAGGTGTCGACGGGATGCTTCAAGACGCGGGCGAGATCAGAGATTGGATAGAGTCTGAATACGAAGTGAGCTACAAGCCAGGCGGGATGTACAGTCTGCTCAAGAGGTTGGGATGTTCACCTATGGTACCGAGGGGCCGTCATGAGAAGGCGGACGTTGATGCGCAGAGGTCGTGGAAAAGGGGGCCGCTCCGGGCACCCTAAAGAATGGCCCGGCATCAGGTGCCGGACCATTCCAATTCACCACTGCTTCATGCCGTCGGCGGTTAGCGAGTTCCTATGAGGTTCTCGCTGGCGTATCGCCGAGACCTGTTGCCGGGATGGCTCAGATTGTCGAGACCGTCCTCGAAGTAGTAGGCCTCGAGGCTGAGCCCGTGAAGGTCTGGCACGTGAGTTTTGGGGACGTTTCTGAAGTTGTTCCTCTTGAGCATGATGCCCCGCAAGTTGCCTGTGAGCCCAACTATGTTCACGTAGTACTTTTCCTCCGAGCTAATGCGGTACATTTCCTTGCCCAACTCGACTCGTCTGGGGTCCACAGCCTGCCACCAAGGAGGCAGTTGGGTTCCCTCAAGCCACATCTCATATATGGCGCGCAGGTTGCCCGAGGGATCGGCGGCGTAGTTGTCGGGCGGCGCCACGGGAAGGTAGGTAGAGTCTGGGCCGGGCGCCATTCCCTCCTCGCCGTTCGTCTCGACATACTTGCCGATCTCGGGACCGAGCATGTTGTTGCGACGCGTCGGCGTAAGCTCAGGACGTCCGTCCCAGGGGTTCGCTTTTTCGGGATGGAAATTCAACTCGAAATAGGCGTCGCCGGCGATCACGGCCGTCTGTGGGTTCCCAACCTCCTTCCAGTCCAACTTGATGCCTAACTCCAACAGTTGAGCTTGCCACACCTCCGCAACAGTGGCGTAGGATGCGTTGACTTCCATGAACAGCTCGAAATTTCCGGTGTCCCCGTCGATGTCGCCCTTCCGGTTCCTGATGCCGTCTCCGTCAGTGTCGACGATGCCCAGATCGTCGAGGATCTTGTTGGCTCGTGGGAGGTCTCGAACGGCGTCCAGCGTTAGGTATTCGTCACCGGGATACCAGGGTACCGAAGAATGCGGCACCCAGTTGCCCGCCTGACCGAGCCCTAAGAAGACCGTCTGGTTCATCGCGTTCCTATCCATGCCGAGTGAAAGCGCTCGTCGAAAATCCTGAGTCCTCAGCCAACGACCTATTTCAGGGTCTTTGTTGAAGGTCTGATTGAGGGCGATCGTCGCGTCACAGCCACACGGGTCGGTCCACCAGTAGAGGCTGTAGTCGCCGCGCTCCATATTCGCGATATACAGCGGCACTTCGGCTAGCCGGAAGATGTTGGTGTAGGCGTCGGTCTCTCCGCCCATGGATCGGAAGACCGCTACCTCGCGGCTCTCGGTCTTGAACTCCGTCATATAGTCCACGTAGGGAAGCTGGTTCCCCTCAGGATCGGCCGCGGCGGAGTAGGGGTTCCGAATGTAGTGGCGTATGTCGGAGGTCCTCTCTGCCAAGTACAGTGGGTTCACTGTCGGGAAACCTAGGCCCGGCACCTGGCTATTGGGATTGGTCCCTTCACCATTAGCCATCTTCCCGAAGAGCTCCTGCCATGTGCTTACCTCGTCGTCGGCGTCTATCTTTGCTTGAAGCTCATTCGAGTCGGCGTACTTGACATGGAACTGCTTCAGGTAGTGTTCGGGCGCGTACCAGCACCAGAACCAGCATACCCTGGAGTTGCGTATCGACGACTTATTCTCGTGGAAGACGAAGTTCGGCGAGTCGAAGGACAGGGTGAACGAGAAGTCGTCAATGACGCCAAACTGCACCTCGTTGCCTGTGATGGGGTCCTTAGCCCATGATGCGAACGGGTAGCCTAGATTGTCATAGCCTCCCCAGTTGAGGTCCTGCCATGCGAACCGGAAGTCCTCGGACGTAAGGTCATCCCCGTCGTTCCACTTCATTCCTCTGCGCAGATGTACCGTGTAGACCCGACCGTCTTCGCTGATCGACATCGACTTGCAGGCCTCGCCCAGCCACTGCACGCCGTCCGCGTCGCGGGCCATGCACAGCCCGCGGCCTCCGTAATACAGGCCGCTAAACCCGCTCGTGGTGATCCTCCACGTGCCGCCATATTCCCCGATTTCATCCGGGGGCGGAATGATCTGAACGTCCTCCGCCACTGGCAGTCGCTGCTCGATGGGCGGGATCGCCCCTTCCCTCACCATCTGTGCGAGCATCGGCGGTTCCTTGAACTTTGTCGGAATCGGACCGTCCCACATGTAGGAATAATACTCGCCTGGGCCCGGCATCATGGGCATGTACTCGTACTCGGCCATCGCCATGCTCTGGTCGGGGGCTTGCCGCTCAGTGGGAGCGGGCGCGGCGACAACAGAGACGGACGGGCTGCTGGCTGGCTCCGGCAGCTGCGGCCCTCTCGCCGGCGCTGCCTGTGCCGGCTGCTGCTGGACCTGGGACGGGGCCTCAGGAGCAGGCGCATCCGACGGGTACTCCGCAGGAGCTGCCGGGTCCGCTGCTCTCGCCGCCGCAGGGGCCTGCGGATCTTCTGGACCCTCGCCTTCGCAGGCCAGTAAGGCAATTGCCAACACTGCCGCGATAGCGACTACTAACTTTGTGGACGTTATGAGGGTATTCATCAGGCACTCTCCCTGAGTTGATACAGTAACCGAACCCTGTCAGTCATCCCGCACTTCTCTTCCCAATCCTGACCCACTTCAACGTTCCCGCAAACACCCGTCTTTCACGCCAATACGTGGTAGAAGTCACGCTTCAGGGCGGCCGCCAAATATCGAGAGAACTACCTGCTGGTTGTTTTACGTACCCCCACAATGTCAAAAAGTCTTGTAGTGAGGATTATGATCACGTACATCCGCAATTGTCAATTCTTTCGCGATCTATGAAACGCTCGCACGAAAATGTGGTTTCTTGGGGATAGAGAAGACGAAAAGCGCACTTTCAGGGCGACTTCTTGTATACTCAGACGAACGGGGAGCGACGAGTCTATTGAAGAGAAGGAATTCAGGTCCAATTCAACGGAGCCTGCACAGTGACTCTATCAACGGAGGAATGGCTCAGGCGCCGTGAGGAACTGCAAGCCGTCTATGTGCGCTGCATGGGAGGCTTCCCGGAACGCTGCGATCTGGCTGCAACGCTTGTCCGCGAGGAACGGACCGATGAGTTTGTTGCGCAGTGGGTACGTTTCTCCAGCGAACCAGGCGAGCGTGTACCAGGGCTGTTCGTCAGGCCATTGCGCTCCACCGGTCGACTTCCCGTAATCGTCGTGATACCGGGAGGTCACCGTACGAAGGACTTCGCGCTCTTCGGTCACGAGCAGTGGCCCCTGCCCTTCGAAGTCGAGTCACCTCATCACCGCTTCCCCACTGAGACAATTGGCAACTTCGAGCCACTTCCGTTCACCCTGCTATTGAAGCACGGGTTCGCGCTGATGAGCCTTGATGCCCGGACGTTCGGCGCGCGCGCAGGGTGGCGACCGGAGGAGCGAGACTCCGACCGAGGGGCATTCAACAAGGCGTCATGGGACGACATGCACGCGCTGATGCGCCGCGCGACGATCTACGGTAGAAGCGTGGCGGGAATGGAGACCTGGGACATCATCCGCACCGTAGACTACCTTGAAACGAGGGACGACGTTGACTCCGGTCGCATCGGCTGTGTCGGCTGGTCCATGGGCGGTAACCTCTCGTGGATGACCGCCATCGTAGAACCGAGGGTCAAGGCGGTCTGCACGGTTAGCTGCATGATTACCTACGAGGCGGCGTTGGAGTACCGGCGGGACGCGGCCCCGTATGCGTGGATTCCCGGCATCAGAAAACACACGTCTCGCCAGGAACTCCTGAGCACGCTCGCTCCTCGTCCATTGCTTTGTTTCGAGGGGGACACCGACATGCCGAGAGAGGGGTATCGGCCGATGTTGGAGGAAGCCAGATCCAAGTATGAGCTGTTAGGGGCTGGGGACCATATGCGCGTGGAGATGTACTCAGGCGGTCACCATACGTGCCTGCGAGAGGAGTCAACGTACGACGACGTTGGTCGGTGGTTCGCCAAGTGGCTGGGGTAGGCGAGGGCAGCCGAAACGTTCTGCCTAGTCTTCGCTTCTCCGTTCCATAGTTCTCTAGGAGGCTGAAATGCCGAAGTCCACAAAGGTGATGTTCTTCGACGACACGTATTTGCTCGTAAAGCGTAACCTGTCGCGCCACGTCGGTCAGCCGATCCTTGTGCCTGACGGGACCTTCCAAGACCCGAATGCGGACGTGAGCTTTGGCTATCCAAGCGTCTTCCCGAACCCCAACGGGGGAGGGTGGCGATGCTTGTATCAGGGTCTCGCCTTCAATCAACTCCCTGACGGTGGCGCGCACTTCGCGGCGCTCGTTGCCGACAGCGAGGACGGCATAACATGGCGAACGCCGGACCTGACCAAACGCGTCCCACTCGCCGATAGACGGTTGCCGAATCAAGTCGAGCCTGCTCCCTGGGACCTCTTCGGCGAATGGGGGCCCTCGTTCTACGACGCTTATGCCGAAAACTCCGACGAGCGGATCAAGGGGTTTGTCTGCAAGGGCGCTGGCTCCGGACTCAAGGACTCGTGGATCGTAACATCGCCTGACGGACTGACGTGGCGTGAAAGGCGTCATCGCGGCGCGTTGTCGCGGGAAACCCGACTCGGGACTCATGACGACCGCGTGCGGTGGCACCCATACGGCAGCGACCCCACCGTGAGCGCCTTCTGGAACGATAAACGGAACAGCTACGTTCTTCCGATTCGTCCGAACAACGGAGACCGCCGGATTGCCTTGATGGAAACGGTCGACTGGAACGAGTTCTCCAAGATCGAGCTTGCCGTCTGGCCCGACGACATGGACCCCGATCTTGCCGAGCTGTACGGGATGCCGACGTTCGCCTATGGCGACATGTTCATCGGCCTCCTCTGGGTCTACCGGGTGCCGCCGGAGGCGGGCGGCTACCTCAAGAGCATCGGAGGACGCATCGACTGTCAGCTGGCCTACAGCTACGACGGCTGGCACTTCAATCGCGGCCTGCGTGACACCTTCATTGCCAACACCACTCCAGGAGAATATGGCGCGGGCTGCATCCTGCCGACCAGCATGGTCGTGACCGAGAGTGAGATACGGTTCTATTCGTGCGCCAACAGGCTGGAACACAGCGTGTGGAGCGACGATCTGGTCCCCAAACAGGGCGCGATGTTGATGCACAGGCTGCGCCCCGATGGGTTCGTCTACCTACAGGCGGAAGGTGGGCCGTCGTACCTCAGAACCAGGTCCATGCTCGTCGAGGGAGAGCGACTGTCTTTCAACGTCCAAGTACCGGACGGGTATCTGAAGGTTGAGGTCGCGGAGGCAGGAGGGCCGGTCATCAAGGGATACGCCTTCGACGACTGTACTCCCTGCAGGGTGGACAGTCTGTGCTGGGAGCCTGTGTGGGGTGATGGCCGTCGCTTTGGAGACTTGAGGGGCAGAGCGGTAGAACTCCGGCTGGAGATGGAGAACGGAAGGCTGTACTCCTTCAGCGGCGACTTTGAAAAGCTGACTGCCAAAGAGGGGATGCGCTACATTAGCGCCGGGACGCTACCTGACCCAAAGAACTGGTAGACAGTTAAATGTGTTCCTAGATCTAGCGGAACCGGCAGTGGGCTGAGGAATGTGTAAGACGGTTGAATCGGTCTACTTTTACTGATGGGAGGAATACTATGACGAATGTCCCTATGACGCGACCGGAGGGCCTCATTGCATCGCATGAATATGACCACCCGAAAGGCACCGGCAATATGTGGGCCGCATTCGTGGAGCTTCAAGACGGACGCATCCTGCAGCTGGCCGATTTCCACCTGAGCACGTCCGATGACGGCGGCATCACCTGGTCGGACACGTACCGGGTCTACGACGACGACGGAGATATTGTGCGTGGGTCCGGACTCGTCAGGCTTGCGGACGATCGGATTCTGCTCAGGGGTTCGGAGCAGGACCGGGAGGGCCGGGTGAAGCTGTGGACATCCAGAGACGAGGGAGAGAAGTGGCAAGTGCTCTCTCGTCCCCGCCTTCCGGGTGGCGGCAAGACCATCATCAGGACCTCTTCCGGACGCTTGGTCCTCGCGTCAACTCGCTCTGTGGGCCAGCGTAGGGGCCCGGAACCTGACGACTGGCCCAAGCCCGGCAAGCTCCTGCAAGGTCAATGGGTGAAGACCAGCGCGCATTACTACGACCCGAGCGTCTCATGCGCCTTTGTCTATTATTCCGACGACGAGGGGCGCACGTGGCATGAGAACGAAGACGGTGGACTCCTTATTATGCTCGACTGGAATGGCATATTCAGTTTTACGAACGAGCCGAGCGTCACGGAGGTCACGCCCGGCAAGCTGCTCATGTTCATGCGAACAGGTCTCGGTCGACTCTTCCAGTCTTGGTCGCACGACTCGGGCGAGACGTGGAGCCGTCCTGCCGCGACATCTCTCGCTTCTTCGACTGCCCCCGCTCAAATCAAGACGCTTCCGAACGGTCATCTTCTTTGCGTTTGGAATCAGCAGAGCGAAGAAGAGGTCCGACAAGGGTACCTGCGTACGCGGTTGTCGTCCGCTGTTAGCCGAAACGGAGGGAGCCTCTGGGAGTTCTTCCAGAACATCGAGTCGATCCATGAATCAACACGAATCGTTCCCGGCCAGATACGACTGGCCCGACCGGCAGAGTATCACTTCGAGCCGGAGGTCCCCGCGCCGGAATTGGACGACGAAAACGTCACGTCTGCCGATACTCTCGGTACTTGGACGTACCCTTCGGCGACCGTCTTCGCTGATCGAGTGTTCGTCGCCTATCGGTACACCCTCTATCACGAACATCCGGAGTACGCTCAACTGGTGGGAAGCAGCGAAAACCAGGATGGGTACGGCTTCATTCTCAAGCTAAAGGTATTCCCGCTCAATTGGTTCTACGGCGACAAGAAACCGGCCGACCCTTTGGATCGGTACCCATTCACCTCGATCCAAATATAGTCTCACAAGCCGAGGGCCGTTTTGGCTGCGGAAGGAGCCATTTGGCAGCCTGCGGGAAAAAAGGCGCTTTGTACTGGTTTGATGCAGAAGGTTGGGCGGCCAGTAACGACCTGGCGCTAAGAAGGGAGCTCGATGGATGAAGCGCCTTACTATCCTCAACTCTACACCGGCCTATGGATTCCTCTCCCTTTGCATAGCTGACAACGGTTGCCGAAAACTCGCCAGACCTCTGTATCCTCTCCTTATAGTAGTACCTCCCACCGAAAGGTTCGCAGCACAGTCCTCTCTAGCCCACCACTCACATACGCCCTGCGCAAGACGCCTGCGTAATAGATGGTGTGTCGGGAGAAGGGAGTCGCGCATATGAGCACCAAACAGGTCGTCATAGTTGGCGGAGGCTTCGCCGGCCTCAGCGCCGCCTACACGCTGATGAAGCGGGGCATCACCCCCCTCCTGCTCGAGGCTAAGGAACGTGCGGGCGGACGCGGCATCGGCGAGAGCGTGGACGGGTTCTCCCTGGACATGGGCGCATTCGTCTTCACCTCCACCTACGACACCGCATTCCGCATGTGCGAGGAGTTGGGACTGCCGCTGGTGCCTTCGACGATGAAATTCGGCCACCACCGCAATGGGCGGTGGGTTACCACGACACCTGACCAATCGCTCTCGAATTTCCTGCGTCACCTGCCTGCGGCCTTCACCATGGGCTTCCTCTCACCCTCAGGCATGCGGTCCGGTTTCAAGGTGATGCGGGAGATACATCGCCAGTCGGAATACATGAGCTTCGCCGGCAACAGCCCCCTCGCCGAGATCGACGACGAAGAGTCCTTCGGCGATTACATGAAGCGGCTCGGCGTGCCCGAGAACCTTCAGCTGACGCTCAGAGGCCCCCTGGAAATGATCTTGGGCGATCCGGCCCCCGCAGGCCAGGCGCTGATGCGGGCGTACATCGGGGAAACGATGCTGCACTCCGGCAGGGTTTATATGCCCGAGCGTGGCATCGGCTCCCTGAGCGAAGCGCTTGCCACTGCCTGCTCCGATGCGATTCGCGTATCAACCCCCGTCAAGAGAGTCGTCGTCGCAGACGGAACGGCGACCGGAGTAGTTGTGGACGGCGAGACTATCGAGGCGGACGCGGTCATCTGCGCCGTCCCCGGCACGAAGGTCCCGGACCTCATCCCCGACCTTCCGGCAGCGACTCGCCGCGCTCTCGGCACCGTCAGCTACTCAACCGGTTGCCGGGTCGTGATAGGCCTCAACCACTCCCCGCTCCCTCCCGGCTGGCACGGTGCGCTCTACCCTGAGGACGAAGACACCCCGCTCCTGCTGGACCGGTCCGCCTTCCTGCCTTCCTGCGCGCCTCCGGGCAAGAGCATTCTCGACCTGCTCATCGGGCGGGACCACGCCAAGGAACTCATCCCACTCGACGACGATGAAATAAAACGCCAGCTGCTGGGAGCCGCTCGCCGGAACGCTCCTCCGGGCTCCGCCCTTCCCGGCGACGACGAGGGTCTGTTTTACCGCGTGTACCGCTGGGAAGAAGCCCTGTGCATGGGGACGCCCGGTATGCTCGCCGCGGTGGCGAACATCCCGAAGCAGCTTGCAGGGCACATCGACAACCTGTTCTTGGCGGGCGATTACATGCGCGTGCCGTCCGTCAATGGCGCCCTCTCCAGTGGTCGCAGCGCTGCAATCGAGGTCGCAGACTTGCTGGCGTCTCGCGCCAACTAGGCAGGACGTCTAGTAGAGCTAGGCCCACAGCCCTATCCTCGTCTCGAAGTCCGTACTGTCCACAGTTAACTTCCGTCCACCGATCTGGACGAATTCAATATCCTTTACCTTGACGGTCGGGCTGAGACTTCATTATCCATGCCCCACAAGCTCGCCCTATCCTCAACGGGTGGCGTAATTGAAGTATGCAGTCGGTTCCTCCAACTCTGTACCTCCCTTCCCTTGAACGGCTCCACGATGACCGATATATTCCCTGTATCGGTCCAGCACAACCCCTAGGCTGGAGCAAGTAGGCGTGACCCGATTCCTGGCTGCGATGCTGCAGATGACCGTCAACGCGCTGCGCGATCTGGCGCCCATCATCGTCGTCATCGCGTTCTTTCAGATCGTAGTGCTGCGGCAGCCTTTCCCTGATTTGCTGAGCGTGATCATAGGACTGCTCTGTGTGATCGTTGGGCTGACGCTCTTCATTCAGGGGCTCGAGAGCGGCCTTTTTCCACTGGGCGAGGCGCTCGCTCAGGGCTTCGCCCAAAAGGGCAGCGCCATCGTGCTCCTCACCTTCGGCTTCTGCTTGGGCTTCGGCACCACCATAGCCGAACCGGCCCTGATCGCCGTCGCCGCCGAGGCCGCCGACGTTGCCGCCCAGGCCGGCGCCATCGTCGATAGCGACCGGGCGCGCACTACCTACGCCTTGGAGTTGCGGTTAGTCGTAGCCTTCTCCGTGGGCGCAGCCATCACGCTTGGAATACTACGCATCCTCAAAGGATGGCCGATCCACTGGCTGATTATCGGCGGATATCTTCTCGTTACCGCCCTGACCGTCTTCGCACCGGCTGAAATTGTCGGCGTCGCCTACGACTCCGGCGGCGTGACCACCAGCACCATAACGGTACCCCTTGTTACTGCCCTCGGCGTTGGTCTCGCCACGTCCATCCGAGGACGCAACCCCATGGTCGACGGCTTCGGTCTCATAGCTTTCGCCAGCCTCACCCCGATGGTCTGCGTACTCGCCTACGGGATGGTGGCCTCATGACCGACTTCCCGCGAGCATTCGCCGACGCCCTGATCTCCACCGCCCTCGACGTAGCTCCCATCGTCGTGATCCTTCTACTGTTTCAGATCGTCGTTCTCCGCCGTAAGCCGCCCAACCTGCGAAAAATAGCCGCCGGCTCCGTCCTCGTTCTGGTTGGGCTTGCGCTGTTCCTCATAGGCTTGGAGAACGCCCTCTTCCCCATAGGCAAGACCATGGCCCGCCAGCTTACCGCGCCCGAATACATTGGAGCCGAGAATCTCGCTGCCGGTGTGGACTGGCTGGACTACCTGCCGGTCTATGCGTTCGCCGCCGCAATCGGCTTCGCCACGACCATCGCCGAGCCGTCGCTCGTGGCCGTGGCGATAAAGGCCCGCGACGCATCCGGCGGAGCCGTCCACGCCTGGGGGCTGCGGATCGCGGTGGCCGTCGGCGTTGCCGTGGGCGTCGCACTGGGCTGCTTCCGAATCGTCACCGGCACGCCCCTCCCTTGGTACATCATCGCCGCTTACCTCGTCGTCATGGTCCTCACGTTCCGGTCGAGCAGGACCATCGTCCCCCTCGCCTACGATAGCGGCGGCGTCACCACCTCGACCGTCACCGTGCCCGTCGTCGCGGCCCTCGGACTTGGCCTCGCCGCGAGCGTTCCCGGACGGAGCCCTTTGATCGATGGATTCGGACTCATCGCTTTCGCCAGCGTCTTCCCAATCATGTCCGTGCTGGGATACTCTATTGCCGCTTCCTGGTTGAGCCGCAGGCGGAAGTCCAAACTTCCCAAGGAGGCTTGAGCCGTGAGACTAAAGCTGATTGTTGCCCTCGTCAGCGACGACAAGATCGATGTCGTCGTGGATGCCGCGCGAGAGGCTGGCGCCACAGGCTCCACGATCATTACCAGTGTGCGGGGCGACGGACTTGAGCCGGAAAAGACCTTCTTCGGCCTCGACCTCGCGGCAAAGCGCGATCTCGTCCTCTTCCTGGTGGTTGAGACCCGTGCGCGTGAGATTCTTGAACGCATCCGCGACGCCGCGAGCCTCGACTCCGAGCCGGGAGCCGGCATCGCCTTCCAAGTGCCTATTGAAGACGCCGTCGGACTCAACACGCAGCTGCCCACAATCCTGGAGGAGGTGGAATCCGACTTATGAAAGAGAGCAACTCCCTCACGGTTGGAGACCTCATGGTCGAAGAGTTGCACACGATCGATGGACTCGCCACCGTTGCCGACGCCATGGCGCTCATGAAGCGGCACAGTGTCAGTTCGCTCGTCGTCAACAGGCGCAACGAGGATGACGAGCTAGGCCTCGTCGTCGTCGCCGACATCGCGCGCGGAGTGATCGCCGACAATCGCGCCCCGGAGCGCGTCAACGTCTACGAGATCATGTCCAAGCCGCTCCTGACTCTGCGGGAGGACATGCTCGCCAAGTACGCCGTCCGCATGCTCGTGCGCTTCGAGCTCTCACGCGCAGTGGTCGTAGACCACGATCGCAAGCCCATCGGCATGGTCACCCTACGCGACCTCATCATGGGCTACGCAGCGGACTGACGTCGAACCTGCCGCGACCGACTCCCGCCCATCCGCGATAAGGGCTGGGAAACTACGGCACGGCGGGATCGAGCGCCCTTGGCAGGAACGGATTGTCCGCCGGCTCCTTGCCCCCGTAGAACCACGACACCGGCAGCACCTTCAGCTTCCCGTTGAAGTCGCCCTCCCGGAGCATCGACCTCGGCCCGCCCCGCTGCACCATCTCAGCCTTGGTCGGATGCGGCTCGAACGTGGTGTAGCTGTGCGTGATGAACACCCTGTCCTCGAATGCGGTCACCGTCGGGTACGACTATCGTCCGAAGAAATCACCCTCGCGAATGTACCGCGCGTCCCGTTCGGGCGCGGCTATGCCCGGCTGGAACACCATCTCCTCCGGTCGGAGCGGGCGTACCGGCGGCGGCTCGACCCTCGTACGCTCGTGCATCGACTCCACGTTCTGGAAGAACTCCCACACGCTGCCGCCGTTCCTGCTGATGGCCGCCGAGATGCACGTCCTGCTCAGGCCGAGCTTCACTTCCTCCTCGCCCTCCTGGTTCCAGATCAGCAGCAGGTGACCTGTCGACGGCAGCGAGCAGATAGCCCCCGGCGTCGTGCTCGCCGCGAACGGCGAGGGCTGAGGCCGCGTCCACGTCTGACCGTCGTTGTGCGACCACGCTTGGAACAGTCGCCCCAGCCCCGTCCGCATCACCATCAGCATGACGCCGGGAGCGGCTTCGGCCAGCGTGGGCTCGAAGACGTAGCTGTACGTCGTGCTCCAGTCCAGCATGATTATCAGGTCGCCGTCCTCGTTCCGGTCCCACGTCCTTCCCTCGTCGTCCGAGTAGACCGAGTACACCGCGCCGAACAGCGGGTCGAAGTAGTGTCCGCTGACGCCGAGAAACTGGCCGTCCACGACCCGGCCCGTGGTCGGTCGCTTGTCAGGCTCGAAGCCGTGCCGCTGCCCGATGCCGTACTCCACCGGCATCAGCAGCCGCCCCGACGACGTGCGCACGATGGAGTTGTGGTACGAGTTCACACCATTGGGCGCGATGCGCACCGGAGCCTCCCACGTCTCGCCCGCGTCGTCCGACCGCCAGAAGACGAGGTATGGGCCCGTCCCCTTTGCCCGCGCCGCCCGCAGCGCCGCCAGACGCTTCGTCTTCTGCTCCCGCGTCTCACCGTATGGAGCGGCCGGAGGCTTCCCAAGATTCCCGACGAGGCCGACCCCTCTGCCCGACAGCTTCACCAGCGCGTGGCCGTCCACGAGATTCCCCTCGGTGTCCCATCGCTGGAAGGGTTCCGACCATGTGATTCCCCCGTCCTCCGACGTAGTGAACTCGCCGTATGCCTGCCGCAGTATCCGCCCGTCATCCAGCTCGGCAAAAGTCGAGGAGGTGAAGTACCTCGTCTTGTGCTCGATCAGCATCTCCTCAGGCCGGGTCATAGGTACGTTGCTCATGTGCTCCCTCCTCGACTCCTTGAGTTTTCGCGCGATTGTAGCACCGTCAAAACCGCGAAGGGAGAAAGAGGAAAGAAGGGAAAGTAGAAAGTAGTGAGTAGAAAGAAGGGTGTGTTGGGGTGGCCGGGTGGGGAGATTCACCGCAGAGATCACAGAGGACACAGAGGGGAAGAGAAAGAGGAAAGAAGGGAAAGTAGAAAGTAGTGAGTAGAAAGAAGGGCGTGTTGGGGTGGCCGGCCGGGGAGATTCACCACAGAGATCACAGAGGACACAGAGGGGAAGAGAAAGAGGAAAGAAGGGAAAGTAGAAAGTAGTGCGTAGAAAGAAGGGTGTGTTGGGATGGCCGGCCGGGGAGATTCACCACAGAGATCACAGAGGACACAGAGGGGAAGAGAAAGAGGAAAGAAGGGAAAGTAGAAAGTAGTGAGTAGAAAGAAGGGTGTGTTGGGGTGGCCGGCCGGGGAGATTCACCACAGAGATCACAGAGGACACAGAGGGGAAGAGAAAGAGGAAAGAAGGGAAAGTAGAAAGTAGTGAGTAGAAAGAAGTGCGTGTTGGGGTGGCCGGAGAGATTCACCACAGAGATCACAGAGGACACAGAGGGGAAGAGAAAGAGGAAAGAGGAAAGAAGGGAAAGTAGAAAGTAGTGAGTGGCAAGAAGTGCGTGTTGGGATGGCCGGCCGGGGAGATTCACCACAGAGATCACAGAGGACACAGAGGGGAAGAGAAAGAGGAAAGAAGGGAAAGTAGAAAGTAGTGCGTAGAAAGAAGGGCGTGTTGGGATGGCTGGCCGGGGAGATTCACCGCAGAGATCACAGAGGACACAGAGGGGAAGAGAAAGAGGAAAGAAGGGAAAGTAGAAAGTAGTGAGTAGAAAGAAGGGTGTGTTGGGGTGGCCGGGGAGATTCACCACAGAGATCACAAAGGACACAGAGGGGAAGAGAAAGAGGAAAGAAGGGAAAGTAGAAAGTAGTGAGTAGAAAGAAGGGCGTGTTGGGGTGGCCGGCCGGGGAGATTCACCACAGAGATCACAGAGGACACAGAGGGGAAGAGAAAGAGGAAAGAAGGGAAAGTAGAAAGTAGTGAGTAGAAAGAAGGGCGTGTTGGGATGGCCGGCCGGGGTGGGTATTTCGGTCGGATGGGAAGGGAGTATTGCACCGCAGAGGACGTGGAGCTTTGGACTGGGATGGCCTCCGCTTTCGGTGTCGTTCCGGCCAGGGTCACATCGAGGATGGCGAGGATTTTAGATTCCTCGCTGCGCTCGGAATGACAGGTGGCGGTAGGGGACGCCTTGACCCTTCGACCCTTCGACAAGCTCAGTGGAGCCAGGCTCAGGGTGAACGGAGTAAGTGAGGTTAGTTGGGGGCGCGGGGGCGGTGGGAGTTGGGTTGTTTGGTCCTCGTATTGGGGTACGGGGCATGCTTGAGTTGTTTTCGTTGTTTGCGTTGGAGTTGGCGGCGCTGGCGGCGGTTGATGGTGGGGGCAGGGGGCTGGGTGTCAGGTGTTTCACCCTCACCCCAGCCCTCTCCCAGAACGGGAGAGGGGGTAGGAGGACTCACTGCAGAATGCGTGGAGAGGTCATGGGCAGGTTTGGAATCTGCGCCGATGGGTGGTTGGTCGGAGGGGGTGGGAAGACCCCCTCTCTGTGTCTCTCCCCCAGCGGGGGAGAGATCGGAATGGGGAGTGTCTTCTCCGGCGGGGGAGAGATCGGAATGTACGTTGTTTTCTTCAGAGGGGGAGAGATTGGGAGGGTCGGTTAGGCCGGCGAAGTGTTTGAGTTGCTGGAGGTCTCGGCGGATGTCTTCGAGGGAGTCGCGGTCTTCTTTGGAAGTTTCCGGCTTGGGGTCGTCGTCGTGGTCATGATGGTTGTCCCGCGGGGGGTAGTCGCGGCGGGCGGGGCCGTATTTTTCGGGCAGGTGCGCTCGGAGGAGCATAGCGAGGAGAGCAGGAGAGGGTTTGGGCTGTCGGACCTGCTCGAGGAGGATGACCTCGATTTCCTCGGTGTATTCGAGGACGGCTATTTCGAGGCGTTGGTTGAAGCCGAGGGTGTTTTTGGACTGCCATGTCCGGGCGGTGCGAATTGAGACGCCTGCTGCGCGCGCGGCGTGTGTGAAGGTGCGGGTGCGAGCGTATTGATTGAGGTAGAGGGTCTGGCGTTTCCATGTGTCGGCGTCTTCGGGTGTGAAGTCGCTGAAGCGGATGCCGAGGTCCTGTTCGAGCTCAGCGGCCTCGTGGGGGGAGGAGATTCCGAGGTCTGTGAGGAGGGTCATGGGATGAGAAGAAGAAAGTAGAAAGTAGAAAGAATTTCGTATTGGGTGTGTATTAGAAGCGTTTTACTGGGAAGGTGTCATGGTTGTCGTTTGGGTTGGGTCTGGTTCTTTGGAATAGTGTGGCGAAGGGGCGTGACGGGCGATTGGGTGCGGGAGGATTCACCGCAGAGGGCGCAGAGGACGCAGAGGGGGAACTTTTGCCCTCACCCCCGCCCTCTCCCAAGACGGGAGAGGGGGTAGGAGGATTCGCTGCTGAGGGGTCAGTATTGGTTGGGGAGGAACCCCCTCTCTGTGTCTCTCCCCCAGCGGGGGAGAGATGGGGATGGGAGGTGTCTTCCCCGACGGGGGAGAGATGGGAACGTGCGTTGTTTCGTTCGGAGGGAGGGAGGTTGAAGAAGGCGACCTCGTCGGGGTCGATGGGTTCGATGTCGTCGTCAGGGAGGGGGAATGGGGTCTCATGGGATGAGGAGGGATCGTGGTCCGATTCGATTGAGTATGGATGGGCGGTTTGTGGATTTCCGTGTTCGCGGGAATGACGGGTGGGTGAGGGGAATTGCCCTTCGACAGGCTCAGGGCGAACGGAGGGGTCATAGGCAGGTTTGAAGCCGGCGTCGGCGGATGGTGTGCCGGTGTAGGAGGGGTCGTCATGGGAGCGTGATCCGGCGGGCGGTTGGTAGGTGCCGTCGGCGATGGCGCTCAAGCCTGGGTGGCCCGCTTCGAGTTCGCGTTTGGCGTCCTGACCGTAGAAGAAGAGTTGCTCGTCGGCCTTTGAGGTGTCGCAGACATGGCCGTTGGTGGAGAATTTTTCGGGTATGTGGGCGCGCAGGAGCTCGATGAGGAGTGTCGCGGGGGCGTTGGGTTCCCGCACACGTTCGAGGGCAAGGACTTGGAGGCTGTCGGAGAAGCGGAGGTCGGCGATTTCGAGTCTGCGCTTGAAGCCGAGGGTGTTGAAGTATTCCCAGTTCTGGGCGATGGAAACGGGTACGCCCGCCACGTCTGCGGAGTCGGAGACGGCGCGGTTGCGCGCATAGGCATCGAGGTAGGCGTTCTGCTGAACCCAGACCTCACGGTCGTTGTATACGAACAGGTCGAAGCGGACGTTGAGGTCGCGTTCGAGCTCGTCGGCCTCGTACTGTGAGGCGATGCCGAGCTGGTCGAGTCGGTAGTCTTTGTGTGATGTCATGAATTGATGATAAGGGGTGAGAACGTTTGTGTCAAATGCGGGGGAAGAAAGAAGAAAGAGGAAAGTAGAAAGTAGAAAGAACTGCGTAGGGGGATTGGGGGGTTACCCTTCGACAGGCTCAGGGCGAACGGCAGGGGGATAAGAGGGTTTGCCGAGGAGGGGGTGGATTGAATGTGTTTCGGGTTTTGGGTATTCTCGAATTGGGGAAGACAGGATGGAGGGTTAGGGGGACGAGTACGAATTCGGGCGCATAGCGTTCTATTGGTCAAAGGGGGATGTGAAGGCACATGGCGTTTTCGGATCGGAGGGTGGTTTAGGTGAAGGCTGAGACGAAAGAGCGGCTCGACGGGCTGCTGCGGGACTTCGAGGAGCTGGGCTCGCGGCTGGTGGGGTACCCGTGCAACCAGGATTTCGACTATTCGGCACTGCTGCCGTTCCTTGGGTATGTCGCCAACAACGTGGGTGACCCCTTCCACGACAGCAATTTCCAGGTCAACACGCACGAGATGGAGCGTGAGGTGATCGGGTTCTTCGCGGACGTGATGCGCCTGCCGCGGGACGAGGCGTGGGGTTATGTGACGTCGGGGGGGACCGAGGGGAATATGTACGGGCTGTACATGGGGCGCGAGATATTCCCGGACGGGGTGGTGTATTTCTCGCAGGACACTCACTACAGCGTCGTGAAGATCCTGCGCGTTCTGAAGGCGCGGAACATCATGATAAAGAGCCAGGAGAACGGGGAGATCGACTACGACGACCTGCACGAGACGATCCGCATCAACCGTGACGTGCCGGTGATCTTCATGGCGAACATCGGGACGACCATGAAGGGAGCGATTGACGACGTTAGCAAGGTGCGGGAGATTCTGGACGACCTGGCGGTGACGGACTCGTACATACACGCCGACGCGGCGCTGAGCGGCATGATCCTGCCGTTCGTGGACGATCCGCAGCCGTACGGGTTCGACGCGGGATTCGACAGCGTGGCGGTCAGCGGGCACAAGATGATCGGGTCTCCCCTGCCGTGCGGCGTCGCTCTCACCAAGGCGGAGTACGTGGCGCGCATCGCGCGGTCGATCGAGTACGTGGGGGTGCTGGACACCACGCTGACGGGGTCGCGGAGCGCCCTCACGCCGCTCATGATGTGGTACGCTCTGCGCGAGCGCGGATTCGAAGGTTACCGGGAGGCGGTGGCCGGATGCCTGGAGGTGGCCGAGTACGCCGTTGCGCGGTTCAACGACAGCGGCATCCCGGCGTGGCGGAACAAGAACTCGGTGACGGTGGTGTTCTCGAAGCCGTCGGCGCGAGTGGTTCGCAAGTGGCAGCTCGCTCCGTATGAGGACATCGCGCACCTGATAGCGATGCCGCACGTGACGCGGGAGACGGTGGACGCGGTGGTGGACGATTGTCTGGAGGAAGAAAGAAGAAAGTAGAAAGAGGAAAGAAGAAAGTAGAAAGTAGAAAGAAGAAAGTAGAAAGTAGAAAGTAGCAGGAAGAAAGTAGTGGGATGTGTCTTGGAAGGCGAGGATTTTAGATTCCTCATGAGGGTTGTCACCCTCACCACGTGGAATGAAAATGGCGTTGGTCTCTCCGTTCTCTGAGTGACTGATGGTGAGGAACGGAAGATGGATTCCCGCCTACGCGGGAATGACGGTTGGGGGTGGCGCAGGGGTTATTTTTCGGGGAATTACAGGTTTGGAGTGTTGCAAGTTATTTTCACAGCTATGACGGAGTCACGGGGCAGTTCCAGCGGATTGGCAGAAGATCGGAGAACGAGAGAATGAACAGAATCATCGTCCTCGCAAAGAACGAAGTGGGAGTCATCGCGGACATCGCCCGGGCGCTGGCCGACGAGGGGATAAACATCGAGACCATCGACGCGCAGGGTCTCGACGAGAAGGGGGCGATTACCCTGACGACGGACGCCAACGACGAGGCGCTGCGAGCACTGACCAACGCGGGTTTCAAGACGCTGTCGGACGATTCGCTTGTGTTCAGGCTGCGGGACGAGCCGGGGGCGCTGGCGATGGTGGCCGAGAGGTTCAAGGACGCGGGCGTGAATATTCAGAGTCTGCACATCGTCGAGCGCAAGGCGGGCCACACGATAGTGGCTCTTTCGGCGGACGACCGGGTGAAGGCGGAGACGCTTGTGGACAAGGCGACGCTGCTGTAGGGGGGCGGAAGAAAGTAGAAAGTATTGCGTAGGGAGTAGTGGGGCTTGTGGTTGGATAGGGTGCGCGATGGTTGATGCGGTCGGCTTGTGGGATGCCGTGTTCCGATACGAACGGATTTTCAGAGGATGGGGTTGCCGGACGGGTGTACTGCCCGTCCTTTTCGTGTTGGTCGTCACGGCGACGGCGGGGTGTTCCGGGCCGTCGGAGCAGGAGCTTGCGCGGGAGCATTACGAGCAGGGGCTGCAGTTCGAGGAGCACGGGAGCTACCGGAGGGCGCGCGAGGAATTCACCCATGCGATACGGCGGGACCGGGGGTTCACTGAGGCGTACGTAGCCCAGAGCAGGGCGCTGCTGCAAACGAACAATCTCCGGGCGGCGATGGCGAGCGTGAACCAGGCGCTGCAGCTCGACGAGGACCTGGTGGAGGCCCACGACCTGCGGGGGCGCATCTTCACGTACATGAGCGACAATGAGTCGGCCATCCTGAGCTTCACGCGGGCCGTTCAGCTTGATCCAGAGTATGCAGAGGCGTACCACAACCGGGCGCGTGTGAACCTTGACGACGGGAACGTGGACTCGGCGCTGGAGGACCTTTCGAGGGCAATCGAGCTGAGGCCGTTCGAGGCGGTCTATTACATGCAGCGAGCGCAGTTGTACATGCACCTCGACGAGCGTGACAGGGCGCTGCGTGACCTCGAGCGGGTGCTGGAGGTGACGCAGGACGACGACCTGACGACGACGGCGCGGCGGATGATGGAGAGTATCAGGCAGGCGCCTTGATAGGTCGAGGATTCACCGCAGAGGGGGAGAGAAAGTAGAAAGAATTGCGTAGAAGGTAGGGAACGTGTCGACAGGGTTGTTTCACCCTTCGACAGGCTTAGGGTGAACGGTTTTACTTCGTAGGTCCGCACGCACGGCACGGCGGTTTGAAATTGTGTCCTGAGGCTCGTATAGTTCACGTCTTGCGGGGGCTGGAGAAAGGACGAGGACGCCTTTGGCAAGCGAACCGCGGGGCATGGACGCCGAGCGAGGCGCGGGAGGACCCGGCCTCGTGTGGCTCGTTCTGCTGTCGCTGTCGCTGTTCGTGCTTCTGCTGCCGATCGCGAGCTACGTGGCGGCGCTCTCGGCAATCAGGGATGAGCTTGGGCTGAACAACGCGGGGGCTGGGGCGCTGTTTTCGGCGTACCTGGCGGGGTATGCTGCGTCGGCGCTCTTCCTGGTGCCGTTGACCGACCGGCTTGGTCCGAAGCGGATCATGTACGTGTCGGCGGTTCTTTCGGTGGCGGCGCACCTGCTGTTTCCGCTGAGTACGCACGACATTGTGGTGGGCGTCGTGCTTCGCGCGATTGCGGGGGTGGGATTCCTCGGCGTGTACATACCGGGACTACGGCTCGTGGCGCGGCGGTTCGCGCAGAACGGTCGGGGTTCGGCGATGGGTCTGTTCGTGACGGCGCAGTACGCATCGCACAGCGGGTCGCTTGCGCTGACGGGCTGGCTGATGGCGACGATGGAGTGGAGGGACGCCTACGCGCTGGTGGCAGCTCTGTCGGCGGTGAGCTTGCCGTTGATCTTCCTCCTGGTGCGCTCGGTTTCGGATACGCCGCCGGAGGTCTCACGCGGTCGGCTCGACCCGACGGTGCTCAAGAGCGGGCCGGTGCAGTTCGTGATACTTGGGTACACGGTACACGCGCTGAACCTGTACGCGCTGCGTGTGTGGTTGCCGGTGTTTCTGGCGTCGATCCTGGTTGCCAGAGGGGTTGCTGAGGGGAATGCCATCGTCACGGCGGCGGAGGTGGGAGGGCTGGCGCTTGCGTTCGGCGCGGTAGGACCGGTGATGGGGGGAGCGGTCTCGGACAGGTTGGGGCGAACGGCGGCGGCATCGCTGATCCTGGGGGTGTCGGCGGTGTGCGCAGTCGGGCTGGCGTGGATAGGGCACTGGCCGTGGGGGCTGATCGTCGTGGTGTGCGTGGTGTTCGCGTGGGCGGCGTCGGCGGATTCCGCCATCTATCAAACCAGCATCACGGAGGTGGCCGACCGGACGAGGCTGGGCTCCACGATGGCGCTGCAGGCATCACTGGGACTGTTCGGCGGGGTGATCGGGCCGGTGCTGTTCGGGGGGATTCTCGACGTGGCGGGAGGCGAGTACCGGTGGGTGTTCGCGTTCTCGACGCTAGGGGTGCTCGCGGCGATTGCGATCGTCGGGCTGCGGCGGGTTGGGACGCTGGCGTTTGCGCGGTCGGTGGAATGAGGGGTGGGGCGTGTCGGTGGCTATTCTCACCCCCGTACCGAGTACAGGGCAGGCTCTAGCCCTCTCCCGCGAACGGGAGAGGGGATTGGCGACGAAGGTTGACACGTGAGGGTAATCGTTTCTAGACTGTCGGCAACGGACAGCCGCCATCCTGAACCGAGCCGTCCGGCGAAACTTTGCACAACCGGCGGAGCGACACAGGGAGTTTTAGACAACTCGGTTCACCCCCGCCCCGCCCCTCTGGATACCGGCCTTCGCCGGTATGACGGTAGTGCAAAGGTCTCTCCGGCGAGAGAGGGATGAACATGGGGTGCTCGAAGTTACGCAGTGCGATTCTCCTGATTGTCGCAGCGGTTGCGGGGTATGTTGCCCTGAGCGCGTGCGCGCCGGAGCAGGAAGACCCCTTAGCGTTCGGAGTTCGGGCAACCATCATAGCCTCCACGCCGACGCCGACTCCCCTGCCCGACGAGCCAACTCCGACGCCGATACCGGCGGAAGTGATGGAGCAGGTCGCCCAGGAGCGGTCGGACACGTACCTCGACGCGTTGTACGAGCCGACGGAGGGCCTGGTGCGGATGGGGATATGGGACGACAAGCGCGTTCAGCTCGACAATCACCTGGTAGGGTATGTCATCGTCTACGGCTACGATTACGGGGTGGAGATGGTCGAGACGACGGTGGAGGAATACCCGGGTCTGCTGGAGACGGGTGAGCTGGACATCGTGTTGCAGACGAGCCCGGAGCTGGGCGACTGGCTGGGTGAGCGGTCGGATGACGGCGCCGTCATCGACGTAGGGACGATGGTCGAAGCGACGGACGGGGCGCGGATCGTCGTGCACGGACGGCTAAAGGAGCGCGCACCGGAGATCGTGGACTTCCTTGGTGCGATTACGGCGGACGACGAGGTGTTCGACTCGGCGTCGGCACGGATCACGGGGGGCAGGCTGGGGATAAATCCGAACGTGGCCTCGCTGATCGTCCTGAAGAACAATGAAGACCTGTGGACGCAGTGGATTCCGGCGGAGGTGGTCGAGAAGGTCAAGGCCGCAATCGAGTCAGGAAAGAACGACCTTCAGAACCGCAAGTGCATCCCCACAGGAGGCGGAGGCACGACGCCGAACTGCCGTGGGTGGACGGGTGATGGGTGATTGGGTGGCGGAGTTGCCCAAGAGTCAACGAAGCCATCACAACCCAAGCGCGTTGGCAGAGAATTGCCCTTCGACAGGCTTTCAAGTAACTGCTCGATACAGGACAAAGATTCACCACAGAGAACACAGAGAGCACAGAGGGTGGAAAGAGGTCGTCTTTGCAGCAGTTAGTGGCACCGTTGTACGGCCCCGTGCGCGTGGCATAACGCTGCTCAGGGCGAACGTAGCTTTCACTGATGCCATGTGGTGTGGCGAAACTCGTCGAAGCGTATTTGAGATAGTTCCTAGACCTTCTCTTGACCCATACCCCGTCCGATCATAGGGATGACTCACAGTGCCGCACACGGTGAGTCAAGATGGGAGGCGCGATATGAACCAGCTTACGGTCAGGGGCATCAGTGATGAACTGGGGGAGAGCATCCGACGGCTGGCGAATAGTGATGGTATATCTCTGAATCAGGCCGCATTGAGGCTGCTTCGAAAGGGAGCAGGTCTAACAGAAGGTTCGAGAAACGAAAAAACGATCGAGTCTTCGCTGGATGACTTGTTCGGCACATGGAGTCACGTTGAAGCCGAAGAGTTCAATGCCGCCCTCGATGTCTTTGAGAGAGTAGATGAGTCGGCTTGGAAATGAGGGTTCTGCTAGACTCCAATGCGATGGAGACGGGTGCTGATCTCGTTTCCGCCGACTGGCACTTCGAGCACGTTGACGGAATAGCGTTAGTGCCACTCGCCGTGGATTGAGATCGGGGGTCTCGGACGGTGAGGGTGTCGAGGCCGCAATCGAGTCGGGTAAGAGCGATCTCCAGAACCGCAAGTGCGTACCCACGGGAGGCGGGGGCACGACGCCGAACTGCCGCGGGTGGACGGGTGATGGGTGAGGGGGGCTACTGTCTCCATGGCCGATGACGTACACTGGTGTGGAGTCCTCACTAAGCGGAGTGTCTATTGGTGACTTCCGAAACTCGGAGATCACTTGTGCTTTGGTAAAGGTACAGCTATTCCACCATTAGCCCTCATCAATCAAGTCATTGGAAAGAAGCTCAAGCCGTCTCACTGATTGCGGGAATCCTAAAACCTTCATATGGGGATATTCATTAGCCAAAGCCTTAGCCCTATCAACAACATTTTTTGCATGCTGGTAATTCTTATCAGTTTTGTCACTGCATTGGTGTAGTTCTAGATCTTTTTCATATCGCTTGACTAGAGGTGATTCTAGGTCGGCGTCGTAATTGTGTAATTCGTACAGTATTTCCCGAATACCTTGAATAATTGTTGCCTCAAAAGCACGAACTGCATACTCAGCCCAAGGTTCGGTGGCATCTACGTGACCTGCAATGGAATCAACCACATTTGCGTCTGTGACTCTTCCTTGAACCATCCTCTGGTAGAGGTCCAAGTCTACGGTACGGACTATTAGAGCGACAACCGCCGCTAGTCCAAATGTTCTCAGGTCGCTACGCATGGAGGCCAATAGCAACCCAAGTCGATGCATTGCTTGTCCAACTGTACGAATGCTCAGATGATGAGTATCGAAAAACGCCATTATCAAATTCCGCATATCGTGGAAGTCTAAGGCTGCATCACGATCCACAGTACGCTCAAAATAGCTTTGAATTTGCAAAGACTCTAGAGTTGCTTCAATATAACGCCTGCGATCTGGATCAGGTAGGCGGAAATCGATGTCGAAGAATCTTCTCAGATACCCTAAGGCATCAAAAGATTCGCCATACAAGGCTCGAATTGAATGCGCGAGTTCGGAGCGGTTGACAGCAAGTACGAATACAATGTTGTTTACAACAAAGAAATGCTTAGCAACCTCCAAAAGCTCGGTCGCATATGAAGGACGACATCTATCTAACTCGTCGATTATGACGACTAGAGGAAGTCCACTATTGCATTTGGACAGGGTTTTCGCCATGTCCTCTAGAGTATTTCTGAAGTCTTGAAGTGATTCTTGTGTCGCTAGATGAGCAGTAAGTCTCTCTTGTGCAATCGAAGAGAGCATTTCGACGGCCTCTTTATTGATTATGGGATTGACATCAAGAACTCCTGCAGTTGCAAGACGAAGAAGCCCTGGAAGGGCACGTCGGGCAACTTCGAGTGACATCTGTTTCACATCCTTTATCTTTTCAGAGAGTGATTCATCTGCGTATTGTTGCACTCCTTGAGATAGTTCCTCAGACAAAGCTATGAATGGATCGTCCAAGAAATCAGTCTCCCAGGCATTGAAACTCACTACTGGGAACCCATTGTTCCTCAGGTGTTGCGACCACATCCTAATAAAGGTTGTCTTGCCCGCTCCCCATGGAGCATCAATGGCTATGGTGCAAGGACCTTCAATAGAGCCAACGATGTGCGTGAGAACCTCAACCTGCTCCCTCCTGTCAAGAAGGTCGTTCTCAAACGGATCGCCTTCAGGCACGTCGATGTCTTGGGTCTGAATCCGTATCTTCAATTCCCTCTCCTAAGCCTTGTTAGTGACGAAGCGAGTTTGAGAGTTAGCATATCACCGCGACACGTTGTGAGGGTGCTGACCCGTGGACAAGACGCCAGTCCTCAACCGCTCTTCCCTCCGCACACCTAACACCGTATGCGTCTTGACGTTGTATATCGAAATTGGCGGATGCTTCGGGTGAAGTCTCGCACCTGTGGTCACCCTCACCCTAGCCCTCTCCCATCGAGGGAGAGGGGATTTTCATGGGCGGTCCGGCGCGTTGTCGTTTGGGGTGCGATAGGGTATCTTGTGGCGAGCGTGGCGGCCCTTAGGGTTGTGTGGGTTGAGGGGACGGCGGGGTCGTTTTGGAGAGTCCCGTCCTGCGAGGTAGCATAGGCTCATGTGGGTATACATCGTCCGACGGCTGCTCTTCTTGCCGATCGCGCTGGTTGCCGTGTCGCTGATTACCTTCACCCTCGGGCATTACGGCCCTGGCGATCCCGTCCGGGTGATGATGGGCAACAAGTACAACGAGGCAGCGGCGGAGCGAATTCGGGACGAGTTGGGACTGAACCGGCCCTTCTTCGTGCAGTACGCCGACTATATGTACGGGTTCTTCCAAGGCGACTTCGGGGAGAGTCTGAGATTCATCGGCCAGCCCGTGCGCGATCTGATCGTGCCCAAGATGTGGGTATCGGCCCAGCTTTCGATCGCGGCGATGATCATCAGCCTCAGCATAGGTCTGCCATTAGGTTTTTACATCGCGCACAAGCAGGGGAGTTGGCAAGACCCGACTGCGGTGACGATTTCGCTCGTCCTGGCGTCGATACCTATCATGGTGACGGTGCCGGCGCTTCTTTGGGTCGGGTGCCTCAAGACCGACCTGATCCCCTGTTCGGGCTGGGGCGGGTTTTTCGATCCGCGCATCGTCGTGCCGGCAATAACGATGGGAGTTCCCGGCGTCGCGGCACTAATGCGGCTGATGCGAGCGAGCACTCTCGACGTGATGGGACAGGACTTCATACGGACGGCGCACTCGAAAGGACTGGGGACTGTGCGCATCGACGCAGGTCACGTCCTGCGGAACGCGGTGATTCCCATAATCACGATCCTCGCCTTCTCGCTTGCGGGGTTGATCGAGGGGTCGTTCATCATGGAGACGATCATGGGCATTCCGGGAGTGGGTCGCTTCTCGGTTGAGTCCATATTCAACCGCGATTATCCGATCATCCTGGCGATAACGCTCCTCGGCGCAATGGCGTTTGTGGTGGCGAATCTGTTGGCCGATATAGCGTATGCGTATGTCGATCCGAGGATTAGGTACGGTTAGGGAGAGAAAGAAGAAAGTATTGCGTAGGGCGTAGGGCGTAGGAGTGAATCGATTTGGATAACGACGAACTTTGGGGAGAGTACGAGCGGTGGCAGGGTGTGGTCCCATCCAGCATTACGCTGGACGCTCTGTGGAAGATGACGATGTATCGAAAGGCGCTGTTTCTGGGCGATGTGGCATGGAGCGATGGCACAAGGTTGCGTAAGAACGCTCGGACGGTCTCGCTGGCTGACCAACTCTATAGGGCCATTGGGTCGATAAGCGCCAATATTGCCGAAGGGTATTCGAGAGGCACAGGCAGAGATCGCGCCCGTTTCTTCGAGTACGCCCTAGGATCCGCCAGAGAGGGCCGGGACTGGTACTTCAAGGCAAGACACACTCTAGGTTATGAGTTGGCGCAACACCGATCAGAGCAACTGGCGGAGGTCATCTCCATGCTCGTAGCCATTATCCCCCGCCAGCGCACAAACGGAATCAGGGAAGAATCGGCACTCTATCAAGTACAAGGAGACAGTGAAGAGAAAGTAGAAAGAATTGCGTAGTGAGTGAAGCGAAGTAAGACGCGCGCTGCACATACGCTGTACGTGATACGCACTCCTTTTTGCTTTCTACGCATTACTTTCTACTTTCTTTATCCCCATGGCGCTCCAACCGCAATCACAACCGTTTGAGA
Organism: Dehalococcoidia bacterium; assembly: GCA_965116655.1. GTDB lineage: Bacteria > Chloroflexota > Dehalococcoidia > Lucifugimonadales > VXLM01 > VXLM01. The sequence goes on from OZ220720.1 coordinate 3,340,799, forward strand.
TTGAGCGCGACGATGTCGATGAGCTCACGGAAGAGAGCCAGCGGCAACGGCGAGGGCACTTCGCTCGCGCATTCTCGCGGCTTATGCGAAAGAAGATCGCTGTTGTGGCGATGGCGCTCATCGCCGTTGTATGGCTGGCGGGGATATTCGCCGCGCCGCTGTCAACTTTCGTAACGGGATACGAGTACACGGCGCAGGACTACACGGCATTTCGAGAGCCTCCAAGCCTCGAACACTGGGCGGGCACCGACCGGGCAGGGCGGGACGTATTCACCCGGCTCCTCTGGGGGATCCAGAACACGGTGATTCTCACGTTCGTCGGGATGTTCTCCGGCGGACTGGTCATCGGCATTTCGCTCGGGCTCGTGTCGGGGTACTTCGGCGGGAAGGTGGACGAGTTCATCATGCGGGTCGGCGAGATCTTCGCGTCCTTCCCCGGCATCCTGCTCGTCATTATCATCGCGGCGACGCTGCGTCCGCGAATTCTTGAGTCCGTGCGCTGGCTCGAGGACAACACCTTCCTTGACGGCCTCGTGCGTTCCGGGGTGGTTGACTACGTGGTGATATCGGTCGCCCTCGTGAGCTTTGGGTGGATCGGCATGGCGAGGCTGGTGCGCGGGCAGATCCTCTACCTGAAGGAGACGCAGTACGTCGAGAGCGCGCGCGCCATCGGCGTTTCGACGCCGCGCATCCTCTTCCAGCACCTGCTCCCGAACGCCATCAGTCCCATCGTCGTGAGCGTCTCGATGGGCATGGGCAGCATGGTGGGCACGGAGATCGTGCTGAGCTGGTTGGGACTCGGCATACAGCCGCCGAGACCGAGCCTCGGCGTGATGCTCTTGGAGGGCGGTTCCATCAGCGTTCTGCGCGTGATGCCATGGCTGCTGCTGGCACCTGGGGTCATTGCGTGGTCGATGGTGCTGTCGTGGAACCTGCTGGGCGACGCGCTCAACGACGTTTTGAATCCGCGCACGCGCTGACGATGGAGCGCGCTCTCAAGATTCTTCGCGGTCTGGGATCGTGCCCGGCGACTCCGTTCTTCGAGGGACTGCCCGCGCAGTACATCACGGAGGCGCTGCGACGGGCGGGTGTCGATTACTTCAGCGACGAGTTCGGCAACATCGTCGCGCACGTTCTCGCTGCGGAAGAATCTTCCGAGCCGCCGGTCGCGTTTGTGGCCCACATGGACCATCCGGGATTTGAGGTCCTGGAGATTGAGGGGACGGGAGCGGTCGCTAGGGCGATGGGTGGTGTGCCCGCCGCGTCGCTGACGAAGTCGGTACCCGTTTTCCTGCTCGCGCCTGACGGGAGAAGAATTCCCGGAGTGACGGAGCCTCATGAGGACACGGTCGATCCGAATGATCGGACTTCGGACCGGCTCGTGCGGGTGCGGTTGGACGAGACCATAGGTCTGCAGCCGCCTCTACCCGTCGTTTTTGACCTCGCGGACTTCGAGCTGGACGGCGATATGATCAGGATGCGGGCGGTGGACGATCTTGCGGGGTGCGCGGCGATTCTTGCGGCCTTGGAGCGGGTGGGCCGTGACGGTGCGGCGACGGATGTGTACGGGGTATTCACGCGGGCGGAGGAGGGCGGGCTGTTCGGAGCTCGGTTGATGGCGGAGGCTGGGACGCTTCCGCAGGAGACTGTCATCGTGTCGGTCGAGTCGAGCGCGGTCATTCCAGGAGTTGCGCAGGGGGCAGGGCCGGTTATACGCACGGGTGACGCGCTCACCACGTTCGACTCGGAAGCGGAGCGGGTGCTCACGGCGGCGGTGGCGTCCATCCGGGGACGGGAGCCGGAGTTCAGGGCGCAGCGGCAGTTGATGTCAGGGGGAGTGTGCGAGGCGACGGCGTTTTCGTCGGCGGGATACGCGGTTACAGGGGTGGCGTTCCCGTTGGGGAATTACCACAATGCCACGACGACGATTCCCGATCCTGACGGCGGAGTGGCGGAAGAGTTTATCCGGGTGTCGGACTTCCTTGGAGGGGTGGAGTTGTTGGCGGAGGCGGCAATGCAGGTGGGGGGTGGGGATGGAACTCCGTCGCGGCTGGGTGGTGTGTCGGACGATGTGAGGGAGCGGCTGCGGGACACGAAGGGGGAATGACCGTTAGAGGTTTTGACTCGCCTATGCCCGCCTAGTCGCCGCCGCTGGGCTCGGGGAGCGGCGGGGGTGGGGCGTTCAGCATGTCGGTGAGGGCTGAGCCTTCGAGGGTCTCGTGCTCGATGAGGTATTTCGAGACCTCGGTCAGCTTATCCTTGTGGGCGACGATGAGGTTCTTGGCGGTCTGGTAGGCACCCTGGATGAGGTTGTGGACCTCTTCGTCGATGGTGTCGGCTATGCGTTCGCTGTAGTCGGCCTGCTCGGAGATCTCCCTTCCGAGGAAGACGAGCTCCTCGCGCTTGCCGAAGGTGCGCGGGCCCAGCTTGTCGCTCATGCCGTAGCGCATGACCATCTGCCGGGCGAGGTTGGTGGCCTGCTCGATGTCATTGCTTGCGCCGGTGGTAATCTGCTCGCCTCCGAAGACCTCCTCCTCGGCGGCGCGACCGCCCATGAGGGTGGCGAGGCGAGCCTTCACCTGCTTGAGCGTCATGTAGTAGCTCTCTTCGTCGGGTATCGACTTGGTGTAGCCGCCCGCGTGACCTCGCGAGACGATGGTCACCTTGGCAACGGGATCGGCGTCGTCGAGCATGTGGCCGACGAGGGTGTGGCCTGCCTCGTGGTAGGCGGTCACCTCTTTGTCGCGCGCGCTGATGACCCGCGACTTGCGGGCGGGACCGGCAATCACGCGGTCGATGGACTCGGCGAAGTCCTCGTAGAGCACCGAAGTGCGATTGTTGCGCGCGGCGAGGATGGCGGACTCGTTGACGAGGTTCGCAAGGTCTGCGCCGCTGAAGCCGGGCGTCTGCTTGGCGACGCTCTCAACGTCGATGGACTCGTCGATGGGCTTGCCCTTCATGTGGACCTTGAGAATGGCCTCGCGACCGCGCACGTCGGGGTTATCCAGGGTGACGCGACGGTCGAAACGGCCCGGCCTGAGGAGGGCGGGATCGAGGATGTCGGGGCGGTTGGTGGAGGAGAGGACGATGACGTTGACGCTGGTGTCGAAGCCGTCCATCTCGACGAGTATCTGGTTGAGGGTCTGCTCGCGCTCGTCGTGTCCGCCGCCGAGACCGGCACCACGGTGCCTGCCGACGGCGTCGATCTCGTCGATGAAGACGATGCACGGCGCGTTGCGTTTGGCCTGCTCGAACAGGTCGCGAACGCGGGAAGCGCCGACGCCGACGAACATCTCGACGAACTCCGAGCCGCTGATGGAGAAGAAGGGCACACCGGCCTCGCCCGCGACGGCACGGGCAAGGAGCGTCTTGCCTGTGCCGGGAGGTCCGACGAGCAGGACGCCTCGGGGGACGCGCGCACCCAAGTTCTCGAAGCGTTCCGGGAATCTCAGGAAATCGACGACCTCTTCGAGCTCTTCCTTGGCCTCGTCGGCTCCGGCGACATCCTCGAAAGTGACGCTCGGCTGGTTGCCGACGAGCATCCTAGCGCGGCTGCGTCCGAAGCTGAAGGTCTGGTTGGTGCTGCCCTGGGCCTGACGCATCATGAACAGGAGCACGGCGCCGAAGAAGATGAGAGGCAGGAAGTTGATGAGGATGCCGAAGAGACTGCCAAGGCCGCTCGATCCCACTACGACGATATTCGGTCTTCCACTATACGGGTCAACCCCGGCATCGACGAGGATGTCAAAGATGCTTGCGGTCTGCTCGATCCGCGAAGCGTAGGTCTCCTGTTGGGTGGAGATAATCGTCAGCCGGTCGCCGCTCACCTCTATGGTGTCGATGTCGCCTCGCTTTGCCATAGCCACGACTTCGCTGAGTGACAGATCTTTGGAGCCGCCGGGCACGTCGGAGAAGAGCGTGAAGAAGATGGCGATCACGGCCACGACGATCAGCAGGTAGATAAAGCCATTGCGCATGAAACGGGAGTTCATTGTCCCTCCACAGGACTCAGCGCCGTCCCTTCCGACGGAACGAGCTTTGGGAGTCTCTCAGCTACCATAGTACCACCGTTGGCAGTCCCAATTCAAAGTATGAATTAGACCACGAATTCGGCAAAGCGGGAGTGTGAGGGAGGAAGAAGGGGGAAGAAAGAAGAAAGTAGAAAGAAGTAGGGAGGGGAGGCGCTCTCCGGCGAACGGGAGAGGGGGAATCACCACAGAGATCACGGAGAGCACAGAGGGGGACTCTAAAGTGCATGGCTGCAAGACGGGTTAGTCGACGCGCCATCCACATCCTCGCCGACGGGATAGGAATTCTCCTTTTCGGCGCTGCCTTGGGACGGACATTTTAGATTCTTCACTCCGCTTCGCTGCGTTCAGAATGACAGTGGAGGGGTTTCTTTCAAAGTGGGGCAATAGGGGTAGCCAAACGGACTTGTAGCTACGATCCAGCCCCGTCCCCCTGTCATTCCGAGTGTAGCGAGGAATCTAAAGTCCATGACTGCAAGACGGGTTGGTCGGCACGCCATCCGCATCCTCGCCGACGGGATAGGAATTCTCCTTGTCGGCGCTGCCTTGGGACGGACATTTTAGATTCTTCACTTCGCTGCGTTCAGAATGACAGTGGCGGGGTTGTTACGTTCACCACCTGAAATGAAAATGGCGTTGGTCTTTCGTTTCTTGAGCGACTGACGGCGAGGCACCGAAGATGGATTCCTGCCTCCGCAGGAATGACGGTGTGGGGGTGGCGGTGGTTGCTGAAGGGCGGGTTTGAAACCCGCCCCTACCAAGTCACAGTCCCGTCACTCATCAATACCATGATGTTGAACCACCAGATTCAATCGTCCGTTCAGAGGGTTTCCTCATCTTCAGGGCGCCGGGGGGCCGTTGGGTCACCGGTGGCGCTTGTGCCGAAGCGCTCCGGTTTCCAGTACCAGACACGGCCCTGGTCGGCTCCCGCGACGAGCTCGAATTTGCCGTCGCCGTCCCAGTCGACCGGGGCGGGATGGACGCCGTGACGCCAGAACTCCAGAGGGTTGCCGTCCTCGTCCCACAGGACGACTTCCGGCCTCTTGAAGACGGGTTCCTGGTTGGAGCCGACGTTCTTGGCGAATAGGACGTAGCTGCCGCGGTACGGGCTGCGATGCTGGGGGCCGACACCGAGAAGCAGGTCGAGCACGCCGTCTCCGTCCCAATCGACCACGTTGATCTTGGTTCGTCCCCGGCCGTCCCCACCTCCCTCGGTGTAGATACCGTGGGTCTTGATGGTCTCGCCGTCCTCGTACCGCAGCTTCTCTCCGGGGCGCAGGAGGGATGGCTCGTCGGGGCCGACCCTGCGGAAAATGGCGAGGTCGAGGTCTTTGTCCTGGATGACGATGTCGGGCAGTCCGCTGCCCGAGAAGTCGCCGACGCCCGCCTGCTGCCTCCACGGGCCGCGAAGGGGTTGTCCGTCGGTGACGTACAGGCGCTGCGGAGGACCCAGCTCCGGCTCGGCCTTCGTGCCCCAATTCGGGTACCAGTCGTAGAGGCCGATCATGTCGCTGATGAGGAGGTCGAGGAGGCCGTTGCCGTTCCAGTCGACGAGGACGGGGTTGCTGTAGCCGCCGGTGTCGCCGTCGTAAGGGCCCTGGGAGCCGCCCCAGTGGTGTCCGCCGGCGGGGTCGGGAGCGGCGAGACGGCGGATCTCAGTGGTGGCGTATCGCACGCGCTCGGGGAGGGCGAATCGGAGCGGGTCGGTCGAGAGGGTCTTGTACCAGAGGACGTAGCCCTCTACCCCACCGACCAAGAGGTCGGGGGTGCCCGTGCCTCGCCAGTCGCCGACGGTGGGGACGCTGAAGAAGCTGTTGCCTACGTGCGGGTTGCGCTGCTTGATCTTCTTCGGGGTGTCGTAGATGGGACGGCCATTCCCATCGTTGCCTCGAAAGCGGGACCACGAGGGTGATTGCGACCGGTCTCCGGCGAAGATGTCGAAGCGGCCGGTTTCCAGCACGTCGGACACACCAATGTTGATGTCGAAGTTCGTCGAGCGGTTGAACGGTTCGTTGTGCATCGTGAAGAGCTCGGCAATCTCGCCCCACTGCGGGGACGGCCCGGTTGCGATCAGAGGAAGGTGGTAGACCCTGCCGTAGTAGGTGCAGAGAAGGAGGCCTGCGCCGGGGTTCGTAGGATCGACGGGGGATGCCCACATGGTATGGCGGGGCAGGTCGACGGGCGCCAGGCCCGCGTAGGTGAACTCGATTGCGCCGCCATTGCCGGTGTTTTGAAAGAGGTGAAGGGTGGGTGTGGGGACCTCGCCGATCCAGCGACCGTCGCGATGGTAGCGGTCGGCCTGGTCTTCGGGGGAGATGCCGGTCGTTGGGTCGATGTGGTAGTTGGCGCGTTCGCCCAAGCTCACGACAACAAGGTCGGGCCGGCCGTCGCCGTTCCAGTCGATGGCGGCGGTGGAACCCTTCGCCCACGAGCTCGCGTCGATGTCCGTCCCGCGCACGTGGACGGGGTGTCCGGCCTCCCGGTCGGTCGCCGCACCGCTCGCAAGCGACAGGGCGACGACGGGCTTATGGGAGTAGTACCGAAGGCCGATGATCACTTCCTTGATTCCGTCGCCGTTGAAGTCGGCAGCGGTGAGGAGGAACCCGGTGAGGCCCTCGTCGTTCTCGTCGCGCTGGGCGGAGCGCGAAATGGTGCCCCATCGCCGTCCACGGTCGACGACGGGGGTCCCGTCGGCGAGAGTGTCCACGAACTTGTGGGCGAAGATGTCGTTGCCGGAGGTGACGAGCTTCGGTTCGCCGTCGCCGTCCCAGTCGAGGACGTGGACCGTCGAGGTGGGATCGCAGGGGGCGTGGAGATCGCCGATGACGGCTTCGTCGCCGAGCACCAGTGGTGAACCGTCTCCGAGGTTGCCGCCCTCGATGGGGCGGGGGTATGTGGGCATGTTTTTCTCCTTGTGGCCGTCTTTGAATTGCGTGGCCGATCTTTGCGCGGTGTGTCGTTTGCACATAAGCCTAAAGCGAGGCACCCTGCAAACGAGGCGATTCACCCTCACCCCAGCCCTCTCCCACGATGGGAGAGGGGGTTAAGAAAAGGTCTCAGCGCCTGCCAAATTATACGCGGGAACGGAGGCTGTGTGGCAGGGAATGGCGCGGGTTTGAGTGTGGTATCCTTTGGCCGGTGTCGAAGTGGACTCTGGGACGCGCCGGACGCGCGGGAGGGACGACATGAAACGACCACGCCTTATTTACTACAACGACGCGCACCACTTCCACGCCAAGCGGATGGAGCCGCCCGCGAGCATCCACATGCTGGAGTGGCCGGTCAACGAGGTGGCGGGCACGGGAGTCGACCTGCTTGTGCTCGGTCTTGGCTACGGCGACGTGTACTTTCACCAGAGCAAGGTGGGGCGCGTGGTCGGCCAGCAGAAAGAGGTGTGGGAGAACTACATCGACTGGCGGATCATGCGGATGGTGGAGGAGGCCGCGGAGAAGGGGACGGACCAGCTCCGGGAGGTTATCCGCCGGGGCCGCGAGACGGGCATCAGCGTCTACCCCAGCATCAAATTGCAGTCCACCAACGCCCGGTACAGTGAACGGTGCGGACGCCTCAAGTGGGAGCGGGGGGCTGAGGTCTGCATAGGCGAGCCGGGCCGCAATGAGTGGGGCTACGACTATGCGCTCAAGGAAGTCCGCGACGAGAATCTCGCCGTCATCCGCGAGGTGCTGGAGGACTACGAGGCGGACGGCATCGAGCTTGACTACATGTTCGGCGGCCAGTACTTCAAGAGCGGCGTCCTCGACGAGGGCATCGAGACGATGAACTCCTTTGTGATGGACGTGCGCGAGCTAGCGACGCAAATCGGTCAGAGGCAGGGCCGCGAGGTTGGGGTGATGGCCCGCGTTGGCCTGCTACGCGACGGGAACCTTGAGCAGTGCCTCGACACGGAGCAGTGGCTCCGCGACGGGTCGCTCGACTACATCGTCGGACAGGACCCGTTCGTGGTGTCGGAGACGGGGGTGCGGCAGTCGTGGATGCCCGAAGCGGCAAACGCCAACGGCGGGGCCGCGTACTACCGTCCGCCGAGGCGAGTGTACGATGAGCGCGTGGGGCTGCCGAGCATCGAGATGTATCGAGCGCTGAACCAGACGCTCGTATCGGACGGATGGGCGGGGCAGTACCATGGGTACCTGCTGTGGCCGTTCGCGCAGCGGGAGTACCAGATCCTCCGAGAACTGGCACACCCGGAAGTACACGTTCGAAGCCATAAGCGCTACATCGCGCAGCCGCGAGAGGGGCTGGATGGCGAGCCGACCACGACGCCGCACCGCGAGCTGCCGGTGGAGCTCAATGAGGGGGAGACGTCGTCGGTGACGATTCGCATCGAGGACGACATCGAGAGCGCGAAGGCCGACGGCGAAATGCGCAAGCCGACTCTGACGATCCGGTTCTCGTTCTTCTGCATCGAGGACGAGTATGAGATCAGGTTCAACGGAGAGGCGCTGCCGCTCGACCAGGCCGAGATCACCGACGAGCGGGGCCTCGAGATGCGGACGATACTGCGGGGCGGGATGGACCTTCAAGCGCCGCTCGGCATGTCGGCGCACTGGTTCCGGTTCTCGCTGCCGATAGACCTCGTCAAGCGGGGCGACAACCTCGTCGAGGTCGAGATGTTCAAGTTCGAGCCGCGAGCAGGGTTCAAGCGGAGCGTCAACGGCGTCGAGGTGCTCATGCGCTACAAGGACATGGAGCGTCCGCAGGGCTTCGACGTGGAGCGGGTGTCGCCGCTGTCTGCGTAGGGAGTCGGCAAGACTCCAGACAGGGTTGACAACCCGGCGTTAATGGCATGAAAATGGTGGCTGTCACCTGTCTCCCGCGTTCGTGTCCTTTTATGTAGTTCGTTTTGCAAGCCGGAAGGCTGTGTGAGTGATTTCCGCGAGAAGTGGGAATCCAAGGTCACCCTCTCCAGGCGAAGTCCGGTAGCTGGACAGGCACAAACGACTACGGCATAGCATCTTAGATTCCTCGCTTCGCTCGGAATGACAGGCGGAACGCTCGGAATGACAGGTGGCTTATGCCTGTCAGGCTGAGTTCTTCGTTCTTGGCATTGACAAGTTGAGGACGGCTGACGAATGTATGAGTGAACACCCGCACCGGACGCTGAGAAATGCCTCATTTCTCCGGCATCGCTAAGTCCCTCCATTGGGCGATGAAACTGAAAGAGGTAACGTTTGGTCTCTGAAGTCATCGAGAGGTTTACAGGCCCACGCACGAAGGTGCCGGTGCGGCAGTACGGGGCGCTTCTGCTCAAGTACCTCCGGCGGCAGAAGGGCATCGTGGCGCTTGCCTCCGTGCTGATTCTGGCCAATATAGGCCTGAGGCTCGTCAATCCGCAGATCATGCGGTTCTTCATCGACGAGGCGGTGGCGGGGAGTCCGCTCGGCACGCTGATGGTCGCGGCGGTGCTGTTCGCGGTGGTGGCGCTGGTACAGCAGGTCGTCGGGGTGGTGGCGACGTACACGAGCGGCCAGGTCGGTTGGAACGCCACGAACGCGCTGCGCTCGGACCTCGCCCGACACGCGCTGTTTCTCGACATGCCCTTCCATAACAGCAACACGCCGGGGGAGATGATCGAGCGCATCGACGGGGACGCGCAGACGCTAGGAGGATTCTTCTCGACGTTCGCCGTCCGCGTCGTCGGAAACATCATAATGCTGGTGGCCGTCCTCGCGCTGCTGTTCCGCGAGAACTGGCTGGTCGGTCTGGCGCTTACGGCGTTCGCTCTGTTTTCGCTGGCGATCGTCATGCGAATGCGGAACGTCTCCGTAGCGAACTGGAGAGCCAACCGCGAGGAGAGCACCACGACGTACGGGTTCATCGAGGAGCGCCTGGCGGGGCGCGAGGATATCCGAACGAGCGGGGCACAGTCGTACGTTATGAAGGGCTACTTCGACCACATGTGGAGGTGGTTCCGCGTTCGGGTCAAGGCCGCGTTCGTCGCCAACGTCGTTTCGGGGACTATGGAGACGATCTATGGCGTCGGCATAGCGGTTGCTCTGGCGGCTGGCGCGTACCTCTACTTCCAGGACTGGATAACAATCGGCACGGTCTACCTCATCTACGGGTACACCCGGCTGGTCATTGGGCCGATCTTTCAAATGTCCGAAGAGATCGAAGGCCTGCAACAGGCCGGGGCGAGTGTGATCAGAATCAATGACCTGCTTCGGACTCGCCGGGAGGTTGCCGACGGACGTGGAGTTCGGTTCTCTGACGGGCCGCTTGCGGTAAGGCTCGATTCGGTCTCGTTCGGGTACAACAGCACTGAGCCCGTTCTGCGGGATATAGACCTGGACCTAAGGCCCGGGAGAGTGCTCGGTCTGCTGGGCAGAACAGGAAGCGGCAAGACGACGATAACAAGGCTGCTGTTCCGTCTCTACGATCCCGACGAGGGGAGAGTGTTGATCGGGGGAGAGGACGTCCGGGACGCACGAATCGCGGAGCTCCGCAACCGGGTCGGTCTCGTCACGCAGGACGTGCGGCTCTTCCACGGGACGTTGAGAGACAACCTTACCTTCTTCGACCGGGACGCGCCCGACGAACGATTGCTCGAAGTGCTGCAAGACCTCGGGTTGAAGCGATGGTACGACTCGCTTGCGGACGGCCTCGACACGACGCTTGAGCCGGAAGGGGGCGGCCTCTCATCCGGCGAGGCGCAGATGCTCGCGTTCGCGCGAGTATTCCTCAAGGACCCCGGACTTGTCATCCTCGACGAGGCGACGTCGCGGCTCGACCGGAGCACGGAGGCGGCCATCGAGCGGGCGGTCGACAGGCTGGTCGAGGGAAGGACCGTGCTCATCGTGGCTCATCACCTGGCGACCATCCAGAGATGCGATGACATCGTGATTCTTGAGAACGGTCGGATCGTGGAGTCCGGGGAGCGGGAGGCGCTGGCGTCCGATCCCAACACTCGGTTCCACAGCCTCCTTCAGAGCGGGCTGGAGGAGGTGTTGACGTGAGCACCTGGCGGTACCTCAAGTCTCTCGTGTGGACGTTCAAGTGGACGCTGTCACTCGATATTTTCGTCCAAGCCGTTCTGATAGCCGCTCTTGAACACGCATTCATTCTCACTGTTCGAGAGATCTTCGACACGATGACCGACGACGCAAGGACCTCCCTGGGGGTGTGGACGCTCTGCGCGGCGCTGGCAGGAATGGTGGCCTTTCAGATGGTCTTTTACGTTGGATCGGTCACCCTGCAGTTCGCCAACCAGTTCATGATCGGAGCGCTGCTGAGGAGGAACGTGCTCGCCCACCTCATGGACCTGAGCGGGATGCGGGGCCTTCCGGCATCGCCGGGCGAGGCGGTGACCCGTTTCCGCGGGGACGCTTCCAGCGCCGGCAGGTTCTACATCTGGCCCAAGTTCATTGTTACGCAGCTGTTGGTGTCGATTGTCGCCATCGCAATCATGGTGAGCATTTCTCCATTCGTTACGCTCATCGGGCTGCTGCCCATCCTCCTGGTGTACCTGGTCGTCCACTTTGCCAGGACTCGCATTGAACGTACGCGGAAGCAAAGCAGGGAAGCAGCGGGGGAAGTGACGGGATTCCTGGGCGAGATGTTCGGTTCGGCGGAGGCCATCAAGGTGGCCGGGGCGGAGGACCACGTCCTCAGCGAATTCGACCGCGTGAACGCGGCGCGCAGGCGAGCGACCCTGCGGGACACGCTCCTCACCCAGACGCTGAACGCCGTATTCCGCAACCTTGAGGGTTTAGGCGTCGGCGCTATCCTGGTAGTCGCCGGTCACGCGATGCTCAGCGGTGAGTTGACCGTGGGAGACCTCGTGCTGTTCGTCTTCTACCTGGAGCAATTCTCATGGCTTTCGAGGGGCCTAGGCCAGGTAATGACGGAGTACAGGCAGTTGGGAGTGGGGATCGGAAGGCTCGATGACCTGATGCCCGGCGCGCCGCCTGAAAAGCTGGTGGAGCGCAACCCGACGCACCTGTTCCGAAAGGCGCCCGATCCCGTTCATGTCGAAAAGACAGAGGGCGACCGGCTGGAAAGCCTGGAGGCGAGCGGTGTCGCATATTCGTACCCGGACTCCGGGCGGGGCGTGCAGGGTGTAGACCTCTCAATCCAAAAAGGGTCGTTCACCGTCATTACCGGAAGGGTCGGGTCCGGGAAGAGCACGCTGCTGCGGGTGCTGCTGGGTTCGCTGCCGCTGGAGGCCGGCGAACTGCGGTGGAACGGGAAGCCCGTCGAGGACGCGAGCGAGGTCTTTGTGCCGCCGCGTGTTGCATACACGTCGCAGGTGCCGCGCCTGTTCAGCGAGGAGCTGCGGGGGAATATTCTACTGGGACTGCGGGAGGACGGTGTGGACCTGCCGGGGGCGGTGCGCTCGGCCGTGTTGGAACGTGACATCGACGATCTGGAAAACGGGCTGGACACGGTCGTGGGGCCGCGCGGGGTGAAGCTGTCAGGCGGACAGCAGAGGAGGGCCGCGGCGGCGCGGATGTTCGTCCGGGAGCCGGAGCTGCTGGTCTTCGATGATCTGTCGAGCGGCCTCGACGTGGAGACCGAGCAGACTCTCTGGGAGCGGATGTCCGACCGACCGGACAGGACAGTGCTGGCGGTGTCTCACCGGCGGGCGGCGCTTCGTCGCGCCGACCACATCATCGTGCTCAAGGACGGTCGTGTCGAGGCCGAGGGGAAGCTCGACGAGTTGCTGGGGACGTCCGGCGAGATGCAGAGGCTGTGGGCGGGGGACGTGGGGGGCGGAAAAAAGTAGAAAGTATTGCGTAGGGGGTGGAGGACTCACCCTCGCTTTTACCCTCACCCCCGTATCGTGTACGGGGCAGGCTCCGGCCCTTTCCCAATCAAGGGAGAGGGGATTCACCACAGAGATCACGGAGAGCACAGAGGGGAGAATGGTGTGATCCGCGTTGTTCATGCGTTTGTCTGTGACAGCGGTAGGCATTTGCCCTCACACTAGCCCTCTCCCACGACGGGCTGATAGGGGTAGGTAAAGAATGCACCGGCTACGGACATCACCCTCACCCTAGCCCTCTCCCGTCAAGGGAGAGGGGATATGCTGGTACTCATCCCTACCTACTTTTTCAATGGCCCAAATGACGAAAGCACAACATTTTAGATTCCTCGCTACGCTCGGAATGACAGAGTTGCGGTGGTCGGATCATAGCTGTAATCCCACATTACCTACCCCTGTCAGCCCACGACGGGAGAGGGGATTTTGAAAGGTCGGCATGACCCGATGCCTTGCCTAAACGTTGGAATTTGTGAGCGGCTTTAGCGTGGTACGCTAGCGCCACCTTTCCGATGCGTAGACCTTGCCCGCGATGACTCGACTCAGACATAGGTTGCATATTCGACGCTGGGCGGCGGCGTTCGCGCTCGCGGTGCTGTTGGTGCTGCCAAGTGGGGACAGGCTGCACATCACGCCTGCGCTGGACGTGGCGTCGGAGCACGCCTTCTCGCTGGTGCAGTGGCACATCACCAACTTCTTCGGCAAGTGGACACATCTGGTGCGAGAGGCGATACCCGGCCAGAGGCCCACGCGTGAGGAACGCATCGCGATCGTGGACGAGTACCTGCAAACGTCGCGGCTGGCGGAGAAGGAGGAGCGGCTGATCGAGGGACGCATCGCGAGGGCTGGCGGCGCGACCAGCGCGAAGGGGGCGGTCATCTCGCGAGAGTACCTGGACGAGCTGCTCGGGCTGCAGCGCGGGTTGCGGCCCAAGGCGGAGGAGGCGGTAGAGTCGGAACTGAGCGCCGTCCTTCACGATCAAGGGTTCGGACTGTGGGGAGACGCGCTCTTCCCGCCCGTGGACATCAGGTTCGGGCATCTGCCGACCATCATCGTGACCTCGCGGCGGGACAAGATCGCGCGCCTCGAACGCCGGCTGCTCCGACCGGAGCTTGAGTACATCGAACGCGGTAGGCTGGAGGACGAGCTGCTTGAAGAGCACGACCTCTCGGCCATCGTGGGCAACCTGGCCGGACTGTCAACGTATCCGACGCTGGTCAAGGACACCGACTCGCTCCGCTCCGTATTGCGTACGGCGGCGCACGAGTGGCTGCACGTCTACTGGTTCTTCCGACCATTCGGCCAGGCATTCTGGATTTCGGAGGAGATGGCGACGCTCAACGAGACGGCAGCGGACATCGCAGGGCGCGAGTTGGGCGACGCGACGTTCGTACGTATGGGGGGAGACCTCGAAGAGAACGCGCGTCGCTACCTGCCGCAGGAGGACCGCGACCCGCGATTCACCCGGATGATGCGGGAGACACGGCAGCGCACGGAAGAGCTTCTCGCCGAGGGCAAGGTGACGGAAGCCGAGGAGTACATGAAGGAGCGGTGGTGGCAAATGCGGCTGGGGGGGTACGGTCTACGCAAGCTCAACCAGGCCTACTTCGCCATGCACGGCATCTACGGGGAGAGCGTGACGTCGGTCAGCCCCATCGGCGACGAGGTTGCAGAGTACCGCACGTACTTTGCCAGCACGGGGGAGTTCATCAGGGCGTTGAACGGGGTGTCGACGTACGGGGAGTTTCTGAGGCGGTTGGGGGAGAGGAGAGAGAAAGAAGAAAGTAGAAAGTAGTGCGGGAACTGCGCGATTCAGGAGCTTGTTGCCTTCCCAGCATTTGCTTTGACTCTCATGTGGGGCGTTGATATCGTATCGTCACTCCCTACCATGAGACGTTGCCACGCCCTCTGCAAGGGCCGGGCTTCGGGCTTTTTGCAGGCAGGTTTTGTGGTATCGGTTCTCGTGGTAGAGAAGCCATTTTGGTAGAGAAGCCAATTCATGTCACAAGGGGGCAATCTCATGAGAGCCATTGCCATAGGCACTATTTCGATAACCATTCTCGTCCTTGTTTCGGCAGTGACCATACGTCAGGCCATTGGACAGACAGACTCGGTGTGCGCCACGGTCCCAGCCGTGGCAACGAGCACACCCAGTCTCATCGGGGACTGCGAGACTCTTCTCTCAGTAAAAGGAGCCCTTCGCGGCACTGCTCCGCTGAACTGGTGGACGGGCCGTTCGATGACGGAATGGGACGGCATTACGGTTCGGGAAGGTCGGGTAGCCGAGGTGTCACTCGCCAACAGGGACCTCAATGGTGTGATTCCAGCCAAGGTTGGTGAGCTGTCGGCCCTGAAAACGCTGGACCTGAGTTCCAACAGCCTGACCGGACACATTCCATCCAAGGTTGGTGACCTGTCGGCCCTGAAAACGCTGGATCTGAGTTCCAACAGCCTGACCGGATCCATTCCATCCAAACTTGGCGATCTCTTCGGCTTGGAATCGTTATTGCTCTCCTCCAACAGTCTCAGCGGGCAGATACCTGAATCGTTCAATGGTCTGACCAAACTGACGCGCCTGCGGCTGAGCGGCAACGACTTCACCGGATGTATGCCTGCCAACCTCTTAGGTGTTGCGGACGGTGACGCGGCGACTCTGAATCTGCCCACCTGTAGAAGCGTTAACCTGACACCGACCACGGGCGAGAGATTGATTACAGTCGAGGCCAGACTCAGAGATATAGAGGCAAGGCTCACCGCAGTGGAGACGGCTGTGGCACAGCCTGAGGCTACTCCCACACCCACTGCGACACCGACACCCTCTCAGTGAGTGGCTTTAGAAACTATCTCAAATCTAACTGTTTTGGCGGAGAATTGCTCTTCGACAAGCTCAGGGCGAACGTGATTTCCTCTGATCTCATGGGCACCGGATTTCCCTGTGTGCAATTAGGGATAGTTTCTCAGGCACGAAAATGCCGAAGCCTCAAGCAGTGCGGCCTTGATGAAGGGAGCGCGCCCGTTACTGTGGATACCCGCCCCGTATCCGGGTACGGGGTGACGTTCTTTCGCGGGTATGGCGGTGGTACGCTCGCATGATGTTTCTCGCGGAGTCTGAACAGTCGCCGGTGTATCCGACTTCTTGACACCCCGTTGAACGGACTCCTACACTCTCCGCCGACGTTTTGGAGGAGAGAACGCCATGGCCCTGACGGTGTACGACTTCCGTACCGACGTGCGCAGCGTGCTTGTGACTCCGCAGATACGGTCGCGGTTCATGCGGTTGGAGGTCGGCGAGGTGGCGGAGCCGCACTCCCACGATCTCGGTCACGAGATATTCTTGGTGCTGGACGGACGGGCTGAGTTCACCATAGACGGTGAGACGGGCGAGGTCGGACCGGGGCAGATGGTAGTCGCGCTCGTCGACCAGCTACACTCGCTCCGCGTGCTGGGCGACAAGCCGATGACCATGTACCTGTCGGTGACGCCGCACATCCAGCCGACTCACACCATGTGGACACCGGAGGGCGAGCGGATGCCGCACCGTTTCGCGTCGTCCTCAGCCTATGACGTTGAGACGGACACGGCGACTCCGTTCGGCGATCTGCTGGACAGCCTGACGGCTGCGACGCTGGCCGTCCGAGAAGCGGCAGACCTGGCAGCAGGCAAGCAGTCCGACGAAGCGGAGGCGCTGAAGGCCGCCGTAGCAGACGGCGACCTCGATTCGGCGTCCGCGTCCCGGAGCGATGTATGGGACGCGTTGTTCGAGGTCTACCGGCGGTCAGCCGAGCTCGCTGATCTGTGGAACGATGTCGCCCCTCGGGCTGGAAGAACGTGAGGAGGGATATGAACCCCGTACGCATAGGCGTCGTCGGATGCGGCGCGATCGCGCAGATCCAGCACCTGCCCTTCCTCACGGAGCTTGCGGAGGAATTCGAGGTCGCGGCCGTCTGCGACGTGTCGCCGTCCGCGGTCGAGTATGCGGCGAAGACGTTTCACGTGCCGAACCGCTTCACCGATTATCGCGAGATGCTGAACTCGGATATCGAAGCCGTGCTGATGTGCCATTACGACCCCAAGACGGAGGTCGTCGTGGCATCGCTGGAGGCAGGGAAGCACGTGTTCGTCGAGAAGCCGGTCTGCTACTCGAACGAGGAGTTCGCCGAGATCGCGGAAGCTATTGGGCGTTCCGACAAGGTGGCCCAGGCGGGGTACACGAAGCTGTATGAGCCTGCCTACGAGGTGGCCAAGCAGGAGATCGAGGGGATGGACGACATCCGCTTCGTGCAGGTCAATCATCTCCACCCGGACAACGATCTGCACATGGACCAGTTCAGGACACGGTCTTTCGACGATATACCGCCGGACGTGATCGAAAAGACGAGGACCGCGCGGCGGTTGGCGGAGCACCAGGCGATTGGGGATGTCCCGCCTCAAATTCTCCGCGCTTTCAGCACGGTTGCGGGCAGCATGATCCATGACCTCTACGGGTTGCGTGACCTCTTCGGGACGCCAAGCAGGGTCATCAATACGGAGATATGGCAGGACGGCGGGGCCGTCTGCACGACGCTGGAGTACCCGGAGGGCGTACGGTGCGTGGCGACGTGGGTGGACCTGCCCGATCTGTGGGACTTCTACGAGACGCTGGAAGTCTACGGCAGCAGGAAGCGGGTGATAGTGTCGTACCCGACGGGGTTCTCGCGAGACGTGGCGCAGGTGAGGATCCACGAGATCGACCGGGAGGGCACCACGATTGCGAAGGAGCCGGCAGTGGACTGGGAGAGTCCGTTCCGCAGGGAGCTGCGCCACTTCCACGACTGCATCGTCAACGGCAAGACGCCGCGGTCGCCGCTCATTGAGGCGGGGCAGGATGTGGCCCTCGTAATCGACATCGTGAAGGCGTACTTGGACAGGGAAGGATAGGCAGTCATTTCCTATCTGCGGATACGGTGCTACACGGGCTGCCGACCCTATAGGTTGGACATGCTTAGGACGTTTTCGATGTGGTAGCATTTGTGCATGAAGACTATTCGTGTCGAGTTCGACGAGGCGATCCTGGAGAGGTTCGACCGGCATCCCGCCGTCCGTGAGCGAGGTCGTTCTGCTGTGCTGCAGGAGGCCGTGGGGGCATATCTCACGGAAGCGGACAGCGATGATGTCGCCGAACGCTACCGAGCTGGCTATCGCAGTGCTCCCCCAATTAACGACGAGCTCGAAGGCTGGGCTGACCAAGCCGTATGGCCGGAGGACTAGACACGGGGCCGCGGCGCGGCGATATCTGGCTCTACCGGTTTGATCCGCCCGACAAGCGGCGGCCTGTCGTGATATTGACGCGCTCGGAAGTGCTTCCACTACTGCGTACGGCGATGGTGGCGCCGATAACGTCAACGATTCGCGGGTTGCCAAGCGAGGTTATCATCGGCGTGGACGAGGGTCTCAAGAACGACTCGGCGATCAACTGCGACCATATTCAGTCAGTAGATCAGCGAATGCTGCGCCGCTACGTAGGATCACTCAGCGAATCGAAGATGGTTGAAGTCTGTCGCGCGGTCGCAGTTGCGACGGGTTGCGCATAGGTTCATCCTAGGTCCTCGCGAACCTGAAAATCTTGACTCGGTGAAGGGGTGATCCCTACAATATGGCCTTCGGGCGACGTGGGCCTTCCAGATTTCGCAAGGGTCGGTGTCGTTATGCACTTTAACGTTTCGCAGCTTGTTCGTGAGACCAGCGGCTCCACCAGGGAGCACGAGGTTGAAGACCGTGTCACGTTTCGCGGCGACCTGATCGAGCTCAGGGGCAGCGTCCGGTTCGTCAGGACGGACAAGGGCGTGTGGGTGACAGCCCTGCTGAACACGCAGGTCGGGTCCGAGTGCGGACGGTGCCTCGATCCCTACGTCCAGTATGTTGACATCAAGGTTGATGAGGAGGCGATTCCGCGTCTGGATCCCATCAGCGGCGTCCGGTCTCTCGACAATCTCGACCCGGAAGAGAACCTCGTAATCGACGAGGACAACATTCTCGACCTGTCCGAGACCGCCCGGCAGTACATTTCGCTCGGCCTGCCGATGAGTCCACTCTGCCGCACGGACTGCGCGGGCATCTGCGCGGAGTGCGGCGTCAATCGGAACCACGAGTCCTGCACGTGCGTCCACGATCAGCGAGACAGCCGATGGGGGCCTCTCCTGGAGGCCTTTCCGTCCGTCGAAACAATGAACCTGAGTAAGAACTAAGAACACCTTGACCGCTGACCGCTCGACGGGCGACCCTGTGTAGGGCATGTCGAGCGGGAGCGCCCGGAAGGACTGAACAACAATGCCAGGCGGACCAGTACCGAAGAAGAAACACTCGCGCTCGCGCCGCGGAAAGCGGGCGGCGCACCAGTTCCTCACCGCCCCAACCCTTGTCGACTGCCCCGACTGCCCGGCCAAGATGAGGCCGCATCACGTGTGCGCCACGTGCGGGTACTACAACGGTCGCGAGATCGTACCGAGCGAGGAGATCGAAGTCGAGTAGGAGACGACGTTTGACGTTGCGGTTTTCTCCTCCCCCCAAAGGGACCGATACGGCGTTCCTGTTTCCCGGACAGGGAACGCAGAGCGTCGGCATGGGCGAGGAGCTGTACAACAACTCCGGGGCCGCGCGGGCCGTATTCCACGAGGTGGACATGGCCCTCGGCCGGCCGCTGACAAGGCTCCTGTTCGAGGGGCCTGACGACACGCTCCGCCAGACGGCGAACGCGCAGCCTGCCATCATGACGGTCAGCCTCGCGACGATGCGGGCGATACAAGACTACCTCGGCGCGGAGGCGACGCCTCGTCCGGCTCTCGTGGCGGGTCACAGCCTCGGCGAGTACACGGCACTCGCGGTCGCGGGCGTGCTGGACGTCGGCGAGACGGCGTGGCTCGTGCAGGAGCGCGGCAGGCTGATGCAGGAGGCGTGCGAAAAGCAGTCCGGCAGCATGGCCGCGGTCATGGGACTCGACGCTATGGTCCTGGAGCAGATATGCCGAGAGACCGGCACGGTCATATCCACCGTCAACACGCCAGACCAGATCGTCATAGCAGGGGAGCGCCGCGCCCTCGCGAACGCGCTCGACCTGGCAAACGCCCGTGGGGCCAAGAAGGCCGTACCCCTCCGGGTGGCGGGGGCATTTCACTCACCGCTCATGGAGCCGGCGCAGGCCGGTCTCATCGACGCCGTGGAGAGCCTGAACTTCAAGGACCCGTCGATACCCATCGTCGCCAACTGCACGGCCAAGCCCGTGACCAAGGGCGAGGACGTCAAGCGAGAGTTGATCGCGGGCATATGCAACTGCGTCCACTGGAGCCGCTCGGTCGACTACATGATGGGCAGCGGCGTGAACCGCTTCATCGAGGTCGGGCCGGGCCGGGTGCTCAGCGGGATGGTCAAGCGCATCAACCGGCGGGCGGACGTGCAGGCCGTCGGCGACTGGGACTCGATCGTCAAGCTCAGCCGCAACTGATATCCCCTCCCCCACCCCATTGCCCTCCGACACCACCACGCTGAAACGACCGAGCAAGGCCGTCTCCCGGCGGAAGGCCCGCGTCATCGCCGTCCAGGTGCTGTACGAGGTGGACGGCTCCGACCACGAGGTGGAGAGCGCGCTGGCAGCCCGGCTCGACGATGCCGCCGTCACGCGCGACGCGGATGCGTTTACGCGGAAACTCGTGCATGGGGTACTTGCCAACAGGCGGGAAATCGATAAGATAATAGCGACGCACGCGCCGAACTGGCCTATCGAGCAGATGGCGATGGTCGACCGGAACATCCTGCGGGTCGCCATCTACGAAATCGTCAAGGCGGGGGAGACGCCGCCGAAGGTCGCTATCAACGAGGCCGTGGAACTTGGTAAGATATACGGGGCCGACAGATCGCCGATGTTCGTCAACGGCGTGCTCGGCGCGCTGATGCAGAACAGAGAACACGACGATACGTCGAACACCGCAACGGACGAATAGGGAGGAACAAACTATGGCAAGTCTCTTGGAACGAGTTCAGGAAGTCGTCGCCGACAAGCTGAGCGTTGACACCGAGGAGGTCACTCCCGACGCGTCATTCACCGAAGACCTGAACGCCGACTCGCTGGACCTGGTGGAGCTCATCATGGCCTTCGAGGAGGAGTTCGGAGACGACGACAATCCCCTTGAGATTTCTGACGAGGACGCCGAGTCCATCACCACCGTCCAAGCGGCGCTCGACTACCTGCAGGCACACGGCGCCAGCGAGTAGGGCCGGTTCCACATGATATTGGGAGCTTAGTCGAAGCACCCTCACCCTAGCCCTCTCCCACAACGGGAGAGGGGATAAGCGTCTCTCAATTCGACTGTGATGTCCAAAGATGCAACATGTGGGCGACATTCGTAGGTGAGTTCATCAAGAAATGTTGCATGGTGTTGCATTTCCCCTCGTTATAGTAAAGTTGCCTGGGAGCTAAGGGAACTCGTTTGCTGATCCAGAGGAATGCAGATGCCACACGATGAGCCAGGTCCGTAGGAGAAACTTCTCAAAAAACGTTGATTTTGTGGCATGGTGTGGCATTTTGTGACATTTTCCTTGTTATAGTAAAGTTGCCCGACCAGTGACGTAACTGTTCAGTCTTCGTGAGTTGCAATGCGAAGACCCCCTCTCTGTATCTCTCCCCCGGCGGGGGAGAGATTGTGGGTTTTCGTCGTTGCGTTCCTCAGAATGACAGCAGGGGAACAGAGTTCCTTCATTTCTCACCGACTCTGAACAGTTACCCAGTGACCGCACATACCTATTGTTGTACATGCGTTCTTGTCTGTCAAACCGGAGTGCGGTGGAGTAAGTGTTCAGTCTTCGTGAGGTGAATCGCGAAGACCCCCCTCTCTGTGTGTCTCCCCCGGCGGGCTGACAGGGGTAGGTATTCACCCTCACCCCCGTATCGAGTACGGGGCAGGCTCTAGCCCTCTCCCACGACGGGAGAGGGGATAAGTCACCCTCACCCCAGCCCCCGTATCGGTGTACGGGGCAAGCTCTCTCCCGCGAACGGGAGAGGGGATTAGGCGCTACTCTCCGCGTTCCTCCGCCGCAGCACGATGTATGTGACGACCGTCGAGGTTATGAGGCTGAGGAGGCCGCCGATGAGGATGTCGATGGGCACGAGGATGGTGGGCCAGGTCTTTAGTATGAGGAAGATCGGCACGATGTAGGTGGCATAGGCCGCGCAGCCGAGGACGAAGCTGTTCTTCATCGCCCTGATAAGGCTGTTCTCCTTGAGGGCGGGCTCGATGGCGAGGTAGCTGTTGCCGAGCGCGATGAGTCCCAGGAACGCGAGCAGGGCGAGGAGCTGCTCGATTCCCCACGTGTCCATCTGCCTGCCGAACTGGTCGAGGAGCTTGTCGTTGCCGCTGGCCTCGTAGAGGCTCTCATACATCCCCATCGCGATGGGCGAGATGTTCCATCCCACGTCGATGACGGTGTATACAACGAATGCCGCTAGGAACCTGACGTAGTGCATGTTCACCTCGTGGTGTGGGGTTTGGTTGTGGGGGGAGTTGTATCATCGGGCGGGGGTGGGTGGCAAGCGGGGGGGGAGGAGAGTGTGGGATGAGGAAGTACGGTTTGTCTCTCTGTCAGATACAACACTTGAGACAATTGGCACAATGCTCAAAGGCCATGCTAGGCAAGTCCATCATAGCAGTTCATAAATGGAGCCTTTGTCGGGCAAATACAATCTTGCATATGTCTTTTGTGCGTAACTGTCGGTCATGCCAGAAATATAATCGCTCACCACTCGTGCCTTTGTCGTCTGCGAATGATCTAAGTCCAGACGCTCCTTCCAATCCTCTGGTAATAGGGCCCTAGCGTTGTCACCCTCCATGAACTTACAGAACAGTGTTCTTATTATGTAGCGACCCTTCTCTTCCAATGTCCGTATTTGTGGTGATTCTATAACGAATCTTTGAATCAATCTCTTAATAAAGGTAACTTCAATTCTATACTGAATAGGCACGTAAACTCTATACCAATACCTGTAAGACAATTGGTCCTTAGGAATTTCAATCTTTTCAATACGTTGTGTAGCCTTGATGTATCTGTTGATTAGAAAACTAGCCAGTTGTTTGCGACTTGCCTTTTGACTTTGGCGACTGTGAAAAGCATCCAATCCTTGAAATGTAGGATACCGATCACGCAAAATTCTGAGAAAACTGTTGCATACTTCAGCTACGTCGGTAGAGTATTGACAAAACTCGCTCACGACTCTATCAATAGCTTCTCCTCTGCGACGATCGTCCTGAAGGGAAGCAAAGCTAATGTAGCCAGTATGTATACTATCCTCAAGATCATGCACAGCATAAGCGACATCATCAGCCCAGTCCATGATTTGGCACTCGAAAGACTTCGATCTTCCGTTCGAAAGGCAAGACACAGCTTCAGCATCATCGCCAGCCCATTCCATCACTCTTGCATCGTCACAATAGATGAATTTCTTAAGCTGTCCGTCAAACGTATCCTTATATTTCATTTGACCATCTATGACGGCGCGCGTAAGATTCAATCCATTATAGGCATCACTTTTCGTCTCAAGTTCGGTCAATACACGAATGTTTTGGGCGTTCGCTTCAAATCCTCCATAGGGTTTCATGAGGCTTTGGAGCTCTTGTTCACCTGCGTGACCAAACGGTGGGTGTCCAATATCGTGGACTAACGAAATAGCTTCGACTAAGTCGGAATTTGCTCCGAGTCGAAGTGCTACACCCTTACCAATCTGTGCTACTTCCAATGAATGGGTTAGACGAGTGCGCAAGAAATCGCCTTCACCGACGGTTATCACTTGGGTTTTACCTTGAAGGCGACGGAAGGCTGCAGAGTGAATTATCCTTGACCGGTCACGTTCAAACGGAGATCTCTCTTCGTCTCTTACAGTTTTTTCTGGTGTTTGCCGTACTTTGTCGTGGTCTGTATAACTGATTCCGGGTAACCGTCCACGTGTAGGCGTCCGTTTCTTGATTTCCATCTCAACACACCTTTATGACTATAGTATGAGAGAGTTTAGTTCAGATTGTAGTCTAAACGATTATTAATCATTTATTGATAAACAAGGTTAAGCAGCAAGATTGTCACGGAATATTCTGATCTAGTAGTGACGTGCTATTCGTTCAATATATGTTGCTGGACAACGCGTGATGCTCCCTTGCAAGTTGCACTTGATTTTCAGTAAGCAGGTAATGCAGTTTAGCATACTAATGATGTGTAATTCCAATGCTGCTCGTAGGAAAGCCTAGAGAAACGGGAGCGAATTGTTGTGGAATATCTAAGACCATAGGATGAATAACTGGTCAGTAACGCTCTGGCTCAGCGTGGTGCCAGCCATATTTGAGCGTGATCTCTTGTCTTTCTCATGTGTAGCCTAAGCGGAATGCGTACCTCTGTTTCTTGAGACCCCCCTCACCCCACCACCCTTACCCCCCCACTCGTCGGCTTGGTGACGATGACATCACCATCCACGCCGGCTTTGGAGGCGGCTTCGGCCATTTCGTAGCCGATGGTCATTTCGCGGGAGGATGAGAGGGCGAGGATGGTGGAGCCGGCGCCTGAGAGGAATGCGCCGTGGGCGCCGGCGTCGAGGGCGGCGCGCATGATGACCTTCATGGGGTGGAAGATGGTCTGTCGGGGGGGCTGGTGGAGGCGGTCCTGGGTGGCGACGGCGAGGCGGTCGAGGTCGCCGGTGGCGAGGGCGTTGACGAGGAGTCCGACGCGGCCCATGTTGAAGACGGCGTCCTGCACGGATATGTCGGTCGGGAGCACGGAGCGGGCCTCGGCGGTGGGCATGGGCATCTCGGGCACGAAGAGGACGGCGCTGAGTCGGTCGGGTATGGCGACGGTCGAGGTGATGAGGCGGTCTCCGTCGTGGACGACGACCTGGCATCCGCCGTAGAGCGCGGCGGCGGAGTTGTCGGGGTGTCCCTCGATCCGTGCGGCGATGGCAAGGACGCTCGCGTCATCTAAAGGGCGTCCGAGCAGCTCGTTGGCGGCGACGATTCCCGCGACGGCGGCGGCGGAGCTGCTTCCGAGTCCGCGACCGAGGGGTATCTCGTTGGTGCAGGTGAAGCGGACGTCCGGCGCGGGTTGTCCCGCCTCCTCGCAGGCGAGTTGGAAGGAGCGAGCAACGAGGTTGTCCGGGCCGGTCGGGAGCTCGCCGCGTCCGAGTCCGCGTATCTCGAAGCCCGTGGCGTCGGTGTCGACGCGCACGGTGTTCCAGATATCGAGGGCGATGCCGAGGCAGTCGAACCCCGGGCCCATGTTGGCGCTCGTCGCGGGCGCTTGCACCGTCACGCTGCGTGCCATGCCGTCCCTCCCTGCGGTAGCGGTCTGGCGGGGGTAGGAATTCACCCTCATCCTAACCTTCTCCCGTCAAGGGAGAAGGGATGGATTGATCGGTGTTCGTTCGTTACACCCTCACCCCAGCCCTCTCCCACGACGGGAGAGGGGGTGGAGGCCATTATACAACGCCGGTATGCCCTGATTCGGATATAATTAATTGGTTGAACACTTGAATCGGGCTTGCGGTGCGAGCTTTCATCGCGTCGCAACATCGCCCGCGCATCACAGGCAATGGTCCACTCCACCTCCGGGAAGAAACCCCCTATCGACCTGATTCGGCGCAAGTCGCTTGACGCGCTGGACTACCCGGACGTGCAGGCGGCTGTGGTCGCGAACACGACGTTTCCCCTGGCCGAGGAGCTTGCGAGGGGTATCGGGCCGGTGTACACGGCCCGGGAGGTCGAGGAGCTGCAGCGTGAGACGCGCGACGGCGTGGCCTACTTGGAGGAGTCGGGCGACCCCGACCTGAGCGCGAGGGTGGACGCCACGGAGGCGGTCGACAGGGCGAGTCTTGGCGGTGTCCTGACGGGCAAGGAGTTGCTCGAAGTGGCGGACTCGCTGGAGGTGCTTGGACGGGCGAGGTCGGCCTTTGCGCGCAACACGGCCAGCGCGCCGGTGCTCGCCGAGATTGCGTCGGGCATCCCCGACCTGCTTCACGTTCAGCTGCAGGTGAGGCAGAAGATCGGCATTCGCGGGGAGGTGCTGGACAGCGCGACGCCCACGCTCGGCACCCTCCGCCGGAGCGTCCGCGCCGCGTACAAGAACGCGGTCGAGGCCCTTGAGCGGGTGATGCGGTCGCCCGTCGGGGAAGAGGCGCTCCAGGATAACGTCATATCCGTGCGTGGTGACCGGCTCGTTTTGCAGGTGAGGACGGAGCTGCGGCACAAGGTGCCCGGCATTGTCCACGACGTTTCGAAGACGGACGCCACGCTCTTCATCGAGCCGTTCGCGACGGTCGACGCCTGCAACACGTGGCGGGAGCTTGCGCTGGAGGAGGACGAGGAGACCCGCAGGGTGCTGATCGACCTGTCGGAGCTTGTCGGCGCGGTGGCGGACGACATCCGAATGGGGATGCGGCTCACGGCCCGGCTCGACTTCATCATGGCGAGGGCGCGGTACAGCGCCAGGCTGAACGGCGTTCCGGTTGGTGTGGAGAACGTCGGCGACGCGCCGCTGGTGATCCGGCTTGTGGATGCGCGGCACCCTCTGCTTGGGGACGACGCCGTTCCCGTCTCGGTGGGCATCAACGGGGAGTCGTCGGTGCTGGTCATCACGGGGCCGAACACCGGGGGAAAGACGGTGGCGATGAAGACGGTCGGGCTGCTGGCCCTGATGCACCAGTCGGGGCTTTTCGTTCCCGCGGAGGAGGGGAGCGTCCTCCCCATATTCGACGGGGTGTACGCCGACGTGGGAGACCAGCAGAGCATCGCGGGGTCGGTGTCGACGTTCAGCTCGCACATGCTGAACGTCATCGAGATACTCGATCACGCGACGACGAGGTCGCTCGTGCTTCTCGACGAGCTTGGCACGAGCACCGACCCGGAGGAGGGATCGGCGCTTGCGAAGGCGGTGCTGCACCATCTCGCGGGGAAGGGGGTGAAGACCGTCGTGACGACGCACCACAGGACGGTGGCGGCATTTGCCGAGGCGTCGCCGGGCATGATGAACGCCAGCGTCGATCTGGAACCGAACTCGCTCCGGCCAACGTATCACCTGACGATGGGGATTCCGGGCCGGAGCTACGCCATGTCCGTAGCGCGACGGCTGGGTCTACCGGAGGAGATCATGGACGAGGCGGCCCGCCTGATGGAACCGCAGTACATGCAGTTCGAGGACTGGCTGGACGAGCTTCAGGGTCAGCGGATGCAGCTCAAGTCCATGCTCCAGGAGGCTGAGAAGGCGAAGCGCGAGGCGGAGTCCGCAAGGCAGGCGCTCGACGACGAGATTCGTGACGTCCAATCTCGTCGGGACGATATGCTGGCCGACATGCGGGCGGAGCTGTCGGGACAGTTCGAGGACGCGCGAAGGAAGCTCCGCCGAGCGGAGGCGGCGCTGTCGTGGGAGGCACCCGGCGGCGAGCCGGTCGACTACGAGGCCATCAAGCGGGCGCGATTGGAGTTGGAGCAGGCGCGTGCGGAAGTCGAGAGTTTGAAAGAGGCATCGGTCGACGCCTCCACGGAGCAGCCTCGTCCGATTCGCGTGGGGGACGTCGTGCGAATCACGGGCCTCAACGTTCAAGGGGCCGTCCAGTCCATCGACACCGGCGGCGACGAGGCAACGGTCATCGTCGGGGACGCGCGGTTCACCCTGGACGTTGGCCGCCTGACTCCGGTCGAAGAACCGACACCGGCGGAGGCGACACAACCGACACGAAGCGTCAACTATGATCTTGAACCCGTTGTGATGAGCAACGAGCTCCGCATCCTGGGGATGCGGGCCGACGAAGCGGCGGTCTCGGTCGAGGAGTTTCTCGACAGGGCGCTCCGAAACGGCGCGGACTCGGTGCGGATTGTCCACGGGAAGGGCCGCGGGGTATTGCGGCAGAGTGTGCAGGAGACCCTCGACAGGAACTCGCTGGTCAAGTCGTATCGGTACGCCGACCACCGCGAGGGGGGAATAGGGGTGACGGTGGTCGAGCTATCGTGAGCCGGGGGCTGATTATACCGTTCGTTCTTCTGCTCCTGGTCTGCTTGGGCTGCGGCGGGGCCCGTCCCATGCTGGTTACCCCGTCGCCGAACGACACAGCGGCAACCCGCCCTTCCGATCTGACGAGGCCGGTACCAAGTCCCGCAGGCACACGGACGAGCATACCTTACCCACCGGCAACATTGGCTCCACTCCCCACCCCCAACGAGACCACGACCGCGGCAACGCTGCCGTCATCAAACGAGACGACCACGGCGGCAACCCTGCCCGGTTCGAGTCAGACCTCCACGGCGACGCCCATCCCCACACCGGTCCCATCGCCGACTCCCGCACCCACGTATGAGGTGCTGGAGCTCAACGCCGCGGTCATGATCGGCGACGTGTTGTTTCCGGCAGAGCTGGCAGTTAACTCGGTGGAACGGACCAAGGGACTCTCGGACAGGGACGGGTTGGAACCGGGGACGGGCATGTTGTTCATCTTCGAGGACCGGGAGGTGTCCTCGTTCTGGATGAGGAAGGTGCGGTTTGCGCTCGATTTCGTGTGGATATCGGAGGAGTGCCTCGTGGTGGATATCACTGCCAACGTTCCCTTCCCGAAGCCGGGCACAGACACGTCCGACCTGCCCAGCTACAGTCCGAGCGCGGCGGCGGCGTACAACTTCGAGATAAACGCCGGGGAGGCCGACAAGTTTGGTATCCGCGTCGGCGATGCTGTACGATTCACCGGTATTCCAGATCACTTAGGCGACACGTGCGAATGATATTGTCCTTCCTCCCCAGCATCGTGACGATATCCCCGTCTCGCCCGTAGTCATCGGCATCCGTACTCATATGCAATCCCTCACCATCCGGGGACTGGTACGCAGGCGCGTGGCGAACAGCCGGTGGCTCCTTGCCAGCGTCCTCGCAGGCGTCGTGGCGGCCGCGACCCTCGTATCGGCCGTGCCAGTCTATGTCTCGTCACTGACGCAGCTGAGCATCAACCTCGAGATCGACAATCTCGGCCGGTCGGGTTCGACGGCCTTCATCTTCACCAACAACCTCGTCCTCACGGAGCCGCGCTTCCAGGAAATCGAGCAGATCGTCGGCGACGCAGTCGACGCGCACATCCTGCCGGCCTACGACGACAGAGAGCGCATCCTTAGCAGTCACAACCTGTGGATCGATGCGGGCGGAATCTCAGAGCCGACCAGTCTTGTTCCCCCGGCCGCAATCGTCAGAAACCTGACGAACTCCGACTTCTACATCAAGCTGGTCTCCGGCGTTCATGCGAGTCCGACCGTGCAGGATGGGCCTGACGGTCCGATCATCGAAGCGGTGGTGAGCGAGAACGCCAACAAGCTGTACGGCGTAGGCGTCGGGGACGAGGTGAAGGTGGGCGTCTCACAGGAAGCGCCCGCCAGGGTGACCGTGCGCATCGTGGGCGTGGCAGACAACACGAGCCTCGACGGGACGCTGGTCTCCATCGCCTCGGGGATGCTGAACCCGCCAACGCTTTACGACCCCGAGTTCGGCCCGCCGCCGCTGCCGCTCTTCATAACTGAGCAGGCGGTGTCCGACGCCATCAGCACGACACTGCCGGGCATGGTCATGGACGCGATATGGTTCATCCAGATGGAGCCTGAGGCTCTCAAGGCGTGGACGGGAGGGGAAACTCTTAGGCGGCTCGATGAATTCGAGAGGGAGCTGAACGCCGAGCTCTTCGGATCCAATGTGTCGTCTCCCCTTCATCGCGTGATCAACGGAGCCGAGGCGAGGGCATTCTTTGCCCGCATCCCGATGGTGCTGCTGCTGGCCGTTCTCGCTGTGACGGTGGCGTTCTACCTTGGAATGATGATCAGCTACCTGGTCCAAAGCCGGGAAGAAGACCACGCTCTCGTCAGGACGAGAGGTTTCGGACTGACCGCTATTTTCCGCATCTACTCGTTCGAGGGAATTCTGTTGACCGCCGTGGCGATCGTCGTGTCTCCGGTCCTGGCGATAGCGCTCGTGGCGGTCGCGGGTGTGACTCCGCATTTCAGGGGGCTAACCGACGGGGGGCTGCTGCCAATCGTACCCCAGCCCGCGCCGTTCATCGTCGCCTGGATCGTGGGCCTGCTCTGTCTCGCGGCAGTGGTGCTGCCGAGCGTTCTGACGGCGCAGGGGGGAGTGCTCGCCCAGAGGTTCCGCGCGGCTCGTCCGCCAGCCGCATCGCTGCTGCATCGCTACCATCTGGACGTTGTCTTTCTCGTACTCGGCGGCCTCATCTTCTGGGAGCTTCAAGCTCGTGGGGCCGTTGTGTCGGGCGGACTCTTCGGGGACGTGGACATAAACGAAACGCTCCTGCTGGCGCCCGTGCTCTTCCTGATCGCGGTCGCGCTGCTCTTCATGCGGCTGTTCCCCCTATTCGTGAGCTACGTCGGGGGCGAGTCGCCTGGACTGCTGAACGTTGTAGCCACGGTGTCGCTCGCCGCCCTGCTTCCCGCCACGGTCATCAACGGCGTGAGGGGAGTCGGCGTCGACGACTGGCCTCAAGCAGCGGCGATCCTGGCCGCGTTCGGTCTTGTCTATTGGGCGACGACCAAGGCGAATCGCGTGCCGTCCGTCATCCTGGGCATTCTTCTGCAGGGTTCGCTGCTTATTGCCTTCTACCGGATATATTCGCCCGAACCGAGCAGCCTCCTGTTCTGGCCGTTCGTCGGGCTGGCATCGGTGGTGCTTGGACAGCCGCTCTACACGCTCCTTCGGGGACTGGCGCGACTGGTGCCGGTATGGGTCTCGATAACACTGCGCCACGTCATCAGGCGGCCCGCCCAGTACACGTGGCTGGTCGTTCTGGTCGTGCTGGTAACGGGTGTGAGCGTCCTCGCCACCACAGTGGGCGGGACACTGGAGCAGAGCCGCCAAGACAGGGTGCGGCACGAAGTGGCGGGGGACTTGCGAGTCAACATGTCCCGGCAGTTCATCGGCGGGGTGTCCACTTTCCGCGAGATGCCGTCCGTCGCTCTCGCGGCAGAGGGGATACGCACCGACGGCATCTTCGGGCCCCTCAACTTCGAGGTGCTGGGCGTCGACTCCGCCCTCTTCGACCGCATCTCGTGGTTCCGAGATGATTTTTCGGAGCGTCCTCTCGATCAGATTGTGGCTCAGCTGAGACCGCAAGCGGGCTCGTCTCTGGCCGTCCTGCCGGAGGGTGCGACGGGCGTGGGCCTGTGGGCCTATCCCGCGGAAAACTACCAGGGCCTGAAGATGAACATCCTTCTGCGCGATGCGAGCGGACAGCTCACCACCGTGTTCCTGGGCGACGTCGGGCCTTCCGAATGGAAGCTGTTGAACGCGGAGGTGCCCGACTGGCTGAGCCAGCCGATCACACTGGTGGCAGTCCACGTGCAGGACCACGGCGACATCCGGCAAAGGGGGATAACGTCCGGCACGGTCCTGGTGGACCAGATCCACGCAACGGTCGGCGATGAGGAAGAGGTCGTTGTAGTAGAGGACTTCGAGAGCTCGGTGTTCACCTGGCTCCCGATCATCGCCGATCCCCTCGATCCCGACACGCTGGAGCACTTCACGGGCGGGGCATACCGTGGCGAAAGCTCGGCCAAGTTCACTTTCGGACAGCAGACCGACCATGGAGTGCGCGGGTTCTATAAGGCCCCCACAAGACAGTTCCTGCCGGTCGTGCTTTCCGAGCAGCTATTCGTGCAGTCGGGTCTGCGGCTGGGGGTGCCGACGATCATCAAGCTCGCAGGACGAGAGATCGTCGTGATCGTCATGGACACCGTGAAGAACTTCCCGACAATGAGCGAGCGCACGGACAGGTTCGTTATAACCGACGTCAACCTGCTCCTCGGCCACGTCAACGTGCTGAGCTCGGTCTACGCTCAGACGGCGAACGAGGTGTACATCAGGGCGGCCTCCGATGACGAAGAGGGGGTGAAGGAATTGGCCGCAGAGGTGGGGGAGAACCGCTTCATACAGAGCTCGGACCGTGTCTCCCTTCTGGAAGAGACGAACGTATCGCCGGCCATGTCGGCAGGATGGCGGGCCCTCGCGGTCTTCGCCCTGCTGGTCGCCGTCGGCGCGGCCGCGGCGGGGTACGCCAGCTACCTCATACTGTCCGATCGCGGACGGCGAATCGAATCGGCATTCCTGCGGTCGTTCGGGTTCTCCGGGAAACAGCTCATAGCGCTGATCACGTTCGAGCAACTTGCAATCATCACCATTGCGCTTGCGCTTGGAACGTGGGCGGGGTTCCGAATGAGCCTGCTGCTCGTCTCGCCCCTCGCCGAGAGCGAGACCGGCGGCAGCATCGTGCCTCCGCTCCTCACGGTCACGAACTGGTTCCTGCTCGCTCCGGTCTACGCGGCGCTGGCGGGAGTCTTCCTCACGATACTCATCGTCGTGAGTCTCCGCGTCCTGCGCGTCGATCTCGGGGCGGTGGCGCGGATGGAGGCGTGAGTATGAGGAATCCCCGAGTTGAAACAGAGGCACATGCTAGGGACGTTGCCTACTACGAGGCTCACTATTCTGAGCTTCTCGCTCAGTATGCCGATAAGTGGATCGCGATTCTCGATATGAAGGTGGTTGGGGCGTCAGAGGACGCCTTCAAGCTCATGGCACAACTCGAAGCCGACGGCGTCCCGGCGAACCAAGTTCTCAGACGCCACATGACCAGAGAGCCTGAGCTTTTCATTCCTCCATTTTTCTAATCGAAAGACACTCCACGACGGCCTACACTGATCACATCCTCTCTTTGCGGCTAACTTGAACCTCTCTAACCATCTATTCAAGAACATTGCCCCAATCCTTACCTACTGCTTGACAGATTGTCCCTCATAAGAGACACTAATCATGGAAATCGTCTACACTGAAGTATTCGAGAACTGGCTCAAGAGATTGCGAGACCTACGAGCAAGAACCTCTATCCTATCTCGCATTGAGCGCATTGAGGACGGGAACTTCGGTGACCATAAGTCGGTCGGTGGTGGCATCAGTGAGTTGCGGGTCAACGTTGGTCAGGGCTACCGCGTCTACTACACGGTACGTCGATCCACAGTAATTATTCTTCTCTGCGGGGGCACCAAGTCGAGCCAGCGAAGAGATATAGTACGCGCCCGGGACATGGTAAGAGAAGTCTAGGGGGATGAGATGATGAATCTAAAGAAGTTCGATGTAGTTGACTTCCTCGACAGCGATGAAGCGCTTGTTGAATACCTCAATGTGGCGCTGGAAGAGAACGACCCGAAATACTTCGCCAAGGCGCTGGGCAACGTCGCGCGCGCAAAGGGAATGTCCTCAGTCTCCGAGGCCACCGGACTGGGACGACAGTCTCTTTACAGGGCGCTCTCGGATGACGGCAACCCTCGCATCGACACGTTGTTCAGGGTGCTCGATGCACTGGAGATCAGGCTCGCCGTCTCGCGGTAGGTAGACTTGTCCCCCCGCGACGGGATCGTCGAAGCCATGGACTCCCACGTCCCGCCTTCGCAACCACGCAGCCGCACCCCTACAATGCCGTATACCCGCCGTCGACGGCGAGCTCCGCGCCTGTGATGAAGGACGACTCGTCGGAGGCGAGGAACAGGATGACGCTCGCGATCTCCTCCGGTTCGCCGAGACGACCCATGGGCACCTTCTCCAGCCGCGCCTCGACTTGGGCGGGGTCATGTATGAGCGGCTCGAACATCGGGGTGAGCACGAAGCCGGGGTGGATGGAGTTGACGCGGATGTTTTCAGGGGCATACTGGACGGCGGCCGTCTTGGCGAACAGGCGCATAGCCCCTTTCGCGGTGTGGTAGCCCGTCGAGGACGCGCTGCCGACAAGCCCCGCCAGCGACGAGATCAGGACTATCGAGCCGCCTCCGGCCTTTCGCATCTCGGGTATGGCGTGTTTCGTCCCGAAGAATGCTCCCTTGACGTGGACGTTCATTTGAAGGTCCCACAGTTCCTCAGTCGTCTCCTCGACCGTCGTGCGGAACGTTACGCCGGCGGAGTGCACCAGCACGTCGAGGCGTCCGTAGAGGTCTATGGTCTGCGTGATGACGCGCTGCCATGCGGCCTCGTCGGTAACGTCGAGGTGGAGGTAGGTCGCCCGCCCGCCGGACTCTCGAATTGCGGCGGCGGTCTGCTCGCCGAGTTCGTCGTTGAGGTCGGTCAGGACTACGCTCGCGCCCTCGCGCGCCAACAGCCAAGCGGCACTGCCTCCGAGACCCTTCAGGCGGCCCTCGACACCGGAGGCGGCTCCGGTTATGAGGGCGACTTTGCCGTGGACTCGCACCTCAGCGTCTCCGTCACTACCCGTCGCTGACCGTCACGCGGCCCACCATGCCGCGGTGAATGGGGCAGGAGTACGAGAAGGTACCCGCCTCGGTGAACGTCAGAGAGTATCCCAGTCCTCCGGGGCGCTGGCCGTAGCCGATCAGCCCGGAGCTGCGGAAGCCGGTGCCGTCGTACTCATGCGAGGGCGGTCCCTCCGGAGGGGGAGTGCAGGGAATATCGGGGAAGCTATCGCCCGGTATCTGATCGGAGGGGAAGATGACGCATGGGTTCGCCACGATGAGAGGGGTGCCGCGAGCTCGCTGCTCGGTCTGGTAGAAGATGGGCACACCTTCGTCCCCGCCGAACACGACGGCGTGGAACCGGGTGGAGACCCAGGTGACGGTGTCGCCCTTCTTTATCTGCAGGTTGCGGGGGAAGAACTCCAGCACCTCGGCCTCGGGCGTTCCCATGCCCGCCGCGACGATGTACCGCGAGGTCCCGTCCGGCCCCACCTCGACATCCAGCACTGTCGTCTCCTGCGCGACGAGGGACTGCAGCGAGTTGACGATGCCCAGGCCGAACTGCATCTGAAGCCGCGCCGCCCTGCTGATGTCCTCCTGGTTGGGCAGGTCGGGATTGGTCGCCTCCTTGACCACTACGGTCCCGCGATGGAACTCGTGGATGCCGCAGATGTACTGGTACGTTCCCGGCTCGGGGAACTTCAATGAGAAGGTGTCGATGATCGGAACGTCCGCGCCGATCTGGTAGCCGAACATGATGCCGGAGTTGAAGTAGCCTCCCGCTTGGTACTCCTCCACCGGGGCGCCGGGTCGTCGGGTCGGATCGACGAGGATGGGGGCGAAGATGAACTCGCCCGGATCGCCGTTCGGCCTCGGAACGATGTCTACAACCTCGTCCAGGTCGCGGGCGAAGGTGACGGTGTGCGGGTCGTCGGCCTTTCCGTTCATGCGCCAGGTGACGGTATCGCCCGCTCGAATCTCCAAGTGGCGTGGGAAGTACTCGTTGAGTGAGCTCGTTCCGCTCGCTCCCCCGACCAGGACGGTCAACTCGCGGGGTGCGAACTCGGTCGGCTGCTCGTCCTGTTCCGAATCGCCGCAGGCGACGATCAGTGCGGCCAGCAGCGGTATCAGCAGATGCTTCATTCACGAAATCCCATGGTCATAGTTCGCCGATAGGGTACAGCGCGCCGGCGGTTGCGGTCTAGTTCTTGGCCCGCGTCTCAAAACCCCGACAGGACCTCGCGGTCGATGCCGGAGACGTATCCCTCCTCGACGGTGGACTCGATGTATGCGACCACGTTGCCGATGACATCATCGACGTGGCGGGACGAGTTCGAGACCGCGGTCAGGCCGAGCGCGGCCTGCTGCCAGGAGTCGTTGAAATCGACCTCGGCGATGGAGACGTTGAACTTGTTCCGTACCCGTGTCATGAGGGAGGCGATGACACGCCGCTTGCCCTTGAGACTGCCGTTCTCGGGGAGTTCGAGGATGATCCTGGCCGTGCCGACGTGCATCAGTCCTCCAGGAAGTCCCGGACGATTCTGCCCCAGTTCTCCGTGAAGTCGGACTCGACGTAGTAAGCGCCGAGATACTCGGTCGGCGTGAAGTCCGAGAGATCGTAAATCGGAGAGGGGTTGAACTGCACGACTCCGTCCCCCGCCCGGCATACGTGGACTTGTCTGTCGGAGCTCACGTCGGCCCCGTCGATGAGCTGGAGTACGTCCATGCCCTGTCCGTCGACGCGCGGAATGGCCTTCAGTCGCCAAGAGTGTTCGGACGCGGGCAACTCGTCCGGCGCAGCCTCGCGGTGCATGGTCGAGCGGACGCTCAGGATCGAAGTCCCGGCCACGTAGGTGTTTGTATACATCACCCGCTCGGCGAAACCGATCTCGAAGTCGGCCCAGACCTTTGGCGTGCCGTAGATCTCGCGCCCCGCGGGGATGCTCGACTTGGAGTTGAGAAAAGCGACCGGCGTAAACCAACCCTCTTCACCCTCGTACCTGCACGTGACCGACAGTACACTCTCGTCGAACGCTCCATAGTTCGCTGACCATGGCACCGTGAGTCCGACGGCCATGCACACGGGATCGGTCGGGAGGTCGAAGCACTCCGGCAGGACGCGGTCAATGGCCGACTCCGCCGCACGGAAGTAGACCATCTGCGTCTTCGCGTTCCGGTACCGCGCCGGGGGCATCGGAAAGTACGGTGAGAACGCGGGCATGGACTTAATCCGGTCGAGTGGTATGGTCA
The DNA here is from genome assembly GCA_965116655.1 of Dehalococcoidia bacterium. GTDB lineage: Bacteria > Chloroflexota > Dehalococcoidia > Lucifugimonadales > VXLM01 > VXLM01. Next base: position 3,377,122 of record OZ220720.1, read on the forward strand.
TGGGGCCTCCGAGGGGGTGTTTAGAAGTTATCTCAAAACTATGCGATTTGACAGGTAATTGCCCTTCGACAAGCTCAGGGCGAACGTATTTTTTCTGAGCCCATGTGTGGAGCAGGCTCGCTCAGGCGAATTTTGAGATAGTTTCTTTTCTCTATTGGACTTCCACGGCGTTCTCGATGACGTCGAGGCGCAGGAGCCTGCCGTTGTGGGCCAACTCGATGGCGACGAGATCGATTCGCCAGTCATGGTACTCCACGTCGGCGTTCTGGATGTAGTGCTGGGCGGAGTCTGTCATATGGGCAGCCTTCTCCGGGGTTATCGACTCCTCGGGCGAGCCGAAGCCACTTGGACGCCTCGTCCTGACCTCGGCGAACACGAGAGTCCCGTCGCGCTCGCACACGAGGTCGATCTCCCCGTGCGGCGTCCGGCGCTTTCGTTCGACGATGCGGTATCCCGCCTCGCGCAGGCGTCGCGCCGCGATCTCTTCGCCAAGCTCGCCGGTGCGCTGACGCCGGGTGGTCATCGCGTGTGGTCGGAGTGCCTGATCGGGGCGAACGAGTAGCGGTGGACCGGGCAGGGACCAAGCGTCTCGATCCTGCTAATGTGCTCGGCGCTGCCGTAGCCCTTGTGCCCGGCAAAGCCATACTCAGGGTAGTCCCGGTCGAGCTCCGCCATGATGCGATCCCGCGTGACCTTGGCCACGATGGAGGCGGCAGCGATGGAGAGGCTCAGGGCGTCGCCCTTGACGATGGCCTTCTGCGGGATATCCACGTCGGGGAGCGGAAAGGCGTCGATCAGGAGGAACTGCGGCATGAGGGCCAGACCGTCCAAGGCACGACGCATCGCGAGGGCGGTCGCGGGGACGATGCCCATCGCGTCGATTTCGAGGGCCGATGCTTCTCCGGTGGCCCACGCCCACGCATTTTCCATGATGGCGTCGTAGGACCGCTCCCGCTGGGATGCCGTGACGGCCTTGCTGTCCTTGATGCCGTCCAGCCAAGTTCCCTGCGGTCGGGGCGGCAGGATGACCACTCCCGCGACGACCGGCCCGGCAAGCGGCCCTCTCCCCACCTCGTCGATGCCCGCCACGTAGGAGAAGCCACGATTCAGGAGGGCCTCCTCCTCGTCATAGGGGGCGTGGGATATGGCGTTGTCGGTTGAGAGTGTCCGGGGCGTCAAGCTACACCTGTTTCCTGCCTTCCCTTGAGGGACGGCGGCGCAGCCCGAAGTATATCGAAGTGTGGAGGAAGATGGCGCGCGACGCGCTCAGGCCGCGACCGGCTGCTCGACTTCTATGATCCCGCCGCCGACAAGCTCGTCGCCTTCATAGAACACGATGGCCTGTCCCGGCGTGACGGCTCGCTGGGGCTCGTCGAACAGGATCTCGGCGTAGCCGTCGTGGACGGTGACCGTGGCGGGCGCTTCCGAAGCCTTGTAGCGGATCTTTGCCGTGACGTTCCGCGACTCGCCGTTCGCAACGCCGGACGGGAAATTGATCCGGGAGGCCCACATCTGCGTGCGGTACAGGTCTTCCTGGCCGCCGAGCGTGACACGGTTGGAGGCCGGATCGATCTTCACGACGTACCTCGGTTCGCCGGAACCGCCGTCAAGCCCGAGGCCGCGACGCTGGCCGATGGTGAAGAACTGGACTCCCGGATGCTGACCCAGCACGTCTCCGTCGAGGTCGATGAAGTCGCCCGGCTGAGGGCGAGTTCGGTCTGCCAGAAAGGCGCGGTAGTTGTCGTCGGGGATGAAGCAGATCTCCTGGCTGTCCGGCTTGTCGGCGACGACAAGACCCGCCTCGGCGGCGATTTCGCGAATGCGCGACTTCGGATACTCGCCGACAGGGAAGAGCAGGCGGCCAAGCTCCGGCTGGGTCAGCGTGAAGAGCACGTAGGACTGATCCTTCGTGGCATCGGTCCCCTTCAGCAGCCGGTACGACGCCCCGCCGTTCCTGATGCGCGCGTAGTGGCCGGTGGCGATGTAGTCGGCGTCCAGGAACATGGCGCGGCGGAGCAGGAAGTCGAACTTGATCTTGTCGTTGCACGCGAGACAGGGATGAGGCGTCCGGCCCCGGTCGTACTCTTCAATGAAGTAGTCGACCACGTGGGCCTGAAACTCGCGCTCGAAGTTCTGGACGTAGTGGGGGACACCGATGGTATCGCACACGCGGCGGGCATCCTGCACGTCCTCGACCGAGCAGCAGCGCTTGCTGTGGGCGGGAACGTCGTCGCGCTCCTCCGTCCACAGGCGCATGGTGACGCCAATGACCTCGTAGCCCTGCTCGTGCAGCAGCAGGGCGGCGACGGAGGAGTCCACGCCTCCGCTCATCGCGACTATGACTCGTCCCTTGCTCATGGCATGTCCGTCGAGATTTCCCTATTGCTCACGGCGGCGCGCGCGTCCGTGAGGCGGATTGGGGGAATTTGCAAGTCGAAGGGTTAATGTGTACGAGAACTTCGAGCTTGCGAATTTATTGTAGCCTTGGCGGAGCGGGCCGGGCAACATGTTTCCACGTAACAGGTCAGAGTTAGTGAGGTGAACATCCCTCCTCCTGTGGATACCCGCATTCGCGGGTATGACGGTGGTTGTGTGTATCGAGTGCTCTCACGAAGCCTGAACTGTTACGTGGGTAACTGTTCAGAGTTGATGAGATGAACACCCCCTCCCGTGTGGATACCTGCTTTCGGAGACCCTTGCGTAACCTCCAGATATTGCCTTGGGGCCACGAATTTCACCCCCATCCTAACCTTCGGCTGACAGGGGTAGGCAAAACGGACTTGTAGCTACGATCCGGCCCCGTCTCCCTGTCATTCCGAGCGTAGCGAGGAATCTAAAGTCCATGACCGCAAGACGAGATAGCCAGCGCTCCATCCGCATCCTCGCCGACCGGATAGAAATTCTCCATGTCAGCGCTGCCCTGGGACGGACATTTTAGATTCTTCACTCCGCTTCGCTACGTTCAGAATGACAGTGGCGGGGTTGCTTTCAAAGTGGGCCAATAGTCAAATGCCTGCCCCTGTCAGCCCATCAAGGGGGAAGGGATTTCCAGGCTCCCATCAGGGGTTACTCAAAGGTGGTATGACGGTGGTTGTGTGTATCAAGCGCTCTCACGAAGCCTGAACCGTTGCGTTTCCACATATCGGGAATGCTTCCCTGCCTACTGGGCTACGAATGACGTGACTTTGTCGGAGTTGACGCGGACGGTGTACTTCTCGCCCGACTCGAAGTCGGAGCCGAGGGGGACGACGGTCTCCACGATGGGGAAGTCGGCGGTGCAGATGGTCATCGGGTCGGCGACCTCGTGGTGGGTGATGGCGACCTCAATCTCGTTCGACGTTGTCCGCCGGATCTCGTAGCCGTTGAACTGGGAGCAGCCGCTGCCCTTGGGCAGGCCGGAGACCACGCGGAGCTGGTACTGCGGCGGGGCGCTCTCCAAGACCATGATCTCCGCGCTCTCGACGGGCGACTCGGCGATGATGCTGTGACCAAAGTTGGATCTCGGCAGCGTGAAGGAAGTCGTTGCCACGTCGTTGACGATCACGCGGTAGGTCTCACCGGGTTCGAGCGTATTTCCGATTGGCTCCACGGCGTCGAGTTCCACCACCTGCTCGTCGCAAGGGATCGACCAGGACGTGGGAGGTGGCTGCATGAGGGTTATCGTGGCACGAATGGTATTGCCATCCACTTCCAGGCTCTGGCTGCCGGGGCGGGCGCAGTTTTCTATGGTGGACTGGTAGTAGCCGATGCGGAGATAAAGCTCCGGCTCGTTGGGTATCAAGTTGGCCCAGACCACTTTTGCAGGAGTGTCGACCCATTGCCGCCAATCAACGCCCTCTTCGACCTGATCGGGCGGGGGCTGCACGATCACGAGGAGCATATCCACCCTGCTGGGATTGCCGCGAGTGATTACGTCGTATGCCGTGTCGTTGGTGAAGGCGAGGCGGCCGTCGGACTCGATGATCCTGGCGCTAATCCCATACGTGTTGCGCGAGTCGATGTCGTCACGGTTGTACTCGACGTTGAACTTGATGGGGACCTGGCCGGGGTTGTCGATGGTCTGTCGCGCGATGAGCGGGGCTGCGGCGTCCTGGAGGGACACGTCCCGCAGCGACACTACGAGCTGCGCGCCGGGAGAGAGGGCGATCCGCTCCCGGTAGGTGACGGTGCCGCTCACCGATGCGTTGGGACTCTTGCCGGACGGGACTTCCACCGTGGCGTTGTCCGGCTCAGGTTCGTTGCCGCAGGACACAAGCGCGAGCACGACGATCGAGATGCCGATGACGGACAGCAGAGCGGTCTTGATCTTGGTCTTCATCCTCACCACCTCCGAGATGACGGTTTGTCAGGCTTCTTGTCATATAGACGACGGCGGGCGCGAATTTGTTCCCCCACCCGTTCGGAACGCCGGTTTTCGTGTTGGAAGCGTGGGTCCTGCTAGACGGGTTCCACGTGGGCGGGCGTAGGCTCGATGTGGGCGGCACGGGCTGGGAATGTTATGGAGTCGACGTCGCCGACGGGAGTCCAGCGTTGGGTGTGGGCGGACTCGCGGGCGGCGAGGCACATAGCGGCGCTGAGCAGGCCGGACGCGAGGTCTGTGCGGGACTCGTCGCGGGCCAGACACACGTCCACGAAGTTTCGCGCGAGGGCCTCGTCGCCGCCGAGGTGACCGGACGTCGCTTTCACGTTGAACGAGTCGACCCGGTCGCGGTGGTGGTCGATGACGGTGACCGTCCCCTTGTACCAGTCGAACGACAGGGTGGACTCGTAGCCGGTGACGGTGGCCCCACGGGACGCGGCAGTGCGGCGCGACAGGAAGTTCTGCGTGTAGCTCGCGTGGGAGCCGTCTTCGTAGGCCACCAAGGCCGCTCCGGCGTCCTGGAGCTTTATGCCGTCCCCGAATACGCAGAGGTGGTCGTCCGTGCCCACTCCGCCATCGTCGCCGCGACGGGCCACTCCCGCAGGGCTTTCGGGGCACGTGTCGGCAAGGTCGCAGGCCGAGCAGCGCAGGTCGTGGGGCATGTCTCCGCCGTAGGCCATTCGGTTCATCACGGCTGAGACGGCGGTCGGGGCGCCGAGCAGGGCGTTGAGGTAGTCGAAGTCGTGGGTGGCCTTCTGCAGCCACATACCGCCGGTGACATCGAAGTCCCGGTAGGTCTCACGAGCGTAGTAGACCCCGCCGTAGGGAACGAAGTTGACCGCCTGCACCTGGTTTATGACGCCCAATCGGCCGCTTTCGACCACCTCCATGACCTTCCGGAAGAGCGGCGTCACGCGCATCGGGAAGGAGACGACCACCGACTTCTCGCGCCCTCGGTAGGCGTCGCGAAGGGCGACGATCTGCTCATAGGAGATGGCGACGGGCTTTTCGAGGTACAGGGGCAGCCCGGTCGGGGCGACGTTCACGGCAAGCGGCGTGTGAATGTTGCAGCGTGTGCCTATCATCAGGGCATCGAGGTCGCCGACGTGCCTGAGCATCTCGTCGGCGTCGGGGAAGAAGGCGGTGTCGCGTTCCGGAAGCTCCGCGCTGCGAAGTCGATGGCGGGCATCGTCACGGTCCGGGTCGGCGACGGCCGCGACTCGCAGGCCGCTGTGGACGCGGCGAAAGACTCCGAGCAGCGAGGCGGCCCGGCCTCCGAGTCCGATTACGCCGAGACGCAATTGTTTTTCCAACCCGGGTGCCTCCGTACTTGGCCGAGTCCGCCGGAATCGCGATGGGCGATGTCATGGTATGCCCGCACATAAGGTGGTGGCAACGCAAAGTTTGGTTTCGATACCGGCGTCTCTCTGTGTCGAGATGTGGGGTGGAGTGCGACACGGAAGGAGTCTCGGGTGTTGGTTGTCACCGGCACCGCCAATGATGACAATGGCAGTAGTAGGGGCGATTCGCGAATGTCCCCTACGGGAGGTTGGCCGGGGGTTGTTTTCAGAGGAATGGATTCTCATCCGGTGCGTTTAGACAGTGTTGAATTCGCGACGGTCGTCGTGACGCGGTGGACGGAGTGGGCGTTTGCGCGTCTGCGGGCGGAAGGGGGAGCGTTTGCGGACGTGGAGATAACGGCGGACGGCGACGTGTTCCGGCTGGTTACAGAGATGGTCGACTCCTTGAAGGGCGTCTCCATACGTGACGAGGCGGATGTTTCCCATCGGTTGGACGTGGATGAGCGGCGGTTGAGAGATGATCTTGCACTGGCGACGGCGTTGAGCGCGGTTCGTACTGGCGTCTCGATCATTCAGGCGGTTGAGGACGGGAGCACATTGACGGAGAGCTTGGGCGGAGAGACGCGGGACAGGGTTTCCCTGTATGCCAACATCAACCGGGGGCTTTTCGCGACTTCACGCACGCCCGCCGACTTCGCCAAGGCTGCAGAGCGGGCCGTGCGGGAAGGCTTCGGTGCGGTGAAGTGCGCGCCGTTCGACGAGGTGGTCCCGGGCGACGACTCGGGCGGAGCGGTGCGGCAGGCCCGATTCGGGACTCAGCGCGTTGCGGCGGTCAGGGAGGCCGTGGGGCCGGACGTGACCCTGATGGTCGACTGTCACGGTCGATTCAATGTTGAGCCGGCAGTCGTCGTGGCCGGGGAACTGGCGGAGCTTGGCGTTGACTGGTTCGAGGAGCCGGTACGGCCCAACACGGAACCGGCGGACTCGGCGAGAATTGTCGCACGTGTGCCGATGACGGTGGCGGGTGGTGAGATGGGATATGGCGAGGCGCTTTTTGCGGACCTGATTGAAGGGAAGGCCGTCGAGGTCATCATGCCGGACGTGATGTTCTGCGGCGGCGGTGCGGTCGCTGCGCGGTCCGGAAGGGCGGCGATTGCCAACGGGGGCGGTTTGTCCCTGCACAGTCCATCAGGGCCTGTCTCGCTGCTCACGGGGGGACACGTCACGGCATCGGTCCCGGGCGCGATGGCGCTGGAGCACGCGATCCACGAGGCGGAATGGCGGGCTGACCTGCTCACGCCCGCGGAGCGGGTGGAAGGCGGATGTCTGCACCTTCCCTGCTCTGCCGGGCTGGGGGCGGAGCTAGACTGGGAGTTCCTGCGACGGGTTGGGCGGGTGTGGGGTCATTGATGAGGAAGTATTCTCAGTAGTGGACCGAAATCTTTGAAATGATTGATGGGCGAGATTGGAGCAACATGGCTGTGCACTCGCCTTATCAGATTCTCTGGATTCCTGCCTTCGCAGGAATGACGGGTAGCGGTTGGGGTCGGAATTGGGTTGTACGACGACAGGGCGGGTTTGAAACCCGCCCCTACCAAGTCGTAGCCTCTCTACCCTTCTATACTAGGGTGTTGAACCACTAGGTCTACGTTAGAAACACCCTAACTCGGCGGAAGGTTATCCGCCTTTGACTCACCACATTGAGCATCCTGGTAGGCGTAGCCATAGTGGTCTGTAATAATGCTCCGATTGGAGGGAAGTTTGCAGACGTACGACACCATCATCGTGGGGGCAGGATCGGCCGGAGCGATACTGGCCGCCCGGCTGACGGAGGACGAGGGACGATCGGTGCTGCTCCTGGAGGCGGGGCCGGACTACGCGGATCCCGCGACGCTGCCTGACGAGTTGAAGTATGGGTATGGTCCCCTCAGGCCGTTCCCCTTCAGTCCAGTTAGCGAAAACAAGTGGTCGTTCGTCGCGAGGTACACGGACGAAGCTCCGGCCCGGCTCGTGCCTCGGGGAAGGGTGACCGGGGGGTCGAGCGCGGTGAACGCGCAGATACTCCTTCGCGGCGCGCCCGAGGACTACGACGAGTGGGCCGCCATGGGCAATGATGAGTGGAGCTATCGCAAGCTCCTGCCCTACTTTCTACGCATTGAGCGCGACCTGAATTTCGACGGGGACTTTCACGGCTCGAATGGACCGATACCGGTGAACCGGTTCTCCAAAGAGGCAATGAACGCGGACCAGCAGGCCTTCTACGACGCTTGCCTGGCCTACGGGTTCCCGGACTGTCCCGACCACAACGATCCCGACTCCACCGGGGTGGGGCCCACGCCGTTGAACAATGTGAACGGGGTGAGGTGGAGCACCGCAATGGGGTACCTGAACGAGGCGCGGGAGCGTCCTAACCTCAAGATCGCCGCACGCACCCAGGTCCGGCGGGTGCTGTTCGAGGGCCGACGGGCGGTCGGGGTGGAGGTCGAGTCCGAGGGAGGAGCCATCGCGTACCACGCGGACGAGGTGGTGCTGGCAGGAGGGGCGATAGGCTCGCCTCACCTTCTGCTGCTTTCGGGCGTGGGGCCGGCCAAACACCTGGGGGAGACCGGAATCGAGGTAGTTCAGGACATGCCGGGCGTGGGACGGAACCTGCGCGATCATCCCCAGGTAGCGGTGAAGTGGCGCACACGGGAGGGCTACCGGCACGACACGAACAACGCGACCATGCAGACCATGCTCCGCTATACCGCGTCTGGCTCGCACATTCGCAACGACATGCTGATACATCCGACCTCGTTCTGCGTGTTCAACCTCTTTCCCGGCAAGTTGGACCCCGACACGGAACTTGGGGTGAACATGGTCGTGTGCCTGGACCTGGCCGCCGGTTCCGGCAGCCTTGAGCTTCGATGCGATGACTACCGGATTCAGCCCAGGCTGGACTACAACTTTCTTGTCGACCCATTCGACAGACAGCGAATGAGGGAGGGCGTACACATCGTGTTGGAGTTGTCGGAGCACCCTCGGTACCAAGAATTGCTTGCGGAGCGCGTCGATCCAGAGGAAATCGACCTAGAGTCCGACGACAGCCTGGACACGTGGATTAGAACCAGGGTAAGCACAAGCCACCACGTATCGGGGACCTGCAAGATGGGGCCGACCTCAGACGATATGGCCGTAGTAGACCAGTACGGACACGTGCACGGCCTGGAGGGACTGCGGGTGGTTGACGCCTCGATCATGCCCGACTGCATCCGCGCGAACACCAACGCAACGACCCTTGCCATCGGCGAACGCGTCGCCGATTTCATGCGGGCGGGGATGTAGCGGCCAGCCACATAGTCTCTTCGTAAACCAAGGGCGAGCTGCAGGGACATCTTAGGGCCAACGACGGCGCTACCTACCCTCAGGGGGCTGACAGGGGTAGGTAAAGAATGAACCTGCAGGGACATCACGCTCACCGCCGTATCGAGTACGGGGCAGGCTCCAGCCCTCTCCCTCGAGGAGGCTGTCTCATAAGTAGGCCACCTCTCTTTTCGCGAGGTTGTGGATTCCCGCTTTCGCGGGAATGACGGCAGGTGTGGCTATGTTTCGGAGCGAACAATATCTAAAGCGACGATAATCGTTACGCAATTTGCTAATGGAATGTGTGCGGTCGAGTTATGAGACGGGCTCCGAGAGAGAGGGGATATGTTGGCACTCATCTCTGCCTACTTTTTCAAAGGCCCAAATGACGAAGGTGGAGCACTTCAGGTTGCTCGCTACGCTCGGAACGGCAGGTAGACCGGGCCGGATCATAGCTATGAATCCGTTTTACCTACTCCTGTCGGCCAACACCCCCGACCTATCCCGCCCCGCCAAAATGCTAGAATGGAACAACAACCGCATCTTCCCCCGAGCCACCAAGGGCACGCTCCGAATGACAAAGCTTGTGACCTTCGGCGAGACGATGGTCTCCTACAACGCCAAGTACCTTGGCCCCTTTGACTCCAACGTCGACGGTCCATACGAGGTCTACTGCGCCGGGGCCGAGTCCAACGTCTGCCTCGATCTTGAGCGCCTCGCCGTGCCCGGCCTCGAGACCGTGTGGGTCAGCAAGCTCGGCATGGACGATGAGGGCGACGCCATCCTTCGCTCGCTGGACGGGCGCACCACCGTCGTCGCGCCACAGGTCCGGGAGAACCCCTCCGGCATAGCCTACGTGAACCATCTTGACGACGGCAGCATCGTAAAGAGCTACCGCCGCAAGGGCAGCGCCGCCAGCACTGTGACCTTCGACGATGTCCGACCGCACCTCGCCGACGCCGACGCCCTGCACGTCACCGGCATCACGCCCGCCCTCAGCTCGACCACCCGCGACGCCATCCTGCAGACCATCGAGTTCGCCCGCGAGAGCGACGTGCCGGTCACCTTCGACGTCAACTACCGCCCTCCCATCTGGGAACCGTCCGAAGCGCGGCCCGTCTTCGACGAGATGCTCCCTTACTCGTCGGTCTTCAAGGTCGGGCACGACGAGGCAGAGACCGTTTGGGGCTGGGGCCTCTCAGCCGAAGAGTACGCCCGCCGCTTCCAGCGCATCAACGGCCGCCTGGTGATCGTCACTCGCGACGCCGACGGGGCCATCGCCTTCGACGGAACGAACCTGGTTGAACACCCCGGCTACTCCATCGACTTCGTAGACCCCGTAGGCGCAGGCGACGCCTTCATCGCCGGGTTCCTCGCGGAGGTCTTCCGGCAGGGAACCCTCAAGAGCTTCCTCGCCGCGAGCGATGACGAACGGCGCAGGGTGCTGGAACGGAGCCTCGCGGTCGCAAACGTCTGCGGCGCGCTGATCTGTACTCGTCGCGGTGACACCGAGGCCATGCCGACCGCGCAGGAAGTCGCGGCCTTCCTCGAATCCAACAAGCAATCGGACAACACACCCTGAAAGCGATACCTATGCCCCGACTCCTTCTCTTACCCTTTACCCTAATCGCGCTTGTTCTAATTCTCGCGTGCGGGAGGGATGATCCGGAATCCAGACCGCAATTCGCGACCGCTACTCCGGCGCCTACCGCTCCCACGGTCGGTCCGGCACCAACGGCTCCTCCGGTCGACACGCCCGTTCCCGTCGTTCCTGCGCCCACCCCCGTAGTGGAGACCCTTCCCGAAACGGACGCATTCTTTGAGCCGGACGTGTGCAAAATACGGGAGCCCGTGGGCGTCATCGTTCAGTGCGGCAACCTCGTCGTTCCCGAGAACCGCACCGACCCGGACTCGCGCAGGATCAAGCTCCACGTCATGGTGTTCGGCACGTCGTCGCGCAATCCCGAGCCCGACCCGCTCCTGTACCTCGCGGGCGGGCCCGGTTCCAGCATCGTCGAAACGTCCCTGTACCAACTCCCCTTCTTCCTGCGGTTCCTCGAAGAGCGCGACGTGATCGTGTTCGATCAGCGTGGCGTCGGGGCTTCGGAGCCCGTCCTCGACTGCCCTGAGGATGCGCAGGCCGTCTTCGACAACCTCAACCGACACGTGACCGTGGAGGAGGAGAAGGCCCTCCACGTCGAGGCCCTGCGGACCTGCAGGGAGCGACTCGTCGGTGAAGGAGTGGACGTCACCGGGTACAACACCGCCGAGAACGCCGCGGACGTGCGAGACCTGCGAATGTCCTTGGGCATACCGGAGTGGAGCCTGTATGGCGTGTCCTATGGAACGAGGCTTGCGCTGGCGACCATGCGTGACTACCCGCAGGGAATACGCAGTGTCATCCTCGACTCGACCTTCCCGCTCGACGTGGACTTCTACCCCTCCATCGTTCCGAATGCCGATCGGGCCTTGAAGACCCTCTTCGACGAGTGCGCGGCGAGCCCCACGTGCAGCCGCGCCTACCCCGATCTTGAGTCGAAGCTCTTCGACACCGCCGTCCTCCTCGACGCGCAGCCTGGGCAGACCACGGTCTTCAATCCCTTCACCCGGCAGACGCACGAAGTGGTCGTAACGGGCGACAGGCTCGTCGATACCGTATTCGACGCGCTCTACGTTGAGGACTTCATCCCTCTGCTGCCTGAACTCATCTACGACGCGGCGGAGTACGAGTTTGATATGTTCGAGCTCGTCTTCGGGACCATAATCGGACAGATCGATTTCCGAAGCTCCGGAATGTACTTCTCCGTCAACTGTGCCGACGAGGCGCCTTTCACGACTCAAGCCCAGGTCGAGTCGGCCTCCAACTCGCACCCTCAACTGGCCCCGTACCTCGAACCGGACTCGATTTTCGACATTTGCGGCTTCTGGGGCTCCGAGCCGAACGACATCAAATCGAGACCCGTGGACGCCGACATCCCGACGCTGGTCCTGGCAGGCCGATTCGACCCGATCACTCCCCCGGCGTGGGGCCGCCGCGCCGATTCTGCCATAGCCGGAAGCCACTACGTGGAGTTCCCCAGCGGCGCCCACGGCGTGCTCGGTTCCAGCGACTGCTCGTTCGACATTACCTTGGAATTCCTCCGCGACCCCGCCCAGGAGCCGGACTCTTCCTGCATCGCCGAACTTCCGTCGCTCGCGTTCAAGACTCCGGCTGCCATCGGGATCGCGCTGGTCCCGCTGGAAGATGAGCGGCTCGGAATCCGCAGCGTCGTTCCCGCCGGTTGGATCCAGTACGGGCCCGGCATTTACGGCGAGTCGACACGCGGCGTCACGGCCATCATGCAGCAGGCCGTCCCGACCAACGCGGCGTCGCAGATCCTCCCGGCCTTCGCACAGCAGTTCGGAGTCACGATTCCAGAAGAGCCGGACCAGATGCTTGAGCTGGAGGGCCTGAAGTGGGACATCTACCGCCTCTCTCTGGACAACCGCTCCGCCGCCATCGCCATTTCGGACGACGATGAGGGGATGACGCTGTTCCTGATGCTGACCTCCGAACCCGACGGTCACGAAGCTCTCTACCGCAATGTCTTTCTCCCGACCCTGGCCGAAATCGACACCCTGCAGCACCAGTAGACCGGGATGACCCGACTGCTGGACGAGAACCGTCGGTGGCTGGTGCTGGGCACGCTCTTCCTCGCGGCGGGAGCCAACGTCGGTTCGAGCAACTACGCGTTCGGCCTCTTCGTGGAGCCGCTGGAGACCACCTTCGGCTGGTCGCGAACGGCCATATCCGCGTCGCTGTCGTTCACTGCCGTCGGCGCTCTCGCCTCGCCGATCATAGGGCGACTCATGGACCGGTACGGGGCCCGACCGGTGCTGGTCATCTCGCTCGTTCTCATGGGCGTCAGTTTCCTCGTTCGCCCCGCCATGACCGAGCTCTGGCACTGGTACGGCCTCAGCTTCCTGCAGTTCATCGGCATCTCCGGCATAACCGTCCTCCCCGCGGGTCGTCTCATACCCATCTGGTTCCCGTCCTCCCATGGCAGGATGATGGGCATCACCGTCGCCGGGATTAACGTCGGCGGCATCACCATCCCATTCATCGTGAACGTTGCACTTGGCGCATCCGGGTGGCAGGCGGCATACGTCGCAATGGGCGTCATCGCCGTTGCCCTGGCGGCGCTCGCGCTGCTGTTCGTCCGAGAGCATCCGTCGGATGCTCAGGACGACTCTGCGGGGGCGGCTCAGCACGTGAGGGGTCGGATGTCCGGCCTCCCGCTGTCGGCGGCGACGAAGACACGCAGCTTCTACGCCATCGTGGGGGCGCTGGCCCTCGGCAACTTCGGTCACGCCGGTGTCTTTCCTCAACTCATCCCTCACTTCACGGAACTGGGAGTACCGGCGACATGGGCTGCTCTCACCGTGACGGTGATGGCCGTCGCCGGCCTCATCTCCAAGCCGACCTTCGGATACCTCTCGGAGCGGATGACCGCACGTCGGGCGATGATGCTGACGCTGAGCGGACAGTGTGTCGGCTCGGTGCTGCTCGTGACCTCGCCCGCAGCGGCGTGGGTGGGACTGCCGATCTTTGGAGTCAGCATGGGCGCTCACAGCGCGCTGATGCCGCTGCTGGTGCAGGAGAGCTTCGGGGCCAGATACTTCGGGAGCATCATGGGGACCGTTACGATGTTCACGCTGATCCCGTTCGGTCTGGCTCCGATCATAGCCGGTCTGACATTCGACGTGACCCAGAGCTACACACCCGCGTACCTGGGGTTCGCGGCGCTCTTCGTCATCGCTGCGGCGGGGCTCACGCAGATGCGTATACGGGACGAGGACGAGTTGGGTTACTCGGCTACGTGAAAGCGCTCGGAGACCGGGGGTTTGGACCAGAGGTCTTCGGCTCCGGCCATCGTGACCTTGCGCTCGGGGCTGGCTATCCACTGATCGTAGATCTCGGCGCTTTCCCAGACGACGAAGGAGGTGATCTGGGACGGATCGGTCATGGAGAGGACGGTGGTGCGGCTGACGAAGCCGGGAGAGTTGGCCTGGGCGGCGCCGTTGCCGTCGAGCAGGGTGCGGGCCTTCTCGAACATGCCGGGTTTGGCCCAGTGGTGAGTCAGGACGGCGATCATGGTCGTCCTCCCTAGAGGTTGTACTGGGGCTCGATGTAGTCCGGGTCTTTGCGGTACATCTGGATTCGCCAGCGCTGTGAGTCGGACACGACGATGCGGTTCTTGGCTGGATCGTAGTCGACGCCGGCAGGCAGGGCGAAACGCCATTCCGGTTCGAGCGTCCTCACACGGCGGCGGGCCTTGAGCACATCGGCGTTGGAGTCGACCTGCTGCTTGTGCCACTTCGCCATTTCCACGGCATCCCCGATGAGTGTCGTGATGAATTTGCCCGTGGCGTCGAATATCTGCACGCGGCTGTTGGCCCAGTCGCAGACGTAGACATCCCCCTCGGGGTCCACCGCGACGTCGGAAGGGCGGTTCAACTGGCCATTGCCCGTCCCGAAAGAGCCGAAAGACATCACGTAGCTGCCATCGGAATCGAGCTTCTGCACGCGGTGGTTCTTGTGGTCGGCCACGTAGACGAAGCCGTCGGCATCGGTCGTGATTCCCCAGGGCGAGTTGAACTGACCGTTTCCCGCTCCGAGGCTTCCGAACTGTCCGATGTAGGCGCCGTCCTTCGTGAGCTTCTGCACGCGATGGTTGAGCGAATCGACGACGTAGAGCGTCTCATCCGGCCCGAAGGCGATGCCCGCCGCGCCGTTGAACTCACCGTTGCCTGTTCCGGCTCGTCCCCACGTGCTGAGCAGCTCGCCGTCCGGGTTGTATACGGAGACGCGATTGAGCCACTCGTCGCTGACGTAGACGTTCTCGTCCGAGTCGGTGGCGATGCCGGTCGGCCAGACCAACTCGCCGTCACCGTCGCCGTACTTTCCGAACTCGAAGAGAAGCTCCTCGCTGCCGGGAGTGTCGGGGACCTCGTACTTGCCGACCTTCGCGTGTACGCCGGTCTTGTTCCACGGCACGTCGGCCAGCTGCTCGTGCTGGCGGCTCAGGACGTAGACGATGTCGCCCGCCCCGAACGCGACGCTGATCACTATTCCCATGTTTCGGGAGCCGACGTTGTAGTCGTAGTCGTATGTTCTGCCTGCTACGGATTGTGTGAGCATGGTGGGTGCTAGGTTCTAGGTGTTAGGTTATGGGCGCTGGGTTGTGGGTCTTCACCCTCACCCCAGCCCTCTCCCACGACGGGAGAGGGGGTTATTCAAAGGTCTCCTTGATTAGTTCAGGAAGCGGGGTTTCTCGAATGTGCCGCCGACGATGGGGTTGGCGTCGAGATGGAGCCAGTCTTCGATGATGGTGCTATAGACGCCTCGGAAGTCGAGGTTGGGGACGGGGTCGCCCTGTTCAAGGTCCTCGCGCTTGATGGAGGGGTACGTGCTGTACTGTCCGCCCGCGACCGCGTCGCCGAGCATGAAGACCGCGCCCGCAGCGCCGTGATCGGTGCCGGAGCCGTTGTCGTAGGTGCGGCGACCGAACTCGGAGAAGATGAGCATGATGACATTGTCGGCAGCGTCGTGGGCGCGCAGGTCGTCGAAGAAGTCCTGCACACCGCGCGACATGTCGGCGAGGAGCTTGTCGTGCATCCCTTCTTGGTTGGAGTGGCTGTCGTAGCTGCCCTGGTCGACGTAGAAGACGCGCGTGCCGAGGTCGGCCATGTGTATCTGGGCGATGCTCCGCAGCTTGCGTCCGATGGACGTTTCGGCGTACTCGACGCTGGACTCGTAGCGCTGAGGGGCGATCTTCAGGATGTCGGCCCCTGCGAGGGCGTCGAGTCCCGTCTGGCCGAGGAAGTCCATCACGGGGCCGGAGCCGACGGCGGGGCCGTAGAGGCGCTTGTACCGTTCGAGTAGCCTCTCGCGCTGCTTGGCCTCCTCGACGTTGGTCATCAGACCGTAGTTGTCAAGGTTGTCGACGCACGCGACGGGGACGCCGGGCACGGACAGGGCGCGGAACATGCTGGGGCCCATGCTGACGGCAGTGACGACGTTCTCCTTGTTCGGGTCGAGCTCCCTGACGACCTTGCCGAGCCATCCCTCTGTGCCGAGGGTGTCGGGTTCACAGGTGTGCCAGATGTCCATCGACCGGAAATGAGAGCGAGGGGAGTTGGCGTAACCCACGCCGTGGATGATGGCGAGGTCGCCCTCGTCGTAGGCGTCCTTGAAGGGTCGCATCTCGGGATGCAGCCCGACGGTGGAGTCGATGGGAATGACATCCTCTTCGGCGACGCCGACGGTGGGCCGGTAGTCGTAGTACATCCCGTCGGTGTAGGGGATGACGGTGTTGAGGTAATCGTTCCCGCCGGTCATCTGGAGGACGACGAGGACGGGTTCTTTGTTGGTGGTAGTCATGGTGATTTCTCCCCGATATATCCCTCTCTCCGCGGCCAGTGCCTTCGGTAACTCAAGCGAACTGGTAGTCCCGCAGGGCGACGATAAGCTGCAGCAATTCCGTTATGCGCGCGACGGTCGAGTCGTAGCCGCCGTTCGACCCCCATTCAAGCGGTCCGCCCTCGGAGGCGTGGTCGACGAGCTCCTGCTTGGATGCCGAGTCGACGTTTAGCGGGCCGAGCAGATCGAGGCAGATGTCGACGAACTCATCGGGCGACATCGCGCCCCGCTCATGGAGGGTTTCTATGATCGCCTGGATGCCGGGACGGTCGGCGTCGCTGATCATGTCGGTGAAGAAGTTGGTGCGGGTCATTATCGAGCCGCTGTTTATCCACTCAGGCCCCGTGTGCCAGCCCTCGACCGAAGGCGGGTTTAGCAACTCCTGTCCCATGTATGAGACCTGCCGCGAGAGGTTGCCAATGCCCGGACCGGGGAATTCCGAACCGCCGACGAGCCGGAGCGTGCCGACCATCACGTCGACAGGACTCTTGACCTTCGCGAATTGGGCCTCCTTGAAGAAGTCGGAGTTGAAGAGGAAGCGCAGAGTCTCTCGGATGTCGTAGCCGGTGGAGTACAGCTTCTCGACGAGCTGGTCGATGGCTTTGGGATCGCGTGGGGGCGTTACCGACCACGCGGGTACCTGTGCCTCATCGGCCACGAAGAAGGTGTAGAGATGCCGAGCGATGAACCGGGCGGTTGCGGGCTGGCGCAGGACGATATCGACTATCTCCTCGCCATCGAAATCGCCCACGTGGCCGAGGAAACTCTTGTCGGTGTGGTCGTGAATCTCGTCGCGATACTCGAACTCCCAGTCGAAACGACCCATGGGGAACCGAGGCAGCTTCGGGGCCATCGTCCAGCCGGTGAAGGCGCGGGAACACTCGTAGACGTCGCCCTCGGTGTAGTTCGTAACGCCCATCGTGAAGAGCTCGAGAAGCTCGCGTCCCCAGTTCTCGTTGATTCGTCCGTTGAGGTTCTCGTTGTTGTCGAGCCAGTAGATCATGGCGGGGTTGCGAGCGACGCTCAAGACGATGTCACGGAACTTGCCCATGCCGTCCTCGCGGAAGGCGTCGATCATGTCCATGATCTCGTCCCAGTGGTCGACCTTGGAGACGCCGGTGGCGAAGATGCCGTGCCAGAAGACGGTCATCTTCTCCTGTAGGGGAGCGTTCGTGTTGAGCATCCGGTAGACCCAAGCGGCGTGGCCCATGCCGTAGATAGTGCCGGGCTTCCACGACCAGGGCTGGTAGCGGTAGAGATCGTAGATGTCGACCTGTTCCTGAAGCTCGGGTGCAAGGAGCTCCTCGACGGTGGCCTCGTAGCCCTTCGCTACCCGCGCTTCGAGTTCCTCGCGGCGCGCGCCGAACCCGGCACGGCGCATGAGGTGCGCCATGAGTGCGATGTCATCCGAATGAGCCATGTGAACCCCTCCCACGATACATGGATCGGTTGGTTGAGATTATAGCGAGATTTCGACGAATGCGTCAAAAGGGATGTCGGAGAGGTGACTGTTCAGAGTCGGCAAGGCGGGAGAGAAAGCAGAAAGTATTGCGTAGCGAGTAGGAAGTGGGCGACTCCCTGCGTTCCTCATCCAGACTGAACTGCTGCTATCGGACGGCTTTGACTTCGAGGTGGACGCCCTCGTGTTGCTGAATATGGCTGATGACTTCAAAGATGTTGCGGGAGTGGGGATTGCCGGACGGCCCGAACATGCGCATGAGACTCTTGGGCGGCTTGTTCGTGAGGGAGCCAAGTTCCTCGAAACCGATGGTAGCGTTTATGTAGTCACGCAGTACGATCTTGCCCGCATCGACATCCCCGGCGAGCAGGCAGTCGACGCCTTCCTTCAACAACCCTTCTCGAAATGCCGGGTCGCGCTGAGCGCGGGCCTGAACGGTCTCCTTGAAGTCACGGGTTAGCGCCATATTTCATGCCTCCTGTCGCTCAGAAGTCTCCACTCCCATGATTCGCGCCATGTTTCCGCCGAGAATGAGGTCCATGTCGGACTGGGGGATGAAGTCGCAGTAGCTGCGGAGGAAGTCGAGGTTCTGGCGGTACGTCCACCAGAGGAGAGAGACGGGTATGTCGGTTCCCCAGATCAGCTTTTCGGGGCCTATGCGGCGGTACATCGTCTCCATGGTCGGGAGGGTCTGGGGTATGGGGTAGTCCCACCGTCGCTGGAGGAAGACGGCGAAGAGGAGCTGGATGTGGTAGTTGGGGTGATCGATGGGAGCGGCGTCGTAGACCTCGTCGGGGACGTGGAGCTTCTCTTCGTCTGCGAACATGCGCCAGTTGAAGCCGTGCGTCTGGACGACGGTGACATCGGGGTAGCGCTCCATCCAGCGACCGAGCGTCCGCAGCTCCTCCAGGTATTCGGCGTAGTTGGTCGAGTGGAGGGTGAAGAAGACAGGTATTCCGAGTTCGCTCAGGGCATCCCAGAAGGGAGTGAAGGTTGGACTCGCCCACTTCCAGTCGAGGCCGTAGAGGTCCATGTGGTGGGGCATGAACTGGTAGCCGTGCAGGCCGAGGTCGTTGATGGCGTACTGGAGCTTTTTGATGCAGGCGTCGGTGTCGGAGGCCAGCAGCCACTCCTCGACGTAGGCGAGTCCCTGAATACGGTCGGGGTAGGCTCGGACGCAGTCGGCGATGAACTCGTTGGCCTTGCTCATGTAGGGCGTGCGGTGGAGGAGGGCCATGTCCACGCCGAGGTAGTCCATCTCGGCGACGAGGTTATCGACGGTGAACGTGAGGTGGTCGATCCACGGAGGGAGGGCCTGTTTGACGAATGTCTCGCCGTCCACGTCCCACTCGACGCGGCCGTTTTCGGCGGTGCGGAATGAGGCTTCCTTCAGCGCGTCGAAGTCCCATGGCCGGGCGGGGTCGACAAGTCCGCTGGCATCGCCGGGCATCCGGTCTCGCTTTCGCCAGACGGGCTGCTGGCGTGAGGTCGCCATGAAGAGTTGGAGGAAGCGGTCGAACTCGGCCCGGTCTTCGAATCCTCCTCCGAGGGCGGGGTCCTGGGCACAGTAGGCGTGTCCGTCGTAGATCATGGATTCACTCTCTTGTTTGTTACAACGTCGCGAGGGCGGAGACTTCGACGAGGAATTGCTCGTTCGCGAGGCCGCCGACCACGAGGAGCGTTGCGGGCGGGTAGTCGCCGTTGGGGTATGCCTCATCGAAGATGGCGGTTCGCGCATCCATGAAGCCCGGCACGTTCTCGCGTCCGACGATGTAGTAGGTGAACTCGACGACGTTGGCGTACGAGGTGCCCGAGCCTGCGAGGACGGCCGACATGTTTCGGAAGACCTGTCGGGTTTGGGCGGCAGCGTCGCTTTCGCCGACGAGTTCGCCGTCGATGTCGAGGGCGACCTGTCCGGCGATGACGATGAGGGGGCCATCGGCTCTTGCGGCGTGGGAATACTTGCCGGGGGGTTGGTGGACGCCCTTCGGGCTGTCGATCTTGAATCGTGGCATTGTGGTTCTCCTCAGATGGTATCGAGGTCGAGCAGTCTCGCCCCGTTGTTGTGGGTGATGTCGTTGAAGTGGGCCTCGGACTCGCATGAGTCGCGGAGCAGGGACAGCATGACCTCGCCGAGGCATACGCGGAATGTACCGTTTGGGTAGCTGCCGCGCCCGTCGTGACATGGGCAGTCGGTGCCCCATAGGAGTCTTTTGCGATGGCGCTTGAGAAAGTCGCGAGTGAAGTCCGCGTCCCTGAGAAGGGCGAGGTAGCCGGAACGTGCGGAGAGGTCGCCGTAGAGGTTGGGATATTCAGTCAGGAGGCGGTCGGAGAAGCCGACGGGCCGGACGGGGCCCATGGGGTAGTCGGAGAAGTTGGGTGAGCGGGGATCGGGGACGGCGTCGGCGCTGATGTTGGTCCACCAGGCCATGGCGTGTCCGATGAACGTGGTATCGGGGAGGGAGCGAACGACGCTTTCGAGGGCAGGGAAGTTCGTACCGAAGGCGCCGGTGTAGTCCATGTGGATGAGGACGGGCCAGCCGAGCTCGCCGCAGAGACGGTAGATTTCCAAGTTGCGGGGATGGTCGACGGGCAGGCGGACCTTGTGCTCGCCGAAGCCCTTGACGATGCCGGTGTCGCCCAGGCTGTGGAGGCGCTCAATAGCATTGGGACTCATGGGGTCGACGTGGGAGAACACGACGGTCTCGTCGGGGCAGGTCTCGTGCGCCTCGATTGTAGTCTGTGTGGACATCGAGTCACTGTTTCCGGCGGCAGAGCTTGGGCCGGGATCAAGAGGTAAGAGCACCGAGATGCCTCCGCCGTGAGCGTCGATGTGCTGCCGCACGGTGTCGATTGAGCGGTCTCTGCCGACGTGGGTGTGGAAGTCGATCATGCGGGGGATTCCGCAAGCCTGTGGGCGTGCCCGGCGACCTTGTCGAAGGCCGTCGCGTACTGGTCGATGAGGTCGTTCGCCGGACGGGTGAAGCTGGGCAGCATGATCGTGTCGTAGGGGACTTCCGGGTCTTCGGTGACGGGGAGGACGACGCTCTTGTAGTCGATCTTCGTGGCGTTCGGGCCGAGGACCTCCCAGAGGATGTCTTCGGTGCCATGCTCGTTGCCCGCGAAGACGGGGTGCTTGTGGAGCATTCGCCAGAGGCCGTCGGTGTGGGGGATCCTGGAGTCCTTCCGGGCGGGGGACGTTACGAGAGCGCCCTCGGCGTTGAGGACCTCGATCAGCCTGTCGCGTGTGATGCCGCCGAGTTTGTCGGGGTGGAAGACGATATGTCCCGAAAGGTACGGCGAGGGGAAGTAGTCGGGGTAGTCGGGGACGGAGAAGCCGTCGATCTCGGCGATGGCGCGGCCCAGCTTGGCCGCGTTGTCGTGGCGGACATCGAGGCGCTTGCGCCAGTGCTTCATCTGGACTACGCCGATTGCCGCGGTGATGGTCGCCATGCGGTATTTCTCGCCAAAGCTGAAGCCCGACACGGCGCGCCACTTCGGGTCGGGGAGCTCCTTGAGCCGCTCGTAGTGGCCGAGTGTTGCGGCGCGCTGGAAGACCTCGTCGGAGTCCGTCATGAAGACACCGCCCTCGCCGGCGGAGGTGAGCTTGCCGTCCTGGAAGCTGATGGCGGAAGCGTCCCCGATGGTGCCGAGCATGCGTCCGCGGTGGGTAGTTCCCTGGGAGACGGCGTTGTCCTCGACGACTTTCAGGCCGTGCCTACGGGCGATGTCCATGATGGCGTCCATGTCGGCGGGGATGCCTTTCCAGTGGACGACCATGATAGCCCTGGTGCGGGGGGTTATCCTGCGTTCAACGTCGGCAGGGTCGAGGGTCGTGGTGAGCGGGTCGATGTCGGCAAAGACCGGAACGGCTCCGCAACCGATGATGGGCAGGCAGTTGAAAGGGTGGACGGCTGATTGGGTAATGACCTCGTCGCCGGGGACGACGCCGACGCCGAAGAGGGCGGTACGGAGGGCCGTGGTGCCGCTTGAGTGGGCGATGGTGTGCTGGACGCCCCAGATCTCGGCTACGCGCTGTTCCAGTTCGGTTATCGGGCCGGGGCCGTCGATTGCGCTGGACAGGGCGTGGCTGCGGATGAGGTCCGCGGCGACCTGGGCCTCTTCCTCGGTGTAGATGGGCCACTGGGAGTAGTGGGCCTGGTCGATTGTTACGGCGGGGGTGCCGCCGAGGGCGGCGGGTTGTTCGGTCATGGGTGGAGGGCCCCCCTTCCTTAGTCCTTCCCCCGGCGGGGGAAGGACGGGAGATTGTGTATTCCCTGGCGGGCTGGCAGGGATAGGAATTTACCCTCACCCCAGCCCCCGTATCGAGTACGGGGCAGGTTCTCTCCCACGACGGGAGAGGGGGTTTGCATTGACGAGAAAGCAACTCCGGCACTGTCATTCTGAGCGGAGTCGAAGAATCTAAGGTGTCTGTCCCAACCTAAAGCCGGCATAGAAAATTCTTCCGCTGTTTTCACTCTTGGTCACGATACAAGGGCGGCACTGGCTGTCCGGTCTTGCGGTTACGGATTTTAGATTCCTCGCTGCGCTCGGAATGACAGGGAGGCGGGGCCGGGTTATAGCTACTATCGTGTTTTCCCTACCCCCGTCAGCCCGGCGGGGGAGAGGTGTTGGGGCGCTGAGGAATGGAATCACACAGGCCTCTCTTACATGGAGTCCCATTCGTCGGGGAGGACGGGGGTGTAGTCCTTGTACTTTTCCTGCCAGAGGCGGATGCGTGAGGCGAGGTCGCGGATGGTGTGGCGGTATGCCTCGTCGTTGTAGAGGTTGCGAAGCTCGTGCGGGTCGTTGTTGAGGTCGTAGAGCTCGCACTGGTCGCCGGGGCTGAGGTGGAGCTTGATTCCTTCGTGGGAGATGATTGCGCGGCGCGGCATGGACGAGGCACGGCGGATTGCGCGGCCGGGGATGGTCGTGTTGAAGGCGGTCGTTGGCCGGCCGTCCTCGCCGTTCCACTGGACGATCACGTCGTTGTCGCTGAGGTCGGAGTTGCCTTCCAGGACGGGCACCCGGCTCTCGCCTTGAATCTCGCGGGGGATCTCCTGACCGAGCAGATCGAGGAGAGTCGGCACCGCGTCGACGAGGCCGATCCGGCCCTCAACCCGCTGCTGCTCATCGGAGAGCCAGGGCACGCGCATCAGGAAGGGCACGCGCATGGCTTCCTCGTACATCATCGTCTTGTGGAGGATGGCGTGGTCGCCCAGCATCTCACCATGCTCGCTGGTGTAGACGATGATAGTGTCGTCGGCCTGGCCGCTCTCTTCCAGAGCGCGCATGATACCTCCGACGGCCCTATCGACCAAGGACACCAACCCGAAGTAGCGGGCGCGAATCTCACGCCAGCCTTCCTCGCTCGAAAGGTCGCATCCGTCTTCCATGGCGTCCTTGTAGAAGTCGGCCATCATGCGGTGGAGCACGGAGGTGTTCTCCCACGGAGTTTGCATGAACGCGGGACCGGTATTGAGCTTGTCGCGAGGGTGGAGGTCGTCGAGCGGCCCGGTGAACGGATTGTGGGGCTCGAAGAAGTTGACATAGAGCATGAACGGTTGGTCGCCGTCCGCGGACTCATGGATGAAACGCTCAACCGCCCTCCCGAGGAAGGAGGCCTTAGTATGCTCCTCCGGCAGTCCGGCGGCATAGGGACGGCTGAATACCGGCTGTTCGTCCTCGAAGCGCGCTCTGGCGTCGTGTTCGCCATACTCCTTCGCGAGCGTTTCCCTGCCCTTCACGTCGGGCTCGAATCCCTGCGAGATGAGGTAGTAGTGATAGTCGGACTGGGCCCCAAGGTCGGCGGTGTCGGAGTAGTAGGGGCGGTAGAGGTCTTCGATGCTTACCCACTCTTCGAAGCCGTGCTGAGCGCGGAGCTCGTCGCCGAGGTGCCACTTGCCGAAGTAGCCCGTTCGATACTCGTCGGGGACCATCTCGGCAATGGTCTTCATTGCGGGCGGAAGCGGAACGTTGTTCACGGTGCAGCCGCTCGTGTGGGGGTAGAGTCCCGTCAGGATGGTGGCGCGCGATGGAGTGCAGACGGGCTGGCTGACGTAGGCGTTGTCGAAGACGAAGCTCCGGCTGGCGAGCGCGTTGAGGTTGGGCGTTTGAATGTCGTCGTTGCCGTAACACGCCATCGTGTCGGCCCGCTGCTGGTCGGTGAATAGGAACAGGACGTTCGGCTGCTTCGGCAAAGTTACACTCCTGGCAGCATCGGTTCTCGTCCCGCTGCATCGTCCGACTTCAAGCCCGTTCGCCTACGATGATACCATGCCGTGCAAATTTCCCTTCGTACAGGCAGCCATGGTAAGCCAAGTCCTCACGATCAGCAGCAGTCACGATGTCTCGCTCCGCATGACCGTTCAGAGTCATGGATGGGTCGCGCTGGGACCGTGGAAGTGGGACGAGGAGACGGGTGAGCTGTCCCGTACGGACATGCTTGGAGGGCCGACGACGATCACGGTGACGCAGAGCGGGCCGAGGGCAATAGAGGTTCGTGGGGAAGGTACCGACATGACCGGCGTGGAGGCGACGGCGCGGCGGTGGCTGTCGCTGGACTGGGACCCGACCGAGGCGATCGAGGTCGCGGATGGCGTGGATAGCGACGTCGCCGATGTGATCCGGCGGGGAGGGGGACGGTTCCTGCGTGGAACCACCTTCTATGAGGACTATCTGAAGACGGTGTGCACGGTGCAGATCAACTGGGCGGGAACGAAGCGGATGGCCGGTCGGCTCGTGCAGGAGATCGGGGGTGGGTTCGTTCCGACTCCGGTGCAGATTCTGGATGCGGGTGAGGCGGCGTTGAGGGAACGGGCGTCGTTGGGGTTTCGCGCGAAGGGGATCATGGTGTCGACAGAGAGGCTTCTCCGTGATGGACTGGTGGATGAGAACGGAGTGGGGGTGGAAGGTCTGTTGACGTACGAGGCGCTGATGGGGTTGCACGGGATAGGGCCGTATGCGGCGAGTCATTTGCGGGTGCTTCTTCAGGACTTCAGTCGCGTGCCGGTCGACTCTGAGGTCACGAAGTTCTTTCGGGAGCGGCACGGCATCGGGCCGAAGGAGGTCGAGGCTTTCCTGGAGCGGTGGGGGGAGTACAAGTTCCTAGGGTACCGGTTGTCGCGGCGGTTGGGGGGATCGTAAGACCCCCTCTCTGTGTCTCTCCCCCGGCGGGGGAGAGATTGGGATGTATGTTGTCTTCCCGGCGGGGGCTGACGGGGGTAGGAGGATTTACCCTCACCCCAGCCCTCTCCCGCGAACGGGAGAGGGGGATTCACCACAGAGACCACGGAGAGCACAGAGGAGAAATCAGTGTGATCCGCGTTGTTCATGCGTTTGTCTGTGACATGAGTAGGTCTTCACCCTCACCCTAGCCCTCTCCCACGACGGGAGAGGGGATTTTCACGGGCTGATTTGTTCGATGAATCTCTGACACAGGATACTAGCGATATCGGGGGGCGGGCCATGACGTGAGGCCGGTGAGGTCGGCGCTGATGTCCCATAGCTGGCGGGCGTGTTCTTCGTCGTAGGTGACGGGGGCCGTCTCGCGCACGGCGTTGTCGTAGAAGTACTTGCCAGAGAGGCCGTCGATTTCCGGTGACGTGGCGACGTGGAGGACGACGGCGGCGCCGTTTTCGGGGCTGTCGCCGAGGCTCTCGCCGGATCCGAAGCCCGCTTCATGGGAGCCGCCCATGTAGTTGTCGAGGAGCTTGGTTGCGATGACGCCGGGGTGGAGGCAGTTGGCCGCGACGCCGGTCCCCTCCAGACGGCGGGCGAGCTCGTAGGTGAAGAGGATGTTGGCGAGCTTGGTCTTGCGGTATACCTGGCTGGCGGTGTAGTCGCGGTCGGAATGGAGGTCGTCGAGATCGAGCGGGCTCTTGCTGTGCACCTGGGACGAGACAGTGACGATGCGGGCAGGGGCGGACTCTTTCAGGGTGTCGAGGAGCAGGTTCGTCAGGAGGAAGGGGGCAAGGTGGTTGACGGCGAACTGGGTCTCGATGCCGTCGACGGTGAGCCGCCTGCTGGGGGTGATGGCACCGGCGTTGTTGACGAGGACGTGGAGCCGGGGGTATCTCGAAATGACCGTACGCGCAAGTTTGCGGATGGAGCCCTGCGACGAGAGGTCGGCGATGAGGAGGTCGAGGTTCGGGCTTCCGGTTTCGGCAGCGATCTCGGCCTGGGCGGACTCGCCACGTTCGCGGCTGCGGCAGACCATGATGACGGTGGCGCCCATGCGGGCGAGTCCGGTTGCCGTGGCTTTTCCGATACCGGCGTTCGCGCCAGTGACGAGGCATGTCTTGCCGTACATGTCGGGCTGATTCATGGCGAGGCATTGTAGCAGAAGGGGGGCGAGGGGCAGAAAGAATAAAGAAGGAAAGAGGAAAGAAGGGCGAAGGAAGATTCACCGCAGAGAGCACGGAGGGCGCAGAGGAGGAAAGAAGAAAGTGAAAAGAAGGGCTTGGGGAAGGGGACGGGACGGTCGTTCGACCCTTCGACGGGCTCAGGGTGAACGGGTGGTGTGTGGGCGTGTTGGGATGGCCGGCCGGGGTGGGATTTCCGGTCGGATGGGGAGGATGGTGTGTGAGAGCTTGGTTTTCACCCTCACCCCAGCCCTCTCCCGCGAACGGGAGAGAGGGAAAGAGGTGAATCGTTCCGGCCAGAGTCACATCGAGGATGGCGAGGATTTTAGATTCCTCGCTGCGCTCGGAATGACAGGTGGTGGTAGGGTAGGCCTTCACCCTTGGACAAGCTCAGGGTGAACGTGTGGTGTGTGGGGTTAGTTGGGATGGTTGGCCACGGGTGGGTTTCGTTGACCGGGTGTAGGGGCTGTGCTAGATTTAAGGCGTCTGAAGAGACCGTTTGAATTGTCCCCGGAGCGGCGGATATTGCCGAAGACCACAGCAGCATGACAACCGCGCAGACAAGGTTTCGTGCGGTGGCTTTGCTGGGCCTGATCGCAGCCATTGCGCAGGTGACGCTCGGGGGCATTGTCCGCGTGACCGGTTCCGGCGACGCCTGTCCCGACTGGCCGCTGTGTCACGGGCAGCTCATTCCCCCGCTCGACTATCACACGATGCTGGAGTATTCGCACCGGCTGTCGGCGACGGTCGTGGGATTACTCGTGGTGATCGCACTGTACCTCGCATGGAGGCACTACCGGGGGAACAGTCCGGCGTTGATATCGACCAGCGCGGGAACGATCCTGGTCATCGCGGCGGCAATCCTCGGAGGGCTGACGGTGTTGAGCGAGCTCACGTGGTGGGTGCGGCTGATTCACCTGGGTCTTGCGGAGCTTGTGGTTGCAAGCATGGCGGTGGCATGGCTTTCGGGCGGGCCGGTCGAGGAGGACGCATCGGGGGAGGTCGTCGAAAGGCCGAGAATCAAGTTCGACCGTACTCTCATGTGGGGGACGCTCGTCGGCGTGATGGTGATGATTCTCTACGGCTCGTATATCGTGGGGGCCGGATATGGGTCGAGCTGCGGAAGCTGGCCGATGTGTCAAGGGTGGGGGATACCCAGGGGCATTGCCTTCGAGGCGCACATGGGACACCGGTATCTTGCGGTGATCGTATTCGCGCTCGTGGCGGGAATGGGCCACGTGGCATGGCGTCGGGGCGCAGTGGATGGAGAGCTCCGATGGCTGACGGTGTTGACCGGGGGGTTCCTCGTCGCGGAAATCCTCGTAGGGGCTTTCACGGTGTGGCTCGGATTCACGGCGGCAATGAAGTCGCTTCATCTAACGGTCGCGACGCTGATGTGGGCGTCGGCGGTACTGCTGGCGGCGGTGTATCTAAGGCCTGACCGGTTTCGAGTGCCGAGTTGGGGTGTGGAGAACGTGGCATCATGATCGCCCAGAGTATTCCTTCACCCGGAACTATTCGCGACTATATTGCCCTTACGAAGCCTCGCATCATTTCCCTGCTGCTGGTGACGGCGGTGGGTGGGATGGTGCTGGCGGCGAAGGGGCTTCCGGACCCGATGATCGCGCTGTTTGTGATCGTTTGCGGGTATCTGGCAGCGGGCGGCGCGCACGCACTGAACCATTACATCGAGAGCGACATCGACGGCCTGATGCACCGCACGCGGAAGCGTCCGGTCGCGAGCGGCAGGGTGTCGCGGCGGCAGGCGCTGGTGTTCGGCATCGTTCTGACGATTGCGTCGTTTGCACTGCTGAGCGCCTTCGTGAACGTGCTGAGCGCGGCGCTCACGCTGAGCGGAACGCTGATCTACATCTTCGTGTACACGATTGGTCTGAAGCGGTCGACTCCGCAGAACATCGTCATCGGCGGGGCGGCGGGAGCGGTGCCTCCGATGGTCGGGTGGGCGGCTGTGACGGGCACAGTCGGTCTGCCGGCGGTGTACCTGTTCGCCATCATCTTCTTCTGGACGCCGCCGCACTTCTGGGCGCTGGCGCTTCTCATTAAGGATGACTACGCGCGCGCGGGCGTGCCGATGCTGCCCGTGGTAACGAGCGTGGCGGATACGAAGCAGCATATCCTGTTGTACACGGTGCTGCTGGTGGCGCTCACGCTGATGTTCTTCACGACGGG
This sequence comes from Dehalococcoidia bacterium, assembly GCA_965116655.1. GTDB lineage: Bacteria > Chloroflexota > Dehalococcoidia > Lucifugimonadales > VXLM01 > VXLM01. Next base: position 3,405,599 of record OZ220720.1, read on the forward strand.
GGCAGTCGGATGGGTCTACCTGGCGTCGGCGCTGGGGCTGGGCGGCGCGTTCATCTACCTGGCGATCATGCATATTCGTTCGGAGGGGACTGAGGGGACGAAATCGCTTTACCTGTACTCGCTCTTGTACTTGGCTCTGCTGTTCGTTGCGGTGATGATAGACGGAATGGTGAATGTGTAATGGGAAGGGTGAAGACGGAGCAACGGGAGGGTACGGAGAATCCCTTGACTGAATTTCGGGCCTTTGATAGATTGTCCGTGCCTCGGGCTCTGTCCGATAATGGGCGGTAGGAGAAGACAGCCAACACGATGTCAACGCTCAAAGCGCCAAACGGGAAGCTCATCACCGCTCTCCTGTTGGTCATTATCGGCATACTCTTCACAGCCTGTTATCCCGACAATCCGCAGTCCACATTCGATGCTACGGGCCCGGTTGCGCGTTCGCAGCTCACGCTATTCTGGGTCATCTTCTGGGCGGCGGTCTTCGTTTTCGTGGTGGTCGAGGGCATCCTCGTATACGCCGCTTTCAAGTACCGGCGAAAGCCGGGAGACGGCGACCCTCACCAGACTCACGGCAATACTCCATTGGAGATCGGGTGGACGATCATTCCGTCCATCGTGCTGATCGTGGTGGCCGTCCCGACGGTGATTACGATCTTCGACAATGCGAACTCGCCCGACCCGGAGGGGGCATTGCAGGTCGGCGTGGTGGGAGAGCAGTGGTGGTGGGAATTCAACTATCCCGATCCCAATGACCCGGACAATACTCTGATTACGGCGAATGAGCTCCACATCCCGGTGGACGAGGTGGTGAACATCACGCTGGACTCGCGGGACGTGCTGCACAGCTTCTGGATCCCGAAGATCGCGGGCAAGGTCGACCTCGTGCCGAACAACCAGAACACGATGTGGATCAAGGGGGAAGAGACGGGGACGTTCTACGCGCAGTGCGCGGAGTTTTGCGGCGAGTCTCACGCGCTGATGCGGTTTTGGGTTATCGTAGAGACACGGGAGGAGTTCGACGCGTGGCTTGCGTCGGAGCGGGCGGACGCCGTCGAGCCGACGGACCCGCTGGCGAAGCAGGGCAAGGCGATCTTCGAGGGGCCGCAGGCGCAGTGCTGGACGTGCCACACGATCAAGGGGACGCAGGCCCAAGGGAAGATTGGGCCGGACCTGACGCACGTTGGACGGCGGACGCATATCGCGTCGGGGATACGGGAGAATACGCAGGAGAATTTGACGGAGTGGATAGCGAATCCGAACGCCGTCAAGCCGGGCAATATCATGTTCACCCAGGGGCAGGTATACAACGACCCGCAGTTGGCTTTGACCGAAGCACAAGTAGCGGCGCTGGTGCGGTATATCCAGGGCTTACAGTGACCGACCGGAGGTCAAGAGAAAACCCATGACTACACTTGCGATACCACTGCCGAAACGCCCGTCCCATCCGACAGGAATCTGGGACTGGCTAACGACGATCGATCACAAGAAGATCGGCATCCTGTACGGCGTGACGGCTTTCATCATGTTCCTGACGGGCGGGCTCGAGGCGCTGTACATCCGCGCGCAGCTGGCAACGCCGGAGGCGCAGCTGGTCAGCCCGGAGGTGTTCAACCAGCTCTTCACGATGCACGCGACGACGATGATCTTCCTCGGCGTAATGCCGATGGGGGCGGCGTTCTTCAACTACATCATCCCGCTGCAGATAGGAGCGCGCGACGTCGCGTTCCCGCGACTCAACGCGTTCAGCTACTGGACGTTCCTGGGCGGGGCCTTGATTCTCAAGCTGAGCTATTTCCTGGGCGGCGCGCCGAACGCGGGATGGTTCGGGTACTCGCCTATTACGGGAATCGAGTACAACCCCGGGCACGGGATTGACTTCTGGATTCTGAGTCTGCAGGTGCTCGGCATCGCGTCGCTGGCGGCGGCGTTCAACTTCATCGTGACGATCCTGAACATGCGGGCTCCGGGCATGTCGCTTATGCGGATGCCGCTGTTCACGTGGATGACGCTGGTGACGGCGTTCCTGCTGATCCTGGCGTTCCCGGTGATCACGGTGGCGCTGATCGAGCTGCTGTTCGACCGGTTCTATGGGACCAACTTCTTCGTCACGAGCGCGGGAGCGAACCCGCTGCTTTGGCAGCACCTGTTCTGGATATTCGGGCATCCCGAGGTGTACATCCTGATTCTGCCGGCGATGGGGATCGTGTCGGAGATACTGCCGACGTTCTCCAAGAAGCCGCTGTTCGGCTACCCGGTCATCGTGCTTTCGGGGATCATCATCGGGTTCATGGGCTGGATGGTGTGGAGCCATCATATGTTCACGGTCGGCCTGGGGCCGGTGGCGAACTCGGTGTTCGCGATAACGACGATGGCGATCGCGGTGCCGACGGGGGTGAAGATATTCAACTGGATCGGGACGATGTGGGGCGGGTCGATAGACTTCAAGACGCCCATGCTGTTCGCAGTGGGGTTCGTCGCGCTCTTCATCGTGGGCGGTCTCAGCGGGGTGATGCACGCATCGGCGGCGTCGGACGCGCAGCAGCAGGACACCTACTTCATCGTCGCGCACATTCACTACGTGCTGTTCGGCGGGGCGATCTTCGCGCTCTTCGCGGGGATCTACTACTGGTTCCCGAAGATATATGGCAAATTCATGGACGAGAAACTCGGCCAGTTGAACTTCTGGCTGATGTTCATCGGCATGAACGTGACGTTCTTCCCGATGCACTTCGTGGGTCTGGACGGGATGCCTCGGAGGGTGTTCACGTACCCGGAGAACATGGGATGGGACTTCTGGAACATGGTGGCGTCGGTCGGTTCCCTCATCCTGGCGTTCGGAATACTGGTCTTCATCGTGAACTACATCAAGAGCGCTCGCAGCGGCGAGAAGGCAGGATCAGACCCATGGGACGGGCGGACGCTGGAGTGGTCAATTTCGTCGCCGCCACCGCACTACAACTTCGTGCAGATCCCGCAGGTCTACGACCGGGACGCCTGGTGGGCGCAGAAGCGCGAGCGCATTCCGGCGGTGCCGGTCGCGGGCAGTTCCGAAGACGAGCACAACGGGCATGACATTCATCTGCCTCAGCCGTCGTACTGGCCGCTGGTGACGTCTTTCGGGCTTTTCGTCGGGGCGTACGGTCTGCTCTATACATTCGACATAGCCGGGATTTCGAGTGTCCCGATTGTGGGAATCATCGGCGGGGCGATCACACTGATAGGCATTGCGGCGTGGGCGCTCGAACCGGTAAACGAGCCGGACGAATCGCCGGAGCACCACTAGGATGAAGATTCACCACAGAGAACACAGAGAGCACAGAGGGAAAAGAGGGACAAGAATTCTCAACTATGAAGTGTGTAACCCTGTGTTGGCGGCAGTTACCGACGGCCCTGCATGATCCCGCGCGGGGCGTAACGCTGCTCAGGGCGAACGTGATTTGGGTTAGATTGTAAACGGAGAAGTACGTGGCAAACGCAGAAGTCGCCCACACGGGCGGGCACGAAGAACACGATACGACGACGGGACTGAGCCACAAGAAGCTGCTCATGTGGGCCTTCTTGGGCTCGGACTGCATGTTCTTCGGCACGTTCATCGCGACGTACCTGGTATACAAGAACCGGAGCCAGGTCGGGCCGTTCCCGGAGGACGTGTTCGACATTCTGACGACCTCGACGAGCACGTTCGTGCTGCTGATGAGCAGCATGAGCATGGTGCTGGCGTACAGCGCGCTGACTCGCGGGAACATGAAGGGCTTTCGGATATGGCTGCTCTCGACGTGCATCATGGGAGCGACGTTCCTGGCGTTCCAGGTGTTCGAGTTCAACGAGTTCGTCAACTACCACTTCGAGCTTGACTGCAAGAACCTGAACGTCGAAGAGCTGACGGAGTTCGAGGCGACGTTCGTCGACCGGTGCGACGGTACGGTCGATCACGTGTCGGTGGACGCGGGACTCACGCCGAGGACGAACCTGTTTGGCACGACGTTCTTCACGTTAACGGGCTTCCACGGGGGGCACGTGACGATCGGGGTGATATGGCTGCTGTCGATATTCTTCTTCTCGTTGAGGAAGGGCGGGATCACACCGGCGAAGCACGAGGAGATCGACCTGGCGGCGCTGTACTGGCACTTCGTCGATATAGTGTGGATCATCATCTTCACGGTGGTGTACCTGTTCGGCGTGTTCCCAGGGTTCGACTAGCGGGATTAAGGCAAGGTGCGGGAAATGGCACACGGACCAAGCGACGATAACACTCACTCAAACGTAGATACGGGTCACCCGACGGCGCGCACCTACTTTACGGTGGCGATGATCCTGTCGGTGATCACGGCGATCGAGGTTGGCGTCTTCTACCTGGAAGGGTTGAAGCACGGCATTATTCCCGTATTGGTGATCCTGTCGGGCGCGAAGTTCGCTCTGGTGGCGATGTTCTACATGCACCTGCGGTATGACGCCAAGCTCTTTTCGGCGCTTTTCGTCGGCGGGCTGGTGCTGGCCTTCGGGGTCGGCATATCCCTGCTGGCGCTGTTCAAGTTCTTCGTATAAGGCGCAAGGGACGGAAGGGAGACGGGTCCAGGAGTGGAAGAGTCCATTCGCCCCATTTGGACACACTGGCACGGCCACGTCGAAGTGGTAGTCGGCCTTGCGCTGCTTGAGGGCGCGTACCTGTTCGGCGTCGGCCCCCTGCGCGAACGGTGGAACCTGGCGGACGACATCGATCCGAAGAAGATCGCGACGTTCACGGCGGGCGTGCTGGTGATATTCTTCTCGCTGCTCTCGCCGCTGCACATCCTGGGCGACCATTACCTGTTCAGCGCCCACATGACGCAGCACGTGCTGCTGACGCTGGTGGCGCCGCCGCTGCTGATACTGGGCACACCGGACTGGCTGATTCGTCCGCTGCTCCGACCCAACCTGAGCTTCTACGTGTGGCGGTTCGCGACTCGCCCGGTGGTCGCGGTGGTGGTATTCAATCTAGTGTTCGCGCTGTGGCACGTGCCGGACCTGTACAACCTGTCGGTGACGGTCCACGCGGTACACGTCACCGAGCACCTGATGTTCATCGGGGCGGCGATGCTGATGTGGTGGCCTCTGACGAGCTCGATGCCGGAGCTGCCTCGTCTGTCATACTCGCTGCAGATGGTCTACCTGTTCGCGCTTTCGATCACGCAGATATTCGTGTTCGCGTTCGTGACGTTCTCCAAGCAGCCGCTGTATGAGTGGTACGTAACGGCGCCGCAGATCTGGGCGGTCTCGCCGCTGGCGGACCAGCAGATCGGGGGCATCATCATGAAGGTCGGCGGGAGCCTGCTGTTCCTGACGCTCATCGTGATCGCCTTCTTCAAGTGGTACAACGATGAAGAGCGACGCACACAGGACGAGAAGCGGCGGTTGAGTCCCCACCGCTTTTCCCCGGACGAAGACAATCTTTTGAGCACCGCATAGGAGACTTTTACATAACTCAGGAGACGAGGCGATTGGATTCCCGCCTTCGCGGGAATGACGGTTATGTAAATCCATAGCAGAGAGGACCGCAGTATGGACAGAGAAAAACGTCGATTATGGGACGCGATTTGGATACCGGCTGCCTCGGTGTTCTGCGTTGGCCTCTTCGCAATTGGACTGGGTGTGGTATTCACGACCCTCTACGTGAACACCGAGTGGAAGCAGTGGGGCGTGATTATCCTGGGCATGCTGCTGGTGGTTGGAGTTCCCGTAGTAGCCGCCTATCTCGAACGGAAGATGGGCAGCTAGCCTCGGGTCCATATATTTTTGGCTGATTGTTCGAAGAACACCCTCACCCCCGTATCGAGTACGGGGCAGGCTCTAGCCCTCTCCCACGACGGGAGAGGGGATAATCTCCTCTCGATCTAGCTGTTATATCCAAATGGGAACAGTGCTAGTCGACATTTCAAGTCTTTGAATGATTTGACGCATCGCGCTTCGACAGGCTCAGCACGAACGGGTCTGGCAATCCTCGCGACATGGCAGGCGGCGGTCGTTCTCTTTTCCGTTCTTCTCGCGGGATGCTCGACGGGTGGTGGGGACGCGGAGTTTTCGGGAACGGTCATCGAGGACCGGCGAGAAGCGCAGGACTTCCGGCTGACGGACCAATTTGGGAGGTCAGTCTCGCTCGGGCAGTTGAACGAGGGGAAGGTTGTCGTTCTCACTTTCCTGTACACGTACTGTCCCGATATCTGTCCCATCGTGGCGCACCACGTGAAGGCGGTGTCCGAGAGGCTGGGGGATGACGCAGGGGAGGTGTCCATCGTGGTCGTGAGCGTGGACCCGGAGAGGGACACGGTCGAGCGGGCGCGGGAGTACTCGGTAGCCTGGGGGATGGCCGAGAGCTGGCGGTATCTCGTTGGGAGCGAGGAGGAACTGGGCCCTGTCTGGGAGGGGTATTATGTCGTCGCGGCGGTGGACGAGGAGGGACGGGTCGCGAATGTGCCGGAGGAGTGGAAGGTCGACAGGGTGCGTGGGGTCGATGCGTTGAGTCGCGACATCGCATCGCGGTATACGGTGGCGCACCAAGCGCCGGTGTATTTGATTGATAGGCAGGGGAGGGTGCGCGTTCTGCACACGCTGCCGATTGAGCCGGAAGAGGTTGTGGGGGATGTGCGGGCGTTGTTGGGGGAGGAGGGGTAGGTAAGGGACTATCCCAAGGCTATCCGCCTTGGTGGAGGACTGGCCTTCGACAGGCTTTCAAGTAACTGCGGGAACCCCCTCTCTGTATCTCTCCCCCGGCGGGGGAGAGAGTGTGGGTGGTCTTTCGGGCCTTCGACAGGCTCAGGCCGAACGTCCTTTCTCGTAGCCGCACAGCAGTTACTGAAACTCGGCACGGCCCCGCGCGGGGGGCGTAAGGCTGCTCAGGGCGAACGGGTCTGTTTTGGGGGAAGCCGGCTACGCCGCTTCGGAGGCTAGCTGGGCCTTGGCGGTCTCGGCGATGGCGGAGAAGGCCTCGGGGTCGGTGGCACCGAGCTCGGCGAGCATCTTGCGGTTGACGTCGACGCCGGCGAGCTTGAGGCCGTGGATGAGCTTGCTGTAGGAGAGGCCGTTGGCGCGGGCGGCGGCGTTGATGCGAATGTTCCAGAGGCGGCGCATGTCGCCCTTCTTCTCGCGGCGGTGGAAGTAGGCGTACCTGAGCGCGTGCATGACGGACTCGTTGGCCTGCTTGAAGACGCGAGAGCGTCCGCTCTGGTGGCCGGAGGCCATCTTGACGACCTTCTTGTGGCGTCGCCGCCTTATGTATCCTCGTTTGACTCGTGTCACTTTGTGATCCTCGTGTTACTTGGTGGAGCCGTAGGGCAGTACGGCGCGGATGTTCTTGGCGTCGGAGGCGCTTCCGGGCAGGGTCTGGCGCATCTGACGCTTGACGCGCTTGGGCTTCCGTCGGCGGAAGTGTCCCTGCCGCCCCTTCATGCGAAGGATTTTGCCGGTCTTGGTGAACTTGAACCGCGCGGCTGCTCCCTTGTGGGTCTTGAGCTTAGGCACGCGTCTTCTCCTTTTCGGTCTGCTGTGCTGATTCGTCTTTCGGTTTGGAACTCTTGCCACCGGGGCTTACAGGGGCCAGGATCATGGCGAGGAACCGTCCCTCGAACGAGGGGGCCTTTTCCATGCCCGCGTCCTCGACGAGGCTCTCGGCGACTCGTCGGAGGAGGGCCATTCCAATCTCGGGGTGGGTTATCTCCCTACCGCGGAAGCGGACCGACACGCGGACCTTGGAACCCTCGCCGAGAAGGCGCTTTACCTGGCGGATTTTCGTTTCGAGATCGTGATCGCCGATACGTCCTTCGAGCCGGACTTCCCGCAGCTCGTTGGTCGTCTTGCTTCGCTGGGCCTTTCGAGCCTCACGCTCCCTGCGCGTGGCCTCGTACCTGAATTTGCCGTAGTCCATCAGGCGGCAGACGGGCGGCCTGCTGCCCGGCGCGACCTCGACGAGGTCGAGACCCCGTTCCTGCGCAAAAATCAGGGCCTGGCGCGTGGGCATTACGCCAAGCTGCTTGCCCGCTTCGTCGATCAACCGGACCTCGGCTATGCGGATCCGGTCATTGACACGATAGTCTCGTGGTATACCGACACCTCTCCAAATAAACAGTCCGTCCGAATTGGACGGCAGCATTGAATATAGCACACGCCTAAGGTGCAAGACAATCACAATTGTCGGCAGGATGGGAGAGGATTGAGGAAGAAGGGAGAAAGAAGGGCGGAGAAAGTAGAAAGAGGAAAGAAGAAAGAGGGGTGTTTGGGGCGGGTACGGTTTAGCGAGGACTTTAGATTCCTCATTCCGCTCCGCTTCATTCGGAATGACAGGCTCCGGGTCTTGCGGGGGCGGCAAGTTCCACCACTGAGTCCCATCTTTACGATGTTTGGGGGACACTCTATCCTTATTGAAATTCGTAAGGGACGAGTTACCGCAGGTCAATGCGTCTGCCTTTGTTTCCGTTGAACGTTGTTTTGTTTCCGGGTGGGTATCTGCCTCTGCACATTTTCGAGGAGCGGTACCGGCTGATGATGCGGCATTGCCTGGAGGGAGACAGGCGTTTCGGCGTGGTGCTCATCAATTCGGGGTCGGATGTGGGCGATCCGGCGACGCCGGAGGCGGTCGGGACGATCGCGGTGATCGACGAGGTGAGGACGCTCGATGACGGACGGATGCTGATCGGCACCAAGGGGGAGCGCCGGTTTCGGATTGTGGAGATCGTCGAGCAGCTGCCGTATATCACAGCAGAAGTGCTTCCTCTGGAGGACGATGATTCTCCAGTTGTTGACGAGAACCTGATTGCCGAGGTGAGACAGGCCGCAAAGCAGCACATACAGATGTTCATGGCGCTGCGAGGCGAGTGGATTGAGCGGCCCATCTTGCCGACGGACCCTGTGCAACTGAGGTACTCAGTGGGTTCGCAGCTTCAGGGGGAAGTCATCGGGAAGCAGGGCATCCTGGAGGCTGACGATGTCCCGAACGCGCTTCGGCTTGCGCTGAGGCTGCTGAACGAGGAGTCGGCGGAGTTGAAGGAGCGGCTTCGGGACAAGATGGGAAGGTCGACGTCGAACTAGAGGCCGAATAGGGTGTTTTCGTGGCAGCCCTCGTCCCAGTTCTCCGGCTCTATCCACCATTCGCCTTCGATGTAGACCCATCGCTCGCCCTCTTCCACTTCGCCGCGATAGTCGTGGAACTCGTCGGTGACGAGCTTGCCCTCGTGGAAGATATCGAGCCGGACGACGCCGATACGGTCCTGGTCTTCCTTCGTGGTCACGTCGACTACTTCCCACGTTAGCTTCTCATCGCGGTAGAGTCCGGCAAGAGCTCGTATCTTTGCAATCCTCGTTCCCGTGTCGAATATGAACTGCTCCTGGGTGCAGAGCTGCACGGCGGGGAGTCCGTATGGGAGGCGGGGTCTGACAGAGCGGGGACTCTTGAACTCGTATAAGTCGAGCCATTGGCTCTCATTCAAGGCCAGCGTCGCTTCGCCAGCCCTGTTGCGAAGGGCTTCCAGCGACGGAGCCGGTCCTGTCTGCTCAGGGAGCAGGGTAGGGTCTTCGCCGGTGCCACACGCTGCGAGGACGAGGGTAAGGGCGACTAACAGGATCGATAACGCGCTGGCAGGAGTCATCACTGGTCGTTTCTCATGCAACAACGTCATTGCCCGTCAATTCGGCAGAGGCCCGAGTCCGAATGAGAACCGGATTCGCTTCCCATGAGGAATGGATTCCCGCTTTCGCGGGAATGACGGATTCTTGAGAGCTGATGACGGAATGGTTGTGGAGAATTTAACTGTACCTAGTGATAGCAGCCGCGACCTGGGATGTCCCATACGTCTTCGACGACGCCGTCACGGACGGCCACATATTGGTCCCAGCGGTTGACGAGCATGTCCTGGTGGGCGGGCAGGAGCTTGAACTTGTCGCCGACGCTCAGGGGCATAGAGCCGTCGCCGGTGAGGACGATATGGTCGTCGTGGAGGGACTCGACTTCGACGCCGGGGATTCCATCGACGGTCGGGAGGACGCCGCCCGGAGCGGCAATCGAGTGCATTCCAACGTCGCCGATGGCCACACCGGGGCGTGGGGTGCTGACGACGGTGCCGAGCACCTTGCCGGCTATTTGGAACTCGGTCATGTAACCGTATCCGGTGGACATGAGGGCGTAGGAACCGCCCTCGACCTCGGTGACGCCGGGAATTGTGGCCGCGACGTCGTAGCAGAAGGTCTCGCCGCTGGAGACGATCTCCACCGGGATGCCCGCGTCCTCGACGGCGTCCTTGACCTTGAGGCAGATGTCGATGGTCTCCTTGCCGCGCAGGTAGCGGTCTTCCTTGCTGAACGCCTCGCCGACGTTCTGGTGGCTCATGACGCCGCGGAAGGCGACCCCGGGAAGATTCACAGCGGCCCTGGCGATCTCCACACCTTGTTCGGGGCTGCGGACTCCCGCCCGAGCCATGGACGTGTCGACCTCGATGAGGACGCCGACCTCAACGCCGTTCCGGGACGCGACATCGGAGATGGTCTCAACGTTTTCCACGCTGTCGACGCAGAGCTTGATGTCGCCGTGTCTTGCGAGGGCGCACACGCGGTTGAGCTTGTCATCGGTGACGATCTGGTTGGGGATGAGGATGTCGGTGATGCCGCCCTCGACCATGATCTCGGCCTCGGCGACCTTTGCCGTGCAGACGCCGCCGTTGGAGCCTCCGATGTCCATCTGCATCCTGGCGAGGAAGGGGCTCTTGATGTTCTTGGTGTGCTGGCGCATTTTGCACACGGTGTCGCGGTAGGTGTCCGAGACGACACGGTAGTTGCTTTCGAGGGCGTCCACCTCAACGATGAAGCATGGGGTCTCCAGATCTTCGAGGGGAGTGCCGCGTTCGCGGGGAGTGTTGTCCATGGTTTTCTCCGGCTGACGGTGTGTTGGGGCCTGTATGTCTTATATGAGTTCGTCGTGATAAGGGTGCTGGATTCCCGCGTACGCGGGAATGACAATGTTTGAGGGTTAGCGGTAGCGTCCCCTTGCGGAGACTTCCCAGATGGCTTCGAGGGAGTCGTTTCGGACGGCGAATATGTAGTCGTGGAGGTTGGCGCAAGTGGCCGCGTCCCACGGGGTACACCAAATCTTTTCTCCGAGTTGAGGGTCGGCGCCCTCGGAAGCGTCGAAATAGATGCTGCCGTGCTCGGCGCTGAGTCCCTTGACGGTGGGGTCGGGCAGGTTGTCGATGGAGGGGAAGCCGGTGTCGGCCCCGATTGCCTTCTGGCCGCCGTCGGTAATCATGTAGCCGGGCTCCGGCCTGCTGGTTACGGTTGACATGACACGGCCGGCGGTCTTGAGGTGAGGGAGATGGGGCGCGTGCTGGGCGTCGAGCAGGGCGTAAGTACCAGCGGGGACCTCGGTCACGCCGTCGATGGCACCGACGACCTGATAGTTGGAGGTGCCTCCGGCGCTCACGACCCGGACGGGGATTCCGGCGGACTCAATGTCCTGGCGCGTGTCGAGGAGGGGTTGGACGGCCGAACGAGACTCGGCGGCGGCATCGTCGGGGTCGTCGGACAGGATGCTGCCTTCCTGGGTCATAATGCCGGCGAAGTCGAGGCCGGGAGCGTCAACGACTGCCTTCGCCAGGTCGACGGCGGGTTGGCCGGGTTCTACGCCGTAGAGTCCGAGGCGGGTGTTGACGTATACGGCCACGTCGAGGCATACGCCGTTGGCTACGGCGGCGTCGGACAGATCGGCTACGTTTGCGGGGCTGTCGACGGCGACGCCGATCCTGGCCTGCCTGGCGAGGGCGCAGAGGCGGGTGATTTTCTGGGGGGTTACGACGAGATTCGCCACGAACACGTCGGTGAAGCCGCTGGGAACGAAGACCTCGGCCTGGCCGATGCTTGATACGGCGATCCCGCCGACGTGACCGCCGGCTGCCAACTGCTTATGCGCGATGGCGGGCGTCCTGTGCGCCTCGACGTGCGGTCGGAGCCTGGCGGCGCTGCTCTCGAAGAAATCGGCGACGGTGGCGATGTTGTGTTCGAGGGCGTCCACGTCGACGATGAGCGACGGGGTGTCGAGCTGTTCGGTCGGGGTTCCTATGGGCTTGAAGATCGGTCGTTCCATTCGGGGCTCCTTGTATGTCGTAAGCACTTGGGAGAATAGCATACGCGGATATGTGAGTCTATTGGGGTGTGGGGGCGAAGAAAGTAGTGCGTAGAAAATAGAAAGAAGAGAAAAGTGCGCGCGTCCGTAGTGAGCAGGGGAGTGGGGATATGGGCGGTTGACCGACTTGCGGGAGACGCCTATTTCGTTAGAACCCGTTGGCTGTGTGGTTTAAGTGGGAAGAGATCCTGATATAGTAAGGGTTGGTCAAAAGCCCTTACTATCTCTCGTCCCGTCTACGCAGAATCCGGCTTGAAAGAACGACGCATACGCATACTGGCGATACCCGGCAGCCTGAGGAAGGCCTCGTACAACAGGGCGCTGCTTGTGGCCGCGAAGCGCGAAGCCCCTGAGGCTATTGAAGTCGAAATCTATGAAGACGGACTGAGGATACCGTTGTTCAACCAGGACTCGGAGGGGGACTTGACCCCACAGGTTGTCCTGGATTTGCGGGAGAGGATTCGTTCAGCCGACGCGGTGCTGATCGCCGCTCCGGAATACAACAACAGCATCACGGGCGTGCTGAAGAACCTGATCGACTGGGCATCCCGCCCGTACGGCGAATCCTCGTTTACCGGCAAGCCGGTGTCGGTGGTCGGGGCCAGTCCGTCGAGGTTTGGGGCTCAGTGGTCACAAGAGACCACCATCACCGTGTTGAAGAGCGCCAGGGCGCGGGTTGTGGGGGGTACGCACCCGGTCAAGGAAGCGGCCGGGCTGGTCGACGCGGAAGGCAACATCAACGATCCGGCGACGTTGGAGATGCTCCTGCAGGTGTTGAGCGAATTGGCTGAGGTTGTTGCTTCCGATTGACCTTATTGACGTAGGGTTGGTTCGCCTCGTCTGTTGGCATAGAGCGGGTGAAAGTCAGAAGCGAGTCCCCTCCTGAACGAGGGGGCGTTTTACCCTCACTCTAGCCCTCTCCCACGACGGGAGAGGGGATTTTCGCGGGCTGATTTATTCAGTGGATCTCTGAGACAGGACACTAAAAGGCAAGCATGGCGCCGGCTGTCCGGTCTTGCGGTTATGGATTTTAGATTCCTCGCTGCGCTCGGAATGACAGGGGGGACGGGGCCAGATCGTAGCTGAAAATCCGTTTTACCTATCCCTTTTAGCCCGCGAACGGGGGAGGGGATTACGCAAAGGCCTCTGTGCTGGGAGGTGGAGATGAACGATCCTAACGTTGTTGTTGACGCGCCGAACGTCTCCGCTGGGCTGGGCAGCGCAGTTGGTTTTGTGGAGGGGCTGCAGGACCGCGCTCGCGGGGTGATGCTGGGGCTGGCGGTTGGGAATCTGCTGGGGCTGCCGATGGAGGGTTGGTCTTATCGCGAGATTGATCGGTGGTATCCGGACGGGATTCTGGATATCGACTCCGGCGAGGCGTTCATGCCTATGGATGACGATCTGGCGCAGGCGGTGGACCTGGGAGAGGCGTTGCTGGGTGGAGGGGACTACGTCGGTGAGTTCGGGAGGCGGCTTGTCGCGTGGAGGCGTGAGAATGGGCGAGGAATTGGGATTACGACGGACCGTGTCATAGGAGTGCTGGGGGCTGGGCATAGAGCGCCGGACGCGGCGCGGATCGCGTATGAAGGACATCCCATCGCTCCGAACGGGGGAGTGATGCGTTGCGCGCCGGTGGCACTGGCGCGTTTTCGTGAGCCGGAACTGCTGGTCAGCGACAGCGCCGCGACTTGTGTCGTGACTCATTACGCGCCCACCTCGCAGTGGTCGTGCATCGTCATCAACGCCGTCATCGCATTGCTGCTGAAGGGGACGGAGCCAGATCTGTCGGCACTGATGGCGGCGGCCTCGGGGGACGGATGTCCCGACATGCTTGAGACGGCGTTGATGGACGGGATCCCGTCGGACGTGCTGGAGAGCATTGCGAGTGGGGTTCCCGTGCCGGAGGACTGTTCCTGGCTACGACTCGACCAGAGGCTGATCGGTCATACGCTGATTGCGCTGCAGGCGGGATTGTGGGCGGCGGTTACGCCGCTGGGCTTCGAGGAGGCGTTGCGGCAGGTGGTGGAGGCCGGTGGAGACACCGACACGAACGGGGCTGTGGCGGGGGCAGTCTTGGGAGCAAGGTATGGGGCGACGGCAATTCCGGGGCGGTGGCTTGATGTCATTCCGCAGCGGGACCGCATTGAAGGTGTGGCGGACGGGCTGTTGGAGTTGGCGGCTGGTTAGCTCGAAGGGACGTCCGTATAATCCTAGCCAACTCCACAATTAGGTATTGAACATGACGACGCTTTCAGAGGCAGTATCCCAAGTTCCCGGCGTGGTGGGCGTGGCCGCGCGACATTTGGAGACGGGGAAGACGATCGAACACAACGCCGACACGGTGTTCTTCACTGCGAGCACCTTCAAGGTGCCCATACTGGCGGAGCTCTATCGCCAGGTCGACGCCGGCACGCTGGATCTCTCGCAGCGTGTCGAGCTGACCGACACGATCCGTGTGCCCGGCTCCGGCGTCTTGAGAGAGCTTGGCAACGGCCTCGCCCCGAACCTGCACGATCTCGCGATGCTGATGATCATCGTGAGCGACAATCTCGCCACGGACATCGTCTATCATGCCGTCGGCAAGGACAGTCTCAACCGCACGATGGGGGATCTCGGCCTGAGCAAGACCAAGCTGCCGATGTCGTGCCGCGATCTCCTGTTCAGCCTGGCGGGACTCACGGTCAGCGAGTCGCTGGACGACTTCTGGGAGGTCTCCGACCGGGTGGAGCAGGGCTACCGCGGACTGTCACCCGACTGCGACGCCCTGAACGAGGAGAAGTCCGACGTGTCTTCGCCCTCCGATATGGTGCGACTGCTGGAGATCGTCCACAACGGCGACTTGCTGTCGGACGGGTCACGGGACGGTATGCTCCACATTCTCAAGCGCCAGAAGCTCAGGAGCATCATCCCGTACTACCTGCCGCCGGACGTTATCGTGGCCCACAAGACGGGAGGCGTCTACAGCGTCCGATGCGACGTGGGAATCGTTTGGGGACCGAGTGGGCCGTATGCCGTGGCAATCATGGCCAAGCGGATAACAGACAGCACCGACCTCGACCCCAAGCTGGCGCGACTCTCGCGCATCGTGTTCGACGAGATGGTGAGCTAGACGAGGACCTTGATCGTGATTTCGATGCCGGTGTCGTCGACAACCGTCGTGCCATCGTCGACGAGCCCCTTACGCACGTAGCCGAGTCCGACATTCGTTCCGGTGTGCGGCAGGTGCGCCACGGACGTAACGATGCCGATTCGCTTGCCTTCATGCGTCAAGAAAGATTCCGTTGCAGGACCTTCTCCATCCCATCGTAGTCCGACGAGGTACTTGCTGACTTTCTTGTAGGTCTGGAGCCGGGCGATTACCTCTTGCCCGATGTAGCAGCCCTTCGAGAAGCTCACGTGGTGGACGAGGTTGGCCTCGTGCGGGTTGTAGTCTTCGGTCAATTCCTTGCCGAACGCGGGGATGCCGCGTTGGACGCGAACGGCCTCGATCACGTCCGCGCCAGCGGGTGTCGCGCCTACATCGGTGAGAACTCCGAAGAGGCTATCCCTGTGCCCGGCGTCGACGACGATGTCGAATGAAGGCGGCCCCAGGAAGTCGCTGCGGTAGACCTCGGCAGCCGCATCGGAAATCCGCGCGCTGAATCGACCATAGGTCGCCAGCGACGACGCCTGGTCGTCGGTCAACCCATCCAGGAATTTCGTCGAATCGAGTCCGGTGAGCGAGATCATAGCCGTTTCGCCGGTTACGTCTTCGATCGCCACGTCCTCGACGAAGGTGTAGAAGTCGATCCACTCGGCCACACGCTGCTGATTCTCCGGGGAGGTGAATACCACCAACCGGTCTTCGCTGCGGTGGACGTGAAGCAAGTCGACGATGCGTCCCTTGTTGGTCGTCAGGACGGTGGCAGCACCTGCGCCGACTTCGAGGGTCGCGAGCTCGTTGGTCGAAAGGCGGTTGAGCAGGTCTAGCGCGTCATCGCCGGTGAGGAGCAGCCGTCCAGCGTCGGAACGGTCCAGCACCGCTACGCCCGAGGTCAGGGCGCGGTATTGGTTCTCTGCGGTCAACGATCCATCGAGGAGGACATTGGCATCGAGATTTGCTACAGGTCCCATATTTCGAGGATAGTCGTCAGTGGGCAGGGCGTCAAGCGGGGTGACGGCGCAGTAAGTGTTCAGAGTTGATGAGGGGAACGCCCCGCCCCTGTGGATTCCCGGCTTTCGGTGACATTCGCATAACCTCCAGATATTGCCTTAGTGCCGCGAATTTCACCCCCATCCTAACCTTCCCCCATCAAGGGGGAAGGGATTTCTAGGCTCCCATCAGGGGTTATGCAAAGGTCTCCCTCCGTAATCGTGGTACGGGACAGGCTCTTTTCGGGTATGACGGTGGCTGTTTGTGTCGAGCGCGCTCACGGACTCTGAGCAGCTACACGGCGGAACCTCGACGAGCCCAAGCGGTTGATACGCGAACTAGACGGGACTATCATTAGATTTCCCAAGAGGTGTCGTATGGCAGGACGTTCTCAATGATCGGCTAACACCTCCGTACGAAAGACGTTAGAAGAGTAGGGGCCTCTTTGGTACTAGCTCTAACGAAAAACGGGTCTCATCAAGCAGCCGACGATGTCCTGCACGTTTTCGTGACATGAAGAATCTCTCGCTAACAAGGGTAATCGTCCGGCGCATCGCCGACGACTGGAAGCTGCTGCTGACGGTGTTCATCGGCATACTGATTGCCACGACCATCGGCGCGGGCACGCCGATATACCTCGAATCCCTCGACCAGCTTTCGTTCAACGCCGCGCTGGACCGCATCGACGAGCCGAAGATCGATATCTTCGGCTCGGAAGTGGTGGCGACCGAGAAATCGCTCGCGCACGCCGATCAGGTCGTCACGGACGCGATCGAAGAGCACATCGCGCACGTGTACGAGGGGCATGAGCAATTCATCAAGAGCCGTGTCGCCATCATAGGAACGCCGGACTTACCCTTGCCTGAGGGGACAGGAGAGGGCATCTACGTCTCGCGGGGCTATCTCCAGCACCTCTCGAACCTGCCGTCGCACGTGAGGTTCGTCGAGGGGGAGATGGCGTCCGGCACGATCGACAGCGGCACGTTCGGAGTGCTGATCGAGGCCGTGGTTTCGTCGGAAATGGCCGAGCGCTTCGAGCTCGAAGTCGACGACGAGGTCATTCTCGCCGCCGATCTCCTGGCTCAGAGAGCGGTATCGACGGCTACGGACGAGGGTGAGGACGACGACGAACTCGCGGAGCTTCTCGATTCGACGCCGGCTCCGATACCGGTC
This sequence comes from Dehalococcoidia bacterium, assembly GCA_965116655.1. GTDB lineage: Bacteria > Chloroflexota > Dehalococcoidia > Lucifugimonadales > VXLM01 > VXLM01. The sequence continues at coordinate 3,423,043 of OZ220720.1, forward strand.
GGGCCACCGGGCATCGGCATCATCATCACGGGCATCTTCGAGCCGGTGGACCCGGAGGCCCGTGTGTGGGGCTCGAACGGCGAGGCGCTCAATCCGCCCATCATCGAAACTCCCGCGCCGTACCTGACGGTCCAGAGACCCGGGGAAACTCCCCTAGCCCTCTTCGCCGACGAGACGGCCATGCGTGTCGCCCTGCAGGACCTGGTCGCAGAGACGACATTCCTCGGACAGGAGACCTACGTCAAGGGCGTGCCGATGCTGGTCGATACGCCGAACAATCGGCTGCCTGTGAGCACGGGACAAGGCATCGTTGCGCGCCTGGGATTCCTCGTGTCGCTCTCGAATTTCGAGGACAACATCGTTTTCGAACAGGGCGGAACGGCGAGCACGGAGATCACACAAGGCCCGCGCGGCCCCATGATCGACGCGATCGTTCATAGCGGCGTTTCCCTGCGGACGCAGACCGAGATCGGGGACGAATTCTACTTCTCACCGGAACTTGGTGAGCGCGAAATCATCACGGTGCGGGTAGTGGGCTATTACGAAGAGGACGACAAGGACTCGCCGTACTGGCGCTCCACCGGCGCGCTGCTGAGCCTCGATCCTCAACGGCAGGACACGCCGTTCCTGGTCCTGTCGGAAAATTCCCTCTCGAACATTCCGATCATCGTCGCGCCGGAGGTTATGGCGCAGCTTCTCTCCGAGACCTATCCCGGCGCAGTGGTCCAGCCTCAGTGGGTGGTCAAGATCGACGCGGAGCGGCTCAAAGAGTGGTCGGCGGCAGAGGCCAGAGAGCGATTCAGCGCCTTCTCGGACGCCATTACCTCTGAGCTTCCCGACGCCGACGCAACCACGGAGTTCGTGGAGAACCTGACGGAGTCGGGACAGCTACGCAACTTCTACGCCAAGATACCGATGTTGCTGTTGCTCACGGTGATTCTGCTGACCGTTCTGTTCTTCCTCGGCATCCTCGTTTCGTATTTGACGCAGAGCAGGGAAGGCGACGCGTCGCTCCTCAAGACCCTCGGGGCGACCCTCACGCAGCTGACCCGGATATACATGACCGAAGGTCTCGTGATGGTTGCGATAGCCGTAATCGTGACCCCGTTCCTGGCCTACGGCATGGTCGCCGTTTCGGGAGTGCTGCCCTTCTTCGAGGAGATGAACCAGGGTAATCTCATGCCCATACGCCTAGCCGCCACTCCCTTCATCATCTCGCTGGGGGTAGGGTTGCTCTGCCTTGCGATTTTCGTTGTGCCCAACGTGCTCAGCGCGCAGGGAGGAGTCCTCCTACGCCGGCTCCAGACATCACGTCCGCTTGGGCTTCCCTTCCTCCAGAGATTCAATCTAGACATCGGCATCCTCGTCTTTGGGGGCCTGATCTACTGGGAGCTCCAGAAGCGCGGGCAGTTCGTGTACAGCGGCTACTTCGAGGAGACCGAGGTGAACGAGGTGCTCCTCGTCGCGCCGGTCCTCTTCCTGATCGTCGTGACGCTGGTGTTCATGCGATTCTTCCCGATGATCGTCCGGTATATCAGCGGAGAATCGGACCGCATCGTGGACCTGCTGGTGGCGGCATCGGTCATTGCATCGGTCGTCGGGGTCTACTGGCGCGAACGCGGGAATGAGACGCTTGACTGGCTGCTGCCGGGAGTATTGGCGGTCGCGGTCCTCATCGCCTTCTGGGGGACGAAACGCTACTGGCACGACCGAAAGCGCAGATACGCCGGACTTGTCGTGCAGGCGCTGCTTGTCGCGGGATTCGTCGTCCTGCGGCCTCCGGTGACCGGCGATCTGCTGACCGTCCCGACGTGGGGACTCATTGCCGTCGTACCCGCTCAGCTGCTGTTCGTCGTCTTCACCGGGTTGAGTCGCGTGACGCCGGTGTGGCTTGAGATCGGACTGCTCCACATGTCGCGCAACCCGCTTCAATACACGTGGCTCATTCTTCTGCTCGTCCTGGCGACCGGTCTCGGCATCCTGGCGACAACGGTCGGCGGCACGCTCGAACGCAGCCAGATCGAGCGCGTCCTTTTCGAGGAAGGGGCCGACCTGCGGGTCACCGCCTCCCTCCTCGCCCAGGGCGGAGTGCAGGAAGTTCAGCGCAAGTCGCAGGAGCTCGAAGACGTCGAGAACGTGGTGCGAGGGCTCCGAGAGCGCGGTACGGCCGGGGGGTCCACAGCGGAGGTACTCGCCGTGGACACGTCGGGCTTCGCCGACGTCGCGTGGTATCGCGACGACTTTTCGGACAGCACGCTGCCACAACTGATGGACCGGCTCAACCCCAATGCGCCGACGGGAAGGATACCCCTGCCCGACGACACGAACGGCATAGGGCTATGGGTAAAGCCCGATCCGTTCATTCCAGGACTCGACCTGTATGCGCAAATCGAGAACGAGCGGGGGGAACTGCAGACGGTCATATTCAACACCTTGCGCACGGAAGACTGGCAGTTCGTGATCGGCAATATTCCCGACCACGTCAAACCGCCGTTCTCGCTCGTCTCGATCCACATGTTCGAGCCGGGCGGCGATCCAAACGCAGGTCTTGACGCGTCGCCCGTGACGCCGGGCACGCTCTACATCGACGACATCATCGCCACGGTGGGCTTTGAGAACGAAGAGCTGGTGCTCGACGACTTCGAGGGGGACGATCTCAAGTGGGAGGCGATCCTGACGTCGGCGGCATCGACCGAGGTGGTCGAGTTCTCCGCGAACGAGGTGCGAAACGGCTCGAAGGCAATCGCCTACACGTTCAGCGGGCAGACCACGCAGGGGCTGCGAGGCTTCTACCCGACATCCATTCCGGGTCCCCTGCCCGTGGTGATAGACTCGTCCCTCGTTCGTCCCGACCGGCAGGAGGGCAGCACCTTCATCGCCCTGGTGGGCCTGCGCTGGCTTCGCATGAGGGTGGTGGAAGTGGTCGACTTCTTCCCGACGCACGATCCAAGCCAAGGCGGGCTGATTCTCACCGACTTGAACAGCCTGCTGGACCGCGCCAACGTGCTCCTGAATCACCATCGAATACGAGCCTTGGACCTCTACTACGATCTCAAGCCGGGCTCGCACGAGCGGGTAGGCGAAGCCGTGGTCGAGATACTTGGACCGCAGGGCGGCTCCGTTCGCGACGGTCAAGGCCGTCTCGAAAGACTACAGATAAATCCCTTCGTAGCGGCAGGTTGGCAGCCCATGACGATACTCTCTCCGGCCATCGCAGTATTTGCCGCCGCGGTCGGATACGTCACGTATCTCCTGCTCTTCGCCAAGAAGAGCGCGGTGGAGATCGGTTCGCTGCGGACCCTGGGTCTCACCAGAGGCCAACTGCTCAGGCTCCTGGGCTTCGAGCATCTGGCGGTGGCCGCGATCGGTCTCGGCCTCGGTACTTGGGCCGGATTCCAGATGAGCCGTCTCACGGTCTCGCCACTGGCGATCACCGAGACCGGACTACCGGTCACGCCGCCCTTCATTCTTTCGACCGATTGGCCGATCATGGGGACCACCTACGTCGCGCTGGGTCTCCTGTTCGTCGCCGCACTCATCCTGCTCAACAGGGGAGTCGGCCAGCTTGACCTGCGGGCGATATCACGTTTCGGCGAGTAGTTCGTATGCAGCAGACGTTGAAAGAAGCACATCTCCTCCGGCGGCACAAGACCGGAGACGCCGTATCGTCCAGCCCGACTGTGGCTGACGGGGTAGTATTCGTCGGCTCTGAGGACGGCAGCCTGCTGGCGCTGGACGCCGAGCTCAGAGAGCAGCGCTGGTCGTTCGACACGGGAGACAAGGTCTATTCATCGCCGCGTGTGACCGACGGAGTCGTGTACGTCGGCTCGTGGAACGGGTATGTCTATGCCCTCACCACATCGTCGGGCGAAGTGGTCTGGCGCAGCCGACTCGGAGAGGGTGTGCTTTCGTCCCCAGCGGTCGTCAATGGAACGCTGTACGTCGGCTCCGCCGATCATCATGTATACGCGCTCGACGCTGCGACAGGTGAAACCGTCTGGCGCACAGGCACGGGAGACTGGACTATGTCGTCGCCGCGCGTTATCGACGGTGTGGTGTACGTCGGATCGAACGACGGCTGCGTGTACGCACTGGACGGCACCACGGGGACCATCATGTGGCGCGCGAAGACGGACAACGTTGTGTTCTCCTCACCAGCTGTGGGAGACGGCATTGTGTACTTCGGCTCGTGGGACGACTGTGTGTACGCCGTTGATGCAAACACCGGCGTGGAGAGATGGCGATATCGCACCAATGACTGGGTGGTCTCATCACCGGCGGTAGGGGAAGGAGTCGTGTACGTGGGATCGAGGGATGGGCATCTCTATGCGCTGGATGCGGAACTTGGGTCTCTTCGATGGCGACTCCCTACCGGCGGCCGGGTCGAGTCGTCTCCGGCCATAGCCGACGGCGTGGTGTACTTCGGATCGTTCGACCACAATCTCTACGCGGCGTCGGCATCGACGGGTGAACTGCTCTGGCGATACGCGACGGAAGGCCCCGTGTCGTCGTCCCCGACTGTGGCGGGCGGAGTTGTCTACGTGGGGTCGACGGACGGGTGTCTGTACGCCATCCGACTGCCGGAATCGAAATAATGAATTGCTATAATCCGATCAACCTATGACGAACAAGAAGACCATAAACGAGCGGCTGAACGCGATCGCGTACGGGGTAATCGCGACGTGGCAGCTTGTCGCCAAGCGCGCGCTTGCCCACTGGCGGCTCCTGTCGTACGTCGTGATCGGCGTGGTGCTGGCGTCCGCCATCCTCTCGGGCACGGTGATCTACTTCGAGGCTCTCCGCGAACTGGCCCTCAAGAACTCCCTGGAAAGGCGCACTCAGGAGCAGCTCAACATCACCGTCCGCGCCAGCAGGGGTCCGACCAACAACGAGGAGTACGGCAAGGTCGCCAACGTCATCGTGCCGCTCGTGAACCGGCACGTCTCCTGGATGCTGCGGGACTCCGTCCACGCGGCCCGCACTCCCACCTTCTATCTCGGAAGCCCCGGCAGCGAGGAGTCCGTCCGAGACGGCGATGATCGCACGTTCTTCGCGTACATCGACGACCTTGAAGCACGGATACCCCTGATCGAAGGCGCTCAGCCCGGCGTAGGCACGGCAGTCGGGCGGGGTCAGCCGCTGGAGTTGGAGGCGCTTGTTCCTCTCCAGGCGATGCGGGAGCTCGGGGCCCAGGTGGGAGACCGTTTCGCGGCGGTTCCGACCATCTCCTCGGATATTCCCCACGTGTACGTGACGATCTCCGGCGCATTCGACTGGGAAGACGCCAACGACGCCGAGCTGGTCCACTTCACGGAGAAATCCCTCCAGACTCAAACGATGACGACCGACCTGCGCCTGATGCCGTTCTTCATCTCGCGGCAGGCGTTCCTGGAGGCTCTCGGCCCGTCTATCGGGAGCATGTCCGCAGGCTACTACTGGTATCTCAAGACCGATCCGAGCGTGATAAACGCCGACAACGCGCAGCTTACCGTGGCAAATATCCAGGTGATGGCCAGCCGGGCCGTCGCAGCACTCCAGACGGTGTCCCAGACGACGGGCCTCGACGACGCCCTCATCGAGTACGACCAGCGGCTGTTCTTCAGCAGGCTGCCCATGTTCATCGTGCTCATTCTCATCGCCTTCGTGATCCTGTACTACGTCGCGACCATGTCGTCGCTGCTGGTCGAGAACCAGCGATCAGAGGTCGCCCAGTTCCGCAGCCGGGGCTCGGATACGTCGCAGATACTCATGGTGTTCATCCTGGAGGGGGCGACCATAGCCGTCCTCGCGGCAATCGTGGCGCCCATCATCGCGGCGTTCACCATCAGCCTGCTGGGCCTGACGCCCGCTTTCTTCGGACTGACGGGCGGAGGACTGCTGTCGGTCGAGATATCGCCCTCCGCCTATGCCCTGAGCGTACTCGGCGGCGTGCTGGGCTTCGTCGCGCTCCTGATTCCCGCGATTCAGGCCTCTCGCTTCGGAATCACCCAGCAGCGGCAGCAGTCGTCCCGACCGAGCGCATTGCCCGTCTTCCAGCGGTACTATCTTGACGTTCTGCTGCTCCTTATAGCGATCTTCCTCTTCCGCCAGCTCACGGAGCAGGGCTCGGTCGTCGCCCGAGACGTGTTCGGGGCGGCGGTGGCCGACGAGCTTCTGCTGGCCGTTCCGGGACTCGTGCTGGTCGCGTCGGCGATGGTGCTGCTCAGGCTCTTCCCGCTGGGAATGAACCTCATCAGCAAGCTCTTCGCCAAGGTGTTGCCGGTGGCGGCAGCCATGACCGTCTGGCAGATGTCCCGCCAGCCGACGCACTACTCGCGTCTCTCGCTGCTGCTGATCCTGACGGCAGGGCTGGGCATCTTCGCGTCGAGCTTCGGAACGACCCTCCAGCGCAGCTTCGAGGAGCGCATCCTGCACGTTTCCGGCAGCGACGTGCGGATCGTCGGCGTCAACCGAACGTCAACGTCGGACGACGAGGCCCTGATGACGGGCAACCGGTTCGCCGAGGAGATCGCCTATGAGCGCATACCCGGCGTGGACACCGCCAGCGCCGTTCTCAAGCGGGCAGGACGCGACCTGACACGGCAGCAGGGCGGGTCGTTCGAGCTGATCGGGCTGAACAGCTCCAACTTCGATAACGTGGCGTGGTTCCGCGACGACTTCACCGACGAGCCGATAGAGGAGTTGCTGGCGCGAATACGCCCGGACGAATCCGTCTATGAGGGCGGCGGGATCGAGCTCCCGCCCGACGCGGTGTCCATCGGGACGAGAATCAAGTCGGACAGGATTCAGCCCACGCTCCAGGTCGCGGTCCGCCTCACAAACGCAATCGACCAGCAGGCGGCCTACAGGCTGGGTTTCGTCAGTTCGAGCGACTGGCTCAGCCTCGACGGGCCGCTGGCGGAGCAGGGTCGAGAGAACTTTCTTGCCAACGGACCGATCAAGCTGAGCGCGCTCTACGTCGAGCAGTCCAATCTCAGCGTATCGCTCAAGCCCGGGACGGTGCTGTTCGACGACGTTCACGTCACCATGAGCGACGGACGGCAGGCGCTGCTCGACGGGTTCGGCTCCATCGACGCCTGGTCGCTCCTCAAGACCACTGAAAACTCCATCAGCGACGAGCTAAAGCCGTCGTCGGAGGTCTTCGAGAACGTGGCCGGTGCGGCGGTGTTCACCTGGGCGAAAGGCGAGCCTCTCACCCCGCGGGGCATCTTCGCCGGCGATGATCCGCCACCAATCAAGGTGCTGGCCAGCGAGGCGTTTCTGAACAGGGAGAACCACCGTGTCGGAGACGAGTTCGAGGTGTCAGTCGACCGCGCCCGGATACCGATATCCATCGTCGGGTCGGTGGAACTGTTCCCCACCGTTTCGAGCGACCTGAAACCCTATTTGATCGCCGACATCTCGGCGCTCAACGCGTTCGCTACGAGCGGCGTCGCCGACCAGCCCTTCCTGCCGGAGGACCTGTGGATCGCTTCTTCCACCACGGGCGCGGCGAGAGAGAGCCTGTTGGAGAGCGTCGGTTCCCTCGATGGATTCGGGTCGGTCACGGTCCTCGACCGGGAAGAGCGGTTCCGGGCGAAGGACGCCAGCGTCGATCCTCTCGTGGAGGCGGGGTGGAGGGCGCTGCTCTTCATCGCCTTCTCCGCCGTGCTGCTGCTGAGCTGCCTCGGCTTCCTCGTACACGCCTACTCGTCGTTCCGCAGCAGGCAGGTGCAGTTCGCCATCATGCGCACGACGGGGCTGTCCGGCCGTCAACTGATGATGCTGATGTGGCTGGAACAGACGGTAATCATAGCCGTGGGACTCGCGCTGGGCACGTGGATGGGGAGCAGGCTGGGCGCTACGATCATGCCGTTCCTCGGCCACGACGACTTCGGCGGGAAGGTCGTTCCGCCGTTCGTGATGGTCATAGACTGGGGCGCGCTGGCCATCACCTACGCGGTGATGCTCGTGATCTTTGCCGTCATCACGCTGGCCCTGATCATGCTCATCAGGCGGCTATCGCTTGCGCGCATCCTTCGCATCGGGGAGTTGGGGTAGGGGTTTGTCCTCACCCTAGCCCTCTCCCACGATGGGAGAGGGGACAAGCGGCTGCCTGTAGGGAGAGTGCGGCCGCGCGTCACCACAGGCGGCGGACGTCGTACCGGTCGAAGAGGGACTCGTTCGAGATGAGAACGAGGTTGCGCGACAGGGCCTGCGCTATGAGCATTCGGTCGAAGGGATCGCGTAGCGGGCCGGGAAGCGCTCCGGCGCGCGCAGCGTCGTCCACGGTGACGGCCAACTCCTCGAAGTCCTGGCCGGCTATGGCGCCGGCAATATCGCGGGCCAGGGCCTCCGCTTCCGGCAGCTTGCCTTTTCGGTGCTTGGTCGCGATCTCCCAAGCCGACGCCGCGCTAATCAGCACGTCGTTGTCGTCGCCTTCTATCAGCCGCCGGGCGGATAGGGGCAACTGCTCGCTTCCGGCAAACCACCAAATGAATGCGTGGGTGTCGAGTAGCAGCCGCAACAGTCAGCCGCCCTCCCAAGCGGCCAACTCTTCTTCCGACAGCGGCTCAAAAAAGCGGTCGTCGATGCTTATCAGGCCCTTCATCGAGCCGAATTGCCGCTTGCCGCGCTTTTTGCAGCGCACGAGCTGAGCGACGGGCTTGCCGTTTCGGGCGATGATGACCTCCTCTCCCGCCTCGACCTGCGCCAGCAGACGCGACAGGTGGGTTTTCGCTTCGTGGACGTTCACCGTTACCATTGCCCGCTCCTTTGGGGTTAGCTTAGCTAATGATATGACTAATGTGTTGGGTCGTCAACGAATTGGCCGGCTGGAGCCTGTCCTGGCTTAGTGTGCGTTTTGACCCTTCGACAAGCTCAGGGCGAACGGGCTTGCTCTTGGACGGCTTAACGGGACGAACCCAGTCAAGAGCGTGAATCTGAGCTAGAGGACGAATAACCCCTACGCCGTCAGGGCGGTCTCGTAGCCGTCGGCGCGGATGCAGGCGACCCAGTGGTTGGGGTTGACCTCGCGGAGTTGGGGCATCTCGTCCTTGCACTCCTCGACCATGACGGGGCAGCGAGTGTGGAAGACGCAGCCCTCGGGCGGGGACATGGGACTCGGCAGCTCGCCGTGGAGGATGATGCGCTCGCGCTGCTCCTCCATGTCGGGGTCGGGGATCGGGATGGCCGAGAGGAGCGCCCTCGTGTAGGGGTGCAGGGGGTTGTCGTAGAGCTCCTGGCGGCTGGCGACTTCGACGATGTGGCCGAGATACATGACGGCCACCCGGTCGCTGATGTGCCGCACGACGGAGAGGTCGTGGGCGATGAAGAGGTAGGTAAGCTGGAGCTTTTCCTTGAGCTCTTCGAGCAGGTTGATGATCTGGGCCTGAATGGAGACGTCGAGCGCGGAGACCGGCTCGTCGCAGACGATGAAGTCGGGGTTCACCGCCAACGCGCGCGCGATCCCGATGCGCTGGCGCTGGCCGCCGGAGAACTCGTGCGGGTACCGGTCGGCCATGAAGGGGTTGAGTCCCACGGTCTGGAGGAGCTCCGCGACGCGGTCCTGGTACTCTCCCTTGCTGGCGGTCAGCTTGTGGACCGAGAGCGGCTCGCCGACGATGTCGCCGCACGTCATGCGAGGGTTGAGCGAACCGTAGGGATCCTGGAAGATGACCTGCATCTTGCGGCGGATGGGCCTCAGCTCCTTGTTGCTGAGGGTGTTCAGGCGCTCTCCGTCGTAGAACACGTCTCCGGATGTCTGGCGTTGAAGCTGGAGGATCACCCGGCCGAGCGTCGTCTTGCCGCTTCCGCTCTCCCCGACGAGGCCGAGCACCTCGCCCTTGTTGATGGTGATGGAGACGTCGTCGACTGCCTTGACCTCTGCAACCTTGCGCTGAAAAACGATCCCCGACGTGACGGGGAAGTACATCCTGACGTCCCTAACCTCGATCAGGGGCCTTGAACCGTTCGACTCGACCAAATCTATCCTCCTGCCGCCGCGGGCGAGCCGACCAAGTTGGGAAGGTCCTCGGACCGCCAGCAGGCCGCATGGTGCGGCGGGGTTTCTTCTCTGATAGCTTGGAGCATGGGCGTTTCGGTGAGGCACTGATCAATCGCGTAGCGACATCTCGGCGCGAAGTTGCAACTGCCGCCGAGTCCGATGAGGTTGGGCGGGAGGCCCTCGATCGGCTCCAGCTTGACTCCTTCCTCTTCGTCGAGCCTCGGGACGGAGCGCAGCAGTCCCAGCGTATACGGGTGCCGGGGATTGTAGTAGATCTGCCTAGCGGTGCCCTCCTCGATGATGGAGCCGGCGTACATGACGATGACACGGCTGGCGTATCGCGCCACGACACCGAGGTTGTGGGTGATGAGGATCATGGCAGTGCCGAGCTCGTTCGAGAGGCCCTGCATGAGCTCGAGAATCTGGGCTTGGATGGTCATGTCCAGCGCCGTCGTGGGCTCATCCGCGATGATGAGCTTCGGGTTGCAGCTAACCGCCATGGCGATCATCACGCGCTGGCGCATACCCCCGCTCATCTGGTGCGGGTAGTCCTTCAGTCGCCGCTCGGCGTCGGGAATGCCGACGAGGCCCAGCAGCTCCGCCGCGCGTTGGCTCGCCGCGCTGGCCGACATGTTCAGATGAAGCTCGAGCGTCTCCGTGAGCTGCCTACCGATGGTCAGTACAGGATTGAGCGACGTCATCGGCTCCTGGAAGACCATCCCGATGTCGTTGCCGCGCACCTTCCGCATCTGTGCGTTGGAGAGTCGCAGGAGGTCCTGTCCGTCGAAGATGACCTCGCCCGCGACGATCTTGCCGGGCGGATCGGGGATGAGGCCCATGATGGAGAGGGCGCTGACGCTCTTGCCGCAGCCGCTCTCGCCCACGATGCCGACGATCTCGCCCTCGTCCACCGAGTATGAGATGCCGTCGACGGCCTCGACGACGCCGTTGTCGGTGAAGAAGTGAGTCGTCAGATTGGTGACTTCGAGTAGTTTCGCCATAGTCTCTCTAGGTTGCAACGCCCAAGTGTCAATGTAGGGTAGCAACGCGGCGCGGAAGCGTCAATAGAATGGTGCTAACGTAACTGTTCAGAGTTGGTGAGAGGAGCGCCCGACTCCCTGTGGATACCCGCTTTCGCGGGTATGGCGGTGGCTGTGTGTGTCGAGTGCTCTCACGAAGTCTGAACAGTTACTGCTAACACCCCTTCACGACAGGCCGCATCGCCAGGATGTGCTCCGGGCCCGAGGCGCAGCACCCACCGATGATCTGCGCGCCCATGTCCTTCCATTCAGTGGCGAATTCCACGAGACGCGAGGGATAGTAGTCGGCGTTCTGAAGGATGTCCTCGCCCGCGCTCGGCTTCTGGTTCGTGAGCATCGGCGCGTTCACGATGGGGCCCGTCGGATTGTAGCCGATGTTCGGATAGGCCCCTACGGGACCCACGAACGCCTCCCGCAGGATCGGAAGCCCTTTTGAGATATTCTCCGGGTTGCTGCACATGATCAGGACGGCGTCGACGGGATGGCCTTCGAGCGCGTCGGCAAGGTCGGCCAGGCTCTCGCCGTAGTTCATCGTGCCGTCACCCATGATATGCCGTACGCCGAGAAAGACCGGAAGTCCGGCCTCCGCGCAGCCGTCAACGGCAACAACACAGTCCTCGATGAAGCCGACGTATTCCGGCAGCATCACGTCGGCTCCCTCGTCGGCGAGGAGCTTGGCGTGATCGGACCACTCTTTTTGGTACGCCTCTACGCCGAGCTGCTGCGTGTCGGAGACCGGGTTGTGGAGGGGAGGGAGGCCACCCTGCAGGCTTGGCGCCGCTATGCCTCCGGCAACGTATGCGTCGGGGTTCATCGCGTCGCGCGCCTGAACGGCGTTGCGGATCGCCGCGGTGGCGTACTTGCGCCAGTTGTCGCGCTCTCCGATCCTTTCGAGGCGGATCGGCGTCGTCCAGAAGTTGTTGCTGATGATGATATCGGCCCCGACGCGCAGATAGTCGGAGTGCACCTGCTGCACCACGTCGGCGTACTCGATGTTCGCCGTTGCCGACCACGCCTTCAGGCGGTCCTCAGCGTCCTTGAGGACATCGGCCCCTCGGCGCTGCAGCTCCGATCCGGTGCCGCCGTCCATCAGGATCATGTCGCCATTTCCCAGCCGGTCGACGATAGATTCTCTTGTCATGGTGGTTCCTCCCGGTGACATTTTATCCCACGGTTGACGGAGCTTTCGAGCCTGCGGAAGCGAAATGTGCGCAGGGTGAAGACGGGCGACCACGAGGGTCGCCGCTACGATGAGTTTGCCAAGGTTTATTTTCGTAGGAATCGCTCATGTCGGTTGCCACCGACACCACCAATCATGAAAATGGGGGTTGGAGTCGTTGTTCTCGGTTGGCAGACGACCAAGGGATGGATTCCCGCCTACGCGGGAATGACGGTTGGGGGTGGTAGGACGGCTATTTTCAGAGGAATGACTCATGTCGGTTGTCACCGACACCACCTATCATGAAAATGGCAAGGGCGATTCACGAATCGTCCCTACGAGAGGTTGGCCGGGGGATATTTTCAGAGGAAAGGTCTCTTGAGCGAGTGCGGAACCGACGCTATGGCCGAATTGCGTTGAAGGCGGCTGCACTCTATAATTTTCCGACCTGATTTGGAAGGTGTGACATTCATGCCTCGTGATTATGCGGCGCTCGCCGTGGGCGATACGATATCCGACCGGACGTTCCCGCTGGGTCTCGACGGTGTGGGGAAATACGTGGCGGCGGTGCGGGACGAGTCGGGCGTGTTCAACCCTGCTGAAGAATCGCCGACGGTCCCGCCGATGGCGGTCGCGACGTTTGCCCTGCGGGGCGTGCTGGACGACCTCGGAATCCCGGAAGGGACGATTCACGTCAGTCAGGAGATGGCGTTTCTCGGAGCGGTGGCGATGGGCGAAGAGTTGAGCTGCAAGGCGGTGATATCGCAGAACGCAGTGAAGACGGGCTACCGGCTCCTCGCAGTCGGAATGGAAGTACACGATGGGAAAGACAGACAGGTGATGACCGGCAAGAGCACGATACTGGTGCCAGCATGATGGAGGTTGGCGCCGAACTGCGGTCGATCTCACGCACGGTGGAGCAGGCGAATATCTCCGCGTATGCGGAGGCGTCGGGCGACTTCAATCCGATCCATATCGACGAGGAGTTCGCACGGGCTACGAGGTTCGGCGGGACGATCGCGCACGGGATGCTGATTGCGGCGATGCTCTCGGAGCTGATGGCTACGGAGTTCGCCGGCGACTGGGTGGAGACAGGGCAGCTGAAGATACGCTTTCGTTCTCCGGTGAAGCCGGGGGACACGGTGACTGCACACGGGGAGGTATCGCGCGTCCGCGAGGTTGCTGAGGGCGTGAGGATCATGTGCTCGGTCGGCATACGGACCGATAAGGGCGACACTGCCATCACCGGCAACGCGACGGTCGTGGTATCGAATAATTGAGGGGAATAGAGGCTAGCATTGACTCAAGCAAACAACATGGTAAGGATAGCCGTAGACGCAATGGGCGGCGACCACGCGCCGACGGAGGTCGTTGCCGGGGCAATAGAGGCGGCCAAACAGGGTGACGTGCAGATCGGTCTCGTGGGGGACCCAGAGGTCCTGCAGGCCGAACTGGCGAAGTACGATACGAGCAAGCTTCCGATCATGCCGGTGCCGTCGGATGGTGTTATCGGCGAGGGTGAGCAGCCGGCGTTGGCGCTTCGCCAGAAGCCGAAAGCGTCGATTGTCGTCACGACGGGGCTTGTGAAGAAGGGTATGGCCGACGGCGCGGTGACTATGGGTTCGACGGGAGCGGCGATGGCAACGGCGGCGGTCGTTCTGGGCATGATGGAGGGGATCCAGCGTCCAGCGCTCGGCGGACCGATCATAGGGTTTGCTCCAAAGACTTCCATCATCGACGCCGGCACCAATGTCGATTGTCGACCGTCGCAGCTCTTGAGCTTCGCGGTCATCGGCGATATGTGGGCGCGCACCTTTTGGAATGTGGAGAATCCGAGTATCGGTCTCCTGAGTGTCGGGGCGGAGTTCGGCAAGGGAAACCGGCAGGTGCGAGAAACATCGGAGTTGCTCGCCAAGAGCGGTCTAAACTTCGTCGGCAACGTCGAGCCGAACGAAATGGTCCAGGGGACGGTCGATGTAGTAGTCGCAGATGGTTTCGTCGGCAACGTTGTGATGAAGCTGACCGAGGGCATCGGGCATGCGTCGGTTGACCTCGTTCGGGAGCGTTTGGGGGGCAAGTTGCCGGAAGACGAGATCGAAGCCATAACCGGGGAGCTATTCGAAAAGACGAACGTCGTGAGTACGCATGGAGGCGGACCGCTGCTCGGCGTCAAAGGCGTCAGCGTTATCGGTCACGGACGGGGGAAGCGCGAGGAGGTCAAGCGGGCAATCGAGCAGGCGAAGAACTGGCACCGGCTCGGCATCATCGACAAGCTCAGCGAGGCGCTTACGGAAGTGCGGAGCAGGGCCGGAGTGGAAGAGTAGCGGGACCGAACTTAACGGAGGCCAAGTGAAGACGAACGAACTGGAAGGAAAAAGCGCCCTCGTGACCGGCGCGTCGAAGGGGATAGGACGGCAGATCGCCATTCGGCTGGCCGAGAAGGGCGCGAGGATAGCAGTCAACTACAACTCATCGCCTGACGCCGCGAGCGAGGTGGTGGAGACGCTCACCGACAGCGGGGCTGATGCGTTCGCGGTGCAGGCGGACGTTTCCGACATCGACCAGGTCAAAGCGATGTTCAAGGAAGTGGAAGGACGGTGGGGGAACGTCGATATCCTGGTGAACAACGCGGGGATCATCGACGACCGTCACCTGATTCGGATGTCCGACGATTCATGGCACAGGGTCATCGACGTCAACCTGAACGGCACGTTCTACTGCACTCGCGCAGCGATTCGGAAGATGATGTCCAAGCGTTGGGGTCGGGTCATCAACATCGGGTCCATCGTGGGGCTTCGAGGGAATCCAACGCAGACGAACTACACCGCCTCCAAGGCGGCGGTTATCGGATTCACCAAGGCGCTGGCCAAGGAGGTTGCGAGCCGCAACGTCACAGCCAACGTCGTGACTCCCGGGTATTTCGAGACGGAGACGACATCCGTGCTCACGGAGGAGATGAAGGACTACTGGAAGGAGCGGACGCCGATGGGCCGGTTCGGCGATCTGGACGACGTGGCGCACGTGGCGGCGTTCCTCGCTCTTCCCAGCTCGAAGTACATAACAGGGCAGGTGATCTCGGTGGACGGCGGGCTGGCCGTCTAGGGGCGTCATGGGGGCAGGCAAGGAGTTCGCGGGCAAGGTCGTCCTGGTTACGGGCGGATCGCGCGGCATCGGGAAGGCCATCGCGCTCCACTTCGCGCGGCGGGGCGCGGACATCGCCTTCAACTACCTCCGCAGTCACACCTCGGCGAATGACGCGCAACGCGAGATCGAGGCGCTCGGCGTGCGCTGCGTAAAGGCGCGGGCGCACCTGGGAGACGCGGAGAAGATTCGGGGTCTCTTCGAGACGGTGGAGGCGGAGTACGGCAGGCTCGACGTGCTGGTCAACAACGCGGCGTCCGGAGTGAACGTCGCGGCCGCCGAACTTGGCGAGAAGCACTGGAACTGGACGATGGACATCAACGCCAAGGCGGCGTGGCTGTGCTCCATCGAGGCTTCGCGACTCATGCCGGACGGCGGGCACATCGTGAACATCACGAGCGAGGGTTCTCGCAACGTTCTGCCCAACTACTTCGCGGTTGGGACATCCAAGGCGGCGCTGGAGGCGATCACGAGGTATCTGGCGGTCGAGCTGGCACCGAAGAATATCTCAGTGAACGCCGTGTCGGGCGGATACGTCGATACGGACGCGCTCAGCGCCTTCAGGGACAGGGACCGAATGCTAGCGGACGGGGAGAAGACCGTGACGGGCAGGATGGTCACGGTCGAGGATATTGCCAACGCGGTGGGGTTCCTCTGCTCGCCGGAGGCGGAGATGATCCGGGGGCAGATTCTGCTGGTTGACGGAGGGGCGACGCTGGGGTTTCAACCCTGACCCTAGCCCTCTCCCGCGAACGGGCTGACAGGGGTAGGTATTCACCCTCACCCTAGCCCTCTCCCGTCAAGGGCTGACAGGGGTAGGTATTTGGTGTTTCTTACCTACAAGTCGTAGTCTCGGTCATGTCATTCCGAACGCAGCGGAGCGGAGTGAGGAATCTCAAATACTCGTCTTCCAAATCAAGCTCCGCAGCCGGAAACATGTCATGACGGTGGCACAACATTTCAGATTCCTCGCTGCGCTCGGAATGACAGGCAAGGGGCATAGCTATAGCTACAGTTCCGTTTTACCTACCCCTATCAGCCCGTCAAGGGAGAGGGGATACACTGGTTACTCACTTCAGCCTACTTTTTCAATGGCCCAAATGACGAAGGTTGAGCATTTTAGATTCCTCGCTGCGCTCGGAATGACAGGTGGTGGGTTTGCAATGACAGGGAGGCGAGGCTGGATCATAGCTGCAATTCCGGTTTACCTACCCCTGTCAGCCCGCGAACGGGAGAGGGGATAAATCGTGCTCACGTTGAAACGGCGCTAGTCGTCTCTGCTCCAGCGGAGGACCGGCCTGCGGGCGGCGAGGGCCTCGTCGAGGCGGGTGTTGGGGGTGTTGTGCGGGGCGTTGAGGAGCAGGTCGGGGTCTTCTTCGGCCTCTTTGGCGATGAGCTTCATCACCTCGATGAATTGGTCGAGGGTCTCTTTGCTCTCGGTCTCGGTCGGCTCGATGAGGAGCGACTCCTCGACCACGTCGGGGAGGGGGAAGTACATCGTCGGCGGGTGGATGCCGTAGTCGATGAGCCTCTTGCACACGTCCTTGCCTGAGACGCCGAACTCGTCCTTGAGGTTCTTGGCGGAGAAGACGACCTCGTGCTTGCAGTGGCGGTCCTGGGGCAGATCGAAGGTGCCTCGAAGCTGGCTGAGGATGTAGTTGGCGTTGATGACGGCGTCCTCGCTGACGAGGGCAACGCCAACGTCGCCGAGCGTGCGGATGTAGGCGTATGCGCGGACGAGAGCGCCGAAGTTGCCCTGGAAGGGGCCGAGCTTGCCGATTGACTGCGGGGGCGTCGAGAGGGAGAAGCGCTCTCCGTTTTCGTCCTCCGTGCGGGTGACGTGCGGCTCTGGGAGGAAGGGGAGCAGCCGTTCGCTGACCATGACGGCTCCGGCTCCAGGGCCGCCTCCGCCGTGCGGCTGGGTAAAGGTCTTGTGCAGGTTGGAGTGAACGACATCGAAGCCTAGCTCGCCGAGCTTGACCTTGCCGAGCAGGGCGTTGAGGTTCGCGCCGTCGCCGTACATGATGCCGCCGGCATCGCGGACTATCCGTATTACGTCGGACAAGTTGGTGTCGAAGATGCCGAGCGTGCTCGGCTGGGTGAGCATGAAGCCCGCGAGGTCGTCGCCGACTGCGGCCTCGAGGGCGGCGAGGTCGGTGTTGCCCTCTTCGTTGGTCGGAAGGGAGACGACGTGGAATCCGGCGACGACGGCGGAGGCGGGATTGGTGCCGTGCGCGCTGTCGGGGATAAGCACCTTCTTGCGCTTTTCGTCGCCGCGCGAGAGGTGGTAGGCGCGGGCCATGAGCATTCCGGCGAACTCGCTCTCCGCTCCCGCCTTGGGAGAGACGTTGGTCCCAGCCATGCCCATGACCTCGGCGAGGATCTCCTGCAGGTGCCAGACGAGCTTAAGAGCGCCCTGGACGGTTTCCTCTGGCTGGAAGGGATGTATCTCAGACAGGCCGGGCAGGGCGGCCATCTCATCGTTGATCTTCGGGTTGTACTTCATCGTACAACTGCCGAGCGGGTAGAAGTTGTGGTCGATGGAAAAGTTGTAGTGGCTGAGCTGCGAGAAATACCGGACGATCTCACTTTCGGATACCTCCGGCATATCGAGGTTGTCACGGAGCATGGCGGCATCGGGCAGTTCCGACTCCGGGACGTCGAGCCTGGCATGGCTCGCGCCTATGCGGCCCGGCGCGCTGCGGTCCATGAGGAGCTTGCGGTTGTGCTTTTCCAGCCAGCGCTCGGGGACGGTCATGAGGCGTCGGCTCCGATCTCGGCCAGGGCGGAGGCGAGAGCCTCGATCTCATGGCGAGTGTTCACGTCGGTGCAGCAGAGGAGCATCCCGTTTTCGATGCGGTCGCTCACGTCGAGGCCGCCGATTATCTTGTAGTCGAGGAGTTTGCGGTTAACCTCGGAAGGCGGCAAGGGGCATTGAACGACGAACTCGCGGAAGAAGGTGCCCTGCAGAGGCAGGGAGTAGCCGGGGATGTCCTCGATGAGTGACGCGAGGTAGTGGGCCTTGTGGTAGCAGAGCTCCGCGGTGTGCTTGAGGCCCTGCTTGCCCTGGGCAGCCATATAGACGGCGGACATGAGGGCTATCAGGCCTACGGATGTACAGATATTCGAGGTCGCGCGCTCGCGACGGATGTGCTGCTCGCGGGTCTGGAGTGTGAGGACGTAGCCGGTGCGCCCCTCGGTGTCGACCGTCTGGCCGACGATGCGGCCGGGAAGCTGGCGGAGAAAGTCCCTGCCGCCCTTGCAGGCGAGGACTCCGACGTATGGGCCTCCGTAGGACGGGGACACGCCGAGGGTCTGGGCCTCGGCGACCACTATGTCGGCATCGTAGCTGCCCGGAGGATTGAACATTCCGAGTGATGCGAGGTCCACGGAGACGATGAGCAGCGCGCCAAGCTCGTGGACGCGGGAGGCCAATGCTTCGAGGTCGTGGAGGCAGCCGAAGAAATCGGGCTGCTGGACGACAACACATGCGGCGTCATCGGGTATGTCGGAGCCGTCCGCGGCGATCACGTCTACTTCTAAATTGTCGTGGCCCTGCGTGTAGGTGCGGACGACCGACTGGTAGCCGGGGGAGACGGTATCGGCCAGGACGATGCGATTGCGCTTGGTGATACGGGCGGCCATCATGGCGGCCTCGGCGAGGGACGTAGCGCCGTCGTACATGCCGGCGTTGGCGACTTCCATGCCGGTCAACTGACAGATAAGGGTCTGGAACTCGTAGTGTGCCTGAAGCGTTCCCTGCGAGACCTCCGGCTGGTAGGGAGTGTAGGAGGTGAGGAACTCGCCGCGGAATGCCAGCGCGCGGACGATTGCGGGGACGTGATGGCGGTATGATCCTGCGCCGAGGAAGCAGGCGAAGTCGCCGGGAGTCGCGTTCTGAGCGGCGAGGTCGCCGAGTTCCTGTCGCAGCTCGAACTCCGAGAGCGGGGCCGGAATGTCCAGCGGGGGGAACCGGAAGTCTTCAGGTATGTCGTCGAACAGTTCGGCGGCGGACTCCACGCCTATCGCCGCCAGCATCGCCTCCCTGTCCGTGTCGGTATTCGGCGAGTAGTGGGAGGTGACGGTGGAATCGTGCATGTCTTGGTGCGTGTGGGAGCCTTGCGTAGAGTAGAGTGGTGAGCCGGGGCTCTCGGGCCGCTACTATTGAGTTGCCAGGAACTGCTCGTAGTCGGAGGCGGACATGAGGCCGTCAAGCTGGGATGGGTCGCTCAGCTCGATTTTGATCATCCAGCCGTCACCGTATGCCGAATCGTTGACCAGTTCGGGAGTATCGTCAAGCTCCTCGTTACGCTCGACGACCGTACCGCTCACGGGAGAGTAGAGCTCGCTCACGGCCTTGACCGACTCGATCTCACCAAACACGCCCATCGACGTGACATCGGCCCCTACGTCCGGCAACTCAACGAATACCACGTCGCCGAGCTCGTCGGCGGCATACTCGGTGATGCCCACCACGACGGTCGTTTCCGACTCGACGCGAAGCCACTCGTGCTCTTTAGTGTACTTGAGGTCGTCGGGGTAGTTCATGAAGCTCTCCGCGAGTAGAAGGGCAGGGACGTAACGACTGCCTCGATGCTGCGACGCCGGATCTGTATCCAAAGCGGCGTTCCAAGCGCCGAAAAATCCGTAGGAACATAGCCCAAGCCGATATTCTTGTCAAGCGTGAAGGAGACGCTGCCGCTGGACACCTCGCCGATCTTGTTTTCACCATCGGTGATGTCGTATCCGTGCCTGGCGATGCCTCTTCCGACCATCTCGAAGCCGACGAGCTTTCGACTCGTACCCTCGTCACGGATTCGCCTGAGGGCCTCGCCGGGGATGTAGTCGTCGCGGTCGGGATCGACGAAGCGGTCCAATCCTGCTTCGTAGGGGTTGATCGAGGTGTCCATGTCGTTGCCGTGCAGGAGAAAGGCCGCCTCGAGTCTGAGCAGGTCGCGGGAGGCGAGGCCGCACGGTATGGCTTCGGCTCTGATGAGAGCATTCCAGACGGAGACGACCGAGTCGGACGAAGGCATGATCTCGTAGCCGTCCTCTCCGGTGTACCCGGTGCGCGCGACCAGGATGGACTCGCCGTCGATGTCGACGGGTGCGATTCGGAAGGGGCGGATCTTGTCGAGAGCGGAGCCGGCTATCTTGGAGAAGGTGAATTTTGCCGAGGGCCCCTGGATGGCGATCATTGCCAGCCGGTCGGCGGCGTCATCGATCTCGACGGAGCCGTCGGTCGGGGCCCACCTGTGGAGCCAGGCCGAGACGGCGTCACGATTGCCCGCGTTCGGGATGTAGAGGTACCGTTCCTCGCCGAGGCGGTAGACGATGTTGTCGTCGATGATGCCGCCCTCTTCGTTGCAGGTCACGCCGTACTTGGCGCGCCCCCGGCGGAGCTTGCTCACGTCAGTGCTGAATACCCGGCTCACGAACGCGCCGGCCCCCGGCCCGCTGATGAAGAGGCGGCCCATGTGGGATACGTCGAAGATTCCCACCTTCTCCCGGACGGCGTCGACTTCTTCCAGGATGGTGGCGTACTGGACGGGCATGTCCCAGCCGGAAAAGGGGACCATGCGCGCGCCCATCGAAACGTGTGTGCGGTGAAGGGGAGTGGTTAGCAGTTCGGACAAGGCTACTCCTCTGCCAAGGCTTCTCTGAATCGTCGGATTGCGGTTATGTGATCGGAAGGGGTGGCAAGGCCGGAGTTCATAGTGTTGAGGGACAGGTGTGTCACGCCAGCGTCTCCCCATTCGCGGACGGTCTCAATACCTTTGCCAAGGGTTGCATCTCCGTAGCCTATGACTTTCTCAAACCCCATGGCGGAAGGGTCGCGACCGGCGTCTTTCGTATATCCCTTGACCCGGTCGACAGCCGAGGTGGTCCCCGGCGTGGGCGTGTTGCCTCCGCCCGCGATGATCCAGCCGTCGCCGATCCTACCGATACGTCGCAGGACGCGGTCGTCGTAACCGCCAAACCAGATGGGAATGGGCCGCTGGACGGGTAGGGGATTGATTCCCGCGTCGGTGATGGTGTGCCAACGGCCCTTGAAGGTGACGAGGTCGTTTGTCCACAGCGCTCTCATCACCTTGATCTGCTCTTCGGAGCGGCGGCCGCGGTTGGTAAAGTCCTCGTTCAGCGCCTCGTACTCCACGCTGTTCCAGCCTATGCCGATGCCGAGACGGAGGCGGCCATTGGAGAGGACGTCGACCTCGGCGGCCTGCTTGGCGACGAGGGCGGTCTGACGCTGGGGGAGTATGAGGATGCCGGTGACGAGCTCGATCTTCTGCGTCAGTCCGGCAAGGTAGCCGAACAGCACGAAGGGCTCATGGAAGGCGTCCGGGTGCCTGTAGGGGCCTCGGAGCCACTCGTGGGTCTCGCGATTGGCGCCGAGCACGTGGTCATAGACGAGGAGGTGGTCGTAACCGAGCGACTCTGCGGCTTGGGCATAGTCGCGGATTGCGACTGGATCGCTGCCGATTTCGAGTTGTGGGAATACTACTCCGATTTGCACACAAGGCCACCGGATCGAGTTTCCTCTTCATTATACGCGACGGGCTGATGGTCGTGCTATTGAAGGAGGGGAATTGCAAGGGTTCAGAGTTGGTGAGATGAAGACCCTTCCCCTCGTGGATACCCGCCTTCGCGGGTATGACGTTGCTCTAGTAAGGGTTCTCACGGACTCTGAAGAGCTACACGGAATCGCCCGGGGGTGGAGTCGCTTCAGGTAGAGCTATTGGGGTGGGGTGTAAATCTCGACGGAGTCGTTGATGGCGCGGTTGCGGGCCTCGCCGCCGATGGTGATGACCCGGCCGTCCGGTAGCAGGGTGGCGGTGTGGTCTCTGCGAGAATCGAACATCTTGCCGCCGTAGAGCCATCCTCCGACGGTGCCGTCGAATATCCACGCCTTGGTGGTGCCCGTGCCGCCGAGCATGAGGATTCCACCATTGTCGAGCAGTGTCATAGTCGAGCCTACGCGGGTCTCCGGGAGGCGGTCGACGTAGTCCCACTGGGTTGTGCCCAATACGTGCACCAGGGCCGAGTTGGACGGTCCCTGTGTTCCAAATCCGCCGGCGACCAAGATGGTCCCGTCTTCCAGGACGCCCACGGCCGCATCGCGCAGGCGCTGGTCCAAGTTCGGCAGGAGGGACCACGTTCTGGCGGCGAAGTCGTACACTTCGACGGTCGGGCCGGAGCCGCCGGCGACCATGAGCCGACCGTCCGGCAGAAGTTTCATGGAGTGGCCGGAGCGCCCGTCGGCCATTCGAGAGACCTCAGTCCAGGTGTCCGTGGCGGGATCGTAGACCTCAGCGGTGGCGACCTTACCGTCATCGTTTTCGCCGCCGACCACCATGACCGTCCCATCCGCGAGCGCTATTCCGGTGTGGGCCCACCTGGCGACGGTCATGTCGGCTGCCTGCGTCCACGTATCGCTGTCGGGGTCGTATATCTCAGCGGTACCTATGAAGATGATCTTTCTATTTTCCTCTTCGTCGATCACCAGCTGCCTACCGCCGGCGACGAGCACACGCCCGCCGGGGAGCCCCGCCGCTATATGGCCGCCGCGTGGATCGTTCATATCCGCGACGGCGCGGGACTCGCCTGTGGTCGGGTCATATATCTCAGTGGCCGGGATGAATTCCACGAGGGTCTGGATGTCCGATTCGTCGAGCCTCGCCCTTCCGCCCGCTATCAGCAGGGCGCCGTCGTCGAGCAATGTCGCGGTGTGGCCGGCGCGTGACTGAACGAGTGGCGATGCTTTCTCCCATGAGCCGAGGAACGGGTCGGAGACCCATGTTTCCGTCGCGGGATTGTAGAACTCGACAGTGTCGTACGGACCAGTTCTGTGCGCGCCGCCGATGACCATGACTCGCCCGTCGTTGAGCAAGACGGTGCGATGGGAAACTCTCGCGGCGTCCATATTGCCTGCGGGCTCGAACCGGTCGGTCTCGGGGTCGAATATCTCGGCGGTGTCTTCGGTAGTCCCTTGTTTCAGGCCTCCTCCGGCGATGAGCACCCGTCCGTCGTTCAGAAGGGTGGCGGTGTGATCCTGGCGAGGCACTCCGGGTTCAGGAAGCTCCTGCCATGTATTGGTTTCGGGGTCGAATATCTCGGCGCTGCTGAACTCCTCACCGCCGTATGCGAGGACTCGGCCGTCGTTTAGGAGGGTGAGCGAGAGAGCGACACGCCCGGTGGTCATGTTGCCGCCCGACGACCAGTCTCCGGTTGCCGGATCGTAAATCTCCGCCTGCTCTACCGGAGTGCCCGCGCCGTCTCCGCCTCCGGCGACGAGAATTCGGCCATCATGCAGGCGAACGGACCCGTGGGAGCCGCGGTGGAACTGGAGGCTGGCAAGCTCGAACCAGTCCTCCTTTTCGGGGTCGTAGACTTCGACCGTGTTCAGGGCGCCGCCCCGCACGCCGATGCCGCCGGTCACCAGCACTTTGCCATCGTCGAGAAGGATGGCGTCGTGGAGCCCGCGATTGTCGATCATCCGTCGGACCTGAATCCACGTATCGGTCTTGGGGTCGTATAACTCGGCGGAGTCGAGGTTTTCGGTCTCACCCGAGCCGCCCATGACCAGTATTCGACCGTCCTGCATCTCAATGGCGGGGCTGAACGCCCTGGAGGTCAGCATTCGCGCCTTGGTAGTCCAGGTGTCGGTTGCAGGGTCGTACTCTTCCACGAGGGGGAAGGAGCCATATGGCCCGATCCCGCCAATGACGAGAACCTTGCCGTCGTCCAGCTTGACCACGCCGAAAGCCTGGCGTGGGTCATTCATGTTGCGCTGGTTGGTCTTGGCGAGGGATGTTGGGCGCTCAGGCTGCCGATCGGTAGACGCGGTTCCTGTCTGGCCGGATGACGGGGCAACGCGAGGCGTCGCGGTGGGTTCAGGGGCAGCAGTTTCGCTTCCACAGGAAGCCCATACTGCTACGGCCGCGAGCACGAGGGTTAGGGCAATGACCTTTAGGAAACCTGTTTTGATCGTCATGGTTCGGCAGTGTCTCGATTCGGGGCTCGTCACTGTGCTTCGAGCACTCGGACGAGGCTCGCGAACCTAAGGTGTATTTGTAGTATCACAACGCAATGCGACGGGAATAGGTTAGGAAGAGTCGTGGGAAGTGCGTGTTCGGACAGCCGAAATTGTAGCACTGGGAAATGAGAGGGGTCAATTTGGCTGGGGGGCATGAAGCGGTGAAATCAAGGTTCACGGGTGCTATGATGCGGCCTGCGGCCATGTGTCGACCCCTGGTTCAAGTTGATTTGGGTGATAGCCGCTGCGCCTGAACGCCATTGTGCTACACTACCGCTCCACATAAGGGAGATACCGGACAACAGAGACGGGGCGGATGGACGAATGTATCTGTCCAACGCAAGAGATTAAGCAGCAACGAGGAGGTATGAGTCCATGAAGATGTACATTGGTGGAGAGTGGGTAGACCGGGACAGCAAGATCGACGTGATTAACCCTTACAACGGCTCGGTGATCGACACGGTGC
Source organism: Dehalococcoidia bacterium (assembly GCA_965116655.1). Taxonomy (GTDB): domain Bacteria; phylum Chloroflexota; class Dehalococcoidia; order Lucifugimonadales; family VXLM01; genus VXLM01. The sequence goes on from OZ220720.1 coordinate 3,447,871, forward strand.
CGAGCGGGAGTTTTGATGATCTCGAAACGGCTATGGCGAGCGCCGTGCGCGGGGCGGAGGTGATGCGAAACATGCCGGGCTACCGGCGTTTCGAGATTCTGCGGCGGGCGGCGGACATCATGGCGGAGCGCCAGGACGAGCTTGGGCGGACGATCTCGATGGAAGAGGGCAAGATCATCGGCGAGGGCGTGGCGGAAGCGGAGAGGGCGAAGCAGACGATCGAGCTTTCGGGCGAGGAGGCCAAGCGTCTGTACGGGGAGACTATCCCGCTGGATGGGGCGACGAACTGGACGGGACAGTACGGATTCACGATGCGGGTGCCGGTGGGGGTCGTCGCGGCGATCAGCCCGTTCAACTTCCCGCTGAACCTCGTGGCGCACAAGGTCGGCCCTGCGCTGGCGGCGGGGAACTCGGTCATCATCAAGCCCGCGACCGACACGCCCCTTTCGGCGCTGAAGCTGACGGAGATTCTCCTAGAGGCGGGCGCTCCTGCTGAGTCGGTCCAGTGCATCACCGGGTCGGGGAGCCGGATTGGCGACCCGCTCGTTGCCGATCCGCGCGTGCGGAAGGTCACGTTTACCGGCAGCCGCGACGTGGGCGAGCGCATCTGCAAGACGGCGGGGCTGAAGAAGGTGACGATGGAGCTCGGTTCCAACTCGCCGTTGATCGTGATGAGCGACGCGGACATGGACAAGGTCATCGCGGGCACGGTGTCGAGCGGCTTCTCCAATGCCGGACAGGTGTGCATCTCGGCGCAGCGCGTGATGGCGAGCAGTGACATCTACGGCGACTTCGTAGACGCGCTCACTGAAGGAGTGCAGGGGTTGACGACCGGAGACCAGCTCGACGCATCGATCAAGATGGGGCCAATGGTGCGGAGCGAGGACGCGGTAAGAGTCAATTCTTGGATCCAAGAAGCGGTCGGCGCGGGCGCTCGGACGACGACAGGCGGCGAGTACGAGGGCGCTCTTCACGAGCCGACGGTGGTCGTGGACGTGAAGCCCGATATGCGGATATCGCGCGACGAGATATTCGGGCCTGCGGTGGCAGTTTCGTCATTCGACGACATCGACGAGGCCATCGCTTCGGCCAACGACACGATCTACGGACTGAGCGCGGCCATCTTCACGCAGAACGTCGATTGGGCGATGCAGTACGCCAAGCAGGTGCATTCGGGGAACATCCAGATCAACGCAGGCCCTCAGTGGCGCGCGGACCTCATGCCCTATGGCGGGCTGAAGGACAGCGGCATGGGCAAGGAAGGTCCGAAGTACGCGGTGGAGGAGATGACGGAAACGAAGATGGTCATCTTCCATCCGTAGGTGGATGTGAGGCGCACTCACGTCGGTTGCTTGGGAATCTACGTTAGGCGAAGAGTTCGTCTACCGGCATCGTCCATTCGGGGACTGCGGGGTTGGCCTCGGCTACCTGGCCGCGGCGGTAGACCGTTGGCGTGTCGGGGTCGGTTGAGCGATAGACCTTGACGGTGTCATCGCCGAGCAGGTCGACGTCCCAGACGACGAGTGTGCCAGCGGCAAAGTAGTCGGAGCGTTTGGCGGCCATTTCGCGCTCGGCGGCGGGCCCGTAATCGTTCTCGCTTCGAATTTCCACGGCGAAGATCGGCGCGCCTTGCGCGAACTTCATGCCGGGGTCCTCTCCTGTGAAGAACGCGGCGTCGGGGCTGAAGGACTGTCGATGTGGAAGGTCGACGATGAATCCCACGTTATCGCCGACGGCCACGCCGGGGTGACCTGCCTGAACGTACTGATAGAGGCTCAGCCATATCTTGCTGCTTGCGAATCCCGGTCTGAGTCCGGTTGGCGCCATGAGCCGCAGTTCTCCTTTGACAAGCTCCGCCTTGCCGCCATCGGCGACTTTGTAGAGGTCGGCCACGGTCGCAGGCTTCTTGATGACCGTTACCATGTGCGCCTCCCGGATTTAGAAGTGTCGGGTTCGCAGGTTGGTTTCATTATACCGGACGACTCGCTTCACGGCCTGACGACCAACTGCAGCTGGTCGCCGGGGATGTAGAGGGACTCGAATGCCGACTGGATGTCTTCCAGTGGCACGAAGTCCGACTCTCGGAGCATCGGCTCGACGATGATCTTGCGGGTCTGCATGAGTTTGAGGACGGTGTGCCAGTCGGCAGGCTCGTGGCCGAAGATGGTCTGGATGTTGATGTGGCGGGCCATCCAGTCGGCCGGTTCGAGGGGCAGAGGTTCCCACGGCACGGCTATCAGGACGACCTGACCGCGCGGACGCACCATATTCGCGGCCTGATCGAGGGTGCCCCTGATTCCGGCACAGTCGAACACGACGTGGACTCCCGCGCCGCCGGTCATGTTCTCTGACGCCTTGACGGGGTCGTCCTGCGTCGGGTCGATGACGCGGTCGGCGCCCAGAGCCTCGGCGGCGGCGCGCCTGGTGGCGGAGGGTTCCGAGACGAGGATGCTCGTTGCGCCTGCAGCGCGGGCGGCTTGGATGGCGAACAGGCCGATGGGGCCTGCGCCGATGATTGCGACGGAATCGCCGAGCCTGAGCTGTGACAGCCGGACTGCATGGACGGCTACGGCGGCGGGTTCGCATAGGGCGGCGGACTCATAGGACACGCCGTCCGGTATGGGGATAGGCTCCCACTCCTCCATGATGACGTACTCGGCATAGGCGCGCATCCTGTTCGGATCGAAGCCGTGCAGCCGGTAGTTGTAGCGCGGGTCGAGGTCCCAACCCTTGCCCTTGCCGGGCGGGGGATTTCCGCCGCCTCCGACGACGCGGTCTCCGACCTGCCATCGGGTTACGTCACTCCCGACCTGGACGACCTCGCCGCTGTACTCATGGCCGAGAACGGTGCCCGGCGGGGCAACGTCGTACATGACGGCATGGACGTCGGTGCCGCAGATGGCGCAGCAAGCCACCTCCAGGAGAACCTCGTTGGGTCCGACCTCCGGGACCGGGACGTCGCGGACCTCCAGCTTGCTGTTGCCTGTGTAGACGGCTGCTCGCATGGTTTCACCTCTCGGCCAATTCTATGTTCGTGGTTGATACGGGTCAAATCGGCGAATGTCCTTGACTCTCAGGAGAGGGAAATCCATAATAACCCCATAATCTTTCCTTAGGAGGCGTTCAATGGGTATAAAGCACATCATCAATCCGTCCTTTTCGTGTGGGCATCGCACCGCAGGCAGGCTTGGAGGCGACCGTTGGAAGATTCCCATACTCACAGGAGACGACAGTACATGCACTCAAACATAGATACGACAATCGACCAGATTCTTGCGGAGGTGGTCGAACGCGGCATCATTAGGGACTTGGAGCCGCTGAGGGTTCGGATCATCAGCGTAGAGCCGAGACCTGCGACCACTGAACCGACAAGTGTAGGGAGCGTCGACCTGACGCTCGAGAACGGCGAAGAAGCGGCTGACAAGATCGACGACGGGGTATTTTGATAAACACGGGCGCTTGGGCAACGTTCCACTTCGTTCCACGACGCCCTGAAAGAAAAATCTGAGAAAGGAGGTTCTTGAACATGACGACCGAACTACAGGGCAACGGAACAACAACGGAGGTGGAGGGCAAGCGTCACCGCTTGCAGATCGACTTTTCGCCGGAGGCGCACGAACGACTCATGCGGATACGCGAGCGGTCGGAGGCGGCTACCAACGCGGAGGTGGTGCGTAACGCGCTGCGACTGTATGACTGGTTTCTCGATCAGCGAGCGCGGAATTCGAGGCTGCAGCTGGTTGAGGGGAATACGGTGAAGGAGATCGAGGTTCTTTTCTGAGGGGTGGATAATCAATTCTCCGTTCGCCCACGTTGGCAACGGAATTTGGATCACGACTCCCTTGACCGTGGGGGGTCGCGGGGCTATGGTACGCGCCAACCGAACTTGGAGTCCTGCTTGAGCCATGCCGCCAACCGAACTTAGATATGATCCCATCCCCGTTGAGAAGGTCCGCGAGGCGGCTGAGCGGATCAAGGGCGCGGTCGTAAGGACGCCGCTCGTCCGGCTGAATGCTCACGAAGCCCCGGCCGAGATCTATCTGAAGCTGGAGAATTTGCAGCCCATTGGGTCGTTCAAGCTCCGGGGGGCGGCCAACAAGATGGCGCAGATCGCCCCTGAAGAGCTGTCGGACGGGGTGTGGACGTGCAGCGCAGGGAACATGGCGCAGGGCGTGGCGTGGAACGCGAGGAGAATGGGGGCGCCGTGCGCGGTTGTGGTGCCGGACGTTGCGCCGGATGCCAAGCTGAACGCGATTCGCCGGCTGGGGGCTCGCTACCACAAGGTACCGTTCTCGGAGTTCGTCGAGACGTTCGAGACTCGGAGCCACCCGGAGATGAGCGGCATGATGGTCCATCCGTTCAGCGACCCTGAGGTCATGGCGGGGAACGCGACGATCGGCCTAGAGATACTCGAAGACCTACCTGACGTGGAGGCTGTGGTGATCGCGTACGCGGGGGGAGGGCTGTCTTGCGGCATCGCCTCGGTGATTCGGGCGCTGAGGCCCGAAGTCAAGCTGTATGCCGCCGAGGTGTCTACGGGCGCGCCGTTTGCGGCATCCTTGGCGAACGGGAGTCCCGTCGTTATCGACTATGAGCCGACGTTCGTGGACGGCATCGGCGCTCCGCGGGTCTTCAATGAGATGTTCGAGCTTGCGTCGAGCCTGCTGGACGGATCGCTGGTGTCGACGCCGGAGGAGATCGCGGACGCGGTGCGGCTGATCGCGGAAGGGAACCACGTTGTTGCGGAGGGAGCGGGCGCGGCGTCCGTGGCGGGAGCGCTGGCGGGCAAGGCGGGGACGGGCAAGGTGGCGTGCATCGTGTCAGGCGGGAACATCGACGGCAGCAAGCTGGTGAAGATACTGCAGGGCGGGGTGCCGTAGAAACTATCTCAAAACTGTGTTTGTTGACCAAGAACTGCCCTTCGACAAGCTCAGGCCGAACGTATTTTTCTCTGAGCCCACGTGTGGAGAAAACGCGTCGGAGCGTAGTTTGAGATAGTTCCTTAGGGGGATTTGGCGGCGGTGGGCACGAAGATGCGGTGATTCAGATTTCGTGCCCTTGGGCGGTTAGTACAACCATTTCCAGGATTTCATGACTGGAAACCGACCCGATCAACTCTCCGGTTTCTTTGTCCGCCACGGGCAGCACGGTGAGTGAATTTTCCGTCATTCGCTGGAGGGCATCCTCGACCATTTCGTCGGCGTAGGCAAACGGCGTGTTGTGGCGCAGCACCCTGCCAAGGGGAGTGTGCTCCCACTCGCTGCGTGGGAGGTAACGCAGCATGCTCAGTGACACTATTCCTGCCAATTTGCCCCGGTCAACAACCACGTAATCGTGCTGTTCCGGCAGGAGCCAGGTCTCCGTGAAGGCCCTGACCGTCAAGGACTGTTCCGGGTAGCTCCGCGAACGGTCCAAGATGTCCTGCACCCTGATATCTTCCAGCGCAAAGCGGACGAGTGACGGCGGGACGCGCCCTTGCGGGGTAACGGCCTCGGAGTGTTTGAGCCTTCTAAGTGCGAAACTGATGCCCATGGGCGTCAGCAGGATGTAACCGAACATGACGAGCACCAACAGGGAGAAGACTCCCTTGTCGATGGCGCCGGTGTGGAAGAGCAGGAGCAGGAGCGCAATTTCCGCCACTCCCTTGGCCATCAGGCCTGCGGCAATGGCGAAAGGAGCATCGATGCGGGTGATGTATGCGCTGATAAACGAGGCGGCGAATTTACCAGCCAGAGGCACCAAGACCAGGGCCAGAATGGTCTCGGGCGGCAATTGCAGGAATTCAAGGTTCAGATGCAGACCTGCGGAAGCGAAGAACAGGGGAACGAAGAACCCCTCGGCGGTACCTTTCATTCCCGGCATAATGTCCCGCCTCACCTGATAAGGCAGCATTGACAGAGCCGCTCCGAAGAGCAGGGCTCCGAGAGAGCCGTGAAGCCCTGCCTGTTCGGCTCCAACGACCACCAGGAAGAGCCCTCCAAGCAGCAACCCGAATGAAAGCTGCGGCACCTGCAGAAATTGATGCAGCACGACAATTATCTTTGGAAGTATTTTGGTGGAAAAGACCCAGGTCAGTATTGTGAAGCCTACGATTTGTCCGATGACGGTCAACACGCTGAGTAGGTCTAAAGCGTGGCCGAGACTCCCCGCGTAAAAGTGTTCGCTGAGAGCGAACCCCACTACAAACAGCGCAATCAACTCGGCGATGACTACGGCAGTGAAGATCTCAACGCCCACAGGTTCCTTCAGGCGTCCTTCGTCGATCAGCACCTTGGCGACTACGCCAAGACTGGACAGCGACAGCACTCCCGCCAATCCCAAGGCTTGGGTAAAGTCGAGGTCCAACTGCAAATCGAAGAATGTATCGGTGGTGACCGCGAGGGACACCAAGAGCGATATGGTCACGGACAATACGGCAGCCAGGAAGAGGCGCCCTCGCATCGCCGCCAAGAAACCCCTAATATCCAGTTCCTCCAAGCCGATGAGGAAGAAGAATATGAAGATGCCGATGCTCAGGATGATCTCGACTTGGGAGCTAGACTCCACCAGTCCGGTCACGGGGCCGAGGATAACCCCCGTGGTTGCGTAGGCGATGATCGAGTTTAGGCCGAACCGCTTGAATATGCCCTCCAGCAGCTTGGCGACAACGATGAGCAGGCCCACCGCGAAAAGGGCTTCATGGAGTTCCAATCCGCAATTTCCTCCCTAGCAGCCTGCGTCGTTTGGCAGCGCAACAAATGGTGGGGCAACAAACAGACAGCCGTTTGTAAGCCTCAAAATATTATCGTGTGGTTCTTGGGGGCCGGTTGCAATTGGACCACGACCGACAGCGGCGGGAGCATCGCCGAGGCGTCCGCGCCATTATGCAAAGACCCCTACGGAGTGTCAAGGTGATGCCGCTACCCACGTAGGAGCAATGCTGAATTTTGAAGAACTGAGGGAGACGCCATCTTAGCCCGGCAGACCAAAATGTGTGAAATGGCGGGTAGTCCTACACCGACAGGGCGGGTTTCAAACCCGCCCCTACCAAGTCCTAGCGTGCTACCCTTCAATACCATTGAACCATTAGTGGGATATCTGAAAACAACTATGAGGGTGCTTCTGAAGTCCGTGAAACCCGTTCGTGGTAAGCTTGTCGAACCATGAACAGCGCCTCGACCCTTCGACAAGCTCAGGGCGAGCGGGCAGTATTCATCTTTGAATGTTCCCAAGAACACTCTGGCAACGCCAACTATGGAAAGGTCTTGTGCCTGTGGGTGTCAGGGCCATAGAATAGCTTCGCTGTGCCACATTCCAGACCAGAATCCGTCGTCGTGATCGGGGCCGGGGTAACCGGCCTGAGCACTGCGTTTCACCTTGTCGAAAAGGGCGTTGAGCGTGTCGTAGTGGTGGACAAGGGCGGCGTGGGAGGCGGCTCCAGCCTCCAGGCCGGTGGCATCATCACCATGCTGATGCCCACGGAGACGGAAGTGCGCGCCCGGTCGGTGAGCCTCGACCTCTTCGAGCGGTTCAGCCGAATACTCGATGGGTACCGGTTCCATCAAGTCGGGTGCCTGAACCTCGCGACGGAGGAGATTTTCGCGGGAGCCGCGCCCTTGCGGGACATGTGGCGGCGGCTCGGAGGCCGCTTCGAGGTGCTGCGAGGGGGAGAGATCAGCGAGCGGTTCCCCGACCTTGCGGCCACAGAGGGCGACATAGGTGTGCTGGACCTGAGGTCTGGCTACTCCGAGCCGCACAGGTACATCCCCGCCCTGAAGAACAAGCTGGAAGACATGGGCGTCGAGATCAGGGAGCGTGAGGGCGTAGTGGGATTTGATCTGCACAACGGTCGCGTGAACGGCGTGGTGACGGAAAGCGGCACCATCGTGACGGACTCGGCGGTCTGCGCGGTCAACGCCTGGACGAACCACGTGCTCTCACTCGCCGGGTTTCGCACGCCGTACAAGAACTTCGTACATGAGAGGTTCGTTACCCAGCCGTTCCCGGAGCCGCCCAGGCTGCCGGCCGTCAACGATCATATACTCAACGGCTACGTGCGGCCCACGGACGATAACCGGCTGCTCCTGGGCACATCCGTCGACAACCTGGGTTCCTACGAGATGTACGGGCCGGATTTCGCCGTGTCGGAACTCGACCCGCACCCGGAGGCGCTGCCGTTCATCCAGGAAAACCTGGTCCGGCGAGCGCCGATGCTTGAGGGAGCCGAGTGGGACTATCACACCGTTGGGCTTATCAGCTTGGCGTACGACGTGAAACCGGTGATCGGCCCGGTGCCCGGCGTCGACGGCCTCTACGTGGGAGCCCATTTTCACTCAGGCGGATTCGCCTATAATCCCGTGTCTGGGCTGCTTTTGGCAGAACACGTGGTGGATGGCGGAACGAGGATCAATTCCGAGCTATACAGTCCGGCGCGGTTCGGGCACGTCGACACGGACGCCTTCCTCGCCGCCCCGATAATGCACGACGAGATGGGTGTCGTTCGTCACTGAGCGTGCCAATCAGGTACCGATGCGGTTGATCCGCTACATGCGTCGGTATCGGCCCGTCGTCAAGGGCTGTTCTCGTGCATGGGGCCGTTGCCTTTGGACGGCGCCACCTCGCTCTCCAAGTCTGAGGGACTGCCGTCCCGCTGCGCCGGGCTGAGCCTTCCTATGGGGATGGCGGGCATGGTGCGAATATGAGCGCCCGCCTTCACGCCAAGCTCGAGTGAGAAACGGGCCGCGTCGTCGTTGTCGGGAGACTCGACTATGGTTACGAAGTCGTACTCACCCAGAACGGCGTACATGCCGAGCACCATGGTGTCTTCCGTCTCCACTTCGGAAGTAATCCTGTGGAGGCTCTCGGAATCGGATAGCAGGTCCTCCCGGCCTTCGGGTGTAAGGATCAGCGTGAGTATGTAGTATGGCATAGAGCATCTCCGTTTATACGTTCAGATCGCTTGGTGTCCACATTGTACTCTCCTGAGGCCCGGAAAAACGCAGCCCCGACCGCGGGACTATATGCCTGCGTGCTTTTGGTCTCCGCCGCGACGCTGCTCTTGGAGATCGCGCTGACACGCATCTTTGCGGTGACTCAGGGCTACCACTTCGCCTTCCTGGCGATCAGCCTCGCCCTGCTGGGGTTTGGGGCGAGCGGCACCGCGCTGGCGATAATTCCGGCCCTGGCATCGCGGGACATCAGACCCCTGATGGCGGGAGCAGGGCTGCTATTCGCGGTCACGTCTACCGGGGGGCTGTACCTGACCAACGTTCTGCCCTTCGACGCGTACACCCTGCTTTGGGAGCCCAGCCAACTCGCATACCTGGCCCTCTACTATCTCGCCCTTGCGGTGCCGTTCTTCTTCGCGGGCTCGATAGTGGGGGCCAGTCTCGCGAAGCACCCGGCCCACGCCGGAGTGCTCTATGGGACAAACCTCGTCGGAGCGGGGATCGGATGCCTCCTGTCCGTCGTATTTCCGCTCTTCGTCGGCGCTGCGGGATCGGTCGTCGTCGCCGGTGTCATTGCTCTGATGGGTGCGGCGGCGATGGCCGGAAGGGAGTTGAGACGTCCCGAGTGGCTGGTTCCCGGCATTCTTGCCGTGGTGGTAGTGGCGGCCGCGGCAGTGTTGGGGGTCACCGATCTCAAGTTGTCGCCGTACAAGGCCGTCAGCCAGGCGCTGAGGCACGAGGGGGCCTCGAAGGCATGGAGCCGGTGGAACGCCTTCTCACTGGTGGAAGTGATTCAGAGCGACAGTATCCACGCCGCGCCCGGGCTCAGCTTCGCGTACCAAGGCGAGCTGCCGCCACAGACGGCACTGGCGGTCGACGGCGACAACCTGAGCCCGATGAGCGCGGTACCACCTGAGGGCGCGGACTTCACAGAGTACCTGCCGACCTCGCTCGTCTACCGGCTGACTGACCGCCCCGCGGCGCTCGTGATCGAGCCCGGCGGCGGGCTCGACGTACTTACCGGGCTGCGGAATGGCGCGGAGTCCGTGACGGCGGTCATCTCGAATCCGCTGGTCGTCGAGGCCGTGAGAGAGAGATTCGCGCACAATGCGGCGGGCATCCTCAGCAGGTCGGGCGTGACCGTCGTCGATGAGGGATCGAGGAGTTACCTGCATCGCACGGACGAGCGCTTCGATGTCATCCAGGTGAGCCTCGCCGACTCGTTCAGGCCGGTGCTTGCGGGGGCCTACGGCGTGTCGGAGAACTACCTGTACACGGTGGAGGCGTTCGAGAGCTACTACAACCGTCTGGCCCCGGACGGTTTTCTATCCGTCACGCGGTGGGCACAGACGCCGCCGAGCGAGGGGGTCAGGGTCGTTTCGGTCGCCGTCGAGGCCCTGGAGGGGCTGGGAGTCGAGCCGGCGGAGCACATGGCCGTCATACGCAGCCTGCAGACGATAACGCTGATCGTGAAGCGCTCGCCACTCGACGACGCGGACATCGATGCCGTGCGTGGGTTTGCCGAGAGACTTCAGTACGACCTCGTCCACATTCCGGGGATAGAGGCTTCGGACGTGAACAGGTTCAGTGTGCATCCGACTCCGGCATACCACGACACGGTCAAGGCCATCCTGGATCCCGGGACCAGGGAGACGCTATACGCCGGCTACAGCCACGACATTTCTGCGGTCAGCGACGACCGGCCATTCTACTACCACCTGTTCAGGTGGTCTCAGACCGTGGAGATACTGAGGAGCCTTGGCAGGACGTTCCAGCCCTTCGGCGGGGCAGGGTTCCTCATTGTGCTCGGCAGCCTGGTGGTTGCCGTGGCGGCGGCCGGGGCATTCATCCTCCTTCCGCTCCTCTTCCGCAGGGGCATATCGAACGGCGACGGCTCGCAGGCAGGCGCGATTGGGAGACTCTGGCCCTTCATCTACTTCGCCAGCCTGGGGCTGGGGTTCCTGTGGGTGGAGATTCCCCTGCTGCAGAGGTTCATCCTGTACTTGGACCAACCGGCGTACGCCTTCGCGACGGTGCTCTTCGGCGTGCTGGTATGGTCGGGGGTCGGCAGCCTGATGTCCGACAGGCTTCGAGTGTCCATGGCCGTGGCGGTCTCGGTCGTGGCGGCGCTGTCGGTGCTCTACGCCTACGGACTGCCGCCGGTCTTCGACGCGACGCTGGGGCTGCCGTTCGCCGGGAGGCTCGCCCTGAGCGTCGCGCTGCTGGCGCCGCTCGGCGCTGCAATGGGCGTGCCGTTCCCCCGTGCCGTCCGTGCGCTGGGAGAGCAGGCTCCCGCGCTCGTCCCCTGGGCATGGGCGGTCAACGGGTCGACGTCGGTGGTGAGCGCGATCCTCGCAACGATTCTCGCGCTGTCGTTCGGTTTCACCTGGGTGATTCTGGGTGGGGCGACGGCGTATCTCTTGGCTGCGCTCGCTGCCTATGCATGGCGGCGAAGGGCGTCAGGTAGTTGCGAGACGGTTAGTTAACCACCCTCCCTGGTGAATGGGACGAACCTCACCGCGCCCTGGTTGATTCGTATGTAATCGTCGCCTCTGCGCTCGATGAGCCAGAGCGTCTGTACCGCCCCCGGCGGGCCGACGGGGATGACCATTCTGCCTCCGTCGGCAAGCTGCCTGAGCAGAGGCGGGGGCACGTGGTCGGGAGCAGCGGTGACGATGATTCCGTCGAATGGCGCTTCCTCCTCCCAGCCGAAGTAACCGTCAGCCTGCCTGAGCGCTATGTCGCCGTATCCGAGCCTGTCGAGACGTACGGCAACCTCAGCGGCCAGTGTGGGTATGATCTCGATGCTGTAGACGTGGTCAGTGATCTCGGCCAGCACGGCCCCCTGGTACCCCGACCCAGTGCCGATTTCCAGCACTCGCTCGCCCGGCTGCAAATCGAGCAGATCGGTCATGAGGGCTACCACGAGGGGTTGGGATATGGTCTGCCCGGCGTTGATGGCCAGCGCCATCTCGCGGTATGCCCGCCCCCTGTCTCGCGGGAGGACAAACTCCTGCCGGAGAACGGTCCTCATCGCCGTCAGGACGAGCGGGTCGGAGATTTCGTCGGTGTTCCCGTAGGCGTCGACCATCGCATTGCGCGCTGCAACGAACTCGTCGTCGGGGGCCTGCGTTGGTGGAACTTCGGTCGCTCCGGTCGAGCACGCGGAAACTACCATCAGCGAGACGGCGGCTATCAGGCCCGCCATCGTTGGGCGGGGTGAAATTCTGCGCTCAGGAAAGCCCTTCGACCGGAACAGCACGACTCGTTCACGTCCTTCCGCCACGGACCACGCCGGGTCTTAGAGTACAGGGCTCGACAGCCCGCGTGCATGCAGTAGAGCACAATGATATAGGTGCCAGTGACATTGCGTTTGGGTTGCGTGTAGTCACGTAACTGTTCAGTCTTGTTGAGATAGACACTCTCCTCCACCCCTCTGGATACCCGCTTCCGCGGGTATGACGGTGGTTGTGTGTATCCAGCGGACTCATGAACTCTGAACAGTTACATAGTCACGCCTCGTAGCAGGCTGCGTAGTGCGTCGGGGATTTTTCTTCCATTTGAGGGTGCGGGTTGGCTTCGCAGAATGCGGTTGCAGCCGGACACCTGTCGAAGAAGCGACACCGAGGGGGCGGGTCTACCGGAACGGCCACCTCGCCGCTGATTTCGGGAGGGGCGCGATGGTGTTCGGGATCGGGAACCGGCACCGCGGAGAGGAGGGCCTTGGTGTAAGGGTGCAGGGGGTTGCTCAGCAGCTCCTCCGTTTCGGCCATTTCCACTATCTTGCCCATGTACATCACGGCGATCCGATCGCACATGTACCTGGCGACTGCCAGATCGTGGGTGATGTAGAGGTAGGCGACTCCCATGCCCTGGGCAAGCTCCTGCATCAGCGACATGATGCCCGTGCGGCTGGACACATCCAGCATGGAGGTCGGTTCGTCCGCAACCACCAATGACGGGCCAACAATGAGAGCGCGAGCGATGGCGACCCGCTGGCGCTGCCCTCCTGAAAGCTCATGTGGGTATCGGAACAGGAATGTCGTCGCGGGGGTGAGCCCAACCAGAGTGAGGATTTCGGCAACCCGGTCTACACGATCCAAGACATTCCCGATTTTCTGGACCGACAGGGGTTCTGCGATGGTGTCGTAGATCGTCCGGCGGGGATTCATCGATTCGTAGGGGTCCTGGAAGATCAGCTGGACGTGACGGCGGAAGTCTCTCATTTGCCGTCTCGTCAGCGTGGACGCATCAACACGTCCCTGGAGCGTTGCGTCCTCGGGGTCGCCGGGGAAATTGAAGGATATAATTCCAGCCGTCGGATCGAGCAGCTTTAGGAGCAATTTTCCGACGGTGGTCTTGCCGCAGCCCGACTCACCGACGAGGCCCAAGCTCTCTCCTGGTGCAAGTTGGAAAGACACACCGTCCACGGCGTGGACAAAACCGGTGGGCTTTCGGAACAGATTCCCGGCAACGGGGAAGAGCTTGGTCAGCCCGTCCACCTCGACAATGGGAAGGTCGGATTCTTCCATAGTATGGCTATTGGGAAGCATCATTCTCGGTTGGGGGAGACAGGTTTGCATCCAGGGGGTGCCAGCACGCGGCCCATTGGTTGCCTCGACCTACGCGGGGCGGGCTCTCCAAGCGGCATATGTCGGTAGCGTAGGGGCATCGGGGATGGAATGCACAGCCGGAGGGCAGGTCGGCCAGGTTTGGCGGTTCACCGGAGAGGGAGGCAAGGGGACGCTTTTCACCGCTGACGCTGGGGAAGGACGACATCAGTGCCTCTGTGTAGGGGTGCAAAGGGGAGCGGAATACGTCGGTCGTGTCTCCCAGCTCGACGAGATTTCCCGCGTACATCACCCCGATCCGGTCGGTCACCTCCGCCACCACGGCTATGTCGTGCGTGATATAGATGATGCTCATGCGGAGTTTTTCCTGAATGCCCTTCAGTTCCCTGAGGATGCGGTCCTGGACAATCACGTCCAGCGCGGTCGTCGGTTCGTCGGCAATGATGATGTCAGGGTCGCAGGACAGGGCCATGGCGATGACCGCTCGCTGGCGCATTCCTCCGCTGAATTCGTGTGGGTACCGCTCCATCAACTGGGGATCGAGGCCGACCATTTGAAAGAGGCGGGCCACTCGTTCCCGGGCGTCGGCAACCGTCGTTTCAACATCATGTGTTTCGATGGCCTCGATGACCTGCTGTCCGACCTTGTAGACCGGGTCGAGTGAGTTCATCGCCGCTTGGAACACCATGGATATCCGACGCCACCGCACCTTCCGGATATCCTCTTCGGACAGGGACAGAAGGTCTTGGCCGTCGAGGAATACCTGACCGCCGACCAGCCGAGCGTTGTCGGGCAGGAGCCTCATCAGGCAGTTGGCGAGGGATGTCTTTCCGCAGCCCGACTCGCCCACCAGTCCCAGCGACTGCCCGCGCGCCAGTTCGAAGCTCACATCTTGAATCGCCTTGACCTCACCCTGTCGGGTCGAGTAGCGCAGAGCGAGGTCAACTACCTTCAGGACGGGTTCGGTCTGATCTACTGCCATGCGATCCACCTAGAGAGATCAGTCATCGCGACGACTCAATCGCGGATTGACGACTTCGTCGAGCGCCCGTCCCGCGAGGTAGAACGCGCTGCAAAGGAGCGAAATGGATGCTCCTGCCGGAATGACCAGCCACCAGTACTTCGTGCCGCCCAGCAGGTATCCCCCGGCATTCGCGGTGTGGATCATGATTCCCCAACTCATCCTCAGGTCGAGCAGGCCGAGGAACGACAGGACCGCCTCGGCAAAGATCGCGCTCGTGACGGTGAACATCATGTAGAGCAGGGAAAGAGGCAGCAGGTTCGGGACGATATGCACGAAGATTATGCGGAACTGGCTGCCGCCGGCCACGCGCGCCGCTTCGATATAGGGCTTGACCTTGATGCTCAGCGCCTGGGACTTCAAGACTATCGCGGTGCCGCCGAAGCCTCCGAGCACGCCGATCAGGAGGGCAAGGTAGAAGAGATTGAGCTCGAAGAGAGCGCTCAAGACGATGAGCAGGGAGATGCTCGGAAGCGCGATAATCAGGTCCGCGAGCCTCATGAAGAACGCGTCAACAAGCCCGCCGTAGTAGGCTGCAACGGCGCCGACGGTGGTCGCGATGATCACGGTCACCAGCGCGGCGGTTATCCCAAGGATGAACTCCGAGCCTGTGCTTGAAAGGAGCTGGCTCAGAACATCCCGTCCCAGGGGGTCGGTGCCCAGTGGATGTTTCCAGCTGGGTGGGGCGGGCTGCTCCGTTTCGTCGAAGGCGTACCCCGTGACAGGATCATAGGTCTCGGCGTCCCACACGGTCGCCATGAGTATGGGGTGTGAGAGAGCCATCAGCGCGAAGGCGACTATGGTCACCAGCGACACGAGGCCGATGCGACTCTCCACGAACACCGTCCACCCGCTCTCGAAGGAACGCAGCGCCAGTCGCGTCCTGGCCCGCATCAGCCGAAATCTTCCGCGGCCCAGGTCGACCCGGGGTGGCTCCGGGGAAGCGCCGGGCACTGCGTGACTCGCCGGTGTAGGCAGCTTCATCGGTACCGTATCCTCGGATCGAGATAGACGTAGAGCACGTCCACTATGAGGTGGGCAAGGAGGGACAACAGGCCGATAAACACGATTGCCCCCATAACCAGAGGCAGGTCTTCCGTCCGCACCGCCTCAAGGAGGGTCATGCCGGTGCCGGGCCAGGAGAAGACGCTCTCCACGATCACGCTTCCGTCTATGGCAAAGATGAGGCTATAGATGAGACTGGTGACCACCGGCAGGAGGGCGTTGCGGGCGGCGTGCCGATCTCGGACCTGCTTTTCCGGCAGTCCCTTGGCGCGGGCCGCCATTACGTAGTCTTCGCGAACGGTCTCCAACATGCTGTTCCGCGTCAGCAGCATCGTGCCCGCGAAGGATATGAGGGTGAGCGTGACAATGGGCAAGACCATGTGCTTGAGGATGTCCGACGCCAGGAATCCGATGCCCGACAGGGACCAGACCAGGGGGATGACCAACGCTCCCACCATGATGATGGGGACGGCCAGTCGCCTCATCCCTATTCGTTCCGCCCTTCTCAGGGCGAACAGTACCCAGAAGGCAAAGACGATGAAGGCGAAGGCAGTAATCAGCATCAGAGTGAATACCGAGTTGGCGGTTACGTCGGAGTTTCTCCACACCAGCGGGTCCAGGAATTTACCAACCGGAAACCATCCAAGCCTGAAGGCAAATATCCAGATCATCATCAGGGCGAATGCCGGGGTGAATACGGTGAACAAAGTCGTCCCCGTAATGGTGGCGGCATACTCCAGGAAACCGCCTCGTCGCCAGGCGATTGCCTTGCCCAGCAGGAACCCGATGTAGAACGACGCCGCGGTTGCCGTGACGAACAGCACGAGAGTCCGGGGCAGCCGTTCCGCCAGCACTTCCATGACCGGGCGTGGGAAATGCCCGAAGGAAACGCCGAAGTCTCCGGTGAACGTGTTCCTCATGTGAATGAGGTACTGCTGCCAGAGGGGCCTGTCCAGACCGAATGTCGCCCGCAGCTGCTCCCTTATGTCGGGAGGAAGATCGGGGTTGAGGGCATAGAAGGAGGCATAGTCGCCCGGCTGGGCCTGCACGAGCAGGAAGGTCACCGTGAGAATGAGAAAGAGGGTGAGGGCCATTTGCCATGCGCGGCGAAACAGATAGGCGAACATATTGCCTCTCTCCCGATTTCAGCGCCGGTCCCGGGTAGTCCCGCAGTGGCTCACTTGAAGTTGACGATAGTTGGCACACCGGCGACCTCTTGGAGTCCCCCGAGATTATCGGTATACGGGAACTCGATCCGGTCACTTCGGTATGTCTCGACTATCGGCGTCGTAAAGAGCACGACGTAGGGCAGGTCGTCTGCGAGGAATTCCTGCATTCGAAAGACCTGCTGCCGCGCCACTTCCAACTCCGTCTCCGCGAGAAGCTCATCGGCAAGACGATCGAACTCAGGGTTGCTGTAGCCACCGGGATTGTGTCCCTCCAGGCCGGAGTGCCGGCTGTGGAAGAAGGACTCGAGGTAGTCGGGGAAGAGCGTGAGACCCCAGCCCAGAATCCACATGTCGAACTCCTGCCGGTTGAAGACCTTCTCGACTATCAGGTTGAACCCGGTGAGATCGGCCCTCAGCGGAATGCCCATCTCGCTCATCCATCTTTCGATCCAAATGGCGAAGGTGGACCGCAGCGGATCGTATCCCGCGCTGGGAGCAATGAGACTCATGGACGGAACGGGATCGCCGTTCGGCATCTTCAGTCCCTCTCCCTGCTGCTCGATGAACCTACCGTCTTCGCTCACGCGAGGCTCGGTGTCCCAGGTGAACCCTGCTCCCTTTAGGAGTTCGATAGCTCTCTCTACCCGTTCTCCTCTGGTCATGTCGCGACCGATCATGGGCACTTCGCCGTTGTGCCAGACCTTGTTGCCTTCCGGCACCATGGTGTACACGGGAATCGCCACGCCCTGAAGTACGGTCTCCGTCAGGAACTCCTTGTCGATGAGCGTAGCGACCGCCTGCCGAAATGCCTTGTTGTCCATGGGGGGCTTGCGGAAGTTAAAGCCGAGATATCGGACTCCGGAGGAGGGATTCTCGATGGTAGCCAGCCCATCCTGTCCCGCCAGTTGCTCCTGCAGCCCCTTGGACAGCCCCAACGGGTTGAGCATGAAGTCGATGTCCCCCTTCTTGAGGGCAAGGACGGTCGCGTCCTGGCTACCATAGATCGAGTAAATGGCGCTGTCGGCGTGGGGTCCAACCGTGTATTCGAGCGTCTTGTCTTCGCCGGGCGCTCCGAAGGCGGAGAACTCATACACGCCGGGTTTGGATTCGGCGTAGGTGCCGCTGGCGTATTGCGTGACTTCGCTGCCCGTGAAATAGAAATCGACGTTTCTGTCCTTCTCCGCGAAGGCTCCCTGCTCCCACTTGTCGAAGAGGTAGCCTCCGGCGGAGGGCTCGTTGTCGGGAACATGGGCGTAGAGCAGCTTTTGCTGCTCGGTGATGTCTCCGACTTGCTTCGCCTCGGCCACCACCGGTTCCCAGTATGCCCTCGAAAATATGGGCATGAACGCCAGACCGAATTGCCAGCGCGCCAGGCCGGGCTTCTTCTTGAAGGAGATCTTCAGCTTGTAGGGATCGAGCGCTTCCGCATGGTCAAAGAAATCAGGGTCTACTACGGAAGGCCAGTTTCCCGTGAGCTGCAACTCGGTCGCGGTGTGGGCGGTGAAGACGAAGTCGTCTGCCGTAACATCGTTGCCGTCGCTCCACTTCACTCCCTGCTTTAGATCGACCTCCGTGCTCCAGAGGGTTTGGTCTCCCACCGTCTCCTCTTGGAGCGGCGACGGAAAGTCCGCGGCGAGCGAGGGCACCCAGTCGAATCTCTGGTCGGAGTAAGAGTAGAGAGTGGGTTGAGCGCCCGCCAGGACGTACCGGTTCCACGTGGTGCCGTCCGGGCCGAGATAGGCCCAGAAGTTGGTGGTGGTCAAGTCCGCGGTAATGCCAAGCTGATAGACTCGTTCCTCCTGCGTGGGACTTGCTTCCGCAGGTCTTGTGGATTCTTCAACCGGCTCTTGTGGCACGGGAGTTGCGGTGGCACTGGGCCCAGAGGTGTCCCCCGGCCCCGGAGTGGGCGTCACGACGATCTCCCTGACGACGCACCCCAGTTGAAGCGCCAGGAGCAACACAACGGCTGAGACGGCAAATAGCTTGGCTTTGTACATATTCATGTCAGCTCCTCTTGGCTAAATCTACGGTTGAGCAAGGCAGGCTCACTACTTAGAAACTATCTCAAAACTCCATGCGTTGGCAGAGAATTGCTCTTCGACAAGCTCAGGGCGAACGTGTTTTTCTCTGAACCCGTGTGTGGAGAATACTTGTCGGAGCGCATTTTGAGATAGTTACTTAGACCTACCCAAGCGTTACGGCTTTCTTCGTTGACATGCTCCGCGTAATTCTTGCCGACGTGCTTGTGACACATGATATCAGTACAGAGTTTTGAAGATGTCCTAGCAATTGTCAAGAGTGGAGCGAACGGGTAACTGTTCAGAGTTGATGAGAGGAACGCCTCTCCCCCTTTGGATACCCGCCCCGTATGGGGGTACGGGGTGACGTTCTTTCGCGGGTATGACGGTGGCTGTGCGTGTTGAGCGCTCTCACGAAGTGTGAACAGTTAAGCGAACGGCACGGCGCATTGTGCCGTCCGGTTCCGCCGGCATTTCCGGGCGTCAGGTGTGCTCAAGTAGCGCATCCGGACGGTGTCCGCGCAACCGGTCGAAAAGGCCCGAATTAGCGTTGTCTCAGTAAAGAAGATAAGCGTAAACTACTTACAACACATGGAGATGGGAGGTTAACAAGTGACTCAGACACTGGTAATTGAGAATCTCAAGCGGCGCAAACTTCCGATCAACCTCCGGCAAAGCGGCAATAGCGACGCCCAAATGTTAATCTCCACCCGCGTGAGAAAATCACCATGGTGGCACATGTCAAAGGCGGCCGGCTGCTGGGCCTATACCACGTACAACCACATGTACCACCCACGATCGTACTTCAAGCCCGAGGATGGGGGGCTGATGGCGGAGTACAAGTTCCTGACCGAACACGTCAGCATGTGGGACGTGGCGGTCGAGCGCCAGATCCAAGTTAAGGGCCCAGACGCGGCAGCCTTCGTAAACAAGCTGATCACCCGCGACGTGCATACGCTGCTGCCGACGATGCAGGCCCGGTACGTCATCCTCTGCAATCAGTACGGCGGCGTCATCAACGACCCTGTCCTGCTTCGGGTGGCCGACGACGAGTTCTGGTTCAGCATCTCCGACTCCGATGTCCTCCTGTGGGCGCAGGGGGTCAACTCGTCCGGCGCGTTCAACGTGGACATCCACGAGATCGACGTGTCCCCTGTCCAGATTCAGGGCCCCAAGTCGGTGTTGCTGATGGAAAAGATGTTTGGCCCCCACGTGAGGGACATCCCGTACTACCACATAATTCATGACACGCTGAACGGCCATGACGTTACGATTTCCCGCACAGGCTTCTCCGCCGAGGTCGGGTTTGAGATCTACCTGCACGACGCCATGCTCAATGCGGACAACGTCTGGCCTTACATCCTGGAGCAGGGGGAGGAGTTCAACCTCGGCGTCATCGCCCCCAACCACATCCGCCGGCTGGAGGCCGGGATTCTGTCCTACGGCCAGGACCTTGACATAGAGAACAATCCGTATGAAGTCCGGCTTGGCTGGCAGGTGGACCTGGGCAAGGAGGACTTCATCGGGAAACAGGCTCTCGTCAGGATCAAGGAAGAGGGTGTCCAACAGCGTCTGGTCGGGCTGAGGGTGGGGGGAGAGCCGATCGTCTGGTACAACGAGGACTTCTATCTGGTCAAGGACACTGACACCGGCGACGACGTGGGTTACGTGACCAGCGCCTTCTGGTCGCCTGCCCTGGAGTCGAACATAGCGCTGGCCGTCATGCCTCGATCTCACTGGAGGCGTGGGACGAAAGTGAAGGTCCAGCTGCCGCAGGACGGCATTGTGGATGCGGAGGTGGTGCGAGTGCCGTTCGTCGACCCGACCAAGGATCGTCCCAAGACGGAATTGTGAGCGAGCGCGGCCTTCGGGTCTCCACGCCCGGACGCACTGAGACGCGCCGGGTGCAACTAGACCGAGTCAGCTTGCCTTGATGAAGTCGGCCGCCCGCTCCGCCATGGCAATTACCGTCAGGTTGAGATTCGCCCGGACCGTGTCGGGCATGATCGAGGCGTCGACGATTCGCAGTCCATCGACGCTGTAGACCTGTCCGTATTGGTCCACCACGGCAAGTGGGTCATTCGAGGGTCCCATCTTGCAGGTGCTCGACACGTGGTGTGCGGTGACCACCTCCCGCTTCATCCAGGAATCCAGGGCATCGTCGCTGTCCAGCACGTCGTCCGATGGCGCGAACCGCTCCTCGATTACCTCATCGAAGGCCTCATGCCTGAACAGGTCGGCGCACACCCGGAGACCTTCGCGTAGCCGTGCTCTGTCAAAGGGGTCTTCCAGAAGATTGAAGTCGAGATATGGCGGTTGTCTGGGATCGTTGGACTGGATTCGCAGTTCGCCCTGGCTCAAGGCGAGGTAGAGGCATAGGCTCACGCCCACGCCCACCGGGTCTTCATGGTCCGACCCTCTCATGGGCCTCTCCGCCGAGTAGTTGCCCATGTAGATGACCAGATCGTTCTTGAAGGGCGAGCCGGAGGCCGTAAACCTCAGTGTGACGGTTCCTGTCGTGACCTGCTCGGTGTTCAAAGGAAAACCCTCGCGGGTACGCCAGGCCATAGGCACGTCCGGGTGATCTCTAAGATTGCGCCCAACTCCGGGAAGGTCCTGCACTACGGGTATGTCCAACTGTCGCAGTTGGTCTGCCGGCCCGATACCCGACAGAGCGAGGATGTGCGGCGACCCTATGGCGCCGGCGCAGAGGATGACCTCGTCGCCGTAGACGGAATACTCCTCGCCTCCGCCGAGTACGCGCAGTCCTATCGCCCTGCGCCCTTCCCAGATGATTCCAAGCACAAGGGAGTGAGGCCTGATAGTCAGTCCCAGTCGATCTCGGGCAGGGTCGAGGTAGCCTATTGCCGTGCTCACACGCACGCGGCCCTTGATGTTGAAGGGCAGGGGCCCCACGCCCGTGGAGCCCGGTAGATTGTGGTCCGGGCAGTCGGGGAACCCGGCGTCTCGACATGCCCGGTAGAAAGCGTGCTGCTGAGGGCCCCACTCGTCGGGTTGGTGCCTGCGGCAGCTGATGGGGCCGTCAGAACTATGAAATTCGCCTGTGAAGTCCCGGTCCGCTTCCAGCTTCCACATGTAGGGGAGTATTTTCTCGTAGCTCCATTCGGAGTTTCCCCACTCCGCCCACCGGTCGAAGTCCTCCGGCATACCCCTTAGGAACTGAGCGTCGTTGACGGCGCTGGAGCCGCCGGTGACTTTGCCGCGAGGGATGTCGATGTCGGCCTGATCCGTGGCCCTCGCGCGAAAACTCCACATGTGTTTGCTATCCCAGATTGCCGTGCCGGTCCCGTAGGCGTATCTCAACGGCTCAGGCATGCGCTCCGGTGAGGGATAGTCCCCGCCCGCCTCGAGGAGCAAGACCGACCGGTGAGGGTCTTCTGAGAGACGAGCCGCCAGCACCGCGCCGGCAGAGCCCGCCCCAACGACAATATGATCGTATTTCTTACTCATGCGGCCCCGTCTAAAGACGCAGCTCCAATCTGGGTTTCAGCAGGCGGTCGGGCACGTTGGTTTCGCGCATGAACTCGACCAGAAGCTGATGCATCTCCCTGGCTTCGTCTGGATGCTTTTCAATCACATTGTCGAGCTGTTGGGGATCGGATGCCAGATTGTATAGCTGAGACACTCCCGGCGCAGGGCTGTACAGCAGGCTCCAATGTCCAGCAGTGATGGTTGTGACCGGAGGGTCCTTGAGATCACGGAGGAAGTTGTCTACCGATTGGACGGCGTCTCCCGGATTGGCGAACGGGATGCTGCTGACCACGTAGTCGCGTCCGGATCGCGTGGCGTCGTCCATGGCAGGCGCAAGCGAGCGGCCCTGAACGAAGTCTGGGATGTCCAGACCCAGCAGGTCGAGCACTGTGGGCATCACATCGATTGCGGAACTCAATCCACCGTACACGCCGGGAGTTGCCCCGGGGACACGGACCAGAAGAGGCAGATGAACGATCTCCTCGAAGAGCGGAGAATAGCTCCACTGCGAACCCGGTTCGTCATATGGCCGAAGCGTTCCGTCCGGGTACTTGTCGGAGCTCATCTTGCCGAAGAGACCTCCGTGCTCTCCGAAGTA
This sequence comes from Dehalococcoidia bacterium, assembly GCA_965116655.1. Classification (GTDB taxonomy): domain Bacteria; phylum Chloroflexota; class Dehalococcoidia; order Lucifugimonadales; family VXLM01; genus VXLM01. The sequence goes on from OZ220720.1 coordinate 3,470,672, forward strand.
GAAGCCATGGTCCGTGGTGAAGATGACAACCGTCTTGTCCAGAAGGCCCATGTTCTCTACAGACTTCAGGAGATAGCCCACCCAGGTGTCCACCATCGTGATCTCGCCGCAGTAGGTGGCGTGCCCCTTGCGTATCTGCGCCTCTGTGTAGCCCGGCACATCATGCCAGTTGCCGTAGAGCGGGAGCACCAGCTCGCCGTCGTAATCCGGCCAGTAGAGCTCCGTGTAGTAGGACGGGGCATCCCAGGGCTCATGGGGGTCCCATGTGTCCACATACAGGAAGAAGTCCTCCTTGTAGTGGTGTTCCAGCCACTGCATGGCAGTCATGAATGTCTTTGGCGCATTCCTGTCCGATTCAAAGTGCCATCTATCCCTGATATCCAATGCCTCATGGTGATAGCCGGGCTCCGGAATCAGCGACCACAGGGTGTCCTGTCCGGTGTTCATGAAGAAGGTCTGGAAGCCGCGGTCGTAGTTCATCCCATCCCTGAGGTAGTAGGGCGTGTCCACGGAAGCGGCAGTGTGAAGGCCATGTTCGGCCAGTATTTCTGCCAGGGTGGTCACCCCTGCAGGCAGGGCCTGCCAGCCCATGAAGGACATCGTCCAGCGTCCCGTCTGATGGTCCGCCCGGGTGGGCATTGTGGGGAACCCGGCAGAATAGTGGCCGTCGAACCTGACGGACTTGGCCGCCAGCGCGTCAAGAGAAGGAGTTCGAATCGTCGGATTTCCGTATGCACCTATGTGGTCCCTGCGAAACGTGTCGGAGACTATCCAGATGACATTCACCTTCGTCCTCCTATTGCTTCTGCCTCTGAGGAATGTATCACAGGTCGGGGACTTCAGATTCCTCGTTTCGCTCTGAATGACAAAGAAAAGCGGAGTGAGGCGAAAAGTCACCACACCCTGGCGTCGACAAGAACTATCTTCGTTCGCTTCAAGGCAGATCTCAGCGAGGTTCCCTCCATCATCCATGTGGTGGATTTGGAGTGTGGAACGGGGCTTGTATGCGGCAGCCGAAGGGCCATATCCTTATCCGGTCGAGACGCATATTAAGGCCTGCCGGGGAAGGCGGACATTGCCAAAGATACAGTTCCCAGGAAAGGCCTCGGATTTCCTGAAGATAGGCATGGCTGCCGCTGCGAGGGGCGACGTGGAGGCCGTTCGCGCCATCCTCGAAGAGCGGCCGGGGTGGCTCACCCGTGTCGGCGCGCGTGGCCGGACGCTGCTTTGGGAGGCGTCGCATCGCGGCAGGTTGGGCGCGGTCGAATATCTCGTGGAGCGCGGGGCTGATATCGACGCCTGCGGAACGCACTACACGCCCTATTTCATCGAGGTTAGCTCCTACTGCATCGCGCGGCGCAAAAGTCACGACGACGTGGCCGACTTCCTCATGGAGCGAGGGGCCGTCATCGACATCCATACCGCCGCCTTCCTTGGCGATTGTGATGGCGTCGATTCCCTTCTCAAACGGCGGCCGGAATCGCTGAACGAAGGCCACCCGCAGCACGTGATGGGCGACATGACGGAGGACGGTCTCGACTACCACCTCGCTCCCGCGCCGTGGGCGACTCCGCTGTGCTACGCCCTCAGGGGCGGCGATGTCGAGACTATCGAATATCTCATCCAATGCGGCGCGAGGATCGAGGGTATCGAGGAGGCTCTCTTCAACGCAGCAAACAAGGATCTCGAAAAGGTTTGCCTGCTGCTTGAAAACGGGGCAGATCCTCAGAAGATGCCGCCGGTCTTTCCCGACGAGGGGGAGCTATTCGCGCTCGCGTCGTCCTACGGCGTGCCGCCGCCTGACGGTGAGGAGGTGAGCGCCAGGCTCGTATATCTTTGCCGCGGCGACCGGGGCGGGAACCCCGACGAGGCAAGGCGTTTGCTCCGGCTTGGGGCCGACGTGGACCACCGGGACACCCAGGGCAAGACAGCGCTCCACCGGGCAGCGAGGGCTGGGTTTTCGGTCGCGATGCGCATCCTACTGGAGCACGGGGCGTCGGTGAACATCGAGGATGGCAAGGGGGAGACTCCGCTCTTCGACGTGATTCGGTCTACCATCAAGAGCGCCGACCGGAAGGCTGAGGCTATCCGCGTGCTGATGGAAGCGGGGGGCGATCCGCTCCACGCCAACAAGAGAGGCGAGACTGCGAGGGAGGTGGCAGTTAAGGTTGGGGTCGAGTTGGTGTCCACTTGAAGCTGGTGTCCACTTGAATCTGAACGGATTATTAGCGAAACGCACGGCTTTGCACTTCTCCCACTTCACATCAAAAACTTGACGTCGCGGGTTGCCGCTGGTACGGTCAGTTGTGCGCTCGGGAGGGAGCCGCCAGTCCGCGAAAAGGGCAGAGCCCACCTCCGCCGTTCAGGATCGATTGTCTTTCTTCGATTCGCCGGCACTCTTTCAGCCTCGCGTACGCGGACCGCAGGCAATGAGAAGGAGTGTTTCCATGTCTTCCCCGTACCCAATTGCGCTTCCGTCCAACCCGAACCTCGAGCAGCTGAGGAATCAGGCCAAAGACCTACTAAAGGCGTTCAAGGAGAGAGACACTGATGTCCCTTCCCGGCTCCGACGGTCGATTCCGGAGATGGCCGACCTTTCCGACGCAGAGGTCTTTCGATCACGCTTTGCCCTGAAGGGCGCGCGCCGTGTCATCGCCCGCGAGTATGGCTTCACGGAGTGGACCGACCTCAAGCGAGAAGTCGAGACCGCGCGCGTGCAGGACGATCTCGACACCAATACGGCGCACGAACACAACCAAGCCGCTCGCGCAAGCCTTGCCCTCGGCGACTTGGCTGGGGCGTGGCGGAGCGCCAACGCACTGTGGAAACTCCCCCAGCAGATCCCCGACACCACGTCCGGGGATGGGCAACCCATCCTCTGGAAGGCGAACTTGCTCAAGGGCATTATCGCCTACGCGGAGGGGGAATGGCGCATCGCCAAGGTGCATTTCCGGTACTGCGATGAGCATCTAACCGGGTATAGCGGCGAGTGGGAGCTTCACGCGGCATGGGCGATCCTGGAAAACGAGATCGGCCATCGAGCCGAGGCGCGGAGACGGCTGAAGGCGGTCAACGGTGGCGGCGATGATCGTGACGCAGAGAGGCTTTCGATGGCTGCGTTCATCTCAGCCTCGATAGGGCGCACTACCGAGAACGCAAGTATGCTAGACGCGGCGGAGCGGCTGGGGCGTGAGGTTTTCTCTAAGGGCGCATCCGACCACGTCGAGGCACGGGCGCGCACCGCGCTGGCCTTCGTGGCCGTGGAGCGCGGCGACAGGGAATCGGCGCGGGAGCAGTACGATGAGTTGCTCGCCTACCACGCCGTCATGACGAACGGGCATCCTCCCATCACCGACAGGGTGTTGGGACTTCTCGCCCAGACGTTGAGCCGCATCGACGACGCTGCGTCGCACTTCGAGGACGCGCTGGACTTCTGCCGCGACCGGTTCCATGGCGAGCAGGGTCACGTTTCGTATGAGTACGCCGTCCTGCTATTCACACGTCGAGGCCCCGGTGACCGGGAGCGGGCAACAGAGTTGATGTTCGATGCCTACGCCAAGTGCCATTGGGTGTCCCACGACCGCATGGGGCCGCTTCACAAGAAGGTGATGGACTGGCAAAAGGCTGAGGGCTGGAGGTATGCGGCACGGGAACTGCACCTTTCCATCAAGGAGGGACGCTTCCACGAGTACCTTCGCCGTCATCGGTTCACGCCGGAGCAGATGAATATGCGGCACATTTACGGGAGCTCCGTTATCACGGCAGCCGCCCTGACACGTGATCCGGCAACCGGCAAGCGAGGCAGGAACCGGGAGGTCTTGCAGGCGCTGATAGACGCGGGGGCGGAGTTCGACATTATTGGGGCCGTTTCGTGGGGGCTGAACGAGCGCGTCGAAGAGCTTCTCGATGACGACCCCGCGCTCGTGAACATCAAGCTGGGTTTCAATACGCTAATGGATGTCGCGTTTCAGTTGGATCAGCTGGAGACGGCGAAGCTGTTGATGGAGAAGGGCTACAGCCTGCCCATCCCCATGGGCGGGGACGACGAGTGGATTCGCTGGGCCGTCGGGCATGGCGCAAACGTCAACGGCCCCCGGAACGACGGATGGCCGCTGAACCATCAGGCGGGACATGGAATGATGAAGGGAGTGGCGGCGCTGCTCGAAGTGGGCGCCGATCCGAATCCTCAGGACGAGGAGGGCAACACACCGATGCACCGTCTCGCCAAACGCGGCACGGGCAGGGAGTTCGCGAAACTGCTTCTGAAGCACGGGGCCGACCTGTCGATCAAGAACGTGAAGGGCGAGACCCCGTTGGACCTGGCGGCGAAGGCCAAGCAGCCGGCCATGTTGAATCTTCTGCGGGAACACCTCCAAGAGTAACTGTTCAGAGTTGATGAGAGGAACACCCCTCCCCTATGGATACTCGCTTTCGCGGGTATGACGGTGGCTGTGTGCGTTGAGCGCTCTCACGAAGTCTGAACAGTTACCTCCAAAGAGGACCGGAGTTGAGCACTTACGATAGGAGTCAAATGAGGTGAGAGAACCTTCGAGGCGATTCCTGCACACCAAAGCGCAAGCAGCACGTGTTGCCATACAGGTGAAGAACCTTCACAACTTCGCGTTGCAGGTTGGATTAGCCCTGCGCAATGTGACATACTCAGACAGGCAAGGGCAAAGGCAGCGGTGCTCTCGCTACGACGGGCCGGGAATTGAAAGCGAGCCATGCGTATGAGTGAAGGAAATGGGTGGACCCGAACTGCGACACTGGCCGAGATTGGTCCGGGCAACGCCAAGGCCGTTCAGATTGGGGGCGAAGGGCGTAGCATCGCCCTGTTCAACGTCGACGGACGTATCTTCGCGACAGACAACCAGTGTCCGCACATGGGGTATCCCCTGACCAGAGGGATGGTGCGCAACGGCGTGCTCACCTGCGATTGGCACGGGCGACGCTTCGACCTTGAAAGCGGTGGCTGTTTCAACAATATGTGCGATGATTTAGCCGTGTTCCCCGTGGAAATGCGGGGCGAGGAGATTTGGATTCGCCTCGGCGACGATGAGTATAGGCGCAAGGAACAGCACATGCGGCTCCTGTGGGAGGGGCTGCTGGAATGCGACCGCTGGACGATCTCCAAGGCGATTGCTCTGATGCTGCGGGGGAACGTGCCGGAACAAGAGATCGTCGCCGTGATGCTCAAACATTTCGGACGCCATGTCGCAAGCTCGCGAGGTGCGGGAGCGGGTGTAGACCTCGCTCGCATCATCAGCGGCGTCGCCCTGAGCAGGCGCTACGATGGAGCAGACCGTCTCATGGCTCTGTCAACCTCGGCGACCTCTGCCGCCGGCGAGGCTGCCAGCCGGCTCGAGGTGGTGACCCTGCCGGAACCCGTCGTCTGGGACCGCATTGCCCGCTGGGTGCGCCTCTTCTCTCGCAACGGTCAGTCTGACCGCATCGAAAGATGCCTGTTCACGGCCCGCCAGAAGGGTGACCAGGACCGTATTCTGCCCCTCCTCTATGAATGTGCGGCCAAGGAAGGATTCCTCGGATTCAACCTTAACCTCCCTACACTGGGATACCTGGCCGAGGCCGCCGAGACCTTCGGTTGGGAGCAGACCTCTGAGCTTGTGATGAATCTGGGATCCAAGACGGTGGGACAGCGGCGGGGAGAGCCCGGGCCGTTTCTTGGGGACGCCATTAGAAAGATGAGCTCGCTGGAGGAGACAATAGATCGTGCCGTCAGCATGAAGCGAACTTCCAGCGAGTATGATGAAGATGCCCTTGTCGAGGCCGTCCTCAGCGTCGATATCGATCGTTCCTTCGATGCGCTGGCGGCGGCGCTACTCACGGGCGTTCGCCTTGAACGGCTCATCACCACCTTCGTGCTGCTGGCCGCCGACCGCATGGCCCGCACACCGGTAAACGTCGATGCTGGATGGGAAAACCTCACGCAGGAACTGAGCCTCGCACGCTCTCTCCGAATGACGCGGAGGATTGCCGGGGATCGAGTCGCCATCATGGGCCTGTTCCATGTCGCTTGGACGGTGTTCGAGAACCGGTGGCTCAACATTCCCTACCGGTCACTGGGCGAGACGCCCGAATGTGACAAGTGGCAGTACGCCGACGAGGATGAGGGTCTAGCCGCGGTCAGTGACGCAATTGAGACTCTTCAAGTCGGCGAGGTCGGAGACCGCGTGCTGGTCTATCTGGCGGCGGGTCATGACGGCGGCCGCCTGCTGCATGAAGTGGGCCGGCTGGCATTGTGGAACGACACCGGTGCGCAGTTGCTTCCGACTCTTCAAACGGTCGCCGCCGAGTGGGAGGCAGACGAAGAGGGTAACTCACTCGCCGGAGCCGGACATCCTTCGCGACACCAGTTGCTCGTCGGCTTGATACGGTACGCCACCGACATCCGCACAAACAAGGAAAGCGGCTCTGCCACGACGACGGCGATGCGCTTCGCCGAAGGTCGGACCACCGTTGATGTCTTCGACGCCTAAGGGAGATGAACCATGACAACGACTTCGCATTTCGTTCGCGTCGCCGACCTAACCGAGGTGGAAGAGGGCAGGCCGAAAGCGGTGCGGGTCGAGGGGCAGAGCGTCGCTCTATTCCAGCACGACGGAGAGGTCTACGCGACGGACAACCAGTGCCCGCACATGGGGTATCCACTGACGCGAGGCATGGTCCGTGGCGGTGTGCTCACTTGCGACTGGCACGGGTATAGCTACGATCTGGCGGGCGGCGGATGCTTCACCGGCGGATGCGACGATCTCGCGACGTTCCCGGTGCAGGTCCGGGACGACGGCATCTTCGTAGATGTCCTGAGTGGCAGTTCCAAGCGGGGTGACGCGCATTTCCTGCTGCTGCAGGAGGGACTCAATAACCACGACGACTGGACGCTTTCAAAGGCCATCGCAATCATGCTGGCAAAGGGCATATCGGAGCAGGAGACGATGACGCTGATCGTCCGCCACATGGGTACCCACATCGCCACTCACCGCGACGAGTTCGGCGGCAACGACGTGGCGCAGTTCGTGAACGGCCTTAACGTTGCTCGCCGATACGATCCCGAAGACCGTCTGATTCCCTTGATGATGTCGGCCTCCGCCGCTGCCGGGCGGGCGGGAGACCGCCCTCCCGTGGAGCCGTTGCCTCCGCCTATGGAATGGAACAAGCTCGCCGATCTGGTGGGCTATTTCGCTGCCGACACGATGCCGGAGGGCATCGAAAAATGTCTCATCACTGCCCGAAGGTTGGGAGACAACGACGACAATATCTTCCCGCTGTTGCTGGACTGCGCCGTTCAGCCCCAATTTCTCGGACAGCGCGACAACCTCCGCAACCTCACCTACCTTGCCGAACTTCAGGAGGAGTTCGGATGGGACTTGAGCGAGGAGCTGGTCTGCAATCTCTCCGGGAAGATGCTGGGGCGTCATCGTCCCATGCCTATGGACGCCCGGCGTGAGGCGATCGACATCTTCAGCGATGTCGATCCGGTCATCGAGGAGGCAGCAGCGAGGAATGGCGGCGGTGGGGATTTCGATGAGAACGCCTTCGCCCACGCGCTGGTGAGCGGGAGAATCGTCACCACGCTCGAGGCCGTCACCAATGCCCTGCAGCAGGGCGCCTCCATTAACCAGATCGCCACGACCATGGTGCTGCTCGCAGCCGACCGCATGGTGCGCACACCGGTTGGGATGAGCCCGGGATGGTTCGATCTCGCATGGGAACTGTCGCTCGGCTCCCGTCTGCGGTCGGTGGAGGAACGGGCCGGATTCGCCACCGCCGCCCGTGCTTGCTATCACGCCGCGTGGCAGTTCTTCGGCAACCGCTGGCTCAACATCTCGCCCAGGGACATCACCCGCTCCGGTCTCCGCGCTCCGACCAACCAGCAAGGCGACCCGCGCGGAGAAGACGGCGCTTTGGAGGAGATCCTCGAAGCCGTCGAGTCGATCCACGTTCGAACCGTCGGTCGAATGACCCGCGACTACCTGAACGCCGGACACTCGGGCGACCGCCTGCTGGTAGAGCTGGGCCGGTCCATCCTGAAGCAGGACAACGGGCGGTTCCTGCTGCACACCTTGCGCACGGTATTCGACGAGTGGAAGCACTGCGAGGGGCATCCCGCACGCAATCAACTCCTCGTCGGTCTCGCCAGATGGGCGACGGACACGCGCAGGCAGATCGACAGCCAGTCCGCCGCACAGACCGCACAGCGCTTTGCGCGGGGAGAAACCGCGGTCGATCTCTACGAGTAGCGCAATCCGCAGCCAAACAAGCGCCGTGAGTGCTGGGTGCTGCCGGGTCTCGGTTGAATAACTTCCCCAAGCCTCCTTGGGAGGTTGACCGATCGATGAAGCAAGGCCTTCCCCTTGGGGCTTCCAGCGGACGGACGAAGACATCTCAACAGTGGAGATTTTCACAATGACGGCAAATTCCACCGACCGACCTAACGTCGACTATGCACAGAATCAGGCTCGACTCCTTCGGAAAGCTGTCGCGGCGGCAGAACCGAACGCCATCGCCCGCGTCCGGGCCAACATTACTCAACGACTCAACACATCGGATGAAGACATTGCCACCCGCGAGCTTACCGAATGGGAGTCTCTGCGCATCGTCGCCAGAGAGCACGGTTTTGCCGAGTGGTCCGCCCTCGCACGTCACGTGGGAGAGGGCAAGGAGCTCCCACCGGAGGGCACTCTTGCTTCACTCGTTGAGGCGGTGGAGGAGCCTGATCCCTCAACCGTCCAAGCGATTCTTGCCGAGTACCCTCACCTGGTCCACGCCCGGCTCTACTCTGAGCACGACACCGGCGACACTCTCTTGCATCGGGCCGACCCGGGACTCAGACTCCCAAAGAACGACCAAGGCTGGTCGCTCGATGATGGGACTACCGATGCTCATCTCGAGGTCGCCGGCATCCTCATCGACTACGGGGCGGACGTCAACGCGACCGGAGGTTCCGGCAATACGGCCGGCGAGACGCCAATCGGCGCGGCCGGCTGGGCCGGCAACCTACGCATGTGTGAACTGCTCTTGGACTGCGGTGCGGACCCAAATCACGTGAGTGACTGGGGGTTCGATGCACTCGGCACAGTCACCGACCACAAGAAGGTCGACATCTTCAAGGCAATGGTGGACGCAGGAGCACGTTACGAGCCCCGACACCTACTTCAATGCGGTATGAAAAACCAACTCGTCGAGATCCTTGATCGCGAACCCGATCGGTTGGAAGAACTCATCGACTTGGGCCACTTCGACGGAGAGAACGGCACTCTGATCCACGTCGCCGTTGAGGAGGGGCTGGAGGCGATGGTCGCCTTGCTTCTCGCTCGTGGCGCGGACGTACAAGCCCTTGACAATCACGGACGCACGCCTCTTCATCGGGCGCTGAACCCCGGCCACGCCAGACGTTCCGAAACGGTCGTCAACATGCTCATCGGCTATGGCGCTCAGGTCGACATAAGAGCAGCCATCGGGCTCGGAGACACAGCCCGCGTGACGCAACTGCTCGACGAGGACCCGAGCATTATCACGACGCGCGGAACCGGCGGTATGACACTGCTGCACTTTGCCGCCGAATACAACCAACCGGAGTTGGCGAGCATGCTGCTGGAGAGAGGCGCTGCGGCGGACATCGCTTCCGCTGCCGGTGATACCGCCCTCGATCTCGCGTCAAGGAGAGGCCACCATGCGGTTGCTGACATCCTGCGAGTCGGGTGTGGCTGACCGGTCAAGGGAACGAAGAAGCCTAGTGGACTCTATGAATGAAGGTAGTTTGTCCAAGTAGATAATCTCAAGGTTTCCTTCGACTGGCTGATTGAGCAGCATTGGGTAAACGCGGAGAGGAATGATCTCAACACCAACTTGACACCCCCATCCCTCACACGCTATCGTTTGTCCCACGCTCGCGGGGGAGCTGCCAAGTTCGCGAGAAGGGCTGGGCCCACCCCGAAGTTGTCGGTCTTGATACGAACGACACTCTTTTCTTCGCCTGAGTTACGCGAACACCGGGCAAACTGAGGAAGGAGTGTGTCATGCAATCCACTACCCCCGTGCGCCTCAACATCGAGCAGGCGCGCAACCAAGCCAAGGACCTCCTCAAGGCCCTCAAGTCCCGCGACCGCGCCGCCGCCCTGCGCTTCCGCATTACCATCCCCCAGTTGGGCGCGTACTCGGACGATCAGGTCTTCTCCGCGAAGCTCGCCCTCCACGACGCCCAGCGCGTCATTGCCATCGAGCATGGACGCCAAAGCTGGCAGGAGCTCGTCGCTCACGTGCGGCGCGGAATCGATCCTCCGTATTCCGTTGACGAACTGATCGCCTTCTTCGAAGCGGTAAAGAACCGCGACGCCGACGGCGTCTGGCGTGCCCTCGACGCACAGCCAGCCCTCATCGACGCACGACTCCTGGACGACAACTACATGCTGGAGGGCGATGCCTTCCGAGAGGCGATACGGAACGATCCCCACCCTCTCTCGACTAGGACGCGGACGGCCCTGCACCTGGTGTCCACAGGGTTCTTCCGCCAAGGCACGCCGGAGGTGCTGGCGGTAGCCCGTGTGCTCGTGGAGCGCGGGGCCGACGTCAATAACGTGGGCTGGGACGGGAACAACAACCTGTGCGTTCCCATCACCCTCGCAAGCTGGGAGGGCGGCCTCGAAATGATGCGCCTGCTCCTGGATGCGGGCGCCGACGTGAGCGGAGAGCATGGAGTCGCCGCGCTCGAAACTGCGGCAAGTCACAATAACGTCGACCGCTACAACCTGCTGGAAGAGTACGGAGCCCCGGTAACCGCATGGAGTCTCGTCGAGATGGGACTCACTGATCGGATCGCCGGACTCGTCGAACGCGACCCCGGACTGCTGACGCAGCGGGACGAGAACGGGTACACGCTGCTCCAGACCGCCGCCGCTCGCGGGGCCAAGGATCCCTCACTCGTGGAATCGGGCCGGGAGATTGTTCGCGCCCTGGTCCGACGCGGGACGGAGATGGATGTCTTCACCGCCTCCGCGATGAACGACGTTGACCGCTTGGAGAAGATACTCGACGACAATCCCGACTCCGCCGATTCGCGACTCGTCGATGGAGCCAACCCTCTCTGCTTTGCGACGTGGAGCGGGAGCCACGAAGCGCTGGAGATGCTATTGAAAGCGGGCGCCGCGCCGGACGTTCAATACATTCAGTATGGAAACTCCGTGCCGCCATTGAGAATAGCGGCCGGCGCCGACGATACGGTGAGTTGCCGCCTGCTGTTGGAACATGGGGCCGCGCCGACCGACGAGGCTGTGAATGCGGCTACTTGCCGGACTAAGGACCCTGAGTGCGTGAAGTTGCTCCTTGACTACGGAGGCAACCCCAATCCCACCAGCGACGGATTCGGCGCAATCAACTGGGCGGCGTGGGAGGCCCAGACCGTAGCGGTGAAGGCCCTCTTGGATCGCGGGGCCGACCCGAACCACCGCGCACCCGCATGGGCGGGTACAGGACCGCTCCACTTCGCCGTCTCGGCGGGCAGCAGGGCTCCGGCCGAGAGAGTGACGGAAACCATCGTCGCGCTGCTCGATGCCGGTTCGGATGTGAACCTCGTCGACGAAAACGGCAACACGCCGCTGGACGCCGCCATTAGCAGAGAGAACCACACCGCCGCCGACCTGCTCCGCGAGCATGGCGGCCAAAGATGGCAGGATCTCGTCGCCCACGTGCGGCGCGGAATCGATCCCCCGTACTCCGTGGAAGAACTGATCGCCTTTTTTGAAGCGGTCAAGAACAGGGACGCCGACGGCGTCATGCGCGCGCTGGACGCACAGCCGGCGCTCATTGACGCGCGACTTCTGGATGGCAACTACATGCTGGAGGGCGATGCCTTCCGAGAGGCGATTCGGAACGATCCGCACCCTGTCTCGCGCAAGACGCGGACGGCGCTGCATCTGGTGTCCACGGGGTTCTTCCGCAATGCCACGCCGGAGGTGCTGGAGGTAGCCCGCATGCTCGTGGAGCGAGGTGCCGACGTCAACAACGTTGGTTGGGACGGAAACAACGACCTGTGCGCGCCCATCACCCTGGCAAGCTGGGAGGGCGGGGTGGACATGATGCGACTGCTGCTGGAAGCGGGCGCGGACGTGAGTGGAGAGCACGGAGTCGCCGCGCTCGAAACGGCGGCCCACCATGACAGCGTCGACCGCTACAACCTGCTGGAAGAGTACGGAGCTCCGGTGACCGCGTGGAGTCTCGTCGAGATGGGACTCACCGACCGGATCATCGATCTTGTCGAACGTGATCCCGGTGTTTTGACGCAGCGGCGCGACGACGGGTATTCACTGCTCCAGACCGCCGCCGCTCGTGGCGACTCTAACCCCGCACTCATGGAATCGGGGCGGGAAATCGTCCGGGCTTTGGTCCGCAGCGGAGCGGAGATGGACGCATTCACCGCCGCCGCGATGAACGACGTTGACGGCCTTTCGAGGATACTCGGCAACGACCCCGGCGCGGCGGATTCCCGGCTCTCAAACGGGGCCAGTCCGGTCTGCTTCGCCGCTTGGAGCATCAGCCACGAAGCGCTGGAGATGCTCTTGAAGGCCGGAGCCGACCCGAACGTTTCGTACGGAAACGCAATGTCGCCGCTGAGAAGAGCTGCCTTCTACAACGATACGGTGAGTTGCCGTTTGCTCTTGGAACACGGTGCGGTTCCCACCGACGCCGCCGTAAATGCCGCCGCGTGGCGGAATAAAGATCCGGAGTGTGTGAAGGTGCTCTTGGACTACGGAGGAAGCCCCAACCCCGGCGGCGACGGGTTCGGGGCGATCAACTGGGCTGCCTGGGCTGCCCAGACCGAGGCGGTGCAGGCCCTCTTGGATCGCGGGGCCGATCCGAATCACCGGGCAACCGAGTGGGCGGTCGGAGGGCCGCTCCACTTCGCCGCCTTCGCGGGCAGCAGGGCTCCGGCCGAGAGGGTAACAGATACCATCGTCGCGCTGCTCGACGCGGGCTCGGACGTGAACCTTGTCGACGAAAACGGCAACACTCCGTTGGACGCCGCAATCGACCGCGAGAACCACGCCGCCGCCGACCTGCTCCGCGAGCATGGCGGCAAGACAAACAGAGAGCTCAAAGCAACCAACATGGACACGACAAAAGCTGTCGAGCGATTCAAAAGGCACTGGACCATTGGCGACGCTATGATACCCGAACTCACCGCAAACGAGCAGTTGCTTATAACGGCAGCAACGGGAGAGGACCGGAAGCGATGGGATGCCGTGCACACCCCGGACACCGCGCTGATTACGGAGATTCTGGCAGAAGAACCTACCGTGCTCGACCGCATTGGTGAACACCTGCTTAACGTCGTTGTAGATTTGAGGGGCTGTGGCGAGGTTGTGAGGCTCCTCCTCGACCGCGGCGTGCCGTTCGAGATAGAACCGTTGTCGTACAACGTCCTGCACAATGCCGCCTATCGAGGCGCGGCTGATACGCTGCAGGCCGTCTTCGAGTCGGGCAAGGCGGACGCGACGTGCGTCTCGGTGGAAAAGCCTCACGTCGGCTGGCCGGACAACCTCTCCCTCATGTACTGGGCGGCAGTTCCCGGTCGCGTCGAGGTCGCCAGGCTCCTGATCCAGTACGGCGTCGGCGTCCACCACGAGCTGCCCATCAAGGGCAACGGCGAAAGGGGAACGACTTCTCTGCACGAGGCCCTGGCGCCCAGCCAGGGGCGCGAGAAGCAAGAACGATTTGAGGGCAGGCGCGAGGTCGCCCGCATCCTCATCGAGGATGGGGCATTCTATGATGCCTACTCCGCCTGCGCCCTGAACGACACCGCCCGCCTCGAGGAACTCATCGACGAGAACCCTGATGTGGTCAACTCGGACGAACACTACGGAATGACCCCGCTCCACTGGGCCGCTCGCGCAGGCTCCATGGAGTGCGCCCAGATGCTCTTGGAACGCGGAGTCCTCGTCAACGCCCTGAATAAGGCACGCCGTACCCCGCTCCAGCTGGCCGCGGAAGAAGATCGAGCGGACATGATTCGCCTGTTAGCCCGGCACGGGGCCGACTTGAACACCGAGGACAGGAAGGGACGCACGCCCCTCCACCGCGCAACCTATCAGGGCTGTGTCGAGGCCGCCGAAACCCTGCTTGCAGTGGGAGCCGATCCCACGGTCCTCAACAAGAACGGCAAGACCGCCTTCCAGATCGCCAGGAAAGACGCGAAGTATTTCAAGCAGCGGGCATAATGTTCTTTTTCTCCGCGCTCTCTGCGGTGAAAGGAATTGCCCCATCACTTGATAGAAAGGAATCGCCATGACTACCCACAAACCACTCCCTCCAAATCCCGATCTCAGGGTATTCAGAAACCAAGTCCAGTCCCTCGTGAACAAACAAGCATCACAGGACGATGCGACTCCCGTGTCCGTAGGGGATGCCCGCCATGCCGTCGCCCGCGAGTACGGGTTCGACGACTGGGACTCCCTCCGCACGGAGATCGAGCCCGCCTCGACTTGCACTGCCCGGGCGGAAGCGCATAAGTCAGCGCTCCCGCCCGACCACGAGTTCTTCAAGGCCGTCGGCGCGCGCGACCTCCCCCGCGTTCGCGAGCTCCTCGATCAGGACCCGTCCCTAGCGAACGCCGACGTGCGGGGCAACGCCGCCATCCAGGGCAACTGGGGATGGGGAGCATCCTGGGGAGACCCGGCAGAGTGGGAAACGGTCCGTGCCGTACACTTTGCGGCCTACACGCATGGCGATCTCCTCCGCCTGCTGATCGAGTACGGCGCGGACGTCGACGCGAACAGCTGCAATGGGACACCTCTGGTGCTCGCGTGTTGGGAGGGGTCGAGGGAGACCGTTCAGATCCTTCTCGAGGCGGGTGCCAATCCCAACCTGCCGGGCGCCCACGACCGTTCGCCCCTCCACTCCGCCATCAACCACTGGGACCCGTGGAAGATCGAGATTCTTCTCCGTTACGGCGCGAGGCACGACATCTTCTCCGCGGCGATCGTCGGTGACCTCGAAGAGGTCAAACGACAGATGAACGACGGGGACTATCTCCTCAACCGCCGCAGCATCGTCCGGGACCGCACCCCCCTCGAATGGGCCGCATTCCGCCGCCAGGAGGAGGTCGGCGAGTACCTCATCGAGCAGGGCGCGGAGGTGACTCCAATGGCGCTCATTTGCCTGGGGATGCTCGACGAGATCAAGAAATGCGTCGCGGACGATCCGGAGTTCGCCAACCGCCCAACCCTGTCAGACCCTCCGCTGATCTGGGCCGTCCAGTCAGGTCAGATCGAGGTTCTAAAGTACCTGATCTCTGTGGGCGCCGACCCAAACTGCAAGGGTGAGTGGGGCCAGATGCCTCTCACGCTCGCGGCAAACCTCCCAGACGAGATCTCTCTGGAGGTAGCCAAGGCGCTCATCGAGGCCGGGGCCGATGTCAATGGCGGATGGGGATGGCGGACGCACCTCGGAGAGTTCGTCACCATGGGGAAGCTGGAAGGCGCGGCCCTATTGATCCGGCACGGCGCGGACGTCGACGGGAAGACCGAGCGTGGGCAGACTACTCTTCAGTCGATGATATACCCGCCGTCCTGGGAGGAGCGCTACGGAGACCCCATCGCCGGCATCGAGTTCCTCCTGTCCCATGGCGCGGACATCAACGCGCTGTCCGACGACGGCAAGACCGCCCTCGACATCGCGATTGAGAAGGAGAACGACGCCATCGCAGCCCTCCTGCGAGAACGGGGAGGGCGACCCCACAGTCCGCAATAAGCACGACCAAATCCGCCTTCGAGATCGCCCGCAAAGACGCAAAATACTTCAAGACACGAGCATGAGGACAATCACATGGACACCACGAACGCAGTCAGACATTGGAATAACTGGTTCCCCAAAGACCGGGAAAGTTTCGATCTAACCTCGGCCGAGGAGCAGTTCATCGCGGCCTCCATCGGAACCGAGCGCAGGAACTGGGTTGGCACTCCCGACATCGGACGAATGGAAGCGATTCTGGCCGGTGAACCGGATGTGCTCGCCCGCATCGGGAGCGTACTGCTCCACCGGCTCTTGCTGAACAGGAGAGGCTGCGGGCCTGCTATCAAGTTCATGATGGACCGCGGGATAGCCCTCGATCTTGACCCCACCGAGTACAACAATTTCTTCGACGCCGTGTACATGGGCGCGATGGACGTGGCGGAAACCGTCTTCGAGTCGGGCGCGGTAGACGCGACGGGCATCTCCGTCCTGAAGCCCCACGTCGGCTGGCCAGACAACACGTCCATGCTCTTCTGGGCGGCGACGAGCGGACACGTCGACATGGTCAAGCTCCTGCTGAAGTACGGCGCTGGCATCCACCACGAGCTTCCGATCAAGGGATGGGGCGAGAAAGGCTCCACCTCGCTCCAAGTAGCCGCAGCCCCGGGCTGGAGTGAAGATGAACAACCCAAGAAGCACGAGGTCGCCCGAATTCTCATCGCAGACGGGGCATTCTACGACATCTACTCCGCCTGCGCCCTCAATGATAGGTCACGCCTACAGGAACTCATCGACGAGGACGCCGAGATCGTAGACGCAACCGACGACTACGGCATGACGCCCCTCCACTGGGCAGCGCGTGCAGGTTCCATGGAGTGCGCCGAGATGCTGCTGGAACGGCAAGCCATGGTCAACCTTCTTAATAAGGCACGTCGCACTCCCCTCCAGCTTGCCGCCGAGGCTGACCGGGCGGACATGATCCGCCTCCTCGCCCAACACAACGCCGACCTCAACACCCAGGACAAGAAAGGACGCACTCCCCTCCATCGCGCCACCTACGAGGGCTGCGTCGAGGCCGCCGAGGCCCTGCTTGAAGCCGGAGCCGACCCGATGATCCTCAACAGGAACGGCAAGACTGCCTTCGAAATCGCCAGGAAGGACGCGAAGTATTTCAAACAGCGGGCATAGCCCATCCCCTCTGCCGTCGTGGGCTGCCAGGGGTAGGTATTTGCCTATCGCTCCACTCTCCATTGACCACAAAGCAACCCCGGCACTGTCATTCTGAGCAAAGCGCGGCGGAGTCTAAGAATCCCAAATGTCTGCCCCAACGTAAAGCTGACATAGAGTGTTCTTACGCCGTTTTCACTTTTGGTCACGAGATAGGCGCGGCGCCGGCTGTCCAGTCTTGCGGTTCACGCCAATGAGGTCGGCGGTCTCGCCGGTCGATTTGGCGGAGACGAAATGAGGGATTGCGAGCACCTGTTTTTTCGGAGAGGTCTTTTTTCGGAATTTGTCGCATGGTGTGGCATTTTGTGGCATTTCTCTCGTTATTGTAAAGTTGTGCGGTGGGTGTTCTTCCTCGCGCCAGCCCCCGTATCGGAGTACGGGGCAGGTTCTCTTCCAGGACGGGCTGACAGAGGTAGGTCGGATTGCCGCATGTGGGTATGGCAGGACATGAGTTCTGTATTGTCAAATTGGGGGGAGGAAGGGTAAGTGTTCGGAGTTGGTGAGTTGGATCGCGAAGACCCCCCCTCTCTGTGTCTCTCCCCCGCCGGGGGAGAGAGGTAGGCAAAACGGACTTGTAGCTACGATCCGGCCCCGTCTCCCTGTCATTCCGACCGAAGGGAGGAATCTAAAATCCATGACTGCAAGACGGGTTAGTCGACGCGCCATCCGCATCCTCGCCGACGGGATAGGAATAGTCCATGTCGGCGCTGGCTTGGGACGGGCATTTTAGATTCTTCACTCCGCTTCGCTGCGTTCAGAATGACAGTGGCGGGCTCGGAATGACAGGTGGTGGGCTCGGAATATTTCATGAGGGTTGACACCCTCACCACCTGGAATGAAAATGGACGCTTCGCCTGAAAGGACCGAAGACTGGATTCCGGCCTCCGCCGGAATGACGGTTGGTGGCAGCAGCAGGCGGCTATTTTCGTAGCAATGACAGGCAGGCGGGGCCGTATCATAGCTGGAAATCCGTTTTACCTACCCCTGTCAGCCCGTCAAGGGAGAGGGGATAAATCGGCACCTGTCCAGTTTGTTACATTTAAGTTGACTGAGCACTAGCACAAAGGAATCGCCATGACTACTCACAAACCATTTCCTCCAAATCCCGATCTGAGGGTGTTCAGAAACCAAGTCCGGTCCCTCGTGAATGCCCAGGCATCGCAGGACGATGCGACTCCCATGTCCGTTACGGACGCCCGCAACGCCGTCGCCCGCGAGTACGGCTTCGACGACTGGGACGCGCTTCGCACGGAGATCGAACCGGCCTCCACTTACACTGCCCGAGCGGAAGCGCATAAAGCCGCGTTCCCGCCCGACCACGAGTTCTTCAAGGCCGTCGGCGCGCTCGACCTCACGAGGGTCCGCGAGCTTCTTGATGAAGACCCTTCCCTCGCCAACGCGGACGTTCGGGGCACCGCCTCCATCCGGGGAAACTGGGGATGGGGTTCCCCCTGGGGAGACCCGTCCGAGGGTGAAACGGTCCGTGCAATTCACTTTGCCGCGTATACGCACGCCGACCTCCTCCGCCTTCTGATCGAGTACGGCGCGGACGTCGACGCCTACGGCTGCGAGGGTAACCACCAGTGGTCGCCCCCCCTCGTGCTCGCGTGCTGGGAGGGGTCGAGGGAGACCGTTCGGATCCTCCTCGAAGCGGGAGCCAACCCCAACCTGCCAGCCATCCACGGAGGCTCGCCCCTGCACTCCGCCATCAACCACTGGGACGAGTGGAAGATAGACATTCTCCTCCGGTACGGCGCAAGGCACGACATCTTCTCGGCGGCGGTCGTGGGCGACCTCGAAGAGGTCAAGCGACAGATGGAAGACGGGGCGTTCCTCATCAACCGGAGGGACATATACCGGAACCGCACGGCCCTCGAATGGGCCGCATTCCGACGGCAGGAGGAGGTCGGCGAGTACCTCATCGAGCAGGGCGCAGAGGTAACGTCGCAGGTACTCATCTGCCTGGGGATGCTCGACGAGATCAAAAAATGCGTCGAGGCCGATCCGGAGTTCGTCAACCGCCGGATCGGAGCGGAATGGTCCGATCCCCCGGTGCTCTGGGCCATCCGCTCCGGCCAGATCGAGGTGCTGAAGTACCTGCTCTCGGTGGGCGCGGACCCGAACGGCCGGGGATCATGGGACCAGATGGCCTTGCCGCTCACGGTCGACCTCCCTGTCGAGACTTCGCTGGAGGCGGCCAAGATGCTCATCGACGCCGGAGCTGATGTCGAAGTCACGCGACGGCAGACGGGACGGACACACCTTACTGAATTCACCACCAAGGGAAACCTCGAAGTCGCCGGTCTGCTCATTCGGCATGGAGCGGACGTAAATCGAAAGAATCGGCGCGGGCAGACCCCGCTCCAAGCGTTGATCTATCCTCCGTCCTGGGAAGAACGCTACGGCGACCCTCTCATAGGCATCGAGTTCCTCCTGTCCCACGGCGCGGATATCAACGCGCTGTCCGACGACGGCCAGACCGCCCTGGACATAGCCATCGAGAAGGAGAACGATGCCGTCGCGACCCACCTGCGAGAAAGAGGAGGTCTCCCCGCCGAACACCTATCCTGACACCTAAAAGCCACCTTTCGCCGGCCGGACTTCCTATGCACACCCTTCCGGCGGTATTTCACGGGTACAGCGACTGCGCATATCGCCCCAGCGCAGAGAGTGGGAAGTAGTTGCGGTACAGGTGGTATTTGATCATGAAGGCCGCGCCCAACTCGGGGCCCTGAGAGTTGGGGCCATCCAGCGGTTCTTGCTTGTCCGGTCTTTCACCAGGTCCGTAACCGGGGAAACCGCATCCTGTGAATTGAGGTTCATCCCAAGTTCCGTCTTCATGCTGACGTTCAAGAAGGAAATCGACGCCTCGCGCTGCGGACTCGTGCCGAGCTTCACCTGCCGCAATGAGGGCCATAAGAGCCCAGGAAGTCTGTGATGGAGTGCTCTCGCCCTGTCCTCGCAGGGAGGGGTCGGCGTAGCTGACACAGGTCTCGCCCCAACCTCCGTCCGTGTTCTGATGCGCTAGAAGCCATTCGACGGCCCGGCGTACCCGAGGTTGCGTCATGTCCACCCCCAGGACTTCCAGCGCAGGGAGCACAGCGCCTGTACCGTAGATGTAGTTCACTCCCCAGCGCCCGAACCACGGGCCGTCGTGCTCCTGCTGTTCCCATATATAAGATAGCCCCCGGCGAACGGCCGGGTGTTCAACCGTATGCCCCAGCTTCGCATACATCTCCAGTACGTGTGCAGTCACGTCAACGCTGGGTGGATCAAGGAGTTCGCCAAAGTCTGCGAACGGGATTTTCGCCAACTCGCGGGAGTCGTTGTTCCAGTCGAATGCGGCCCAACCACCGTTCGAGCACTGCATCCCCGTCAGCCAGTTGACGGCACGGTCGACAGCCTCCGTCCGCGCTCGCTCTCCGGCATCGTCGCGCATACTTGTGGCTGCTAGGTCCGTCACCACAATGGCGGAGTCGTCGATGTCCGGATAGTGGACATTATCGAACTCAAAGGCCCATCCGCTGGGTTCCAGGTGGGGTCTGTACACGGCCCAGTCGCCTTTGAATCGGATCTCTTCCTGAATGAGCCAGCTGGCTGCACGTTGCATTGCAGGGTGGTCGGACGGCACGCCCGAGTCGAGGAGTCCGCGCATCGCCAGACACGTATCCCACACGGGAGAGAGGCACGCCTGTACTCTGAGCGCATCACCGTCTTCCGAGGGAACGCTCCAATTCCGCCTGAATCCTTCCAGCCCACTTGAGATGATGGGATGGTCCAGTCGGTAGCCGATGGCGCTCAGTGCGATGAGCGAGTACACCCAGGGGGGCTGAATTCCCGCCCAAGAACCGTCTTCCTCCTGGTGTCTGACGATCCAATCTACCGCGGCCTTGATTGCCCTTTCCCTGCCGGGGATGAAAGGAAGCTTGCGATAGATGCGTATGGCCCTGTCCAACACGAGGAACCAACCCTTGAGGGAAAAGGGCTTTGCCTTCCAGCGGGACAAGGTGAACGTGACTGGGCCCTCCGGGTAGAGTTCCGTCACCCAGGCGCTCTCGTGTGGGGGCCGGGTGGGATGGAGTGTGAGAATGATGGTCATGGGCACGATGGTCGCTCGCGCCCAGCTCGCGAAACGGTAGATGTTGAAGGGCGCCCATCTCGGCAGCAGCATCATGTCGGGGGGCATGGCGGGCGTTCCCTTCCAGTCCCACTGGCCGAAGAGGGCAAGCCATATCTTGGTGAATACGCGGGCCTTGGGCACGCCTCCGCACGCCAGGATGAAGGCACGGGCCTTTGCCATGTGAGGCGCTTCCGGGGAATCGCCGGCGAGCTTGAGCGCGAAGTAACATTCGATGGATGTGCTCAGGTCTCCCGGAGCGCCGTAGTACATCCGCCATGAGCCGTCTGCCGATTGCCTGCGTCGGATGTCTTCCGCAATGCGTGGGATTCGGTCTTCTTCCTCTGATCCCAAGAAGTGCGTGAGCATGATGTACTCCGCCTCCATGGTTGGATTGGACTCCAACTCTCCCCACCAGTATCCGTCCTCATGTTGCGTGCGGAAGAAGTATCGCTGTGTCCGCTCCAACGCTTCTCGGAGACGGTTCTCCATACCCTGTTCGATCAACTTCGCCACCCGGTCCTTCGATCGTCTACCACAACTTCATAGCCCTGGCGCACGGCGGCCTCGACGATATGTCGCCCGATGAAGCCGGACGCGCCAGTTACGAGGATCCGGGTCACAGTTGACGGGCGATAGCCGGGAGGATGCCTTGCACAGCCATCGCCAGGGCGCGTGATGCCCTGCGCGATTTCAATGCGAGAGGCAGGAAGCTCCTGACCGCAGAAGGATGTGACATCGCCCGGAAAGCGTGTGCCCACTCCCGCCGGCCTCCATCCGCGATGATGGTTGCGATGAACGCAGGGAGGGGATAATAGGCTTCGTCCAGCACCGCGCGGATCCCTATGAGCGGGATGTCTCTCGATGCTGCTGCATCGGCAATCCAGCGCCCTTCCATGTCTACCACCAGTGCGCCGCTGCCATTGTGGGCGCGTCGCTTGGCCCGTGGGCTTAGGAGCGGTTCGTCCACGGTGAGAACCGCTCCTTCCAGCACCGAGAGGCCCGACTGTCGTAACAGCATTGCCGCGCGGGTCGTGTGAGGAGTGCCGGGGATGGCCGCGCTGGCGCCGTGAAGATAGGAGTTTCCCACTACGAGTTGACCGGGATGGAGATGAGGCACGAGCGCCCCGGCGTATCCCAGGGAGACGAGCAGCCTGCACGGCGCGGCATCGAGAAGGTCTACGACCTGTTCACCCGCGTTGCGTCCGATGCCGACAACGCTCGCGCGAGTGCGCTCGTTGCCGTAGTCCAGTCCTCCCAGTTCACGCCGGGTTGGGGCAACTGTCAGGAGAGGGGCGGCGATGGTGTCAGTGCCCATGTCATTCTGCCCGCTTGCGATGTGCCCGCGAGCCGGTCTGTGCCTGCCCATCTTGCCGGTCTTGGAAAGCTTCGAAATGCTTGACCGATGCCGCAGCGACATCCCGCCCCGTGAACAGCACCTGGGTGATGTCTCGGTAAGGGACAGAAATCTCGCGTCCTGTCTCAGTCTCGAACAACTGGGCAAACGGTTCGCTCACGCGGGCGTCCCGATTAAAGAGGTAGCCGGTCAGGGATCCGTCGTCAATCGTCTTGATAGTAACGTCGCCACGATAATGGAAGGCCTTTTCAACGAGTTCTTCGATGCCGTTACCAGCCTCTTGGCCTTGGCCTGCAACATGGAGTGGCGAACCATGTTCGTCCATTGCTCACAGCCTGCCGGTAAGCGTAGCAACCGTGGAGTCCCGCAGACCACGCCACGTCGTGAAGGTTGCATTGATGGCGGAGGGCTCGTAGCCGCAGTGAACCATGCAGTCCTGGCAATTATGGTTCCCACTCGCCCGGCCATACTCCTCCCAGGATGTTTCCTCCATCAATTCCCGAAAGGTGGCGGCATAGCCGTCTTGCAACAAATAACACGGGCGCTGCCACCCGAATATCGTATACAGTGGGTTGCCCCACGGCGTACATTCGAAATCTCGTTTGCCCATGAGGAACTGGAGAAACAGCGGCGACTGGTTAAGCCGCCAGCGCTTCTTCTTGTCGCCAAGCACCTGGGAGAAGAGCTCCCGTGTACGCTCCCGTTCAAGGAAAGAGTCCTGATCCGGGGCTTTTTCATAGTTGAACCCCGGGGACACCATCATGCCCTCCACGTCCAGGTCCATCATCGCGTCGAAGAAGTCGCGAACGCGCATTGGCTCAGCCGTGTTGAACAGCGTGGTATTGGTGGTAACGCGGAAGCCACGCGCCACTGCTTCCCGTATCGCCTCGACAGCTATATCGTACACTCCATTCCTGCAGACTGAAGAGTCGTGCTCTTCACGCAGGCCATCCATGTGTACGCTGAAATTGAGCCGCTTGGAGGGGGTGAAGACATTCTCCTTCAGCTTCTGCTTCAGCAGCAGAGCGTTGGTGCAGAGGTAGACGTACTTCTTGCGCCGGGTGAGTTCTTCCACCAACTCGCCGATGTGTGGATAGAGCAGCGGTTCTCCACCGGGGATGCTGACGATGGGCGCTCCGCACTCCTCCACCGCGGCGATGCACTGCTCAACCGTGAGCGCGCGCTTGAGCACGTGAGGGGGATACTGGATCTTTCCACAGCCCGCACAGGCGAGATTACAACGCAGCAGGGGCTCCAACATCAGCACAAGGGGATAGCGCTCGCGTCGCGCCAATCGCTGCTTTGCCACGTGCAAAGCTACGGTACACGCTTGTGAAACAGGCACTCCCAAGATGTTGTGCCCTCACTGTGAAGTAACTCCGGGGTAGTGTACCAGAATTCTATAAAGATAAACGGGTACGGATCTTGGGCGTCTCCAGACTAACCCTCAGGGAGGATGGCGCGTGACCACACCTAAGACTCTTGCACGCCAGACAGCAAGCTTTATGGTTATCAACCTCACCGAATAGCTCGGCATGACTAACCTGCTTCCCGCACACGGCATCCGCGAGTGCGGAGTTCGAGTTCTCCACCCACTAGATTTGAGATTCTTCAAATTCCAACTCAGTTGGTTCCGGGTCTTCACACAATCCTGTAATTGGCTGGGATGTGGTTCCTGTCAGCCTGGAGAATCGCCCCTTGACATGCAACTCAGTGGTTGCGTATTATATGCGCGCATGCACAAAGACTTGGTCTTCAAGGCACTCGCGGACCCAACACGGAGGTTGATGCTGGACGAGCTCTCTGAGCGCAAGGAGCAGACGCTCTACGAGCTCACGGCGCGCCTGATCATGCGACACGAAGTCACCATCTCACGACAGGCCTTAGCCAAGCACATTGATGTTTTAGAAAAAGCGGGGCTCGTAAGCTCAGAGAAGCGTGGCAAGTATCGGATGCTTGTCTTCAACGATGAACCCCTCAGGGCTGTCGTGAACCGATGGCTCAAGTGACACTATGAAAAGAAAAGGAGACTAGATATGCGCATTACACTCACCGGCGTTTTCGTAAGTGACCAGGACGAAGCTCTGAGGTTCTACACGGAGACTCTCGGCTTTGTGAAGAAGCATGACATCCCTGTGGGGGAATTCAAGTGGCTTACCGTCGTCTCGCCTGATGACCCGGATGGGACCGAGCTTCTGCTTGAACCAAATGAAAACCCGGTAGCGCAGGAATATCAGAAAGGGATATTTGACCAAGGCATCCCAGCGGCGTCCTTTGGCGTTACGGACATCCATTCAGAGTATGAGAAACTGAAGTCACTGGGTGTAGCTTTTACGATGGGGCCAACAGAAATGGGCAACGTCACCATTGCGGTCTTTGACGACACTTGCGGCAACCTGATCCAGATAATGCAGACGTAACTACGATCGACCAGACTATCCCGCTTGGGACGCGGGCCCAGTCCAGCCCGTCCAGATACTTGGTGGATGGGGGCAATCGAATCAGCTACAAAATTGGTCGAAATCGCCTTTGTTACCACATCCATTACCACAGTTCCACTGAGAATCTGCGAGACTGTTTGCGCACCGCGTATCCGGGCCAAGGCTTACCGAAGTCGCGAATTCCTCGCTGAGAAGTCATCATCTAGGGAAGCCGCAAGTCGGACTCTTGGAAATGCTGCAGGTACCTCTGGCCTGTTAGCGGTGGGAGGCTTCTTCTTGGCCTACAGGTGGGCGTCGCCACTCACTCACTGCCTATTAAGGGCAGGGTAGCTTCCAGCGATTCGACGGCTCCCCTATATGTGCCGTGAAGGGAAGAGGCACAGATCAGGGATCTGCCGGAGGTTCCTTTCAAGGCGTGTCTGCCTTTGGCATGCTATAGCCGACACGAAGCTTGGTGAAGATGTAAATCGGGTTGCTGGCGTCGTCGTGCAGCTTGCCGCGTATGGCGCTGATGGCGGTGCGCATGGGCCGCACGTCGCCATCGCCATCCGAGCCCCATACGCGTCTCAGCAGGTGCTCGTAGGTGAGCACCCGCCCGGCGTTGGCCGATAGCTCGACCAGCAATCGGTACTGTATGGCCGTCAAATCTATCGGACTCCCTCCAAGAGTCACGAGACGCTCCGCGTAGTCTATGGTCAGGTCTCTCACCACATAGGGAATTGACGGCTCGGACGTTGTCCGCCTGCGCAGAGCCGCCCTGATCCGGGCCACGAGCTCTGTGGGCGAAAACGGCTTGACCACGTAGTCGTCGGCACCCATTTCGAAGGCCCTCGCGACGAGCTGCTCCTGACCATAAGCGGACACGAAGATCACCGGTACGTCACGGGCGCTTACAATCTCCTTCATCAGATCGATCCCGTCGACTCCGGGCAACATCAGGTCGAGCAGCACCAGATCGGGCTTCTCCTCCTCGACGAGCCGAGGCACGTCCTCGGGGTCTCCGGTGGCGATTACCGCATAGTCCGTCTTGACCAGGGCGTCGCGGATGTACCTGAGCGCCTGGTCATCATCGTCCACAGCCAGGATGCGCAACCGTTTGCGTGCCGACCTGTGTGCAGAAGGCGTGGAGATTCGGTGGGACGGCTCCGGAGAGACAAACCCAGCCCCCTCGACCGTAGGCAAAGTGAAGGTGAACCGCGCCCCCAGCCCGGGCCCGTCACTCTCCGCCCAGATCCGGCCCCCGTGCGCCTCCACTATCCCCTTGCAGACCGCTAAACCCAGACCGGTATCCCCACCCTGCTCCTCGGTCTCGATTCTGGAGAACTTCCTGAACAGGCGCGGCAGGCTAGCGGCGGGGATGCCCCTGCCTTCATCGGAGACCGAAACTGTGACCTGGAGGTCGCCGGGTGTGGCACTCACCCTGATGGTGGACGACGCCGGCGAGTGTCTTGCCGCGTTGGTCAGCAGATTGCCAAGCACCTGCATAATGCGAGACTTGTCAACCATCGCCCAGGGCAGATCCAGCGGGACATCGGTGCTGAGGTTGTGGCTGTGCCCGCCGATGCGGAATGCGCTCCCGGCCTCGCCTATCAATACCGATAGGTCCGTCGGTTGCGGAGAGACGGGCAGGGTACCTGTCTCGATGTGGGCCACGTCAAGAAGGTCTGCGATCAGCGTGCGCATATGGTCGGTTTGTTCCAGGATGATCCTGTGGAACTGGTGCATCTCGGCGGGGTGCATGTCGGAGAATTCGTCCAGCAGCGCAAAGACCGAACCCCTCACTGTGGCGAGTGGGGTACGTAGCTCATGGCTCACCATGGCCAAGAACTCGGCTCGAAGCCGCTCAACCTCCTTGAGAGGTGTCATGTCCTGCATCGTCACGATGAGGCTCTCCACCTCACCGTCCTTTGAAAGGATGGGGCCGCCGTTAAGCATGACAGTGACACTCCGTCCGTCGGGCACACTGAAGACCATCTCCTCCGCCCGCACCTTCTCTCCGGCCCTCAGCAGCTGGTCCATAGACACGTCGGCCAAGCGAAGCTCCTGACCATCGGCGCGCCGGATCGTCAGAGTCTCTCGGAGGTTCTCCGGTGGTTCATCCGAGGCCAGCAACGCGTCGATGATCCTCATCCACTCGCGGTTAGTAGAAACAGGGGCCCCCGTTCTGGCGTCGAAGACTGCAACGCCCACCGGAGAGGTACTTATCAGGGTCTCCAGGTCGGTCCTGGAGCGCCGTTCGTCACGGTACCGACGGGCGTTAGAGATGACCATCGCCGCCTGTGAGGCGAACATGACAAGGGTCTCGACATCCTCCTCGCTGAATACCTTATCCTCCTTGCTGTGGCCCAGCCATATGATCCCCACGGATTCGCCGCGATGTCTTATGGGCGCGGCCAGACCGGCAAATACGGTCATCGGCAGCCATCCATCCAGTCCAACCGATTCTGCAAACTCATAGTAGTTATCAACGCGGAAAGGCCCGGGGATCTTGCTAAAGTGATCGAAAATCCTTGTTCCACCCGGCAACTCCACGAGCTGGCGGTGCTCATCCTCCGTCGTCCCGGATGTTAGGACTGAGTCCAGGCCGCCGACTTCATTCATGCTTGCAATGACCCCGTAGCGGGCATTGGTAAGGTGGCGCGCGTTGTCAATGACTTCCTGGAGGACGACGTCAACGTCGAGGCTCTCATTGATGCGCACGCTGGCTTCGCTCAGTCTGGACAGCCGGTCCCGCAGGACCTGGTTTGCCTGTAGTAGGTCGTCTTCTCGATTCACTCTCCAACCTCTGTCGCGATTCGTCGTGCCCGATGTTCCCTCTACCTGACGTCAGGCTGGGGGAATCGTGGATAATCGGGGCTATACTACCAGCTTCACACTAAACTCACAACAAATGCCCTGTGGATGGCCGATAACTTAACGTAGGCTTTACACTAACTCCCTATAATGGAGTGACTATTGTACCACTCGTCGAGTGGAGTTCGTCCAACAGCAGTAGGAACGGAATGAATCGTGAAGGCGGAATACAGCAGGGAATCGAGCGAAGAGGGGCTGGCTGACCGGCTATCTTCATCGGCAGAGCCGTCCTCGAATTCGTGCCAAAACGGGGTGACATCCGTCGAACCCAGCCACCTGCTACAGGAGATTGAGTCCCTCCGGACCCGGCTTTCAAAGCTTGGCGAGGCCAGCCTTCGAGTCAGCGAGACACTGGAAGTCAATACCGTCCTCAGGGAAGCCGGTAATCACTCGACAGAGCGAGGTGATGCTTCCTATGACTAACCGAAGAGTCCCCCCTCTGGCTGATCGCTGTCCTCTCGCTGGCGTCGGTCTTGGCGCTGGCGGCTTGCAGCGACGATACAGAGACCACACTCACAGTATCGCCCTCGCCAACGTCCGAACTGACTGTTTCGACAGCACACCCACTTCGACGCCCACTCAGACAGCCACTCCTCTTCAACCAACGCCTGCGGTTTTGGGGGATTGTCGGGACGGCATGAGGTTGCAGCCTGGCGAAGGTTGCCGCTACACAGGCGGCGGTACACCCCCGGCCAGCGTCGTTCTGTCCGTGGCGCACGACGGAGCAATCTGCCGTGAGGGAGGTCCGGCAAAGCAAGAGTTCGGCGGCATCACCATCAACATGGACAGCCTTCGTCTTTGTTTCTCCGGCGGTTTCGAAAGGGATGATGCCTTCCAAAGCGAAATTGTAGCCAATGCCAACGCCGACGGGAGTTGGACCTTCTACAAGTCTAGCCTTTCGGCTTCAGGTGCCACAGCGCACACACCTGTTCCCACGGCGACTCCAATCCCCAATTCACAGGGTGATAGCCATTGCAGCGCCGGCATGGTTAGGAGGGAGGGCGACCATTGCACGGTTTCTATTCCAGGCGTGAATGTTGGAACTGACAGGTTCGAGATTCGGGAGGGCAGCGGCTGCTATGGCAATATCTGTAGTGCGACTGGATTGCGCTTGAACGACTTTATCGCGACCAAGAATCCCGACGGGAGTTGGACGATTGAGAGAGTTCCAGCGACCACGACCAGACCAAGTGCAACACCTACGCTGATGGCCATATCGACGCCTACCCCGACGCCAGTGGGCCCGGCTGTAGAAGTAGCTAATCTTGAATGCAGTGGCGAGCGGATCTCTCTTGGCAGCATCAGCTACGAGGTCACAGGTGAGATCCATGCGAACCGTGACCTAGAAGATGTGCAAGTCGGCTTCGGAGAAAACAGCTTCACAGAAATTGGGTTCGGGTGGGTGTATCTTGGGCATCCTGGAACATCAGTGAATCTGGGCTCAATGTCTGCGAATGAATCCAGGTTCTTTGAGCTCTCGTTTAACCATCCTTTTGAACTTAGAGAGTGCAACATTCATGTTGTGTGGAAGCAACCGCGTTGAGGAGGCGAATCACCTGCCCCAGGTCCAACTCCGGCTGGGTAGCATTCACAGGTGCTCTTTGCTGAGTGAGATGCACTGAAGGCACGACAGACAACGGTGAAGGCATGGTGGGACGGTCGACGGTTATCTAGATGAGAATGGCATGAGGAAGGAGTAATCTCATGCATGAGCCCGCTACGAGTCTATTGGTGGTAGCCACTGCGCTCCTGGCCATATTCTTGGTTGGATGTTCGGACGACACTATCCCTACGCCCACGCCTACGCCGACTCCTGCCCCGACGTTGATGCCCGTGCCCACGGCAACTCCTACACCGGAACCCACGTCTACGCCGACACCCACCCCGACGTTGACGCCCGTGCCCACGTCTACGCCGACACCCACCCCGACGTTGACGCCCGTGCCCACGTCTACGCCGACACCCACCCCGACGTTGACGCCCGTGCCCACGGCAACGCTTACACCCACTCCCGTCCTTCAGATGAACGTGTTCGAATCAGGACAGACTATTCCCGATTTCCCCTCCGGAATCCCTAATGTAGTAAGAGGCGGCGCTTCGTTTCAGATAAGTGGAGGAGGAAACGTCGTCATAACAATGGGAAATGGAGGGACGGTGGAATACAGTCACGCCACGTACACCTGCGTGTCCGGGGAAGGATGTCGTATCGAGAACGGGCGTGTCACCACCGGCACAATCCAGGTCTCTGAACCCTCTGCCGCCGAGGACCCCACGCCCATTCCAACGGCCACGCCCATGCCGGAACCCACGTTTACGCCGACAGCCACCCCGACGTTGACACCCACACTGGAACAAACAGCTGCGCCGACCTCCACACCCGTAACCACGGCAACGCCCGAACCCACGTCCACGCCGACAGCCACTCAGGCTCGGCCCGGCAAGTTCTCCGAGTTCAACGGAGCCGGTGCGGCCACGTGGCGGAGAATGCACGAGGGCGGCCAGATCGTGGCCTGCTACGAGGGTCTTGCACTGCCGAGAGACAGCTTCTGCCTGTCGGAGGGATTCAGGTTCACCTCCGACTACTCCGAGATTCTGGGCGCCAAGTTTCTGGTGGCCCACCTTCCCGATGGCGACGCCCTTGTACTACAGGGAAGCACCACGTCCAGGGCTGGAGGGGACATAAGGCTGGGCTGGATAACTTTCGAGAACCGGGTTATCACTCACCTGGATTTCAATGCGTCCCAGGCATCCACGCCCGCAGCTACGGCCACACCCACACCGACAGCCACACCGGGGCCTGCGCAATCCGACCCGGATCGTGCCGCGTTGGTCGCTTTGTACCACAATACGGATGGCCCAAACTGGGACGACAATACGAACTGGCTGACCGACAGACCCATTGGTGAGTGGCACGGCGTTACGACGGACAGCAATGGTCGCGTTATCCGGCTGGATCTCGCGCGCAACAACCTCATGGGTCGCTTACCACCCGAATTAGGCGACCTCACCAGCCTGTCCCATCTAGACCTCAGCGGGACCCGGGAAAGCAGCGGGGACACCAGAAATAAGCTGGCAGGGCCGATTCCGCCGGAGCTGGGCGACCTGTCCAACCTCGTGACACTGCATCTCGCTCACAACCAGTTGACGGGCGAGATCCCGCCGGAGTTGGGCAGCCTGGCCAACCTGAAATTTCTGCTTCTCGAAGGAAACCAATTGCGGGGCGAGGTTCCGCCTTGGCTGGGCGACCTGTCCAACCTCGTGACACTGTGGCTCGGCTCCAACCGGTTGACGGGTGAGATCCCGCCGGAACTGGGTAACCTGGCCAACCTGAAGGCCTTGATTCTCTACGACAACGAGTTGACGGGCGAGGTTCCGTCTTGGCTGGGCGACCTGTCCAACCTCGTGTCACTGTGGCTCGGCTCCAACCGGTTGACGGGTGAGATTCCGCAGGATCTGGGCAACCTGTCAGCCCTCCAGGTGCTCAGGCTCTCCTTCAACGAGTTGACGGGCGAGATTCCGTCTTGGCTGGGCGACCTGTCCAACCTCGTGTCACTGTGGCTCGGCTCCAACCGGTTGACAGGTGAGATTCCGCCGGATCTGGGCGACCTGTCCAACCTCGGGGAACTGTCGCTCTCCTTCAACGAGTTGACGGGCGAGATTCCGCAGGATCTGGGCAACCTGTCCAGACTGAGTTCGCTGTATCTCCGCGGGAACGAGTTGACGGGGTGCATACCCGAGGGATTGCGAGACATAGCGAATAGTGATCTTGCGTCACTCAACCTGCCCGATTGCGGCGCATCCACACCTACTCCCACGCCAACGTCTACTCCCACGCCAACAACCGCTTCAGAGGGGGCCGGCGGCGTGTGCCGCGTCGGTTTGATCGTCGGGCCTGGAGAAAGTTGCACCTACCCCGGCACGTCTACCGAATTCTCGGTTGACTCGTCGGGGCGTGGCAGATTCCTCTTCATCACCGCTGGGACCGGAATCAATGCTCAGAACACAACCATCAACGGTGTCACGTACAACTTCAAAGCAAGCAAGCAAGACGACGGAACCTGGATCATTGAAGCGGCGGGCGATTCGTAAGAAAGAAGCCCTCCTGCACTCACAGCCAAGCCGGTACCGACGCCGGTCGGTCCGACCGTGCATGAGAGCCAACTTGAATACGATGGCGACCATATCCCTCTGGGGGAGCATCATCTACGAGGTCAAAAGGAGGTCAATGCGAACCGGGTTTCAAGGGCGGAGTGAGATTAGGCCACGGGGCGGCGCAAGTTGACTCAGTAGGGCACTTGGCGAGCGAGAGACACGAACATTTGCTCCCCTGGATAGGGCAATTGCCCCTGTGGGGCAAGGAAGAGGCCGGAGAGGATGTGCCCGCGGCAACCGCCGGTAACACACCTTCCGCAGCCGCGCCAGCTGCTGAGTGACCACGCGCTTCCCGCCTGTCTCTTGACGAATGTCTGAACAGTCCGTGGCCAGTCGGAGGACGAGTTCCTTCTCTCGATGGCCTTCAGGCTGGAGGCGCATTATGAGCCCGTTGAGCAGGCCATTGCCGGCATGGGCCCAGACGTCCGGCCTAGCCCGGCCCTCGGCCTATTCCCAAAGGGTCCTTTCAACCCAGAAGACTATGATCATAGGGGGACGCCTACTTAAAGCCATCCGGTACACCTGCAATGGGAGTTTCGAATATGACGCCAAATTCAGAACGCACAAGTCCGGCAAGGTCCACGTGGAGGTGCTGGGGATTGGAGCGCCTCAAGGAGGATTCGGGCCCGCCGTGCGCCCAGTTGAACCGCCGCCTCGAAACTCATCCCCAAACCTTGAGGCGAGGGGCTGTTCACTCGCGTGTACCGCTGGAAGGAGACTGTGTGCATGGGACCGCCCGGGATGTTCGGGGGCTTGTTTGACTCCATAGACGAGCTTTGTTTGTTCCCTAGGGAGGGTAGCAGTCTCATCGAACGACAGAAATGTGTTCAGGACTAGGCTGGCGGGAAGTAAGTCCCCAGTGAAAAGCAGTCGGGAGGGCCAAGAGTGCGATTAGGAAAAGGTAGTCTGATTGTCATCGCAGCCACAATCCTATTGGTCGTAATCGCAGGATGGTGGCTGGCTGCGACAGGGGTGCTAGCTTCCGAACCGAAGGATGGAGGAACTCCACAGCCCACAGCCACGACCGTAGTGGAACTGTCTTCATCGCCCTTACCTGATACGAACTCTTCGCCCACACATGTGCCGGTGATCGAACCAACGTCGACGAGAGAACCTGTGGTGGCCACCGAGCCAACACCAACACCCACATCGACACACTTCGGGGCCCCTCCACTTCAAGACAAATTGACGCGGCCGCCGAATTCAGCATGGGACCGTTCGACTCAGACATCTCTTTCCGAAACTGCGGCCTCGAACGAGGGAACAGTCTACACCTACGAGGATGGCGACCGAATAATTCGGGTCGTCTTACAGGACGATCTCGTTATCCAAGAGACCTCTGCCAATCTATCCGACGATATCGTGGTCATGAAGAGAGGTGAGGACAGCATCGTCCGCAAGCAAGCCAGACATGGCCAGGATGCTCGTCCTGTGTTCCGCTCCGAATCGGGAGGCGGGCTGATGACGCTCCCAGGGGGCGTACTGCTGGTGTTGGACCCAGAGTGGGACCAGTCCAAGGTCGAAGCATTCTTGACCAGAAACGGTATTTCGACGGAGCGGGTGTCCGATCTGGGATTCTTGAGAAACGGTTTCATGGTGGAGACGGAGCCCGGCTTCCCGTCGCTGGAGCTTGCCAACGAGCTGGCCTCCCAGCAGGGCGTTGTGGTTTCCAGTCCCAACTGGTGGAGAGAGGTCGAGGCTAGGTGAGCGCATCCACAAACGGCGCTTGCAGCAACAAATGATTATTCCGGCAATAAAGTCGTGCTGAAACTAGCGCTCTCCTTCGTTCCGACACAGCGACTCTTCTCTTTGTCGCCCTATATGCGGATGATCCTTCTTGGCGCCGCAGTCTCCCTCCTTCTTGCCATGAGCACAGGTGGGGTTGGAGGGCAGACAATTGAAGATGACCACGGTGACACGATCAGCACAGCGTCGTCTCTGTCGCTGGGGTCTTCGGTAGAAGGACGCATCGATCCCGGAGACGATCAGGATGTATTCAGGTTGGACCTTTCCAGAGCATCCTCAGACACCGACGTGTGGATATACACTTCGGGTAACCTCGATACGACAGGTGAACTGCTTACCAACGCCGGCGAGCTCATAGTATCCAATGACAACAGTCTCATCCCGGGCAGATGGAACGCCTTCGCCATCAGGCGGATTCTTTCACCCGGAGTCTACTACGTGCGTATAGCCAGCCAGCGGATGGAACCTGGGGAATATACGCTGCACGCCCAGGCGGTAACGGATGCGGCGGGAGGTTCCATCGTCGGGGCGGCACGCCTGAATCTCGATTCTCCCACTCCTGAAACAATCTCCTCGGCGAGCGAGGCGGATTACTACAGAATTGATCTGGCAAAGTCTGAGAACTTGGGCATCTACGCCACAGGACTGGTCCTCTCCAACCAAGATGGATTTTTGCCCCTAAACCCTGTCGTCGTGGAAGTGCTTGATAGCCAGGGGGCCGAGATTCCCGTCAACGTGGATATGTATGGGCCTGGTGTTCTTGTAGCGGACGACTTCGATCCGGGCACTTACTACATCAGAGTGATCACTCCGCAGCAAAGCGAATACTTCCCAGGCTTTGAGAGTTCTTACCCCGTGCCCTACACCATTCTCGCCTACGAAGACACCCGATACTCCCAATTCCTCGATTCATGCGAAGCTGAGACTCGAGCCTTGAGCGCCTCACAGATCAGTGACCCCTTATATGGATGCCAGTGGCATCTCAATAATCGCAGAGGGGAGGATATCAACGTCGAGACGGTGTGGGAGGAGGGCATCACTGGGAAGGGAGTGGGCGTCGCGGTGGTCGATGACGGGATGGACCACAGGCATGAAGACCTCAGAGACAATGTTGACTATACGCTCAACCACGACTATAACGGCAGAGGCGACCTGCATCATCCATACAAACATCACGGTACGAACGTAGCAGGCATCATCGCGGCACGGGACAACACTGTCGGAGTGCGTGGGGTAGCCCCCAGCGCTACCGTCTACGGCTACAACTTCCTTGGTAACGGCTCTGACTTGGACCTGGCCGATGCCATGTCTCGCAATCGTGAGGTCACCGCAGTCTCCAACAACAGCTGGGGGTATTTAGGGCACGTAGCCTTCGTTCCCAGAATCTGGGAGTTGGCGGTGCAGTCCGGCCTCAGCGAAGGCCACGACGGGAAGGGCATATTCTATGCATTTTCCGCCGGAAATGGACATTCTTATGGCAAAGACATGAACTCCGAAGAGGTCAACAACTACTATGGGGTCACCGCAGTATGCGCGGTCAGTGATGACGACACGAGGAGCGGATACTCCGCAACGGGAGCGGCTCTATGGATATGCGGCCCGTCGAACGGAGGCAACCGGGGCATCGTAACCACGGAAAACTCCGACCGCTATCATCCCGGAATTGGAGGGACATCCGCGGCATCCCCAATCGTTGCGGGCGTGGCGGCGCTTATGCGCGAGGCCAACCCGGACCTGACTTGGCGGGAGCTGAAGCTGATCCTCGCCGCATCCGCTCGGAAGAACGACGCCACCAACCCCGGCTGGGAAGAAGGCGCCATCAAGTACGGGGCCGAGTCCGACGCGGACCGCTATCACTTCAACCATGAATATGGGTTCGGCATGGTGGACGCCAAGGCCGCCGTCGATCTGTCAAGGGAATGGAGCAGCCTCCCTCCTTTCGAGAGTTCGACAGAGGAGTCGGATGAATTGAATCTGATGGTTCCGGATCCGCCGTCCGCCGGTCCGCCCAATACGGTCGAGAGTACCCTTACGATGAGCACGAGCATCAGCTTCATCGAGTTCGTGGAAATCAACGTCACTTTCGATCACGACTCGTTCAAGGATCTAGACATCGAGTTGGTGTCACCCTCGGCCGTCTCTGAATTGGTAGGCCATTTCCACACTTACGAGGACTTTGGCAGAAACGTTCCGTTGCACGGCACGTTCCGCCTCGGCTCCGCTCGGCACCTGGGCGAAGACCCCAACGGTGAGTGGAAGCTGCGGGTCACCGACCGCATCGCGAATAATACAGGAACCCTCGATTCATGGACCGTAACCATTTATGGGCACTCAGGTGTGCCTGGCCGTCCAAAAGTAGATTGGATCACGGCCGGCGACAGCTCCTTGAACATTGGCTGGGTCGCCCCACGACAGACCGGGGGCGCGCCGGTCACCACATACGACCTGCGCTATATTCCGGCCTCGGCCGACGCCAACTGGACCGTGGTGGCAGACATATGGAACGCCGCCGCAGGTGGTCCGCTTCAACACGATATCACCGGGCTTGTCGGCGGCGCGCAGTACGACGTTCAGGTCCGCGCGACCAATGAAATTGGGGCAGGCATATGGTCTGAGAGTTTCACCGCAACGGCTTCGCCAAGCCCCTGCGATTCAGAGGGTGCGGTCGAGGATGCATCCAACAACCCCGGGCTGCTATCTGACTGCAGGGCGCTCCTGGAAGCACGGAATGCATTGGTGGATAGTGGAACCCTGAACTGGTCGGTGGAATCTCCCATATCAACGTGGGAGGGAGTCACGGTGGGAGGGACGCCGAAACGCGTCGATAAACTGTCT
Source organism: Dehalococcoidia bacterium (assembly GCA_965116655.1). Lineage (GTDB taxonomy): Bacteria > Chloroflexota > Dehalococcoidia > Lucifugimonadales > VXLM01 > VXLM01. The sequence goes on from OZ220720.1 coordinate 3,507,144, forward strand.
CTCCAGGACAAGGGTCTGGCCGGTACCGTAGCTGCGCAGCTGGGCAATCTGGTTTATTTGACCGAACTAAACCTCTCCGGGAACGTGCTTACCGGGGAAATACCTTCCGAACTAAGCAGATTGACCAGTCTGACTCTCTTGTCGCTCAACGACAATGACTTGATCGGCGAGATACCCGCATCGTTGGGCAAACTCGTCGATCTGACCAAACTGGACCTCTCGCAAAACCGGCTATCCGGCGAAATAACCGAGGCTATGCGAAGACTGACCAACCTGACTTACCTGTCCCTCCATACCAATGACTTAAGTGGCGCGATACCGACGTGGTTGGCCCAACTCCCTAAGTTGTCCTCCCTGTTCCTGGCCGAAAACTCATTCACGGGCTGTATTCCCGAAGAGTTGCACGACCTTGCAGTCCACGACCTCGACCAACTCAGCATTCCCTACTGTGGTCGAGGTGTGCTGGTTGCGATCTACAATTCTACCGTAGGCCCCAACTGGAAGAACAATACGAATTGGCTCAGCGACGAACCGATCAGTGAGTGGTATGGCGTCACGGTCAATACTCAGGGAAATGTCACACAGCTTCTTCTCGCTCACAACAATCTGACCGAGCAAATGCCGTCGGAGTTGGGCAGCCTCTCCAACCTGCATTGGCTGAACCTCGGGGGGAACGAGTTGACGGGTGAGATACCGACAGAGTTGGGCAGCCTCTCCAACCTGCGACGGCTGGAGCTCTGGGGGAACCAGTTGACGGGTGAGATACCGGGCTGGTTGGGTAGCCTCTCCAACCTGCATTGGCTGAACCTCGGGGGGAACGAGTTGACGGGTGAGATACCGACTGAGTTGGGTAGCCTCTCCAATCTGCAAGGGCTGGGCCTCTGGGGGAACCCGTTGACGGGTGAGATACCGGGCTGGTTGGGTAGCCTCTCCAACCTGCATTGGCTGAACTTATCGGCCAACCAGTTGACCGGAGAGATACCGCCAGAATTAGGTAAGCTATCTAGCCTGCGACGGTTGTCACTTTGGGGGAACGAGTTGACGGGGGAAATACCAAAGGAACTGGAGAACCTCTCCGACCTGCAAGGGCTGTCTCTCTTCTACAACCAGTTGACGGGGGAGATACCGCTTGAGTTGGGCAATCTCTCCAACCTGGAATCGCTGGATCTCGCTGGCAACCAGTTGACGGGTGAGATACCGAAGGAGTTGGGGAACCTCTCCAACCTGGAATCGTTGCGCCTCCAGTGGAACGAGTTGACGGGTGAGATACCGCCGGAACTTGGCAACTTCCCCAACCTGCAATATATGTACCTTGGCGGAAACCAGTTGACCGGATGCATTCCACCAGTATTGCGGGACGTGCCCAATAATGACCTCGACCAACTGGGCCTGGGGTTCTGTTCGGCGTCCTTGCCCAAAGCCCCGACCATAGGCGCCGTCACGCCAGGGCTGGCTTCACTCGCCGTATCCTGGAGTGCTCCATCGAGCGGCGACGGTTCAGCTATAACCGCATACGACCTTCGCTACATCGATACCGCTGCCGACGAGACGGTCGACTCCAACTGGACCGTGGTGGACGACGTGTGGACCACGGGCATTGGGACGCTCCAGTACACTCTTACCGGGCTCATCGGGGGTACACAGTATGACCTCCAGATGCGGGCCGTGAACGTCGGGGGAGACGGGCCTTGGTCTGCGACCGCAACCGGGACGCCAAAGACGGCCACCGACCGCGAAATCCTGATCGCCCTCTACAATGCCACCGACGGCGGCAATTGGACGGACAACACGAACTGGCTGAGCGACGAGCCGCTGGGTGATTGGTACGGCGTCACGATGCATGCAGATGGGCGGGTTACGACCCTAGACCTCACGGAGAACCGGTTGAGCGGGAGGATGCCGAGCCAGCTGGGAGACCTATCGTCGCTCGGCGAACTGCGATTGGGGAACAACGACCTGTCCGGTCCCATTCCGCCGGAACTGGGCAGTCTGCCGGCCCTCACCCGTCTGGATCTGGAGAACAACGATCTGAGCGGTCCCATTCCATCTCAGTTGGGTGGCATGTCCAACTTAGGGGTCCTGCTCCTCGGCGACAACAACCTCAGCGGCCATTTGCCCGCACAATTGGGCAACCTCGGGAAGCTTTCGTATTTGCGGATCAGAAACAACGATCTGACCGGCGCGATCCCGCCCGAGTTGGGAAGACTGACCAATCTCACCCACTTGTATGCCAACAATAACGATTTCGTCGGCTCCATACCGTCAGAGTTGGGCAGCATGTCGAACCTGAGATTCCTGTTCCTCAACGACAATGACCTGAGCGGATCAATACCTGCCGCGTTGGGCGACCTTGAGAAGCTGGCCTATTTGTGGTTGAACCACAACGACCTGACCGGCTCCATACCTGCGGAATTAGGAGATTTGCCAAATCTCGTTCGCCTCTACGTCAATCACAACAACCTCAGCAGATCCATCCCCGCCAAGCTGGGCGCTTTGGGCAAGCTCGAACGGCTGTACGTGCACCGCAACAACCTGAGCGGCACGATACCGCGCGAACTGGGAGGCTTGACGAGTCTGAAGCAGTTGTATGCATACGATAACGACCTGAGCGGGGCTATTCCGATAGAGCTGGCCAGCCTGGCGAATCTGGAGCGATTGCACATCGGTGAGAACGACCTGAGCGGATCAATACCCTCGGAACTAGGCGAGATGTCCAACCTCTCTCGCTTGATCCTATCCCTAAATGACCTGACCGGCCGGATACCGTCGAGCTTGGGCAGGCTGTCTAACTTGCAAGTGCTGTCTCTGAACAACAATGAGCTATCGGGAGCGATACCTGCCCAGTTGGGCGACCTTTCTGCATTGATGCAGCTGTACCTAGGCAATAACTACCTGGAAGGGTGCGTAACGCCGAAGCTGCGAGACGTGCCCTCCAACGACCTTGACACCCTCGGCCTGTCTGACTGCTGATGACCGTGGATGTTGGGGCGTACAAGTGTTCAAGTGGCGGACGGAACAACGACAAGGTTCAGTAGGCGCGGGCTAGTTTCTTCACCCGCCTAGAATCGACGGCCTATGAAGACAGGGTAGAGTGTGTGCCGGATGCAGGTTCCGCCGTCCAGCCTAGAAGCCTGACCATCGATCATGTTCGCCCCAAGCTCGGGAGGCGGAAGTGGCGATATATTCAATCTCCAGCTTCTCTGTCATGCCTGCAACGAGTTGAAGGAGCAAAAGTCGCAGAAGCAATTGATAACAAAATCGATTGGTGTGACAGTGGAACGATGCGTGACTTGGCCAATAGCAGGCGCAGCATTGGTGGGCATCGTTGGTTGCGCGGCGGAACTACTATGTCGGCAGGCAAGCCTTTAGGCTATGAATTTATTGCAGTCGCGCGTGAACCACTATCCCCAAAAAGTCAACCAACTCGAAGTAAACGGAACCCCGGGCCAGAGAACCCTTACTATCTGTGTAGAGGCCTTCAGGTCGCCACATCCTTCGGCGACAAGCTCTATTTGCCCATTCGTTCGAAGTTAGGAACACCCCGAAGCGGTGATTTCAAGAGCACACGTACTGTATAGGGCACGTGGTATTTCTGGGTCAGTGAAGCATCCGGATTGCTTGCATCACGTGTTGGGAGAGTTGCAACCCAACACAGTCTCAAAGGCAAGCAGACCACGCATCCACAATCACCACTGGAACCTGACTCGTCCGCTCCGAGCCTCTGAAGCGTCTTCCATAGTCAGCCAATTGTCGTGCACCAACCTTCCCGTGCGGGGCGGCAGAGTCCAACTACAGATTCAAGGTGAGCCTCAACGAGAAAATTCTTGAGACATAACTGCAACGGACTCAGGATCAAGGGAGTCGGGATCAGGCGAATCGGGATCACGAGGATCATCGTCGATGGGAATAGCCAGCGTGATGTCCACGTTGTTGTCCCTGTCGATGACCACCTGCTCCACGACCATCTGGAGAATCTCCTTGCGCTGCTCATCGGTCAGTTCATCAATACCCTGGCCGACGTTTCTCGCCCAAGATTGGACGGTCTCCATGAGCCGACGCTTCTCAGCCCCACTCGCCTCCCGAACTCGGTAGTCATCAAGCTTCGCCCTGGCGCTCTCAAGCCGCTCGGTGATGAACTTGCGCTGAATGTCGAGTTGGGCTTCGGTGATCTTCCCCGACACGAACAGCCTGATGGCGCGGTCCTCTTCCAACTGGATGCTCCGCACATCCTGCTCTGCCTGTGCGATCTCCTCCTCCAATCCGCCGTTGCCGTGAGCATCGAACGTGTCGATACCGGAGACGATCAGATCGGGGTTCTGGATTACCCGTTTCACCTCGCTCCATATCGGTTCCTCGAACTGCTCGGCCCGGATGTAGGGACGCTCCCGGCAGCGCAGCCGCATACTCAGCTGCCCGTTGCACATGTAGTAGCGGCTGGGAGTGGGAAGCTCGTAGCGGTACTTCTTGCCGTTGCGAACGTTGGTGGTTGTGCGGGTGCACCTTGCGTGGAAGTTGCGGCCGCACTCGCCGCATCTGAGAAGGTGCTGCAACAGGTAGAGCACGTTCGTGTTCCTCTTGGCCCTCACGCTCCGCTTCTTCTTCAGCGCCTGCGCTCTTTCCCATGTCTCGTCATCAATCACCTGTGGGACCGGAATCTCAATCCAGGTGTCCCTCGGCTGGTCGTAGACCTTCATGCCGTCTTCGGTGGAGACGTGGCGGTACTTGCCGTAGACCCAGATGCCCGTGTAGGTGGCGTTCCCCAGGATGTGATGCACGCGGGACTGAAGCCACAGCAGCTTGCCGGAATGGGTGGGGATGCCCTCGTCCGTCAATCGCACGGCGATGGAGTAGGCCCGCAGTCCCTCGTGGACGTACATGTGGAAGATGCGGCGGACGACTTCGGCCTGCTCTTCAACGACCTCCGGCCTGCCGTCATCGCCGATGCAGTACCCGTATGGGAGGTTTCCCGTTGGGACGCGTCCCTGCTTGGTGGTCCCTCGCTTGCCCATCGTGGACCGCTCCCGGAAGTTGTCCAGCTCGATCTTGCCGATGGCAGCCATGAGGCCGAAGGTCTTCATGTCGATGGCGTCCATGACGGCTTCGCGCCGTATCTGGTGGGCCTCGACAACCTCCATGAGGGCGGCTGCCGGATACATTCCCCGGCTGAGACGGTCGGACTTCCAGCAGACGATAGTGTCGAAGCGTCCCCTTCTGGCATCGGCCAGCATCCTCTGGAACTCGGGACGCTTCTTCGACCAGCCCCTGCCCACCTCATGGTAACTGGCCGTGATGGTCAGGCCCTTGTCCTCGCAGTAGTCTTCCATCTCGCCTATCTGCTCGGAGATGGATGTCTTGTCCTCTCCATCCTGGCTCTTGTCCGAGACGCGGGCGTAGATGGCGGCCCGATTCGCTTCCGCCTTCCTCTTGGTGGTTCTCGCCATGATTCCTCCTCTCGTATCCTCCGAAATCAAAAAGACCCGCCTCCTGTCGGGAGCGGGTCTGCGAGTAGTACAATCTATTCGCATCACCTGTGCCTTCAGGTGGCGCCACGACCCGGGGTGTTAGCGCACCGCCGGGTCAACTTTCTGCCCTCCATTTTACCGCGCTGGGCAGAGGAGCGTCAAAGTGTCTCCACTCTGTGCGGTGTCCTAGTTGGCGTTGAGGCGATACAAAGCGGGGCCACGGCTGACCCGCACAAAGAGCTCTGTGTAGCCACCAGGGTTGCCGACTCGATGCTTGGGGAGGAACGTTCCTCCCCAATGTATTCCCAGCGTGTCGTTCACGTGTCGCGGGCTGAACGGCTCCTCAATGACTCCGCGGGATACCGCATCCCGAATGCGCCGGATGGTTTCTCCTTCCCTCCTATTCATAGGACCGCTCCTCGTTCAGGGTGGGGCGTGCCGTTGAAGCCTCCGACACCTTCGGGCCGCGCAGTTCCACAGCCTGCCTCGTCCGGTCGAGTTCCGACGCCAGCAACTTCTCATCGGGCAGGGTGATTCTATACTCCCCGGCCATCACGTTGTTCGGCAAGCCTTCGAGGGCGTAACGCGCCAGCGCCTCATCCTTCTCAGAGCAGAGGATCAGACCGACGGGCGGGTTCTCGCCCTCTCGCATCCAGTGCTCCCGCGCATAGTTCAGGTAGAGGTGCATCTGCCCGGCGTTGGCGTGCGTGAAGGCTCCGATCTTCAGGTCGATGACGACAAGACATCTCAGGCCCCGGTGATAGAACAGGAGGTCAACCCTGTACCACCTGTTGCCGATGCGCAGACGTCTCTGCCTTCCCATGAAACAGAAGTCGTCGCCCAGCTCCATGAGGAAGGTCTCCAGGTGGCGTATGAGCGCTTCTTCCAGGTCGCTCTCGGAGTACTCGCCCTTGAGATCCAGGAATTCCAGAACGAAGGGGTCCTTGATCTCTTCCTCGGGCCAAACGGCGTCTCTGGGGCTGGGATTCTGTCCCTGCGAGAGCATGGCGGCCTTGTTCTTCGAGAGGGCGGTGCGCTCGTAGAACTGGGAGCCGATCTGCCGGTCAAGCTGCCGGACCGACCATCCTCCCCTCAGCGCCTCGGTCTCGTAGAACTCGCGGGCGTGCTCGTCCCTGACCGACAGGAGACGCACGTAGGCGGACCAGGGCAACTGAAAGGCGGTCAGCAGGTCGTCGAGGCCCACCTCGACGGAGGTGGCTTCGGAAATGCCAGACGGCGTCTGGCGAATCGGTAGCTGGGGGTGTTGAGCCAATTTGCCAGACAGTGTCTGGCAAATTCGGTCAGGCGGATAGGCGAGATAGAACAGGCGCATGTGTTGAAGGTTCTGCCTGGAGAACCCGCGTCCGAACTGCCCGGTCAGGTCCTCAGCCAGCCTCTCGATGAGGGCCGCTCCGTACTCGGCTCGCTCTTCACCGGACTGCTCGAACTCGATGATGCGACGCCCAACCAGCCAGTACGCGGCGGTCATGGCGGCGTTGACTGATCGGGCGGCCGACTCTCTGGCCGTGTCGATGATCTGCGACACGTCTCCGTAGACGGCCTCATACGGAGCGTCAACCCTGCCCGGCGTCACTGGCATCATAGATGACGGTTTCGACTGCATCAGAATTCCGCCTTCGATTGCTCGCCATCGTGTCGCGCGTCTGGAACCGAGTCCTTCTTAGACTCAGCCTGCACGTCACTGGTGGCATACTTGACCATTAGGGTCACGACGCGCCGGAGCCGGTCCTCGGCGTCGGCGCCGGGATTGGAGAAGACCCTGATTGCGCCGATCTCCGATGAGTTTCCTCCGGACCTCTTCTTCTGTCGCTTGTCGACTTTCATTGCTTGTAGTCGCGGCGGCGGCTCCCCGTGCCGCTGGCACCTCGCCGCCTCCTCACAGTTGAGCTCGTGCGTTCGAGTGTGAGCAGTCCGACAACCCATGCCAACCACATATAACGGGGGTCACGCATGACAGCGGTGACACGCATGACACTCGTTATGACGTATGGGAAATCTGGGGGCTGTTCGGGGTGTCATGGGCGTGTACAGGAAAATGAAGCTACCCCCACGGAATGAAGCGTGGTCATTCCATAGCTGAAACAGCGTCGAAAGCCCCCTACAGGACAGTCGCAGTAAGCACTTTGGTTCCACATCGGGTTCCGGCCCCGTCGGACAGTCGCAGCTAGGAAAGTTTGCAGAAGTGCAATCGGGAGGATTGGGGGTGAGTGGACAACGCCCCCTTCGGAAGTTGTATAAGTGCAAACGGAGAGAACGGGACGATTAACGAAGAGAAGTTGTACCCGGACCAGAGTAGAAGTCCCGAAAATCTGCGGCACGTGCGGCTTATGGCGCTGCTGCGGGACCTGATGAATTCAGGAAGTATCGAGAAGTCGGCCCTGGGCCAAGACGGTCCCGCTTGATGGGATCGCCAGCAGCAACGCTGCGGCCAGCGGTATCAGCCTTCTGGCAAGTGGTAATCGGATTCTCGATTGCGGTGACAACACCTCGCCGCTACCTCGCAGTTAATCGGCCAAAGTTCGTTCCTCCGAGTGTGAGGAGACCGAGAACCTATTCCAACGAGCTATAACGGGTGTCGCGCATGACCCCCGTTATGACGTATGGGAATCCGGGGGCTGTTCGTGGTGTCAGGGGGCTGTACAGGAAAAGGCGTTAGTTCCGAAAACGGAATTGGGTGGAATGTTGAAGCTGAATCGGGGTGAAAGGCCCCCTACAGGACAATCACGGGAAGCACTTTGGTTCCGGTGCAGGTTCCGGCGTCGATTCCAGTTCGCAGCTTGAAAAGTTCCGTTTTCGGAATCGGGACTTTGGGGGAGCGACTTCCGTTTCACAGCTACGAAAGTTCCGTTTTCGGAAGTGGTCGGGTGGAATGGGCCACCGAGGGCCGTTGGAGCAGGGAAATACGCAGGCGTCTGTTCCCCAAGGAGCCGGTCTCTTGGTGTTCCATGACGGGGCACACGACGTTCCTGGGGAGGGCACGCACATCCCCGTTATGACGCATGGGAATTCCGGGGTCGTTCGTGCTGTCATGGACGTGTACAGGAAAAAGGAGTGGGGACCTCGGAGAAGTGAGGTGACTCCAAAGCTGAAACGGGGGTTACAGGGCCCCCTACAGGACAGTTGGGGGAAGCACTTTAGTTCCGCATCGGGTTCCGGCCTTGTCGGACAGTCGCAGCTAGGAAAGTTTGTAGAAGTGCAATTGGGAGAATCGGGAGTAGTTGGACAGTCTCAGTCTGGGAAGTTGTAGAAGCGCAATCGGAGAGAATGGGGCGATGAACGAAGAGGAATTGTACCCGGATCAGAGCAGAAGTCTCGAAAATCTGCGGCATGTGCGACTTATGGCGCTGCTGCTGGACATGATCGACGACCAAGGGAAGGTGAAGGTGGCGAAGGCTCTGGGTGTCAACTACCGAACCCTGGTTTGAGCGGAGGAGTCGGGACAGTTGACCGCTCGGATGAGTGCCGAGCTGGAACGTCACCTGCTGCTGGGGGGCGGCTCGGCTGCCGCACAGCAGCGTGAGAGCGTCAGGGAGTTGGAAGAGCGCGTGGGGACGGAACATCGAGGAGCTACGCGGGGCCATAGAGAAGGCGACCGCTGAAGTGAGGGAAGAGCAGGTACAGAGGATGCGGCGATTGGAACGGCGGCTTGGGAAGGTGGAAGGCGGACGGGGCGTTCAGGACTCCTCGAAAGACCGGAAGACGGTTGAACAGGCTTTGTGGAGACCGTACCGCGACGTGGTGACCGCAGAGCCGGAACCGGGCGAGGAGCAGGTTTACGGCGACGCCCTTGATCGTCGAGTGGGGGAGGGTAAGCGCCGAGAATATGAACGCCGGAGACACACTGAGTAGGGCCATCGCGGAGGAGCCAGCGCGCGAGTTGGAGATCGAACTGATCGAGGACCGCAAGTTGTCTTTGCCTCCGTCCACGTATCCCTGGGACAGGAGGAATCAGCTCTGGAGGCGCAAGCAGGCGCTGGAGGGGGCACGAGTGCAGCGAGCTAGGGCTGAGTTGTGGCATTGGCTGCGCCGCGTCTTCACCATAGGACTGTGGAAGAGTTGACTCGACAGAGTTGCTGTCTGCGGGATTATGCAAGAACCAGCGACGCGGTGGCCTTCTCCTAAGGCCACTGCTGAGAAATCCGTGTGGATCATGCGTCTCACGCGTGAGCCGAACAACTCCAGTGCATCGTGGTGGTATCCTATATCACCAAAGCGTTTTTCTCAGCCTGACAGAGTTGATGGAACTTCATCAGCCGACGGGCAGGAGTAACGGATAAGCACCTATGCCGCGTATCTTTGACAACCTTACGCCTAACTCCAGCCTCCTGCCTGCGTTGCAGGAAACCTTGGGACTCTCGACGCGCGCAGACTTCTGCGTAGGCTACTTCAACCTGCGCGGTTGGGGCGGACTTGCGCCGCACGTGGATGACTGGAGCGACGGTGACGGACCGTGCCGCGTACTCATTGGGATGCAGCGTCTTCCTCACGACGACCTCCGAGATGCACAGAGTCTGGTCAATAGTCCCTCCGGCATGGACAATCAGACGGCACATCGCCTGAAAGTCCAGTTGGCTAAACAGCTTCGCCAGCAACTCACCATCGGCGCTCCTACCAATGCCGACGAGTGGACCTTACGGCGGTTGGCCGAACAGCTTCGTGCCAAGAAGGTCGTCGTCAAGCTCTTCCTGAGTCATCCGCTACACGCAAAGCTGTACCTGCTCTTTCGCGACGACCCCATCAACCCCATCGTCGGTTACTTGGGAAGCAGCAACCTGACCTTCGCCGGTCTGTCGACACAGGGCGAGTTGAACGTGGACGTGCTCGACCAAGACGCCACGGTGAAGCTCAAGCAGTGGTTCGAGGATAGGTGGAACGACCGGCTCTGCGTGGACATCACCGACGAGTTGGTCCAGATCATCGAAGAGAGTTGGGCCCGGGAGGCGCTGATACCTCCTTACCACGTCTATCTGAAGATGGCGTATCACCTCTCCCACGAAGCTAGAGCCGGCCTTGCCGAGTTCCGGGTTCCCGAGGTGTTCGGTGACCGGCTCTTCGATTTTCAGGCCGCTGCGGTGAAGATAGCGGCCCACCACCTGAACAGGCGCAACGGCGTGCTCATCGGTGATGTGGTAGGACTGGGCAAGACGCTCATGGCCACCGCAGTCGCCCGCATCTTTGAGGACGACTACGGGCTGGAGACGCTCATTATCTGCCCTCCGAACCTTGTCCCTATGTGGGAGTCGTATAGAGCCGAATACGGGCTGCGCGGAAGTGTTTTGTCGTTGGGCAAAGTACTTGGCGAGTTGCCAGATCTACGACGGCATCGGTTGGTGGTGATAGACGAGAGCCACAATCTTCGTAATCGCGAGGGCAAGCGATATCGGGCTATCCAAGAGTACGTCCACGAGAACGAGAGCAAGTGTATCCTCCTATCGGCCACACCCTACAACAAAACCTACCTAGACTTGTCAAACCAGCTTCGCATCTTTGTCGATGATGAAGAAGACCTGGGTATTCGGCCCGAACGCCTCTTGCGAGAGATGGGCGAGGTGGAATTCGTTAAGCAACATCAGGCCGGGCTCCGTACCCTTGCGGCCTTCGACTTCAGCGAACACGCAGACGACTGGCGCGATTTGATGCGGCTCTACCTGGTACGCCGGACCCGTAGTTTCATCCAAGACAACTACGCGGAGACGGACATGGACACCAAGCGGAAGTTCCTCACCTACGAGGACGGAACTAAGTCGTTCTTCCCTAGTCGCATCCCGAAGACGGTGAAGTTCACCATCGACGAGTCCGATCCAAATGACCAGTACGCCAAACTCTACTCGCAGGCTGTGGTCGATAGGGTAAACGAACTGCACCTACCACGATATGGACTGGGTAATTACGTATCCGACAACCCTGGAATACCAGTCACCGCCGCAGAGGAGAGGCAGATTGACGACCTCTCGCGTGCTGGTAAACGACTAATGGGGTTCTGCCGCACGAACCTGTTCAAGCGCCTGGAGAGCAGTGGTGCGTCTTTCTTGCAATCGGTGGAACGGCATTTACTCCGAAACTACGTCTTCCTTCATGCGATCCGCAATGGTCTGCCGCTGCCTCTCGGCACACAGGACGCTGAAATGCTGGACTCGCGATTTACGGACGACGACATGAACGAGGCAAGGGGTTCACTCTTCGATCCCGAATACGATGATCAAGATGAGGAACCGGGCGTCCAGGAGACTGTCGGTGCTTGGACGGCAACCCATTTCGAGACGCGGGCCGCTGAGATATATGCAGAATATGAAGGTCAATACAAAAAACGCTTCAAATGGCTCCGGTCCGATCTCTTCCGCACCGACCTCGAAAGTGAACTCCAGGCAGATTCGACTGCCCTTTTAGAACTGCTGCAGACCTACGGAACATGGGACACGGCGCACGACGCCAAACTTGACGCACTTCACTCTCTTCTGACTGACTCGTTCCCGAACGATAAGGTGCTGGTGTTCTCTCAGTTCGCCGATACGGTCAATTACTTGGAGGCGCAATTAAAGCAGAGAGGAGTGCAAGCTCTGTCGGGCGTCACCGGGGACTCTTCTAACCCCACCCAGCTTGCATGGCAATTTAGCCCCAAAAGCAACCAGCGCCCGGGCCAGGGTAAACCCGAGCACGAACTCCGTATCCTAGTAGCAACCGACGTCCTGAGTGAGGGCCAGAACCTTCAAGACTGCCATGTCGTTGTGAACTACGACCTGCCCTGGGCAATCATCCGTCTCATCCAGCGTGCGGGCCGCGTCGACCGCATCGGGCAGAAAGCGGATGAGATTCTTTGTCATTCCTTCCTACCGGCTGAGGGTGTCGAGCGCATCATCGACCTACGAAAACGCGTCCTGGAGCGGCTCAGGGAGAACGCCGAGGTAGTCGGCGCTGATGAGACGTTTTTTGAGGACGAAGACGACGACCAGACCATCATCAATCTTTACCACGAACGCGCGGGCATCCTCGACGGAGACCCTGAGGGGGAAGTTGACCTAGCATCTCACGCCTACCAGATATGGAAGAACGCTATCAGCGCGAACCCGACATTGGAAGAGAAAGTTTCCGCCTTGCCTAACGTCGTGTTCTCGTCTCGCCAGCACACTCCTATCGCCGAGAAGCCAGAGGGCGTGCTCGTCTTCATGCGCACTGGTGACGGCAACGACGCCCTCGCCTACGTGAACCGAGAGGGACGCAGTATCACAGAGTCACAAATCGAAATCCTTTCAGCGGCCGAATGCAGTCCTGACACGCCTGCACGGTCCCATCATGAAAAACACCATGAGCTTGTTGCAAATGGAGTAGAGCATGTAGTCAGCGTTGAGAAGCGAGTGGGAGGACAGCTCGGGAGGCCCTCCGGTGCACGGTATCGCACCTATGTCCGTCTCAAGGATTACGCAGAGTCGATCAAAGGTCAGTTGTTCGACACAGAGGTGCTCCATAAGGCCATAGGGGACATTTACAGATACCCTCTTCGCCAGTCTGCTGTGGACACCTTGAACCGGCAGTTGCGTAGCGGTGTAGACGACAGCCAACTCGCCGAGATCGTCATTTCTTTGCACAATGACGATCGGCTGTGTCTGACCGATGACGAAGCCGAGGTACAGGAACCTCAGATCATCTGCTCTCTAGGTTTGTTCGATACTGAGGACGACTCCTGATGCCAGCCTCCATTGAAGAGCTGCGGCCCCACCTACAGGCTTTCGACTTTCCACGTCTCTTCGTGGAGGGCCTGGGTTGGGACCACTATCAATCCAGCCCATTAGTCATCGAAGTAGATGGGGGCACCTACACCCTCCGGACTGTCGCGGAGAAGGCCGGTTTCGCCGCATACGTGTGTGATCCGGGACAAGACGGGGATATACCTCCCTATCCCGTTCAGCGCAAGCTGGAGGTCAGGGTGGGCAGGACGGCCTTTGAGCATGTAATCATTTTTGTCGACGCCCAAAGGACCAGGCAAATCTGGCAGTGGGCCAAGCGCGAGCCGGGTAAGTCTCCCAAACCCAGCCGTTGGGAGGTCCGAGAGGGCCAGGGAGGCGACCCTCTCCTCCAGCGACTGCAATCTGTAGTGTTCACCCTTCCTGATGAGGCCAGGGGCATTGGCATCTCGGACGTCACGTCCCGTGTCCGCAAGGCCTTCGACGTCGAGAAGGTCACCAGGCGTTTCTACGACCGCTTCAGGACGGAACTGACCGCCTTCGGCGACTTCATCGAGGGCATCACCGCCCAGGGCGACCGGGACTGGTACGCCTCCCTCATGCTGAACCGCATGATGTTCATCTATTTCGTTCAGAAGAAGGGTTTCCTCGATAGGGACCCCGATTACCTTCGCACTAAACTGCACGAGGTCCAGAGCAGATATGGCGACGGCCGCTTTCAGCAGTTCTATCGGGAGTTCTTGCTGAAACTCTTCCACTGCGGGCTGGGGCAGCCGGTCGACCAGCGCACCCAGGAATTGAAGGATATCCTGGGCGAGGTTCCCTTCCTCAACGGCGGCCTCTTCGACGTACACGATCTGGAGCGCGACAATCCTGCCATCAGCATCCCCGACGCCGCATTCGAGAGAGTCTTCAACTTCTTCGACGAATATCGCTGGCACCTTGACGAGCGGTTCGACCGAGAGGACAACGAGATCAATCCCGACGTGCTCGGCTACATCTTCGAGAAGTACGTCAACCAGAAGCAGATGGGGGCCTACTACACCAAGGAAGACATCACCGGCTACATCTCGCGCAACACGGTCATCCCTTTCCTCTTCGACGCCGCGCGAAAGGAGTGCCCCGTGGCCTTCGGGCCAGACGGTGGTGTCTGGCGGCTTCTGCGGGACGACCCCGACCGCTACATCTACCCGGCAGTAGGCCACGGCATTACTTGGAACGCGCGTGACGCTGAGAACCCAACCCGCCTCGACCAATCCATCCGTCATTCCCGCGAAAGCGGGAATCCACGTCCCCCACCCCTGGATTCCGGCTCGAAGGCCAGAATGACGGGAGTCTCCTTCGACCTCCCCGACGACATAGCCGCAGGTATCGACGATGTATCCCAGCGAGACGGTTGGAACTCCCCCGCGCATGACGATTACGCACTGCCCACCGAGACCTGGCGCGAGGTCGTTGCCCGACGACAGCGCTACGCCGAGGTCCGCGCCAAGCTCGCATCGGGCGAGGTCACTGAGATCAACGACCTCATCACGTTCAATCTCGACATCGAGCGGTTTGCCCTGGACGTCATCGCGCAGAGCGAAGGGCCGGAGCTGCTGCGCGCCTTCTGGCACGCCATGCGTGACGTGTCGGTCCTCGACCCAACCTGCGGCTCGGGCGCGTTCCTCTTCGCCGCGCTGAACGTCCTGGAACCGCTCTACACCGGGTGCCTCGAGGGAATGCGCGGCTTCCTCGACGACCTGGAGCGCTCCGAACGACCTCACAGTCCCAACGCCTTGAGCGACTTCAGGGAGGTCTTGGGCCAGGTCGAAAAGCACCCCAGCGAGCGCTACTTCATCCTCAAGTCCATCGTCCTGAACAACCTCTACGGCGTGGACATCATGGAAGAGGCCGTGGAGATCTGCAAACTGCGCCTCTTCCTGAAGCTCGTGGCACAGCTGGAGAGCTACGACCAGATAGAGCCGCTGCCAGACATCGACTTCAATGTCCGCGCCGGGAACACCCTGGTGGGCTTCACGTCCCTCGACGCCGTGCGCGACGCCATGACGGTCATGCCCAATGGCCAGCATCGTATGCTGTCGGACGAAGACCGCCTGACGCTCGACCGCATCAACGAGGACGCCGAAATCGCCAGCGCGGCCTTCAACCAGTTCCGTTGGCAGCAGACCATGCTCGGCGGGGAAGTGACCTCCGCCCACAAGCAGGCCCTCGGCGACCGCCTCCGCAGCCTCGCCGACGAGCTGGACCGCCTCCTAGCCGCCGAGTACGGCGTTGACCCCACCAAGGCTGCCGCATACGACGCCTGGAGCGACAGCCATCAGCCCTTCCACTGGTTCGTCGAGTTCTACGGGATCATGAGCAAGGGCGGGTTCGACGTGGTGATCGGGAACCCGCCGTACGTGGAGTACAGCAAGGTCAAGGATGACTACACCATTCGGGATTACGCGACTGAGTCGTGTGGCAATCTGTATGCCTTTGTTCTGGAGCGATGCAAGAGTTTGGCGAACCAAAATACGACTCTAAGTATGATTGTGCCACTCAGCGGACACAGCACGAAACGAATGACCCCATTGGTTGAGAGCTTCTATCAGCATTTTGGGTCGTGCCATTTAATGAACATAAGTGGGGATGCTAACCCCAGCAGACTGTTCCCGAATGTCAAGTTCAGACTGGTCATATTTGTCGTGTCGAATAACGGCAAAGGAATGTTCACAAGCGGGTATAAGCACTTTTACGCTGATGAAAGAGATACTCTCTTTAGTTTGTTGTCCTACACCGATATAGAGGACTTGTGGTATGAAACAGCAATTCCCAAGGTGTCCAGTGTCCTACACCGCCAAGTGTTGAGGAAGCTGAACGGCCATCGGAGGCCTTGGCTGGCGGCCAAACCTAGCCTGGACAACGAAGTCTTGTACCACTCGGCACCAGTCAATTGGATCAGAGCCCACACCTACACCCCGTACTTTCACAGCGAGCGTGACGGCCAAAAGAGATCCACTGAGTTGAAATCCATCGATATGAAACCAACAGCGATTCCAAGCCTGCATAGCATTATTTGCAGCACGACCTTCTTTATCTGGTGGGTGTCCCATTCCGATTGTTATCACCTCAACAAGCCGGAGATATTCACTTTTCCCATGCTATCGGATGATGGCCTAGATTCAATATCATGCAAACTCGAAGCAGATATGCAGGCCCGATCCAAACGCCGCGTGTACAACTACAAGACTACTGGACGGGTTGAGTACGACGAGTTCTATCTTAAGCTGTCAAAGTCCATCATCGACGAAATCGACCGTGTGCTAGCCCAGCACTACGGCTTCACGGACGAGGAGTTGGACTTCATCATCAACTACGACATCAAGTACCGCATGGGGCGAGAGAGGTGAGGATGCCGGTAGACATTGAAACTGAATTGGTCCAATTATGGGCAGGCTCACGAGTCATCACCAATAATATAGAACGCTTGTTGCCTGCCGACCAAAGTAGTCTGACCTTTTCGTCAACTGGGTTACGCTCGGGGCGGGATAACCAGTTGGCTGGACTGGCGCAGATTCTACGACTAGCTCAATCGTTCACATTGGAGATCGCAATCAAAGCTCTGTATAAGAAGCTGAACCCTAAGAGCAACCCTGAAGAAACCCACGACCTCTCGAAGCTATTCAATGCTCTAAATAAGGACATCAAGGCTCGGTTGAGATCAGGATGGTTAAGGGCAAATGACCGAAGTCCAGTAGCGCAGAACCAAACCCTTGATGAATTTCTGAATGAATTCAGCCTCGCATTCGAGGAATCAAGGTATCTATATGAACGAAACCGATCATATACCTGGAACAGCAAGGACTTCGACATAGCGATATGGCTGATAGTAGCCGTACTGATCGAGAAACAGCCAGAGGGGACAGTGCTACATAACCTATACAACACACTAAGCGAAGAAACGGGCGGCATACTAGGTTCGATAGAGGCTCAGTCTTCAGGGGCATAAATGTCATGAGTAAGAGTCAGCACGAGGCTTCATCATCAACTATGGCATCAAGTCCCGCATAGGGCGGGAAGGGTGACATGAGAAGTCGCACAGTGCCACCGCACATTCCCGATCGCTTGAAGAGTGAAGTCAAAAAGAGTGTCGATCCCGTCAAGACAGAGGAACGGGGTACGGGTGTCTGCCTTTACGTAACAGGCGAGAATGGGCAGCGTTGCGGGAACCCCGTGGACAACAATTGCCACGTCATTCCCAAATCTGAGGTCTTGGACGAATTAAAAGGCCAGAAGTCCCAAGAGGTGCTTGAATTGCGGTGGGGCGTGGCTCGATGGGAACATTACTATGTGACGAGCAGTAGGACTAATCCAATCATACCGAGTAGTCGGGATGGGTTCGAACCACAATCTGTTGTAACTGGTAATGCTTGTGTCAGTCGGTTCGCCTGTAAATACAAGAATACGGACCACGATGGCGAGTTCAAACCCATAGACGTCAAGGAACCTAATTTCAACGACCCTAGAGTACCCGTCTTGTCAATGTATCGGGCAGCTCTCTACGAGGCTGACCTATGCCGCCTGGGTAAGCGATTGATGGAGCAACGCAAGAAAAATGCTTTGCAGCACCCCCGACAAGAAGTTCGAGTCTGGTGGAATAGGCTTAGAGCCTCTTTGCAGAGTAGGACTCAGTGGTCGGAAGCTACGTCAGAGCGGCTTGGCAAGATCTGGTATCGCTGGAAGACCTACGGGAAGCTTGACGCCGATGCCGTTTCGGTGCGAGCACTAAATTTTCGTTCAAGCCTGAAATTTGCGGCCTGCGTGTTTAGTTATGGGAAGCACGTCATCGTAACGGTGTCTCCACTTGACGGAGACCGACACAGGATGGGGGTGCTACATCTGTCCGATGACACTAAGGCCGTTACTGAAGCCACCGAGCGGCTAAGTCGACTCGCACGTGACTCTGAGAGCTCCGCCAACTACGGAGTGGATGTGCTGAAGGACCTGATGACATACGGGGCAGGCAGCGTAGCCGCCGCGCCTGAGTCCTACGACGGACTGCCTGTCGAAGAACGGCGAACAGTTAATCAAATCGTGGCCGATGATTCCGGCGCCGGGATACTCAAATACTCGTTTGGGTCTGAACGGCCATTGCCCAAAGGCGCTGTACGAACCCCTCAGCGTGGTAGGCGCGGGCGTTGAATACCGCATGGGCGGAAGGGGTAGCAAATCGAATTGCAATAGGTGTAACCCGTGGTTGAAGTAAGCGATGCTGACCTCACCAGATGGCTGAAGGACGAAGACTCTAAGTGCTATGAGGATCGGCTATTCCGGCTGAAGTTCCTCGCCGAACAAACACCGACAGGGAGCTACTGGTCGTTCGATGGCTTGACTGGCAAGTATTTGTTCGAAGAAGCACGATATTGCTTCGTTTACGGACAGTTCCTAGCGACCATATTGCTGGGAATAGCATACTTGGAAACTGCGCTCGCAGCATCCTTCTATGCATCAGGTCGCAACGACCTTCAAAGGGCCCCCTTCAGTGAGCTATTGAATGAAGCACTCTCCGTCGGCCTGATATCCACAGACGAGCACCAAGAGATGAATCGAGTACGCAATGAGCGCAACGCCTATGGCCATTATCGAAGGCCCTCGCATGAAGGACGCATAGAAAATCGGGCATTTGGGGCAGATGCATCTGAGGGAAATGAACTACCTTACGACATCATTGAAAGAGACGCGACCGCAGTCATGAGATTGCTACTGCGCATTGTTGGCAAGGGCATTCTATGAGTACGGACATGCAGAAGGCGTTGCACATACGGACGACGGTACTGCCGGGAGGCAAGATAGAGATCGTGGACCCGGAGCTTCCGGTGGGGGAGTCCGTTGACGTGGTTGTGCGCCGCTTACCGGCGTCGGAACACTATCACGTGCATTTTCGCACTCCGGATGGGGGTGAACGCGCGATTCCTCAAAGGTATCGCATCATGGCGTCCGCGATGCGCACGGTCAGGCAGGTCGGCGATACCGTGACTTTCGACGGAGTGCAGAGGACGGACTTCACGGTAGATGTCGAGCCTTGCGGCGACAGGTGGTCGGACTGCCGTTACTCGTCGAATTAGAACTGCTGAAGGCGATATCAAGCAGGCAACCGGGCTGAAAGGGCAGTGAGGATGTTGGACTACACTAGGCACGCAGTCCACGCTATGGAGGAACGCATGATTCCCATAGAGTGGGTAGAGTCGGCGGTGTCGGAACCAGGCCTGCGTATTGCCGATCCAAACGATCCTGAGGTCGAGCGGTTCTTTCGGCGCATACCGGAACGCGGCAACCGCGTACTGCGTGTTGCTGTCAACACCCGAGTTGCCCCCTGGCGTGTGGTGAGCGTATTCTTTGATCGAAGCATGAGAGGTGAACTATGAAGCTAAACGTGGATAAGGAAGCGGACGCGCTGTACCTCCGTCTCGATGACTCCCCGATAGTCGAGTCGGAGGAAGTTTCGCCCGGCATCGTGCTCGACTACAACGAGTCGAACGAAGTGGTAGGGGTGGAAATGCTCCACCTATCAAAGCGCTCATCCAACCTGAATCTCTCGGCATTGCAGTTCGAGACGGTTTGAGAGTTGGCTGTGCATCGGCGATTCTGCCAATTGAAACGCGAGTGATGACAGACGACAACTTCAATCGGTGGTGCGAGGAACTTCTCGCAGCGTACACCCGCAGCGATCAACAGGCTGTGGCAAGACACCTCGAGAGCCTGCGCAATTCGCTAAGACAGACTGGCAATCACGTGGTGCAGACCATCTTCGGCGGCTCCGTCAGGAGAGGCACGGACGTGGCCGGCCTGAGCGACGTCGACGCTCTCCTGATAGTGGACGAGTCTTCGCTCAGGAACCGGCCGCCGGCAGAAGTGATAGCGTACGTGCGGGATGTTATCCAAGGACAGATCCTTCTCTCGGTCTTCGGCACCGTAACCACAGGCGATCTGGCGGTGACTGTCAACTACTCCGATGGGACCGAGATACAACTCTTGCCTGCCATGCGAACTGCCAGCGGCGGCGTTCGTATTGCCGAACCGGGAAGCACTGGGTGGAGCAACGTGGTACGGCCCGATAGATTCGCCGAGGAGCTAAGCTCAGTAAACCGAGCAACTAATGGCAGGATCACCCCCACGATCAAGCTCGCCAAGGCCATGGCGGACTGCTACATCACCCGCCAGGACAAGAAGATCAGTGGATACCACATGGAGTCCCTCGCGATAGAAGCATTCAGGGACTACAGTGGACAACTCGATCCGAAGGCCATGCTTATTCGTCTATTGGGGTACTCTATTGAGGCTGTGAAGAGTCCGATTGCTGATTCCACCGGGCAATCTAGGTACGTAGACGAGTATCTGGGACCCGCAGGATCGAGAGGCCGGCAGGGGGCCTCAACTCACTTCGGACAGATGCGCGGCAACGTCAACCGCTGCAGGACTAGGGTTGAGTTCAACGCCTTGTTCTGTATAGGGGACTGAGGTAGGTCGTCGCGGATGAAGGGCAAGTTCGTATTGATCTCCGGCAGCGCAGGGCGGTCATGTCGGGCGGACAAGCTGGACGTAGCCTCCCAGTTCGTAAGGACCTTCACTAGGGAAGTATTGAGTCGAGGCGGGGCTCTGGTCGTACTTGCAGGAGACGAGGGAAGCATCGGCGACGAGCACGGCGCGCCAAGTGTCTTCGACTGGCTGGCACTGCAGGAAGTCGAGCGCTATGCCTCCAATACAACCGATGCCCCCCGCCCTTACGCGCAGGTCATTATGTCTGACGACGCCTCAGAGTCGAAAATAGATGAGGCGGGGTTACGGCTGTTGAGGAACTTGGAACAGAGAAACGCCGTGGAGCTTTGTCATATACGGCGGGAGGTGTTCACTGGCGGTGAGTATCGAAGAGTGATGGTCGAAAACTCTGACGGGATGCTGGCAATAGGTGGCGGCAAAGGCACATATGCAGTTGGGACGGCAATGACCGAACTCGGTAAGCCAGTATTGCCGCTCGACCTGAAACTAGGCTCGACAGCCGACGATGGAGAGGGGGCTGTTGCCTTGCACAGGGAATTGCTCACCGAGCCTGATCAGTTTTTCCCTAGCACTCATCAGGACATGATGAACAGAGTAACGCTGATCTCCCTAGACCGGGGCATCAATGACACGGAAGCCGTGGCGAGGGTGTCGGCCGAGTTGCTTTCCAGGGAATTGGAAGCCACACCACTGCCCGATCAACATAGGAACGCCAAAGGGCGACTGGTTGGTGCATGGAAGTTCGCGAAAGCACTCCCCATTGCCGCATCCGCAATCAAGGTCTTCGAATGGGTGAAGGGTTTACTCCCTTTCGTGTAGCGATCCAACGGGATGAATGAGAGCTAATGAACTTGGAAGTCCTGCCGCAGTTCAAATCGAAGGGCAACGTTCGGCTACTGGAAGAGCGGCTGACCGCCCTCTTCTGTTCTCAGCGCTGCCCTGGTGATCTCATTCTCAAGACGTACGACCTCGCCAGAGCCATGCGTGACGCGCGTGTCCCCGTGATTGGTGGCTTTCAGACGCCGATGGAAAAGGAGTGCCTTCGCTTGCTTCTCCGAGGAAGCCAACCAGTGGTCATCTGCCCGGCACGAGGCATCGACAACATGCGAGTCCCTCTCGACTGGCGTACTGCCATGGAGGAAGACCGCCTGCTGATCCTGTCGCCCTTTTCATCGAATCGGCGTCGGCCAACGGCGGAACTCGCAGCCCAACGAAACGATCTAGTGGCGGACCTCGCCCAGCGAGTCTTCATAGCCCACGCGGCGCCCGGCGGCAAGACTGAAGCATTCGCCCGCAAACTCGCAGCCTTGGGCAAGCCTCTCCTTACGTTAGACGGTCTGGCGAACGAGAACCTGGTGGAGATGGGAGCTCAAGAAGTGGGCAATGAGTTATGGGAACTCAAGGGTCAGGAATCGGATAGTCTCTTGGATGCTAAGGGTACCTCTCAGCGAATGCTGTCGAGATTCAGTCTTAGGTGATCCCGTGCCTACCGTGCTTCACATCTCAGACCTACATCGGACGTCAGCACCGCGTCTCGACAATGATGAGCTTCTATCTGCGATTCTCAGCGATACGAAGCGATGGGAGGAAGAGGGCATTCCTCATCCTGAAGTAATTGTCGTGAGCGGCGACCTGATCCAGGGTACGAGTGTGGATCATCCAAACCCTGACTCCGAGATCGCCCGTCAATATGCCGAAGTCGGGGCTTTTCTAGAGAAACTGACAAATGAGGTAGTTGACTCGGACCCATCGCGGGTCATCATTGTCCCTGGTAACCATGATGTCCACTGGAGTCGCGCTTTACAAGCGATGAGTCCACTAGAGACCTCTCCTAGGGGCACAAATGTGAAAGCACTTGAGGCCAACTCCACTATTCGCTGGAATTGGAAGGAGCAGAAAGCCTATGAGATCGTTGACAGGGATGCGTATGAATCTCGCTTGGAACACTTTAGGCAATTTCAAACAGATTTCTATGCCGGCCTAAACCCAAGTCCATTGGTGCAGGATAGCGACATTGTTCGCATCGAATACCCGTCTCTTGGGCTTATCGTGGTAGGCTTCGCCTCATGGCATGGGAACGACTGCTTCTGCCATGTAGGAGAGATCGACTCCAAAGCACTAGCAGCGGCTCGGGAACTGCTTCAGGATTCGCAGGCCCCAGTTGCTATTGCAGTGTGGCACCATGGGGTTGTAGGTGGTCCACGTGCACATGATTACATGGATGTACGCATTGTCCATAGGCTAATTGATTTCGGATTCAGCGTAGGTCTGCACGGACATCACCACTACGCTGGAGTAGCACCTTTTGAATTGCGTCTCCCCAACCTGACCTCAATGGCTGTGATAGGCGCAGGTTCGCTGGCAGTAGGCGATAGTGAGCTGCCCATGGGCGAGCGTCGGCAATTCAACATTGTTGTGGTTGATCCAGACAGTAAGACAGTCACCACTCATGTTAGAGCGATGTCGTCCGCAGGTGTGTTCACCGGGTCGCATCGAGATGACTTCGGAGGCAACACTTTCGTCACTTTGCCTCTTCATCATTCCCCGGCACGTCCTAAAGGACCTACTGTGACTCAACGACTTGATGATGCAATGACGGCACTTACGCGTGGCCGACATGAGGAGGCATTAGACCTTCTTCCACCAAGCGGTTCCGACCAATCACACCTTAGACGGCAGATCCAGATTAAAGCCTTAGAGGGGCTAGGACGACAAGAAGAGTTACTCAAGGTCTTAGACCCACCTCAAGGCCAAGACGAGGCTGTCAGGATCATCTCTTTACTCCTTGGGCTTGGGCGATACACAGAGGCCTCGCATCGCCTTGCAGCCATGTCGGCAATGATTGATCCGGCCACATTTAAGGAACTCGAATTGGCCATTGCTGCCAGAGAGGTGATCTCATGACTTCAACTGAGAAGAGAATCGCGTTCAAGGTCGAGTTCTCACGAATACTTGATCTGTTGGCCGATCAGATTTATCAGTCTCCACTCGCGCTGCTCCGGGAGAACACGCAGAACGCTTTTGACGCTGTCCGGATGCGACAAGCGGAGGGCCATCAGTTTGAAGCCGCAATCCACGTAACCGTCAATGGCAAACATGTCGTTGTAACCGACAATGGAATCGGTATGACATCAGAGGAGATTGAGTCAAACTTTTGGTACGCGGGGAAGAGCGGCAAGAACAGCGATGCTGCTCGGGCTGCTGGTGTGGTAGGAACGTTTGGAATCGGAGCGATGGCCAACTTCGGTGTCGCTGACGAACTCTCCGTTGAAAGTGAATCCGCAATTACTGGCGAACGAACTTTGTCATCAGTCCTGAAGTCAGAGTTATCAACGGATACTCCGAGTATATCCGTCACACCAGTGCAGCGGACAGACACACCTGGAACTACTGTCCGTGCGCATCTTGCACCTGGGCATGGATTGTCAGTCCAGGATGCGCGTACCTATCTTCGAGAATTTGTCGAGTTTGTGGATATACCAGTTTACTTCAACACCAAGAAAATCAGCGGTGCCAAACATAGGGACGCGCTACCATCTGAAAGACATACGTGGAACGAACAACGTACAGATATCTCGTTGCCCGGAATCCTTTCGGGCAATCTGGAAATACACGGTATGGCTTCTGGAGAGCTTCGGATAATCCTTGAGGACCTTAGGTGTGAGACTGGGCTTGGGAAACCCGGGGCGATCGTATTAGTGCAAGGGCAGAACTTGATACGCACACTGCGGTCCGGATTCGGCCTCGCCAATGTCTCAGCACAGTCTGCATACCGTTGGGGCGGCGTGATCGATCTCCCCTTCTTGCAGCCAACAGCTGGCCGTGAGGCCTTAGACGCTGCGTCGAATCAGTTGTTACAGCAAATCATCTCCACTCTGGACAATCTGATTTCACCCATCGCTGCTGATCATCCCGAATCTTTCTCCAATGACGGCTTCCTTCAATGGATAGTTGCCACAAACCAATTCTCGCTTTGTGGTTATCTTGAGGTAACACCTCGACCAAGCGGTGAGCCGCAGACGCTATCGTCTATTGTTGGACACAATGGACTGAATTACTACGGAGGCCGCGACGAGTCCGTAATCCAAACATATGCAAGTGAGGACGAACCGCTCGTCGTATTGTCTCGGCGGACGCCTAGGCGGGACTGTGAGCTTGGCTACTTGAGGATACAAGGGATAAGTGAAGTGGATGTGACTCCGAAGGTGATGGAAGAGTCCCTTGCGTCAAGTTTGAGTTTTGGTCATACTGCGCTTGCGACGAGGTTGACCAGAATACTGGAAGAGGACTACTTCCTTCCTGTTGACATCCGCTTTGGGTCGATATCCGGTGGTCTCTCACTTCTCGTCACTGATACGAACACCCCGGTTGTAATCTACCTTGATCCAAACTCGGGCAGTATTGCACCGTTGCTGGCCCTTTATGCCAACGACTTTAGTGCGTTCAATCCCTTTGTCAAGGACTTTGTTAGATCAACTATGTTCCCGCGTGTTTCTAAGCTCGTGCCTAGTAGTACACGGGAAGGAGCCGAAGCTTTCTTGCGTCACCTTCGCTCAAACCGAGAATTGTTCGAGTACGACCTCGAAGATCGGGCTGATCTAGAGGAGATTCTTGAGGAACTGCACGCTGGACGGCTAACTGTCGTCGAAGCAGCAAGGAGACTTACGGACACGGACCGATCCTATGTCGAAGTGAGCAGCGCAGGTAGGGAACTACTTTCTTCAGTCGTCAAGGAGATTGGAGACGAGTCTCAAGAGGAAAACAACCCCGATCCTTTTGAAGCCAGACCTGGGATAGACCGACGAGAAGAGGAGACGAGTGCCAGGATTCTGACAAGTGAACAGCCAGTAAACGGATACAGATGCTTCCTCTCGATAAGCGACAGGGTTCAGCGCGAAAAAGGGGATTTCTTTCTACAGCCACACTCAACGGAGATAGTCTGGGGTGGACGGAAGGTTATCTTTGTATTCCAACACCACTCCAAACGCTTTGGGCTGTACTATGACATCCTTTGCCCTGGACTCGTCGAAGCCTCGGCTGGGCGTGGCCCAAGGACCACATCGACCATACTCACCAAGAATCGCACCTTCATTCCGGTCCCGGATGAGATTGCTGAAATCTTCGTGCCAAGGGCTGATGAACGAAAGCGGCTAGAGGTTCGCTGCGACATCCTTTACTTGGAGGAGCAAAATCCCATTGGCCTGTAGATCTGCCCGACACTCATAGTGCAACCTCCCAGCGAAAAGTTCGCAATTTGGTCTTGGCTGGCCAACCTGAGAGGAATCGTACGATTCATCGGAAACTACGGGACCACTCATTTATGAGTCTGTTCTACCGCCCTCGCTTGAATGGACCCAAATCGACCGCCCACGCGTACCTGAGTTTTCCGTTGCGTTTGAATCCGCCGAATGAAGGTTCTTGATTTTGTCAAGTCTGGTGGGCTACCGTTTACGGAAGATACCACTGAGCCGTTCAGCGGTATCTCCTGCACTTTTTTTCCTGGAATCAAGCTGTCGTCGGGCAAGGGGACGGAGTAGCGGACGACGGCGTTGTCGGGGAGAAGCTCGATCTCCTTGACGAAGGTCTCGATGAAGGCCCTGCGCTCCGGCATGTCGCTCTCCTTGAGGAACCTGCTCATGTCCTGGGCGTAGGCCGTGATGGTGTTCACGTCGTCGAGGACCGCCCTGCGCTGGGCCAGGATCGCCCTCGCCTCCGCTGCGGCGGACTCAAGGCGCTCCTTCCGCTCGTTGTGATCTTCGATGCGATGGGCGAAGTGGGCCATGTTGAATTCTGTGGTCGTCTCCACCAGGTCGTAGAGCTTGTCGAGCCTGCCCTTCACGTCGGCAAGCTCCGACTCGATGGTCTCCAGCCGCTTGCGCTCGTCTCCTGCCACGTCGTCCATCTGCTCGTCCACCACATCGATCAGGCCCCGAATGTTGCCCTCGGTCAGGACGTTGGAGCGAATCAGGCCGACCACCAGCTCCTCGAACTGGCGGGCGTCCACCCTGGGCGAGTCGCAGGACCCGGGCGCGCGCTTCACGAAGGAGTGGCAGACGTAGTAGGGGAAGGTGCCCCTGCTGGAGTAACGGCCCGACAGCGCCCTCTTGCACCTGTAGCACTTGACCAGGCCGCTCAGCAGGAAGGTGCTTCCGACTCTGCGGGGGTGGGAGACCTTGGGCGCCCTTGAGCGCATTATCCTGTTCACCCGGTCGAACTGGGTCCTGGTGACCGTGGCCGGGAACGCCTTCTCCACTCGCACCGGGTCAACCCCGTCCTTGGCGTTGTTGCCCCAGACCAGGGTGCCAAGGTACGCCTCGTTGTTGAGGATGTTGTGGATGCTCATCTTGTTCCAGAGCTTACCTTTGGGGCTGGCGATGCCCTCGTCGTTGAGGATGCGGGCGATCTTCAGCATCCCCTTGCGGGACTCGGCCAGGTCGAACATGCGCTTGACGACGGCGTTGGTTTCGGGGTCCGGCTCCAGGGTGGGCCTCTCCTTGGGGCCGTCCTGCACCTTGACCTTCCTGTAGCCGTAGGGGGCCATGGGAGCGACCCAGAAGCCGCGGGACGCCGCCTCCCTCATACCCCGCAACACCTCGGTCGCCAGATTCTCCGAGTAGTATTCGTCGATGGTCTCGATGATGCCCTCCATCAGCCTGCCCGTCGCGGTGTCGTCGGCGGGCTCGGTGATGGAGACGACGCGGAGGCCCCTGCGCCTGAGCTGGGACTTCAGGACGACGGCGTGCTCCCGCTTGCGGGTGAATCGGCTGAACTTCCAGACCAGGATCTCCTTGAAGGGGGTGTCGGCGCTCTTGGCCTCGTCGATCATCTTCTGGAAGTCGGGGCGGTTCATCACTCGCCCGCTCTCCGCCTCGTCCACGAACTCCCGGACGATCACGTAGTCGTTCTTGTCGGCGTAGTCCCTGAGCGCCCGTAGCTGGGCGGACACGGACAGGTCCACGTCCTGGCGGTCGCTGGAGACCCTGGCGTAGAGGGCGGCCGGCGTGCGGTCGTTTCGTTTACTCATCTGTTCCTCCTTCTTGGCTCTTCCTATTGGCCCGGCGTGAGCGTCGCATCTGCGTCCGTTCCTCTCTGCGCCACTCCCTGTCCTCCAGGTAGAGGCGAAACCCTTCGCGCAGAAGCTCGCTCACGGTGCGGCCGTCCTCCTCGGCGACCTGCCTCAGTTGCTCTTCCATAGCGGGTGGCAGGGAGACGGTGACGGTCTTTCGTTTGTCGGGCATGGTCTTTTGCCTTCGCATGTAACACAATGTCTTACACTTATCATGTACGAACTGGCCTCCGGTGTCAAGGGGCGTCCCGGCGCTCGTCATTGTTCTTGCGGGCCGATGGAAGATTTCCGTAACTGCGTAGGAAACGCGTCAGCGGCTCCGAGATAACGCTGCCGAACACAACGCCGACCATTGCGGCAAGCACCACAGACCAGTCCTCGCCACCGGGAATCGTCCTGGGAACCCATATCGCAAGGACCATGAGTGGAAGGAATAGGAACAGCATTGCGAGGCTCTCCATGAGTGGGCCGAGCGTCTCGTCCTCCGGCCACCTGTCAACGCCCTTGAAGAGGAGCCATACCAAGAAGGTCCATGCGGCCAGCAGGATCGAGACGACAGGAAGCGGAATCAGGAAGTATTGCAGCTGAGAACCTTCCGCAATCACGGGGGCGACCCAATACCCCATCAATAGGACCGCTGCCGGCGCCATGCCTATCGCCAGTATCCTCTTTCCCCGCACCAGCATCCCGAATACGATCAGCCAGGGACCTGATGCTATTACCACGACTACATTGATTCCTAGCTCTTGGTAGCCATATCTGTCGCTAACTACCAAGAGCAGCGCAAGTCCCATGAAGACCACAAACCCGAAGTACATCCATTGGAATCGCCGGGCCTCTGGCTTTTGGCGCACCCCTTCATGGAACGCCACAGGCGGAAAGTACGCAGGAAGCAGATTCAACACGATGCTGTCATACAACCGCTCTATATGATCAAACCCCCAAATGAAGTAGGTGAACATCGCCAGATTCAATAGGGTCATCATGAAGTTGACAGTGAATCCCCTGCGGAGATCTTCCCACGATAGCTTGCGGGACTCCGAAACGATGTCTTGAACTTGGCACAGCAAGAGCCGCCACAACCAAAGGAAAGCGGCCCTGTATCTTGCGCTGTATTCGAGGATTTTCTTACGCATGGACATAATCCCGAGCACCGCGTCACCATCAGCCAAACTCGCCCCGGCGACGTGGACAAGTGGCAAGTCCTCGACCCGCAAGGCTCCGCAACAAGTGGGCGCACCGGCACCGGTGCGCCCTACCTACCGTTGACGGACTCAAGCTGTCCGGTACGGACAGGAAGCCCGTTTAGGGAGCAGTCGGACCGTTGGAACCGTCGCGCAGGGCTGGAGTCGTCATGATGCGCCTTATGGTGGCAATGAGCTCCGTCACCAGCTCGTCGTCGAAGTCGTCCATGCCGAAGCCATGGACGATGGCGTTTCTGTACTTTCGCAAACGGGTCAAAGCGTCGTAGTCGTCCCTTGAGATAACTCCGTGGTAGACCCCTTGGTCGAGAACGTAACCGGGCGAGGTGATGCTCGCGCTTGAAACCCCCTGCGCTGCAAGCAGTACCCTGATGACGGCCTCAGAAGCCGACCATGCTAGCAGGAAGGCGGCCTCCGACAAGCCCGCTTCGCGAGATTTCTCGGCTTCCTCGATCCTCTGAACGATCTTCTCGCTCTCAAACGAACGCGCTCCTTCGGGTGAATCCACCTTTTCCGGTTCACCCACCAGGACCAACTCGAAAGTCCACCCTGGCATCGATTCGATGAGTCGCGCCAGCTCGCGTATCTTGGGGTCGGCCGCCAGCGACGGCCTAGACTTGACCTCTATAACCCTTGCCTCATCGCCCTTCCGAACAAGCAGATCGGCTCTGAAGCCAGGCATGAAGTCAAGGGGGGCCTCCAACAGGACCTCGTAGCCCTTGCTTCGGTACTCTTCTGCGGTCTTGCGCGTGAGGAGGTATTCGGAGTCGGTTGCTTCTCTTACCAAGTTGGCACCTCCAGGCTCAGTGCTTCGGCCACCATGATGTGGAGAAACTGCTCGGATCGTCCGAGCGTCTCCAGCAGAACGGGTGAGGGGTTCTCGAATTGCAGATCTCTATCCCTGTCTCTCTTGCGGCAGACGAGGTCGGTAATCTGATCGTCGTCGGCATAGACCAGCCCCTTTAGTGCGTCCAGGATTGGCTTCGGCATATTGTCGACGTCCAGTGACTCTCCTTTGAAGTAGTAGGTGATGCCCACCATGACTTCTCCAGCGAACGGCGGTTCAGCGTCCCACTCCTCTCCTACAACATTCCGCACCACCCGCCTCCAGGCTCTCAGGCGGCGACGGTCAGCCTGCTGCGAAAGCGGAGTGCGCTCTATGACAATCTCTAACGGTATCGGCATATCTATATGTGCTAGTCGCTCTTTCTATGGGGATTCCGTGTTGGGTTATTTGTCATCGTGAACCATACGTGCAATTGGGTATTCCTCCCCATATAGACCGACAAATGTAGTATACGACATGCTTGGTCGTGGGCGTCTACCACTAACCTGGTTTTGGACCCCTGGAACTGGCGCGTCGGTTCTCCAATCCATGTCAAACTCCACAGTGACCCTCACACTCGTTCCCGAACTCGTCCGAGTGCCCCTCCGCTCCCAGCTCCGCCTCGTCCAGCGCGACGGCCTCTGCCAGGGGCATCCGCTGCCTGTGCAGATAAGGGGTCTTGTCGAGGGCAAGCCCGCTCCTGAGTCCAGCGTCGATCTCCACGGCCTCGGCGAACAGCTCCGGCCAGCGGCGCTTCGTCTCCACCCACCTCTGGCGTGACTGGAAGGGGCAGGCGACGCAGGCCGAGCGTTCCAGGGGCCGGTCGTACCGGGCATTCCACCACTCCATGCAGTCCTTCCGGGACATGCCCGCCTCGATGAGGGGATAGCGGTTCTTCACCCACCTGTCCCGGGAGGTCTTCATGCGGATGGCCTCGTCGGTGGAGATGCCGAGCCACATCTCGACGTTGGTCCCGGCGGGGACGCGCTGCCTCGGCTTCAGTCCCAGCATCTCCCGTATCCTGCGACGTATGGGCTTGACCTTGTAGTTCTCCGTGCACTGCCGCCTGCCGATGCCGTCTCCCTCTCCGTTCCGTCCCTTGAGGTACAGAGGTATGTCCACGTAGCTGCGGTGTCCCGAGTGGCTGGTGAGGGCCTTCACGTCCTCGCGGAGGCTTCTCCCAATGTCCACGGTGTACAGGGGGAAGCTCAGCCTATCCCTGAGCCACGATATGTGGTCGTAGACGCTGGGCGGCTCCCAGCGGGTGTCGGCGAAGATGGCGCAGTCGGGCACGCGGTCAAACGCGCCTTCCCCGGCCATGAGTGCCATGACGGAGGACTGCACCCCTCCGCCCAGGCTGAGAACGGTCAGGGTTGGAGGGGCGCTCATCGGCCCACCTCCTCGCCGCCGTTCTCCACGGCCTCGGTTCGGGAAGCCGCTTCCGCCTTCTCCTCCATGTAGGAGCGTATGGCGACACGGGCCAGGATGCGCAGACCCTTCAGGATGGCCCTGCGATGCTGAGGGGAGTAGGACGGCATGGACTGCGCCAGGGCGTCCTCAAGCTCCCGGCCCCTGAGTCTCTTCCGTCTTTTGTTCTCGTTCCTTCCGTTGCTATCTCTCATGGTGCGTAGTCGCAGCGGCTTCTCTTGTGGCCGCTGGCCTCTCGTTGCGTGTTTGCGGCGGGGCCGACGGCGCTGACGAAATGGGGCGAGCGCCGTTGGCCCATGCCGTTTCAGGCCCCGCCGCGCCGCCGTCGCTGTGTGCGTCCGGCGGGGCCTCTGGGTCTAGCCAGCCTCCCTGAAGAGGGTCATCTGGAAGCCCTCGCCCATGAGGATGTGGACGCCTCCGGGGATGCGGCCGGCGAAGCGCAGCAGGGCGAGCATGGGTCCACCGGACGGCTCGACGCCCTTACGCCACCTGCGCAGCTGCTTGGGGTCGACGCCGATGGCTCTCGCCATGCCTCGCCAGCTGAGGCCGCTGGCCTCCTTGAGGCGTTCGAGCCTCTTGGGGAAGTCCTCCGGGAAGACGCCGCTCTCCATGGGCAGCGTCAGTTCGGTGGGGCCGGTGTGATTCGGGGTCCCGTTGTGCCGGGACGTGTCGTTGAAGTTGCTCATGTCTACTCCTCCAATCTGAACAGCTCATCGAACCTCGTCATTTGCAGGGCCGTGAGCATCCGGCGGCGAATGCGACCGGAGGGGGCGCGCCCCGTGTTGACCAGCATGGAGAGGTATCCGTGGCTGATGCCGACCTCTCTGGCGAGCCAGTTCTGGGAGCGGTTCAGGGTAGCGAGCCGCCTCCAGAGGGCCGCCGGGTCGAGCCGGACAACGGTCCGTCCTCCGCGCCTCCGGTGGCCTTTCGATTGGTTGGCTGGTTTCGAT
This sequence comes from Dehalococcoidia bacterium, assembly GCA_965116655.1. Taxonomy (GTDB): domain Bacteria; phylum Chloroflexota; class Dehalococcoidia; order Lucifugimonadales; family VXLM01; genus VXLM01. The sequence continues at coordinate 3,539,317 of OZ220720.1, forward strand.
TTCATATCGTCCAGTTCCTCGTGATTCATAGGGGCAGCGGGGCCTGGGTCTCGGTCCATTCGCCTGGGGTGCGCCATGCGTGTCCCAGCGGCCCCAGGGCGTCCACGGCCCGCCTGTGGGATACCCACAGGGGCAGGGTTCCGTCGGCGGCCCGCGTCTCCTCCCGCGCCACCCGCAGGAAGCCGGTGGCGGCGATGTCGTCGTCGAAGACGACCAGGACGGCGGGCCGTGCGCCGTGGTCGTCGGTGGGCCTGTGAGATGAGTAGTAGCGCAGATAGGGGGCCAGGCGCTCCGACATGGTTGAGGGGCGCACGGCGCGGCGCTCCCACTCCAGGAAGAAGGGCCATGTGGTTCCGTCTCTCTTGAGGACGCCGAAGGCGTCGGGGTAGACGGCGCGCAACCGCCCGTCGTGCCGGAAGTGGCGGGACGCCCTCCTGGGCGGGTCGAGCTGCGCCACCTCCCATCCCAGGAGACGGGCCTGGGCGGCGAGCGCGGCGATAAAGACGTGGACGGCGGCGGTGTGCTCGATGTTCCTGAGAAGCTGGCGGCTCCTGCCTCCGGTGACGTTGCGCCACCGGAGGGGGATCGCGGGGTCCACGGGGGCCACGCTCAACCGCCTCTTTGCCAGGACGGCTGAGGTGCGGTCCCTGCGGGCCAGCATCGAGAGCCCCCTGTCGGTGAGGGCCAGCCGTCCGTCCGCGTCGGGGGGACGGGTGACGAGCCGGAAGCCTTCCAGCGGTACGGCGACCTGGGACGCCCTCTGGGGCGTGATGTCCATCAGCCCGGCAAGCTCCGCGAGGGAGAGCCAGGGCCAGTCGGAGATGACGTCCAGGGCGCGCTTCTCGGCGGAGCTGAGCATGACGGGCAGCAGGTGGTCGGCCATGTCCGAAGCCGCTCCCCTGTCGGGGATGTCGGCGGGCGTGTCGGCCCTGCCGGGCTCCGGCTCATCCGGCAGCCCTCCCTCGATTGCCGCCCGCTCCAGCTCGTAGCGCAGGTCGATGTCGGCGCTGATCTCCGAGGGCGTCCATATGCGTTCGTTGGCCCCGGCCCGCACCGCCTCACGCTCCACGGCGAGAAGGGCGGGCAGGTCGGTGTTCGAGAGCATCCTGCGGGCGTGCCTGAGCCTCACGTCGTCGGGGGTGAGGATGAGGAGCGTTCCGGGGACGGGGCCGTTGCCCAGCCGCCTGAGCCTCCTGGTGAAGCCCGTCCTGTCGGCGGTGAGCCCCTGCCGCACGACGCCCACGATCTTGCCGTCCGGCAGGGTCATGGCGGCGTCCAGGGGGTTGGAGCGGTACCAGCGGAACCGGATGGGGTAGGCCACGTCCGCGACGGCGCAGGCCACGCGGTAGATGGAGGCCAGGGCGTCGAGCCGATCCATCAGGCTGCGCCGCCACTGGGCGGAGACGGGACGGGCGCGGAGCAGGCCGTCGAGGGTGATGCCCTCTTCGTCCGCCAGCCTGCGCAGCCCGCCCTCGGTGAGGTGGAACCTCCGGGCCGGGGCGAGCAACTGAATCGAGTGGAGCGCCGAGGCGCAGAACCCGCCCGACTCCAGCTTCTCGACAGCCTCGTAGACCGCGCCCCTGGAGCGGCCGGTGAGGCAGACCATCTCCATCCGCTCCAGGAAGGGCATGGACGCCAGGAGTCTGAGCAGCTCGGCCTCGCATCCTTCGGGTCTCATTGCTTCGCCTCCTCTCCTTCGTTCTTCTTCTCCCCCTCCTTGCCCTTTTCGAGGTCTTCCATTCCCTTCTGGAAGTCGCCCACCTTGCGGTGGCCCTCGGCGTCGCCGTAGTCCACCTGCCTGTGGGAGACCGTGTAGGCGGACGCCGCCTGGCGGATGCGGTCGGCGGTCTCGGCGTCCCCCGGCTCGGGCTTGCGCACCATCATCGAGAAGGCGGGCATCCGGTCGATGCCCACGGTGGCTCGGACGTAGCAGTTGTGGACGGGGAGCGACGTGATGTCGTCCTCGGTCACCCGCTCCTTGCCCAGCTCCCACACCAGGGTCCGGGCGTCGGCGCCCGCCACCTGGAATACGCACAGGCAGCCCACGTTGGCCAGCAGCGTGTCCCGCATGGTGCGGGAGAGGTCGTCCAGCTTGGCGAGGCTCTGGGTGGCGAGGACGAAGCTCGCCCCGAACTTCCCCAGCTCGGAGAGCATCGACTCGTAGTCCACGCCGGGCATGGACTGCATCTCGTCCACCACCACCAGGGCGCCGCGCCGCTGGCTCAGGGACACGCTCCCCTGCTCCCGTATCACGGCGTCCACCAGGTTGAGGAGGGACGCGCCCACCAGGGCGGCCACGTCCCTGCCCACGGTGCCCTGGGACGTTGACACCAGCAGGATTCCGCCGTCGTGGATGGTGCGGCGCATGTCGATGGTCGAGCGTCGCTGTCCCAGGATGGCCCTTGCCCGCTTCGAGGATGCGTAGTAGGACAGCCGCGTCTGGACGGGGGCCAGCGCCTCGGCCCGGTACTGGTAGGTCCAGTTCTTGAAGTCCCTGGCCCACCACTCCACCAGATAGGGGTCGGAGACCTTCTTGAGCAGGTCGTTGCGGAAGGGCTCGTTGGACAGGAGCTTCAGCCCGTCGAGGATGGTGTGCTGCTGCTCGGCCTCCACCTGCTCGTTGGCCTCGTGCAGCGTCTTGACGGTCTGTTCGAGGATGGACTGCATCCTCGGCCCCCACTGGTCCCACAGCCCCTTGGCGACGCGCACCACCGAGTCGGCGGTGCGGTCCCGGTCGGAGAAGATGCGGGTGTCCAGCAGGTTGATGCCGGGGGATCGCGTCTGGTCCGACAGGTCGATGAGCCGCACCTGGTTGACGAGGGAGTCGGGGACGTGTTCGAGGATGCCGGCCACCAGGTCGGTGTGGGGGTCGATGACCACGATGGCGTCGCCGTCCCTGCCCGCCGCCTTCTCGCGGAGCTTGTGGGTGACGACGTGGTGCATGAGGGTGGACTTGCCCATGCGGGTGCGGGCGACGTAGAGGTGGTGACGGCGCAGCAGGTCCTCGGGGAAGCGGATCTCCCGCTTTGCTCCCGCCGTGGTGTCGCCCACCAGCGCGCCGCCCCTGACGCCCTTGGCCAGGGGGCTGAGCGCCCTGGCGCCGGAGCGCTCCACCAGGGGCGTCTCGTCGCCCGCTCCGGGCGGGTGCCACAGGCAGGCGACCTCGCGGACTCCCAGGACGCTGCGCCTCCCGAACAGGCCGGGGCCTGTGGGGTGCAGGTTCTTCTGGTCGGGAACCATCGGCCTCACCCTCCCCACCTTGAACCTCGCCCCCGCGGGGTTGTCGTAGTGCCTGTAGGCGGCGGCCACCTTGCCGAGAAGCTCCCCGGCTCGCTCGCGCCCTGAGTCGGCGGGCAGCACCGCGACCACCTGCAGCTCGCCGTCGAACGCGATGCGGGAGACTTTCTCCTTGATGAGCAGGGGGTCCTCCACACGCTTGCGCGCCTTCTTCCAGCGCCACCAGCCCCAGCCGGCGACGGCCATCCCCAGGGCCGTGCCGAGGCCCAGGAGCGCCGCCTTCCATATCTCCCCGTCCTGCACCCACAGGTAGCCCCTGAGGGCGGCCAGGGCTCCGATGCCCAGGACGGCCATGGTCACCCCGTCCATCTGAAGCGGCTTGGTCTGGTAGGTGTAGGCCGGCTCCCTCGGTTCCATGCCTGGCCGCCTGTGGGCCTTCTCCATGTGGGCCTGGGACCAGTCGGGGCCGAGGGAGCGCAGCATCAGCCTCGCCACCACCCGCTCCCCGTCCTGGAGGGCGGACAGCGCCCCCATGAGGGCTATCAGCGGGTCGGAGCCGGGGTCGAGCAGGTCGTCGTCCCTGAAGGTGCGCAGGGGTATGTACTCGGGGCCGTCGGCCCGCAGGGTCATCGACCACGCCTGCTCTTCTTCGCGGACCCACAGGGGGTCCTCGCCGGGGTGCAGCTTCTCGATGCGGGCCTGGGGGTAGTGGGCGGAGAGCTGGCCCCGCACCACCTGGTCGTCCAGGCAGCGGGCCATCAGGACCACGCCGTCCATGTTCCCGGCGATCTCCAGGGAGAATGGCTCGGGGACGGCGATGGACTGGAGCAGGTTCTCCACGCCCAGCAGGGTGCGCTCCCCGGCCCTGGGCGGCGTCACCGCCAGCAGGACGGGGTCCTTCTTCTTGTCTCCGGTCAGTATCTCCTTCGGGTTCAGTTTCAATGCTCTGCTCCTTTCTCTATCGGTCTCTCTAATGGCGTCCGGGTCTCCACTCGATGACGTCCGTCTCCTCCGGGGTGGCCTCGATGCGGACGGGGAACCGCTGTCCCCGTGCGAGAAGCAGCCCGTCTCCCCTGGGGCAGGACAGCAGCCAGCGCTGAAGGTCCTCGGGCAGGTCGAAGGCGTCCCCCACGGTGCTGATGGCAGCCGCGTCCTGCTGCAACAGCAGCTTGAAGGCGGCGTTCTGTAGGAGCGCCCTTCCCGAGTGGCCGGTGATGGTTCTCGACGAGTCCTCGGAGAGGAGGTCCTGGACGTCCTGGGTGATGAACTGCAACCCCAGCCGGTGCTTGCGGGCGCGCTTCGCCATGCTCACCATGAAGGCGGCCCCCTCTGGGTGCTGCATGATGCTCCACACCTCGTCCACCACCAGCAGGCGGGGCTTGGGGTCCTGGGCTGCTGCGGCCCACACCGTCTCGGTGCACACCATCGCGGCGGCGGGCCGAAGCTCGGGTTCGAGGAGCCGCAAGTCGAAGACGGTGACGAGGGCCTCGTTGTTGAGCAGGTCGTCTCCCTCGTCGGATAGAAGATGGCGGAGGCTCCCGGTGGCGAAGGGCCTCAGAAGGCGGGCGAGGTCGGGGTCTCCCGCCTCGCTCTCCTGCAGATATGAATAGAAATCGCGGAAGCCGGTGCGCTCGCGGGGCTTGGCGTAGTAGCCCGCCAGGGCGTGGTCGAGGGAGGCCCTGCGGTCCGCGCCCAGGCTCTCGCCCACCATGACCTCGATGAGGCGTCGCAGGCTGCCGATGCGCTGGAGCATCTCCTCGGAGTCGCCCTTGTCGATGACGAAGGGGTTCATGCCCTCGCCGGGCACTCCGGGGGAGAGCACGCGACCGCCCGCGGCGCGGGCCATGTCCGCGTACTCCCCCTCCGGGTCGATGACGTAGGCGGTCACGCCCCGGCACAGGCCCCTGAGAACTCCCAGCTTGGTTGCGAAGCTCTTGCCTGAGCCGGAGCGTGCCAACACCGCCGTGTTGGCGTTGAGATGGGTGCCGTCCCAGGGGTCGTAGACGACCGGGGCGCAGGCCCGCATGTCTATTCCGTAGAGGGTGCCGCTGCGGGTGTCCAGGTCGGGCGGCGAGAAGGGGAAGAGCCGCGCGATGCTGGACGTGTCGAGGCTGCGCCACTCGGCCACGGCGTTCAGGGCCAGGGGGAGCGTCGAAAGCAGTCCCTCGCGCTGGCGGAAGGCCAGGTTGTCCAGCTTGCCCAGGGTGGCGGCGAAGTGGGCCTTCGCCCGCTGGGTCATCTCCTTCAGCGCATTCTCATCCTTGGCATGGAGCGTGACGGATAGCGATGCGTGAAACAGCCGCTCTCTGCCGCGCTGCACCTCGTCCCTGAGCCGGGTGATGTCCTCCAGGGCGATCTCCGCCTCGGGGGACAGCGTGCGGCCTCTCTTGAAGGACAGGGACTGCGCCGACTCGAAGCGCACCTTCTGCCATTCGAGGGTGCGGGCGGCCTGCTCTGCCGGTATGGGGCCGACGTGGACGGACAGGTCCATGGGCGCCCCCGCCGCCATCAGCCCCTGAAGGAATCCTGGGGCGAGGGACCGGGGCCAGCGGCCCAGGTGCAGGGAGCGCACTAGGCGGTCTCCGACGCGGATGTCGCGCCGGTTGATCTCCACCTCGACGGTCGTCTCCCCGTCGAACTCGGCGGGCGAGCCGCCTAGGGCCGCAGACACCAGGAACATCCGAAGCTGCCGTCCTCGCAGGGGATGGACGGACAGCCCGGCCCTGGCCAGCAGGCCGCGCAGGTCGTCGACGCGCCCGTGCTCGCACACGGCGTAGAAGCGCCGGTCGAGGATGCCGTCCCTCGCCTCAAGGTCGGCCAGGAGACGCCCCAGAGACTCGGCCGCCGCCTTCGTCTGTGGGGGAAGGTCCTCCGGCTGGGCCTCGTTCAGCCTCTCCCGCATCCGGCCCAGGCGCGGAGGATGCTGGCGCACGAGGAGCTGCGCGGGGAAGTCCAGGGCGTTGAGCGCCCCGGCGAAGGCCTCCAGCTTCGGCTCGTCGATCTCCATGCCCATCACCTCGCAGACGCCCAGCTTCACCCCGTCCAGTCGCACCGGCCCGTCGTCCTCAAGGTGCGACAGCATGAAGAAAAGGGGCAACTCGGGCGGGAGCTTGGGGGCAACGTCTTCGGGAGCGACGGACTCCTTTGCAGGGTTCCGCTCACCTCGTCGCAGGACTTTTTGAAATAGCTTCTTCAACTTCGACATATTCCTTATCTCTATGGGGTTGGGAAGGACGGGATGATCCCGTGCCGGATTAGAGCGGCGATGCCCTTGGCCGAGAGCACCAGGACCAGGCCGACGATTGCCAACGCCACGGCGGCCTTGGCCCTGCCGCCGCCGCGCTCCTCGCCTCCCTCGGCCATCAGGACGAATCCCGCCCAGGCGATGGCGAATACGCAGATTCCGGCGGCGGCGTAGGCCATCGCCGTCAGCACGCGGTCGAAGGCGTCGAGCATGGCCTGCTCCTCGGCCGGGGCCGCGCCGGTGGTCGCAAGCGCGGCCCCGGCCAGAAGGGTCGATGTGAGCGCCCGCCTCACCAGGGCCACTCCCATCCCAGCCGGTTGAACCAGCCGCGCAGCCCGTCGGCGGGGGACTGCTCTGCGGGCGGGTCGACGGGTTCGGGCTCCGGCAACACCAGGGCGGCGAAGGGGTCGTCGGACCCGACTGCGGCAGCCAGGCTCAGGCGCTCCTCGCGGCTGCGGGTGATGGGCGACCTCTCCACCACCTCGGCCTTGACGTGCTCCTTGTGCAGGACGTCCACCGTCACCTGCCTGGTGATGGTGACGCCGGGGACGTAGGCATACGCCGTCGCGGTGGCGGACGAGGTGGAGCCGTCGTCGTGGGTCACGGTGACCGTCTCGCTGTCGTAGTCGCTGTCTCCCGGGCGGTAGAGCTGCACGGTCGTGGTGACCTGTTCGACCCGCTCCGGGTGGTGCGTGAGCACGGTCAGCGGGGGGATGGGGATGCGGAGGCTGGCCGTCAGGTCGGCCCCGACGGTCACGGCGTTTACGCCTTCGCCAACGGCGACGGGGACGGAGAAGCGGGTCTCGCCGTTCTCGACGAAGGACACGCTCGTCGACCGGCTGCCCGCCGCAACGGACACGGTGCCGACGATGGCTGTGACGGCAGCGTCCATCACCGCCGTCTGGGTGACGCTCTCGTGTCCGGCCACCGTCTGGAGATCGACCGGGTGCTCAATGGACGCGACGCACACCGACTCGACGACGCCGTTCACCACTCCCGGCGTCCAGCCCAGGGAGATCACACGCAGGTCGCAGAGCTCCCCCTCGATCTCGGGGAGCGGATACGGTATCCGGTCGTGCTCGACCGTGTGCGCCCCGGCCTGTCCCAGGGTGTCCTCCCACGAGAAGGTGAAGGACGGCACCGGGCCGTCGAGAGGGAGCGAGTAGTCGATGCGCTCCCCCTCTGCGAGGCTCGCCGCGCGCCAGAAACGAAGGGTCTGGCCGTCGCCTCCCCCGAAGGCCCGGATGCGGATGTCGATGTCCGTGGCGGCCCGCAGGGTGATGGCCGCCCGGTCGCCGAAGACGGTGAGCCTCTCGACGAATACCCGGCGTCCCTCCACCGGCTCGGTCACCTCGAACTCGATCTCGTCCCGCCAGCGCTCATCCTCCGGGCTCTGGGCCAGGACGACCTGGGGGAGCGTCGCGGCCATCGCCACCAGGACGGCGGCCACCGCCGCGACGAGGCCACTCGGCGGTTTGCGGCGGCTGCTCTCCAGCGTCTCGGTTCTTCGACCCAGGTGGTTCCCGCCGCGCTTGCGGCGCTTGCCGAACCATGTGTGCGGACGGAAGGGACGCCGCTCGCCGCGACGCTCCTTCTCCCTGTCCCTGCCCTTCCTCCCGCACTTCAGCCTGCGGAGGACGCGCTTCGTCCTCCTCGCCATCAGACGCAGGGGGTCGGACTTCACCGGTTGGACCGGAAGGGGCGGCTCGCTCCGCACAAGCTGGGATAGTTGCCCTTCATAGAGTCGCGCCCCCAGCCTGTACTTGAGCAGGTCGGCGGCCACCAGCGGCAGCCGCCTCCCGCCCACCTTCCCAACCGCCATCGCCACTCCGACCAGACCGAAGAGGACGGCTATCGCCATCCTTGCCTCGGACGGGCCGACGGGGGCGTAGCGGTAGGCCCCGTAGGACAGGGCGCACACCGCCACCACCGCAACGATCTGCGGGAAGGTGAACCCCAGCAGCACCCGGTCCTCGGCCTGAACGTGGGTCGGCACCTCGTGTTGTTCTCTCATGTCTCTCCTCTCCTCGGCGTCCGCCTGCTACTTGGGCTTCTTCGGGTCGGGCAGCTTGGGGTCCACCGCCGGATCGACGACGGCGTTCATCACCAGCTCCACGACGCCGTAGGCGACCAGGGCCAGGACGATGCCCGCGAGGGCGGTCATCATGGCGCTCTTGCCCCGCTCCATCTGGTGGGGCGCTCCGCTGGCGGTCAGGTACAGGTATGCGCCGTAGATGAAGAAGCCGACGCCCACCACGCCCACGATGCCCAGCAGGATTCCCACCAGGTTGCTGATGGTCTGTGTCAGGTCTGCCATTCCTTTGCTCCTCTCTGCTAATTTGAGCCCTCCGGCTCGTCTCTATCGGTCGGTGTTTCCTGGCTTTTCTAGCTGCACATCTCTTCGCCTCCGTCCTGGTGTCGGCCGGCGCGCGTCTCGTCCGCGCCGGTGTGATTTGACTGGCTGGGGCTACTCCCCGCTGCTCCTGGGCGCTCCGCCCGCATTCGCTCCGCCGCTCGACGGGGTGGCCATCGAGGCCGCCGAGCTGAGGCCGCCCGCAGCAGCCGACAGCCCCGCGCTGGCGGCCATCGCTCCCACGGCCGCGCCTCCCGGCCCCCCTGCGGCCCCGCCCGCCACCACTCCGAGGACCCTGGCCGAGCGCACCATCGAGGCGGGCAGGTTCATGCCGAAATAGAGCATCGACAGCCAGTTGTCGAAGGTGCCCGCATTGCCCAGCAACGAGGGCACCCGGGTCGCCATGTAGATGAAGGCCAGGGACATGAGGAGCTTCCAGATGAGGTCCTGCACCGGCTCGAAGGCGGCGATGGGTGCCACCTCGTTGAGGAAGGCGAACCCCATCGCAAGCGCGATGAGCTGGATGGCCTGCTGGAAGGTGGTCGTCATGAAGAGCCTGAGCCAGTGGCGACCCCAGCCCGCCGTGTGCGGAAGAATCCACAGCCCCAACGCGATGGGGGCCAGGGCCAGGAGCACGTCAATGAGGGCCAGGCGGAGGACCATCTGGACGATGACGTAGAGGACGAAGAAGCCGTAGACCAGGTAGAGCACCGCCAGCAGCAGGGCCATGCCCACGCTGCCCGCCTGCACGGCGGTGAGCAGGGTGCGGAGGGTGGAGCGCAGCATGTCCCCGGCGGTGACGTTCAACGACGTTGCGACGAAGCCGGACACGGCGTCGGCGACGTCGAGGACCAGGGCGCACCACCACAGTGACGACGCTGCGGCGACAAGACCCAGCACAAGGCGTGGGACCATCTCCCGCCACCCCGCCTGCCGACTGCCCAGGTGCTCGGACATGATGAGGGTCAAACCCATCCAGCCGAGGATGACGATCAGTGCGCCCGACGTGACGGCCCAGACGACCATCCACGCCTGGCGGACGATGTCGTGGGCGTAGGTCAGGTCGGGGGGAGTGCCGGTGAGGATGTCGCTCATGGGCCGGAGCTCCCCCGGCAGTTGGCGGCGCTTGCGCCCGACGCCCGCTCCACGACGCCGCAGAGAGTCCCGTGGGTGCCCTCGATGACCCAGCCGGCGAAGGCCCTGGCCCAGCGGCCCGGGTTGAGGGCGGAGAGGATCTTGTCCCAGATGCGGCCCGGCTGGTAGATGGGGACGACGGCGTAGAAGTCGCCCCGTTTTCCGTCGTCGGCCACGGCCAGCATCACCAGCAGGTACGCCCTGTCGCGGTCGAGGCGGGGCTGCTCCTTCAGCTTGGGGTATTCGAAGCTGTACTCCCAGCCGTCCGAGCGCTTCTTCTCCCCGCCCTTGACCCGGTACATGGCGCTGATCCAGTCGCCGGTGTCGGCGTCCCTGACGGCGTAGAAGAGGTTGACGATCTTGCGGTCGAAGAGGGGGCGGGCGACGAATTCGCCGCCCTTCTTGCGCTCCACGAACTCCCGGTCGGCGTTGACCAAGGTGAGCTCGGCCCCGGGCGGGGCCTGGGCCAGCGCCAGCGCAGGGCTGCTCGCGGGGATGGCCATGAGCGCCGCCAGGAGCAGCGCCGCTGCCAGGGGCAGAAGCCGCCTGAAGGACCTGGGTCTCGATCTCGTTGCCAACTCGTTCACCTCCCTGCGATTCGCTGCGGCCCGGCGGACCGCGGCAGTTGCAAAAAAGTGTGAACAAATCGAACGGCGAAAAAGACCTCCCATAGGGCCGCGCACGGCTGCGAGACCCTATGGACCCGCTCCCCCGGAGGGGCACGCAGGTGTGCGCGCCCTCATAGGCCCGCTACCCCGTAAGACCCCGCATACTTGCGCGCCCCTCCAGGCCCTCTCATTCCCGGAGACCTTCGTGCAGTATTGGGGCTGTACAGGAAATCGGGTCTGTTCGCAGATGTACTTTGGTGGACATTTCGTAGCTGAAGCGGGGGTACATCGCCCCCCTACAGGACGTATTCAGTGAACACTTCGTGAAAGGGCGGGTTCCGGTGTCCGAGGGCATAAATCGGGTCGAAGGGGCAGGGGCGTACGTGTCCTTCGTCGTCGGCTTTTCCGCAGAAGTGGTTTGAAGCGGCAGGGGCGTCACGGCCCCCATGCGACGGGGACGAAGGCCGGGGGACCGGGGCCGGTCATGCCGGCGCCGGTCTCTCCAGGCTGACACTGACGGGCCGGGGTCTGAGGTGAAGTTTCAGAGAAGGAGGAGAAGGTATGAAGACGACGGAACACGGAATCGTGGAGAGCGGGGACGTGGAGAACACCCACCACATGCGGCTCATGACGATGCTTCGAGAGCTGGTGCGGGAGAAGGGAAGCAAGGCCGCCGCGCGGTTGCTGGAGATAGACCAGCGCACCCTGGAACAGAGCATGAACACGGGGCGGCTGTCGCGGAGGGTGAGGCAGGCGGTGGACCGGGCGTTGCAGGAGGGAGTCGGCTCGGCCGCCGCCCGCCAGCGGGAGCGCAACGACAGGCTGGAGGAGCGGTTGACGGAGGTGGAAGGACAGGTCGAGGCGCAGGCCAAGAGCCACGAGGACCTCGGCAAGGAGCTGCGCAGGCGCATGGCCGCCGTCGAGAGCGTGGTCCAGGGACTGCAACGTGACGACGGCGGGCGGACCGGGGCCGGTCACGCCGGCGCCGGTCCCTCCCGGACGGCAACGAGCGGCTCGGAAGGCGGTGAGCCTGCCCAGGATGAGAAGCCTCCGTCGAAGCCCAGGGTGAGGCGGGAGTACCCCGAGCTGGTGACCAGGGAGCCCGCCGAGGACGACGCCGACGTGTTCGGGGAGGCGTGGCCACTGGTCGTCAGGTGGCGGGAGTTGAAGGACAGCTTCCCCAACGAGGGAAAGGGCCTTGAGTGGCTGATGCAGAGGGAGAAGCTGCTGGCGGTGGAGCTTGAGCTGCTCGAAGACCACGGCATGACGCTGCCCCCGGAGAAGCAGCCGCTGCATGGCCTCGACCGGAGCGGCCAGACCAGCTGGCGGCACACCGCGCTCTACGACACGCGGAGAGCGCGGAAGAGGGCCGAGCGACTGCGCAAGTTCACCTTCGGCCTCTGGCGGTAGCTGTCAGGCGTCGGGTTTGATCGAGTTTGCGGCGATTTTGCGGATGGGGACGCACAGGCCCTCTCCCTGGTCTCTGCAATCGTCCATACTTAGTGTGCTGTTAGGCTTTTCCAGGCTTTCCGACCACAGAAACCTGGGTGCGTGATCCCTGTTGCACGGGCTTGACCGGAATGGTCGCCCACGAGGGAATTGCTGGCGCTGCGGAGTGATTAGTCCTTCGCAACCAGCGCGCGGCTCGAGACGACGGAGTGGACGCTGGTCCTTCGTCCTCGATCCAGCCCGGCGGGTTGGAGTGACAAGTCCTCCTCCCACCCGGGCGCCGGTTCAGCGATGGAGGTTGATCGCCCCGGTCGCTGGACACTCGCCTGACGGTCGGGGTTGATCGCCTCGGTCGCCGGGCTCTCGTCTGGCGGCGCGGAGATGATCGCTCCCGTCGTCGGGCACCAGTCTGACGGTAGGGGTTGACCGCCTCATCCGTTGGACACACGGGACGGAGCGTTCCCGCGCCCCGTCCTCAACAGGTCGGTCGAAGTGCGTCCGGCATCTCGACCGACTCCCCATGCCCGCGGCACGGCTGACCGACAGCCTCGCCGCTCCTTCGACACGCGCCGGTCTGCGGTTCATAGCAGGCCGGTCGCTTCACGCCACGCGGCTTTCCCGTTGACCTAGTTCACCTGGGAGAGCTGCGTCCACTTCCCCCTGCGCCGTCCCGTGGTTTGCGCCGCTGGACGGTCGCTCCCCTCATCGCGGCTTCCTCCCACGTGACGTCGTTCGTCCCGGGCCAAGCTGCGTCTTCCTCACCCCCGCTCCGTCATTCGCGTCCGGCATCCGACCGTGGGTGGAGTGCGTCCAGCGTCAACCGGTCCCATCGACGAACTCCCGCGCCACGGATGCCCGGTGCGGGTCAAGCACCAACGAAAAGGAGGCGGCCATCGGCTAGTACATCCAGGCACACGGTTTCACGAGGGCCGTCTCCCGTCCGGGGGACGGCCCTTCTTCTTTGCCCCCGAGCGGGCTTCACGTCAGAGGCAAACACCACAGCACAACAGAAGGAGGACGGACCCATGACGACGGCAACCGAAACCAAGAGGACGGAGACGGCGGGACGCGAGAGCGAGCTGAGGGCTGCGGCCCGGCGGCGCGGAGTCACCATGAAGGAGCTGGCGGCCCTGATGGGCGTGAGCGCGGGCTATCTGTCGCAGATCGCGACGGGGAGCAGGCCCTGGACCCCGAAGATGCGCGAGAAGGTCATGGCCGTGCTGGGCGAGGTCCCCGGCCAGGGGACCGTCTACCGCCGGGACCCGGACGCGGTGAGCAGCGAGAGCAGCTTCATCAGGGAGCGCGCCCGCGAGATGGGCCTGACCATGCGAGACCTTGCCGACCAGGCGGGCGTGTCCTACGGATACATGACCCAGGTGGCGCGGGGCCACCAGAACATGGGCGTGAGGGTGCAGGCCCGCGTCGAGTCGGCGCTCAACGCCCCGGCAAGGATCGCCCCCGCCGAGTGCGCCAACCGCCGGGACACCCTGGAGTCGGGCGGGAGCAGCTTCATCAGGGAGCGCGCCCGCGCCCTGGGCATGACCATGAGGGAGCTGGCCGAGAGGGTCGGCGTCTCCTACGGATACATGACGACCGTGGCCCGCGGGCATCAGAACATGGGCGTGAAGGTCCAGGCCCGGGTGGAGGCGGCGCTGGAGGGTGCGGCGAAGGTCGTTCCCGCAGAGTGCGCCGTCGTGGACAGGCAGGTCCTGTGGGAGCGGATGGACGCCCACGGCATCAGCCAGAACGAGGCCGCCCGGCGGGCGGGCATCAGCTCCGCCCACCTCTCCAACATCATGAACGGGAAGGCCAGCCCCTCGGCGGGGGTTCTGCGGAAGCTGCACGGGGCGTTGTTCCGGCCAGCGAAGTCGGAGGAGCGGGTCATGCCCGCCGAGCTGAAGGTGCTGGGCTGGAGCAAGGGCGAGCGACACGGGACGGTGATCCACGGCGCTCGCGGGCGCGACGGCACCGCCAGGGGCGGCGCGGTTCGCATCGGCGGACGGGTGCCCTGGGGCGCGAAGCCGGAGTTCGCCTTCCGCGCCGGGTACGACGGCGCGGGCAGGCTGTCGGTGAATCACGTCATGATGCCGCGCTACTCCGCCATGCTGAAGCAGCCGGAGGCGGCCGCCGCGTAGGAAGTCCGTCACTCGGAACAAGCAAACGCCGCGGGCGTTGCCGGAACCCGGACGCCGCCGCTCTCGCGGCGAGGTACGTCTCCCCCTGCGCCTTTCGGCGGCCACTGAGGGGGAGACGTACGTCCGGGTTCGGCGTCGTCCTCCGGCCACTGCAAGATAAGGAGGACGACAAGACATGAACCTCGGAGACTTCATAGACACCTTCAAGGACGCGATTGCCCGGCGCGTGGTCGAGTCCTACCCGCCGCTCTACCGGCCCTCGGAGAACGGCGGCACGCTCCCCAGGCTGCTCCGCAAGCCCCTGGGGGCGCAGGCCGACGCCATCAGGGGCGCGGCCCTCTCCCTCAAGGCCCACCGGGGGACGACGGTGGTGGGCGAGATGGGCACCGGGAAAACGTTCATCGGCGCAGCCGCCGCGTACATGGCTGGCTTCCGGCGGACCCTGGTAATCTGCCCTCCCCATCTGACCGGCAAGTGGAAGCGGGAGGTGGAGCAGACGGTGCCCGGCGCACGCGCCGCCGTCGTCGAGTCCATCACCGACCTGGAGAGGCTCCGCTTCTCCATCGGGTCGGGGCCTCTGTTCGCGGTGATGAGCAGAGAAAAGGCCAAGCTGTCGTACCGCTGGAAGGCCGCCGTCATCCATCGGTGGGCCACCTCCAGGGGCAGGCTCATCAGGAAGGAGGAGACGGGCGAGCCCTTCCGGGTGCCCTGCTGCCCGTCCTGCACCGCGCAGGCCGTGGACAGGGACGGCGTTCCCCTGACGGACAGGGCGCTGAACCGCAAGAAGCACGTCTGCACCGACTGCGGCTCCCCTCTCTGGCAGGCCGATAACTCCGGCCCTGCCCGCTATCCCCTCAGCGACTACGTGAAGCACCACATGAGGGGCTTCTTCGACCTGCTCATCGGGGACGAGGTGCATGAGTTTAAGTCTCGCGGCTCCGCCCAGGGCATTGCGGCCGGTGTCCTCGCCGACGCCTGCGGCAAGTCCCTCAGCCTCACGGGAACCCTCTTGGGTGGATACGCCTCGACCATCTTCCACCTTCTCTATCGGTTTTCGCCGGAGATCAGGACGGAGTTCGGGCGCTCCGACGAGGGCCGCTGGATCAAACGGTACGGCTTCGAGGAGGTCAGCGTCGGCAAGGACGACGACGGCTTCGACGAGGACGGGCGCACCAGCCGCAGGCGCAAGTTCCGGAAGACGGTGCGGGAGAGGCCGGGCCTCGTGCCCTCGGCCCTGTTCCACATCATCAACAACACGGTCTTCCTGCGCCTCTCGGACGTGGCCTCGGACCTGCCCGACTACGAGGAGCAGGTGTTGCTCTCGTCGATGGACACCGAGGATGACGCCACCGGCTACTCGCAGCGCAGCGCCTACAACACCGTGTTCGAGGAGTTGAGGAAGGAGTTGGCCGCCGCGCTCAAGGCCGGCTCCAAGCGGCTGCTGGCGACCTACCTCCAGAGCCTCCTCGCCTACCCGGACGGCTGCACCAACGGGGAGACGGTCTTCGACCCCAGGTCGGGCGACGTCATCGTCCAGGTGCCGCCCCTCTCGGAGGAGCGGCTGTATCCAAAGGAGAAGGCGCTGGTGGACCTCGTGGCCGCCGAGCGGCTGGCCGGGCGAAGGGTCCTGGTCTACGTCACCCACACGGGGACGCGGGACATCACCGGGCGGATGGAGGACATCCTCACCCGGCATGGCTTCCGTACGGCGGTGATGAAGGCCGACGCCGTCGAACCCAAGCGAAGGGAGGCGTGGGTCGCGGATAAGGTCAAGCGGGGCATCGACGTGATGGTTTGCCACCCGCGCCTGGTGCAGACCGGCCTGGATCTCATCGACTTCCCAACCTTGGTCTGGTTTGAAACTGACTACAGTGTATATGTGTCGCGGCAGGCTTCCCGCCGGTCGTGGCGCATCGGCCAGACCCGCCCGGTCAAGGTCGTCTATATGGCCTACAAGAACACCCTGCAGGCGGACGCCCTCAAGCTGGTGGCGAAGAAGCTCCAGAGCTCCTTGGCGGTGGAGGGCGAGCTGCCCGAGGACGGGCTGGCCGCCTATGGCGACGAGGGCGACGACATGATGATGGCCCTGGCACGCAGGATCGTCAGCGGCGAGGATGAGGACGAGGCCGAGACGGTGGAGGCGGTGTTCGCCCAGGCCAGGGACGCCGAGAGCGCAGCCGAGGAACTGCTGGTGGACGACGATTGGAAGCCGGTGGATATCGAGCCGGAGACCATCAGGGTCAACGGCAACGGCCACTACGCCAACGGCCATGACGACCTGTTCGGCGTCGGGCCGACGGTAGAGATCTTCCCGGCCAGTGGGCAGCACATCAACGGAAACGGCAACGGCCGCCACGACGACGAATCCCCGGAGCCTCAGCAATCGCTGTTCTCCTGGGCCGAGTTCATGGCCGAGGAGCCGGTCAAGACGAAGCGCCGTAACGGGAAGCCTCAGCCAGCAACCCTCTCAATGTTCGAGTGGGCGATGGAGCTTGAGCGGGAGAGGGAGACGGTCGGAGCCGGACGCTAGGCCCGCGGCCTGCGGGGAGAGGATGTCGCATGTCGGCGTCCTCTCCCCGTCAACCCATGTATGCCGCCCTTTTGGGTTTCCGCCAACGTACTTTGAAACGCGGCGCTAATGAGTATCGAAACGGTTGTACCGGGTTGTGCCCAGGGTTAAGGCTGCGTAAATCTCAAAGACCGCTTGAACCACAGAATCAGTAACCTCTACAACTCGAACTTCCATGTTTCTGACTCGCTGTTTCTGTTCAAGAAACTCGGCTCTGTACTTCTCCGCCAGTTGCGGTCTCGTCATATCGGAGTCGTGGCCTACTGGCAAGCCCAGGTCTTCCTGTAGCAATCTGAACGCAAACGTTGCCTGATTGTGCCCCGAGCTAGGAATCGTATGTTGACGAATCCGCTGACGTACCGTCTGCCTGGAGTTGCTGCCAACACGGCCAACGTACATGGGCTTCCCGTCCTCATAGAAGACGTACACACCTTTCTTGGGAAGGTTTCGCAAGGTACGGCCTCGATATGCCGGACCGCTTTCTAACTCCTTCAGCAGTGGTCCCAATCGGCCTACAACCTCTTCAAAGCTCGCAGGCATGGCCTCCTTCTCGTTACTCATGACATCCACTCCATGTGCTCTCGGACTTCGGGCTCACTGCTCAGACCCCCCGTCAGCTTTCTTGATAAGGTAGTGCAGTCCCACTCGTCCACTGCGGGACCGAAGCGAACGACGTCCCTTATGATGGGTCAGCCGCCCCCGAAAGGCAATGCGGCGACCTCCCCCTCCGTCCATGTATGTTGCCTTTCTTGCGTTTCCGGGATGCTGAGCTCGCCGGGCAGGGGCGTCCGGCCCGCGCCTTATCGCAACGGAATCCTACCGTCCGGTCCCGGCCGTCAACCGGACGGCCCGCCGGATGATCCACAGGATGTTCAGCAGGACCAGGGCGACGGCGACGCCCCACAGAACGTACGCCCCGAGTGGACTGACCTGTAGCCCAACGCCCAGTCCCAGGTAGCCCACGACGACGGCCATCAGGAACAGGGCTGCGTGTGCGGCCACCTTGAACGGAATATGAAGCGCCTTTTGCGTTTCCGGCCCTACCGCTTCCACCACCTCGCCGCCTCAGTCCGTGAAGATGTGGCGGAGGCCCAACTCCCCGGCCAGCTCAAGCAGGGCCATCATGTATCTCATGTTGGGACGCGCCCGGCCCAGGACCCATCGCCTTACGGTATAGGGGTGGGCGCCGAGACGACGGGCGATCTCCGCCCATGAAAGGCCCGACTCCTCCTGAAAGAGCTTGAGCCTCTCCGGGAAATCGTTCGGGAAGACGTAGGTTTCTCTGCTGTGATGTATGCGCTGTCGCGGCATCAAGCCGGTCCTTCCAGAGAACTCATCGGCCGCCGCCCCGCCCGGGCGGGCCATACACACCGCCCGCCCATCTGCGTGGCATCTTGGGGTTCTCCTTAAGCCCGCCACAAGCGGCGGAGAACACAGCGACCGTTAGCAGGGCGGTGAGGGTGATAGTCGCCTTCACCATCGTCATTCCCTTCCCCCGGACCTGTTGGCGCCTGGGATGAGTTGGAGCACGAACATGACCAGGAACACGAACCCCGCTATCAGGCTGCCTGCCGCGGGGATGGTCAACACGCCGACGTCGATGCTGCCCAGCTCGGCGGCCTCCCCCTCGACCACTGCGAAGACGTAGAGATACGAGGCGAGAGTGAGAACCACGCCTGCGACGGCGATGATCGCCGCCACGGCGCGGGGCAGCCCAATCGAGATGATGCTCAACAGGCCAGATACGAGCAGGACATAGAAGAACACGTTGAGCGCGGGCAGACCCAGTTCCTCGGCCCCTGCCCTGAGGGTTAGACTCACACCAGCCGCCAGCTCGCCATAGGCGGAAGCAAGGAATCCCACCCAGGGCATGAAGATGCTTATCAGGACCAACACGCCCGCGATCAGACTGCCGACACCGGCGACGTTCAATCGCACGAACCCCGGGAGCGCACCGACCCATGACGGCGCTTGAGGCCTGCTCTCGCCATCTCCGGCTGCGGCTACAACTCCCGTCTCTTCTTCGGCGTCACCACCGGATGCAGCCCGGCCGGCCCGGCGCGACTGAGCGGCTTCCAGCACCGTCTTCAGCCATGCGATGGTGGCGGGGTTCCGTTGCAACGTATGGCGATGCTGGAACTGCAGGGCGGCGATGCCCCCGAACGACAGCAAGGTCAGCCAGAAGGCTGTGGAAGTGACGATGAGCAGGATGATCAGGCCGGCCGCGGCTATCGCTATCCGGGTCTCCACCTGCACGGCGTGCGGCGCGAAGTAGGTCCCGGCTGCTGCCAAGCCGAGAAGCCCCAAGAGCAACTTGTAGACCAGCGGAACGCCAAGTAAGAAGGCGGCCAGCAGGATGACGACCCCAAGGGCCGGGACGATGAGAAACTCTTTGGACTGCATCAGTTTTGCCTCCTGACTGCGCGCGGGTCGCGCGGCTGTAGCGCTGGGTCATCACGTGGTCTGCCCCCCGATTCACTTGGAGGCTATGACTATCACCTTCCCGTCGTCCCAGTCTCCGGACACCCAGCAGGCGATGGAGCCGTCGCGCCGCACCCCGCAGGCGCGTTCTTTACCGAGGCTGATCGAGGTGAACGCTTCCTCAGACAGCGGGAATGTTTCGTAGGGAAGAAGGCCCCAGCACTCTACGGAGCCATCCCTTCGCACTCCGCAAGAGTAGGTGTCCCCGGCGCCGACCGAGATGAACTCCCCGTCCGGCGGTGTGGCTTGGCCTTGCTCATCACTGCCCCAGCACGCCACGGAGCTGTCGCTCAGCACCCCGCAGGCGTGGAGACTCCCGGCGCTGACCGACGAGAACTCCCCCTCCGGCGTGAAGGTGAGATCTCCGGGAACGCTGCCCCAGCACTCCACGTACCCGTAATTGCTCAACCCGCAGGTGTAAGTGTCCCCGGCGCCGACCGAGGTGAACTCCCCGTCCGGCGGTGTGGCTTGACCCTGCTCATCACTGCCCCAGCAGACGACGGAGCTGTCGCTCAGCACCCCGCAGGCGTGGCGACTCCCGACGCTGACCGAGGCGAACTTCCCCTTCGGAGGCGCGCCTAGACGATAATCATCACTGCCCCAACAGGCCACGGAGCCGTCCCGCAGTACCCCGCACATGGAAGTGTCCCCGGCGCCGACCGAGACGAACTCCCCCTTCGGAGGCGTGGCCTGGCCATACTCATTCCCGCCCCAGCACTCCACGGCGCCGTTCTTCCGCACTCCGCAGCTGTGAGCCTGCGCGGCTTTGACCGAGTCAAACTGCCCGGCCGGCGGCGTGGCCTCACCGGAGAAGTTACTGCCCCAGCAGGCGATGGACCCATCCAGGCGCAGGCCGCAGGCGTGGAGACTCCCGGCGCTGACCGACGAGAACTCCCCCTCCGGCGGAGTGGCCTGCCCATGCCGATCATCGCCCCAGCACTCAACGGCGCCGTTCTGCCGCACTCCGCAGCTGTAGTCCGGCCCGACGCTGACGGAGACGAACTCTCCCTCCGGCGGTCTGACATGACCGTCACCAAGATCACCCCAGCAGGCGACGGAGCCCTCAAGTCGGACCCCGCAGCTGTAGTCAAAATCAGCGCTGACGGAGGAGAACTCCCCTTCCGGCGGCGTAGCCTGGCCTTCCGAGTCTGTTCCCCAGCAGGTGATGGAGCCGTCGCCGCGCACCCCGCAGGTGTGGCGCCCCCCGGCGCTGACGGAGGAGAACTCCCCCTCCGGCGGCGAGGTCTGGCCATCGCCACGCCAGCCCCAGCACTCCACTGAGCCGTCGTGCCGCACCCCGCAGGTGTGCTGATTATTGGCGCTGACCGAGGCGAACTCCCCATCCGGTGGAGTACCCTTGCCATACTCATTACTGCCCCAGCAGGTGACGGAGCCATCAAGCAGTACCCCGCAGCTGTAATCCCACCCGAGGCTTATTGAGGCGAACTCTCCGGCGGCAACCGATGCGACGGTTGGTTGGACATCGGATTCCCTGGCGACAGTCGGGGTCGCGTCCTCGCGGCCGGTCTGGCTCTCCCCGGCGTCGCCGTTGCCGCCGCAGGCGGCCAGGGCCAGCAGAGCCGCCAGGAGGACGGCAACGCTAAGGCCGGGGAAGATTGGCCGTTCTCTCACTTGCATTCAGTCTCCTTGGTCGATTTACGGCGCCGGAGTTGCCTCCGGCACCGCCCCCACCGGGGGCTTACGGTATCGGGGTGGGCGTCGTCGTCGGCAGCTCGTCGGGCGGGTAGATTCCGGTGCGATGATAATTGCCCCAGCATTCGACGGTGCTGTCGGGCCGCAGCCCGCAGTTGAATCTGTTGCCCCCAGCACTAACTGAGGTGAACGCCCCCGGCGGCGGCCAGGTTGCGCCGCGGGAAGGGTCGCCCCAGCATGCGACGGTGCCATCGGTCTTCAATCCGCAAGCGTGACTGTCCCCGACGCTGACCGAGGCGAATTCCCCATCAGGTGGGAGCTGCCAGGGAGTACTCTCTCCACCCCGGTGTTCGCCCCAGCATTCGACTGTAAGGTCTTTCTTCACTCCACAAGCGTATGCCGCGTATGGTTCCGATGAGACGCTAACGGAGACGAACTCCCCATCGGCCGGAATCTCCCCGGAAGCGCCCCAGCATTGGACGGCGCCGTCGGTCCTCACTCCGCAGCCGTAGTCAATACTTCCGCTGACGGAGACGAACTCTCCCGGAGGAGGCGTGGGTACTTCTTTCCACGCGAACACACCAACAGCCCAGCAGCCGATGGTGCCGTCGGTCTTCAGCCCGCAGGCTGCCTTTTCGCCGATCGAGACGAACTTGTCCTGGGACGGTGTGATCACGTATGAGCCGCCTTGGCCTTGAATGTCACGGCCCCAGCAACCAATGGTGCCGTCGGTTCTTATCCCGCAGGTGTAGTGCCAGCCGGCGCTGATCGAGGTGAACTTCTCCTGGATGGGCGCGGTCCAGTCGAAGTGTTCGGTGTCGCCCCAGCAGATTACGGTGCCGTCGGGCCTCAAGCCGCAAGTGTGGTTATCGCCTGAACTCACGGCGGCGAACTCCAAGGGGGATGACAACTCCGGGTCTGGCGTAGGCCATGCCGCGGTGGTGGGTGTTGGGGAGGCTGCGGGCTCGACGGTCGAAGTGGAACTTCCGGCGGGGTCAGGGGTTGCCCCGGCAGAGGACGGCTGGGTCGTAGCTTGACCGGCGGGAGTCCTGCCGGCGTCGCCGTTGCCGTCGCAGGCGACCAGGGCCAGCATGACCGCCAGGAGGAAGGCGAGGAGGATGACGGGCGACTTATTTCTCACCATGGTTCTGTGTCACCTTCCTACTCATCCCGGCTCCAGCCTGAGCCGAAGACGTACCCTCCATACGCTGCGACGTAGACGCTCAGCGACTCCGAGGTCACCCAGACGCCTTCTTCCGTGGCGTCGAACGGCTCGCCGCCCAGCAGCTCCTGGACGTCCCCCCCTATCATCGTCTGGTCAGAGTGGGCCACAACCTTCCCGCTGGGGTCTCCTATGAAGGCGAACCACTTGCCCTCCACCGTCTCGGCTGCGTTGTAGTAGTCGATGGCCGCTTTCAGGCCCGCCAGGGCGCTTCCGGGGCTGGCGAAGTAGGCTACCGTCGCTGGCAGCCCTCCCTCGCGGAAGTTGTCCACCGCCACGGACACCAGCCTCTTCGTGAACTCGTCGGCGTCGATGTACCAGCCCGAGGCGAACAGCAGCCCGTCGCGCCGCTCCACCCACACGTTCTTCAACTCAAATGCGCCGGAACCAAGGCCCCCGTTCTCCGGGTTGCGGTACACGTAGGACACCCACTTGCCCTCCTCGGTGGCCGAGAGCATCTCCGGCCCGAAGTTGTAGCCGTTATCGTCGGTGCCCACCCAGCCCTTGAGGTCAAGGCCCCGGCGGTCGGGGTCGGGGTGTGCGATGACCAGATTGTTCTCGTCGATGATGAAGACATACCACTGGCCGTCCACGCTCTCCTCCCGGTTGTAGTGGGCGAGGGTGGCTTCGAGGCCCTGGGTCTCGTACCGGGCGATGGCGCTGTCGACGAAGAACCGGGTGTAGTCGGCGGGGGCGGACCTGGGCGGGATGGAGGCGATGGCGGCCCGGACGATCTCCTCCACATCGCTCCTGGACAGCCCGGGCTCCGGTGTGGGCATCTCCGCCATGCCTTTGCTGACGGCCTCGTCCACGTCGGAGGAGGTCACTACGGGAGTGGGAGTCGGCGCGGCGGCCATCTCCGCCCTGACTATCTCCACCACGTCGGCGCGGGTCAGACCCGCGTCCCCGTCGCCGCAGGCTGAGAACAGCGCGGAGGCGGCGAGCAGCAACGCCAACAGCGCAGCGGCGCGGCGCATTCTGCCGGTCAAGCCTTCCCCTATCATTTCCTACAGCCCTCCGGATTCCGCTATCTTCAGCACCGGCGAGAGGGAGTAGAAGTGGTTCTTGTAGTCGGTGCTGGTGCCGGAGATTCCAAAGGGGCTGCGGACTCCCAAACTGTCATAGGTGCTGTAGAAGAAGGTGCTGCCCAGCCCCTGACCGTTCCTGGTTCCATCGCTATTGGTGCCCGTCCAAATGTCGGTCGAGTGCCCCAGTCGTCTACCCGCTTCGTCCGTGCCCGCCTTGGACGCCCACGATCCGTCATAGAAGTCCGTGTAGCTGTTGGCGACTCGAGCTCCCTCCAGCCAGTAGATGGGTACGCCGGTCCCCCTGGTGCCGGAGTTGTCTATGGCGTGAACGCGGTACACGGACGCCAGGGCCCTGAAGCGCCCGCTGAAGTTCTTGAGAAGCTCGCTCCTGCCGGCCGCGTTCTGGACGAAGCTGTTGTAGTCGTCGATATTCTTTGATTGGGCGTTCCTGGTGTCCGAGGTGACGAACAGCAGCCGGAAGCTGTCACCGGGCTTCAGGTCGGCGGAGGGTATGTAGGCCCAGGACTTGGGAACGGTACCCACCCCGTTCTCGTCAAAGGATATGGTCACAGCCTTCTTCTCAAGGTAGGTGGACTCCACGAACAACGCATCGGAGGCGACGCTCTTCCAGCCGTTCACGTCCGACACCGCGCCGTCGTTCATTGAAACGACCACCGTGGTCGAGTCGTAGATGCTCTCGTCGTAGTCGGGCGTGATGGTGACGGCGTATGCCGTGCCGTTTTCCGCCCCCGCCGCTGTCCCGGCGCCGGCGGTGTGGCGCAGGTTCGATGCCGTCCCGCCGACTACCGTGATGGCGCTCAGGGCCATGCCGTTGATCTGGTCGTCGTCAGGGAAGGTGATGGACACGTCGAAGGGGCCTCGCACCGTCCCCGTCGGCCCGCTGATGACCGGCTTGACCCCGGTGGTGCTCCGCACCTTGAGCAGGGGAGATATGCCGTATATCGGGTAAGTGTCCGAGGCATTCGCCTCCCCATTCACGTATATCTCTTTCCCCGGCGTATCGTGATGCTCGGTGCCAATGGAGCCGACCGCAGTCACCCGAAGCCCAGCGTGCCACCACGCCGGGGGACTTCCCAGTCCCAGGTTCCAGCCGTTCTCGTGGATCGCATGGGTGCCCTGGTGACTGGAACCGGTGAGCACTCTCTGAAACTCAACCAGCCACCAGCCTCCGTCGTACTTCCTGGCCTCGCGGGAGTCCCAACTGCCGTCGTAGAAGTCGGCGTAGTTGTCGGCCACCTTCTTGCCGGCATTCCCGGCCCAGTAGATGGGAGAGTGTTCTCCCGGGTCACCAACCCGCGTGCGGGTGTTGCCCCTCGCATCCAGCCCCTGGTAGACCGACACCAGCGCCGTGAACGAGAGGTACAGGTGTTCGTGGTCCTTGAACATGCTGCTGGCCTTGGCCGCCTCACGGACGAAGGAGTTGTAGCGGCTGATGCCGTTGGTCGTCCCATCGATTAGGCCTTCGGTTACGAACATCAGCCGGAAGGAATCGCCGGGGCCCAGTCCAGAAGGAATCCAGGCCCAGTTGCTCGGCACCATCTGGTGCGGGATGTCGAGGGTGGTCTGCTGGTTGGGTGCAGCGCTGACCGTTGGGCTGAGCCCGGTGTTCGAGGCGGCCAGGAGGAGCCCCAACAACATCACGATGACGACCGGAAAGGCAAACCTGGTGCGCAGCATCATAATCACACTCCCTATTGCATATGTGTTCGCCCGTGCCGCCGCGTTGTCCGAAGCGCTGGAATGCGCTCGAACGGACTGCATCGCGACCTTTCGGTAGAGAAAGCACAGAACGCCAGAGAACAGTATGGGAGAAAAGTGCATACAAAGTCAGTAAATACTCGGTAAAAAAGATGGTGTAAATATCCGTAACAACTGGACATTAAGCCAGGACGACGTGTTATACTAACCGCGAAGTCACCAATCATACTGGCGAGGTGCATCGTTGAACCGAGCTGAGCAACCGGAAGCGAGTCCCGAACGTCAGGCGCCGGGAGACCGCCTTTCCCGCATGAGCGAGGCCAGTCTCCGCATCAACGAGAGCCTGGACTTCGACACGGTGCTGCAGGAGGTGGTGGACAGCGCCAGGACCCTGACCGGGTCCCGCTACGGAGCGATAACCGTTCCCGGCGAGACAGGGCAGCGGACCGACTTCATCGTCTCCGGGCTGACCCGGGAGGAGCATCAGGCCCTGTGGGAACTGCCCCAGGGGTTGGGCTTCTTCGAATACCTCAGCCAGGCCGAGGCCCCCCTGAGGGTCTCCGACATCGCCGGCCACCTGAGCGCGCTGGGGATGCCGGAGTTCTCGCCCCCGGTGCAGGCGTCCTCCCTGCTGGTGGCCCCGATGCGACACCAGGGGGTGGGCGTGGGCACCATCTATCTGGCCCACGAGGCGGAGGGGAGAGAGTTCAGCCAGGAGGATGAGGAGACCCTTGTCATGTTCGCCTCGCAGGCGGCCCTCGTCATCGCCAACGCCCGACGCTACCGGGAGGAGCAGCGGGCCAAGGCCGACCTGGAGACGCTGGTCAACACCACGCCGGTGGGCGTCGTGGTCTTCGACGCCGGGACGGGCGCGCTGCTGTCGATCAACCGGGAGGCCCTGCGGATCGTGGACGGGCTGCGCAGCCCGGACCAGAGCCCACAGCAGCTGCTGGAGACACTGACCTTCCGCAGAGCCGACGGTCGGGAGGTCTCCCTCAGGGAGTATCCCCTGGCACAGGCGCTGAGTTCGAGGGAGAAGGTGCGGGCCGAGGAGATCGTCATCCAGGTCCCCGACGGGCGCCGGGTCAACACCATTATCAACTCCACTCCAATCCTCTCGGAGGAGGACGGCGTTGCGTCGGTGGTGGTCACGCTGCAGGACCTGCCGCCCATAAAGGAGCTGGGCAGGCAGCGGGCCGAGTTCATGAGCATGGTGAGCCGGGAGCTACTGGCGCCCCTGACCTCCATCACGGGTTCCGCCGCAGCCGTCCTGGAGGACCGGACCCGGCTGGACCCGGCCAGGACCCGAGAGTTATTCAGCCTCATCAAGTGGCAGGCCGACCGGATGCGGGGCCTGATATGGGACCTGCTGGAGGTTGCCCGCATCGAGGCGGGGACTCTATTGCTGACCCCCGAACCCACGGAAATAGCCTCCCTGGTGGGCCAAGCGCAGGCCTCATTCCTGGAAAGTGGGGCGGGCAATCAAGTGGAGGTCGACCTCCCCCCGGAGCTGCCCCAGGTCGTTGCGGACCGGCAGCGGGCGCTCCAGGTGCTGGACCGCCTGCTGTCCAACGCCGCCGGCCACTCCCTTGAGGGGGCGATCATCACTGTGAGCGCCCGTCGGGAGGAGTCCCACGTAGCTGTGTGCGTGGCCGACCGGGGCCGGGACATACCCTCCCAGCCCCTGCCTCTGCTGTTCCAAAGGCTCTCCCCGGTGGGAGGCGGGCGTGAGAGCGTCACAGGGGGAGAAATGCTTGGCCTGTCGGTGTGCCGGGGGATCGTGGAGGCACATGGGGGCCGCATCTGGATCGAGAGGGACGGGGCGGGCCTGGGGTCCCGCTACATCTTCACCCTGCCGGCGGCCGAGGAGACCGCGTTGGGACGAGTGGCGCCGGTGGGACTCCCGGCCGGCGGCCACCGGCGCGCCGTGCGCGGCCACGGGCGCGTGCTGGTGGTGGACGACGACCCCCAGGCGTTGTGGCACATACGCAACACCCTGACGGAGGCGGGATACACCCCCGTGGCGACCTGGGATCCGGAGGAGGTGGAGCGGCTCATCGCGATGGAGCGGCCCCACCTGGTGCTGCTGGACTCGGCGCTTACCGGGGCCGACGGATCGGGCCTGATCCAGCGCATATCCAGGGTGACCGACGCGCCGGTGGTGCTGCTGTCGGGACGCGGCGGGACCCCGGAGCGGGACCTTGCCGCGGCCTTCGAGATCGGCGCAGACGACTATATCGCCACGCCCTTCTCCACCACCGAGCTGGTGGCCCGGGTGGGGGCGGCGCTGCGGCGTCGGGAAGGGCCGGAGAGGGAGCCGCCCCAGGGCTCATTCCAGTTGGGAGACCTCGCCATCGACTATGCGACGCGACGCGTGGCGATGGACGGCCAGGCGGTGACGTTGACCGATACGGAGTACCGGCTGCTCTGCGAGCTCGCGGTGAATGTGGGGAAGACACTGAGCCGGGAGCACCTGATGAGCCGGGTCTGGTCGACGCGAGAATATGACGACTCGACCATGGTGAGGGGCTACGTGAGGCGGCTGCGCCAGAAGCTGGGGGAGACGGCCGACAACCCCAGGTACATCTTCAACGAGCCTCGCGTCGGCTACCGGCTGGGTGAGGAGGGGGAGCGGGAGCAGCTGCAATCGTAATCTGACACGCTCCCGTCAAGCTGGTCGAAAGAGTCCGTGAAGAATCATGCCCAAAAGAACCGGCAAAACAAGAAGGAGGCGGGAATGGAAGAACTGACGGCGTACTCGGTAAAGCTGAGGAAGATGGTGGCAATCAAGGACCCGGAACTGGTAACCCTGAAGAACGGTCGGAAGGCAGTCCGCGGCGTCGCGGCGGAAGATCCGTCCAGCAAGGTCATCCGAATAGTGAGCGACAAACAGGCGGAGGAGATTCGAGGGATGCTCGGCTGACCAGCGCGGACTTCGACGTAACGCGCCGGAAAGGGAGCCGCACTGGGAGTATTCCCAGTTGGGGGAGTTGGCCGTGGACTACGCCGGGCGCCGGGTGACGCTGGGCGGCCGGGCAGTGGCGTTGACCGATGTGGAGTACCCGCTGCTCTGCGAGCTTGCGGTGAATGCAGGAAAGACACTGAGCACGGAGCGTACTTACCTTAATGGGTGGAGGAGGATGTGACCGTGGGACACGATCACCTGCCGTTGTGGATTCGGCTGCCCCTTCCCACGCGCTGAGCCGCCGATCTGGACGCAGTCGGGGAATGGAGGGAAGCGAAGATGGACGACGGACCGCAAGAGGGCCGGGCCATAGACCTCTGGCGGGCAGTTGCCCAGACCGACGAGTTGGTGGATTTCTTCACCGGCATGTTCGACGTCATCGGCATCACCATCGAAGAGACCGGGGAGGAGCTCACCGTGAGAGTGGGCGAGGACAGGATTCACATTGAACCGGGCCTGCCGGACAAGTGCGACTTCCTGGTGCCGCTAGAGATGGAGAACGTGACCAACATGGTGAGCCACGCGGCGGACGGCAGACTGAACGAGTTCGAGACGTGGCGGGTAGCCTCAGTCCTGTTCACGCCCATGACCCGCGAGACTCTAAAGAACCCCGTCATGTCCAGGGGGATTTAGGGATAAGAGCACCCTATCGAAAGGATAAGAAAAGATGGTAACAGCGAAAGAGTTGATAGCTGAGTTGGTCGAGCGAACAAAAAAGGGTGATTTGAAATGGCGGATTGAGAATTGGGATGATGAGACGTAAAAGCCAGTTGGATGGGGAGTGGATGGGTTAGATTGCTTGATAGTAGAGTTGCGGCCCAACCAGCTAGACGTCACTTATCCAGGTAACTACGGTTGGGTTATTGTAACAAGTGATGAAGAGGAATTACGAGAGCTTGTTGACCTTGTTTCATCGAAACATAAAGACTTGTTTGCCGAAGCACTAGAAAAGGTGTATGAGTGCCTAAAAGAAATTCAGGGTTAATCCTATCGAGAATATCTTAAAGCTTGAGGCTACATCATGAGCGAACAACACCCGGCAGTCGGAGGCCCGATGTTTCCTGTGGGCCTCTCTTCACCAGGATGAACTCATGGCAGCTTGGGACCGGGCGCTGCGCATGGAACCGCCCGGCAAGATAGCGCCATTGGAGTGAAGGGAGGGAAACGGTGACCGTCGATGAGCTGATACAGCTGCTGTGGGACTACCCGCCCAACCTGAGAGTGATGGTGCAGGGTTACGAGGAAGGATACGACGACTTGGAGGTCGACTGCGTCGTTGCGGGTGACGCGAGCCTGAACGTCAACTCGGCATGGTACTGCGGCCGGCATGAACAGGGGTTGGCCGGAAACAACGAGAAAGGCAGGGAAACCGCTCAGGCGCTTTTCCTTCGCATGTCAGGGTGACCTCAGTCAAGAGTGGGGGCCTAGCCTACAAGGTAGGGCTTGGCGTGATCGTGGTCGGCGTCGTGATCGCTGCATCGAGTTGGCTTCTTGGCGGAGTCACCTTTTCGGCAGTCTCGGCTCTCTTGAGGCTCTTGGGCGCACCTGACGACCGAGCGCTCCTGCCCCCGCACGAGCCGGAAGCGGGAGGGCAACTCCTCCAGCTGTTCGGCGTCATCCTCTTTGTGTGCGGCATCTGCATTGTCGGCATCCGCCTCGTCGTCGAACTGCTGGGACTCGCTGGCAAGCCGGAGCTTACCCGCAACTTGGACCGGGCCGACAAGTTGGGGTTGGGCGCGGCGGCGTTAGGGCTCCTCGCGATTGGCTCGGCTGGGCTCTCGCAGGTCATGTTGTATGAGATCTTCCTCTACGAATATGGGCGCGGCGCAGCTATGTTCACGCTGGATAAGATTCTGCGTGTGGGCGCTGCGATCTTGTTCGTTGGACTTGCCGTTCTCATCCTCAGAAGACGGAGCCGCCGCAGGATGTTGCTCGGGTGGACCGACAGGGTGGGATGGGGCAAGATTGGTTGCGGCTGGATCAATAAGCTGGGTCTCGGGTTGATTGCGCTTGGGTGGGTTGGGACTACTCTGACTCTGTGGACCGCGGACACGACCTCCTCGATTGTCGCGGTCGGGATTGGCATCCTCATTGCTGGAATCGTTCCCCACATTCTCGCCATTCTTCCCAGAGGAAGACCGTAGGAGGGAGCCGACCCTTCGGAGCCGCCACGCGAGAGCGTCGGGCGGTACCACCACTGAG
Source organism: Dehalococcoidia bacterium (assembly GCA_965116655.1). Classification (GTDB taxonomy): domain Bacteria; phylum Chloroflexota; class Dehalococcoidia; order Lucifugimonadales; family VXLM01; genus VXLM01. Next base: position 3,569,316 of record OZ220720.1, read on the forward strand.
CCGTTACCATCCCCGCTGGGCGACCACCAAGGCGACGGCCGCCACCATGACCGCGATGACTGTGAGAACCGTGGCCACGACTCCCACTGCTACTCTGGTGAGCTCCTTGGACGCGGCGCTGCGCTTCAGCGCTGAGGCGCAGATGCCCGCCATGAGCACCGTGGCGCTGGCGGTTCGGCCAAAGGCTCCCCTATATGTCACGATGCCGGAGGCGGCCCCGACTATGGCTGCAGCCGACCCAACGGTGATGAGCCACAGCCACACTGCATTCACGGCCCAGTCGAGCAGATGCATGAACCGGACTACTAGGGTGATGACGCCAACCACGAGCAATGCCGGATGCTTCGTCCCAAGAAAGATGACGAGCGCGACGATGGCCGTAATGAGCAGCATCCAATTCACCAAGTTCAGGAACAAGTCCGTATGTATGATCCATCCAACGGACATCGACGCCAAGCCACCGAGCAGCAGCTTGACCCAGAACGTGGCGACCTTCGATGCGAGCGCGGAGAAGGACTGCGAAAACGATTGCAGGAAGGTAGTCGGTTGTGCTCCGGCAGGCTGGATTGCCTGCGGCGGCACAGCAGGTTGCAGCGTGATGGGTCGCTGTCCGGCCGGCGGTGGCGCAGGCGGCGAAGGCGTTGATCGGCGTACTTGAAGCGTCTGCTGGTATGAGATGCCTTTGATTGCTTGGACCATCGATCGCGTTGGCGTCCCTGGAGCGGCTGTAGGCGCTGTTGCTGACGATGTCACTGCTGCACTGGGAGGAATATCCTGCAGGACTGTCTCCAGGTCGGGAACCTTCTCCACCGGTAGAGCGCAGTATTCTTCAAGACGCTCCGCAAGCTTGGCCACCGCCCCATCGGGGGAGCTCTTTAGCCGACCGAAGAGTTCGGACTGCCCAGGGTCCGCGTAGTCGTTATTGGTGAAGATCAGATTGTCCTCATCGTGGAAGTCCCATAGACCGGGATCTGAGGCGATGGCTAGCAGGCTAAGGTAGATGACCATGGAGGGGAAATTGTCCACGTTCTCGTCGTAGTGCTCCGCCGATCTGTCTGGGTGCTGGTAGTTCTTGTGTCCCAGTTCGGGGCTTCGCTCGCCGCGAAACTTGGGCAGAAACATGCCGTCGTAGTCGACCAAGCGGATGCTCCCGTCTCTCTGCACCATGACATTGCCGTGCTGCAGATCGTTGTGGGCGATGCGCAGTCCCCTCAGGCTTGCGGCCGGGCCTCCGCGCCACTGTGCGGCTACGCGCCGAAGGGTGTCCGGCTGGTCGAGCCTGGAGCCGACGAACTTACTCAGCAGCTCTCCATCCACCCATTCCATCTTGACTATGGGGTACCAGCTACCACGCAGGCTGATTCCGCGTTCCACGTACTCGAAATGGACGAAGGACGGTGGGAGGACGTTGAGGAGGTAGTTGCTCAGCTCTCCATAGCGGGCCTGCTGGTCGCTCACCTCGCGCGTGAAGCATCGCACGGCGAACGTTCGGTTTCCCACAGACACGGGATAGACGCAGGCGAAGGCCCCGGAGAACACGAGGGGCATCCCGCGGGGATTGAGCGATACTTCCCCGGCTTCAAGATCGGTGCCCTTGAAGCACAGTCGGGGGTTCTGGACCGCCTCACTGAAGTCGGTTATCCCTGGCCAGGGCATGGCCTTCGCATCACCTCACGCGGTCCTCAGCGACCCTTATGACGACCAATGTCGTATCGTCGTTCCGCATCGAGCCGGCGCGGCGCTGCTCCTCCACCCACGCAGCCCACCCCGACGCGTCCAACGCGAGGAGCGTCTTCCAAGGCTTCTCGCCTTCGGCGTTCCTGCCAAGGAACCAGCAGGCCAGGGCATCGGAAGCGAGGATGAACCAATCCCCAGCCACGCATTCACCGCCGGTCCGATGCACGTTTTCCCAGAGATCCTCCGCGTTGTCCGGGTTGCTGCATACCAGACTGGGACTGTTGTCGAACTGGGCAGGGTTTCCCAGGGGGAAGGACAGCCGCAGACGGTCGCCGCTGACCACGAAGAGACAGCTATCTCCCACGGCGACGGCCCGCCAGGAGAGCCGCCTTGTCCTGCCCGATTTTGCCGCAATCGTCAGACCCAACAGGGTCGCGAAGGCACCGGCCCGGGCCTTCGCCTCTCCGTGCCAGGGGATGCGGTCCCAGGGTACGCCGGCGCGCCACGTCTCCTGGGCCTGGACCAGCCAGTCGGACATGGAGTCCTCGGTGAGGCCGCGTACATCGGGCGGCCGGTCGACGAATGCGTCCACGAGGACGTTCGCCCACTCCCGCGCAAAGGCGGACTCGCTGGCGCCGTCGGAGACCGCCGCCCTGGCAGTACGACGCCCGTACGCGCCAATCCGCTGAGGGTAAGCGACCAGCGAGGCGTCCTCATATTCCTCAGGGGAGTTGCCCGACTTGGGCAGCCAGAAGCTCCTGGGAGGTAGAAGGGTCACCCTCACCTCCTGACGGGTCAGCGCAGGTCTGACGCGGCGCGCGTCCCGATGTCGAGGAACTGCACCAGGGTCACCATGTCGGCGTTGTAAACGTACCCACGAGAACCCGGCGTGACAGGCAGACCCATGCCGGTGGCCAACTCCACGACCGGGTCGGGGAAGACCGAAGATATGCGGAACATCTGCGCCGCGTACTCGTCGGGAGGAACTTCGCTCTCGTCGGACGGGTACTGGACGGGCATCGCGGACATCTCCGAGAGGTGCGCGTTGTAGACCAGCACGTTGCCGTCGTTGGTCCCTAGGGTCATGATCTCCCGGGCCAAGGGCTCCGGGTTCCCATCGGTCGCGGCCCCATCGGTGACGTTAATCACCATCGGCGGATAGGAGTCCGGGTGCTGGGAAGTCCAGTCCTGGAGGGCCTTGGACGCGGCGGACAGTGCCTCGCACATGGGCGTTCCGTATCCGGCCGTGGGGCGGAGCCATACCGGAAACTTCCTGGTGACTTCCACCACCCCGCCAGCGCCGTCGGCCTCTTTGACCTGCCTTTCCTCGACCTCCGCGGCGTCGACCACCTGGCTGACAGGCAGAAAGGGTTGCTCTGGAGATGTCCCGGGTAGGGCGGTCTCCAAGTTGGGGCGCCCCGCTCCGTCGGTGCCGTACGCGATGACGCCTATGTCGAAGTAGTCGCGAATATCCATGCCCTGGGAGCAGCGTTGGGATATGGCATCGAGGATGCGGTTCACGGCATCGGCTGCCCCGTCCATTTTTCGCAGTTCGGGCTGTCCCCCCAGCGCCTCGATCATGGACCCCGATTGGTCGATCAGAAAGAGGAAACAACCGGGGTGGTTTCGACTAATATCGGCTTTGTAGGACATATGGATCACCTCCTTGGTCGATTTGGCAAAGCTCCGACGGGCCTCCTTGTATGTTTGCACCCATTGGGACTAAACCGCACTGTAACCTCTACCAAGGGTCTTCAAACACCAAGGCGGCGGCCTCAAAGCTGAGGCCGTGGGCTCGAAGATTCCCCTTGTTCTTTGCCTGATCCCAAGTCCAACGCAAGCTCAGTCGCCCTTCACCATAAGGCTCGGAGGCAGTCCGTTGCCGATAGCGCCGTGGCCGTGTCAGCCACGGCGCTATCGTAAGTCATGCACAAGCCTCCAACCAACACTATAATGGAAATTACGTGATCAAGCAGTGTATTCGCGGTGAATATCTATGTGAACTTATCGGTGAAAATCCGTCCGTAGAGCCGTCAGGCGCAACGCTAACCGCAGAATCACAAAACTCCCGGCGGAGTGGCTTCCCTTGAGTTTCCATATCCGGCGCAACTCCTCTGCTTATTTGGGCTGAATGATCTTTACCTCCCGTTTCTCAAGCACTCCCGCCGCATCTGCGGTCAATTGCAGGCACCCGGGCGTTGAGTTCCCGTTGAGGACTTGCTCTCCTTCGCCTGCCACCTAATAAACATCGCAGCGACGGTGGAGAACAGCAGGCCGGTAAAGACGAATGGGGCCAAGTCGATAGCCCACCCAACCCATTGTGGAAAAGATTGGTTCGCGTAGTCGCGTTTGTATAGCTCCGCCGCCATCACGAGCACAATAGACCCGGCGAGAGAACTTACCAGAGCCGTTCCTAGACCCCAGCGCCATCCCACATCCAGCCTCCCGTGGAGGAATCCGACCACCAGACCGGTGAACATAGTCATGGTCGGGGCCAGGCCGAAGATCAGATACCCGACCAGGAGCAACTCCCACGTTTCGATGTTTGTTTCCATGCCCCACATGCCACACTCCCTCTACCAAGAACGCGAGGACAGGGTACACGTTCTTCGTCTGACAATCGACACAAGAAAATACGGTTCTCATGGACAGCCGATTTAGAAGTAACCGCAGCCTCTTGACATCATCGTCACAGCTGCCATACTATGTACGTGCGGCGTTGCAAGATGCCGTGCATAAGGAATATCCCACTATGGGCGATCGGGGGCCAAATAGGCCCCCTTCTTATTGGGGAGCCTCTGGGTATGGCGCTCAGGACAGCGATATTCGTTGACGGCGCCAACTTCCGCGCCAACCTCCGGAACTTCTCCTTCACGTCCTCCGATCCAATGGACGACCGCAAGTACCAGCTTGAAGAGCGGCACTTCGACTGGAAGGGATTCTACGGAGGCGTTCTTACCAAGTTCGACCAGGCCACCGGTTGGAAGCACCAGCTCATTCGAGTCCATTGGTACGCCGCCGCCAGCATCTCTCCTTGGCCTTCATCAGAGCGACAGCAGGTCCATTGGGCACAACGAGTAGTAAATCGGCATCCTGAAATCAACGGACTGACACCCAAGGCCGTTATCGATCTTGCTTACGGGTGGTACAGGAAGGAGCGAAACTACTTCGAGCGTCTTCGTGAGCAGGTCTTCGAGGACATCCAGAGGAAGACTGATTTCCTGGAGTTCAGGTACGTGGGCCAATACCAGGTTCATCCTCTGCGGGCGTATCGCATCGAACAACGACAAGACGGTGAGATTACCTATCTGGGCGTCCAAGTTGGCGAGAAAGGCGTGGACACCGGCATAGCCGTAGACATGATTGCGAAGATGTCAAACTACGACGCAGCCGTCCTCGTTAGCGGTGACGCCGATTTTCTTCCCGTGGTGGGATACCTGAAAGACAACCTCAAGTACGTCTACCAGTTTTCTGTGGCGAGAGGTGTTCCTCCGTCCATTCGATACCTCTCCCCATATCTGAGGGGAAAGGTCGATTGCTTCGCCTCATACGATGAGGTAGAGCTCCTTAGTCAGCATCTCGACCGCAATAGCGGAATCCCTCCGGCGATACTGGACGCAATCGACGCGAGGGTTTCCAGCTTACAGGGCAAAGTCCCCAACAACCTGTAGGGAAGAACACCCGCCCTGTCAACGCGCCGATTCGCCCCCTACAAGGCATTGGAGTTGCCGGAGAGCGCCCTGCGGGAGGCCGTGGTCAACGCTATTGCCCACCGCGACTATCACAGCACGGCCAACGTACAGGTCTACATCTTCCAGGACCGGGTGGAGATCGTGACGCCGGGGGACTTCCCGCCGGAATGCGGGAGGAAGAGCTAGGCAGCAAGAGCGTCCTCGGAACCCCTTGCTCTTCAGCATGCTGTACCGCATGAAGCTGGTGGAGCAGATCGGCAGCGGCATCAGGAGGCTTCGAGACGCCTGTTTAGAGCACGGCGTTCGGGAACCGGCTATCGAGGTGTCTGCCGATTGGCTGACGGTGACCTTTCCCCGGTCAGTGGAGCATGTCGCCCCTCAAGTGACACGCCATGTAACCCCTCATGTAGCGCCCCATGTGGGGCGGCCATCGTCATTCCCCACTGGAAATCACCGTTATCACCGGAGGGTCGTCCTCATCGGTGACGTTGATGGTCACCTGTATGCTGTCCATTGCGCCGAACGGGTCTGTAGCGGTCACAACTACCGAGTAACTGCTCCTGGCCTCGTAGTTCAGTGGAGCCTCGGTCTTTAGCTGGCCGTCTCTCCTCCCGATTCGGAAGAGCTCCGCGTCAGGACCGCTCAGAGTGTAGGTCAGCAGGTCGCCATCTTCGTCGTGGGCGCTGACCGGCGATCCGATGCTCCGCCCTTTCTCGGTGTTCTCCGGCACCTCACGGTACGTGCTGTCCGACTGGTCGCCCTCGGTGGTGAAGTCCTGGTCGGGGAACACAGGCGCGGCATTGACGAACCCCCCGTCCGCCCCCGGAGCAGCGCCGAGGGACCCGTGTCGCCCCACCGGGACTTCCAGCACTCCCGTTGCCTTGTCTTGAGCGCGACCTACGTTGTCGACGTAGAATGCCGTCGCCCTCAGGCACCTGCCCACGTCGGCCGCCCTGGGGGCGTAGACCGCCGACGTGACTCCGGCTATCGCGGTCCAACTGCCTTCGTCAACGGGACTTATGACCAGGGTGCCAGGGTCGTCCTGGCACGCAGCCGACGGCACGCCCCTGTCGTTCACCGTAACCTCCTCGGACAGCTCCCACACCCACCTCCTGATGGTCACTCCGCCGTCGTCGTCGCTGGCCATGGCATGTATCGCGATGCCCACCTCCGGCTGTCTCTGGGACAGGACCACTACGCCGTCGTCTTCCCCGTCCACCACCTCGATGATGACATCCAGGGTGGCCGACAGCCTGCGGGAGCCCTCGCCGGAGTGGGCCACTACGGTTATCGAGTACGAGCTCTGGTCTTCGAAGTCAGGCTCGTGGCCCGCTTTGAAAGTCAGTTTGCCGGAGTTGTCGAAGACAAAGTCATCGCCGTCCGCGCCAGCCACAGAGTGCGGATGGGTGGCGTCAGCATGGTCCTGGTCGGTGACGGCGAACGTGCTGGCACCAACAGGAGTGCCGTCGTGCCCGATCTTGAAGACCGGCGGGTCCTCATTCTCCACTACGCTCAGAAGGGTCGGCGCGTCATCATCGAAGGCCGGGGGCTCGTTCACCTCTGTGACCCTGACGATGACGTTCACTGTGGCTGCGGCGGTCGACGGGTCGCTTGCCCTCACCCGCAGGACATACTCGCTATTGTCTGCGGCATCGGCATACTCATCATCAGGCAGAGCTGGGGCTCCGGCTAGAGCCGTCGAGTCCTCGTCTTCGGTCTCGCCGGGGTCGGCGCCCAGAACCTTGCCTACCCTTATCTGGCCGGTGAGGCTGTCTATGGTGAAGCGCGCATCGCCATCGTCATCCACCAGGTCGGGGGTGTCCAGCAGCTCGTAGAACAGTATGTCCTCGTCTGCGTCGGTCGCCGTTATCGGCTCGCCTACCGACATGCCCACGGCCGTGTTCTCGGGGACGGACCGGGCGACATCGATGTAGGAGGTGGACTCATCGTCATCCTGGCCGGCTAAGGAGGGAGCAGCATCGAACAGGGTCGTCGCCTCCACGCGGTAGGCGCTGATCGCCGAGGCGGTCTTGCCGGCGCCGAACTTGTCGGAGTAGGTGACTGACGCGCGCAGGTACATACCCTCGTCTGCAGGCGCGACCCTCCGCAGCGGCGACGTAGCTCCCTCTATGTTCGTCCATGTTGTTCGGTCTTCGGACCTCGCCCACTGCCACCTCTGGTCGTCCACCATGTCATCCTCGTCCCGCAGGCGGGCCGAGAGCGGCCTGCTGACCTGTGGCTGCGGCCTGTCTATGTTCGCCACTCCCGCCTCGTCCACGTCCGTCACAGTCACAGTCACGTTGAGCGTGCCGCCGGCTGCCTCCACGGTGACCCGGTACACGTTCCTCACCGACAGCAGCGCGCTGGTCGACGCAGACTGCGGGTCCTCGTAGTTGGGAGGCTCCCTGAAGTACAGCACACCGTCGTCGATGGCGAACAGGTCGTCGTCACGCCCGTTTACAGACCACCTGATGACATGCTCACCCTCGTCGGATGCCGTGAAGGAGGCTACCGGTCCCGTGCCGTTCTCGGGGTACCGTGCCGACCGGACTCCGGTTATGTGCACCGGGTCGCGCACGTTGGTGACGTTGATGGTCACCCGTATGCTGTCCGAGGCTCCCGAGGGATCGGTGGCGGTCACCACCACGCTGTAACTGTGCCTGGCCTCGAAGTTCAACGAGGCCTTCGTCTTGAGCTGGCCGTCGTCCCTGGACAGGCTGAAGAATTCAGCGTCCTCGCCGCCCAGGGTGTAGATCAGCAGCTCGCCATCCTCGTCGAAGGCGCTGACCGGTCTACCTATGCTCTCCCCCGCCTCCGTGTTCTCCGGCACCTTCCGGCTCGTCCTGTCCGACTGGTCTCCCGGTGAGTTCAGGTCCTGGTCCACGAACCTGGGAGCGGCGTTGGCAACTTTGCTGTCCTGCACCGGACGTTCCAACACTCCCGTCGCCTCGTCGGCGGCATCGGCCGGGTTCTCTATGTTGTCGGTGTAGAACGCCGTGGCTCGCAGGCACCTGCCCACGTCAGCCGGTCCCGGGTTGTAGACCGCCGATGTGGCCCCGTCTATCGTGGCCCAGCTGCCAACGGCAACTATGTCCGTATCAGGATCCTCCATGCACTCGGCTGCCAGTGTTCCCCCATCCAACGCCATCTCCGACCGCTCCCACTCCCACCTCCTGACGCTCACTCGGCCGTCGGCATCGCTGACCCTGGCGTGTATTTCTATGCCCACCTGCGGCTGTCTCTGGGAAAGGGACACCACTCCCGGGTCTTCCGTGTCCACAACCTCGATGGTCACGGCCAGGGTGGTCGACTGCCCGCGGGAGCGGGCCGTAATGGTTATCGAGTAGGAGCTCTGGTCTTCGTAGTCAGGCTCATGGCCCGCGATGAAACGCAGGATGTTGGACCTGTCGAAGGTCAGGACTTCGTGGTCGTCACCCGTTACCCGGTGCGGAACGGTGACGCTGTCGCCATCCTGGTCGGTGGCGGCAAATGTGTCTGAACCGACCGGACTGTCGCCGTCCCCGAACGTGATATCCGGGGGGTCCACGTTCTCCCGGACTCTCAGGAGCGTCGGCACGTCCTCATAGAAGGCAGGGGGCTCGTTCACGTTGGTGATCCTGACGATCACATTCACCGTGGCCGCAGCTGTCGACGGGTCGCTCACCCGCACCCGCAGGACGTACTCATTGTTTCCTGCGTTGCCGGCATCTTCACCGTCAGGCAACTCGGGGCTCCCGTGCAGGGACGTCGCCTCGTCTTCGGTCTCCGTTGCGTCCGCTCCCAGCACCTTGCCGACCCTTATCTGGCCGGACGCGCTATCGATGGTGAACCTCGAGCGACCATCGTCATCCTCCAGGTCAGGGGTGTCCAGCAACTCGTAGAACAGGATGTCTTCGTCTGAGTCCGTCGCCGATACCCGCCGACCTATGGGCCTGCCCTCGGCCGTGTTCTCGCGGAAGGTCAGGGTCACGGTGGTGACTTCATCACCACGCCGGTCCACGAAGCGGGGGGCGGCATTGGACAGGGTCCTCGGCTCCACAGGTCTGGCGCTCACCGCCGAGGCCGTCTTGCCCGAGCCGAACTTGTCGGAGTAGGTGACCGTAGCGCGCAGGTACATGCCCTCGTCCGCCTGCGCCGGACTCCTATGCGGCGATGTCGCTCCCTCAATGTCCGTCCAGGTTCTTCTGTCCTCCGACCTCGACCACTGCCATCTCTGGGCAGCTACCCCCTCGTCCTCGTCCGACAGGCTGGCCCCAAGCGGCCGGTCGACTTGCGGCTGCGGCCTGTCTATGCTTGCCGTTCCGGCCTCGTCCACGTCCGTGACCCTCACGACCACGTTGTGCGTGCCGCCGGAAGCCTCGACGGTCACCCTGTACAGGTTTCTCTCCGACAGCCTCCGGCCATTTGCCGCAGACTGTGGGTCCTCGTAGTTGGGAGGCTTCTTGAAGGCCAGCATGCCGCCATCAATGGAAAACAGCGCAGCATGTACGCCGCTCAGAGACCACCTGATGGCATCCCCGTCCTGGTCGTATGCAACAAAGGTTGCGACCGCCGCCGTGCCGTTCTCGGCGTAGTCTATGGAGGTGTCGGCCAGCTGCGCGTATGCCGGATGGCCCAAGGGGTCGCCTAGGTACATATTCCCGAGCAGCATGACGACCAGTGAGAACGCTGCGAGCCGGAAACCCCCATGGGGAAGAGTCCTCAGGCTCGAATGATCAGAAGGGCGGGCTGGTGGTCTCGCAAGAGATGGAGTTCCGGGCCGGGCCATCATGTCTCACTTGTCAGAGTAAGGTGCTGCCCACCACGACGACCCAGGCTGCGAACGCTTCGACGCCGACAATCGTGGTAGAAGAGGCATGGTCGCGACGCTACGATGCTGGCTGCCGCGGGTTAGCCGCACTATAGTGCCCCTTCAAAAGGGGACTACGGACTCGCCCCTGCCTAGTGCAGGCACCAGGATCACTTGCCTTTCCGCCGCCTGAAGAGCCATACAATCCACGCGACCACAACAGAAATGCCGGACAGCACCCCGACCGCCAAAACTGTCAATCTTCTCATCTTTTTCTCCCAGTCTGACTGTAATGGCAGTCAAGTAGGTGTGCAGTTTGTGTGCCTCTTGTCCGCGGCCAGATGATCGAGCCTCACGGGTCACTGGTTGCCCGCCACCACGGCTCAGGCTGCGGAGTCTTCAACGCCGGCCATCGCGGTAGAAGAGGCATGGTCGCGATGCTACGACCATGCCTCTTCTTCAAAGCCCTAGAATAGAGCGAGCGTTGTGCCGGCTCCCACTAGGGCGAGCAGATCTGGATTCCGTTGCTGCCTGCCGAAGCGAGGTCGTCCGGGTCCGTCGCATCCCGAATCGCTGATGGTACGCACCCGGTGAGCCCGATGTTCCCGCGGTTTCCGTCAACCCCGCCTATGCGTAGGCGCGTCAGATTGGTCAGGTTCCCCAACTCGGAAGGGATCGTGCCCGAAAGCAGGTTCGTATGCAGGTTCAACTGCTGCAGATTGGCCAGGTCGCCCAACTCGGAAGGGATCGGCCCTGTCAAACGGTTGTTGGACACCCAGAACTGCGTCACGTTGCCCAAGCGGCCCAGTGCGGTCGGGATGGATCCGGTGAACTGGTTGTTGTGCAGCCGCAGGTGCTGCAAGTTTTCGAGGCCGGCCAACTCGGCCGGGATTGACCCGCTCAGACGGTTGTTACGAAGGTTCAGCGTCCGAAGGCTGCTCATTCCGCCAAGCTGAGGCGGGATAGACCCGGTAAGGTCGTTCCTGTCGAGCCAGAGCCGTACCAAGCCAGTATGCCGCCCGAAACTCGGTGGAATCTGCCCGATCAGATCGTTGTCGTGGAGGTACAGAATCCTCAGGCTGCTCATATCGCTGAACCATGCCGGAATGTTGCCCGTAAGCCCAATGCTCTGGAGCTTCAGAAGCTTCACGCTCGACATGCCGGTCAACCTCGGCACCCCGCCCCTGAGGTCGTTACCCCAGAGGCTCACTTCCTCAAGGTTGCTCATCCGGTTCAACCATGCGGGAACGCCACCGGTCAGTGCCATGTCTCTGCCGGAGAGCCAGAGCATCTTGAGGTTCCTCAGACCGCTCAGGTCCGGGATGGGTCCTGACAACTGGTTGTTATGCAGCAGCAACCTCTCGAGGTTCCTCAACCGGGTCAGCGATCCGGGGATCTCGCCGGTCAACTGGTTGCTGCGGAGGTTCAACCAGGTCAGCATCTCGAGGTCGCCGAGCTCAGCCGGGAGCGTGCCCGTCAGCCCCTCCGCGCGGAGGTCTACAACTGTTACGCGCATGGGGGTTCCGGCTAGCGTGATGCCCTTCCAGCTATCCATCGGACTGGCCACGTCCCAGCCGAGCCTTGCGTCGCCTTCAATCTTGTCCCTCGCCTCAAGCAGGGCCTCGCAATCGCGCGCCAACCCAGAGTTCGACCTGTCAGCGACCGCGCCCCTTGTGGCGCACCCGAAGGTCACGTCGGTAACCCTGATGGTCACCGTTATGGGTCTGCTGTTTGCCCTCCCGTCATTCGCCGTGACCGTGACGGTGTAGCTGGACTTCGTCTCCTCGTCCAGCACGGCCGCTGTCTGTATCTGGCCGCTGGCAGCCACGATGCTGAACGAGGCGGCATCGTCACCACCGAGTCTGTAGGTCAGCCTGTTGTTGTTCGGGTCGGTCGCCGTCACCGGGTTCCCGACGTTCGTGCCTGCGGGACTGTTCTCGGTCACACTCCTGGTCGCGCTCGCGCTGCTGAACGCCGGCGGCTGATTGGCGGGCGGCTGCGTGCCACCACCACCTCCACCGCCGCCTCCGCCACCACCTCCACCGCCGCCTCCGCCACCACCGCCGCCAGGACGCGCTACTCTTATGGAGGAAGGGCCGCCAATGGTCACTCCGGCTCCCTCAGCAGGCATGAGGGTCCCCGAGAAGCCGGACTTGGTCCCGGTCGAGGTCGGAGCCGTGAGCGTGTAGCTCACGGAAGAGTCACCCACGAGGTTGAAGGTCAGGGTCTGACCGGACGGGGTCACGGATGGGCTGGACGAGACGAAGGTAAATCCCGACGGGAACGTCTCGGTCAACTGTCCGATGCCACCGTAGTTGCCGACGGAGATCGTCACGACCACGTTTCGTCCCGGCCTCACCGTAGTTGGTGAGAAGGATCTGGTGGCGGTTGGCCCCTGGACGGTCACTCTGTCACGCCCTCCAACACTCACTCCGGATCCAGTCGCCGGCGTCAGGGTCCCTGAGAAACCGGACTTTGTCCCGGTCGAGGTCGGAGCCGTGAGTGTGTAGCTCACGGAAGAGTCACCCACGAGGTTGAAGGTCAGGGTCTGACCGGACGGGGTCACGGATGGGCTGGACGAGACGAAGGTAAATCCCGACGGGAACGTCTCGGTCAACTGTCCGATGCCACCGTAGTTGCCGACGGTGATCGTCACGTCCAACTGGCCCCCGGCCTCCACCGGGTCGGGGGAGAACGACCGCGATGCCGTTGCTGTCTGTGTGGACGGCGAGACGGTCACCGAGGAAGGACCACCGACACTCACTCCGGATCCAGTCGCCGGCGTCAGGGTCCCTGAGAAACCGGACTTTGTCCCGGTCGAGGTCGGAGCCGTGAGTGTGTAGCTCACGGAAGAGTCACCCACGAGGTTGAAGGTCAGGGTCTGACCGGACGGGGTCACGGATGGGCTGGACGAGACGAAGGTAAATCCCGACGGGAACGTCTCGGTCAACTGTCCGATGCCACCGTAGTTGCCGACGGTGATCGTCACGTCCAACTGGCCCCCGGCCTCCACCGGGTCGGGGGAGAACGACCGCGATGCCGTTGCTGTCTGTGTGGACGGCGAGACGGTCACTGAGGAAGGACCACCGACACTCACTCCGGATCCAGTCGCCGGCGTCAGGGTCCCTGAGAAACCGGACTTTGTCCCGGTCGAGGTCGGAGCCGTGAGTGTGTAGCTCACGGAAGAGTCACCCACGAGGTTGAAGGTCAGGGTCTGACCGGACGGGGTCACGGATGGGCTGGACGAGACGAAGGTAAATCCCGACGGGAACGTCTCGGTCAACTGTCCGATGCCACCGTAGTTGCCGACGGTGATCGTCACGTCCAACTGGCCCCCGGCCTCCACCGGGTCGGGGGAGAACGACCGCGATGCCGTTGCTGTCTGTGTGGACGGCGAGACGGTCACCGAGGAAGGACCACCGACACTCACTCCGGATCCAGTCGCCGGCGTCAGGGTCCCTGAGAAACCGGACTTTGTCCCGGTCGAGGTGGGAGCCGTGAGTGTGTAGCTCACGGAAGAGTCACCCACGAGGTTGAAGGTCAGGGTCTGACCGGACGGGGTCACGGATGGGCTGGACGAGACGAAGGTAAATCCCGACGGGAACGTCTCGGTCAACTGTCCGATGCCACCGTAGTTGCCGACGGTGATCGTCACGACCAGCTGGCCCCCGGTTTCCACCGGGTCGGGGGAGAACGACCGCGATGCCGTTGCTGTCTGTTGGGCTTCCGCCGAGTACAGTCCCGCGAGCAAGCCCACGGTAACCACTGCCAGCGCGAAGACTAGCGCCCTTAACAAAGGCGGCCTCCTTCGATATGCGTTTCTGATTACGTCACCTCTTTGCTTTTGCATGAAGTCTTACCTACTAGCTCTGACTGTTCTTCCACTCAAAGTACAGCCCGACTACTTTCCTCGCATCTTCGAGGCTGAGTTTCACGCCCTTTGGTGGCTCAAAGTAGTCCCCCACCGCCACGCGTGCTTCATCCAGTTGTATGTACCCGTCGTTATCGGCGTCGTACCTTGTTAGCAAGGGTTGCGTCTCGTCCACGTCGGTGACGGTGATGGTGACGGTTACGTCGTCATGGCCGCCGTTACCATCCCGGGCTGTTACGGTGACCGTGTAGGTGCTCTTGGTCTCGTAGTCCAGCGGGGACTTGGTCTTCAGCTGGCCTGTGCCGCGGTCGATGTCGAAGTCCGCCATGTCGGCGCCGCTCAACTCATAGGTCAGCGGGTCGTCGTCGCCATCAGTCGCCTCAACCGGTGAGCCGATGTTCTCACCAGCCGCTGTGTCCTCGGCTATCTCTCTTGACGCTGTCGGGAACGGGAACGCTGGGGCTTGATTCTCGTCCACTTCCGTGACCGTGATGGTTACTACGACAGTGTCGTACAGCCCACCCTGGTCCTCGGCCCTCACAACCACTTGATAGGTGCTCTTGGTCGCGCGATCGAGGGCTGCCTTGGTGAGCAGCTGCCCTGTGCCGGCATTGATGTCGAAGGACGCCGCATCCGTGCCTTCCAGGGTGTAAGTCAACGTATCGTTGTCCGGGTCGTCGGCCTCCACCGGGGCGCCGATGTTCATGTCGGCCGCCGTGTTCTCCGGTATGTTCCGGCTGGCCGTCGAGCTCGGGAACGTGGGCGCCCGATTCGGGATCGAACCAGCCCGCATCACTTCCGGCGCCTCATTGACATTGGTGACGTTGATGGTGAGCTTGATGGAGGAGTTGAGGCCCTCCAGGTCCCTGACGGTGATTGTCACCGTGTAGGTGTCGTTGGTCTCATGGTCCAGCTGCGCTCCGGCCGCCACCGTGATCTGGCCGCTCGAATCGATGTCGAACAGCCCCGCGTTTGCGCCGCTCAGGGCGAAGGCCAGAGCATCGTTGTCGTCTGTCTCGTCGTCGTCGGTGTCGGTTGCGACGACACGGTCTCCCACGTTGGTACCCGCGGCCGAGTTCTCAGGAACTTCCCTCTCATTGAGCTGGTCGCCGTCGGTGTCCATGTCCTCATCGGTGAACACCGGGGCCAGGTTCCGGGCCGCTGCCACAGCCTGGGTAGAGATGGCCGATGCGCTCTTGTCGGGACCATTGGCGTCGGTGTAGGTCGCCGTCGCCCGCAGGCACTTGCCTACGTCACCTGCCGACGGCGTGTAGCTGACCGTCTCGGCGCCCGTGCCCTTGGCTTCTTCCCAGCCACCAGCGGCGATGGCGGTGCAATCTGAACTGGGAGTACCGGCAGTTCCAACGCTGTCTCGCTCCCACTTCCAGGTGACGCCGCTCACTCCACCGTCGGTGTCCGACGGGGCGGTCGCCGTAAGCGCAGTGCCGAGCCTCGGCTCGTCCGCACTCAGGCCGATCGTCCCCGGGTCGTCCTCGTCCGTGACAGTAACCGTCACGTCGAGGGCGGTCCGCTTCTGGGTCGCGCCTTGCCCGCTGCCGGTCGACGCGGCCGTGATCGTGATCTCGTAGACGTTGTCTCCGTCCGCAGAGCCGGGCGTCTCGTAGTCCGGCGCAGTCATGAAGGACAGGACGCCTGTGCCTGGGACGAAAGTGAACTTGCTGCTGTCCGCTCCGGACATGGAGAGGGTGACTGTGTCTCCCTCAACGTCGGTGGCCGCGAAGGTGTGCACCTCCAGATCCGGTGAGTCTGTGCCCACCGGTATCTCCTCGAATGTGTGGGTTGCCTCTCCACCGGCCTCGGTGAACACCGGCGCTTCGTCCGCTGCTGTCACCGTCACCGTCATGGTGACCGTGTCCATGCGGCCGGACGGGTCGGTGGCGATAATGGTGAAGGTGAATCTGTCCCCTATCACAACGGCAGCAGAGGCAGTCTCACCGGTGTCGCTTGTGGGATGCACCGTCTTGTCGAGGCCGACGCTCACCTGGCCGGTCGCCCGGTCGATCTGGAACACGTCAGCGTGTGCTGCGGTTCCGCCTGTATCGGCTGTGAGGGAGTAGGTCAGGCGGTCGTTGTTCGGGTCGCTGGCTTCTATGGGGTCCCCCACGGCAGCGCCCTCCGTCGCCCCGTCGTCGATATCCGCGGCTGGCGGGTCGTCGCCATCAGTCTGGTCGTCGAAGTCCTCCGGGAATCCGGGGTCGCTGTTGCCGACAGGGAATGCCCTGACCGGGTACGCAGAGGTCGCCTCTACGGTCTTCCCCTCTCCCTCGCCGTCCTCGTAGGTCCCCGTCACCCGCAGGAACATGCCTCTGTCCAAGGAGCCAGGGGTGTAGGAAACCGTCTTCGCTGCTTCACCGGGGATGTCCGTGAACCTCCCGCCCTTGCTGGACGACTTGGACCACTGCCACGTTACGTCGTCCGCGGGGATGGAGGTCCCCGTGGGAGGGTCGGCCTTGTCACGGTCGGGGTCCACAATGCCGGTGTGTGCGGCGCCGTTCTCGTCTACAAGCGGGTTCCCCACGCCGTCAACGTAGTCAACCGTTATCGCCGTCGAAACCTGCGGCTGCAGGGATGAAAGCTCGATCCCCACCGTCGCAGTCTCTTCCACATTGATGACCTCGACCATCACATCGTGGCTGCCGGCCAGGGGGGTATCGTCATCGTCGGTGGCCGTCACGGTCACCTCGTAGATGTTGTTAGTGCCGACGTCTCCCGGCGCCTCGAAGTCCGGCGGTGAATCGAAGGTCAGTACGCCCTCTTCGCTGATGGCGAATAGCGCCTCGTCATCACCAGACTTGCTCCATCTGATCTCATCGTCCTCAGGGTCATCCGCCGTGAACCTCGCTACCACAGCATCACTCTTCTCAGGATGCTCCACGCTGGATGTTCCGCTGACTTCCGGCGCCTCGTTGACGTTGGTGACGTTGATGGTGAGCTTGATGGAGGAGTTGAGGCCCTCCAGGTCCCTGACGGTGATTGTCACCGTGTAGGTGTCGTTGGTCTCATGGTCCAGCTGCGCTCCGGCCGCCACCGTGATCTGGCCGCTCGAATCGATGTCGAACAGCCCCGCGTTTGCGCCGCTCAGGGCGAAGGCCAGAGCATCGTTGTCGTCTGTCTCGTCGTCGTCGGTGTCGGTTGCGACGACACGGTCTCCCACGTTGGTACCCGCGGCCGAGTTCTCAGGAACTTCCCTCTCATTGAGCTGGTCGCCGTCGGTGTCCATGTCCTCATCGGTGAACACCGGGGCCAGGTTCCGGGCCGCTGCCACAGCCTGGGTAGAGATGGCCGATGCGCTCTTGTCGGGACCATTGGCGTCGGTGTAGGTCGCCGTCGCCCGCAGGCACTTGCCTACGTCACCTGCCGACGGCGTGTAGCTGACCGTCTCGGCGCCCGTGCCCTTGGCTTCTTCCCAGCCACCAGCGGCGATGGCGGTGCAATCTGAACTGGGAGTACCGGCAGTTCCAACGCTGTCTCGCTCCCACTTCCAGGTGACGCCGCTCACTCCACCGTCGGTGTCCGACGGGGCGGTCGCCGTAAGCGCAGTGCCGAGCCTCGGCTCGTCCGCACTCAGGCCGATCGTCCCCGGGTCGTCCTCGTCCGTGACAGTAACCGTCACGTCGAGGGCGGTCCGCTTCTGGGTCGCGCCTTGCCCGCTGCCGGTCGACGCGGCCGTGATCGTGATCTCGTAGACGTTGTCTCCGTCCGCAGAGCCGGGCGTCTCGTAGTCCGGCGCAGTCATGAAGGACAGGACGCCTGTGCCTGGGACGAAAGTGAACTTGCTGCTGTCCGCTCCGGACATGGAGAGGGTGACTGTGTCTCCCTCAACGTCGGTGGCCGCGAAGGTGTGCACCTCCAGATCCGGTGAGTCTGTGCCCACCGGTATCTCCTCGAATGTGTGGGTTGCCTCTCCACCGGCCTCGGTGAACACCGGCGCTTCGTCCGCTGCTGTCACCGTCACCGTCATGGTGACCGTGTCCATGCGGCCGGACGGGTCGGTGGCGATAATGGTGAAGGTGAATCTGTCCCCTATCACAACGGCAGCAGAGGCAGTCTCACCGGTGTCGCTTGTGGGATGCACCGTCTTGTCGAGGCCGACGCTCACCTGGCCGGTCGCCCGGTCGATCTGGAACACGTCAGCGTGTGCTGCGGTTCCGCCTGTATCGGCTGTGAGGGAGTAGGTCAGGCGGTCGTTGTTCGGGTCGCTGGCTTCTATGGGGTCCCCCACGGCAGCGCCCTCCGTCGCCCCGTCGTCGATATCCGCGGCTGGCGGGTCGTCGCCATCAGTCTGGTCGTCGAAGTCCTCCGGGAATCCGGGGTCGCTGTTGCCGACAGGGAATGCCCTGACCGGGTACGCAGAGGTCGCCTCTACGGTCTTCCCCTCTCCCTCGCCGTCCTCGTAGGTCCCCGTCACCCGCAGGAACATGCCTCTGTCCAAGGAGCCAGGGGTGTAGGAAACCGTCTTCGCTGCTTCACCGGGGATGTCCGTGAACCTCCCGCCCTTGCTGGACGACTTGGACCACTGCCACGTTACGTCGTCCGCGGGGATGGAGGTCCCCGTGGGAGGGTCGGCCTTGTCACGGTCGGGGTCCACAATGCCGGTGTGTGCGGCGCCGTTCTCGTCTACAAGCGGGTTCCCCACGCCGTCAACGTAGTCAACCGTTATCGCCGTCGAAACCTGCGGCTGCAGGGATGAAAGCTCGATCCCCACCGTCGCAGTCTCTTCCACATTGATGACCTCGACCATCACATCGTGGCTGCCGGCCAGGGGGGTATCGTCATCGTCGGTGGCCGTCACGGTCACCTCGTAGATGTTGTTAGTGCCGACGTCTCCCGGCGCCTCGAAGTCCGGCGGTGAATCGAAGGTCAGTACGCCCTCTTCGCTGATGGCGAATAGCGCCTCGTCATCACCAGACTTGCTCCATCTGATCTCATCGTCCTCAGGGTCATCCGCCGTGAACCTCGCTACCACAGCATCACTCTTCTCAGGATGCTTGATTGTGGAATCGTCCTGGGCATGGAGGAGTGAAGCGGAAGCGAGGGCTAGGACAAGGAACCCCACGACCGCTATCCACAAGTAGGAGTGGTGTGACGCACCAGTGATCGATTTCATAGTGTCATTCCTCTCTATAAACTTTTTGTTGTTGACATCCAGCAGGAAACATACCACCGCTCCCAGAGAATTGCAATAGGTTTTGGCGGACTGCTGCGGACTGCTAAAGAATCCTGAGGTCTATGGGAGACCCGAGAGAGTCTGGATGCCGTTTGCGGACATAGGTCCGTTGGCGTCCAGCACTGCCGCACTCGTCCCCGCCTGTGTCAGCAACTGTTAGGTTGCTCCTCTACTTGCGCAAGGTGGTATGTCACCCCTATTCCTTAATCAATTGCCGTTGTCGTCGAATAGGCGGAAGTACCACCTGACCTCTCCCCACACCCTCATCGAGCCCTCGAGACGGAAGGGTGCCCAGTTCGGGTTGTCGCTGTGCCACCACCACGAGTCCTGGATCCTCCGGGCCCGCTTGACGAAAAGGGCGTCGTCAGACCGGAAGACGTAGAGGCGGTTCTGCCTGGGGATGTCCCGTAGGTAGTCGACGAGGATGAGCGAACCGTTGGCGAGGGTGGGCGCCATCGACTCTCCTCTAACGCGGAAGACGCTGACTTGGGTTGGGTCGATCCCCGCTTCCACGAGCCGGGCCCGGCTGAAGCTATAGCTGCTCTGCTCGGCGACAACGGTGGATACGCTGCCGTCGCCAGCGAGCACCGCCTCCTTATTAAGAGCGACGATGTCGACGGTGGGGGACCTGGCCATCCGGTCACTGGCCGAGGCGGGATCGTCGGTGACACCGAGGAGGTAGTCGGCGGAGGTGTCGAGAGCGTATGCGGCGCGGGCGATACCGTCAGCGACGAGGCCGGAGCGTCCCGACTCCACGTGGGAGATCATGGTCTGGTCGTACCTCTCGCCCATGGCGGCGGCGAGGTCTACCTGCGAGAGGTTTGCCCGCCTCCTAGCGGATGCAAGCCTGGTGCCGAGCATTTGCTTTGCCACCTGTCTGCTTTCCTGAATGGCAAACCATGCTATCACAAAAAAGGTGTTGACACATGAAACATCTTCATGTTGTAGAATGTATGAAAAACGTTCATGTAGGGGGTCGATGGGTCATGGCAGAGGGGGTGGCGCGTCTTAGGGGCCGCATAGCCGAGGTTGGCGTGAAGCATCACGTGGTGGCGGCGGAAATGGGCATTCACTATACGCAACTGAGCAGGATCCTCAACGAGCGGCAGGCGATGCCAGAGGGGTTTGAGGAGCGGCTGGACTCGACGCTGCACCGGCTGGAGGCGGCGGAGCAGGCGGCAGCGGAGGCGCGGGCCCGGGTGCTGGCCGAGATGGAGGAAACCTGATGTGCCGTCGACTTCCCCCAGTGGTTGCGAGTCAGAGCATCTGCCCATGTGTTCCATGTCAAAGCCATTTCAGGGAGTAGCTGACTCCGGTCATTCGCCGGATGTACGGCGGTGGCAAGGGCCGCCTTACTCTCCCCCGACATTCGACGGGCTCCGGTCCTGCGTGGAGTTCCACGGCATGGGCCGTTCGACGTCACCATCGCCCTCCGCAACAGCCGCAGATTTCGGGTTACTCTCCCTCTGAATCGCCGTTGCCGCACAGTGCCCCTGGCCGGCTACCGCCACCTCAAACCCAGCGTGAGCACCCGCCTCAGCCAGCGTAGCCGCCTTGCTTTCGCCAATGCCGCTGCCAGCGCCTCCTTCCGCCACCTCAGATGGTCCTCCCTGCGCGATGCGTCCAGGGGTTCCGTCTCCGGCGGCAGGGTCAGGCCGAAGTCTCCGATCATGGCGACCTCCAACTCCCAACGGCGCGCCGCAGCCTCGGCCCGGTCGAATCGGCTGGGCTTCGTGTTGTCACCGGACCGAAGCCCTCTCCACTCGGCCACCAGCGGGGCAGCAGGGCCAAAGGCGTGCTCCTCGTCAGGCTGTTTCTCCAACGTGACCACCCCGGCATCGGGCATCCCGTGGTCCCGTCTTGGCGGCCGCCACTCCTTGCTCCGTCCGCAGTCACCCTGTGGTGCATCGGCTTCGACCTGTCGCCGTTCCTCATCCCCAGGTGCGCCGCCTTGTCGTTCCAACTGCGCCAACTGCTCTGCCTGCGCTTCTACGGTCTCCCTCAGAGCACGATTCTCTTTCTCCAGCGCCGTCACCCGTTCTTCCAGCGCCGCCAGCTTGTCCGAGATGTCGCCGGCGTCATCACCGTCTAGGTCATCGCCGTCAGCAGTGGTCGCGTCCCGATACGCCTCCAGCGCCTTTCGCATACGCCGGGATACGTGGCGGGCGTCGTGGCACGCCGCCAACGTGCGGTAGTTCACCCCCAGAGCCTCTGACGCGGGGACCGCGACTCAGCGCGTGGGTAAGGGCAGCCGAATCCACAGAGGTAGGTGGTCGCTCACCTTGTGCTCGAATCTGGATACGAGAGCGGACCTCTCGCTGGACGCCAACTCGCGGTACGGACGGCCCAGTATCGCCTCGCTGAACAGGTCGCCGAACTCGAACACACCATAGTCTGGCCCCAGGGGGTTGGCACCCATCGTCGCGTTCTCGGTATAAGACGGCAGACGCGGGTCGCGGTTGAACAGGCCGATCTGGTCGAAGGTCTCCGTCAGCCGCGCATTGGTGCGGAAGACATCATCCCGGTCTGGATGCACGTCCAAGAACGGGAAGTTGACGTTGGCCCCTTCCAGGTCGCTGTTGAAGGACTTTATGCGGTCCTCGATTCGCCTCCTGTCGCGGGCGGGGTCGTCGTAGTCCAAGTTCAGGTCGCCGAAAAGGATGAAGTTGGGGTAGTAGGCGCGGCTGTTCGTCTTCAACCTGCTCATGAGCCAGTCGGCCAGCGCGTTGAACTCCTGCCGCCGGTCAGAGATGTAGTTTCCGAAGTACAGGTGGGCGTTGACCGCCATTATCTCGTACGGCTGGGTGCCGGGATGCCCGGGAATGCTGAACGCGACGCAGAACGGCTGGCGGATGAAGCTCAGGAACACCGGCAGGTTGAGTCTGGGCTTGGTCCTGCGCCGTCCCTCCCGGTAGTTCGCCAACGCCTTGGCGTAGGGCGTCATGACCTTAGTGAACGTGTCGTAGTCGCTGGCTATGGAGTCGATGACCTTGCTCCGGTCGTAGGTGACGTCGCTCGCCACCTCCATCCGCTCCACCGTATTCCAGCGGTAGATGAACCCCATTCGCTCTCCCACCCCCGGCTCGCCGGGAAACACGCCGGTCTGGTCCGAGACCACCATACTGAACTCCGGACCCAACAGGGACATCAGCCGCCGCAGGCCGGAGAGGTCGTCCATGATCTCCTGGACGGCCAGCAGGTCGAAGCTGCGGCAGACGTTGGCCAAGAACTCCCACGTGTCGGGGCTCCGGCTGCGCGACGACCCCAGCTTGCGGATGTTGAAGGACCCGAGCAGCACCGAGCCATACTCCCGCTGAGGTAGACCGTACCGCTCCGGGTCGGCCTGAAGTCTTTCGTTAATCAGATCCCACTCTTTGGACGTGAATTGCGTCGCCATGCTTTCTTCTCCTTCCTGGTTGAGCTATCGTCCTTTCACGGTGTCGAGACGCCACAGGCGATTAGATGTTCAAAGGTCAAGAAACCAATCGGATGACTAATCCAACTATGGCGCCAACGATGGACAAGGCCAGAAACAACAACATGACCCCACTCCCGAAGACAAACCTGGCTAAGCCTCTAAGGTCATCAGCGCCGTCGAATTCTTGCATGAACATGTCCATCAGTACGCCTAACACTATCCCGAGGACAGCGCCGGCAACGGCCCCATGCCATACGGCAAAGCCAAGGGCCCACGCCCATACGGAGGAGGCGAGAACCACTACGCCGCCGTACACCGGAACCCTGATGAGAGTCGAGAGCCGAAAGACTGTCATGCTATTTCCTTCAAGAGTCGTCAGTTGCAATTGGACTTCAGACATTGAACGCCTTCGACCGACAGTTCGGTGTGTCCATCCCGTGTCCAGAAGGTACGCACCCAAACGCGAACCCCGGCCCGCCAACGGAACCACTGCCTTCTTCCATCGAATCCTTTCTCAACTCAGGCTATGCAATCTTCTGCCGATGCCCCCAGGCAGGAAAGCTACTAAGGCGCGTGGCCTGGCCTTCCTCATTATTCCCCCGGGAGACGACGGAGCCGCTTGTCTTCACCCCGCAGGTGTGATACTTCCCGGCGCTGACGGAAGTGAAGGTCATGGCGGTTCCGTCGGTATCAGACCCGGTACCCATCAGCGTGGGGGTGTCTGTGGGCGCTGGCGATTGTGTTGCCGTAGACTCCGGAGTTGGCGTCTCATCGGGACCGGGGCCCCGGTATGGTGCGGGCTTCCGGCGCTACCTCCAGGATGTTGCCCTCTCTGGTGCAAATCCCGCCCGCGTCGCAGGAGTGGCCAGCAATCAGGGCGAACTTGATGTCCCCCGTCCCCGCCGGATCCAGTAAGAATACCCAAGCGTTCTCCAGCCCCTCCTCGTGGTGCCGATGCAAGCTGCTCACCACAGCCCCGGCGACCGACACCGAAGGGGTGTTCTGCCCGAAGGACCGAACTGGCCGGCTGAAGGTCACGATCACCTGGGGCCGGTCGTCCTCCCCCTTGTGCCGCGGCGACTGGAAGGGACTGGCGGGGAAGGACGCCGCCAACGGCTCCGGCGTCCCGCCCTGCCGAGAGGTGGGCGAAGGAATTATCCTGCTGCGCTGTTTGCCAAACTCTTGCCAGGATGCGGCGCCATCTCCGTCAAAGTCAATTACCAGAGCTGGATACTGGCTGCTTGTACCAAAGTCCCAGAACTCGCCAGCCTCCCCCCAATCGCTATAGATTCCGGTGTATCCGGTGGGCGACTGAAGTTCGGAGGTAGTCTTGCCTTCGGCACCGTTCAGTTCCCCATAACCGAAGCCGGTTTCATTGCCCGAAGATTGAGCATCCCAGAAGCTGCTCATCACCGCGCCTGTATTGCTTCCGATCAGCCCTCCGACGTACTCATGCTCACTGGAACTCGATGCCTTGCCCGTGGAGTAGGTGGCGATGACCGTGCCGGAGTTCGCGGCGACCAGTCCTCCGACTGTGACGCCAACGCCGGTTACGCTACCTCTGGCGTAGCTGGAGACAATCGTGCCCTCGTTGAATCCGACTAGGCCACCAATACCGCCGTCATGCTCTCCGCCTAGGCTGGTGCCACTACCCGAGGCGCTGCCTGTGGCGTAGGAGCCGCTGACTATGCCAATGTTCTCCCCAACCAGGCCGCCGGCGGTCCAATAGGCCGAGACGCTGCCCGTGGCGTAGCTGTCATCGACCGTGCCGTAGTTGATCGCCGCCAGCCCTCCTGATTCACCCTCTCCCGATACTATGCCGGTTGCATAGCTGAGTGCGATCTTGCCATGGCTGATGCCTGTCAGCCCTCCCACATAATCAGTACCCGAGACGTTGCCCGTGGCGTGGCTCGACCTGATCGCGCTGCTCGGGCCGATGTTGGTCCCAGCGAGGCCCCCGACGTTGTCCTCTCCCGAGACGCTGCCGGTCGCGTAGCTGCTGCTGATCTCACCTCTGTTCGCTCCGACCAGCCCGCCGGCATTAGCGTCCAGCCACTCTTTGCCGCCAGATACGCGGCAGGAGGAATGGCTGTCGACTATGGAGCCCCTGCTCCTGCCGATCAGTCCTCCGACATCGCCCTTTCCAGAAACGGTGCCGGTGGTGTAGCTGTCGCGGATTGTGCCCGCACTGCTCCCAGCCAGCCCGCCGACGCCGTTCAATCCAGTGATGTCGATGTCTAGCAGACCTATGTTGCGGATGGTGCTGGTATCGCCGACAAAGCCGAAGAGGCCTAAGTCGGAGTTGGCAACGCGAAAGAGGTACAGGTCGCTGAGGGTGTGTCCATTGCCGTCAAAGATGGCGAGGAAGGCGTCTTCGCTATTGCCTACCGGCTCCCATCCGCTGCCTACCGTCCACCGGGTGTTGACCACTCCAGAGGCATAGCTGTCAGCTTTGTTGAAGCCGAGAGAGCGCGTCAACTCGTAGCCGATGCAGTCGTTGCAAACGGCTTCGGTCGCACCGATGGGAAAGGCATTGTAGTATTCAGAATAGCCGGAGTCCCTGTCAGGTATCCCGTCGCCGTTGAGGTCGTGGCGGATGGCGTGCAACTGCTCCAGGTTCGAGACGTCGATCAGGCCGTCGCCATCCGCGTCGTACTTCCCGGTGCCGGTACCGCTGGTCTGCGTGTTTGACGCTTCGTCGCAGAAGGCCAGTCCCAACTTGGCCAGGTCGTTGTCCGCCACATCCCGCAACCCCGCCGGGATGCACCCGGTCAACTGGTTACGGTCAAGCCTGAGCAATTCTAGGTTGGTCAAGTTGCCCAACGATACCGGAATCTCCCCGCCCAATTCGTTGCCGCCGAGGGACAGATTCCTCAGGTTGGTGAGGTTGCCCAGATCTGGCGGGATACTGCCTGTGAGACCGTTGATGCTCAGGTCCAATCCAGTAACGCTCCCCTCTGAGTTGGTGGTAACGCCGTGCCACTCCAATAACGGTTCGTCGCTCAACCAGTTCTCGTTGTTCCACCAGTTGGGGCCGTCAGTGGAGTTGTAAAGGACCACCAAGGCGGCCCTATCCGTCTCGGGCACGACTGTGATCTCGCCAGCCAGAGCCGGGCCTACCTTTTGGTCCATCTTGACTGCGAGCCTGAAGAGAGCCGGGCCAGGGTCCGAGCCGGGATGGCCAAAGAACCCGAGGGATAATACCGCAGTGCCGCGTCTCCAAAAGACTTCCCATCGAAGCAAAGACTTGCCCAGCGTTGAGAATTCTATCTCAGCTTGATATCCCTCCAAACCGTCCCCCAAGACTACTTCGCTGATGACAGGCGTTACCGAAAGCAGGGTTACTCCCTCCCCGACTTCCTTGTCTTCGAACCGGTTCGCTTCTGTGGACAGCATCACTAGGAATTCGGAGGCGCTTTCTTCGTCCTTGAGAACGTGGACAATAATGTCAATGCCGACTGGTCCTTCATCGCTTCCGCCGAGCAGAGCCTGCCGGTCGAAAAAGCGGTGTGCGTAGCCGATGATCCTGCCCGCCGCTGCGATGTCGGACTCGGTGTCGTCCGGGTCGAAGGTGTTTTCAGCGGTCTCGGCGTTGTCAATCAAGCCACTCAAATCTGGCTCGAACGACAGAGAAGGAAACTCGGTGTCTATGTCATCCTGCGTAAGCATGATTGCCGCCATCTGCTCTCCCGTGAGGTCGGGCCCGGGTTCCTCCAGAGATGTTGGCTTCGCCGTCGGAACCGGCGTAGGAGTGGATGTGGGCGTGTTGGCGGCTATCTCCAGGGTGTACGACCCTGTCCCGCCTTCCAGTTTGACGTAGTGGCTCCCGGACCTCTCGGCGTGCAGGGAACTGGTAACCGGATGGTTGAGGCCACCTGTGGCGAGCTGGATGCCCAGCCACTCATTGTCAGGACCATACTTGTTGATCTCCAACGAGCCGGACAGGGACTTGGGGGTGGCCACTACCTGGTAGGACTTGCCTTTCTCGGCTTCAAACGAGAAGTAGTCGATGTCTCCCGCTTCAAGCACACCCTGCACTACCGCGCCGATCTCTACGGGTGTTGCGCTCCCGGCTGAGTCGCCGTGGTCGTCTTCCCTAGTTTCCACGACCGGCATAGTGGTGGGCGGTGTGGCTTGGCCATCCTCATTTCGGCCCCAGCAGGCGATGGAGCCGTCGGTCTTTACTCCACAGGTGTGGGCCGCCCCGGCACTGACGAGTTTGAAGCTACCCTCAGGAGGTGTGGCTCGGCCCCCGCCATCATATCCCCAGCAGGCTATGGATCTGTCAGCTCTCACCCCGCAGGCATGACTGTCCCCTGCGCTTACGGAGACGAAAGAACCGTCAGGGGGAGTGGCTTCGCCATTTCTATCGTCGCCCCAGCAATCGATGGAACCATCCTCCCTCACACCGCAAGTGAAGGAGTATCCTGCACTGACGGAGGTAAAGGAACCATCGGGAGGAGTGGCTTGTCCGATCCAGTCGTCGCCCCAACATGCGAGGGAGAGGTCTTCCTTCACCCCGCAGGCGTGAATGACTCCCGTGCTGACAGAAGAAAAGGTGCCTTCGGGCGGCGTCGCTTCTCCATCGTCATTGTCACCCCAGCATATGATGGAATCGTCGGTCGTCAGCGCACACGTGTAGTACGCCTCTGCGCTGACGGACACGAAGGAACCATCCGGCGGCGTAGATTGACCAACGAAGTTGCCATTGTGGTGCAGATTTGAGCCCCAGCAGGCGATAGAGCCGTCGGTCTTTAATCCACAGGTGTGGTCAGCCCCGGCGCTGACGGATCTGAACGAACCCTGGGGCGGTGCGGTCTGGCCTACAACGTTGCCAAAGAAGTCGGCACTCGAGCCCCAGCAGACTACGGAGCCGTCGGTCTTCACTCCACATGTGTGGCGCCACCCTGCGCTGACGGAGGCGAAAGACCCCGCATCATCACCGCTACGTGACTCCGTTCCAGGAGGCTCTGCGACGGGCATTGCAGTCGGAATGGGCGTGGCCGTGGGATCTGGTGGAACCGGGGTGTCCGTTGGAGGCGGCGTGGGCGATGGATTAGGGGTAGGCGTAGGAGTAGCCGTAGCAGTTGGAACCGGGGTGTCCGTTGGAGGCGGCGTGGGCGATGGATTAGGGGTAGGAGTAGCTGTGGCCGTAGCAGTTGGAACCGGGGTGTCCGCTGGAGGCGGCGTGGGCGTAGGATCGTCGCTGCAGGCGATCAGAACGACTATAATTGCCAGCGCTCCCAGGGCTGTCAGCCAGCGACCAGGAAACGAATACACTCTCAATTCCATGCTATCCGTTCACCTTTTGTTGGAATTGCCTGGGTATCAGCAGAACGGGAGGCCGCCGGCTACTGCCGCGCTTACTCTTCGGCCACGGTCAGCACCGGCGACAGCGCGTAAAGGCGCAGGGGCGCTTCGATGCTGTAGACCCCCTCGTTCAGCGTGCCGGAGTCCCCCGGCACGGAGGCGTAGGTCACGTAAACTCCCGGCCAACCGATCTGGCCCGCGTATTGACCCCGGGTCCCGTTTGCCAACGAGCCGGTCCAGACCATTCCGTAGCAGATGTGCTCTCCGGACTCGTTACGTCCGCAGATGGGCGTCTGCCAGCTGCCGTCGTAGAAGTCGCCGTAGTCGTCGGCCAACCTGCCGCCGCCCAGGTAGAAGATGGGCACGCCCTCGCCGGTGCTGGCGGTGTTGTCCCGGGCGTCCGTGGTTGCCGTGGAGATGAGGGCGCGGAACTCACCGCCGAAGTGGTCGCCTTTGCTGTTCTTCAGGTTTTTGTTCCCGGCCGCCACCTGCGTCACGAAATGGTTGTAGTGGTCGATGTCCGCGGACATGGCGTGCCGTTCATCCGAAGTGATGAACAGCACCCGGAAGCTCTCGCCGGGGCCGACCAGGGCATCGCCGTTCCACCTGGGGATCAGGGGCGAGTCGGCGGGGATGGTCTGGGCCTCGGGGGCACCCCAGGCGCGGGGGGTTGCCGTTACCTTGTCCGACACCGGCCCGGCGTTGCCGTCCTGGTCCACCAGGCGGACCTGGAACTCGTACTCCGTGCCGTTGTTCAGCCCCTGTTCGATGGTGAGGAACACCCGGCGCTTGGTGATCCACCTGTAGTGGGCGAGGCTGTACACGTCGATCCAGTGGCCCCAGGAGTATTGCGAGGTAGTCCGCAGCCGGTACTGCCAGCGTGTGCCGTCGGGCAGGTCGTCGTCCTTCGGTTTCCCGTAGTACCAGTCCAGGGCGACGCTGCCCGAGCCCGGGGTGGCCGTGAGCCCCGCCGCTTTGTGCATCACCGTGATCAGCGGGGAGAGGGCGAGGATTCGCAGGCCGCTCGAACTCAACGTCGGGGATATGAGGAGGTCATTTCTCAATGCACTGACCAGGCTCTCACCAGCAAACTGCGTCGCGTGCATTGTTCCGTCGGCATTCGAGCCGAACCAGAACCAATACGTGCCGGAAATGCCGGCGCCGGCCTCGGTCTTCGCGGCGCGCGAATCCCAGCTGCCGTCGTAGAAGTCGGCGTAGTCGTCGGCGACCTTCGCCCCGCCCAGCCAGTAGATGGGCGCGTCCGGATCGGACCTGGTGTCGGTGTTGGTGGCGGTGTTGTCCCGCGCATCGAGGTCTTCGGTGGACATGAGGGCGCGGAACGCACCCTTGAAGGGCTTGAGGGACGCGTTGCCGTCCGCCGCGTTCTGCACGTGGGTGTCGTAATGGCCGATGCCCGGCTCGCTGGCCTCGGTCGTGGCGGAGGTGGCGAACAGCAGCCGGAAGCTCTGCCCGGCCTCGACGCCGGCGGGAAGGAGCGGCCAGTTGGGCGGAACGGTCTGCGCCGCGGGCGCGGCCGGGAGAGGCGGGGGCGGGGGAACGATCAGCTTGGCGCTGACCGTATCGCCGTCGCTCCAGCTCAGGCCCGGCATGTCCCACCAAAGCGTATCGAGAGCCGCGTTCTGATCGTCCGCGAAGGCATACGTCCTGGCGCCAACGTGCAGCGTCGCCGTTGACAAACGCCGCGGCACGGCACTGCCCAATGTCAGAGCGAGCCGGTCAAACTCTGAACTGGTGTAGAAACCCCTGACCGTATATTCGGCGCCCTGGAAGGTGAATCTGTTGGGGCGGAGGTTCACGGAGCAGTTGTCCTGCTTCGCGTCTTCGTCGTCGCACCCGGCATAGGTGGTGGCTTGGGCTGTCTGCACATCCACCGTCAGCGTGGCGGACCAGATGGTGAGCCCGGGTGTGACGGTGATCGTGGCGGTCCGTTGAAGGGCGCCGTGGGAGAAGTAGCCGATCCTGAGCACCGACCCCTTGAGGATGGTGCCGTCGTAATCGACCTCGCCGTTCTGTCGCACGGTGATGCCGACGCCGGTGATCTTCACATTCCAGGCCACCCTGCCGGTTGCCGGGGGCGTGCAGTTCTGGCCGAGGCAGGCCGAAAACGTGGAGCCAGTGACAAACTGCCCGGCACTCAGGTCGGCGACGTTGGTCTTGGCGACGCCGGAGAAGATCGTGCCGGTCAGGGTCTGGGGCTCGCCCTGCAGCCAGGACACCGGGTTGGCCGTCGTCGTGCCGGCCGTCTTGCCGGGGCCGCGAGGGTCGCTGTAGGCGGCGCTCACGCGCAGGTAGCGGCCCACGTCGGCCTCGGACGGGGTGTAGGAGGCTCCCGTCGCGCCGGCGATGGCCTCCCACGCGGTGCGGTCGGCGGAGCGCGCCCAGGTCCAGGCGACCCCGCTGGCGTCGCCGTCCGGGTCCAGGATGCCGGCGGTCACCGCCCGGCCCACCTGGGGCTGGTCCGTGTTCAGGATGATCCGGCCCGGCGAGTCCGCGCCGTCCACCCGGTGCTCTGCCTGGTCCGGCAGGGCCGCGTGCCTCAACCTGGCGGCGTTGCCGTCGGCGTCGGCGATGCTCCCGCCGCTGAGCTTGAGCCCGTTCCTCCCGACCTTGACCCCATCGTCGTCCCGGTCGTCCGGCCTGACGACGTAGGTGAAGACCAGGGTGGCGCCGCCGTTCCCGGCGTGGCTGTAGTGGGCCCAGCGCTTGCGCTCGCCCACAAACAGGCGCACCCGGGGGGCGCCGGTGACGATCACCGCTTCGCTGAAGGTGTAGGAGACCTCGATCGTCTCGCCCTTGCCGTAGGTGTCCCCGCTGGCCGGGCTGCTGGCGATGACGGGGCCGGAGGCGATGGTCGGCGGCCCGTTGTCCGGCGCCGGTGTTGGGGTGGGCGCCGGCGTTGGCTCAGGTGTGGGCGTGGGCGTGGGCTCCGGTTCGGCCACGGTGATGACCGGCGAGAGGGCGTACAACGGGTAGGCTTCGCCGGAGGCTTTCACCGTGGGGGACGACAGGGGCAGCGTGGCGTCGCCCAGGTCGCCCAGGCGCACCTCGGCGGCCCCGGCGTAGCGCAGGCCCGACTTCTCGCCCATCTTGTTGCCGCCGGTCCACACCAGGCCGGTGTAGGAACTGCCGTTCTCGGTCCTGCCGGCGACGGAGTCCCACGACCTGTCGTAGAGGTCGGCGTAGTCGTCGGCGACCTTCTCCCCGCCCAGCCAGTGGACGGGCACGCCAGTCCCGGTGGTGCCGGTGTTCTCCCTGGCGTCCACCGCGGAGGTGGAGATCAGGGCGGTGAATTCGTCCTTGAAGGATTTCAGGCTGTCGTTGCCGCCCGCCGCACCTTGTACGTGGGCGTTGTAGTCGGCGATGTTGGAGGAAGAGGCGTCGCGGGTGGCCGAGGTGACGAAGAGGAGGCGGAAGCTGTCGCCGGGTGCGATGCCCTGGGGGATGTGTTCCCAGTCCGAAGGGACGCTCTGCGCCGCCGAGGCCTGGGTGGACTCCGCGGAGGGCAGCGACAGCAGGGCCGCCGCCAGGGCCAGCAGGAGCAGGAGAGGCAGGCGCCGGGACGGGAGTAGTCGCAGCGGGGAAGCCATCAGCTCACCCCAATCACCCCAAAAACGGGGGGGGGGTGAGATTCAATGCGCCTGAACCGGCCCGCCGGGAGTGGGATGCGTCAAGCGCAGGCGTCGCGGCGACCGATCCTGGTTGGCTCTGTACGTGAGTCATGCGGACACCTCCTCGTGTTTCGGGTACACTCCCCCGGGACGCTACCACATGCATATAACTTTACTGTCACTTTAAGGCTTATTGTCCGTCACTTATTGGCACTTTTGAGAAAAACTGCCATAATTGACCCCGCAGACGCAAAATCCCTGCGCTCCCGCCGCAGGCGGCCAGGGACAGCAGAGCCGCCAGGATGACAATAGCTCTAATCATCGCCTGCTCCTTTCTCCCGGCTCATTCGGCGCAGAATGGCAGGTCAATATCGCCTCGGTGTTTTTCCAGGCTTTGGGGCACACAGCCGCTCAGCTCGTTGTCGTTGAGGAACAGCCCATCAAGGTTGGAGAGATTGCCCAGCTCAGGCGGTATCTCCCCGCTCAACTGGTTGTCGTCGAGATCCAGATATTCCAGGTTGGCGAGGTTGCCCAGCTCTGGCGGTATCTCCCCGCTCAACTCGTTGAAGCTGAGGTCCAGCTCTAGCAGGTTGCCGAGATTGCCCAGCTCCGGCGGTATCTCACCGCTCAACCGGTTGCCGTAGAGGTGCAGCACAGTCAGGTTGGCGAGGTTGCCTACCTCAGGCGGTATCTCCCCACCCAACTGGTTGCCGTCGAGGTCCAGCACAGTCAGGCTGGTGAGGTTGCCCAGCTCCGGCGGTATCTCACCACTCAGCTCGTTGCCGTAGAGGCCCAGCTCTAGCAGGTTGCCGAGATTGCCCAGCTTAGGCGGTATCTCACCGCTCAACTGGTTGTCGTTGAGGTACAGCTCTAGCAGGTTGGAGAGGTCTCCCAGCTCCGGCGGTATCTCACCGCTCAACCGGTTGCCGTAGAGGTGCAGCACAGTCAGGTTGGCGAGGTTGCCTACCTCAGGCGGTATCTCCCCACCCAACTGGTTGCCGTCGAGGTCCAGCTCTAGCAGGTTGGAGAGATTGCCCAGCTCCGGCGGTATCTCCCCGCTCAACCGATTGGCGTGGAGGCGCAGCACCTCCAAGACCCCTAGATCGCCCAGCTTAGGCTGAATCTCACCGCTCAACTGGTTGTAGACGAGATCCAGATATTCCAGGTTGGCGAGGTTGCCCAGCTCTGGCGGTATCTCCCCGCTCAACTCGTTGAAGCTGAGGTCCAGCTCTAGCAGGTTGCCGAGATTGCCCAGCTCCGGCGGTATCTCACCGCCCAACTCGTTGGTCTGGAGGTGCAGCTTTGTCAGGTTGGCGAGGTTGCCCAGCTCAGGCGGTATCTCCCCGCTCAAGCCGTTGCCGTCGAGTTCCAACTCTATGACAAGACCGTTCTTATCGGTCCTGACGCCATGCCATTCGCCCAGGGGAGCTTCGCTTAGCCAATTGTCGCTCCTCTGCCAGCTTTCGCCGCCGCCGGCTTTATATAGCGCTACTAGCGCTTCCGTGTCGGTCTCCACGGACGTCACCTCCAGCGGAAGCTGGCCAGTGGGTGTTGGGGAGACCGCGGGCTCGACGGTCGAAGTGGAACTTCCGGCGGGGTCGGGGGTTGCCCCGGCAGAGGACGGCTGGGTCGTAGCTTGACCGGCGGAGTCCTGCCGCCGTCGCCGTTGCCGCCCCAGGCGGCCAGGGCCAGCAGAGGCGCCACCAGGACGGCGAGGAGGATGACGGGCGACTTATTTCTCACCATGGTTCCGTGTCTCCTTCCTACTCGTCCCGGCTCCAGCCGGAGCCGAACACGTACAGTTTGGAAGTCCGCAGCCCCTTTGGAATCTCCGGCACCAGCGCCGACTACAAGAACCACTTCTACTCCCTCTCACCGGTGCTGAAGATAGCGGAAGCTGGGACTCCGCGAGGCCAAGAAGTACGACGGCTGCGGGCCGAGTTCCTGGCGCTGTGCTGTACGCGGCGATAATCCTGTAGTTTGAAAGCAGGCCCCGGCTTGGCTGATGAGCTGAGCGGGGCCTTTTCCTTAGCGGGCCCCGATCAAGCCGTCCTCATAGACGATGCAGTTCTCTCTGAACCATTTTGATTTGTCCATGAGTTCCTGGGTGACGGGGGGATTGCCCGTGAGATCGTCGTAAACGTCGGCGCATTCCTGGTCGGTGGGGCCTCCTCCACACCCCACCAGCAGCAGAACGAACAAGGCCAGCGTAACTAATGTTTTCATGGTGTATGTCTCCTCACCTTCTGTTCGCGGCCGGAATCAGTAGCAGCACGAACATCACTAGAAATGGGAATGCGGCCAGCGTCGCGCCAACGGCGGGGAGCGCGACCGCGCCGACCGTGGCCGGCGCCTGTCCAGGTTGTCTCCGTACGTTAGCCGTGCGGACACCTCCCCGTGTTTCGGGTACACTCCCCCGGGACGTTACCACATGCACATAACTATGCTGTCACTTTAGGGCTTATTTTCCGTCACTTATTGGCACTTTGCAGAAAAACTGGCATAATTGACCCCGTGGACGCCGAATCCCTGCGCTCCCGCCGCAGGTTGCCCCTGGAGTCCCATCGAGGTGAAGAGTTGGACCGACCTGAGGATCTGCGCCAACGGGTACAGCAGCTGGAAGAGCGCCTCTCGCGCCTGAGCGAGGCCGGCCTCCGAATCAACGAGAGCCTGGACTTCGACACGGTGTTGCAGGAGGTGGTGGACAGCGCACGTGCCCTGACGGCCTCCCGCTACGGAGCTATCACCGTCTACGGCGAAGCCGGACAGACGCCCGACTTCATCGTCTCCGGCCTGACCAGGGAGGAGCACCAGGGGCTGTGGGACATGCCCGAGGGCCGGAGCTTCTTCGAGTATCTCAGCGGGCTTCTGGAGCCCCTGCGGGTCTCGAATCTGGACAGCCACCTGAAGGCATTGAACATGCCTGATTTCCTGCCCCCGTTATCGGTGGACTCCCTGATGGTGGCCCCAATTCGCCATCTGGGGGTTGGGGTCGGCACCATCTACTTGGCCCATGAGACGGGCGGCGGGGAGTTCACCCGGGAGGACGAGGAGACCCTCGTGATGTTCGCGTCCCAGGCGGCGCTGGTCATCGCCAACGCCCGCAGGCACCGCGAGGAGCGGCGGGCCAGGGCGGACCTGGAGACGCTGATGGACACCTCCCCGGTGGGCGTCGTGGTCTTCGATGCGGCGACGGGAGAGCCGAAGTCCTTCAACCGGGAGGCGGGCAGGATCGTCGACAGCCTGCGCAACCCCGGCCAGACGCCGGAGGGCCTGCTCGACATGGTGACCTTCAAACGTGCCGACGGGCGGGAGGTGTCCCTGCGTGAGTTCCCCATGGCCGAGCTCCTGAGTGCCGGGGAGACCTTGCGGGCCGAGGAGGTCGTCATCGGCGTCCCCGACGGGCGGAGCGTCGCCGTGCTTCTCAATGCAACGCCCATCCTCTCCGACGAGGGGGCGGTCGAGTCGGTGGTCGTCACCCTACAGGACATGGCTGACGTGGAGGAGCAGGGGCGGCTGCGGGCCGAGTTCCTGGCGACGGTGAGCCACGAGCTCAGGGCGCCGCTTGCCACTATCAAGGGCTCCTCATCCACGGTGCTGGGCTCCTCCCCGGACCTCGACCCCGCGATCATGCTCCAGTTCTTCCGCATCGTCGAGGACCAGGCCGACCAGATGAACAACCTGGTATCCGACCTGCTGGACGTGGCCCGCATCGAGACGGGCTCGCTGGCTATCACTCCCGAACCCGCAGAGGTGGAGGCGCTGGTGAACCGGTCAAGGAGCTCCTTCATCAGCGCCGGGGGCAGGGACAAACTCGCCATCGACATCGAGCCGGACCTGCCCCTGGTGACGGCGGACCGGCGGCGCATCATCCAGGTCCTCGCCAATCTGCTGTCCAATGCGGCCCGCAACTCAGGGGAGTCGTCGGCCATCAGGGTGAGCGCCGTGCGGGAGGGCGTCCACGTCGCGGTCTCGGTGGCCGACGAGGGGCGCGGCATCCCGGCCGAGACCCTGCCGACGCTGTTTCGCAAGTTCTCCAGGGCGCAGTTGGAGGAGCAGGGGGGAGACACAGGCCTGGGCCTGGCCATCTGCAAGGGGATAGTGGAGGCCCACGGGGGCCGCATCCGGGCCGAGAGCGACGGGCCGGGCCTGGGGGCGCGGTTCACCTTCACCCTCCCGGTGGACGGGACCGGCGGAGCGGGCGGGCTCGCCTCGGCAGCGCCCCGCTCCTCGCGTCAAAGACAGAGGGTTGCGGGGGAAAGGGTGCGAGTCCTCGCGGTGGATGACGACCCCCGGGACCTCCGCTACGTCCGGGACGCCCTCATCCGGTCGGGTTACACGCCCATACTGACCGGGGACCCCGAGGAGGCTGTCCGCCTCATGGAGGAGGAACGGCCTCAGCTGGCGCTGCTGGACCTCATGCTTCCGGGAACGGACGGCGTCGAGCTGATGAAGAGAATCACGGATATAGCGAACGTTCCGGTCATCTTCCTGTCGGCCGTTGGACGGGACGAGATCATCGCGCGGGCCTTCGAGATGGGAGCCGTCGACTACATGACCAAGCCCTTCTCGCAGACGGAGCTCACGGCGAGGATCGGGTCGGCGCTGCGCCGGCGAGAGGTGTCGGAGCCTTCGGAGCCCTACGTGCTGGGCGACCTGACCATCGACTACTCCGCGCACAGCGTGACTCTTGCCGGCCGTCCGGTTCAACTGACCGCGACGGAGTACCGGATGCTGGCCGAGCTGTCGGCCAGCGCCGGGCGGGTGTTGTCCTACGAGCATCTGTTGGAGCGCATCTGGGGAGAGAAGGGCGGCAGCGGCATGAGTCCCATGCGCACGATAGCCAACAAGCTGCGCGCCAAGCTGGGCGAGGACGCCCGCAACCCTACCTACATCTTCACCGAGTCCCGCGTCGGCTACCGGATGCCGAGGGGGGAGACGGAGGGGCTGGAGAAACCGTAGGTCGAGGCATTCTCAAGACCTTGTGGTTCTCTTGCGTCGAGTTGTGGAGGGCGACCCGGCGGCGGTGCTATGCTGCCAGTGCCGGCGACTCGCATGCCGGATGGCTTCGACCCTCCGCTGAAACTGGGACCCTAGATGGCGGCCTACAAAGAAGGAGGCAGTACTATGGGCGTAGATAAACAGGCAGAGGACTCGTATCCGGAGCTCTTCCCAAAGGACTTCGGCCAGAGGCTGGAGCGGTTCATAGAGCTTACCGACCTGTCGTGGGAGGAGTTCGCCGACCGCCTTGGCATCGACTATGACCGAGTGTTGGAGTGGCGCAACGGCACGGTCCCCACAGGTGGAGAGGTGTGGCACATCATGCATCTGGCGTTCTCGGTCCCCGGCGGCATGGAAGTGATGTTGCCCGAGTCCGCCGAGAGTGCGGAATAGCAATGTGAGCCGTACCTATTCAGCCCTCATTGCATCTAAGCCGACTGCCCAAGTGTACCTGTTGCAGCGCATCATGCGCACGATAGCGAACAAGCTGCGCACCAGGCTGGGCGAGGAAGCCCGCGGACCCGCCTACATCTTCACCGAGTCCCGCGTCGGCTACCAGATGCCGATGGGGGAGGAAGCGTAGGCAGGGGGAATCAACTCTTCTAGAGGTAGTTCCACAGCGAAAAGAAAGTACCGACTCAGGCCGTTGAGGCTGGCCAAGGTCATCACGAAATGGAGGAAGGAGAATTTGTTATGGCCGCTGAGGTAGTTGCTGAGTGGCACAACGCGCAGAGTCTTGTTGCCACACTAGGTATCGCGGGAATGCTGATGGACGATCCCATCTTGAGGCTAACAGAGACATTGACCATGCCCTCCGATCAGTACGTCAATTGGCGGAGGACCTCAATCAAAGTGGGAGAGGGAGGTCCGAGAATTGCCATGGGAGACATCTACTTGGAGGATGTGTCAGGCAACCGTGTCCAGTTTCCCATACGTCTCATATCAGATACTAAGGTTGGCTAGGGGCGATGGTCGTGGCTGGTCCTACCCACCCCCAATAGGCATCCCGCGCAACCTTGCAGTGTCGCAATTTGGCTCATGACGAACGTCGCCAGCTACGGGGCCAATGCACTATTCTCTGCCTTCTTGTTCTATTGCTGGCAGCCGCCGTGAGGCAGTAGAATATAGGCGTAGAAGTGTGCTTGGAAACTGGGGGACGAATGAGAAACACAGGTACACCGACTCGGCAGCGCAGGCCCCGCAAGGAGGCGGTTCGCCTGGGCAAGGAGATATACCAGCGCGACATCCTGCCCCAGGTCGAAACCGACCATTTCGGTGAGTTCGTCGCCATAGACGTTGAGACAGGAGACTGGGCCGTGTCAAAGACCACCCGCGACGCGGTGGAACGTCTACGGGAACGACGCCCGGACGCGGTGGACGTCTTGTGCGAAAGGGTCGGATACAGGGCGCTCCGGAGCTTCGGGGCCGGGTCTCTGCGGAGGGCCGGGTGATCGAGGGGATGGTGAACGAAGCACACGAAGCGGTCGTGACCCTTACCCTGCAAGGCCCCGAGGGGCAAGCCCAGGAAATCGAAGCTGTGGTGGACACTGGCTACAGCGGCTTCCTGACCTTGCCGCCTGAGTTGGTTGGTGACTTGGGATTGCCCTTCGCCTACATGGGCCAGGCGTTTCTGGCTAATGATGCCGAAGTGGATTTCGACGTTCACTACGTTACTGTGCTCTGGGACGGCCAACCGAGAGACATCGAGGCCGACGCGACGGGCAGCACGCCGCTCTTGGGTATGCTGTTACTCCATGGGCACAGCTTGAATATAGAGGTCGAGAGTGGAGGTCCTGTCGTCATACAGGCCAGAACTTAGGTCGCGGTCTGCTGCTGCCCTTGCAGCCATCCTTACTTGCTCGTTGCCTCGGTTGGGACGCACGGAGATCGAATTGTCCTGACACGCTTCACTACTAGCCCACTAGTGTGTTGCGTCGTGATTCTGGAGGCGGGTGTTTCGCGGCCATGCTGCCTTGCTTGGCCAGTACCTATCAGAGGGGGACGGCATGTCTGTAAATGATGCGGTCACAGAGTGGCGATTGGAACAGGCGGTATCAGACTACATCGAGCATTACAGGAACGAAGCGATCAAAGAGCTACAGTTCTATCGTGATGCGCCGACCCTCGGCCAAGTAATCAAGTGGGCAGCCCATGCGTGTACTGCGGGTGGCGGGAAGCACCCGCACCAAAATCGAATCCCCCCCGATGCCCTCGGGGAGTTCGGGGCGCGCCTCTCCGGCAGTAAGCGGGTTATACGGAAAGCAACATCCTTCGATGAACTCCATGAAATCGTTCGGGAGGTCGGTGAACCGATCTACATGATCGGCGAGCTCACGATCTACGACACCGCGCACCGCATCGGCTGCAAGCTCGGTCTCCCTCCAACGCGTGTCTACCTGCATAGTGGCACACGGATTGGTGCTGTAGCTCTTGGATTCCACCGCAGCCGCACATCCATCTCCGTTAAGGAACTGCCTAAGCCTTTCGCAGTTCTCGAACCTTACGAGATCGAGGACTGCCTTTGCATCTTCAAGGGACTGCTGTCGGGCGAATGGCACATCTTGGGCTCGGGCTGCGGGTGCAATGGGCAGGTCTGTGGGGCTAGACATCGTAGACGGCCACTCAAGGCACATTGCAGCGCAGTTTCAGGCAGGTAGAGGAAGCAAGAGGAGTTACCTTCCCAAGAGGCGGTAGTCAGCACGGAATCGGAGAGAGAGGTGCCGCTCTAGCCAGAGGCCCAGAGCGGCACTAACTCCCGTCCGTCTACTGCGGCGCGTCACACTACAGGAATCGCGAGTCCCTTGTGCGCCGACAGGCTGCCGAGCGACATCTCGAAGATGGCGGTATCTACCGTAACCGGTGGTGGGCCAAGACGTACCGATTTGCGAACTTTTCGCTGGGAAGTCCTACTGTGAGGAGTAGGGGCAGTAGTGCGCCGTACTACCCCGATAGCCTGAGACGACTGTCCGGGTGGTTTGCTACACCTTAGGTCGCCCTCTTCTAGCTGCCCCACTAGCGCGCAGTGCACCTCATCTCGACAGTCCCCCCCTTATTCCGTGTCTCTCAGAGACTCCGACAAGCCGTCCATGGTGATCGTACCACGGCCACCGGTTGCTTCGTAGAAGTTGTACCGAAGTCTTCCTTGTTCATCGGTTCGCCCCACGTCGCCGGCGTGGCTGAACCAGGAAACATCGTCACTCAGCGTTTTCAAGACCTCTAGAGTCGTGGGGTGGTCCTCATCAACCAGGAGTATGACCGCCCCGCGAAAGTTCTTCTGTGATTGCGAAA
The DNA here is from genome assembly GCA_965116655.1 of Dehalococcoidia bacterium. Classification (GTDB taxonomy): domain Bacteria; phylum Chloroflexota; class Dehalococcoidia; order Lucifugimonadales; family VXLM01; genus VXLM01. Next base: position 3,609,179 of record OZ220720.1, read on the forward strand.
CGTCAGGAATACGCGCTCCATGTTCGGCGATGATGTCTTCGATGGCGTAGGTTCTAACTTGACTGGCGGTAAATATCGGATACCCGTTCTCATCCAGGACAAGATTACCCCTTCCGTCGTATAGCCACTCTCCATCTTCAGCAACCCAGATGTCTGGGACTTGCTCCGGTGGTATGAACCCCGCTAGATACAACTCTATGGCGCTGTAAGGCTTGACGTTGTCTGCGTACCCTGCGACGCCAAAGTGTCCGGCAGAGTATCGGTCGCCTCCATGATGAATCAGGTCGGTAATGTCAAATCCTCCGATGTTGCCGTTGGCGCTGCTGAAGCCCCAATGCGAAGGGTCGACTGACGGCACGGCAGAGTTTGCCCATCGGTGCATCAATTCATGCAAGGTTGGTCCCTCGGCGAGGATGCTCAACGCATGGTCATAATAGATTGAATAGGCCCCAAAGTTGATTACACTCTGGAGTCTTCCAGCCGATCCCCATCGATCGTTGTTCACAAACATCGGTTTGCCAATACCGTGAATATCATTCTTCACACCTATAGAAGACGCTCGCTCATGAGCAACAGATTCAAGCTGACCCGGAGCCAGATTTGGAACAAACATCAGGAAGTCAAACTCATCGTTAAAGCGCTCGTAGAAGCGCAACGCATAGTTCCTTAATGGTAAGTTGCCGCCTGCTAGATTCTCTGTGACCGGCATAACATACACGTTGTCGTTGTATATCTGTGGCTCGCTAAAGAAGGCAATCTCGTCAAAAGAGACACCGACAGCTCTGGCCAGGAGCGCGGGAATGTGCATGGCTATAGACTCGGGAGCGAGAGGATTTGTCCTGAGATCCACTACGTCTCCACTTCCTAGTCCTGCGTTTGCTACCAGGGGTGATACGTCGGATACATCATTGTTGGAGAGAATCAACTCCCGTAGCTCAGTCAACCCTGACGCTGGCGACACATCTGCGATTTGGTTCGCTTGAGCATTCAGATACGCCAGTTCGTTCAGACCAACTAGGTGCACTATTTCCGATATGTGGTTGGAGCTGATGTCCAGCGTCGTCAGACTTGTGAGGCCCGCCAGCGGTGATATGTCCGATATATTGTTGTAGGTGAGATCCAGATCAGTTAATTTGGTTAGGGTTGCCAAAGGTGAGAGATCCAGCGTAGAAGTGTCAGATTCATCCCATCGTACATGGACTGCTCCAAGATTCAGTGATCTCAAGTTGGTTAGGCCCGCGAGCGGCGAAAGATCCGCTAGCTTGTTTTGTCTGAGATTCAGCCTCGTCAGGTTGGATAGGCTCGCCAATGCCGAGAGGTCTAGCGGCGGTCGCTCCTCCGCCCCTAGCGTCTGGCTGCCCTTGATTTCTGTTAGATCCAGCGACGTCAAGTTGGTCAATCCGGCCAGTTGCGAGATGTCCTGGATGTCGTTGTATCCAAGATCCAGGTGGACCAGATTCGCGAGAGTCCCAAATTCCGCCGGTATCGCTCCCCTTAACCCATTCCATCGGAGGTTCAGCTGAGTAACCCGGCCGTTGCTATCGGCAGAGACGCCGAACCATGCTTCAATGGGCTCGTCGCTCAGCCAGTTAATATTATTCTCCCATCGCTGGCCGTTGGTGGCCTCGTAGAAAGCGACTAGCGCTGCCCTATCCGTCGCGGCCTGAGTGGCTGTTGCCGTCGCAACTGGCGTGGGAGTCGGCGTCTGAGTGGCTGTTGCCGTCGCAACTGGCGTGGGAGTCGGCGTCTGAGTGACTGTTGCCGTCGCAACTGGTGTGGGAGTCGGTGTCTGAGTGGCTGTTGCCGTCGCAACTGGCGTGGGAGTCGGTGTCTGAGTGAGTGTAGGTGTGGCCGTCGGCTGGCGCGTCTGTGTGGGAGTCTCGTTGGAGCATCCGATCAAGAGAATGGCCAGGAGCGCAGCGGCTGCCACCAGCAGACTCATTGCGGGCCTGTTCATGAGATACCCCCTCCTCGTGCCTTTCCCATCTCAATCTCCAGCGAGCGGTCCCGCCATCCCCTCACCGCTGGCTGTCGCGAGTCGTTGTGCTCTCATTCATCCCTGGGCGTCAGACAAATTGAGGCGGATCCTGCGTCTCGCTTGAGGAGTGCGCTCGGGTTCCATGCACCATGAGCGGTCGGCCACGGGGAAGCGCAGTGGCCGGCTAGGTCTCCCCTCCCAGGAAAGGTGTGAGTCCGTTCAGGACGAAGCCCGCCGAGGCACCGACGTGACAGATCCTGTCGATGCCTCCGAGGACCTTACGGGACCTATCTTACTAGGTGCGTGTCATTTGGCCGTGAAGTTTCCGGCTTTTTTCGACCAATCGGTGTAAATGTCGTGTAAATAAGCCGAATCCGCCGCCACCAGCAGAGCTGAGAGGTAGTCTTCACGATTGACGGAACGGAGCCGAATGCCACGCGCCATTGGTTAGCACGATGGGATGTGACGCCGATGCAGACGGTGACTGTTGGCAACCAGCAAGAATGGGACACTATTAGAGGCGAGAGATCAGGGATGGGGGGATATCCTTCCTCCTTCCCCTGAGAACGTCTGACGGCGTCACGTTGCCCAGTGCCTTGTGGCAACTCCGATAGTTGTAGTAGCTGGCGAAGGCTACGATGGCCGCCTCCAGGCCTGGAGGCACCTCGTAGGGCAGTTGGTTCACGTCACGCTTCAGGGTCTGGTGATAACGCTCCAGGTTGCCGTTGATTTGAGGGTGGAAGGGCGATACCAGTATGTGCTTGATGCCCACCATGCCCCAAGTAATCCCTGAAGGCTCTTGAGACATAGCCGTGGCCGTTGTCGCTCAACTCCGGGTCCGGTTTGATATCGGGACCCGGTCCTTGCCCGTCCTGTCCACGCCGTCCAGGACAACCTCGATGAGGGAGCTGGAGGTCATGTACCTCTGAAAGCTGTGGGCCAGGATGAAACGGGAGTAGTCGTCCATGACGGTGGCCAGGTAGTAGCAGGCCCAACCCACCACCCTGAAGTAGGAGGCGTCGGTGGCCCCCATATGGTGGACTAAGGGGGAATCGAACTCTTGCGTCACACTTCCCACAATTCTTACCACATTAATGGAGGCTGAGGGAATCGAATGCAACTACGAATAGACTTCATTTGAAGGCGTATTCCCACATTCGTTACCACAAGGTGTGGAGCTGGGGGGACTCGAACCCCCTACCTCTTCAATGCCATTGAAGCGCTCTCCCAGATGAGCTACAGCCCCACGAGGACGGCGGCGTGGGGTATGCCGCCGTGCAATCAATAGTAGCAAAGGGCCTCACACCTCAGCAAGAGGTTGGGATGCCGTCGCGAAACGTACTACAATGTCTTGGCGCATCTCATGGGGGTGTTGGATGGCCAAGAAGCGAGTTCTCATCACGGGCGCTGCGGGGTATGTTTCGAGCAGGGTGCTACCTGCGTTTCATGAGCGGTACGATCTAACGCTGCTCGATTACACCGTTGAGCCGAGTCCCGATAGGGCACACACAGGTTCAGGGCCAGTGTCCGGAGTGCAGGTCGCCGATCTGCTCGATTCCGACCGGAGCAAGTATTCTCATTACTTCGAGGGAGTGGACGCTGTCGTTCATCTTGCGTACATCCGCCGCAGGGGGGAGCCTATCGATCAGTACGAAAGCCAGCGGGAAAACGTCGATATGGCTTACAACGTCTTCCGCGCGGCGTATGACGCTGGGGTAGAGCGTGTCGTGGCCGCCAGTTCGAACCACGCTGCCAACTGGTACGAGCCGGCCCTGCTTCAGCCCCGAAAGATGGAGTCGCTCGATCCATACGACCTGCCCCTGTCGTACAACTTCTATGGATGGTCGAAGGCGACCTACGAGCACCTCGGATTCCTGTTCGCCAGCGGAACGTTCGGGCGCAAGATGGGCATGGTGCTGGTGCGCATCGGCTCGCCCGGAGAGCTTGAAGTAGACAGGTTCTTGAGCAACGAGACCGGCCTGAAGCGGGGGCTTGGTTCGTATTTGAGTCAACGCGATCAGATTCAACTGTTTACGAAGGCAATTGAGACAGAGAACATCGAAAACGAGCACGGAGTCCCATGGCACGTCGTATACGGCATCAGCAACAATACGAGGGCGTACTGGTCGCTGGTCAACGCCAGGCGAGTGCTTGGGTATTCTCCCGAAGACGACGCGGAATCGCGCTTCGCCGCTGACCTACCGATTGGCGAAGAGATCGGACCGGGTAGGGCGGGTACTGGATGATTCACGTAGCGTCCGACTTACCGGATATGGTTTTTTCCCAACCCTTCAATTCCTTCCTAGGAGAACTTGGCTAGAGTGACGAAACGTAAGGTCCTGATAACCGGGGCAACCGGATACGTCTCCGGCCGGATGCTCAACGATCTCCGGGAGAAGTACGACGTCTTGCCCCTCGACGTCAGCGACAGAAACCGCGAGGGACAGAAGGTGGATGGTGTTCAGGTCGTAAACCTTATCGACCCCGACCGTTCGCAGTACGAGCAGCACTTTGAGGGCGTCGACGCTGTAATTCACCTTGCCCACAAGTCGCGGACTGGCAGCCCCATCGACCACTTCTTTGTTGAAAAGCAGAACGTCGAGATGGCGTACAACGTCCTGCGTTGCGCGTACGACGCGGGCGTGCGCCGGGCAATTGTCGCCACGTCGAACCACGCCGCGGACTGGTACGAGCACAACCTGATTCATACGCGGAAGATGGACGTGGTACACCCCTACGACCTTCCGCTGTCCGATAACTTCTATGGCTGGGCGAAGTCTTCGCAGGAGGTCATGGGCTTCCTGTTCGCGTGCGGATTTCCGAGTTTCGACCACCCGTCGGGACGGGAGATTCTCGTCGAAGGCATCAACGTGGGGCGCAAATTGGAGGTTGTTATGGTTCGCATCGGCCACCCACGTGAGCTCGATCCCAAACGCTACGGACACGACCCTGCCACCTTCAAGCGCGTGCTCGGCTGCTACTGGAGCGTTCGTGACCAGGTCCAACTGTTCAGCAAGGCGGTGGAGACGCCGAACATCGAAAATGAACACGGCGTCCCGTTCCACATTATCTACGGCATCAGCAACAACACTCGCGCCTTCTGGTCGCTCAGCAACGCCCGGAGCGTCTTCGGCTACAGGCCGGAGGACGATTCCGAGGTGCGGTTCGCCAACATTATCAAGGGCTGGATTACGGGCGAAGATGCTCCGGGCGGAATCGGCAGAGTGGGGCTGGGCTAGCGGCGTTCAGGACGCGGAGCCTGCGTTTCGCGGGGAACGCAGGGTGGAGACGGCGTTTGGTAGGCAAGTGGCGACCGAAGCCGGCAGACGTGGTGGTGCGAAGGCCCCGCCGGGATCATCTGCGTCCCGTCCACATTGAGTTGACGCCTGCCCGCGAACCGTCGACCGTACTCAACCCTTCCCTGATCCTCATATACGCGTTCGCAGCCCTGATCGCTATCGGAACGCTCCTGCTCAGCCTGCCGTTCTCCCATCATGGTGACGGGTTCGCTCCGTTCATAGACGCTCTGTTCACCGCGACTTCGGCTGCGACCGTCACGGGACTCATCGTTCAGGACACCGGCACCTACTGGACGCTGGGGGGACAGGCGATCATCCTGCTGCTGATGTTCATCGGCGGGCTGGGGATCATGACCATCGCCAGCGCGCTGTTCATCCTGGCGGGGCAGCGGATTTCACTGACCCAGAGGCTGGTGATCCGCGAGACTGTCGGCACAGCGACATTCACCGACATCACGGCGATTACTGTGCGGATCGTCGTCTGGGCCGTCGCCATTCAACTGGTCGGATTCCTGATACTGGCGGTCCGGTTCGCGTTCATCTACGAGCCATGGGAAGCCGTCTGGCACGGTCTGTTCCAAGGGGTGTCTGGGTTCAACAACGCTGGGTTCGTGTCGTTCCCCGATGCGAACAGTCTCCTCGAATTCCGATCCGACCGGATAATCATCGGCGTCATTGCTCTCCTGATCCTCGTCGGCAGTCTTAGCTACTGGGTCATAGACGATGTCGTGCGATGTCGGGGCTTCTCCAGGCTCACTCTGAACTCCAAGCTCGTGCTCGTTTTCACCGGGGCGCTGCTCCTTATCGGGATGCTGGGCTACTATCTTGGAGAGGTAGGGAATTCCAAGACGCTCGGCGAGCTCAGCGTTGTCGATCAGGTTACCGATTCGCTGTTTCACTCTGTCAACCGCACGTCCGGCTTCTCGACCGGCGGGTTCAACGATACGAGGGAGGAAACCAATCTCCTCTATATGGCGCTCATGTTTATCGGCGGCGCGTCGGCGTCGGTCGCCGGGGGCATAAAGGTAAACACGTTCGCCATCATCGTCTTCGCCATGTTGGGAGCTTTTCAGGGACGTACCAGGACGGTTGCATTCGGCAGACGGGTGCCGGCCGTTCAGATCATATGGGCCCTCGTCATCGTCAGCATCGGGTTCATAGGCATATACATGACGGCAATCGTACTCACCTTCTTCGAGAGCGATTACCACATAGTCGACCTCCTATTCGAGACCGTCTCAGCCATAGGTACGGTCGGGTTCAGCACCGGCATCACCGCAGACCTGTCGCTCCCTAGTCAGATCGTCCTGACCATCGCAATGTTCGTCGGCCGGGTCGGGCCGCCGATTGCAATTGTCAGCGCCCTTTCGCGCCCCGATCGTGAGGGCATGTTCCGGTACACCAGGGAGCGGGTTCTGCTGGGGTGATCGGTCCTGCCCCGGCAAAGCGACCGTAAACTCAACCGCGGGTAGATTGACCCTAGCTCCGACGCTTTGATAGTTTCTCAGCACATGAACATCGCATCAGGAGGATGACAATGTCGAAGTACCTGTTTCAGGCATCCTATACTCAAGAAGGACTCGGCGGGCTTATGAACGACGGGGCCACGGGTCGGAAGGAAATGGCTGAAGACTTGGTCGCCTCACTGGGCGGGTCCATAGAGGCGTTCTACTATGCCTTTGGCGACAGCGATCTCTACGTAATCGCAGACCTGCCCGACGACGCCTCAGCCGCCGCCGCATCGGTCGCTGTGGGGGCTTCCGGCACCGCCTCCATCAAGACGACCGTGCTGGTCACGCCGGAGACTATAGATGAGGCGGTCAAGAAGGCGGTGGGGTATCCATCCCCCGGAAGCTAGACGGCTCGACTTCAGGTCACAGATCGTCCCGCTTTACCCCACTTACGGCTGCTTCGGCGTGACGTAGTCGACCGCGATCTCGACGCCCAACAGGGTTACGACACTTGACAGTAGGGCCGGCCGGGACAGGACGGCGATTGCTAGTTCGTTCACCCCATCGACGAGGTCGTCCCAGTCAAGCTCAAACTCCAGCGTCGAGAAGTCATAGCCGTAGGTCGTATAGGTCGCGTCGTCGAGGGACAGTTCCCCCGCATTGAATCTGACGCTCATCTCGTCTTGGGAGGTCGATTCGCCCAGCTTCAGCGTCAACGTCGCCTTCGCGTCGGTGGTGTCCTTCGCGACGGTCAGGGCGACTTTCGCGTCCGCTCCCATATCGAGTTGAACGGGCAGGGGAGCCTCGTATCCGAACCTGACGCACTGGTCCTGCCGAGGAGCCATGTAATATCGTTTCGGCTTCTCGAACAGCACGGTAGGGTCGCCGATCTCCGAGAGGATCTGTCGCTGCTCCGGGCCGATGGGCCACGGGAACCATGGCAGGTAGAGAGCATCCGCCCCGCGACTCCAATATGCCGACGCCGTGGCGCGATAGTAGTCCAGACCGGCGTACTTTTCTCGGTTCGCTCCCAATACCGACCCCATGGCCGGGTAGACCTCACACCCGCCGGCTCGCGCAAGTTCGCGCACAACGTCGAACGGAAAGTCGGGGTCGATAGGCATGTGGCTATAGATGTTCGGAACGACGAAGTCGAGGAGCCCTTCTCCAAGCCATGTCTCCACGTCGAACCCTGCGTCGTTGTTCGCCTTCAGCGTCGGAAACACCCTGGCCCCGATGTCGATCGACTTGCCGCGCTTATCACCCGATTCCTTGGCTGAGCGTCTCAGGTCGCGAATGAAGTCCGTCAGGACGTGCAGATTGTCGGCAACCTCGTCGGCCTCGAAGTAGTATGGGTCGAAGGTCAGATCGAGTTCCAGTCCGTCCACGTCGTAGCGGGTAAGCGTCTCCTCAGCTATGGCGAATCGCTCCGCGCGCACCTCCGGATAAACCCAGTTGAAGGCGTTCTTGCGGTTCGGGGAGTCGTCGCCCTTGAGCACCCACTCAGGGTGATCGATCTTGAACTGCCAGTTGTGGGCGTTGGTCACGTCCGCGGGGTCCGACGAGTGCGTGAGGCGCAGGCTGCCGATGAAGTCCATGCCGACCTCGTGCACGCGGTCGATCATCACGTCGAGCGGGTCGCACCCGCGATTGATGAGGCTCATGGTGTTCTCGTACGCCCGCCAGCTTGCCACGTCGGGAATTACGTCCAGATGCGCGGCGAACACGTCGGCGCGCCGCGAGTCGTGGAACACCGTCGGCCCCACCCCGAAGCCCCAGACAAACGTGTCCACGCCGGTTCCCGCGACTGCGTCGATGGTCGACGTGGCTTCTCTCATGCTCATGGGAGGCTCGTAGACGTAGTAGTGATAGTGCCGGGCGTCGTCGTAGAAGATCAGTCGTCGATTGCTCATGTGTTGTCCCTTTGAATGTTCTATCGAGAATTCATTTGTGTGATGACGTAATTCTTATTGCTCTGAAACTAACCCTCGGCCAATCTTCCGTAGGGGCGATTCGCGAATCGCCCCTACGGCTGCCTACAAGAAATCCTGGGGCTCCGGATACTTGACCATCACCTCGACGCCGTCTAGGCGCGGCAGCTCCGTGCCGAGGTTGCCCGGTCTCGACCGAATGGCTATGGAGACGTGATTGCGCTCGGTCTTGAGCGCGCCCGACTCCAGAGCGAAGTCGAGCACGACGTGCGTGAAGCCACGTGTCGTCCTCCATGCGCTTGAGATAGGGAGGTCTTGACCGTTCAGCGTCACGACCGTCTCGTCGTGAATTGTGTGGTCGTAGACGGTGAGCCGGAGCGTGGACCGCGTCTCGGTGTCGAATTCGTCCGCAATGTAGAAGCTGACGGTCGTCGGACTCGCGTCATCGCCGACCTCGATCCTGGCGGGAAGCTGCGCGCCGTAGAGCTGCCCTGCGGAGACCTCAAAGTTCTGTCGGACGACGTAGTGCTTCGACCCGTTGGAGAGCAGCTTCGGATCCCCGATCTTGCCCAGCAGGTCGCGTTCCTCCGGGCCGTGAGGCCACTTGAACCAGGGCAGGTAGACCCCGTCCGCCCCCTTCGCACGATGTGAGGCCGCGCCCGCTCGATAGTGGTCCAGATTCGCGTGAACGTCGCTGTCGCTTCCGACCTGATCGTGCAGCGTCGAGTAGACCTTGCACCCGTTGGCATGTGCGGGACCGACGACCCACTCGAAGGGGAGATCGGCGTCAAGCTGTCTGTCCTGGTAGACCATGGGCACGACGAAATCCAAAGAACCCTGTTCGATCCACGCGATCACGTCCATGCCCGCCGCCATATTTCCCTCGCGGGTCGGGAGCACTCGCGCTCCCAGGGCGATGGGCCTGCCTCGCTTGGCCGCTGCTGCATCGACCGTCTTCCGCACCTCGGACATATACTCGGTCAGGATGTGCGCCTTCTCCTCCGCCTCGTCGTCCTCGAAGTAGTGCGGCCAGAAGGTCCAGTCGATCTCGAACCCGTCGATGTCGTACTCGTTGACCGTCTCCTCGATCAGGGCGAATCGCTCGGCTCGCACCTCCGGGTGCGTCCAGTCGAAGCCGTACTCTCCACGACCCTTCAGGCACCATTCGGGGTGGTCGATGCGAAATTGCCAGTTGAACATCCAGCCGACCTCGTCGTCCTGATCGGCCGGGTCGGCCGAGTGCGACTGCCGCAGAGAGCCGAAGAACTCGATGCCCTTCTCGTGAGCGCGGTCGATCAGCACCTTGAGTGGGTCGAGTCCTCTTTCGTTGAGGCTCTTGAGGTTCTCGTACGCCCTCCATCCCGCAACCAAGGGAAAGGTCTCCAGGTGGTCGCCCCAACGTTCCCCAACGTTCGTGTTGTGGAACATCGTCGGTCCCGCGCCGAATCCGTACACCAGCGTGTCCGCTCCCGTACCCACGATCTCGTCGACCGGCTTCCAGGCGTCCTCGAGCCGGAAGGGAGGGTCGTAGTAGTAGATATACGAGTGCCTGGCGTCGTTGTAGAAGAGCAGTCGTCGTTCTTTCATGTCTTCCTCTCGTGAGAGTACGATGATGTTTGTCAGCCTATGGGAGGCCTCGCCATGGCCGTCTCCGATATTGCTTCCAGTGCCGCCGCCGCGTGCAGCAGGAGACGGTCGTTCAGGTGTCCCGCCGCAAGCTGGACGCCAATCGGCAGCCCGTCCGACGACATCCCGAATGGGACGGAAATTGCCGGGTGTCCCGTCATCCCGAAGGTTGCCGTGATGTTTGCCGCATGGCCGGCTCCTGCCGTGTGACCGTCCACGTCCAGTTCGGCGCTGTTGTGCGGCGGCGCGGTGACGGGCGAGGTGGGCAGCAGGAGTAGGTCGTGGTCGCCGAAGAACGCCGTGACGTCGCGCGAGACTGAATCGTGCTTGTCGAACGAGGCTAAGTAATCAGCCATCGACGGCTTGGGCAGGTTTAGCAGGGCGGATATCGAACCCGATAGCTCGTCCTCATGGCCTTCCACGAACGGCTTGAAGTAGTGGTCGGCCTCCACGATCAGCATGTCCATGGTGAAGTCGATGGGGAGCCGGTCGCGCCAGTCGAAATTGACCTCCTCCACGACGCAGCCCAGCGATTCCAGCGCGGCCCCGGCCTTGCGGACGGCCTCCTGGATTTCGCCCATGACCGGCTCGAATGGGCCTTCGGTCATCATGCCAACGCGCAGCGGCGGGAGCGACGCCCCGAACCACGGCATGTCTTCCACGCCTCGCCCTAAAGCGTGCGGGTCGATGTGGTCATGGCCGCTCATGACGATGAGGGACAGCGCGATGTCGCGCACCGACCGCGCGATGGGACCGACGTGCATCCGACGCGACATGATCTCCGGCCACGCTCCCGTCTGGGGAATCAGACCGTGAGTTGGCTTGTAGCCGACGACGTTGCAGTAGTGCGACGGAAGCCTGTTTGAACCGCCGAGATCGGTCCCGATTCCAAGCGGCGAGAGTCCCGCCGATATCGCCGCCGCCTCGCCCCCGCTGGAGCCGCCCGACGTGCGGTCGAGATTCCACGGATTGAGCGTTCTCCCAAAGAGATCGTTCACCGTCTCCGCCGCCAGCGCGAACTCCGGGCAGTTCGTCTTTCCAATGACGATGGCCCCCGCATCCTTGAGCCTCCGAACAGCTGTTGCGTCCGCATCGGGGACTCGGTCGGCGTACAGCAGCGAACCTCGCGTGCTGCGGATGCCCTCGGTGTCGAATACTTCCTTGACGGAAATGGGAACGCCATGCAGGGGACCGAGTTGGTCGCCACTCATGACCGCCCGCTCCGCCTCGCGCGCCTGATCGAGCGCCGATTCGTTCGGCACGACGACGGCGTTGATGAAGGGGTTTATCGAATCCCTCCGGTCAAGGTGTGCCCGGACGACCTCCACCGGCGACACGTCCTTCGTCCGTATCCGTTCGGCCAACTCGGTTGCGTCCGAGAAGACAAGCTCGCTGGTCAAAGTTGGCTCCTAGTACACCGAATACCCGCCGTCGACGGGAATCGCCGTTCCGGTGACGTAGTCCGAAGCGCTGCTTGCCAGAAACGCCGAAATCCCCGCGAAGTCCGACGGGACGCCCCAGCGTCCGTCAGGTATTCTCGATGTGATCTGCGCGTGCCTGTCGGGGAACTTCTCTTGTAAGGGGGCAGTCAAGTCCGTCTCTATCCAGCCCGGCAGGATGGCGTTTACCTGGATGTTGTCCTTCGCCCAGGCGATGGCGAGGCTCTTCGAAAGCTGGACGATTCCGCCCTTGCTGGCCGCGTACGGAGCGCCCCAATCGAGGCCGAAGATGGATGTCATCGAGCCGATGTTGATGATCTTCCCTCCCGCCTGCCTGACCATATGCGGGTACGCCTCGCGGCAGCAAAGAAACGCTCCCCGCAGGTTCACGTCCTGCACGAGGTCCCAGTCGGCCGCCTCGTAGTCCTCAGGCCGGCTGCGGACGGTCGTCCCCGCATTGTTGACAAGGATATCAAGTCGCCCGTAGCGGTCGACGGTCTCGGCAATGGACGCTTTGATCGACTCCTCGTCCGATACGTCGAGTGAGACGCCCGTCGCGTCCGAGCCGAGCGCCTGAAGCTCCCGCACGGCGGAGACGGTCTTGTCTTCATTCCTCGCGGCCACCACGACGGAGGCGTTCGATCCGGCAAGTCCCTTTGCGATCCCAAGACCGATGCCGCCGTTTCCACCCGTTACGATGGCGACCTTGTCGGTGAGATCGAAGAGTTCCCGTGTCATACCCCGTCCTCGATAAAGTCCGCTCGTATTGCGCGCTGGAATGGTACTCCATCGCGGTGCCGTCCGCTACACGCAGGGAGCAAAACCATGTGATATCCTACACGCCCGTCTTACGCCTAGTGCCGGCGGGTCACACCGACCCAGACTCAAGGACTTCCCCGTTACGTGAACCTTTCCGTCGTTCGACATCGCTTGGAGCAGCGCGAGGAGTCGTTATCGCCCTTCGCCGCGCGCTCGAAGGATAGCCAGCGTGACCGACCGGAAGACCCTTCCGACGTTCGCACCGAGTACCAGCGTGACCGTGACCGCATCATCCACTCCAAGGCGTTTCGTCGCCTGAAGCACAAGACGCAGGTGTTCATTGCCCCGTCGGGAGATCACTACGTGACCCGCCTGACGCACACTCTCGAGGTCGCCCAGATAGCCCGGACGATAGCCCGCGCGCTCAACCTCAACGAGGACCTGGCGGAGGCCATCGCGCTGGGCCACGACCTCGGACACACCCCTTTCGGCCACGTCGGGGAGAAGGAGGTCGACGAGCTTCATCCTGCCGGGTTCACCCACGCGGGTCAGAGCCTTCGCATTGTCGAGACGCTGGAGCGGGAGGGCAGGGGGCTGAACCTGACGTCTGACGTCCGGCATGGCATAGTGAGCCACTCCAAGCCCCGAGGCGACGTCATGGGCGGCGCGACCCCGGAGGACCTGACCCTGGAGGCGCAGGTCGTCAGGCTGTCGGACGCCGTCGCTTACCTGAACCACGATATCCCCGATGCCTTCCGCGCGGGAGTTCTCAAGACTGACGACCTGCCGAAGGTAGTGACGGAACGACTCGGCGACAGACACTCGAAGCGAATCGACGCGATGGTGACGGATATCGTAGCAGCATCATGGGCTGCCACGGGCGACGACGGTCTCGGCTCCCGACCCGTCATAAGCATGAGCGACGAGATGCGGGAGACCGTAAACGTCCTGCGCGATTTCATGTTCGAGCGATTCTACGTGCCTGAAGACGAGGGCGAGGAGGGAATTGCCGCGCGCGAGATCGTTCGCCTGCTGTACCGGCATTTCGACGACAATCGGAGTACAATACCGGGCGAGTACCAAGACGAGGAGCGTGCGGTGGTCGACTACATCGCGGGGATGACCGATCAGTACGCCATCCGCATGGCGGAACGCATCGAGCCCGGCATCGGCAAGGTCTTCGCCATGAGAAGGGCCGGATGACCCCGAACGACCGAGTCCTCACCCGCCTCGTTCGCAACCAAACGAAGCTCATTCAAGAGCACCTCGAAGCGATGCAGCGAGACACTCACGGCGTGGAGTACGCCCGGTGGCGGCGAGAGGTCGACGATATCTGGAAGAGAGTCTTCGAGAACGTCAACAAGATGCAGCCGGAACCGCAGATGGAGACCCTGGAAGAGATTCGAGAGCTGTGGACGATGTACGTGGCGCACTACGTTGGCGACGAGTAGGCGAGGCGCAATATGACGGAAATCACACCCGACCTCCCGCACGCCCGGCAGACGGCACTCATGGCACACGCCATCGTTATACGCCTTAAAGAGATGGGCCTGCCGGAGGAGCTCGACGATGACCTCGGAACGCTCTGCACCGACCTCGGTGACATCTGGGCCGCGCATAAGATCCTGGCTGCCCGCCTTGATGACCTCGTCGACAGCGCCAACGACTGGGAGTCCGTCGCGGACTGCCTCGTTGATCTCCGGGCTACAATCGACCACATCGGAACGCACGTTGAGACGGCGGGTGAGTCTATCGACCGGGTGGCGCGGTACGCCTACGAGCGGGTAGAGTCTTCGGAGAACGGTTCCGACGCTTGAATCGGAGCCGCCACGAGAGAAGACAACGGAACGGAGCAGGCATGTCCGTAGTCGATGACATACGAGACAAGCTCGACATCGTGGAGGTGATTTCCGGCTACGTCCCGCTGAGGAAGGCCGGACGCAACTTCAAGGCGCCCTGTCCCTTCCATACGGAGAAGACCCCTTCCTTCACCGTCAGCCCGGAGCGTCAGACGTGGCGCTGCTTCGGCGCATGCGCGACGGGCGGCGACATCTTCAACTTCGTCATGCGCAAGGACAACGTCGAGTTCGGGGAGGCGCTGCGGCGGCTCGGCGAGTCCGCGGGCATTGAGGTCTCCGCGCGTCCAAAGGAGCAAGTCGACCGCGATGAGGGCCTATTCCGCGTCAACCAGGAGGCGGCCCGTTTTTACAACGAGATGCTCAAGTCGCCGGAGGGTAGGGCGGCGCTCAAATACCTGAACGAACGCGGCATCGACGACAAGGCGATCGAAGAGTTCCAGCTTGGCTACAGTCCCAAGGGACGCGACCGGCTTCGGACACACCTAGCGACTCTGGACGCAAACCTGGGGCACGCCGCACAAGCGGGACTGCTCCGAAGCGACGATGAAGGGAACGTTCGTGACTTCTTCTTCGGGCGTCTGATGGTGCCGATTCTCGACCGCCGGGGTCGCGTCGCCGGATTCGGCGGTCGCTCCCTGGACGGCTCCAACCCCAAGTACATCAACACCCCCGCCACGCCGATCTTCGACAAGCAGGCCACCCTTTACGCCCTCGACAAGGCGGCCTCAGCCATACGCGAGCAAGAGACTGCCGTCATCGTCGAGGGGTACATGGACGTGATTGCAGCCCACCAAAACGGACGCAAGAACGTCGTCGCCTCGATGGGAACAGCCCTCACCGAGCGACAGGTCTACCTCGTCCGAAGTCTGGCCAAGACGGTCGTATTGGCCCTCGACGCCGACGCTGCGGGTCAGGAGGCCACCCTCCGAAGTCTTGAGGCATCTTGGCGCGCCATGGAGAGGCGCAGGTTCGGCCAGCGACAGGAGGTCGCCCTACGCATTGCCGTCCTTCCGGAAGGAAGCGATCCCGATGACATCATCCGCGAGTCCGCCGACAGGTGGGACGAGATCGTCAAGTCTGCCGTTCCGTACATGGACTTCGTCATTCCCGCAATGGTGCGACGCCACGACCTGAGCACGCCTCAGGGAAAGGGCAGGGCGGCCGAGGCCCTCATGCCAATCATCGTCTCGATGGGCAACGCCTTCGAGCAGGACCGCTATTTCGGTCAGTTGGCGGACACCCTCGGCGTCACGCGCGATCAGCTCCAGGCCAGCATCGGAAAGTTGCGTCCCGCGACAAGGGAGCGTCGTCAGGCAGGTGCTCCGCCAAGCGCTCCGCCGTCGAGCACGACGGTGTCCCCCCTCGCATCCGGCGACCGCGATCCTTTGGAAGAGTTCGTTCTGGCGGCGCTGCTCCACTGGCCCGACCTAGTTGATGTTGTGGAAGACCATGCGCCCGAAGAATTCCAACGAACGGAGAACCGTGAGCTATTTACTCAACTGCTCGCCGCAGGTACAATAGACGAGTTGCAACACCGCCTCGACGAGTCCCTTGTCGAACACTTCACGCTACTGACCGAGAGTGACATAAAGCCCACGACCCGCCAATCGGCGCCACGGGCCATTCAAGAGGCACTAGGTCGGTTGAAACAGCGGCACTTGAGAGACCGGCAGGCGGAGATACTGGAGTCCCTCGACATCGAACCGGGCGTTGAATTGCCCAAAGACATCGAAGACTCGATCGTAGACGTCAACTCCAAGCTCAAGGAAACCTACCTCGTAGGCGTGCGAGAAAAACCGTATCGTTGACATAGTCGTATAATAGCTTGCCCTAGTTCGCAAAGAGCAGACACAAACACGGGAGGACACTGCATGGATATCGAGCGTCCCAAGCGACGTGACGATGATCGAGACTTTCTTAGGGATCTGGCCGGAGGAGGGTCGGACCAGATATTCCCTGTGGACGGTTCTACCGATAAAAGAAGTATCGACGGCGACGAGGAAAACGGCGTGATGAACCCGGCCGCCGCATCCACGGACGAGTCCGGAGAGCCGTCTGACGCGGATGTGGAGGCTGAGCAGCGGGAAGAGGCCGAGGCCGAGGCCCAGGCCGCTTGGCAGGAAAGCATAGAGTCGTCGGAGATGATCGACGACCCCGTCCGCATGTACTTGCGTGAGATCGGGCGCGTCAGTCTGCTGAAGGCCGCCGACGAGCGGCATCTGGCCCGCCAGATGGAGGCCTCGAAGCACATCGAGCGCCTCGAAGAGGAGTTGACCAGCCCCGAGGGCCGTCCGCCTCGCGCATGGCAGGTGGTCAACCAGCTGTTGTCCCGCGCCGTCGAGGGCCAGGAGCTGGCGAATGCCTTGAGCAAGTACGGCGGACTGCCCGGTGGGTTGACCTTCAAAGAAATCGTGAATGATGAGCGGTTCCGCGGCGTGCTGGACGGAGACATCACCGAAGAGCTGATGATCTTCGCCGAAGACGCGATGAACGTCTCGCAGGACGAGGCCAAGCAGCTCATTCAGGAGCTCTCGCTGGACACTCGCCTCCTGCCGCCCGAAATCATATCGATGATCGACGACTCCGCCACGGTGGAAGACGTCAAGAAGCAGATGAACGAGATCGACTTCACGCGCCATCTCGACACGCACGAGATACTCTTCACCGGATTCTTCGCGCGCGTCAAGGCCGATGGCGAGACGGCCCAGAACCACCTGGCCGAGGCAAACCTTCGCCTCGTCGTCAGCGTAGCCAAGAAGTACATCGGGCGCGGCATGTCGCTGCTCGACCTGATCCAGGAAGGCAACATCGGCCTCATCCGCGCCGTCGAAAAGTTCGACTACCGCAAGGGCTACAAGTTCAGCACCTACGCAACGTGGTGGATTCGACAAGCCATCACCAGGGCCATCGCCGACCAGGCCCGCACGATCCGCATACCCGTCCACATGGTCGAGACGATCAACAAGCTCCTGCGCGTGAGCCGCCGCCTCGTCCAGGAGTACGGACGCGAGCCGAGCAGCGAAGAGATCGGATCGGGCATGGAGATAACCCCGGAAAAGGTGCGGGAGATTCTCAAGATTTCCCAGGAGCCCGTCTCCCTCGAAACGCCCATTGGCGAAGAGGAAGACAGCCACCTCGGCGACTTCATCGAAGACCGGAGCGCCCTCGCGCCCTCCGAGGCCGCCTCGTACCAGCTTCTCAAGGAGCAGGTCGACGACGTGCTCTACACGCTGAGCGAGCGCGAGGCCCGCGTCCTGCAGCTGCGGTTCGGTCTCGAGGACGGGCGCGGTCGAACGCTCGAAGAGGTGGGCCGCGATTTCGGCGTCACCCGCGAGCGCATTCGCCAGATCGAGGCGAAGGCCCTCCGAAAGCTGCGACAGCCCAACCGCTCGAAGAAGCTGCGCGACTTCCTGGAATAGCCACGTGAGCGTTGCGGGACCGGCCAAGCCGAAAGTTGCGGTCGTCTACACATCGCCCGAGACCGTAATCGACGATATCGGCCGCGCCATGCGCCTCGCCGATTACCAGTCGCACTTGCCCAGCGATCTCGCGACGCTCCTCAAGATCAACATCTCGTGGCAGCACTACTACCCGGCGTGCTCCACTAGCCCGTGGCAACTCGACGGCGTCGTTCACGCGCTCAAGGATGACGGCTACTCCGACCTCATTCCCGCGCACAACGGCACGGTCGTAGTCGATCCCATCGAGGGCGCGCTGAAGAACAAGCACGAGGCCGTTGAACGGAAGCACGGCCTCGAAAGCGTCTTCCTCGATTTCCCTCCCGCAAAGTGGGTGGACTTCAAGCCCAAGGCGAAGATGATCGCCCTCGACGACATCTACCCGGAGGGCTTCCAAGTCCCTGAGTTGTTCTTCGGCAAGAACATCATCCACCTCCCGACGATGAAGACCCACGTCTTCACCACCATCACCGGTGCGATGAAGAACGCTTTTGGCGGACTCCTGAACCGCAAGCGCCACTGGACGCACTCGGTCATCCACGAGACGCTCGTCGATCTGCTAAGCATTCAGAAAGAGATACACCCCGGCATCTTCGCCGTCACCGATGGGACGTTCGTCGGCGACGGCCCCGGTCCGCGCGCAATGAGGTGGCACGTCAAGAACGTCATCCTCGCCGGAGCCGATCAGGTCGCCGTCGACGCCGTGTCGGCCAAGATGATGGGTTTCGATCCCATGAGCATAAAGTTCATCCGCCTCGCCCACGAGATGGGCCTCGGCGTCGGCGAGATGCGGGACATCGAGATCGTCGGCGAGGACATCTCGGATATCGACTGGAAGATGGGAGGCACGGAGAACACATTCGCCAGCAAGGGCCAGAAGCTCATCTACTGGGGGCCCCTCAAGCCGCTAGAGAATTTTTTGCTCAGGTCGCCCATCGCTCCTTGGTCCTTCGTGGCATCCAACCTCTATCACAACACCTACTGGATGCGGTTCATTGGACGCAGGCGAATCCGCGCCGCGATGAAGACTGATTGGGGTCGTCTGTTCCAGCAGTACTGACCTGTGGAATTACGGTTCCTCGCGCTCCCCAACTTGAATGAACAGCGACAAAGGAGAGCTTCTTAATGCGCCTAATTCAAGCAGAGGAGAAACTCCAAGCCGAACACGGCGTCGTCGCCGACTACGCCGACGAGTTCTTCGGCTATTTCGGCTGGCCGACCGTCGCGCGCATGGAGGACGGCACGCTCATAGTCTCGTCGTCCGGCCTGCGCAACTACCACGTCTGCCCGTTCGGACGGACGGTCATCTGCACCAGCGCCGACGATGGCCGGACGTGGACGAGTCCGCGTGTGATAAATGACACACCCCTCGACGACCGCGACTCCGGCATCATCTCGCTCGGAGGACGCAGGCTGCTGGTGACCTGGTTTTCCGTCGACGCCCGCGGCGCGAAGCCCTCGGAGTATGAGTTGGGACTGAGTCTGCAGGACGCCGAACGGTATCAACATGGCTTGGGCAACGTGACCGACGAGGCCACCGAGCGCTACGGAGGCTCGTGGGTCATGACGAGCGACGACGGTGGCCTCACGTGGGATGACCCCGTCCGCGTCCCGGTCTCCTCTCCGCACGGCCCGAACCGCCTCGCAAACGGCGACCTTGTCTATTTAGGTAAGACCGTCGCATCGGATGAGATCGGCAAGGTTATGAACGCCGGATCGATTGGACTCATCCGCAGCAGTGACGGCGGATGTACATGGAAGGCACAAGGCTCCGTGCCCCTGCCTGATGGCCTCGACGTGGAGTGTTTCCACGAGCCGCACGTTGTCGAGTTGGGAGACGGACACCTCCTCGGCCTCATCCGCTACGATCCGAACCACCACGACTACGGCAACCGCCAGCCCGGCCAGACCGACTTCCAGATGTGCCAGTCTATTTCCAGCGATGGTGGGAAGACCTGGAGTAGGACGGAGGTCATGGAATTCCACGGCTCACCGCCGCACCTGCTTCGACATTCGAGCGGCGTCCTCGTCACGACATACGGCTACCGCGAAAAGCCGTACGGAGTCCGGGCCATGCTCAGCCCAGACCACGGCAAGACTTGGCAGTACGACTACATCCTCCGCGACGACGGGCCACACCCCGATCTTGGCTACCCTTCCAGTGTGGAATTGGCCGACGGGAGCATCCTGACCGTCTACTACCAGCGCCCCCGCACTGTCGACGACAAGTGCGCGCTCCTCTGGAGCCGGTGGCGCCTGCCTGTCTGATACGCCCATGCATCCGGCGTCGAAAATATCGTAAGCTATGGAAAACCAGCTACCATCGGTGAACAGTTACATGACCAAGACGATGTACCAAAAGATATGGGAATCGCACGTGGTGCACCAGGAAGAGGGGCAGCCGGCGATCCTGTACGTTGATCTGCACCTCATCCACGAGGTGACGACGCCGCAGGCATTCGACGGCCTGCGGGAGGCGGGCAGGGGAGTCCGGCGCACCGACCTCACCGTCGCCGTCGTCGATCACAACACACCGACCGATCCGGGCCGCGTCACCCTGCCGATCAGAGACCCCATCGCTAAGCAGCAGCTCGACGCCCTGAAGCGGAACTGCGAGGAGTTCGGCGTCAACCTGTTCGACATGGCGAGCCCGAACCAGGGCATCGTCCACATCATCGGCCCGGAGCAGGGATGGACGCAGCCGGGCAAGGTCATCGTGTGTGGCGACAGCCACACGTCCACCCATGGGGCCTTCGGCGCACTTGCCTTCGGCATCGGCACTTCGGAGGTCGAGCACGTCCTGGCGACGCAGACCGTCCGCCAGAGCAAGTCGCCCACAATGGAGATCAGGGTCAACGGCCCGCTGCCCTTTGGGGTCACGGCCAAAGACCTCATTCTCGGCATTATCGGACAGATCGGAATCGGAGGCGGGCAGGGGCACGTGGTTGAATACACCGGCG
Source organism: Dehalococcoidia bacterium (assembly GCA_965116655.1). GTDB lineage: Bacteria > Chloroflexota > Dehalococcoidia > Lucifugimonadales > VXLM01 > VXLM01. The sequence goes on from OZ220720.1 coordinate 3,629,939, forward strand.
AGGCCGTCCGCTCCCTGTCCATGGACGGTCGGATGACCGTCTGCAATATGTCCATCGAGGGTGGGGCGAGGGCCGGCATGGTCGCCCCGGACCAGACGACGTTCGAGTACCTGCGAGGCCGTCCCAACGCGCCGCAAGGGGACGACTTTGAGGCCGTCGTCGATGCTTGGTCGAAGCTGAGGACGGATGAGGGCGCGGAGTTCGACGAGCTGGTCGAGATCGACGCAGGCTCGCTCGAACCAATGGTGTCGTGGGGCACGAACCCCGGCATGGTGCTTCCGGTTACCGCCCGCGTTCCCGATCCGAACTCCTACGACGAGGCCGACGACCGCGCCGCGGCTGAGCGCGCGTTGGAGTACATGGACCTCGAACCGGACACGCCAATCGAGAACATCTCGATAGATCGAGTATTCCTCGGGTCCTGCACGAACGCCCGACTTGACGACCTCCGAGCCGCAGCGGAGGTTATAAAGGGCCACAAGGTCAGCGAGTCCGTCTACGCGATGGTCGTGCCCGGCTCGACCTCGGTGAAAATGCAGGCCGAAGCGGAGGGTCTTGACGGAGTATTCAAGGACGCCGGTTTCGACTGGCGTGAGGCCGGTTGCTCGATGTGCCTCGGAATGAACCCGGACATCCTCTCCGCCGGCGAGCGGTGCGCATCTACCTCAAATCGCAACTTCGAGGGACGCCAGGGCCCGGGCGGCAGGACGCACCTCGTCTCACCGGAAATGGCTGCGGCAGCGGCCATTACGGGACACTTCGTAGACATTAGAGATTGGAAGTAGGTCAAGAGTGAGTACCACGACAGCCGATCTGCCCCCGAAAGCTTCCGAGTTCGCGCGAATCCTGCAAGAGCACATGCCGGAGTTGGAGCGCGAGTACGGTGTGGCGTCGCTGGCCCTGTTCGGCTCATACGTACGAGGAGAGGAGCGGGAGGATAGCGACCTCGACGTTTTGGTGGACTTCAACCTAATTCCCAGTTTGCTCGACCTTGCGAGCCTGCAGAGGAACCTCAGCGACTATCTTGGTACACCAATCGATCTGGTGCCTCGATCATGTCTGCGGGAGAATATTGGTGCAGAGATTCTCCGGGAGGCGGTTGAAGTTTGAAGCGCTCATACGTGGAGTATGTCCGCCGTTTATTCAGAGAGATTAGCTGGTTCAGCACACACAAATGAAATGACGAAAGAGGGGATTGAGTAAACCTCACATGCAGCCTTTCACACAACTGACCGGCATCGTCGCGCCGATGGACCGGGTGGACGTCGATACCGACCAAATCATTCCCGCGCAGTTTCTCAAGCGCATCGAGAAGACGGGATTCGGACAATTCCTCTTCTACAAGTGGCGCTTCAACGAGGACGGCTCGCTCAATCCCGATTTCGAGCTGAATCTGCCGGGATACGAGGATGCCTCGGTTCTCGTGTCCGGGAGGAACTTCGGGTCGGGTTCGTCCCGCGAGCACGCGCCTTGGGCCCTTCTTGATTACGGTATTCGGTGCATCATCGCGCCGAGCTTCGCCGACATCTTTTCCAACAACTCCCTTCAGAACGGCATCCTGCTCGTCACTTTCCCCGACTCGACCGTCCGCACCATCATGCGGAAGGCTCAGGATAACCCCGGCTACCGTCTCCACGTCGACCTTGAGGACCAGCGTGTTTGGGATGACGATGAGGAAATCAACGAGGGCTTCGACATCGACGAGTTTGCCAAGTACAAGCTCCTGAACGGCCTCGACGATATAGGCCTCACGCTCCAGCACGAGGACAAGATCGCCGCCTATGAGACTGCCCGGGGACTGTAGGAAACTACGTTCCCGCGCCTCAACCGCTTCCTACGTCGCCGAACGCCCACAGCCGCCCGTCCCACGTCGCTACGATCAATCGGCCGTCGACCACTGCCGGAGCGGCGCTGATCGGTGCGGGAAACTCGGTGCTGGACACGACGGCGCCCGTCTCGGCATCCACCATGTAGAACCGCCCGTCGATCCCGCCCACGGCCAGCAGATCGCGGTATCTCACCGGGGCCGCCCACATAGACCGCACTTCGCGTCGGAAGGGGTTCATGTCGAGCAGGTCGTTCCCGGCCTGAACGCTCCAAAACGCCTCGTGAGGTGTGAGGCCGAGGCAGCGTATCCGTCCTTGGTTGGTCGTCACGTACATCCGGTCGCGCTCGACGAGCACCTGCGTCGGGTACTGCGCGTCGAGGACCTCGCCTTGCCAGACGACCTCGCCCGTTTCGGGGTCGAGCGCCGCAAGCTGCCCGAACTCCACTCCGCTGATGATTAACCCGTCCGCCATGACCGGGCTGGAGAAGTAGTGGGTGATGCCCAAGGGAGTCTCCCACGCGATTTCGCCCGTGGCACGGTCGAGCGCGACGATTCCCCGGCCCGAAAAGTGGGTGATGAGAAGTCCGCCGACTACGATGGGACTGGGGAACGACCCCCAGCCGTCGCCGACGGGGTCGCCCGATCCGACCGGAGTGGTCAGCGTCGTGTACCAACGTTCTTCACCAGTCTTGACGTCATACGCGCCATACCCGGCCTTGCCTCCCGTGTAGACCGTGTCCTCCGCAATGACAGGGGCGGTGTAAATCCACCTTCCAGGGTACCGGGGCAGGTCCCGGCTCCACGCGAGTTGCCCGGAATGCAGGTCGATTCCGTGTACCCGTCCCGCCACCGAGGTCGCAACGGCTATGCCGTCATCGCCAACCGCAACCGTGTTCTTCACCGACGTGTCTGTCGGAGCGTGCCAGCCTCGATCTCCGCTCTTGGAGTCGATGGCGTACACCCCGGCGTCGCCACGAAGGTTATCGTCCGTAACGCTGTACAGGAGCTTTTCCCCATGACGGACGGGCCCGGCGCGGTGTGTCGGACCCGGCAGCGCTTGGCTCCATAGCATGTCCAGCGATCCTCCCTTACTTCCGAGGAAAATCCTCGTGGGGTTTGTGTTGCGGCGGGCCTTCGTCGTCTGCTGTACGAGGTCGAACTCGAAGCCGTGTTCAGTGAACCGGACGAGCCGATAGCCGCGTGAGTTGCCGTCGTAGCCGCCGAAGCACAGGGGAGTCGGGCCGCCGACGGCCATGCCGTTGTAGTAGAAGGCTTTGGAGCAGTGCGTGTGCCCGAAGAGCACGAGCTTCACGTTATACTGGCCCACCAGGTCGAGGAACTCGACGGCAGGGGGAGTGTGCATGTACAGCACCGTCTCGCGCCCGTCCGGCTGGGCCGACAGGTCCTCGATCAGCCACCGCTCCTTGCGTGCTATGTCGGCCTGGGTGAAGTAGCTGTCCTCCTTCGAGAACGCCACGAAGTGCCGACCGCCCCAATCGAAGCTGTAATAGACCGGCCCCAACACCTGCTGGTAGTTCTGGATGCAGCTCGCGCCCTCGACGTACTCATACACGTCGCGATTGCCGCCCTGCGCCTCCAGCTCGACGTGGCCGTCGTGCCCGCCGTAGACAGGGCGTATCGGCGTTGCAATAGGGGCTATCGAGTCGCGGAAGAGCTCAAGCTCCGCCATGGTGCCGATGTCGGTGAGGTCGCCCGTCGCCAGTACGAGGTCGGGGGATGACTCCTTCTCCAACTGTTGGAGGTCACCCGTCAGGCGCGGCCCCGTCTCCGGTCCCAGCCAGGCCCCCTGGGGTCGGTAGTACGGCTCGGTGCGGACGTGGGTATCGGTGATCTGCGCCAGCGTGAATTCTTCGTATTGGCGCTTCGGCGCTGAACGCAGCTCGAAGTCAATCTCCGCGTCGGTCACCGGCACTCGGCGATAGAATCCGCCCACAGCGCGATGCGTATCCGGCACCGAGACCGAGATGAACGAGTGACTGTCCGGCTCCGCTTCGATCTCGTAGCGACCGCGCGCACCCGTGCGGACGACCGTTTCCCCATTAGATATGGAGACCCAGGCGACTCCATACCCTCGCTCGTCGAGCACCGTACCCGTTACGCGGACCGTCATGATCTCTCCGTCGTTGAGGTTGATATGCCGTTTGGATTGTACATCGTCCGGCGTGGTGACGTGGTATCCTTGTTGCCGCTATGGGGACGCAGGACATATCGCTGTTCGAGGCGATACGCACGCAGCGGGCGATCCGCCGGTTCACGGACGATCCGGTGTCGGACGAGGTCATCGAGCGCATCCTTGAGGCCGCGGTCCGCGCCCCCAGCGGGCGGAACACACAGCCGTGGCGGTTCATCGTCATCCGCGACGCCGACACGAAGCGGCAGATCGGAGACTTCTACCGGCGGGGGTGTGAGGCGGCGGGCATTGGGCAGGAGCCGATACCCGGGCTGTCGAAGAAGGTCAACGACTCCGTGACCCACCTGGCCTTCCACATGGGAGAAGCCCCGGTCTTGGTCCTCGCGTGCTACGAATACTTGAACCAGGACACTGTCGGGTCAAGCACGATCCTGACCGGATCGTCGATATACCCTGCCGTACAGAACCTGTTGCTGGCCGCTCGCGCGCTCGGACTGGGCACGTCTCTGACGACCGTCCACTCCATGTTCGAGAGCGAGATCAAGGACCTGCTCGGCATCCCTGCGAACGTACAGACGGCGGCGCTGATCCCGTTGGGGTACCCGTCATCGGAGGAGCGATTTGGGGGCAGCCGGCGGAGGCCAGTCACCGAGGTCACGCACTTCGACCGCTGGTCCGATGCGGCCGGCGCCACATAGAAAACGGAAACCGGGCCAGGAGCATCTATGTCGGAATTACCTATCAGAGTCGGCGTTGTCGGAGCGGGCAGCAGCGCCGTCAAGACTCATATCCCGCGATTCCAGGGTATCGATGGCGTGGAGGTCGTCAGCGTCTCCAACCGCTCGCGAGAATCGGCGCAGCGCGCGGCAGACCGTACTGGCATCCCGAAGGTCTACGACCACTGGCCCGACCTCGTCGCATCGGACGAAATCAATGCCGTCTTCATCGGCACGTGGCCCTACCTGCACAAGCCCGTCACCATCGCGGCCCTAGAGACCGGCAAGCACGTCCTCTCCCAGTCGCGCATGGCCATGAACGCCCAGGAGGCGCATGAGATGCTGGACGCGTCGAGGCGGCATCCCGACCTCGTGACCGGACTGGTGCCAACGTCCCGGCTCAGTACGGGACTGGAGACGCTTAGACGGCTCATCTCCGACGGATGGCTTGGCGACCTGCTGTCCATCGAAGTGGTGTCCGGCAGCGATTTCCTGGACTCCGAAGCGCCGTTCTTCTGGAGGCTCGACCGGGAGGTGAGCGGGGTCAACACGCTTGAGATCGGAATGCTCTGCGAGGCGCTCGACCGCGTCGTCGGCCCATTCTCCACGGTGATGGCGAACGCCAAGGTGAACGTTCCGTGGCGTCGCGACGCGACCGGAGAGCCGCGCGTCGTGGCGGTGCCGGACCACGTAAACATCATCGGCGAAATGGCTATCGGAGCTTCCTACCACATGCAATTCAGCCAGGTCACCGGCTTGGCCGAAGAGGGAGTGTGGTTCTACGGCAGCGAGGCTACTCTCAAGTCCGACGGATACGCCGAGAGGCTGTTCGGAGCGCGGCGTGGAGCACGCGAGTTCACCGAGATCGAGATTCTTCCCAGACCCCAGATCGTGCACGACATCGCCGCCGAGTTCGTTGCGGCCATACGCGAAAACCGTCAGGTCGAGCACGTCACTTTCGAGCAGGGAGTAAGGTACATGGAGTTCACCGAGGCGGTCGGCATCAGCGCGCGGACGGGCCAAAGGGTACATCTACCACTGTGAGGAGATAGACCTGCCGTGCAGCCACTAACGGGCGTTCGGGTCGTAGACGTAACGCAGATCATGGCGGGGCCGTTCTGCACCATGCTCCTGGGGGACATGGGCGCGGACGTCATCAAGATCGAGAAGCCGGACGGCGGTGACGACGTTCGCCGGTCGGGGCCGCCATTCGTGGCGGGCGAATCGGCGACGTTCCTCAACATCGGGCGCAACAAGCGCAGCGTGGTCATCGACATGAAGCGTCCCGAAGGCGCCGAGATCGTGCGCGGCATGGCGAAGGACGCAGATATATTCGTGCAGAACCTCCGGCCCGGTCGCCTGGAGGGGTTCGGGCTGGGGTACGAAAACATCCGGGGAGTCAACCCGGCAATCGTCTACGCGACCATAACCGGGTTCGGTCGGACGGGGCCATACAAGGACAAGCCGGGATTCGACCTCATGGCGCAGGGACTCTCCGGCATCATGAGCGTGACCGGCCATCCGGGACAGCCACCCGTGAAGGTCAGCGTTCCCATCACCGACCTCAACGCGGGGCTTTTTACGGCCTACGGAATTCTCGCGGCCTACGTGAACCGCCTCAAGACCGGAAAGGGGCAGCACGTCGACTCGTCCCTGATGGAGGCGGGGGTGGCGTACACGATGTGGGAGTCCGCCATCTACTTCACCAGCGGCAGGTCTCCGGGACCGAACGGATCGGCCCACCAGATATCCGCACCGTACCAAGCCCTGCCCGTCAGCGACGGGTACATCACCGTGGGCGGCGCGAACCAGAGGAACTGGCAGCGATTCTGTCGCGCCATCGGGCGGGAAGACCTGATATCCGACCCCCGGTTCGAGAACAACGCCGGACGAATGGCGAACCGGCCCGCCCTCGAAGAAAAGCTGGGTAAGACGCTTATGGAGCAGCCCGCGGCACACTGGCTATCCGTACTCGAAGCTGCCGGCGTTCCGTGCGGACCGATCAATGACATAGCGCAGGTATACGCCGACCCTCAGGTTATCGCGCGGGACATGGTCGTCGAGGTCGAGCACCCGTCTGCGGGCACCATCCGCAACGTCGGCATTCCGGTGAAGTTCTCCGAGACTCCAGGCAACATACGCCGTCCGCCTCCGCGATTCGCTGAGCACACCGAAGAGGTGCTCGGAGAGTTCGGGTACTCGACGGACGAGATCGACTCGCTCAGAAACCGGGGCATCGTCAAGACTCTCCAGGACGTGTAAACCGTCCCGGCAGGAGGAGCAGGTGGCCGCTCGCCGCTTCCGCGCAGAACTGTATGCCGTTGGCGTGAACCGCTGCGTCAATGTCCCGTCGGAGGTCAGTGAGGGGCTCGGCGGTGAGACCCACATCCGCGTCAAGGGCAGGGTAGGGGACGAGCCTTACCGCTCCAATCTCGCGCCGCGCGGCGGAGGGGCGCACCGCCTCTTCGTACACAGCGACATCTGGCGCAAGCTGGGCGTCGACGTGGGCGATGAGGTTGATGTCGAGATCGAGCGAGACGACGAGGAGTGGGAGATAACCGTCCCCGCCGACCTCGCTGAGGCCATGCCGGAGGGCAGCGAGGCGCTGGAGGCCTTTCAAGCCCTAACCGTCCCCAACCGCAAGCGGTTCATCGACCGCATCGAGGAGGCCAAGACCCCGGCGACTCGCAAGCGACGCATTGAGCAGGGCGTCCAACTGCTCGTCGAGAGGCTGCGAGGGTCTGGGCAGGGGTAGTCGCCTAGGGGGTGGGGACTATTCAATAGATCGTCTATACCGTTCGTGGTGAGCTTGTCGAACCATGAACGAGTTTCTTTTGCGTCATAAGTGGGATGTGTATTGTTCGGTCGGGCGTTATGAAGGTTGGTATGCCAAGTACGAACGGGCAATACTTGCAGAGACGCCTTCTGTCTGTCGCGCACGATAGCTTCTCAATGCGACGGCCACGATCTTACACTTCTCTTCATGTTTTTTACCCTCGCGTGAGTCAAGTCTGGAACGTTGGGAGCACCAGCAACCCAAGCGGTTCCTTTTAGAATTGGCCAATTCTAAAAATTCCATCGTATCCCCCTTTCCGTTCAGCGATTGTATCATTATTGTCGACTCTTCCTTATGCTGGGCGGGCTGAAAAGTTCTCAACCTCCCACACTACAACGCACAAGAACCCAGATTTCTATTCCACCATCTCACTGTGAACGTCAGTCGAGGACTGCTATGGCGTCTATCTCGATGTGGACGTTTTCGCCGGGGAAGCGCGCGCCGACGATGGTGTTCGTCGGATAGTCGTCGCCGAAGAACTCGTGGTAGATGTACGCCTGTTTGCCATCGAACGGGAACCAGTCGTCGGTATTCTTGACGAATGTAGTCAGCTTTACGATGTCGGACGGCTTGCCGCCTTCCGCCGCCACCATCCGGGTGAGCCTGTCGAGGATGACTCGCAGCTGCTCCATCGGCTTCCCGTTCTCCGCGTCCGACCTGTTGGCAGTGCAGCCGGAGAGGAACAGCATGTTCCCCGCCCGAACGCCCCGGCTGTAGTGCGGCCCGGCAGCGTAGATGTCTTCGAATCCTATTCGTCGTTTCTCCATCTGGGTCTCCAAGTTATGGATTTACATAGGTGACTTAGATCAAGGGTTAGAAATTGCGATTTTGTGACATTCTGAGACATTTTGTGACATTTCGGGAGGTCATTGAATCTAAGGGCCGGAGGGGACAACTCCGAGGGTCTGTGAATTCAGACCAGCGGTCAGATTCGCGATTTTTGTGACATTCCGGGACATTTTGTGACATTTGAGGAAGTCTTTGTGTGTAAGAGGCCTAGAGGAGTCGGAACTGACTCACCACGAGTTTCGTCCTTCAGTCAGAAATCGCCGAGTTTGTACCATTCCGTACCTATCTTCTCCTATGTTAGATCGGAGAGCAGGCAATTGCCTGCTCTATGAGCGGTTAAAGGAACTTCCTTTTGTAGCTTCGATTTCATAATAGATTATGCGTTCTTGTTCGTCAAATGCGATCCTCGTAGAACTCTTGGGTGCGGGGCGTATGACAGGACGTCATGGTTCGGATTATTGGGATATTATGCTTCGAACGATCCCGACGGCTCGCTCGACGTCGACTCCTACCGCCACCTTGACGGAACCCTCGCCATAGCTCGCGATCGTGCGTCCCCGCTCTTCCCCGTCCGTCACGACCGACACCTTCGCCGAGCGACTCGCAAGGACATCCGGCTCGATTGCCGCAGCCACCGCGAGGGGATCGTGCAGGTGGAACTCATCTTCGCCGTCAAGCTCCCGGAACCGGTCTACAAGGATGCTATTGCCCAACTGAGCCGACCTGGAATCGCCCTCGAACCACTGCGGGCCGCTGTTACGGTGCATGAAGGTCTGGTGTGTGACGTCGAGTCCCACGAGCGTAACCGGGATGCCCGACTCGAAGACGGCATTGGCAGCCCAGGGGTCCTCGTGGATGTTGAACTCGGCGTGGGGGGTGATGTTGCCCCGCACGCCGACGGCCCCGCCCATGATGATGATCTCCGGTACCGCTTCCACGATGTCGGGGCGATTGTCCAATGCGGCGGCGACGTTGGTGAGCGGGCCGATTGCGATGAGGGTGAGTTCGCCGGGGGCTGCCGATATACGGTCACGCAAGAACTCAACTGCGTTCATCGAATGCGTCTTCAACGTCGGCGCCGGTAGGGAGATGCCGAGTCCGTCCGAGCCGTGAACGTGGTACGCATGAGAGTAGAGCCCCTTCGCCGGACGGTCGGCCCCGACCGCGATGGGTATGGCGCTTTCCGGCCCGTCGAGGTACTCCATCAGCCGCAGCGCGTTTTCGGTCGTCTCCGCCAGCGTCGCGTTGCCGCCGACCGTGGTGATGCCGTCGACCGCCAAATCGGGAGAGTTCAGCGCCATCATGATTGCCAGGGCGTCGTCGGTGCCCGGGTCGGTGTCTATTATGACTCTTCGCATACGCGCAGCCCTCGATACGTGGAAGTGCGAGTCCCATAGTACCCTACGTTCTTTGTCTCGCGCTTGCAGGGTGGATATAATGACCCTTGCCCGATCTCCGTCCTTGGAGGGACAAGATGGCGACCATACAGAGCCTGCAGAAGCAATACCAGGACCTCGACCGGCAGTTCGAGATGAAGCCCGAGGCCGTCATCGACCCCTCGTGCCTGCTGGCCTTCGACTATGACTACGCGGGCGGGGACAGCGAGGTCGTCATCGACATGGACGAGTTCACGGCAGTCTGTCCATGGACGGGCCTGCCGGACTTCGGGTCTCTGGAGATCACGTACGTCCCCGACGAGCTGTGCATTGAGCTGAAGTCGCTCAAGTATTACCTGCTGACATACACCGGCGTCGGCATCGTGCAGGAGCACGCGGCCAACCGTATTCTGCGCGACCTCGTCCAGGTGTGCCGCCCCGTGCGGATGTCCGTCGTCCTGGACTACAACGTTCGCGGCGGACTGCACACGACCGTCTCGGCGAGGTATGAGGCGGACTGAAGGGGCAGCTGCGGGAACCGTTCGTGGTGAGCCCTTCGGCAGGCTCAGGACAGGCTTGTCGAACCATGAGCGGCGTTCGACCCTTCGACAAGCTCAGGGTGAACGAAATCCCCTTTGGAATTCCTCTTGGAGCATCGCTCGAATGTCGGGATATTAGGGACCCATCCGGCGCTGTCTGATCCTAATTCATGAAGCTGGAAGTGAGGCTATGGCGAGTGAGATCGAACCGATGAAGCACCGCATCAGGGCGGCGGTGATCATTGTCGATGGCGACTCCATTCTCCTCGTGAAGGAAAAGTCCAACCACCCGAATGACGAACTCTATCTTTGGATTCCTCCGGGTGGTGGAATCGAGGGAAATGAGTCTTTGGAGGAATGCGCACGGCGCGAGACCCTCGAGGAGACGGGACTGTCGGTTGAGATTGGCGACATCGCCTACGTCCGTGATTTCCTGGAACCCGGCTACCACCACTGTGAGATTTTCTTCCTGGCGACCTCTTTCTCCGGCAGCGTCATAACAGGCACGAACCCTGAGTTCGGGATGCTCGATACGGCGCACGAGATCAAGGATGTGCGATTCGTGCACCGCAGCGAAATGCGGGATATGCCAATCTCCCCGGACGTGCTCAAGACGAGGTTTTGGGAGGACTTGGACTCCGGGTTTCCCAGTACCCGATACCTTGGCGTTCGGAAGTCGGCTCATCTCAAGCACCTGGAAGCACTGGCCGAGACGTGAGTCCACCTTCGATGTGGTACGATGAGGCCAGCATCAGCGCGAGCGCAGGTCCGTATGGCAGCGACTCAGCCCGATCTCGATGCCGCCTATGATCTTTGCCGGCGCATAACCAAGGCCGAGGCAAAGAACTTCTACTACGCCTTCCGTACCCTGCCCGCATTTAAGCGCCGCGCCATCTACGCCGCCTACGCTTTCTGTCGTCTGTGCGACGACATATCAGACGAGGACATGTCCCGCGAGGAGCGTCTCGATGGGTTCCGTGGCGTTCGCAGGTCACTTGCCCAAGCCCGTCAAGACCGCTGCGACGAGCCTGTCTTTGCGGCGCTTGGTGATTCGGCAACTCGCTTCGGAATTCCCTGGGAGCACTTCGATGAGATTGTCGCCGGCGTGGAAATGGACCTCGACGTCTCGCGGTACCAGACGTTCGACGATCTGCGCGAGTATTGCCACAAGGTCGCCTCGGTGGTCGGGCTGGTGAGCATCAGGATATTCGGCCACGACGAGCACCCGGAGGTGGAGACCTACGCCATCGATCTGGGCCTCGCCATGCAGCTGACCAATATCCTCCGCGACATCAAGGAAGACGCCGGACGCGACCGCGTGTACATTCCGCAGGACGAGTTGCGTCGCTTCGGCGTCTCGGAAACCGACTTGACGAATGGCGTCGTAGATGGGCCGTTTCGTGAACTGATGCGTTTCCAGGTCGGACGGGCGCGGGAGTTCTTCGAGTCGGGCCGGAAGCTCATCCCCCTGCTTGAGCCGGACGCGCGGGCGTGCACCGCCGTTCTGGTTGGGGTGTACGGCTCGATACTCAATCGAATCGAGGCGACGGACTACGACGTATTCTCACAGCGGGTGAACTTGAGCACCGGCGAAAAGCTGGTGACGATGGGAAAGCTGTGGGCTATGAGCCGCGTCCCGGGTCTGAGAGGACTGCTGTAGCCGGTCTTGTCCACCTTCCAGGGTGTTAGATTCGCGTTCGTGGTGAGTCTGTCGAACCACGAGAATACCCTTCGACAGGCTCAGGGTGAACGGCACTTCGACCCTTCGACGCGCTCTTACTTCGACAGCCTGAGCACAAACACGTCGCTGTCGATAGCGTTACCTCTGTCCGCGCCGCCGGGGCCGATCTCGCCCTCGGTCCCGCCGATGACGTAGACCCCTCCGGAACCCTGCGCGATGTCGCGTGCGCCGTCGACGCGCCGGGTCCCGACCGTCTTCGTCCAACGGTCTCCGCCGTTGGCGTCGAAACTCTTTGCGAAACCGTCCTCCACGCCAGCGCCGCTCGCCCCCGGAATGGACGACTCGGTGTTGCCCGCAACGAAGACCGTACCGCCGCCGTCCACGGAGATCGCGTCGGCCGTGTCACTGTCCTCGCCGCCGAACTGACGAGTCCACGCGTGCTCGCCGTTCGGGTCCATCTTGCGAACGAACCCGTCGTTGCCGCCGCCACTGTTCTCGCCCTCGAACACGCCGGTGGTGCTACCCGCGACATAGACGTTGCCGCTCGAATCCAGCGCGATGTCCAGCGCCTTGTCGTTCGGCTGACCGCCCGCCGCCGAGCCGCTTCCGAACTGTCGCGTCCAGACGACGTTCCCGTCGGGGTCATACTTGCGGACGAAGGCGTCGCGTCCGCCGGGATTCGTGTAGCCCTCGAAGCTGGCGTCGGTGTAGCCGGAAACGTAGATGGAGCCCGAGCCGTCGACCGCGACGCCGAGTATCTCGTCGTGGCGCTCGTGTCCGAACTGCTGAGTCCAGACCTCCGTACCGTCGGAGGCGTACTTTCTCAGGAAGGCGTCGTTCCATTCGGAGACCGGTCCGAGTGGAGCGCCCCCGGCGTTCTCGAACCCGGGAAGGTCGCCCTCCGTGTGTCCCCCTACGTACACATTCCCGGACCCGTCCACCGCAATGGACTGCGCGACCGTGGCGAACGTAGTACCGAACTGCTTCGTCCATCGCTCCGTCCCGCTCGCGTCGTAGACCCGAACGAAGGCGTCGCTTCCGAAGTACTCGGTAGTGTAGCCAGGGAACTCGCCGATCGTCCGTCCTGCGAGATAGACGTTCCCCGAGCCGTCTACCGCAACGGCGTCGACGCTGTCGTTATTCTCGGTCCCAAACTGGCTCGTCCACACCGCGGCGAACGAGCTGTCGAGCTTCTGTACGAAAGCGTCCGTGCCTCCGGCATACGTCTGGCCGGGGAGGGCTTCCGCTATGTGCCCGGCGATGTAGACGTTCCCCGCGGAGTCCACCGTCACGGCGTTGCCGTAATCGTCGAAGGGAGACCTTATCTGCAGGTTGTCTGCCCCGCCTGATGCCGTGTCCCCGCTCGCCGAGCCTCCATTGCCGCCACCGTCACCGCCGCACGCGAGGAGAGTCACCATGAGGATGGCGCAGCTCAACGTAGCGAAAAGCGGTATGAACGGTTGTCTGAGGTTGGCGAGTCTCAATGCTGTCTCCAAGTATGCGGCGCTGCTGAACGCATGGTAGCCTTGCGACCTTTATCGGTCAAGGTTCGAGGTTTGGAAAGGAGAGCCATCCCGTCAACGGCAGCCATTTTGGCAACAAGATTACCAAAGAGGAAACGAGATACGAAGGCCATGACGTTGGAGAGAATAATTGTTGACAGAATTCGTAGCGGATCAGTACCATCAATACGATACCTACACCAATTACTTGCGAGGGACTGTACACAGGAATGGACCAGCTAGACCTTAGAATCATCGACATACTGCAGCATGACGGACGAACATCGAACGCGCGCGTGGCCAGACAGGTTGGAGTTAGCGAGGGCACCGTCCGAAGACGGCTCAACCGCCTGATCGAGGGGGAGTTCATCGACGTTGTCGCCGTGCCCGACCCCGTGAAGATGGGCCTCGCGTCCCGTGCCCTCATCGGCGTGCAGATCGACCCGGACAAGATCGACCGCGTGGCCGACGACCTCAACTCCCTCAAGGAGATTGCCTGGGTGACGATCACGACGGGCACGTTCGACGTGTTCGCGTGGGCCGCTCTTCCCACTCCGGAAGAGCTCGGCGTGTTCCTGCGCACGAAAGTCGGGACGATCCCCGGCGTGCGGCGCACGGAAACATTCGTCAATCTGAGCAATAAGAAGCGGGGTAACGGCGTCGTGGCATAGCCCACTGCACGACACTGAATCAACAGCCCCGCCCCGATGACCATCGGGGCGGGGCTTTCTTTTATCAGCGCTGTACGAGCATACCGGCTTCAACTATAATTCTTGGCCGGTGACGGAAAGGAGCGGAACGTGTTCAAGACGATCGACTGCGGAGAGTTGCGAGGAGACCACGAGGGACAGGAGGTTACGTTAGCGGGATGGGTTGACCGGAGAAGGGACCACGGCAACCTGATATTCATCGACCTGCGCGACCGCTCCGGCATCGTGCAAGCCGTCTTCAATCCCGACCTGCACCCGGAGCCGCACGGCCTCGCGGGGCAGGTACGAAGCGAATGGGTCGTGCAGGTGTCGGGCAGTGTGACGCGACGCTCCGACGAGACTATCAACCCGAACCTTCCGACCGGCGAGATCGAGGTCGCGGTCGAGAGCATGACGGTCCTGAACGAGTCCAAGACTCCCCCCTTCTACGTGAACGAGGAGAGCGACGTCGACGAGCTTCTGCGACTCAAGTACCGCTACCTCGACCTGCGCCGTCCGAAAATGCGCGACATGCTGGTCATGCGCCACCGGGCCGTCAAGTTCATCCGCGACTTCCTCAGCGAGCGCGGATTCCTCGACATCGAGACTCCCATCCTCATCAAGAGCACGCCGGAGGGCGCGAGGGACTATCTTGTACCGAGCCGCTTGTATCCCGGTAAGTTCTACGCGCTGCCGCAGTCGCCGCAGCAGCTCAAGCAGCTTCTCATGGCGGCGGGAGTCGAAAAATACTTCCAGATAGCCAAGTGCTTCCGCGACGAGGACCCGCGCGGCGACCGGCAGCCGGAGTTCACACAGCTCGATCTCGAAATGAGCTTCGTCGACGAGGACGACGTGCTCGACCTGATCGAGGAGCTCTACACGGAGTTATTCGAGACGCTCGTTCCCGAACGCAAGATTCTTAGCAAGCCGTTCCAGCGCATCCCCTACGCAGAGGCGATGGAGAAGTACGCGACCGACCGTCCCGACCTTCGCTACGGACTAGAAATGGCCGACCTCGGCGAAACGGTCAAGGACACGGAGTTCCGCGTCTTCCAGTCCGTCCTGGCAGGCGGCGGCATCGTGAAGGGATTCGCGGCCCCAGGACTGGCCGACATGCCGCGACGACAGCTTGACGACCTCGTCGAGTTCGCCAAGTACGCCGGCGCGCAGGGGCTGGTCTACATCGTCCTCAGCGACGACGCGCCGTCCATCGACGGCCTGACGGATGAGCACATCAAATCGCCCGTCGCAAAGTTCCTCTCACTGGACGTGATGAAGGAAATGGCGCGTGAAACTGGAGCGAACCCCGGCGACCTGCTCCTCATCATCGCCGGTCCC
This sequence comes from Dehalococcoidia bacterium, assembly GCA_965116655.1. Lineage (GTDB taxonomy): Bacteria > Chloroflexota > Dehalococcoidia > Lucifugimonadales > VXLM01 > VXLM01. The sequence continues at coordinate 3,645,385 of OZ220720.1, forward strand.
GCAAAGTCGACGAACGTCGCCCTCGACGCGCTCCGACGAGAGATGGCCCGACGCCTCGAGCTCGCCGACCCGAACGAGCTGGCATTCGCCTTCGTCGTGGACTTCCCGCTCTTCGATTGGAACGAGGACGAGGCGCGGTGGGACTCCCCGCACCATCCGTTTACGGCGCCCAAGGCCGGACACGAGGACTTCGATTCCGACCCCGGTGGGGCCCTCTCCCGTTCATACGACCTCGTCTGCAACGGGATGGAGGTCGCTGGCGGCAGCATCCGCATCCATCAGCGGGATATGCAGAACAAGGCGTTCGAGGTTCTTGGCTACAGCGAGAAAGAGACCGAGGCGCGGTTCAAGCAGCTCCTCGACGCCTTCGAGTACGGCACGCCCCCGCACGGCGGCATCGCGGCGGGCATCGAGCGGCTCATCATGGTCCTGCTCAATGTCGAGAGCATCCGCGAGGTCATCGCGTTCCCCAAGACCCAGACCGGCGTCGACCCCCTCTTTGATGCCCCCGACATCGTAGACGACGACCAGCTGCGGGACCTTCGCATCATGCTGACGGAGTGAGGCGGGGATTCTAAATGACGCTAAACATCCACGCATTGATGCAAGAGTTGTCCCAGTCTCGCCCGATCTTCCATTCGGAGGCGGATTTTCAGCACGCTCTTGCTTGGCAGATGCACGAGTCGATGCCTGATAGCCAGATTCGTCTGGAGTATCCGTTCCGAGATGACGGTAACACGCTGAACTTGGATATCTGGTTGCCGACGGAGCGAATGGCTATTGAGTTGAAGTACCTTGCGAAAAGGCTGGAATTGAATTTCCAGGGTGAGCGTTTTGCCATGAACAATCATGGCGCATCAGACCAAAGGCGGTACGATTTCTTTTTAGACGTTCAACGGCTTGAATACATAGCGAATTACGAGGATGAATCGGCCAGAGCGGGAATCGCTGTTCTGCTCACGAATGATCCAGCATATTGGAAATCACCAACAATTGGATGGGAATCCACCATAGATGCCGACTTTCGCCTTCACGAAGGTCGGAAAGTGATGGGCCCATTGATGTGGGCTGCCCATGCTGGTGCGGGATCCATAAAGGGTAGGGAAGACCCAATAGACATCAACGGCACTTACAACCTGCACTGGCGAGACTACTCAAGACTTGGCGAAAGCAACAACCAGCAATTCCGTTATCTCGCGGTAGCGCTTCAATGAACAACCCCCACGGAGGAAATGGAATGTTCGACGTTCTCATAACGGGCGGGACGATTGTGGACGGCACCGGGAAGCCCGGGTACCGGGCCGATCTCGGAATCGTGGGCGAGAAGATCGAGGCCATCGGCGACCTGTCGCAGGCGGAGGCCCGACGGTACATCGACGCGACGGGGCACGTCGTCTCGCCCGGCTTCATCGACGCGCACGTCCACTCCGACGCCGTGCTCCTCATCGACGGGCAGCACCCGCAGGGTCTCCGGCAGGGAATCACCACCGAGATTCTCGGACAGGACGGGCTGTCGTACGTGCCCGCCTCGCCGGAGAACTACCGGATGTACAACCACTACCTCTCCGGCATCCTCGGCAGAGCGCCCGACGACCTCGACATGAGCTCCGTCACGGCCTTCAAGGCGAACTACCACCACAAGACCGCCATCAACATCGTGACCAACATCGCCCACGGCGCGCTCCGCGTTGAGGCCTGCGGAATGTACGACGTTCCCATGGTGGGAGACCGGCTCGACCACGCCAAGCGCCTCGTGAGAGAGGGCATGGAGCAGGGCGCCGTCGGCCTCGCGACCGGCATGTCCTACCATCCGCAGGCGTGGAGCGACACGGAAGAGCTGATCGAGCTGTGCAAGGTCGTCGCCGAGTTCGACGGCGTCTACACCACCCACCTCCGCGACGTGAACCCCGACCGCGGTTTCGGCGGAGGCGGAGTGCCGGAGGCGCTGGAAATCGGGCGACGCTCCGGCGTGAAGGTCCATTTTTCGCACACTCGCACATCGGTCAATAACGCCGGACAGGTGGCGGAGCTCATGGAGCAGTTCGACGAAGCCAAGGACGAGGTCGACCTGACCCTGGAGCTCTACCCGTACCCGACCGGAAGCTCATTCATGCTCAGCAGCATGCCGTCGCAGGCCCACAACGGAGGCCCGGCCGAGATCATCGAGCGGCTCCAGGACGCCGACGAGCGCGCCGTCATCGTCGAGCACATGGAGGCGAGTGGTAAGAGGGTGGTCAGGGAATTCGTCTACTCCCACATGCCGCTGACGCCCGAACTTGAGGGACTCTCCGTTCCGACGCTTGCGGAGCGTAGCGGCAAGAGTTTCGGCGAGGTCACCATCGACCTGCTGCTGGAGAACGATCTCGAAGTCGGGTTCTGGGGCATTCCCCCTGGCGACATCAACGACTGGAGACAGGTGAGCCGCGACGCCGTCGAGCTCCTGTCACGCACCGACTACATGGTCGGCAGCGACTCCATCCATGTCGGCGGCCATCCTCATCCCCGCGCATGGGGCACGTTCCCGCGCTTCCTGGGACGACTGCGCCGCCAGTTCCCGATCATGTCCCTGGAGTCGATGGTGCAGCGCATGACCGACAACGCCGCGCGGCGGTTCGGACTCACGGGACGTGGACGGCTGGAGACGGGTTACTTCGCCGATGTCGTTGTGTTCGACGCCGACCGCATCATCGACACCGCGACCTACGATGATCCCAGGCAGTACCCCATCGGCATCCCGTTCGTGATCGTCAACGGTCAGGTGGCCGTCGACCAGGAACGGTGCACGGGCGTCATGGCGGGCCAGGCGATCCCGTGACGGGAGTCAGTTACGACACCATCGTCCGAGGCGTGAAAGAAAAGACTGGTCCCACGTGATAGGCCCTATCGAGATCGCGGTCTCGGCGCTCGTGCTTACAGTTGCCGGATTTACCATCGGAGCCATCGGTTTTGGGTTCGGCCTCACGACGACGCCGGTCATGCTGCTCTTTCTCGACCCTCAGACCGTCGTGGTCGTGGTCAACGCGGTCTCCGTCCTGGCGTTCGGCCTCGTGCTGATAGAGACCCGTGACCACGTCCAATACCGTGCACTTACCCCCACGGCCATTGCTGGAGCAATCGGTGCCCCCATCGGTGTTTACGCCCTCAGCGCACTCGACCCGTCCGCCCTTCGCATCGGCATCAGCGTGCTCGTGTTGGCGCTGACGGCCCTCGTCGTCGTCAAGACGGAATGGCGCGTGCCAAAGCCACAGTTCACCGGGCCTGTGATCGGCTTTGGCGTCGCCGCCATGGTCACTGGCCTCGCCATCGGCGGCCCGCTCCTCGTCCTGTTCTTCCTCGGACGCGGTATGGAGCGGCAGGGTGTCAGGGCCTCGATGGCCTTCTTCTTCCTGGTCATGTACATCACCGCGCTGGGAGGCTACTTCCTTCAGGGGCTGTTCACTGCCGACCGGCTCCTCCTTACCGCCGCAACGGCCCCCGCCGTCGCCATCGGCTACTGGCTCTCGGTGCGCCTCACCGGCCGGATGAATGAGAAGGTCTTCCGCCAAGCCGTCGTCGCCGTCATCGTGGTCACGAGTACACTGGTGCTGGCGCGGGAGGTCTTTTCGCTGTAGCGCCTTGCCAGAAATCGCTTACGCTGGCCGCGTCCCCGACATACCATCAACCCACTGTCATTCCGACCGAAGGGAGGAATCTAAATTGCCATGCCTCCACCCAATGAGACAATCCAGCCGCATCCCGCCCCCATTCATGCCCCTGCCCCGAAGCTCCGCATTTGACAGAAGAGAACAAGCGTCCTTATCTTAAGGATACAGCAAAAGCAGTGCCAGCGGGAGCCGTCCCTCCGAAGATGAAGAATGTCAGGATACGTCATGAAATGTCAGGCTAAATCGCACCCCCTGCGCTCTCCGTTCCCTTTGTGGTGAATCCCTCCACCTATGTTAAAGAGTCTCAGGAAATGTCAGGTAAAATCCCACCACCTCCGTTCTCTTCGCGCCCTCTACGGTGAATCTCCCCACCCATGTCAAGAATGTCAGGATATGTCATGAAATGTCAGGTTAAAACGCACCCCCTGCGCTTTCCGTGCCCTTTGTGGTGAATCGTTCCACCTATGACAGATAGTCGCAGGAAATGTCAGGTTAAGCCGCACCTCCTCTCTGTGCTCTCCGTGCCTTCTGTGGTGAATTCCTCCTGCCCTTCCCAGTTGACACCCCCCTCGCCGACTCGTAGGATGCGCACCAACTTGCGCGAGGGGTGTACGGGATGGACTTTGGGATCATCTACGAGATGCAGCGGCCCACGCCCGACGGGGTCGTTGACGAGAAGGCGCTGATCGAAGAGACCATCGAGCAGTGCGTTCTGGCCGACAAGGTCGGCTTCGACTACGTCTGGTTCGTCGAGCACCACTTCCTCACGACCTTTTCCGGCTCGTCCGCTCCCGAGGTAATCATCGGGGCCCTCGCAGCCGCCACAAAGCGTATCCGCCTCGGATTCGGCGTCGTCGTCCTGCCGCACGAGCACCCGATTCGCGTCGCCGAAAAGGTCGCCATGGCAGACCACGTGTCCGGCGGACGCATCGACTTCGGCACGGGCAGGAGCAACTCCTACGAGCAACAGGGATTCGAGGTCGACCCACGTGACACACGCGCCATCTGGGACGAGGCGCTTGACGTGGTCTGCGGCATCTGGCGCGAGAAGGAGGAGTTCAAGTGGGAGGGCAACTTCTGGAACATCCCCCCGCGCCGCATCCATCCAAAGCCGCAACAGTCGCCGCATCCTCCGATATGGGTAGCCGCCATGCAGCCGGAGACCTACACCATCGCGGCGGAGAAGGGACTGGGAGTCCTCGCCTTCTCCTCCGAGGCCCCGCAGAATTACACCGAGCACATCAAGGAGTACCGGAAGAACGTCAAGAACGCCACGCCCGTCGGCGATGTCGTCAACGACAAGTGGGGCAACTTCACCATCGGCTACTGCGGCGAGGACAACGCGGAGGCTCAGAAGCTTGGAGCGGATGCCATCAGATCGTTCTTCGGCCCTGACCGTCCCTATGTGCAGGGACGGCGCGACGTCTACAAGAACCTGCTCGAAGCGTGGGGCGGTCTCCCCGACCACCTGCAGCGTGAGTTCGACAACTTCCTGATCGGCGCCGCGTCCGAGACCGAAGACGACGCTGCCCGCGCCATCTGGGAGAAGCTGGAGCCGTCCATCCTCGCCGAGCGCGGTATCATCATCGCGGGCGACCCCGAAAGCTGCGCGGCTGGAATCCGCGCCCACGAGGCCAGCGGGGCCGACCAGGTCCTCATGGTCATGCAGACCGACATGATCCCCCACGAAAAGGTGATGACCTCCATCGACCTCTTCGGCCGTGAAGTCATCCCCATGTTCAAGTAAGGGAGAAGGTCGAATAGGGCAAGGATCCCCTAATCCACCCCCAACACCCGCGCAGCCGTCCCGCCCATCATCAGCGACAGGTCGTCGGCGCTCAGCCCGGCCCAGTCGGTGAACTGTCCTTCTATCCACTGACGTGACTGTCGATACGTGCAGAAGCGGTTCTGGAACGGCATGTCCGTACCCCACATGAGGTTGGCGGCGCCGATGCGTTCCAGCATCTGCCCCAGCGTCGGCCAGACCTCGCGGTAGGGATACTCAAAGATATCGCCGAGCCGCACGGGGAAGCAGACTTCTATGCTCACGTTCGGGTTGGAGAACGGTTCCCATATCTCGTCCGGCAGCTCGATGGCCCGCTGCGCGTCGTTGAGGAAGGTCCGCCATGGGAAGCCGTGCGTGAGGCTGCATACCATGTCCGGGTACCGCTCCATCCAGCGCATGAGCGTGCGGTGCTCGTCGAGGTAGCCCCGCTGCTCCTGGGCCTTCGTGCGCTTGACGCTCTTGAGGTCGTCCGGGCCTGCGCCGAGCGTGAAGAAGATGGGCACGCCGAGCGCGGTCACCGCCTCCCAGAAGGGACGATACCGTCCGTCGTCCCACGCCTCGTCGCTCGTCCTGTAGCACAGCGGCGGGATGAACTTGACGGCGTGGAGCCCGTGCTCCTCGATGGCGCGGACGGTCTCCGCGATCACCGCGTCGGTCTCCTCGATGATGCGCCACTCGTCGACCGGGGCCATCGCGAACATCCTGCCCGGGAAACGCTCGACGATCTCCTGCAGGTACGAGCTATCCCGCACGAGCGATGGATCGGTGTGCAGGAGGACGCCCTCGACGCCCGCGTAGTGCATCTCGGAGTCGAGGCTGAACGGCGTGAACTCTGTGTTCCGCAGGTTCGGAGGCAGGAAGTATTTTGTATATTCGCGTCCTTCCCAGTTCCAGACGACTCGTCCCCTCGGCTTGTTGACGCGGAACCGCAGGTCGGGGAGGTTGTCGATATCGTGCGTCCCCGCTGGATCGAGCACGTCGGACGGCCCAATCTCCCCGTCCGGTATCCGCATGGCCGGCTGGTGATGGGAGGCGTTGGCCGCCTGCGCCCATTGCAGGTGCTCCTCGCCGGAGGCGTACCCGCGTGGGCTGTCGAGAGCCTCGAAGCAGTAAGCGTGTGAGTCGATAATCATCGTTCCTCCTCGTGTCCTTTCTGCGATTCGGCGAGCGCCGCCGTGGTGGTCTTGCTAATGAACGCGCCCTTGCCGTCGGTGTACGATTCGCGGTCGTCCCTGTGCTTGAAGGCCAAGTTGCGCTTCAGCCGTTCGTATTCGCCGGCAGTTTCTGGATGCGTCCTGAGCCGGTCCCTGAAGGCTACCAACTTCCGCACGTCGGAATGGTCTTGCGGGTACATGTGGCAATGGATCACCGTGCGCCCGTCCACGATCTTGTCAAAGTAGAAGCGTCCGGGAAGTTCATTCTCCCCTCTGTACCGATACCCCAGTGTCGTCATCGGCCCCACGGCCTTTTCACCGTCGTCGGGACTGGCAACGACTGGCATGATATCCAGGATCGGCTTGGCCGCCAGCCCGGGGACGGACGTGCTTCCGACGTGATGGACCTCCATTACCCATGGCCCGCACCTTTCGAGGAAGGCTGCCCGTTCGTGCTCGAATATCTTGGCCCATTCGGGGCGGTACTCCACGACCTCGACGTGGCCTCCATCCGTCCCCAGTAATCCCCAGGAATTCGAGCTACCCATCGCCCACTCCGAGCACCCGAGCGGCAGTGCCCCCCATTACCAGGGCCAGGTCGTCGTCGCTCAGTCCGGTGGCGGGCGCGAAGTGACGTTCGAGCCAGTGGCACGACTGCCGGTAGGTGCAGAAGCGGTTCTGGAACGGCATGTCGGTGCCGTACATGAGCTGCCGCGGGCCGATCCGCTCGACCATCGCCTCCATCGTCGGCCATACCTCGCGGTACGGATAGTCGAAGATATCACCGATGCGGACGGGGAAGCACACCTCCAGGCTCAGGTTCGGGTTCTCGAACGGCTCCCATATCTCGTCCGGCAGGACGATGTGACCACTTTCCAAGTAGACACGCCAGGGGAAGCCGTGCGTGATGCTGCACAGCATGTCGGGGTGGCGCTCCATGAGGCGCGAGAGGATGCGGAACTCGCCGATGTAGTTCTCCCGCCCGTAAGCGTCGGGACGGGCCTCGCTGGCACGCGCGGGGCCGGTGCTCAGCGTGAAGAAGACCGGCACCCCAAGCGTCGAGACGGCCTCCCAGAATTTTTCGTATGGGCCTCGGTCCCAAGGCTCTTCGCTGACGGTATATCCTGCGGAGCCGAACTTGATCGCGTGCAGGCCAAGGTCTTGGATGGCCGTCGTGATGCCCGCGATCACCGAGTCCACGTCGGTGTGGATCAGCCGCTCGTCGATGAGCGCCATCGACAGGATGCGGTCGGGGTACCGTGCAACGCACTCCGCCTGATACTCGTTGCTCCGCCCCAGCATGGCGTTCGTGTGGAGCAGGACCTTGTCGATGCCTGCGTAGTCCATCTCTCCGATCATACTGTCCGGCGTGAACTCAAGGTTGCGCAGGTTCGGCGGGTAGAAGTGCTTTGTATACGTCTCTCCCTGGTAGTCCCACAGGACACGTCCTGCGGCCTTGTCGATCCGAAAGTTCACGTCCGGCAGGTCGTCGAGGTCGGCCTTGTTCGGGTCGAGAACGTCGGAGGGGCCTTCAACCCGATCACGGAGGCGAAACGCGGGCTGGTGGTGGCCCGCCTGTGCCTTCTGCACCCAGCGGAGGTGCTCCTCGCTGGAAGCGTACCCGCGCGGGCTGTCGGCGGGCTCGAAACAGTATGCGTGAGAGTCGATAATCATGCGCAATGAGTCCTCCAGGCAGCGCACATGGTACCACTCCCATGCGTCACTCGGCGTGATACACTTCGGCGGCATTCACCGCTACGGTGGTACTACGACAAGGAGAACGACATGATTGCTCAGCTGCGGACCTACACGATCAACAAGGGCATGATGGACGACTGGCTGAAGGTGTTTCGCGAGGACATCGTCCCGCTGTGCCGGAGCATGGGCATCGGCGTCGAGTCGGCCTGGGTCAACGACGAGGGAACGCAGTTCACGTGGATACGCACGTTCGAGGACGCCGAGGACATTGAGCGCAAGGAAGCCGCCATGTACGGCAGCGAGTGGTGGGACGAGAACGTCACCTTCGTTCGCAGCCACCTGGCCCACCGCGAATTCACCGTCGTCAACCCCGTGGAGTTCGAGTAGGGGCTGCGGTGGGGTCCTCCATTCCGCGAGTGACTGGAGACTGATTAATGTTCGAAGGCTTCGTTAGCAAAAAATCGTCGCCAACGGCGTAGGCATCAACCTGCGGTACGCAGGGAGCGGCCCGCCGCTGCTGCTCTGCACGGCTATACTCAGACGCACGTGATGTGGCACAAGGTGGCCCCGCCGTTCGCCGAGCGGTACACCGTCGTGGCGCCCGACATGAGAGGCTACGTCGAGGTCGACCCCTGCCGGGGGATTGCGGCGCTGGCGGGCTGCGCGTCCCGTGCGCGGTCCTCCACGGGCTCAAGGGACAGCCGCAGCCCCAAGGCGTTGGCAATCTTCAATAGCGTTGTGAGGGTGGGGTTGCCGTCTTCAGACAACGCCTCGTAGAGGTTGCCTCGGTTTAGCCCGGTGTCGCGGGCAAGGGCGCTCATGTTCTGCGTCCGGGCGACGTGCTTCAATACGGCGCGAATCACGGTTCCGTCCCCAGGATCCTCATCTACAGCAGCCCTGAGAAGCCCTCGGACATCCTCCTCGGTCTTGATGTAGTCCGCTGCGTCGAACCTTCGATATTCCTTGGACATTAGTTCCTCCATTCCGTCGCCATTCTCTTGGCCCGCTCGATGTCTCGCCTTTGGCTGTCCTTGTTGCCGCCGCATAGCAGGACGATCAGCTCAGCGCCTCGCGTGATGAAGTAAACCCGGTATCCAGGCCCGTGCTGAATTCTCATCTCCGACACGCCGCCCCCAACGGACCTCACGTCTCCGAGATGCCCATCCTCGGCTGCCAGCAGCCTGGCGACGATGCGGTTTACCCCTTGGCGGTCCCGCAGCCTGCCCAGCCAACGGTCGAACGTCGCGCTTCGCAGGATCGTGTACATGATCGTATTGTACGATATATCGTACAATGTTTGAAGAACAGTTGAAGGCGGTGGAGGTATGAGAGACGCTTGCCGCCACCCATGTCGTTCTGTCATAGTGGCGGGGACAGCAGACCACCATATTGGGCAAGGAGACTCGGTAGATTCACAAAGCCTCCAACCACATCTCGAATCTGTGCTGCTACTATCCGGAGAGCCAAATCATGTTCGAAGGCTTCACACACACCAACCTCACCGCTAACGGCATCGGTATCAACCTGAGGTACGCGGGCAGCGGACCGCCGCTGCTGTTGCTACACGGCTACCCGCAGACGCACGTTATGTGGCACAAGGTCGCGCCGCTACTCGCCGAACGGTACACGGTCGTTGTGCCTGACATGCGAGGGTACGGCGACAGCGACAAGCCACCCGCTCCCGAAGGCGACCTGAGCGTGTACTGCAAGCGCGTCACCGCCAGTGACCAGGTCGAGGTCATGGGGCAACTCGGTTTCGAGTCATTCCACGTGGTGGGGCACGACCGTGGCGCGCGCGTCGGCCATCGGATGGCGCTCGACCACCCATCACGGGTCAGGAGCTTCACGTCCCTCGACGTCGTGCCATCGCAGGCGGCGTTCGAGAACATGGACGCCGACCTCGCCTTCGCATGGTTTCACTGGCACCTGATGCGTCAGCCGCCACCTCTCCCTGAGACGCTCATCGGCAGCAACGCGAAGTTCTACCTCGACTTCCTCCTGGAGCAGTGGACGGCGGTGGAAGGCTCCATCACCGACGAGGCGTACGCCGAGTACCTCCGCTGCTTCGACAATCCCGACACCGTCCGGGCGACCTGCCTCGACTACCGTGGCATCGCCCTCGACCTCCAGCACGACGAGGTCGACCGGGGGCGCAAGCTGGAGTGCCCCGTCCTCCTGCTGTGGGGCGCGGACATGAGAAAGCGTCCCGGCTGGCAGACGGGCAAGAGCCTCGACATGCTCAGCGTCTGGCGCGAGCGCGCCCACGACGTGCGCGGAAAGCCGCTCGACTGCGGTCACTTCATCCCGGAGGAGCGACCGGAAGAGTTGGTAAGGGAGCTTTTCGAGTTTTTGGAGGAATGAAGTAAGAAGGAAAAGTTGCTGCCCGTCTCCAGTGTTTCTGAGAACGCAGGAATCCAAGTGTAGGTTCCCGTGAAGGAATTCGGAGGGCTATTACAAACTCCGCATTTCTCGCAACAAGTAGGAAAATCTTATCGCCTGCTCAGAGGCAGGCACGACAATACGGCGCCACTCAGCGCGTTCGTTCTGCGACATCGAGAGGTAGCGGTTCCACCTAATGGCCCTTTTGCGAATCCAAGATGCCAGTTGTCTCTTATCAACATTCCCGGCGGCGCCGGCGATCCTCAGACACTCAGCCACCGCGTCGTCCCGGTTCGCGTAGAACAGCCATCCGTTGAGTGAGAGGAACACCGTGGTCGTGGTAAGTGCGATCCGCTTGTTGCCGTCCACAAAAGGATGGTTTTTGATCATCGAAATCAAGAGCACGGCTGCTTTGTCGGGGATGGTGCGGTTGAGGTAGGTTCCTGCAAACGTCTGTGCCGGCTGGGCTAGGGCAGAAGCAAGGAGGCCGCGGCCAGCGTCTCCTCCGAGGAAGTGGAACTCCGGCATGGGGTCGGGGTAGTTGGGGTACATCTCCGAAGCGAGTTCCGACATCACTTCGGTTACGTCTTCAACCGTGGGGAACCAGTACGCTCGCCTAGAGACGTTCTAGCTCCTGCAGGGCTTCCCTGTGGAGATTGACGGCCATTCTCGTAGCCCTTCGGATCTGCTCCTTGGTAGGTCTCCGGGTGGCTGGCCGTTTGCTGGGCGTCTTTCCTCCGGCCCCATTGGGGGAGCTTGCTATCTGCCCGTCTTTTTCTTTCATGACCGCCCTCGAATCATCTCGACGTCTAGCTAAAGAATACTGCGTTGCCGGTCGGGGACCCACAACGTTTCAGTACATTACCGCTCCAACCTAGTCCGGGACGATACCGGAGCCGACGAACAGTTCCTTGGCCTCTTCGATGGTGATGTCCGGCTCGGGGATGATGGCGTCGGACTCCTCCAGCTCGTCGAGTTCGAGGGGAGTGCCGTTGTCCTTGACCATCGCGATCATCTTGTCGAGGAGGTTGCGAAACTCTCCCTCGTCGTCCTCGGCCAGGACATCGACGATGGAGTTGTCGATGTCATTGAGGTCGTCGAGCATTGCGGCGGGGAATCGCCACTGGCCCTCCGTGAGGATTCGGATAATCATGACTGTCCTCCCGAGAGCTGTTTCTGTTGCGGCTGGTCGGTGCCGGTGGACGCCTTGAGAGCGGCCAACTCGGACTCGACGCTGGCCGACGCGGAGAGCTTGCTGAGCTCACGGTCAATGTCGTCCTGCCCTCCGCCGCCGAGCGAGTCGTTCAGCACACCGGCTTCCGCAAGCTCGTCGATCGCGCCGGCTCTTGCCTTCATCGACTCGGTCTTGTGCTCTGCACGTTCAACGGCAAGCGAGACATCGCCCATTTCCTCGGAGAGTCCGGAGAGGGCCGACCCGATGCGGACCTGCGCCTGCGCGGCGCTGTACTGGGCCTTGATGACCTCTTTCCGGTTGCGGAACGCATGAACCTTGGCCTGAATGCGCTGCTCGGCCGCGGTCAGCTTCTCCTGCTCCTGCTCCATGTCGACGATCTGCTGGTCGAGACCGTCGAGCTCGGCGAGGGCGGTCTGCTTGCGTTCGAGGGCGACGCGCGCAAGATCCTCTCGCCCCATCCCCAGCGCCTTGCGGGCCTGGTCGTCCAGCTTGCTCACGTTCTCCCGCACCTTCTTGGCCTGAAGCTCGAGACGACGCTTGGCAGTGACCATCTCAACGACGCCGCGCTTGACGTCACGCAACATCTCAAGCTGCTTTTCGTAGGCGTAGTCGAGGGTCTCCTTCGGGTCCTCGGCGTTGTCGATCAGGCGGTTCATCTTCGCCTTCACGACGGTCGACATCCTCGATAGCATCCCCATGGTTCTTCCTCCCGCTCTCGCTTTTCTGAAGCCGGGGCTTCGGGTCTGTTACCCATTATACCTTGAATGAACAGACCCGACATTATGTAACAGGCTACGTTACAAACGAATTCCGAACGCGGATCCGTTTCTACCACAGCCTATCGAGCGCGTAGTTCCCCGTCTTCGATTGCTCTCGAGAGGGGCCTAGTAGTCGGTTTGGGACTTCCCGGAGAACATCTTGATCAGGCCGAGCACGATGAGCACGACGCCGACTACAAGCAGGATGAGTCCGGTGAGGTCGACGAGAAAGTCGATAAGGTTCCAGCGCAGTACTATGCCGAGGATGACGAGGATGACTCCTATGCCTAGCATTCCAATCCTCTCCATTGGATGACCTCCTTTTGTGGTCCGCCCTTGGTTTTGGGGACAAGTCTAACGATAGTAGCATTCCGCGAGTGTGTCAAGCACCTCAACGGACATTCTGCATTACACGAGAAGTATATTACATACTTCCTGTGTCGTCATCACACGATCCTGTGATTTTCGCGGTTAGGAGCCGGTCACTCCTTACCCTGCGTTTCCTCGTCGTCCATGCCTCTGAGGGTGTCGCGGAGGAAGTTCTCCATGTTCTCCGGCAAGGCGACCTCGTCCGGCGTCTCCTCAGGCGGTTGAGGCATCTCCTCGTCGTAGGTCTGCTCCATCTTAGCGATCTGGCCGCGGACCTCGTCGTTGCCCGCCAAGGCGCGCTCGATCTGCTCGTACTGCCGTTCGCCGCGCGTCTTGTTGGCGAGGAAGGTCGGCAGGTTGTACATCGCGCACAGGGCCTCCAGAAGGCGCGCCGTGGCCATGTAGTCCTCATCGAGCTGAACGTAGTGAGGCAAATGCACCATCAGGCTCGAAGATTCGATGCCAGCCTCTTCCAGTCCCTCTCCGATGAGATTGACGATGCTCGTCGGCCCCTGGTACGTGCTGCGTCTTGGGGCAAGGAACCCGGTAAGGCGGTCGAGATGACTGTCCTGGAGGCTGCCGGTGATCTTGAGCGGTCGCGTGTGGGGCACCTGGTCGTACATGCCTCCGATGCGGCAGTATTCAACCACGTTGAAACGCTTGACCAGCTCGACGACGGCGTCGCAGAAATCTTCCCCGTACATGTGCGGCTCGCGGAGATGGAGAAAGAGGAAGTCTCGTCCCGTCGCCGGGTCGCGGGCATAGTTCACGACGCTGTTGGGAATATCCAGCGAACGCATGCCGTCGACCCACTTCATGACGGGCCGTTCGCGTGTGAAGTCGAGGTACTTGCCGGGGCGGGCCAGCCGACCGAGTTCCGAGGCCGTCATCTGGCGTTCAAGGATCTTCAGGGTGAGGGTGCCCGCGTTGCCCACATCGACCCACGGCCGGAGCATCGCTATGGCGATGGCGTCCTCCAACTCAGGCGCCGGCTCCACCACTTCGAAATCGCCTATTCTCATGCCGATATGGTGTCACAGTGCGCCGGAATCTTCAAACCGAAGTGATCCGTGAAATCGTGAACGGAGGACGGACAGTTGCCTAGTCCGGGCTACCCAACGAGGGCCGCACGCAGGACAGCGATTTCGTCATCGGTCACGCCCATCGAACGCACGAATGCTTCAATTCCCCCGTGCCGGTTGTCGAGGTACTCCAACGTGTCGAGCATAACTTCCGGCGGACAGTTTCGCGCGCGATATGCCTCCGGGGTGTAGTCGGCGGGATCCGCTCCCGGCGCCTCGGACTTGGGGCCCAAGTAGGCGTAGATGCGGTACTCCGCCGTCAGGGTGTAGTCGGCGGCGATGGTCTCCTTCGGCACGCCCACGAGACCCAGGAGCAGCGCGGAGATGAGGCCTGTGCGGTCCTGGCCGCCCATGCAGTGGTACATTGCCGGAAGCGCCCCCGGCCGCGCCATCACACGGAGCGCCTCGCCGAACTTTCGTCCCCGCCGGTCGAGCATGTTGCGGTAGCTCGCGTGAATTACGTCGCGCGGCTTCTCGCTTTCAACCTGGTCGAACGCCATGTCACCCACGATGTCTACATTGTGGTAAATCACGTGCGGCGACCGGCCGAGCACATTATCCGGCTGACGGTCGATCTCGACCTGCCGTCGGAGGTCGATCACCGTTTTGAGCCCAATGGTCGATGTGAGCGTGTCCTGGGAGTACTGGGGCAGAGTGCTCACGTTGTCGGCCCGCAGGAAGGTCTGCCAGCGGGTCGTCCGCCCATCTGCGGTCTCGTACCCGCCGATGTCGCGGACGTTGTACGCGCCGTCAATCTCGATTCGCCGCCTCGGGTCTTGTTTCATGCGGTCAATGCTCCCTAATTTCGAGTTGGTCTGACGTTCATGCTTCACATCGTATCTCTTGCGGCTGCCGGTTTGATTAACGCGGGGTTATGGGTCAATTGATGGGACGTTAGCGGAATAGCGTATTTTCCGAAGTGGGGAACTGAAGAAAATGTCCGTCTCAAGACGCGACTGTCTCTCAGTCCCAGACCTCCCCGAAGACCCTCATGAAATTCCCTCCGAGCACCTTTGTGATGTCCTCGGACGTGTAGCCTCTGCGGGCAAGCTCATCCGCGATGGAGGGGAACTTGTCGGGCGTCTCGATGCCGACAGGGTGCGTCACCGTGTCGGGGTAATTGAGCCGGCGGGGGTTCCACTTCGTGCCCTGCTGCGACAGGAGGATGTCGAAGAATTCCTTTGTCTGATCGATGGTGTAGTCGGTGCCGATGCCGACGTGGTCGATGCCGACACGCTCGACCATGTCGTCGATGGCGTCGCCGTAGTCGCGC
The DNA here is from genome assembly GCA_965116655.1 of Dehalococcoidia bacterium. Classification (GTDB taxonomy): domain Bacteria; phylum Chloroflexota; class Dehalococcoidia; order Lucifugimonadales; family VXLM01; genus VXLM01. The sequence continues at coordinate 3,660,723 of OZ220720.1, forward strand.
AGGGTCGATTCGAACTTGTTCGGGAGAAACGGCGGCCAGCACGTCGCTCCTATTATGCCGCCCTTGTCGGCGATGAGCTTCAGGGCGTCGTCGGTCTTGTTGCGGGGGTGGTCGACGAATGACCGGGCATTGGCGTGGGTCGCGGCGACCGGCTTGTCGGACACCTCCGCCGCATCCAGGGTCGTCCGGTCGCCCACGTGGGAGAGGTCGACCAGGATGCCGAGACGGTTCATCTCCTTGACGGCATCAACGCCGAAGTTGCTCAGCCCGTCGTCGTTACGCTCGTAGCAACCGTTGCCCAGAAGGTTACGCTCGTTGTACGTGACCTGTATGACGCGCACGCCGAGCTTGTGGAACGTCTCAAGGTGATCGAGATTGTTCTCAATAGGCGAGGCGTTCTGCCAGCCGAAGACGACGCCGCTCTTGCCGGATCGCTTCGCCTCGTGGATGTCATCGACTGAGGCGACCGGCATCAGGGTATCCGACCAGTGGTCGAGACGCTCATACCACCCGGCGATGTTGTCCATCGCCTCGTGGAACTTTTCAAATATGGCAATCGTGGCGTTGAAGGCGGTGACTCTACCGGCGTATACGCCCTCAAGGGCCCGCTCAGAGTCCCAGTTGCTGACGTTCAGCCCGTCGATAACAATCGCGTCGTCGTAGATGTCGGTCATGGTGTTCATTTCTCCGCGGGAAAGAGTACCAGAAGGGCAACGAAGCGTACACGCGCCGCGTCCGATGCGACGGACCTAGAAACTATCTCAAAACTATCAGCATTGGTGCTGAATCGCCCTTCGACAGGCTCAGGGCGAACGTGTTTTTTCCTTCCACCTTTCACCTATCTATTTAGAACTCGACGATGGGTGTTTTGAGATAGATTCTTGCTAATCGGGAATCCGATTGACACCCGAATGGAATCGAATATACGATTCCCCTATGAAGATCGACATTGCGGGCAATCCCGACTACGGGCAGATATGGGTAGAGTTGGGCCCCGGCGAGCAGTTCATCGCCGAGGGCGGCTCGATGGCGTGGATGGACTCCGGCATTCAGTCGAAGGCCCGTTTGCTCGGCGGCTTCTTGAGCGCCCTCATCCGAAAGTTCACGGGCGGCGAGTCGCTCTTCGTTGGCGAGTATTCCTCCGACACCGGCGGAAAGATCGCCTTCTCGCCGGCTCAGCCCGGTTCGGTAATGCAGAGAACGCTGAACGGCGACTCGTTCATGCTTACCGGTGGGTCGTTCATGGCGTGCACTCCTGGGGTGGAGCTGAGCACCAAGTTCGGCGGAGGGCGGGCGCTCTTCTCCGGCGAGGGGCTGTTCCTCATGGAGTGCAGCGGCAGTGGGGAGTTGTTCTTCAACGCTTACGGGTCGATCATCGAGAGGAAGATCGACGGCTCGTTCATTGTCGATACGAGCCACGTGGTCGCATGGGAGCCGTCCCTCAGCTATTCCATTCAGGGCATGGGCGGTATCAAAAGCACGTTGTTGTCCGGAGAAGGCCTTGTGATGAAGTTCTCCGGCACCGGGACCATTTACCTGCAAACACGAACGATGCCGGGGTTGGCCTCTTGGCTGACGCCCTTCAGCGTATAGCTCATAAGCACGTCTCGATAGGAAACGCTGCAAGATGCACATAGACATCCATGACAACGGCGCGTTCGGCTCGGCCCTCGTGCATCTAGGCCCGGGGGAAGAGTTCGTATCCGAGGCGGGGGCGATGTTCCGCGCGTCGGACAACGTCGATATCGACGTGACGACCCGGAGCCGGAGCTCCGGCGGCATCATGTCGGGCATCAAGCGAATGATCGCAGGGGAGAACTTCTTCTTCTCGCGGTACAGCGTGGTGGACGACCGGGACGCCGAGGTCGGACTGGCCCCCAATCTGCAGGGACAGGTGAAGCTGATCGAGTGCGACGGCAAAGCGAACTGGGTCTGCGCCGGCGGAAGCTACCTCGGCTCTGGTATTGATCTGAACATCGACACGCAGTTCCAGGGTCTGCGCGGCGTGCTCTCCGGCGAGTCACTGTCGTTCCTTAACGTCGAGGGCGCGGGGCCTCTTCTGGTCAACGCCTTCGGTACGATTACTGAGTTGGAAGTGCAGGGCGGATTGACCATCGACACCGGACACGTGGTGGCATTCGAGGACTCGCTGGAATACTCGGTCGGCAAGGCGGGCGGAAGCTGGGTATCGTCGTTCCTGACCAGCGAGGGTATCGTGCTTCATTTCAGCGGCTATGGGCGCGTCTACGTGCAAAGCCACAATCCCGACGAGTTCGGCAGCACGCTGGGACCGATGCTCCCGGAGAGAAATTCGTAATGGACTACTTCATACACTCTCGGCCAAGCTACAGCCTCGCTGAAGTCACCCTCTACCCCGGTGAGCAGCTCGTCACCGAGTCGGGCGCGATGGCGTGGATGACCGACAACATGCGGGCGGAGACGTCCGTGAGGGGCGGCATCATGTCGGGCCTCAGCCGCACGGTTCTCGGCGGCGAGAGTTTTTTCCAGAACACCTACGAGGCTGAGGGCGCTCCCGGCATGATCGGACTCACGCAGGGACAGCCCGGCGACATCCTGGCGTACGAGATGGACGGCGAGGAGCTTCTTTTGGAGAAGGGAGCTTACCTGGCTTCGTCGCCCGGCGTGACGACGAACTCCGACTTTCAGGGTCTGCGGGGTCTCTTCAACGAGGGGATGTTCATCCTCCGCGTATCGGGCAATGGGACGCTGTTCTTCAGCGCATACGGAGATATCCAGGAGATCGAGATCGATGGCGGGTACATTGTCGACAACGGCCACGCGGTCGCGTGGGACTCTTCGCTCGATTATCGGCTGACCAAGGCCAGGAAAATCCGCTCGTTCCTCTTCTCCGACCAGATCATCATGGAGTTCTCCGGCAGGGGCAGGCTCTGGGTGCAGTCCCGGAACCCCCGCTCCCTCGCCAACTGGGTCCACCCCTTCCGGAGCGTCAAGTCGTCAAACGACGGTTAGGCGGGAATTTCTGTGACGGAATGTCGGGACTCCCTTGTCCTGCAGTTTCTCTTGCAGGTTGTGGCCTGCACCTCATTCAGTAACTGTTCAGAGTTGATGAGAGGAACTTAGAAGCCCTAGCGGCAGGCGGCGCGGTGGGCTTCTGCGATTTGAGGTCATATTCCCCGTCAATCTCGGCGAAATGCCTATGCGCACCTTGCCGCGCCTGAGAGCTGGGGGGACCCGCCGACTGATTTGGAGGAGATCAGATGCAACATTGCGGGCAACATTCGTAGGTGGGATCTTCAAGAAATGTTGCATTTTGTTGCATTTCCCCTCGTTATAGTAAAGTTGCCCGGGAGCTACGAGAGCTTGTTTGCTGATCCAGAGGAATGCAGATGTCACACGATGAGCAAGGTCCGTAGGAGAAACTTGGTAAAAAGCGTTGATTTTGTGACATCCTGTGACATTTTGTGACATTTTCCTCGTTATAGTAAAGTTGCGTGGCTGGCGACGTAACTGTTCAGCCTTCGTGTGTTGCATGCGAAGACCCCCTCTCTGTGTCTCTCCCCCGGCGGGGGAGAGATCGTAGATTCTTCGTCGCTGCGTTCCTCAGAATGACAGCAGGAGAAAAGTTACCCAGTGACCGCACACACCTATTGTGGTACATGTGTTCTTGCCTGTCAAATCGGAGTGCGGTGGAGTAACTGTTCGGACTTCGTGAGAGCCCTCGACACAGTCACCGTCATACCCGCGAAAGTGGGTATCCACAGGGGGAGAGGGTGTCCCCCTCATCAACTCTGAACATGTACCTCATTCAATTGGCGTTTGTGACAGCATGCTGTCAACGTTGCTGACATGCAAGACTGATTCCGCATGAATTCTCTCCGAGGCTTTCCCTATTTCGTTCGTGATGAAAGACTCGCGGCGAATTGGTATAATGCCGCGCACGGCGAATCGGAAGATATTCGGAATAACGGAGCCAATAGCTGCTCGCGTACCACGTTCAGACCCCATAATCGTTACATCGGCATAGCTGGACCGTTCGTCTGAAAGCCTGACTATCGACATCGAACAGAGATTAGCCCCAGGTCCCATCCGACTCGGAGTGCAACTTGTGTAAAAGCACCGGAGTAGCTAAAGGAGGAGGAAGATGTCGTATATGGTAACGAGAAGGAATGTGATCGCACTGCTTTTGGCGTGTCTCGCCGTAACTTCGGCTCTTGCGTGCGAGGTCCAGGAGCCTGAGGCCCCGGCTGCGCCGCAGGCCGCTCGGGCGGCTGCCCCTGCAGCTGTTCCCGAACCGGCTCCCGCTATAGCGCCCGTCGAGGTTCCAGCGCCGCAGGCCCCTCAGCAAGCTGCACCGGCAAGGCCGGCCATGCAGCCGGAGGCTCCCACAGGGCCGAGCGTAACGGGGGCTGCCCCCGCGGCTGCGCCTCGGACGGCGCCTGAAGCCATGGAGGCCGCAATGACCGCGGCCGACTACGTGCCTCCTGTACAGGAGCCGGGCGTACCGCTGCTCTTCGGCGAGGGGTACAGTCCCAAACCTACGAAGTTCAGCGAGAACCCACGATTCACGGCGATGGTGAGGGAAGGCTCACTGCCTCCGGTGGAGCAGCGTCTGCCCCATCCTGAGGACGTCTTCGTCTACCCGCCGGTGGATGAGATTGGCATCTACGGGGGTGACGCGCGACTTTGGGGCAGCCGCCTCTTCAACAACATCATGACCGGTCTGGCCGTGGGCGGCACGTGCGCGGAATGGGACAACGACGGACTGAGCTACTACCCAGCGACCTGTAATTCCTTCAGCACGAGCGTGGACGGACGGACCTACACCGTGACGCTCCGAAGAGACCTGAAGTGGTCAGACGGCACGCCGTTCACCATGCAGGACGTTGAGTGGGCCTGGAGCGAGGATCTCAACTACAACAGAGAACTCTTCGCGGTCGTGCCGGGCGTACTGCAGGACCCTGTGACGGGCGAAGCGGTCAAGTTCACGAAGATCGATGACCACACCTTCACCCTTAGCTTCGACAATCCCAACTACACGTTCATCGAAGCCGCTCGACTGGCGGCCGGGCAGGGCTGTACCCGCATGACCTCGTGCTTCTTTGAGCCCTTCCACTTCTCGAGCAAGTTCCACCCGAACTACGCGGACCCTGCCGAATTCAAGAAACTCATGACCGAGGGCGGGCATCAGGACTGGACACAGGTCTGGATGTCTAAGTACAGCCTTCGCTACGACGCAGAGGTCCCCGTCACACACGCTTTCTACCTGTGCGACGGTGGGGCCGACGATCAGGAAAGGCTGTGCGCCAATCCCTATTTCCACGGAGTCGACCCAGTTGGCAACCAGCTCCCATACCTTGACACCTACACTTACAACAAGGCGGAAGACATCACGACATCCGTCTTCCGATCGATGAACGGGGAGACGGACGGGCCCTACGCCGGCGACTTCGTCCTGGCCGAGGTGCCCCTGTATTTCGCGCACATGGAGAAGGGTGACTACAGCGTCGGCCGATGGACCAAGACGCACGGCAACGACGCCGGACTTCAGATCAACCCGGAGTTCAACCTTGATGCCGAACTGGGCCAATTGTTCCGGACGAAGGAGTTCCGAGAGGCATTGTCCCTGAGCATGGACCGCAGCGCGATCAACCAACTGGTCTACCTCGGGCTTGGCACGCCTCAGGCGTGGGTACCGCATCCTGCGACGCCGTTCTATCCCGGAGACGAGTGGCCCGGACACCTGGCTGTTCAAGACATCGCCAGGGCCAACGAGCTCTTGGACGGTCTGGGATTGGTAGACACTGATGGAGACGGCTTCCGCAACCGGCTCGACGGAACCGGGAATGTGGAGATCTTCTCTGAGTTCAGGGCCAATTTCATGCCTGTTGCGGAGTTGATGCAGTCTCAATGGGCGGAAATGGGCGTCAAGTTGGACTTCAAGGAAGGACGGAATAGGGCATTTGGAAGGGAAGAAGCGCCGATCCGCATGAGGGCCATGTCACTCATGACGAACCCGTGGTACTGGACGCAATTCCTCCCGTATCGGGCAAGCGGTCCGGGACGAGAGATGGGCAGGTATTTTGAGACCGGAGGCGTGGAAGGTATGGCCCCTGTCGGCGCTCCCCAGGTCGAGTGCCCCTCCTGCTCGGAGAACGAGTTCCTGCCCCTGGCGCCGCAGGGCAGGTATCCGGCAGACCCCGACGGGTTCCTGATGGAGATGCAGGACCTCTACAAGGACGGGAAGCAGTATCAGATGCTGGATCCGGGCCGGGTTGAGAACGGCAAAGCGCTATTCAGGCTGAACGTGGAAAACACCTACCACCTCGGCACGGTTGGGTTCACGGGCGGCGCGCCGGGAGTCTTCTTCAAGAGGAACAACCTGCGTAACGTGCCGACCACCTTCGGGGCGCACGACTACTACACCTACGATTCCCCGCTGTGGTACTTTGAGGATGGAATCGACAACCTGAACCATCCCGGCAGAAGGTCGATCAAATACGGAAGCACCAACTTCCTGGAGTGCCCCCACATCGCGTCTGATAAGTGCTAGCGAGTTCAACTACCTGAGCGACACCGAAGATGCAGCGAATAACCCGTGATGAGGCGATGAAGTATGAGTTCGATCATCGCCACGAGCCGCTTCTTCGGGTCGCTCAGGGCGAGAGCTTCGTGGTGGAGACCGAGGACGCCGGCTCCGGTCAGGTGCGTTCTGCCGACGTCGCGCCGCACATCATGGACTTTCCGACACGACACTTCGAGCCGCCGAAGGGCAATCCCATCGGCGGCCCGGTCTTCGTCGAGGGAGCCGAACGCGGCGACCTGCTGGAGGTCACGGTCGAGCGAATCATCGTCGATGAGCAGGGGTTTACGAACTTCCGGCCCGGACAGAGCCCCCTCGGAGACTCCTACAAGTGGCAGTCCCTGAGGGGGCCGTTCGTTCACATCATCAAGCACCTTCCGGGGCCGAGCGGAACGACCAGCGACGGCAAGGGCGTTTTCAACGACAAGATCACGTGGGACCTCGCTCCGATGATCGGCACCATCGGAACGGCGCCCGACCGCGAGGTCGAGTCCAGCGCGGTCGGGCAGGGGCCGTGGGGCGGCAATCTCGACGTGCGAGACGTCAAAGAGGGCACCCGTGTGTACCTGAACGTCTACCACGAGGGCGGCCTGCTCTACGTCGGAGACGTCCACGCCAGCCAGGGCGACACCGAGTTCTACGGCACGGCGGACGAGACTCGCGGCGAGCTGACCCTCTCGTGCCGCGTAATCAAGAACAATACGATACCGTTCGTGCGTCTCGAAAAGGACGACTCCATCGTCGCGCTTTACTCCTTCCGACCATTGGAGGACGCGGTCAAGAGCGCCATCGAGAACCTCATGGAGTGGATGGTCACCGAGTACGGCGTGTCCGAGCGCGACGCCTACATGCACGCCTCCATCAACCCTGACTTCCGCGTGAACGTCTACCAGATGGTGCGCATCGGCCGCATCCAGTACACCGTGGGGGCAGAGATTCCGAGGAAGTACCTCGTGCCAAGCGGGTGATTTCCCGCCTGCGGCTAGTCGTCTATTGCTGGGAATGACGGCTGTGAACGTGTATTTCAGTTCGGCAGGGTAATCCCCGTCACCGTATACTGATACCAACCACTTCAATCCCCGTTCCAAAGAGCAAAGGCACTCAGATTGGGAACGTTTCAGGTAGATATTGAAATTAGTGACGCAGCCGCTGAGAACTGGGTCACGGTGAGCGCTCTCGTGGATACGGGCACGACCATGACTGCCGTGCCCGCTTCGGTGCTGAGGCAGCTCGGCGTGGAACCCACCACACGCAAGGCGTTCCAGTTCGCCCAGGGCGAAGTCAGGACGATGGATGTGGGATACGCGCGGGTGCGGGTCGAGGGTCAGGAAATCATGACCCAGGTGCTGTTCAACGACGAGGGAACGCCCGCCTTGCTCGGCGCAATCGCCCTCGAAAATGCCTTCTTGGGAGTCGATCCGCTCGCGCAGCGCTTGATTCCGATTCATGGCCTTATGATGACACTGGCTCCCTCTCGATAACTTCGGCGAGATGACAGAAAGATGGTAGAGACGAGAACCCAACCGCCTGCAACCGAGCAAAGCATGATTGATCCCATTGCCGTAGAACCGAGAGAAGACTACCGTATCTGGCTCCGTTACTCCGACGCTGCGGAGGGGGAGGTCGATCTGTCGGACCTGGCGGGCGTCGGAGTTTTCAGTGCATGGGATGACCAAGCCTGTTTTAAATCCGTTCACGTGACCGAATACGGGGCTATCGCATGGAGCGAAGAGTTGGAACTATGCCCCGATGCGCTGTACATGCGACTAACCGGAAAGTCTGTGGGCGCGGTCATGCCCAAAGCGCTCGAAGTCCTGGGCGAAGCCTGAAATCTGCCGGTTCTACGGAATCGTCATCCAGATGTACTTCGATGACCATGCGCCTCCTCATTTCCATGCCCGATATGGCGGCAGCCGCGCTGTAGTTAGTATTGATCCGCCAATCCTACTGCGCGGTGACTTACCAGCTCGTGCCCGAGGCATGGTCATCGAATGGGCGAGGATACGTAGGAACGATCTACTGCAAGCGTGGGAGCTTACGCAGAATAGAGTGTCCCCCGGCAAAATTGCCCCTCTGGAATGAAGACCATCCCTTATAGCGCCAATCTCACGTGAGTCGTGGCCCCCACTGAACGCCAATCGTTGAATTCCCTGCCGAGCCGACTTACCCTATCACGCATCACGTAACCGGCGAAGGAGAGCCGTATGGCATACACCGCAGTCAAGGACTTCCTGCAGGACGAGCTCGATTCCATTCGGGAGAGCGGCCTGTACAAGGACGAGAAGATCATCAGGACCCCTCAGGGCGCGGAGGTCGATACGTCCACGGGACATGAGCTTATCATGTGCGCCAACAACTACCTTGGACTGGCGGACAGCGAGGAGATCGAGCAGGCCGTCGTGGAGGGCCTCAAGACGCACGGCTTCGGGATGGCCTCCGTCCGGTTCATCTGCGGCACGCAGGACATCCACAAGGAACTTGAGGACAAGATCACCAACTGGTTCGGCACCGAGTCGACGATCCTGTACACCTCGTGCTTCGACGCCAACACCGGCCTGTTCGAGACGGTGCTGGGGCTGGAGGACGCCATCATCAGCGACGCCCTGAACCACGCGAGCATCATCGACGGGGTCCGGCTCTGCAAGGCAACCCGCAAGGTCTACAAGCACAACGACATGGCCGACCTTGAGGACAAGCTCAAGGAGACGCAGGACTCCCGCTTCCGCATGATCGCCACCGACGGCGTCTTCTCCATGCAGGGCGACGAGGCAGACCTCGTGGGCATCTGCAACCTTGCGGACAAGTATGACGCCATGGTGATGGTGGACGACTCCCACGCGACCGGATTTCTCGGCCCGACCGGTCGGGGCAGCGTGGACAAGCAAGGAGTCATCGACCGCGTCGACGTGATTACGAGTACGATGGGCAAGGCCCTCGGCGGGGCGTCGGGCGGTTTCACGACCGGGCGCAAGGAGATCATCGACATCCTGCGGCAGCGGTCCCGGCCGTACCTGTTCTCCAATACGCTGGCGCCGCCGATCGTTGTTGGCGCGCTCACGGCCCTCGACATACTCCAGACCCGCCCCGAACTGCGGGAGAGACTCCACGAGAACACGGCCTATTTCCGAGGCAGGATGAACGACCTTGGGTTCAACATCGTGCCCGGCGATCATCCCATCGTTCCCATTATGATCGGGGATGAGAAGAAGAACGTCGCGCTCGCTCAGGCCGTCAACGCTCGCGGGGTCTTCGTCGTGGCGTTCAGCTTCCCCGTCGTGCCCCGAGGGGAAGCCCGAATCCGCGTCCAGATGTCGGCTGCCCACACGCGGGAGCAGCTGGACCGCGCGCTCGCCGTGTTCGAGGAGGCGGGCAGGGAACAGGGCGTGATTTCGTAGACATCCGTCTGCCCCTTTTGGGCTGCACGTGATAGGGGTAACGAGATGTTTCTCGGCTGCTAGTTCCGTTCGTCCTGAGCTTGTCGAAGGGGGTTCCACGGTTCGACAGGCTCACCGCGAACAGTCTTTCGTACGCCCTTTACGGACATCCCGGCGGGTAGGTCTTGGATGAAACCAGCGTCCCTGCTGCGTTGAAGAGTCCGGCGGTGTCCGGTTCTGAGTTGCTCCAGATGGCCGTTCCGCGACCGAAGCTCAGACCGCCCCAGTCCTCGTGCACCTCATTCGTGTACACGCGGATCCGTCCACTCCGCGGTATAACGATTGCCGGGAAAGTGAACGTCGGGCCATCGTCCGACACGTCCACGAGACGCCAGCCGTTTAGATCCCGGTCGGTTTCGCCGGTGTTGACGATCTCCACGTACTCGTCCGGCTCCTGCCTCGACGCCACCCCGTCGAAGAAGATGCAGGCGATCACTACGCCGTCGTCGGCTGACGGAGTGGGACTTGACGTGGGTGTCTCGGTGGGAGCGGGCGTCGGTGCGGGCGTGTCGGTCGGGACAGCCGTGGGTTGTACTGTCGGCGTAGGCGAGCTTGTGGGGAGAGGCGTAGCAGTGGGGACGGGTGTAGGCGACGATGTCACCAACATCTCGGGAGTTGATGTGGCTGTTGGAACACTCGTCGCTATTGGCGTCGGTGTTGGAGACGGTGTGCTCGTGGGAGTCGGCGTGTCCGACGGGATGGGTGTAGCCGTTTCCAATGGCGCCGAAGTCGGCGTTGGTGTGGCAGTGGGCGAACTCGTCGGAGCAGGTGTAGGTTCCGGCGTGTGAGTCGACGTCGGGACGAGAAACGGTGTGCTCGTGGGCGCGGGCACAGAGGTTGGCACACTTGTCGCCGTCAGTGCTGGAGTCGTTTGAGAACCGCCCGGCTGTGCGCACGCGGCCGCCACGAGCGCGGTGAAGGTCACAATCGAAAAATACAGGATCGAGTGGCGTGTCAAACTGTCCGTGTATCCACACTACACCAATACTCGAACCGTGTTAGGGGTGCCGTCGGTGATGCGTCCGACAACCGCTGCTGACGAAACCCCACGCCGTTCCAACTCTGCGAGAAGCACGTCCTTGCGGTCCTCCGCGACAGCTATCAGCAGCCCGCCGGAAGTCTGAGCGTCGCACAGCAGCAGTTTTTCGTGTTCTTGGAGTTCGCCAGTCCACTCCACCAAGGTCTCGGCCGCCTTCCGGTTGCGCTGCGTGCCTCCGGGAACTATACCGTCCGCTGCGAGCCGCTCAGCCCCGTCCAGGAGGGGAACATCGGAGAATGAGACCTCCGCGGAGGCACTGCTCGCCTTTAGCATTCCGAGCAGGTGTCCGATCAGACCGAATCCTGTCACGTCCACGCAGGCATGAACACCCACCTCGACCATCGCCTCGGACGCGGCCTTGTTCAGCGTGCTCATAACGGCGACCGCGTTGTCCAGCACGTCGGTGCTTACCTGCTCTCGTTTCCCCGCCGTCGTGATGACGCCTGTGCCGATTGGCTTCGTGAGCACGAGCGCGTCGCCAGGCCCTGCGCCCGCGTTGGTTATCTGCTTACCCGGCTCGACCGTGCCGGTCACGGCCATTCCGTATTTCGGCTCGGCGTCGTCGACGGTGTGTCCTCCAATGACGAGCACCCCGGCCTCTTCCGCCTTCGTTGCGCCTCCGCGCAGGACGCGACCGAGTATCTCCTTCGGCAAATCGACCGGGAATCCTACTATGTTCAGGGCAAGCAGGGGCCGTCCGCCCATTGCGTACACGTCGCTGAACGCGTTGGCGGCCGCGATTGCCCCAAATGAAAATGCGTCGTCGACGACCGGGGGAAAGAAGTCCACCGTCTGGACGAGGGCCGTTTCATCATTCAGCCTGTATACGGCGGCATCGTCCGCGGTGTCGACGCCGACGAGCAGGTTGGGGTCACGTACCGGTGGGATCTGACGCAGCACCTGCGCCAGGTCGCTGGGACTGAACTTGCCCGCTCAGCCCGCGCAGTGGGCCAAGGTCGTAAGCCGAAGCCCGTCGTGAGTGTGCTCCACGAGCGCCTCCTTCCTCAAGTCAATCGACTATAACACAGCGTCGCTCGATAGGACGTGAAGATGAGACCGGGTTCTCACATCAAGCCTTCGTAGTCTCCAATAGGGCCCGCCGACGCGTCGACATTTCGAGCGGGCCATACGAAGGGTATAATAACGAAGGGTATAATACCGACGCTATCGGGATTTTTTGAGGCGAACTGGCGGCTATTTCCAGGGAGGGTGTCATGACGAAACCACGCTTGATCTACTACCACGATTCTCGCCATTACCTAATGTATCGGTTCGATCCTCCGATGAGTCTTCACCAGCTTCGGAAGCCGGTCGACGATCTCATCGGGACGGGTGTGGATACCCTCGTGTATGGCACCGGCATGGGCCAGACGTTCCTCTACGACACGCAGGTCGGCTTGAAATTCGGCGATATGGCGGCGGAGCACAACCACGGCCTCGTGTGGTGGCGGGCGGCGGCGAACTTGGAATCCGCGCTCGAACGTGGGCTTGACCCGTTCAAGATCGTGGTCGACCGGGCGCATGAAAAGGGCATCAGGGTGCTCGGCAGCATCCGCATCAACGACGGGGGCGCGCCCGAAGGCAGCAACTATACTATCGGGAGGCTCAAGTACGAGAACCCCGACGTCATGATCGGCGAGGAAGACCCCGACAAACCGTACATCGCGACTGGTTTGGACTTTGCGCGGGCCGAAGTAAGGGAGGAGCGGCTGAGCGTGATCGAGGAAGTCTGCGACCGCTACGGCGCGGACGGCGTGGAGATCGACGAGTACATCCGCGTCTTCTTCAAGCCGTCGGAGGTGCGGCAGAACATTCCCATCCTGACGGATTGGATGCGCAGCGTCCGCGCGCTGCTTGACGAAATCGGCAATCGGCAGGGTAGGGAGCTGTCGCTGGCGATTCGAGTGCATCCGAGCGAGCGGGCCTGCTTGGACATAGGCATGGACGTGCGTACGTGGATTCGGGAGGGGATAGTCGACTGGGTGACGCCCTTCGGCGACGTGACGATCATCGACCCGGAGCCGCACTTCGGATGGATGGTCGAGGAGGCGCGCGAGGTCGGCGTAGGGATATATCCCCCATTGGGACGTGATACGTATGACGACCGCTTCCACGACGTGACGATGGAGATGTCTAGGGCCGTGGCGGGGAACTATCACGCGGCGGGCGCCGATGGCGTGTACTTGGCCGACCTCCAGTGGCCGCACACCAACACAGAGTACGAAGTGCTGCGCGAGATGGCCGACCCGGACGCGTACGCGCGCAAGACGAAGCACTACCCCATTGCGCCGCGCACTGCCAGACCTGATCCGTATCTCCCGGAGCGTGTGCTGCCGGTCACACTCGATCAGGGCACGACGGCGACGGTACAGGTTCCCATGAGCGACGACTTCAATTCAGCCATCGAAGACGACGAGCTGGAGAGCGTGACCTTGGGCGTCCGGTTGGTGCAGCCGCACCCGAATGACACGATCATCTATAAGATAAACGGGCACGAACTTTCCACGGATGAGGCGAAGGTCACGCATTTCTACGGCGGACTCGTGCCCTATATGCCGGTGAAAGTGGGGATGGCGCAGAGGATCAACACCCATTACTGGTTCGAGTTCGACGTTCCGCCCGATGTCATCCGGCGTGGAGAAAACGTCGTCGAGGTCACGATGGAGCGACGCTGGGAGCGGTTCCTGGCAGACCGCGTCGTTCAGTCGGTCGAGATATGGGTCCGGTACAAGGACCTGCCCATCCAGGTTGTCGGCCAGATGTAGCTAGATATATTCCCCTTCACCATCGCTGTTCCTGCCGGTTCGCAAATCCGAAGTGACCTGCACCGCTTCCACTTGGATATGAACGCTAAGTCGAGAGGCGAGTATCCCCTCTCCCGTCGTGGGAGAGGGCTGGGGTGAGGGTGTACTTCGAGCAATCAGCACGAGTTATCAGGAACCGTGACTAGCGGAACGAAACGCAGGTGTCTTCCACAACCTGCAGCACCGACTCTTGGCTGAAACGCCGCTTATACTCGTCCGAGATTTCATTGATGAGTCGCATCTTGTCATCGCCGGGTGAAGCTAGGATCACGAGCAGCTTTGATCGCTCCTTCTTGATGAGTCCGTCACCCCCGCGCCACTGGCCCCGGCCGTCGAGTACGGTCAAGCCGTCGGGGAACCGTGGCGTCACCGTGTCCGCGAGAAAGGTGTCCCACGCCTCGTCGTCTACGATCTCGCCATCCGGCCCGCTCCGGCCCATGAATAGTTGGTATTCGATAAATTCCTCGGTCCCTTCGGGACAGGAGGGTGCGCCGGACTGCGAACACGCACTGGCCAGCACAACAAGCAAGACTACAAGTGTTGATCGCATCAACCTCTCTCCGAGCGTGTTTCTACCAATTGGTAACAGTTGGGTATTCGATGGTTCCCAGTTAGAAGAATTGCTTCGACCTCTGCACCCGACGGAGCGCTCAAGACATCTGCATTCCCGGATCTGCGCCCCTAGCTGCGTGTTTACACTGCGTATGGAGAAAATCCGTATTGTGTATCGAGGCGGATTATATGGACGATTTAGAGTTGGTTTCCACTACATTCTGTGTAAACCGATCCTTGTGGCCACTTTCGGAATTGATAGAAAATTCAGGCTATAGGCGCCCCGTTTATTGAGATTTTGTACTAAAATCAGACTGGAGTAAACAATTTGTCCTAGAACAATGTCATCAAAATGGAACGAAGCTAAGCGAGCTGTGCGAAGATGCTGGCCCCTTGGCAGATGACGACTGTGGTACTCCGAGCGCTAGGCGCTCCGACTGTGAGAAGCCTTGAGTGATTCCACGGCCATGCGAGCGGCAATGATCGAACTCGTTTTACTCTGTTGCGCCGCGTCAGACCATACTATCGTCGTCGAGCCACCGACCGGTTCATCCACGCGTTACCGTTCACCGGCGCGCAGCGTTATCTTCCACGGTCGATAGACGATTATACGGGCCAATCGGGGCGATTGTTATTAAGGTTTGCGTCTATATTGGTTTTCCGCGTCTTGCCAAATTGCTTTGGAGATAAACACTGGGCATTTGTCAGACCCCTTTTCCCGAGTGTGGAGAAAGAATTGATTTCGGCAGCTAGAACCGTTCTGGTCTTAGTGTGCCGATTCCCGCCAAGTAGGCTTTGGGCATAGTAGCATTGGGAGTCGTGCAATGAGGAGGGGCTAAGACTGGACGAAACCGGTTCATTCTCTCGCCCCAGCGCGGTCAACATGCTCTCGACTATTATCGTGGACCAGCCGAGCACACTCTTCCGCATCCTAGCGGTGATGACTCTTGCAGCAATCTTGGCTTTCGGAGCACCTTCGGTTGAGTCGCACCTAACGGAAGAAGAATCCTCATTCTCTCATGTACATGCCGCTCATGGGGCACCATATGATGGGTGTCATGACCATCACTACTCTGACGAATATCAAGGCCTTCGTCCAGGTGAGTATCCAGAGGATCACTTTCTGAACGGCCACCCGACAGAACGCTACTGCTCTCACCAGTCCCCACCACCTGCGCCACCCCCGGCACCACCGCCGCCCCCTCCCCCGCCACCTCCACCCCCTCCGCCACCGCCACCACCCCCTCCGCCGCCGGAGCCCACGCCGACCTATACGCCCACGCCGACTCATACGCCAACGCCCACGCCGACTCACACGCCGACCTATACGCCCACGCCGACTCATACGCCAACTCCCACACCGACTCCTACGCCCACAGCGATAAATACGCCCACGGTCGTGATTCCTCCTCCGCCACCACCTCCTCCGCCTCCCCCGCCACCACCACCGACGGCCACTCATACTCCCACTAGCACGCCGACCTACACACCGACATCTACAGCCACACGCACTTCGACGCCGACACCCACATTCACGCCTTCACCCACCGCGACGCCTACTTATACGCCAACAGCGACATTGACGCCTACACCCACTCCCACTCCGACTCCGACGCCAACAGCGACATTTATTCCTACTTACACTCCGACTCCTACACGGACCTTTACGCCAACACCCACTCGCACCCACACACCTACCGTGACGCCGACCTATACTTCCACGCCGACGCCAACTCCAACGGCGACCTACACACCGAGGCCGACCTATACCCCCACGGCGACGCTTACTCCTTCGCCGACTCCCACTCCCACTCGTACGAACACACCTGTCCCGACCTACACGCCTACGGCCACTCGGACCGCCACGCCGACGCCTTCACCAACGCTCTCACCGACGCCTAGCCCAACAGTTACGGCTACGCCTACGCTCACACCCGTACCGACCGTCACGCCGACACCGTGGCCCACTCATTCGCCCACTCCAACGCCCACATCCACAGTCACGGCTGGGCTTTCATCCAGAGCCGACCCGGCTCTGCCGTCCATCGTCGCACCGACGGTTCTGCCCGACGCCCCCAGCAGACCCGGAATCCCTATCATCGGGGACGCCACGGATCGCATACGCAGTACCTTGCCCGACATAGCTGCCACCCCGCGCCAGCGCATGACGCTGATTATCATTCTCATCCTGACGGGCGTGATAGTTGCGGGCGTTTTCCTCTACCTGGTCCTCAGGAGACGTTAAAGGCCCCGGATATTACTCGGAGCCTCAGCGACGTTGTCATTCGATCATTTCGACGAATCGGCCTCATTCAAGCAGAGGGCATAGCCAGACAGCCGAAAGCACTGGAAGGGATTGCTAAGCCACCGTGAAGGTCTCATGAATTGAGACTGCATCGCGAGGGTTCTGAATTGACTTCATCCTTCCTTCTTGCTACGCTAATCGCCGCTTCAGTGCATAATCAAAAATCGGGAGAAGGAAGTTCATGGCATCAACCGAAGATCGCATCAGAAAGCTCTTGGCCGAGAACCTTGAAGTAGATGGAAAGCCTCTGCCTCAGCCGGTGGACTTTAGCATGGGCCTCACGGACGTCGGAGTTTCATCAATGGACGTCGTCGCCTTCGCGAAAGTAATCGCGCAGGAGTTCGATGTCGAGTTCACGCCCGAGATTTGTGCGGGGCTCGATACCCTGAACGACTTGGTGAAGTGCCTCGAAGGGCAGATGTCTTGACCCCACGCTCCTTCGGAGCATCGACAACGTATGCCTGCCTCTGCGGCCGTGCGCTGGTACAGTCCTTTCAAGATCGTTGACACGGCTACGGTCGTGCATGTTGACTTGACGGAGAACACCGCCCACGAAGCCGCTGCTTTAGCGTGGCTCAACGATTGCGAGCGGGAACGCGGACGGCATTTCGTGTACGACGGGCCACGCCGCCGGTTTGCTCTATGTCGTGCCGCCCTTCGCGCCATTCTCTGCAACCGGCTCGGCTGTGAGAACAAGCAGCTTCAGTTCGAGCCCGCTGAGTATGGCAAGCCGATGGCATTGGTGGATGGGATGCCCGTTTCCGTCAGCTTCAACGTCAGTCACAGCGGTGAGCATGGACTGATCGCGATTGCTCCTGAAGGACGGCTCGGTGTCGACGTGGAGGAGCGCGTTGCTCACCGCAACATGGACCTGCTCATAGACGGAGTGTTCGGCCCGTCGGAACAGGCGGAACTCGCCTCGACTCGCGGCGGCGATAAGATCCACCTGTTCTTCAGGCTCTGGACGATCAAGGAAGCGCTCATAAAGGCTCTCGGGACCGGCTTTGCGCTTGATCCCTCCACCTTCCAAGTCCCGGCTGAGATGTTCAGCGGTGAGATCAAGTTCGCGATGAAGCTGCCACAGGCCCCGGAAGTCAACTGGCAGGTGGAAGACCTCGGAAACGACCGCTTCGCCGCAGCCATCGCCCAGGAAGGCGGCAGTGGAGCTTGTAAGGAATCAAGGGCAGCCTGATGGCGAACTTGCAGGCCGTGTGGAAAGTGCCGGAGCCGCTGTCCACGGTGGACGTCCGCGTGGACGAGGACACGGTAATCACCCTGCGGCGTCACGGGAATCCTGACGGCCCACGGCTCGTCTTGACTCACGGCAACGGTCTCGCGATTGATCTCTACTACCCCTTTTGGTCGCTTCTGGCCGACGATTTCGACCTCATTGTCTATGACCTCAGAAATCACGGCTGGAACACCGTCAGCGCACTCGAAAACCACAACATTCCAACGCTCGTCAGCGATCACGACCTCATAATGGAGGCCATTGATCGTAACTTCGGGAAGAAACCCAAAATCGGGGTATTCCATTCCGTATCGGGCCTGATTTCGCTGTTATCACCGACAAAGGGCAGCGGTTTTGAAGCGCGCATCCTCTTCGATCCTCCTCTCTGCAAACCCGGCCGCAACTATTTTGATTTCGAAGAGGCGACCGCCCTTCTTGTCGCGATGACGCGACGACGCACATTCCGATTCAAGACGAGGGAATCCTTCGCGCAGGTTCTCGGCTTTCTGCCTCACTTCAAGCGCGCGGTACCGGGTGTCTACGATCTTTTTGCGAAGACAACACTCCGAGAGTCCACTGGTGAGAAAGGCTATGAGCTGTGCTGTCCTCCTGAATATGAGGCCCAGATGATTGATTACGCAGGCATCTATGCCGTACTCATCGACTTTGGAACGATGAAATGTCCAACGAAAGTCATCGGCGCCGACCCCACCCTGCAATACTCGTATCTTCCAACTCTCGATCTCAGCGATATCATGACCGTCGACTACGATTTCCTGCCCGAGGCAACGCACTTTCTTCAGCTGGAAGAACCGGAGCAATGCGTTGACGCTATGCGCGACTTTATCGAGTTGAATCTAGCCGTTTGAAGTAAGAGCCAAATGGCTCTCAGCTACCCGTAGGAGTTTTAGGAGAGGGCAGGGTGGCGTCTTACGGAGTGTCGATCACCCGTCCACACGCACCGTGACGATGTCCATCCCCTGGTACTTCTGGTGCCGGACCGAAGATGCGTAGTGGCGAAGCAGCCGGAACGATATCTCCCTCTCATCTTCGGTCTCGGTCTGGTCGTCCAGATAGGCAAGGCGGTCTTCAAGATTCTCGTCCTCGAAGGCCGTCACGAATTCCAACTCTACCGACCGTCCCTCCGGGCGTGCAGTGACGACTAAACGCGGAACTTTTCCTTCCGGTTGTTCGTTGCCCGGCTGAAGCAGGCTCGACAGCGTCTCCTCACCTGCCGAACGCAGCCGGTCGGTTGACGTAGAGTCCCACCCCATCTTTCCGGCAAGCTCCTGAAGGAATGCGTCGATTTGTGGAAGATTCGAGGTGTTCAGAGAGGTCTCCAAGCGTTTGCCCCTTGGTCCGGTGAACTCCAGGAACGCGGTGAGCGCAATCGCCGTCGCGGCGCCTATGGTTATGCCGTTGCCGAGCAGTGTCCCCCAGGGACTGCCCAGCAGGTCCTCCAGGACGTTGTGGTTCTCCATCCCGAGACCGATGGAGAACGACAGGCCCGCCACGATGGCCTTTTGAGGGTCGAGCCCGGCCCTCGAGAGGGTCTGTATCCCCTCCAAGAAGAGCATGGCGACTGCGACCAGCAGGAATCCGCCCATGACAGGGCTGGGAATTATCAGCAGCACTCCCGTCACCTTGGGCAACAGCGCAAGCGCGAGGAGAATGGCCCCCATGGCATAGCCGACGCTTCGGGCGGCCACCCCGGTGAGGCGGATGAGCGAGACCGAGAGCGAAGAGTAGGAGGTCGTGGGGGGCGTCCCGGCAATGCCCGACAGCAGAATGCCAATGCCGTTCGCATACATCGACCCTTGTATCAGGCGGAAGTCGGTCGCGCGAGGCTTGCGCCTCGCCACCTGCTGCACAACCACACCGTCTCCGATGCTCTTGATGGCCTGCACCAGGGTCACGATCAGGAACATCGGAAGCAGCGCCCAGAAACCGACGGTCGGCGTCACGTCCAGTCCCGGGAACTCAAGCTCCGGGATTCCAACCCACGACGCGTCGGCAAGGCTCGCAAGGTCGTACAAGCCAAACGGGATGGCGGCCACGCATCCGGCGATGATTCCGATGAGCAACGACAGCGGCCGCCAGATGCCCGGACCGCGCAGGACCAGCAGCGTGGATACGATCAGCGTCACTGCGGCCACAATCGGGCCGGAAATGGTCGATGTTCCCGCTGGCACTTCGCTCAGGCGGTCGAAGCATATAGGAAGAATCAGCGCCGCTATCAGCATGAGCACCGAGCCGGAGACGACAGGCGTAATGATACGGCGGAGAAGCGGAAGCCACGCCACCACGGCCAAATAGAAGATCGACGATAGGACGATGAGGCTCGCCAACATGGACGGCCCGCCCTCATCGAGCGCCAGCACCGACACGGCGATGAAGTTGGGCGTGACGCCCGTAATGAGAATGTGTCCCCCGCCCAGTCGTCCGATCTTGGCCGCCTGCAGGGCGATGACGATCCCGACTATGATCAGGGCCGCGAAGACCGACCATGTCAGGTACGATTCGCCCTGACCGGTTGCCAAAACGGTGATGGCCACGATCAGCACTGTCGGCGCAATCACCAGGGTGATGCCCTGTGCCCCGACTCCCAGGGCAACGAGCGGAGAGCACGGCTCGTCCGGTTCGTAGCGAACGGTCTTATTCAAACGAGGCGATGCCAAAGCTATCTCCGGTATGGACTGCGGACGCTTGCCGAAGTGTATCACCATACTGCCGTCATATGCGGTTGATCAGGCCGCGGCGGATGTCTACGCGGTTGACTGGCAGTAGTGCTGTTGCTACACTCCATCGGTCGTTTCAAGCAGCGCATGACGCGCTCAGCCTAGCGTATCTGAGGAGCAAACATGGGCGAGGTAGACCTCCACTTCAAGTCGTCGGTGCCGACGTTCGATGCGTGTGTCGCGCTGGGCAGGCGCTTCGACCGCTACGTCCGCGAGGACACGGCCGAGGGAACGCTCGATGTCATGGACAAGGCCGGCGTTGAAAAGGCCCTTGTGTACTCTCCCCACTCGATAGACTTCGACGCCGAAGAGGGCAACGCCCTGCTCATGGAGCAGATACAGGGACAGACGAGGCTCGTCCCGCAGTTCGCCGTCAATCCGAGCTACGACGACATGGAGGCCTTCGGAGCGACGCTGCACGAGTTGGGCGTGCGCTCGGTACGTATGGCCCCGGAGAAGCACCGCTTCCCCTTCCGCGACTGGGTCGTCGGGCCGTGGCTGGAGTGGCTCGCGTCCGAGAAGCTCCCCCTGTGGCTCGATTCCATGCAGTTCGACCCCGTCGACCTGCACGAGACGGCCAAGAACTTCCCGGATACCAAGATCGTCCTGAGCGAGGTTCACTACTCCCACGTTGGTTGGGCGTTACCGGTCCTGAAGAGCCTGCCGAACCTCTCCATCGAGATTTCGCGATTCCTCATTCCCGACGGGGTGAACATGCTCATCGACGCCATAGGACACGAGCGCGTCCTGTTCGGCTCCCGCTTCCCCGACTCGCCGATGGCCCCGATGCTCTACAGCCTCCATCGGAGCGACCTGTCCGAAGAGGAGCTGCGGGCAATCTGCTCCGGCAACATTGAGCGCCTGCTGGCGGGCGACTAAGACGAGGCGTTCCTGCGAAGCCTGTTCTCGCCCCGACGTGCCAATTCTTCGGGAACATACCCTTGCAAAGCCTCGCGCGGCTCCTGATACTATCGGCCATCGTTTCCCGGAGTGAAGACGCATGACGCGAACGACCGATGTCGCCATCATCGGTGGTGGAGTAATCGGATGCTCCATTGCCTATCAGCTTGCCAAGCGGGGCATCAGCAGCACGGTATTCGAGAAGGACCGCCTCGCATCGAGCGCGTCCGGAGCTACCGCAGGCATCGTGGGGCCGATCTGGTACGTCGATCACAAGGTCGAACCCTACTTCGAGCTGGCGATGCGAAGCCTCGACATGTTCCCCGCTCTAACGCGAGAGCTCAGGGAAGCGGGAGTGGACCCGGAGTACCGCGATGGCGGTGTGATGAAGGTCGCCCTCGACGATGAACTGCGGGATGTCCTGCTCGACAACCTCATCTGGCAGGGCGAGCTCGGCATGGGCGTCCGTTGGGTCGATCAGGACGAGTTGCGCGAGCGGGAGCCGCACATCACACCCGACGCGCAGGGAGCGGTGCTCTCCCCGCAGGAAGGCTCGATTCGTGGAGAGGCCTACGTCAACTCACTGGCTCACGCCGCGAGTGGCCTCGGGGCCACCATCCTCGAGCGGACGGAGGTCACGGGCCTGGAGTTCGAGGGCAGCCGCGTCATTGGGGTTCGCACGATTCTCAACGACGTCTGCTACGCGGATCACACCATCCTCGCGGCGGGCGCGTGGACGGGTCTCACGGAACGCTGGCTGCCGGAGACCATTCCCGTGCGACCCGTCAAGGGCCAGCGCATCACCCTGCGGATGCCGGGCTTCCTGCCGGAGGGACCGGTGCAGAGTGTGATTCCGCAGAACGACGGCACCATACTCGCCGCCGCCACCCGCGAGGAGGGTGTCTTCGACCACCGCATCACGGCAGCAGTCCAGGAGATGTTCTACAACGCGACGGCGGTCTATCCCATGCTGAGGGACGCCGAGTTCGTCGGAGCGCGGGCGGGCATCCGCCCCGGTTCGCCTGACGGGATGCCCATTCTCGGCCCCGTGCCCGGTTGGGATGGCCTCAGCGTGGCGTCCGGCCACGACCACGTCGGAATCATCCTCAGCCCGGCAACCGGAATCGACATGGCCGACTACATCGCCTCGGGGGACGCATCCGGCCTCGACTTCTTCAGCATCGAGCGGTTCACCGACGGGCGTCCTCAGCACAGCCCGGAAACGCTGTTCACGAATATTTCGTATAAGGAATAGGATGCTTAGGGGGTGTTTATGAGGACTCCGTTCGCCCTGAGCCTGTCGAAGGGTCGAAGCGTTGTTCATGGTTCGACAAGCTCACCACGAACGGTTTCGGTTGACCTATCCGACACCCCGTTAAAGGTTCCGGCGACCTGACGCCGTGCTCGACCTGCCTCTCAACCAAGACTTGGACTACAAACGACTCGCCAACGACTACGACACCCTCGCGCCGGACGGTTCGGAGATACGGCTGCTGTCATCGACGAGTCGCGGGAGCATGGTGCACTGCACCTTGAATCCCGGAGAGGTGTCCTTGCCCGTCGCGCACAGGACGGTCGAGGAGGTCTGGTACTTCCTGGAAGGGACCGGCCAGGTGTGGCGCAGGTACGGCGACGAGGAACGGGTGGTAGACGTGGCCCCCGGCGCGAGCCTCTCGATACCTGTTGGCGCTCACTTCCAGTTCAGGACGACAGGGGACGATCCGCTGCGGTTCTTGATCGTCACCATGCCGCCGTGGCCGGGAGAGGACGAGGCTTATCACGTTCCCGGCCGTTGGCCGGTTGAAGGTTAGGTGGCGCCGGCGGCCATCCCGCCGCCGGAGGCTGCATTGCGCTCGCGGGCGGCACGCTTGCGGCAGGTCGGGCATCCGCACTTCGACTCTGCGCGCTGAACCATGTCGCCGAAGATCTGCGAATAGAGGTCGGCGTCGTTGAGGCCGGCGTTGCGGCCCTCCGCCATGTACTCGGTCATCCGCGCGGACTTGTCGCGCTCTTCGTCTCGTGTCAGGATCCCGCCGTGCGCGACGACACGTTTGGCGTATCCTCTCAGCACGTCGATGTGTTCCGTCATCAGCTTCTCCGAGTCAGTCGTCTTCACTGTTTCCGCCATGCTTCCCTTCCTCCCCTCAACTTCCCAGCGGTGGTTCTTGCATTTGTATCACTTCACCCACTCACCGCTTCAAGCGCCTAACAGGTTATATTCTTAGAACTTTCCAAAAGATATGTTCCAGTACTCGTTCACTTCAGGTCGTCTTCTCGATCCCTCGGAGTCACAGTAAGACTCTCATTGGAGCTGCTGCCAAAGGCATGGGGGACCATGGCTGCTTTCGCCGAAAAACAAAAAGAGGGGCCCGGGAGCATCCCGGACCCCTCCACTCATTCATGTCCGACGAACTTAGCTAACCGCCGAAGAAGGTGGTGCTCTCGTACCGCTGCGACCTATTACCCGGATGGTGGAAGTTATCGACGCCATCCTCGAAGTAGTAGGTCTCGCGCCAGAAGCCCCAGCAGTCCCTCACGTGCGTCTGAGGAACGTTCCTGAAGTTGTTTCGCACGACTGCGATACCCCGGCGAACGCCGGTAAAGCCGAGCATCGGTATGTCGAACTTCTCGGTTGCGTGCAGGCCGAATATCTCCTTGCCTATCTCAAGACGTTTGGGGCTGTACAAGGAGAAATTCCTGCCCTCCTGCCAGAGATTTTCCAGCTTCATTATGTTGCCGGAGGGGTCGGCGGGGAAGTTGCCTCCCGGGGCATCCGGCATGTAGGAGGGATCGGCCCCCGGAGCCATGCCCTGCTCGCCGCTCGTCTGGTACCAAAGCCCTATCGCGGAGAAATTCTCCCTAGGCACTAGTGGAGCCAGTGAGGTCCAGGATACATTCCACGGATTGTGCTGGTAGGGCGAAAAGTCGGGGTTTATTCCGAGGTATTCCGCGTTCTCGTACCTGATCTTTCTCCACCAGTTGGAGTCGACGTCAACGGTGAGCTCGATCCCGATGTCCTTCCACTCCTGTCCGAGGATCTCGGCGATCTGCGCGCTCTCCTGGTCGGCGCCAATGCCGACATAGAGGCTGATGTTCTTGCCGTCATGCCGGTTCCTGATCCCGTCGCCATCGGTGTCCTTCAGGCCCAGTTCGTCCAGGATTCGGTTCGCCTCGCCCGGGTTGAATTCGATCTCGAACGTGGCGAGGTCTTCACCGGGATAGAAGGGTGTTCGAGGGTGAGGAACCCATGTCTGAGGCGTGCCCAGCCCGAGGAAGACGGTCTCATTGATCGTGCTTCTCTCGAATCCCATGCCGAGAGCGCGGCGGAAGTCCTTGGTACGCAGCAGTCGGCCGATTTCGGGGTCCATGTTGTACGTATGGTTAAAGGAGACCGCCCCGTCGTTCCCGCCTGGAGTGGGCCAGTGGAACAGACTGTAGTCGCCTTTCTCCATATTCGTCACGTACAAGGGCAACTCGGGGATGGACGACAGGCAGGAGTTCTGGTCGGTCTCGCCCGCCATCGTCCGCAGGACGGCCGCCGGACGGTCCTCAGATCGTATCGACGTCCGCCTGTCGATGTAGGGAAGCTGGTTCCCCTCGGGGTCCACGCCGACGAAGAAATGGTTTCGTGAGTCGAACCCCTGGGTGTCGAGAATGCTCTCGTGGTACCAGGCGTTCAGGCTCGGACCCTTGATCCCTATATCGATGTCCCTGGGATTGGTGACCTTCCGCATCAGCGCGGTCCAGGACTCTTGGTCGTATCGACCCAGGTGCTCGGTAACCTTGGCCGCGGTACTGTGATCCGGGTGGAACTCGGCAAGGAAGTGCTTCGGAGCATACCAGCTGAACCCTCCCCGTCCGCTGCGCCAGTAGCCCCTTTGGGCCTTGCCGTCCGTGAGCGTGAAGCTCGGCGTGTCGAACGTCAGGGTGAACGTCGTGTCGTCCACGACGTTGAATTTGACTTCGTTGCCGGTGATCGCGTCACGGTACTGCGCTTGAATGGTGGGGTTGAAGTCCTTGTTGAAGTTCAACTCATTCCATGCGAACTTGACGTCCTCCATGGTCATAGGCTCGCCGTCGGACCACTTGGTGCCTCTTCGAAGCTCAAACGTCCACGTCGTTCCGTCGGGGCTTACCTGGAAGGACTTGCATATCTCAGGAATCGAGTCGACCTCGTTCGGCTCCCGGTACATGCAGTCCGCTTTGTCGTCCAAGTCGCCGATCACGCTGCCCGTCTGTGTGATTCGCCACATGCCTCCATACTGGCCGATCTCGTTCATCACGTTGAGCACCAGCACGTCCTCGGGCACGGGTAGCCGTTCTTGGACCGGAGGGATCTTGCCCTGCTTGACCAGCTGATAGGACATCGGGGATTCCTGGAACTGCGTGGGCCTGGGACCCTCATACAAGTAGGAGGGGTACGAACCCGGAGGTGTTATGGGCGCCTGCCATGTTCGGACACTCACGGGCGGGCAGTCGGTAGCCTCGGTCCCGATCACGTAGCATGATGAGGCCGGCACCGCCGCTGCCGCTGCCATTTGTGCTTCCTCTACGGCTTGCTGGGCTGCCTTTTGGGCCTCCCTCGCCGCCATCGCCGCATCGGCGACGGCCTTCTCCGTCGCCTCAATCGCAGACTCGGTCGCCGAAAGGGAAGCGGCCACGATCTTCTCGACGTCCGACGTGCTCAACTGGCCCGCCGCAACGTCGCTCACCGACTTGGAGATCAACGCCTCCATGTCACCGCGCGTTACGCCGCCTGCCGTAGCCGCAGTGACCGCCGCTTCCACCATCCTCTGTATCTCTTCGGCGCTTGTGCCCTTGGGAACGGACTCCTGGACAGCCGCTTGTACAAGACCTCGGAGCTGCCCTGCGTTAACCTCCGGCGCCGGGAGGGCCTTGATGGACGCATCGACGATGGATTGCACCTGGGCTGCCGTAAGCTGACCTGCAGTGGCCTCGCGGACCGAGCTTTCCACGGCCCGCTCGACATCGGCGGCAGTCACGCCCGCGGGGAAGTTTGAAACCGCCCCCTCAATCAGCCTCTGGACCTCCGCCGCGCTCACCCCCGAGGGAGCGTTTGAAACCGCAGCTTCAATCAACTGCTGGATCTCCGCCGCGCTCGGTCCGGTTTCGGCCGGAGCAGGTACGGACTCTTGAACGGCTTGCCGCACCATGGAGGCGATTTCCGAGGCTGGGACGGCAGTTGGCGCGGGCTCCGCCGTTCCACATGCCGTGGCCAGAATTAACGCGATGCCCACGGGTACGAGTACCACTGACTTCTTAAGGTTCGACAATATAGACCACATGTGATTTTCCTCCTCGTCTTAACTCATCGCTGCCGTTAGCTTCACTATTGCCGCTGGGCTGCCGCACGAACTATGACCGGAATCGACGTGAGGGGAATTTATTCGTTTTTCGAGATTAGTTTCGAATCACATGTAGTAGATGTAAAAGAATTGCGAATCTCATCAATGATGCGCACGAATTATTATCAGAAGTGACAATCAAAGTCAACTTGAACCCAGCGCCTGGCAAACACGCCGTGGCAGTGGAACTTTCACCTTTACCTTTGCCTTGGTGCTGTCTACAATGCGCGGGCACAGACCATTTCAGACGCAGCAGGAAAGCACCCATGTACCCGATTGACTTGAGCGGAAAGACCGGCGTCGTGTTCGGTATCGCGAACCACCGGAGCATCGCGTGGGCCATCGCGCAGATACTGCACGAGGCCGGGGCCGAGCTTGCCGTCGCCTATCAGAACGAGCGGGTGCGTGGCACCGTCGAAAAGCTGGTCGCGGACTGGGGCGGCGACACGCAGGCGATAGAGTGCGACGTGAGCGACGACGCCAACGTTGAGCGGGCCATACAGCAGGTGGGCGACGGGTTTGGGAAGATCGACATCATCGTCCACTCCATCGCCTTCGCCGACCGCGATGACCTCGGAGGGGCGTACATGAAGACCGGTCGCGAGGGGTTTCGCATGGCCCTCGACGTGAGCGCTTACTCACTCATTCCCATCGCGCGGTCCTCGGCGGACTACATGACCGAGGGCGGCAGCATCCTGGCGATGACGTTCCAGGCGGCGGAGCGCGTCTTCCCCGGGTACAACGTGATGGGGACGGCGAAGGCCGCGCTGGAGAACGCCGTCAAGCAGCTCGCCTCGGACCTCGGCGAGCAGGACGTGCGGGTGAACGCCATCTCGGCAGGGCCGCTCGACACGCTCTCGTCCCGCGTCATCAGCAAGTACCGCGACATGAAGCGCGTACACGCCGAGCGGTCGCCCATGAAGCGCAACATCACGTCCGACGAGGTAGCCAAGACGGCGTTGTTCCTGTGCAGCGAACTGTCGAGCGGCGTCACCGGCGAGATCGTCCACGTCGACACCGGCTACAACATCATGGGCATCTGATGTCTGCGCCCCGCCCCTAAACGAGCGCTTCTCCGTGGCTACCTACGAGTACATCTACATCGAGGTCGAGGACAACGAGAACTGCGACTACATGCCCATGCAGGTCTACGAGCCGCAGGCCGAGCCGCGTCCAATCTCGCGCGTCCTTCTCGAAGAGCCCGACCGTCCGCACGGCGTCTACGAGGTCACCGGCTGGAGCAGTGAGGACGACGGCACGCCCGTCGAAGCCATGTATGCTCCCGTCTCCGACTCCGGTCAAGCGAGGGCGCACCTCATCTACGGCGACGACTGGGGGGTCCGCCTGAAGCCGGTCGGCTCCGACGAGGAGTGGGATGTTGAGAGCCCGAACCAGTTCGGTGAGCCGTATCTCATTCTGCTGGACGACAGGGCGATTGAGGCGGACGAAGCATAAGGCTACCCCTACCCCAGCCCGTCCTCGAACTCGATGATCTCGTCGATGATCTCGTTTGCCACTCGCTGGTGGTATTCGTCGAAGGGGAGGATCGGCCGGCGGGCTCGTGAGGTCGTGAAGAGGCCGCGGCGGTGTGAGTAGAGCTTGTAGAAATGGATGGATATGTCGATGTGCTGGTGCGCCCACGCGAGGTAGGGGAGGGTGCGCTTGAAGAGCATGTCGGCCTCATCCCGGTTTCCCGCGCGGTATTGGTGGAGGATGTGGACGAACGGCTTGTTGATGGCAGTCGTGGTGACGAAGCTCGTGCCGCGGTCGAGGGCCTCGATGAGCTGCGGCAGTGACCAGCCGGTGCCGACCGGCATCATGCCGTCCGTCGCCTTGATGATCTGCGTCATCTTGTAGCCTGCGGGGACGGTCTCCAGCTTGAGACAACGGAACGAGTCGATCTCTTCCCACAGCTCGCGGATGGTGTCGAGGCCCATGCCGTAGCCGTTCCAGTGGAGGTCTTGGACCATGAGCATCGGCAGGTCGACCTCGGCGAGTTCGTGCACGAACGCCTTGACCTGCTGCTTGTCCTCGATGATGTCCATCGGGGCCTGGCAGAGAACTCCGTCGGCCCCCGCCTCGACGGCGTGACGCGCGAGACGCTGGGAGCGCTTCACGTCGGGGTCGCTGACGCCTGCCGTGACGTGGATGCGCCCGTCCACCAAGCGGATGACCTCTTCGACGAAGCTCGTCCGCTCCTCGTCTGAGAGTTTCGTAACTTCACTGGCGACGGCGGGCATGATGCAGCCGGAAATGCCGTCCTCTATGCTCCGCTCGATGAGCCGTTCGAGCGACGGGAAGTCGATGCGGTCGTCCTCCGTCCATGGCGTGTGGATGATCGGGACGACGCCGGATAAGGGGTATGCGGTCTTGTCAGTCACCTGTGCGCCGTCTCCATTCCTCTTCGACTTCCACGGCGAAGCGCATGAGCGTCTCGTCCGAGCCGTGCCCGCCCATGAGCGACAGGCCCACCGGTAGGCCGTCCACGGTGGCGAGGGGGAGGTTGATCTGCGGGCACCCGGTCATGCCGCCGATGCACGTGAGGCGCGCGATTCGTTCGCCCAGTTCCACCCTCTCCGGGACGGGGATGTCGGGCGGAGGCGCGGGAGCCGGTGAGGTTGGGAAGCACATGATCGCGCCGTCGGCGAGGAGGCCGCTCACCCTGTCTCTGATCCCTTCACGCACGACATTGCTGGCGGCCACCTGCTCGTCGGTAACCGACATGCCGTTGAGGTAGCGTATGGCGACCTCGAACGCCACGCGGGGATTGTTCGCTTCGATCCATGCTCTTTGCGTGTCCCATGCCTCGCGCATCTGCAGGAATCTCTGGTGCTTCATCCACTCATCTATGCCGTCGGGCGCGACCTGCAAGGTCGTTTGTTCATTGACCATCCCCGAGATAGTGTCGACGACAGGGGAGAGCGCGTCGCGGACATCCTCTCCAAGCCCCTCGAAGAGGTCCTCCGCAATCATAAGGCGGTCCGGCATCGCGCCCTGTGAGGTGGACTGCAGGAGCACTCGCCCGACTCGCTCGAACGTCACGGCGTCGCGGGCGAACCACCCGACGGTGTCGAAGCTGGCAGCCTGTGGGAGCACGCCTTCGAGCGAGATTAGCCCATGTGTCGGGCGGAGGCCGTAGAGTCCACAGAAGCTCGCCGGCATCCGCACGGAGCCTCCGGTATCGGAGCCGAGCGCGAAGTCGACAGCGCCGCCCGCGACGGCAGAAGCCGAGCCGCTGGACGACCCTCCCGGAACGCGACCCGGAGCGGCGGTATTCACGGGCATCCCGTAATGGGGGTTCGTTCCCAGTATGCCGCGAGTAAGCTCGTCGGTGTGCGTCTTGCCGACGAGAGTCGCGCCCGCGTCGAGCAGCGCCTGCACGGTAGGAGCGTTGTGTTCGGCGGGGCCGTGTGTGCGCTGCCAGTCGGGGTTGCCCCCGCCGGTGACATGGCCCGCCACGTCGAAGATGTCCTTCGCGGCGAAGGTCAAGCCGGACAGCGAGCCTCCGGGAGCTCCCGGAACGTGGACGTCCAGGCTTGCGAAGGCGTTTAGGTCGTCGGTCATCACCCGGGGTTGACTCATACGCCTACAGGAACCTGAAGACGCTGGAGGCCGTGCGGCCCATGACCCAGTTGCGGTCCTGCGGGTCGCTGAGGAGGGGGTCGTCCATGATGGCGCGGAGGGCGTTGCGGTAGCCCTCGCGGTTGCCGACGGGCGGGTAGTCGCTGCCCCACATCGTGCGCTTGGGGCCGAAGGCTTCGAGGATCATCTCGACGAACGGGGGAGTGTGATCGAAGCGGAAGTCGGCAACGAGGGTCGAAGGTCGGCGGCTGATCTCGCCGAGACCGCCGAGCTTGACGTAGACGTTGGGCAGCTGCGCGATTTCGAGGGTCTGGCCGAATTCTTCGTATGGCTCCTCCATGTTGGCGGTGCCCCCGGCGAAGTGCTCGGCGACGACCGGAATCGGCTCCGGCAGTCCCGTGACGAGGTCGGCGAACTGTCCCGAGGCAAAGGCGGCGGCGTCCTGGCGGCAGCTTACGGTGAGGCCGAGCTCGGATGCAGCCTTCCACAGCGATCCAGGGGAGCCTGGCGTCAAGCGCACTCCCGTGACCCCTCGCTCGGCCCATCCTGCCAGATCATCCGGCGCGGATGATGACGCCTCATCGACCATGCCGACGACCGAGAACCGTCCGTTGTGACGCGCGGCGCAGTCCAGCAAGTAGGCGTTGTCGTACATGCCGCCGTGCTGAATGAGGACGGCCTTCTGAACGCCGTTCGCGTCCATCTGGTGGATGAGCGTCTCGACCGGCTCGAACCAGCTCGTTCCCGCGTGAGTATGAGAGTCTACAATCACGTGCATTCACCCCCGAAGGCATGTGGCTGCATGATACGCGCGCGGGGCACGGTTTGACAACGCGAGGGTAATCGACTCCATCCGCTCAACCACCGTTTGACGCTCCACCACACCGAGCCTATACTCGCTCGAAATGTGACCATCAGGAGGGGAGCATGGCGAGTTTCGACGGGAAGGTTGTCATCATCACGGGCGGTGCGCTGGGGATTGGGCAGGCGACGGCTTGGGAGTTCGCCAAGGAGGGGGCGATGGTCGCCGTTGCGGACGTGAACCGGGAGGCGGGAGAGGCGACCGTAGCCGAGGTGGAGCGCCTCGGCGGGTCGGGACTGATGCTGGAGGCCGACGCTGCCGACTCGTCGGACTGCAGGCGCGTCGTGGAGGCTGCCGTCGAGCGGTTCGGCGGTGTGGACATCCTGTTCAACAACGTCGGAATTCAGCCGCCTGCGTCGTATACGAACGTGGAGGACACGTCCGAAGATATATGGGACCGCATCATCGGCGTGAACCTCAAGAGCTGCTTTCTGATGTCGAAGTACTCCATCCCGGAGATGCGCAAGCGCGGAGGCGGCGTCATCATTAACACCGCGAGCGTGCAGGGCCTGCAGTCGCAGCCCCTCGTGCCTCCCTACGCGGCGAGCAAGGGGGGCATCCTATCGCTCACGCGCCAGATGTCGCTCGACTACGCCAAGGACAATATCCGTGTCTTGGCAGTCTGCCCCGGCAGCATCGACACGCCTATGCTGCGGGCAGCTGCGGGAGTGATGGACGGAGACCCTGACGAGGTCGTCGGTCAGTGGGGCGCGGCCCATCCCATCGGACGGGTAGGGACGGGACAGGATATCGCGAACGCCGTGCTCTTCCTTGCAAGCGACAAGGCGAGCTTCATGACGGGCGAGAACGTCAACGTGGACGGCGGGTACATGGCGCTGGGCGCGTGGGCGACAGCAGCGAGGGACTGATCGGCCTAGGACTCTCACCACAGAGGACACAGAGAGCACAGAGAGAAGAAAGTAGAAAGAAGTGCGTGGGAAGTAGGGGAGAGTGGAGGTGGTTGCGGGTGCGTGGCGTCAAGAACCATGGGTCGAGTGCTCACCCTTCGACAGGCTCAGGGCGAACGGAAATCTCTTGGAGGGTGTCTAATTAGTCGCCGCCACTCGTTCGTGGTGAGCTTGTCGAACCATGAACGGAGCGGGAACCCTTCGACAAGCTCAGGGTGAACGGGGTACGCCTATGCCATCCCTTGAGGGGAAAACCTACTCGTCCGCGCCCAGCGACTGCTTGAGCTTGTCGAACAGGCCGTCGGGCTTCCTGCGGGCGTGGCCGGAGCCGTCGTCGAAGGTGTCGGCAAGCTGGGTGAGGAGCTCGCGCTGTTCGTCGGTGAGGGACTTGGGCGTCTCGACGATTACGGTCACGAGCTGATCGCCGCGCGCCCGCTTGTTGCGAAGATGCGGGATTCCCTTGTCCCTGAGCCGTATCACGTCGCCGGACTGCGTCCCCCTGGGGATCTCGATTTCCTCCTCGCCTTGGAGGGTCGGCACGTCGAGGGATAGCCCCAATGCCGCCTGGGCGATGTTGATGTTCTGGACGTAGACGATGTCGTAGCCCTTTCGCCGGAAGAGCTTGTGGTTGCGGACGCGAACGACCACGTACAGGTCGCCCGCCGATCCGCCGTACATGCCCGGCTCGCCTTCGCCGGAAAGGCGAATCTGGGTGCTCGTCTCGATTCCGGCGGGAATGGTCACGACCAGCTTGCGGTCGCGCATCTCTGTTCCCGCGCCCCGGCAGTTCGAGCAGGGAGTGGTGATGACACTGCCCTCGCCGCGACACATGGTGCACGTCGAGACCTGGGTGAACTGGCCGAAGATGCCCTGCTGGCTCCGGCGTACCTGTCCGGTGCCCCGGCACTGTACGCAGGTTTCCGGCGACGTGCCCGGCTCAGACCGAGCGCCCCGGCAGCGGGAGCAGATTTCGCTGCGACGGATCTCGATATTTTCCTCCGCCCCGAAGACTGCCTTCTCGAAGTCGATGGTGATGTCGACCTGGAGATCGGCCCCCCGCCGCGCCGCCGTTGCGGACCGTCGGCCGCCACCGCCGAAGAAGGCGTCGAAGATGTCTCCGAAGCCTCCGAAGTTCTCGAAGCCGTCGAATCCCCCGCCGTTCGTGTTGACCCCGGCATGGCCGAACGTGTCGTAGCTGCTGCGCTTCTTGGAGTCGCTGAGCACCTGGTAGGCCTCGTTGATCTCCTTGAAGCGCTCGCTCGCAGCCGCGTCCTTGTTGCGGTCGGGGTGGTACTCCATGGCGAGCTTGCGGAAGGCCTTCTTGATCTCCTCGTCGGAGGCCCCCCGGTCGACGCCCAGCACCTGATAGTAGTCGCGCTTGCTTGTCGTCATAGTTCTAAGAATTGGACGGAATCCTTTTCATTATAGTTGCTGTCCCTATGGGCTACAAGATTGAATTGGCTCAGAAATTCCGGAGACGCGGCGTGCGTTCCGGGCGTCGTTTCAGCGAAGTGGAGCAAGATTGAAATATTTGCCCTTGCCGGATCGGCCTGCTGCGGTGTTATGGTTTCTCCATGATTCGAGCCGTCCTCTTCGACGTATACGGCACCATCGCCGGATGGAGTCCGTCACGCTACCAGCTTCAACGGATGGCGTGCGCCGCTTTCGGCCTCGGGGACGCGGTCACCCCCGAAGGCATCCTGAAGGGATACGCGGCCGCCGACGCCTACATGACGGCGGAGAATGCAGCACGGCCGCTGCGACTCCGCGACAAGGAGGGCAGGGACGAGTTCTTTGGCGAGTACGAGCGTCTCGTCCTCAAGGGGTGCGGGATCGACGTTGAGCCCGACCTCGCCCTGCGGATATTCAACCGTCTCAGCGCGGCTCCCTCGTCGCTGACGCCGTTCGACGACGTGGTACCTGCCTTAGTAGAACTGAGAGGGCGTGGGCTGACTTTGGGCCTGATATCGAACATGAACATGAGCGGCGCCGACCTGTTGCGCGATCTTGGGCTTTCCAATCATGTCGATTTCGCGGTCACGTCGCTGGAGGTACGAGTCGAGAAACCTCACCCTCTCGCGTTCCAGACGGCGCTCAGCCGGGCGGGAGTCGAGGCCGGCGAGGCCGTGATGATCGGGGACCAGCCAAGCTCGGACATCGAGGGAGCGGCTCGCGTGGGGATAGCTCCCGTTCTCATCGACCGGGACGGCAACTATCCGCGATACGACGCTTGTCCACGGATAACGACGCTGGAACAGCTTCCGCCACTTATCGGGTAGGCTGCACTAGTCGGTGACGCGCGAGACGTTCAGGACGCCGACGACTCCCTCGAGCTTGGAGAAGAGGCGGTTGAGCTGCTCGATGTCTTCCACGGTCACGGTGAGCCTGATGATGCTCAGGTCATCCTCCTGCCCTCCCGTGATGGACTGAACGATGTTCACGCCCTCATCGGCAACGAGGGACGTCACGTCGCTCAGGAGACCCACGCGGTCCCATGACTCCACGCGAATTTGGACGGGGTAGAGCGTCCTCGTCTTGCCCCAATCGACCTCGACCAGCCGCTCGCTCTCGCTCTCGCGCATGATGTTCGGGCACGTGCGGCGATGCACGGTGATGCCGCGCCCTCTCGTGATGTAGCCGATGATCGAATGGCCGCCGATGGGGTTGCAACATCGGGCCATTCGGGTGAGCAGGTCTCCGACTCCCAACACCTCGATGCCCGACTCCGGTTCCGGGAGCGTGACGACCGTCGGCTCGTCCTCTTCCGGCTCGGCGACGAGGTCGGTGAGCTTGCCGACCACCTGGCGCATGGAAAGGGAGCCGTTGCCCAGTCCCGCGAAGAAGTCGTCGAGGCTCGCGTACCCCATCAGGT
This sequence comes from Dehalococcoidia bacterium, assembly GCA_965116655.1. Taxonomy (GTDB): domain Bacteria; phylum Chloroflexota; class Dehalococcoidia; order Lucifugimonadales; family VXLM01; genus VXLM01. Next base: position 3,695,878 of record OZ220720.1, read on the forward strand.
CGGCGATCTCCTCCTCGCTCATCGTCGTATCGAGGCGGCGGATCTCGCGGGTGAACACCTCGCGGCCCGTCTGGACGCTCGCCTTGCGCTCCTGGCGGTTGAACCACTGGCGGACCTTCGAGCGGGCGTGGCTCGTCTTCAGGTAGCCCTTGTTCTCGTTCAGCCAGTCGCGGCTCGGGCCGCGCACGGACTTGCTCGTGATGATCTCGACCATGTCCCCAATTTGGAGGTGGTACTGGAGCGGCACGAGCTTGCCGTTCACCTTCGCGCCGATGCACCGGTGCCCGACGTCGGTGTGTATCCGGTAGGCGAAGTCGACCGGAGTCGCTCCCGCCGGCATCTCCTTGAGCTCGCCCTTCGGGGTGTAGACGAAGACCTGGTTCTGGAAGATGTCAGTCTTGAAGCCCTCGACGAACTCCTCCGCTCCGGCCACCTCGCGCTGCCATTCGAGGATCTGACGCAGCCACGTCATCTTCTCTTCGAACGACTGGTCGTCGGCGCTGCCCTCCTTGTAGAGCCAGTGGGCGGCGACGCCGTACTCGGCCAGCTGGTGCATCTCGGAAGTGCGGATCTGAATCTCCACGGGCGAGGCGTCCTCGCACAGGACGGCGGTGTGGAGCGACTGGTACATGTTGTCCTTCGGGCTGGCGATGTAGTCGTCGAACTCGCCCTGCAGCGGCCTCCACATCGTATGCACGATGCCCAGCGCCGCGTAGCAGTCGGCCACCGATTCGACGATCACGCGCAGGGCGAACAGATCGTTGATGTCGTTGACCGTCCGGTTGATCGAGTCGTACTTCTCCGTCTTGCGGTGGATGCTGTAGATGTGCTTGGGCCGCCCGTACACGTTCGCCCGAACTCCTGCGGACTGAAGCTCGTCCTCGAGCATACTCACCACGCGGTCGATGTACTTCTCTCGCTCCTCGCGCTTGGTGGCGAGCATCTTCGATATCGTGCGGTACTCTTCCGGGTCGATGTGCTGGAATGCGAGGTCCTCCAGCAGCCACTTGAGCTCCCACATGCCGAGCCGGTGAGCGAGCGGCGCGAAGATGTCGAGGGTCTCCTGCGCGATGGCCACTTTCCGGTTCTCGGGCATGGAGTCGAGGGTGCGCATGTTGTGAAGCCGGTCGGCCAGCTTGATGATGACGACGCGCACGTCCTCGGCCATCGTCATGAGCATCTTGCGGATGCTTGCGGCCCGCGCGGCCTCGTTCGTGTACTGGACGGGGCGGACCTCGTCTTCGCCCCAGGTGTTCATGAGCTCGTTCTGCGTGAGCTTGGTCACGCCGTCGACGAGCGTGGCGACCTCTTCCCCGAATTGATCCGCGAGCTCCTCGTAGGTGACGGGAGTGTCTTCGACCACGTCGTGCAGCAGGGCGGCGCGCAGCGCGTTGTAGTCGAAGTGGAGATCGACCAGGTAAAGGGCCGTGCTCAGGGGGTGTTCGATGAACGGTTCGCCGGACTTGCGGTACTGGCCGGAGTGCGCCTCTTCGGCGAACCTGTAGGCCTCTTCGACGGCGGCGACCTTCTCGGGCGGAAGATAGTCACCTGCCTTGTCGAGCAGGAGATCGACGAGCCCCGAGCTTCGCACGTCCTGAACGGTCATGTAGTGAGTATACCATGAGGCGTTGTCTCAACTATGTTTTTGCCGCTACGGTTTGCAGGGAAAATCGTTGACTACCGTACTTGCCCCCTCGTACCCTGTACCCTCGACGCCATGACCTCCTTCCAGGCCCCGCGGGGCACGACAGACATCCTCCCGGACGACCAGCGAGACCGCCTCGCAGTGCAGCGCGTTTGCGCCGAGCTGGCCGAGACCTTCGGGTACGCGCCGATTCTGACGCCCACTTTCGAGGACTCCGACCTGTTCTTGCGTACGACCGGCGAGTCGACCGACATCGTGCAGAAGGAGACCTACACCTTCGAGGACAGGGGAGGGCACTCGCTCACCCTGCGCCCCGAGGGTACGCCGGGCGTCTGCCGGGCCTATCTCGAACGGGGCCTGCACAACACGCCCCAGCCCGCGCGGCTCTACTACATCATGCCCATGTACCGGTTCGAGCGACCGCAGGCCGGTCGATTTCGCGAGTTCTGGCAGTTCGGCGTGGAGGCCCTGGGCGACTCCGACCCGGCCATCGACGCTGAGGTCATCGAGCTTGCGTGGCGCGTGCTGGAATCGTTCGGGATGACCGACGTGACGCTGCTTGTCAACAGCATCGGCGACGCAGAGTCGAGACCGGCGTACCTGGACGCCCTGCGCGACTACTTCGCCCCGCATGCGGACAGCCTGTCGCCCGACGACCAGCGGCGGCTGAGGGAAAACACCCTGCGCGTGCTCGACTCCAAGGACGATGAGGTGCAGCCGCTGCTGCCCGACGCGCCCAAGAGCATCGACTACCTCTCGGACGAGTCGAAGGCGCATTGGGATACTGTTCTCCAAAGCCTCGACGCGCTTGGCATACGCTATGAGATCGACCACACGCTCGTGCGCGGCCTCGATTACTATACGCGCACCGTCTTTGAGTTCGTCCCGCCCGACGCCCGGCGTCAGAGCACGATTCTGGCCGGTGGGCGGTACGACGGCCTCATCAAGGAGTTGGGCGGCCAGCCGACCCCCGGCATTGGATTCGCCATGGGGATCGAGCGCGTGGTCGCCGAGGCCAAGAAGCGGGGGACACTGCCCCCATCGGAACGGCAGACAACGGTTCTCGTCGCGCACATCGGGGACGCCGCCAAGGCGTCCGGGCTTCAGCTTGCGTCCGAGTTGCGCCACTCCGGCGTCGCCGCGATTCTCGGCCCGCCGAGAGGGCTGCGGAGCCAGCTCAGGTACGCTACTTCGATTGACGCCACCCACGCCGTCATCATCGGCGACAACGAGATCGAGAATGACACCGTCGTCCTGCGTGACCTCTCGCAGGGGGAGCAGTCCGAGGTGGCAAGGGGACGGCTGATAGAGGCGTTGGGCTGATTCTGTCCCGCCTAGAACACCGACTCCGGCCAGTCGGTCATCTGCACCGTCACGACCTCACCCGCGTCTTTGATCGGATCGTCCTCCGGGCAGATGGCCAGCCCGTTGGCACGGGACATGGAAGTCAGGACGTTCGAGCTCTGCTCGCCTGTGAGCCGCGCGTAGTACGTGCCGTTTTTCTTCGTGACGATGGCCCTGGCGTAGACGCGCCGCGCGTCGTGGTTGTGGATAGGCTCTTCGAGTACGGCTTGCACCGTCGGCCTCTCGAAATCGCCACGGCCCATCATCTTGTATAGCGCCGGTCTACCAAGCTGCTCGAACGCGACGAGCGAGCTTACGGGGTTCCCCGGTAGGCCGAGCAGGGGCACTTGTCTGCCGTCGTCCCCCGACAGCATCCCGAAGGCCAGGGGCTTGGCCGGACGCATCCGCACCGACCACAGCTCGATGCGGCCATGCTGCGCCAGCACGTCCTTGACAAGATCGTAGTCGCCCTTCGAGACCCCGGCGGTCGAGATGACCACGTCCGCCTCCGCCATGCCCTCCTGGAGAGCGGCGGAAATCGACTCGACGGTGTCGCGTGCGATGCCGAGTCGCTTGGGAATACCGCCCGCCGCCCGCACCGCAGCCGCCACGCCGTAGCTGTTGGAGTTGTATATCTTGCCGGGCTGGTACGGCTCGGTCGGCTCGATGAGCTCGTTTCCGGTCGCCAGGATCGCCGCGACCGGCCGCCTGATGACCTTCACCGTCCCGAAGCCGAGCGATGCCAGCACCCCGATCTCGGACGCTCGAAGGACCGTGCCTGCCTCGATGACCGTTGTTCCCGCCGCTATGTCCCCGCCCGCGGGCCGGACGTTGCCGCCCGGCGGCACGGGTATCCGGACCGAAATCTCGTCTGGCGTCCGGCCACCCATGCCGCGCTCGCCCTCGTCGGTATCCTCGAACGGCACGACGGCGTCGGCCCCGTCGGGCAGCGGCGCTCCGGTCATGATGCGAATGGCCGCGCCCTGCCTCACGCTCTGCGTGGGAACGTCGCCCGCCGCTATCGACCCGATGACGTCCAGCGTCACCGGCGCGTCCGGGTGTGCGTCTTCGATGTCAGGCGCTTGGAGAGCGTACCCGTCCATGGCCGAGTTGTCCCACGGGGGTACGTCGAACTTTCCCACGATGTCCTCGGTCAGCACCTGTCCTAGCGCGTCCGATATCGCGCGCTCTTCCGTGCCGAGTTGCGAGAAGAATCCGAGGATGCGCTCGCGGGCGTCCTCGACGGAGATCATGTCGGCATGACGATGCCCGTGCAGGTGTTCTCGATGCTTATGCACCCGTCCGTCTCCTTGCAGACGCCTTCTCTGGCCCTGCCGGTACGCTCGTCACTAGCCCCGCAGCGTCGCGTCGAACTCGCGCTGGAGCTGTCTCATGATGTCTCCCCGCGCCTTGTCCACCAAGTCTCCGGTCAACGTCGATCTGTCGGACTGGAAGGTGACACGGAAGGCAATCGACCGCTTTCCCTGCGGGACACCTTCTCCCGTATACAGGTCGAAGGGCGCGCTCTTCTTCACGAGGCGGTGCCGGTTGATGATCGTCTGAATCCGCGAGGCTGACACGTCGGCGTCCACGAGAATGGCGATGTCCTGCTCGGCCTCCGGGTACCGGCTGATCGGCGCGTACTGGACGCTTACCCTGCCGGCGGCAGCGTACACCGCCTCCAGGTCGATCTCGAACAGGGTGACGCCGGTGTCGTCGAGGTCGAAGCGCGCGAGCACCCTGGGGTGAATCTCGCCAATCGTGCCGACCGCCTTATTCCCGCAGAATACCTTCGCCGTCTTGCCGGAGAGAAGAATGGGATCGTCGTCCGCTTTGTACTCCTCCGAGAGGCCGATCTGCGCGAAGACCGATTCCAGGACTCCCTTCGCGTCGAAGAAGCCCATGTCGCCCTCCGGCACGAGCCATGACGCGCCGGATCGCGGGCCGGAGAGCACGCCGACGAGCATCTCCTTCTCATCGGGCAGGTCGCGCTCTTTCGCCTCCTCCTTGGGCAGGTAGACCGGACCGATCTCAAAGAGGCGAAGGCCCTCGCCGCGAGACATCCTCCTGTTGAAAGCCAGCGTGCTGAGCACTCCTGAACGCAGCGTCGTCCGCATGTGGCTCAGTTCCCCGCTCATGGGGTTCGCCAGTCTCAGCGGTGCGTCCGGCTCTTCCGTCCGCACCTCGACCTTCTCCAGCGCCTCGACGCTCGTGGCAGAGTAGGAGATCGTCTCCTGCATTCCCGCAGCGACGAGGGCGTCGCGTAAACGCTCTCGCACCTCGCGCTCGACTCGCGGCTCGTGGTGGGGTATCTCGGTGGACATCAGCGTCGCGGGCACGTCGTCGTACCCGACGATCCTCGCGACCTCTTCAATAAGGTCTTCCGCGATGGTGATGTCCGCCCGCCAGTAAGGGGACTGCACTTCCAGCGAGTCCCCGTCCCGCGTCGTCTCGAATCCGAGCGAGGTCAGCACCCGGTCTATCGTGTCGGTGGAAATCTCCGCGCCGAGCACGCGCCGGAAGTGCTCCGGCCCAATCGTGAGCGTCGGCGGCGTCTTGACGACGGGGAAGACATCGACGATCCCCTTTGCGGCGACTCCGCCCGCCACTTCGAGCATCAGGGCCGTTGCCCGGCGTAGGGCGCGGGGTACGAGGTCCTGCCGGATGCCGCGCTCGAACCGGTACGACGCCTCAGTCCTCATGCCCAGACCGGTGGCGGTGTTCCGCGTGTTGTTCGCGTCGAAGTTCGCCGACTCGATCAGGACGTTTGTCGTGGAGTCGCCGACCTCGGTATTCTGCCCGCCCATCACGCCCGCAAGCGCAATCGCGTCCTGCGAGTCGGCGATGGTCAGCATGGGAGGTTCGAGTTTGCGTTCTTCCTCGTCGAGGGTCGTGAACTTTTCACCCGGACGCGCGGCCCTGATGATGACCGTCGCGTCCCCGATGGTGTCGAAATCGAACGCGTGAAGGGGCTGGCCGTATTCCAACATCACGTAGTTCGTCGCGTCCACAATGTTGTTGATCGGTCGCATCCCCACTGTGGAGAGCGCGTCCTTGAGCCAGTCAGGCGACGGGCCGACCTTGACGCCTCGAATCAGGCTGGCCGCGTACCGTGAGCACAGATCGGGATCATCGATCTTCACCGTGACGTCCCGCTCGATGGGGTCACCAGTTTCGGGGTACGTCGCGTCGGGCTCGGTGACCGTCGCTCCCGTCAGGGCGGCCACCTCGTGCGCCACTCCCAGGATAGAGAGGCAGTCGGGCCGGTTTGGCGTCACGTCGGCGTCCAGGACGGCGTCTCCGAGGTAGTCCACTAGGGGAGTGCCGACCGGCGCGTCCTCCGGGAGCACCAAGATGCCAGCGTGGTCGTCGCCGAGGCCCAACTCGACTTCCGAGCAGACCATTCCCGCCGACTCGACGCCGCGGATCTTGGACTTCTTGAGCGCCTGGGTCTTTCCCGCTCTAGTGCTGTAGAGCATCGCTCCCGCGAACGCGAATGCGATTTTCTGTCCAGCCGCCAGATTCGGCCCGCCGCACACGACCTGCACCGTCTCGCCGCCGCCAAGGTCGACCGTCGGCACCGTCAGCCGGTCGGCGTTCGGGTGGCGGTCTACGGCGGTCACGTGGCCGACGAACACCTTGTCGCGTCCCCAGTCTGCGCCGATCTCCCGCACCTCGTCGATCTCCAGTCCGGCCATGGTCAGCTGGTGCGCCAACTCCTGCGCCGGCATGTCGACCGGCACGTAGCGCTTCAGCCAGGATAGGGGAATCAGCATCTAGGACCTCGAAATACGCCCCGTCATTCCGGCGAAGGCGGGAATCCAGGCATAGTGGCGTGTCGAATTGTAGGGAAGAATAGATTCCCGCCTTCGCGGGAATGACGTATATCGTGTAAAGGGCTCAATTTGTGGGAACGACGATTGTAGCCGAGTCAGCGAAGACAACAACATCACCTAGACCTGCTGCAGGAACCGGATGTCGTTCGAGTAGAACAGGCGGATGTCGTCGATGCCGTACTTGAGCATCGCTATGCGCTCGACTCCCATGCCGAACGCGAACCCGGTGTAGACGGATGGGTCGTACCCGACGCCCTCCAGCACGCTGGGATGCACCATTCCCGCGCCCAGTATCTCGATCCAGTCCTCGTCGCGGTTGATGGGACGCTTGCCCGTCTTGGGGTCCTTGAAGTTTGAGATCGACATGTCCACCCCCGGCTCGACGAAGGGAAAGAAGTCGCACCGGAAGCGTATCTGCCGGTCCTCGCCGAAGGTGCGGCGCGCGAACTCGTACAGCGTCCCCTTGAGGTCGGCGAAGGTGATCCCCTTGTCCACCGCCAGGCCCTCGACCTGGTGGAAGTGCCACTCATGCGTCGCGTCCGTAGCCTCGTAGCGGTAGCACTTGCCCGGCACGACGACGCGCACGGGCGGGCTCGTCTTCTCCATGATCCGCGCCTGCATCGGCGACGTGTGCGTGCGGAGGAGCATCGGGCGGTTGCCGTGCTCGTCCACCCGGTCGATCCAGAGGGTGTCCCACATGTCCCGCGCCGGATGGTCCTTCGGGATGTTCAGCAGGTCGAAGTTGTAGCGGTCGAGCTCGATCTCCGGCCCCTCCTCGACCTGGAAGCCCATCGAGGCGAAGACGCTCGTGATCTCACGCAACATCCGTGTCGTGGGGTGCAGACGCCCCTGCGGCACCGGCCATCCGGGCAGCGTCACGTCGATGCTCTCGCGCTCGACGACATCGGCCAAATGGGCCGTCTTCAGCTCCTGCTCGCGCTCTGCCAGGTGCTGTTCGAGGACAGTCTTGGCCCTGTTCGCCGCCGCGCCCAGCCGGGGGCGCTCCTCCTTCGGGACGGAGCCGAGACTGCGGAGTATCTGCGTCAACGCCCCGTTACGTCCAAGCGTGGACACGCGCCACTCTTCGAGGCCGTCCAGATCGGAAACGGCCTTCAGCCGCTCAAGGGCCTCGTCTGTAGTCCGTTCGACCACATCGGTCTGTGGCTGCATGGCAGGGGAGTGCGTCCGTAGGGGAGTGTGCGGTTCAGAGCATTATAGGTAGAGTCGGGAAGGGGGGTCAACAAAAGAGTGGTGCTCCAAAACCGACCGTCATACCGGCAGTGAACCTGCACCCGGTGGTTGACGCCATTCGTCAGTCATCGGAGCAGAAGCCGTCGGTGGCGCGGTGCAGTCTTTAACTCTTCCACTCATACTCCCCTATAGGCGGTTGGGATAAGGGTGAAATGCCGGCCGCCGGCAAACTCAGGGGGCGTGGGCCACCAGCAGCACTTGGACCCGCACTTCGTCGGCCAAGTAAACCACCGAGCGGGCGGTTGGAGTGATAATTCCCAACTGTTCCCACGTGAATGTCGTGAGGCCCAGCACGTTGATGACGTCACCGTCGTGCCGGGCGGTTACGTCGAACACCAGCGGAGTCACCGTCTCGCCAATTTGCAGCGAGCCCTCCAGTTGTCCCGTGAACTCTGCCCCTTCAAAGAAGCTCTGCGGCAGATCCGGCAAATCTTCCACAGTCACTACAGCCTCCGGCGTATTCGGGAACATTCGATCGCGCACGTACCGGTCGCGGAAGCTCTGGTCGCTGGTCAGGGAATGCAGGTCCAGGGTTACCACCGAAGGTTGTCCGACCAGATTCGCAGTGCCGGACAGTCCCGTGCTGGACATCACCGCGTCGAAGCGAACGGGCGAGCCGCGCAGCTCCTCCTCTACCGTGAAGGTGATTTTCGATCCCTCGCCGATGATGAACCCCTCTTCCGCCATCTCGCCGCCGGCCTCGGCGGGGGTAGCCACTGGTTCCGGCGTGGCCGTCGCCGTTGCCGCGACGGGTGTGGCGACCGGCATCGCCGTCGACGTGGGTTCGACCGTTGCCGTGACGGGTGTGGCGACCGGCATCGCCGTCGACGTGGGTTCGACCGTTGGCGCGGCGGTTGTTGCGACTGGCATCGCCGTCGACGTGGGTTCGACCGTTGGCGTGACGGTTGTTGCGACCGGCATCGTCGTCGAGGTGGGTTCGACCGTTGGCGAGGGTGGATCAGCCGTCAATGTCGAGGCACGCGAAGGCGGGGGAGGCAGGGCCAGATCCCCGCTTTCGGCGTCGCCCTGCGTTATCAGCCCGAAGCCCAAGGCCAAAGCCACGATTAAGGCTGGAACCGGCGACCATTTCAGCAGCCCAAGCTCGGGGCGGAGGAAGAAGTTAGCCAGCAGCGGAGTCAGCACGGCGCACACGATTATGGCTATGGCCGCCAGCGGAATGGTGAAAGACGCCAGCCTGTCCAGCACGCTCTCACCGGCCAGCGCCGCCGCCAGCACGATGATGAACAGCCCGGCCAGTGATATCCCATACCACATGATGCGCGCCGAAAGCCGCATCCACAGCAGCCCGGCAATTAGGCCAACCAGTATGGCCGCGATGCTTACCGTCGCACTGTTGAATGCGCTGTCGACCGGAGAATGCAGTGGCAGCGACACCAGCGCGACGACGACTGCGGCTATCGCTCCTGCCGTCAAGCCGGCAAGTAGGATCATCGGTAGCCTCCCAATTCACCTCAGTTAGATGGCTGCTATTTTAGATGCCAATCTTGAAGAAAGTTTGAAGACCCTCGACTGCACAGAGAAAGCTCTGTCATCAGTAAGAAGCACCTCCCCGACAAGCCTTACACTTCCCCCATCCGGCGCTCTACTTAACAGACAAGCCCATAAGTGGTTAAATTGCCGCGACTCCCGCGGGGGTTATAAGCATGAGTAGGCAAAGACACAGTACACACGCCCCCGTAACCGACTTGCAAACAAGCTCACTGCGCTCCGCCGACATCCGGTCGCCCAACGCAGAGTATGGAGGCAGCCATGACCGGCAATGAACAGTCCGGAAGGGTGCAGACCGTGCTCGGGCCGGTCGATCCCGGTCAGCTTGGCAGGACGCTTACCCACGAGCACATCTTTTTCGACGGCTCCTGGGTCGAGACGCGGTTCCCAAGCGCGAGCGACCAGGCTTTCTTTGACAAGCCGGTCTCCCAAGAGATTCTCGGCAGATTAAGGCACCGGCTGAAGCCGAACCGGGACAACGGACGGCTTGATGACGTCGAGACGGCCATCGAAGAGGTTGAGCTGTTCAGGCAGTATGGCGGGGGCACGCTGGTCGAGGCGTCGAGCATCGGAATAGGCCGCGACCCGATTGGGCTTGCCAGGGTCTCCAACGCCACGGGCGTGAATATCGTGATGGGCGCTTCATACTATGTGAACACGCATCATCCGCCGGGGATGGACGACCTGACGGAGGACGACATCGTCGACCTGATAGTGGGGGACATCACCGAGGGGGCCGACGGGACCGGCATAAGTTCGGGCATCATAGGCGAGGTCGGCTGCGACTGGCCCCTGACGGACAACGAGCGAAAGGTGCTGAGGGCATCGGCGCGCGCGCAGCGCATGACCGGCGCGCCGATGCTCATACATCCCGGCAGGGACGAGACGGCGCCGCTTGAGATTATCGACTTCCTCGACCGGGCCGGAGCAGACCTGTCGCATACGATCATGGGCCACCTCGACAGGACGGTCTTCGAGCGCGATACCCTCAAACGGATCGCCGAGTCAGGCTGCTACATGGAGTGGGACCTGTTCGGCTGGGGCGGGTCGTACTACGCCAAGAACTTGGACGTCGACATGCCGAGCGACGACCAGCGCCTTGAACGCATCGCCTGGATATCGTCCGAGGGCTACGGTCGAAAAGTCGTCATTGCGCAGGACATTTGTACGAAGGTCCGCCTGGAGAAGTTCGGCGGCCACGGGTACTCGTACATACTGGACCACATAGCTCCGAGGATGCTGTCGAGGGGTTTCACTCCCGAGGGCGTCCACGACATCCTGGTCTCCAACCCCGGCGAAGTGCTCACGTTCCGGTAGTCCAGCGCGGCGCACTCGTTCCCTGACACAGCGGACAAGTGTGGACACGCGCCACTTCTACGAGATCGTCCAGATCGAAAAAGACTTACTTAACTATGTTAGTCTAGCATTATTGATATAAGCATTACCCAAAGTCATAATGTAAGGCAAATGGCCACACTTTCAGGTAAAGGAGCATTTTCAATGTTTGAATCCAGCATAACCGTGAAGGGCCAGACCACATTGCCCAAAGCCGTCAGGGATTCGCTGGCAGTGAAGGCAGGGGATAGGGTCCGCTATGTCATTCTGGACGAGGGGGTGCTGATAATGCCCGTGCGGCCTACCAGCCGACTGTTCGGTAGCCTTAAGTATGACGGCCCGCCGGTGAACTTGGAGGACATGGATCGTGCCACCGCAGAGGGGGCGATAAGAGAATGACCGCGCTCGACACAAATGTGATCGTACGCTACTTGGTGGGCGACAACGCTGAACATGCCGAGGCGGCACGCGCATTGCTGGACGGGCTGACGCCCAATAATCCAGGGTTCATTTGCCGCGAGGTCGTCGTAGAGGTCGCCTGGGTACTGGAACGGAGCTACCGCTTCACACGAACCCGAGTCGCGGAGGTATTGATGGACCTAACGGCTTCGGACAGTCTCGTCGTCGAGAATTCTGATGACGTCGCCGCAGCCGCATATCGCTATCGGCAAGGAGGCGCCGGGTTTTCGGACTTGATGATCCTTACAGCCGCGGAGCGGGCGGGAGCGACGCCGCTTTACACTTTTGATCGCAGACTTGCCAGGATGCAGGGAGCAATCTTGATGGAGAATCCCGGAAGTACGTCGTTATGAAGGACTCACAGAAACCCGACCACCTGAGTCGTCCGCTCGACCACATAGCTCCAAGGATACTCTCCAGGGGCTGCTTCACTCCCGAGAATGTTCACGACATCCTGGTCTCCAAGCCTGCCGAAGTGCTCACGTTCCGGTAGTCCCGCGCGGAGCGTTCGCCGGGCGACCAGACCGTCGGGTCGATTGTGTGGGGCACTTGGCCCAGAGGTTCGTGAGCGCGTATGATGCGTTGACTGACCCCTTCCTCATATCGAGACCTCCCGTCGAAAGGTTCGCGATTCGGTCTTGAGCGATCCGCCTGAAATGCAAAGTGGCCGCACACAACCCCCTAACGTCACGGGCGCTGCGGGACGCCAACTAGGGGCATTTACGAAGACGCTGAGTCCCTCTACGACCGGAGTACGGTCATGTTCAAAGGGTTAGGAGCCAGCAGAAGGCGTCCCGGGCATAGCGTCGGCAAACATCTCCTCGCAGGAGCGACATTGCATCTCACCCGTGTCCGGCGTGTCCTTCGCGTTGCACGCGGCGTCGAGGGGAATCGAGACGTGCTCGATCTCAGAGTCCTGCGTGTCGCCTATCCACTCACCACAGGCGCAACACCATAGCTCATGGACATCGCGGCCCGATAGGGAATGGATGCGGTGGAGGCCGCACACGCTCATCAGGTCTTCGCGGGTCGTATCCGGCGTGATCACAAAATCGCCACGGAACACTCCGCCGCAAGGCGGGCCTTCATGGGAGTCGCAATAGAACCGCACGTCCGGTCCACACCCCACCCGCCAAGTGGCGGTATTGGAGCAGCCATCCATCCATGTGTCTTGACACCGGACGGGCCGCGCGCCCGCCGGTATCTGCTCCCTGGAAATCAAGTAGTGGGGCATAGCTGGTGCTATTCTAGCGTCACAGAGGGGCCAGCGTCATCGCCCAGCGTGCGGCGCAGCCTCTTCACATAGGCACACACCCGATTCTCGAGCCGCCGGAGTTGTCCTAGCCCCAGACTCGCTTTAGCAGCTGCTCCCGCCGGCCCCTGACCTCAGGCCGGCCGCCAAGTCCTGGACTCCGTCTATTGCCACAGCTCAGGATCGGGTCGCTTCATCAGTCCGTAGCCCAAGTATCCATACCAGATAACCAGCAGCACGTAGCAGCCCCGGGCGAGGGTGATAAAGGTGTCGCGGCCGTCGTTGATGAGTATGGCCAGCATGAAGAAGACCATGACGGCCAGGCTGACAAGGGCGGCCAACAGCGAGATTATCTGGTTGAAGTCGTCTCTCGTGGAGAGGCCCAACGCGAAGATGAAGCCGCCAAACCCAAGCGTAATCCCACCGGCGTAGAAGAGAGCGGAGCCGGCGTAGTAGACGGGAACGCTTCCCGCGATCTGTTCGCCGGTCTGGGCATCGGCCAGAATGAAGTCCATGCCGCCGGAGAGAATCCAACCGGTCAGTCCGACGAAGATCATGAAGAAGCCCATCTGGACCAACGCCTTGCCGTTGCCCTGCAGGGTCACGTTCCGCATCAACGCGTAGAGGCCCGAGAGGATCAGGGCCAGGCCGAGGATTATCGCGATGTTGGTTATGTTGGTCAGCGCGGCGTTGGAGCCCTTGGCCGTTATGGTGCCTACGGCGTCTGACACCTTGACGCTGTCTATCAGCAGTCCACCCGGTTCTATCAGAAAGAAGACGAAGGCGATTATCGGGCCGAATATGAGAGACAGACCCGCCAACCGGTTCACGGATATTGTGCCCATGTTTAAATCTCCTTTACGTTGTGTCATCGGAAGGATCCGTCGGATTCAGTCCCTCCCAGCCTACATCCTGACACCAAAGTTGTGGCATTGCAATAGGAAAGCGACCTGGCCCCAATAGTTGTGCCACCCGCTATGTTGGTCTCGCCGTCACCGTCTTGCCACAGTTCCTGCACCGATATCGTTGAGTGGCCACATGGGTGACGTTCACATCTGCGATCTAGCGGAGCTTTGGTCTGCCCCACTTGTGCCAAGCTTCTATCCCACAAATTAGACACTGACCGGGTGGCGTGGGATCGGCCCCGACGGATTGGTGAGCAAGATTTACGACAAGCATGGAGAGCGATCCTTTTGAACTGGTTTTAGACATCTCCAATTCTAGGGGTGGCTCTCCCTTCCCTCAATCCTCTATCAGTTCCTGCACTCCCTGAAACCGTCCCGTTCGTGGGGTATTGACACGAGATATGATACATGATTTCATCTATTGTTCTATATTATTGGGAATTACAAGTTGTAAATTGAGAGGAAGTATCTATGAGTAATCGGAACAACGGACGGAGGCAGGATAAGGCGCCGGAAGAGTCTCGACTCCACGAAGTCGCAATCGTGGGCGCGGGGGCGGCCGGGCTGGGATGCGGGGTTGCCCTCAGGGAGTTTGGCGTCGACGACATCATCATCCTCGATCGCCATGAGGTCGGCGCCTCGTTCCGGCGGTGGCCGCAAGAGATGCGCTTCATCACGCCGTCGTTCACTTCGAACGCGTTTGGGTTGCTCGACCTCAATGCGATCGTCCCCGGTACATCGCCCGCGTACACACTCGACCGCGAACACCCCAGCGGAATCGATTACGCGATGTACCTCGACAACGTCGCCCAACACTACGAGCTCCAGGTGAAGCCTGGCACTGATGTCTGCTCCGTCGCAGTCGAGGATAAGGGAACATTCACGCTCACGACGAACGACCGGCCGGTGCGGGCGCGACATGTCATCTGGGCGGCCGGAGAATTCCAGTACCCGAACCGCAATTCGTTCGAGGGCGCAGAATCCTGCTGTCACTCGTCCGAGGTCCGCACGTGGCAGGACCTCGAGGGAGACAGTTTCACGGTGATTGGCGGCTACGAGAGTGGCGCAGACGCTGCCGTCTCGCTGGTGCAGTTGGAGAAGAATGTGACAGTGCTGGCGCGAGATGCGACATGGAACAGTGAACACCCGGACCCCAGCATCTCCCTCTCCCCGTTTTCCCGCGAACGTCTGGAATTGGCCTATGCCACAGGTTCCGTGAACCTAGTGGAAGATGTCGACATCACGTCGGTACGCGTGGATGGTGACTCGTGGGTCGTCCGGGCCTCGGATGGTCGCGAGTGGGCGAGCGAAACACGACCGATTCTCGCCACCGGCTTCAAGGGATCCCTCAGCCACCTCGACGGCCTGATTGAGTACGATGAGGACGGGGGCCCCGTAGTCACGGAGGAGGCCGACGAATCCACGCTTGTGCCTGGCCTGTTCATCTCCGGCCCCCTTATCGAGCACCGGGGCGTAAACTTCTGCTTCATTTACAAGTTCCGCCAGCGCTTCGCCATCGTTGCCGATTCGATCGCACAGCGCCTCGGAAGGGACACCACGGAAGCCGTTGCGGCCCGTCGTGCGGCGGGGATGTACCTGGACGACCTCTCTTGCTGTGAGGAGTCCTGTGCGTGCTGACCCGACATGACATCGATGTGGCGGCGCCTCCCACCACGCTGCTCCTTGGACGCGCGGTCGCAGGTCCCGCGACAGCAGTCGTGCTCCTGATCCTGCCCGCTCTGCTCGCCGTGCTCGGCGCGAACCAGGCCGCCGCATGGCTTGATCCGCTGGTCGTAGCGAGCACGACACCTCTGGCCGAGAGGATAGAGGGCTGGCCGGGACCGCTCGGGGCTGTGATCGCCGGTGACTACGGACTGATCACGATGGGGCCGTTGCTGTTCGTGTGGGCGGTCCCCACGGTGCTGGTCTACTCGGTGCTGATCAGCGTCTACAAGACGAGCGGCCTCGCCGACCGCATCGGGACGGCGCTCCACCCCCTGTTGCGACCGGTCGGCCTGCACGGGCGCGACGTGACACGAGTGCTGATGGGCTTTGGCTGCAACGTCCCGGCAA
Source organism: Dehalococcoidia bacterium (assembly GCA_965116655.1). Classification (GTDB taxonomy): domain Bacteria; phylum Chloroflexota; class Dehalococcoidia; order Lucifugimonadales; family VXLM01; genus VXLM01. The sequence goes on from OZ220720.1 coordinate 3,711,487, forward strand.
TCGTCTCGACACGCTCCTGCTCTGCCTGCACCCGTCCGGCGACCGTCGGCGCGATCTCCTTCGGGTCCGCCTGCTCGTACCAACTCGGCGCGACGCTCGCGGTTTTTGCCGCCGCCGACAAGAGCAGTCTCGTTGTGCCGTACCTCGCGCTGCTCGTCGCTGCGACGCTCGTCTACACGCGCCTCATCAGCCAGCCTGCCGCGCGGTCGACACTCAACACACTGCTCATCGAACCGCGCACCTTCCTCACCCGGCCGTCCTTCACGGCAGTCGGGACGGAGGCGCGAGGGACGGTTTGGGCATTCTTCCGCACGGCGCTCCCGACCTTCTTCGCGATCGCCATGGTTGCCTCGCTCCTTGACTGGTCGGGCGTGCTCGATGCAGCGGGGGGCTTGCTGGCGCCGGCGATGGCCGTGTTCGCACTGCCGGCGGACGCGGCAATGCCGACCGTGCTCGCCGCTGTCCGCAAGGACGGCATACTGCTCCTGGCCGAGGCCGGCACCGTCGCCTCGTTGAGCGCGACCCAGCTGCTGGTTGCAACATTCCTCGCCGGAACGGTCCTGCCATGCCTGGTCACCGCAATCACGATTGGGCGTGAACTTGGGCTACGGTTCGCGGGCAGGCTCGTCGTGCAGCAGTTCGCCTTCGCCGTCACGGTCGCCGCCACCGTCGGCTGGGCTTCAGCCGCGTTCGGCGGGTAACAATCCACATCAGCGCGTAGAGGCCTGAGAAGATGAGCGTCAGGCCCAAGGGGTTATCCCGATGTTGGTGACGTTGGTCAGCGCGGCGTTGGAGCCCTTGGCCGTTATGGTGCCCACAGCGTCTGACACCCCGGCCCTGTCTATCAGTAGTCCACCCAACCGGACAAAATCAAGAAATTTCACAATGAGGCTCAGGCTGGAACTGTAGCGACAGCGGCTATACCGCTTAATCAAGACTCCAACTGAGAGACCGGACTAGGGAATTCTTCATTGGTTTCGCACGCGCGAGCTCCGTTACGACCTTAAGAATGAACCCTGAAGATCGTTCAGGAATCCGTGCAAACCTGCAATGCGAGGCCCTCGAAGTCATTGTCCTCTACCACCACCAGTCCCGCCGGTACGCAACCTGTGAATTGGTTGTCGGCGAGTCGCCAGCGCGTCAGGGTATCGGTCAAGTCTTCCAACTCCGCCGGTATGGGGCCAGTCAACCGGTTTTCGGAGAGATACAGATATCGCAGGCTGTCCAGGTTTCCAAACTCCGGCGGTATATTGCCTGTCAATTGATTGCCGTGGAGCCACATGAACTGCAGAGTGTCCAGTTCGCCAAGTGCGGCCGGTATCGTGCCATCCAGCTCGTTACGATGTAGTCTCAAACGAGTCAGGCTGTCCATCTCCCCCAACTCAGCCGGGATGACGCCGGTCAAGCTGTTGCTGTGCAGGTTCAGGTCCTCCGCTCCCCGCCTAATGTAACTTACACGATTACGTGCGTTCTAGTCAGCTTTCGCGGTATTTGCACGTTTCGGAGTGTTTGAGAGTGTCTAATCCTTCCGGGACCGGAGGCGCGCCGTCCAGCTCGTGAACGGCTCATCTGGTACCTCTATGATGATGAACAGCGGTTTCTCCGTCTTGGTATTCAACCTCTTGATGCGTTTCGTTTCGAGCGCCATGCCGTTCGATAAGGAAACGTCTATAGTGATGTCCCGAGCTGTTCCTCCGCTTCTGGTTCTCACCACTCCGTGAAACTCATTACTGTCGCGTTCATACCACAGAACCAGCACCGCTCTGTAGTAGGCATAGAAGAAGGTTCCGTCTAAATCGAGCCATTCGCCTTCTGTGCTGTATTCTTCGATAGACGGGACAGGAGTTGCTTCTTCCGTCGCCAACGCACGGTACTCTAGGCGAGGATCAGATCCTACGTCACTTCCGCATCCGACAAGGACTACTACCAGAAAGATGAATGACCTCATAGCAACCCCCCTGTCAACACGAGGAACAATAGGAATCCCGATGGCACCAAAGCGAACGGCACCACGTACCCTGTTTGAGGTAGCGGGCTTAGAGAGGGTGCGGGCCGTCGCTTGGTGAACCACTGAGCCCATTTCAGCATCAATGATATATTCACGCCGATCACAAAAATGATAAGTGCGGCCTCGATCACCCAAGGCAAGCTGGTCACTCCCGAGTCGTATTCAATAACTAGCCATAGTTGCAAGGCCGGGGTGCCTACGGAGCCTGCGGCCCATACTGTCGCCGCCGCGAGATAGGCGAGTGCAATCAGAGCTTTCGGTGGTCTGAGTCCTGCCAGTACCGCCATCAGGTATATGCCGGGCATGAGGAACGCCACCGAGTATAGGCCCCCTGCTAGCGCGTAACGGCGTGCTTCTAGGCCCCTTCTGCGTGCTAGTAGCGCGCAGGTTATAGCGCACAAGGGGGCGAAGCCTACCCCGGCGACGAGCCCCAGCATGGTAGGCAACACCCCTATTACGACAACCCATAGTGGGTTTGCATCAAACATCTTTGTCCTCTAGGTATCCCTGCTAGAAAGCGGGGACACCTAGAGGTTACCACTCTACCTTCGCTTGATTTCGGGTATGACGATTAGGTGCTCGTAGTATTTCCCGCCGTACACTCTGTTGCGTGGGAATAGCCTCACTACAACGTTCCCACGTGTAACGTGAGCCGAGTCCCAATCGCTTCCGAGACTGATGAAGGCGGTCGTTGGTTGCCCAGCCCCTTTCACGCATCCTTCTTCCAACCGCCCTTTGTGGATCGCTAGGAAGCACGTTTCGATTTCTGCGATCTCGACGCCTCCGACGTTCCCTACGCACCCTCGCAGGTTGTTTCTCCACACAAAGTTGAAGCCTGTGCCTTCTGTTTGAGTTACGACGTACCCGGAGGTAGACGGTACGATTTCTGGACATAGGGTGTACCAGTAGGCTGACGACTCGGTATCGTGCGCGGTTCTCGACCCGCCTATATGGACGATATCCTCCTTCGTGACGGGCCAGTCTCGGTCGCCGAAATATGCCACGCCAGTGAAGAAGTAGTGAGCAATGTAAGCCGTGTTTATCCTACAGAACAAAATGCTCCACAGCACAGCCTCTAGCTCGCATCCGTATCTTCTGATGTCGGCATAGAACTTCGCGTCGGCAAGTGCCTTATTGCGTGGGTTCCACGCTTCGTCTATTTCGTCGCCCTCTTCCACGCCCCCAATGACGTTATCAGGGTTGGCGCCCGCGAACTTCTGAAGACTGCCATAGGCCACGTCATGCTTTAGGCAAGACGGAACGGGGCCATCGGGCGCTGGGTTGGTACACACCCAGTCACCAATGCCCATCCATGAGTAGCTCCTAAACGTCCTCTTGTTAGCATCCTTGTTCAGCCAGAACGAATGCGGAGTCCCAAATATCATGCAGTCAAAATCGTCTGGTTTCGCAGGCGCGAGCTCCGTTACGACCTTAAGAATGAACCCTGAAGATCGTTCAGGAATCCGTGCAAACCTGCAATGCGAGGCCCTCGAAGTCATTGTCCTCTACCGCCACCAGTCCCGCCGGTACGCAACCTGTGAATTGGTTGTCGGCGAGCCGCCAACGGGTCAGCGTATCGGCCAAGTCTTCCAACTCCGTCGGTATGGCCCCGCTCAACCGGTTTTCGGAGAGAAACAGGTATCGCAGACTGTCGAGGTTTCCGAGTTCCGGCGGTATATTGCCAGTCAACTGGTTGCCGTGGAGCCACATGAACTGCAGAGTGTCCAGTTCACCAAGCGCGGCCGGTATCGCGCCATCCAACTCGTTACGATGCAGTCTCAAATGAGTCAGGCTGTCCATCTCGCCCAACTCGGACGGGATCATGCCGGTTAAGTCGTTGCTGTGCAGGTTCAGGTCCAAGAGGTTGGAGAGCTTACCCAACTCAGGTGGGATGAGACCCTCCAACTCGTTAGTGTGGAGCCACAGGTAACGCAGGCTGCCCATGTCGCCCAGCTCGGAGGGGATCTCGCCGGTCAACGCGTTGTCATGAAGATAGAGGTACACGAGGTCGTTCATGTCGCCGAACGACGCCGGGATGCTGCCCGTCAGCTCGTTCGACTGCAGCTTCAGACGAACGAGGCCGGTCATGCCGCTGAGATCGGGTATCGGTCCGCTCAGTTCGTTGCCCCAGAGCCAGAATTCTCTCACCTTGGTCAGCGAACCCAACCAGTCAGGCAAGCCACCACTTAGATCGTTGTTCGACAGGTACAACTGCTCCAGGTTGGTCAGGTTTCTAAGGTCCGGGATCGGGCCGCTCAGCTCGTTGTTGTTGAGGCCCAGATATTTCAGGTTTGTGAGGTTGCCCAACTCAGTGGGAAGCGGACCGCTAAGGTCGTTGTTGCGAAGGTTCAGGTAGGTCAGGCCGGAGAGCCCGCCAAGCTCAGCCGGGACAGATCCGCCGAGACCCGCGCCTCGGATATTCAGCCACGCAACCCGCGCCGGATTTCCTTGAAGGGTGATGCCGTCCCATTGTGTGATGGGTGTTTCCGTCGACCAGTTCAGCGTAGCAGGGTGGTCTGCCAGAGTGTCGTGCAACGCCAGCAGCGCCTCGCAGTCGGAGAGCAGCCTGGTGTTCGCCGCGTCGGTCACTGCGCCGTCAGTGGCGCAGATGCTGGACGTTGGCGTTCCGGTTGCGGTCGTAGACCAAGGCCCGTCTCCCCCGGCGTTTACGGCCCGCATCTGGAGGTCGTACTGCGTATCCCCAATGAGTCCAATAAGGGTATACTGGAGCGTCCTGCCGCCCGTGGTCCAGACGTCGTCCTCCACGGTCCAGTTGGAGTCGACTGTCTCGTCGGCTGTGGTCTCGATATAGCGCAGGTCGTAGGCAGTGATGTCTGTACCACCGTCACTCGAAGGAGCCGTCCAGGATACGGTGAGTGATCCGGTTGTGGGAGTGACAGCGCTTATGGCTGGAGATCCGGGCGGTGAGCAGTTGGGGCCGTCGTCTGTATCTGGAATGGCTTGCAGCCAACTCAGAAATGCCGCATCTGTGGGAGCGCAAAGGCCAGCGTTGTCGGCGAAGTAGAGCCTCGTAAGGTTCAGTTCCGTAAAACTGTGCGGGATCTGCCCGGTCAACTGGTTTTCGCTTAGCCGCAACGATTGTAGCTTCGAGAGGTTTCCGAACTCCGTTGGTATCCTCCCAGTCAACTGGTTCTCAAAGAGCAACAATCCTTCCAGGTTGGAGAGCTTACCCAACTCCGAGGGAATCCCCCCAGTCAACTGGTTTTCGCTTAGCAACAACGATTGCAATTCGGCGAGATTCCCCAGTTCGGACGGTATTGGGCCGATCAGCTGGTTCTTTTGCAACCCAAGCAATTTCAGGTTAGCGAGGTTCCCCAGCTCTGGCGGTATTGACCCGGTAAGTTGGTTTTCGTTGAGGAAAAATTCCTTCAATTCGGCGAGATTCCCCAGTTCGGGCGGTATTGGGCCGACCAACTGGTTCCTTTGCAGCCACAGCAATTTCAGGTTAGCGAGGTTTCCCAGTTCGGGCGGTATTGGGCCAACCAACTGGTTCATTGGCAGCCACAGGATTTCAAGGTTAGCGAGGTTTCCCAACTCTGGCGGTATTGAGCCAGTCAACTGGTTTCCCCTGAGCATCAGGGTTCGCAGGTTTGTGAGGTTGCCCAACTCTGAGGGGATTGTGCCGGAAATACCCAGATAGGACATATTCATTCCCACAACCCGGTTGTCGTCAATCTCGATTCTTTGCCAGTTGCCGATAGGGAGATCCACGCTCCAGTTTAGTGTTTGATCACCTCGAAGGGTGTCTCTGGACGCCAAGAGTGCTTCGCAATCGGCAACTATGCCCGGATCCGCGTAGCCTGACACAGCCTCGCTATTTCGACATACTCCGGCCACAATCGTGATGTTCACCGTCATGGTGTCTGTGTCACCTTCAGCGTCAGTAGCGGTTAGGGTATAGCTCGTCTCGTCGGCAACGACGGATGTTGATGAAACTCCTATCCGGGCGGGTGGACCGGGATCGAAGGTCACACCGTTGCTTAAGGCAGGAGATAGAGAGTACGTCAGCGGCCCGTTGCCTAATTCCGCCTCCGGCAAGTATCGATAACTAGCGATTCCCTCCGTGAAGGTAACGGCGATGCTGTCGTCCGTGAAAATAGGCGCATCGTCGTCGATGACGGTCAGCGTCACGCTCTGAGGTCCCCTGACACCCAGACTGTTCGTAGCTATGCCGGACACCGTCACCATCTTCTCCGCTTTCGTGAACTCGCTGTCGTCCACTGCGGTCAACCATATCAGCCCTTCGTTCACAAGCTGGCCCGCCGGAATGGTCAGAGTGTCCGGGGAAATCTCCTCGACTGCCTTAGAGGGTGAAGCCGACACCCTGACAGTAGTTTCCGCATTCGACCTGTTGTCAAGCGACACGGTTACCAGAGTCCGGCGCTCCCTTCGGTCATCGCCTTCAAAGACCTCCGCAGGTGACAGCGAAAGCGTCACTACCGGCGTCGTCTCGTCGTCGACGACCGCCAGCACAACCGGTTCCGGTGTGATGATGCCAAGGTCGCTCGTATTCGTCGCCGTCGCCGAGACGGTTACGATCACGTCACCAGTTCGATTGCCGTTATTCACGCCGGCGATCATCACAGTATCGTCGCTGACTGTCTGGCCTGCTGGAATAGTCAGTGTCGTGTTCGCGCTTAGTGTAATGGCATCTTCCGGCGAGGCCGACACCGTTAGCACGGTGTCCGCGCTCGATGGCCTGTGGAGGGTGGCCTTAACCGTGCTGACTCCTCCATTCTCCGACAGCCAGTACTGCGACAACGTCAGGCCAACCCTTGGAATTGGAGAAGTCGAGCTTTGACGGAAGTTCGCGGTGATCTCCCGTCTATCGTTGAGGGTTCCCACGGCGTCGGCAGGCCCATCCACCCCTGTGGATGGATGGTCGGCCGGAACGCCCATTGGATCGCCTTTATAGGTATTCTCTGGGTTCGAGAAGTACGGGAGCCGCTCGCAGTAGAAATCTCCAACTTCTAAACACTGACGACCGTGGGCCATGATCGTGTACCATCGAGAAGACTCAGGCGCGTCCGTCTCGAACATTCGCTGGTTCACGTAGCCATAATGTGACCCCTTCAAAGGAACACCTACTTCATACCTGTCGTGGTGTAGGCCCATGTTGTGGCCAAGCTCGTGGGCGAACGTCAAACCGCCACAACCGCTGACAGTGAGGGCAAATCCGTACGACTCCTCCTCACTTATCCACCCTAGGCCGCAAGCGTCAATGAGACCGACCACGATATGGACGAGGTCCGCTGCGTAGAGATATCGCAGCTCGTGAACATGATCCATGTACCCGTCTGAATCCCCTTGGAGCCTACCAAGGTCGATACCGGAGTTACCAACTTCGACGTAGTCCACCTCTTCCCTCAGCACCAACCTGATGCGATGAATTACCCCGCTGTTCACATATGCCTGATTCGTCTCGGCAACAAACAAGTCGATCAGCGCCTCGATCGCGGCCCTGCCTCCTTCCCGATGCTTGGCCAATGGGGTGTACACCACCATCACATCTATCTCTGAACCGTCATCCCGGGGGACGTCCTCCGGCTGTGGCGGGTTGTCTCGTGGGGACAACGGGGCTTCGAGCGGCTCTCCCAACTGTGGCAAGGACGACTCGTCAATCTGGCGGATGACGTACGCGTAGCCGACCGTCCTGATGCTGTAGACCTCATTGGGCGTCCGCACCGTGCCGACCACGACCTTGCCGTTCACCACCATGGTCATCGTTCCCAGTTCTACGCCGTCGAGCCTGCCCCACAGCGCATGGCCCGACGCTGTCGGTTCGACGTGCTCAACTATGCCGGTGAAGACTGCGTCGTCAAACAGGTTCAGGATCAGCTTCTGCGGCGTCGGAGGTTGCCCAGTGACGGGGCCTCTAGGGCCAAGGTGGGATTTCGTGACCCCAGAGAGTTGTCCTAAGTCGACTCCCACCAAACGGCTCTTCAGAGCATCAACGCCGTTGCTGGGCAGCGGGTCGCCATCGACTTCGTAGAAAAGACCACTTGACCGGGGCTCGGAATCCGCGCTTTGGGCGGAGGCCGGGTGGACCGATCCGGGCCCGTCGGCACTCACGAGCGCCATCGCGACAGCGGGCATTACTGCGAGTAGTATTCTCATGAGCTTCATGTCGACCTGCCCCTCCTCATGGTCGCCTTCTCTGGATGCCGGGACTGCGCCGTTCATGATACAGAGGAGTGTGTAATATGTGTGTGATCTAGCGGACTAATAGTGTTATGTTATGTAACTTCTTGTTCGAAACGGCATAACTGCCTCTGTTCGCGTCCAATCATGCGGCGTCTGAGAGGGAGGGAGCGTCGGCGCCCGCTACCTAATCGGTGAAGCACCGGATCCTTGAGCTATTACAAGGGCAACACTAGGCCGCGAGGCCTCCGCCGCTCCACCCAACCGCACTCGAACCAGTCAGTTCCCGCTAGAGTTCCAAGCTAATCCTTAGAGAAAGAGTTCTGTCCTCCCTGATTTGACAAACCGTCCCGATTTCCTCACATTGTGCGGAGACAAACGTCGAGGTGATCTGCGACATGGCAAACGAGTATCTCGCATATATCGGCACGTACACGTCCCTGGGGGCGGAGGGCATCTACTGCTACCGCTTCGACATGGCGACGGGAGGGCTTGAGTATGTCGGCACGACCGGGGCGATCGACGATCCGTCGTTCCTGGATATAGCTCCGTCCGGCAAATACCTGTACGCCGTCTGCGCCGACTTCGAGGCCATGACGACGGGGATCATCCGCGCCTACTCGATTGACGCCGCGACGGGCGAGTTGACCCTCCTGAACGAGCAGTCCTCCGAGGGAACGGGGCCATGCCACGTCGAGGTCGATCAGACGAGCCGGTACGTCCTGCTGGCGAACTACGGCAGCGGCAGCGTCGCGTCCTACCCCATCCAAGGGGACGGGAGCCTCGGAAAAGCGTCGGGATTCGTCCAGCACGAGGGATCGAGCATCGACCCCGAGCGCCAGGAGGGGCCGCACGGGCACTCGATCAATATCGACCCGACCAACACGTTCGCCTTCGCCGCCGATCTCGGCATCGACAAGGTGCTCGCGTACCGGATCAACCACGACGACGGAAGTCTCACTCCCGCCGATTCGCCGTACACCCGCACTCCGCCGGGGGGAGGGCCGCGCCACTTCGCCTTCCATCCCAACGGCAGGCACGCCTATCTCCTCAACGAGATGGGGTCGAGCGTCACCGCCTTGCACTACGATGACTCGCGCGGAATGCTCAACGAGATCGAGACCCTCACGACTCTGCCGGACGACTTCGACGGCGTCAACCACTGCGCCGACATCCACGTGTCACCGGACGGCCAGTTCGTCTACGCCTCCAACCGCGGACACGACAGTATAGCGGCCTTTGGTATCAACCAGGACACCGGCGCGCTCTCGTTCGTTGGCCGCGTTTCGAGTGGCGGCGAGACTCCGCGAAACTTCGCCCTCGACCCATCGGGGACATACATGTTGGTGTCCAACCAGGATACCGGCAACATCCTCACCTACCGCATAAACCGCGATACCGGGATGCCGGAGCCGACGGGCCACGAGGTCGATGTCCCGGCTCCCGTCTGCATCAAGCTGCTGCCGGTATAGGACTCACCGCAGACAAGGAATTTGTACAACCACAGCCCTCTTTCACTCCGAACGCAGCGCATCCACAGCCCGTGTCATTCCCAACGCAGCGCACCCACCCGGATTTATGTACTTTACTCCCATAATCCACTATGGTACTATCTCCGCAAGGAGATTTCATCATGGCACACGGCGATACCACCATCAGCACTTTCGAACTCTTCGAATTCATTCCAGACGCGGAAACCGCAAGACTCTATCTCGAAAACCGACGCTGGCAAGGCGTTCCCGTTTGCCCAACGTGCGGATGCTTCACTCGCATCAGTAAACGCCGAGGCAAACGCCTGGGATATTACCGATGCCTAGATTGCACAGCCGAGTTCACCGTCAGAACCGGAACCATCTTCGAACGATCCCATGTTCCACTCAATAAGTGGATATACGCGATGTACATGGTAGTCACAGCCCGCAAGGGCATCTCTTCACTCCAGTTGTCCAAACAAATCGGCGTCACTCAGAAAACCGCGTGGTTCATGCTCGGACGTTTAAGAGAAGCCGTCAGCGACGACGACACTCTATCAGGTATCGTCGAGGTCGATGAAACCTATATCGGCGGCAAGGAGTCCAACCGCCACGATTCCAAAAAGTTCAGCCGAAATCAACGATATCTCGAAAAGACACCGGTGCTCGGCATGAGACAGCGAGGCGGCAAATCCTTCGCCGTGCCCCTGGAAAACACAAAGGCAAAGTCCATCGTCCCACCCATCGAGGAACGAGTACGCCCAGGAGCTACCGTCTACTCAGATGAACACGCAAGCTATAAGTCCCTCGCAGGTTATCACCGAGGAACCGTCAACCACGGCAAAAAAGAGTATGTCGGCCCGGGAGATATCCACACGAACTCCACCGAGTCCATGTGGGCAGTCCTCAAACGCTCCATTCATGGTACCTGGCATCATGTGAGCGTCAAACATCTAAGCCGGTACGTGAATGAAGCCACTTTCAGACTGAATGAAGCAAGTGTGCACCACCATACTCTTGACCGCCTCAATTCGTTCCTAGAAAATGCCTTCACCACTCGAATCACCTACAAGGAGCTTACCAAATGAACCAAACCGCACTAGATACCATCACAGATAAGGTTCTAGCACACGGACGATCCAAGAAGAAACCACTCAAGGTCATCGCAGGAGAAGCAGATCGACCATTAGTAATCGGAGACATCGAAATCCCCTGCTATGTCCTAGAAGATGAAACACGAGTCCTCAGTCAAGGTGGCTTTATCCAAGCCATAGGAAGAACCGGAGGTCCAAAAACCGGACATGACGACCTCTTCAACTTACCCGTTTTTCTACGCCCAAAGAATCTTTCCAGGTTCATTTCAGAGGATTTAGCCACCTCTTCAACCCCTATCCGATTCCAAGCTCCAACAGGTGGAACAATCGCAACCGGATACCGAGCCACACTGTTACCAGACGTCTGCTCCGTCTACCTTGAAGCCAGAGCAGCAGGAGCTCTTCTCCCATCCCAAGAACACATAGCCCAACGAGCCGAAATCCTCATCCGAGGTCTCGCAACTGTCGGAGTTATCGCCCTGGTCGACGAAGCCACCGGCTATGAACGCATCCGAGAAGAACGAGCACTCGCCAAGATTCTCGAACGGTTCCTCGATAATGAACTACAACCCTGGACCAGAACTTTCGAGTTCAGCTTCTATGAACAGATCTTCCGGCTAAGAGGATGGGGAAGAGCCGATACCGTCAAACGACCACAGGTCATCGGACACTATACCAATGATCTCGTCTATGAACGAATAGCCCCAGGTGTCCTCGCAGAACTGAAAGAGCGAAATCCGGTCCTACCACAAGGATGGAGAAAGAATCGACATCACCAATGGTTCACACCGGAATTCGGACACCCAAAGCTGAGAATGCACATCGAGGGAGTTACCGCACTTATGCGCGCCGCACCGAATTGGGAGTCCTTCAAACGAAGCCTAGACCTCGCATACCCGAAGAAGAACTCCCAATTGCCAATGGCCGTCGAATAGTCAACACTACCCGATAATGAAGATCGTCCTGGCATTCCGCAAAAACGCCAGGACGATCAGAAAAACCCGACATCTATCAGAACAAGCCAGCAACCGAGCTCGCGCATCACTCTTCCTCAGTGATCTCCAAGTCGCTACTGACCGTACCGATCTCATAGACGTTGTCCGGCGAGACGTAGAACTCCGCGTACACCGCAACTACCACCTCTTCAGGTACGTCCAACTCGCGATCGTCGAAGTACTCATCAGGCTCCAAAAAGAACCAAGTATCAGACTCGCCGCGTGAGTCAACAAGCTCGGTAATGAGATATTCGGTAATCCACTCATTCAGATCGAAAACCCCATCCTCGTTCAGATCAACATAGGGGTAGTAGTTGACAACACCAACAGCGGTCAAGTCAGTAATCGTCACCTCGTACCATGCACGACCGTCGACAGCCACGCTGTCAGGTCCCTCCATCGTCATTACCGCACCGTCACACGCCGTAGCAGCCAACACCATCATGATCGCTATGCCAATAAGAATCTTCATTGAATCACTCCCAGGTCGCCCCCTTGGGGCAGGATGTTGTAACTCGCCAAAAGTTCCTCGATCCCTTTAGATCACCACCAAGAGGGCACAGGAACACCCTGCACCGATCAGCAAGATCAAAGAACTTGGCGAGTTCGACGCGAACCTTATCAGCTTATGGGAGTCAAATCAATTAGTCCCCACCCACCCCCTGTCATTCCGAACGCAGGGGAGCGGAGTGAGGAATCTAAAATCCTTGTCCCCAAGGCGAAGTTCCGTAGCTGGAGCGGCCTGATTGACGACGGCAGGTCACCTTAGATTCCTCGCTGCGCTCGGAATGACAGACAGTTATGTCGGTTACGTAAAAGTCTCCAGAGGGCGCAGTGGACGCGAAGGCGAAGGCGGTTTCGCACAAAGGAATTCACTTGCCTTTCGATAGGATAGAATAACCCGCGAAACTTCCTGGGAGGGCCGTCATGGACGAACGACGTATCGCAACGATGAGTAGGATAACCCTGGTCGTGCAGAACATGATGATGGTGACCGAGTTCTACCGCGACGTGCTGCAGCTCAAGCCGATCTTCGACCTGCACGTGCAGCCGCCCCAGTGGATCGAGTTCAACACCGGACCGTGCAGGCTCGCGCTCCAGGTCGCTTCCCGAGTCGACGGCGTGCCCTCCACCTACAGCAAGATCGTCTTCTACGTCGACGACGTCGAGGAGGCCCGCAAGGAGCTGCTGGAACGCGGCGCTCCCATGGGCGAGATCGAGGACGACGGACGTTTCAAGTACTGCGAAGGCCAGGACCCGGAGGGCAATAAGTTCCAAGTATCGAACAGGCCGGGTTAAGAAAAGAAAGTAGAAAGAGGAAAGAAGAATGCGTAGGCGGGGATAGTGTTGAACACTCGCTTCTTTCTACGAAATTCTTTCCACTTTCTATTCCTCCACAATTCCCCCGGAAACAACATGCCACTACTCAATAGTGACCAAGGACGACATCGTTAGAGACCTCGCGGCGCTCGGCGTGCCGAGGAGCGGCCTGCTGTAGAGTTGCTGGAAGACCCCCGCCGCTGCTGCTTGGCCAGCAGTTAGAACAGGTGCTTGCCGAACTGCTGGGAACGAGCCAAGAGGAGATTAGAATCGTTGTCAGACGCAGGAGTAGTCTGATGAATAAGGAAGAGGTCATCACCCGCGTAAAGACCGAGCGTAGTCACTGGAGCGACATCATTGCCCAGATGGACGACGATATGATGCTGAAAACCGGAGTCGAGGGGCACTGGTCCGTCAAGGATATCCTCGCCCACGTGGTCTGGTACGAGCGAGAGATAGTGGGCGTGCTCAAGGCACGCGCCTTCGTCGGCTCCGACCTCTGGGCGCTGCCGCTGGACGAGCGCAACGCCGGAGTCTATGAGGAGACCAGGAACATGACTCTGGAGGAAGTTCGCGCCGAGTCCGCGAGAGTGTTCCCCCAGCTTTTGGAACAGCTCGAAGCTCTCCCCGAAGACGCCTACGGCGACGCCTCCTGCTTCCCAGGAATGCCCGCTGAATGGGAGCCGTGGTTCATAATCGCCGGAAACACTTTCAACCACTACCCGGACCACACCCAGTCCCTCAAGCAGTTGCTGGAATAGCAGGGGTCGGGATGCGACCACCCCCTCAATTCACACACTCCCCGGAGTCAATTATGCCCCCACTGAAAGTGACCAAGGACGACATCGTTGGAGACCTCGCAGCGCTCGGCGTGCCGAGGGGCGGTCTGCTGTTCGTCCACAGCTCGCTGAGCGCCATCGGCGAGGTCTTGGGCGGGGCCGATGGCGTCGTCGACGCGCTGTTAGAAGCCTTGGGGCCTGAGGGCACATTGGTCGTGCCGACCTTCACCTACGCCGACCCGCACGACTACCCCGACTCCATCAAGGCCAAATGGATATTCGACCCGGCGAACACACACTCCGGCATGGGAGCCGTCACCAACGCCGTCCGTACGCGCGATGGCGCACTGCGGAGCATCCACCTCTGGCACAGCGTCGCCGCCATCGGACCTCTCGCGGAGACCGTCGTAACAGGAAATGGCAAGACGTGGGCGTCCGCCTGGGACGCGAACAGCCCCATGGCGTGGGCGTTCAACAACGGCGCGTCCATCCTGATGCTCGGTGTACCGTACCAGAACCTGACTGCCATACACGTCTGGGAGGTCGAGTTCGACGTGGACTACCGCGAGACGAAATTTATCACACGGCGCACACCTTTGGCAGACGGGACACTTGTGCCCCTCGCCAGCCAAGTACACGCCCGCAGGGACTGGCACCCCGGAAGCGACTTCAACCGCTTCGGCGAGCGCATGGAGAACGTGGGGCTCGTCGGCGTCGGACACGTGGGCAATGCCGTCGCCCGCCTCTTCACCGCAGCGGATGCCCACGAGATGGCCCGCACCATGTACGAGGAGGACAAGGCCGCCTTCCTCAAGCAGGGCGAGAGCGTGACGAAACTGTCCTACGCCCACACGATTTCGAACGTGAAGGGTACCCAGTGCGTCGTCGATCCCGCCAAGGCCTTCCCGACGCCCCCCGCAACCGAAGAGCACGCGGCATAGTGCCCATCCGTCATTCCGGCGCAGGCCGGAATCCAGAAGCCCGTCAAACATGGTCAAATCACGGCAAACGCCCATGAGAAAAACCCAATGACACCCCTCCGCGCAGCCCTCGTGGGCGTCGGACGAATCGCCGACATGCACTACATGGGGTACTCCGCGACGCCCCTCGCAGAGTTGGCCGCCATCTGCGACGTCGACTCCGACCTGCTCCGCCGCCGCGCCGCCGAGTGGGGCGTCGAGAAGACGTACACCGACTTCGACGACCTCCTGAGCGACCCCGACGTGGACGCGGTTGACATCATCACGCCCCACTACCTCCACGCGCCCATGACTATCGCCGCGCTGGAAGCCGGTAAGCACGTCACGGTGCAGAAGCCGATGGCCCTCACCATCGCCGAGGCCGACGCAATGATCGAGGCCTCAGAGCGGTCGGGTAAATTGCTCCGTGTGATCGACAACTACCGCTTCCACCCGCCGTTCGTCCGCGCAAAGCAGATACTCGAGTCCGGCGGCATCGGCGAGCCCATGTCCGTCCGTATCAAGACCGCCAGCGGCACCGCGCCCGACGGCTGGGAAATCCCCCAGTCGTCCCACTTGTGGCGCTCCGATCCGACGCTGTCAGGTGACGGCTCCGTCCTGTTCGACCACGGCCACCACGTCTGGACGATAGTACGCTACCTGCTCGGCGACATCGAGCGGGTATTCGCCTACATCGGCAGCACCGAGGTGGTCAAGCACCACGAGATAGTTCCCGGCGGCATCCTCGACAATCCGGGCATGATCGTCTGGAAGTACGCCGGCCGCGACCTGTACGGCACGTGCGAGTCCGTCCACTCCGAGGAACTCATCGTCCGGTCGACGCACTATCCCATCGACGTGTCGATTGAGATCACGGGCAGCCGGGGAATCCTCTACGTCCACCAGGGGCCCAACGGCCAACTCGTGCAACGGCCTCCCATCGAGATACTCCGCGACGGCTCCATGACGAGCATCTCCAACATCGAGACCGACTACGCCGCCGGATTCCGGCTGGCAATCGAGGACTTCGTCCACGCCATTGCAGACGGTCGCAAGTCCGACCTCACCGGCGAGGAGGGCCGGGAGGTCCTGCGCTTCTCGCTCGCGATGGTGCGCTCGGGCCGCGAGGGCAGGGAAGTCGTCGTCGCCGACGAGCGGTAGGACCCCGGAACCTACTCTGCCGCTTCGACGAACCCCTCGTGTTGACATTTCCCGTCATTCCCGCTTTCGAAGACCTTTGCATAACTCCAATTTCTGTCATTCCGAACGAAGCGCAGCGGGGTGAGGAATCTAAAGTCCCGGTTCCGTTTAACTACAAGGTATTCTCATCAAGCCTTCTTGAATTTTCTATCCTAGTTGTACGGACAGTAAGGACGGGTAAGTACCTGCTCCATAACTGAGCTGTCCCTCAACGCGGCCTCAAGGCGCATCCTGCCATCCTCAGTCTTATAGTTGGGCTTACCCTTAACTACGCCATTTCCTCTCAAGTAAACGGTAGACTGCGAATAAAGGTCTGTTACTACTATGGGCGCCACCCATGTAGCTGGACGCGGAACAGCCTCGCAGAGAGGGTAATACTTCACATCCAGCCATCCATCAATCACCTTTGGCGGATAGTAGATAACTGGAGGAAGGGGAGTGACTGTAAGAACGGGCACAGCTGTAGTTGCGGGGTGCAGGGTATCGGCAGGAAGTGGTGTAGTTGGAGTCTGCGGTTCATTTCCGCCCTGGCAACCGAACATTGACAGAGATATCAGCACGATGGAAATCCCTAAGCCCACAACGTAGTTACCCTGCAGGTATAACCTGAAAGGCGTATCGCTAGTAGACTCCAACTCGGTACGGTCCTTGCTTGTCATAATCCTGGACACCCTCCCTAAAATCTCGGTGCATAGCATATACGGAATACCCCCGCTCAAAGAAACGGAACCCCAATGTCACGTGCGCGTTCTTCCTAGACGGCCATACCCCAAAAAACGAAGCCTAAATCTCTGTCCTCCATGCGGCGTTTCGTAGCCGGAAAGACCTCAATGACGCCGCCCCAAAATGCGAGATACCCCGCTATACTCGAAATGACAGGTTATCTTGATATGCGCCCCAATGGGTGAGGGCGATATGATAGAGCTAAGGGGAGAGAGTCCCGCTGCCTGGAGCCGTCGGCGCTCCATGAGGCCCGCCCGGCAGGGATTGCGTCCTCTCACCCCAGCCTTCCTCCTTGAGGGTCGTTCTCATTTCCAGGTTCCGTCGCATTCTCAGGTGGGTGGTCATACCCCTGCTGCCGCTGCTGTTGGTCTTCAGCGTGGCGAGCGACACGTTCACGCTGAACCCTGTGCAGCGGGTCGCCCTCCCGTACCGGTACAGCATCACCGGCTGGGAGGTCAGGAATTTCCCGGACAAGTGGCGGCATATGCTGGATACGCTGATATGGGGCGTTGAGAAGTCGGACGAGGAGAAGCGGGACGACCTCTACCGCTACTTCGACCTGGGGCGCGAGCTTCTCGCCGCCGAAGATGCACTGAACCGGGCGATGTCCGCTCCGAATGCGGGCGGCGTGGAGTCGCTGGAGGACGAGGTGGAGCGCATCGCCTCCGAAAGATCGGCCCTGCGAGACGACGTGGAAGAGACCATCGAAAGCGCCATCAGCACCGCCATTCGGGAGTCAGGGCTCAGCCCGTGGGAGAGTTTCGTCTTTCCCCCGGTCGATATCAGGCTGGCGGGGCCGCCGGTCCTCCTGCTCACCTCGCCGCGCGACCGCATCGCGCGGCAGCACGAGGCGCTCATGGATCCCGATGTCAGCCTCGTCGTGCGGGAGCGGCTCGAAGATAGGTTGATGAATGAGCACGACGTGTCGGCGATCAGCTTCCAGGTTGGAGGGCTCGCGGCGTACCCAGCCTCGGTGCTGGACACCATACCGCTGGCCGACACCCTTCGCGTGACTGCCCACGAGTGGGTGCACCACTACATGGCCTTCCGTCCCCTCGGCCAGAAGATGTTCACCTCGGCCGAGATGGTCACCCTGAACGAGACTCTGGCCGACATCGTCGGCAGGGAGATTGGCGACCGTGCCGGTGAACTGCTCCCGGAAAGGGAGGAAGCCCCCTCTCTGAATCTCTCCCCCGCCGGAGGAGAGACCGGAGGTGATGGCGCGGCCCCTGTGCTCGTGCCGGAGAGTGGCCTTCACGGACGAGACGAGCATTTCGGCTTCAACGAGGAGATGCGGGAGACCCGCCTGCGGGTCGATGAGCTTCTGGCGGATGGCAAGGTGGACGAGGCGGAGGCGTATATGGAGGAGCGACGGCGGCTCTTCGTGGAGAACGGCTATCCCATTCGGAGGTTGAACCAGGCGTACTTCGCGTTCCACGGGACGTATGCCGAGAGTGCCGCGTCGTCGAGCCCCATCGCCGGACAGCTCCACAGATTTCGAGAGCTGTCGCCCGACCTGCGGACGTTCGTCTTAAGGATGGCGGACATATCGAGCTACCCGCAGTTCCTCGAAAGGCTGGAAGACTTGGAGCGCAATAGCGCGAGTGTGGTACCATGAATTCACCACTCGTGTCGGACGCAATCGGGACCGGATGTACAGGCAAGACGAACCGGAAGTAAACTTCGAACAGATCTCCTCGCGGATCAAGGGCATCTTCGGCCGGTTCGGCTTTGGCGGCGGCGGCGGTCTCGTATACGCCATTCTTGGGGTGATCGTCATCGGCGCCCTCGGCTGGCTCGCGACGGGTTTCTACACGGTCGAACCGGCAGAGGTAGCCGCCCTCCGACGCTTCGGCATATTCGAGGACACGGCCGGGCCGGGCCTCCACTGGTGGTGGCCGAACCCCATAGGCACCCGCGCTATCGTCGACGTCCGGCAGCGTCGCCGGCTTGAAATCGGCGTTCGCGGCGATGCTCCATTCCTTGAAGAGTCCCTCATGATTACCGGCGACGAGAATATCGTCGACGTGCAGTTGCTTGTCCAGTTTGAGATCAAGGACGTTGAAGAGTTCCTCTTCCGCGCCGTCGATCCGGCTGGGGAGACTATTAAGGACGCGTCCGAGTCCGCCCTGAGACAGGTCGTGGGCGCTCGCATCATCGACGACGTGCTGACGACCGAAAAAGAGGCCGTGCAGGCTGAGACGAAGGAACTGCTGCAGCAGCTCCTCGACACGTACGAGGCGGGAATCCGCGTGGCGGAGGTCAAGCTCCTGAACGTCAACCCGCCGGCGGAGGTGCAGGACGCCTTCGACGACGTGGTGCGCGCCAGGGAGGACAAGGAGCGCATCATCAACCTCGCCGCCGCTTACGAAGAAGATATCCTGCCCAGGGCAAGAGGTGACGCTGAGCGTCTCAAGGAGGAAGCTGAGGCCTTCCGAGCGCAACGAGTCAACGAGGCCACGGGTCAGGCCGAACGGTTCAACTCGATCCTTGAGGCGTACCGCAAGGCCCCCGACATCACGGCGCAGAGACTGTTCCTCGAAAGTATGGAGAAGATCCTGCCCGAGGTTGAGATATTCGTCGTAGACGGCGAAGTGGGCGGCAATCTCCTACAGCTGCTCAACCTGAACGAAACGAACGCGACCCCGTTCGCCCCGCAGGTCCCGCAGGCGCCGGTACAGGTTGGCCCTTCAACGACGGTCCAGCAGACGGACTCGACGCCATGAGATTCCTCGCGACACTGCTGATAACCCTCCTGGTGCTGGCGGCGATCATACTGCCGCAGGTCCTCGTGGTGGTCGACGAGACGGAGCTGGCCATCGTCACCCGACTGGGAGACCCGCAGCGTTCGATCAGGAGTCCCGGTCTCTACGTCAAAGCCCCGCTTATCGACAGCGTGACCAAGTTCGACAAACGACTGCTCATCTTCGACGCGCCGGCCGAGTCGCTCCTGACCTCGGACAAGAAGCGCCTGATCATCGACGTATACGCGAGGGGCCGGATCACCGACCCGCTGCTGTTCTTCCAGACCGTGCGAAACGTGACTCAGGCTCGGTCGAGGGTAATCGACATCGTCGCTTCGGAACTGCGGCGGGAGATCGCCAGCGACGAGCAGGTGGAAATTATCAAGACCAAGCGTGAACAGATCGAGAACGACGTGCGAGACGCCGTCCGGCCCCTCATCGACGAGCTCGGCATCAATATCGTGGACGTTCGGATCAAGCGAGCGGACTTTCCGCAGGCCATCGCGGGCAGCGTCTACGAGCGCATGAAGGCGGAACGCAAGCGCATAGCAGACCGGGAGCGCGCGCAGGGCGCGGAGGCCGACCTGCAAAAGCGAGCGGAGGTCGACCGGGAGGCCGTCGAGATCCGGTCGGAAGCACGGAAGCAGGCAGACATCATCAGGGGTGAGGCCGAGGCGGAGGCGATTGCGCTCTACGCAGCGGCGCTGGAGCAAGACCCCGAATTCTACTCCTTCCTACGCTCTCTGGACGCATACGCCCTCTTCCTCGGCGACAACTCCACGGTCGTTCTGCCCGCAAATTCCGACCTGTTCAAGTTCCTGCAGTCTCCGCTTCTTTCGAGGTGATCGGGGCTGGCGAGGTTCCCGGCTCCGCAATTCCCCTTTGTGCCG
This sequence comes from Dehalococcoidia bacterium, assembly GCA_965116655.1. Taxonomy (GTDB): domain Bacteria; phylum Chloroflexota; class Dehalococcoidia; order Lucifugimonadales; family VXLM01; genus VXLM01. The sequence goes on from OZ220720.1 coordinate 3,731,833, forward strand.
TGAGTAGCCGGTCTCATCTTTCCTCTTTCTCGGCTGGCAGCTTTAGTGTGCCGTCTTGAAACTCGTCGCATTCGACCTCGATGGCACGCTGCTCTGGGGAGATTCCGTCTGGGAAGCTATCGCTCGCGGCATCGGACGCCTGGAGCGGGTGCGGGAGATGGAAGAGCAGATAGCCCCCGACCAAATCGCGGAGGTCACGGCGGCCAGAGAGGAGTCGGCGGAATGGTACTCCGCCTACACCTTCGAAGAGCTCCTTGAGCACGTCGTCTCCATGCGGGTTGCTCCCGGCGTGGATGAGGGGTTTACGCTGCTCCGGGAACACGGCTTCAGGATAGCCCTCGTGTCGCTCACATGGGAGTTCGCCGTGGAGTGGTTCGCCGACAGGTTCGGAGCGGACTACTTCGTCGGCACCGAACTTTCACCGGATGGACGTATAACCCACTTCTGGCCCGAGGACAAGGCGCTCTGGCTTACGGAATTGGCAGGCAAGCTGGACGTCGATATGAGTGACGTCGCCGCCGTCGGCGATACGAAGGGAGACGTGCCCATGCTCCTCGCGGTGGGTCATCCGTACTGGGTCGGGGAGACCGTTCCGCCTGAGCTGGACGGAAAGGCCATTCACCAACCAAACGGGGACATCCGCGCGGTGGCCGAGAGCATCATCCGAGCCGCGGGAGGATGAGGGACACGATTCGGGATGGTCTCCAAAGATTCCGTTCGCCCTGAGCCTGTCGAAGGGCATTTCATGGTTCGACAAGCTCACCATGAACGGATTCGATTGATATGTTTGACACGCTCTAAAGCGCTCACCCCTCTGCCACAATCACCCCGTAAGCATCCTCCAGAAATCCCCCCGCCTGCGCCTGTGAAATAACGGCCCCTCGTGACCGCGCCACGTCAAGGCGGAGATTGGACAGGCGCGCGCCGCGGAGGTCCGCTCCCACGAAGCTCGTTTCGGGGCTGACTACGACGTTCTCGATGCGGCAGTCCTCGAAGACCGCGTCCGTAAAGTCACACCCGGACAGGTCGGCCTCGGTGAAGTCGACGCCGGTGAGTCGCTGCTTGCGGAATGACTTGTGCGCGACTGATGCCATCACGAAGCTGACGCGGTCGACGGTCGCCCCGTCGATGTTGGTCGTCCCAAAGCCAACGGCGCGGAAGCGGGAACCCGTCAGGTCTGCCCCGAAGAGGCTGGCCCCATCGAAGCTGCAGAGGGAGAAGTCGCAGTCGGTGAGACGCGACAGGTTCAGCTTGGCGTTCGGGAACCTCGCGGACGCGCAGTTGGAGTCGGTGAAGTGCGACTCTTTGATGTCGGCGCGATAGAAGTCTGCCCTCCGGAGGTCGCAGCGCGAAATTCGAAGCTCGCCGCAGACAAGCTGTGAGAAGTCGGCGTCTTGGAGCGTGCAGTCCGTGAGGTCGAGCGCGTCGGTCGAGACTCCGCCGAAGGCCCCCCCGTCGAAGGTGCATTCGACGAACGACGTATCTTGACGCAGTAGGCCCGTCAGGTCGTCGGCGTCGGTGACGGTGATCCCCCGGTGCGGCACTACTCGAACTCCTCGGCGGCCTTAGCGAGCATTCCCTCTATGAACGAATCTTTGCCGGCTCTATATGACTCGCGATCCTTTGGGTGCTTGTCTGCGAGGATGAGCTTCAGCCTCGCGTATTCATCGGCAACCTCGGGGTGGGCAATCAGGTAGTCGCGAAAAGCAAAGTGGTTCCGCCTGATGGGGCTGTCGAGGGTGTACATATGGAGGACGTGAGTCCTAATCACTTCGCCGCTGGAGCAGTTCCCTTGTGGAGGATGGCCCTTGACAAAGTGGCGGTCGCCGGGAATGTCGTCATCCAGACCCTTGTGAACATAGCCGATATTCTCCATCGGCTCTATGCACCGCTCTCCTTCTTCGAACTCGCGCAGCAGCACGGCGATATCCAGGATGGGTTTGGCGTAGATACCCGGAATCGACGTGCTCCCGACGTGGTGCACGCCCGCCACGATGTGCCCGACGGCCTCCACAATGCGGCGACGCTCCTCCTCGAACAGCACGGGCCAGTCAGGGTCGTAGGGCACCACGATAGCCTTGTTCCTGGGAATTCCGAGTGGCACCGCTAGTTCCCGTGACTGCCGAGTTGAATGCTGTTCCCGTCGATGTCGGTCACCTCGGCGAGTCTCAGACCGGGGATGCCCCCGTCGCGCGGAGGATGGACAATACTCCCGCCCGCCGCCTCTATTTCGCCGCAGGCCTCGTCGATGTCGTCGACCTCGAAGCTCAGGCCGGTCATGCGGAAGCTGTCGTTGGTGCCCTGGTGCAGAGCGACCGTCGAGTCGCCGAGCGTCAACTCCGACCAGTTGGGCGACTGGGCGTGTACGTTCAGCCCGAAGACGTCACGGTAGAACGCCACGGCGCGATCCATGTCGTCAACCCAGAGCATGTAGAGGATCTTCGTGGTTTTCATGGGTGGCGGTGTTCCTTACTTACGAGTCTGCTTATGTTCTGAGCACGCCCGATATCGTTCAAGGCAGCGCGAATGAGACTGCCATCACCAGAGTCCTCAACTGCGGCCGCTTCAAGGTAGAGCCGGGCTCGCTCCTCGGTGTTTATGTATTCAACTGCGTCAAATTCAGTCAGCTTCTCAAGCATTCATTCCCCCAAGTTTGCGGCCAAGCCCTGAACGTCTCGATACGCCCTCCATCCCAATCGGCTACCCCCGCGGCTCCAGCGACTGCATCTCATACATCATAGCGAACAGCCCCGATCCGCGCTTGAGCTCTTCGGGCGAACCCGACTCGGCAATTCGGCCGCCGTCGATCACAAGGATCCTGTCTGCGTTGATGACGGTCTTGAGGCGGTGGGCGACGACGATGAGAGTGCTGCGTTTTCGGAGGCTGTCCAGCGCGGCGGTGAGGTGGAACTCGGTGCGAGCGTCGAGGGCGGAGGTCGGCTCATCGAGGAGTACGAGTCCGGCCTTCCTGTAGAGTGCGCGGGCGATGGCGATGCGCTGACGTTCGCCTCCTGACAGGTCCAAGCCCTTTGGCCCGAGAGCCTCGTCGAGTCCGTTAGGCAGCGACTCGACGAACTCGGCAAGCTGGGCGTCACGGACGACCTCCTCGACAAGGGCCATGTCGGGCTTTGCATCGGGGTAGATGATGTTGGCGAGGACGGTGTCGTTCCACAGCCAGGCGTCCTGGGGGACGACGGATATTTCACGGCGAACCTCACGGATGGAAAGGTCGCGGATGTCGTGGTCGTCGATCAGGATGCGACCTTCCAACGGCTCGTAGAAGCCCTGCGCGAGGTCAAGGACGGTGCTCTTGCCGCCGCCCGTCGGCCCGACGATGCCGATGAACTCACCGGCGTCCGCGCGGAAGCTGAGGTCTTTGATGCCGAAGCCCTCTCGCGCATAGCGGAAACTGACGTTGGAGAACTCAACCGAGGGGGTGCGGGTACTCCTAACTGGCTCTCTGAACCCGGACGCTTCCTCCGTGGGAAGGGCCATTAGTTCATCGATCCTATCGGTGGCCGCCTTGACGGACTCGCCCACGGTGATGAAGTCCAGAACTCTCCTGGCCGATTCGTACAGGCCCGGCAGGTAGGCGAGGAAGGCGACGAGATCGCCAACCGTCGCGCGACCGTTGACGACCTCGAACGCGCCATAGCCGAAGATGAGGCCGCGCATGACGTTTTGGATCGCGACCCAGAAGCCGAATCGGAAGAGATCGTGGTGCGCGGTCATGCGGGCCTTGTTTCGCCAGTTGCGGCGCGTCCAACCCTCCCACCATGCCGTCTCGCGGCTCTCGCCGGTGAAGGACTTGACGGTCTTGATGTTGTCGAACGCTTCCGTGACGTACGACTGGCCGGAGGAGAGGATGTTCATCTGCTCGTCGTACAGCCGGCGCTCGCGGCTTCCGGCGACGCGGGCGAGGAGATACGCGGGCGGGAACGCCAGCAGCGTGATGAGCGCCAGCTTCCAGTTCAGGGTGAACATGATCCCGGCGGTCACGACGACCAGCATCGAGTGATAGATCGACTGCACGACGGTCTGGGCGACGAATACCTCTCCGACGCGGCCACAGCTTCGCGTGAGGACCGTGACAATGTGGCCCAATCTCGTGCGCTCGATGTCGTCGAGCCGGGCGTAGATGAGGTGGTTGAACAGGTCTATTCGGAGCCGCCGCGTTACGGCCTCGCCGACCGACGCGCGAGCGTAGTTCCGCACCAGTCCCAGCCCCACGTCGACGACCGGGAGCAGGGTCATTGCCACGACGAGCGCGAGGATCATGGCCGTGTCGCCATTGGGAATAGCGCGATCGATCAGCTCGCGGAGCAGGAGCGGAGTGACGAGAGCGGAGGCGGTGCCGAGGAACATCAGGACGACGACGAATCCGAGCGTGCGCCACTGGCCGCGCACTTCACGGAGGACGATGCTGAAGGAGTAGCTGTCGCCGGTAGAGATGGTGGTCATGGGTATCCTTTCGGGCATGGGGATGGACAACCACCATAGCATGAATACGTTATTCGTACAATATTGATCTTTACTTGGGAATATAATATGATATATGACGCAATATTTGAGTGATACTGACTATTATTTACTATATTGAGACGATATTAGTAAATAAAATTTGACTAATCGTGGCCTGATGTGATACGATGAACTTGGCCCAAAACATGGGACACGGTTCGCCTGCGTGCCAAGCAGGAGCACAGGCGGCTTTGGGCAGGGCTTCGGAACGATGCTGGAGTGTCACTCTCGACGGGTGCGGACGCCCCGCTTGCGTTGAGTCCGTATCAGCCGGACGGAACAGGGGCGGTTATGAACGCGTGGGAGATCCTCGATGCCATCTCAGAGCGCAAGAGGCGCGGGGAGAGCTACTACGAGTTCTTTCGAGACAGGTCCCTTAGCCTGGGAATATATGGGCTTTCAGCCGGGAAGAGCGATCCACAGCAGCCCCACACCGAGGATGAGGTCTACTACATCGTGCGGGGGAGCGGTCGGATGAGGATTGGCGACCGGGATCGTGCGGTCACGCCGGGTTCAGTCGTGTTCGTCGGAGCCGGGGAGGAGCACCGCTTTCACTCCATAGAGGAGGACCTTGAGATTCTGGTATTCTTCGCGCCCTCTGAAGGCTCGAGGGCATAGGGCGCCGCCTGTCGAATTCGGCATTGTCATCGGCAGCGTGCAGAGGCCAATAGCCTCCTATCACGGGGAGCGAGGGGGCTGGCATGTCGAAACGTAATCTATTGGTTCAATAGGGCCATCTCGTATAGGCTTTTAACCTTGGGGAGACAATCATCTTGCGGAGGCAATAATAAATGGACAACCCCATGTACACCCCGGAGGGCTACACGGATCGAATACGACAAGAGCTCGGAAACTGCCTCATTGAGACGAATATTTCTCAAGGTGAGGAGTTCATAGGCAAAGTACGGGATCGGTACGATCTTGGGGATCGTATGGTGCTCATCACCACCGACCGGCAGAGTGCCTTCGACCGGGTGCTTGCCGCTGTCCCCTTCAAAGGGCAGGTCCTCAACATGACGAGCGCATGGTGGTTTGAACAGACCCGCCATATTGTGCCGAATCAGGTTCTGTCCATCCCGGATCCAAACGTCACAATTGCCAGGAAATGCACCGTCTTCCCGATTGAGTTCGTGGTGCGTGGATACATCACCGGAACCACGGACACCTCCCTCTGGACGGTCTACCAGGATGGACATCGCAACTACTGTGGCATCGATCTGCCCGAAGGCCTGGTGAAAAACCAGAAGCTTCCGACGAATTATCTCACGCCGACCATCAAGGCGGAGGACCACGACCGTCCGATCAGCCCTGACGAGATCGTGTCCGAGAACTGGATGACGGCCGATGATTGGGAACAGTGCAGCCGCATCGCGCTGGAACTCTTCGCTTTCGGTCAGGCCGAGGCGGCGGAGCGTGGCCTGATTCTCGTCGATACCAAATATGAGATGGGCCGTGACGAGAACGGTGAGATCCTCCTGATCGACGAGATCCACACCCCCGACTCCAGTCGCTACTGGATCGCCGACACCTATCAACAGCGTATGCGGGAGGGACGGGAACCCGACAACGTCGACAAGGAATTCCTCCGGCTCTGGTTCACGGAGAACTGCGATCCCTACGAGGATGACGTCCTGCCACCGGCGCCGGATGACCTCGTAATCGAGCTCTCAAGACGCTACATCTACCTTTACGAGACGATCACCGGTCGCTCTTTCGAGTTTCCGGAAGCGGACCAACCGATCGAGACTCGATTGGAAAGCAACCTTCAAGGAATCGCATAAAGATGCACGAAGGGCAATAGGGCCAAGGTGATTCCGCTTCCACTTCAGTTGACAGGGGCCCTATCGAATAAAAGTGAAAAAATACATTCTCTTTGACCATGATGGTGTTTTGGTGGATACCGAGTTCTGGTATTACAAAGCCGGAGAGCGCGCCCTGGCCGACATTGGATTTACCATGGATAGAGACCAATACCTCCGAGACATGACGCAGGGATTCGCCACCTGGGCTCAGGCCATAGCGGCAGGTATTGATGAACGGATCATCAGCAGGCAGCGTGAGGTCCGTAATGCCTATTATCAGGAATACCTTAGAACGGAGGATATCGAAATCGAGGGTGTCCTCGAAACGCTGGACGTACTCGCAGGTGAGTATAGGATGGCCATAATCACCACATCCAAACCGGCTGACTTCGCCCTGATACACGAAAGGCGGTCCATCCTGGACTATATGGAATTCTATTTAGCCAGGGACGATTACGAGCAAGCCAAACCACATCCCGAACCCTATTTGAAAGGACTCCAACGCTTTGGCGCTGCTGCCGCTGAAACGGTGGTTATCGAAGACTCGGCGAGAGGACTGATGTCCGCAGTAGCGGCGGGCATTGACTGCATCGTGGTTGCAAACGAGTTCACTGCAACTCACGATTTGTCCAAGGCAACTGCCAGGGTTGCTGCGTTCAGGGAACTGCCGGCTGCCATAAAGGGCTTAACAGGTTCAGCCGGACGACGCTGAAAAGCGCGCGCCTGCTAAAAGAGTTGGAATGAGACTCACATTCTTTACAATCGCGCATGGAGGCAGCGCGCTCCTCCTAGCCTTGGGTTGTGTCGCACTGCTCGTGCTCCTGGCGGCGTGCGGGGACACCCAGCCGGCGCCCACCGCAGTCCCTCCGACTGTCGAGACAGCCACGTCGGAACCGACGGCGACTCCTGCATCTACACCTGTTCCGACACCAACGCCCACTGCCGAGCCGAGCAGTCCTGACAGGGATGCGCTGGAAGCGTTCTACGAGTCCGCGGGCGGGGAGAGCTGGACGAGAAGCGACAACTGGCTGAGCGATGAGCCGATTGGCGATTGGCACGGAGTCATCACCGACGAGGACGGTCGGGTTACTGAACTGGTCCTCGTCGACAACGGGTTGGTCGGGAATATCTCGGCGGAGCTGGGCCGGCTCACGAACCTGACAAAGCTGGAGCTTCGCGGCGGCTGGATGCTGGGACTGATTCCGTCCGGGCTTGGGAACCTTGCCAGCCTGACCGATCTCGACCTGTCCGAGAACCGGCTCATAGGCGAGATACCTCCTGAACTGGGGAACCTCTCCAACTTGGAGAAGCTCGATCTCTCGGACAACCAGCTAACGGGTGAGATTCCACCGGAGCTGGGCGGACTTGAAAGGCTGCTTGAACTGGACCTTTCGGAGAACTGGCTGCTGGGCGAGATACCTCCCGATCTGGCTGAGCTCGCCAACCTGACCGTGCTGGACGTGTCGGAGAACGGGCTCGCCGGGAAAGTGCCGCCGGGGTTGGTGAAGCTCACCAAATTGACCGTGCTGGACTTCTCGGGGAATGAGTTGACGGGGTGCATACCTAAGAGCGCTGCGGAGCTTGCCGAACTTGCTCAGGTGTCCTGCAACCCAAGGGACGCCCTCGTCGCGCTCTTCAACTCCACCGACGGCCCGAACTGGAACAACAACGACAACTGGCTGAGCGACGCGCCGATAGGCGAATGGTATGGGGTGACGACCGACTCCAGGGGCGAAGTTGTTCACTTGTCCCTAGAGAACAATGGACTGAAGGGAAGAATCCCTGCTGAGCTTGGTTTTCTCCGCAGTCTGAAGGAGCTTAAACTTCATGAGAATGAACTGAGCGGGCAGATACCGCCTGAACTGGGCGAGCTTTCCAATCTCTTTGGTCTGGCGCTCTACAGCAATGAATTGAGCGGCACGATTCCCGCGGAACTGGGGGGTCTTTCCAGGCTCAACTGGCTATACGCAAGCGAAAACCAACTGAGCGGCCCAATTCCGCCCGAATTGGGCAATCTCTCCAGGCTTGGGGCGATAAGTATCTGGGGGAACAAGCTGACAGGAGAGATCCCGCCGGAGCTGGGCAAGCTATCGTTACTGGAGTGGCTGGACTTATCTCAAAATGAGCTGTCCGGGGAGATCCCGCCTGAACTGGCCAGACTCACGCTCCTTTCCGGGCTTCACCTGGCGTCAAATGAGTTGAGTGGTGAGATTCCGGCGGGGTTGGGAAACCTCGAAGAACTTACAGAAGTGGAGCTTTGGGGAAACCAACTGACGGGGTGCGCGCCGGGGCGGCTCAACGCTCTCGGCAGACTCGACCTCCCCACCTGCCCTCCAAGTGACGCCGAGGCCTTGGAGGACGTCCAGGATTCAAGGGAGATTCTGGTCGAACTCTACTATGCCACGGACGGCCCGAACTGGGAGAACAATGACAACTGGCTAAGCGACAGGTTCATCGGGCAGTGGTACGGCGTTGTCACGGACGAGCAGGGCAGAGTCATAAAGTTGGGACTAGGCGAGAACAAGATGAAGGGCAGCCTTCCATCCTCGCTCGGCGATCTCACCGGCCTGACCGAGCTTGATCTGCAGGGGAACTGGCTGAGGGGAGAGATACCGCCGGAAATAGGGAACCTGTCCAACCTCACGGTGTTGGGTCTGTGGAACAACCAACTGTCGGGCGACTTGCCGCCTGCGATAGGCAAACTTTCCAGCCTGAAGGACCTGTTCCTGGACAACAACCTCTTGAGCGGGGAGATACCGTCGGAGTTTGGCGACCTTGCGAATCTGAAAATCCTGAACCTTCAGGAGAACGGACTGAGCGGGGAGATTCCGCCGGAGTTGGGAGACCTCGCCAATCTGGAAGTCCTTAACCTTCAAGGGAACTGGTTGAGCGGTACGATCCCCGTGGAGCTGGCGCGTCTCTCCAAATTGAATCATCTCATTCTCTGGGACAACGACCTGACCGGCGAAATTCCTCTGGAACTGGGCGGGCTCTCCAACCTGACCGACCTGAGCCTCTCAGACAACAAGCTGACGGGGGAGATACCGCCGGAACTGGGACTTCTTTCCAATCTGACTTCCCTATATCTGAGCGAAAACTTGCTCAGTGGGGAGATCCCTCTCGAATTGGGAAACCTGTCCAGTCTGGTGACGCTGGCTCTCTGGGGCAACGAACTCACCGGAGCGCTGCCTGCGGAACTGGGCAGGCTCTCGGAGCTGGAATACATATATATGTCCCAAAACCAATTGAGCGGGCCGATTCCGTCGGAATTGGGCAGCCTCTCGAATCTGAAGATCATCTACCTGTGGGGAAACATGCTGAGCGGCGAGATTCCCTCGGAGTTGGGCGCACTTCCCAATCTGACTGAATTGCTCATCTCAGAGAACCGATTGACGGGTGAGATACCGCCTGAGCTTGGCAAGCTCTCCAACCTGAAGGAACTCTATCTCTGGGGCAACGCGCTTGTGGGAGAGATTCCGTCGGAACTGGGCAAGCTCTCCAACCTGACTTTCATGAGCCTCTCAAGGAACGGCTTGACCGGGGAGATCCCACGAGAATTCGGACTCCTTTCCAACTTGGAGGAATTGTTTCTCAACGAGAACCGGTTGAGTGGAGAACTCCCGCCCACGCTTGGAAACCTCGACAATTTGCTGGAACTCGACCTCTCAGAAAATCAATTCACCGGAGAGATACCCCCGGAACTTGGCAACCTGACTGCTCTGACCTACTTGAGCATTTCGGAGAACCAATTGACCGGGGAGGTCCCGCCTGAACTGGGCAACCTGACCAGGTTGACGAACTTGTATCTGTATCAGAACAACCTGAGCGGACAGTTGCCAACCGAGTTGAGCAAGCTGCCCTTTAGCACATACGTTGACTTTTCGGACAACCGGTTTACGGGGTGCGTACCCGAGAGCTTGCGGCATTTTGAGCAGCCCCCGGCCGAGCTCGGAGGCGCCGCGTTCTGCGACGACAGCGCGTCCAACGAATGATGCCCCCCGGGACGCGGACCTTGCTCAGCCGAGATCCGCGAGGTTCAGAGCAACGTTGGTAAACCCCGGCCCGCGCCTCCCCCCATTTCCCGACCACCTGTCATTCCGAACGCAGCGAAGCGAAGTGAGGAATCTAAAATCCTCGCTCTCAAACCAAACCGCCTCCTCACGCCCACAAACTAACCTCCCTCATATCCTCCGCTCGCCCTGAGCCTGTCGAAGGGCAGTTCTCTGCCAACACCCATAGGCCTGAGACGGTTTCTAGGTAGTGTTGATATTTCCTGTCATTCCCGCGCAAGCGGGAATCCACACACTCCGCGCCCTCAGCGGTGAATCCCCCGCGTCGCCGCCGTTATTCCCACGAAAGGAGACCCCTGATGTGAGCCTGGAAATCCCTTCCTCCTCGATGGGGGAAGGTTAGAGCCTGCCCTGTACTCTCGATACGCGGGTGGGGGTGAAATTCGCGGCGCAAAGGCAATATCTGGGGGTTATGTAGAAGCCCCCGAAAACGGAAATCTCCTCCTCCCCCTGCGCGATTCGCTGACCTCCAAGACAATCGTGATAACATCAACGGCATCAACGAAGCTGAGTAGGTTATCCATGCAGCGATTTCAGGGGAAAGTCGCGATTGTCACCGGGGCAGGGCAGGGAGCCGGTCCCGCCGTAAGCATGTTGTTCGCCCATGAAGGCGCGTCCGTCGTTGCAAACGATCGGGACTTCAGGGCGGCGCAACGTGTCGTGGACGAGATCGTTCGCTCGGGAGGCCAGGCGGTCCCCGACTCCGGCGACGTTTCCACCGCCGATGGCGCGGAGGGAGTGGTCGCCCACGCCGTCGAGACATTCGGCGGCCTCGATATCCTCGTTAACGTCTGTCACCCGGACTGCGACCGTCCCCTCGTGGAGACGACCGCCGATGACTTCGAGCGCGTCGTCCGACTGAACCTCAAAGGCGCCTTCATGCCCACCCGCTCCGCCAGCGTGCAGTTCCGGCAGCAGCGCAGCGGACGCGTCGTGACGATCACAGCGAACGCCGGTCTCGGCGACTCCGGGCGAGCTTCGTCCGCCGCCGCATCCGAGGGCGTCGTCGGGATGACCCGCACCGTCGCCCGCGACCTCGGCAGGTACGGCGTGACCTCCAACGCCATTGTAATGACCGAGACCGCCGATAGAGGTTCCCACAGCGCCGCCGCGCTTGCAGCCACCCTCTGCCTCGATGACTCGTCCCACGTCAACGGCATCGTCTTCGGCGTCGACGGTGGCGACATCTTGACGTACTCCAACCCCGCAGCCGTCCGCAGCTTTCACAAGTGGGGCCCGTCCACGATGGACGAGATGGACAGCCGCTTTCCGAGCCTGTTCGAGTAGCTGATGGACCGACGTACCACCACCATACGATTTACCTGCTTGGCGGCGCTCATGCTCATGGCGTTCCTTGCCGTCGCCTGCTCTTCCGCCAGGGACGATCCACTCCTGTCGGCCGAGGAGCTGTACACCCCGACTCCCGTCCCGGTCAACACGTCTGCCGCATCCGACACCCCTGCTGAGCCTGAAACGAAGACCGAGACACCGGCGGAGCCCGAGGCTGAGGCTACAGCCGAACCCGTAGACCTCTTCGGCTTCGACTACAACGGCAAAGTCGCCTTCGCGCAGTGGGACGACCCCGCCGTTCAAATGGAGAACTTCATCGTCGGGTACATCATGGTGCATGGCATGGTGTATGAGATGGAGCTGGTCGAGGTGGCCGAAGGTGACTACCCGTCGGCCCTTCAGTCCGGCGACGTCGACGTGGTGCTTGAGGCGTCCCCCACGGCACCGTCCCAACAGTTCAAGACCCTGCTGGAGTCCGGCGAGGTGCTGGACATCGGCTCTCTATTCGGCGACACTTCCAATATTCGTATAGGCGTGCGGGCTGACTTGAAGGAGACCGCTCCCCCAGTGTTCGACCTGCTGAGCAAAGTCGAGGCCGACGAGGAAGTCCTGGCCGATCTCGCCTCCCGCATAAGAGGTGGTCGCGTCGGCGTGTCGGCGAGCGTCGCCGGTATGATGTTCCTGAAGCGACACGAAGACGTCTGGACGACCTGGATATCCCCGGAAACGGCGGCCACGGTCAAAGCCGCGATGGAAGAGGGCAAGTCCGGCCTCAAGTATAAATGCCTCACGGTCCGGGGCGAGACCGTACGACATTGCAAGTAATGGGTGATCGATTAAAGGGAAGAGTCGCGATCGTAACCGGCGCGGGACGCGGGATAGGACGCGGCGTGGCGAAGCTCCTTGCCGAAGAGGGGGCCGCCGTCGTCGTCAACGACCTCGGCGGTAGCGTGGACGGTTCGGAGTCCTCCGCCACCCCCGCCGATCTCGTCGTCGGCGAGATCAAGGAGGACGGTGGGCAGGCCGTCCCAAGCTACGATTCCGTATCCGAGTTCGGTTCTGCCGCCCAGATCGTCCGCACGGCAATGGACGAGTTCGGCAGGCTCGACATCCTCGTCAACGCAGCAGGTATCCTCCGCGACCGCATGATCTTCAACATGAGCGAGGAGGAGTGGGACTCCGTCGTCAACGTGCACCTGTCCGGCTCGTTCAACATGGTGCGCCACAGCGTTCCCCACATGATCGGCCAGCGATACGGGCGGATCGTCCTCTTCTCGTCCATCTCCGCCCTCGGCTCGCCCGGCCAGACCAACTATTCCGCCGCCAAGGAGGGAATTGTCGGACTCGCCCGCTCCGCCGCGAGTGAGCACCATGAGTACGGAATAACGGTGAACGCCGTCTATCCCGGCGGACGCACCCGGATGGTCGAGTCGATACCCGAAAGCGCCGTCGAGTGGCTGCGCGAGCAGGCGGCCAACCGGCCCGGCAGCTACCCCGTCGCCGACCTCGTTGCCTCCCCGGAGCCGGACGAGGCGCTGGTCCCCGAGAGCAACGCCCCCAAGATCGTGTACCTTTGCACAGATGTCGCCGCCGGCGTCACCGGCCAGGTTATCGGCACGCACGGTTGGGGCACCGCGCTCTTCTCGCCACGACGGCCGGTCAAGACCATCCACAAGGACGGCGCATGGACGCTCGACGAGCTTGAACGCCTTGTCCCCATCTCCCTGACCTCAGGTCTCCAAAACCCCTCCCCCCGCGACGACGCCTAAGTCCCCTGTCCATTCCGAACTCGGATTCCCCTCTGCGCCCTCTGCGGTGAATCCCCAGGAGTTTATCGTCGGAATCCTATCGCCGCATCTATCTTGCTGGTATATTCCTACGTTGTATGGAAAGGCAGGGCACTTCAATACAGACGAGAGAAGGCCCTCATCGGACGTAAATGAAGAGGGGTTGCAACATTGTCACTAAGGAGAATTGGCGCTGTCGGAGTCGTCCTGCTGGCGGTCTTGATAGTCGTCGCTTTAGTCTTGAGCAACATTGACGGCTCAGAGTCCGACTCTGAGGGATTCACCAGGGACTTCGTCCAGCAGGCCATAGATCGCTACGACTCCGAGGGCCGAGAGGCCACTGTCACCTACTACAACTCCCCCGACAGCGTCAGCGGCCAGTGGTACGTCTTCATCATCGACGAGAACGAGGCGATGATCGCGCACCCCACCCGCAAGGACCGCATCGGCACGACCCGCGAAGACCGGGTCGACGTGAACGGCTACTACTACGGGGACGAGTTCGCAAGCGCCACCGAGGAAGGCAAGTGGGTTACCTACAGCTTCACCAACCCGACCACCGGTCAGGACGGCAGGAAGCACACGTGGATCGTAAGGCACGACGGCCTGTTCTTCGGGTCGGGCTGGTACGAGAATTAGCAGGCTATCCCAAGATACCCTTCGACGAATCTTCCCCACATACGGCCGCTGATGAAAACACGTTCGCCCTGAGCTTGTCGAAGGGTGCCGTTCCCTCAACCACCACTTCGTAGTGGCGGGTTCCAAACCCGCCCTTCACCGCCAACACCACCCCGACCGTCATTCCCGCGTACGCGGGAATCCACGCCTCACCCTCTGTGGTCTCTGTGTCCTCTGCGGTGAGAATTCCCCTCCCTACGCCCGGTACTCCGGCAGAGGCTTTACGCTGTAACCATCCTGACCCGCCGCGAGGCTCTCCACCGCCGCCCGCGCGGTATCCAGCGACGTGAAGCAAGGGATGCGCACCTCGGCTGCCGCCCGTCTGATCTCGAACCCATCCTCCAGGGTCGTGCGATCGCCCGTCACGGTATTCACCGCTGCCTGCACCGTCCCGTCGGCCACGATGTCGACGGTGTTCGGGTGTCCGGGCTCATGTGCCTTCGCCACGGTCGTCACGTCGATGCCCAACGCCCGGATCATCGTAGCCGTCCCGTTGGTGGCATAGATCGAGTAGTCCTGCTCGGCCAGGTCCTTCACCAGCGTCACGGCGTCAGCCTTGTGCCGGTCCGCGATGCTGAGCAGGATAGCCCCCTTCGGCGGCAACATCATTCCCGCCGCCATCAGCGCCTTCGCCAGCGCGGGCCGGAACTCGGTGTCGATGCCCATCACCTCTCCGGTAGACTTCATCTCCGGGCCGAGATAGGAATCAACCCCCACGAGCTTCGACATCGAGAACACCGGCGCCTTGATCGCCACGAGCTTCTGCCGCTTCCACAGGCCGCCTTCGTACCCCTGCTCCTTGAGCGTCTTCCCGGTCATGGCGTTGACCGCCAGCCGCACCATCGGCACTCCCGTCACCTTCGAGATGAAGGGGATCGTCCTGCTGGAGCGAGGATTGACCTCGATGACATAGACCTGCGTTCCGGGCCCCCTCTGTGAGTCTTCGCCCGTGCCGTTGCCCGAGTTGGGACGGTTCGGCGTCCGGTAGGCGTCTCCCCCCACGACGACGTACTGGATGTTCATCAACCCCCGCACGTCGAGCGCCAGGCCGATCCGCCGCGTGTAGTCGACGACGGTGTCGACCTCCTCCTCGGAGAGCGTGAGGCCCGGATAGATCGCCGTCGAGTCGCCGCTGTGAACGCCCGCCCGCTCCACGTGCTCCATGATGCCGGGCACCAGCACCGTCTCGCCGTCGCAAACGGCGTCGACCTCCACCTCTCGGCCCTCGAAGTACTTGTCGATGAGAACGCGCCTGCCCTCCGCCGCCGAGACCGCCTCCGACCAATACTTCAACAGCTCAGTCGCGTTCTGCACGATCTCCATAGCCCGCCCGCCGAGCACGTACGACGGCCTCACGAGAACGGGGTACCCGATCTCCTGCGCAACACTCAGCGCCTGCTCCACGGTCGAGACGGCCGCTCCCGGCGGATTCGGAATGCCGATCCGTGCCAGGAACTCCTCGAACAGGTGCCTGTCGGATGCCGTGTCGATGGACCCCGCCGTCGAGCCGAGGATGGGCAGCTTGGCTTGGTCGAGCACCTGCGAGAGGTTGATCGCCGTCTGGCCTCCAAACTGCACGACCGTAGGAGGGACAGCGCCCTCGCCGTCGTACTGGCCGGTAGGGGCAGGTTTCAAACCTGCCCCTACGGAATTCTCTCCCTCGACGGGGAAAAAGACCTCGTTCTCGATGATGTCACGGACGCTCTCCTCGTCGAGCGGCTCGAAGTACAGACGATCACTGGTGTCGAAGTCGGTCGACACCGTCTCCGGGTTGGAGTTGACGAGTATGCTCTTGATGCCCTCCCGCTGCAGCGCCCATGCCGCGTGGACGGAGCAGTAGTCGAACTCGATTCCCTGCCCGATGCGGATGGGCCCGCTCCCGACCACGACGGCCTTCGACGCCGGAATCGGCTCCGCCTCGTTCTCCTGCTCGTAGGTGCTGTAGAAGTACGGCGTCTGTGCCTCGAACTCCGCCGCGCACGTATCGACCATCTTGTAGACGGGTCGGATGTCCCACTGCCGCCGGAGAGCGCGCACCTGCTCATGGGTGCGGTCGGTCAGCAGCCCTATGCGGTCGTCTCCGAAGCCGAACCGCTTGGACTGCCAGAGGAGGTCTTGCGTCAGCGTCTCGCCGAGGAGACGCGCTTCCATCAGGACGATGTTCTCAAACGCGCGGGTGAACCACGGGTCGATGCCGGTGACGCGCGAAAGCGCTTCCGGCGTGACCCCGCGCCTCAACGCGAACAGCAAGGCCCAGAGTCGCTCGTCGTTCGGATGGAGGGGCAGGCTCGTCTCCCAGTTGTTGAGGTCCTGGGGCCAAGCCGACGCCTCCCACAAGATGGAGCGCCCCGTGATCTCCAGGGATCGGACGGCTTTTTGGAACGCCGCCTCGAATGACCGGTCGATGGCCATGACTTCGCCGGTGGCCTTCATCTGCGTCGTCACCGTGCGGTCGCCGCTCGGGAACTTGTCGAACGGCCAGCGCGGAATCTTGACCACGCAGTAGTCGAGAGCAGGTTCAAAGGCCGCGACGGTCTTCTCCGTCACCGCGTTGGGTATCTCGTCCAACCGTTTGCCCGTAGCGATCTTCGCCGCAACGCGGGCAATGGGATATCCTGTCGCCTTGCTGGCAAGCGCGGAGCTGCGGCTGACTCTCGGGTTCACCTCGATTACGTAGTACGGGCTTTCCTGCCTGCCGCCGTCGGGCAGGGTAGCCCCGACCACGTCCCCCGGTTCGAGGGCGAACTGGATATTGCACCCACCCTCGATGCCGAGCGCCCGGATGATCTTCAGCCCCGCCGACCGGAGCATCTGGTACTCCTTGTCGGAGAGGGTCTGGCTGGGCGCAACGACGATGCTGTCACCCGTGTGCGCCCCCATCGGGTCG
Source organism: Dehalococcoidia bacterium (assembly GCA_965116655.1). GTDB lineage: Bacteria > Chloroflexota > Dehalococcoidia > Lucifugimonadales > VXLM01 > VXLM01. The sequence continues at coordinate 3,748,868 of OZ220720.1, forward strand.
ATGTTTTCCATGTTGCACACGGTGATGCAGTTGTCGCCTGAGTCGCGCATCACCTCGTACTCCAGCTCCTTCCACCCGACGAGGGATTTTTCCAACAGCACCTGACTGATGGGACTGGCCGCGAGACCCGAACCCACGATGCGCTCGAATTCTTCGAACGTATTGGCGATGCCGCCTCCCGTGCCTCCGAGCGTGTACGCCGGTCGAATGACCAGCGGCAGCCCCAACGTCTCCAGTGCCGCACGCGCCTCGTCCATCGAACCAACGGTCTCACTCGGCGGGACGGGCTCGCCGATATCCAGCAGCAGCTGACGGAACAGATCGCGATCCTCCGCCTTGCGGATCGAATCAAGCGGCGTGCCCAGCAGCCGAACGTCGTACTTGTCAAGGATCCCGGCGTCGGCGAGATCGACCGCAAGATTCAGGCCGGTCTGTCCACCCAGCGTCGGGAGCAGTCCATCCGGCTTTTCCCGCGCGATGATCCGCTCGACGACCTCTACGGTAAGCGGCTCGATGTACACAACATCGGCGATGTCCTCGTCGGTCATGATCGTCGCCGGATTCGAGTTGACCAGAACGGTGGTCACTCCCTCCTCGCGCAGCGCCTTGCACGCCTGCGTCCCGGCATAGTCGAACTCGGCTGCCTGCCCGATAACAATGGGCCCGGAGCCTATTACCAGAACTTTGTTTGGTTTGTTAGATGGCATTACGATCTGAGTCCTTGCGTGCTGTTATTCAAGATAGTCATGTTCGAGTGGTGACGGATAAGAGCGCGTCCGTCAGTTCGCGCAGCGAAGCCACTTCGAGATCGGGCTTGACACCATTTACGGAACTTTCCCTGTTGCGATTGAGCCAGACGCTCCTGACGCCTGCATCGTTGGCTCCACGCACGTCATACTCGATGTGGTCTCCAACGTGCAGAAGCTCGTGCGGTTCGCATCGGGCCTCTCTCACGGCAATCTCGAAGATGCGCGCGTCGGGCTTCTCAACACCGCCGTGCTCGACCGACATCACGATGAAGTCGAAGTACTTCTCCAGTCCCAGCCGTTCCGGTCTCATGCTCCCGTTGGTCAGTGTTCCTAGCGAGTACATTCCGTACAGAGCCTCGAGTCCGGGCACAACGTCGTCGAATGGACGACTGTTGCGGTTCCGCTCCTCGAGGTAGGCGTCGGTGGCTCGATTGGCCAGATCCTTGTCCGGTGTGTCGATATCGGCGAAAGCGCGCCGCATCGCGTCGTGCCGCAGCTTCACGAGGTCGGTGATCGTCCCCCATTGCCGGTCGCGTTCCACCACCCACGCTTGGTCGAGATATTCGACCGTGAGGCCCTCATTACCCTCGGGGTCGATCCGTCGCACCTCCCGTAGTGCCGCTTCAAGACCGCGCGCCAAGGCGTCCTCGAAATCCCACAGAGTCCCATCCACGTCGAACGATATGGCCTTGATTTCCGAGAGCGCGGTCACTGCCTGGTCACTTCCTCGATCTCGATAGTGACCTTGATGCCCTTGAGATAGTAGCCGTCAGACCACGCGTGTTTCGCTTCGATCAGGTCATATACCAAGTCGCTAAACTCTCGTTCCGGGTTACCGGGACCGACGTCCTCTTCGTTTCCGTTCCAGAGGACGATCCCCCTGTATATCGGTCTCACGTACCCGTTTTCGAATTCGTAGGATGCTTTGAGCATGGTCAATCGTTAACCCGTTGGTGGTTGATGTAGCTTCAATTCAGGTATTCGCTTGAACCCTCCATCCAAAGTGTACAAAGGCACATCATGCCTGATGGCGGTTGCCGCGATGACGACATCGAGATCGGACATCGTCTCACCACTGCGTATGTAACGCCTGCTCAAGCTGCCCGCTAACACCCATGTTTGTTGGTCCACTTCCAAGTAGTCGATGGAGACTACTCGCGCGGCTAGGAAATCGAACTCATCCTGAGTCCGCGATCCACGTAGGTACTCCATGATGACAGGGCCCGTTAGAGCGGCTTCCCGTGAGACGATCAGGGCAGCCAGATGTTTAGCGATGTCCGAATTTGGCAGCCTCTGCGCGTGCATGAGAACGGAAGATTCCACCAAAATCATTAGGCGGAATCCTTCCCCAGCGAATCGAGAAAGGCCCGCCTCTTCAGATCCAGTTTCAAGGCATCGTCGCTGTAATCGTCAACGACTATCGTGCCCCACGAGTCTATGAGTTCCTGAACCTGTTTCCGCCGGATGTACTCCTTCAGCGCGGCGTTCACGGCCCGACTCTTGGTCTTTTCTCCGGTGGCGTCGACGATAGAGTCAAGCAGCTTGCCGTCAATGTCGAGTGTCGTTCGCATCGCGGAACCTCCTGCGCGTTGATCCAGACTGACGTGTCAGCTATTACCATCCGCTCCCCTCAGGCTGTCCAGAAAGCGCTCCCGTCGTCGTTCGGCCTCTCTCGCCTCATCTCGAACGTCGTCCACCTGAATCCCCAACCAGAAGTCCCTGAACTCTCGGAGCTTCTCACGACGTACGTAGTCCTCGGCAGCCTTGTTTAGCGCTGCGCTCTTTGATTTCTCACCGGTTGTCTCCACCAGTTCATCCAGCAATTGCCTGTCGATGGTTATCGTCGTGCGCATAAAATTTTCTCACCACAACATTGCATCAATAGTATACATCATTCTACCGCACCATTTCAATGAACCGGTCGAAGATGTACTCGTTGTCCAGCGGCCCGGGCGACGCCTCCGAGTGGTACTGGATGGTCATGATCGGCATCGTCCTATGCCGCAGCCCCTCCACGGTGCCGTCGTTGAGATTGACGTGGCTGACCTCAAGCTCGGAGGGGAGGGAGTCGGGGTCTACTGCGTAGCCGTGGTTTTGCGCCGTGATGTAGACGCGGCCCGTCGCAAGGTCCTTGACCGGATGGTTCGCGCCGCGGTGCCCGAACTTGAGCTTGAACGTCTTGCCGCCGAATGCCCTCCCGATCATCTGGTTTCCGAGGCAGATGCCGAGGATTGGCACCCTACCGGCGATGCCGCGCGCCGCCTCGACCGCGTAGTCGAGCAGTTCAGGGTCGCCCGGCCCCGGCGACATCAAGACTCCATCAGGCTTCAGCGCTAAGATATCCTCGGCGGTGCTTTTGGCTGGCAGGGCCTTGACCTCACAGCCCCGCGCCCGAAGCATCCGCAGGATGTTGTATTTCAGGCCGCAGTCGTCAACGAGGATGCGGTATGGCCTGTCCTGACTTGCTGAGCCGTCCTTCGTGCTGGGAGCGTCCCAGTCATAGGGCTTCTCCGTCGATACCTGCTGCACGAAGTCCGTGTCCCCGTAGTCCGGCAGGTCGCTAAGGCGGGCGAGCGCCTGCTCCGGCGTCTCTTCGATAGCTATCACACCCTTCATCACGCCTCGCGTGCGGAGCCTGCGAGTAATCGCCCGCGTGTCGACGCCGCTGATGCCCGTGACGCCCTGCGACTTGAGGAACTCATCCAGCGTCGACGTGCTCAGCGCGTGACTGGGCCGCACCGAGTGCTCCCGCACGACGAACCCCGCAACCTGCACCCTCGCCGACTCGAAGTCCCGCTCACTGATCCCATAGTTGCCGATCAGCGGGTACGTCGGCACGACGATCTGCCCCGCAAACGACGGATCGGTGAGCATCTCCTGGTATCCCGTCATCGAAGTGCTGAACACGACCTCTCCATGCGCCGGGCGACCGGCGCCAAAGGCCTCGCCGCGGTACACGGAGCGGTCTTCTAGCACGAGGTGGGCGGGGTTATCCTGTGACCGCATATTCGATTGTCCTTGGGTTGGCGATTCGTGTCGATGCGTCGAGAATTTCCAGCCCGACGACGTTGCTATGATCGTCGTAATCTATGATGACGCCGGGCTTGTCCTCGTCGCTCTCCTCAATGTCCGCATCGTTCAGTACGATTCTCAAGATGTCGACTTCCTGGTTATATGTAACTTTCATCATGCTCACCCACTGCCTGGTTCTACTCTTCCCTTATAACCCAGTCACCAATTGCAACCCTGAGTCTACGGCCGCCATAGTCTCACTAGAGAGAATCGTGACCCGCTCGGTCAGGAATGATTTGTCCAACGTGAAGATCTGAGACACGTTCACTACCGAGTCTTTTGGAAGACCATGCTCGCTGTGATTGAGGAAAACGTTGCCCGGAGCATTTCTCAGTCGAAGGTTGGAAGTGATCACAGCTACGACAACGGTCCTGATACGACTTTCGTTGAAAGTGTTGCTCTGAATGACGACCACTGGCCTGCGGTGGCCGGGGCCCGAACCACTAGGGGTAGGTAAGTTGGCCCACCAGACCTCGCCACGCCGCACTACCAATCTTCCTTCGGCAGAGAGGCGAACTGCATTTGAGCCAGAGCTTCGTCTAGCGCCGACGATTCTTCGGAGTACACCATGTCAAGCGCATCGCGAACGTTCTCATGTCGGCGTGACTCTATGTACTCTTCCACTGCCCGCCGATAGAATTCGCTCCTAGACATGCCGAGCTGTTTGGCCAGACTGTCCGCTGCTTCAAAGATCGGGTCGGGAATTGAGATTGCTGTTTTCATGTCTTCAGTATAACTCTGGTTATACCAGAGGGCAACTCTCTACGTTCTCACTTACTTTTCCAAGCACCCATACACCACCCGCCCCCCATACACCGTCGCCACTACCTGTCCTTTCAGCGTCGCCCCGGCCAGCGGAGTGTTCTTGCCCTTGGAGGCGAACTCGGACGGTTCGACAACCCACTCAGTATCGGAGTCTATGATCGTAACGTCTGCGGGTGAGCCTGCCCTGAGCGTGCCAAGATCACTCCGTCCGAGAAAACTCGCGGGCGAGGCCGTCAGCTTTTCGATGAGGACGGGTAGGGGAACCGCGTCCGCGTGAACGAGTCCCAAGACTGAGCCCAGCGCCGTTTCAAGATTGCTGATTCCGTTGGAGGCGTCCTCGAACGTGGTCTGCTTGTCGACGGTGCCGTGCGGGGCGTGGTCCGTGGCGATGAAGTCGATAACGTTCTCTTTCAGAGCTTGTGCCATCACCCCCACGTCGTCGCGCGAGCGCAGGGGAGGAGCGACCTTTGCGTTTGAGTCGTAGGCGGCCTCCGTGAGTATATCGAACGGCCCGTCTGCGCTCAGGTGACCCATGACCGTCTCGTCCGGGAGCGTCAAGTGATGCGGCGTTACCTCGCAGGTGACGTCCACGCCGTCATCTTTGCCTCGTCGCACGAGATCAATTGTGCCCTTCGTACTTGCGTGAGCGATATGCACCCGACCACCCGTCAATCGAGCAAGCTCGATGTCCCGGGCGACCATGATCTCCTCCGCGGAGTTGGGAATACCCTTGAGACCGAGTCGTGTCGCGATCCATCCCTCGTTCATGACGCCGCCGCTTGAGAGCGAGGAGACTTCCGCGTGATTGATGATCGGCAGGCCCAGCGAATATGCGTAGCCAAGCGCCTGACGCATGATGTTGGTATCGGACACGGGGTGGCCGTCGTCGCTGAAACCGATGGCGCCCGCCTCCGCAAGCTCGCCCATCTCAGCGAGTTCCTTGCCTTTGCTTCCCTTCGTGACCGCTCCGATGGGCAGGACGCGAACGACACCCTCTTCGGCCGCCTTCGTCAGCACGAAGTCCACGATGGAGCGCGAGTCCATCACAGGGCTCGTATTCGGCATGGCGCACACGGTCGTGAACCCTCCCCTTGCCGCCGCCGCCGTGCCCGTCGCGATGGTCTCCTTGTACTCGAATCCAGGTTCCCGAAGATGTGTGTGGAGGTCGATGAAGCCCGGACAGACGATCAACCCAGTCGCGTCGATAACCTCGGCGTGCTCCAACTCGACGGCACTGTCAACGCCGACGATGTTGCCGTCCGCGATTGCCACGTCCGCGACCCTATCAATGCCTTGCGAGGGGTCGATCACGCGACCGCCCTTGATGAGTATCGGTTGGAGATTAGTCATGGTTGTTACGTATCGCTCCCGTTCGACGTGACGAGGCTGTACAGCAACGACATCCGCACGGCGACGCCGTTCGTAACCTGCTCCTCGATGACGGACGCGGCCCCGTGCGCGACATCCGCGTCGATCTCGACCCCCTCGTTCATGGGGCCGGGGTGCATGACCAGAGCGTTGGGTTTCGCCAGCTTCATGCGCCTCGCGTTGACGCCGTACATCCGGGAGTACTCCCGAAGGCTCGGCAGGTGGCCCGCTCGCTGTCGTTCGACTTGGAGTCGCAGCGCCATAACCACGTCTGCGCCCTCCACAGCGGCATCGACGCTGTTCTCGATAGTGATGCCAGCGAAGGGGTGTTCCTCCGGGAAGCCCTTTAGAAAGTCGAGCGGCATCAGCGTCGGCGGTCCGCACAAGGTCACGTGCGCCCCCATCTTGGTCAAGCCCCAGAGATTCGAGCGCACGACGCGGCTGTACAGGATGTCGCCGACTATTGCCACCTTCATACCCTCGATTCGGCCCAAGTGCGACTGCATCGTGTATATATCCAGGAGCGCCTGGGTCGGGTGGCCATGTGCGCCGTCGCCCGCGTTGATGATCGGCGCGTCGAGGTTCCGCGCCAGGAAGTACGGCGCGCCCGGGTGTGAGTGCCGCATGATGATCATGTCGGCGTTCATGGCCTGGAGCGTCAGGGCCGTGTCGTAGAGCGACTCTCCCTTCTCTACGCTCGATCCCCCGGCGGACACGTTGATAACGTCCGCGCTCATCACCTTGCCCGCTTGCTCGAACGACGCCCGGGTCCGCGTACTTGCCTCGTAGAAGAGCGTATAGATCGTCTTGCCCCGCAGCGTCGGCACCTTGCGGATGTCGCGGTTCAGGACCTCCTTCATCACGTCCGCGTTCTGCAAGACTTCCGCGATCTCCTCGCGAGTGAAGTCGTCGAGGTCGAGCACGTGTCGGCGGTTCGCCAGATGGGACTGTGAAGCCTTCGCGTCCATCGCGAGGCCGGAACCTCTCGTGGTCATGCGCGCCTCCTCATCAGGACGACCTCGTCGTCGCCCCCGGTCTCTTGGAGATGCACCCGCACCTCCTCATCGAGCGATGTCGGGATGTTCCGCCCCACGTAGTCGGCGCGGATCGGCAGCTCGCGGTGTCCTCGGTCGATGAGGACGGCAAGCTGGACGCGACTCGGTCGGCCAAAGTCGTTGAGGGCGTCCATGGCGGCGCGAACCGTGCGTCCGGTGTACAGCACGTCGTCGATGAGGACGACCGGCCTGCCCTCAATTGGCACGGGGATGCTCGTCGGACGCATGACGGGGCGGCCACGGCGACGGAGGTCGTCACGATACAGCCCGATGTCGAGCTGTCCGACCGGTGGCTTGGTCCCCTCGAACTCGGCAATGAGGTCGGCTGTCCGCTCGGCGAGGTGAACGCCCCCCGAATGAATGCCGACGATTACGATGTCCGGTTCGCGCACGTTCCCTTCAAGGATCTCGTGAGCGATTCGGATGAGCGCGCGACGCACCTGCTCGTGGTCGAGCACCTGCCGGCCACCTGTCGCCGATGGTTCCCGTGCCGTGTTTGAAGTCGATTCAGCCACGAAAAAACCCTCTTGCCGGAGGTGGCAGAGGGCCGTAGTTGGTCGCCCATCTTACGGATGGACGTTGCCGTTCACGCCTTGCCAGCCTCGCGGGACTGCCTTAAAGGTCGCTGGATTGGTTTGCGGACATTCTAGACCGAATGGATGCGGGCACGCAAGCCTTTCTCCTTAAGGGTTACATCGCCATCGGCTTTTCTCGCTCACGCTCGAAGTCGCCTACTAGACCAAATGAACTTGACAATAACAACGAAAATGGCACAAAGTGGCACGAAATGGCCCAAATTTCAGGGACTTTCGGCTGTTGTGGCGTCTCGTCAGCGCTGCTATGGATTTCCTGAAAGGCAGCGCGTTAACCCCTGCCACGACCTGTTGCCGATGTACCGCCATGAACTCTGTGGCCGCCTTTTTCAAATGCGCTACAATGGCGTTCGCAAATGAGTCCACGATGGGAGCACGATCATGACGAAGAAAGTGTTGGTGACCGACTACGTTTGGCCTTCTACCGACCCGGAGCGGGAGGTCATCGAGGCCGGGGGGGCCGAGCTAATCGTCTCGCCCTCCGGCGATGAGGACACCCTCATCGAGCTCGCAAGGGACGTAGACGGCATCATGACGTGCTTCGCCAAGGTGACAGAGAACGTCGTGCGTGCGGCGGAGAAGTGCGTCGTCATCAGTCGCTACGGTGTGGGCGTCGATAACATCGCGGTGGACACCGCCACCGAGCTTGGCATCGTCGTCACCTACGTTCCCGACTACTGCGTCGACGAGGTATCCGACCACGTCATCGGCCTCATGCTCGGATGGAACCGCCGTATCGTCATGCATAACGACGACACCAAGCGCAACGGTTGGGGCAATGCGGGTCTCGGATTTCGGATCATGCGGCTGCGGGACAAGACGTTCGGCGTGGTGGGCTTCGGACGCATCGGGCGAGCCGCCGCCGAAAAGGCCAGGGCCTTCGGCATGGAGACCGTCGCGTCCGACCCGTTCGTGAGCGAAGAAGACATGGCCGCCGTCGGCGTCCGCAAGGTCGAGCTTGACGAACTGTTGCGAGAGTCCCACTTCGTAACGCTGCACTCGCCCCTGATTCCGCCGACGGCGAACATGATGAGCGCCGACCAGTTCGACCTCATGCGAGACGACGCTTTTCTCATTAACTGCGCGCGCGGGGGTCTGACCGACGAGGATGCCCTGCACGACGCTCTGACGACGGGAAAGATAGCGGGGGCCGGACTCGACGTCTTGGTCGACATCGACCCGCCGCTCGACCACAGGATTATCCAACTCGACAACGTTATCGTCACGCCGCACACCGCATTCTTCTCCCAGGAGGCCACCCTGGAACTGGAGCAGCGCGCCGCAGCCGAGGTCATTCGCGTATTCAACGGTGAGATGCCGGACAACCTCGTCAATCCGCCCGTCCTCGACCATGCCAGGCAGCCCGTGTCGTGACGGACATTACCCTGAAAATAACCTCCTGTAGGGGCGATTCGCGAACCGCCCCTATGATTTTCATGTTTCGGGGTGTCGGCGGCAACCGACATGAGATATTCCGAACGCAGAGGAGCGAAGCGAGGAATGACAGGGTAGATGTAATGGCCTTGTAAGGGTTCCCGCCTAGCGAGTCCAAACTTGAACCTGCTATACTTTTCCTAGCTACCTGCGAGGCAGCGCAACACGTGGAATTGGAGTTTCCCGGATGAGCGCGGTGATACAGTTGATCCATCGCGGCGGCGTGGCGTCGGCCCAGGGATTTACGGCCGGCGGCGTTCATGCCGGAATCAAGACGGCAGGTGACGGCGTCTTCGATCTTGGGATTGTCGTCTCAGATTCGCCCGCGTCTGCCGCTGGGGTCTTCAGCCAGAACAAAGTGCTCTCGCCTTCCGTCACGCTCAGCAGTCGACGGATTGCCAACGGCAGCGCCCGCGCGATCGTCGCGAACAGTGGATGCGCCAACTGCTCGGTCGGGCAGCAGGGCCTGACCGACGCCGAGGAGATGACGGCCCTTGCCGCTGCCCACGTCGATGTCGGTCCCGAAGACGTTCTCATCGGGAGCACCGGACTCATCGGCGTAGAGCTTCCCATGGCGCTGGTGAGGCAGAACCTCGGCAACATCATCCTCAGCGACGACGGCGGGAACCGCTTCGCTCGCTCGATAATGACTACCGACACTCATCCGAAAGAGGTCGCGGTTTCCACTCAAATCGATGGTCGCGAGATCGTCATCGGCGGGTGCGCCAAGGGGTCGGGGATGATCCATCCCAACATGGCGACCATGCTCTCGTTCATCACTACCGACGCTGCTGTAGAGCCGTTCTTCCTGCAGCAGGCTATCAAGGACGCAGCCGACACCTCGTTCAATATGATCGACGTGGACGGCGACCAGAGCACCAACGACACCCTTGTCGTCCTGGCGAACGGCAGGGCAGGGGGCGCCGAAATTCGTGGCGGCACGCCGGAGGCAGGAGAGTTTCAAGAGGCGCTCACCTATGTCTGCGTCGAGCTTGCCAAGGAGATGGCCCGGGACGGGGAGGGTGCTACGCACCTTGTCGAAGTGACGGTGGAGGGCACCAACACCTTGCAGGATGCCCGTCGCGCCGCTCGAAAGATAGTGTCTTCGCTTCTCGTAAAGGCAATGATCTACGGACGCGACCCGAACTGGGGGCGCGTGATGATGGCCCTCGGCAACAGCGGCATCGAGTTCGATGAGTCCGACGTGGACATCTTCATCAACGAGATACACATCGTCCATGAGGGCATGAGCATCTCGTATTTGAAGGACGCTGTCGTGAGTTCCATGAGCGAGGAAGAGGTGAGAATCAGGGTTCGCGTCGGGTCGGGCGACTGCTCCGCGTCCGCTTGGGGCTGCGACCTCACCGAAGGGTACGTAATCGAAAACTCGGCCTATAGCACGTAGCAGGCGAAGCATTTGACTGACCGGGTATTCCGGACGTAACCCCGGAAACCCTTCCGGTAGAGCTATGGCAAGATTCTGCGCAGCAAGTGATCATTAGCGTAGAGTCGTATGAACAAGTGGAGGCATGACAGTGACGCTGTTCCTGCGAGACGTCGGTAACTACCTCATCCACTTCATATTCATGTTCGTGGTGTTCGCTACCGTACTTGGCATCACCCTGATGTTTGCCGGGCTTATCGTAGGCCTGGTCCTGCACTTTGCTCTGGGGAGTGACCAACTTTCGAACTCCCCGGCCGCCTTGGGCGGTCTCGCCGTCGGAGTGTCGCTCGGCATTATCTCGGCCTTCTTCATCGCGATATGGGGGACGTTCAAGGTGGCCCCCACTGAGGCGAGCCGCGAGGAATTCTTCTCGAAGACCGCGCAGACGCTCGGCAGGCCCAACCTTGGCCGCGAGTTGGGCTACGGCGAGGAAGACGATGATGAAGATGATGAAGGCGACTGGTATACCCGCGCTCGCGACCGTGCCCGAGGCGAGGACGAAGACTTACTAATGCGTCGCTAAGAGACCCAAAGCCGTAAGCGACGCTGCCTCTGCCTGTATGATATCTTCAATGTCGGCGTTCTCTTGCGCACGTACCGAATCGCTAACCCTACAGAATTGACATGCTATCACGGCCAGAATTCGCCGGGGATGAAGAGTCCCCCTCAATCCCAACCGCCGGCCAAACGGAGAATTCTCACAATGGGACGATCGTAGTAAAAATAGGCGGCAGCACCCTTGGGAGTCACGACACGACGATCGAGGACCTCATTGCCGTCCAGCGGGAGGGCATTCAGCCGGTCGTCGTACACGGCGGCGGAAAGGCCGTCACGGACTGGATGGAAAAGCAGGGCGTCAGAACGCGGTTCGTGAAAGGCCTCCGCTTTACCGACGAGCCGAGCCTCGACATCGTGGTTGCGGTTCTTACCGGGCTCATAAACAAGCAGCTCGTTTCCAGGGTGCTTTCGCTCGGAGGCAAGGCAGTCGGCCTCTCCGGCGTGGACGGCGGAATCCTCCAGGCTGAATTTCTCGACCCCGATCTCGGCTACGTGGGCAAGGTCACCCAAGTGAACACCGAACCTATCCGTGCCGCCGTCGATGCGGGATTCATGCCCATCATCGCGCCCGTAGCCGTCCGGCTGGCCGGAGGTGAGGCAACCCTTCTGAACGTAAACGCCGACACGGCCGCCGGAGAAATCGCGGCGGCGCTGGAGGTCGAAAAGCTGGTGTTCATGACCGACGTGGAGGGCGTATTGGACTCCTCCAGGAGACTGATTCCCAGGATTACGGAGCGGCAGGCGAGATCGTTGATGCAGTCCAACGTCATCGCCGGAGGCATGATCCCGAAGATCGGCGCCTGTCTCAAGAACGTCGGCGAGGGACGCACGACGCGGATCATCGACGGACGGAAGCCGCACGCCCTGAGCAGCTTCCTGGACGGAGCATCGGTGGGAACACGAGTGGGGTGATCGTCCTCGCGTGTACCTTAGAGGGTGTCTTCAAGGGTGTTGACAATCACGTTCGCCCTGAGCGGCGTTACGCCCGGGTTTTGAGCCGTGCCCGGGGTGTCGGTAACTGCCGTAAGCCACCCACAATCTCTCCCCCGCCGGGGGAGAGATACAGAGAGGGGGTTCCCGCAGTTACTTGAAAGCCTGTCGAAGGGCGCTTCATGGTTCGACAAGCTCACCATGAACGGTTTTCACAGACTACCTGAAGACCCTCTACGGCGTCGGTTGAAGACGGAGTTGCCCTCTGATACGGTTTCAAAGCCTTATCTTGCAGTATTAGACCGCCCGAACCGGAAAAGGAAACTATGGCCTACGAATTCTCGTCGGAGTCCAACCTACCGTTCGATCTGAGCAACTTCATCACACCGGAGCTGCGGAACCGAATCAAGTGGGGGTCGATCATTGTGGCGCTCGTCGCGATATACGCGGCTCTCAACTTCGGGCGCTCCATTTACACCGACTACCTGTGGTTCGACTCCGTAGGGTACCTCGGCGTATTTCGTACCGTGCTGGTCACCCGCCTCGTTCTCTTCTTTGGCGGAGGCGCCATCATTGGGCTGCTCGGAGGAGTGAGCATCTACTTCGCCCATCGGTTGGCGCAAGGACCGGTGGAGATGCCGCTGGAGGCTCAGACGCAGCGATTCCTCAAGACGTTGTTCAAGTGGGGCAGCATCGTTGCCGTCATAGCCGTCGCGGTTGTCTTCGGCGCAATCGCCGCCTCCAACTGGGAACTCTTCCTCAAGTTTGAAAACGCCGTGTCGTTCGGAGTGACGGAGCCGGTCTTCGGCAGAGACGTAGGCTTCTACATCTTCACGCTGCCCCTGCTGGACACCATTCGCGGCTGGTTCTTCACCGCGACAATTGCAGTCGGGATCCTGACTCTGCTGGTCTATTTCATCAACTTCAACATGAGAGGAGTGGGCTTCCTCTTCACGGGCCCGCTGAAGATTCATATCTCCATCATCGCCGCGATACTCATGTTCACCCTGGCGGCAGGACACTGGATCGACCGTTGGGAGCTTGTCCTTTCGGATAGCGGCGTCGTCTACGGGGCCGCGTACGCCGATGTGAACGCTCGAATGCCCGGGCTCCTCATAATGACCATCATCGCCGCAGTCGCCGGCGTGCTCATGATCGTAAACGCCTACCAGCGAGGCATCAGGGTCATGGTCGGCGCGGTCGCCCTCTGGATACTCATGTCCCTCATCCTCACCGTCGGTTGGCCGAACGCGCTGCAGCGGTTCGCCGTAAACCCGAACGAGTTCACCCGCGAGGCCGAGTACATCGAGCGCAACATCAACCTCACGCGCAATGCCTTCGGGCTCGATACCATCATCACGCAGTCGTATCCCGCAGTCCCCAACCTCGCCACGGAGGTCCTGGACGCCAACGCCGTCACCATCGAGAACATTCGCCTTTGGGACAATGGCCCCGTATCAGACGTATACAAGCAGATCCAAAAGATACGCCTGTATTACGACTTCAACGTGGCGGACGTGGACCGCTACACCGTCAACGGACAATACCGGCAGGTGATGGTGGCGGCGCGCGAGGTGAGCCCCGACGATCTGGAGGCCGAGGCGCAGACGTGGGTCAATAGACGCCTTCGCTACACGCACGGTTTCGGCATCGCGATGAGCCCCGTGACCGAGTTTACCTCCGAGGGCAGGCCGGAGTTCTTTGCCAAGGACATTCCGGCCGACGGCGTCATCGCCGTCCAGGCCGAAGGGCAGTCCACGCCTCCCGAGACCGTAATCGACAATCCCCGCATCTACTACGGCGAACAGACGACAGAGTACGTCGTCGTAAATTCCAACACCGAGGAATTGGACTACCAAGCCGAGGGTAAGGACATACGCAATAACAGGTATGACGGCAGGGGCGGGGTCAACGTCGGCTCGCCGCTCAACCGCCTGGCATTCGCCTGGCACTTCGGCGATCTCAACCTGTTCATCAGCGGAGAGATCAACAGCCAGAGCCGCATCCAGTATCGTCGACAGATCGCCGAGCGCGTATCAGCCATAGCGCCGTTCCTTCGCCTCGACAAAGACCCGTACATCGTTGCCGCCGAGGGCCGCCTGTTCTGGATTCAGGACGCCTACACCACATCCGATCACTTCCCCTATTCCGATCCGGTTGCTGATCTGGCTGACCCTTCATCGGATTTCAACTACATTCGAAATAGCGTCAAGATAACGGTTGACGCCTACGACGGGACGCCGACTTTCTATGTAGTTGACGCATCCGATCCCCTCGTGCAGGCGTATCAGGCGATGTTCCCAAAGCTGTTTGTGCCCTTCGAGCAGATGCCCGATTCGCTCAAGAGCCACATTCGGTACCCGCTCGACATATTCTCCGTTCAAGCTGAGAAGTACCTGCGGTACCACATGCTCGACCCGCGCGACTTCTACAACCTCGAAGATATCTGGAGAATCGCTACCGAGAAGTTCGGACAGGGAGCGAGGGAACTTCAGCCTGTCGAGCCGTATCGCGCCATCATGAAGCTCCCCGGGGAGGACAGTCCCGAGTTTGTGCTTCTGACCCCCTACACCCGCAACGATCCTCCCATCCTCGCCGGATGGATAGCGGCGCGAAACGATGCGCCCAACTATGGTGAACTCGTCGCTTTCGACTTTCCCAAGGACCGCCAGCTCGACAGCCCGGAGCAGATCGAAGCCAAGATCGACAACGATCCGACGATATCGGAGTGGTTCACTCTCAGGTGTCAGGAAGGCTCCGAGTGCATCAGGGGCAACCTCCTCGTGCTGCCGATGGCGTTCGGCGACGAATTCAGCCTTCTCTACGCCGAGCCGATCTACCTCCGAGCCGAGGGGATTGAGTTCCCTGAGCTTAAGCAGGTGATTCTGGCGACCGGTACTACCGTGGTCATGAGAGGCTCTGTCGAAGAGGCGGTTGAGGCCTTGGTAGGCGAGACCCTGCAGGCAGCAGAGACCGACGACGCGCAGCCTGTGACTGCGCCCGACGTGCCGAGCTCGGCCGTCGAGGAGATCGACAGGGCAATAGAGCAACTCAAAGAGAGCATCAGGGATCTGGAAAACGCGCTGGAGCGACTCACTCAGGGAGATCAGTAATATGACCGATTGGAAGGAAATCGAAAGCAAATACTACCTGCACGTCGTCAACCGTCAGCCCATCGTCCTCGTGCGAGGCGAGGGCACAAAGGTATGGGACGACGAGGGCAACGAGTACCTCGACTTCACGTCCGGATGGGCCGTCACGAACATCGGTCACGCCAACCCCGTTCTGGCAGAGGCCATCGCCGAACAGGCGGGCACACTCATCCAGACATCGAACCAGTTCTACACAGTCCCGCAGCTCAAGCTCGCCGAGCTTCTCGTCGAGAACAGCTGTCTCGACAAGGTCTTCTTCGCCAACAGCGGCGCGGAGGCCAATGAGGGCGCTATCAAGAACGCTCGCAAGTGGGGCCTCCAGAACCGAAACGGGGCCTCGGAGATCATCACCGTCTCCCACGCTTTCCATGGTCGAACGCTCAACACCATGGCGGCGGGCGATAAACCCATAGACGACTTCGCACCCGTTCCCCAGGGCTTCGTGAACGTCGAGTACGGCGACATTGAAGCCATCATGTCGGCCACCACCGAAAAGACCGCCGCCGTGATGATGGAACCGGTACAGGGCGAGGGCGGCGTCAACATCCCCACGGAAGAGTACCTGCGTGGCGTTCGGCAGTGGTGCGATGACAACGGACTCCTCCTCATCTTCGACGAGGTCCAGACGGGATTCGGTCGACTTGGAACGCTGTTCGGCTACGAGGCGTTCGGCGTCGAGCCGGACGTGATGACCCTGGCCAAGGGACTCGGCGGAGGAGTGCCCGTCGGCGCGTTCATGCTCAAGGACGACGCCATAGCCCTCGTCCCCGGCGACCACGGCTCGACCTTCGGCGGAAACGTCCTTACGACCGCCGCCGCCTACGCTTCGACTAAGTACATCATCGACAACGACATTCCCGCCCACGCGGCAAAGATGGGTGACCACATGCGCGCAGCCCTTGGTGAACTCATGGGCAGGCACGACTTCATCACAGACGTGCGTGGTATGGGCCTCCTCAACGCCGTCGAGTTCGACAGGGAAATGGCCGCCGCGACGCTGACGGCGTGCAACGCCCGTGGACTGCTGCTGAACTTTACGCGTCCGCAGCTCATCCGCATCATGCCGCCTCTCACGGTCTCCGAGTCCGAAATCGACACGGCCGTGGAGCGACTCGAAGCGGGTCTCGTCGAGGCCGCGGCCTCCACATAGGCTCCCAACGAGGAGCTACATTTGTCGGAGACGCAGTCAGGGCAGGGGAGCACCGGCGTCGCCGATGGCGCGGTGAAGGCCCCAAGTCGGCGGTTTCACGAACTGGACGCCCTGCGCGCCTTCGCCATGCTGCTGGGCATAGTCCTGCACGCAGCCCTCTTTTTCATGCCGGACGCATGGTCAAAGGCATATTCTGCCGAGGGGTACCCCGCCGAGGTATCCGGCACCTATACGCTCATGTTCTTCGCGATCCACGGGTTCCGTATGCCCGTGTTCTTCCTGCTCAGCGGCTTCTTCACCGCCTTGCTGTGGCAGCGGAGAGGACTGCGCCAACTCGCTATACAGCGACTCAAGCGCATCGGCCTGCCCCTCGCCATCGGCGCGTTTACCGTCGTTCCGATCACCACCTTTGCATTCCTCTGGGCCTTCGACGTGGAGGAGGCATCTTTCTTCTGGTGGCCGTTCATCTGGCTCAGCACTCTCAGCCACCTCTGGTTCCTCTGGTTTCTCCTCTGGCTGTGCGCCGGATTCATCCTGGCAGCGAAGCTGGGCGTGAAGTTCAGCCACCCGGTCATCTGGTGGCTGGCGATCCCCCTAACCCTTGTGCCGCAGCTGCTCATGCATGAACCCGTCTTCGGCCCGGATACCTCCGACGGACTGATCTTCAATCCCGTGGTGCTCGTCTACTACGTGCCCTTCTTCGTATTCGGCGCGTTCCTCTATCAGCGAAACATCCAAATCAGCCGATGGTGGACGCTTGCGCTGTTGCCCGCCCTCACCGTCGTCCTCTTCGGCGGGCTGGCCCTGCTGTACGACATCGAGGAGGACTGGGCGAAGCCGTTAGCCGACCTCTTCCAGGTGGCCTTTGCCTGGCTGATGTGCTTCGGACTTATCGGCCTGTTCCGGCTGATTGCTGCCCGAGAGCGCCATTGGGTGCGCTACCTCTCCGACGCCTCCTACTGGCTCTACCTCTGGCATCTGGCCCTGATCGTCATAGCCTTCGAACTGCTCGTTGACTGGCGGGTTAGCGTCCACCTCAAATTCACGATCATAGTCGTGGGCGTGACCGTCCTTCTGCTTGTGGTCTACCAGTTCGGTGTCCGCTATACTCCGATTGGCACGATGCTGAACGGCAAGCGCACCCGCCGCCTAGTCCACGGATCGGCGACGCAAACGACCCGAACTCCAGAACACGAGGTGCCCCAATGACCGCAGATTCCGACAACCTCAATCTAGGAACGATCGGCCAAATCGGCGTCAGCGTGTCTGACATCGACAGAGCCACCGAGTTCTACCGCGACACACTGGGGATGCGGTTCCTTTTCAGCGCCCCGCCGGGCATGTCGTTCTTCGATTGCGATGGCGTCCGCCTCATGCTGACCGTTCCTGAACGAAGTGGGGAGTCCCCTAGTGGCAGCAGTGTAATCTACTACACCGTCGAGGACGTTCCACAGGCGACCGACATGCTCAAGTCACGCGGCGTCCGTTTCGTCGGCGAGCCGCACATTATCCACAGCACGGACACCTACGACCTCTGGATGTCGTTCTTCACCGACCCCGACGGCAACACCCTCGCCCTCATGGCCGAAGTCCCTCGGTAGCGCCTATGCTATAATCGGAACGTAAGCGTCCCGGAGAGATGGCAGAGCGGACGAATGCGCCGGTCTCGAAAACCGGTATGGGGGCAACTCCATCGTGGGTTCGAATCCCACTCTCTCCGCCACTTGCTCAAAACACCGCCGCGAACGGACTGCAAAAGACCTCATCCTCCCGTTCGATTCGTCGCGGAGAGTTGCCAGAGTGGACGATTGGGCACGACTGGAAATCGTGTGTGCCCGCAAGGGTACCGTGGGTTCGAATCCCACACTCTCCGCCATCAGGCTTTCTCTGGCGCCTCCAAGAGTTCCTCAGTTGTCCGCGAATCGTAGCTGAAATAGCCCTGATTGGGTTCCGGTTGCTTGGCGTTGGCGTTGCCGATTCATTCTTGACTTTCCCAACACACCGCGCAATGTAGTTCGGCAGGTTAGCCCTTCGGTTATGAAATCATTGCGGTCGTGCATAAACACTCTCCCTCCAAAGTCAACCGACTCGGAGCAAACGGAACCTTATCGCTCGGCGAGTTTGCCTCGATGCGCTACTGCCCGTCTTGGCAGATCACCATATGGGAGCCGTCGGAGTTGGTATGCACCGCGTGGAACGTACCCGCGAGGTCGAAGATCAGCTTGTAGCCAGGAGTGATGACCTGGGCGTAGGCATAGCCCTCCTTCGGGCATCCCAGGCCGGCGTCGGACCATTCCACCCCCTCGGAGCTATCGAGCCTGAAGTCTCCCTCGTCTGCTCCTAGCTCGTCGGCCAGAAGCTTCCGCGCCGCAGTCTCTATCTCCCCTAGGACGGGCTCATTAGCAGACGGCGCCGGTGTGTCGAGCGGGAGGGCAGGCGCGCCCGACTCTGTGGTCGGCATCGCCGTTGCGGCATCCTGAGCAGCACCCGTCTCATCATCATCGCCGCCGCAGGCTGCCGCGGCCATTAGGACAATTCCCGCCGCAAGCACCATGAGAGGTATGAACTCCGATAGCTTCGATCTCATCTATCTCTACCTTCCATTTGATTCCAACAAGATCTACCTCTCTCCCGCCGGCATCCGGTAGCCGACGCGGGACTCGGTGAAGATGTACGTGGGATAGTCGGCGTCGTCGCCGAGCTTGCGGCGGAGCTTGCCGACGATGGTGCGCAGGGGCCGCACGTCGTCGCCGGCCTTCCCGCCCCACACCCTACTCAGAAGGCGCTCGTAGGTCAGCACCCGCCCTGCGTTGGCCGAAAGCTCGGTCAGCACCCGGAGCTCTATCGGCGTGAGATATACGGGACGGCCGGCCAGGACCACGTTGCGCCTGGCGTAGTCGACGGTCAGGTCGCCTAGCACGTAGGGCTCCGACGGCTCTGCGGCCGCCCTCCTGCGCAAAGCCGCCCTGATCCTCGCCGAGAGCTCCGTCGCCGAGAAGGGCTTGACGACGTAATCGGCGGCCCCCATGTCGAAGGCCCTGGCGATCTGCTCCTCACGTCCGTAAGCTGAGAGGAATATGACCGGCACGTCCGCCACATCGAGGATGTCCTTCATCAGCTCGATGCCGTCCGTTCCCGGGAGCATCAGGTCCAGCAGCACGAGTTCCGGCATCTCCTCCTCCACGAGACGGAGGGCCTCCTCCGGCTCCCCGGTCACGACCGGTTCGTAGCCCGACTTGGCGAGAGTGTCGCGGACGTAGCGAAGGTCGTTGGGGTCGTCGTCCACCGCGAGGACCCGCACCTGTTCTTCCACTTCCTTCGCCTCACTCGTCGGGATCGATGGAAATCGGCCGGTCGCGTCCTCGACCGATGGGAGCGTGAAGGTGAAGCACGCCCCCGTTCCCGGCCCGTCGCTCTCGGCCCAGATGCGGCCACCGTGCGCCTCCACTATGCCCTTGCAGATGGAGAGGCCCAGCCCCGTGTCCCCTCCCTGCTGCTCGGACTGCCCCCTGGAGAATTTGCGGAACAGGTTGGGAAGGCTCTCGGCCGGGATGCCGCGCCCCTCGTCCGTCACTGAGACCACCACGTGAATGCCGTCCCGCACGGCGCTCACACTGATCGTGGACGATTCCGGGGAGTTGCGGGCCGCGTTGGACAGCAGGTTGCCGAGCACCTGGACGATGCGCCGCCTGTCGGCCATCACCAGGGGCAGGTCCGGCTCGACGTCGATGGCGAGGTTGTTCTTTCCTCCCGCGTTGGTGAAACCGCTCCTCGCCCGGTCCAGCAGCACGGCCACCTCAGCGGGTTCGGGACTGACCGGCAGCGTGCCCGTCTCGATCCGGGCCACGTCCAGGAGGTCGGCGACCAGGGCGTGCATGTGATCGGCCTGGTCTTCGATGATCTTGAAGAACTGACGGGCCACTGCGGGGTCAACATCCACGGCGGATTCCAGCACGGTAGCGGCGGAACCCTTGATGGAGGTGAGAGGGGCCCTTAGCTCGTGGCTGACCATCGCCAGAAACTCGGCCCGCAGACGCTCCATCTCCTGCACGTCCGCCATGTCCTGCATAGCGACCACCATCGACTCGATCGCGCCCTCGTCGGAGAGGATAGGCGTGGCGTTGAGCAGCACCGTGACGCTCCGCCCGTCGGGAACCCGCATGATGATTTCCTCGGCGCGCACAGTCTCCGCGGCGCTCATCAGCTCGGCCATCGGGAACTCTCGCAGGGAGACCTCCTGCCCGTCGGCCCGCCTGAAAATCAGCGTGTCCAGCAGTTCCTCCGGCGACTGGCCGAGATTCCGCAGGCTGTCGACGATCCTGCCGGCCTCCCGGTTGAAGGATTTCGGAGCTCCCGTCAGCGCGTCGAAGACCACCACACCGACAGGAGAGGTATCCATCAGCGTCTCCAGGTCCGCCCTGGCCCGCCGCTCCTCCCGGTGCCTGCTGGCGTTGGCGATGACCAGAGCCGCCTGGGACGCGAACATCACGAGGGTCTCCTCGTCCTCCTGCGTGAACTCCCCGCCACCCGCCTCTCGGGCCAGGTAGATCGTGCCGACCCCTACCCCCAGGTGACGAATCGGGGCCACCAGCACGGAATCCACTTGTACCGAGGGCAGGAAATCAGGCATGTTCAATGCCTTCAGATGGCTGGTTATGTCCGAAACCCGCAGGGGCTCCTCAAGCCCGCTGAGATACTCGAAGAATCCCAGTCCCTCGGGCATGTCCCAGAAACCCTGGTGCTCCTCCTCGGTCAGGCCGGAGGCGATGAACGTGGGGCGCCGGAAGACCTCGCCCGGGATGGTGATCGCTCCGTAGCGCGAGGTCGTCAGTGCCCGGGCGCTGTCCACCACCTCTTGCAACACTGTGTCGAAGTCCAGGCTCTCGTTGATGCGGAGGCCGGCCTCGCTCAGGCGCGAGAGGCGCTCCTCCAGCTTCCGTATCCGTTGCATCAACTCTTCCGGTTGTTTCAACTTGTCACCTCCCAGGGACTCCAGGGGCCCCGTAGCTTCCATCCCAACGGGATGTGCGGATTGGCCTCAACAGGGGCAATTATGCCAAAAGCGGCGAATCGTCACAAGCGGTCATGGAAATTACGTTCAATCGTCACATCTCGGTTACACATACTGTGGTAGAGTCAGAGAGAGCGCTCGCAAGTGTGATGGAGGTTGAAGCTATGGCGTTCTCGTATTCGAGTGAAATAGAAACTCGCATCCTGGCGAAAGCCGCAGAGGACGAGGGTTTTCGGGCCCAGCTGATTGCTGACCCAAAGGCCGCGATTTCGGAGGTGTTTGGCATCAACCTCCCTGAGTGGTTTGACATCCAGGTGCACCAGAACGCCGCCACCACCAGGCACTTGGTCCTGCCGCCATCCGGTCTTCTCGCCGAGTCGGAACTGGAGATGGTTGCCGGTGGTGGAAGTATAGACTCCGGACCGCCGCCTAGTCCGCCGGAGGTAGACTTCGCAGGCTGAATTAGCCGGCGCGGTTGATTGGAGAGTTGTCTGCCACGTCCCTTGCACGATCATTTCGAGCTCTAAGGGGTGCGATAGGCGGCAAAAACCGAGAGAAGGGGGCCAATGCCATGGCAAATCGAACGGTTGGCGAAATGAAGGCACATCTCCTCGCTAGGGCCGATGAAAGTGAGGACTTTCGGACACGTCTGGTCGCGGATCCCAAGTCCGTGATATCTGCGGAATTCGGGGTCTCCATCCCTGAAGGGTTCAACGTGCAGGTGCATGAGGACAGCGCGACTGCGGCCCATATGGTGCTGCCCATGACCGACCGCCTCACTGAAGAGGAGTTGGCTGAAATCGCCGCAGGTGTCGACATTTATAGAGTCTAGAGTGAGCGACCTGTAAGCCGGTAAGAAGGGGTGAAACCATGGCAACCATGACTACGCGCGAAATGAAGGCACACCTCGTCGCCAAGGCGGATGAGAGCGAGGACTTTCGGACACGTCTGGTCGCGGACCCCAAGTCCGTGATATCTGCGGAATTCGGGGTCTCCATCCCTGAAGGGTTCAGCGTGCAGGTGCATGAAGACAGTGCGACTACGGCCCATATGGTGCTGCCCATGACCGACCGCCTTACTGAAGAGGAGTTGGCACAGGTTGCCGGTGGCAACTGGGGGCAGGAGTCCATGGATCAGTTGGAAGATGACATGAACAATCTGTAAGTGTTCAAATTGAGGTTAACTGGGACACCGTTAACATTTGGCGACCTGAGAATCCGGCGGAGCAACGAGCCCAGGAGGTGCAGGACCGTGGCAACTACAACGATGAGCGAGATGAAGGCCCACATCATGAAAAGGGCCACGGAGGACGGCGAGTTCCGCGCGAAGTTGCTTGCGGACCCCAGGCCCGTCATTTCGGCCGAGTTGGGCGTCTCCATCCCTGAGCGTTTCACCATTCAGGTGCATGCGGACGACGCCACCAGCGCACACATGGTTCTGCCTTTGTCCGATCGCCTCACGGAAGAAGAGTTGGCTGAGATCGCCGCCGGTGTCGACGTCAATTGGGACACAGTCAATATATCGTGACCACCGCCATACAACACGACTGATACTCGGCCCCACCAGCCTATCGGGACTCGCCGGAAATTTGAACGATGGCGCTTCTGGTAGGCGGTCAGTTGTACCGGTCAAATACCGGAGGCGCTGCCAGTGAATGCTGAGTACAGTTCGTTCGGCAGCCTGCTGCAGGACCTGCGGAGTCTCTTCCCTGCCGCGTTGCTCGGTGGCTCCGGATGGGAGAGACTGCAGCCGCTGGCGAACCGTCTGCCCGCCTGTACAGCAGATTCGCGCTTCGGGTTTGAGTTTTACCTGTCCGACCCCACTCCCACTGCGGACTTCTTTGTCATCTCCTCGCCCCATACCGGCCTCGCCGAATTTTGCCGGCGTCTGACTGAAGCAACCGCTGCGGAGCTGGTAGGTACCGACTTCACAACCTTTCTCGACGAGCAGGCTCACCACCCCGACTCATTCCTCACTCGCACTGGGAAAGGGATAATCCTGGAGTACGACCTCTCCAGGTCGCCTCCGGGACAGTACGGCGTCCCGGGTATCTTCATCGTACCTGGCGGCTACCCCGAGCCCGATCCGGTGGAGTTGTACGAGGACCCTGCCGCACTGGTTGCCGCTTTGCGGTCCGTAGCCGGCTGGGCCCCGGACGCCGCCGAATCGCGCCACGTGGAGCAGGCATGTGCCGCTTTGGCAGACTGCGGCGTGTACGTGTCTCACGCCGGCGTAATGCCGGGCCGGGCCGAGCGGGCCATCCGCTTGGTGGCCTTGGGTGTGGACGGCTCCAAAGTCGCTGAAGGACTAAGGCGGGTTCAATGGCCCGGCGACCCGTCGCAGGCCATGGCTGTCCTCTCCGAGTTTGCCGGGCTGGTTTCTCCGAGTTGCGGATTTGGCATCAGCGTAACTCCGCAAGGCGTGTTGCCGCGCTTGGATCTCGAACTCACCCGGAAGAGAACGCAGGGTTCTCCCAGGAGCCAGTCGTTCCTCCTGGACCGCCCGGGATGGAGGCTGCCGATCGACCGGTTGGTAGAGAGGGGTTGGTGCCTTCCGGTCAAAGCTGACGGGCTGCGGGAATGGCCACACCTGGACATGTTCTTTGGCCAGGACGGCATGTATCAGGTCCGGCAAATCATTAACCACTTCAAGGTCGTGCTAGACCGGGGCGCCGTCTATTCAAAGGCCTACGCTGGCATGGACGTGCGGCGGACAAGCCGGTGAGGACACTCTATCCACGCTCAGTTGTTCCCCGCCCAATGATCGACGATGCATTGTGTCCAGTCCGCGCGGTGCGGATGTGAGTGTCATGGACCTTTCCAAGCTCGATAAACACGAGGAGACGCTGGAGGCTGCCAGCCGCGACTTTGGTCGCACTGTCCGAAAACAGCCCCTGGCCGTGGCTCGCCCAAACTCGGTGAGTGAAGTGGTGGAGATCATCCGTCAAGCAAGCCGGGAACGGATTCCGCTGACGGTTCGAGGCGCGGGCCATTCGCAAAACGGTCAATCCCTGAGTGATGGAGGCATCCTTCTCGACACAAAGGCACTCAACAGGATCGGCGATATCGAAGGTGACGAGATACGAGTGCAAAGCGGAGTCCCCTGGCGTGACCTGGTCCACGCGGTTTACGCGCAAGGATATCTGCCGCCCGCTCTCACCACCCACTTGAGTGTGACGGTGGGTGGTACGCTCTCGGTGGCCGGCCTCAGCACAACCTCCCACACCTACGGCTCCCAGGCAGACAATGTGACCGAGTTGGAAGTTGTAACCGGTGACGGCCGACGTCTGCGCTGTTCCGCCGAAAGCAACTCTGCTCTGTTCGACTGCGTCCGCTGTGGACTCGGACAGTTCGGCGCGATTACCGAAGCGCGCCTCCGGCTGCGCAAAGCGCTGCCCAACGTGCGATCGTATGGACTCCTCTACGAGGACATCCTCGTCCTGATGCAAGACCTCGAACTGCTTGCGCGGGACGAGCGCTTTCAGTACATCGACGGATGGTGTATGCCGGTCGTCCGAAATTTGTGGCAGGTCTTGTCCGGCGAGTTGTTCGCCCACCGTTTCTTTGTCGTCTATCTGAGTGTGGAGTGGGACGAGACTCCCCCGCACGAGGAGGAAATGCTGAGCGGTCTCCACCATACTTTCGTCGCCAACCGCTCCGATTATTCCACTCTGGAGTTCGTCACCCACAAGGAAACGAAGTCTCTACGGAGCAGGGCAGCCTTCGATTGGACCAAGCCGGGGGTTCCATGGGGAAGCGGGTTCACGCCGCCTTATTTGGTTCGACGACTGGAGCCAGGCTCATCCATGCACCGAGGGGGTGTTGCCCTGGGATGCTTTCCCGCAATTCATGACCGACGTGGCCTCCGAGCTTCCCGGCCCTGTGGCGCGTAAGGCGCGAATAATGCTCGGACCCTTTAGAGGCGAGCGATTCAGAGCGCCTCTGTTCATGCGTCCGGAAGGAGAAATGCTGATGGGGTACGGCATCCTCATAGAAGCTCCTTCGTCAGAAATGGAAGAGGTCCTGCCGATACTGGCGAGGGAAAGCCGGCGCATCATCGACGCAGGCGGCAAGCGCTACCTCTCGGGCTGGCTGGACTTTGACCGCCAGGAGTGGCGGAAGCACTATGGAGACCTGTGGGCGAGGATGCTGGAATGGAAGCGGGAGTTCGACCCTCAGCACATCCTGAACCCCGGCGGGATTCCTCTGTCGCCGTAACCGCGCTCCCACTCTCAGGGGACGCAGGGATTGGCGCCAACAGGGTAAATTATGCCGAAATCGGCCAATAGTTATATAAAGTTACGAAATTGCATCAAATAGTCATGCCTAAGTTACATCGATTATGCTAAATTAGTTGGAGGGCATATCCGCAAGATAAGACCCTCTCGTGCACCCTGCACAAATCAGGTCATCATAGGAGGATTAAGGTAATGGCAACGAATAGTTTGAATGGGCTACAGGCCCAAATCATCGCCAGGGCCGAGGAGGACGAGGGCTTTCGGACCAGGCTGCTCGCGGATCCCAAGGCCGCAATCCTGGGGGAGTTCGGAATTTCCATACCGGAGAGCGTAAACGTGGAAGTGCACGAGGACGGCAGCAATATCGCCCACCTGGTCCTGCCCGCCGTTCACCTCACCGAGGATGAATTGGCGTTGATCGCCGCTGGCCAGGGTGACGAATATGAAGAAGACCCATTTGCGAATCACCCGCCGAGATAGGTGAAGTTCCTTCTTCTCAGAAAAGAAGGTGCGCCAATTATGGCGCATAGGCCAGATTCGGTTTGCCTATCCCTCGAAGCAATGGGGCGATTGCGGCAAAGTTTGGCGTTAACCTCCCTGCCGAGCCTGACATCCAAGTGCGCGAAGACACCGTTAATGCGGCGCACCTAGTTCTGCCTCCCACGGGCAGGCCGGATGAAGTCGCTCTCCAATTCGCTGCTGGAGGACAGGGGCCGTTAGAGGTAACGATCCCAGAACCTCAGGATGGTTGGGTAGTCCCGGGTAGAGCTTGGATCGTCAAATAAGACCTCCCCACCAACCTTTTTGGACCCCGTGATCTCAGTCGCCCCGCCAACGGATAACAGAATGTCGGTGGAGGAAATGGTCGCGCCATGGGCTGGATGCTGCTCAGGTCATGGCCCCATTGCTTGGAGGGATAGGCACAAGGAAGACAGGGACTGTTGGAGGTGGCGGAGGGTTCATTCAAATGACGCCTCCGGCCCGGTTGGCAGGTCGAATTAATCCACTCTACAAGGGAAGGATACAGGTCGCTAATCAACCGCATGTTTCGCGAGCGGGCGTTACGGCGGCGTGGCCGGCAGGAACCGCTGGACGACCGGCTGCAGATCACTGCGCCCCACGAGTGGTTGATAGTGGCCGGGCTGTGCGTGATGGTCCTGGCGCTGATGGCTTTCTCTGTGTTCGGGCGCGTGGAACGCACTGTGTCCGTGGAGGCAGCACTGGTGCTTCCGGGTGAGCGCCATTATCTGGTTGCCCCGGCGTCGGGCACCGTAGAGGAAGTCTTCGTGGCAGTGACGGACACCGTAGCGCCGGGGCAACCAGTCGCGCATATTCGGCCGTCTGATGCGCAGCATTGGGAGTCGGTGATTGTGGGCGTCATAAATGGTTTGGAGAAGGGCGATCAGTTGGAAGAAGAGGCCCGGATCGAGTTGCTGCAAGCCCTGCTCGTCGCCGGATCGGCTGCGTCATCCACAGTTCAGATGGAAGTCACGAGCCCATATGGAGGCGAGGTGATCGCACTGAACCTGGCGCCTGGGCAGGCGGTGGACGCCGGCGCCTCTGTGGGCCTGGTCCGTGCAGCCTTAACGAGCGGGCCGGAAGTGGTGGCTTTCGTTGCGCCAAGTGACGCCGCCACCCTCAGTGCCGGTATGGAGGCTCGCGTCAGTTTTGGTGGTCCCGACGATGGCGGCAGGCAGGTCTTCCAGGGACGGGTGGCAGAGGTTTCTGCGCGACCGGGTACGCCTCCCAAATGGCTCGCGGATCAAGGTCTTACCATACCTCAACAAGCGCATCTGCTGCGCGTGGCCCTCGCCGGCAACGAGCCGGACGTTCTCCCGGCTGACGGCGCGGTAGCGTCGTTGCGCATTGTGCTGGGGCGTGAGTCGTTGGTGTCCCTCTTAGCGTCCGGGAGCGGCGGATGATAGGGTTGCCGTCCTTGGCCAAGCGGCGCCGGCGTGTGCATACGCCTCTCATGCTCCAGCAAGAGGAGACCGAGTGCGGCGCCGTTTCCCTTGGCATTGTACTTGCTTACTTTGGGCGCTGGGTCTCTTTGGAGGAGCTCCGAGAGGCATGTACGGTCAACCGGGATGGTTGTGACGCCGCTGACATCAGTCGCGCGGCCCGACAGTATGGCTTGGAGACGCAAGGGTGGCGAAGAGAGCCGGAGCAGCTCCGAGACATGGACCTGCCGTTAATCATATTCTGGGAGTTCAACCATTTCCTGGTCCTGGAGGGCTTCCGAGGCCCAAATTACCTGGTAAACGATCCTGCCAACGGCCACCGCGTAATTGAGGACGAGGAGTTCGACCAGGGCTTCACCGGCGTTGTACTCAGTTTCCGGCGGGAGCTGGATTTCAAGACCGGCGGCGCTCGTCCGGGCATCCTCCCCCGCCTGTGGCCCTGGCTCAGGGAAGTCACCGGGCCCTTGGCCTTCGCCCTGTTGTGCGGACTGCTTCTTGCGATTCCCGCCATGACCCTACCCCTGCTTCTGAGCGTCTTCGTTGACGACGTGCTGAGTGGAGAGGAGCCTCCATCTTGGGGCACGGCGATCATCGCTGGCCTTGCAGTGTCCGGCGCGCTGGTCTATCTGCTCACCTTGCTGCGGCAGCGTTGTCTCAGACTGCTCGCGGTGCGGCTGTCGGTGGACCATGCGGACCGGTTCATCAGACGGCTGTTCCGGCTGCAGATGGGCTTTTTCACCCAGCGGTTCTCCGGCGACCTGGCCTCGCGCGTGCAGTTGATAGACGAGATCGCGGTGGTGGCGACGACGCAGTTCGTCGGAGTCCTGATCGAACTAACCGCCAGTGCCGTGTTCCTGGTGGTCATGTTCATCTACGATCCCGTGTTGGCGGGGGTGGTCGCCGCCATAGGCGCGGTAAATGTGGTCACCGTACGCCTGATAACCCGGTCTCGCGTGGGTGAGAACCGCCGCCTTCAACGCGAGCAGGGCAAGCTGCAGGGCATCAGCATGTACGGACTGAGAGGCATAGACTCCATACAGGCGGTATCCGCCGAGAACGATTTCTTTGCCCACTGGTCCGGCTACCAGGCTCGGGAGCTAAGGGCGCGACAGCGCTTTGCCGAGCTTGGACACGTGATCGCCTCGTTGCCAGGACTGTTCCTGATAGCCGGCAACGCCGCAGTTCTTGGTATCGGGGGCTGGCGGGTAATGGAAGGCGAGATGACTTTGGGCGTGATGATGGGCCTTTACGTTCTTGCCACCAACTTCCTTTTGCCCATTGGCCGCCTCGTCCAATTCTCAGACCTGTTCCAGATATTGGAAGCCAATCTTCAACGGCTTGAAGATGTTCTGGACGCGCCCGAAGACCGATTTTTCCAGAGACGCAACGGCAAGCCCAGCGAAGGGAATGGAGCGTTCGCCAGGCAGCTGCGGCTCAGCGGCCAGCTTGAACTGCGCAACGTGCGGTTCGGGTACAAGGCAGGGCGTGAGCCACTGCTCGATGATTTCAACCTCACTATCGAACCCGGCCAGCGCGTTGCCGTCGTCGGCCCTACCGGATCCGGTAAATCAACTCTGGCTCTGCTGGTAGCCGGCGTCCATCAACCTTTGAGCGGAGAAATCCTGCTGGACGGCCAGCCCCGTACGGACATTCCCCGTGAGCTCATGACAAACTCCGTGGCCATGGTTGACCAGCGCATCTTCCTGTTCGCCGCGAGCGTCCGCGAGAACATCACCATGTGGAACCCGGAGATTCCAGACCAATACGTGATTGCGGCGGCGAAGGATGCTGACATCCATGAGGATATCCTGGCCAGATCCTACGGCTACGATTCCGCCGTTGAGGAGGGTGGGCGTAATTTCAGTGGCGGTCAAAGGCAGCGGCTCGAGATTGCCCGCGCTCTTGTGGGGAATCCGTCGCTGCTGATTCTCGACGAGGCCACCAGCGCGCTGGACCCGGTTACGGAGATGCGCATCGACGAGGCCCTCCGCCGGCGTGGCTGCAGCTGCCTCATCGTGGCCCACCGGCTGAGCACCATACGCGATTGCGATCTGATTGTAGTTCTGGAAAGGGGAAAGGAAGTGCAGCGCGGCACCCATCAGGAACTCATGGCCGATGCCAAGGGACTTTATTACCGGCTTATAGAAGCGGAGTAAGCGCATTGGACAGCGTGACGCCGGAGAGGCGCGAGACGGACCGGCTTCTGGAACTTGCGCTTGCCCTGGGAGAACGATTTATCGGCGGCGGCAATCGCCCGATCCGCCTCTCGGACCCGGACACCCTCTGGTTCGTTGTCCAAGGCTCAGTGGACGTATTCGCAACCCGTCTCAGGGAGGATGGCGTTCCAACCGACTTCAAACACCTGCTGCGGGCCGGGACGGGACGCTTGCTCTTTAACGCACCCGAAGAGGGAACCCCGAGTGTACTGGTGGCCAAGGGATTGCCGGATTCGGAGCTGCGGCGGATTCCCCTCAACGCCCTGGCCACAGCCGATCTTCAGGCCGAGATAGTTGAGCAGGCGGACACATGGGTCAGTGATCTCTCCGAGTCCATTGCCGGCGACGTTACGTTCCGACCGCAAATGGATCAGGAGCTGGCACCGGACGGCGCTGATGAAATTGCCGGCGGCACGACCATCGCTGTCCAGCACGGCGTGACATGGGCATTCAGCGAAGGCGGGGACATGCACTACCTGGGCACTGAGGAACTTGATCAGTCCAAGTCCCTCCCGGTTCCCATCACCACCTTTAGCTGGGTGGTCCAGGGACGAGCGGCCCGGGTAATGGCCATCAGCACATCGGAACTGCACCGGGAAGGGCGGCTGTTTGCGGCTCTGGCCGAGTTCAACTGGGTAGCCATGAGGGCCGACCGGACGAACCGAGCGCTGCTCCTGGCCGACGTGTCTAACCTGCAGACCGCCAGCGCCCGGTATCGCCGGAGAAGCGCGGAACGGGCTCGCCGGAACCTGTTCAGCGTCGTAAGCGGCGAGCTCCCGGCCGAGGATGATTCAGGCCTTCTGCGCACCCTGGAGCGCATTGGCCGCCATGAAGGGATCGTGTTCCGGGCTTCGACGCAAGCGCAACGCCGGGCCTCTTCCAGCGAAGAGACAACGCTGGAAGATATCCTCAACGTATCGGGGGTTCGTTTCCGTCGCGTTGCCCTCAAGAATAACCATCGCTGGTGGCTGAGCGATAGCGGGGCCATGCTTGCCTCGTACAAACAAGGCGGCGCTCCTGTAGCGTTGATTCCGGGCGCTTCCGGGCGATACCTGATGGTCGATCCCCACACCTCGCGGTCCGAACGGGTAAACGCCCAGCGCGCCGCGTTGCTGGATGGAACCGCCTACTTCTTCTACTGCCCCCTGCCGGACGAATATACGAGCAACGCCGCCTCGCTGTTGGGGATGGTCTTCAACAGGGTGCGGAGTGATTTGGCGCGCTTGGTGGGAGCGGGGATTCTGTCGGGACTGGCTATGCTGGCGCCGGCGGCATTTCTGGGAGCAATTGCAAGTCAGGTGCTGCCGTCCGGCGATCTGAGCGCTCTGGTGATGTTAATGGCGGCACTGGTGATGGGAGGGCTGGCTCTTGCGTTAGCACAGATGGTGAAAGGGACCGCCCTGATGCGGTTGGAAGGCCGAGCCGTCGCGCGCATCAGCGCAGCACTGTGGGATCGGATGCTGGTCCTCCCTTCATCGTTCTTCCGACGCTTCACCGTTGGTGACCTGGGAAGCAGGGCCTTGGGATTTCAGCAGCTGCGGGATAGGGTGGCAGGCGTAGTTGCCGGTTCGATGCTCACGCTCATCTTCCTCCTCCCCGCCTCTGCCCTGATGCTCGTCTACGACCCAGCGCTGGGCGGGCTTGGCCTGGGCGTAGGTGTAATATCTCTCGCCGTGACGCTGTACATAGGTATGCGGCAGCTGCCGCATCACCGCCGGTTACTTGCTGCCTCGCGCCGGTTGACAGGCGTGCTGCTTCAACTCATCAGCGGCGTGGCCAAGCTGCGGGTCGCCGGAGCGGAAGAGTCGGGGTTTGCCATGTGGGCGGCCCACTACCGGGAGCAGAAGCAGACCGAAATGCAGTTGGGCAGTCTCAACGAGCATCTGATAGCGTTTGTTTCCGCCATGCCGTACTTCGCCATAGCAGGATTGTTCGTGGTGGCCCTGGAGCGCAGCGAGCATGGGCTTCCCGTCGGTAGCTTTCTGGCGATATATGCCGCGTTCATGATCTTTTACGGTGCCGTAGTCCAGTTCGGTCTGTCCTTCTCCGCCATTGCAGCCATCCTGCCTACCGTCGAACAGACCGCGCCCATTCTCGCGGAGCGCCCCAAAAGGTCAATTGCCGACGCCCCGGTGCTGGAGTTGCAGGGCGAACTGCGCATTGACCACGTGACCTTCCGATACACCGAAGATGGCCCCCTCGTCCTCCAGGACGTATCAATGTATGCCCGCCCCGGCGAGTTCATTGCCCTTGTGGGAGAGTCCGGCTCGGGGAAAAGCACCCTGCTCCGCTTGGCGCTGGGGCTGGAAAGCCCCCTGTCCGGCGCGGTGTACTACGACGGACATGACTTGGAACGGCTAAACCGGCATGCGCTGCGCAATGGCGTGGGCACGGTGGTGCAGGATGCCTCACTTCGACCCCAGACGGTGCTGGATAACATCATCGGAACAGGCAACGACCTGACCGTGGAGGATGCATGGCGCGCTGCGCGTCTGGCCTCGGTTGACCAGGATCTTGAGGCAATGCCAATGGGCATGTATACCGTCACGTCGGAGGGTTCAACCGCATTTTCCGGCGGTCAGGCGCAACGGATCATGTTGGCCGGCGCCTTGGTACGAAACCCGAGAGTGATTCTCTTGGACGAGGCCACCAACTGGCTGGACAACGAAACTCAATCCAGCGTGATGGAGCAAATCGAAAAACTGTCCGTGACCCGCATAGTGAGTGCCCATCGCCTCTCCACCATTCGCCGGGCAGACCGAATCTACGTCTTGAGGAATGGCCAGGTGGTCCAACAAGGCTCGTTCGACGAGCTGATGGTGGAGCAGGGCATGTTCAGAGACATGGCGCTCCGTCAGATGGCCTGATAGCGCCAAGGGAATAATATGCTTGACTACCCAAAGATTGGGGCGTTGGGCAATTGCTCTCCGCCAGTTAAACACCGCGAGAATAGCCTATATTGAGGTTTCATGCCGAAAGGTTCGTAGCACATCCCCCTTAAGTCCGCCAGGACCTCCCGCCTCCAAGAGTTCCTCCTGACTGGCCCCCGTTGCCCCCACCTTGCGGATTGGTCATAATGCCCGCATCACTCCGGCCAATACGGCCGGGGAAGAGAGAGGGGCATCATGGGCGAACTTGACGGCAAGGTAGCGATAGTCACAGGCGCGGGACGAAGGCGGAGCATCGGCAACTCCACGGCACACGCACTTGCCAAGCTGGGTGCGGATCTCGTGCTGACGGGCACGGGCCGCGACCCCTCCACGTTCCCGCCCGACGAGCAGGAGATCGGCTGGCGCGACATCGAGAGCACCGCAGACGAAGTGCGCGCCCTGGGCCGACGGGCACTGACCATCGTGGGCAACGTGACCGACGAAGCCCACGTTGACATCATGGTCGAGCGCGCGCTGGAAGAGTTCGGGCGCATCGACATTCTGGTCAACAACGCCGCGTATCGCTACGGCCCCGACCGCGTGCCTCTCATCGAGGTCGATCCCGACATATTTCAGAAGGTGATAGACGTTAAGGTTCGTGGTACGTTCTTGTGCAGCAAGGCCGTTGCGAAGGTGATGATCGAACAGGGGCAGGGTGGCAAGATCGTGACCATTGCGTCGGCAGCCGGGAAACGGGCCTCCGCCGCCACGTTGGCTTACAATGCCGCCAACTTCGCTCAGGTCGGCATGACACACTCGATGGCCTTCGACCTCGGGCCGCACGGCATCAACGTCAACGCCGTCTGCCCCGGCCTCGTCGACACCTCGCGCCTCGACCCGCTCGGCAGGGGAGAGGTGTGGCAGGAGAGAGCAAGTCTGGCCCCGATAGGCCGCGCCGGCACGCCCCAGGAAGTCGCAGGACTCATCGCCTTCCTGTGCACCGAGGCCGCGTCATGGATTCACGGCCAAGCCATCAACATCGGCGGTGGAACGGTTATGGACTAGCGGGTGGGGTCCGGCTTTACAGCCTTGTGCCTACAGAAGGGTCGTCCTTGCAGACCCTCATGGTATACGGGCCGATAACTCTCACCTCGAACCCTCGACAGAACCAGATCTTGCCGTCCTCCATCGCGGCGCGGACGGTCTCGACGGCCTCTGGCGACACCCACTCGGTCCACATTTCCTCGTTGCGCTTGAAGACGTTGTGGCCGACTACTGCAGCGGTCACGGCGATTCTGCCGCTCTTGATCTTCTTCGACTCGGTGGTCAACAGTTCGCCGTCCCACTCATACTGTTCAAGGAATTGCCCCACCTCCGGCGCGCGCTTCCAGAGGGAGGCATTCACCGCGACGACGGTATCCGGGCTGGCCGATGAGAGGGGCTTGAGCACAACGATGATTCCGGCGTCGGCGTACGGCTTGGCCCACTCAGGATCGGCCTCGAGGACGATGTCTACGTCGTTGTGAGGAAGCGCGTCCTTGTAGCCTTCGGGTTCCAGGTCGATAATGCGGGTAGGGTAGTTGAGGCCATGCGCGATGATGTACCCGGCAATGAAGTTGCTCAGTTTGACTCGGTTTTCATCCCATTGCGCCAGTTTCACCAGCTCGTGCTTCGGCACCCCTTCCGTGCTCCGGTTGTAGTCCGCGGGCAACGGCACCGGAGTGCGGGTTGGCTCGATGGTGGTAGAGCCCGCCTGTTGGCTGCTTTGTGAAGTCGTAGACTCGGAGGCGGAATCGACCGACACGGAGGTCGGAATCGGCACCCAAGTCGGCGTCGGCGTAGCTTCAGCGGCCGCTTGGATTTCTTCGGCCTCGGTCGGAGTCGGCGTCGGCGTCGCGCGGTCGCCGACGGCAAGAGGACTGTCTGTGGGCGCGCAGGCGGTGAAGACGAGGGCCATCAGAAGGAAGGCCAGTACCTGCGCAAGGAGCGTTCTATAGGCGGGACGGACTGCCATCGAGGATTCTCCGTGACGATCTGCTCGACAGGGCTTCGGCTCCGGTGCGCGTCATAGTAGTCCGTCACTGCAACGACTGCAAGCCGCCGACCTCCCACGCCAATCCCTTGAGTGGACAATATGCCGTATGAAAGAATGGATATGCCCTCGCGGCATACGTGGGAAAGGCAGCGGAAGGAACACGCATGATACAACTCGACGACAAGGGCCTCGTGTCCGCCATCGTGCAGGACGACGACACGGGCAGGGTGCTGATGCTCGGGTACATGAACCCTGACGCCCTCGAACGGACGCTCGGCGGAGAGAACGTGTGGTTCTACAGCCGCAGCCGCTCCGAGCTATGGCTGAAGGGCGAGACCTCGGGGAACTTCCTGAAGGTCAAGTCCCTGCACCTCGACTGCGACGGGGACGCCATACTTGTCAAGGCCGACCCGATAGGTCCCACGTGTCACACTGGCGAGCAGTCGTGCTTCTTCATACCGCTAACCGATATGACCGAAGTGGCGACTCGTGACCGCGGCCCAGGTATTACGGACGAGCTCTTCGCGCTGATTCAGTCACGCAAGGACGAGATGCCGGAGGGGAGCTACACGACCGCACTCTTCGAGCAGGGCGCTCCCCGCATCGCGCAGAAAGTCATCGAGGAAGCGGGGGAGACCGCCATCGCAGGAGTCACCGGCGACCCTGACGCCCTGGCGGCGGAGGCGGCGGACATGATCTATCACACCCTCGTGCTCTTGGCGGCGGAGGGAATCACTCCCGAGGACGTTTGGGCGAAACTGCGGGAGCGGAGAAAGTAGGCGGTCCGCTCTTACGGATGGCACAGAAAGTTTCGGCCAAGGACATCACGCTCAGCGTCGTCGATCAGTCCCCGATGCGGAAGGGGAGCACGGCGGCTGAGTCGCTGCGCGAGACGGTCGCCCTGGCCGTGGAGGCGGAGAGTTGCGGCTACAAGCGCTACTGGGTCGCCGAGCACCACAACTCCACCTCGTTCACGGGCAATTCCCCGGAGATCCTCATCGGCCAGATCGCGGCGAATACCTCGTCTATACGTGTGGGAAGCGGCGGCGTGATGCTCCCGCACTACTCGGCCCTCAAGGTCGCCGAGCAGTTTCGTACCCTCAACGCCTTCTATCCCGGACGCATCGATCTCGGCATCGGACGCGCCCCCGGCAGCGACCAGCGCACGGCCCTTGCTCTCACGTACCCCCGTCCTCCCACCGACGTCAACCGCTTTCCCCAGATGGTATCCGACCTCCTGGCTTTCCTGGAGGACGAGATAAGCGATGACCATCCCTTCTCCGGAATCGTCGCGCAGGCGGGTCCCATGCCGGACGAGGTTCCCGATGTGTGGCTGTTGGGATCGAGCGACTTCTCCGCGCGACTGGCCGGACTGCTGGGTCTGCCATTTGCCTTCGCCGACTTCTTCGGTACCACCGGCGAGTACGGCCCCGCCGTGGCGGAGCTGTACAGGGAGCAGTTCAAGCCCTCAAAGTACCTACCGGAGCCGAGGGTGAACGTCACCGTGCAGGCGCTGTGCGCGCCAACGGACGAGGAGGCCCAATTCATCGCGTCGAGCCGCAACCTGAGCAAGGCGGGACAGCACCTGAACCTCAAGGGAGGACTTCTGCCCCCGGAAGAGGCCTCCGTCTATCCCATAACCGAGATCGCGAGGCAGTACATCGAGAGCCTCAAACCCGCCTACGTGGATGGAACCCCGGAACGAGTCCGCGACCGCATCGTGAGCATCGCGTCGGACTACGGGACAACCGATGTTGGCGTCGTCACCAACTGCTACAACTTCGAGCACCGAGTCCGCTCGTACCGCCTGATTGCCGAAGCCTTCGAGATCGGGTGAGGGGCATCAGCTAGCGCAATGCTAGCGTTGCTAGTTTCCACGAAATCTGTCCGCGTGGGGGATAGAAGTCCTCTATGGACGTGAAAACAACTACGAACAACTCTTCATCAGGGATTGTCCTCACTTCCACGTTGTATCCGGGCAGATTCGCAACGTGCAGTGCCGAGTAGCCAAACGCGGTCTGCCGCACCTTCCATCCATAACCCGCGTGTCCTGAGTCACCCGGTAGCTTCAACACGGGAGTAAACATACGTTCAGCGAGCTCTGGTCCAATCAATTCGCCATTGGCGAGCGCGCGGTACCATCGAAATAAGTCTTCTCCAGTCGACCACACGACCATTCCGTCATCCGACGCCTGATGCAACAACTCTTGGTCGACTTCGGTCGGGGTGCGTCCGCCGGTACGACCTTCTACCGTATAGCCTAACGCTTGATTTTCGATGGCGGCGCCGGCCGTAGCTATGACGGTGTTCGTCATACCGGTCGGCTGGAAGATGTGCTCGTCGAGATACTCTTCGTAGGACTGGCCCGATACACGTTCAATCAGGTATCGAGCCATCAAGTAATCCGTCGGTGTGGGCGAGTCGCCACCCGTCGCATTGAATCTGGTTCCGGGCTCATAACTCAGTTCCCGACCGGCCAAGACTTCAAGGGCTATGTCGATCGCTTTCCGATTCTCGTCGTCAATATCGAACTGATAGTCACTTACGTGGGGCAGGCCGGACGTGTGAGAGAGCAGGTGGTGTGGGGTGACTTTGTCCCCTTGAGGGAAGTCGGCGATTATTGTCTCGATGGGAGTATCGAGGTCCAGCTTGCCCTCTTGATGAAGTTGTAAGACCGCCGTCACTGCAAATAGGTCTGCGATTGCGCCTAAGGGGAATCGTGTCGTAGGAGACATCTTGATTTTTTGGTCAACGTCAGCCAGCCCACGAGCAACGTTGGCGATGATTTCATTACCCTGACCAAGAAGCACGACTCCCAATATCGTGGGATACCTTATAAGTGGACCGTTCTCCCTGTAGGTGACCTCCACTCCCGTTTGCATCAATTCCTCAACGAGTTGAGGGATTTCCTCAGCATCCGACGAAGGATCTACCTTGGTGGGTACAGCTATCGGTTCTTGAGGTGGCACTGGAGCCGTAGTCGGCGCCTGCATTGGTGTCGTACTAAAGGGTGACGACGTTGCTGTACCAGGCATTGGGGTGCCCGCTGACACGTGACCCCGGCTAGGCTCGGAAGACGTTTCCGAGTTGCTACAAGCGATGGTAATTGACACCACCACTACGGTTACGAGTACGGCCTTCTGTGTCAGCAAGTTGCGGTTCTTAGTGTGAGATTAGCTTGCTGCTTTCGCGCCTTGGATTATGAACAGCAAGTCTCCCTCTCCGTGTTCTTGGGTCGCAGTCGGTGGGGGATTCTGCTCCACTCCCCCTACGGCGCTACGCTCACCGGGTCCGAAGGCACTGCGACCTGGAAAATGACGAACAGCACTGCCACTGCCACGACCAACGCCACGAGTGTCCACAACCACCGCCTCGACCTGCCGCCCACGGCTCGGACGTGCTTCGCATTCTCTTCGGCACGCTCCAGCTCCTCCAACCGGTATTCGTACTTCCGGGCGCCCTCTTCGACCCTTCCTCTGACTTCTGGCACGTACATGGTCATGCCTCCTTCCGGTTGATTTGTGCTTCCGCCGACCGCCTTCCCACGTTACGGGGTCGGGAGGACTGCATCGGATGCTCCCGTCAACTGGTATAGGAGAAACAGCCCCGCTACGACCACCACAAACCAGAGCGTCATCCATAGCCAGCGACTTGACCTGCCGAATCCCGCCGACCGGGCGTGCTGAGCGCTTCCCTCCGCCCGCTCCAAGTCTTTGAGATGCAGCTTGTGCTTCTCTGCTCCCTTCAGAATGAACCAATAGGGATCGACCATCATCGGGGCCATAGTTGCACCTCCTATTGCAGTCCGGTGTTCCTACTACCCATCCTAATCCACGTACTCGGCGTCTGTAATCACACGATCGTGTGATTTTTCCGGGAAATGCTCGGCCCCGTCACACGTGGACCGACAAAGGAGATTGGGCGCGCCCCATAGGAGCCTGGCAATTGCGGCTTCCTGACCCTACCAAGCCTGACAAGGGCAGGTAAAACCGGATCGCCCTTGCCATTTTCATTCCAGGTGGTGTCGGTGGCAACCGACGTGAGGGATCCTACGGATACGTCGAGGGAGTCGCATCGGCGGCCCCGGAGATCTGGTAGAGAAGAAAGGTCACTCCCGCTGCCGCCGCGATCAAGATGAGTAAGAGTATCGCCGCCTTCCAATTGGACGATCGACGTTCTAGGCTCCGCGCATGTTGCGTGTTCTTGTGCGCACGCTGCGCTTCTAAGAGCATGTCTCCGTGCCTGCGAGTACCTTGTACAAAACGTTGGTGGATTAGGGGATCCTCGGCCATGCTCATTCCTCCCTTGGGATTACATTGCCGATTTACATCGCGACCTTCCGTTCAAATCCTGCAGTAGTAGCCTCATCCGAGTGAATGGGAATGGAGCCTCCCCTTCACACTGTCCGTCGATCATTTGAATCGATCAGCCGGATGTCACGACAATCCAGACGGCGAAGCCGAACATTGCCAGCAGGCCGACGATCGCTATCGCAGGAAATACAACGCGCGCGATTCGGTACAGCCTGTCCCCGATGTCGGAATGAGACTTCGAGGACGGCTGATGTTGCTGATGCTCTTGGGCGCGATTTGCCGCCTCGACCATGTTCGCGTGGCGTTGCACCTCACTCTTCGACTGCTGTTCCACCCATGCCCGGTTCATTTCATCTACCATGCTAACGCCTCCTCGGGGTTCTCAAGGGAGTCCGGCTACCGGAGATTTCACCTGAGGAATGGATCGCTTGTCTATCTAACCGACGAACAGCCGAATAACCCAGAACAGCATGAGCAGCAGGAAGAGGCCCGCAATGGCGCCCGGAAGGACGGTCGAAACGATATCCTTCCAGTGCCACGACCTCGAATGGGTCTCCTGTGACGCGCGGTAAGCCCCCTCGTTTCGTTCCGCGGCCTCAATCCGGTTGGTTGCCCACTGCGCGCCTCTCGTGCTTTCCTCAGCGCCGGGCTGATAGGGATTTTCCGCCATGATGCTTCTCCTTTACGGGGCGTTGCTGTCCGCTAGGCGAAGGTCACCTGCTTCCAGGGCCTGCACGGCTTCGATCACTATCGTGGTTGCGTACTCGATACCCAAATCGCTCGTGTTCAGGACGAAGTGATAGAGCTTCGGGTCGTCCGGGTCGTCGATATCGAAATAGCGCTTGTAGTAGTAGGCGCGGGCCTGGTCGCGGGCGATGATCGTGCGCTCGGCCTCGTCGCGCTCCAGCCGGTCCACGTCCATGACCCTGGCGACCCTGTCCTCCCAGTCGGCGACGGTCCCGACGCGCAGCGCGGTCGGCTGGTCCTTGAGGATGACGGGGCTGCCCCGTCCGACGATGACGACGTTGCCCGTCGCCGCGAGGTCGTTTATCACCTGGGCCAGGGCGTCGTGGTACTTCTCGTCCTCGATCTCGTGACCCCTGGTTATCGTCGGCTGCGGGAGCTCTTCGAACTCTTCGGTCAACAAAGACATAGTGCTCGGACCGAAGTAGGGATCGCCCGCAGCTCCACTGACTGCCGCTCGTTCGAGGATCCTCTGGAGCATCCCGGTAAATCGCTCGCCGCGAGTCGGAGGGCGCTCCTCCCGTTCGTGGAGGGCGGCGACGGTCGCGCCGGCGTGACGCGCGGCGTCGGTGAGAATCAGCCGGTCGACGTAGTCCGCGCCCAGACGCCTCGCGATGCCCGGTCCGAGTCTGCGCGCGCCCCCGCCGGTGAGTCCGCTGAGAGTCACTATCGACATAGGTCACCTCTCGTAACGGAAAACAGCCCGTGGATGGTGACACTAGGATATCAAAAAGAAGATGGTGTCGCTGTGACTACACTACAAAACATCCCCTCTCCCGTCGTGAGAGAGGGCTAGAGCTTGCCCCGTACTTGAGGGTGAGGGTGATGAGTTGGTCTACTACGGACGGAGCGGCCACACCCGACGACGGACTCCCAGGAAAGCGAGACCGGCGACGACAGCCACGCCGGTAAGGTCGAGAACCCCGGCAGACTGCGCCGGAGCGAAGCAACCGGAGCCGGGGGCGGGTGTCAGTTCCTCTTCTTCGGTCTCGGATGCCGGGGCCATCGCAACGGCCTCTGGAGTAGGCTCAGGGGTCGGAGTCGGTTCTGGCTCAGGCTCAGGCGTCGCCGTAGGCTCCTCGGTCTGACCGCTACCAACCGTCTGCGTTCCCGCCTGAGGGGTCAGGCTGTAGAGTCCCAGGGTGCGCTGCGGCACGGGTGTGGGCCTCACCCGTTCGTTCGAGGGGGGCTCGTACGGCATTGCGCCGATCTCCTCGCGCCACATATTCGTGATCGCTATCCTGTCCCCGCCATAAGCCCTGGTAAACGCTCTGTCGAGGCTGTTTCCTCGCTTGAGGTAGGACATGAACTCGGTGAGCTTGTCGCGGCCGAACGTCCGGTACAGCCAGCGGACGATGCTCCGCGCCTGGCCGTAGAAGATGATGATGTCCTCGCCCTTGCTCGGCTGGCCGCGCATGAACATGATGGGCAGCACCCGGTCGTTCTGCACGGCGAACTCCAGCGCGAGGTCGTAGCCGACGGTCGCGTGCAGGTTGCCGAACTCGGCGAGACCCTCGTTCAGCCAGGAAGGCATATTCTGCGCCCTTGGGTTGAACGTGGCGCGATGAATGATGATGTGCGTGATCTCATGCGATGTCGTGCCGAGGGCATCACGCCCTCCCGCCTCGACCATCACCAGACCCTCTTGGGTATGGGCCTGGCCGTCCACAATGACGCCGTGCCCTATTGCGCCGTAGCGAGGAGGATAGGCGTCGACCAACTCGGCGGCGTTGTTGTACATGCTGATGCGGATCGGGTCCTCGTGCACCGCTCCGTAAATGGGGCTGATGAGGTCTATCGTCCGCTTGGCGGTGTCCAGAACGTCGCGCGCCCGCTTCTCGACGGGGCCGTGGTAGGCCACCGTCACGAGCCCGTCGGTCACCTCTTTCCACTCGTAGCGCACATCGGTGTAGACGAACTGCTCCGGTTCCGTCTTATACTGGTTGCCCTCAACATCTTCAACGTCGAAGTTGTACGTGATGATGGTGCCCGGCGGGATGTAGTTGCTCGTTGTGTTGGTCCACCGGAAGAGTTCGGCTCTCACGGACTTGCCGGGAGTCAGTTCAAGCGTCCTCCCCCGTCCTCCCGCCGCTTCTCCGCCCTCATCGCCCATGTACTCGTACACTTCCCGCGTGCGCTGACCGATTCTCATGCGCACTGCTATCTGCTTGATGTCGTTCTCGGCCTCCGCGGCGACCTTGATGCGGTAGCCCTCGGGAAACTCGCTCGCAATGCTGGACTCCATCACCTTGATGGACGAAGCGGCGTCCTGGGCCGCGACCGTCCGATTCGACAGCGTGAAGGATCCGGCGATAAGCACAAGCAGAACAACAAGCAGCGCGAGTTTTTTTACATACGGAGACGGCATGGCGGATTTTGTGCCCATATTCCTGTAAACGTTCTTTTCGCCGTCGGGTTACCCCTTCTTGCGTCGTATTCTAACCGATCTGTGCTCCCGTTCTCCCAACGCCCAGGTTCAGCATGGTCACGTCATTCGAGTAGTCAACTATCTGCTCTGCCCCCGCCTCGGCCTCTCCCGTGGCGCGGAGCACCTGCTTGAGGAGCAGGTCCTCGTCCATCGCTCCGGTGAACGACACTCGCCCGTTTATCACCGTCACCGGCACGCCCCGGATATTGTGGAGGTCAATGAGGTTCGGGAACGTTCCCACGTCTATTATGTCAGTGGTTACTTTCGGTGACTCCCCCGCCATAGCCAGGGCAAGCAGGGACGGATTAGGACAGTGCTCGCTGTCGGGCGTGACGAAGACCTGGATGTGCGCGTCTTCCCGCAGCCGGCGTATCCGCCTCCTCGTCTCTAGCTTAAGCTGCGACGACCTTTGGGCCGCCTGGATGAGGGCGAAGGCGAATACCGGCATCTGGCGTTGGACCGGCATTCCGAAGTACCGCATTCGGCTCTCGCCTGATCGCCCAACGGTAAATCCGGGTATTCGGGTGATGCCGCTCGCCCTTGCGTCGGTCTGATTGGTGTAGTAGTCGACCGTCTGCAGGGTCAGCTTCGGCGAAAGTCCCACCACCTCTTCGAGCAGTTCCTGCACGGGGCCGCACGCCGCACACTCGCGACCGGGGATGATGATGCCCGCGCTCGACGTCGTGTACAGCGTGACTGTCACATCACGCTGAAGATACGCGCCGAGATGCTGACGAACGCTGCTGAGTTCTTCGAGACTGAGGACGGGCAATGGCCGGTCACCGGGTTCCTAGTGTTTCCCATGTTATCAGAGTCGGCGCCCGACGGAGCCTACCGGCTGTATTCCGGACCGCCCAAACCGTTCGTGGTGAGCTTGTCGAACCATGAATGACGCTGCCACCCTTCGACAAGCTCAGGGTGAACGGAGTGCTTTTTAGACACCCTCTGCGTCTGGACACGCCGCCGACTCACTGAAATAATGCTTGGTGATGGTCACTACCGTCTTTGGTGTCCTGAGACCCCTCCTTTCCACGCGCGAACGGCGAGACGTGCTGATCGCCCTGTCGTCGGCGTACATGCTCGTACAGCTGTCCAGCCTGCCGGTCGCCCTGTCCATTCCCACGCTGGCTGAGCACTTCAACGCCTCTATCGGCGACGTGGCGTGGATGGTCGTCGTGTACCTCATGATGCTGGGCGGTCTGGTGTTGCTCATGGCCCGGCTGGGCGACAAGTACGGACATGCCAACGTCTTCTTCATCGGCATCGTGATCGCCACCGTCGGCTCCGTGGCACTGACCTTCTCCCAAGAGCTATGGCACCTGATCGCCCTTCGGGGGCTGACCGGGCTCGGTTCCGCAATGGTCATGGGCAACGCGAACGCCATACTTGCCGTCGCGTTTCCGCCGGAGGAGCGTGGCAGGGCATTTGCCGTGCCGATCATCGGGGCGAGGTTCGGGACGCTGATCGGGCTTGCCGTCTTCGGCGCGTTCCTCCACTTCCTCAGCTGGAGGCTGATATTCGCGACATTCGTTCCGCTGGGACTGCTGGCGATTGTGTTGTCGATACCCATCACCCGACACGCCGCCAGGCACGCACAGCCTCAAGTCGAGGGCGCTGAGGGCCCGATTGACTGGCTGGGAGCGGCGCTGCTGTTCGTGACCGGGATGGTCTTCATCCTGTCCGGCAGTCACCTGCACCCAGGGCAGGAGTCATATACCTCGCCGGACGCGCTCAGCTACCACCTGCCGATGCACGGACTGTTTCTGGCGCTCGCGGTCGGATTCGTCATCCTAGAGTGGAGAGTCGCCAACCCCATCGTGGATATGCGTCTCTTCCGCAGACGGGAGTTCTCGCTGTCTCTCGGCTCGAACGTCATCTACCACGCCTCGATGCTGGGAACGATGACTCTCGTGCCGATTCTGGTGGAAGAGGGGTTTGGGAAATCTCCGATGTTCGTGACGCTTGTCCTGATTCCGGGCCAGACGCTCGGTCTCTTCATGCCCATGGTGGCCGGGTGGATATACGATACCTACCGCCCGCAGTACCTCCGTCTCTGGGCGATGCTGATAATCGCGGTGGGATTCATCAGCCTGAGCCAGATGGCGCCGCACGTGAGCTTCTGGGTACTCCCGCTTCTCATGCTTCCCATCTCGGTCGGCACCAACATATTCAATCCGATCAACAACGCGCACATCATGAACGCTCTCCCGCTGGAGCACCGCGGATTCGCTTCGGGAATGCTCGAAACGTCGCGGGAGTTCGGCCACGCCTTCGGTGCCATGGCCGCCGCCGCCGCGCTTGGCATCGCAATTCCG
The DNA here is from genome assembly GCA_965116655.1 of Dehalococcoidia bacterium. Taxonomy (GTDB): domain Bacteria; phylum Chloroflexota; class Dehalococcoidia; order Lucifugimonadales; family VXLM01; genus VXLM01. Next base: position 3,793,268 of record OZ220720.1, read on the forward strand.
GCGGGAGTGGAGCTTCTGCCCTTCGAGTCCTCGCGGGTCTTCTTCCTCGAAGGCTTCGAACTGTCCACGCTCGTGGTGGTCGGCATCCTCCTCTTCGGCGCGCTCCTCGTCTACTTCCAGCGACCCTCCCGCTCAACGCCCGGAGTGGAGCCGGCCTCCGGCGGCGACGGGTAGGGACGCTGTCGTTCCGGTCTTGCCCTTGACAACCCACCGCACGGACGGCAAGCTCTAGCCATTCCGAGAGATTGCGGAGGGGGATCAATGTATACGACCGATATGTACGAGGGGATGATCGCGGAGACGATCACGATCCAGGGACACGGCGGGGATGTGATAAACGCCTACCTTGCGCGACCGCTTGGGCCGGGACCGCATCCTGCCATGGTGCTGGCCCACCACATGCCGGGATGGGATGAGTGGTACCGCGAGGCGACGCGGAAGTTCGCCCACCACGGGTACGTGACTATCTGTCCCGACCTGTACCACCGCACCGGACACGGCACGCCGGACGACGTGGCGGCAAAAATACGCTCCGAGGGTGGTGTGGCTGACGCTCAGGCGGTCGGCGACTTGGCCGCGGCGATGGACTACGTCCGGTCGCTTCCCAACACGAGCGGAAAGGTCGGAGGGTTCGGAACGTGCTCCGGCGGACGTCACGTGCTGCTTGCAGCCTCGCAGGTGGAGGGCTTCGACGCGATTGTCGACTGCTGGGGAGGGCGCGTGGTGATGCCGGAATCGACCCTAACGCCGCAGACGCCGGTGGCCCCGATCGACTACACGGCGGGACTCTCATGTCCGGTACTCGGCCTGTTCGGCGAAGAGGACAGTAGTCCCTCCCCTGAGCAGGTGGCGATTCACGAGGAGGCCCTCAAGCGGCACGGCAAGGAGTACGAGTTCCACATGTACCCGGAGGCGGGGCATGGGTTCTTCTACTACGACAGGGCTGTGTACTGCCAGGAGCAGGCCGTCGACGGCTGGGAGAAGGTGTTCGCCTTCCTAGCGAAGCATTTGGGATAGGGAACAGCGATCCGAATTGGCATAAGACGATGAACCTATCTCAAGACACGCTTCCATGAGTCCTCTCCAGACACCAAGTTGAGAAAAACTCGTTCGCCCTGAGCTTGTCGAAGGGCAATTCTCTGGCAGCGTCCATGCTCTTGAAATAGATTCTAGTTCCCGCAATATAAAGGAGAACAACGATGTGCACCATGATCGCCGAACAGGCCACCATTACCGGCAGCGGCAAGGGCACTCCGGGTTGGATCAAGGTCGACAAGGTCAACGTCTCATACGACCATCCGACTCACATGACCATCGAGCACGCGCTGAACATCGATTTCGTCAACGAGTCGCAGGGGCTGGGCGCTCGCGTTGCAGTGGAACTCACGAGAGAGTCGGCGCGACAACTGGTGGAGCTGATCGGGGTGGCACTGGAGAAGGGAGCCGAGGTCGACGGGCAAGAGCTTGTGCTGGCGGCGCAATAGCTGCTACGCGAACTGCGGAAACTCCTCAAGCGACCGAATCCTTACGTGAGCCTGCGCCAGTTCCGGGCGTTCATGAACCTCGACATGCACAGCGACGCACCTCATCCCTGCGGCAAGGGCCGACTCCACGCCTGATCCGGAGTCCTCGATTGCAAGCATGTCCATTGGTGAAACGTTGAGGCACTCTGCTGCCTTCAGATAGGGTTCCGGCGAAGGCTTGAGCCGCGAGACCATCTCAGCGTCCACTACGCACTTGAACGCGCCCGGCACGTCGAGGGCCTTCAGCGCGTTTTGAGCGTGAACGGGGTCTGCGGAAGTCACGAGGGCCATTAGTACGCCCTCGGACTTCAAGCGCATGAGCAGGGCGCGCGCGCCGGGCATCGGGGTGAGCTCTGTCGCCGATAGGCGGATCCAGTGCGGTCGGAAGACCTCCAACACCTGCGCGTAGTCCACTCCGTAGAACTCGCTCAGCCGGGCGACTCCGGGCTCCATGCCCATGCCGAACGTCCTCGGATGGTCCGGCGCGAGTTCAGGAAAGCCGAGGTCCATGAGTGTCTGTCGCTGCGCCTCGATGAGAATCGACTCGGTGTCGACAAGCGTTCCGTCGAGATCGAAGGCGACGGCGGCGGGGCGGGGGAGGCTAAACAAGTCAGCCCAGGCTCTCGTCGAGGAGTTCGAGGAGATCCCTGGCGCGAGTGCCGTCAGGCACGGACTCGCTGGACTGAATGCCCTCCTCGAACATCTGGAGGCAGAAAGGACATGAGACGCCGACTGTGTCTCCACCCGTTTCGAGGAACTGTTCGGTGCGGATGTGGTTGATGCGCCTGCCGCGACTCTCCTCCATCCACATGTGGCCCCCTCCCGCGCCGCAGCAGAAGCCCCTGTCGCGGCACTTCTCCATCTCGCGTAGCTCCAGACCGGGGATGGCCTCGGCGATCTTGCGGGGTGCGTCGTAGACGCCGTTGTGACGTCCGAGGTAGCACGAGTCGTGGTAGGTCAGCGTCGTGTCGATGGTGACGAGCGGCTTGACCTTCCCTTCGGCGATGAGGTCGGCGACGAACTCGCTGTAGTGCAGCACCTGGAAGTCGCCGCCGAGGTGGGGGTACTCGTTCTTGATGGTGTTGAAGCAGTGCGGACAGATCGTCACGATCTTCTTCACGTCGTAGCGCGTGAAGGTCTCGATGTTCTGCTGCTCCATGATCTGGTAGAGGTACTCGTTGCCCATGCGCCGCGCCGGGTCGCCCGTGCATCCCTCCTCGTCGCCGAGTATCGCGAAATCAACGCCTGCGCGTTTCAGGACGGACGCCATGGAGCGGGCGACGCTCTGGCTCCGCTTTTCGAGCGCTGCCGTGCATCCGACCCAGAAGAGCACCTCTGCCGTTGGGTGCTGAGCGAGGGTCGGTACGTCGAGGCCCTCGGCCCAGTCCGTGCGGGTGTACGTCGTCCCTCGCCATGGATGGCCGCGCTGCTCCATGCTCATCAGGGCATTCATGCCCGTCTCGGGTATCTCCGCGCGCTCCATCGTGAGGTTGCGCCGCATGTCCACGATCAGGTCGATGTGCTCAACCCCGACGGGACACTCCTGCACGCACGCGCCGCAGGTCAGGCAGTCCCAGAGGGCCTCCTGCCCGATCCACGGGCCGATCAGGGGTTTGGAGTCATCGTGGCCGCCATTCCCGTTGGACATGCCGGGCCCGACTTCGATGAGGTGCTCCTTGAGGTTCTCGGCTATGTGCATCGGCGAGAGGGTCTTGCCGCTGATATTGGCCGGGCAGGCCTCCGTGCAGCGCCCGCATACCGCGCAGGCGTAGCCGTCGAGGAGCTGCTTCTGCGTGAAGTCGCGCACGTTCGCCGCGCCGAAGACCTCTGCCGTCTCGAGGTCGAGCGGCGTGGAGAGCGTTCCCGGCGCTTCAAGGGAGCGGAAGACGAACGACAGCGGCGCGCCCACGAGGTGGATGTGCTTGGACATGGGAATGTAGACGGCAAACCCCAGAATGATGGCAACGTGCCCCCACCAGGATACGGCGTGGAGTGCGTTGGCAAGCTCGGCGCTCAGCCCCATGCCTGACAGGGCGTTGCCGAGCGCACTGCCAACAATCGCCGCCGCCGTCGGACCGTCCCCGCCGGAAGCGACGTACATGGCCTCTGCCAGGATGGACAGTACCATCAGTCCCGCGATGAGCAGGAGAATGATCGCCGACTCCCACTTCTGAGTCAGGTCGAAGCTGAGGCGATGGGGTGTGGTGACCCAGCGGCGAATCGCCGCCCACACGAGGACGACGAGGAAGACCGTTGCCAGAATGTCGAGGTATATCGCTGCCACCCGGACACCGGTATCAGAGAGAATAGTCTCGGAAAACTGCGCCCATGCTGCATCCCCGAAGATGAACACGACGTAGCTTGCCGTGAAGGAGAGGAATCCCCAGAAGATGAAGAAGTGCGCGAGACCGGCCAGGTCGCGTCGGAGCGATACCCGCTGCAGCACCTTGCTCTGACCGAAAATGAGAGGTACGGCCCCCACAATTCGCCGCATGGGCTGGTCGAACCGTCCGACGGGTCGGCCCAACAGAATGAGACGGAAGACCCTGCGATAAAGCAGGAGTCCCGCCGTCCCGAACGCGATCAGGGCGAGAGGATACAGCGCGGCCCACGTCGGAAAGAGTCCGAGCACGCTGTCAGGAGGAACCACGCTTTAGCCTTCCGTTCGCCGAGAGTGCGGGGAGTGTACCACACGAAAAGTCGGCGATTCGGCTCATCCTCGAAATGCGATCAGCACCGCCCCCGCCGTGGCGAGCCACAGGACGATGGCGATGATGAGCGGCACGTCGGTCAGGATGATGTCCTCAGGAGTCTCGCCGAGGTCCTTGCGTTGGACGAGGTACATGTAGCGGAACAGGCCATAGACCACGAAAGGCACGGTCAGCAGCATCGCGTGATTATCCGGCAGGTTCTCGGACGCTACGGTATACAGCGTGTAGGACACCAGCGCGGCGGACGCCGCCACCGTTATGAGCTGGTCGAGGACGGGTAGGGTGTAGGCCCTGAGAATACCCCTCTGCTCCTGTGCCTGGTCGCCCGCGACGGCAAGCTCGCTCCGTCGCTTTGACAGCACGACGAACACCGCCGCTAGACCGGTACAGATGTAGAGCCAGGGTGAAATGGGCGATTCGATGACGACGGCCCCCGCGACGGCCCGAAGGATGAACCCACCGCTGATGATGAACACGTCGATCAGGACGACTCTCTTCAGGCCGAACGAGTAGAGCAGCATCGCTGCGAGATAAACCAGCGCGATGAGACCGAAGAGCGGTTCGAGAAGGTACGAGGCCACAAGCGCGGGGACGCCGATAACTATGGCGGCGACTACTGCGAAGTGAACCGGCAGCGCCCCTGAGGCGATGGGACGATGCCGCTTCCTGGGATGCCGCCGGTCTTCCTCTCGATCCATGAGATCGTTGACGACATACACCACGCCGCTGAGCGCGCAGAACAAAAGGAACGCCGCGGCAGTCCTCGCGAAGAGGTCGAGCGCGGTCTCGATATCCGTAAGGTCCCACGCCCGTTCGACGGTGAAGAAGAACGCCATGAAGACGAGCAGGTTCTTCGACCACTGCTTCGGGCGCAAGGTGAGAATGAAGGCGGCCGGCAGGCCCGTCTTCGCGGAGGTACTCATGCGAAGATGGTAGTTCGCCGAGCTTGGGCGAGTCAATGTCATTCGCGGTGAGGGATCCGGTGGAGAGTGTCACGAGCGACGGGGTGCTGAGACTGTCTGAAGGACGTAACGCACCCCAGAGTTCATTGACCCTCGTACGGGCGCGGTGCTATTCTGTTCGTTGGATGGTGAGCGTGGCCAAGTTGGTCTAAGGCGCCAGGTTGTGGCCCTGGAGATCGAGGGTTCGAATCCCTTCGCTCACCCCACCTGCTTCTTCAACCCGTCTCGGACAAGCGCCTGTAGCTCAGTGGATAGAGCACCGGTCTTCGGAACCGGGTGTCGGGGGTTCGAATCCCTCCAGGCGTGCCACTCAATCCGCGTTTAAGAGCGACTGCAGAGGTTTAGTTCAACCCCGCTGAGCCACCGGAATCCAGCCCCGCTCCTCGCGCCAGTCGCGACTAACGTCGGAGAATCGCCCCAGCCCAAGACCGCTGATGTCGATGCTCGACTCGCCGTAGAGCACCAGCTCGCTGACGGCCTTGCCCGTTGCCGGTGAGATGCCGAACCCATGCGCCGACGCCGTGACGACAACATAGTTGCTCGGGCTCTCCGGGATGTCGATGATGGGCAGATAGTCCGGGGCCTGTTCCACGACCCCGGCCCAGCTTCGGATTACCGGCACGTCCGCCACACCGGGAATCAGCTCCGCGAGCCGCCTGGCGATGTTCCTGATGAGGGGAGTGTTGGGCTTGCCGGGCTCGTTCGTCAGGCCCACGTCGATCCACTCGTGCGGGCCTCCTCCAAAGAGCAGATTGCCCCTTGCCGCCTGACGCCCGTACAGGCCGTTACCCACGATTGCGATATCAAACAGCGGCTCCAGGGCGGCGGTCGCGATGATCTCCACCCTTGCCGGAGCAACGGGAACGTGGACGCCCACCATGTCCGCCAGCAGCCCGGTCTGAGGCCCTGCCGCCGCGACCACCACGTCAGCCGCGATGGGCCCTGCCGTCGTCTCCACCGTCGTGACCCTGTCATCGACGACCGACATACCCGTGACGGCGGTGTGCTGGTAGATCTTGCCTCCCAGGTCCTGGAACGCCCACGCGAATGCCTGCACCGACCGCTGGGGATTGGCGTGCCCGCCATTGGCGAAGAAGAGTCCGCCGAGTGTCCTCCCGGTGATTCCGGGAATCAGGTCTTGAATCTCCGAAGGATCGAGCTGTTCCACGCTGAGGCCGTTGCGCAGCGCTTCGTCGCGCTCCTTGAAAAGGTCGCCCATCTCCTCTTCACTCACCGCCACTTGGAGCCGCCCTTGGTGCGTGAACTCCGTCGGATAGCCCAGCTCATCGTCCAGCGTCGGCCATATCTTCAGGGACTCCACCGCCATCGGTATCATCGGCGGCTCGTCGACCCGCTCGCTGATCATCCCGCCATTTCGTCCGGACGCCTCACCCCCGACGAAACCCTTTTCCACAACCACGACATCCTTGCCTGCTCTGGCCAGGTAGTAGGCCGAGGTCAGGCCGGACACTCCGGCCCCGATGACGACTACGTCTGCAATCTGCGTGGGCATGATGCCGTTCCGTTTCCCCGGTCTTCGACGTCCCTCTACCCCAGCACCTGGTTTGTCGGGCTGAACCACTTGGGCCAGTCCATTCTCACCTGCTCCGTCTCTTCGTCGGGCCACATGACGTTCAGGGGCAGGGGCCGCACGGGAGGCCGGTAGGACAGGAACGGGATCTCCGCTACATCTGTGCCGGACTCCTCGGCGAGCAGCATGGACACCTGCTCCCGGCAAAGCCTTCCCTGGCAGTGGCCCGTTCCCACCCTCGTCAGCCGTTTGACGTAGTTCGGGTTGACCGGGCCGTCATTCATCAAGGTGCTGAGGTTCCGGCGGCTCATCTGCTCCGATTCCCATCCCAGATAACGCGGTGGCCGAGTGTCGATGATGTCGCCACAGGTAACCTCTTCGCACCGGCACACAACGATGTCCTGCCCACCGATGTTTACTGCGGACTGCAGCCATCGCTTCCAGTGCGAATGCACCTCGCGCGGTTTTGACTCGACCTCGGGTGCCCGCAGGTCACCCATCCGCCCGATCGCCTCTTCCTTAGCGATTGCTCCGAGCGACTCGGCAGCGGCAACTCCTGCTATGCGGCCTTGCCTCCGAGCGATCTCGGGGTCCGGAAGCATCTCTTCGTGGACCCCGGCCACGTCGCCCGCGACCAACACCGTATCGACGCTCGTCCTCATCCGGTCATCGTGCACCGGCACGTACCCTCCAAGCTCCGACTCGAAGGAAAGCTCGCAACCCAGAAGGCTGAGAAGCTCGATGTTGGGAACGAGGCCTATGGCGAGGCAGACGGTGTCGGTGGCGATGACCTTCTCAGTGCCGTCTACAGGATCGCCATCGTCGTCGATCTCGACCAGAATGACCGACTCGATTTCGCCGTCGCTGCCGACCGCCTCCTTAACGCTGTGGGAGGCGTACAGTTCTACGCCCTCGCCCCGCAACTGCGCCATCAACGGCTCGTCGCCTCGCACGGAGGGCGACACGTCGACGACGCCTGCCACCTCGATGCCCTTGCCCAGCGCCATCATAGCGGTGTTGAGGCCCAAGTTTCCGGAACCCAAGACCACCATGCGCCGCGAGGACAGGGCGTCATATCGGTCCATCAGCGCGTTGGCCCCGTTTGCGCCCACGGCGCCCCTCAAGTTCCACCCCGCGAACGGGACGCCCAGATCCCGTGACCCTGCCGCCACGATGAGCCGGTCGTACTTCATCAGCCATGATCGTTCACTGTCGGACAGACCGAGTTTGGGCCCGTCCAGAACTCTGCTCGTCTCTGTGTTGCGGAAGGCGCCCCAGACACACGTTCCGAGCAGGACTTCGACTCCGACTTCTTCGGCTTCCCTCAGCGCTTGGTTGGACTTGGCTACCCTCTCCAGCATAGCGCCCCTATCTCGGAGCGCGCCCGTGAACCGGCTGCCGAAGAACTGGGGAACATTCAGCCTCATCATCGCGGTCGAGATGGGATTCTCGTCGATGAGCGTGACCTGCACTCCGGCCTTTGCCGCCTCGATGGCGGCGGCCGTTCCAGCTGCCCCCGATCCCACAACCACCAGTGGCTTGGAATCCATGAGAGATACCTCCCGTACAGCCGGTGCTTAGCTCTCCGTCACATGCTGGACTTTCTTGGTCTCTTAAGACGTTCGAATTATGCGGTGCTTATCGGTGACGAAATGCGGTCGGGTAGGGAGCTGCTGAGGGCCTTGATGTAATCGACGCCGAATCCACAGCACGTCCCGATGACCTGAACTCCCATTTCGAGCCAGGTGGCAGCCTCCTGATTCAACTCTTCTGCGCTGGCCTCGTTGTCAACCAAACTGTCCTGCCAGACCTCGAGATAGTCTTCTCTGCCCGCATCCGGGTAGACGACGATGGGCCCGGACCACCGGTCGAGGACGACACGCAGCGCGGCAGTGGTCTCGCCAAGCCTGCTGTGGAAAACGCCGATCACGTCGGGATTCAACGCCGTGATCTCGTCGATGCCGTCGGCCAGGGTCATTTCATAGTCGACCGACCTCCAACTCGAAGTGAACATTGGCATCCCCATGCGGGTGGTGTAGTAACGGTCGTCTCCCAGACTCAACCTGACCGTTTCTTCGTCATGCGCCAACGAAGCCGTGAAGGCCACCCACACCGGCAGTCCCGTTGCCATGGCCGCTTCAGTCGCAATCACCCTCGACTCGTTGTCGGCCCACATGTTCTCCATGAGGAAGAAGTCCACCCCGGACTCGGCTAAGATATCCGCCTGCTCGTCGGTGTAGGTCCTTAGCTCCTCCGCCGAGAGACTTGCGCCATAACCGTAGCCCGTGCCTCCCAATAGTGTCCCTGTCCTGCGGTCGCGAACGGGGATGCGGCATGAGATGGAGCCGGCGATGTAGACGTCCCTGTCTCCGGCGGCTCTCTCTCTGGCCTCGAGCGCCGCGTCCACGGAGCGAACGTTTATCTCGCGTACCAACTCGCCGAACCCGGACGCCTCCAGAGCAGGGCGCAGGGTGTTGAAGGTGTTGGTGGTGATGATGTCGGCGCCCGCCCTGATGTAGCGCTCGTGCATCTGCCGCACAGTGGTTGGGTGGGTGTAGTTGCCCGGGCCGCACCACGAAGCGGGGTCCATCGGTACGCCCATGGCCTGGAGCTCCGTACCTATGGCCCCGTCCAGGACGATCACTTCACCGGCGTCAATACGACCACGCAGCTGCTGATAGCCAGCCATGATCTGCTCCTCCGTAACGAATCAGCACTGTTTACCGCACTTCAATTCGTGGGTTGACCAGATTGGGGCATCTAACGCCACTGAGTGGCAGCCATGCTAGGTTCCAAAACGAGTGTTGTCAATAGGTTAATCAAGGAAAAAAACCACAATTTCGCGCCATGAATTCTCGCCGGGTTTGTGCACAGCGGAACTGATGGCTGCGGACGCGACTTGCACTCGAATCACTGTCATCGTGTAGTCGGCCTAAGGACAAATGTGACCATAGTCATGATCATGCTATAATAATGGTCATATATTGCGAGTGGGAGTGAAAAATGTCTACTGGCAGCGGGTTGCCGACCACGACGCGGACCATCAAGGCGTCTGAGTTCAAGGCCAAGTGTCTCAAGCTCATGGACGAGGTGGCCGAGAGCGGTGAGGAGATCGTCATCACCAAGCACGGCCGCCCGGTGTCGAGGCTGACGCCGTATCGGGAGAAACCGAAGACCCTGTTCGGCAGGGGCAAGGGCATGATCGAGATTCATGGGGATATTGTTGAGCCCATGCCGGCGGAGTGGTTCGAAGATGCCGACGATTCTTCCGAGGGCTTGTTTTGATACTTCTCGACACTCACGTCGTCTTGTGGCAGGAACTAGACGACCGGAGACTGGGGCCGCAGGCGCGTCGCACAATTGAAGACGCCCTGCACGAAAACATGGTGGCGGTCTCGGCCATAACCTTCTGGGAAGTCGGTATGCGAGTGCAGAAGGGCCAGCTTGACTTGGGGTTCGATTTACACACTTGGCGACGCAACCTGCTGGAGGAAGGACTCTTTGAGCTTGCGGTTGACGGTGACGTCGCGGTCAGAGCCGGCCTGTTGTCGAACATGCACGGAGACCCAGCGGACCGGATAATTGTTGCGACGGCGCTAGAAGGTCACCAATTGGTTACGGCCGACCGGCGCATATTGGACTGGCCGGGGCATCTGATTAGACTGGACGCCACGGAATAAGGCGGGGACGACCACGAGAGTCGCCCCTACGATGGGTTTGCCGTTAAGCTAGTACCCTAGGGTTTTGTCGCAGACGTACAGGAACGGCTCGCCCGCAAGATACCGCCTGAAGTTCTCCTTGAAGACGTTGCGACGCCCGATGTAGAGGCCGGGTGTGAAGGCCGAAGCGTGGGGCGACATGACGACGTTCGGATTGTCCCACAGCGGATTGTGGGGTACCGGGGGCTCGGGGTCGAAGGCGTCCACTCCCGCCCCTGCGAGGTGGCCGGACTCGATTGCCTCTCCCAGCGCGAACTCGTCGACGATGCCGCCGCGCGAGATGATGATCATATGCGAGCCCTGTTTCATCCTATAGAGCTGCTCCTTGCCGATCATGCCGCGCGTATCGTCGGTGATCGGCGCGGTCACGACCAGCCAGTCGGAGATGGCGAGGAGGTCGTCGAGCTTGTCGAGTCCCCATACCTCCTCGGCGTACTCGGACGGTCGGGGAAACTTGTCGCAGGCGTAGACCTTCATGCTGAATCCCTGCGCCCGCTTGGCGACTGCGCGCCCAATGTTGCCCATTGCCAGGATGCCAAGGGTCGAGCCTTCCAGGTCGAGCTGCTTCCAACCGTAGTCGTACATGCGCCACTTCTTGGCCTTCTGGTCGTTCCACATCCAATGGAGCTTGTGGGCCAGGACGATGATGAAGCCGAAGACGTGGTCGGCCATCGGAGCGACGTGCGGCTCACGGGCGTTGGTAATCGGGATGTCGCTCGCGACCAGTTCCGGGATCGCCATGTGCTGGTCGATGCCGGTGCCGGGGCAGTGTATCCACTTGAGGTTTTTGCCCGCGAGGAAGACGTCTCGGGAAGGCCAGCCGTAATACACCTCGGCGTCGGCCACCTCGCGTATCTGATCGGCCTCTTCGCTGACTTCGACGAACTGCACCTCCGGGAATGCAGCCTGCATTTCCTTAAAGAACACGTCTGGAGCTTCACCGGGGCCGATACCCGACGGCATGGGTTCCATAACGACTTTCATCTATTCGCTCTTCCTCCTATGTGGTGGCGTGAGTGTACCACGTCACGGCAGTTCGCAGTGCTGTAACATGCTTTGCTAGTGGAAGTAGCAGAATGCCCCGACTTGCAGACTCTCGCTCATCCTCGACGCCTGTCATTCCGAGCGCAGCGAGGAATCTAAAGTCCTTGCCCGCCATGTAGGTCGCTATGCTGGTAACGTCCCAAGGGCGAGGGGACTCCCTCAGGTCTTCGCTCCGCTCGGAATGAACACTTATCGTGTCGATAGCGCAACATTCTCCCTTGGCACGCACCACGGTTGGGAATATGGGGATGATGAGCAGGATTGCCTATACGGATTCAGCGTCAACGGGTGGATTGAGGGCGAGATCAATGATCCCGATTGACCTGACCAACTCCTTATCCACTTCACGCTCGGTTTCGACAAGCAGGGCGGAGAGGAGGGCCGCTCGCGCTTCGGGTGTCCCGATCCTGCCGAGCGCCCATGCAGCATGTTCACGGAGGAGGGGTTCATCCGACTCGAGGACCTTCGCCAGCGCGGGTACCGCTACAGGGTCGCCGATGTTCCCCAACGCGACGCACACGTTTCGCTGGAGACCGACACGCTTGGCGCGCTTGACCGGACTCCCGCGAAACCGCTCTCGGAAACCCTCGTCGTCGAGCTCCAGGAGCGGGAGCAGAGCAGGCGCGTCAAAGTCGTGGCGCTTGCGGAAAGCGGGTTCCAGTGCGGGTGCCGCCTTCCAGTTGACCGGGCATACGTCCTGACAAATGTCACACCCGAACACCCAGTCTCCCACGAGGGGACGCAGGTCCCTGGGTATCGAGCCTCGAAGCTCGATGGTCAGGAAGGAGATGCACTTGCGATTGTCGATGACGTAGGGCGCGACGATTGCGCCTGTGGGGCAGTCGTCAATGCAGCGGACGCACTCCCCGCAGTTCTTCTTGAGAGGAACGTCCGGCACGAGATCGAGGTCGGTGATCACCTGTCCCAGCAGCACCCATGAGCCGTGGCTGGGCGTCAGGATGTTGGTGTTCTTGCCGAACCAGCCGACGCCTGCGCGCTCCGCCGCTGCGCGGTCGTTCATCGGCCCATCGTCGACGAAGATGCGAGTTTTCACAGGTCGACCGGCAACATCGGGCAGGGCGCCGACGAACTGCCGGAGGCGCTTCTTCATCACGTCGTGATAGTCCTCACCCCAGGCGTACCGGGCAATCTTCCCGTGTGGCCCTTGTCCCTCAGGCTCTGCCTCGCCATAGTTGTAGCTCATCGCGAGGGAGACGACCGACCTTGCGTCCTCCAGTAGCTTGCGGGGACTGTTGGCCTTACTGACACGCTCTGCCGTGTACCACGAGAGTCCGTCCATCAGGCCGTCGTTCACTCGTTCGAGGGCGGCCTCCTCGTCGCGCGCGAATCGGTCTGCCGTGGTGATTCCCACGATATCGAAACCGAGCGACTTGCCGAGGGCCTTTGTCTTGGTGGTCAGGGTGGTCATGGATAGGACGGTGCCATTGGGCTAGCTTCATTATCCCAAATGGTTCGCAATGAGGCTATGGCTAGGCGAATTCTTTCTCGCGAAACTCATAAGGTTGATGGTCTCGGAGCGGTGTGGCTATGCTATAATGCGGTCGCCTCAACGCGTTCCGGCCGCGCGCAAAGACTCCACCGACTGCGAGAAGGGGGACTCGTGCAGAACAACTCGCACTCCTCGACGAACAGTTCCCTTCCGATCACAAAGCAGCGAAACGGAGGCCGCGAGGAGACCCACAATCTCTATGACGAGATGAAGATATTCACGGGCAACGCTCACCCGCAGCTTGCCCAGGACATTGCAGGGTATCTCGGAGTCAACCTCGGCAATTGCGAGGTATTCAAGTTCAGCAACGATAACACCTTCGTCAAGTTCCTCGAGAACATTCGGCAGAAGGACGTGTTCCTCATCCAGCCCATCTCCGCGCCGGTCGACCAGCACTGGATGGAGCTCTGGATCATGATCGACGCCGCCAGACGGGCCTCGGCGGGACGGATTACCGTGGTAATTCCGTACTACGCCTACGGTCGAACGGACAAGAAAGACCAGCCGCGTGTGGCGATAACCGCCCGCCTCCTGGCCGACTTCACGACCGTTGCGGGCGCTGACCGCGTTCTCACCATCGACCTCCACGCCGGGCAGATTCAGGGGTTCTTCAACATCCCGCTCGACGAGTTGTCGGCGATTCGGATGCTCGCCAAGCGGTTCAAGGAAAAGGAACTCGATAACGTGGTTGTTACCGCCACCGACCCCGGCAGCGCGAAGCGTGCCCGGGAAGTGGCAAACGTCCTCGATGCCCCAATCGCACTGATCGACAAGGAACGTCAGGGCAACGACGAGAAGGCTGAGGCGATCAACCTCGTCGGTGATGTTCGGGGCAAGACGGCCGTCATCATCGACGACGAGATCGGCACCGGAGGCACGGTCGTCGAGGCGTTCAAGGTGCTCGATGCCCACGGTGCGACCAGCGTGTATTGCGGGGCCACCCACGCCGTCTTCGCCGGAGATGCCCATGAGCGTCTCGCCAATAGTGGCGTCACCGAGTTCGTCGTCACCGACACCCTCCCGATACCGGACGAGAAGCAGTTCCCCGGTCTTGAGATAATTTCCGTCGCGCCGCTGCTCGGCGAAGCCATAAGCCGCATCCATGCCGGCGACTCCATCGGCGCCATGTTCGAGCAGGATTTCGATCTCACGGTAGACCGGCGCGTCACCACCGTGCCCGCTGCCGTCAGGCAGCCCCTCTTCTAGCGGCTCCCTGAGCGTTGCTCTTCCCGGTCGGCGACATACGCCCCGATTCGACCTGCGTTCCCTTCTCCTCGATCTTGCTTGACTGCCAAACTTTCTGGCGACTCTACCCGATTTGACAAGACAAGAACTTTTGTACCAAGCTTTAGATGTGCCGTTTTCCTGCACGCGATTTCATAGCAAATGGAGAAGTGGGCGGTTCGGCACAAAATGACACATTCTCATTGGAGAATTTCGACGGCTGGGTGTTCCCGCCTCCAAAGTTCGAGTCCTGTCAACCGCTCAGTGAGACAGCCTTACTTGACAATAACGACAAGAATGGCATGAAATGGCGTCATATGGCGCTTTTTCGCGGAAATTTTTCAGTGGACGGCCCTCTAACCCTTAAGATAATTGAGACCCACGGGATCATCCTGCGAGACTGCCGGAAGAACTTCCGTGGCGGACGCTTGAGTGCCACCTGTGCCAAGACGACAAGGCAAATGACTGAAACGCCGGCCTCCCTCACATCAGCTTACCGCACGTACATCTCGTCGAAATCCAAAGACAGGCAACCTGCAGAAAACACTTTTGCCCTGAGCAACGTTACGCCCCGCGCCCGGAGCCGCACAAGGGTGTCACTAACTGCCGCGAAAACAATCTCTTCCTCACTCTGCGCTCTCTGTGTTCTCTGCGGTGAATCTTCATCCTCTCCTGAGCAGTTATTGGGAAGCCTGTCGAAAGGCAGTTCCTTACCGCCTCACGTACTCTCGTGAGAGTTCCTCAATCTTCAACGATCGCATTGAAAGCAATGGGACAGACGACCAAAAAGATGGCGTCGAAGGCCACCAAAACGGCAAGCCACTCCGTGTTGGTCAACATTCCCTCGCCGGCAAGCACGGCTCCGCTTATTTCCACGGCTGCTATCACAGCGGGGAGCGCCACCGGCAAAAAGAGCAAGGGCAGCATGACCTCTCTCGCTCGCGTGTTGACAGCCATCGAGGAGAACACCGACCCCACCGTGACGATGCCCAGCGTTGCCAGGAACATCACCGGCAAGAGCTCAACGACCTGCAGCGAGTAGTTGAACAGCATAGCGAAGAGGGGCAGGGTAATCAGCTCGACGACGAGCATGAATATGAGGTTCGAGAGTGTCTTGCCAAAGAAGATGACCTCTCGACTGACTGGCGCAAGCATCAGCGCGTGGATGTTCCCATTGTCCTTCTCAAGCGCGAATGAGCGGTTCAGCCCCAAAACTCCGCCGAAGACGAAGGCTATCCAGAGTATGCCCGGAGCTACAAGCCCGACCGTGCGCGGGGTCGGATCTATGGCGAAATTGAAGACGACGATGACCAGCAGGGAGAACGCCAGGACAGCAGTCACGATGTCCTTCGTCCTGGTCTCAAGGACAATGTCTTTCCAGACGATGGTGAGGATGGGTGTCAGGTAGCGACTCATTGTATGTATTGCGCGTAGATGTCTCGGAGGCTATCGGCGTCCCGGACGTTGGTGACGGGTTCGTGGTACACGAGGCGGCCCTTCGTAAGGATGGCGATCTCATCGCCGAATTCGAGGCCGCGCTCGAAGTTGTGCGTGGTGAGGACGACCGTGCGCCGCAGCACCGACTCCTCCCTGAGCACCTCACCGAGCCCGGCGAGGGCCTGCTCGTCGAGGCCGCTCTCCGGTTCGTCCATCAACAGGATTGGCGGGTCGTGGAGGAGGGCGCGCGCCAAAGAGAAGCGCTTCTTCCATCCGTGCGACAGCGTCCCGACCCGCTGTTCGAGACGCGCCGTGATGTCCAATTGGTCGGCTATTGACTCAATACGTCCGTCGGTATCATCGAGACCAAACATCCTCGCCGCGAACCGGAGGTTCTCCCGGGCCGTGAGGTCGTCGTAGAGGAGGGGATCGTGGGTCATCACACCGATCAACCGCCTTGCGTATGAGCCGTCGCGCCTCGCGTCGAGACCGGCGATGTTGATCGTGCCCGCGTCCGGTTTGGACAGGGTTGCAAGGACCTTGATGAGGGTAGTCTTGCCTGATCCGTTGGGACCGAATACGGTGAGAGCCTTCCCCCAAGGCACGCTGAGGTCGAGGTTGTTCAGGGCGATGGACCGCCCGTAGGCCTTGCTCGCGCCCCGGACCTCGATGGCCGGTCCCGTCGGGATGCCGTCGGTCACGCTAACGTCTCTTGTTCGCCTTCTTTTCCATGCGCTGGAGGGCACGGCGTTCGGCGCGTGAGAGTTTCTTGCCGTTTGATTCCGGACTTGGTGCGGCGGATGCTGCGCTTTGGGGCGTAGCGGCTCTACTAGGCGCGCCGCCGTTGGAAGGGCCGTTGCGCCGGGGGCGTCCACGCTGCTGAGTCGGCCCTGCATCCTGGACGTGGAAGATCATCCGCGCGACATCCGACTGGATGCGCTCGGATAGCGTCTGGAACTGCTCGAAGCCCCTCGTCTTGTACATGACTAGGGGGTCTCGCTGACCATACGAATAAAGGCCGATGCCCTGCCGCAGGTTCTCCATGCTGGTGAGGTGCTGTACCCAGTGGGAGTCGATGACGCGGAGCATGATGGCGCGTTCGATAGTCCGCATCACCTCGGGGGTGAACAGTTCCTCCATCTGGTCGTACCGGTTGTTGGCAAGCGCGAGGACCTCGTCATATATCGAGTCGGCGGGCATCTCGAAAACCGTGTCGGGGTCGGAGAGCTTCTCGTCGAGCGGCAGTATCTGCGCGAGTTCCGCAATCAGCCCCTCGACGTCCCAGTCGTCGGACTGCCCCCCTTGCAGGTAGCCGTCGAGGATGGCCGTGAGCTCCTTTTCCAGCATCTCCTGAACGTTGTCGCGGATGTTCGATCCGGCCAGCACCTTGTCCCGCTGTTCGTAGATGACGCCGCGGTGCGTGTTCACCACGTCGTCGTACTCGACGAGGTGCTTGCGGATATCGAAGTGGTGGGCCTCGACCTTCACCTGCGAACCCTGGATGGCCTTGGTCACCATCTTGTTTTCGAGCGGAGCGTCTTCCTCCAGTCCGGCCCAGCCCATGACCGTCTGGATGCGATCGCCGCCGAACCGCCGCATGAGGTCGTCGTCCAGGGCGACGTAGAACCTCGACTCTCCCGGGTCGCCCTGTCGTCCGGCGCGCCCTCGGAGCTGGTTGTCGATTCGCCGGGCCTCGTGCTTCTCAGAGCCGAGAATGAAGAGCCCTCCAGCGTCGAGCACCTGCTGATGGTCGCGCTCCCACTGTTCCTGCGTCAGGTCATCGACGAACTCGGGGTTGCCGCCGAGCACGATGTCCGTCCCTCGTCCTGCCATGTTCGTCGCTACGGTCACCGCTCCCGGACGCCCCGCTTCCGCAACGACCAGCGCCTCGCGCTCGTGCTGCTTGGCGTTGAGGACCGAGTGCTTGATCTTCCGACGGTTGAGCATCTGGCTGATGATCTCCGACTTGGAGATGTCCGTCGTGCCGACTAGGACGGGCTGCCCTCGCTCGTGGCGGGCCTCGATCTCGTCGATGACCGCATTGTACTTAGCCTTTTGGGTCTTATAGACGAAGTCGGGCTGGTCGTCGCGAACCATCGGTACGTTGGTGGGAATCTCCACAACGTCGAGTTTGTATATCTTCCAGAACTCCTCGGCCTCGGTGACCGCCGTACCGGTCATGCCCGCGAGCTTTTCGTAGAGGCGGAAGTAGTTCTGCAGGGTGATGGTGGCGTAGGTGATCGACTCGCGCTGGATGGGTACACCCTCTTTGGCTTCAAGGGCCTGGTGGAGGCCGTCGGCGAAGCGCCGTCCCGGCGTCATGCGCCCGGTGAACTCGTCGACGATGACGACCTCGCGGTCCTTGACCACGTATTCGCGGTCCCGCTCGTAGACCGCGTGGGCCTTGAGGGCGTTCTCGGCAAAGTGTACGAGCCTGAAGTTCTCCGGCGCATACATGTTCTTCACGCGAAGCATCTTCTCCAGCTTCGTCATGCCCTCCGCCGTCAGGGAGACCGATCGCAGCTTTTCGTCTATGGTGTAGTCGACTCCCTTGTGAAGCGTCGATACGAGGCGGGAGAACCGCTGGTAATCCTTGGCCGACTCCTCTGCGGGCCCGCTGATGATGAGGGGTGTCCGCGCCTCGTCTATGAGGATGTTGTCCACCTCGTCGACGATGGCGTAGTGACGTTCGCGCTGCACGCGGTTGGAAGCGTCCGGGGCCATCGCGTCACGAAGGTAGTCGAAGCCGAACTCGCTGTTCGTGCCGTAGGTGATATCGGCCTCATAAGCCTCCTGCCTGGTGATCGGACGGAGATTCTCGAACCCCTTCTTCGGGCCTTCCACCGTCGGGTCGTAGAGGTAGGCGGACTGGTGTTGCAGGGTCGCGACCGATGCGCCGAGCGCATGATAGATGCTTCCCATCCACTGGGCGTCGCGCTTGGCGAGGTAGTCGTTGACGGTCACCACGTGGACGCCGCGACCGGTGAGGGCGTTCAGGTAGGTGGGCAGAGTGGCGACGAGCGTCTTGCCCTCGCCTGTCTTCATCTCCGCGATCTTGCCCTCGTGCAGCACCACGCCGCCCATGATCTGGACGTCGAAGTGGCGCATCCTTAATGTTCGCTTTGATGCTTCGCGCACGGCGGCGAACGCCTCGGAGCGGATGTCGTCGAGGTCGTCGCCGTCGGCTAGCAGGGCCTTGAACTCGTCGGTCTTGGCACGAAGGTCCTCGTCCGAGAGCTTTTCGAGTTCGGTCTCCCACGAGGCGACGGCTTCCACGTCAGGACGAAGGCGCTTGACGGCCCTGTCGCCACCGCCGGTGATGAGGTTTGTCACGGACTTCAGCATGAGGGGTTCCTCCCGCAAGCCCACCCGAACGTGCGGGTCTACTCTAGTATATTACAACGAATGAGAAGAGGATGTGATGTAGGGTGGTTATTAGGCGAGAGCGCCTTGGGAGTGTCATTGGCATTTGCGTGTGTTGACCCTCACCGTTCTTCCAAACCGCTACAATGGTGTGGGGAATCCCCTGAACCCCCTGAAGAAACCCCGTGATAATCGACTTTCACACCCACATCTACCCGCCCTGGCTCCGTACCCGACGTGAGGAGTACCTTCGGCGCGACGCCACGTTCGCCGAGCTGTTCGCAAGCCCGAAAGCGCGGATGGCGACGGCGGAACGCCTCATACGCCGGATGGATGAAGACGGCGTGGATGTCTCGGTGGTGATGGGCATCGGGTGGACGGACATCGAGCTCGCCCGCGCGGCAAACGACTACCTCATCGAGGCTGTTGCGAAGTATCCCGACCGTCTCGTAGGCTTTGCTGGCGTAAACCCGGCATGGGGCACGGAAGCTGTGCAAGAGGCGCGTCGCTGCTCCGAAGAGGGACTTCGTGGCATTGGCGAGTTGCACCCGGACACGCAGGGGTATGACCTGGGCGACATCGACACGATGGCCCCGCTGATGGAGGTCGTGAGGGACCATGGCCTGATCGTCACGACGCACTCATCCGAGCCGGTCGGGCATGAGTATCCGGGTAAGGGTAAAACCCGGCCCGAAATCCTCTGGCGTTTCATCCGAAACTTCCCGGATGCCACCATCGTCTGCGCTCACTGGGGAGGAGGCCTGCCGCTCTACGGTCTGATGCCGGAGGTCGAGGAGGGGTTGGCTCACACATATTTCGACACGGCGGCGACGACTCATCTGTACGATGCGAGGATATTCGAAACGGTCGCCTCGGTGATCGGACCCGAACGCATCCTGATGGGCAGCGACTATCCGCTTATTAGGGCGAACAAGGTGATCGGCCAGGTGGAATCGTCCGTCCTGTCGCGTTCCGCCAAGGACATGATTCTGGGCGGGAACTCTGCCCGTCTGTTGGGCAAATGACCCGCCGAGCATCCCTGACCTGAGTCAGCCTGCCCGCTACTTTGGTCTTGGAAGTATCCCTTTCGTAATAGCCCAGTTGGGATAGTAGTTGTAGAGTGTCTCGCCCGGTCGCGGGCTGCCCAAGGGCTGAGGCTGCACCATGAACGGCCCAGGTCTGCCGTCGATGGTCATGAATGCGTACCGCAGGCCGACCGATCGCAAGGTTCTAGCTGAGGGGATATTGAATGTCCCCACGGTCGCCAGCACTATTCGGTCGTTTTCGAGTATCCAGTTGGCGGCGGCGTTGACGACCGCGTGACCGAGTCCTCTCGCCTGCGCGTCCGGGTGTGTCTCCATGCCGATCTCCCACACAGGGTCGCCATGGCTGGTAACCGTTGCGAGAGCGGCCACTTCGTCTCCCTCATACACAGCGAAGCCTGCCAGCGAATTCTCCTGACAGTGCCAGAAGATCGAGTAGTCTACTTCCGCCAGTTCCGAACCCCCAACCTGCACGACGCGTTCATCACTCGTCGGATTCACGGTGTTGCGGTCGCCAAATAGGTAGAAACTTGGGCCCCAGATGGTGATGCCCAATGGTAAGGTGGCCCGCGCGAGCTCGTAGGTCCCGAACGGCGAGAACACGAGATCGGCGTGAAGGTTAGGCATAACCGGGCTGATGACATCGCAGAGCTCCTGCGTAGCCACGAGGGCGCTGTCGTCACCGCACCGGATGATGACCAGTGGGTGATCACGCTGTGGCTCCCTGTCAGGGGTGAGAACCGGCATCGGATGACCGCCTAAAGCGGAGAGCGGAACGCCGACCAATTGTTCGGTCCAACCGCAAATCTCTTTTTGCAAACTTTCGCTAATCATGTCCATTCGCTAAGTCTCCTCGTGTTTGTGAACAAAATGCCTCAAATGTTCCGAACAAAAGTATTGTATATTAACTAAAAAATTACCGTAAAATTTTAGAAAATAGGCTTGACAAGATATGGTTTAGTTCTTGTATAGTATCCCGAACCAGTTTTGGAAATTCGTAAGGAGTAGTCCAAGAGCGGATGTTCCGATCTAGTGAAACCGTGGATCAAGTACGAATTTACCCGACTTTTCACACACTTGATGGGAAAGGTGCTGTGAAACTGGCTATCGGTCAGAAAGAGCGTAGTGCGTTATTGGGGGTTTGCATACCATCATCTTATGGAGGTGCTCACGCACATTCAAGGTAGCCTCAAACGCGTCGCGGGAAGAGCGCAAGCAAGTGCCTTGCTGGTCGAGCCCGCTCGTGACGAGGCCGGATGAAGAGTATCAAACACCCAGGCAAGCCGTCGATGTTCGGGATGGGAACGAACGAAACATGAAGACTTAGGAGGTGTTGCCTTGGTGTCCGCAGCAATTTCTCTATCGAATAACGATCCGTTGTGCAGGCGATGTAGCTCGCGAATGGTCATGGGCTACGATGAGATGGAATGCATCATGTGTGGCTTCGTCGATTACAGCTTCACTAGGGAGCGGACGAGTGGCCGCAAGAACCTCTTGAGCACCGCGACGGAGTACGTGCTCCGCTACGTGGGCGACTTTCCGGCCCTCGCCGAGACGTTGACCCACGTCAAGGTCGTGCGCATAAGAAATAGGGCAGGGTTCGACGTCGAGTGCCCGTTCTGCTCCCGTGGGATGGAAGAGGCTTCCCTCTCCGGCAAGAGGCCGGAAGCCCGTGAGCGGCGGTTCAAGTGCCAGGACGGCCATCGCGTCTCCCTGATTCCCGGCAAGACCGGCGTGGAGGGCTGGCGATAGCCACGCCGAGACAATCCGGCGGCCGGAGGGGGTGTCCTTAACGGCCGCTGAACAATTGAACAATTGACCTCCTCGAGACCGGTCAGGAATGATCGGTAATGGAAAGAGGATGCCGTTGGGGCCGGCATCCTCTTTTTGTATTCTTTGTATATAATCGGGCCGGTTTGGCCAATTAATTCCTCTGTAACAAGCATGGTCACTTCACGACGATGACGACCGTAGTTGAACATCGGTTTCAGTGTATGGATGCAGTGCAGATCGTCGCCGATTTTTCACCGCCGAAGGGGACGGATCCCGCACTGCTCGATGAGGCAGGTCGCCTTGACGCCGATTTCATCTCCGTCAACTACAGTCCCGGCAAATCGGCGCGAGTGAACTCCGCCTTTGCCGCGGCATGGATCAAGCAAAATGCGGGCAAAGAGGTCATCTTCTCGCTTTCGACCAGAGACATGAACCGGATCGCGGCACAGGGCTTGCTCCTAGGCGCGAACATGATGGACCTCGAAAACGTCGTTGTGTTCAAGGGCGACTCGTTCACGAAGACCGAGTTGGCAATCACCAAGCCGATCGACGACTACGCGCCAACCGGCCTCATTCGCGCAATCGCCGATATGAACCGGGGCGTCGATTACAAGGGTCTGAAGCTGCAAGACCCTACAAGCTTCTGCATCGGGGCCACCATCGACCTTACCCGGAGTATGGACCGGCAAGTAGAGTTGACCCGGAAGAAGGTGGAGGCCGGAGCGCAGTTCTTTCTCCTCCAGGCCCTCTTCTCCCCGGAACGCCTGACGGAATTTCTGAAACGGTACTCAGACGGGTATGGCGAGGAGCTACCGGCACTCATCTGCTGCGGGGTGCAGATATTGGTGGAAGACGGGGTAATCTTCGGCGTCCTGCCGGACTGGGTCACCACGTCGCTTCGCAAAGGGCATTCAGGAGAAGACATCGCCGTCGAGGTGGCGAGCAGGTATCTCGACGACGGGCAGTGGTCGATCTACCTGCTTGCGCCGATCTATTGGGGAGGGCGGCGGGACTACGCCGCCTGCCAGCGGGTGATCGAGCGGGTGCGGAAGCTGTAGGCTTACAGGCGTAATCGTCGCTCCGCGTACCGCGACCCGCTTGCATTAACCTGCTATACTGTGCACAAACATTTGTACTAGGCACAGTTCTTGAACGATCCTCTTTCGTCGTTTCATCCCCTCGTCCGCGAGTGGTTCACCGGCCAGTTCGTCGCGCCGACGGACGCGCAGTCGGAGGGGTGGCCAGCCATCGCAGAAGGGCGCCATACCCTCATCGCCGCTCCGACCGGGTCGGGCAAGACCCTGGCTGCCTTCCTGAAGTGTCTCGACGGCCTCGTCCGTCAGGGTCTTGAAGGGGAAATACCGGACAAGACTCAGGTCGTCTACGTCTCGCCCCTCAAGGCACTCTCGAACGACATCCACCGCAACCTGATGACGCCGTTGCGCGATCTGCAGGATCTCGCGGAGGCTCGAGGAACCCCGCTTCCTGACATTCGCGTCGCCGTGCGAACGGGAGATACGTCACAGAGCGAGCGACAGAGAATGGCGAAGAAGCCTCCTCACGTGCTCGTCACGACGCCCGAATCGTTCTTCATCCTCTTGACCTCCGAGAGCGGACGAAGGGGACTAAAGAACGTGAGCACCCTCATCCTCGACGAGCTCCATGCCGTTGCCGACGACAAGCGCGGGTCGCACCTCAGCATCTCGATGGAGCGGCTGGTCGATCTGTCGGATGAGCCGATCACTCGCATAGGTCTGTCCGCAACCCAGAACCCCATCGAAGAGATAGGACGCTTCCTCGTCGGCATGGATAATATCGGTCCGGTCGGGAAACCCGACTGCACCATCGTCGACACGGGCCACGCCCGCGAGATCGACCTCGAAATCGAGATGCCGAAGGAGGACGAGCTTGGCCCCATAGCCTCGCATGAGTTGTGGGATCGCACCCTCGACCGCATCGTGGAACTGACGAAAGAACACCGCACGACGCTCCTGTTCGTCAACACCCGCAGGCTCGTTGAGCGACTGGCGCACCAGCTTTCAGGGAAGATCGGTGAAGAGCAGATCGTGGCCCACCACGGGAGCATGTCCCATGAGCGACGTCATGAGGCCGAGCGAAAGCTCAAGGAGGGCGAGGTCAAGCTCTGTGTGGCGACCGCGTCGCTCGAGCTTGGCATTGACATCGGGGCCATCGACCTCGTCTGCCAGATCGGTTCGTCGCGTTCTGTCAGCATCCTGCTTCAGCGGATTGGCAGGTCCGGTCACCACGTGGGCGGAACGCCGAAGGGCAGGCTATTCCCCCTGACGAGAGATGAGCTTATCGAGAGCATGGCGCTCGTGCGGGCGTTCCGTCACGGCGTCCTTGACGCTTTGACCATACCCGAATGGCCGCTGGACGTTCTCGCCCAGCAGATAGTCGCCGAGTGCGCCTCCAGGGACTGCGGGGAGGACGAGCTTTTCGATCTCGTGCGGCGGGCATACCCGTACCGCGATCTGCCGAGAGAGCGCTACACCGAGACGGTGAAGATGCTCGCGGAGGGCCCCGCGCCGCGGGAAGGCCGTCGTCGGGCGTATATCCATCGCGACGTGGTCAATGGACGGCTCAAGGCCCGGCGCGGCGCGCGAATCGCGGCCCTCACGAACGCGGGCGCGATCCCCGACAACGCCTCCTACGACGTCATCGCCGAGCCGGAAAACACCTTCGTCGGCCAGGTCGACGAGGACTTCGCAATCGAGAGCATGAGGGGACAGGTGTTCCAACTCGGCAACACCGCTTGGAAGATTCGACGGCTAATGCAGGGCAAAGTGCTGGTGGAGGACGCGCACGGACAACCTCCCACGATCCCGTTCTGGTTCGGTGAGGCTCCCGGTCGCACAACCGAGCTCTCCGATGAGGTTTCCGACCTCCGCCACGGGATTTACGAACGCCTCGACTCAGGCGGGGCCGTTGCCTGGCTCACGGAGGAAGGATTCGGCCGCGACGCGGCAGAGCAGGCGGTGGCCTACATCGAAGAGGGAATACGAATTCTGGGCACCGTCCCTACCAAGAAGCGCATCGTTGCTGAGCGGTTCTTCGACGAATCAGGGGGCATGCAGCTCGTCGTGCATTCACCATACGGCTCTCGCATAAACAAGGCGTGGGGATTCGCCCTGCGCAAGGAGATATGCCGCACGTTCGACTTCGAGCTCCAGGCCGCGGCCACCGAGGACGGCATCAACCTCTCCCTGGGCCCTTCGCTGTCCTTCCCCCTCGAGGACGTGTTCAAGTACGTGCCACTCGCCAAGGTGGAGAAGATACTCACGCAGGCTGTCCTTCAGGTGCCGCTGTTCCCCATCCGGTGGCGGTGGGACGCCTCGCGCGCGCTTGCGATCCTGCGCTTTACCAACGGTAAGAAGACCCCTCCTGCCCTCCTGAGGATGCGCTCCGACGACCTGCTGGCCGCAGTATTCCCTGAGCAGGTCATGTGCCAGGACAACGCCATGCCCGGCGACGTGGAGGTGCCCGACCATCCGCTCGTGTTCGAGACGATGCGGGACGCCCTCCACGAGGCCATGGACATGAACGGCTTCAAGCGCGTCTTGGAGGACATTTCCGGCGGACGGGTCGAGATACTTGCCCGCGACACGACACAGCCCTCCGTGTTCAGTCACCAGATACTCAACGCCATGCCGTATGCCTTCCTCGACGAGGACAACGAGATCGGGGAGAGGCGCTCGCGGGCGGTCGCACTGCGGCGAGCCCTGCCTGAAGACCAGCGTGACCTTGCGTCCCTCGACGCGGCGGCTATCAGGGATGCTGCGCGTGACGCGTGGCCGCTCATCCGCGATGCCGACGAACTGCATGACGCTCTCCTCACACTGGGAATCATGCCGCTCGAAGACGTTGATCGAGACCCCGAACGAAGTGACGATCTGCGCGACTGGTTCGACAGGTTGGTGAGTACGGGCAGGGCGTCCATTGCCACATACGGCGACACAGGGAAGGCATGGGTCGCCACCGAGTCCGTCCCTCTCGTCCTCGCGGCGTTCCCGGAGGCGACTTTCGAGCCGGGCAGGGTGACCCTCTGGCAGACCGACGATAAGCCTCTAACACAGGACGACGCCGAGCGTATCCTCGTACGCAGCCGGACAGAGTGCATTGGTCCCTTCACCATCGACGAGGTCGCCAAATCTCTAGGGATACGAAAGGGCGCAGTCGAGATCGCGTTGGCGCGTCTCGAAGGAACCGGAAACATCCTGCGAGGCCGCTTCACGCCCGGTAGAGAAGTCGAGGAGTTCTGCGACCGCCGGATTCTCGCGCGTATCCACAGGGAGACCATCGGTCGTCTGCGACGGGAGATCGAGCCCGTACCGCCCGCCACGGTCATGCGCTTCCTCATCGCATGGCAGCGTGCTTCGACGCCGTGGAAGGCACGCGACGAGGAAGACTTGCTGGCCATTATCGAGCAGCTGCAGGGTTTCGAGGTTGCGGCAGGCGCGTGGGAATCGGAAATCCTCCCATCGCGAGTTGTGGACTACCTTCCACGTATGCTCGATGAGCTGTGCATATCAGGCGATGTGGCGTGGGGGCGGTTCAGCCGACGGCCCATCGACGAGGACATGCCCGTAACGAAAGGCACGCTGACACGCACGGGGCGCATCTCCCTCGCGCTGAGGGAGTCGGTGCCCTGGCTGCTGAGCGAACCTCAGACCGGCGAGAACGGCCTGCTCGGCGCGCAGGGCGAGGTGCTCACGCACCTTTCTCAGGCGGGGGCCTCCTTCATGCAGGACATTATT
Source organism: Dehalococcoidia bacterium (assembly GCA_965116655.1). Taxonomy (GTDB): domain Bacteria; phylum Chloroflexota; class Dehalococcoidia; order Lucifugimonadales; family VXLM01; genus VXLM01. Next base: position 3,819,883 of record OZ220720.1, read on the forward strand.
TCCGCAACGGGTCGTCTCCCGTCCGATATTGAGGACGCCCTGTGGAAGCTGGCCGCAGCGGGTCTCGTCACTTCCGACGGGTTTACTGCTGTGCGCGGTATGATTAACGGCACGGCAAAAAAACAGCCCCGGCGGACGCCGACGTACGGACGCAGCCTACGACGCCGCGTCCCCAGCAGTCGGTGGTCGCTGCTCCAAGGTGGGGCGGGCAGGGAAGACGTCATGGAGGCGCGGGCGTGGCAACTGCTCAGGCGATACGGTGTCGTATTCCCTGAGCTTCTGGTTCGCGAGACCAACGCTCCCCGCTGGCGCGACCTCGTGCAGGTCTACCGTCGGGCGGAGGCCCGCGGCGAGATTCGCGGAGGACGGTTCGTCGCCAACTTCGTGGGTGAGCAGTACGCCATCCCCGAGGCGGTCGAGCGTCTTCGCACGATGCGCCGCACTGACAAGGACGACCGGTTCGTCGTCCTCTCAGCCTGCGATCCCCTCAACCTCGCCGGCATCACGACACCCGGCTCCCGGGTGCCTGCACTGCTGGACAACAAGGTCGTGTACCGCAACGGCGTGCCCGTGGCCTCGGTCGAGGGCGGAAAAATCCAGTGGCGCGACGAACTGGATGAGACATCGCGAGAGCGGCTGATTTCGGCCCTGTCCCCACCTCGCGACCCTGTTGTAGGCAAGAGGCGGACGAGGGCATGACATTCTTGTATGCCGCGATACCATTTGCCCTTATTCGATCGACAGAAAATCGTCTCCCACGTGTATAATGTGACCGCACCAAATCGCTACAACACGGCGTGGCCCGGCCGGAAGGCGTTCGGGCCTTTTTCACGCCTGAGGAACACTGCCTCGTGACACTGGCCCTCCTATGGCTTGCCCTCGCCGGCGGCGCCGCGGCCATTCTGCTCTTTTCGCGCCTTCTCGTTTCGTCCGCCGACGTGATTGCGGACCGGACGGGTCTGGGCAGATCATTCGTCGGCGTCATTATGCTGGCAACGGCCACGTCCCTCCCGGAACTGGTAACCGGCGTCAGCTCGATCCTCCTCGTCGACCAGCCGGACCTTGCCGCCGGGGACGCCTTCGGCAGCAATCTCGTCAACCTCGTCATCATTGGCATCATCGATCTGCTGTGGCGCAATGGGCCGATACTGGTCGCCGTCGGTCGCGCTCCCATCGTCGTCGGTTCCCTGGGCATAGGGGTCGTGGGCTGCACAATCGTCGCGTTGCTGGCGCACAGCGGAGGCGCGTTCGCCGAGAGTTGGCCCGTCAGCCCCGTGTCGCTGATACTCTTCCTGGTCTTCCTCGTCGGCATGTTCGTTATCTACCGGCAGGAGGACTCCCTTCAGGAAGAGTCATCGAATGAGTACGACGACACCCTGCCGCGAACGTTCGGAAAGTACACCGTCGCAATGCTGGTGATCGTCGGCGCCGCCGTTCTCCTGGCCTGGACGGGCGACCGGATCGCGCACGAGATGGGCTGGGAGGCCAGCTTCGTTGGGACCCAGTTCCTGGCCATCAGCACGTCGCTTCCGGAGTTCGCGGCGTCCTATGCTGCCGTGCAAATCGGCGCGCCCGACCTCGCCATAGCTAACCTGCTGGGTAGCAACCTGTTCAACATGGGCTTCGTCCTAGTCATCGACGACGTGGTCTACGTGGACGGCCCGCTCTGGTCGGGGATAGCGGGGATTCACCTGCTTACGGCCGCGTTCGCCGTCGTGATGACCGTCGTCGTTCTTGCCGGGCTGTTCGCGCACAAGCGAGAGAAGAGGGAAGGGCGATTCACCTGGGAATCGCTGGCGCTTATCGTCCTCTACGCCGCCGCCAGCGTCCTCGTCTTCATCTTGGCCTAGCTGAGATTCCTCCGTCTTGTCATTCCGACTGCAGGGAGGAATCTAAGGTGTTATGCCGACGCCATTCAGGCAGACCGAGCGACGACGGCTATCGCTCTGGTTCGGGGGCGAGTACCCCCCTCTCGCGTCGTGGGAGAGGGCTAGAGCCGGCCCCGTACTCGATATGGGGGTGAGGGTTTCTTTTGAGTGGTAGCCCAAAACATGAGGGACTGGCACTGAGTCGCGCAGGGGATTGCGCTCCCAGTCCTCAACTCGGTGCATCACCGAATACAAGGGCAGCAGCGCCGCTCAGTTCATGCCGAGCTGGTAGAACTTGCCCTCCGTCTTGATCGACGGAGCGAAGATCAACTCGGCCTTCTGGTGGAACTCACGGATGTTGAACGCGCCCACGTACCCGAGACAGGTCTTCAGCGCTCCCAGTAGGTTGAGGGTGCCGTCCGACTTCGAGGATGGCCCGTACAGCACCTGCTTGATGGAGCCTCTCATGCCGACGTTCACTCGCGTGCCGCGCGGCAGGATCGGATCGGGACTCGCCATGCCCCAGTTACAGCCCTGACCTGGCGCCTCCGTCGTCTGTGCGAAGGGCGTGCCGATCATCACCGCGTCCGCCCCTGCGGCGAACGACTTACACAAGTCTCCGCCCGTACGAATGCCGCCGTCGGTGACGATGGGAACATACCTGCCCGACCGTCGGTAGTACTCCTCGCGCGCGGCAGCGCAGTCGAGCGTCGAAGTTACCTGTGGCACGCCCATGCCGGTCACTTCGCGTGTCGTGCACGCGGCTCCTGGGCCGATGCCCACCAAGACGCCGTGTATTCCCGTCTCCATAATCTCCAGGGCCACGTCGTAGGTGGCGCAGTTCCCGACGATCACCGGAACATTGACCATCTCCAAGAGCTCAGGGAGCCGAAGCCCGCGAATGCTGCGTGACTTGTGTCGCGCCGTAGTCACCGTGGACTGCACGACGAGCACATCTGCGCCCGCGTCGACTGCCAGCGGCGCGAGACGTTTGGTGTTAGCCGGGGTAACAGAAACGGCGCACTTGGCGCCGCTTTGCTTGATCTGCCGTACTCGTTCTCCGACCAGGTCCTCCTTGATCGGAGCCGAGTATACTCGCTGGAATGTCTTGGTCACCTCCTCCTGTGGGGAGGCCACGATCTCGGCGAGTACCTCCTCGGGGTCGTCGTACTTGGTTTGTACACCCTCTAGGTTGAGCACGGCCAACCCGCCCTGTCGGTCGAACTCCACGGCCGATTCAGGCGACACTATGGCGTCCATGGCCGAGGCCATAACGGGCGCCGAGAAGGTCATCCCGTCGAGATTGAAGTCGATGTCGGCAAGCTCCGGGTTGATCGTAATCGCGCCCGGCGCTATCGCCACTTCGTCGAAGCCATACGTTCGACGGACTTCCTTAAAGGTGCGGGCATTCATAAAATAAGGCCCTCCGCGGGAGTGGTGGGGATTTGCCGAATTATATGAAACTGATTAGAGCCGTACAAGCATTTTTTCACCAAGCGACACCATCCTCCACCCCAAAGTTTGCGTCCCGGCAATCGCCGCTGAACCCTCTATCCGTCACAGCGATCAGACACCTTAGGATCTGGTCGAACCGGCGAAGAAAGTTGCCCATACCTTGAGTGGCCCCGCTAGGTGGTGCTACACTATCCTGCGTAGCCTAAGGGCCTCCCCTGTTGACGCTCCGCAGTAGCTCAGTGGTAGAGCGGTCGGCTGTTAACCGATTGGTCGCAGGTTCGAATCCTGCCTGCGGAGCCAAAACTCACTGCAACAGCTTCGACGAGAACGGCGACGTTGTCGGTGTGTCACACGTCCTTATCGAAGTCCTGCCCGTAGCCGAACGCACCGAGGAGAATCTTGGTTACCGCATAGTAGGATCCCCACCTACGCCGTAGCCCTATCCTTTGGTCGCAGATACTCTTGGGTGTCGAGGGTTTCCTAGCCCACCCAATGGACGGAATCGGGTAAGGTTCGTTCTGCACTTGTAGTCGGTACCCACACCGGTCCAGGAGAGTAGCACGAAGCCTACCTCGTCAATGGCGACAGCTTGTAGCGAGGAAGCGCAAAATGGAACACGCCGGCCAAGGGGTAGATATCACCCAGTCGCGTGCGATATCGTGATCCTATGCCTTCGGTGCTAGTACAAGAGGGCCGCCACATTCACTATGAGGTTGAAGGGAACGGCCCTCCTTTGTTGCTGTTGCACCCCGCCGGCGTCGCCTCTACCATCTGGCGGGACATCGGCTACGTCGACCTCTTGCGCGACTCACATCGGCTGATCCTCGTCGACTCCCTCGGCTATGGCCTCAGTTCCAAGCCGCATGTAGTTGAATCCTACGCTTGGGAGAAGCAAGTCGCCGACTTGGCAGCCGTCTTGGAGGCTGTGGACGCTCCGCAGCCAGACGTGTTCGGATATTCTATGGGTGGGGTGTTGGCGATTGTATTGGCAATAATGTCCCCGGAGTCCGTAAGTCGGCTCGTCGTGGCTGGAGCGCCTCCTCCCGGCATGCAGCCGGCCCCGTCAAAGAACTATGTAAGACGGGTTCCCCTCGACCAGGGGACCAATGCATACGCCATGGCTGCGATCCAAAGGTGGCGGTCTGTCGGCATCGAGCTTTCGGAACCCAGCAAGCGCGATCTGCTTACCGCCGATCTTAAGGCCGTGGCGGCGCGCCGCGAGGCGGTGGGCAAAAGTGATATGAGAGGACATCTTTCTAAGATTCGGGTTCCGACCATGCTCATGGCCGGCTCGGAAGACCCATTCGCAGAGGCCGTCAGAACCGCGTCCGAGATGATCCCGGACTGTGTCTATGTCCCCCTCAAGTACCGGTCGCATATCGGAGCAATTGCCGACAAGGACACGATTGTCAAGGAGTTGGAGCGGTTTCTCGCTCCTATCCTATGACGCCTTGCTAAATGGCCCTAGACGATAGTTCACTCCGAGTCTGATGTTGGCTGTCTCTCTATCGTGGGCCGAGACTAGGCTCTCCATCCTTACGAACAATGTGTCGTCAGTACGTGCTGCTGTTAAGGTGTCTGGCAGACGAAACGCGGTGATGACCCACCCCACCTACCCCGCGCCGTCGGCCATCGCCCCCTTGATAACCCCCACGCGCTCCATCTCCCGGACGTCGTCCTCCGACACACCGAGGATGTCTCGGAGCACATGGGTATTGTCCTGGCCGAGCTCAGGCGCGAAGCGCCTCACGCCCAACTCCACCTTCGAGAACCTCCACGGTGCGGCAAGGTGGACACGCCCCTCGGCATCCCGCTGAAAGAAACCCCTGGCCCGGAAGTGCTCGTTCTCCGCCACCTGCCTGTTGGTGAGCACGGCCCCCGCGGGCACTCCCGCGTCCTGAAGCAGACACATGACTGACTCTGCGCTTCTCTCCCGCGTCCAAGCCTCGAGCATCCCGTCAAGCTCACCCTCATTCCGCTTCCTCTCCATCGGAGTCGCGAACCGACTGTCCTCTGCCAGATCCTGGCGTCCCATGACCTCGCAGAGCCCCGCGAACTGCCGGTCCGTCTCCACGTCGATGGCGACCCACTCGTCGTCCTTGCACGGGTAGAGGCTGGTCGGCGCGCGGTCGGGTCGCTTGTCGCCGATGGCCTCGGCTGTTCTGCCATTCATCGCGTAGTCCAGGATGAGCTCGGGAAGGGTGAAGATGTTGGCCTCTCGCTGCGACAGGTCGATCAGCTGTCCCTCCCCGGTCGCCGCCCGGTGGTGGATGGCGGCCAGCACGGCGACCGCCGCGAGCATCCCGCCGTTCGGGTCTCCGTACTTCACCCCCGTCGGACTTGGCACCGCTCGCGAGTAGCTGCTGATGCTAAGCAGCCCCGACATCGCCTCCTGCGTCGCGCCCATCCCCACGAACCCCGACTCCGGCCCCGTCCTCCCGAACGCGGGCAGCGCGACGTAGACGATGCCCGGCGTGATCGCCCTGCAGTCCTTGTAGTCCACGCCCAGCCGTCCGGTTACGCCCACGCTGAAGTTCTCCACTACCACGTCCGATAAGGAGATGAGCTTGCGGATGTAACGCTGCCCCTCTTCCGTACGGAGATCCATCGCGATCGCCAGCTTGTTCCTGCTGTAGGCATGGTAGCGCCCGACGCCCTTGCCGCGTCCGCCGTCGCCTCGCCGAGGCGACTCGACCTTGATGACCTCCGCCCCCAGGTCGGCGAGGATGCGGGTGCAGTACGGCCCCGCCCAGATGTGGGTGAAGTCGACCACCCTCAGGCCCTCCAACGGCAGGTGTCCTTCCTGGTGGTCGTCGCTGCAGGCCGTCGGCTTACTGCGAGAGGGTAGGGGGGAATCGTCGTGCTCCCCCAGCAGCGGCGCGCGGCGCGTGACCAACGGCGTCCTCGACATCCTGAACGGCGCGCCCGGCATCGTCACACTGCCCGCGACGGGGTGCTGCACATCGACGAAGAAGCGCCGGTGCCTCAGTTGAGGCGACTCCAGCAGGTCACGCGCCGTCGCCACGTAGCCGTAGGCGTGACCGTACCGCTGGGCCAGACGGTACACCTCCTCCTTAGTGTGCTCGGATACCCACTTGCCGAATAGACTGGTCAGCTCCTCGGCATGTTCGCCGCGGCCCTCCTCCGTCGTGAAGCGGGGCGATGCGAGCTCAGGTAGCTCCTCCGACATCTGGCGTATCGCCCCCGTCCAGTCGGCGGACGACCTCCCGTAGGCCAGGACGTACCCATCCTTCGCCTGCCATACGCCGCTCGGTTCCCAATAGGGCCCATCCTCCCCTCTCCTCGCCGCCGTCCCCAGGCTCCATGGGTCCGCGTCGCCCCTCCGCGACACGTTCTCGTTATAGAGCCAGCCGTTCATGGTCGCGCCGAGAATCGATGTCAAACTCTCCAAATGCGAGACCTCGACGTGCTGCCCTCCAACCTGCTCACGCGCGAGGAGTGCCGCGACCACCCCGATGAAACCATGGCAGCCAGCGTGGTAGTCGGCCAGGTTGCCACCCTTCTTGAGAGGCGAGAGATGCCTGCTTCCGGCCAGCCCTAGCTCGCCGCTCAGCGCGTGGACGACGAGGTTAGTCGCCGCGAAGTCCCGGTAGGGTCCGGACAGCCCGAACGGGGTGATCGATACCACTACGAGGTCGGGGTTCGTCTTCGACAGCTCGCCATACCCCAGCCCGGCCGTTTCGAGTCCTGTTGCGCCGTCGATCAGCACGTCAGCCCGGTCGATAAGCTCCCGTAACCGTCGCCGGTGCGATGCCTCTTCGGGATCGACGACGACGCTCTTCTTCCCAGCGTTCAGATAAAGGAACAGACCGCTCGCCTCTGGATTGCGCTCATCGTTGGGGAAGGGGCCTAGTTTTCTGGACACGTCACCCGATGGGTGCTCGATCTTGATGACCTCGGCCCCGAACCCCCCCATCAGCTTCCCGCAGAGCGGGCCCGCGATCCCCTCGGCGCGCTCCACGACAACCAGTCCATCGAGAGCGCCGCCGGTGGCGTCCGTGGTGGGAGTACGGGATATGTCGCTTTCGGAAGTTGACATCGTCTTCGCCGTCAGTCTAGCATCCGACCCACGACAGTGTCCTGATTCGGGGACTCACTCAAAGCATCGACGGCTGGAGCAAGCCATGACCCTGACCGAAGCGAGGACGTGGGACTACGAAGCGGTCGAGGTAGGCCAGCAAGCGCGGCCCATCGTCACAGAGGTCACCCCGGACTCCATCGTCCGTCACGCCTCCACCGTGCGCAGCACGAACCCCGACCACTTCTCGGACGCGCCCCCGTTCGCCATGCCGAGCCAGATATTCTCCCTCGCCCCCAAGAACAGGGCAGGCGTCGCCGAGAACAATGGGATGACGGTCATCACCGCTCACGCGACCCCATTCGCCAAGGCCGAGGGACGCTGGTTCGCCCCCATCCCCCTGGGAGATACCGTCACCAGCGTCGCGACCGTGCTGGAGAAGTACCAAAGGCGCGGCAACAAGTTCGTCACGCTCAGGCTCGAGGCCCACAACGGCCGTGGCGAGAAGCTGGCCGAGATCGACCACACGTCCATCTTTGAGTTCCGCAAGAGTACCCGACCTCGGCCGGACTCCGGCGCTGCGGCGCGACGGCCCGCCGCGGACATCGAGCCCTCGCCGCTCCGCGAGACGAGCCCGGACGATCCGGTGGAGACCGTCACCTTCGAGACCATCGAGGTCGGCGATGCCGTCCATCCCTTCACCATCCACTCGCCCCTCAAGGCCGAGGTCGATGGCGTCGCGGTCCCCGAGGACGAGATGAGCGGCCAGTCGAGTGAGGCGAGCCACGAGCCCGGCCGCTTTCCATGGGGCAGGATGCACGGAGTCGGCGGCATTACCATCATGGGCTACCTCGACGCTATGCTGCATCGGTGGGCACCGGACGGCACCCTCTATGACGGAGGCCGCCTCCTCTTCAAGGCTATAAAAAACTTCCGCCCCGGCGACACCAACACCTACTACGGCACGGTCACGGCCAAGCGAGAGCGCGACGGCAAGCGCCTCATCGACATAGAGATTACCGGCGCGAACCAGTTAGGCCAACTGACCGGGGTCGCGGAGGCTACGCTCGTCTTCTAGGGAGCCTCCGGGCAGATCAATACTTGCCCGTCAGGAACCAAGAGGCTACTCCAAGCAGTCTCCACGAGGCGGCGTCCCCAAAAGTCTATTCAACACTATAAGGACGCACTCCAATTGCGTACCACCGACCGGGCTCTCAACAGAACCCCTGCTGCCACAAAGAGAATCAAGAACCCAATCGGGCTGAACTCAAACCCCAGAGACCAGTTCGTACTGTCGGCGATGTTCATCGTGTAACCCAAGAACCCCAGGGGACCGGATTCGATGAAGAACGGAGACCATCCCATTGCCAGCGCCACGAGACCCACCGTCAAGAACGCGAGGGTCGCAACTCCGTAGAGTCCGACCGCCCAGATCAAGGATTTGAGTAAGAACGTGCCTGAATGGACGACAATTCTCTTGACCATTATGTTTTCCGCCATGAACACCTCCTGTAGTCTCGTTGAGCTTCAATACTTGGATGTTGAATTACTGTCGTGCCTTGAGGCGGGATGGCTCTCCCCTCGTAATTTGATAGGCATTGCCGGACAAGACCTGACAACTCCTAGATGGCGGCAAATGGCGCCGTTGGTCGTGTCGGTGTTATCTCATTTGCCCTTGTTGTCGCGATCCAAGTGACCGACTGGTGATCCCTCTCCACTGCGATACGGGCCGACTTACCCCTTGAATTTATCTGACATTTCCTGACATCTCTATCTGGTCAAGCGGAGTTTCCGTTAGTTGTAAGGGACTTCGCTCAGTTGCGTCGGTGTTCTTCCTTTAGTCCTTGTTGTAGCTGATTTCGTGGTCGATGCCGCCAGTATAGTACATGTGTGCGCCCGGGTCAAATCGACGTTAGGATTAGAGCCTGTACCACAACCTACCAATCCAAAACAGGCTCCCCGCGATGCGAATCCCCCTGCTTCCACAACGCAATGCCGTCCCGGTAATGATCCCGGTTGTATAGAGGACTCAACACACCCGGAGGATCGATTCTCACGACGTCATGTCCCTTGCGAACCAGGAAGTACCACTGGTTCCTAGCCGTCACTCTTGACACCTCCTCGACCAGAGGAAACGTCAGTGTCGCCACTTGGCCCGACGCGACTGCGCCGATACTCGCATAGCGTCCGTCAAAAGACACGGAACGAACCGAGCCGTCTACCGTGCAAGCGACCTTGCCCAGTTCCACCCAGCCCGGCAGGCGAACGGAGAGCCTGCACGACTCATTCACGTGGATATCCACCCGTCCGACGTAGGGCAGGTGACTGTGAACGTCCACGGCACCACCGACGCGGTTGAGCAGGAGGTTCACCTTCACGTCGTCGTCCTGCTTGTGGATGATGTGCCGCCACGCATCGTACAAGGCCCTCGCGCCGTTTGCCGTGCAGCAGTGCATGATCCCCTGCACGTGACCGAGGTTTCTGCCGCCGGATAAACGGTCATAGTATTCATTCGAGGTCTCGTTCGGCTCCTGCATCGGTCGTACGTCTCGCACGCCGCCGCGGTCCTCCGCTCGTTGGAACTCGATCCAGTCGTTGGGACTCTGCCAGCCGGCGAAAGCCCCCACGTTACGCTCGCCCACGCGATCGATCGTCATGTTGGGGAGCAGCGCCGTCGGAGGGTCTGCCATGTTGAGCCGGTAGATCCAGTCGTAACGCAGCAGCTGACCTTCCGCAAGCTGATTGCGAATCCAGCGGTCGGCGTCATCCCAGTAGTGGTCGCCCGCTCCGGCAGCGGCCAGTCCCAGGGCGACGCTCACCATGTCACCCACCTCGCAGATCTCGCTGGTGTGAGGCACGTCCGGTCCGACCGACTCTGGGAAGAAGCCCGTCAGCTCCTCGCCGTAGGTCTTCGCCTTATCGAAAGCGGCCGCTGCTTCGGACACCATGGACTCGTCCCCCGTCGCCACGCCATACTCCAGGCATGCCAGTATCGTCATCGAGTGATGGTGAAAGTGGACGACATGGTGACGCGCGCCCGTGGGGTCGGGATCGTCGCTCAGGAACTCATACTCCGGACCGAAATACTGCGATTTGTGGAGGACGTATCTGCACAGCGCTCCGGCCAGTTCCACCGCCGGCTCGTAGCCGGTCACGTTATAGAAGCTGATGAGTCTTCGGGCAGGCCAGATTCCAAAGCCGGCTTGTGTGCCGAGTGGTCTCGGAACGTCGTACGAAGCCTTCTGTCCCGGCAAATACGTCCAATCGGTGAAGTATGCGTACTCACCGTCTCGAACGGCCAAGCCTGACAACCCGTCGGCAATTCGTCTGCCGATCGGCTCCCAGAATTCTCTGCTCTCCATCACGGCGTACGTACTGACCACGCCGAGCATGAGTCCGTTTACCTGCATGTCTACAATCGAATCGCCGTCGCGGACGCCCAGCAGCGCCGACGGTCGAGAAGGGGACAGGCGATCATCGAGCTTGGTGAGGACAAGGCCGTCGGGACCGATTCGCCCCGGCAGAAGTTCCTTCCATCGCGCTTCGACGTGGGTACCCTGACTTGACCCGCTCATCAACCGCATCCGGGGAAGGCACTCCATGAACTTCGCCTCTATCCCGGTATCCGAGAAGTCGTGGTACATGATCGGCGGGTTCGATCGGAACGTGACCTTCCAGTACACCCGGTAGTCCTCCTCCGGGTTCGTGGCTTCCGTCATGGCATTCACGGCAATCCGGGCACGCTCAGCCAGGTCGAGCGTGGCGGGAATCAAGTTCGTGCCGCCTTGTCCCTCCTTCCATGGGCCGTGAGATACCTGGCCTGTCTGCGTCATGTGCTTCTCCCTGCCGGAATCCGCTTCAATAGATGCCGGGGAATATCCGGTACTTCACCCGTGCCTGGTACTCCGCCCACTTTTCGGCGCCGTATTTCTCGGCACAGAGCTTGTCGTCACCATGTTGGCGGAAGGTGAAGAACGTGACGACGAATACGAAGTATGTCCAAGCCCACGGATTCCCGAAGTGTCCGAATACCAGGGCGATTGACAGGGCGAGGAACCCCTCGCCCATGTAGTTGAAGTGCCGGGCGACTCCCCATAGACCGCTGTAGAGGATCTTGCGGTCGCCCGCCTCGATGTACTTCGGCTCGATGAGACCGAGGAACTTGCGGTCGGGCCATCGCTTGAACGTGTACTTCTGCAGGTTTGCTCCGCGCCCTATGCCCCACCCCAGAAGGAACAGCATAGGCGTTCCAATCAGCCAGACATAGTTCCACGGAGCCGGGAACCCGGGGTCCGGGTGGACTGCCATCCCCCACAGCGGGAGGATGAACATCCATCCGTAGACGACGAGGCCGCCCCAGAACAGCATGAAGCCCAGCTTCTCGTGGATCAGGTCGTAGGTATAGAGCTGCACGCGCTCGAAGATGAAGTAGTCCATCACGTAGAACGTGAAGAACGCCGCGTACAGGTACACGCCGGGATTAGCGTTGTCTCCGTGCAGCTCGTAGTGATACCACGCCCCGGACAGGGCGTTGAGCGACAGCATCGTCCCGCCGACGACATAGAAGTACATCTTCACGTCGAAGCGGTTATTGAAGATGGAAAGCTCCTGGACCCGCCCGAACCAGAGTTCCGCCCAGATGTTCATTGGTTCGGTCTTCGGCTGGGTGAGCACCGCGATGACAGCGAAGATGGCGGTAAAGACCGTCCCGCCGGCCACGGCATAGATGGTGGACCGGTAGAACCAGTCACGCTCAAAATCCGTGAATTCGGGAGCGATAGCCCACACGGCCAGCGCGATCACGAACACGAGCAGACCGTTCAACCGGTATTGGCGGGGTTCGCCGGTCTGCTGATCGATGACGTAGCCGGGAACCCGCCGCGCCGGCAATATGAGCTGCGCCGCGAGAAACACGGCGAAGATCACCAGCGGCGTGAAGAACCCTGCAATCGCTTCCATCCCCGAAAGCTCGAAAAGGTGGTCGATGCCAAGCCATTCAATCATGACCGATTACCCCTTCCTCATATGATGTGGTCATTATGGATTCGACCACAAAGGAGGTCAATAACACACGCCACCGAGCCACACGCCTTGCCTGTCATCACCCTGATAACAACCTCCCGTAGGGGCGATTCGCGAATCGCCCCTACCGCCTTTTTCATCATTCGCGGTGTTGGTGGCAACCGACATGAGGGATTCTTCTGAGAATAGCCCTCGGTCAACCTGCATTCGTAGCGACGGGTTTCAATCCCGCCCGGTCATCCTTGACTGGTGTAAACTACACCCCTCAAACCGACCGCCCAACGTGGGTTAGCCCGATGGCTCTGCCACAACTGCCTCTACATGAGACTCTCGCCAACCTGCCGCCTGAGTGGCCTGAGGACCCTTCGCCTGCCATACGCGCGGCCATCGAGAAGCGAGGCGAGAAGGCCGTCGTCATCGACGACGACCCCATGGGAACGCAGTCGGTCGCAAACGTCTCCCTCCTCACCGAGTGGCCGGTCGACGCCATAGCGCGCGAGCTTCAAAACGACCATCGCGGCGTCTTCCTCCTGACGAACTCTCGCAGTATGCCTCTGGGAGAGGCGGTTGAGACCGTCACGCTGGCAGGCCGAAACCTTCGAGCGGCCATGGAGAGCGCCGGTGAGACGCCCATCGTCATCAGCCGCATCGACTCCACCCTCCGGGGACACTATCCCGAAGAGGTGAATGCGCTCGCCGGAGTTTTCGGGCGGCCCGCCGCTCTCCAGGTCATCGTGCCGTTCTTCTTCCAGGGCGGACGTTACACCATCGACGATGTCCATTACCTTGCAGAGGGTGACCGGCTGATTCCGGTGGGACAGACGGAGTTCGCCCGCGACGCCGCCTTCGCATACACGTCTTCGAACGTCCGCGAGTGGGTCGAGGAGAAGACGCAAGGGCAAATCACGGCCGGACAGGTGGCCACCGTCTCCCTGGAAGACATTCGCGGCGGAGGCCCGGAGCGAGTTGCCGAACGGCTCCTCGAAATGCGGGATGCAAGAGTCTGTTTCCCAAACGCCGCAAGTATGCGCGACATTGAGGTCTTCACCTACGGCGCAATGCTTGCCGAAGAGGAAGGCGAACAGTTCTTCTACAGGTCGTCCGCCTCCTTTCTCCAGGTTCGAGGTGGACTGGAGTCACGCCCGCTCCTTACCTCGAGCGACTTGGAATCCGAAGAGGGCGAGGGTGGACTCACGGTCGTCGGGTCGCACGTGAACGTCTCCACGAACCAGGTCGCCCATCTCTTCGAGCAACAGGATGTCGTGGGTATTGAGGTCACGGTCGCCAACCTCATCGACGAAGCCACGAAGTCCGAGGAGATCGCGCGTGTTGCCGAGAAGATGAACGACGGACTTCGGCGCGGCCTCGACGTGGCCGTGTTCACAAGTCGCGAATCGCTCCTGACTCTTGGAGGAGACGCCAGCCTGCTGGCCGGAAGCCGCATATCCAGCGGTCTTGCCGATATCATTCGCCTGCTCGAAACGAGACCCCGCTATCTCGTGGCAAAGGGCGGCATCACCTCGTACGATATCGCCACTCTCTCCCTCGGCGTCAAACGGGCGATGTGCATCGGCCAAGTCCTCCCGGGAGTCCCCGTCTGGGAACTCGGCGATTCGAGCATGTTTCCTGGTCTCAAGTACGTCGCCTTCCCCGGCAACATCGGCGATCCTGACTGGCTCTCCCAAGTCGTCGTGAAGCTGCGAGGCGCTCCCGACCTCGCGTTTGCGCAATAAGGGGCTGGGGGATGTCACTTATTCCGGGCTTTCTGAGACCCACGCCGGAGATGACGGAGAAGGACACCCGGACGGGCCTCCGAAACATGACGTGGCAGGCCGTCGCTGCCGCGGGAGCGGACGGCCTGGCGTCCGGTGGCTTCCTGGCGGCATTCGCCCTGATACTCGGCGCGTCGAACTTCCACATCGGCATTATGACCGCCATCCCGTTCATCGTGCAGCCGCTCCAGATCCTTGCGGTCGTCATGGTCGAGCGCATCAGGATGCGAAAGATCGTAGCCGTGATCGCGTACTTCATCACGTACGCTACATGGATACCCGTCGCGCTCATCCCCTTCATCATCGAAGTGCCCAACACCGGGGCGGTCACCCTGCTGTTGTTCTTCATTGCCGTCCGTGGCGCAGCCACCGCCTTCGTTACGACGAGTTGGAACGGCTGGCTTAAAGATATCGTGCCCTTAAACATCATGGGCGACTTCTTCGCCAAGCGTTTGAGAGTTGCGACCATCGCTGCGGCCGTTACGGCCATGCTCGCCGCCCTCTACATCGACTGGTGGAAGGGCTTCGCAGGCGAGTCCGACGAGATCTTCGGCTACTCCTACGCAATCCTCTTCGGCTGCATCATCTTGGGCTTCGGTGCGGTGCAGTTCATGGCTCGAATGCCGGAACCGCAGATGCCTGTCAAGAAAGGGCCGCCTCAGCCAGTCCTGCGCACCATCGCCGCTCCTTTCCGCGACAAGGAGTTCCGCGGTCTCATCAACTTCATGTTCATGTGGAACTTCGTCGCCCAGTTGGCCGTCCCGTTCTTCACCGTATACATGCTCGTGCGGCTGGAGATGCCCCTCTCGCTCGTCGTCGCGCTGGGCGTCTTGAGCCAGTTGGCGAATGTTCTCTTCCTACAGGTCTGGGGAGGGTTTGTTGACCGGTTCGGCAGCAAGGTCATCCTCTCGCTGTCTTCGTCACTCTACTTCCTCGTCATCCTCGGCTGGACCTTCACGACGCTGCCGGACAAATACACCCTGACAATCCCCCTCCTCGTGGTTCTTCACATCCTCATCGGCATCGCCAGCGCCGGAATCAACATCGCGTCGACGACCATTCGCATGAAGATGTCCCCGCCTGCCGAGTCGACCTCCTATTTGACCGGAGTATCCCTGGCTGCCAGCATTGGGGCCGGCAGCAGTCCCCTTATCGGCGGGGCGTTCGTCGACTACTTCAGCGTTCGACACCTGCAAATCGCCGTCGAGTGGGTATCGCCCACGAGCACCTTCGATTTTCCCGCCCTCTTCCTCACCGGCTACGACTTCCTCTTCGCCATTGCCTTCGTCTTGGGACTCTTCACCCTGGGCATGCTCGGCAAGGTCAGGGAGGAGGGGGAAGCCGATAGGGACGTGGTGATGGACGAGTTGCTGACGCAGACAAGCTCGAACTTGAGGTCGCTCAACTCCGTGCCCGGACTGAGCGTACTGTCCCACTTCCCGGTCTCCACACTCCGATACGTTCCCGGCATCCCCGGCCTCGATGTGGCGGTCGGCGTCACCGCCTACCAGATAGCGTCCTCCACCAGGATGGCGGTCGAGGGGGTGACTCGCGGCGGTGCCGTGGCGAGACAGATTCAGGCGAGAGTCAACCGAGCGGTAACTGACGTGCTCCACCAGGTCGACGACCTCGGCAAGCAGGGCGTGGAAGTGGCGCTCGGCGCGACGCTTGGCGCAATGCACGCTGCCCACGACGCCGGAATCGGTGCGGAACGACTAACGGAGGAAGCCATCCATGGTACCTTCAGTGCCTTGGGCAAGACCGAAGCGTCGTCTCTCGACATCCTGCGCGGAACGATATTCGGCGTCCTCAGGGGCGCGAGCGAGACCAACCTTCAGATCAGCGACGTGGTGACTCAGGCCATTGAGGCTGCTCGCGGCTCATCGTCCACTCTCGGTCTGTCCCGGCAAGAGGTCGCCCAGTACGCCGCTCAAATCGCCGTCGAGGCGGCTGAGGAAATGGGAGGTCGAAACGAGGTCGAAATCAAGAACGCCGTCCTCGGTGAATTCATGGAAGGCCCGAAACCGGAGCCGGAGAAAGAAGACGCCGGTGGGTAGCGACAGGATTAGTTGTTCAACGTTCTAAATCTTGATGGGTAAGAAGACTATGACTTGGTAGGGGCGGGTTTCAAACCCGCCCTGTCGTTGTACAGCCCCTACGCCAACCGCTCCATGACTACCGTCGCTATGCCAAGGAACAGCAGAATCCCTATGATGTCCGTGAACGTCGTGATGAACACCGCCGATGACACCGCCGGATCGTGCCCCGCCTTCCTCAACAGAAGCGGCACGCCCGCTCCCGTCAAACCGGCGATCACCATATTGCCCAGCATCGCGACCGCGAGCACCACGCCCAGCATGTAGTCGCCCTTCCACGCATACGCCGCAATCCCGACCAGCAGGCCAAACAGCACTCCGTGAGCCGCGCCGAGCATCAGTTCCCGTGTTACCAGCTTCATTCCCTGCGTGCTTGGAAGCTCTCCAAGGGCCATGCTGCGGACGGCTAGCGTCAAGGTCTGTATCCCGCCCATACCTCCCTGGCTCGTCACGAGCGGAAGCAGCACCGCAAGAGCGACCACCCTTCCTATAGCCGTTTCGAACAGCCCAATCGCCATGGCGGCTAGAAACGCGGTCGCCAGGTTCACGCCCAGCCACGGCAGCCGGCTCTTGACCGCCCCGCTCAGAGGACCGAACACTGCTTCATGGCCCACGCCCGCCAGACGGTACATGTCCTCCGTCGCCTCTTCCTTGAGAACGTCCAGCACGTCGTCACCCATGATGATGCCGCGCAGGACTCCGTTTGCGTCCACGACCGGAAGCTCGTTCACGTTGTACCGCTGCATGACCCGCGCGCACTCTTCCTGGTCGGTATCGATCGTCACCGAGACCACGTCGGCACGGCAAAGTTCGTCGACGGTCTGTTTGTGACGGGCCAGTGCAATATCCACGATGGCAACATGACCGACCAGCTTATCTTCCTCATCCAATACCAGTGCATAGCTGGTTGCCACGGCCGAACGGGCGCGAATGCGGATCACGTCCAGGGCCAACACCGCCGTCAAGTTGTGATTCACCGCGAGAAACTTCGGATTCATGATTGCCCCGGCGGTGTGATGTCCATACTCCAGCGGGGGAGTCAAAACAAGATCCTCGGCTCTTGCTTCGGGAGTCTGAGCGGTTTGAGAGCCTGGATTGTCGTGCAGGCCATTCGTCGCGACAGCAGCATTAGTCTTGTTCAGCACGTCGACCAACAAGCGCGGCGCCGAGCTTGCGACCGTTTGAGCCGCCTCATCCTGATCAACGTATTCGAAAACTTTTGCCGTTGCTTGGTAAGTCATCCCGCCGGCTATGTCCTAGAGAGTTTCCTTGGCGGATCCACTGGCAGGTCGCGCTGGTCCCAACCTGTGATGATCCTTGCCCTGTCGCTATTCTGTATATCATCCGCGTACCGTCCCTCGGCCCGCAAGAACTATATGGTTCCGTATATTGGCAAAGTGGACATATCTAAAACTTGTCCGAATACGTCTATTCTGCTCATATTTACAGGTCGGTGATATCATGGTTCTGCAATCTATGCATGGAGCCGGACATGTTCGACTTTCACACGCATACCTTCCTGAGCGACGGCGTCCTCTCGCCCGTCGAGCTCATTCGCCGCGCCCACGTCGCCGGATACAGGGTGATGGCCATCACCGACCACGTAGGCCACGGCAATCTCGAATTTATCCTCAAGACCCTCATCAAGGACTGCGAAGTCGCCTCGAAACAATGGGACATCCTCGCCCTGCCGGGAGTCGAGATCACCCACACGCCCAAGGACGAAATCGACTACCTCGCCCGCGCTGCCCGTGAGCTGGGCGCGCGAGTCGTCAACGTTCACGGAGAGACCATCAACGAACCCGTCGAGCCGGGCACGAACCACGCCGCCGTATCCTCCGCCCACGTCGACGTCCTCGCCCACCCCGGTCTCATTGACCCCGAGGACGCACAGATTGCCGCCGACAACGGCATCTTCCTCGAGGTGTCCGCACGAAAGGGCCACGGCATGGCGAACGGCCACGTCGTGCGCATGGCCAAGAGCGCGGGGGCTCGCATGCTCCTCGACTCCGACGCCCACGAGCCGGGTGATCTCCTCTCACCCTCGTACGCCATGAAAGTAGCCCGTGGCGCTGGACTGGACGAGTGCGAAGCTATAGCCCTCCTCGAAGACGGCCCGCGAGCCCTCCTCGAAAAGGTCGGCGTCCCATACGACGGAGACTACACGTTCCAGTTATGAAATAACTCAAGAACACACGGTGATGAGTTCTCAATCGAGGACTGGAAGAAAAACACGTTCGCCCTGAGCCTGTCGAAGGGCAATTCAGCAGCAGTCCACGCTCAACCTCGCTCGTGGAGGCGGGTTTCAAATCCGCCCTCTCACCTTCACCATCTCCCCGTTGACAGGGGTAGGTATTTCGTGGTTCCTAGCTATGAAATCATAGTTACGGCCATGTCATTCCGAACGCAGCGAAGCGAAGTGAGGAATCTCAAATGCTCGTTCTCCAAGCGAAACTCCGCAACGGAAACATATCATGACAATGGGACAACATTTTAGATTCCTCGCTACGTTCGGAATGACAGAGTTGCGGTGGTCGGATCATATCTGCAAGTCCGTTTTGCCTACCCCTGTCAGCCCGCCAGGGGAGAGATGCAGAGAGGGGGGTTCCCCCGCCGAAGAGTCCTCGATATCGTTATTCCGACGGAGGCCGAAATCCGGAAGAAGTGGTTGAAGCCGTCTCCAATTTCCTGTGACTGACAGTCCCGTTAGCAATACAATGGTCTCCATGCGTGAAATCAAGTATCCGAAGCCAAATCACGTTTCTCCGAACTCCTACGAATGGTCGAGCACGGAGAGACCATTTCTATCACCCGGCATGGTAAGACGGTCGCGCATCTAGTCCCTGCTCACGCACAGGACCGCGCCAATAGACAAGCGGCAGTTGAGCGATTCCGCCAACGGAGGGCAGAGTGGAGGCGTGTCGAATTCTCTAGGGAAGAAATACTCGTCGCCCGACACGACGGCCACCGCAAGTGAGCGCGCCGCGATCAATGTATCGGTCGATGTTGTGTGACTATCCGACGCTCAGGAAATGCCATCGCCCGCAAGAACACCGCTCTCGGTCTAGTGTCCTGTGTCAGAGATTCATTGAACAAATCTCCGCGTAAGAGTCCCCTCTCCCGTCGGAGGCTGTCTCATTATTTTCTGAGGTGTGCAGGGATTGCGTGTCGGTTGGGCGTGTGACGGGCGATGACCGGTGGACCGGGTAGAGTGGGCGAGTGGCGATGCATGATCGGACCGTCTGCCGCAGTGCTAGGCGGTTGCGCGTGGCTTCAATGGCACGGCGACCACAGCGTGGACGTAGTCGCGGCGAGCCGGTGTGAGGCGAGTTCGACGGCGTGGCGGCACTCCACACCCTGTGAAGGCTCTTGAGGTTGAACGCCGCTGCCAGCAGACACCACTTCGAGAGGACGTTCTCATGGCCTCGCAACAGGAACCGCCTGGCGCCGTGATGTTCCTTGAGAAGACCGAACACCGGCTCGACCAGACCCTGACGCCGCTTGTACGTCGATCTGGCAGACTCGGTAGACATCAACTCTCTGTGTCGTCTCAACTCCGGTTCGTATTCGCTGACTCTTATGGATCGACCGTTGGTAGAAGCGGTACATTCCCCAAAGGCAGGGCAGGAGCGGCACAGCGCACCATCGGCCCTGTAGCGTCTGAGTCTGTAGCCGTTCGCGTGTCTGAACGTGTCCTTGAAGATGAGGGGTTGCTGACTCGGGCACAGGTATGTGTCGCTGTCAGGGTCGTACGTGAAGTGGTCCTTGTGGTACGGGGAGCGGCGTCTGCGTTCATGAGTATCCGGCATGAGCACGCGGTGTCCGGAGGACGCGCACTCGGCAAGATTGGTCCCTGAGTGATATCCGGCGTCGGCGACGGTCACCGCATGGCCTGTCCCCTTGTTCTCCGCAGACGCCTCGATCATCGGAACAAGCTGCGGGTGCTCGTCCGAGCCGGAGGTCACGTCCGCTGCCGTGATGATCATGCCGGTTCCGTCCTCGGACGTGATCGGCGCCACCATCGACTGGGCGTTGTAGCCGGCTATGAAGCCACCTTCCTTGCTCTTGAGCAGACCCGCGTCAGGATCGGTCAGGTTCGCGTGGTTGGGGCCCTCCTCCTCCAGTACGCGGCCAAGGGCATCGACCACTCGGGCACGCAATGCCTCGGCGCTCGCAATCTCAGACGGCAGTTCGGCCGGTGCAGCATCCCCTCCGGTCGAGTTCTTTGCCTCCAAGTCCGCTATGGCAGCTTTCGTACGCTCCAAGAGCCGTCTCAGACCCTCCGCGTCGTAGGTGCGGTCACTGGATGCGTTACCGGCGATTCGTGTCCCGTCCACCGCCTGAAGGGCTAGGTCCACCAGACCGGCCTTCACAGCCGTGCGCACCGTGCGATTCAGGAGAACCCTCATCCGCTCTCGGTGAGACCTGTAGAACCTCCACAGCGTGTTGTGGTCCGGCCTCTGCCTCCCGGTCAGCCACATGAAGGCCACCTGTTCGCGGCAGGCCACCTCCAGCTTGCGGCTGGAACGCACTCCCGTCATGAACCCGTATATCCATACGCTCAGCAACGCGCGAGGGTGGTAGGACGATGCTCCCATAGGATCGCCTCGCAGGTCGATCCCCAACTCATTCCACGTCTCCTCATCAAGAGCGTCCACAAAGGTCGCCACGAATCGCGCGGGATGATTGGCGCCCACCAACTCTCCCAGATCAGGCGGCAGAAGCCACCCCTGTTCTCGACTGAAGTCCCGAAATGGCATGCCACGTCTCCTACGGCAGATACATCAACACAAACTTACCCCTGCACCCTCTGTCTTTTCAATATGACAACCTACTTATGAGACAGCCTCCGTCGTGGGAGAGGGCTAGGGTGAGGGTGATCCGCCGAACACGCCCGTCGCTTTATACAGCGAGCTTCAAAAACAGGACACCAACCTACCCCCCAGCCACTCCCCCAGCGGCCCGCGGTTCTTCTCCAGCCACGCCACGTTCAGCCGGATCGCCTCCAGCGCCTGCCGGATCGTCCGGTCCGCCGCGGGCACGGGATTGTCCGTGAAGAACTTCTCCACATCCTCCAGCTTCTCCTGCGTCGTGAACCTTCCGGCTGTGCTCACGAGCGTCATCAGTCCGAAGCCGCCCTCCCCGTACCGGCGGTCGAACTCTGACCAGTTCGCCTTCAGAAAGTCCCACGCAAGGTCCTTGCCCTTCGGGTTGCCCGCCGTCCTCGCCATGATCCCGATGGTGTTGTGCGTGCGGACGAAGTCCGTGTCCAGCGAGCGTTCGAGCGTCGTCGTCAGCAGATCTGAGTCCTCGAACTCCGTGAGCGCGCCGAGCAGCCTGACCTTCTCCTCTTCCAGGGTCGCTTCCTGCTCCAGCTTCCACATCGCGTGGTAAACGTCGCTGTCGCCCTCCTTCGCCGTCAGGCTGAGGACGACCCTGCGGATATCGGGATTCACCTTGCCCTGGTCGTTCACATACTCTCCGAACCTTCGTCCCGCCTCCGCCAGCGTATCGGGATCGCCGTACCCTCCGAGTCCTCCCAGCACCGTGCTCCGGAGCAGCGCGTCGAGATGCCCCTCACCCGGCTTCGGGTCCCAGCCCACACGAGCGCCCGCAGGTCCGAACAGCTCTCGTCCGAACCTTTGATACGCCTCGAAGAACGGCTCGTCCGTCAGGAGATTGTCCAGCGCCCCCAGGTTCGCCCCCAGGTCGCCCCACACATAGGCGTGGTCCTCGTTCACGTAGGCCTGGGCGATTTCAAGGAACTCACTCGCCGGCTGGATGCCCGCCTTCGCCAGGGCGTATGCGTCGCTCTGGATGCCCAGTCGGTCGACGGCTGACAGTTCGAGGCTCTCGATGGCGGGACGCAGCAGCGCGAGGTCGTCGCTCCGGTATTTCACCCGGAAGAACCCCGTCTGCTCAGGGTTGATCTTCACCCAGTCGTTCGGCCCGCCTCCCAGGCTCAGGCTAGCCGACCGTCCCCGCTGGAGTGTGGACGCCACCTCGTCGCTCGTCCCCGATCTTGCCCGAAGCGGCACGTGCCAGAGGGTCTCGTCCTCACCGCCGTCTTCGATGATCGAGTCATAAACGAACCGCCGCTGGTCTACCGAGACGGTGATTTCGGTGTCGTCGCGTTCGATCTCCGCGTCGAGGTACGGGTACCCCGTCTGGTTCAGCCACGTCTCCATCATCTCTGAGACAGGCTCCCCCGACGCCGCGCCCAGCGCGTCCCACAGGTCTCCCGTGTCCGCGTTGTCGTAGCTGTGCTTCACCAGGTAGTCGTGGAGCCCTTTACGAAAATTCTCGGAACCGAGGAAGTCCTCCAGCATCCGCAGCACGGACCCGCCCTTGCTGTAGCTGATCGCATCGAAGAGTTGGCCGATCTCCGCCGGGTTCTTGACCTCTTGGTGGATGGGGTGCGAGTTCTTCAAGCCGTCGAGGCTCAGGGCGCGGGTCGTGTCCTGCGAAACGAAGCTCGTCCACGTATCCCACTCCGGGAAGAGATGGTCGACCGCCTTGTCGCCCATCCAAGATGCGAAGCTCTCGTTCAGCCACAGGGCGTCCCACCACGCCATCGTGACGAGGTTCCCGAACCACTGGTGCGCCATCTCGTGCGAGACGATGCTCGCCACGATCTGCTTGGTGCCCGCCGACGTGTTCTCCTCGTCTACGAGTATGGCGATCTCGCGGTAGGTGATCGCTCCCCAGTTCTCCATCGCCCCCGCCGCGAAGTCTGGTATGGCGATGTGGTCCATCTTCTCAAGCGGGTAGGGGATGCCGAAATACTCGTTGAAGTACCCCAGCAGGTCCACCGACACGTCCAGCGCGAACCGCCCCTGCTCCTCCTTGCCGCGCGTCGTGTACACCCGCACGATCGTCCCGTCGTCCGCCGTCCTCTCGACGCAGCTAAGCTCGCCGATGATGAAGGCCAGCAGGTACGTCGACATGATGGGAGTCTCGACGAACTCCAGCTTCTTGAGTCCCGGCTCGACCTTGCTCTCCCGCATGATGCTCATGTTCGACACCGCTTCGAGCTCCGACGGTATGATGAGCGTCACCTTGAACGTCGCCTTGATGGCCGGCTCGTCCCAGCACGGGAACGCCCGCCGCGCGTCCGTCGCCTCCAACTGCGTGGTCGCAAGGTACTTCTCCGTCCCGTCCGAGTCGGTGTACTTGCTCCGGTAAAACCCGCGCAGCTTGTCGTTCAGCTCCCCTGTGAACTTGATGCTTAACCGCGCCTCCCCGGTGGAAAGCTCCTCGTAGAACCCCAGCGTTACCGTCTCTTCCTCCTTGTCGAAGTCGATGCAGCACGGTTCGACATTCGACCCGTCGGCCAGCGTCAGCCCCGCCTCCTGTATCTCGATCTCGTCCGCGTTCATCACGATCTCGCTCGTCGCCTCACGGACCGTGATGTCGATGTCGACCTCACCACGGAAGGTGAAGTCATCGAAGTCGGGCTGAAGCGTCAGATCGTACGCGGACGGTCGGACGTTGGTCGGCAGCATGGTCGGTGTCGTCATGTCGAATTCCTCTCGGTTACTTGAAAACTGTTACTTGCCCTTCCACACGGGCTTGCGCTTGGCGGCGAAGGCCTTGGGCCCCTCCACGAAGTCCTCGGAGTCGCGGGCCTTGCGGAACTCGCTGTACTCTCGGTTGATGGCGATGTCCAGGGTCGATTCGAGACCTTCCAGCGCTACCTGCTTCGTCGCACGCACGGACAGTGGCGCCGCCTCCATGATCTCGTTTGCCCATCGCTCGGCCGTCGGAATGAGATTGGCTTTCGTGGCTGCGACCTCGTTCACCAGCCCCCAGCGATGCGCCTCCTCAGCCGTGATCGGCTTGCCCCTAAGGAGGATGCCCATGGCGATGTTCAACGGTGCCTGCCGCACGATACGGTGAGGGCCGCCACCACTGGCGACCAATCCGACTCGCGCCTCCGGCAGACCGAATCGCGCGTCCTCCGTGGCCACGATCAGGTCGCACGACAGCGCCAACTCGAACCCTCCTCCAAGCGCGTATCCGTGCACTGCGCCAATGATCGGCTTCCAGCACGTAAAGTCCTCTGTGATACCCCCGAACGGATAGAGATGCGCGTCCGGATAAGGCTCGCCCGGCTTACCGTGCTCGGCCATGTACTTGAGGTCGTTGCCGGCGCAGAACGCCCGCTCACCGGCCCCGCTCAGGATCGCAACCAGTACGTCATCGTCGTCCCGGAAGTCCGTGAACGCCTCCCGCACCTCTCGGTTCCCGTCCGGGTGCAGCGCGTTCAACTGCGATGGCCGGTTCAGCGTCACATAGGCGATCCGGTTTCTTTTCTCATACAGGATATGCTCGAAGTCCATTCCCGCCTCCTTCAGATAGCGATCCGTTCGCGTCCTGGCCGCGCCCGTTCTCGCCTGATGATTGCGTTGATCTCCTCCACCGCCTCGTCCAATCGGTCGGTCCGGTTCACGACCACGTAGTCGTACTTCGCAGCCTCTTCCATCTCCTTCGTTGCCGTCTGCAACCTCATTTTCAACGTTTCCGTAGACTCGGTCCTTCTCTGCGTCAAGCGTTGCTCCAACTCCCCCATATCCGGCGGAGCGAGGAACACATAGACCGCACCCGGCACCAGCCTGCGAATATTATCACCCCCCTGCACGTCGATCTTGAGAATCACGTCCTGCCCCAGCGCCAGCGCCTCACGCACGGGAGACTTGGGCACTCCGTATGGGTTCCGGTACACCTCCGCCCACTCCAGCAGCTCATCATTGACAATCATGTCTTGGAACTCGTCTCGGCTGACGAAGATGTAGTCGACGCCGTCGACCTCGTTCTCGCGCTTCGGTCGGGCAGTCGCCGTTACGGCGAAGTGGTATGGCGCGTCCAACGCCTTCATTCGTTCGAGGACGGCGTCCTTCCCGACGCCGGATGGGCCGGATATCACCACCAGAAGGGGAACGCCTTCCTCCGGCGAGGTGCTGCCCACCGCGCTCACGAAGACGGCCCGGACACGGATTCGAGAGTGCTCCAGAAGGTAGGGTACGATACGTCCGCCGCGTCGGCCTCGTCGATGGCGGTCTCGCCGTCCGAAATAGTGCCCGCAATGCCCATGGTCATGGCGATGCGGTGATCGCCGAAGCTCTTGACACTCGCACCGCGCAGCTTGCGGCCGCCCCGGATGACCATACCGTCGGAGATTTCCTTGATGTCGGCTCCCAGACCGGCCAGCCCCGTCACCGTCGCCGTGATCCGGTCTGATTCCTTGACGCGCAGTTCCTCTGCGTCCCTGATGACCGTCTCGCCGTTCGCCCGCGCCGCCGCCAGCGCGAGCACCGGAAGCTCATCGATGACCTGCGGAATGATATCCCCCGCGATCTCCACGCCCCGGAGGTCGGACGACTCGACGATGATGTCCGCCGCAGGCTCCGACTCGTCCTCGACGACGTTCTCCATGCGGAGCGAAGCTCCCATCGACTGGAGGACCTCGATGACGCCTATGCGAGAACGGTTGATGCCGACGTTGTTGAGGCGAATGCTGGCGTTCGGATGGGCAGCCCCGGCCACCATCCAAAATGCTGCCGAGCTGATATCGCCCGGCACCCTGACGTTCGTGGCTGTGAGGTTGGAAGCCTGCACGGAGACCGAGAGGCCGTCGATATCCACGTCCGCCCCCATGTGCCGCATCATGCGCTCGGTATGGTCGCGTGACTGGCCGGGCGACCGCACGACGGTACGCCCATCTGCGTACAGCCCTGCTATGAGGATCGCCGACTTCACCTGCGCGCTCGCAACTTTGAGGTCGTATTCGATGGCATTCAGGTCTCCTCCTCGCACCGACAGCGGCAGGAGGGTATCGCCGTTGCGCCCCATGAAGCCCGCCCCCATCTCCCGGAGGGGATCGACAATCCGCCCCATCGGTCGCGACCTCAGTGACTCGTCTCCCGTCAGCACCGACAGGAACGGCTGCCCGGCCAGCAGTCCCGCCACAAGTCGCGTCGTCGTGCCGCTGTTGCCCGCGTAGAGCACGTCGGACGGCTCTTGGAGTCCGTTGAGTCCGACTCCGGCGATCTTGAAGCACTCTTCGTCCCGACACACGTCGCAGTCGCTGCACTCGGTGATCTCGACGCCCAGACCTCGCAGGCATCCGAGCATCGACGTGCGGTCGTCCCCAACGCAGAAGTTGGATACGTGTGCCGTCCCGTCGGCTATGGAATTGAGGAGCGCCGCCCGGTGGGAGATCGACTTGTCGCCGGCCGTGGACACCGCCCCCTCCAGCCGGTCACTATGCTGTATGGTCCGATTCATCTGCCTGTCTCGTCTTTCTTTCCCTTGTATTGCCAGGGATCACCCTTGCCGGCTTCCCTGATGTCCCGCACCCGGCCCGCCAGTCTGCTGCCGACGAACATGCTGGCAAACGACTCTCCGGACGAGGGGGCGCGTGGCCCGTCGTCTTCCACGATGGCTCCCAGCTCCAGCTTGGCCCGTTCCTCCCAAGTACGGACAAGAGTCTCCTCGACCTGCTCGCGAGGTCCCTGCGTCAGGCTTCGGTACGATTCCAGCGTCTCGATCATCCGGCTGATCCACACGCCCACGGAATCGGTGTTGGCCTCGACTTCCGTAGCAAGCTCGACAGGGTCGACCGACGCGAGTTTCGACATCTCGTCGAACTCGTTGGCGACCAGCTTCGACATCTCCCTCCACGACGGACTCTCCGACGCCATGCTCATCAACGCCGACGAGAGCAGCGACGGCATGATCGTCACCGCGGCGGTGTACGAGTCGTGCTCGTGCGGATCGAGAAACAGCGGGTTCGCTCCGAGCGCCTCCACGAGTCCCACAACGGTCTTGATCGCGTCGGGTCTCGCGGTCGCAGAGGGAACGAGGCAGTAGTCCGCCCCATGAAAGATGCCGCCGTCCGCCGCATCGAGATCGGCCGAAGGGGTCCGCACCAAGGGACGGCCTGCCACGAAGGTCGTGTCCTCTCGGAAATACGTCTCCGCCCATTCCAGTGACTGCACCATGGACAGCGCCGTATTCGTGACCCGGCAGTCCTGCTCCAGGATGGGCCCGATGGCTTCCATGAGTTCCCGCGTCTCGGCTGCCGGAGTGTCGAGAATCACGAGCCGCGCGCCGTCCAGCGCGTTGCCCAGGTGCCCGCCGACGGAATCGAACGCGCCCGTCTCGGTGGCCTTTTCACGCCACTTCCGGTTTCCCGACGTGCCGACAAGCTCGGTCTCCTTCAGGCCGATGGACTTGATTCCAAGCCCCATCGACAGGCCGATGCTGCCCGACCCGATGATTGTGATTCTGTCCATACCTACTGAACCAGTCCTCTCTCCATATCAAAGATTGAACCAGATTAGCCCCAAATCTGTCCACCAATGATGATCGTCGCAAGCACGTTGACCAAGGGCCTCATGATGGGCACCAGCAGGTTTCCCGTGGGTAGCAGAAAGCCCGATAGGATGAGGACCATCAGTATCAGCGGCCCCCATCGCTCCAGCCGGCTCCACTCCAAAGCCGCGTCGCGCGGCAGGAGTCCTTGCACGACCTTGAACCCGTCGAGCGGCGCAACGGGTATCAGGTTGAACGCCGCCAGCAGGATGTTGATGAAGATGAGCGATCCGAGGAGGTAGGCCCAGAAGTCGCCAGGGTCGCCCCTGAAGATGGAGAACCCCACGATGCCGGGGCTGAGCAGCCCGATCTTGACGGGTATGGCGCAGAGAGAGGCGACGATCACGTTGGAGATCGGCCCGGCGAACGACACCGCCGCCATGCCGGAGCGCATGTGGCTGCCGAACCGGGCGGGATTGACCGGAGTCGGCCTGCCCCAGCCGAAGCCGACCACCACAATCATGATCGTGCCCGCCGGATCGAGGTGGGCTAGCGGGTTTAGCGTCAGCCTTCCTTGGTTCTTCGCCGTGCTGTCTCCGAGCAGGTTTGCGCTCAGAGCATGGCTGAACTCATGAACGGTGATCGCCGCTACGATGGCGAGCGTGAACGCCAAGAGGGTAAACACGGCGTTCGTCGGGTCGGAGCGAAGCTGATCGAATACAGCGAAGAGCAACGGCTACTGCCTCAACGTAAAGACGGGACGATACTTATCGTCCCGTCTCGCATACTTGCTTTGTAGAAGTGGGTGCTTCGGCGTCTAGTGGCCGCCGCCGCCACAAGCGCAACCGCCGCCACCTCCGCCGCCGCAGCCGCCACCACCGTAGCCGCCACCACCGCCGCCACCACAGCCACATCCACCACCGCCCCCGCCGCATCCGCCTCCGGCGAACTCGACGTTCGGGTTACTGATGACGAAGCCGCTGCGCATGAGACCTTCCATGTAATCGATCTTCGCGCCCTCGACCAGCGGAGCGCTCTCGGAGTCGACCAGCACCGTTAGGTCTTCGATGCTCATCACGAAGTCATCGTCCTTCGCCTCTTCCTCGATGCTCATCGCATACTGGAACCCGCCGTGCGGGCCGGGCATCGGCATGACCCTCAGCAGCGCGTCTCCCTGCCCCTGCTCCTGGAGCGCTTCCTTCAGCTTCCCCGCCGCGAGCGGAGTGATATCGACGATCTGGGATGTCGTTGCCAAGGTTCTAACCTCCCGTACGTACTAGTGTCTTGAATACGCCTTGATACTATCACGGGGCTTTTCGCAGGGTCAATGAACTTCGGGGTCTGGAGCTAGTCCGGATTGAGTAGGCGAATCGAAATAACCCCGGACCCTGTCATCCCGATCGAAGCGAAGCGGCGAGAGGAATCTGGAATAATCGCCTCCACCAATCGCCCTGAGAAACTACGTCCAAATGCGCTTCTACAAGACTTTTCCGTCCCTGGGCTCAGAGAAAAACACATTCGCCCTGAGCCTGTCGAAGGGCAGTTCTCCGCCAACGAAGTTGGCCTCAATTTACCTACTCCTCCTCCCGCTCGTACGTCACCACCAACTCCACGTTCGTCAGCACCACGTCGCTGACGACCTGCGGGTTCCGGTGCTCCAGGACCACCTTGACCGTGTGCTTCCCCTTGGCCGCCTCTTCGGGGTCGAGGTCGAGCAGGAACCACGACGCATTGCCGACTTCGTATATCTGGGCGTCCATCGGGTTGCCCGCGGTGTCCTCGGCGAGGTGGTACTCCTGTCGCACGTCCGACCGCTCCTCTCCGTCCCAGTAGACCTTTACCACGTCTCCAACCACCCACTCGTCGAGGAACAGCCGGAGCCTCACATGCGCCGGCTGGTTCTCCTCAAGGTCATCGCTCTGTTCGATGGTGATCGTCGGCCCCTCGCCCGTCATCGTCGGCTTGAGTGGCACCGGCACCTGGCCCCACAGGCGGTCGTTGTCGAACGCACCCGCCCACGACTGCCCGACCGTGCCGAACGCATCCTGATACCGGTGCGCCGCTGCGAATATCTTATCGGTGCCCGCCAAGGTGTCCGTCGAGCCGATCTGGTTCATTAGCTCCCTGCGCGAGTCTCTGTTGGCGTGCCAGTTGAAGAGATAGATGCCGTCCGATCCCGCCGCATGCCACTGGCTCGCCACCGCCCGCGTACGCATCTGGTCCTTCAGCAGGGGGTTCTCAGGCCCTACGAACCCCGTCCAGTCCCAGCCGTCCACGCGGGCGTCGAATCCGGGATACACCGCGACGTCCGTCCCCTCACACATGGCGAGGTACTGCTCGACGGCGATCAGCGGGTCGGTGTGTGCTCCACCCGCCGGGATGAGGATGTCGACCAGCCCGTCCGCGATCCACGTCTCCACGTCGTAGCCGATCCGGTACGACATCTCAGGCGTGCCCGACACCCGCGCCGCGAGGTAGTACGGCCTCCCGCGCTGTTCTGCCAGATCGTTCGTGACCTGCCGCACTGCCCGCTGAACGTCCGTGATGACGTAGCGCATGCGGTAGCCGTAGTCATCCGGCAGGTGGAAGCCATGCCTCTGCCAGTCGAGCTCGATGCCGTCCCACTCCCAGCGACGCGCCACCTCCTCGCAGTGCCGGAAGCGGTTCTCACGCACCTCGGGATGTTCGAGGTTCCAAGACACCGCGAACCACGGCGTCGTCTTGTCGCCGAGCACCCATTCGGGATGCTCGATCCTCATGCGGGTCAGCTCAGTATGCCGCATCGTCGCGAGATCCGACGGTTGCGCCCCGCCGAAGTGGTTGTCGTTCATCCGCACCGAGGCGTAGACCTCCATCCCAAGCTCGTGCCCCCGCGTGATGATCTCCGCCTGCGGGTCCTCTCCTCGATCGATCATGGCCCTGACGTTCTCGTGGAAGGTGTACGACCGCGCATTCTCATACACCCGCCCGTGAACGTCCCCGACGGTCTCCAGCACGTCGCTCTCCCACCGGGCCGCGTGCTCCCCCACGCACCAGAAGTGCGCCCGAACCTGCGTGTCCTCCATCGGCCCGTAGACCTTGTCGAGGAACTGCTCCATCGTCTGTGGATACTCCGAGTACCCGTGAGGGTTCCCGTCCCAGTTGTATATCAGTCCATATTCCGGTGGTCGTGGCATAGCGTTTTTCCCTTCATCAATAATGCTTGGTACACTGTTTTGAGGCGCACCGCATTGTAGTCCAGCATCCCTAGAAATGAAACACGCGCAGAGAAAAAACTCCCAATGCCCATCGAATATCGCCCGATAACCGAAGACGACCTGCAGGCTGCCGCACAGACACAGGCGTGGACCTTCCACAGCCACCTCGACGATTCGTGGATGCCAATCGTCCGCGAATGGTTTGAGTTGGGAGACTTCATTGGCGCGTTCGACGGCCAGGATCCCGTGGGAGTCACGGAGCGGTACCCCTTCGAGATGACTGTCCCCGGCGGAAGCGTCACGACCGCCTGCATTCGCGGCGTGACCGTCCTGCCCTCGCACCGCAGACGCGGCCTACTGACCGAGATGATGAAGCGGCAGCTCACCGCCGTACACGAAAGCGGCATGGCTCTGTCCGCGCTTGAGGCCTCCGAGACCCCGATCTACGGTCGCTTCGGGTACGGCATCGCCTGCGAGCATGAGAACTGGTCGATCGATCGCCATCGCTCGGGCTATCGGGAGGAATATTCGTGGGACGGTTCGCTCACATTGGTCAAGTCCGATAGGGCAAGGGAGGTCTTCCCCGAGGTCTTCAGCAGGGCCGCGCCCCAGCGCGCCGGAGTCATCGTTCGACCGCCAAACCCTTTCTGGTACGAAGTGTTCGGCAAGGAAGATGCAAAGGACACCAATTTCTACGTGGAGTACCGAGAAAGCGATGTCGAGGGGTGCGCTGTCTATCAAATCAAGGGAGGCATTGTCTCTGTGAGCCTCTTTTTGGCCTGCAACGACGACGCCTATACCGCCCTCTGGCGGTACCTCTTCGACATCGATCTTGTCAGCACCATAAAAGCCTCGGACAGGCCCAGGGACGAACAGCTCGTCTGGATGCTCCACGACCCCAGGGCACTGGAACGTAAGCCCCGCGACCGCACATGGCTCCGTCTGATCGACGTCCCGAAGGCGCTGTCGTCGAGGACATACGCCATAGACTGTGAACTCGTCCTCGAGGTTCGAGACAGCTTCTGCCCGTGGAACGACGGCACGTACCAGTTAACAGGCAGCCCGTCCGGCGCGACCTGCAAACCCACCACCAAGTCGCCCGACCTCACCCTCTCCGTCGACGACCTGGCCGTTCCCTACCTCGGAGGCTCACCGTTGACGCCACTTGCTCACGCCGGTCGGGTCGAGGAACGCACCCCCGGAGCACTCCGCCGCGCCGACGCCATGTTCGCCACCCAACTCAAACCCTGGTCGCCCATGATGACGTGACCGCGGGGGTTCCGGCTCACTGCATCAATTCCACATTACAGTGATTTTGGATATATATTCCGTCCAATATTCACTGGACTCGGCTATACTGCCCGAAGATGTATCGCGTTGGACGATAGCATTTCCCGCAGCAAAACACCTGAGCAGAAAAGAACTCGCATGCCCATCGAATACCGGCCGATAACCGAGGACGATCTCGTGGCAGCCACGCGAACCCAGTCATGGGCCTTTGGCAGTCGCTTCGACGAGTCGTGGATGCACATCGCGCGTGATTGGTTCGAGCTCGGCGACTACATCGGCGCGTTCGACGGCTCCGACCCCGTCGGAGTCACCGAGCGATTCCCGTTCGACATGACCGTCCCCGGCGGAAGCGTCACCGCTGCCTGCATCGGCGGCGTGACCGTCCTCCCGTCTCACCGCAGGCGCGGACTCCTCACAGAGATGATGAAGCGCCAGCTCACAGCAGCCTACGAGCGCGGACTGCCCGTGTCGCCGCTCGGCGCGTCCGAGGCCCCGATCTACGGTCGCTTCGGGTACGGCAAGGCAAGCGAGGGAGAGGGCTGGAAGATCGACCGTCATCGCGCCGCCTTCCGCCAGGACTACATTTGGGACGGCTCGGTCAAGATGATTGAAACTGAAAGAGCAAGAGAGATATTCCCCGAGGTCTATAGCAGGGCGGGAAAGGGCCGCGCGGGCATTATTCAGCCCCCGAAACCCTGGTGGGACGATGAGTTCGACGATGCTCGGCGGCGCAAGAAGGACCAGCCCGCCAACTTCTACGTCGAATACCGGGAGGACGATGTTGAGGGCTGCGCCTACTACCGCATCAAGGACGGCACTCTCAGTGTATGGATGCTCTTGGCCTGCACCGACGCCGCCTACGCCGCCCTCCTGAGGTACTGCCTCGACGTCGACCTCATCAAGACCATCCAGGTCTGGTCGCGCCCCGTGGACGACCCGCTGATCTGGATGCTCCACGACCCCAGGGCTCTGAAGCGCAAGATCTTCGACTGGGTGTGGCTCCGCCTCGTCGACGTCCCGAAGGCCCTGTCTTCCAGGACCTACGCCATCGACGGCGAGATCGTAATCGAAGTCCGCGACAGCTTCTGCCCGTGGAACGACGGGACCTACCACCTGACGGGCAGCCCATCCGGCGCAACGTGCCGAAAGACCACCAAGTCGCCTGACATCACCCTCTCCGTCGACGACCTGGCCGTCCCCTACCTCGGCGGCTTCCCATTCACCCCCCTAGCCCACGCCGGTCGCATCGAGGAACACACCCCCGGCGCACTCCACCGCGCCGACGCCATGTTCGCTACGCAGCTTAAGCCCTGGTCCCCGATGCTGACGTAGGGAGTAGATCCCCCTCACCCAACCAGCCCACGCACCTCCGCCGCGATATCCCCCGCCGACAGGCCCACGTACCTCATCAGGTCATCCGCCGAGCGTCCCGACTTCGGGATGCGCTTGACGTACATCTGCTTGACCTTGAAATCTCCCCCGTGCTCCATCAGCGCCTCGACGACCTCGGACCCGAACCCTGCGCCGTAGTTATCCTCCACCGTCACGACCCTGCCGCCGCTGGCCTGCGCCGCCTGCGCGATGGCCTCCCCGTCGAAGGGGAGGGAGTACAGGTCAATCAGCCCTGCCTCGATGCCATCTTCCGAAAGCGTCTTCAACGCCTTCAGCGCCTCGTGTACCGCGTACCCCGACGCCGCGATCAGCACGTCGCCGCCCTCGGCGAGAACGCCGTGGCCTCCGAGCGTGAAGTCGGCTTCCAGGTCATACAGGAACGGTGTGTCCGGCCTCGCGGCGCGGAGGTAGCAGGCACCCTCATGTTCCGCCATCCGCACGGTCAGCCCGTATGCCGACACGGCATCCGACGGATTGAGGACATACAGCCCCGGCCCGCCCGCGTCGGCCTGCACCTTCGCCATCGACCGGAAGAACGCCACGTCCGCCAGCGCCATCTGGCTCGGCCCGTCCGCCGCGATATTGACCCCCACGTGCGAGCCGACCACCTTGATGTTCAGCCTGCTGATGAACCCCATCTCGAACTGGTCGTATCCGCGCGCCACGAACTTCCCGAAGCTCGATGCGAACGGTATCTTGCCGCCCGACGCGAGTCCCGCCGCGCACGATATGAGGTGCTGTTCCGCTATCCGGCACTCGAAAAAGCGGTGCGCCAGGTCGGGGTCCTGCGAAAAATACTCGGCAAAGGTCGAGTTCTTCACGTCCCCGTCCAGCGCCACGACATCGGGGTTCGTATGCCCTAGCGCCCGCAACGCGATCCCGTACCCCTTCCTCGGCGCGAATTTTTTGTCCTTTAGCGCGTCAGCTTGACCGTAGGTGTTCATCGCCTCGACGAATCCCGGTGGGGACTGGCATCCTGCAGACGGTGACGCCGTCGTCGGAGCCGGGCCGACCTTGAGGTTGCCGTTCGTGCCCGCAACTCCCAGCGCCGCCGCCGTCTCTTCCAGTTCCTTCAGAGCGGCCACCTCGTCGGCGCCCGTCAATGGCTTGCCGTGCAGCCCTTCTCCCGCTGCCTTAACGAATCCCCAGCCCTTGACCGTCTCTGCGACGATGGCAAACGGCCTTGCATCGGCATCACCGGCATGACGGCTGTGCTCCATGAGGGCGTTCCGCACGGCAACCGGGTCGTGCCCGTCGATTACCGCCACGTCGAAACCCGCTCCCCGCAGCTTGGCCGCGATTACCTCCGGCGACTGCTGAGTGCTAACCGGGTCGGACTGTCCGTACCCGTTGCAGTTGAAAATCGGACATACCGCGTTCAACCCATAGTCGACGATGAAATCTATCGCCTCCCACACCTGTCCCTCGCGGCTCTCGCCGTCACCGATGATGCAGAATACCCGCTTATCGGAGCCGTCAAGCCGCGCCGCCGCCGCAAGCCCCGCCGCGATGGACAAACCCTGTCCCAGCGACCCCGTCGCTGCCGGGAAGAACGGAAACCCCTCTGCCGGGTTCGGATGCCCGTCGATCTCGCTGTCGATGGCCCGCAGCGTCATAGCGTCCTCTACAGTCATCGGACGCCGCTCGTCAGAGCCTTTTCCTATTGCCAGTCCAAGCTCCGACCCCGCCGCGTACACGATAGGGCAGGCGTGTCCCTCCGACAGCACCAGCCGGTCCGCCGTCGGACTCGCCGGGTCGGAAGGGTCGTACCGCATGT
Organism: Dehalococcoidia bacterium; assembly: GCA_965116655.1. Taxonomy (GTDB): domain Bacteria; phylum Chloroflexota; class Dehalococcoidia; order Lucifugimonadales; family VXLM01; genus VXLM01. The sequence goes on from OZ220720.1 coordinate 3,855,107, forward strand.
GCCCGTACATCAACGCGGCCACGATATGGGCCAAGCTCGATGCCGATGTCGGATGACCCGAGTCCGCCGCTGCCGTCATCTCGACGGACAGCCGGCTCAGTTCGATTGCCTTTGCGTGAAGAGATTCAACGTATCCCACGGTGCTGGACTTCCCATTCGTTTAGTGTGGAGCCGCGCCTGCCATGCCGCGCGCTCGGCATATACTACCAAAAACGAAGCGGGCAAACGCACATCGGTCTCATGGGAAACCGGCCTGTAGCGGATGGTCACTTTGCCGTATGGCTGTCGGCTGTCGAACCGCCGCTCTACTCCAAGTTTTGCCCTTTGTCTTGACGTTGACTGAACCTTGTCAGTCGCTCTATACTACCGAGCGACTTTGACCATCGAATGGAGCGTGGAAATATGCGTCTTTCGTGCCTTCAGGAAAACCTCAGCCGCGGCCTTGGGATAGTCGGTAGCGCCGTAGCCGCCCGGACGACCTACCCGGTCATGCAGAACGTCCTGATTACGACCGACAACGCGCGGCTCAAGCTGGCGGCCACCAACCAGGAAATCGCCATCAGCACGTGGATAGGCGCGCAGATCGAGGACGAGGGCGAGGTCACGATTCCAGCGCGGCTCTTGACCGAGTTCGTCAACTCTCTCCCCGCCGAGCGCATCGACCTCGACTACACCGACCAGCCCGTCGGCATTTCCGTCAAGTGCGCCCGCTTCTCCGCACAGATCAACGGCACTCCCGCAAGCGATTTCCCGCCCGTGCCCACCGTCGAGTCCGGCGTCGCGGGCCAGATCGACCCCGGTGTGCTCAACGACGCGATCAAACACGTAACCATTGCCGCCGCCTCCGAGGACTCCAGGCCCGTCCTGACCGGCATCAAGGTCGAGATAACGGGAGACGACTTCACCTTCGCCGCCGCGGACGGGTTCCGTCTTGCCGTGTACAAGGGCAAGCTCCTTGAAGCGCTTCCCGAGGACGTCGACTTCATCATTCCCGCTCGCGCCCTCAATGAGGTCTCCCGCCTCACCGGCGGCCAGAGCGACCCGGTGGAGTTCACCGTAACGGCCTCAAACAACCAGGCCCTCTTCCGGCTCAACAACATCGAGGTCGTGGCGAACCTGCTGCAGGGCACCTTCCCCAACTATCAGCAGCTCGTCCCCGACAAGTACGACACCCGCGCCTCCGTCAACCGCGAGGAGTTCATCCGCGCCACGCGGGCCGCGTCGATCTTCGCCCGCGAGGGCAGCAACATCGTCCGCCTCATGATGAACGGCGGGGATGAAGATGAAAGCAAGGTGACGGTGCAGTCGAAGTCAGAGGAGGTCGGTCAGAACGAGGGCGAGATCACCGCCGAGATCGAGGGCGGCGAGGCCAAGATCGCGTTCAGCAGCAAGTACCTCACCGACGTGCTCAACGTCCTGGAGACCGGCAAGGTCGCTCTGGAGACTACCACCCCGTCCAGCCCCGGCGTCATCAAGCCCGTCGGCGACGACAACTACGTCCACGTCGTAATGCCGATCTTCGTCCAGTGGTGACGGCTCGAATCGTCAATGCCGGGCACTAAGTCCCTTATTGTCTACCAGACATAGCAGCCTGTCATTCCGAGCGCAGCGAGGAATCTAGGGTGTTGTTTGGTCGTCATTCGGGCTGTTCCAGCAACCTGACCCAGCCTGGAAAGCAACGACTTTGGATTCCGCGCTACATGGAATGAAAATCGCGGGCACCAAGGGTGGGTTTCAAACCCGCCCCTCCGGAAATAGCGATGGTCTATTTTCGTAGCAATCGTTCATGTCGGTTGCGCGTCCAACACCACCAACCATGAAAATGGGATTGGCCTCTTAATCCTCGCACGGCAGATGCCGGGGACTGAATTCCGGCGGAGGCCGGAATGACGGCAGGGTGGTAGAAGGCGGGATCAGTGGCGCTCATGGGAATTCAGGTATTGTTCGAGCTCGGAATTGATCGTGGGCTGGTCCAGTACCCGGTTGTTGGTACTGTAGATGACGCTGTGGAGACGGTTGAGGAGCTTTTGACTCTCGTGTTTGGGGGCCGTCTTTGCGTCGTAGTCCATGATTTCCTTGGCGGCGCGTGCGCGCTCCTTGGGGTCGTCGGAATCGAAGCGCTCGGCCTGGACTGCCAAGGCCTTGAGCATGAGGGTCCTCATGCCGGACCGAGCGAAGCCGGCGACGGCGTCTCGCTGTCTATCATACTCTTCACGGAACGCAGGATCGTCCATCCAGCGGTAGACGGTCCTGCGGGTCACGCCAACGAGCTCGGCGGTCTCACTGACCGATTTGGCGGAGACCAGATGGGGGATTGCGAGCACCTGTTTTTCGGAGAGTTCTTTTTCGGAATTTGTGACGTCCTGTGACATTTTGTGACATTTCCCTCGTTATTGTAAAGTTTTGCGGTGGATATCCACCCTCACCCCAGCCCCCGTATCAAGTACGGGGCAGGCTCTCTCCCACGACGGGAGACGGGCAGGTCAGGATTGCCGCATGTGAGTAATATAGGACAAGCGTTCTTGTCTGTCAAATCGGGGGAAGAAGAGTGCCCGATGGTGGGTGTTACCAGACCGAATTCTTAGAAATCGCTCATGTCGGTTGCCACCGACACTAAAATACTAGGGGCGATGCGCCAATCACCCCTGCGGGAGGTTGGCCGGGGGTTATTTTCAGGGTAATGACAGGTGTCGAGGTTAGGGAAAGACCGACTCACACGGGAATCCAACCGCCGAGAACCGCCGGAATCGTCTCGAACAAGGAATGGCTACCTCACCACCTCGCCGTCCTCGGTGATCCGCTTGACTCGCTCCGAGCCCGTGTAGGCGACGACCCGCACCGAAGACGAGACGTTTTCCCCAGGCTGAAGCACCATCACCGTGCCGTTGGACATGGCGTCGGCGATCCCCTGGTTCGTCCAGCTTGAGAACGGTTCGAGGCCAACGTTGTACGTTCGACCCCACCACGGGTAGCCGTACCCGCCTCCGAACGACTGCCAGAACCACAGGAACTTGTACACGTCCGTCGGCCAATGCACTCCGAACCCCAGTCCCATCTTCTGGTTGGTGATGGCGTACCAGCCCTCCGGCATGTCCGCGATGTACGACATGTCGTAGCGGCGGGCGTCCTTCGGCTCGATTTTGCTGGCGTCGATGGGATTGCCCTGCTGGTCCTCGGTCATCGGCCACGGAGTGCGCGCGCCGAGCTTCAACTTCGCGTTCGGGTGGTGCTGGTCATCGTGGTTGATAAGCGTGCCCCCCGGCAGGTCGATAACACAGTCGGGGCTGAGGAACGGAGGCCCCAGTGCGATGTGCTCGCCCCAGACGCAGTGTCCCACTTCCTCGCCTTCGTTGGTCAGCGTCTGCTCCACTTCGAGCACGGAGGAACCTGCATTCAGCGCCAGGGTCTTCTCAAAGAAGTATGGCGTGCGCGCCGTCCGCACCCAGCACTTGATGGCGACGCGCTCCGGCGTGTCCTCAACGATCTGCGCGTCCCACGGCACCATGTTCGCCTCGGCGTGGAGGCCCATGTCAGCCCCCTGGTACTTGGACGGAAACCCGCCCCCGGGAAACACCGTCTGCCAGCCGCCCTCATAGAAGTCCATCCACGTCCCCACGTTCTCGCCGGTGGTGGGAGTGAACGTCCTCGGATCGCGAACGCCGTGCGGGTCGAGGTACATGAAGTCGACGTCAGTCGGCTTGTGGACGAACTGGTAGACGTCCGCCCCCTTGTCGATGAGGATGACGATGCGCAGCACCTCGTTCTCCAGGACCGCCGTCTTCAGTCCCCGAAACGTCCAAGCATCCGATACCCGGCATCCGTAGTTACGCTCGATTTGGTAGTGTGTCATGGCAAGTAATACCCCTTTCGGATTCGCTCGGAGTCTATGTACGGGCGAGTTTGATGTCAAGGCAAAGGACACCTCCCCACGCCCTCTGCGACATACCCTCACGCCCTGCTACAATACCGCCATCAAGAGCCGGGGGCCTGCCTTATGCTTAGCGAGCTTGAGATCACCCAGTTCGAAGTATTCGGATTCGTCGTCCTGCGAGGATTCCTTACCCAACAGGACATAGACACTCTCAACGCCGAGTTCGATGTCGCGCTGGAGCGGGCAGAGGCGACGATGGAGCGGGCGAGTTTCCGCAAGCAGCTGAACTGGTGGAACTTCATGCCTGACACGCCGTTTACGGCCTCGCTGCTCGAACAGCCCCGCTTCCTCGACAAGGTCAAGCAGCTCCTCGGCGATGACGTGGTGGCCTCGTTCTCTGCATCCAACTCCTTCTCCGGCGACCGCACCGACTGGCACCCGGACACCTCGCAGAAGAACTGGCGCGGCCTGAAGTTCGGTATCTACCTGCAGTCCCTCGACGGCAGCAACGGCGCGCTCCGGCTCATTCCCGGCTCGCACAGGGAACCCATGCACTCCGAGTTCAAGCGCATTCCCCTCAAGGAGGGATTTGCCCATTCCGACGTCTTATTGCAGGAGGATGGTCTCACCGTCGACCAGGTACCCTCGCACATCGCCGCCGTCGAGTGCGGCGACGTCCTGATCTTCGACAACTACGCGTGGCACGGCAGCTACGGTGGCGGTGAGGACCGCCGGCTCATCACCATGGGATACTTCGCCGCGCCCAAGACGCCGGAAGAGGAGCAGGCCGTCCGCGAACAGGTAACCGCTGAGTCGAAGATCAGGGATATCTTCCCGCTCCTGCAGCGCGACCCGTTCTGGCTGAACAACCCCAACAACAACCCGGAGCGCGCCAAGTGGATAGCGACGCTCCGCGAATACGGCTTTGTCGCCGACTCGAATTAGCGGTTAACACCAAAGAATTGACGTGTCACAAGACGACGACTTGGTAGGGGCGGGTTTCAAACCCGCCCTGTGGTTGCGGAAGAATCCCCTCTCACGTCGTGGGCTGACAGGGGTAGGCAAAACGGACTTGTAGCTATGATCCAGCCTCGCCTCCCTGTCATTCCGAGCGGAGCGAGGAATCTAAAGTCCATGACCCCAAGACGGGTAGCCGGCGCGCCATCCGCATCCTCGCCGACAGGATAGGAATTCTCCATGTCGGAGCTGCCTTAGGAAGGGCATTTTAGATTCTTCACTCCGCTTCGCTACGTTCAGAATGACAGTGGCGGGGTTGCTTTCAAAGTGGGCCAATAGTCAAATGCCTACCCCTGTCAGCCCGTCGCGGGAGAGGGCTAGGGTGAGGGTGACTCCTCAGAACACACCCATACGCTCTATACGACCAACTTCAGAAAAAGGACCCTAGGGCTTGACCAATATACGGAAAACGTCCTTCGTCGGCGCCATCATTCGCTCGAACCCGACGTCGATCACGTCAACCAGACCTATCTGGTCCGTAATCAGGGGCGTCGTGCTCAGCTTCCCTGCCGCGATCAGGTCTACCGATGCCTGCACGTCGGCGCGACTGTAGGCAATCGTGCCGATTACGGTCTTCTCCTGCGCGACAATGGAGTTGAAGTCGAACTCCGGCGTGGACGTGTAGATCGCCACCAGGACGACGCGCCCGCCTCTCCGAACGTATCTCAGGCAGTCTGCCGGGGTATTCGGCGCTCCCGCGGCGTCGATGACCAAGTCCGGACCGCGTCCGTCCGTAAGGTCCTTGAGAATCGCCTCGGCGTCCTCTTCCGCGGCGTTGATGGCGACCTCAACCCCAAGTGAGCTTGCGAGATCGAGACTCATCTGCCTCACATCGACGGCGAATACCCGTGCTCCCTTGGCTTTGGCGATTTGCATCGAGAGCGTACCTACAGTGCCGGCCCCGACGACTGCAACCGTCTCGTCCGGCTGAATGTTTCCGCGCTGAACGCAGTGGTGAGCCACCCCTGACGGTTCGATCAGCGCCGCAGCCTCGCTTGAGACGCTGTCGGGTAGGGGAATCAGCTCCTCTGCCGGCCACGACAGGTACTCCGCCAGTCCGCCGGGCCGGTCGAACCCGACGACGGTGAACTGCTCGCACTGCTGTGTCTCGCCCTCGTTGCACCAAAAGCAGGAGGCGCAGGTCAAGACCGTATTCAGAGCGACTCGCGTCCCTGACGTGAGGTATCCGTACTGATCGGGCGCTTCAACGACCGTCGCCGTCACCTCGTGACCCGTGATGATGGGCAGCTTGGCTTTGTCGATGAACTTCGGCCCGTACACGTACTCCTCGATGTCGGTCGCGCAGATCCCGCAGTAATCGACTTGCAGCAGCGCCTCGCCCTCTGCGGGGCTGGGGTCCGGGACCGTCTCAAGTCTCAGATCGCGATTTCCGTGGTACACCATCGCTTTCATGTTAGGCTCTCCTTCCTGTGCGGTCTGCTGGGCTTGGCTCTAGTTCCTCTATTCGGAGTCCTCCTCCGTACTGGTCTCACGGTTGTAGTTGTCCTCAAGCCTGATGATGTCATCCTCACCGAGATACTCGCCCATCTGGGCCTCGATTACCTCTAGCGGGACATCCCCCGGGTTCTCCAGGCGGTGCTTCATTCCCTGAGGTATCGAGACCGACTCGTTCTCCTTGAGAAGGAATACCTCGTCGCCCTTGGTCACTTTGGCCGTCCCACTCACGACGATCCAGTGCTCCGCCCGGTGGTTATGGTACTGGAATGACACCGCCGCGCCGGGAGAGATCGTCAGGCGCTTGACCTGGAAGCCCTCGCCCCCGTCGAGAATATCGAACGATCCCCAGGGCCGATGCACCTTGCGGTGAACGTCCGCCTCCGGCCTCCCGTCCTTCCTTAGTTGCTCTACAATCCCCTTGATGTCCTGCACACGGTCCTTGTGCGCCACCAACACCGCGTCCGCCGTCTCGATTACCACCAGGTCTTCCAGGCCTATCGCCGCCACCAGCCGGTGCTGGCCGATCACCAGCGAGTTCCTTGTGGAATCGGTGTACACGTCCCCTTGGATCACGTTCCCCTTGATGTCCTGCTCACGCTGCTCCCAAAGGGTAGACCACGACCCGATGTCCGACCACCCCACGTCTATCGGCACGACTGCGAACCCTGTCGATCCGTCGGCCTCCTTCGTGGCGGAGCCGGCCCCCTCCATCACGGCGTAGTCTATCGACTCGCTCGGACAGTTCAGGAACGCACCCTCATTCGGCCGGAAGAACTCGAAGAAGTCTTCTCCTTGTGAGTAGGCCTCTCGAACGGCGGCGGTGATATCGGGGCGGTGCTGTTCAAGTTGCCGGAGCCACACGGAAGCGCGCATCATGAATATCCCGCTGTTCCACAGGTACCGTCCCGATTCGCAGTATTCCGTAGCGGTTGGCAAGTCAGGTTTCTCTACGAACGACTGGATCGTGTATGCCTCGCCATCGACCGATGCGACAGTATTGCCTTTCTCGATGTACCCGTACCCCGTCTCCGGACCGGTCGGAGGCACGCCGAATGTCACGACATCTCCCTCGGACGCCAGCGCCAACCCGGCACGAAACGCGTCCAAGAATCGTCGAGGCTCCGTAATCAAGTGGTCCGAGTGCGTGACAAGCAATATCGGATCGCTGCCGTCCTCGACCGTGTCCTGCGCCCTTAGCGCCCCCAGCGTCAGCGCGGGCGCGGTATTCCTCCCCGCCGGCTCGACGATGATGCTCGTCGCTTCAACCCCCGCCTCTCTTAGCTGGTCGGCAATGATGAAGCGATGCAGCTCACTGCACACGAGAATGGGTGATGCCGCCTCCTCGATCAGTGCGAGACGCGCCAGCGTTTCCTGGAGCATGCTCGACGATTCGCTGATCAATGGCAGGAACTGCTTCGGGTAGTACTCCCGCGACAACGGCCACAGTCGAGTGCCGGAGCCTCCCGCAAGTATGACGGGGTAGATCGTCATGCGTCTCCTCTTCGCAACCTAACCATCGCTTGCTCGTTCACCTTCAATTCGCTCGAGTTCCCTCTCCACTTGTTCTCGCAGCGCCTCGTAGTTGTGTGCCGCGGCCGGTGCTTCCGCAGTGTACCGCTCGATGAGTCGCAACGCTCCCTGGGGATCGCCTTCCGCCAAATGCTGCACGATCATGAGCGCCCGCACCTCGACTCTGGATGGGGCAAGCTCGACCGCCCTATCGACGAGTTCACGGGCACGGGAAATATACTCTCCGTTCGATTGACCCGCCTGCTGATAGATGACCGCCATACCGCTCAACAACCTCCACTCCTCCGGCTCCGCCTTCGTGCCGATGGGGCCGTGTGTCTCCACAATCGCTAGAGCGACGGCCATCTCATTGCCTTCCAACGCGCCCCATGCCAACCCAATCTCCCGGAACATCATCATGCGTACGGTGTTGGATAGCGGCGGGAACGTGTTGACAGAATCTTCAAACGCCTCGAACCTCTGCTCCCATGAAGTTCCCCCACTGACCGCGTCAGCTGCACTCGACGCAGCCGTCAATGGCCGTACATTGAGCAGGAACACCGCCGCGGCAATCCCAACTCCCACGACAATGATCGTCGCCCCCATCACCATTTCACTCCTTAGCGACGGGAATAGGGGACCGCTATCCGCAGCCTTCTCGTCTTGAACTACCACTTGCGCCTGTCCAGATCCGCTCCGCTTGAGCGCCATCGAATCGAGGAATACCACGAACCCAACCAGCGCATAGAGGTGAATTACCGTGCCCGGCGTGTCGAACAAAAAGATATTCTGGGTGAAGTATCCGATCAGCCCCGCACCGATCAGGAACGCGAACGCCTGGTGAGCCGCCGTCAGGTACCTGGCCTTCCGAATGAACACGACTGCCAGGGAAACCCACAGAGCCAGGTATCCAAGCAGGCCAAGCAACCCCTTCGTCGTGAGCTCTTCTATGAGCTTGTTGTGTGCCTGATCGAATGACGCTGCACCCTTGGCGAATGCGTCAGGCCCTACGTGACGATCGTAGCCAACCGTGTAGTTCTCCGGCCCCCATCCCAGGAGCGGCCGGTCGAGAAACGCCTCCACGCCGACCTCGGCGGCTGCGATCCTTGCGTCGGCGCTCCTGTCCCGCACCCCCGTGTTCAGCAGGCGCTCGACCATGGTCCCGGGGAGATCGATCCTCTCTACGTCGGTGCCCGCGCGCACGAGGATGAATATGGTTACGAGCGAAGCCAGTGCCGTCACAACGACAGTCGTGCCAATCGCCGCCGTTCGAATTCGCCGAGAGCCGCCCCACAGAGCGTATCCGATGCTGAAGGCGAGTATCCCTGCCACCAGCGCAATGGCGGCGCTCCGGGTGCCGCTGAGGAATGCCATCGTGAGACTGAGCGAGATGGCGGCTACCCAAAACGCCCGCCATAGATGCTCCGGAGGAATCGACGACAGCCACCCAGCCTGCTGTCTGCGCCGTCTTCTGCGACGATCTACCGCCCGTCCTCTTGTCTCAGAGGCCGACCTGTCGAGGAACGACTCTGTTAGGAACGCCGCCGCAATGAAGAAGTTCACCAGCATATACCCGCCAACGTAGGTCGCGTTCCCCAAGGTGATATCCAGCCTGTTCCGGTACTGGAGGTACTCGAACAGCCTGATGTCGAAGAACTGCGTCAAGCCCAGCAGTCCAATCAAAAGCCCCACGCCCAGATTAAAGTTGAGCAGCGTCCGCCAGTGCGCCCACGTCCTGTGCGTTGATACCAATACCACGACGAATGTGGCCCAGTGCGCGAGATCGACCCACCCCTGCATCCGCTCATAGGTCGACCACAGGCTCCGGGTCGGACTGACCGAGAAGACCGTCGCCAACAGCGCAATCAGGACATAGACGCCGAGCGCCGCCAGTGTCCAAGACCTCGGAAATCGATATGACGAGTCCCTGAGCAGCAGGATGATCCACAGCCCGAACGCGATCTCAATCAGCGTCCGGCTCCATAGCGCCTTGCCGACCACGTACGGGAACACCGCATGAGGCAACGGATCGGTCATGACGATAAGTGGCGCGACCATGACCAGGGCCAGGGCGATTCGGATTGCAGTGACGAGACGCGATTCCATAGCGATCAAGCTCCGGTAGTTCCGGCTTCTCCTTCGCCTCGTACGCGCATCGGTCTCCTCAGCCCTGCGTTACGCTCACTCATCCGTGTTCCTCATCGACTCAGCAGTCATCTTCAATCCTTCGAGCAACCCAACCTTCGGTTCCCACCCCAACACTCGTCTTGCCCTTGAAGCGTCAAGCGCGATATGCCTGACGTCACCCGGCCGGGGCGGACCGTAAACCGCAGGCTCGCTGTACCCGGTCACCTTTTGTAGTTGCAGGAAAATCTCATTCACCGATGTTCCTTCGCCCGTCCCAATGTTGGCCACAAACGATTCGCCGTGATTCATCGCCGTCTCATGCGCCCCGACGACGTCTCCGACGTACACATAGTCCCTCGTATGCTCTCCATCCCCGTTGATCGTAACCTGGTCTCCACGCAGCATCTTCCGCAAGAAGATCGCGATGACTCCCGACTCCCCGTGAGGGTCCTGCCTCGGCCCATAGATGTTGGCCGGCCGCAGCACCTTCAGGGGGATCGAGCCCGGCAGCATTGTCCGGAAGTAGCATTCCGCTGTCCACTTGCTGAGACCGTAGGCGCTGATGGGGCGTATCGGATGGTCTTCGTCGCACGGCAGGTACTTCGGCTCACCGTACAGCGCCCCACCCGTATTGACGTAGACTACCTGCTCGCAGTCGGCCTCAATCGCGCCTCGAATGACGTTCAGTCCGCCAAGGATGTTCACCCGGGCATCCAAAATTGGGTCGCTCATGGAAACGGGCACGGACGACTGCGCCGCCAGGTGCGAGATAACGTCAGGACCGAACGATTTCACGACACTCACTAATCCGTCGTCCGACACGTCCAAATCGACAAACTCGGCGTCAGCAGGCAAATTCGAGCGAGTGCCCGTCGAGAGATCGTCCACGACCAGCACATCGTGGCCGTTCTCCAACAAGCCGTCCACGATGTGCGACCCGACGAACCCGGCGCCGCCCGTTACCAACACACGCGCCAAATGCCCCTCCTTGAAATCATCGCACTTCTTAGAAAGAGTCTCTTGTAAGCCTCCCCTATAGTACAAGTTATCTGAGGAATCTCAAACGCCAAACCTATACCAACAACCCAAGAGAAGCGCAGCACAGCCAACCCGAATTGGTATAATCCTCCTACGACAGATAGACAAAGACCTTTTTCGCGAGGCTCGTCAACCAAGGAGGTCGAGTATGGTTCCTACTCACACCATTGGTTTCGTTTGGCCCGGCCCTCCTGTGCCCGGCGACGCGGAAGAGGTCGCCCGCTTCATCCCGGACGGCGTGAACTGGCACATCGCCGGCACGCCGCGGGACTTCGGGACTGATGATCGCCCGGCCATCACCCGAGACCGGCTGTTCGCCATGGCGGAGAACCCCAACATCGAGGCCACTGCTGCAGAACTCCCCGCTCTCGGCGCACAGGCCATCGGCTACGGCTGCACGTCGGCCAGTTACGTTCGCGGAGTCGGCGGCGACACGGACATATCCGCCCGCATCACCGACACGACCCGCCTCCCCTCGACAACAACCTCGACAACAGCAGTCGAGGCGCTCAAGCTACTGGGGGTAACCCGCGTAGCCGTCCTCTCGCCGCACGTCGATGAGCTAAACGAACGACTGCGCGGATTCCTCGAAGGACACGGCCTCGACGTTGTGCACATGCGCGGACTGAACAAGCTTCGCGGCATCGAGGATATACCCCAGGAGGAGATCTACGAGCTGGTCGTCCAACTGGTCGACCGCCCGGAAGCCGACGGCATCTTCATAAGCTGCACCGGCATGAGGACCTCCAACATCCTCTCCCGCCTCGAAGAAGCAACCGGTAAGCCCGTCGTCTCCGCCCTGCAGGCCACGATCTGGGGCACACTACGCCTGGCTGATGCCCCCGCAGGACTGCCGGGACTGGGTTCGCTCTTTCAGGTTCCCGTCGCCGCTCCCGCCTGAGGATCGAGTGAATCTGGTAGACTGGATAAGTCTCTCAGGGGCGTCCCTCGCGGCGCCCCAATATGCGTGAGGAGTCGTTGTCAGCGTGTCAGGACCATTGAAGCTCGGCATTCCGAAGGGAAGCCTCCAGGACGCCACCGTTGCCCTGTTTCATCGGGCCGGATGGCAGATCGACATAAACTCCCGCAGCTACTTTCCCCAGATCGATGACGAGGAGATCGAATGCTCCATCGCCCGCGCGCAGGAGATGGCGAGGTACGTCGAGCACGGCCCCCTCGAGGCCGGCATCACCGGCAAGGACTGGATCGCCGAGACCTCCTCCGACGTTCATGTCGTAACCGACCTGGTCTACTCGAAGGTCAGCGCGCGTCCGGCACGGTGGGTGCTCGCAGTCCCGTACGATTCCGGCATCAAGAGCCTCGAAGACCTCGAGGGCAAGACCATAGCGACCGAGCTGGTCATGTACACCAGGCGCTACTTTGCCGAACGCGGCATCAACGTCGAGGTCGAGTTTTCGTGGGGCGCGACCGAGGCAAAGGTCGTTTCAGGACTCGCAGACGCCATCGTCGAGGTCACCGAGACGGGCAGCACGATCCGCGCGCACGGCCTGACGATAATTCACGATCTCATGGAGACCGTGCCCCAGCTCATCGCCAACCACAAGGCGTGGAGCGACCCCGTGAAGCGGGCGAAGATCGAACAGATCGGCCTCCTCCTGAACGGCGCCCTTCAGGGCGAAAAACTCGTCGGCCTCAAGATGAACGTCTCCCAGGAAAAGATCGAGGATATCGTCGATGTCCTGCCCAGCATGAAGGCCCCCACCGTGGCGCGGCTCTACAACACCGACTGGTTCTCGGTGGAGACCGTCGTGAGTCCCGCTGTCGTCCGCGACCTTGCGCCCAAGCTCCTCAACGCCGGCGCCGAGGACATCATCGAGTACCCCCTCAACAAGGTCATCTAGGGCAGGGGAGTCGCGGCGGGAACGCCTTGACACCCCAACGTGCCAAGCTACAATGAGCCTCACCCCACTCATGGAGATCAGCCGTCCATGAACCCACCCGACCCTCTCTTTCCCACCTTCGTCGTAGGAAGCCTCCCGCGACCGCAATGGGTCAGAGACCTCATCGAGGACCGCAAGGCCGGACTCGTCAGCGAGGAAGAGGCCGACAGGCTCCTCGACGACGTCGTGCCGTCGGCCATCCGAATGCAGGAGCGCGCCGGAGTTGACTACATCTCCGACGGCGAGTGGAGACGCGAGAGCTACGTCAAGGTCTTCACCGAGGCCGTGGACGGTTTCACCAACGATCTCGTTTCGTCGGGCGGGACATCGTCGTTCACGCACCTGATGTACCCGGCGGTGACCTCCAGGATATCGACGCGACGTTCGATGGCCGCAGGCGAGGTCGAGTTCATGCGCAAGCACACCGACTCCAAGATTATCGTCGCAATACCTTCGCCCTATACCGTCGGTAGGCGCATGTGGAGCGCAGACCACTCGACCGGGGCATACCCGACCCGTGAGGAGTTCGTCGAGGCCTGCACTCCCATCATCAACGAGGAGTTGCTCCGCCTCGCCGCGCTCGGTGTCGACATGATCCAGATAGACGATCCCTGGCTCGGACTTCTCGTCGACCCCGACTACCGCGAGAAAGAGGGCATAGCCGACATAGACCACGAGATCGAGCTGACCGTTTCGTCAATGAACAGTGCCGTTGAAGGCCTTGAAGATGTCCCCCTGAGCGTCCACTTCTGCCACGCCCACTTCAACCGGCAGCACGGCACGAAAGGCCCCTACGACCTCATTATCGACGCGCTCGGCGATATGAACGTCGATCGGTTCGCCATGGAGCTTGCCACCCCCGACGCCGGAGGGATTGGTGTACTCGAGGACTTCCCGAAGGACAAGATGCTAGGACTCGGGGTAATAGACCATACTGACCCCCATATCGAGACGCCGGAGGAAGTCGTCGCCCGGACGGAGGCTGCCATGGAATACGTCCAGAAGGAGCGCCTCACCCTCAACCCCGACTGCGGCTTCTCTCCCTCCAGCGTAAACCCCATGGACTTCGATGAGGCCTACCTGAAGCTCAGCGCCCTCGGTCGCGGGGCCGCCCTGCTGCGCGAGAAGTACGGGGACTGATGATCGCTTCGGTGATACATCGGGGTGACGCTCATGGTTAGCGGCATAATCAGGCCCGTCGCCCTGTGCGTGATCAGACGTGACGGCAAGTTGCTCGTATCCGAGGGCTACGACACCGGCAAGAAAGACCACTTCTACCGTCCCCTGGGCGGTACGATTGAGTTCGGGGAGTCGAGCGCCGAGGCAGCCGTCAGGGAAATGGCCGAGGAGCTAAACACCGAAGTCACCAACGTGCGATGGCTGGGTGTCGTCGAAAACATCTTCACCGTCCACGGGCAACTGGGACACGAGATCGTCATGCTCTACGAAGCCGACTTCGCAGACGAGACCCTGTACGAACGCAACCAGATCTGCGCTCAAGAGGACGACGGTTCGCCCTTCAAGGCTATGTGGAAGCCCCTCGACGACTTCAAGAAGGGCAGGGGACGGCTGGTGCCGGATGGGCTCCTGGCAATACTTGAAGGAAGGTCAACTGAGGTAAGCCACGTCCAGGCCGACCGGAGGAAATAACACATGCCGAACGCTGAAATAGTCTCCATCGGCTCCGAGCTCCTGCTCGGCCAGATCGTCGACACCAACTCGGCGTGGATGGCCCGACGGCTCACCGACATCGGCGTCGACCTCTACTACAAGACCATCGTCGGCGACAATCCCGACCGTATGAAGTCGGTCATCGACCGCGCCCTGGGCCGCTCAGACATCGTCATAACCGGAGGCGGCCTCGGCCCGACCCAGGACGACCTGACCCGCCAGACCATCGCCGACGCTACCGGGCGGAAGCTCGTGCGCGACCCCGCCTTGCTGGAAGACATCGAGCAGCGCTTCCGCAGGCGCGGGTTCATCATGACCCCGAACAACGAGCGTCAGGCCGATATCCCGGACGGCGCAATAGCCGTCCACAACCCGAACGGCACCGCCCCGTCCTTCATCGTCGACGACCCGCGCGGGATTGTCATCGCCCTTCCCGGTGTGCCGCACGAGCTGAAATGGCTCTTCGACAACGAGGTCGTCCCGTACCTGCGCGAGAGGTTCCAGCTCTCGGAGACGCTGACCTACCGTATCCTCAAGGTAGGCGACCTCGGTGAGAGCAACGTCGACGACCGCATAGGCCATCTCATTGCTGAGTCCAAAAACCCGACCGTTGGAGTGCTCGCCCACCCCGGACAGGTCGACGTGCGAATCGCTGCCAAGGCATCCAGCATCGAGGAAGCCAACAGGCTCATCGACCCAGTCGAGACGCAGGTGCGCGGGCTTCTTGGACACCACGTCTTTGCCGTAGACGAGGAGACACTGGAGGACGCCGTCGGCGGCATGCTGGAGCAGGGAAACGCAACGATAGCGGTGTACGAGGACCTCACGAGCGGCATCGTCGCCACCAAGCTCCACGAGGCCAGCGCCGACCACTTCGTCGAGGGAACCATCGGCAACAACCTCGGCTCAATCCGCCGCCTGATCGCTGGCGCCGGGGTATCGGACGTCGACGCTTTCCTGGCCGATCAGTCAGCCACGACCGACAAGCTGGCGGAGGCCGTACGCGCACGCTCCGGCGCCGACATCGGGCTCGCCGTTCACGGCGTCCCGGAGCCGGGCGACATGTCCCAGAACCTCGCCAAGGGTACCACCTACATCTCCGTCACCAACGGCAGCCACTCGAAGTCCCGCGTCTTCAACTCCGCCGGTCGCGGAGCCCCCGACCGCGAGCGAACGAGCATGTACGCCCTCGGCCTCCTCCGAGGCGCTCTTACAGAGTGGAGCGACAAAGACTAGCCGTCATCCAACGTCCCTTACAGCATTGTGAGCGAGCTCGTCCTAACTTGCGAACGACATCGTACAGTCGAAATCGATCAAACTCCAAATGCCGGATTCCTAGAGAAGTTGCGAGCCTGTATGCTGAGCCTGAACTTCGACTGTGTGATGATTTAGTTTGATGGTCGATCGGAGAGGTGGTATGAAGCTGCTGAGCTATGACCTGGACCTGTTCATGGGTCTCAATGATGAGTATGCGTCGAAGAGGGCCGCGCAAGAACTGGTCTCGGCGACTAATGTGATGAGGCGTGGAGAACTCGAAAGCGCAGGTAGGAAGGTCGCGGAGGTCAACAAGGATCTCGACTTCAAGAAGGGTATGCGGGTCCTTGAAATCGGGTGTGGGAGAGGATACCTGGGCGAGGTACTGAGGCGAGACTACGGATGCGAAGTGGTGGGATTGGACATTCGAAAATACCCCGAGTGGGACGACTTACTCACTGAGGGCCTGGATCTTCGGCTGCACGACATCAGCCTTGGGAGAAACGAGGACTTGGGCGTTTTCGACCGGATCGTCTCGTTGTCCGTCTGGGAACATATGGAGCATCCCTATGCGGCCCTCACAGCCGTAAAGCATCTGTTGAAACCGAATGGCGCGAGTCTGGCCTACATTGCCGCAAACTTGTACCGCGGCACCAAAGCTTCGCATCGATACCGAGAAGTCTTCTTCCCCTGGCCGCATCTCTTATTCGACGATGACGTGTTCGTGCAGTTCCACCGAGCCATTGGGTCAAACAGCTTCAGGCCCGCTGCTTGGGTCAACAAACTCACGGTTGCACACTATGAGAAGTACGTTCAACAGCTCGATTTCGATGTAGTGAAACAGTGGACCAGGGGGACTCCAATTGACGAAGAGTTCTACGAACGTTTCATCGACAAGCTCGGGCGCTATCCTCTTTACGACCTGGAACGGGATTTCATCTACTTGGTTCTCGGACGCCAATCCCGCGGATCGATTGAGTCGTCCCTGAAGCTCCAGATCGCAAACTTGGAAAGCCGTCTCAGGAAGCGCGATGAAAGAGCGAAGGAACTTTCTGATCTACTCGTGGAGAGTAGGGTGGAAGCGAACAAACTTCGTCAGGACCTCAGAGTGACGCGAGAAAGTTCCTCCTTCCGGGTTGGTAGCGCGCTGGTCGCCGCCGCTAGAAACCCCTCACAGGCCTGGAGACTGCCTTCGCAGTTGTGGCAGGTATTCATGAATCGGGGAACGAATAGGGACCAGTGACCTCATGATATGCGTATCCTCTCTATAGTCGGAACACGTCCTGAGGCCGTGAAGATGGTAATGATCGCCCGAGCACTTGCGGGCGTCGAAGGCGTCGACCACCTCCTGTGGTGACTGCCTGGCACAGGGAGATACTCATTGCGGTTCTCCATCTATTTGCGTTGGAACCCGATTTCGACTTGGGCGTCGGATGTTCCTTTCCGACTCAGGACCCAGGAGGTGGGGTATGAGCTTCAGCAAGCGTTTCCCTACTGCATGGTGTGATGTGCTCAACTCTACCGCGGAATGCCGCATGGCGGCCTTCAGGGAGCGCACGGTCGGTCGCGTGTGTGGCGACTTGCTCTAGATCGGAGGCGGCGCGAGAACGAACCTGGCTTACTACCCGGACGATGCGAAAGTCACCTTCCTCGAACTCGACCGCTACAAGGTCAGACCGCTGAGGCGGCAGATAAGCCGTCATGCCGGTACATTTTCGCTCCGCTCTTGATACTCATTCATACGGAATCGTACAAATTATGTACTTTTTTCGCATGGTTGTGAGGGAGTTCTACCTGCTATAAGTAAGGTGACGAAGCAAGTGAGGTGGGGTGGGGAAACAAGATGAGCTATCGTGTAAATCCAAACGTCGCGGTTAAAGACACGCTACCCAAAGCAATAATTCACCGTTCGCTCTGCATCTGGGTGCGGCACGAATGGCCTGGCCCATTCATGACAAAGGCAAAGGCCCTCGCTTGGGCACACACGACGGGCCGCCCCGTCGATTCCTGCCAGAGATGCGATCCCTAGTAGTCGCACTACGTTAGAGATATAGCTGAGCAACTGGAGCTTGCTCGCTTAATCCTGCGCTAACCGTGACTCCCTGAACGCAACGGCAGCCTCCAAGAAGAAATGCGAGGCGCGGTGCGCAACCAAGACCTCGTGTGACATCTTCTTGCCGGCTGCGTGAACGGCGTCGGTCACCTGTCTGGTGAACTCCTTGACTCGTGGGTGCTCCATCTGGCCGGGCAGGCCCATCGACTGAGAGAGGTCCTTCGGTCCGATGCCGTAGTAATCGATCCCCTCGACGGACAGAATACTGTCCAAGTTGTCGAGCGCATCGACGTGTTCGATCAGGGCCATAACGATGATTTGCGAATTCGCGTGGGCCATATACTCAGACCTCGGCGGACCAAACCCGAAGTTAGTCGCCCTCGAGAACGACAGGCTCCGCCTGCCCTCCGGCGCATAGCGACAGCCCTCAGCCAGCTTCCGCGCGTCCTCCTCGGTCGTGATGTTCGGCGCGTGAATCCCCATGATCCCCCGCTCCAGGAACGAGTGGATCGTCGGAAGCTCAACGTCCGGCACCATCCCCACCGGCGTCAGCCCGCTCATCTGCGCGACACGGCTCTGCTCCTCCAGGTCACTCAGCGTGAAGGTCCCATGCTCACCGTCGAAGATGACGAAGTCGTACCCCGCGATGCCGAGCAGCTCCACCTGCTCCGACGACGGCGAGTTGAACTGGCACCCGAAGGCAATCTCACCCTTGCTCATCTTGGCGAGGACGTTGTTGGTTCGTAGGGTCACGTTGTGGGCGGTCCGGTCTTGGAGGGTCATGTGGTTGGTCTCCTTTTAACAAGAACATGATACAGGCACGAACGAATTGTATTGACAGTGTGCGCCTTTTGAAAGTGGGGGTTTTGTCATCTTTGCCCCGGCATTGACCGCCGAGAGGGTATGAGCGTATCTTTGAAGAGGAGCCTCAGACGCTTTGCTTGCATGTATGGGAGGGCGCAATGGCCAACAGCGGTTACGTGCCTGGAGATATAGCAGCCCGTGGGGAGGCTATATACCGGGAGCAAATTCAACCTCAAGTTGAGTCGGTGCCGAAGGGCAGCTTCGTAGTCATCGACATCGAGTCCGGGGACTACGAAATCGACTCCGGCGACGCATCGGCAACGAGGCGGCTTTTGGACCGCAGGCCGAAGGCGGTGACCTACGGAGTGCGCGTCGGCCATCGAGCCGCATACAGTCACGTCGGCGGTTTTCGGGCACCTGTCGCAGATGATTAGAGGGAAGGTTAGCGGCGACCAACAGGCGTTGGTTACCGTTGACATTCTGGACGACGAGGGCCTCCTCCAGCCTATTGAAGTAGTCCTGGACACGGGGTTCACCGGCTACCTGACTCTGCCCAGCGACTCCATCCAAGAACTTGGACTGCCGTCCGTTGGACGGAGGACATTCGAGCTTGCGAACGGGGAACTCTTCGAGTTCGAGGCGTATCTTGCTGCAGTGTCATGGCACGGACGCCTGAGCGATGCGCTGGTGTTGAAATCGGACAGCGCCCCGTTACTGGGCATGACCCTTCTCTGGAGGAGTCGGATGTTCGTAGAGTGCCTGGAGACAGGCGAAGCAATAGTTTCTATAGCGTATACTTAAGGACACTGGAGTAGCGAACAAGCCTAAAGTCAAAGCTCCTTGAGACATGTGGAGTTGAAACAATGCCGGTAACCAGCTTACACGTCACAGACGTTGGACCATTTGATGACATTACGCTTGGGTTCGACCCGCAGGTCAATGTTCTGACAGGGCCGAACAACTCTGGAAAGTCGACTCTGCTATGGGTACTTGCGGAGTTGCTAGTGTTTCCCTTTACCATGCCGACCAAGGTACTTCGGCCAGGCAAATCTCAGTGGAATTTGGGTGTTTCGTCATCGACTGGTGTCGATTCAGTCGAGGGTACAATTCCAGCTGATGTTGATCAGTTGCTCCACATATATGAAAAGATTGGCTACACGGGCTACGTTCCTGCACAGAGGCAAGGCACCGACTTTAGGTCATCAGGACCAACAGTATCTCATGATCTTGAATCAAGGCTAGACGAATTCTTGGATATCTTCGCGCAGGATATGTCACAAACTATCAAGCGTGTTGGGATGGAAGCGTTTCGGCAGGCCGCGCGAGCAAACCTGAGTCAAGTGGACAAACCCGAACTTGCGAGGCGTAGCAAATTGATGCTGGCTGGAAGTACTCTAGTCAGTGACAGAGCGGTGAAACAAAAGATTGTCGACCTAGATTATGCTGCTCACAGGAGAAAGAAGCCAGCTATCAAAGCCGCTGTGGACCATGTTGCGTCGATCGCTTCTGAGATTGCTGAAGGATTCACGATTGAATTCCTAGGTGTAACAGAGGATTCTGAAGGACTGTATCCAGAATTTAAGACTCCCGACGGAACCCTACCTCTTGATGTGCTCAGTCAGGGCACGCAGTCGATTATTCAATTTATAGCCCACCTAGTCTTCGGGTACGCAGAGTACTATGATTTTCCACCTGACCTTGGGAAGAAACCAGGCATCCTGATAATTGACGAAATAGATGCTCATCTTCATCCCTCGTGGCAACGGCGGATTATTCCTACACTGAATGGTTACTTTCCGAACTTGCAGATCATTTGCTCCACTCATTCTCCCTTGATGCTGGCAGGCCTGAAAGCGGAACAGGTGAAGCTGCTTCGTCGCAGCGAGAACGGCAAAGTGACCGTGTCGGAGAATGACGCCGACATTTCTGGCTGGACCTCCGACGAAATCCTCCGGCAGTTCCTGGAAGTGCCAAATCCCACTGATATGGCAACGAGCGATCGAGTGAACCGTTTGCAGGAGTTGACCCGTATGGAAGTTCTATCCGATACGGAAGCTGAAGAACTGGAAAAACTACGGCACTCTGTGAGTCAGGACTTACTTAGCGGGCCGATGTCCGCGCAGGTCATGAGATTTGCCGAGGAACTGAAGCGAGCTAGGGGCGAATCTACCCACAATGATTCGCGCAACACTGAAGACCAAGAGAGTACCCGGGCATAGCAATGCACTGGGTAGACCGTGGCCTGGAGCCCGCAGAACTGGCGCAAATCCGAGGCCGTTACACTCCGAAGTGGATTCAGTACTACAGTAAGGGCGTCGGTGACAAGCCAAGTGACTCCTACTGGCGTCGCTATCACGATGATCTAG
Organism: Dehalococcoidia bacterium; assembly: GCA_965116655.1. GTDB lineage: Bacteria > Chloroflexota > Dehalococcoidia > Lucifugimonadales > VXLM01 > VXLM01. Next base: position 3,876,176 of record OZ220720.1, read on the forward strand.
AGTATGTTTTTCATGGTCTGTGCGCCTATTGCGAGGAAAGCACAAGAGGCGAGGTAGAACACTTCCGTCCCAAGAGTCAATTTCCAGATCTGGTCTACTGTTGGTCCAATTGGCTGTTCTCCTGCAATGCGTGCAACAATGCTAAAGGTAGCCAGTGGCCTGCCGGAGGATATGTGGATCCATGTGCTGTGGTCATATCGGATCGGCCTGAACGCCACTTCACTTTTGACACTCTCACCGGATTCATATGTCCCAAGGGGTCCCTAAGCCCTAGTGTTCGCGAGAAGGCCCAGAGGACGATTGATGATTTGGGACTCAATGACTTACACCATCTCAAGAATAGGATCGAACGGCTCCTTATGTTTTCAGCGAATATGCCCGAAGATCCGAATTCTCTCGACACCTCCACAAGAGACATTCTGGTGTACTTCGTATCTCGCAAAACACAACTTTCCAGTCTCGTGCGAACTTGGTTGACCGAAAACGGTTTTCCTTTGGATGGCCTTGTGGAAAATAAGAGTTCGATTTAGAACTTCCCGCACGGCTGTCAAAAGGAATACAGAGGTTCCTGTGGTTATGTTGGATGGAACGTATGAAGTCCCTCCTCCTTACAGCCGCACCCCCCGACACACGACCACCTGCGAACCCTCCGCCATGAACGCCGACACCGGCTCCCGGCTCAGCGCATCCATGAATTCCTTGCCATATAGCCCACCTACATCACACTCGTACTCCACAGCATCAGCTTTCGCCATGCGCCATCGCGGGTGCTCGACTTCGTACTCCAGGGTCGAGCCGTCGCGCTGAGCGGCATATCCCCAGTAGTGTTCGGCGACGAACGACGCCTCGGAATCGAGATCGGGCACGCTCCAGTCCCCGCGCGTCTCGACGGCGAGCCTGTTCCAGTCTCCCCTGAACCGCCATTCATATCGGAACGAATCGGCTGTGATCTCCTCTCGCATCGGCAAGGTGACGTAGTTCTCGTTGTAGATGCCGCGCGCGACCCAAGTGACGGCGTGAAGCGGAACGATCTCCTTGATGAACACGACGCCCCGCCGCAGCTCTCCGTCCACCTCCCTCCTCACGTAGAACCGAAGATTCACCTCAGGGAAGTCGCGGTGGAAGGGTATGGGCACCCCGAGCAGCTTGGTCTTGAGGAACCGCAGCCCCACGACGCTCACGTAGCATCGGCCCTCCCACAGGTCGATTTCGGTACCCACGGGGACATGCGGCGCTAGCAGCTCAGGGTCGCACTCGTAGTTCACGAGGGCGAGGTCCCGCCAGTCGGCTGTAAGAAAAACGCTCTCAGCCATGGCATCGTCCGTATGGTCTTCGGTGTTGGATATCTACTCGCATGAAATCACGCCGACCCCCCACTGGGGAACGACGATGTGAAAATACTCTCCATCCTTGGGAAGATTCTCCCCTGTCAGCAGGTCACGGGCACCGTCGGCACTCCATCGGGGCGAGAAATACACATTCGCGTCCTGGCGCTCGATGTTGAACATGAACAGCAATGGCCTCCCCATCGCCGATTCTCGCACGATCGGTATCACGTGTTCGCCGTCCATGGCCACCGGCGCTTGGATGTTGGAGTCACGCAGGATTCCGTACAGGATGTTGGGACTGCCAATGTCGCCAAAACCCGCCGAAAGACTGAACCCATACCATGTCAGTCTGGTATCCGCCGTCCGTGTTGCGACGGTCTGTCCGTTGATGGAAGCGATGGACTCCGTTCCAGACAGCGGTTCCAGCACCGCGTAGCCGGTCTCCGACTCGAAGGGCAGGGTGCCGTATGGGGTCTCCACCACAGCGCCTCCCCCCGAAATGTCGAGGTCGGTCACACGAGAGTAGTCCGCCACGCGCACGCCGAATGTCACCCCAAGTCCCTCAGGCGGATCGTAGCTTGACAGGCCGTTGTCGGAGTACATCCCAAAGCTGCCCTCGGCCATCAGCCTCACGGTCGAGCTGTCGGTCAGCGTCTGTGTTATCCGGTCTCGCACTTCTTCGGTCATCAGCGCGACGTTCGGCAGAAACACGAGATCGTAACCCGACCAGTCCTGAGCCGGCGTCACGACATCTACAGGAATCGCGTTCGACCAGAGCGTCCTGTACGTCCCGCGCAAGTCGGCGAGGAACCTATCCCCCTCGCCGTTCATATTGAACAGTTCGTGTGACGCTTGATGATTGACGATGGCTACTCTGGCCTTTGGGACGCGCAGGGGCAGGTACTCCGAGAGACCCTCGATCTGCGAGATCGCTTCGGATACCGCCTCCAGGCGTGGAGTCGGCCTGCCATCCAGCGCCGCAAGGTTGTAGCCCGGCGACTCGAACGCGACGTGGTCGGGCCGGTACTGCCAGAACATCGCTCCCGCCGCCCCGTGAGCCAACGTCATCCACAGCAGCGTCGTCAGCTCGCGGGGATCGGTCTGCTTCTTCCACGTGACGCCGCCACGCGCCATGCCGGAGTAGATTTCTTCGTTCCACCAGCGCCCTCCATTCCCAATCGAACGCGACCAGTCGAACGCGAACGCGCGCTCGGCGATCTTGTACGGGTCCTCGCCGGTGAGCAGGTTATTCGAGGGCATCGACATCCCCCACGAGTCTGCGTGGCGCGCGCACGTCTCGTCCCACGGGCGCGGCGTCCACGCGCCGTGCGTTCGCGTCTCGTGTACCGTGTCGATCTTGCGCACCTCGCCGATCATCCACCGCAGGTGCCCCGCGAGGTTCTCGTAGTTGAACCGCTTAAACAGCAGCATTTCGAGGACGTTGTTGTCTGAGCGAGGCGGCTCCATGTCCTCCCAGCGGCGGTAGCGCCGCAGCGTCCGCTCGTTGAACTCTTCCAGCGTGAAATTCCCTTTGAGCCAGTCCATATACCGGGCGATGGAGTGCTCGCAGTAGCACGGGTACCCGTCGTCCTGGTCGACCCAAGCGGAAGAGAGGGCAATCCCGTCCCAGATGCCCCAGATGAAGGTGGCCGGATGGTCCTTGTACCGCTCTACGACGTGCCGCAGCAGCTTGCCGCCCCGCTCGCGCCAGACGGGATGGTCGTAGCAGTGGATCATCCCGCCCTGAGGATAGGCCGGATGCGAGTTGGAGTAATAGGTGTGTCCCCAGTGGTTCACCACCCGGAAATCGGGGTAATCCCGCGTCATCCACTCCGGCGCGGCCCCGTGCGTCGCCAGCATCACGTCCAGCCACATCGAAAGGCCGTGCTTGGCCGCGAGATCGAACATCACGTCGTAGTCGTCCAGGTGGTAAACGTCTCGCGCCGGCTCCATCCAGTTCCAGTACGACGCGCTGCGCACAATGCGAAATCCCGCCGCTCGGATATTGCCGAAATCCTCGTCCCAGCACTCCGGTTTTGGCGCGCCCCCGCGATAGTATTCGACCCCGATGGGGAATGGCGTATCCGGGTGAGCGAATGGGGTTGTCACGTATCTTCACCTGCGCGAGGGTACGTTCAAATTATACCCCGCAGTCATACCTGATTGTTTTAAACTGGCTCCACCGCGATATCGACACGGGGACACGGCAGGTTTCAAACTCGCCCTGCCCTTGTATGTTGCGACCTCTCTCAGCAAACCGATAGGGTGTAACTCCCATGGACATCCCCGACTTTCAGCGCCTAATCCTCGACTGGGGCCGCCACCACCGGCGGGACATGCCATGGCGCAACACCCGCGATCCGTACGAGATTCTCGTATCCGAGGTCATGCTGCAGCAAACGCAGGTATCCCGCGTTCTTCCGAAGTACGAAGAATTCCTCAGGGAGTTCCCCACGCTGGAAGCCCTTGCCGACGCCTCACAACCCATCATCCTTCGCACGTGGCAGGGACTCGGCTACTGGAACCGCGCCCTACGCCTCCGGGACGCCGCCCGCATGATCGTCAACGAGTTCGACGGCGAATTTCCCCGAAACCCCGCCACACTGGTCACGCTCCCCGGCGTCGGTCCTTACACAGCCGGGGCCGTTGCGTGCTTTGCCTTCGGGTGCGCCGAGCCGTTTCTCGACACCAATATCCGACGGGTCTACCTGTACATCTTCTTTCCGGGCGAGGACGACGTTTCCGACAGCCGCATCATGGAGATCGCCCGCCGGGCAGTCTGGACTGAGGACCCGCGCGAGTGGGGATACGCCCTCTTCGACTACGGCGCGACGGAGCTCCGTGACAGGGCCATCAACCGACGGAGCAGGCACTACGCCCGGCAGCCTGCCTTCGAGGGCTCGTTTCGCTCCTTCCGCACACAGGCGCTTCGCCACGTTCTTGCACAGGAGAGCACGTCCATGTCACGTACCGACCTTAAGGACTTTCTCTCGCAGCGACTGGCAACAGGGGATCATCCGTACACCCCTCAGGATGTCCTGGATGCCCTTATCGATGACGGACTCCTCAAGATTTCGCCCGACGACCTGGTCTTTATATGACCTCGTTGTGATGCGCTTTCCCTGTAGGTCACGTAGACTGTGACCCCGGGAGGCAGCCTATGACCGACAAGGTATACCGCGTCGCCGCAATCGGTTGCGGCAGAAAGGGCACCGAGCACGCGCGCGCGTACAATTTGAACCGGCGATCCGTAGTGGTGGCCGGAGCCGACCCCGACCCCGAGAATCTCGATATCTTCACCAAGAGATTCAGGGTTCCCGGCTATGCCGACTACAACGAGATGCTCCGCAAGGAGAACGTCGACATCGTGCTTGCCGTCCTCCCCGTCATCGCCAACCGTGAGGTCGTCTTGGATGCCGTGCGCCACGACGTGCCCGCCATCTGCACGGAAAAGCCCCTTGCTGCTCGACTCTCCGACGCCGACGAGTTGGTGGCCGCCTGCCGTGAGCGGGGCGTCAAGTTCGGATGCGGCGACCTCGAACGCAATCACCACTACTACTGGGAGGCGAGGGACAGGATCGCGGCGGGGGAGGTCGGAGACGTGAGGAGCATCGCCTTCTACCAGGGGAGCGGCACGCAGCTCTCCGGTGGCGGCTGCCAGATATTCGGCCTGGCACGACTCTTCGCCGACGATGCCGACGTGGACTGGATAACGGGGTGGGTCGAGACCGATCCTTGGAGCGAGTACGACCAAGGCGGCGCAGGCTACATCCGGTTCGTCAACGGGGTCGAGGTGTTCCTCCACCGCCGCGACACGGGCCGCTACGGCTTTGAGGTGCTCTGCGACCGCGGCCGGTTCACGAGCGACAACATGAACGTGCGAATGTACACCCACGACCCGGACGAGTCCCGTCCGACTCTCATAAACGCGACGGAGGTGCAGGCGCCCTTCTCCGACAACGAGGGTGTACATGGAGGCTTCGGCCAGATCGACGAGGAGGGCTGGGAGAACCCCGGCAACCGCCAGCGCGCCACCGTGCAGTCCATGATCGACGCGCTCGACCATGACATCGAGCCTCGCGGCAACGGAGAAAACGGGCTTAAAGTCCTCGAAATGGCCATCGCCATCCGGGAGTCCCACCGCAGAGGCCACGCCCCCGTCAACCTGCCCTTGGAAGACCGCAGCCTGCGCCTCATCCCTCATCCCAGCCGCATGTACAACAAGAAAGAGGTCTACGGCCGCGAGGCCTACGCCAAGGAGATCGCGAGGTTCACTAGGGGGCAGAAGGGGACCGCTTAGAATGCGTATATGGAGCTGGCGATTCAGCACCTAGGAAGTCAGCTGGGCGGTGTGAGGCTAATGCGAACCCTACCTGGTTGTATAACGGCGAATCGTCCAATTAGCCTTTCCTTCTCTCGGTTCACCAATTCAGCTACAGCCTCACCTATCCCTGAGCGTACACCAGCTGGAAATCGCAGAAGAATCACGCCAACCGATTCCATCCCACTCGCGTACACCAACTGCCCGAAGTCCTTGTCCTCCGTCAGAAGGACGCAACGCTCTTCCAATGCAAGACCTATCACGGACTCATCATCGGCCCCTAATGACAAATCGGCAACTGCCAGCACCTCGTGTCCTAGCCCGGATAGTGCGCGAACGGCGGCGTAATCGCAACTCTCGTCGGCGAGAAACCTCAATGCTAGAACCTAATCGGGGAGGCGCTAGGCCCGCTCGGTCAGTACGGTTTCTTCGTGGGCCACCATGTCGGCAGCGTAGCCCATACAGGCGTAAATGTCTTCGACAGTCAAGCGCGGATAAGCGTCCAGCAGATCGGTAGTCGACGCCCCTTCGCTAAGCTTTCGGAGAATAAGCTCGACGGGAATGCGGGTGCCCCTCACTACGGGTTTTCCTAACATAACGTTTGGGTTTACTTCTATACGATCTGTCACCATGACGATTCTCCAGTTCGGCACCTGATTCTATCTTACCTCATCCAACCCTATACACGCCGTATTCGACAACAATCTGCAGATCGTCGATCGTGATGCCCCCGACGAGGCCCGCCGGGCGTTCGTCCAGCGATACCTCGACCACGTTGTCCCCCTGTTTCGGGCGGACGGATGACAGGTCGATCTCGATCCACTGCGCGCTGTAGTGCTCGATGCGGTGTGGTGACACGGGGATGCGGACGTATGCGCCAGTGTCACGGCTGACGGCTTCGCCTTCGAGCGACTCTCCGTTCAGCCATACGGATATGGTGTCTGCCGTCACGGTGTTGCCGACGCGCATCCGCAGGGTCACGCTCTTGATGCGGTCGGCCTTGCCCTCGATGTCGTCAGCGATGAATACCGGAATGGCGTACCTGTGACCGGGATTCGCCTCCGGTATCTCCAGCGGAAGCGTTGTGTCATAGCCCAGTCCTGCGGCAGGCTCCGTGCGGCGTGACAGGCGGTACTGCTTGTCCGCCTCGACCATTAGGTCGGGGTTCGCCATCTCCGTGAGCATGTTTCGCTCCTCCGCCCCCAGCGGCCAGTCGAGGAACCACGCGTACACGCCGTCGGCGCCCTTGGCGAGGTAGTTGGACACGGCGGCGCGCATCATCTCCGGGGTGTAGTGCTCGTCGTACTGGTGGCCGGGGTACCCGACCTCCACGAACGGCTGGAGCATCCCGTAGACCGGCACGTCGACCTCGTGCGCCGCCTCGATAGCCCACTCCACCGGCATCTGTGAGTCGAGCCGCAGGTTGGCGTACATCATCGGCGTCAGGTAGTCGACCAGTCCCTCTTTCAGCCACGTCCGAACGTCGAATCCCTGCGCCGCGCACACCGCCTCGATGCAAGGGACACGCATCCCCACCTGCATACCGGCGTCCCGTGTCATCTCGGCGATGCGCTGCACGTGCTTGGTCAGGACCGGCGTGTACTCGGCCACGTCCTCGTCGAGCAGCACGGGCGGCATCCCGCCGGGACTCGCCCCGAAGTCGAGCTCGATGCCCTCCAGGTCGTACTGCGAGACGATCTCCTCGAAGGCGCGGAGCTGGTTCTCCCTCGCGCCCACATCGGCCAGGCCCCTGCCGCCCTCCGCCGGGTCTGCCTCCGGGCTGCCCACGCCCTCGTAGGTGCCCATCCTGAAGCTGACGAAGAACTCCATGCCCCGCTCGTGCGCGCGGTCGGCGAGCGCCTGCAGGATGTCCACGCCCCGCTCCTGCAGCGACAGGATGTTGTGCCGCACCTTCCAGTAGATGGCGTTGTCGATCTCGTCAACGTCGCTGCGGAACGACTTGCCCGCCTTCGACGGGTAGAACAGGCCGTCGGCCCGGGCGACCCCGTACACGAGGGTGTCCACGCCCGTGCCCGCCACCTCGTCGACGGGCCGCCACAGGTCCTCCATCCGCATAGGCGGCTCGAACACGAACAGGTAGAAGTGCCGGGCGTCGTTGAAGTAGATGGTGCGTTGGCGTCTCATGGTCTGGAGCTCCGGTTCCTAGAAAGTAGAAAGAAGAAAGTATTGCGTAGGGTGTGGGGAATTATAGCAAGTTGCATGGGCGTATTACCCTCACGCAGCCCTCGTATCGGAGTACGGGGCAAGAGGACTCGCCACAGAGGACACAGAGAGCGCAGAGGGAGGGATTCTCACCCTCACCCCAATTCTCCCACAGGACGGGAGAGTGGGTATGCTACCACTCCCAAGTGCGTCACGGAGCCGCCCCGCCGCGAATGCCGTCTCCCCGGCGCGGTCATGCAGTCGCTTCGCCTTCGGTGCGGCGGACGTGCTCTCGCAGGGCGCTGTTGATGTCGGTCTGATAGCCGCGTCCGTCATGTTGGCGCGCCTTGAACCAGGACACGACATCCGCGTCCAGCCGCAGGGTGATCTGCTGCTTCACCGGCCGGTAGAACACGCCTCGTTTGGCGTCCGACCAATCGAGGACCTCGGGGACATCATCGGTGTTGATTTCGTCCTCGGGCTTATCGGCCAACTCCCGAATCTGGGCTTGTATGTCGGGGGGCAGTTCAGAAATATCCTTCTTCATAGGCTGTCCTCTCCTTTGCGGGTCGGAACCTACGTCAGTTTAGCAGGTAGGGAGGATCACCCTCACCCCAGCCCTCTTCCACGAACGGGAGAGGAGGTATTCTACCCACCCTCCAGCACGTCGCGCAGGCGCTCCGACACAAAGGTGGTCTCCTCGTCGTTCATGCAGTTGGTGACCACAGTGAGCGAGCCGTCAACCGACCCTACCCAGATGCGAGGGGCACCGGCGTCGAGCTCGGCGTGTACCTCGTCCGCCGTCTTGCCGACGACCGACTCGTCGAGGTCGATGTACATCACCTGCGGTATATAGTAGGGAATATCGACGAGCCGGGTGCTCACGCCGTCCACGTCTCGGAGTGCGTCGTCGATGGCGGCGAACCGCGAATCGTACTCCAAGAAGCGTTCTTCGTGGTCCATCGTGAACCAGTCCTCCATGGCGGTGACCACGCCGATGATCTCGTGGCGGTCGATCTTCATGGCGCGCCCGATGGCCTTGCCGCCGTCGTAGTGATAGGCCACAAAGCTCTGGGCCGACACCGCGTCTACGAGGTCGCGCTTGCCGCAGACGAACCCGGCGGAGTGCGGCGCTCCTATGTATTTCGCCCCAAACGTCACAAGATCGGCAGACTGCGCGCATTTACGAAAATAGTCGAGCGGGTATATTTGAGAGCAGGCGTCGCCAAGCGCAGTAACGCCCCTCGATCTCGCGAGAGCGACCGTATCTCCCAACGAAACGATGGCGTCATCGAAAGGCGGCTGGATGTAGTAGGCCACGGCGACCGTGTTCGGCCCAATGGCGGCATCCAGGTCGTCCTCGCTCGTCCCGTCGTCGTCACCGGCGTCGATGAGGGTGGCCCCTGTGAGGGTATAACAGCGGTCGAACATGTAGCGGTTGCGCTTCTGGATGACGACCTCGTTCTTCATGCCCGTGGTGTCGGGGAGTTGTGCGATTCGGTCGGGGTCGTTACCCGCCATGCACGCGGCCACGCTAAGGGCCTGCGCCGCGGCGGCGCCCGACGTGACGAAGGCCGCCTCGACTCCCAGCAGGTCTGCGATGAAGTCGCCCGATTTCTGCAGGAGCTCCCGCATCTCGACAGGACTCCGGTTGGCCTCCTCCATGGCCCTTGTCACGTTTTCGGTCTGGGCCCATCCGCCAAGCTCCGTTGACACACCCCAAGCGTTGATAATGCGCCGCACGCCGAGTCTCTCGTATACGCCGATGTTGTTCATTGATGCTGTCTCCGGTTCCGTTTGGTAGGTTCGGAGTGTAGTTGCGGGGACGTGAGGTGTCAACGCGATCTTGTCGCTCACACATCCTGTCTTGACCTCGTCCTCTCCCCCTCACTACACTCCCACCACCCGAATTGCATCCCCACTGAGCGGCAAACTATCTGGAATTGGACTCCGAACTTGGACAGCGGCTCAACAAGCCACGAATGTGGACGACCATCATTGTGCTCCTGTCGCTGGGAGTGCCGGGGGCTGTAGTCCGTTTTTCGGGGATGTCGGTTGACCCGATCATCGCGGCTGCGGTCTTCGGTGTGGGCATCGTCGCCGGGGCGTTCCTGCTCTCTTGGGCGGCGGAGGTCGCACAGTTGGACGTGTCCGCGGCATTGGCAATAGCAGTACTGGCCTTTATCGCCGTACTCCCGGAGTACGCCATCGAGGCCGTGCTGGCGTGGGACGCGGGCGCGACGTTCGACACGGCGACCGGGGCTGTTACGACCGAGACGTCAAGAGTGGCAGCAAACGTGACGGGGTCGAACCGCCTCCTGATCGGGCTGGGCTGGTCGGCGGTCATTCTCATCTTCTGGCTGAAGCGAAGGCGCACGCTGGACATGCGTGGCGAAATGGGCCTTGAGATACGGATGCTCGCAATCGTCACCGTGGTCACGTTGCTGGTCTTCTTCATGCAGCAGGTCCACATCCTGCTTGCGGTGGGTCTGATTGGTCTCTACATTGCCTATCTCTGGTTCAGTTCGACTAGCGAAGTCAAGGAGCCCGAACTCATCGGCGCTGCGGCATTGATAGCCTCTCTGCCGGTCAGGTGGCGCAGGACGATGGTAGTGTCCCTCTTCATCTTCGCGGCCGGGGTCATCCTGATTGCCGCCGAGCCCTTCGTGGACAGCCTAGTCGAGACCGGGGAGAGTTTCGGTATCGACGAGTTCATCCTCATTCAGTGGATCGCGCCCCTGGCCTCCGAGTCGCCGGAGGTCATCGTGGCGGTGCTGTTCAGCCTGAGGGCGAATCCGGTCGCGGGTCTGACGGCGTTGATCTCGTCATCGGTCAACCAACTCACCCTGCTGGTGGGCAGCATGGCGGTGATCTTCAGCATATCGGCAGGCGAGATACTCAGCTTCCCTCTCGACGACAGGCAGACGATAGAGTTCCTACTGACGACGGCGGTCTCGTCAGCCGCGCTCATGCTGATCGCCAAGCGGGTAATCAGTTGGAACGCGGGTGTGATTCTACTGCTGCTCTTCGCGGCGCACCTGTTCTTCCCGGAATCGGACGACCGTTTGCGCTTCGCGTTCCTCTACTTCGGACTGGCGCTCGGCCTGGTCGCGATAGACTGGCAGAGAGTGAGGTCCCTCTTCCGAGAGGAGCCGCAGGCGCTGGAATAGCTCCGAAGCAGTCCGGTCGAGTCCTGCCAATCCACTCCCCGGTGCAAACGGATCAGTCGAAGACCAGCACGGTCCGCGCTACTGTGCCGTCGATCATGTCGTCGAAGGCCTCGTTGATCTCGTCGAGGGGGCGGGAGCGGGAGATGAGCTCGTCGAGCTTCAGCTTGCCCTGGTTGTAGAGGTCGAGCAGCCAGAGGAAGTCGACGCGGGCGCGGGCGGAGCCGTGGAAGGCGCCGATGAGGGCGCGGTCCTGGAGCAGGTGCCACCCTTCGATGGAGATATCCTGGCCGCTGGGCATCACGCCGACGACCACGGCGGTGCCGGTCGTCCGCACGGAATCGAGGGCCTGGCGGACCAGGGCAGGGTAGCCGACGACCTCGAAGGCGTAGTCAGCCCCGCCACCGGTGATCTCCTTGATCCGCTCGACGGGGTCTTCCTTCTCGGCATTGACGAAGTGGGTCGCACCCATCTGCTCGGCTAGCTCCAGCTTGTAGGGGACGGTATCGACGGCGATGATTTTGCCCGCCGCCGCAAGGACGCCTCCCTGCACGACATTCAGCCCGACGCCGCCACACCCGAAGACAGCCATGCTTGCGCCCGGCTCCACCTTCGCGCGGTTCACGACGGCCCCGACGCCGGTTATCACGCCGCAGCTGATGAGGCAGCCTATCACGAGGTTTGTGTCGTCGGGCACCTTGACGCACGCATCGGCGAACGCGATGGTCTGTTCGGCGAAGGTGGGACGCATGTGGTAGGTGGGCTGGCCGTCCAGCGTCATGCGGGTGACCGGCACTCGCGGGTAGGTCTCGCACAGGGCGGGACTGCCAAGTGAGCAGTTTCGGCAGTACCCGCACATCGGGTCGAGCGAGAGGATGATCTTGTCGCCGGGCGCGACACTTGAAACGTTGGGTCCGACCTCTCGGACGACGCCCGCGCCCTCGTGGCCCAGCACCCAGGGCAGGCTCCACGGCTGCATGTGGCCGTCGATGAAGTGGTAGTCGCTGTGGCAGACGCCCGCGCCGACCATGTCGAGCAGGACCTCGCCTTGGCCCGGCTCCTGGATTTCGAGGTCTCTGACGGGTACGCGGCTCTTTGGCTGTTCGAGTACTGCGGCTCTCATGGTGCGCTCCTTCGGCTGCTAGGCATTGGTGTCGGTGACGAGGATGCGGACGGATAGGGTGTCGCCGGTGGTTTCGACGGTGTACGTCGTTCCCGGTTCGGCCACGACAATGTCGCCTTCGGTCGTGTGGAGGTCGCCGTCGGACGTATGTACGACGGCCTCTCCGGCCAGCATGACCCACCACTCGTCTCGTGTCGGGGTCCGCTGGTTGGGCGCGGTTCCGGGGAGTTGGCTGATAATCTCGGCGGTGTTGCGGCTGTCCTTCACGACGATCTGAGACCACGCGGCGTCGTGACCGTTGTTCTCGCGCAGGTCTGCGAACCGGGTGTGCAGGAGATTGGGCATCGGCAGGTCGTAGTCGATGGGCACGAACCGCGTGGGAGATACGCCCCTAATGTCATGGTTGCTGTTGGGAGTCGATACGTGGAGGCGGCGTGCGAGGCCGGTCCCCTTGGAGCGGATGTCGTGGCAGTAGCCAGCGGGCGCGATGACGATGTCGCCCCACTCGGCGAGCAGCGGCTCGTACTGGCCGATCTGCCACTGCGTCGTGCCGCTGAGGTTGATCCACCACTCGTTGTAGTCGGGGTGGATGTGCGGGTCGGGCGGGGTGCCGGGCAGCGCGCAGATGAGGCCGACTCGATTGCGTCCGTCCATCACGACGACCTCGTACCACGAGCCGTCTGCGTCGCGCTCTGCCGCAAGGTCCTTCGTGCGGATGAACTGCATCCCGTCCGGCACGTCCGTCATGTATCTATCCTCATCGAAATTGGAATGTGAGGATAGCACAGTTTTCCGTCCCCGGTGAATGACGGGAGGCGCGTCGTGGGCTATACTTGGCGGACTTGAAAATTTGGAGGCGGAAATGAAGATCGAACGAGTTAATCCCGACACGCTTGCACAGCCCCTGGCGGCCTACTCACAGGTGGTGCGTGCGGGGTCGTTGGTTACGACGGCCGGACTGATAGCCCTCGACTCGGATGGGAAGGTTGTGGGGGAAGGGGACGTAGGGGCGCAGGTGCGGAAGACGTTGGAGAACATGGTCGCGGCGCTCGATGCCGTCGGGGCCACGCTGGACGACGTAATCAAGACGACGCTTTATCTTGCCGACATGGGCGACTACGCCGAAATGAACGCCGTCTACAACGAGTTCTTCGAGACTTCGAGGCCGGCGAGGGCGACGGTGCAGGCGCCGCTGGTGCTGCCGTCGCTCCTGTTCGAGATGGACGCGATCGCGGTGGTGGAGGACTAGGCGCGGAGGGTGAGAGGCTCACTCTTGTGTCGAGAGCAAAGTATGGCTGTGCTTATGGCGGCGGGCAGCGAAGTTTCTTCGTGAACACCGCCTCGTCAGTATCACCGCGCCAGTATGCAAGATTCAGTTCAGTAATCGTGAACCACTCATAGTTGGTGCATTCACCTACCATCTCGATAAGGAATGTGCCGTTGGTTCCTACGACATCTATCACTCCAAAGGGATTGGGCTTCAACTGATGTCCGGTCTCCGTAACGATTCCGGTAATGCCTCGATTCGGCAAGATTACTCTTCCCGATGCATCGGTAGTTAGCTTGAACTCCGGCACAGTGTCAACAACGTGCCCTTCGCCATGCTTGTATTCATATTGGAATAGGCGCAGGGGTACGTTGGGGAGGCTCTTTCCAGCCTGATCGACGATCCGCAAGACCGTGGTTTCCGGCGTGTCGTAGAGATACTCGCCGTAGAAGCCCCGGCGATGTCCGCTATTTGTTCTCAGTCCGCCGGCGGTGTGCGGTCCCATGAAGGGTCGGAGCGACGCCATTATGTCACCGATGTGCTCCGGCAACCTGTAGCAGTCCCACACGGCGCGCCAGTATCTTCTGCCGCATCCGGCTCGCTGATCGGGGTCGTTAGCGTCCGGCAATTGTACGTGCCTAGTATCCATTTGCAGATTGTAGAGGTCGATCACTCCCAACTGATGCATCAACTCGTGAATCAGAGCGTCTTCTATGTCGGGACGATCCGGGTAGCGCCATAGGTCGAAGTTGTCCACCCTGTGGCCGGTATAGGTATCTTCGTGCCAGATGCCCCACCAGCCGTCCATGTACCACCGAAGGTCATGGGTATGGTGCAATGTTCTAGCTTCGGCAATATGGAACAGTTCAGCCCGTACGCGGTCACTCAGGCCGTACTCAGCAAACATCTCATTCATTAGGGCAATATTTCGGTGGACCCAGTGTTCCGGTGACTGGAACTTCCTACCTACCCTGGTGGAGAGCGAAAGGGACTCGTAGGCTTCGGCGCTGAAGTAGAATCCCAGGGTGTAGCCCTTTATCCAGTCGACCACGGCGTTGTTGTCTTCGATTAGCTCTTCTATCTCGTTTTGAGAGTCGACGGCGAATGTGACGGTCGGATTGCTTTCCTCGCCGGGCCACTCCGTCAACAGCGTGAACTCAGTGTACTTTCCTGACTCCAGGCCTTCGTGACGTCCAGATTCCAGCGCCTCGTCGTTCAGCTTCCATTCATAGTCGAAAGGTCCTGAGGGCCAGTTTCCGAAGTTCCACACGTAAGCAGTCAGTTCGATGGGTTGTCCCGGTTCGGGCCATCGCTGGATACCTTCCTGGGATGGGCAAACGACGGCGCCCTTGAACTCATCGTATGGATAGGGGCAGTCGCCTCCATGGAAGTAAGCAAGTTGGTATCTCTGGTACCTGGGCAGCCGTTCAATGTAGGTGACACCCAGATCGATGCCGCCTTTCAATACGGGTCTTTCCGTGAACGTGGGTCTTTCCGACCATACGGGTTCACGCTGTTCGGGTCTCTCTGACTGTGCGATGGGACAGTTCGTCAATCGCCCCCAATAGCCGGCAACACCTCTCAGTTCTTCGGGAATGCATCCGTGCAGTTCATTCCCATAGAGGGTCATAGTTGCGAGACTCCCAAGTGACTTTAGCTGTTCGGGAAACTCTCCGGTCAGCATATTGTTAGGCAACAATAGCTCATGCAGGCTGCGTAACTCTCCTAGTTTGCTGGGGATCTCCCCGGACAACGAATTCCGACTGAGATCCAGAACCCGCAGCTTCTCAAGGTTCCCGAGTTCTGGAGGGATGGGCCCACTGAGTTCGTTGAGATTCAACTTGAGAGTTCTCAGTCCGGAGAGCTTCCCAAACTCTGAAGGTACGACCCCGTTCAGGCCCTTCCTGACTAGTCTGACGCTGACAACTTTATGTGGACTGTCCCCGAGTGTGATGCCCTCCCAGAATCTCAACGGAACTTCCTCACTCCAGTTGAGTGTCCCGCTACCCGCTAAGGCATCCCTTAGTTCCAGCAAAGTCAAACAGTCTTCTACTAAGCCAGGGTTGGCAGCCGGATTGAGCACTGTGATCCCATTTTCACACGGCTGGGGTGTGGGAGAGGGTGTTGGCGTGTAGGTCGGAGTCGGTATTGGAGAGGGTGTGGAAGCCGGCGTCGATGTTGGAGACGGCGTCGGAGTGGGTGAGGAAGTGGGAGAGGGTGTTGATGTCGAGGTAGGAATAGGGGTTGGCGAACTAGTCGGCGTCGGGTACGGCGAGGGCGTGAAAGTGGAAGTAGGAGTTGGCGTCGGCGAGGGCGACAGTGTTGAAGTGTGAGTGGCGGTTGGGGTATTGATCGGAGTTGGGACCGCTGTTGGCGTGTTTGTGGGTATCGGCGTCCAAGTCAGAGTAGAGGTGGAGGTAGGTATTGCCGTCGAAGTCGGAGATGCTGTCGGCGTTGGCGTAGATGTAGGGATTGGGGTTGGCGTGGGAGTGAGAGTGTGGAGCGGTGCGGGAGTTGACGTAGGAACGGAGGTGGCCGTTGCGCTGGGCTCCGTCGTGGGCTGATCCTGAACCGGTGTGGCCGTTTCGGGCGTGGGCTGCCTATCGAGGATGGCCGCTACTTGAGGTTCGACGGTCGCGTCTCCGCTGGGCGGGTCGTCGCCACAAGCCGCCGCCATAGTGAGGACGAGAATCGCCAAGATTGCGGCTGCTGTTGCTTGGAGGTTTCGCAACGGGGCCTTCACGATGTGTGGGACGGGGCTCGAAGCCCCGTCCGGTTTGAATACGAGTGTGGAACGCTACGCTAGAGTAGCTTCAACGCTCAGATCCACGTTGCCAGCGATGGCTTTGGATATGGGGCAGCCGTCCTTGGCGGCCTCCGCTGCCTCCTGGAAGCTCTCGGCGGTCGCTCCGGGGACGGTGCCGGTGACGGTGAGGGCGCTGCTGGCGACCTTAAAGCCGACCTCCTGCTGGGCGAACGTGACCGTTGCGCTCACTTCGAGCTTGGTCGGAGGGGTGTCGGCTTGTGTAAGCATGTTGGACAGGGCCATGCAGTAGCAGGCCGCGTGCGACGAGGCGAGCAGCTCTTCGGGGCTGGTGGTTGTTATGCCGCGGTCGGTCCTCGCGGCCCATGAGACCGCCTGATCGCTGAACGCGCCGCTCGACGCGCTAACCTGTCCGCTTCCCTCCAGAAGCGATCCTTCCCATACCGCGTTCGCTGTGCTCTTTGCCGTTATCGGTGCCATGTGTGTTCTCCTTCCCGAGTTCTCCGTGTAGTTTTCTGGGCGTCGAAACGCGCCGACATATCATACTCCGTGCTGGGGTCGGTGTGCAGGGGAAGGAAAGAAGAAAGAAGAGAGAAGAAAGCAATGCGTGTTGAGTGAAGGGGGGATAGCGTCACCCAATTTAGATTCCCCGTTTGGCGTTGCCGTGCTACCATCAATAGCATGGACTCGCGGTACGTACGCAACTTCTGCATCATCGCGCACATCGATCACGGCAAGTCGACGCTTGCCGACCGGCTGCTCGAAGTCACAGGCGCGCTCGACAGGCGGGAGATGGTCGAGCAGGTGCTCGACTCGATGGAGCTTGAGCGCGAGCGGGGCATCACCATCAAGGCCCAGGCCGTGCGGCTGTCGTATAAGGGCAGGGACGGACAGCCGTACCAGCTGAACCTGATCGACACGCCGGGACACGTCGACTTTTCCTACGAGGTGTCGCGGAGCCTGGCCGCCTGCGAGGGCGCTCTGCTTGTCGTGGACGCCACGCAGGGCATCCAAGCGCAGACCCTGGCGAATGTGTATCTGGCCTTGGAGAATGACCTTGAGATCATTCCGGTTATCAATAAAGTAGACCTTGACGCGGCGGAACCGGAACGCATTGCCGAGGAGGTGATGCAGGCCTTCGGGTTTGAGCGGGACGAGCTACTATTCGTGTCTGGGAAGACGGGGACGGGCGTCTCCGAACTGCTCGACGCCGTTGTGGAACGTGTTCCGCCCCCGACCGGCGAACCGGAAATGCCTTTCCGCGCGCTGATCTTCGACTCCAAATACGACAGCTACAAGGGCGTGGTCGCATACGTCCGTGTGCGTGATGGGGAGATTCTTCCGAACAGCCGCGTTCGCATCATGTCGAACGGCAAGGAGAGTCAGGCCCTCGAACTGGGATACTTCAGTCCCGACGCCGTTGAAGCGAACGCTCTCGAAGCCGGGCAGGTTGGGTACATCGCGACGGGACTGAAGGCCGTGGGCGACGCGCCTGTGGGAGATACGATCACGCTGGCCGACAATCCCGCCGCGGAGACGCTGGCAAAGTATCGACCCCTCAAACCGATGGTCTTCGCGGGACTGTACCCCGCCGACGGCGAGGAGTATCTCGGCCTTCGCGACGCTCTCGAAAAGCTCCAGTTGAACGACGCGGCGCTGACCTACGAAGCTGAAAGTTCTGCCGCCCTCGGTACGGGGTTCCGGTGCGGCTTCCTGGGCCTTCTCCACATGGACGTGGTGCAGGAACGCTTAGAGCGCGAGTATGACATCAACCTCATCGCCACGTCGCCAAGCGTGGCATTCCGAGTGCTTACCACCGACGGCGAGCTGACGGAGATCGACAATCCTTCTCGACTGCCCGAGGTCAGCCTGATAGATGAGATTCAAGAGCCTTGGGTCGATCTGACGATCATCGTGCCCGCCAACTTCATCGGCGCGATGATGGACCTCGTGACGGAGCGTCGGGGCGTCTTCAACCGGATGGAGTACATCCAGTACGGCCCGTCCGACAACGGAGCAGGGGGCAACGGCGTGAATGCCGACATCGGAGCGCAGTCGGTCTCTCAGACCCGCGTGATGATGGAATTCTCCATGCCGCTGTCCGAGATGCTGGTCGACTTCTACGATCGGCTGAAGTCGACCACGCAGGGCTACGCCTCGATGGACTACTCGCTGAGCGACTATCGCGCCGAGAGACTCGTGAAGCTCGAAATCCTCGTGAACGGCCAGCCGGTCGACGCGCTCTCGGTCATCGTCCACCGCGACGGCGCATATGAGCGGGGCAGGGACCTCGTCAAGAAGCTTCGGACCCTGATCCCCCGTCAGATGTTCGAGGTGCCGATCCAGGCTGCCATCGGCGGCAAGATCCTCGCGCGGGAGACGGTCAAGGCGCTGCGAAAGAACGTCCTCGCCAAGTGCTACGGGGGAGACGTGACCCGCAAGCGGAAGCTGCTCGAACAGCAGGCCGAGGGCAAGAAGCGCATGAAGAAGGTCGGCAGCGTCGAGATTCCCCAGGAAGCCTTCATGAGCATCCTGAAGGTGGAGCGGTAGGGGCGAGACGGTATCAAGTTGTATGTTCAGTGCTCTCACCCACAACTCAAGTGCTGTCTTAGGCACGGAGAAGTTGCATGACTAAGGTCAATCGGCCCCGTGTTGCCGCCATCGGATTGGACTCTTATCAGGCAGAGTCAATAGAGCACTTGTGCGGGGCTCTTAGAACAACTGACTCGATTGAGAGTTACCTTGCGAGATACAGCTTAACAGAGACAGACGTTGTTGTTTCAGGTACTGCTGACCACTATAGAATTGTAGGTGACATTCATCTCTTGACGGTCGGTCCTGTTGACATTGAGTGGCTCTCTCATGATGAACCCAGCATACATACTGCTAGTCAGTGCAGATTACGCACAAATACCACTAACACCGAAAGGGAAGTTACAGTTCCTTCCACCTGTCCTGAGTTGTACAAAGCTCTCGCCTCTGACTTGGTGAATCTACCTAAAACCGCTTCAAACCCGCACACTGTTGCTTTTCTATCGTTTGATCAAGGAGCAGAGGAAACCAAACTAGCCGAAACGACATCTGGTTATCCTGTAGCTTGGCGACTTGTCCTCCCTCTTATTACAGAATATGGGGTTAGCGTGAAGCCAGCCCCCACTGTCCTCGTCCTTCCACAAGTCACCAACCTCGCGGCCTGGTTCAGTGCCTTCCTCGCTGACATTCATGAGATCGATCCGGATCGGGTGCCTCAAAAGCCGCCCCGCCTCAGTCGACCTTCTGACTGGCACACACCAGAAGAGCGAGTACTAGAAGAACAAATCTCGAAAATCACACATGAGATCAATCGTCTGAACGAAGAGCGAAGGCAGTTCCAGATCCAGTTGGCCACGGAGGGGGAGAAGGCCGACACAGGAATCCGGCGGATCGTTTGGGCTGACGGAGATGATCTAGTTGCGGCTGCCAAAGAGATATTGGCTGAGTTTGGGTTTTGCGTCGGGGACATGGACGCGGGACTTGAGCCGGGCGAGCCGAAACGTGAAGACTTGCGCCTAACGCTGAAGAACCAAGAAAACTGGGAAGCACTGGTAGAGGTAAAGGGCTACTCCAACGGCACCAAGACAAATGACTCTCGGCAGATTCGCGAGCATCGCGAGGAATACATCACAGAAAAGGGCAAGCGTCCTGACCTGACTGTTTGGCTCGCTAACCCATTTCGTGAGCGTGATCCGTCGTCACGTCCTGCCACTGATAACAACGTCAGAGACGCCGCCGCGAATATTGGGACTGTGCATGTGCTGGCGACGGACTTATACCAGCAATGGGTCCTTGTGAAGACAGGGAGACTGGACGCACAAGCTGTTGTACAACACCTGATCGACGCGGAGCCCGGTCTGTGGACCCCCTTGGTGAATTCCAATTAGGTAATCCTTAAGGCACGGTTCCTTAGATTCCTCCCTTCGGTCGGAATGACAGGCTGGGGGTGGGTCGGAATGACAGAATCGGGATGGCGGGCCGTTGAATGTCTCCATTGCGGAGAGCCCCTTTGATTCACTACAATTGGCACTTGCATCTATCCAATACCCGGAGAGGAGATCGGAATGGCGACCTACGATACCGACCACTTGCGCAACGTTGTGCTTCTATCCCACAGCGGTGCAGGCAAGACCATTCTCTCCGAAGCAGCGCTCTTCGCGACCAATGCGACGACACGACTGGGCCGCGTCGAGGACGAGACGACCACCTCAGACTACGAGCCGGAAGAGCACAAGCGCCAGAACAGCGTACAGACCTCCATCCTTCCGGTCATTCATAACGACTTCAAGATCAACCTGATCGACAGCCCCGGCTATGCCGACTACCGGGGTGAGGTCGCTTCGGCCCTTCGCGCCGCCGACGCCGCGCTTGTGCTGATCTCGGCCCCGTCAGGAGTTGAGGTCGGCACCATCCAGATGTGGCAGATGGCCGAAGACCTGCCGAAGCTGATCGTCGTGAGCAAGCTGGACAGGGAGAACTCCGAATTCGACCGCGTGATGGAGGCCCTCGTGGAGGCCTTCGGGCGCGAGTGCGTTCCCGTCCAGCTTCCAATAGGCTCCGAGGCCGAATTCAGCGGCGTCGTGAACCTGCTCGACCCGAAGGCTGAGGTTCCCGACGATCTCGCCGATGAGGCCGAAGAGGCACGCGAGCGCATCATCGAGGCGGCAGCAGAGTCTGACGAGGAGCTGGCGGACAAGTACCTCGAAGGAGAGGAGCTAACGCAGGAAGAGATCATTGCCGGACTCAAGGTTGGAATGTCGGAGGGAACGTTCATCCCGGTCCTTGCGACATCCGCTCTTAACGGAGTCGGCGTCGATGAACTGCTCGACGCCATCGTCGGCTTCCTGCCGTCTCCCGCAGACCGGCCCGCTCATACTGCTCAAAAAGGCGAGGAGGACATCGAGCTGACTGCGGACAGCTCCGGCCCGCTCGCCGCGCAGGTATTCAAGACCTCCGCCGACCCGTTCGTGGGCAAGCTCTCGTACTTCAAGGTATTCAGCGGCACCCTCAAGAGCGACTCTCAGGTGTGGAACGCCAGCCGGAACGAGAATGAGCGCACCGGCACAGCCTATACCATTCGCGGAAAGGACCAGGAGGGGGTCGATGAGCTGGCAGCCGGTGATATCGGGGCGCTCGCCAAGCTGAACTCCGCCCTCACCGGCGACACCCTGTCCGACAAGGCCGATCCGATCACGCTTCCGGCCCTGGAATTCCCTCCGCCCGTATTCTCGATGGCCGCATTCCCCAAGTCGAAGGCCGACGTGGACAAGCTGACGAATGCCATCTCCCGCATGGCCGAGGAGGACCCCAGCTTAAGCGTAACTCGTGAGCCGAACACAGCGGAGCTTCTGCTCGGCGGACTTGGCGACGTTCACGTAGACGTGGCGGTTGAGAAGATGAAGCGCAAGTTTGGCGTCGAAATCCTTCTGATGACTCCCAAGGTCCCGTACAAGGAGACAATCAGCCGCCAGTCGAACTCCCACTATCGCCATAAGAAGCAGAGCGGAGGGCACGGCCAGTTCGCGGAGGTCTACCTTGAGATACAACCCCTGCCGCGCGGTTCGGGCTTCGAGTTCGACGAGAGAGTAGTGGGAGGAGCTGTGCCGAGGGAGTACATCCCGTCCGTGCAGAAGGGCTGCGTCAAAGCCCTCGATGCGGGGGTGATCGGCGGGTTCCCCGTCGTGGACGTCAAGGCGACGCTGTACGACGGCAGCTTCCACCCGGTCGACTCGTCGGGCGTGTCGTTCGAGATCGCCGGCAGCAACGCCTTCTCCGACGGCATCAACCAGGCGACCCCACAGCTCCTGGAGCCGATCATGTACGCCCAGATCCTCGTGCCGGACGGCGACACGGGGGACGTCATGGGCGACCTCAACAGCAAGCGAGCTCGCATCCTGGGTATGAACCCCGAAGGCAACGGGTTCACGACTATTGAAGTGGAGGCGCCGCAGGCCGAGATGATGCGATACGCCACGGATCTTCGCTCGCAGACCCAGGGCCGGGGCACCTTTACCATGCGGTTCGACAGATACCAGGAAGTCCCGACGCATCTGGTTGAACGGGCCGTCGAGCAGCAGAAGGAGCTCGAAGAGGCGAGGGCCTAGCGCTCCAAGCTCTCCTGAGATTGGCTTCACAGTAAGGGGGAGGCCATGCACTATAAGTACGTGATAGTCGGCGGTGGCATGACGGGGGACGCCGCCATAGGCGGCATCCGCGAGGTCGATGCGGACGGCTCCATAGCGCTGTTCGGGGACGAGTGCGAAGTCCCGTACAACCGGCCGCACCTCTCCAAGGGACTGTGGCACGGGAAGTCGCTCGACGACATCCAGCGCGACACGAACCGCGACGGGGTCGACCTTCACCTCGGTCGCCGGATCGAGGGGCTCGACGTTGACGGTAAGGCCATTACCGACGACCAAGGAGTCAATTATACGTTCGACAAGCTCCTCCTTGCGACGGGCGGATCGCCGAGGCGACTGCCCTTCGGAGGGGACAGCGTCATCTACTTCCGCACGGTGGACGACTACCGGCGTCTGCGGACCTTGGCCGACAGCGGAGAAGACTTCCTTGTTATCGGAGGAGGCTTCATCGGATCCGAGATCGCGGCCTCGCTCGCACACAACGACAAGCGGGTCACGATGGTGTTTCCCGAAGGCTCAATCGGCAGCAGCATGTATCCCGCCGATCTGAGCGCTTTCCTCAATGATTACTACCGCGAGCATGGCGTCGAGGTGCTGTCCGGGCACGTCGTCTCCAACGTCGAGACGGAGGGAGACCGCGTGACGGTCACGGTTACGTCAAACGACTCGTCGAACTCGCGAGAAATCGTCGTTGACGGAGTCGTCGCTGGGCTGGGCATCGAGCCGAACGTGGAGCTTGCGCGGCAGGCGGGACTCAAGGTTGACGACGGCATATCGGTCGACGGGAACCTCAATGCGTCCCACCCGGACGTCTACGCCGCGGGCGACGTCGCCAATTACTGCAACGACGTGCTGGAGCGGCGGATTCGCGTCGAGCACGAGGACAACGCCAACACGATGGGGGCGGCAGCCGGGAAGGCGATGGCCGGTGCGGGAGAGCCTTTCAGCAACGTGCCGTACTTCTGGTCGGACATGTTTGATCTGGGCTATGAGGTGATGGGTCACATCGACTCGGGCATGGAGACCGTCGCCGACTGGAAGGACGAGTTCAAGGAAGGCGTCGTCTACTACCTGGAAGGGACCCGCGTGCGCGGCGTACTCCTCTGGAATATGTGGGACAAGTGGGGCCCCGCGGGCGACCTCGTTGCCGACACCGGACCGCACAGTGCCGCCGACCTCATGGGCCGTATTCAGTGACCTGTGCTTTGCTTCGGTCACGTCAAGCTCTTGCTCCGTGCCGGAGGCCGTGAGTGAGGCCTACCGGAACGCTCGATGATTAACCCTCTGCGGTTCTGGACGCGGGGATCTCAGGCGCGCCGCACGCTCATATTCGCCTCGGCGACTCACGTTTGGAGCGACCTGTTCTTCGCACTCTACGCGCCGCTGCTGCCGCTCATCGAGGAAGACTTCGACCTCACCTACTTTGAGGCGGGGTTGCTCAGGTCGGGCTACGCGGCGGCGATGGCGGTCCTTCAGGTTCCGGTCGGCTTCATGGCCGACAGGGTCGGGGAGTTCTGGCTTCTCGTGGGGGGGAACATCTGGGTTGCGGTAGGGATGATCGCCATGTCCCTCGCGCCGAGCTTCATCTTGCTCCTGGCGTTCACGCTCCTCGGCGGACTCGGAGGAGGCACGCAGCACCCGCTGGCCTCGGGCATCGTCTCACGCGCCTACGACAGCAGGGCCCGAGCGACGGCAGTGGGCACCGTCAACTTTGCGGGCGATCTCGGCAAGATGGCGGCGCCCGCGATTGCATTGTTCGTCGCCGTGTCCTACGGCTGGCGAGGCACTATGCTTATCATCGGAATCGGCGCGATCGCCTTCTTCCTCGTGTCGCTGTTCATCAAGCGAAGCGTCGAAATCGGCAGGCCGGAGCCGGTCGAATCGAAGCAGGCGGACGCCTACGACGGCACCGACAAGCCGACGACAGGATTCAAGATTCTCAGCGTCGTGGGGTTCGTCGATTCCGCGATCCGTGCGGCGGCCCTCACCTTCGTGCCCTTCATCCTCAAGGACCGGGGGATGGAGATTACTGAGATATTCATCATGTTCATCCTGCTGATGGCCGGGGGGGCGTTCGGCAAGTACATTTGCGGCTGGTTCAGCGAACGACACGGCCTCATCAGCATCGTGTGGGTTACCAAGGCATCGGCAGCGGTATTCTTGGTCGCGACGATCTACGCGCCGTTGGTGATGATGGCCCCGCTCATGGTGCTGCTCGGAATCGGCCTGAACGGCACGTCGTCGTCCCTGTATGCCACGGTGGCGGTCTTCGCGCCGCAGGCCCGCCGCTCCCGGATGTATGGGTATTTCTACACCACCAACGAGATTGGAGCGTTTGCCGCTCCGCTCGCATTTGGCGAACTCGCGGATATATTTAACCTCCGAGTCAGTATACGTCTCCTGGGGCTATTTACCGCGACCATCCTGCCCGTGAGCCTGCTCTTGCGGGGGTACCTGCGTCCGTCGTCGGCATTGGAGGATGTCTAAACGTGCCTTCGACAATCCTGGACGGGAACCGACTCAGCCCTGCCGTTTAGGAGTACATGCACATCCCTGACGAAGCCGTTTCGCGCGTGAAGTATCTTGCCTTCGATATCTTCGGCACCGTGATGGACCTCACGGGCAGTCTGACCGCTCCGGTCGGCGACTTCCTGGCGGCGCACGGCTCCCGGATGTCAGGCGAGACGTTCTACACCGATTGGCGGGACCGGCAGCGCATCGAGCAGTACCAAGACAACCTGTTGATGCTGGGACACAGCGGCTACCTCGAGACCTGCCGCCGGGCGTTCGTGTACAGTCTGAAGAAGCACAACGTCAGATACACCGACGAAGCGGTGCGGGAGTTCATGGAGGCATACAAGAAGCTGCGGCCATTCGACGACACCATTGAAGGGTTGCGGGTACTCGCGAACCGCTACAAGCTGGTAGCACTCTCGAACGGGGAGCAGTGGTATCTGGAAGAGTTGCTTCACAACAATGTCCCGGTAGCGTTCGACGCCATCATATCGGTGGACCAGGTTGGCGCGTTCAAGCCTTCGCCGGCGATCTATCGGAAAGCCGTACAGCGGCTGGGATGCGAGCCGGGTGAGATCATGATGGTTGCCGCGCACTCGTTCGATATTCTTGGTGCCCAGGCATGCGGCTTCAGGGCGGCCTACGTCGACAGGTACGGACTTCCCACCGAAGTCTCGGAGTACCAGCCCGACATCATCGTGGACGACTTCGTCGAGCTGGCCTCCAAGCTGCTGAGGTAACGGGGTGTTCCCTGTGCATTCTCCGGCGAACTTACCCGATTTCGAACTGCGGAATCAGTTCGTGCTTACGGCCGACGGCCGCATCGGCGGAACGCGCAGTCAGGAACCATGGCTGGGTCCGCTATTTCGCCTCGTTCGAGGAACGGAAAGCTGTGCCTGGGCTGTGCGGGTGGACGTGCCACGGAATATCGCGGATGAGATTGACAGCCTTGCTGGGGAAGAGCCGCCGGTTTCCGACTTTCGGGATGATCCCGTGCACGCAGAACGGTACACGTCGCTTCTTCGAGGCGTAGTAGATTCAGGCCCGGCCTTCACGTTCCCGGAGGAGATTGTCCAACCTTCCGGGACAGTCTTCATCGAGGACCTAGAGTCGCTTGACCACCATTTCACCGGATGGACTGCGAGCGAGATTCCATACCGAACGCCGATTGTTGCGTTTGTCGAGGGAGGATACGCCGTGAGCGCCTGCTTTAGCGCATGGCGCTCCGACGCAGCGGCGGAAGCCGGCCTGGAAACGGCACCAGCGTTTCGAGGGCGTGGACTAGGTCCGCGAGTTACCGCAGGGTGGGCGCTGGCGATTCGAGCCTCGGGGCGCGTTCCGCTGTACAGCACGTCGTGGTCCAACGACGCCTCCCTAGCGGTTGCCCGCAAGTTGGGCCTCGTGACGTATGCCAGCAAATGGAGTATCCATGAGGGCGGGTGAGTTCAAGTCGAACGGCCAAGCTCCGCCCCCACGAAGTCCGGGTAGCCTCGCACGAAGTCCTGAGCGTCGGACGGACGCCTTCCCTCGATCTGAAGCGTGCTGACCGACAGCAGGCCGTCACCTGTGCTGATACCGACGCCACCGTCGTCCAATCCAACGACTTGGCCGGGCGGGGCGTCGCCAGCTATCGAGGTCGCGTTCAGTATCTTGAGCAGCTTGCCGTTCCAATAAGTGAACGTGCCGGGCCAAGGTTCGTATGCGCGCACCATTCTCGCGATCCGCGCGGCATCGTCGGTCCAGTCGATTTCACCGTCCTCTTTCTTGACCAGAGACGTGAACGTGGCCCGACTCTCGTCCTGCGGACTCGCCTGAACCTCGCCGGACGACCAGCGGGGCAGGGTATCGACGAGAAGGTCTGCGCCCAAGTCGAACAGCCGCCGAGTCAGTTCAGCCACCGATTCTTCCTCGTCTATGGAAACTCGCTCCTGCGCAAGGATTGGGCCGCTGTCCATGCCCTCGTCGAGCTTCATGATCGTGACACCCGTCTCGTCGTCGCCGTTGAGGATGGCCGTGACGACTGGGGAGGGGCCGCGATAGTGGGGCAGGAGGGAAGGGTGGATGTTCAGGCATCCCAACGGTGGGATGCTGAGCGCCTCCTTTGGCAGGAATAGGCCGTACGTCGCGACGACGATCACGTCCGGGGACAGTGACGCCAACGCCTCGCACTCGTCCTCCGAGCGCAGCGACTGGGGCTGACGCACCTCGATTCCTCGCTCCCCGGCGAACCGTTTGGTTGGTGTCGGGACGAGCTTGCCCCCCCTGCCGGACGGCCTGTCGGGCTGCGAGTACACGGCGGCGATGTCGTGCCCCTCGTCGATGAGGCGACTCAGCACCGGTACCGCGAAGTCAGGGGTGCCCATGAATACGATTCTCATGGTGGGTAGGGTAACATGGCGGCGGGTGAGAGGCCCTCAATCAAGGCAGTTTGGAAACAGTGAATGAAGAAGCCCAAGTTGATTCTGATTTCGGGCCCGCCGGGCACTGGAAAGACGTACTTGGCGAGACGGCTGGCGGCGGCGCTGCCGGTCGTTGTGCTTGAGAAGGACGCGATCAAGGAGACGCTCTTTGACAGCGTCGGTGAAGGCGACCGGGAGTGGTCGAAGAAGCTGGGCGGGGCCACCTTCGCGCTGTTGAGGGTGCTTGTTGAATCGCACTTGAAAGCGGAGCAGTCCGTTGTCGCCGAGGCCGCATTTTGGAGCGAGTACGAGACGCCGTGGCTTGATCGAATGAAGGAGAGTTACGACTTCGATACGCTGGAACTGCATTGCCACGCCGACCCTGAAATAGTGATCGAAAGGTTCGTCCGACGGGCCGAGACGGACGAACGTCATAGCGGACATCAATCGGGGATGAGCCGGGAAGCTCTGGACAGAGAGATTCGTGGCCAGATCGAGCGTTACGGTGCTGTAACGGCAGGTGACGGACTCGTCCGTATCGATACGACCGACTTCTCGACTGTGGACTACGCCGCAATCGTGGAGAGGGTCAGGACTGCGCTTGATAGTGGTGGCTAGTACAAAGTCAATACGGTTTTGATGTTGCTAATCACCCTCACCCTAGCCCTCTCCCACGACGGGAGAGGGGATTTTCACGCCTAGCTTTATTCGCTGAACCTTTGATAGAGGACACTGGTCTGAACGAACCGGAACGGTGGATACCCGCCCTATGACGCGGTCGCGTTCTGGTGTTGCTGCGCCTGGCCGACGATGTCTATTCCGACGGCCTCGCTCCATGCCGCCAAGAGGCGCTGCGACATCGGTCCGGGCTTGCCGTCCCCGATGGGACGCCGGTCAACCTGCGTCATTGGCATGACGCACATGCTGGTCGTCGTCCAGAACGCTTCGTCCGCGGTGTAGAGGTCATAGGGCTGCAGGTCTTCCTCGACGAGCGGGATGTCGAGCTGCCGCGCCAGGTCGATGGCCATCCCGCGCGAGACTCCCTGCAGGGCGGCGTAGTCGGTGGGGGTGCGGATGACGCCGTCGGTGACGACGAAGACGTTCTGGCCGTTGCCCTCGGCGAGGAAGCCTCGGTCGTCCAGCAGAATTGGCCACGCGTCCGGATCAACGTCGTGCGCCTCCTGGTGGGCGAGGACGAAGTTCATCCGGCTGTAGTGCTTGATCTTGGGGTCGAGCGCCTGTGGGGAGTACGCTCGCGTCTTCGATATCACGCCGTGCATTCCCGTGTCGTAGAGGTCGGCGTACCAGAAGCCCTGCTCGCCGACTTGCACCAAGACGGTAGGGTCGGGCGGGTCGAACAGGTCAACCGTGCCTCGCGTGACGATCTGGCGCATCCAGAAGTCCGACACCTCGGGATGATCGGCCTTCGCCCGCTTAACCGCCTCCTCGGTGATGGCCGTCATCTCCTCCGCGCTCAGTCCCGCGTCCATGCGGATGTAGGTGAGGGAGCGATAGAGCCGCTCGATGTGCTCCTTCAGCCGGAACGGCCTGCCGTTGAACGTCCGCTCGACCTCGAACACGAGGTCACCCACGGTAAAGCCACGGTCGGACGGCGAGATCATTACTTCGCCTTCCGGCATCCACTCGCCGTTGAAATACGCCTGGTAGCCGGTCATGTCGTCCTCCTAGTGCTCCAACATCATTGCGGCATCATTGCAATGACGGCTTGCAATGCATCGACAGGGCGGGTTTCAAACCCGCCCCTACCACTTCACAGTCCTGTTAGCCAAAAATACTATAGCGTTGAACCACTAGCGGGACTACGCTCGACGGGTGGTCGCTGCTACTATCGCCCGTAGATCGCGTCTATCAGCGCCTTCGTATAGCCCATCGCGTGGGCGCGGGCGCGGTACTTGTCCGGGTCATCGCCTATCATGGTGGGGACGTGGTCTTCGATGACCGGCCCGTCGAAGCCGACCTCCCTGTAGACCCTGACAGCCTCGGCCATGTCGACGTAGCCTTCGTCGATGAACGACTCCGAGAACTTCGGGAACCGTCCGGTGACGTTGCGGAAGTGGACGTACACGATCCTGTCGCGCCCGCCGAAGTAGCGGATGGCCTCGTGCAGGTCGCCCTGCTGGACGGCCATAGACCCCTGGCAGAAGTCCAGAGCGTTGTACTCGCTGTCGACGATCTCCGTCAGTCGTTTGAGACCGTCGAAGCTGTTGAGGATGCGCGCCACTCCACCGATCGATTGGGCAGGAGGGTCGTCCGGGTGGACGGCCATGCGTACTCCCGCCTCCTCAGCGACGGGCACGACCGCCTTCAGGAAGTATTCGAGGTTGTCCCACATCCGCTCCGCAGACACCTCGCCGTAGTCTCCGAAGGGGTGGTCCTTGATGAGGTCGTAGTCGAAGGCCGTTTGCTTCGCGCCGCCGCGTCCGGGTGCGCTCTGGGAGGTGCGAACGCCGTAGCCGGTGACCGTTGGCGGACGAAAGTTGTAGCCGATCGCGGGTATGCCCGCGGCCCCCATGTTGCGGAGGCTCGTGCAAAAATTGTCGATCTGCTCGTCGCGTCCGGGCAAGCCCAGCTTGATCTTGTCCGTCCAGTCCCATGGCATGTTCTCGATAGCGAACAGCCGGAGTCCGGCGCTCTCGAGGCGCTGCCTGAACACGACGAGCTCAAGGAACTCGAAGTAGCCATTGTTCGACGGCATGCAGGCATCCCCGCCGATGGCGTCGGTCGCCCCAAGCTGCGCGCCGAACGCCAGCTGCTCATCGTCGACGCCGCCCCGGATGTCAAGCCCGAGTCGCATGTGGTGCCGGTTGCTCCGTGATAGCAATCATCAATTCGAGGGCAGAGTATATCAGAGCGCCGAAACGTACTCGCGGTACAGGTCTCTCCACTCGTCGATGCTGAGCGTCTGCGCGCGGCGGGTGGGTGAGATTTCCGCGTTCCCAAGCAGCGCCATTATCTCTTCCGCATCAATATCTAGACCGTTTTTGAGGCTGTTGTGGAGCTGCTTGCGTGGCGTACTGAATCCGGCCCTCACGAGGGTGAAGAAGCTCTCCACGCTGTCGAACGCTACGGCAGGCTCGGCATAGGTATCGATGCGAACGACTGCCGACGTGACGTTCGGCGAAGGGCGGAATGCCTTTGGAGGGACGGACGCAACGATGCGCGGACTGCCGTATACCTGCGTGGCGACGGAGAGTATGCCCATTTTGCCGGGAGGCGCGGTCATCTCCTGACCGACCTCGCGCTGCACCATGACTACCAGCGTCGTTGGCTTATGAGCGGCTTCGAGAAAGCGGCGGACGATAGGGGTTGCGGCGTAGTAGGGGAGATTGGCGACGACCTTGTATTTGGTCGCCTTTCCCACAAGACAATCTATGTCGACGGTCCGCGCGTCGCCATGAACGATCTCGACATTATCCGCGTCGGTGAAAGTCTCCTGAAGCCGCGGTACAAGACCATCGTCCAATTCGACGGCTACCACGCGGCCCGCGCGTTCGGCCAGGGCTTTTGTGAGGAACCCCCGGCCGGGCCCCACTTCCAGGATAGTGTCGGTCGGCGAGATGTCCGCCGCGTCGACGATCTTGGCGCGGACGCGGCTGTCGACGAGGAAGTTTTGGCCAAGTGACTTCTTGGCCCTGGGAGGACGCGGGGAGGACGAGTGCAATTCGGACTCGCCCGATCCCGCAGCGTTCGGTGAGAGGGTTTGGTCGCGCACCTTCCTTCGATCTCCACCCGGGACGTGACGCCTGGAGCAGGCTCAAGCCAGGCACTCCCACGGCGCCCGGAACATCACTGCTTACCGCTGCTTCCTTCCGGACCTGACGGGGTTCACAGGCATCCGCCGCGTGGGACCCGGCTCTCAACACCCCCTGCCAGGGACAGAGGCCACGAGCTTCGACCTCGGGGAGGGATTCAGCCCCGCTATGGCGGATTGCGGGATTCAAGGCTCCGCCAATGCCCCGCCTAGCACGACCTGTATATCATAGTATCGCAAGTGTGTGGCGCGGCGCTAGCGGTTCCGCATCGCGCATAGCTTGAACAGACGCCCTTTGGGTTGACTGGACTTGCCGACGCTCCTTATCATGGCGGCCATCTCACACGGACTATTCGTTGAGTGCCGAGGAAGCTGAAGGCCAAGTCGGGCGGAATTGAAAGATCACTCCCTCCCCTGTAAGGTGTCGCTATGACTAATCTGAGCACGGTAGAAGCAGCCCCATCGTCTCCCGTTCCGACGGAAGGCATCCCGCCGGAAATTCTGAGCAAGGTTGAAACCGCGCTGCCCGGGCAGATCATCAGCGACACCTATCCCTATCCGACCAAGCTGTCAACGAGGAAATACGAGTCCGACAAGGCCAAGCTGCAGATCGAGCTGCTTAAGATGCAGAGATGGGTCAAGGAGACTGGCCAGCGCGTCGTGCTGATATTCGAGGGGCGGGACGCCGCCGGCAAGGGCGGGACTATCCAGCGCTTCATGGAGCATCTCAACCCCAGAGGGGCCCTCTTGGTAGCGCTGCCTGCCCCCTCCGACAGGGAGCGCGGGCAGTGGTACTTTCAGCGCTACGTCGAGCACCTTCCCACCAAAGGTGAGATGGTGTTCTTCGATCGCTCCTGGTACAACAGGGCCGTGGTGGAGCCGGTGATGGGGTTCTGCACGCCGGCCGAGACCCTGCGCTTCCTCCGAGACACCGTCATGTTCGAGGAAATGCTCATCAACGAGGGCATTCAGATCTTCAAGTTCTGGTTCTCGGTGAGCAGAGAAGAGCAGCTCAGGCGCGTGATGTCCCGCGCCAAGGATGAACTCAAGCAGTGGAAGGTGAGCGACGTCGACGTGCGTTCGCTACCCCGGTGGGACGACTACACGGAGGCGAAGAAGGCGATGTTCGCGGCCACCGATACGAAGGCATCGCCCTGGGTCGTCGTGAAGTCGGACGACAAAAAGCGAGCGCGCCTCTCCTGCATGCAATACGTGCTGCGCAGCATGGATTACGACGAGGATGTTCACCGGCGAGTACCCAGGCCCGACCCGAAGCTGATTGGTCCCGCGGAGAGTCTGTACGCCAAGGGCGAGATCTGGTAAGCCGCGACACGGTAGAATCCCTGGGAATTGCAGGACGGAATCCCCCGTGCCGGGTACCCTGAGAGAGTGAGTCATGCCCAATAGCTCAGCGGACGTGGTCGTCATTGGCGGCGGCGTCAACGGGACGAGCATCGCCATGCACCTCGCCCGCATGGGCGCCGGGAAAGTCCTGTTGGTCGATAGAGGACACCTGGCCGGCGGGGCCACCGGGCGTTCCGGCGCAATGGTGCGTGAACACTACCTGCACCCGACTCTGGTCAAGATGGCGATTGAAGCCGGCCGAATCTTCCACAATTTTGCAGACGCAATCGGCGGTGACGCGAGGTTCGAGGAGACGGGCAGGCTGCTGCTCTTCGGCGAGAAGGACGAGCCTGCCGCG
The DNA here is from genome assembly GCA_965116655.1 of Dehalococcoidia bacterium. GTDB lineage: Bacteria > Chloroflexota > Dehalococcoidia > Lucifugimonadales > VXLM01 > VXLM01. The sequence goes on from OZ220720.1 coordinate 3,908,869, forward strand.
AGGGCGAACGTCGAGATGAACCAGGAGCTGGGCGTCAACATTCATACCCTCACTCCGTCTGAGGTCTCGGAGCTGGTTCCGCAGCTTATGACCGACGGGATTGTCCTGGGAGTTTATGAGCCTGACGCCGGTCACGCCGACCCCATGGCCACCACATACGCATTCGCGGCGCAGGCTGAGACGCGAGGCGCTGAAATTCGGACAGGGTGCGCGGTTGAGAGCATCAGAGTCGCCGGAGGGCGCGTCGTTGGAGTTCAGACTGAGGACGGGCTGATAGAGACGAACACCGTCGTGGCGGCGACGGGACCCTGGAGCAACAAGCTGGCCGTACCGCTCGGTGAACCGCTTCCGATTACGCCGATCCGGGTGCAGATGGTACACATGCGCCGTCCGCCGTCGCTGGAGTCGTTCACCACCATCGTGATCGACTACACGACCGGCATGTACGTTCGGATGAACGCGGGGTTCAAGAGCCTGGTCGGTGGGGAATCGAAGAAGGACCTGGGCGAGGTGGTGAACCCGGACGGGTACGGCTTGAATGCCGACCACGACACGATCGAGAGGTACTGGGACCGGGCAAAGTCGCGCATCCCGGAATTCAAGGCGGCAACCCCCATGGGCGGATATGGGTCCATCTACGACATGGCGCCGGACGGCAACCCGATCCTGGACAAGTCGCAGGCAGTGGATGGGCTGTACTGGGCAGTGGGATTCAGCGGACACGGGTTCAAGCTGTCCCCGGTGGTGGGCCGGATGGTGGCGGAGTTCGTGCTGCACGGGGAGAGCAGGGATCACCCCATCCGTGATTTTCGTGCAAGCCGCTTCATGGAAGGCGATCTTCTGGAAGCCGAGCATCCCTACGAGGGTATGGGGCATCAGTGAGCCCATCGATCTCTCGACACTAAATCCTGACTGGTGACCCTGCCCCAACGCAGCACCTGTGACTCACCCTTGACAACGACGGCCTGTTTACGTTGAGATTGTGACCGCTCGTTTTCCGCCTCTACTGTCCACGACTGCCATAGGCCATTCGTGTGAATTGGAAGGCAAGCAAACAATTCATTGGGAGTACGGCGCAACATATGACTAAGCGAATCATGTTTATGGGTGCGGGAGCAATTGGCGGCACGCTCGCGGGCTATCTTTCACGGGCAGGGCGGGACGTTACCGTCGTGGACGCGTGGCCTGCTCACATCGACAAGATCAAAGCGGACGGTCTGACTGTCACGACGATGGAGGGCACGTTCACGTCGAAGCCCGAGGCGATGCACATCGGGGAACTGTCGGCGACGACCAATCGGTATGACGTGATCTTCGTCTCGGTGAAGTCCTACGACACGGCGTGGGTGACGACGCTCGTGGAGCCTCACCTGGCGCCGGGCGGGGTGATCGTATCGGCGCAGAACGGTATAAACGAGGACATCATCGCCGGAATCGTGGGGTGGGACCGCGTCATCGGGTGTATAGTCACCATCGGCGCGACCACCGTTGGGCCGGGTCACGTCGAACGCACCAGCCTGGAGAGGGGAAGGCGTTCCTTCGCGTTGGGCGACCCCACCAATGCGAACTCAACGCGGCTGGAGACGTTGAGCGAGATATTGGAAGACTGCGGCGAGGTTGGTATCACGACCAACCTACTGGGCGAACGCTGGGCGAAGATCGTCACGAACAGCATGGCGAACTCCGTGTGCGGCATAACGGGACAGTCCTCGGCAGGCATGAGACTGAATCCGGTGACTCTCGATCTCTCGATGATGCTCGCTTCCGAGGTCGTGGCGGTCGGGACAGCGCACGGGGTGGCAATCGAGGATATTGGCAGAGTACCCGCCCAGGACTTTGTCGCGGCGCGCACCGACCCGGCAGTACGAGCGGAGGTCGCCCGCAAGTTGGCCGAGGACGCGCACAAGATCGGCACGGGGCGCCCGTCGTTGGCACAGGACATCGCCAAGGGACGGCGGACGGAGATCGACTACCTCAACGGCTACGTGATCCGAAAGGGCAAGGAGGCGGGGGTCCGAACGACTTTCAACGAGGCTATCGTCGAACTCACGAACAAGGTGGAGTCGGGTCTGCTGGAACCCATGGTGGACAATATCTGGCTGGTGATGGACTATCCGCCGGAGTAGGGCAGTACGACACTGGGGAGACAGAACGTGAGCGTATACAAGGAAGCCAGAGACGCGGGATGCGAGTACCTGCTCCGTCAACTCCATGAAGACGGCAGTTTCGGTGACGGAACTGTAGGTGACTACTACAAGGTGCCCGCCGCGTTCCAGGTCTGCGGTGAGACCAACGCCGCGAATCGTCTGTGCAACTGGATACGCAACAACGGCATGGGCGCGGACGGCGATTTCGGGCCGCGCACGGACTTCACGTCCGACTACTTCTACGCCTACTTCAACATCTGGGTGATCCTCGGAGCCCAGCGACTTGGGCAGTTCGACATCGTCCAGCGGGGAATGGACTTCCTCATGGACTTCTACGACGAGGGGAGCGGCGGTTTCTATTCCAGCCGCACCGAGCGAAGTCCGGCTACCAAGCAGTATCTCTGGGTTGTGAGCGGCTGCGGTCAGGCGGCCCTGTATGCAAGCAGACTCGATGTGGCAAGAGGTGTTGGCAGGTGGATGCAGCGGATGATGGACGAGCAGCCGAACTACCCGGAGGTCATGTACACCGTGATGACGCCCGGTGGCGGTCTCGTGACCGAATTAGATCCCGATGATCCAATCCGGTATGTGCTGGTGAACGCCGAAGAGGGCGACCAGTACTTCTTCCATCCCGGCATCGCGGGCGGGTTTCTTGCGCGACTCTACCAGTCAACCGGCGAGGCGCAGTGGCTGGAACTCTCCAAGCGGTACATGTTGTTCGCCGAGACGGCGACCGACAACCTGTTTTGGCTGCTCCGAGCGGGGAAAGTGGGCTGGGCTGCGTCAGTGCTGTACACCCTGACTGGTGAGCAGAAGTACCGTGACATGGCCGTCAAGGTCGGGGACAACGTGATCGCGCAGCAGTCCCCGGACGGTTCGTGGTCGTCGGTCGGGACGGAAGGCCCCAGCAATGACGCCACGGCAGAAATGGTGGTCTGGCTCGACGAGATTTACCAAGTGGTGGGGTAGGGCCCTAGGCCGCTAGACTGCTGATCGCCTCTTCCATTGATCGGGCTATGTGGCGATATTCGTCGCGCACGGCCTTGCTTGTGAGGACGGTCGGCCTGGATACGTCGCGGTAGTCGGCCCTCATCTCGGTCCTGCCGAGGAATGCGAGGTCGAGCTCACTCGCCAGCTCCTCGCCCGCGCCGGCTCCGAAGATGTCGCCGGAGAAGTTCTCGACGACACCCAGGACGTCCACTCGCATGGTCTTGATCATGTTGATGGAGCGAGTCGCGTCCACCTTCGCCAGTTCCTGCGGGGTGGTGACGACGACGAAGCCGTCTATGGTCAACGCCTGCATGATCGTGAGAGGCGCGTCCGAAGTGCCGGGCGGCAGGTCCATGATGAGGTAGTCGAGGGTGCCCCAGATGGTCGTCTGCAGGATCTGATTGATGGCGTTGTGGATCATGGGGCCGCGCCAGATTGTGGCTTCGTTCTCGTTCTGCTGGAAGAAACCCATCGACATTACGCTCACGCCGAACTGCTCCGGCGGGATCATCCGGTTGGTCTCGCCGACCGTTGGCGGCTCGGACACGCGCATGGCGCGGATGACGTTCGGGCAATCGATGTCGACGTCGAGGATGCCGACCTTCGCGCCCTGCTGAGCGAGCGTGACGGCGAGGTTCACGGCGACCGTGGTCTTGCCGACGCCTCCCTTGCCGCTGTAGACGCCTATCTTGTGCTTGATCTCGGACAGGCTGTCGGCGATGGCCTTCTTCTGCTCGAACTGGCGCTTCATCGCCTCGATGCGGGCGCGCGCCTGGGCGGCCTGATCGGCGTCGGGCGGACCACCGCCGTGGCTGTGCCCGTGATGGGGTTGGGTCATGTGGAAATTCTCCCGTGTCTGACAGTCGTAGAGACGCCGTGCGTGGCGTCTCTACAGATTCAGTCTACCGGTTCGTTTGATCGTGGAAGAGGTCAGTCCAAGCCGAGTGCGAGTTTGCCATCCTCGGTGATGAGGTCGGGACTCCAGGGCGGTTCGAAGACCATCTCGACGTTCACGTCCTCGACCGCGTCGATCTCGGCGATTCGCCACTCGGCTTGCTGGGCGATGTACGGCCCCATGCCGCAGCCGGGGAAGGTGAGGGTCATCTTCACGTCGACCGTGCCGCCGTCCTGCACCTCGCAGTCGTATATCAGGCCGAGGTCGACGACGTTCACCGGGATCTCCGGGTCGTACACGTCCTTCAGGGCCTCAATGATTTCCTCTTTGGTTACCGTCGCAGTTGCATCGGTCATCTTCGTCCTCCTCACCGCCGCAGTGGGCGTATCGAGTCCATTGTAGTGTGACGCCAATATGCCGTCAAACTATATGCAGTTCCGGTCAGTTCCTTTTTTCTATCTGTACGGCGTCGTCTGCGATGACTTTTCGCAGGTCGATAATCTGGTCGCGGAGTAGGGCGGCCTTCTCGAATTCGAGGTTGTGCGCCGCCTCCTTCATCTGCTTTTCGAGGTCCTTGACGAGCCGCGTGAGGTCGTCCTTCGGAATGTCTCCCTGCGCGGCATAAGGGGCTTTCGTCTCGGCTATGGCTCGGACACGCTCCGTTATGTCGTGGATGGTCTTCTGTATTCCCTGGGGCGTGATCCCGTGCTGTTGGTTGTACGCCTCCTGCATGTCTCTGCGCCGGGCGGTCTCGTCGATTGCCTGCCTCATCGAGTCGGTGATGACATCCGCGTACATGATGACGCTGCCGTCGATGTGGCGAGCAGCGCGGCCAATTGTCTGGATCAGCGCCGTCTTGGAGCGGAGGTAACCCTCCTTGTCGGCGTCGAGGATGGCGACGAGGCTCACTTCCGGCAGGTCGAGGCCCTCGCGAAGGAGGTTGATGCCCACGATCACGTCGTAGACGCCAAGCCGCAGGTCGCGGAGTATCTCGCTGCGTTCGAGCGTATCGACCTCGGAATGGAGGTAGTGCGTCCGAATGCCGGTCTCCTTCAGGTAGTCGGCGAGTTCCTCGGCCATGCGTTTGGTCAATGTTGTGACGAGGCACCGCTGGCCTTGCTCGGTTCGGACGCGAATCTGGTGGAGAAGGTCGTCGATCTGTCCGGTGGTGGGCTTGACCTCGACTATCGGGTCGGTCAGCCCCGTCGGACGGAGTACCTGCTCGACCATTTGCTGCGAGTGCTCGTACTCGTAGGGGCCCGGCGTCGCGGAGACGTACATGACCTGATTGATGCGCTCCTCGAACTCGCCGAAGTTGAGGGGTCGGTTGTCCAGCGCGGAAGGCAGGCGGAAGCCGTACTCGACCAAGACTTGCTTGCGCGACTGGTCTCCGCCATACATGGCGCGCACCTGCGGCAACGTCATGTGAGACTCGTCCACGAACAGCAGAAAGTCGTCCGGGAAGTAGTCGAGGAGGGTGTAAGGGGTGCTTCCGGCCTCGCGCTGAGCGAGGTGCCGCGAGTAGTTCTCGACTCCCGCGCAGTATCCCGTCTCCCGCATCATCTCGATGTCGTAGTTCGTGCGGGACTCCAATCGCTGGGCTTCGAGGAGCTTGCCGGCGTTCTTGAGGAAGACCAGCTGATCCTGCAGCTCGGCCTCGATGTCATCAATCGCCTGCTTGAGCTTCTCTTCCGAGGTCACGAAGTGCTTTGCGGGGTAAATTTCGATCTCGTCGCGCTCGGCCAGAAGCTCTCCGGTCAGGGGATCGACCTGCACGATGCGGTCGATCTCGTCGCCCCAGAACTCGATGCGGACGCCGACCTCGTTCTCGTAGGCGGGCAGGATCTCAATCGTGTCGCCCTGGGCGCGAAAGCGGCCACGTCCGAGGTCGAAGTCGTTGCGGTCGTACTGCATGTCCACGAGCTGGCGCATGAGCCGCTGGCGGCTCCGAATCTCGCCCTTGCGGACGGAAGCTACGAAGTTCTGGTACTCCTCCGGAGAGCCGAGACCGAAGATGCAAGACACGGAGGCGACGATGAGCACGTCCCGCCGAGTCAGCAACGCGCGCGTGGCGGCGTGACGCAGCTTGTCGAGCTGCTCGTTGATATCGGCGTCCTTCTCGATGTAGGTGTCGGTGCGGGGAACGTAGGCCTCCGGCTGGTAGTAGTCGTAGTAGCTGACGAAGTACTCGACGGAGTTCTGAGGGAAGAACTCCTTGAACTCCGTCGCAAGCTGGGCGGCAAGGGTCTTGTTGTGGGCGAGGACGAGGGTAGGGCGCTGGAGCCGCTCAACGATGCAGGCCATCGTGAAGGTCTTGCCGCTGCCCGTAACGCCCATGAGGGACTGGTGATGCAGCCCATTTTCGGCCCCTCTGACCAGGCGGTCGATGGCGTCGGGCTGGTCGCCGGTGGGCCTGAAGTCCGAAACGATCTTGAAGTCGGGCACGGGCCTTCCTCTTGATTGCGTGAGGGCTGTTCGGGGCAGTTGCGTATAGACGCTTCGTCCCAATCTTATCCGATTCGGGCGCTTAGCATCAAAGATTGCGGGGCTTAGCGACCCAGACCATTTCCCCGCTGTCCTCGTCGAATGGGGAGTAGTCGAAGTCGCCGTAGAGGTCGACGACCTCGAATCCGCATCGCTCAAGGAGGTGGAGTATCTCGATGCGGTGGGCGTACCGTATCTGATAGTCGCGGTAGAATCTTTTGCCCACGGCGCCCTCTTGGTCGATCTCGTCGACTATGAGGCGGACGGAGAGGACTTGATTGAAGGTGTCCACTCTCGTCTGCTGCCAGACGATGGAGGTGCGGCCGGTGTCGGGATCGGCAACGTCGCGCAGGTGGAAGGCGGCGTCCTCGTCCTCAACCAGCATCTGCGGATCGGGCACGAAGATGTTGAAGATGAGCCGCCCGTCGGGTTCGAGGTGTTCCCTGATGCCGGTCAGACACCGGACCTGGTCTTCCACGCTGAGCAACGCGAGGAAACCGCGAAATGGAACGATGACGAGGGGAAACGTTCGGCCCAGCGAGAACTCTCGCATGTCTCCCATGCGGAGGTCGATGCTGCCATCCCCTTCTTCAAGGAGGGCCGCTTTGTCTCTCGCTCTAGCGAGCATCCCTTCCGAATTGTCCAGGCCGATGATGTCGACACCGGACTGTGCGATGGGCAGGGTCACTCGGCCGGTGCCGCATCCGAGTTCGAGGATCGGGCCGCCCGAACGTGACGCTTCCTGAACGTAGAAGGGAATGTCCTCGCGGACGTAGGTGTAGATCGAGTCGTAGACATCCGCCCAGCCGTCGTAGGAAGTCATAGTAGCTTACTGTCCGCCGAGATAGTCAAGGACGAGTCGAAGTTTCTCCTCGAACTCAAGTGGTTTGTCACGCGGAAGGCTCGCGGCGGCATCCATTACTTCGGACATGGTGTAACCTAATGCTGTAAGGGCTTCGGTAAGCTCGGCGTCCGGTCGCGCGGAGGGCGCTGCGGTCATCTCAATCTCGAGCTTGCCCTTGAGCTCCATGACGATGCGCTGTGCAATCCTCGTGCCGACTCCCGACACGCCCTTGAACTCCGCGGGGTCTTCGGTCGCCACGGCCATCGCGAGGGTTTCCGGGGCCATTCTCGACAGGATGGACAGGGCGAGCCGGGGGCCGACGCCGTTGACGCCGAGCAGGGCTTCGAAGGCCTGCCGACCGTCGGAACTTGGGAATCCGTACAGGGTGAGGCTGTCCTCCTTCACTTGAAGCGACGTGAAGAGCTTGACGCCGTCTCCCACCTGGCCTACTTGGTCGATCAGGGATGAGGGCACGTTCACGCGGAGTCCCACGCCCCCGACGGTGACCTCGACCCAATCGAGTCCAACGGTCGACAGCGTGCCGGAGAGTGAGGTAATCATCGGATCAGTCCAGGAAGACGAGATCGGACGCTTGGGTGGCGTGGATATGGCACAGGGCGACGGCAAGCGCGTCCGACTCGTCGGATTGCTCGATCTCGCCGTGCTTGTCGAGCATTACGGCGACCATCTCACGCACCTGCTCTTTGGAGCTTCCGCCGTAGTCGGTCACGGCCTGCTTGATCTGGCGTGGGGCGTACGTTGTAGTGGGCATTTGGCGCTGCGCCGCGACCAGCATGGCAATCGCCTGCGCGTGCCCAATCGCCATCGCGGCGCTCACGTTCTTGGCCGCGAACGGCTGCTCGATAGCCATCTCGTCGGGCGACCAGCGCGCCGCCACGTCGTTGAGACTCTCGTAGAGGTGCGCAAGCCTGTCGGGAAGATTCTGGCTTCTCTTGGGGCTAACGATGGTGGAGTACACGTGCCGGGTCTCGTCGTCGTAGTCGACGACACCCACACCGAGGTGGTAGGTTCCGGGGTCGATTCCGAGAACTCGCACCGCTGTGCCTCACACACTTCGGGATCTTGGGCTAATACGGGCAGGGAACCCCGTCTCACGTTGGCCGCCGGTCCTGCTCGAAAGCTACGACTGCTGGCTGTACTCCGCGAGAACCTCGTCAGGGAAGTCGGCATTCGAGAACACACGCTGGACGTCGTCAAGCTCTTCCAGTTGGTCGAGGAGTCGGAGCGTCCTCACCGCTTCCTTCGATTCGAGGTTTACCGTGTTTTGTGGGACCATCGACAGTTCGGAAGATCGGATCGAGGCTCCTGCCTCATCCAGCGCGCCTCGGACACCTTCAAGGTCTCTGGGGTTCGAGTAGAAGCTGACCACTCCGTCGTCGGCATCGAAGTCTATGACTCCAGCGTCTATTGCGGTCAGAGCGAGGTCCTCGGCGTCATCGTCATCCGCCTCGGCGATCACCACGCCTCTCTGGTCGAACTGCCAAGCCACGGCGCCGCTGTTCGCGAGGTTTCCTCCGCCCTTGGAGAGCGTAGAGCGCACGTCGGACACCGTGCGATTCCTGTTGTCGGTCAGGACTTCAACGAGGATACCGATACCACCCGGCCCGTATCCTTCATAGGTCGCCTCGACCATCTGCACACCGTCGGAGCCTTCGCCGGACGCTCTCTTGATAGCCCTGTCGATGGTATCGCCGGGAAGGTTTTGGTCCTTCGCCCGCTGCACGGCCATGCGCAGCTTGAAGTTGGCGTCAGGGTCGGGACCGCCATCCTTGACGGCGACGATGATCTCCTTCGTCAGCTTGGTGAACAGCTTCCCGCGCCGGGCGTCGTTGATACCCTTCGCATGCTTGATCGTCGACCATTTCGAGTGACCGGACAACTCACTCCTCCTTCATCCGATCTCTTTGGCACGATTCTAGCACGGGCGTTAGTACCGGTCAAAAACCGACCCGGCTGCCTCGCGTCTAGTCGAGGTAACCGTCCGGCAGGGACACCGTCATCACCCCGCGCTCGACATCGACCTCGACGACGTATTCCTGTGCGGCGGGGATCAGCACTTCCCTGCCTGAACTCCGTATGACGTACACATCGTTTCCGCCCGCCGAAAGAATCTCCTCAACCCGTCCTAGGTCGTCTCCGTTGGTAGTGTGAACGGCCATGTCGATGATGTCAAAGTAGAAGAACGTGTCGTCGTCGAGGCCCGGAAGTTCCGAGGCGGGGACCGTCAGGGTCTTTCCGCGCAGCAGCTCCGCCGACGTTCTGTCGGGGACCCCATCGAGACCGACCACGTAGCCGACCTTGTGGTTGTGTACACGGAGAATTTCGCAGCGCTCATTGTCCAGATAGACGGACGAGCCAGGAACAAATCTGTCGGGGTAATCGCTGTGGGCTTCGACCTTGACGTCGCCCCGGAGCCCCCATGCGCCGATGATGACTCCAACGACAACGTGATCGTCCGGAATTGCGACGGGAGCCTGTGTGCGCTCTGATCGAGTCAATTGCCGCCCGGTAGGGAGCTTCGGCTATTCGATCTCGAGAACGGTGTGGACATCCTGTTTGACCGCCGCCACGCGGAGGAGCGAGCGGATAGATTGGGCCACCCGGCCGTCTCGTCCGATGACCTTGCCCTTGTCTTCGGGCGCGACCTGCAGTCGGACGTATACGCGGTCCCCGTCTCCCTCCTCGGTTACCTTGACCTCGTCTGGGTTGGACGCAATCGACTGGGCGATGTACTCGACAAGCGGTTTCATGCTTCTTCCTTGACCTTGTCCAGTGTGCCCATTCGGCGGAGGATGCCTTCGACGGCCTCGGTCGGCTGCGCGCCGACCCGGAGCCACTTGAGGGTCTTCTCTTCGTCCATGACAACCTCGGGTGGGTCCTGTCGCGGATTATAGTGGCCCAAGTGGTCGATGAACTTGCCGTCCCGCGCTTCCCTGGAGTCGGCCACCACCACGCGGTAGGCGGGCTGCTTCTTCGCGCCGACTCTTCTGAGTCTAATCTTTAGCATCTGTCACCATACTATTCGTTTCTCATGCTACGGTAGAAAATGGTATCGGCAAGGTGAACACCTTGTCAACGGATTCTCTACGACTGTCATACGAATCCGGTTGAAGGAGCGGGACAATTGTGGTAATATTCTCCCTACGTTGGGGATTCGTCTAGTGGTAGGACGACAGACTCTGGATCTGTAAGCAGAGGTTCGAATCCTCTATCCCCAGCCAGGCCGATTTCACGTGGCGCATTCGTCTAGCGGCCTAGGACACCGCCCTCTCAAGGCGGAGATCACGGGTTCGAATCCCGTATGCGCTACCACCCCCACTTCCTTTCTGTCCCTATTGAGTCCTCTTTCCCTTTGAATTCGTAGCTAAATTAGTCTGCCATAATGCTTGTTCGTTCCTCTGCTTTCCCGTAGAATCCGTTGTTGTGTGTGGTACTTAGTGTGGTACACGACAGACAGTTTGAGTCAGGGAGAGACTATATGGCGAAACTCACGGCATCGAGGGTTAAGTCCATTCGTGATAAAGGACGCTACGGCGACGGCGGCGGGCTATACTTGGTCGTCCGGCCGAGTGGGACAAAGGCATGGGTCATGAGGGCTGTGGTGGACGGGAGACGACGAGACATCGGACTCGGTGGATATCCTGCTGTCTCACTGGCCCAGGCACGTAATCGGTTAGCCGATGGCCGAGTGGCGATTGCAAATGGTCGGGATCCGGTTGGAGATAAACGCAAGCGCGCCACGCCGACCTTCAGGGAGGCCGCGTTGGCCGTACTCGAATTGAATAAGCCTCGATGGAAGAGTGCGAAACACGGGGCCAACTGGATTCAGATGCTGGAACGTCACGCAATGCCAACTCTAGGCAGTGTTCCTATCGACCGGATAGGCCGCGCGGACGTTCTGGAAGTCTTAACGCCCATATGGACGACGAGGCAAGAAACTGCCCGGCGCGTTAGACAGCGCCTGAAGGCGATTTTCCGTTGGGCTATGTCTCATGGCTACATTGAGCAGAATCCGGCTGGCGAAGCCATAGACGGTGCGTTGCCGCCCATGCCTCAAGTCCGAGAACACTTTCGATCACTACAGTACCGGGAAGTAGGAAAGGCACTGGATATCATTGAGAGGTCTACCGCTTCTAAGTCTGCGAAGCTCTGTCTCCAATTCACAATCTTGACGGCGGTGCGCTCAGGTGAATCAAGAGCAGCAACGTGGGACGATCTCGACATGGGGACGAGAACATGGACGATACCTGCTGAAAAAATGAAAGCTGGCAGGCCTCATCGGGTACCGGTAAGCCATCAGGCAAGGGACGTTCTCACGCAGGCCCGGCTACTGCAAGATGAGTCCAACCTCGTGTTTCCGTCCCCGCTGAGACCTGGCCGGATGCTGAGCGATATGACCTTGACCAAGATACTCCGCGACAACGGCCTTGCGGACCGTGCGACAGTACACGGATTTCGTTCATCGTTCAAAGATTGGACGATGGAGCAGACGGACACACCGTGGGCAGTTGGGGAAGCTGCACTTGCCCATACTTTGGGCAATTCGACAGAGCAGGCTTATGCAAGGTCGGACCTGTTCGAGCGCCGCCGTGATTTGATGCAGCAGTGGGCGGACTACCTAACAGGCTAGTCGGGGATTGGCGCTTCTGAGGTTAAACTTCTTCCGCCCTTTACCAACCCCTCAATAGTCGGCTCGAGGGGGCCAAGCGTTAATGGCCTAGGGACTGGCAAGGTCTATCCCCGCTTGTGAGGGGGAACCTATGCGTGATAGTGGGCCGACGTGTACGGTAACTAGCACTATCTTCGAGCTTTGGCTGGGCGGTCTGGGCGGCCGTGGCAGACGATAGGCAGTACCGTTTGAATCCGCCCCAGGAGGTTTGCTGGTACCGAGTTCCGGACGTGGCTCGCCTGTGATCCCGCCGGACATTGTGACGCTGAGGGAGGAGAAGCTCAAGTACCTTCAGACGTGCCCTTGTAGTTGCTTGACCACCCCAGATCCTCCCATGAAGTCTTCTGGACTGTTCCGTTGCTTCTACTGCCTGCTTCATCGATTAGAGTGGCGCAGTCAAAGCCGTGTCTCTCAGACGCGTCCCGTGTTTCCAGACCATCATGTTGTCGTCAACTGACCATCCCGTTTGGGGGTTCTTTGTGCTCCCGCTAATGTCTTCGGACGACTTACGCCTGATCCGGGCGAGAACTGACCTGGAGACTGTGATCCCCACTGAGGCCCTCGGCTACTTTTGATGGCCCCTGAGTTAGTAGATCGACTAGATAATTGTGGAGCTCGATCAGCAAGGCGAATATCAGCGGTAGAAAAAACTGTTTGGATTGCATGGGTGTGCGGATCGCTCCTTTGGGCCGTATTTCCGGCTCCCGGAAATATCAAGTGTCTGTGATGGGGTTATCGCCTAGAGCCCTTCGTCGTGACCGTACAGGACATGACGCCGCTGGAGGAGCAGGAGCGGCTGCGGGTCGAGTTCCTGGCCATGGTGAGCCAAGAGCTGCGCACTCCCCTTACCTCGGTCAAAGGCTCGGTCTCGACCCTGCGGGAGCCGCCCAGCCCGTTGAACCCGGCCGACGTAGGGCAGTCTCTCGCCGTCATCGAGACCCAGACCGACCGAATGAATCTGCTGATCGGCGACCTGCTGCACGTGGCCCGCATCGAGACCGGCACCCTGGCGGTCTCCCCCGGAGCGACGGACGTTGCCTTGCTGGTGAGCGATGCCAAGTCCGCCTTCCGCACCGGCGGGAGGCACGGCATAGAGGTGGACATTGCGCCGGACCTTCCCTGGGTGATGGCGCGGACCGTTCGCCCATCGTGCAGGTGTTGGGCAACCACCTCTCCAACGCGGCCAGAAACTCGCCGGAGTCCTCCCCCATCCAGGTGGCGGTGTCGGTCTCGGACGAGGGCTGGGGCATCTCGGCGGAGAGCCTGCCCCACCTGTTCCGCATGTTCTCCCAAATGGACTCCGGGGAGCAGGGTGCAGGCACCGGGCTGGGACTGGCCGTCTCCAAGGGCATCGTCGAGGCCCCCGTGGGCCGCATCTGGCCGAGAGCGACGGGCCTGGGGGCGCGCTTCATCTCCACCATGCACACGGTGGAGCAGGCCGGGTACGTCACCCCGGCCCTGCCCGCTGCACCGTCGCCCCGCTCTTCGCGTCGGGCGGAGCAGGTGCGGGTGCTAGCGGTGGACGCGCCGGTCATCTTCCTGTTGGCCCACGGCCAGGAGCAACTCGTGGCGAGGGCCCTGGACGAGGGGGCCTCCGACTACCTCGTCAAGCCCTTCTCTCCGGTGGAGCTTGGGGCCCGCGTCAGGCTGGCGCTTCGCCGGCGAGAGACGCCGGAGCCGTCAGCGCCCTACGTCCTGGGAGACCTGACCATCGACTATGACCAGCGCTAGGTGAGCCTCGGCGGCCGTCCGGTGCAGCTCAACAACATCGAGCACCGGTCTTGGCCGAGCTTTCGGTCAACGCCGGGCGGGTGCTGATCTACGAGCACCTGCTGAGGCGCGTCTGGAGGGTTCAGGCCGACGCCGACCTCAGTCCCATGCGCACTGCGATAAGCAGTCTGCGCCGCAAGCTGGGCGACCACGGGAGGGACCCGACCCACATCTTCACCGAGCTCCGCGTCGGCTACCGGATGCCCAGGGGGGAGGCTCAGGGACGGGATGAGGAGTGAGCATTGAGTCTTCGTGTTCACTACCTTGTCTAAATGGCGTAGAATGCGCACATGTCGACGATGCCCGATACAACCTCTCTTCTTGAGCGCGTTTACACCGACCTCGATTTGGTCGGGGGGGCATTGCTCGATGCCGCGGACTCACCATCGGCTGATGACACCGACCGATGGAATGAACTGGGTGATTGGCTTCTTCTCGCAGACCGAGTCAAAGCAGACCGGATCTTTTTTCTGAACGATGACCCCGTCTTGGTGTTTTCGTCTCTTCCATCAGGTTCCGATGAGAACGATGTCTTTGATTGCTATCGGCGCACTTGGAGTCTTGCTAGACCGCGTTGTTTGTTCCTAGCGGTTGAAGATGAGCTACGAGTCTATTCTCTCGCCAGTCCACCGGATTCCGTTGGAACTAAGGCTGTGACTCCCGAGCCCCTAGAAGTCGTCACCCAGGCTGCCGAGGTCTTGGACAAACTCTCTGGCTTTCACCGGGAACGCTTGGAATCTGGAGCCGCTTTTGAAGACCAACTATTGTCCGAGCAGTCAGGTCGCGCTGACCAACAACTGCTGCGAGATGTGCGGGCAGCAACCAATGCCTTGGTCGACGCAAATCTTGAACCACGTATTGCCCACTCGCTCATCGAACGAGCGATTCTGGTTCGGTATCTCGAAGATCGTGAAATTCTCACGGACGAGTACTTTGACGAAGTTGCAAGCCATCCTTCCCACATACAGGTCAGCCATTTTGCTGAGCGATTGGTACCCGACTTCGGAAGGCCAAGTCGCTTTATAGAGTTTCTTGCTGACAAGGGTCTTACCTACAGATTGTTCGACCAACTCGCCAAGGACTTCAACGGCGACCTATTTGTGACCAACATCGAAGAACAGGAGACCGTCACTAGCAGCCAACTCCGGCTGTTGATGGACCTACTACAAGGAGGAGTGAGTGCGACCCAGCAACCCCTGTTTCTTTGGGCTTATGACTTTAGCGTCATTCCCACTGAGCTTATCTCCAGTATGTACGAGCTTTTCTATCGCGAAAAGCTAAGCGAGGAAAAGTCTAGCACGTACTATACGCCAGCTGCTCTGGTAGAGTTCGTGTTGACTGACGTTCTTGATGAGAAGACACTTGATCGCAAGCCCACGGTTTGTGACCCTGCTTGCGGATCAGGGATCTTCCTCGTTGACGCCTATCGCCGGATAGTGAGACACGAGATGCGACGCGAAGGGAAGTCTCTTTCCAGCGACCGTCTAAGAGAACTATTGCTTAGCCGTGTTTCGGGCTGCGATATCGACGGGGCGGCGATTCGTCTCGCCGCATTCAGCTTATACGTGGCTTTCTTGAGTTACCAATCGCCTCAGGACATCCGGGAAGCTGGTCCCCTGCCACGACTGATTCATGGCAGCGACAGTGATACTGGCATTGCCCCATTGGTCGTAGGCGATGCCTTCTCTCCCAGGGAAGGGGAGTATTCTCCTGCCGAGCAGGAAGACTTAGCCTACACCGAGAAGTTGCCCTGGTCGCCCTCTGGGTTCGATGTAGTCGTCGGCAACCCTCCCTGGACCGAGATTAGGGAGGAAGAAGAGACCCGACCCGAGAAGTGGGCCAAACAGCTTGACCGCGCAATTGGAGGCCGAAACCCCTCACAACTATTCCTGTGGCGAGCCTTGGACTTGCTGAAGGACGAGGGGACGGCTGCTCTCCTGATCGGCGCAAAAGCCATGCTCAACACAACCAAGACCTCCCGCCTTTTCCGTGAACAATGGCTTCAAGAAGTGAGACTCGACCACGTGGTCAACTTCAGTAATGTCAGGAAAGATTTTTTCACTAGTGGCATTGCACCATTTATGCTGGTTCGATTCCGTCGCGGCGATCCGCTAACCAATGAGATGGTGGTCTATGAAACAGCTCGATCGGTAACTCTTGGAAGACGTGGCTCCGCCGCCCTAGCGCGGCTGGACCGCCAAGTCGTGCCAAAGGCGTCTTTGCTTGCTCGGCACTATCTCTGGAAAACGTACAGTGCTGGGTCTTTTCGAGATGATGCCCTGGTTGCGAGACTAGAGGTCGAAGACAGGCTGAGCCAATACATCTCAAGTACCCCACATGGTTTTGGGTTCCAACGACCACATGGACAGGAACAAGGTCATGCTACTCCGCAAAGCATGGACGATCTGCCTATTCTCTCGAAGTTCGATTCTTGGGGACCTCTCAGGCAAGAATGGTTCGAACCCGCCCCATCGCGTATGAAATATCTTCCCGACGAGCGGCTCTTTAGGGGACGACGGTTGCTGGTACGGTGGGGCGTCTCTCCTAAGTTCGGGGCGCATGCGAGATTGGAGACTGCGCCGGTCGCCTTCCGGCACACAACCTATTCCATATCACTGGACCACTTATCTTTGGAGGATAGTAAGGTCATCCTGGCAACACTGTTATCGTCGTTGGGGCGCTACTGGCTATACATGGTCTCCGGCTCGTGGGGTACGTGGCGAGACCAAGTCCGCATGAACGACGTGCTTAATCTGCCTGTCCGGCTCAATCCTCGCACTGACGACTTGAGAATGCGGATAGGGCAGGCGGTGGACGACCTACACTACATGATTCCGCACAGAAGGAGGGGGCTTGCTTACACTGTTCCCCCCGAAATGAAACGGATCGACGACGCCATAGCGGATCTGTTTGAACTAACCGATGCAGAGCGAAGTCTTGTCGCAGACTTCTGGGCAGCCCTAGAGCCGGACGCAACCCTTCCACTGCCGACCGAACACATTATGGCAGGTACTGAGGCCGACCTCATTCCCGGAACGCCAGACGGACTCTGGCCGTATTTGAAGGTGTTGGTAAGAGTTTGGAATCGAAGATTAGGGGAAAGGGGAGAGTTTGGTTGGAGGATATGGCGTGACGCTCATACTGGCGTAATCGCAGTGGTTTTGGAGACCCTCGAGGTCGGGCAAGATTATCATTTCAGACCTACCAGCGAAGAAACGGAAAGTTGGTCAGCAGCCTTGCGTCGCTTTGGGGTTCAATGGGACGCACCGCAGACGCGATCAATCCTCCGGTACGGTGTAGTCAGGATCGTGACTGATACAGCGATCGTAATTGTAAAGCGCGACGAGCAACGCCTGTGGACTGCAACAGCGGCTTGGCAAGACGCCGATGCCACGACTGCGCAAGTGATGTCGGTTAAGAGCGCATGAATCAACGTCCACAGTTGTCATCCATCGACTTTTGGGACGACCACGAACAACTTTGTAAGCAACTCCTTCGGGATGCACTGGTGGAATTAGGCAGCGGGCCCATAGGAGCCGACGAAAATGATCTCAATCGGCTTTTGTATCGGGCCATTATTAGGGTTTCCCACAAGGCTGCGCAAGATGGAGATTACATTCCTGCGGTTGTGCCCGAAGGCAGAAACCCGCCGGCAGCATCCGACCAAGAGCGGGCCGAGCGTGAATTCAAGATCCCAGACTTCTATTGGGCTTACATCGACCCGCACGCGAATGACCCTGATGACGCTTCCAAGCAGTTCGTTGTCGAGTGCAAGAGGCTCGTCAACCCAATCGCTCGATACACAGGGGAATATGTCAGGTCAGGTATCGCCCGATTCATCAGCTTCGGCCATGGTTACGGAAAGGGAATGAGGAGTGGTGCTATGGTCGGGTACATCCAAGAAATCCGCCTTGATGACGCATTAATGGGAGTGAATGGAGTAGCGGCTGGAGACGCCATCGCGGTATTGGCTGTTATAGAGAGACACGGCGAAAAGGGCGCGGAGCTCTGCCATCAGGTCACCCGTCCAATTCCCGTCTCTCCCTTTGATCTCACTCACCTATGGACTCGGATTGGTCCTGAGCCTACCCCTTAGCCGCCCAACAACTCAAATGACACGAGGCCCCCGTTTACTTGTCCGACCCTTCTGGTGGTCATGATATTCAGATGAATGTATGCGTGCAGTTCGATCCCCCGCATGCGGCCGCTGCTCATGTTCCTTGAGTGTTTCCAGAATCGACAAGCTTCTGCCAAGCAAGCACTAGCGCTCGATTGCCTCTGGATACCTCATCGATAATCGTCGCAAGCGCCTCGGTTTGAGTGCGGTGAGTGCCGACGTAGCCTGAGTAGATCAAGCTAATCATGTCGGTTTGTCGCAAATATGTTCCATCCAGGGTATCGTAGCTTACGCGGACGCCGCCCCTCGTTCCTTGGGCCTCAGGGGATGCCAAGATGTGCTGTAGATGGTCTAGTGAAACGAGAAAAGACTTGGGAGATCTATTCATGAGTCTTCGTTTCACAAATTTGAAGAAGAATGGGCTGCTATTCAGGCGATAGTCCATCTTCGCTCCTTGAGAAGCCGGAATCTGCATTCGGGCGACTTCCTTTTGGAATTGATTGTCTGGTCTAAAGAGCCAGTCGCTGGACCCGTTTCTTCTCCTCTCTTCTTCCAGCATCTTGTACTGGATCATGACGATGTTGCCCTTGGTCTCGTTAATGTATATCAGGTCTACTCCAAACATCTCTTCCAGGGGAAGCCTGTTGGCCGTGTAGATTATCAGCCGCTCGTCACCCTTTTCAAAAACAGTCCGTCCTGTGACATCGGATGCAATGACATCAAACCCCGGCAATTGGGTTGCGTCCGCACTAACAACGTTATCTTCATAAAGATGATTGCCAACCGTACCGAGACCCGATGTCGCACCGTTCTTCAGTACCACTTCATTTGGTGTCGGGTTCCGGATGCCGAAGGTAGCCATTGCCAAGTGGATCGCGTCTTCCTGTGCCCAAGTGTTGTTGGACGGGCGCCTCAACCCAGGCAACAAGGCCAGCGCAGTGTCCAGTGCAGCGCGGTTGGCAGCGTCGCGCGCCAGCGTGTCAACAATATGGGCGCTCAGCTTCGGTGAAAGGCGCGAGAAGGCATCATCGATAGGGATCCGCTCTCGGAGGTGATGCTTGAATCGCGTATCAGTGACTTCTCTCTCTATCTCCCGAAGCGATGTTGGCGCAATGGGTCGAAGCTTCTTGATGGTTAAACGAGAGTCAAAGGTGCTGATCGCACTTCGCTGGGTCGCTGTGGCCAGGTAGCATCTAGTTGCATCGTGGCTCTGGATTTCCAGCAAGCATAATGTCGGCAGTTTGAAGTCTTGAAATGTCGAGTGAGGCTTTGCAATTGTAAGGTGTTCGAAGCCCCGCGCGGTGCTGTTCAGGGATTCCGACAAAGCCTCACCGAAGCGGCCCAATACCATAGGTTTCTTTTCAACCCATTCGGCGATCTTGGTGAATGCATTCATACAGTTTCCTCTTCGGTGATGAAAATTCTCCCGGATGCTAGCCTCGGCATTGACTCATCTTGCAGGGTAGCGAGGATTCGGGTTCTACGATGTACTTTCTTAGCTCATGCGTGTTTTTCCGGCAATCGTGCTGAACACTGTCACAAGTTGAGCCCTTGGCCCAACATCTTATGACAATCGCCTTGACACGTGGATACATTCTCCCAGCGACTCTACCCCCCAACAGGCCGGACAGAATCAGGAACCGTGTTCCCAAGGAACTAGCTTCACAGCCTCATCGAACATTCCCGTTCTGCTCCGATACATCTCGGTATACCCGATTTGCTGCAAAATCACCAGTTCCAAATACTCCAAGGTCATCTGAGAGTAGTTCTGGATGTCGTAGAATGTCCCTCCGCCGGCGTCGGCATCAAAGTGAGATGCACGCTTGTCTCGCCATGCCTTGATGTTTACAACGCCGTACCTTTCGTCATCGGGGTTGTCTGGCTTGCGTTCTTCGCCCTTGTACTCAGGGAGCACCATCCAGCTGGTAGCTCCTGCGGGAGGGTCCTGCAATCCTTTTATGTCCTTCGGTGATCTCCAGGCCTCGTTCTGGAGGGAGCCGTAAGCAGAGCGCCGCTCAACTGGTGGTATGCGTCTCTCTCGGAGGAAGCCCGAGATGTCACCGGCGCGCAGTCGACCCTGTCCCTGATGTTGCTTAACTACGGCCTCAAGCGTGGCGAAAGAGGCGTTAAGGGCATCGTGAGGGAGGTCCAGGACGGCTGCTCTGAGATAGCCGTCCAGAATCGGTATTGGCGCGCCCAATCCTTGCTGAAACGGTAGAGCGGGATCATAGAAGTGGGTGGGTATGCCATTGTTTCTGGAAGACTCATCGTAATCGTCCTGGAAGTGAGATAGGAATCGATGCGCAAAGGCGGGGAAGTCCATCGGCCATTTCTGAGGGAACCAGCAGACCTTGTGGGATAGCTGTTTGGCGAGCGGCTTTGGCAACTCCGCGTACGACCATGCCCCGGTATCGTTGTAGCCTATGATGACGTCAACAGTGCGGAATGTGCCGGAGCAGAATCCCAGCAGATATTCCCACAGGCCCACTATTCGGCGTCCCTCTCTTTGATCAAGTTCCTGTTTGTCTGTTCTTCCAAAAGAAAATCGATACTGGTTCCTGTCGATGACGAATTGCCCGCTGTCGCGGAAGGAGTTCACCCTATCAATCGAGCTCTCAAGTTCATAGCTGAACCAGTACTCCACTGGTTCGTAGTGCTCTTGGGTATTGTTTAGTGTGCAGGTAAAATAGGCGCCCGGATACGCCCCAGGTGCGCCATTTCGCAGGCACATCTTCGACTCTCTGAGAGAGGGCAGGGTCGGTAGGTCGTTTACTGAGAAATGCCATTTACGCCCCGGTGAGTGTTCATCCGATGCCCACCAGTGATTGTCGATAATCTCGACTAGGTAGTCGACAGTTCCAGTGCTATTGCCGGAAGTAGGCGGATGGCGCTCGGGACGACCAGCTTCGTTCAGGAAATAGTCAGGCGCTGAGAGCATCCTGACCCTGAAATCATAATGGAAGCCGTTTGGTACCTCGACACGCAACTTCAGCGTCAAGTCCCGTCCAAACCATACAGCACTCCCGGATTCGGGAAAGTACAATTTGTCAGGAACATCGTCAGAATAGAGTAATCTCGCTTCCAGACGGCCATCGGCTGTCTGGTACAGAGTGACATGCTCTGCCTTGAAGAAATCGTCGTCGTGGGCGAGTCCACCTTTGATAGGAATCCCACGCCGCCGATGATCCATTCTGAAAGGGAAGACTTCGCCAAAGAGCTTTCTCAATAGATACATCTCTCTTCTCTTTCACACGTGAGCACAACCCTGGGCATCACAGCACTCCAAATCCGACCGGATGGAGACTTCAACTGGGACGTTCCACCTATCCTTGTATCGAACGCTGGGCATCGTGGTCTAACTCTGCCATCCGTGGGAGCAGTCCGTATGTCGATTGTTTGCAAACAATGGGTAGCTGTCGTCAGGGTCAGGTTGTCGTCTGCGCCTTGCGAACGCGTCGTCGATCCACTGGCGAATCCGATTCACCTCGTTGCCGCTCCCCGACCAACGGTGAACAATCGCAAACGGGTCGTTGCCCCCGCAGTTGTACGCGAGCCGAGGGGGAATCAGGCGGGGGTTGTATTCTGCATCGCTGAAGTCCGTATGAGTCGGAATACGGATCCCCAGCAGGCCGCACCTGTCGTTGTGCTCGGTATCAATCAAGCTTGCGGAGATCTCCCAGTCGACGTGCTTTCTCTGCCAAGTGCAGCGACCAATGAGGACCACCGTTACGGTTGCGTCGGCGATGTACTCGTCGCGGATTCTCCTTCTGACCTCGTCTACATGTAGGTTTTGGTCGACTATGTCGCCAGTATCCACCGACTTGTCCACGATGTAGCCGCTCATCATCCTGACGAACCGATCCTTGTACTCCTGGTCTTCCTGGTGGTGGTAGCTGACGAATACCTTGCGTCTCCTAGATCGAGCCACGATCTCGCCTCCAATCTCGCTGTCTGGGATGGCGACTCGGTCGCACGTAGCGCAACCTGCCCTGTGGCTGTGTCGGACCGTCATGCCTGTCTCGCAGAGGTTTGAGTATGAAGCGATCGAATGCCCAAGCTCCCACGAAGGCCGCGCCTACCACAACCAAGCCCTCAGCAAACGTCATCCCATCTGAACCACGCGTGGACGCGTCCCTGTTGTACTTGAACCGCTTAGAGTAGTTGTCAGGCGGCGGACCGTCCCGGCGGATGAAGGCGCCGTGGACCCAATCCCGAATGACGGAAACGGAGCCGTCTTCCGGCCAGTGGTACAGACGGACGTAGGGATCTTCGCCTCCGATGTTGGCCGCCAGTCTCTGCGGGAGCAGGTTCGGATCTAGTTGGCACATACCGTAGTCGGGGTGGTCGGGCAGCACTATTCCCAGCACGCCGCACCGGGAGTTGTTCTTGCTCTCGTTGAGAGCCGAGCCGATCTCCCAGTCGACGAACCTCCTGCTCCAGGTGTGTCGGCCGATCAGAACGAGCAAGACGGTGGCGTCGGCAATGTGCTCGTCGCGAACCTTCTCCCAGATGGCCTCCGTCCCGAGGCGGTCGTCGATGTCTCCGTCTTCGACCGAGCGATCTACGATGTCCGCCGCCATCTCTTCGACCAGCAGGTCCTTGTACCGCTGGTCCTTCTCGTGATGGTAGCTGACGAACACCTTATGCCGAGGTTGTCGTGGCATCTCCACCCTCCATCAGCTCTGGCACCTCTGCGACTTCAGCGAACAGACCCGCATACTGCTGAAGCTGCGACCTCACCTCGTTGAGGGCATTCAGGAAATCGCTGCGTTCCTCCCATTCACTTTCGTGCAGGTGCGGGTTGTCACGTTCCCAGCTGCCCAGCTTCGGGTGCCACTCGGTGAGAAGCGGACGGAGGACCAGATTGAGCATAGACACGGCGAAGTACCCAAACGACATATCGTGCCCGCTCTTTGGCCGAGCCACGCCAGGTCCATACCTTCTCAAGATGCCCCTCGTGGTGTTGAACAGCGAGTAGATGGAGTCCAGAGCTTCTCGTAGGGACCCCTCCTGGAGTGAGAAGCCCCCGAGTGGTGTACGGGTCACCATCTCCACGTACAACTCCCAGGCGGCTCTAACCTCAGACTCGTCCGGCTCCCACGTCCCGGAGATACCTCCAATGCCCGGCACTTTCAGATCGAGCTTCACGTTGACCAGCTTTGGCATTGTCATGCGCCTCGCGAATGAGCGTTGTTATCTATGGTCTGCCAATCCGGCCCCCTTGAGGTAGCCGGATCGACTGGCCTTCAGCCGCGATAGCGGACTCCGCGAAAGGCAGTTACCCACGAATCAGCCTGTTCCGGATTCCACAACATCTTCAGCTTCTCAAGGTAATCCGGCAACGCACGGTTGGCTTGCGGTTTGTACAAGGCCTTCGGCTTACCGGATGGTGTCGAGACACCATCCTCCCACGGCACCCACCACGAACCCTGGGTCTTGTCCGAGACGACGACTATCATCGTGTTCGAGTTGTCGATGGCGGTCACGAGTGCGTCGTCCAGTTCCCCGTGGCCCGGCGCGAGAGTGTTGTCGTGAACGTCTATGAAGACGCGTAAGTCTCGTTGGTCCAGGTATTGGGCCAAGCCCCATGCGGTGGCTTCGTCGGTGTGCCGATACGACAGGAACACATCCGATACCTCCGTGTTGGTTGTGTACGCCTTCATCAAGACAGTGCCGCTCAACTTCAGGGCACCCGATGACCCGGCTAGATTCTTTCCGTAGGTGATGGGCATTTGGGTCCTCCTCTCGCAACTCGTTTGAAGATAGTTTCCTTCTATTCTGAGATTGCCTCCAGCAGGTCCCGGCTGAGTGCGACGCTCGACTCGATGATGAAGGCAGGGTTCTCAAGAGATCCTACGGAGTTGACCAGGAGGCTTTTGCCCATGTCGGATCGGGAACCGAACAGTCTCTCAAACGTCGACAACGCCCCGGAGGTCACGACGCTCGAAATCTCGTGCGACTGCAGCAGTCCGAACTCCGAGGCCAACTCGGTGGTGTCTGTTGCACGCAGAAGCCGGTAGATGTCGAAGGCGTCCTTGGGGAGCTGCTCTTGACGGCGTGCATCCCCATCGTCCAGGCGTTCCCCTATCTTGTGGACTTTCGACACCAGTAGTGCCGCAGGCCCGGCCACCTTCAGGAAACATGAGCGGTCTGCACCCGGGACCAGAGAGGTGATCCTCCTGACCCCGTGGCTGACGATAGCGCCCTCCAGTCCCCGGACCTTCATGTCCGCCCTATTACCGTGGACACCAAGCCGGGCTGCCCTGCGGCCGGGCCCACCCACGGCCTCAGGCACCAGCAGATCAACCCGTGCGAGGCCTTCCCTGCTGTAGAGTCCCGGTTGGTCCCCCAGGCGAAATCCCGCCCGGCTCACGGCCTCGACTATCACAGGCGTGTCACCCAACAACTCGGGATCCAGCGCGAGGTCTGCGTCATAGGTGAACGGGGCAATGGCGAAGCTGTGATCCTCGCCCTCCGTGTGCACGTATATCGCCTGGGCGCCCACGAGAATGGCGGCATCGCTGTGCGGCCCCAGTGCCTCGATGGCGTCCAGCAACGTTTCCCGGGCACCTATGTAGTTTCGGTGATGGGTAGTTTCCAATTGTCCTCGTTGTCCCGCATCCACTCCAGAAGGGCCTGCGCCTCTGCCGGTCCTCGTCCCGGCCCCTTCATTAGGTCCAGCAGGACCTGGGTAACGCGAGCGTAAGTGATGCCGTCGTTGCATTCGGAGCGTTCGAATGCCACGGGGTCGAATGGGCGCACGAGGAGGACATTGCCTCCGGTATCCGCCCGGCGCAGTCCCAGTGACTGGGCGGCGGTGTCAGGGTCATCAACGTAGAGCGCTGCCAGGCGCGGTTCCGCCATGGGCGCCAGACGATGACCGGCAAAAGAGCCGGTGACGGCGTACCGGATTTCAGAGGCGCGAAGGCGGTTGAACAGCGCCATTGTTCCCCTTGGCTCCAGCCACATCGTCGAGGCACTTCTAGGCGCGAATTCGTAGTCCGTGGCCCACCGGCGAGCCAGAGCCTCCCAGTCCACCGAGATAATGCGCCCTCTCGGGCTCTCCTTGGTGATAATCTCGTCTGGCTCCAGCAGGCTGGATACCCTCGAAATCATGGCCGCAGAGCATTCGGTCTCACTGGCCAACTCCCGGGTCCCGAAGGGAGTCCGGTAGTCCATGAGGCCCCTGACCACGCGGGCAGTGCGGCCGCCCTTTAGCGACTGGAGTGGACGTTCCTCTCTGAAGGGGTTCTTGTCCGCCCCCTGGGTCTCGATGTATACCGCGGGACGGTCGACGGTGAATCTGATGTTCCCAGTTGAGTCGGCGTAGCTTATGCCGGCCTCCGCCAAACGCTCCCTCGCCAGCGGGCTCAGGTAGGTGGAGACCAGCATGTTGGCAGTGGTTGCGCCAGTCTGCCCGTACCTTGAGTATGACAGCGCCTTGATCTGGGACGCCACACTGTCGACCAGCCTGGGCTCCACAGGGTTCGCCTTGACCTCCACTATAATGTCGGACGAGAGTCCGTCAGGGTCGCGGAGTTCCCAGATGGCGTCGATCATGCGAGTGGATTGCTGTGGTGACCGCACGGCTGCGACTCTCTCGCGGTCGAGGAGGAGCCACCGCGGTGGCAGGCGCGAGCCTATTTCCTCGACGGCCGAGTCTATAAGCTTTGTTTCTGATATATAGTTGTTCCGCATCACGCGAAACAGTATAAGTCCTGCAACATTCTTTCGTCAAGGTCGCAACCTGCGACACCCACAGTTGACAAACAGCCTCGAATGGCGGGTAGGATAGATGTATGCATAGGGTCTCTCGTAAAGGTCGCGTAGTGGGACAGGCAGCAATTCGCTTCCTTCGTTTTTTCGGCTGCGTTGTGATCGTGTTGGCGACCGTGGTCCCGTTTCTAAACGGCCCGACAGAATCTGACCCGTATGGCGGGGCTGACGCATTTGCTCCTTTACTTGCGTTGGTATCTAGTCTTATGTGGATCACGACGTTGCATAAGACCAAGCCACACAAGGTCACATACGGGGTCATGCTCTGTGGACCTGTGGCCAGTGCTTACTTTTGGATGGCTACAGCTTCGGAGAGCCATCCCCGGTCAGCCGAGTTTCTAGTCGAATTGGGTCTACTGTTCGGGATACTTCTAGGCATGACGTGTCTCTTGTTGTTGGCTTGGGGTTGGCTGGTCTTTGCAGGCGTGGGGAAGGACGATGAGGAAGAGTAGTCGCAGCGTCCCAACACGAGGTGGATCACATAGGAATTGAACCTATGGACTTCAACAATAACTAAGAGGGACTAAGTAAGGATGAGACCTGATTTCTCGGAGTTCTCGTACGGGTTCGCGTTCACGCACGAATACGTAAACCGCAATCCCAGGCTTAAAGCTGCTCCCGAACTGCCTTCACTAATCAAGGAGGCCAAACGTGGCTATGATCTAGCATTAGGGTACCAGGGACATCCCAAATACTTTCAGTTCAAACTCTCGACTTATCTGAACCGAAGTAATGCCATCCATTGGCAAGATCATCGTCGTGCTCACTATCGCGTACGCCTCACAACCCGCCCACGAGGGAATCACCCAACAGGGACAGACCAGCACAGCAGACTCAAGCGCCTTGCGGAAACTGTGCATGATGTCTTCTATGTTGCACCCAGGTTTCACAGCCAGGATGAGTTTGACAGTCTTTTTCTCAGGGGCCTGGTTACTGAGAACAGTTTGTGGGCTCCGTTGAAGGACTTACGCTGGGTGTCAGATAACGAGGTCCATTACATGACGTTCACTAAGGATCAAGAGGAACCCTGGTGGCACTCTGAATCTGTGCGACTCGAAGGGAGATTCGCTGCGGAAGAGCACTACGAGACGATTCGTGAAACAGTCACTATAGACGAGGACTTCTTCCGAGACCTCAGGAGCAAGCTGCGTGTCGCCTTGTACGAACCTCAAACACGCGCGCTGGAATTTGGAAGCGTTGATTACGATGACGATATTGAGGATGTACTGAGAGATATTGACCGACTGTTGACGGTGCAATTCGGTCTAAGAATGGTGATGCTGGTCGAAGATGGCACATCGGGGTAGAGGCGAGCTAGATTGCATTGAGCAACATTGGCTTTCGTGAAGAATCACCTTGACAAACTTGAGGACACATACAATGGGTGGCAGTTGGCAGCTGGCAACTGTGCGGATCGCTGAGCGCTGTTCTTGGTGGACATACTAGGGAGACAAGATTTGGAATCGATCCAACTCTCGCAACTTTGGACCGCAGCCGCTGTCCTCGCTGGGTTTCAGGTTACTGCGCTCACTTGGCGACTAAATCGGGAAGTTGCGATGGAGTCTAAGTCAGAGAGAACTTGGGTGACATTGCCCGATGGGTTTGTAGCATCATCGTTCCTTATTGTTGTTGTTGGAGTATTCGCAGCACCTCTTTCGGGTACGGCGACCACTGATGTGGCTGCCAGGCTATTTGGAGTCGCGATGGTCGTCTTCGGGGCGTACCCGTTCGTGCTGGCTGGCCACTACAACCTCTACTGCGCATGGGGAAGGAGTAGGCCTCGCCCTCGTGTGACTAATCAAGAATGGGTTGCCGCGGGCATCTCAACCGCTCTCGGTGTATGGGTCGCCTGGTGGATATTGGCCTGAGTAGTCTGTCTGCTATAGGTGAGGAACAGCGAACGGTAGAGGGATCTTGAGGCTTCGGAGGAGGAGGTCTTCTACATCCCTATCTCAGCTTGAGGCGGGCAGCTACAACCTGGCCATCGTGCTCGGGGCCGTGGACATAGCTGAAGTGCTGACGGCTAAAGATTGCACCAAAGCAAGCCCTCCCCGAAATCCTGATAGTCCCTTAGAAGACCCCCTTAGCAGGTACCCTTGCGTGGGCCTATTTTGACGATAGACAGAACCGTTTTCGAGCTTTGGCTCGGGGGCTTATGACCCCCTGGCGCCGTAACCGTCACGGAGAATCCCAGTTCCTTCATGTGGGCTAAGGCGTACTGAGCTGCGAACTGTTCCGCGGGAGGTGTTGTTGTAGGGATCATGACCTCCTGCTCTACGGGAGAACGCACAAACGTGCACCACCCTCTGTCTTACCAGAATTCGTCCAGAAGTTTGTAGTACTCGATCTTGTCGGCGTCCGGGCTCGAGAGACCATACGCCTCAAAGAACGTCAATGTAAGGTCTTCTCCGGTATTTCGCTCCAGACTCCTTATCACCAGAGCGATGTCCTTATAGCGGTCGGCCACTCCCGCTCTGCCCCAGTCCACGAACCCGCTGACCTCGTCGCGGTCAATCATCACGTTTGGCAGGCAATAGTCACCGTGGGTGAAAACTAGGTCTTCGTCGGTCGGCCTTCTGTAAAGCAGTTCCTCGAATAGCTCTGCAGCCGAACGGCCGAGGTGTGTGCCATCGAAGTCTGCTTCGTCGACGAGGCCATTGACGAGGTTGTACCTAGCCCTTTGGATCTCTCGGTCTAGAGTCATGTCGAAGGGACAGTCGTGGATCGATATCGCGTGGATGGCTCGCAGCCCGGTCGCTAATAGGCGGACGATTTTGTCGTTCGGTTCTTCGACGGTCAGGGTGGCGACGTGACGGCCGGGTAAGGGAGTAAGCAACAGATACTCGCTCTGGTCGTCAGCCTCGTACCCAACAACGTCGGGAACGGGGAGCCTGTCCTGCAACCAGTCGAGCCGCTTCTTCTCTCTCAGTAACTCCATCCAGTGGGCCCTTGGAGCGATCTTGAGATAGAGCACCGCATGTCCGGATCGATCCAGACGGAAGGTGTCGGACAGCGACTCGCCTATCGTGATACGAGTCCAAGTCACGCCTTCGACGAATGGTTGAAGCGGCTCAGGAACTATGGTCATCCCTGATATACCTTAAGGTCTGGTGAGTGTAAAGGATATGGGCTGTACCCATAACTGGTGGACGTATTTTCTCCGTAGACAGAACCGTTTTTGAACTGTGGCTCGGAAGTTTGTAGAAGCAAGTTGGACGGTAGGCAGTACCGCTGCTGAGGAGTCGCCCCCTTTGGGATCAAGACCCAAAATGCTCAATGCAAGCGCGGTTCCTCCCTGTCACGCCTACCCGACACAAGTGAAATCAACCCAATCACGTTAAAGGTGGCCTGGGCACACAGGGCAGCGCCTCGGTAGTCAGATGTTCTCCTATGTGTCACCTTGTTAGCAAGGTCGACCGTACTGTTAACACATTTGCGGAATTCTTGGTCTGAGGCTCCCGGGTACTCCACCGCCACGTATCGAGCGAGCATGCGCTTCACGTCAGTACTACTGACTTCCGTGTTGTCGTTGGAGAGAGGAGGATGTAACCCCGGGTCAAATACAGCTTGGGCCACTGAGATGAGCCCTTCTCTGCACAAGACTCCTACTTCCTGAAAGTGCTCCTCAGTCGAGGCAGTCGCCAACAATTCCCGGATTCGTTCCATCGTCCGGTCAACGCGTTGCCAACCAATGGGATTCGTAAACAGGTGTGTCAGTCC
This sequence comes from Dehalococcoidia bacterium, assembly GCA_965116655.1. Classification (GTDB taxonomy): domain Bacteria; phylum Chloroflexota; class Dehalococcoidia; order Lucifugimonadales; family VXLM01; genus VXLM01. Next base: position 3,938,302 of record OZ220720.1, read on the forward strand.
ATCTCTGAGCGAATCCTTGTTGATGTTGTACGAGACATCACGGATGAACATGCCGCCCGCTTCACTCGCGGGCCATACCTCTCGTAAAGCGTCTAGTATCTTGCCCTGATCGTTTTCGCCGAGGTCCCTCAGCGCCTTGCATGCGGGTATGGGTGCGTAGACGGCTGCATTGACGAACTCAATCTCTGCGTCCGACATCAGTGAGAACCCCGTGTCAAGGTACTCGAATTCCACATACGCGTCGGATAGGAGCGCCGACAAGTCCTGGCGACCCTCATAGCGCAGGATAGCGATTACGTCCGTGAGCGCGTCCAAGCTGTCTGATTCCTCCTTAGCTCCCTCAATGGGCCAAGCCTTCCCCCTGCCGAACTCATGTGACTTACCTATTCGACTCGATCGTCGAACTGGTCGACCATCCCCTTACCCTGAGTCTGTTCCGGTTCCAGCTCCGGCAGACGGCACTCTCGCCAGGGCCGCTGGATGAACTCGCAGTACTGCCTTGCGCTCCAAGCGACGCAGTCAGGCCACGCGCACTTCGCCTTGCCCTCAACAGTCGTCTTGAATCGGATGGGCATTAGCTCCCCATCCACGTCTCCAAACATCTTGATTAAATTGAACTCCTTCGGGCGGTGGTACAGGTACACCTTGTGGCATTCCAAGAGACGCATGATGTCTGAGAGCCATCCGGGGACCGAGTCTATGAAGAACCGGTAGTCGGTCTCCTTCCCCAGGGGGTTCTCGGCATGCAGGATGTTGCCCAGCCGACCGTAGACCTCAATTAACTTGTCCTCGCCCAGGAATTCATTCGTCCGGTCCGTCGGCTCTCGTCCCGTGGCGTCCCCATCCAGGTCTACAGGGCTTGGATAGAAATTAGGATGGAGGCGCTTCAGCTCCTTTAACTTCTTGCTGATGTCCTGGGAACTCTGGAGTTCCTTTTGCGACCGCTCCCAGACATCCTTATTGGATACCAGCGAACTGAACACGATGAGCTCCAGTAGCATCCGGAGCTGGAGGCAGATCGACTCCACCCGGGTCCGAATCGTGATTCCAGGCATCTCCATCAACTGGTTGATGGACTCGACTCTGGCCTTGACCTCCTCCATGAGGTCGCAATACTGGTCTATGTCAAGGCTTTCGGCCAGCTTCATCTCCCACCCGCAGTTCAAGCACGCGATCTTCCAACCCCATTCGGCGATGCTGCTCCCTTCAAGCTCCAGCGCGTCATCTCCACACTTTGGACAGGTGGCGTACTCCCGGCCGTCTACTCCTTTGATCGGCCCATCGGGGTGAAGGTCCGGGCTCATCATGGTTTTGCCGAATTCGGGTATCTCCCCGCATTGGGGACAAGGCTCGGTCGGACGGATGCCATGCATCAGGAATTCGAAGGCCGCTTCCTGGTGCCCATGCAGGCATTCATCCAACTGTGCGCCAGAGGGTTCGTCAACCACGTCACCGACAAACAAGTCCACAGCCTCACCGCAGGTCCTCAGTCCCAAACACCTTTCGACATTCTCGATGCTCTCCTGCGTAAGGCGGAATGGGCGGCTCGTAAGGTCCTCTGCCTCGTCCCCACCCTCTAGCGCTATGATCTCACCCACTCTGGATCTATCTGTGCCGCGGTTGGCTATCGACCAGCAAGCCTGTCCGTAGAGGACGGCTTCGCCGTCCCTCAAAAGAACTTCTAGGGGTGGAGGCTGTGACACCCTCGTCCTCTGCCTGCGCTTCTTCTTAGCCATGCCAATTCCTGACGTGACGGCTCCCACTGCTGGCGCCACCACTACAGGGTGTTGCGCACCGTCAGGGCGCCGGGCCTGCTACTCACTGGGACATATCAGACCCACCACGTCTCCATTTGATAATGCGGTAGTACAACATTATACTAGGTTGGCGCCATGCTTGAGAACTACATCGACGTCATAGAAGCCTCCAAAATTCTGGACGTCCACCCCGAGACGGTGAAGCGCCTTATACGAGAGGGCAAGCTCACGGCCACCAAGTTCGGGAACAAGTGGATCATGGAGCGGGATCGGCTCCAAATGTTCGCCAACACGTACGACGGGAGACGCGGCAGAACGAGGAAGTTGCTGTGAGCACTCTTGGTAGCATCGAACCGAGTCTTGAAGAGTCGGACGGGCCGAGCAAAGAGTCCTTTGACCTCAAGGCTCGCTTGCTTGACAAGAGCCTTGAGGCCTACGTTCTCTCGCTGGAAACCATAAACAGACTCACGATTCAATACCGCCTGGAGTCGTTCTGCCATCTGGTCTGCAATGCCTGGGAACTGCTTCTGAAGGCCAAGATGCTGGATGACAGTGGCGACCAAGAGGCCATCTACTACAAGCCTCAGCCTGGAAAGCAAAGGAGGACGCTCTCCTTACGAGCTTGTCTGAAGCGCATCTATCCAAATGCGAAAGACCCGATCCGGCGTAACGTCGAGCGCATCGAGGAACTTCGTGACGAGTCGGTACATCTCGTGATCGGGCGAATTCCAACGGACATCATGAGTCTCCTGCAGGCGGGTGTGATCAACTACCACCGCGACCTGAATGATTGGTTTGGAAGGTCTCTCTCCGACCGATACCCCTTGGGGATGCTCAGCATCATGTACGACAGGGGCCCAGACCAGTGGGATATGACTGACCAGAGTCTGCAGCGTCAGCTGGGCCCTGCTACCGTCGAGTTCCTTTCCAGGTACTGCGCGGACCTCAGGAAGGAGTTCGACGACCTTCAACAGCCCAACGAGTTCTCAATTGGAGTCGAATATCGTCTTGCCCTTACCAAGAGGGCCGATAAGGCGGACATTACGCTCTACTCAGGAACGATGGATGGAGAGCCCACTCGAGTCGTGGAGGTTCCCAAGGATCCCAGCAAGTCACATCCCTACCGCCAGAAAGAACTCCTTGAGCAGGTAGGGAAGAGATTGCAGATCAACTCACATGACATCCAGTGCGTCAACAAGGTCTACGGCATCAGGAAGCGGCCTGAGTTCTTCTATCAGGGCAAGGTCAAGAATTCGCCTGTCCAATACAGTCCCGCCTTCGTTGACTGGCTGGTTGCGAAACGGGAACAAGACGAGAAGTTCTTTCTCAAGACCAGGGCACTTGCGAAGAAGTCTTCCGATGCAGCTGCCGCAGACCAGTCCTAAGAGTGACTCCGTCGCCCTGTGGGCGCTTCAGCAGCAACTTCTATCCCTCGCCGAAGCCGCCCTGGGAGCGCGGGACACCTCCAAGAAGATATTCCAACCGGCCTTCGCCGATGACGGGCCTCACATACGCAACACGCCGGCACTCGACGGTGCGTTCGCCGAGTTGAGCAGAAAAAGCGAATGCTATTGGCCCACCGCAGTCAACGAGATGGCTCACGAGACCGTCCACCTGCTCGATCCCGCTCCTGGAATCGGCAACTACCTTTGCGAGGGAGTCGCAGTCGCGTTCTCCGTGTATGCTCAGACGACACTCGGTTTGCATCCACAGCCTATAGGCCTTCCTTCGTACCGCCGCGCACTGGACCTCGTCTGTCGGCTCCCAAACGGCCCGCTGAAAGCGGCACGACTGGTGCGTACCAACATCGGCGCCCTTAGACTGGTCACAACGCAGCATCTGGAGGGCCTGTTCCCGGATGTTGACCGTGAGACCCTGTCGACCTTGTCCGCTCCATTCGTGAGGGACGCTGTTTGAGAAAAGAGGTCGCAGTGCAGGCCGCTCGATGGCTAGGTAAGGGTTGCCAGCAATCTTGTTGGTCAGTTGGGCGGGCTGGACTTGACGAAATCAAGAACCGAGGCCGACTCCGACATCGCCCCGTCGCTCGGCATGGGGACCGTGTACGTCAGCGTCGCCTCGTCTCCCTCCACCTCGATGCCCTCCACGAAGTTGCGGATGAGCACCTTCTTCTCCGGTATCGTCCCATCCTTCAAGAACTCCCGGAAGTCCGCCACGTACCGGGCTATCTCCTCTGTGTCGGGCAGCTCCACCCTCCGCTGCTCAAGCTGGGTCTCAGCGTCCTCCCGCGCAGCCTCCAACTGCTCCTCACGGTGCCTCAGTGACATGATGCGGGGCGACAGGACCTCAAGGGTCAACTCGCTGGTCTCAATGGCCTCGTAGAGCTTCTCAAGCCGCTTCCTCACGTCCCCTAGCTCCGCCTCGACGACCTCCAGCCTGCCGGACAGCTCCCCGGCCATGGCGTCGATCTCCTCGGCCACCAGCTGCACCAGGGCCACGATGGTCTCCTCGTTCAGTATCCGCTCCCTGATCTTCTCCACCACGAACGTCTCCAGCTTCGGAGCGTTCAGGTAGCCGGCGCTGCACGTCCCAGCGCCCTCCCGGAACAGGGTGCCGCAGATGTAGTAGGCGAACTGCCCGCTCTTGGCTCCCTGGGCGCTATAGGGCCTGCCGCACACCCCGCACTTGAGCAGTCCGCTCAGCAGGTACTTGCTCCCCACTCTACCGGGCCTCTGCACCTTCGGAGCGCGCTCGCTCATCGTCTGCTGAACCTCGTCGAACAGCTCCCTCGATACCAGCGCGGGCCACGCTCCCTCAACCCTCACCGGGTCCGGGGCCTGTCCGTCCTTGCTGGTCTTGCCCCAGACGGCGGTTCCGGTGTACGCCTCGTTCCTCAGCACGTAGTGGAGACCGCCCTTGTACCAGCGCTTGCCCCTGTTGGTGACGCCCCGGTCGTTCAGCTCCTTGCACAGCTCCTTGAGACCGCTGCCCCGCAGTGACTTCTCGAATATCTCCTTCACCACAGGGGCCGTGGCCGGGTCAACCTCCAGCGTAGGACGCTCCTTGAGGCCGTCCTGCACCTTGATCTTCCGGTAGCCGAAGGGGGCGTTGGATGCGAGGAAGAAGCCCCTCGAAGCGGCTTCTCTCATCCCCCGGACGACCTCCTGCGCCAGATTCTCCGAGTAATATTCGTCCACGGATTCAATGATGCCCTCAAGCAGCCTGCCGGTGGCGTTGTCCTCGGCCTGCTCGGTGATGGACACCACTCTAATGCCCTTGCGCCGCAGCTGGGCCTTGAACGCCACGGCGTGCTCGCGCTTCCTGGTGAAGCGGCTGAATTTCCAGACCAAGATGACCTCGAAGGGGGCCTTGGTCTTGCTGCCCTCCTCGATCATCTCCCTGAACTGGGGCCTGTCGGCGACTCGGCCGCTCTCGGCCTCGTCAACGTACTCTCGGGCGACGGCGTAGCCGTTGGCCTTGGCGTACTCCTTGAGCGCCCTGAGCTGGGCGGACACGGACAGGTCCACGTCCTGCCTGTCGCTGGACACCCTGGCGTAGAGTGCCGCCGGCGTAAGCTGTAGGTGCTTCTTCTTCATGCTGTCCTCCTTCATTCTCCCTGCGAGTGTTCCTGCTCGGCATGGCGAGCGCGGAGCCTCTCGTACCGGATGGTCCTGAGCCACTCCCGCTCCTCCATGTAGTTGCGAAGGGCCTCCCGAATGAGCTCGCTCATGGTGCGCCCCTCGTCGCGCATCACGTCCTGCACCTGGTCTGCCATGTCAGGAGGCAGGGAGAAGGTGATCGTCTTGGTGTTTCTGTTGATGAGCTTGTTAGTCATAAGCTGTCTTACTCTCTATCATCAATGATCCTCTGTCCAGTTGTCAAGGGACTCCTGGCAGCCGACCTGTGGGACCGACATGCCTGACACCGCGGGTGGACGGGAGCGATGCGCAACCCACCAAACCCCTCCCGCCAGTGCCCCTAGCACAATTCCGACGGAATGCCCCAAGATTGATTCCCCAGGGCCATCGCCGACACCGGAGATGAAAGAGAACAAGATGAACAGCAACACTATCGCTGTGCCTAACAGCCTCTTCCGCTTCTCAGAAGCTAACTTGAAGAATCGCTCCTTCAGGACAAAGTCAATGACGAAGAACGAACACAGGACCAGAACGGCGTAATCGACAATGCTAAACCCCACGGAAGGAAGGTCGCCAGTCCAGGGAGAGTCAATGAACACTGGAGCGATCAAAGTAGTAAGGTAGCCCCCCAGAGGTATCGACAAAGCTGCCAAGACCAAGAGCCATCGGCTCTTCATCCTCTCCTCGACAATTCCTCCGCATATCAGCAGCGTTCCAGCGTTCTCCAGAAGGTGCGTGATGTCGTGGTGTAGAAAGGCGTATACGATGTAAGCCCAAGCGTTGTCGTTGGGCAATCCGAATTCCGACCTAAGCTGCTCCTTGGTCCCTGTAGCAACGACAGCCACTTCGACGGCGACGATCACTATGGCAAAAGCCAAAGAGACAGGGCCGGATTTCAGATAGTTCCATGCACTCAAGGTCAATGCCCTTGGTGCTATGGGCTCAGGTTTCAATAGGCCACTGCTGACAGACATGATCAGCAACGCCATGAGTATGACAATGCCTATGTTTATGATTGCCATTGGATTGCTAGGCTACGCGAACAGTCGCCATGTGAGCAGGCCGCAGATGGCGAGCAACGCGACCACAGCGAACCCGAGCCTGAAGGCCAATCGTCTCGTCATCCCGTGGGCTGCCTGCTCCTTCTGGTACGCCTCCTTCATCTCCTCATATGACTGTCTGCTGGCAGCTTCGGACTCCCTGGCTTCGTCCCTCTCCCGCTCCAGACCTGATGCTTTCTGATCCAGCTCCCACACGGTCCGCTGGAGCTTGTCCTCCCGAACGAGAGCCCGGCGTAACAACTCGTCGTCGCTCACGTACTCCGGCCCTTCCATCCGCACGTAGACCCGGCGGCCCTCCCTGCGGACCTCGATCTCTCCCCGGCGAATCATCCGGTCGAGGGTAGACAGGGACATCTCCAACTCCCGGGCAGCCTCCGCCTTTGTCACCCAGCGGATCTTCTCAGCCATCGCCCTTTTCCTCGTCCCGCGGCTGACGCCTCCTTCCCCAGTTGAACAGACGCAGACCCCGATTGTCGGCGTCGGGCGCATCTGCCGGCTCTTGGTCCACAGCGTCGTCTTCGGGCTTCTGCGCCGCCTCCAGGGCCGCCACGCGTTGTGTCAGACTCTCTACCAGCGCCGCCAGCTCGTGCACCGCTTCGAGCGCCACCTGTATCCTCGCCTCCAACCTCTCCACCGGCGTCGTCCTCTCCCAGTCCGGGTCTTCCATGTTGGACATCAGCCGCTGGACGGCCAGATGCATCCTGCCCGTCAACCGCTCCCGGCGCAGGGCCAGCGCCACCGTCTTCCGGTTTACGCCCAGCAGGGCCGCGGTCTTGCGCTGTCCCTCCCGCTCCACCAGCCACTCGACGACCCACTTGAGGTCGGGCCTGTCGGCGTCGTCCCTCGATGCCCGTCTGTCACTCATTTCCATCCTCTACAGGGGTGGCCCGCTTTGGCAATTTCATGCAATTTTCGGTGGAACCAGCCCTTTCATCAAAGTGTTCACTACAAATCTCCGATGTGCCTCGAAATCGGCGTATTTCCATAGCTGAGTTGACCCAGGATGTCCGTTCCTACCCGGCCCCCAAAATCGTGTCGCGCACCCCCACATCCTTTCAGGTCAAAACCGATGGGCCAACCTGGGCCACTGATCCCAGCCGACATGCCAAATCCCACCCGCATCGGTTCGCCGGACCCGCCGGAAAGGACTATCCAAAGCTAATGCCCTCTCCGCCGCATGACACGTCAAGGCTGCAAAAGTGCAATTTCGCCGTCTCGGAAGGGTTGAATTAGTTTAGCATGGCTTCCCATCCACTTGCATTTTCGGGCGCTGACCGGTCAGAGGGTCAATTAGCCCGTTTCGTAGCTAAAGCGGGGGCAAATCAGGCCGTCTGCGGCCTCTCAAAACCTCGCCGACAGCCCAAGATGTACCGTTTTGTCCACCCCAGACAGCATGGAGGGCAGATAGCGTCGATACGCCGCTATCTATTCCCCCCTACAGGACTGGGACGCATCCGGTGGTAGAGCCTGTCCCACTGGTAGGCGCTCAGCCCTGACAATGGCAGTCTCGGGGAGTGCGGTTCCCACAGTGGACGCCATGACTTTCCGAGTATTCCCGTGGTGGATAGCACGGGGATGCAGGAGACGAGGATGGGCAGCGACATCCGGCTCGTCTGGGCAGCGGTGTGTACGTAGGTGTCCTCCACGTCTTCGGTGTCAACGACGAACAGTGTGGTGGGGAACGGCGGCTGGTCGTCCTTGTGCTCGGGTGACCAATAGTAGCTCTCGTAGGGTCTTAGGCGGGCCAAGACTCCCTTGGGGTGACGGGCTCGCAGCTCGTGCTCGAAGTAGAACGGGATGTGGATGCCGCCGGTGACCAATTCCCCCAAGGCGTCGGGAGCGATGGCCGAATCGCCCCAGTTGTAGGCCCGGTCGGACCTGGCGGTGGGGACGGACCATAGAAGCGCACTGTTGGCGTCGGTCCGGGACTCCGCTTCCAGCTTCGAGAGGAACCACGTGATGCCGTCGGCGTGCTTCGTCTGCCTCGCCCACGTCTCGATGCGGTGGCCCACGTGACGCCTCCGGCCCTGTTTGTCGGCGGTGAGGGCCGTGCTCCAGATGCCCTGCGTGGTGGGCAGCTGGGCGCGGTCCCTGTGGGTGACGTAGCGAATGCCCTCGGCGGACAGGGTGTAGCGGGTGTCGCCACGCTTTCCTCGCTGTTCCACGAGGCCCCAGACATCCACCAGGCTGCGCATCATCTGGCTGACTCGTCCCTCGGAGACGCCGAGCCAGAGGGCAAGGTGCTCGCGGGGGATCATCGGGTGGTCGGTGATGAAGTCAAGCGTCCGCTTCTCAGAGGGGCTGACGCCGAAGGCCGGCGCAGCCTGCGCCATACGTTCAGGGTCGGGTATGGAGGCCCGCTTCCGTTCCGGCGACTGCGTGCGAGACCCGCCGGGGGTGGTGCGGGAGACCACGCCCTCCAGCGAGAAGAACGGGCTGCCGATCACGAACGACGTGCAGCGCCAGATGCGGCGATCCCGCCTCTCCAGTGCGTCCCTAGACTCCACTGCGACGTAGCAGTCGTCGATGTTCCGGTCGTCGCAGAACCTCGTCGTCAGCCGCTCCTCCCACATGCTCGGAACCAGGACCAGGACGGCGCCGGGACGTCGGCTGTAGTCGTACTCGGCTATGGCCCGTAACCGGTCGTAGAGGGACCGGCGCCGCAGGGCCAGGCCCTGGCGCACCACGCCGAAGTCGCGACCGTCATGCAGGGTGATGGTGGCGTCGAAGCGGCCTTTGCGGTGAAACTCTACATGGGTTCGGAGTCCGCCGATGCCGGGGGACATCGAGGCGGCGAGTCGGTAGACGCTGGCCACCGCGTCCATCCTGCGGATGAGCAGCGTCAGCCACTCCTTGGACATGGGGTAGGCCCGCACGAAGTCCGAGGGCGTGTCGAAGCCGAGAACCCAGGCGGCTTCGCGGATGCCGTTGGCCGTCAGCTGGTACCGCTGGCTCGAAGGCAGGTGGACGGTGCCGTGGCTCACGCGCCCAACGATGCCCTCGGTTAGCAGGTTGCTCAGGGTTCGGTGGACGGTGGTGTGCGGCTCGCCAAGGATGAGTGCCAGCTCCGTCGAATCGACTAACGGCGTCCGGCTGAGGGCGTCAATTAGCTGTCGCTCAGAGATTGCCATGGTACGAGCGTAGCCATTGAACACCCGGTGGGCAACCATCATGTGTCCGTGTCAGCGTGGGGCAGATTGACGAATCTATTGATAGCTGTACCGGCACACGGTATAATTGATTCATGATCCGTTCGTTTCGGCATAGAGGGTTGAGGCGGCTCTATGAGCGAGACGACCCCAGCAGGATACCGGCCGACCAGTTGGACCGCATCACCCTCGCCCTGGCGGACCTTGATGTCGTCGGTAAGCCCAGCGATCTCGATCTGCCGGGATACAGACTGCATCCACTAAGGGGGGACCGAAGAGGATTGTGGAGCATTTCGATTACCGGCAACTGGCGGGTCACCTTTAGATTTGAAGCTGGCGACGTGTACGACGTTGATCTCGTCGATTACCACTGACAAGGAGAATGACCATGCCTATGAAGAACCCGCCCCATCCTGGTCGCAGCATCAGGGAGAACTGCTTGGACCCTCTCGGCCTGAACGTTACCGAGGCAGCGGAGGTTCTGGGGGTTGCCCGTCATACCCTTTCGCGGGTATTGAACGGTCACTCGGGGATCTCGCCCGACATGGCGATCCGCCTTGAGAAGGCGGGTTGGTCCAGCGCGGACTTCTGGCTGCGCCGACAGACTTCCTACGACCTAGCGCAAGCGCGTAGGGGTGAAGATAGGATACAGGTCGAGCGATACCAGCCGCAGCCCATGGCATAGTGAATCGAAGGGATGCCCCCGTTTGAGATATAGAGCATGAACGAGGCTACGGCAAGGCTGAAGATCAACCGACTGCTGGAACGAGCGGACTGGCTCTTCTTCCCTGAAGGAAGCAGGCCCGCCAACATTCAACTTGAGCCTGGTGTTGCGCTCAAACCGTCTGACCTGGATGGACTTGGCGATGATTTCGAGAAGACAGGCAAGGGGTTCGTTGACTACCTTCTTCTGGACGAAAGAGGGTTCCCGTTCATCGTACTGGAGGCCAAGTCAGAAGAGAAACAGCCGCTGGTAGGCAAAGAGCAAGCCAGAAGGTACGCCCGTTCCCAGAACTGCCGGTTCGTCATGCTCTCCAACGGTAACCTTCACTATTTCTGGGACCTTGAGCGCGGCAACCCTTACATCATCACATCCTTCCCGACGCCGGAGTCTGTAGCTGGCTACAGCAGGGTCCAGCCTAACCCGCAGCGACTGATCGACGAGCAGGTCAGGGACGACTACATCGTCCTTTCCCAACGACCCAACTATACGTCCGAGGCGGCGTGGAAGAACTCTGCCGAACGGCCGAGCTTCATTAGGGCCAACAGCCTTCGCTTTCTGCGCACATACCAACTCCGAGCGATTCACGCTTTGCAGCAGGCGGTGAGGAACGGCAAAGACCGCTTCCTGTTCGAAATGGCCACGGGTACCGGCAAGACACTCACTGCTGCCGCCGTCATGAAGCTGTTCCTTCGTTCGCGCAACGCCACACGTATCCTGTTCCTAGTCGACCGACTAGAACTGGAGGAGCAGGCACGGAAGATGTTCGACGCCATCCTATCGGCGGATTATTCCACCGTCATCTACAAAGAGAGGCGGGACGACTGGCGTTCGGCGGAAGTTGTAGTCACCACCGTCCAGTCGTTGATGTTCAACAACAAGTACCAGTCCCTCTTCTCTCCGACCGACTTCGACCTCGTGATCTCCGATGAAGCCCACCGCTCCATCAGCGGCAATGCTCGGGCCGTGTTCGACTACTTCGTCGGCTACAAGCTTGGACTCACGGCTACACCGCGAGACTACCTCAGGGGTTTCGATAGAGCCGGCCCCAATGTGCGCGACCCCCGTGAAGCTGAGCGGAGGTTGCTGCTGGACACCTACCGCACCTTCGGCTGCGAGAGCGGCCAACCCACCTTCAGATACTCGCTCCTGGACGGAGTGAAGGATGGGTATCTCATAAACCCCACCGTGGTTGATGCCCGAACCGAGGTGACCACCCAACTGCTCGCGGACGAAGGTTTCATCGTTTCCTTCACTGACGACACAGGCGCCGAGCATGAGGAGGCGTTCAGGCAGCGCGAGTTCGAGAAGCGGTTCTTCTCGGACGCGACCAATCAGATCTTCTGCAAGACATTCCTGGAGAACGCGTTGCGGGATCCCGTGAGTGGTGAAATCGGCAAGTCCATCGTCTTCGCGGTGAGCCAGAACCACGCCGCCAGGCTTACGCAGACCCTCAACGAAATGGCCGACGTCATGTTCCCAGGGAAGTACCGGTCGGACTTTGCCGTCCAGGTCACCTCCCAGGTTCCAGATGCCCAGCAGTTCACCATCAACTTCGCCAACAACAACCTGATGGGTTCGGGCAACTTTCTGCCCCCCTACCGGACCAGCAGGACCCGGGTCTGCGTCACCGTGGGCATGATGACCACCGGCTACGACTGCACCGACATCCTGAACCTCGGCCTGCTCCGGCCCATCTTCTCGCCCACCGACTTCGTGCAGATCAAGGGCCGAGGCACGCGCAGGCATAGCTTCCTTGTTCACCTGCAGGACCCTGGAATGGCAGACAACGTTGCCCGGCCGGACAAGACCGCCTTCAAACTCTTCGACTTCTTCGCCAACTGCGAATACTTCGAGACCGAGTTCAACTATGACCAGGTAATTGAGTTACCGAGACCTCAATCCAGTAAGGAAGAGGGTAACGAAGGAGGCAAAGGGCCGTCCTTGGTCTATGCCTACGAGCACCTAGGCAAGGACATCCTCTCATCTATGGCGGTGGAAACCGTTGGGTACGAGGGCATGAAGGTCGACAGAATGCTGTTCGACCGATTTGCAGACACCGTTCGAGCAGACGGTGTCGTCAAGAAGGCTATCGAGGCCGGAAATTGGGACCTTGTCGTCGACTACGTTAACCGAGAGGTGTTTGACAAGCCGGAGGACTATTACAACTTGGACAAGCTACGGAAGGCAGCGGCCGTAGATAGGCGCTTGACCCTGCGGGAGATTCTCGAAAAGGTCTTTGATCTCATCCCCGCCTTCAAGTCCAAGGACGAGCTGCTGGAGGAAGAGTTCAGCAAGTTTGTCGCAGACCACAAGCCGGACGACTCGGATTCTATCCCTGCCATCAAGACCTACTTCAAGGCGTACGTCACCAATGACCTAATTCGCCTCGTCATTGACAACAGGCGGTTTACGGACCTGGCTACTAACGCCGTGTTCTCAATGGAAGACTACCGTGCCGTTCCCGCCAAGTACCGGACGTTAGTTCCCGACTACATCAAGGATTACGTTTCGCTGAACCAGTTCGCCGCATAGGATATGGAATGTTGGATGCCGACACCAAACGACGAATAGACACCGCCCGCGACATCCTGGTCGGAAAGGTCCCCGATCCCAAGAGCCAGGTAGAGCAAGTCACTATTGCGCTTATCTACAAGTTCATGGACGACATGGACGCCGAAAGCGAGGAGTTGGGCGGCGAGCGGAATTTCTTCGCCGGTGAGTTCGCCAAGTACGGCTGGGCCAAACTGATGCAGCCCGGCATCGGTGGACACGAAGTGCTGAACCTGTACGCCGAGGCGATAACCAGGATGCCGGAGAACCCAGGCATTCCAGCTCTATTCCGGGACATCTTCAACAATGCATTCCTGCCCTACCGGGATCCGGAGACCCTGCGGGCTTTCCTAAAGGTCATCAACGAGTTCACCTACGACCACTCCGAGCGGCTGGGAGACGCCTTCGAATACCTGCTCTCGGTCCTAGGCGCCCAAGGCGATGCTGGCCAGTTCCGCACCCCTCGACATATCATCGACTTCATCGTTGCCGCCGTAGAACCCAAGAAGGACGAAGTGGTCCTGGACCCCGCCTGTGGCACCGCCGGCTTCCTCATTTCTGCCTACAAGCACGTCTTGGCGACCAACACTAGGAGCGACGGCCAGAGCACGCTTACGCCCGACGAACGGGGACGACTGGCGGACAACTTCAAAGGATATGACATCTCCCCGGACATGGTACGTCTCTCCTTGGTAAACATGTACCTGCACGGATTCCGAGAGCCACACATCCACGAATACGATACCCTCACCAGCGAGGAACGCTGGACTGAATACGCTGACGTAATCCTGGCCAACCCTCCGTTCATGACTCCGAAGGGTGGAATACGCCCCCACAATCTTTTTACCGTCAAATCCAAACGTTCAGAGATCCTCTTTCTTAGCTATATCGTTGATCACCTGACCGATAGCGGCCGCGCGGCAGTCATCGTTCCAGAAGGCATACACTTCGTTGGCCAGAACAGTTACAAGAAACTCAGGGGGACGCTGCTTAGGGACGGTTATCTACTATCCGATATATCTCTACCACATGGTGTATTCAAACCTTATGCTAGCGTCAAAACGCACATTCTGCTTATTGATCGGCCTAGAGCACGAAAGGCAAAGGATGTGTTGTTCATTGAAATTGAAAATGATGGATTTACTCAAACCGACACTCGTGAACCGATTGATGGCTCGGAACTGACAAGCGCATTCTCACATGTCCAGACCTTCAAAGAGACCATTGATTCCGGTATGCAATGGAAGCCACCTGACGCTTCGATCAGGTCGTACACAGTTTCAAAGGAGGCTCTTCTCGCGTCGAAGGACGGACACCTTCTGGGACGATATCATGATTTGCCCAATCGAGTGATACATCGACCTGACATCCCATTGATGCGTCTTGGTGATATCTGCGAGATTCAACCAGGGTTATCTCCAAACGAAGCGACTCTGCCTGGCGAATACATAATGGTGGTTCCGGCCGAGCAAAGGAAAACTGCGGACCACTTTGACTTTGATGGTGCAGCTGTATGCATCCCGTTGGTATCCTCCTCCGGTCACGGTAAGGCGGACATAAAGCGACTGCACTACCAAGACGGAAAATTCGCACTCGCTTCTACCATGGCTGCTCTGTTCGTAAGAGACAGTAACGTGATACTCCCACGTTATTTGTTCCTATTCTTGGATGCTATGTCCACAGAGTTACTTGTACCATTGATGCGCGGTGCAACCAATGTAACGATGAATAGCGAGCAATTGGCCGATGTTTTGATCCCGGTACCTGAACTTTGCCTTCAAGCGGATGCCATCGAGTCAGAGCTAATTGGTTCAACGGTCCAAGTCCTGCGCGCAACAGCGGGTGCTCTCTTGGACTCATCTAGAGATCCAACAGCATTGGATCTGGCTAAAGTTATTTTCGAAAAGACCGACAACTGTCTTTCAACCATGCATGAAAGAATAACCATTCGCCAATTCCTACCCGGCTAAAGTGAGGGGTGCAGAAATGGCGAACGTAGGTCCTGGGTTGTTGGTGGAGGGGACGGCTCTTCCATGATTCCTTTTGACTCGTCGGAGATTTCCAACTGGGCTGACAAGCCCGACTCTCAACATCAGTTGCCCGAACTCATACGGCGGCTGATTCTGGCTACGGCCCCTATGCCGTCGCTCCTCCACATGCCAAGCGGGAGTTCGGTGTGGCGGCCGGGCTGGGACGGCTTGCTCGTCGTCAAGGACGGGAACGCATGGATTCCCGATGGCGCCTCAGCCTGGGAGGTAAGTTGCCGAAAGGACTCTACCAGCAAGGCGAACGAAGACTACGAGAATCGGACGACAAGTCCCAAAGGTGCGGACATTCCTGCCACATCATTCGTGTTCGCTACTCCTCGTGTATGGGATGTCGGATCGGAGTGGGCCAGCGAACGCGGCGGAGACCATCAATGGGCCGATGTGCGAGCACTGGATGCGAACGATCTTGTGGCCTGGCTCGAACAGGCACCGGCGGTCGCACACTGGTTTGCCCGTCTGATAGGCAAGCTTCCTGCTACCGGAGTCATCTCTCTGAATGAGTGGTGGGAAAACTGGTCAACGGTGACCGACCCCAGAATCTCCCCTGAACTGGTAACCGCAGGCCGTCAGAACGAGACAGATAGACTTGCCCAGTGGTTTCAAGGCGGACCGAGTCACTGTTACCTACAGGGGGACACGGGAGAGGAGGCAATTGCCTTCTTTGCAGCAAGTGCCCACAGCGAACGCTCCCAATGGGGAGCGGCACTCATGGCAAGGGCCGTCGTGGTACAGAACGCCGATGCTTGGAGAAGCCTTGAAGGAAATCCATCTCCCTTGGTATTGGTGCGCGATTTTTCCGACGGCAACGTGTCTCCCCCCATTGCCGTTGGAAGAGGTCACCATGTCCTGACACCTTTGGGCGAGCATCAGGAACCGGGCGGTACAGGAGTCACGTTACCCCGGCTAGGTCGAGAAGAGACACGTGAAGCACTGGCAAAGATGGGCCTTAGCGAAGCGAAAGCTCGTGCGTTGACTCGAAGCACCGCACGGCGTCTGCCGATCATGCGCCGCCAACTGGTTGACGAAGCGGGCGGACCGATGCCTGAATGGGTTCTGTCTTCCACCCCTCGTTCGCTTGTCGCCCTTATTCTTGTGGGGCAGTGGGATGGCGACAATGAAGGTGACAAGTCGATAGTCGCAGAGGTCGTCGGGGAATCGTACGAGACAGTCGAGCGGGACCTAACAGGCCTGATGTCGGCCGCAGACTCCCCAGTGACAAAGATTGGCAACCGCTGGCGTCTCATCTCTCATGAAGAGGCCTGGCATCTCCTTGCTCCAAGACTAACATCTTCCGACGTGAGCCGGTTCGAGCAAGTCGCCATCCATGTGTTTGGAGCAATCTCGCCCCAGTTGGAGTTGCCGGTTGAAGAGCGCTCCATGGCAGGCGTCTTGGGCAAGGTGCTTCCGCACAGCGGGACAGTGCGTGAGGGAATAGCGAGAAGCCTAGCATTGCTGGGTACGTACCACGACCGGGTGAAGTACGGGGAGGGTGCAGCGTACGTGCCAGCGCACGTGGTCTCTAGCGCATTGGGAGGCGGCAGGGGCTGGCAAACCTGGGCAACCCTTTGTGATGGCTTGGCAGTTCTTGCCGAAGCGTCCCCTGAAGCTCTCCTGGATGCAATTGAGAGGGACCTCACCGTCTTCCCAAACCCATTCCAAGGCCTTTTTGCTCAGGAAGGGGCCGGCATTTTCGGAGGAGCTCCCCACACCGGTCTGCTGTGGGCGCTGGAATGCCTTGCGTGGTCTCAAGACCACTTTGCAAGAGTCGCAAGGATACTTGCTCGACTTGCTGAAATCGACCCAGGAGGCCAGTTGTCCAATAGACCCATGGAGAGCCTTAAGAGCCTTTTCCTCCCGTGGATCAGATTTTCAGAAGCTTCAGATGAATACCGCTTGGAAGCACTCAACTCGCTGTTGGACACGGTTCCAGGAGCAGGATGGCAACTTCTCGTAGGGGCTTATCCATCTTCCTATGATCACGTTACTCATCGTTACCCGCCATCTTGGCGGCCATGGGGCCAAGACGGTGCCCCAAGGCCAACTGTGGGAGACTGTCACGCTTTCATCAGCGAAATGGATAGACTCCTACTCGCCAACGTCGGGGCCAACGCCACGAGGTGGGCAGACTTCGTAGAGATTATCCCTAGGCTTTCTCATGATGCACGGCAGCAGGCAATAGGACTGCTGTCGCAGCAGACCGGTACCTTGAGACAACACCCAGACGCTGGGATCCTCTGGGCCAGACTACGGAAGGTACTCCACCACCACAACAGCTATCCGAACGCAGATTGGGCCATGGACTCAGCGGGTCTAGAGGCTCTAATGTCCATCTATCTAGCACTGACTCCCTCCGATCCTGTCGCAGCTTACGCCTGGCTGTTTGATAGCTGGCCTGAACCACATAACCCACCACCTGTGGACCTGGCACAGGAATCCGTCGACTTAAGCGAAAGAGACAACCAGGTTGCAGAAGCTCGCAAGGCCGCGGTCAGAGACACTTATGAAAGAGGCGGACCTCCCGCGATCCTCAGCTTAGCAGAGGCCGCCGAGGCTCCAGGCCAAGTAGGAGCTTCCTCTGCCTTCAGTATGGACCCCAGACTGGTCATTGACCTGGCGTGGGAGCACTTGGGGTCGCCGGCACCCAAGTTGAGAGACTTCGCGCATGGCACACTCGTGGAGAGCTTTAGACAGTCTGGTTGGGGAATCCTTGAGGAAGCCATAGACAGGATCAAGGCTGGAGATTCCACACCGCAAGCACTGGCGGATGTCTATTTGGTGGCACCGGCACTGCGAGAAACGTGGCAAAAGCTTGATAGTGAGAGCCACGACGTACGAACTGCCTATTGGAAGTCTATGTGGCTGCCTACCATTATGGGGTTGGAATCAGAGGACTTTGCATTTGCTGTCCAACAACTCCTATCGGTCCAACGGTCAGTTGACGTTGTGAGATGGCTCGCCCTACAACCGATGCCTGATCAGCTCGCAGTGCAGATTCTCGAGGCGGTTCCCAGTGACTTGGCAGCTTCCACGGACCAGGAGCCGCATGTCGATGCATTCCGCGTTGCACACCTACTGGAGAAACTAGACCAGTCTAACGAGGTGTCTGATGATCTAGTCGCCAAGCTTGAGATCCCCTACGTAGGAATTCTGAGATTCGATCGCCCTCATCTGACCCTCCATCGTGAGGTGGCCAGGCATCCGGCGCTGTTTGCGGACCTTATGGCCTGGGCATTCAAGCGCTCTGATGGCCAAGCAGATGAAGCTGTTGACGAGCAAACGCAGGACCGTCGCGCCACGCTCGCATACCGTCTCGTCTGGGAACTACATACACTCCCTGGTGTACTGGAAGATGGCTCGGTAGATGCTGAAAGCCTATCGACTTGGGTCCATGAGGCGCGCCGTCTATGTTCAGAACGCAGCCGAGAAGCCGTAGGGGACGAGCAGATTGGCCAAGTACTTGCTAATTCTCCGGTCGGTGAAGATGGAATCTGGCCGTGCGAGCCTGTACGAGACCTGCTTGATTCACTTGCGTCCCGTCACGTCGGGATTGGCTTCGTTATTGGCAAGAGCAATCTTCGTGGGGTGACGTCGAGGGGGGTGTTCGATGGCGGAGTACAGGAAAGGTCGCTTTCAGACAAGTATCGTGAGGACGCAGTGAAGACCACAGCGCGATGGCCATTCACAGCCAGCCTTTTGCGCCAACTCGCCGCAGGGTATGAATCGGAAGGCAGCCTCCTCGACCAGCAAGCCGATTGGACCGACCAGTTCGAATCATAGGAAGGCTTCGCCAGGAATTGCCTCGCTTGCAAGAGACATTCGCCCGGCAGGAGATTATGACGTCGCAGTTGGCTGACCCGCCCCTCGGAGACGCCGAGCCAGGTTGCAAGGTGCTCGCGGGGGATCATCGGGTGGTCGGTGATGATGTCCAGCGTCCGCTTCTCAGCTGGACTGACGCCGAAGGCTGGCGCAGCCTGCGCCATGCGCTCGGGACGGGGCAGAGATGCCCGCTTCCGCTCCGGCGACTGTGTGCGAGACCCGCCAGGACTGTTGCGGGAGACCACGGCCTCCAGCGAGAAGAACGGGCTGCCGATCACGAACGACGTGCAGCGCCAGTGGCGAAGGTCCTCCCTCTCCAGCGAGTTCCTGGACTCCACGGCAACGTAGCAGTCGTCGATGTTCCGGTCGTCGCAGAACCTCGTCGTCAGCCTCTCCTCCCACACGCTGGGCACGAGGACCAGGACGGCGCCGGGGCGACGGGAGTAGCCGTACTCGGCTATGACCTTTAGCCGGTCGTAGAGAGACCGGCGCCGCAGGGCGAGGCCCTGGCGCACCACGCCAAAGCTGCGGCCGTCGTGCAGCGTGATGGTGGTGTCGAAGCAGCCCCTGCGGTGGAACTCCACCCGGGACCGCAGCCCGTCAATGCCGGGGGACATCGATGCGGTGAGTCGGTAGACGCTGGCCACCGCGTCCATCCTGCGGATGAGCAGCGCCAGCCACTCCCTCGACATGGGGTAGGCGCGCACGAACTCCGAGGGCGTGTCGAAGCCGAGTACCCACGCGGCTTCGCCGATGCCCTGGACCGTCAGGTGGTACCTCTGGCTGGCCGGCAGGTCAGCATCTGAAAGATGACGAGCCCCATTCCATCGGAGAGTGTCAAAGTGACGCTCTTGTCGTAGCGGGACACGTTCGTGAAAGAGCGCCCCTCAATGTCCACGGCCACGTCAATCTCGGACAGCGTCCGAAACACCGTTGGGTGGACGACGCGGGCAGAAACCACGGAAGCGCCCACCGCGCGGGGCTCCAGCACTTCCCGGACAATGGTGAGTTCCGGCACCTCCGGCATGGGTTTCGTCCCGCCTGGTTTCTTACTTACTAGGGATGTGGCTGACAACTGGGCGCTGGGTCAACGCGCAACCAACGTTTCAGTTTCTTCACAATCTCAAGCCCTCCAACCATTCCGGCCGTCGGCAGTACAATCTCAACCATGAAACTTAGCGGTGCGGAGAGCACATTCTCCGTGGAACCGCTTTGGTTCCCGAGTACTCCCAAGTTGATGAATATCCATAGCAACGTGAAGCCCGTAATGAACACGCAGGATATCAGCACTATCTCGATGGCATTCTTAATGACCGGTAAATGTGCCTCATTCAATAAAGCCCATAATGTCCCCATCCAAACTGCAATCAGCGTCCAGAAGCGCCAATCCTCACTGCCGTCTATGGCATCCACGGCAAGCGCGAGCACGATCATCGTATAGATGAACATGAACGCGCCAACCAGTGTGTGCTTCCAATTCGGCACTAGCCAAGGAATCATCCAACGTACGAAGCCCACGAGGATGAGCAAGAAGGCTTGGATGTACACCGGCTCAGAAGTGTCCGCATCGTCGACGTTGAGTGCCCATAGCATGAGAGCGAACCCAGCAAACACCAATCCGCCTCCTGCGACATCGAGCGCAGTTTTCTTCCAAGAGCCCTCGCGCGTTGCCTCTGGAGGGTCTTCTTTAGATGAGACGAACGATATGCCAGATATGACGAATAGTACGCCCAAGATCAGGATCATTCCAGCGGTCCACCAGCGATACACGTCGTCGCCGCGCTCCGGCGCAAGCACGAAGGAAACCCATAGCGCCCATCCCGCGAAGAGGGCCCCAAACGCAGTCGCGCCAAAGACCAACCCGCGGAACAGCTTGGGGTGAATCCTTGATTCAGGTGGTTCTACAGCTACTGAGGCAAGCGTAGGCAGCACGGCGAGACCCGGCAACGCCCACCAGAAGACCCACCGGGTTACTCCTTCGCCGATATCGACATCCTGCACATAGAGGCCCCATAGGATAAAGCCAAAACCTATGATCATGTAGAGGAACAGGAGCACCAAGCCTGCTTGCTTCAGTCTGTCTCGCGTCACTCGCACATCTCCTCACATCTTCCGAACGTGGTCCGACAGTAGAGAGTGTAATGTCAAAACGGGCCTGAGCTCGGCCCCCCGCAGCATCATGAAGTTGAGAAAGCCCAGAGCATCGGGAAGAAACGTCTTGCGCTCACGCCAGGTCTGCTCCCATTCAGCTTCGCGTGCAAAATCTATGCGGAAGCGGTTCATTGCGACATACATGCTGTTCCCCTTGACTCCAGTCCGATTCATGCACCTCAGTCCGATTAATGGACGTGCAGTGTGCCAAATAGTCTAGAGCAGGTGTCAACTCTTGTCCGACCTATGCGGAGCCGAGCCTCTTGAAGTAGAACGCTATGACGGCCGAAACACGGGCAGGCTGATGGTATCGCTGGCGTCCTCGAATTCGATCTGCCCTGACATGCCGATGTGACGGCGTCCGGCACGGGTTCCACGTCAACGATTCGCGTCGGCAGGGCGGGCATTCAACGACGGCATACGCATAGACCTCACCGCGTCCGCTCGCCTGCACCCACGTGGTATCACGGGAATGGCACGACTGGCACAGATCACGAGGGTAGATATACCGCTCATCGCAGGCATTGCAGCTTCGCAGCCACAACTCATGCTCTTTGCACCTCTCACAACAGAAGATGCATTTTCCTGGGTGGGGGTGGGCAGGGGCTTGGGCGGTCCGGCTGGCGGTTGCGTTGTCATGTTGGTTCTCCTATGAGTTGCTCAGAACCAGCGTCGCGGTGGAGGAGAGTTCGCCGCCGGTGCCGTGCACCAGCGAGCCTCCAAGTAGCGAATCGCCGTCGATGGTATAATCTCGGATGTAGAAGACTGTATTCGAGATGACGCATAGAGTAGGCTGCAAGCTTGGGTGTATTCAACTGGCCCATCCAATTGGACAGCATGGACGGCCAACGGTCGCTGGAGATAGAGGCGATGGTGGACACTGGCTCCAGCTACACCATCGTGCCCGCCAAATCTTCTGAATGACCTGGGGTGCAAGCCATCGACAAGATCAGCCTCACGCTGGCCGATGGTCGACGGGTGGAGTACGACATCGGGAGAGCTTGGGCGACGATCAACGGGGCCAGCGAGGTCACCCTAGTGGTCTTCGGAGAGAATGACGCCCGCGCCCTGCTGGGAGCCAACACGTTGGCAGGTCTGCGCCTAGCGGTCGATCCGGCCAATGGCAAGCTGATTCCGGCCACCACCGCATGGGCGTAGATATTGCAAGTACACCATTATTGGACCTCATCAAGGGTCCTGAGAATCTGATGTCATCGGTTTCAGTCCAGAGCGTAGAGAATGCCCAAAGGGAATAACGGAGAATGCTGAGAAGATTCTTTAGCATCACCATCACCGCCAGCATAGTTGCCGTCGTTGTAGGTGTGGGATGGATAGCCTTCGGCGAAGTCAGCAAATCAGAGGCTGCGCACGCCGAGGCAAGCTTCTCTATGGTGAATCATCAAACTGGAAGGATGGGCGAGTCCCTTAACAGTGCTGGGACTTTCATTAGCACGGAAATCAGTGCGGACATTGGACAGATAACTGACATATCTGCTCTGCTTGATGAGTGGTCCCCCAAGTACCAACAGGCCCAAATGGCGTACCGTCGATTTGACGCTGCAATCATCGCTGCCGAAAACAGTGCACAGGCCTACTTCGTGGCACAAAGGGCATTGACCGAAGGATTTCACAGCGAGGAATTGCGTGACCGAGCGCGGGCGGATGATGATGCTGAGTTTGGACAGTACGAACAGTGGAGGGAGCGCGCTCGCGCTGTTCAAGAGGAAGCATTGGAGATCGTGCACCGCCTCAGCGACATGGATACCACCCTACAAAAGCTGAAGCTGCGGTCAGATTTTTCGTTCGATGCGGGTGGGTTCAGTGAAGTTCCCTCCGATATTCTTGCTTTGGAGGAGGAGTTGGCTCAATTTCGGATCGCGTCCGACAATATCCGCGAGTCCATAGCTTCACCGTTTGATACGAACGGTTGATTCAAATGTCATTGCTATCTCAGAACTTACGTGAGTTTGCCACGTTCGCGATGCGTCTCATAGCTTTTGCAGCTACGTTGGCGATCATGGGAGCGTTCTTCTTGCCATGGACAAGGCTCGATGGGATGAGTCAAGCTAGCAGTGGTGCGCAATTGGTCGCGCTGGTGGTATCCCCGACTGTCAACTACCTCTTCGCAGTATCGACGCTTCAAGCTGCAGTGCTTGTAGGGTGTCCCGCTCTCTTGATTTTGTCGGCCACCATAGTGATGGCGAAGTATGCGCGACGCAAGACTGCTCCCTTCGCCACATGCCTGGTTTTCGCGACGTCGGTATCGGTCATCTACGGTGCGCCAGACCTCACTGCAAGTAACGAGATTGGGGCCTATGTTGGTCTTTCGCTGATAGTGGTGTTGTCGGCAGCCTTGCTTATCCATCAGGTCCTCATCAAACTACGAGAGAACCTGTACCATCGACGCAGATTGCCAACCGTGTACCAGGCTCTTTCTGTCCTCACCGGCAGCGGCCTCTATCGATGGAGTGAGAGGTAGGTCACTCCCAGACCTTCCCCCTATTTGCACACCGAAAAATTCTGTGTGGCATAGATCGTTTCGCTGACGTATCCATATTCTGGCGTCTCCTGTATGGCTATCCCGACGCCAATCCTACGGGAATCCCTGTCAAGAATGTTCTCACGGTGCCCCGGGCTACTCATCCATCCTTGCACAAGTCCACGAGCCGCCTCCTCCGCGTCGCGATCGTAGTCAACGGGACGGTAGTACATGCCAATACCCATCCACTGGGTAACTCTGGGGTGTTCAGCGACATTCTCGCTTAGTCCATAGGAGTACGAACCGTCCCCTCTATAGGCGCGGCAATCGTATCCAGCGGCCATCGCCCTGTCGGTGGGGTCCCTGCCCTCTATGTCGTGACTCATGAAGCGGAGTCTGGCCATGTTCTCGCTGTGCGACCGTGCTATGTCTGAAATAGCGGCGTCGTGACGAAACGGCTGTAGGCCAGCACTGACTCTCTCCTGGTTGGTGAACTCGACCACCCATTCCTCAATCTCTCCGCGATTGAGGGGGCTTCCTCCCGCGTATTTCTGTGGGTTTGTTGCTCGCGATGCCTCCTGTGTGTCTGGGGTGGACCTGGTTTCCTCGGCTATTGCAGTGGTCGCGTCGCTGGCCGCCTCCTTTGAGAAGCTCACCACCGAATCATAGGCAACTGATGCCGCCTGCCATGCGGTCACCGCGATGGGCACTTTCTCGTGGTACGCCCACATCCACAACGGGCCTACGACCAGACACGCCATCACGAACAGCTTGAACCGACCGCCCCCACTGCCAGCGGAGGGCCGCCTATAGCTTGGTCCGGCGCTACGGCTGTACTGACCGCCTCTATTTGCCTCCCTGCGACGCCGAGTCTCTTCGCGAAACCAATCGCGGTCCTGAAGTCCCAAGTACAGCCTCCAGCAAGCGGATAATCCCAGGGTCCGTAGCTAGGGCCACTCGGTCCTCCGCACGTCTTCTATGATTGACCAAAGACCCTGTTTATGGGCTCCCGTACAAGTATATGGACACCGCGACGATCATTCCACTTGGAAGGTATCGAGAGAGTAAGCGGCCAATTGACTGCCCACTTCAAGCCGTTCGGCAGGGAATGAGTACGTAATACTGACAGCGAAGTTATCGTCGAACATATAGACCATTCGGATTACCCGATGTGTGAAGAGCGACATCTGGAATACGACAGCTGGCAAACTCTGTGAAGTTTGCACCGTTTCCCTGGTGATGTCTTCTGCACCCGCCGGGATGAGAACCGAAGATTCAATCAAGTCGGCGTATTTGGTCAGAGTTAGCTCACCCGCTCCCAGGGCAAGGACGTCCTCCACGATGATAAGGACGTCACTGTTTGTCTCTGGGTCTAAGGCATAGAATACCTCGCCCTGTGATTCATCTAACTCTCCTTCGAGCCAGCCTTCTGGCACTTGTATTGAGAAGTAGCCCGACGGGTTCTCGAAGACCACCATGGTTCCAAAGCGGCTGTCCACTGTCTGGGGGCTAGGTGGCACACTTACCGTTTCGGTACCTTGCCTCGCTGCTTCTACCGACAGGTAGTAGCCCCCCACCCTATCGCCTACAGCTTCGGCGATGGCAATGAAATACTCTCCGGTGTGAGGTGCCCTGTAGACCAGCTCGGAGTTTCCACCAAGCCCGCCGCCGCTGTCGTCGTCGGATACAACCTGATTGTTCCGGGACCCAGGGAAGTCAACGTACAGGACCGTGTCCACGTTGATGGAATCAGTAGCGATTCTTACTGTCTGTCCCTCATTCAGGTGGACGAAATACCAATCCCAGTCTAAGAGGTGATCGAGGCTTCCGACTACAGTTTCGCCTACTGCGACAGTCTGACCATCGTCAGGGTCGTTGAGTGGTATGAGCCTGACGCTGCTCGATACGTCGAATCTGGAAGACTCCCCCGAAGCCATCTCGACCTGCAGGAAGTGGACCCCGCTCGTCAACAGTTCCACAGCCCCGCTCTCGACGCCTGCATAACCGTCATTCACTTCCAGTATTGGTCCAAATGCGTCGGAGACATGGAACCATCCATCGCCTGATCCTTCGATCCCGACCTCAAGTATTGTTCCTGCCGTTGCGTCCAATACGAACGCGTTCGTGTCCCAGTAGTTGCGCAAGTCGAGGTCAACCTCGAAGGTACCACTCCCGACTGGGAGCCGGCGATCCCCCAATCCCGAC
The DNA here is from genome assembly GCA_965116655.1 of Dehalococcoidia bacterium. Classification (GTDB taxonomy): domain Bacteria; phylum Chloroflexota; class Dehalococcoidia; order Lucifugimonadales; family VXLM01; genus VXLM01. Next base: position 3,963,838 of record OZ220720.1, read on the forward strand.
GTGAACTCGCCTTGGATGATTTTCTCCGCTATAGGCATGATGTCGGCAGAAGATGCCGCCAATCCGAACCCAACCTCGCTAAAGGAAAATGTGGAGATGCCAACCACCTCGCCCCTGGAGTTGACTAGCGCCCCGCCGCTCTGACCGCCCGCAATGGCGGCATCGGTCTGGAAATAGGTCATGTTCAGACGCTCCCATTCTCGGAAGCGAGAAAGGATGCCGCGTGTGATAGTAGGTTGCGGAAACAAATCTACTTCGGCGGGGTAGCCGACCAGGAGCAACTCGCTACCCAGGGCTGTGCCCTCCCCATCAGTCATCCTCAGCGGCTGGGCCGATACATTGACTGGCCCCAACACCGCCAGATCCGCCATTGGGTCCCAGCCCACCACCGGTACATTCTCCAATTCAGTGCCATCGGGAAAGACAACCCAGACAGACTCATAAGGCCATACCACGTGGTAGTTGGTGATGACGTAACCGTCTCGAATCAGGACGCCGCTCCCCGTAGTCGCCGTGGTCTCAATGAAAACCACGGAAGGGGAAACCCTCTCGTATACCTCTGCAGATGACAATTCTTCTGTGGCCTCGGGCGTCGGTGTGGACGTGGGAGTGTCAGTGGGTGCGGGCGTAGGCGTAGGAGTGTCAGTGGGTACAGGGGTAGGCGTAGGCGTCAGAGTTGGCACAGTTGTGGGAGTGTCGGTGGGCACGGGAGTAGGCGTTGGCACAGGTGTGGGAGTGTCGGTGGGCACGGGAGTAGGCGTTGGCACAGGTGTGGGAGTGTCGGTGGGTACGGGCGTAGGCGTCAGAGTTGGCGTAGCTGTGGGAGTGTCGGTGGGCACGGGAGTAGGCGTTGGCACAGGTGTGGGAGTATCAGTGGGTAAGGGCGTTGGCGTCGGCGTTGGCTCAGGCGTGGGAGTATCGGTGGGTACGGGTGTTGGCGTCAGTGTTGGCGTAGGCGTGGGAGTGTCGGTAGCTATGGGCGTCGGGATGCCAGTGGGTATCGTCGCAGGGGTTTGAGTAGGCTGCGTGAGCCTCTCGGATGGAGGCCCATCGCCACATGCTGCCAAAGACATAGTGACAAGCACCGTTAAGAGGCCGATTCGCATGGCCCGGTGACCGCCCGTTCGCAGCCCGGAGAGTGGCAGGAATGTGAGAAGCAAGCCCTGTGTCCTAGCGAGCAAATCCCCCGGCACCAAGGACTCGTGTGGCGGATCAGCCTTACTAGACTTATAGTCTATGGACGGATAGTCTATGTGTTGGTAGCGTCCCTGTCAAGTGGACTACTACCAAGCGGCGTTTGGCCGACATATACGCTACATGCGGACGCAACGTGGTTCCACTCAGGAAGAGGTAGCTCATCGTGCCGGTGTTCATGTGACCTACCTCTCCGGTGTGGAGAGGGGCTTGCGGAATCCGTCGCTTAAGAATATCCGCGCCATTGCCATGGCTCTGGACGTAAATACTGCTGCACTCTTTTCATTCGAGTCGGCATATGACTCCAGATTGTAAAGCCATAGATGGCTTGACCCGTGGGAATCGGAGTTGGCCTACCCCGGCCGATCCCCCACACTTCTGGATCAGGGCCTCATAGGACTGGCTCTCGGTCACTCCACCAAAGGGACTGGCGGTCACGCGGTGAGATGAGGTTCGGTTCACCACTTCTGACCTCCCTGATAAGGGCGAGTTCGGGATGGTGCAACTACCCTATACCTCGTGCATCCAGAGGCCGTACGACCGTTGTGGTGCTAGAGCATCTCAAGCGTGTGCCCATGATATACGCCGACCCCAACTTCAAGCCGTTTTTTTCAACACTCCCGCCTTTGAAATCGATAGACCTAAAGCGTACCCTACGTCATCAGCACAATGGCCTTCCACGAGGCGACTCTAGTGGAAACCGGTTAGCCGATGCCACGCATTAGACAGACACTGCGCCAGTGGGCAATACAACATGGTCCCGTGGTATTGCCAACATTGGCAGCCGGGATCCTTGCGCTGCTGCTCGCATCTCACGCTGCGGGACAGGTGGATGGCCAACCAGCACCAGCCGGGTGGCCCAGCTATATCTCGTGGTTACGCTACCCCCCGGACTGGCTGAGCAAGGGACTCGTGATTTGCATCGTAACTGGATATGGTGCTTTCATGGCTTACGGGATAGCGCGGAAATACCCTGCTGAAGCTAACTCGGCCACGGTTGCTGGAAGCATGGCTGTAGCGGTTCTGACATGGGCAACACAGTGGTGTAGTACCGCAGGCAGCATATCAGCTGGCCTATTGATTGCTGGCGCAATCGTCTCCGTAATGGTGTGCATCAGGACAGGGGCAAGGAGACAACTCTGGCAGACACTTGAGGGCTGGTGGCCAAATTCAGAGTCGAAACAGGCGAGTTTGGGAACGATCCAGTTTGCTCAGATAGTCATAGCGCTGTACTTCGGCGCCATCGCTTTGATAGCAATTTCGGGTTCGGTACCAGCGGAGTTCCGCTGGAAAATCCTGGCCTTTGCAGGCATCGGAATCACCGCGGCGTCCGTCTTATCCGACTCCCCCAAACTGAAAAACGTGTTGGCAATGTTAGGCGTTGGAATAGGGCTTTTCGGAGGGTACATTGAGATGAACCGAGCAGCTGCCATGGTTGGCGGCGAAGTGAATGCCGCAACCGTGATGTTGACTGCCGGCATATTAATCTATGTTCCGCTCACCGCCCTAGCGCTTCGGGCACCCACTTTCGTGAGGGTCATATTGGCACCGATGCTGTTCGCCGGATTGACATTCTGTGCCGCATTCGTAGTGACTGTGATAATCGCGGTCCTTATCGGCACCGGATGCAATCTAGGGGCGACGCCAGTAGCAGTGCTGATTTGGGGGGGTACTACGATCTCCATCTTTTTCGCTGCGGCAACACTTTTCATCCTTACTGCAATAGAGATAGTAAACTGGTCGAGGAGGAGAAAAGACGCGGCAACTCCGAGCGCGAATGAGTGAATTACGTGCCCCCGTCGGATCTGAGGAACCACTATAGCGGCTGGCATCGACTTGTGGTATTGAACTGGCCGCATTGAACAGTCTGTAGGGGAGATTACCACATCGAGGACGTCCACCAGTCGCGTAAGACGAATGTCAACCTCTGCTCGGCTGCCCTCCAATCATCCAGCACTCGCCGCGATTGGCTACCCCGGTGATTGTCAGGTTGTCCGAACCAATCCATCCAGCCCCCGGGGTTGATCAGGCCAATCTGAGATGGGCACACCCTGTACCTTGATGGTCGTTCCTCCATACCTGAATCACGATGTTGCTACCTGCTGCTAACAGGGTGCTTCAGGTGGGAGGGAGATCAAAGTACTTGCAGACGAACTCGGCTACAACGTCATTCCCTCCAGCAAACCGGCTCGGCTTGAAGCAGACCTAGTAGAAGGTTGGGATGAGGTCCTGATTAGAGGGCCAGCGTAATGGTCAAGGTGAAGGTTCTTGATTTTGTCAAGCGTGGTGGAGCTGGGAGGACTCGAACAGTCTATCGCCGCGGGTGCGGGGAAACCGAAATTGACCGTGAGGAATGGGAGGCGCAGACGCCTCAGCCTAAGCCGGTCTTTGGGAAATTCGCAAAGTCCCAGCGGTGCGGAATTTATCGTTTTGGCCGAAGACTGCAGACTGAGGCAACCGCCAAGCTGCGTGGGGTTCAGGGATATTCTGACCCGCACCCGTAGGATCACGGTTCCAGTCAAGCCGGCAATGCCCAAGTGGAGTTTGTCGAGTCAAACTCACCGGTGGCCAGTGGCCGCGCCTCCAACCAAGCCGAGATGTCACTTGCCTTCCACCTGACGGCAGCAGGACCGACCTTGATGGGCAGCGGGAATTCTCCGTTCCTCATCAGGCGGTAGATCGAAGAGCGGCTTAATCCTGTGATGTCCTCCACCTGCCTACGTCTCAGCAATCTGTCATTAACGTTCATTCTCAACTCCTCTGCTCATTTCCTAGATGTGTACGGGTGGAGCTTGCTTCTCGACGCGCTGAGAGACAAGGTAGGCGTCGCCACCAAACCCACCAAGTAGGGAACACCTCTACCGTCGCTCCGTAGGATCTTTCACACTCCACAGTGTCCCTCGCACTCATTACCGAACCTGTCCCTTTGCCCTTCGCCTCCGAGCTTCACTTCGTGGCAGCCCGCGTGTGCGTTTCTTCGTTTAGGTTGATGGTACGCGTCTTTCATATGTGATCATTCTTGGTCTTTCACGCCCTCGGCGTTGGGCGCACGGGGACTTACGCTCACCCCGTCGTCGTTCTCTAAAGTTGCGGCCTACCGGCCGGGACCTCGTTTCTTGTCTTTCGGTTCGAGCGCTATGCAATCACTCAGTCATTCGCGGGGGCTGGCTATGCCCCCGCGCTACCTTTACGTTCTGCCGTCGGCGACCGTGCCAATCGTAAGGAGGTGCAAGAGGCCTAGTTCGTCGGCCAAGTCATGCAGCGCCGTGAGATGGCCCGGACGCGGCTTACCTCCGTCCCTCCAGCGCCAGAGCGTGACGGTGGAGACCCGGAGTCGGTGGGCCAATTCCATCCACGACAGGCCCGAGACTTCCTTGAAGCATTCCAAGCGTTCGGGAAAGTCAATCGGCACGACGTGACGGGATCGTGGGTAGCAAATTCGCTGTCGAAGCATCCTGTTCAGTCCTCCCATAGGCTCATCTGGACGCTCCGACCGATGAGGATCGGGAGGCCGCCTTCGATTATCAGCGCGAGCCGGACGAGGGAGAGCATGGCTCCACCGCAGGGCTCTGCTCCCTTGCGCCACCTGAGCACCTGTCTTCGGTCGGCTCCAACGGCCTGTGCGAATCCAGTCCAGGTTAGGCCAGATGCCTCTTTGAGCCTCTCGACACGCCGTCCGAAGTCTTCGGCCAGCACCCCGCTCTGGTAGGGAACGGGGCGGCCGTGAACGGTCAGACCGTCCGAGTGGCCGCCGGTGCGAGTGAGACTGCTATTGGTCATGGTGTTCCTCCAAGATGAACAGCTCGCAGAAGTCCTCGACGCCGAGGGCCCTCTGCATCCGCCGTCGGATGCGTCCAGAGGGAGCTCGCCCCTCACCGACGAGTTCCGAAAGGTAACCCGGGCTGACGCCGATCTGGCTGGCGAGCCACCTCTGGGAACGATTCAGCGTGTCGAGCCTGTCCCAGAGCGCTCGCGCGTCAAGTCGAACGACAATCCGCCGTCGAGGTCTTCGCGCGCCTGTCGGTTCGTAGGTTTCGTGTGTTTCGCAAACTGGCAAGTTTTTCTACCACTCTACGGACGCACCGGGATGGCGTAGGCGGGTTCGAGATCATCGGACGTGCGCCAGGCGCATCCCAGCGGCCCGACTCTCTCCACGATGCTCCTGTGGGTTACCCACAGTGGGAGTTCCACTCCCGTTCTCGCCATCTCGTCCCGCGCCACGCGCAGGAAACGGGTCGCCGCGAGGTCGTCGTGGAAGACGATGAGGACGGCGGGCCGCGCGCCGTGATCGCCCACGGGTCGGTGTGTGGAGTAATAGCGCAGGTAAGGTGCGATGCGGGTTGCCATGGTTGCTGGTCGCACGGCGCGGCGCTCCCACTCCAGGAAGAACGGCCAGTGGGTGCGACCCTTCCGAAGGACTGCGAAGGCGTCAGGCTGGACGGAACGCAAACTGCCTTCATTCCGAAAATACCTCGAAGCCCGGTGTGGAGGATCGAGTTGCGCGATCTCCCAATCTAGCGTGAGGGACTGTTTTGCAAGCGCCCCGACGAAGGTGTGGACCGCGGCGGTGTGCTCGGCGTTCCTGAGCAACTGCCCGCTCCTCGAACCTGAGACGTTGCGCCAGTCGAGTGCTGCGTCCGGGTTGCTCGGCTCGGCGCTCCAGCGTTTCTTGGCGATTGCGAAGGACGCACGGTCCCTGTGGGCCAAGACTGCAAGTCCCCTGTCGGAGAGAGCCAGGTGCTTTCTGGGTCCTGAGACCAGGCGAGTCACGAGTCCGAACTCTTCGAGTCCGCTCACCACCTGAGAGGCTCTTGATTCAGATACTGCAATGATGGCGGCCAGATTCTTCAAGGTGATCCAGGGCCAGTCCGAGAGCAGGTCGAGCGCTTTTTTCTCGGCAGACTTGAGGATGGCAGGCAGAGCGTGGTCAGGCAGATCGCTCCGGGGACCGCCTGCGGGCAAGTCCCAGGGAAGTGAGAGCCGCGAGAGCGGCGGCTCTTCAGGGAGGGCTGGGCCCTGACGTATTTTGTGTATAGCCGTCCGAAGGTCGACGGCTTCGCCTGATGTGAGGAGACTCCATATCGAGTCGTCTGGCTCTGCGACCGCCGCATCGCTCTCGATAGCCAGGAAGAAGGGAACAGGAGCGCCGGAGAGAAGCCTTCGGGCGTGCCGGAGCCGCACCTCGTCGGACACGAGCAGGAGGACTCCTCCGGGCAGCGGTCCTTCGAGGAGCCTCCGCATCCGCTTCGAGAATGCTGTTCTGTCCTGGGTGAGGCCCCACCTCACGACGGCGACGTTTGTCCGGTCGGAGAGCGTTATGGCTGCGTCCATCGGTGTGGCGCGATGCCACCGGAAGCGCGTGAGGTGGGCAACCTCGGAGAGCATAGAGGCGAGTCGATAGACGATGGCGACGACGTCAAGTCGCTTGAGCATGACTGCCCTCCACTGGAGGGAGACGGGTTCGGAGCGTAGCAGGTCGTCGAGGTGCAATGACCCCTCTCTCGTGAGACGACGCACTCCTTCTGCTGTGAGATGGTACCGCGCGGTGAGCGGGGTAAGATCGGTCGCATGAGGGACCGGGGCAGTGAGACCCTCATCCTCCAGCTCACGCATGGCCTCGTAGACCGATGCCCGCGACCAGCCGGACACGGCCGCAATCTCCAGGGAGTCGAGAAAGGGCATCGACGCCACCATCCTGAGGATTTCGTACAGGCATCCGCTGGATTTCATTCCGCTACCTCCTCATTTGTCGAAATCCCTTTGACGGTTCTATCCCACTTCGACCGACTCCTCTTGTTCCTGGGTTCCGAAAGTTGTCCTGCGGCGCTTTCATCTTTCTCGGGTGCGGCTTCCCCGTCCCTCAGGGCTCTAATGCCGTCTTTAAACCGCTGGACCCGCATCCTGCTTTCCTCGTCGTCCTCGGCTGAAGCTGTGTACTCGGCGGCCATCCGTCGAATGAGTTCCGCCGTGTAGGGATTGCCTGGCTCCGGCTTCCTGACGGTCATGGAGAAGGCGGGCATCCGCTCGATTCCCACCGTGGCTCTCACATAGCACTGGTGCACCGGAAGGGATGTCACGTCGTCCTCGTTCACGCGCTCTTTTCCGAGTTCCCATACGAGGTGCCTTGCGTCAGAGGCGGCCACCTGGAAGACTGCAAGGCAACCGACGTTGGCGAGGATCGTGTCCCGCATGGTCGAGGAGAGATCGTCGAGCTTTGCTAGGCTCTGGGTGGCCAGGATGAATGAAGCCCCGAACTTGCCGAGCTCGCTGAGCATCGATTCATAGTCGACTCCGGGCATCGACTGCATCTCGTCCACTACCACCAGTGCACCTCTACGTTTCTCAGGTGGCTCGCCACCCTGCTCGCGGATCACGGCGTCCACGAGGTTAAGGAGCGACGCGCCGACGAGGGCCGCCACGTCCCTGCCCACGCTCCCCTGCGCGGTGGAGACGAAGAGCACGCCTCCGCCAAGGATGGTCTCCCGCAGGTCGATGGTGGAGCGCGATTGTCCGAGGATGGCCCGCGCACGCTTCGACGAGGCGTAGTAGGAGAGCCTCGTCTGCACAGGGGCGAGAGCTTCAGCCTTGTACTGGCGGTGCCAGTTCTTGAAGTCCCTTTCCCACCACTCTATGAGATAGGAGTCGTTCAGCTTCTCCAGCAGCTTGTTGCGGAACGGGTCGTTCGACAGGAGCTTCAGCCCGTCGAGGATCGTGTACTGCTCGTCTTCTTCCATGGACTCGTTGGCCTCGTGGAGGGTCTTGATGGTCTGTTCGAGAATCGACTGCATCCTCGGTCCCCACTGGTCCCAGAGCCCCCGCGCCACTCGCACAACCGAGTCGGCGGTTCGATCGCGGTCGGCGAATACGCGGGTGTCGAGCAGGTTGATACCGGGAGCGCCTGTGCGGTCTGCGAGGTCGATGAGTCTCACGTCGTCGGCTAGGACGAGCGGGACATCTTCGAGTAGGCCGGACACGAGGTCGGCGTGGGGATCTACGACGACGATGGCGTCACCGTCCCTGCCCGCCGCCTTTTCCCTCAGCTTGTGCGCGATGATGTGCTGCATGAGGGTGGACTTCCCCATGCGGGTGCGCGCCACGTAGAGGTGGTGCCTCCTGAGCAGGTCGTTGGGGAAATGGATTTCACGCAGTGTTCCTCCGGAGGCGTTGCCCACGAGGGCTCCTCCTTTCACGCCCCGAGCCGAGGGCAAAAGCGTCCTGGCGCCGGAGCGCTCCACGAGAGGCGTCTCGTCTCGGGCCCCCGGCGGATGCCATAGGGACGCGACCTCGCGAACTCCGAGGATGCTTCGGTGTCCCAAGAGTCCGGGACCGGACGGGTGCAGGGAGACGGCAGGCGTTGCGGGCCTGCCCTTGCCGGCATCGAATCGCGCTCCCGCGGGGTTGTCGTAGTGGTGGTATGCCGAGGCCACCTGTTCGAGAAGCTCTCTCGCTCGCTGATTCCTGTCGCCTGCGGGCAGGACGGCGGTGATCTCGATCTCTGCGTCGAATGCGATGCGCGAGACTTTCTCGTGTATTTGAATGGGGTCGTAGACGCGTGAGTGGGCTTTCTTCCAGCGGTGCCAGGCCCAGCCCCCGACGGCAAGTACAGATGTGACGCTCAAGCCCAACAGGGCCGCTTTCCCGATCTCGCCGTCACGTGCCCACAGGTAGCCCTGGAGGACGACCATGGCCGCAGCTCCGATGACGGCCATCGACACGCCATCGGTGCGGTGGGCCTGGACTTGTCCGGTGTACGAAGACTCGCGCGATTCGGACACGGCGCGCCTGTGACCCTTGTCCTGGTAGGCCTCCGCCCAGTCGGGGCCGAGGGAACGGAGAAGCACGCGCGCCACGACTCGCTCGCCGTCTTTAAGGTCTGACAGGGCTCCCATCAGGGCGATGAGCGGATCGGAGCCGGGGTCGAGCAGGTCGTCGTCCCTAAAGACCCTGAGCGGCGCGTAGTCCGGTCCGCTCGACCGGAGCGTCATGCTCCACGCCTGCTCAGCCTCGTCGAGAACCAGCGGGTCGTCCTCATCGGAAACCACATGGATGCGGGCCTGAGGATAGTGTGCGGACAGCTGGCCCTTGACCGCTTGCTCGTCGAGGCACCGAGTCAAGAGAGTCACGCCGTCGGCGTCTCCTGCAAGCTCGAGGGAGAACGGTTCAGGCACAGCGATGGAGGCGAGCATGTTCTCGACGCCGAGAAGCGTTCGCTCTCCTGTACGCGGCGGTGTCACAGCCAACAAAACCGGATGTCTCTTGTCCCGGTTTCTACTGAGCAGGCTGCTGATTGCATTCAGCTTCATGGTTGAGTCCTTCCCGATTGGTCTATCTGGGATTGCCGGGCCGCCACTCGATTACGGACGTCTCTTCTGGTGTCGCTTCTATGCGAACGGGGAACCTGTTGCCCTTTGCGAGCAGGAGGCCGTCTCCCCTGGGGCAGGACAGCAGCCAGCGCTGGAGCTCCTCCGGCAAATCGAATGCGTCCCCCACGGTGCTAATTGCGGCGGCGTCCTGCTGGAGCAGGAGCTTGAAGGCGGCGTTCTGAAGGAGCGCCCGCCCAGAGTGTCCGGTGATGGTTCTTGAAGAGTCTTCGGACAGAAGATCTTGGACGTCCTGCGTGATGAACTGGAGGCCGAGCCTGTGTTTCCTGGCCCGCTTTGCGATCGACACGAGGAAGGCCGCGCCCTCGGGATGCTGCATGATCGACCACACCTCGTCGACGACCAACAGCCTCGGCTTGGGGTCCTGCGCGGCGGCGGCCCACACCGTCTCGGTGCAGACCATGGCGGCGGCGGGCCTCAGTTCCGGTTCGAGAAGCCGCAGGTCGAAGACGGTGACGAGGGCCTCATTGCCGAGAAGGTCGTCTCCCTCGTCGGACAGAAGGTGTCGGAGGCTGCCGGTTGCGAAAGGTCTCAGCAGGCGTGCCAGAGTAGGATCACCCGCCTCGTCTTCTTGAAGATATTTGTAGAAATCGCGGAAGCCGGTTCTTTCACGGGGCCGGGCGTAGTAGCCCGCCAGAGCGTGGTCGAGCGAAGCTCGCCGCTCGGCGGAAAGACGCTCGCCCACCATCACCTCGATCAGGCGTCTCAGGCTGCCGATGCGCTGGAGAAGCTCCTCCGAGTCTCCCTTGTCGATCACGAAGGGATTCATGCCCTCTCCCGGAACTCCGGGCGACAGGACGCGCCCACCCGCCGCGCGGGCCATGTCGGCGTACTCGCCCTCAGGGTCGATGACGTATGCCGTGACTCCGCGCGTCAGACCCCTGAGAACTCCCAGCTTGGTCGAGAACGATTTCCCCGAACCGGAGCGTGCCAGCACCGCCGTGTTCGCGTTCAGGTGCGTCCCGTCCCACGGGTCGTAGACGATAGGGGAGCAGGCGCGCATGTCGATGCCGTAGAGAGTGCCGCTTCGGGTGTCGAGGTCCGGCGGCGAGAAGGGGAAGAGACCCGCCAGAGAGGACGTGTCCAGCGTCCTCCAGACCGCGATGGCGTTCAGCCCTAACGGCAGCCCGGACAATAGTCCGTCGCGCTGGCGGAAGGCGAGGTTGTCTAGCTTGCCGAGAGTGGCGGCGAAGTGGCCCTTCGCCCGCTGGGTTATTTCTTTCAGGGAGTCCTCGTCTTGCGCGTGAAGCGTCACCGACAGGGACGCGTGGAAGAGCCGCTCCCGTCCGCGCTGCACCTCGTCGCGCAGGCGCGTCACGTCCTCCAATGCGATCTCCGCCTCGGGAGACATGGTGCGCCCTCGCTTGAGCGACAGGGACTGCGCAGACTCGAACCTGACCTTCTGCCACTCCAACGTTCTCGCTGCCTGTTCGGGAGGTATCGGCCCCAAGTGGATGGACAGGTCCATCGGCGCTCCTGCCGCCATCAGCCCCTGGAGGAAGCCGGGGGCGAGCGACCGGGGCCACTTGCCGAGGTGTAGCGAGCGGACGAGGGTATCACCGATACTCATATCGCGTCGGTTGACCTCGACCTCGAACTCTTCGTTTCTGTCGTACTCGGCGGGTGATCCGCCGAGTGCCGCCGATAGGAAGAACATCCGTAACTGGCGTCCGCTTAGGGGGTGGACGGACAGTCCCGCCCTCGACAGAAGACCGCGCAGTTCGTCAACTCGTCCGAACTCGCAGGCGGCGTAGAAGCGCCGGTCGAGGATGCCGTCCCGGGACTCAAGGTTTCTGAGAAGGCGTTGGAGCGACTCCGAGGCCGCTCGCGTCTGTGGCGGTAGGTCGGCGGGCTGGGTATCCCTGAGCCTGTCCTTCAGTGCGCCGAGGCGAGGCGGGTGCTGCCTGATGAGCAGCTGGAAGGGGAAGTCACAGGCGTTGAGCGCCCCGGCGAACGCGCCGAGCTTCGGCTCGTCGATCTCAAGACCCATCACCTCGCACGCTGCTACCTTCACCCCGTCGAGGCGGACGATGCCGTCCTCGTCCAGGTGCGAGACCATGAAATGCAGCGGCAACTCCGGAGGTGATTTTTCCTCAACGACCGGCGGTGAGGAGAGCGTCCACTTCTTCGTGAACCGGCCAAGGCCGAGCCGGAACGCAAGGTTTCGCAGTCTGGTGAGAACGGACACCGGTCGTTCCTTCTTCGCGAGTGTCTTTTTCAAGTCCTAGTCCTCCTCGGCTCTATGGGACCGGTACCACGCCGCCCCGCAGCGCAAGGGCCACGCCCTTGGCGGACAGCACGAGCGCCAGCCCGACGACCGCTCCGATCACGGCGCGTTTCGCCGTGGCCCCTCCGCGCTCGTAGCTCCCGTCCGCCATCAGCAGGAATCCCGCCCACACGACGGCGAAGAACGCCAGGCCGGACGCGGCGTAAGCCATACCCGTCAGCGCCTCGTCGAAGGCGTGAATCATTTCTTGTTCAGCAGGCGAAGCCCCCAGTGAAACAAACGCGAGAATGAGCGCGGTTGACTTCAGAAAAAATCTCACCATGGCCTCACCCATCCCCAGAGATCGAACAAGATATTCGCCTCCTCGTCGGTGATCGGCCTCTGCTCGGCCCTCTCCGGCTCCGGTTCGGTCAGCGGAGGCGTGAAGACCGCGTAGGGGTTGTCCGACCCGACGCTCGCGTGCAGCGACAGCCTCTCCTGCCTGACCGGGGTCAGCGGCTCGCGTTCCTCGACCTGAGCCACGACGCGCTCAGGGTGGATGATGGTCATCGTCACGTTCCGGGAGACCGTTTCGCTGGGTATCGAGAGTGTGGCCGAGATGAAGTGCTGCGTCCGCGTACCGTCGGCGTGCGTCACCGTCACCGTCTCGCTGACGGTCTCACTCGTCCCCGGCCTCAGCAGACTCACCGTCTCGGTGCGGTACTCGGTCCTCTGCGGGCTGTGCGTGAGCGTCACGAGCGGGGGAATCGTGATGCTCAGGGCAGCCTCGAGGTCAACGCCGACGGTCAAGGCGTGCGCGTCCTCGCCCATTCCCACGTCGAGCCGGAAGGCGGTTTCGCCGTCCGGCACGAACGGGACCCGCACGCGCGACGTGCCTGACGTGACGGACACCGTCCCGGTAACTTCCGTCACCTCGGCCTCCATCACCGTCGTCTCGACGACGTTCTCGTGTCCCGCCGTCGTCTGCAGCTCGACGGTCTCCTGGACAGTGACCGCGCATTCGGACTCGACCGCTCCTTCGATCTCTCCCGGCGTCCAGCCGAGGGAAGTGACCCGCAGATCGCAGATATCCCCGCCTATTTCTGGCAGCGGAAAGGGAAGCTGCGCTTCCTCGATGGCGAACGCCCCGGCTTGGCCGATACCGTCCTCCCACGAGAAGGTGAGGGACGGGCTCTCGCCCGACAGCGGCAGGGAATAGTAGATGCTCTCGCTCTCCACGACGTTGGCGATGCCGAAGAAGCGAAGGGCATTGCCCTCGGTTCCTCCGTAGGCCCGCACCCTCAGTTTAAGATCGGTGGCCGCGCGGAGGGATACCTCGGCGCGATCGTCCGACACCCGCAGGCCCTCGAAGTAGAGCCTCCGTCCCGGCACGGGCTCTGCCGGCTCGTAGTCAATGTCGTCGAGCCAGTGCCCGTCCGCTTGCGCCGCGTGAGGGGTCGTGAGGATGGCAGCCGCGAGTGCGGTGATTACCAGAATGACCGGCAGGATCTTTTGTCCAGACCTCCGTGCCCCCGATCTCCGGCCCTTCCTTCGTCTCCTGCGGCGGCCTGACCTCTTGTTCGACGTGGGCGATGGAGTCGCGTTCGGCTCGCGAGTCTCGACGGGGAGAGAGGGCCTTTCCACCTCGTCGCTCGGCTCGCCGTTCGTCTCAACTTGTACTTCGGGGATGTTTTGCGTACGCCGAAGAACGGGGGCGGTCAGGTGTCCAGTAACGGCACTGACGCCGGACGAAACCCCGCTAAAGGCTTGCCCGCGGGTCTTCTCCCACCGCGCCCGGAATTTCTTTGCGCCTTCTCCCAAGCGCGCCCCCAATCCAGCCTCGGCCGGCAAGGTCCTCCGGCGTTTCCCGAACCACATTTGAGGTCGGAATGGCCGCCTTCCCCGGTTGCGACGCATCTTGGCAAGACCCCGCCTGGCCGTGACTCGCATCCTGCGAGAGCCGCGACCGGCGCGTCGGGACAGCATCGCCAGGGGATTGGGAGCGTTCTCGGGGACCGGTGGCGGCTCGCTTCTCGTCAATTGGGAAACGGGACCGGCGTAGCGCCGAGCTCCCAGCCGGTACCTCAGCAGGTCTGCGGCCACGAGCGGCAGGCTCCTGCCCCCGACCTTCCCCACGATCATGGCGATTCCGACGACGCACAGGACGGCTGCCAAGCCGATTCGAGCGCCCGTGGGTCCCACAGGAACGTAGCTGTACGTGCCATAGGACAACGCGCAAACCGCCGTCACAGCCACGATCTGCGGGAACGAGAACCATAGCAGCACCCTGTCTTCGGCCTGCACGTGTGTCGGCACCTCGTGCTCTTTCATTCTTTCTCTCCCTCCTCGCACCCATTTAGTTGTTGGGATCCGGAGTCGGTATGGGCGTGGCGGGCTCCGGCAATTCGACGTCGACCGCCGGATCGACCACGGCGTTCATCACCAGTTCGATGACGCCGTACGCCAACATCGCTAGCACCACGCCCGCTATGGCCGTCATCATGGCGCTCTTGCCCCGCTCCATCTGATGCGGGGCTCCGCTCGCCGTCAAATAGAGGTAGGCGCCGTACACGAAAAACCCGACTCCCACTGCCCCGACCGCTCCCAGGAAGATGCCCACCAGGTTAGAAATCGTCTGCGTGATCTGCTCCATTCCGTTCTCCTTCTCCTCTCAGGTTCCTAGTCTTGCTATGATTCGTCGTTTCCCCAGTCCGCTCCGCCACCTGCGCATCACTTCTCGGTGGTCGCTCCGCCTCTACTCCCCCCCACTCCTTGGAGTCCCGCCGCTTTCGCCTGCCGAAGGAGTCGCCATCGAAGCCGCCGAGTTGACCCCGCCGGCAACGGCCGACAGGCCCGCTCCGGCGGCCATCGCTCCCGCCGCCATCCCTGCCGGGCCTCCGGCGGCTCCGGCGCCGATCAGCCCGACCGACTTCATCGACCGGACCATCGACCCCGGCAACGACATCCCGAAGTAGAGCGTGCTCAGCCACGCGTCGAACGTTCCAGCCTGTCCGAGCATCGACGGCACTCGCGTCGCCAGGTAGACGAACGCCAGCGACATCAGCAATTTCCAGATCAAGTCCTGCACCGGCTCGAAGGCCGATATCTCGGCAAACTCGTTCAGGAACCCGAATCCCAACGCGAGCGCGATCAGTTGGACCGACTGCTGGAAAACCGTCGTCATGAACATCCGCAGCCAGTGCCTTCCCCAGCCCGCCGTGTGCGGAAGGATCCACAGTCCCAGCGCAATCGGGGCGAGGGCCAAGAGCAAGTCGATCAGGGCGAGGCGCACGATCATCTGCACTAGGATGTAGAGCACGAAGAACCCGTAGACGAGGTAGAGAAGGGCCATCAACTGCGCCATACCCACGCTCCCCGACTCGACGGCGGTGAGCAGCGTCTTCAGGGG
Organism: Dehalococcoidia bacterium; assembly: GCA_965116655.1. Taxonomy (GTDB): domain Bacteria; phylum Chloroflexota; class Dehalococcoidia; order Lucifugimonadales; family VXLM01; genus VXLM01. The sequence continues at coordinate 3,979,028 of OZ220720.1, forward strand.
AGCCCTGAGCAGGTCGCCCGGGTTGACGCCGAGCGAGTCCGCCACGAATCCCGACACCCCCGCCGCCACGTCGATGACCAGGGAGCACCACCACAGCGACGTTGCTGCCGCTACCAGCCCCAGCACGAGCCGGGGGAAGGTCTCCCTCCATCCGGCGCTGCTGCCTCCTGCCTGCTCGCCCACGATCAGGCTCAGCCCCATCCATCCGACGATCACGACCAGCGCACCCGACGTGACGGCCCATACGACCGTCCACGCCTCCCGCACGAGGGGGTTGTCGTAGGTCAGTTCCGGGGGAGTCCCGGTGAGGATGTCGCTCATCTGCCGCTAGCCTCCCCTGCACTCGTCGGCGTTCGCGCCGCTTGCACGCTCGACCACGCCGCACAGCGTCCCGTGCACACCCTCGATCACCCAGCGGGCGAAGGCCCGCGCCCAGCGCGAGGGGTCGAGAGCCCCGATAACCCGCTCCCAGATGCCGGTCGGCTCGTGGGCCGGGATCACGACGTGGAAGCGGTCCGGCTCTCCGGGGGTCGTCTCTGCGGCCATCATGAAGAGCACGTAGATGCGCTTGGGGTCGAGCTCGGGCTGGTCGTCGTGGCCGGGGTACTCCCACGATCGCTCCCATCCGTTGCTCAGCCTCTTCTCGCCTCCGTGCACCTGCGTGACCCCGGTGAGCCACTCTCCTGAGTCGGGGTCGCGGACTGCGTAGGCGAGGAAGGCCAGGGGCCGGTCGAACACCGGACGGGCTATGAATCCCCCGTCCTTGTTGCGCTCGACGAACCTCGCGCTCTCGTTGACCAGCGCGATGCCTGAACCCTGGGCCACGATAGTTCCGACTGACGCGGCGAACAGGAGCGCCAACAGGAGGAGCGACGCGAGAATCGGCGCAGGCCGCCTCGGTCCACCGGTCTTGGTTGTCGATTGCAGGGCCATCTAGCGGCCTCCCTCAGTTCCGCGCCGACTGTCTCCGTCGACGCTCCGGTATTCGAGTGTGAACGGTCCGACTGCCGCTCGTAATGCCTTGAAAGGCGTTGCACATGTAGCGCCTTTCAAGGCATTACCCGGAGGGGGCCCTGTGTGATGTCATTAACGTGTACAGAGAATTGAGTTTTTTCTGAGAGGGGGTCACGGGACGGGTACGGCGTGGTACAGGCGCGTAAGCGTCCTCCCTACAGGAAAAGGTGAGCAGCCGGACTTTAGTCCCCGTTCCAGACCCATGTTCCATGCGCAGCTACGAAATGTTCCAAGTGGAACAAGGGGTTTTCGGGGGGCATGTTCCATGCGCAGCTACGAAGTGTTCCAAGTGGAACGCGAACGGTCCTGGGACGCTGTTCCTCTGGCATATACGAAGAATTCCAAGTGGAACGAGGAGACTGAGGAGAAGCCGATGAAAACTGCTGGAAAATTGCTCGAAGGACCCGGAACTCGCAGCGTGGAGGACGTTCATCACCTTCGGCTGATGGCTCTTCTGAAGGACATGGTGCGGCAGCTCGGCCCTGGTGGTGCAGCCGAGGCGCTGGGGATAGACCGCAAGACGATCTGGCGCGGGCTGTCGGCGGGCAGGCTGTCGCCCCGGCTGGCCGACGCCCTGGAGCGGCTGCTGCTGGAGGAGGGCGTAGCGGATTCCGCTCATCAGCTTGAGCGCATCGAGGCGCTGGAGCGGCGGGTGGACGAACTCACGGGAGTCGTGAACGCGCTGGGCGAGGGGATGCGAGAGGCCTTCGAGGCTGTTCGGAGAGAGATCGACGAGCTGAGGGACCGGGGTTCGCGCGGGGTTGGGAAGACCGGCCTTCGGTTGGCTGGGCTGGACTCGCTGAGGCGGAGGGCAACGTGGGCGTCTCGCGCTGGACGGACGAGGGAGCGTCGTGGGAGGCGGACGGTCGAGCGGATGCTGGATCCCATGGTAGTTACGAGGGAATTCATCCCGGGGGATGAGGAGGTCTACGGAGCCGCCTGGCCCCTCGTCAACGAGTGGAGAAACTCGGAACTGCGACGCGAGACCGGCACAAAGCTCGAACGGGCGAGGACGAGGGAGCGGATCATGGAACTGGAGGTATCACTGATCGAAGATCATGGCCTGACGCTGCCCCCCGCGACTTCGCCGATGCATCCCTCGGAGAAGAGCAGCTACCTCGACTGGCGCAGAAGATCTCTCGATGACCTGCGGCGGGAACGCGTGAGGCTTGAGGTGCTGAGCAAGGTGCGGTGGGTTCTGACCTTCGGACTGTGGCAGGAGTAGCGATCTCCGAAGACGTGGTTGTGCCCATTTGAGACGTACTCTCGGAACACAGGATTCTAGCTGAAGAGCCTCCATTCCGGCCTGAGTCCGATGCGCTGTGCCTCTTCCGCCCGTCTCGGAAGATACACACAGACGCCAGCCTCCACGAGAATCGGAGCGGCGTAAGAAGCCCTCATCATCCCATCGCCATGACGTTCAATGAGGGATCGTTCGAGCGTGCCCCCGGCCGCGTCTGCTTCATTCACACCAATCGGCAGCTCATTACCGTAGCGAAACTTGTCCGCCGGAACGGCGTCGAGGGCGTCGAAGGCTATCTTGTTGGGATTTGCTGGATGGGGTTCCGCAAGGAGGCTTATCACTTCCACACCAACTGCTAAGTCCAGGAAGGGCTTGCGAGTCGGCGTGAACAACCTGTCGCTAGGGCTCAAAGCGTCACGTATGGCGTCTCGGACACGAGGCACGGGTTGTCTTCCCCTTCGCCTGGGTTGGGAGATTCCATCGTCATCCCACGTTAGTTCGAAGACGGGCGGGACCGAACACAGCCTAATGCTAGCACCGCCCGGCACGCGCGAGTAGTCTGCGGACGGCTGCGGACCGCTGCATAATGTAATGAAAAGCGAACACTTTGGGCGATGGGACGCCGAAGACATTCCTTTCAGAACCAGGGTTCGGCAATACTGGTTGCACTGTCAGGCTTTTCCAGCGTTTCCCGCCCTAGAAACCTGGGGGCTCCGTCTCCGAGTCCGGGATTTTTGAGTAGGGTCGAGCTTTGCTCCCCGAACGATCTCCCAAGTCGGACGGCCCGAAGGGTTGAGCCTTGCTCCCCCGATGGCGGTCTTCATGGGACAAAACGCTTCCCGCAGCGTGAGGCGGTAGTGAAGGGTCGAGCCTTGCTCCCCCAACGCCGCTTCGAACGTCGGGGCTTTCCGGTCGGAGTGCGTCCCGCGCTTCGTCCGCTGACCATGGTCCGGTTGTCGGAGGGAGGGACGCCTTGACGATTGGGCCGTATGGACGGTGCGTATGCCGCTCCGTCTGGTTTCTCATGCCATCGGCACGGCTTGTAATGGCCGAGCCGGTGGTTCCTCACACGCGCCGGTCTGCGACATCGTCGTCGCGGCCCGGTCGTTCGCCTCTCGACGCAGCTCCCCAGATCGATACTCCGGCTCTGGCAGGACTCGTCACATTCCCCCAACTCTTTCTTCCCACGTTCGGCACGTAGTCGATTCGCTTTTCCCCGTCGCAGTTCCCTGAAGATTTCCCCAGACCCCCAGGCCGAACTGTGCCTTTTTCCCCCACGTCGTCCCATGACCCCCCTTCGCGGTCGACGTGTTTTCCACGCATCCGCCTTCGATGGCATCCGTCGAATGTGGCTGCGCACATGTCAAGACAACGCTACACAAGAGACCTCGCGCTTCGGATGCAGCGCGGGCCAAGAACAAAAGGAGGTGCTGGTATGCACGTTTGGAAACGGATTTCACGGGTCGTAGGAGGGGTAGCTGGGTTCAAGGTGCGAATGAGGCGGTGGACGGTGGCGGTCGGCATTGCGGCGCTGCTGGTCGGTCCGCTCACGCTCAGCGGGGACGGAGAGGTCTTCGTGCTGAACGCGCTCGGCATTGGCATCACGGCGCTGATGGTTCGGCAGTTCACGCGGTTAGGAAGGAGGCGAGGGCATGGAGATCGGTAGTCGCATCGGACGGGCAGAGGGAGCCGTCGTACGCCACGTAAGAGAGGTGGCATGGCGGCCCGTTCGCTGGCTTCGCAGGCACAGGTCGGAGTTCATGGCGGTGGCAGTGCTGGCGCTCATGCTCGCGCCTCTGCTGCTGTGAAACACGCATACAAAAAATCACAAAGGAGACACGACGATGACTATGGCAACGGCAGTGATGGACAATCGAACGACGGACACGGCGCGGCCCAGGCGCAGCCTCGAAGAACTGGTCGACAAGCTGATGGACGCGCTTACGTTCAAGGAAGATAGCCCGCAGGCGGTGGGGCCGAGTCCAGCGCGCTCGATCCACGAGGCCCGGCGCCAACGTCAGGCGGGGGATGTGGATGGGGCGCTGACGACTCTCGCCAGCATGGATATGGCGAAGGCGGAAATTCGGGAGGCTCGGTGGGGCTACTTCGAGTGGAAGGGGCTCGTTAAACGGAGGTTTAGGGACGAGGATGCGATGGTCTACAGCCAGAGCACCGGGAGGGCCGCCGCGCTGGTGTCTCACGGCGACGGTACGCTGGAGGTCGTGGCGGTCCTGGGGATGCGATGGCGGCCGGGCAAGGTCGTCTCGGAGCGCAGCCTCCGGGGTCTTCGTCCTCTCAGGGGAGGTGCGTGATGGTCGCCTCCAACGCGACGGTTGATATCCCCGCGCTCAAGGCACGCCACTCGCTCGCCGAGGTGGTGGAGTCTGCCGGCACGATGCTGCGAGGCCGAGGCAGGGTGCGACAGGGTTATTGTCCCTTCCACGACGAATCCGAACCCAGCTTCACGGTGTACGGCGACACCGAAAAGTTTTGGTGCTTCGGGTGTGGTGCCGGCGGTGACGTACTTGACTTCGTGCAACGGATCGAGGGTCTCACGCTGCCGGAGGCGATCCGGAGGCTCGACGGAGGCGGCCACAGTCCAGTTTTAGCGGGAGCTTCTCGTCCGGTTGCGGCAAGGCGATCGAAAGCGCCACCGTTGCCTTCACGGGACCCGGCGTTGCTTACAGCGGCTGCGCGCTTCTACGCCGGAGGGCTCCGGCGTTCGACAGAAGCACGGGAATACCTTGCCTCGCGAGGCATCGACCCGGACGCCGCAACTCGTCTGGGCCTCGGCTACTCGCCGGGCAGCGGACTGTGGCAGACCCTTGAGTCCTGCGGCTTCTCCGAGAAGCGATTGAAGGAGTCGGGACTCTTCATGGAGCTGGGCGCGGAGCGGTTCTCACGGATGGTGGTAGTTCCCGAAGTAACCGGCGGTCTTGTCCACTGGCTCGCGGGACGGGCCGTCGACCCCGACATGCGACCACGGTTCCAAGCTCCCCCCGGCCTCAAGCCCCTGCTTGGACTTGGTCGTCTCGGCCCCTCGCCGCCTTGGTTGGTCGTTGCCGAGGGCGTCTTCGACTGGCTTGCGCTTGCTTGCTGGGGCGTTCCCGCCGTCGCTGCCCTGGGTACCCAGGGCATGGAACGCATCGCCTCGGCGCTGCGGGGCTGCCCCCGCGTCTTCCTTGCCTTCGACAACGACGACGCGGGCCGTGAGGCGACGGACGGGCTTCTGACCCTGCTCGGACGCAGGGCCGCCGCCGTCGCGCTCCCCGAAGGCGTCGGCGACGTGGCAGAGCTGGCCGCGCATCCCTACGGGAGCACCACCTTTCTCCGCCTGCTCTCGCAGGCCGCCCGCTCAGCCCGATAGCGGCTCCCCGCCGCTCTCATTCGGGCTTCGCGGCCTACCAATTCCCCAACCTCACTTTCAACCTACAGGCCTTCCCCCAAGTTTTGCACTGCGGGACGACCTGTGCCCAACGTACGTCGGGCTCTGCCCGCGCACGGCTTCCCATCGGGAAACCGCACCGCTCATTCGCTACAGGAACAACACCACGAAGGAGATACGAAATGTCCAACGGCAACAACAGCGGACACAACCGCAACGGGAACGGCCTCGTCCAGGTCAACGGAAACGGGCACAGGCCCGACACCTCGGTCGTCGCCGAGCACGACCCCGTATCGAGTGCGGGGCATGACCTGCTCTGGGACGGGCTTTCGCCCGCCGTCACGCAGGCGCTTGAACAGCCCCTCAACCCCGCGCTGGTCTCCCGGCGCAATGGGCACGGCGGCAAGGTCTACGACTACCTCGAAGGCCACGTCGTCTTCGAGCAGGCCAACCGGATCTTCGGCCGCGGGGGCTGGGGCTACGATCAGATCGGCGACGCGAAGCTGCGCCGGATCGAGACGGTCAATCCCGAAACCGGCGAGGTTACGGACTCCCTGGCCTACAGTGCCAGGGTGCGGGTAATCGTCGCCGGCGCTCTGCCTCGTATCGACACCGGCTTCCACGCGGTGGCCGAGAAGACCGTCGATGGACACGACACGGCGATCAAGGGCGCCGTGACCGACGGTGTGAAGCGGGCCTTCCGCAGCTTCGGCGTTCAGTTCGGCAACGGCTTCTACGGCGACCAGCAGTCGTCGAGCCCCGCGCCACAGCGGGTTCCCGTCCAGGCACAGGCGAACGGCAGGTCCGGCCGGACCCAGACGCAGGCCAAGAGCCGCAACGAATCCCAGATGGAGACCCTACGCAAGCGGCTCATGGAGCTGTGCGTCAAGCAGGGCTTCGACGAGGCGCAGGTGCATGCCGCTGTCCAGAAGCAGATGGGCAAGAGTATCGTCGACCTGACGGCCGACGATCTCGGGTCGCTGATCGAGGCCGCCACGAAAAAGCTCAACCGGATGCGACAGGATCATGCCGCCTAGGCCGCGTGTCACATCGGTACACGGATAAGAGTGGGGTTCCTCTCTCCGGGAGAGCCCCGCTCTCTACTTGAGAGAAAGGAGAAGACCGATGGTCACGACGACGATGCACACACCCTGGGGTTGGACGAGGGACGTAGTGGAGCTGGCCGAGGGCGTTCTGAGAGTCACGACGCCGAGCCACGGCGGGCTGAAGCTCAGCCGCGAGCGGTGGGACGAGCTTCCCGCCGCCGTCCGGGAAGCCATGCACACTCCCACCTACGCGGAAGAGGACTGTGAGGAGCCCATCGTCAGGACGCTTCTGGGCGTCGGCGACGACGGGGATCGCGAGATGGCGCTCACGGTTGCTGGCTACTTCGACAGGTACGCCCCGGCGCTGCCTTTCGTACGCAACTACCCGCCCGGCCTCCACTTCCACGTCCTCTTCTACTGGGGAGGGTACGGGTCGGATCCGTTTGAGCGGTTCGACATCCGCGTGGAGGCTGAGTCCTTCGCCAACGACCCGGAGATGGTCAGGAAGTACGGGCGGATGGAGGTCATCGACTGTACCCGGACACGCCCGCTCTGCCTGCCGGAAGGGGGAAGGCGATGACCACGGATACACGGGACAGGCCGCGCAGCCTTCCCAGCACGACGACCAAGCTGCAGACGGAGATGGGGAACCTGTACGTCACCGTCTCGACGGACGAGGAGGGAGAGCCCTTCGAGGTCTTCGGGGCGCTTGGAAAGGGCGGCAGTTTCCAGCATGGCGTTACCGAACTGGCCTGCAGACTCATCTCCCTGCACCTGCGGCGCGGAACGCCCGTCGAGGAAATCATCGAGCAGATCCAGGGCATAGCCGAGATGCAGCCGTTTTGGAACCGGTTGGGAGACGGCAGGAGCCTCGCCGTCCTTGGGCTGGGCGACGGCATCGCCCACATCCTCAAGGAGCACGTCAGGGCCGGAGAGCGGAGACAGGCTGGGTAGACGGAGCAGGAGGAGGTGAAGGCCGCTGCTTGAGCGGCTTCGACAATGGAGAACTCGGAATCGAGCGGGGCTGTCCCTTCGGGGCGACCCCGCTCTCCATCTACAGGAGGAAGCAACATGACGACTGAGACTATCGACAGGGCGGAGGTCTTCTCCCGTCCTGCTGCGAGGTTCGACGACGATGGCAAACTGGAGGTGCGGGCATCGGCGGCCCTGAACTGTCGCCGCGCCCTCTGGTACGCCGCGACCGGGTATCAGCCCACGAATCCTCCCAACGACGACTCGCTGACGGTGATGGAGTCGGGCAACGCCCTGGAGCCGGTGGTGCTGCGGGCGATGGAGCGGGCGGGTTGGAAGGTCGATCCGGCCGATTCGCAGGAACCTCGGCAGGTATTGGTGAGTATCGGACCCCGCATGAACGTCACCGGCCACCACGATGCCACGGGAAGGATGCCCTTGCCCGCAACCGAAGCCATAGGCGAGGAGGAGTCCGAAGTTTCGATGTTCCTCTTCGACGACGAGACCTCAGCGCGCCACTACAGCGACGAGATGGTCGTCGAGGTGAAGACTCGTGGTCCGGAGGCGTTCAAGCGTTGGAGGACACTGGGCGCGGAGCGCAGCCACCCGGAATCGGTGGCTCAGGCCGGGTTCTACACGGTCGGGGCCTTTGGGCTCATTCGGGAGATCGTAATCGCCACGATGGACACGGGAAGTCGCACATGGGACTTCGAGGTCGTCCCCACCATGCGAGTCTTGCGGGCGATGGAAGCCGCCTGCGAGTGGCTGGGCCAACTGGAAGCTCACTACATCAGGAATGGAGCCGACCCCGACGTGCTGCCCGATCGGGACTTTTCCGCGGGCAGCTGGCAATGCGGGTCGTGCCCGTTCCTGGACATCTGCCTGCCGGGTGCGGCGGAGCTCGACGAAGCGGAAGAGATCGAAGAAGAGCACGTGAGCGACGAGGACGCACGGGACGCGGTGGCTGCCTACGCGGAGGCGCAGGGGTCGGTGAAGGAGCCTGAGAAGGCCAAGCGCGCGGCGCTGGACACGCTGAAGGCGTGGATGCGTCGCCGGGGAGACTCCAAGGCGACGGTGGGGGGCCGGACCGTGAGCCTCGTCACCTCAAAGCGCTACAACGTCAACTACCGCAAGCTCAACGCCGCGCTCGACCCCGAGACGAGGGCCGAGATCGTGACGGAGAGCGAGTCGGAGTACGTGCGAGTCAGCTAGACGCTCCCTCGACGGGAGCGCAGGACGGGGAGCTTCCTTTCTACAGGGAGGCGGCCCCGCTCCCATATCGGAGTACGGGACAAGCTTCATTCAACCGGGCGCGTTGCGAACGCGCCACGTCACTCACAAGGAGAAATCGAAATGGCACGGACGATCAACAAGGTCGAACTGTTGGGACGGGTGGGCACGGAGCCGGAAATGCTGTACACGCCCGGCGGCACGGCGGTCACCAAGCTGCGGCTGGCGACCGACCGCTACCGCAAGGACGCCGAGGACGAGACCGATTGGCATAACCTCGTGGTCTGGGCTGGGACGGCGGAGGCCGTGAACGAGTACGTCGCGAAGGGTGACCGCATCTACGTCGCCGGACGCCTCGTACAGAACTCGTGGGAGGGCGACGACGGCCAGCGCCGCCACCGCACCGAGGTGCACGCCTCCGAGGTCGTGTTCCTCGACTCCCGCAACGGCAACGGGACCGGCCATGAAAACCAGGCGGACGACGCCTCGCCCTTCTAGCTCCGACCCGCAACCGCATAGCGTCGTCCGCCTCGAACGGGCGCAAATCAACGGGGCCGCTCTCCACCCATGGGGGCGGCCACGCTCTCGTTGCCAGACCCAGAGAAGGAGGCAGACATGACTGAGAAGAAGAATGAAGCGGAGACTCTCTCTACCGGACCGCTGGGTTGCGAGTCCGCGCTGCTCGACGCGCTACGCAGCAACCAGCACCTGCTCGGCGAACTGGCGGTGCGCTACGAGGTTTCCCTCAGGCCGGAAGGCGTCAAGAACCCACAGTCCATCAACCGCTCGCAGGACATCTACGACATCCTGGGGACCGAGATGTCCGCGCTTGCCCAAGAGCAGCTCCGCGTGCTGCTGCTCAACACGTCGAACGAGGTCGTCGGCCAGCGCGTGATCTACCAGGGCAACGTCAACTCGTCGATGGTTCGCGCGGCGGAGGTGTTGAGGCCAGCCGTCGTCGAGGCCGTTCCCGCCGTCGTCGTCGTCCACAACCACCCGTCGGGCAACCCGGACCCCAGTCCCAACGACGTGACGATAACGCGGAGTTTGAAGCAGGCGGCGGAGCTGTTGGACATCGAGCTGGTCGACCACGTCGTCATCGGCGGGAAGCGGCACGTGAGCCTCAAGAGTCGAGGCCTGATGTGAGGCTAGAGACGCACGTCGACGCCGCTCCGTCGAGACGCGACGGAAGGAGATGCAATGACTGACGGAAGAGTGGACCGAGACATCCGGGACGCGCCCATCAAGTGGAAGGTTCCGACGGCAGGAATGGTTTGGCAAGGCAGCTTCGTCGTCCTGGCGGTTCGGGACCCGCACCCGTTTGCCTGCACCGCGTACGACTACGACTTCGACGATCCGCCGGAGGAATTGGAGGCCCACCTGAGCGCGTGCCGCGAGACCTGGGCTGAGGTATGGGTCTTGGAAGGCGACACCCTCGAGGAGGCGAGACGGGCTCTGAAGGAGTCCCGTTTTCGGGGGATCGCCTACCACGTGAACGACTGCGAGCTCCTCGACGACCGGCCCCCTGAGGACGCTCTCTAGCAAGTGGAGGGCCGAATCGACCGGGCGGCGTGCGCCACCCGGCTCATCACGCGAGGGACTCGCTCCCCGCGCATCGAACCAACTCGCACAACAAAGGAGGTCGCAATGCTCGCGACTCACGACCTGCCCCGTACCGGATACGGGGACGTAGACCCTGAGGACCCCGCATCGAGTGCGGGGCGCACACTGTACACGATAAGCGCGGGAGGCTACTCGGCAACCGCGGACGCCTTCGCCCGAGACGAGTCATCTGAGGGCCTCTGGTTCGTCTCGATGGTGGGAAGCCAGACTGCGCTCAAGGCGATCTGGGCGTCGCTGCTCAAGCAGCGCGGGGAGGCCGCGCACATCATCCGGGGCGCGGACGGCATGGCGCTCAGTGGAGAGTACCAGCGGTGCGTCATTCCCTACGAGACCATCGGCAGTTGGACGACCAAGATCACCCGCCTTCCGGTGTCCGGCGGATGGCACGCGCTGGTGTACACGAAGCAGGCGGAGTTCGGATTCGAGAAGGACTCATTCCTCCTGCTGGCGCAGTCGTCGGAGGATGCTCCTGCGCTGCACCACCGCTTCCTCGACAAGCGCAGCCCGCTTCCCCTGCACGGCTCCTGGGCCGGCTGGCTCTGGGAGCGGGGAATCGACAACGGGGAGATAGTTCCCCTGCAATCGGTCGGCATCTCTGCCTACAGGTGCTCCCCCAAGGCATCGGAACTCAGGGAAGACCTGTCCGAAGCTGTAGCGTCGGGCAGGCTGACACTGCCTGGGGAGGCGTCCGATGGATAGGACGCTGAAGCGGGCCAAGTGCAGGAACAAGAAGCGCGTCCAGCGCAACAGCGGGGCCTGGGAGCGCTTCTGCCCTGACGGTATCCACTGCCGCTACTGCTCCCACGACGGTTCCAAGCACCTGCTCAGCTCGGGGCAGCCCCACTTCTACCGTCCGGCTACGGAGGCGGAGCGGCGCGACCCCTACCTGATGCTCTACCGGCACAACCCGCCGGAGGGAGGCTCGGTGCTGGTGCGGCGGATGACCGTCGCCAACCGCGCAGAGCTGATAACCGCGTATTGCACCGCCTGCGCCGAGAGTATGAAGACCGACCAGGTCCTCTGCTTTCAGCGCAACCTCGCGGTAGGAGAGGTGGTCGGCATTGACACACGAAACGCAGACATCGCAATTGCCGCCTGAAGGCGGCGGGAAAGGAGAGACGACATGAGACTGGAAGCCCAGGCGAAAGGGGGCTTTTACCCGACCCCCGACCGGGTGGTTGACCTCATCGCGGACGTGATTCGCACCCCCAAAGGCTACGTCTACGGGACCCAGGAGACCCTGCGCATCCTCGACCCCTGCTGCGGGGCAGGGGACGCGCTGTACCGGCTTGCCGAGGGTCTCAACCGGCCCGACGCGGTCTCCATAGAGACCTACGGCGTCGAACTGCACCGGGACCGGGCGATGGAGGCCGAGCGCCGCCTCGACCACGCCCTGGCCTCCGACCTGTTCGCCACGTCGATAGCGAATGGGGCCTTCGGCCTGCTGTACCTGAACCCGCCGTACGATTTCGATTCGGGCGGGGACAAGAGGGCCGAGCACGCATTCCTGATGCACTGCACGCGCTACCTTGCCGCAGAAGGCCTGCTGGTCTTCATCGTCCCGCGGAAGCGGCTGACCGTATCGGCCCGCTACCTGTCCACCCACTACGGGCGGATGCAGTGCTGGGCCTTCCCCGACCCGGAGCGGGAGGAATTCGACCAGGTCGCGCTGTTCGGCTACAGAAAGGAGGACCCCGTTCCCGACGCTCCCGCCGAGAAGAGAGTGCTGGAATGGGCCTTCGGAGAGCCGGAGCCGCTCGGCCCTGGCTCCTACCCGGCGTTCACCCCCGCGACGACGCCGAGCGGCGATGTCCTATTCACCACGCGGACGGTCGATCCCATAGCGGCGGCGGCTGAGGCGCGCCGGTCGGGACTGTGGGCGAGCACGGAGATCACCGACACGCTCTGGCCCGCCACGGACACCCGCACCCGTCCGCTGATGCCCCTCCGAAAGGGACATCTCGCCATGCTGGTGGCGGCGGGGTTCCTCGACAACCTCGTCCTCGAATCAGAGGAACGACGCATCCTGGTCAAGGGCAGAACCTCGAAGGAAATGACGCTGGTGGAGGACTCCCCGCAAAAGGAGGTCCACCGCGAGAAGCTCGAAACGACCGTGGTGGCCCTCGACCTCGACAGCGGCCACATCGAGGACATCGCGGCGTAGACGGCTCGCGCCGCCGGGCCTCCCCCCACGAGGCTCCGTCTTCCTTCCACGGGGACGGCGGGCCTCGCTCAGTTTTGGACGCAACGCAGAATGCCACTGAACATAAGGAAGGTGTACAAAATGCAGAAAACCATGCCCCTCGAAACCTGCTGCCGGTGCGGAGAGGACATCCTCCACGACGAACCCTACATGCAGAGCGCGTCGGTGGACATCGACGAGTTTAGTCGAAAGGTCGTTTCCTCTCCGGTCAAGGCGTACCACCTGACGGGACCTTGCCACGACGACGCGACGCGGCGGGAGCGCTCAGAGCGTGAGGCTCGCAGGGCCTCGGTGGAAGCCGTATAGACAGCTCTCGTCGGGCCGCATCACGAGAGTCCCCGCCGTGCAGACGTGAAACGACGTAGTCAATCCGACTGTAGAACATGACATTCTAGGAGAACACACATAGCGGAGGGTGCCTCACGGCACTTTCCCAGGGCTTTGCCCAGGCACCCTCTCACATACGCGCCCTCTTGGGGAGTTATGGGGCGTGGTGCGTCTCGCGCCGGTGCGCCCTGCGGGCGACTCTCGGCGGAGACGGGCGCTCTGGGTTCCGTGGGGCCTCTTCCAGAAACGAGGAGAAACCCACGATGAACCTGACAGGTTTCATAGACACATTCAAGGAGGCGATAGCACGGAGGGTGGTCGAGTCCTACCCGCCGCTCTACCGGCCTACGGAGAACGGCGGCAGGCTTCCGTACCTGCTCCGAAAACCCCTTGGGGCGCAGGCTGACGCCATCAGGGGAGCGGCCCTCTCTCTAAAGGCCCACCGGGGCACGACGGTCGTGGGAGAGATGGGGACGGGCAAGACCTTCAGTGCGCCGCGTTACGCGGCATAGGATACCCGGCTCAGTCGGGAAGAACTCGGAGAAAGTTCTTGGGCCAACCGACCTACCTTGCGGCGAAAGCCAAAGGGGACAACAGCATGTCGGTAAAGCGGCTACAGTCCCAAAGCGTTGTAGGACTGGTTCCGCAAGGCCCGCGCGATACGGTGAAAGCTTGATTGCCTGAACCCCAGTTCCCAGATGGTGTTCTTGCCACCCGCCGGTAGAACGCTTGTAACCCGGCGCTGCTCATTGCACTGGCATGATGTAGGTGCCAATGCAACTCCGATGAGTGGTCAATGACCAGTGTGGTCTATTCAAGGGAACGAACGGGGCACCTACAGTCGCGCTAGAACGTCCTATGCTGACGACAATGGGAAGGGAATACCGGTTCCACGTGGAACCACAGGCTAAGCTTCAGGGTCACGCCCCTGTTCAATCTGGGCGCGACGCAGGTCTATGGCCTCGTCCAACAGGTCGGAGTTAGTGGCGTCCAGAATTTGGATGTCAGACCGAAGAATGGGGTCGGACATTTTGACCTTGTTCTCGGCCTGCCGCTTCAGGCTCCGCAGAGGTGCTTTCGCCTTGTTTACCTCGTGCACGACTTTGTACACGACTAGGAGCACGACGGCCAACCCGACCAGGACCCAAAACTCCATCCCTGGCCCTCCTTCCAGAAGTGCCAGTGGAGTATGAAACACCCTCTCCCAGAAGTCAAACGGAACGCGGGATGGCCTACGGGGGGAGACCCCTATGGTCACGGAGTCCTCGTAGTAGTCCGAGGACGGGAAAGCCGTCCACATGGCGAAGGAGGACAGGTGGTTTCGACGGAATACAACAGGGAGGTACTCAGGATGAGAAATGCCGAAACTGTATTGAACGTCATACGCGAACGCGGAGAACGAGGATTGCCGCTGGAGAACATCTATCGGCTGCTTTACAACCGGAACCTTTACCTGCGTGCCTACGGTCGCATCTACTCCAATCAGGGAGCTACGACCAAAGGAGTCATCGCAGAGACCGTGGACGGTATGTCACTGGCGAAAATCGACCGCATCATCGAAGCCTTGCGCTACGAGCGGTTCAGGTGGACGCCGGTGCGACGGGTCAACATTCCCAAGCCCAACGGCAAGACCCGTCCCTTGGGTATACCGACGTGGACGGACAAGCTGCTGCAAGAGGTCATCCGAATGATTCTGGAAGCCTACTACGAGCCGCAGTTTTCCGACCGCTCCCACGGCTTTCGGCCCGGTCGGGGTTGTCACACCGCCTTGAGCAACGTGACCACCCACTGGACCGGTACCCGCTGGTTCGTCGAGGGCGACATCAAAGGGTGCTTTGACAACATCGACCACGATGTCCTGTTGTCGGTGCTCGGCGAGACACTCCACGACAACCGATTCCTACGCCTGCTCAAGTACCTACTGAAGGCAGGCTACGTCGAGGACTGGAAGTATGGCCGCACGCTGAGCGGAACCCCGCAAGGCGGCATAGTCAGCCCCATCCTCGCCAACGTATACCTAGACCGGTTGGACAAGTTTGTCGAGAACGTGCTGATACCAGCCCACACCCGTGGCTCAGCCCGAAGAGACAACCGCGAGTACACACGATTGCTGAACCAAGCGCTCCGCCAGAGGAAGCGGGGGAATCACGCCGAGGCCCTGCAACTGCGCAAGCAAATGCAACAACTGCCGTCAGGCGACCCCTACGACCCCGGCTATCGCAGGTTACGGTACGTGCGCTACGCGGACGACTTCGTGCTGGGATTCATCGGGCCAAAGGCCGAAGCCAAACAGGTCAAAGAGTCCTTGGAGACGTTCCTGCGCGACTCGCTCAAGCTGGAGCTATCCAGGGAGAAAACTCTCATAACCCACGCCACCAGCCAGGCGGCGCGGTTCCTCGGTTACGAATTCGTGAACCAACAGGCCAACGACCAGTTCGACCGCAACGGTCGGCGCAGGGTCAACGGCCTAATCGGGTTGCGGGTTCCCGCCGACGTCATCGAAAAACACTGCCAAGCCTACATGCGCAAAGGCAAACCGGCACACCGCAATTACCTGCTCCACGATGAAGACTTCGGAATCGTGGCACAGTACCAGTCGGAGTTCCGGGGCGTCGTCAACTACTACCTTCTGGCCTACAACGTCGCCCATTTCGGGCGACTGCAATCGGTCATGGAGATGTCGTTGACAAGAACCCTAGCGGCAAAGCACAAGTCCACCGCACGGAAGATGCGTCGCAAGTACAAGAGCGTCGTTGAAACCGAGCACGGGCCGCGCGTCTGCCTAAAGGTCGAAAAGCAGCAGGATAACGGCAAGCGCCCAAAAGTGGCGTACTTCGGTGGCATACCCCTGAAACGGCAACGGCAGGCAGTTCTCGTAGACCAACAGCCTGAACAGTACAGGGCAGGCCGCAACGAGCTTGTCAAACGGCTCCTAGCGGACACATGCGAGATGTGCGACTCAACGGTGAAAGTGGAAATCCACCACATCCGCGCACTCCGCGACCTGAACGTGAAAGGCCAACGGGCAAAGCCCAAGTGGGTACAAATCATGGCGGCGCGACGGCGTTTGACCCTCGCGGTCTGCCGACTGTGCCACATGGACATCCACTACGGGCGATCCAATCCGCAGAAACAGACATAAACCACTGGAGAGCCGGATGCGGTGAAAGCCGCACGTCCGGTTCGGATGGGGGTTGACGGAAAAGTGCTCCGATAACTCGGAGTAACTCGCCGGCTTCCTACCATACTCGGGGCGGCCGCCGCGTACACGGCGGGATTCAAGCGGATTCTCGTCATCTGCCCGCCGCACCTGACGAAGAAGTGGAAACGGGAGGTGGAGCAGACGGTGCCGGGCGCGCGCGCCGCCATAGTCACCTCCATCACCGACCTGGAGAGGCTGCGCCTTTCGGTCGGCTCCGGGCCGCTGTTCGCGGTGATGAGCAGGGAACGAGCGAAGCTCTCCTACCGCTGGAAGGCCGCCGTTGCGTACAGGTGGGCGAAGTCGAAGGGGAGGCTCATCAGGATGGAGAAGACGGGTGAGCCGTTCCGTGTGCCCTGCTGCGTAGACTGCACGGCTCAGGTCACGGACAAAGACGGCGTGCCCCTCACCGACGCCGCGCTGAAGCGACGGAAGCGCACCTGCGCCAAGTGTGGATCACCGCTCTGGCAGGCCGACAATTCCGGCCCGGCCCGCTATCCGCTCGCCGACTACGTGAAGCACCGGATGAAGGGCTTCTTCGACCTGCTGATAGGAGATGAGATCCACGAGTTCAAGGGGCGCGGCTCGGCGCAGGGCATCGCGGCAGGCATCCTCGCCGACGCCTGCGGCAAGTCCCTCAGCTTGACGGGGACCCTGCTCGGAGGGTATGCCTCGACCATCTTCCACCTGCTCTACCGGTTCTCGCCGGAGATCAGGACCGAGTTCGGGCGCTCCGACGAGGGACGGTGGATCAAGCGTTACGGGTTCGAGGAGCACAGCATCGGCAAGGACGAAGACGAAGTGCTGCAGGACGGTCGTAACAGCCGCAGGAAGACGCACCGCAAGGTGGTGCGGGAAAGGCCGGGGCTGGTGCCCTCGGCGCTGTTCCACATCATCCACAACACCGTATTCCTCAGACTGGCGGACGTTGCCTCCGGCCTTCCTGGTTACGAAGAGAAGATACTCCTATCCTCGATGGACACGGAGGAGGACAGGACGGGCTACTCCCAGCGCAGCGCCTATAACACGGTGTTCCACGAGCTGAAGGCGGAGTTGTCCAAGGCTCTCAAGGCTGGCTCCAAAAGGCTTCTGGCGACGTACCTGCAAACCCTGTTGGCCTACCCCGACGGGTGCACGAAGGGGGAGACGGTCTTCGATCCTCGGACGGACCATCCCATCGTGCAGATGCCGCCGCTGTCCGAGGAGAAGATGTATCCGAAGGAGAAGGCGCTGGTCGACCTCGTGGCCGCCGAGCGGCTGGAGGAGGGTGCTGGTCTACGTCACTCACACGGGGACGCGGGACATCACCGGGCGGATGGACGACATCCTCACGAGGCACGGGTTCAGGGTGGCGGTGATGAAGGCCGACGCCGTGGCCCCGGACAGGCGGGAGGCGTGGGTGGCCGACCGGGTGAAGAAGGGACTGGACGTGCTCATCTGCCACCCGCGGCTGGTCCAGACGGGACTCGACCTGATCGACTTCCCGACGATCTGCTGGTACGAGACCGACTACTCGGTCTACGTGATGCGGCAGGCGTCGCGGCGGTCGTGGCGCATAGGGCAGACGAGGCCGGTCAAGGTGGTGTTCATGTCCTACCGGAACACCCTGCAGGCGGACGCCCTGAAGCTGGTGGCCAAGAAGTTGCAAAGCTCCCTCGCCGTCGAGGGCGAGTTGCCGGAGGACGGGCTTGCCGCATACGGAGACGACGGCGACGACCTGATGATGGCCCTGGCCCGCAAGATCGTAAACGGGGAGGCGGACGAGGCCGAGACGGTCGAGCAGGTATTCGCTCAGGCGCGGAACGCCGAGAGCGAAGCCGAGGAGCTTCTCGTGGACGACGGCTGGAAGCCGGTTGAGTCGGAGACGATCCCGGTGAACGGGAATGGGCACAGCGACAACGGCTTGCCCCGTACTGGATACGGGGACAACGGGCACGACGACCCGTTCGGCATTGGGCCGACGGTCGAGCTGGCGCCGGTCGACGGGAGTATTCCCGCAAACGGGAACGGTCGCCAGGCCGTCCCCGTCAATGGAAACGGCAGCAACAGCTTGCCCCGTACTGGACACGGGGGCTACCACGACCACGACGAGGCAACCGAGCCGCAGCAATCGCTGTTCTCCTGGGCCGAGTTCATGACGGAGCCGGTCGAAGCGAAACGCCGCAAAGGGAAGCCCCAGCCCGCCTCCATGTCCATGTTCGAGTGGGCGATGGAGCAGGAACGGGAGAAGGAGACGGTCGGCGCGGGACGCTAGACCGCAGTTCACGGGGAGAGGCCGCCGCCACGGAGCGGCGACACTCCCCGCACGGCAACGCAGTAAGACGAGCAACTCTCACAAAAGGAGAAGAACGATGGCACGAATCTTCGTATACGACGACCGCGAGTTCCCCGACCCGGACGCCGGAATGACCGTCGACGAGGTGAAGGCGACCCTCGCAGACTTCTACGGCGAGATAGCCAACGCCTCGGTGAAGGAGACCAAGAGGGGAGAAGACACGATCTACGAATTCCAGCGGCGGGTGGGCACCAAGGGTGTCTTCACTCGCGCTCGGAGCCGGGGGAGGTGATCCGATGGACAACCGGACCCTGGCCGGACTGCTTGGGGTTGTGCCTCCGGCACACCTGAGCATCATCGAGCTCACGGCGGAGCTCACACGGCCCAACGGCGGGCTCGACCTGGACGCCGCGGCCGCACGGCAAAAGGACGTGAAGGCGGCCTGCGCCCAGGCGCAGGACTACGCCTTGGCCACGGAGAGGCTCTTGGAGGCGATGAGGTGGCAACTGCCGCCCCGCCGCTCCTGAGCGGTCTTGCGGAAGTGCTCCTGCGGCGTCCGCCGTCGCTGCGGGAGCTGTCCGTCATAGTCGGCTATGCCGACGACTACGCATGGTTCGCGGGGCTGGTGCGTCGCCTCTTCCCCGATGAGGCTGAGGCGGTGCTCTCGGCCCCCGACGTACGCACGAGGGTGGAGTCTTTTGCAAGACTCTTCGGCGAGCGCCACTTCCCCCTCTACGCCCCGGTGATCGAGTTCTGGGCGGACTACCGCCGGGAGGAGCCTCCCTGGTCCTGGATGAGGAAGGGCATCCCCTTCCACCTGATGGGCTTCGGCTACGACGGCCTTCACGAGCTGTGGGACGGCTACCAAGAGGGTCTCGCGGCCCTCGTCCTGCCGGTCAAACCCCCCGATGCCTTCTACGACGGACCCGAGGGGTTGCATACGGCCTGGCTTGAGTCAGCCGACGGGCCGATCCCGCAAGAGACGCTCCGGAGGATTCCTCAGGGCGGCATACCCCTGGAAGACCTGACGGAGGCGGTGAAGGGGACGCGGTTTGAGGGGGCGGCGCAGGCCGCCTCGTGGGTCTGGGCCCGGACCGGCAACTTCTTCCTCGACCACAACTACGACGATGGCACGTATGACGGCTTCGCCGACCCCTGGGATGATGAGATCATCGCCGAGGGCACGCGGGAGTGGCGCAGGGCTAACGCCCTCCTGGACTCGGTGTGCAAGCTCACCAACTGGCTGGAAGGGGGCCTGCCCGGCCGCTTCGCCGAGATGCTGGACTTCATCCTGCCCCGGCTGCCCGATCGACAACACGGAAAGGAGGACAACGACCATGACCAGTGACACAGAAAGGACCGAGTGGTCCCTGCCGGGCCCGGCGGAAGCGCCAAAAGACGACCTCAAGGTGCAACTGGAGGTCTACGGAGAGACGATCCTCCTGCGGGGCTTCGAGGGCGACTCCAACTGGGTCAAGACGGTCTCGGCGGACGAGATCGCCAACGTCTTCACTCAACACCGGGGGTTCTCCTCGGGGCTACTGCCGGAGGAAGCTCTCTGGTGGAGCCAGGGCGAGACGGGCCGGACGGTGGGCCTGTGGAGGCCGCCGCAGGTGTGGCCGGTGGCCCTGCAGCGCGAGGCGTTCAGGCCTCCCGCGCGGCTCAGGCTTCCCATGCCGGGGTTGGTCTTCGTCTGCTCGCCGGGCCGCGCCCCCTGGGTCTACGCCGCGCAGAGCAGGCCGACCGACCCCGACCAGCAGCTCTACCGCGCCCCCGCCTTCAACGTCTTCGGCGACGGGAGGGCCTGCCCCGGCAGCCACAAGTTCCCCAATGAGGTCGAACTGATACCGGAATCCTTCTTCCAGTCCTTCTTCTCCCTTACCGGAGAATCGAAGAACCGCTCGAAGAAGCACCCCGACAACCTGCAAGCGCTATGGGAGGAGCTCGATGGAAAGACCAAATACCCGACTGAGGACCTCGTTCCCCAGTGGACCGTTTCCTACGCGATGGAGGTCTCCGAAGGGAGGCGAGTTGGCTACCGCTACCACTAGCGCAAGGCCGGTGGGGTACCTCGTGAATCACCCATCGGGTCTCTCCGGCTCACAGGGCATCGGCTACGATTACGTTCTCGGATCGGGCGGCGTCTATGTCCAGTCCGAGAGCGCCCACCTGACGGCGAGGGTGCTGGTCGCCCCGTGCGAGGTGCGGGGGCTCGCTCCCGTGGCCGAGAAGGTGGAGCTTGCCAGCGGCTCCATCCCGGCTTGGCTCTTCGAGAACGGGCTGCGCTGGTTCCAGGACGACCCGCACACCGAGCGGTTCTTCGCCGTCAGGTGGGACGGTGGCGCCTACCTGCCGGTTGTTCCCCCGCAAGAAGGGACGGCCTCGTCCCTCACCTACCGGCCCCAGGCGGGCGTGGTGGCCGAGTTCCACTCGCACGGACGCTCCCGCGCCTTCTTCTCGAAGACCGACGACGGTGACGAGCAGGGATTCCGCATCTACGGAGTCGTCGGACGCCTCGACGCCCCTGAACCGGAGCTGAGCCTGCGGGTGGGCGTCTACGGCCACTTCGCCCCGGTGGAGTGGTCGCAAGTCTTCGACGGCCCGCTTCCGGGCGTCCGGCTGGTGGGCGAAGGGCCGGACTCAGACCAAGCAAGAGACAAGGAGGTGATCGAATGCCTTACCACTTGGACAACGCGTTCCTGCTGGACAACCCCTGGATAACGGTGGTCGGCTGCGGTGGCACCGGCGGCTTCGTCGCCGAGGGCCTCTGCCGCCTCTTCCAGGGGCGGGAGGCCACCATCGTCCTGGTCGACCACGACCGGGTGGAGCCCCACAACCTGCTCAGGCAGAACTTCTATCCCGACGACGTGGGGAAGTTCAAGAGCCAGGCGCTCGCCGACCGGCTGGCTAAAGCCTACCGGCGCCCCGTGGGTTACTCCGTCTACCCCTTCAGGGAGTACGGGTCGCAACCCCACGGACACGGCTACCCCGGACTGCCCGGCATGGGCGGCAGCCTCATCATCGGCTGTGCCGACAACGCCGCCGCGCGCAGGGCGATGGCCGAGTGCCTGCCGGGAGACCCGCGACGCTGGCTCATCGACGCGGGCAACGACACCAACTGGGGGCAGGTGCTGGTCGGCAACGTCGCTGAGCCGGTGATCCTGGAAGATTCCCCCTTCGCCGGGGAGACCTGCTACCTGGCGCCCGCGCCCACTTTGCAGCGCCCTGACCTGCTGACCGCCGTGTCCACCAGACCGCCCGACGTGGACTGCGCGGCGGCCCTCGACCTCACCGATCAGGATCCCACCATCAACCAGATGATGGCGTCGCTGGTCTTGCAGGTGGTACGCCGCATGGTGGCGGGAACCTGCCCCTTTATGGCCCTCTACCTCGACATGGACCTGGGAACGGTCAGCCCCACCTACGTCACGCCGGAGTCGGTGGAGCGGTTGGTGGAGGCAAACGTCGAATGATCGACGCAAACGAACGTACGCAGAGAAGAAACAGAGCGAGGAGCAACCATGTCTGACAAGAACGGAACCACGACGACGACTCCGCATCAGGTGCGGGGCAAGCTTTGGCAGGACCCCCATAGCGGGAGGCGCAGGCACAAGCTGATGACGAAGGAGCTCGGGGAGAAGATACCCGCCCTCGGCGCTCACGAAGACGTCGAGGACTACGACACAGTGCGCGCTCCGGCCAAGCTCTTCAGCCCTTACAGCGGCTGGCGCTGGTACATAACGGAGTGGAACGCCGAGACCGGGCTCTGCTTCGGCCTCGTCGAGGGGTTCGAGACGGAACTGGGCTACTTCGACCTCACCGAGCTGGCGGAGACGACCGTGCTCGGCGGCGTCCCGGCCGTGGAGCGCGACCTCTACTGGGAGCCGATGCCCGTCGGCGAGGTCAGGAGGGTGTCGTCGGGGCTGGCGGCCTAAAGAGCGACGCACGGGAAAACAGACTGATCATATATATGGAAGGGAGAAGACCATGCCAGAAGAAATCGGAACTGAAGCAACAGGGTCGGACGCCCCCAGCGCCGACGAGAGTCCCTTCACCGATGCCGCCGCCGTGCCCGGTGCGGTCGTCGAGAAGGAGGCAGGCAACGAGCAGACCGCAGAGGGCGCGCAGGGCGCTACCGATGCCGGAGACAAGCCCGACGCCGAGGCGAAGGCCGATGCGCCGGAGGACCTGAAGGTCGTCGTCTCCATCAAGGGAGGCCGGGCCACCATCGGGGTGCAGCGGCCTTCGTCGGACCCGCACGTCGAGACCTTCGGCGACGCCGACCTGTCTGGGTTGGCACATGAAGTCCCGGCGGTGACGGAGAGGGCGAGAGCCAAGTGGCAGGAGACGCCCAAGCATCCCGCCTACGCGAGGCCCGCTCCCCCGGCTAGGCGCAGGAACCGCGGTCGGCAGGGCTCTGCACAGGCTTCGACGGCCGAGGGAGCGGCAGAACCGGAGCAGGCCCAGACGCCGAGGCTGTTCTAGGCCGAACCGCAGCGCGAGGCGCAGTCGGTCGGCCCGTCTGCCTAGCTACAGGCAGGCGCAGGACGCTAGACGGCAAGACAACGGGGGAGGACACCATAATTCGGTGTTCCTCCCCCGCACGCTCATATGTGGGGGCCTTTTACATTTAAGGAAGGAGAACGAAACGATGTACAGGCAGACTCAGACAATAATGCCAATCACCGACAGCCAAGAGGAGGAGACCATGCACCTATTTGACGCTGGAGCCCGGAAGGAAGAAGCCTTCTGTGGAGCTAAGACCTCCGCCGACGACCGGACCAGCTTGCAATACTACGCGAAGCGACGCCGAGACAACTTCGCAGTTGGGACCGTCTGCGAGCGGTGCAAGGATCGGGCGGTCGCGTTCGCCAGGCGTCTTTGCCGGGAATTCGTAGCCGAAGGACGGACGGACGAGGCCGAAGTGTACCGATGGCTGGCCGACACACTGGCGAAGGAGACTGGCATGAACCGCTAGCGGCGCCGAGGAGACCGGCCCGTTCGTCCATGTTTAGGCGCTTTTTGCGTTTCCGGGATGCCTGGGGCCGGTAAGAGTCGGCCCCAGGCACGGTCCGCTTGTTGTCTTTCGCCGCACGAAAGCGCCGATCACTCCCACTAGGAAGGAAGTGCGAAACTACCCTCGAACCGTATCTGAAACGCGATGACCGATCAGCTACTGCGATTATCTTAGTCTCCGATGTCTCGGACAGCCCCAGGTGACTCTTTCGTAACCAGATCCCGGCTTGCGGCCCTGAGAGGTGGTACAAAACTCCGTCTCGCAGCCCTCTCAAATGTTCTTGTGGGAATTACATACTAGTCGGTCCAGTGATACCCTAAGACCATGCCGAAATTCCAAGACTTCACCATCGCCGATGTTGTTAAATGGCTCGTGCTGGTCGCCGCCGGTTGCGCTACACTCCACCTGATCGGACATAAGGTCTCCCTGTACACAATACTGCTTCTCGGCACGGCTGTCGCTGTCGGCCTGTATGTGGGGACCTGGATTTCAAAGGTGAGGCTGACCAGCGGGTCTGAGTGAGAACTTACCTTACTGAAACGCACCGACTCCGACGCTAAACACTGGCCTACGGCCATACAAAGTGGTGTAAAACTTCGCCTCTCGGCCCTCTGCTTTTGCTCTCTTGGGAGTCTTGCACTTCCCTCCCACTTGGTTGACGTGAGTACATTAGTTCTGTACCATGAACTTTGACGGTCACTGCCGGATTCATCCGTTCCCGAGGGAGAGAGATGCCATACGCCAAACCGAAAGAGCACGACGTGAACGAGGTCACTGCCTCGCGCGCGCTGAGTGAACGGCAGTCGCGGATACTGGCGTTCATTTGGCACTACACCGTTGCCAACTCGCACCCTCCCTCCTTGAGAGAGATCGTCAAGGGCTGCGACATCAGCAGCACGTCGGTGGTCGATTACAACCTCCGGCGCTTGGAGAAGAACGGATACCTGACCCGTACCCCTATGGCCTGCCGCACCATCGTCCTGACCGAGAGAGGCAGGTCCGAAGTTCTTACTAAATTGTACGGTTGCTCACAACTCCACCCTGTAGAGCTGACTACTCAAAGGCGGTCTACTTGATTAGCGTCTCCACGTGTCACGGCTGGATAGCGCGTTTGGGGTTGCTTCACTTGAGGACAGATGCTCGGTCCAGGGCAATCCGATCCAGCCTGTAAGAGCATAACGTATTCATCGACCGCTGGCTTGGGGTTGATGCGGCTCTAGTCGACGTCCCCCCGGTTTATGATCTGGCGCACCGACACTCCGATGATTGCGACACCTCCAAGTACCAGGGCACATATCCCCAGCACTATAAGGTCAATAGGCAGGTCCACAAACACTGTGTCGATAATGAGTAGTGCAAAGCCAAGCCCCAGGATGCCATAAATCACGCGTGCTACGTTCTTATTGGTCCACATGTCGAGTTTTCCCGCTTGACTGCAGTCCTCCCGGGTTGTGATCCGGCGCACCGACCCTCCGATGGTTGCGACACTTCCAATTACCAGGGCACATATCCCCAGCGATATAAGGTAAATAGGCAGGTCCACAAACACTGTGTCGATAATGAGTAGTACAAAGCCAAGCCCCAGGATGCCATAAATCACAAGTGCTACTCTCTCATTGGTCCAGATGTCGAGGTTTCCCGCTTGCCAGCAGTCCTCCCGGTTTCTGATCCGGCGCGCCGACACTCCGACGATTGCACTACCCCCAAAGACCAGGGCACATACCCCCAGCACTATAAGGTACGTGGGCAGGTCCACAACCACTGTGTCGATGATGAGCAGTACAAGGCCAACTCCCAGAATGGCATAAATCACGCGTGCTACGTTTTCAGTGGTCCACATGTCGGTTTTCCCGCTTGACAGCAGTCTTCCCTTGTCCAGAGCGTCGGCAACTGACCGCTTCGATGATCGTATGGACGTATATTCGTCCATACTACAGGAAATGAAAGTCCTCATAAACTCGCACCAATTGCCGGCGAAGGGTTGACACACAGAACTGGTGTTCTGTATCATTCCCTGCCTTAACACCACCACGCGTGAATCGAGGAGTTTCCATGAGGGTAGCCTGCGCGCTCGTCACTCACCTGAGGGCGAAGGTGGAGATGAGCCGACACCCCGACCTGAAGGACAGCCCCGTCCTGATCGTCGACCGAGACGTTGCTAGGGCAAGGGCCCTTGTCGTGGACCGTTTTCCCGGCGCTTCGGGAGTGGTGGCGGGCATGACCTTGGAGCAGGCGATGTCCCTTCACGCGAACGCCGTGGCGCTGGACGCCGACGAGCCGCACTATCGGCGCGTCTTCGGAGAGGTACTGTCCTCCCTGCAGCGGGTCAGCGACCGAGTCGAGGGGACGGAACTCGGCACGGCGTACGTCCGGCTGGACAGTCTCGAAGGGCTGTACCACGGCGAGGCCGGAGTCGTCTCAGCCCTATTGAACGCGGTGCCTGCGTACCTGAACCCCCGGATCGGTGTGGCGGACGTAAAGTTCCCCGCCTTCGTCGCTGCGCGGATGTGCAAGACACACGGAGCGACTAGGGTTCCCGACAACGCACGTGCATTCCTCGCACCCCACTCCGTCGATTTGCTTCCCGTCTCAGCCGACGTGAGGGCCGAGATGCGTCGTTTCGGACTGCGCAGGATGGGCGACCTCGCCGCCATAGGAGAACACGCGCTTGTCGACCGCTTCGGACGTGAAGGCGGTCGTGTGTGGAGACTCTGCAACGGAATGGACGACACTCCCGTCGTTCCTCTCCCGTTCGACGAGTCGATAGTCGAGCGTGCATCCTTGCCGTTCTCTTCCTCCTCCCTCCAAGCCCTCTTCGTCGCGGTCGAAACGCTTCTCAAAAGGGCATATTCCCGGTCTGAAATGAAGGGCAAATACGTGGGCACGGCAACGCTCCTGTGCTCGGCGTCAGGCTGGGCTCCTTGGGAGAAGGTAGTCGCGTTCAGGGAGCCGGCCGGGACATGGGAACGGGCCTTCTCCGTGGTCAGGAGCCGGATGGAGGCCGATCCTCCGCACTTGCCGGTCGAAGACGTGATACTCACGCTATCCAACCTCACCGGGGAGTCGGGCACGCAGATGGGACTGCTGAAGGACGCGCATGACGATACCCGCAGGCGTCTCGCAGAGGTGGACCGTCGGCTGCAGGCGCGGATGGGCGGCCATGCCCTCTACAGGATCGTCGAGGTCGCGCCCTGCCACCCCGCGCCGGAGATGCGGGCGCTGCAGGTGCCCATCGACCCGTCTGGCAGAGACGCCATCAGGCCCCTGCACCAACCCAGCCCCGTGGAGGTACGCGAGGGAGAAAAACATGAGCCGGTGTCGGTACGCGTGAAGAAGCGCTGGCAGCGTGTGGCCCGCATACAGGACAGTTGGACGTTCGACCTGTGGTGGCTCTCGGAGCCGGTGAGCCGCGCCTACTACCGTATCGACCCCGGCGACGGCAAGCTGGTCACCCTGTTCCGAGACCAAGGGGACGACCGCTGGTATCGTCAGGCCGCCTGATGACGGCCGGGTACGTCGAGCTTCACGCCAAGAGCTTTTTCTCCTTCGGAGTGGGGGCTTCTCATGCCCACGAGCTGCTTGCGCAGGCGAAGGAGTATGGGTATTCGGCCCTCGCCCTGACCGATGCGAACCTCTGCGGCGCGCTGGAGTTCGCGCGCCTGGCTAGTAGCTTAGACATCCGACCCATAGCCGGCGGGGAACTGAGCCTGACCGACGGCTCCCACATCACGCTGCTGGCAAAGACGCGCACCGGGTACTCCAACATCTCACGGCTCTTCACCCTAGCCAACGCCGCCGACCGCAGGGAGCCGAGACTCGACCCCGCGCACCTGCCCGATCACTCCGAGGGCGTCTTCATCCTCGCGGGCGGACGGCGGGGCCCGCTCTCACGCCTCGTCGCAGACGGTCGCCGCGGGAAGGCGAGTGAGCTTCTGAAGCATTACATGGACTGGTACGGCCCCGGCTCGGTGTACGTCGAGCTAAACCGCAACTTCCTGCAGGGGGACGCCGAGCGCAACCGCGAGCTTGCAGGACTCGCCCGCGAGAACGGCGTGCCGGTGGTCGCCTCCAACGACGTTCACTACCACACCCCTGAGCGCTCCCGCCTCCATGACGCCCTGGTCGCCGCAAGGCTCAACACCACCATAGACCAGGCCCTGCCGCACCTCCTGCCCAACCATAACTTCGCCCTGAAGTCTCAAGCCGGAATGCAGCGGCTCTTCGCGGAACTCCCGGAGGCCCTCTCGAACACCCTTCTCGTCGCCGAGCATTGCTCCTTCGACCTCAGCGCCGACCTCGGCTACTCCCTTCCCGATCCCGACGTGCCGGACGGGTACACGCCCGTAAGCTACCTGCAACGGCTCTGCTACGAGGCGGCCGTGCGTCGCTACGGCGGCGTCTCCGAGCAGGTGGAGGCCCGGCTGCGCGAGGAGTTCCGGCTGATCGAGGCTCAAGGTCTGGCGGGCTTTCTCCTGCTCTACCGGGAGATCGCCCTCATAGCGCGTAGCATCGTGGAGGAGAGAGGCCTGGTCCGCCCCGAAACTCCGGTGGAGGAGCGACCGCCCGGACGGGGACGAGGCTCGTCCGTAGCCCTACTCGTGGGGTACCTCATCGGCATCAGCCACGTCGATCCCCTGGAGTGGGACCTGACTCTAGAACGCTTCATCTCCGAAGACGCGACCGTGCTCCCCGACATCGACCTCGACTTCCCCAGGGGTCTCAGGGATGAGCTCATCGAGCGCGTCCACCGCCACTTCGGGCCGGAGTACGCCGTCCTGACAGGGGCCGTCTCCACCTACAAGCTCAAGGGCATCATCCAAGACCTCGGCAAGGCCCTCGGACTCCCACAGGAGGAGCTCAGGGTCCTGTCCAAGCAGGTCGAGTCCCACGACCCCGCGTATCTCCGAACGGAGATGCTTGAGCTTCCGGGCTTTAGAGACAAGGTGAACGCCCGGGGCTGGAAAGAGTTGATCGCACTGGCTCCCCAGCTTGCCGACGCCCCACGGATGCTGAGCCAGCACGTCGGGGGGATGATCCTCAGCAGTTCGCCCATACCGGAGATGGTTCCCACGAGGGCCGGGGCGATGGACGGCCGGTTCATCATGGACTGGAACAAGGATAGCGTGGCCGACGCGGGCTTCGCCAAGATCGACATTCTCTCCCTGCCCGTGCTCGATCAGATCGAAGAGGCCCTCAGTCTGATAGAGCACCGTGAGGGAAGTAGGCCCGACCTCAGCCGGATAGATCCAGAAGACTCGCGCGTCTATGACATGATAAACGAGGGCAGATCGGTAGGCGTCTTCCTGCTTCAATCCCCTGCACAGCTCAAGATGGGCCAGCGGCTAAAGTCGCGCAGCCTCCTCGACCTCGCCTACCAGGTCGCTCTCATCCGTCCCGGAGTCGGCGTGCAGGGTAGCGCCGTCTCGCAGTTCGTAGACCGCTACCGACACGGGGCGGAGTGGGAGTACGACCATCCATTGGAGGCCCGCGCCCTGGAACGCGGCTGTGGGATCATCATCTGGCAGGAGCAGGTCGTCCAACTCCTCAAGGACGTGGGAGGCATGACGGCGGCGGAGGCCGATGAGGTGCGCCGCGCCTTTTCCAAGCCCAACAGCGAGCGGCTGATTGCCATGCACACGAAGAGATTCCTGGACGGCGCCCGGCGCAACGGCGTCCCCGGCGAGACCGCCATGAAGATATTCGGCAAGATCAACGGCCACTATATGTTCCCGGAGTCCCACTCCCATGCCTTCGCCATCACCGCGTACCAGGCCGCATGGCTCAAGGCCTATTACCCCCTGGAGTTCTTCATCTCCCTCATGAACAACCAGCCGATGGGGTTCTATCCCATCGAGACCTTCAAGCAGGACGCGCGACGCTTCGGCGTGCCGTTCCTGAACCCCTGTGTGAACCGGAGCGATACGGGATGCGTTCCCGACGAAGGCGCGGTTCGGCTTGGACTCGACATCATCAAGGATGTCGGGACGGAGTCGGCGAGACTTATTGTAGAAGAGCGGGAGCGACACGGCCCGTATGCGAGCGCGGGAAACCTCGTGAGCCGGACGGGACTGAAGCCGCAGTCCGTCCAGTCACTGGTGATGGCGGGAGCCTTCGATGGCATCGCGCCGAACCGCAGAGAAGCGCTGTGGGAGGCGGGACTCCATGCCCGGCCTTCGCGGAACGGGCAGATGGCGCTGTCCTCGTCGATGGAGGATGCCGTGCCGACGCTCGACGACTTCTCGGAGCACGAGAAGATGGCGGCGGAGTACCGGGTGATGGGCGTCTACCCACGGGGCCACCTCATGGAGTTCGTGAGGCCCCACCTTCGTCCTGGGATACTTCCGGCAAGGGAGGTCGAAAGACTCGATGAGGGTGACGAGGTTGTCGTAGCGGGCTGGCCTGTCGCGAGGCAGCACCCGCGCGGACGGGAGGGCACGGTGTTCGTGACCATCGAGGACGAGACCGGCGACGTACAGATCATCCTCTGGCCCCGCGTCTTCGCTCAGTGCCGTAGAGAGCTTGGAAGCAATGTCGTGGAAGTTACGGGGGTCGTCTCCCGGTGGGACGGAACGACGAACGTCATCGTGTCTGACGTGAAGGCCTTCCGATCAGGCGTGACCATGCCGCCTGCTCACGACTGGCGGTGAGAGGTCGAGGAGGCTGCGGCTTG
This sequence comes from Dehalococcoidia bacterium, assembly GCA_965116655.1. Lineage (GTDB taxonomy): Bacteria > Chloroflexota > Dehalococcoidia > Lucifugimonadales > VXLM01 > VXLM01. The sequence continues at coordinate 4,009,232 of OZ220720.1, forward strand.
CGCAGACGGCCTCGAAGGATTCATCATTAATGCGAAATGTGTGGTAGATACAGTCTGATAGCGGACCTGGCGGAGCTGGCGGGGCGTTTCGAGTTCGACGGCGACTGGGAAGCCTTCGAGCGGAGGTACAATGTCGCCCCAACCCAGGAGGTCCTGACCGTGGTTGGCGGCGAGAAAAGACGCGTCGGCTTCATGCGCTGGGGACTGATTCCGCACTGGACCAAGGACTCGAAGATCGGTAGCCGGATGATCAACGCCAGGGCGGAGACGGTCGCCGAAAAGCCGTCCTTCCGCAATGCCCTGCGTCGGAGACGATGCCTCGTCCTAGCAGACGGGTTCTACGAGTGGCAAAGGGTCGGAAAGAACAAAAGGCCCATGAGGATCGTCATGCGGTCGGGAGAGCCGTTCGCCTTCGCGGGACTCTGGGGGAGACATGGAAAGACCCCGAAGGAACCGTAATACCGTCCTGCACGGTCATTACGACTACACCCAACGACCTGCTCAAACCCATACATAACCGGATGCCAGTGATTCTGTCAAAGGAAGTTGAGGAATTCTGGCTCGACGATAGCGTCTATGATCCTACCGCGCTCACAAGCGTTCTCACTCCTTACCCCGACGGCGCGATGGAGGCCTACGAGGTATCGTCACTCGTGAACTCCGTTGCCAACAAGGGACCGGAAGTCATTGAACGTGTGGACTGACCTCACGGGCGCACTACCTTTTGGTCGGTCTTTTGCATGGTCCATGTCCTTTCGATTGGAGTCGAGGCGGACGGGTCGAAGCAGGTGCGTCGGCCTCTTTTGGTCCCGGCCACCTCGGCAGGTTCGGGGCTGAGAGGGTGCGCCTGGTCCTCTCACGTTGGCCGGGACATCTCCTGTCGAGGGTGGCGCTACCCCAGCGCCCTAGTTTGGGTTACTCCTTAGTTTTGGCTGCGCGTGAGTTTGTCGACGACGCGGTATTCGCGCTCGTCGTCGTTTATGGCAGGTTCTTTCTCTCAGAGAGAAGCCTCTTCGCGTACTTGAGGCTTCTCAGGACTGCAGTCTTTTCATAGCCCTGAGACAGATGTTGGCAGTAGACCGCAGGAGCGCCCTGAAATGTAGACACGCCAAATGTTGGCCAATTTCGCCTATCACGGCGTTCCTTTTTCCAGCGAATATCGAATACTCTTGAAGCCCTGACCCCGAAAACGATGACCACTTTGGGTCTAATTGCCTTGGCCAGGCGTTGAACCCAGCCCACCGAGTGGTCGCGCCAAACTGAGTAAGGTCCTGGCCCCCTCTCCCAACGTTCCGCTTTTCTTGCTTGAGGAAACACGGTCGGCAACGCCATGGTGGAGGACTGAAGTGAGGGAAGTAGCCCAGCGTCACGACTCAATGTTCGAAGTGCTTTGCCAAAGTCCTCTGAGCTATCAAGATAAATGAGTTTCCTCGGCCACGTTTCTTGAACAACCCGATCTGCACCTCCCCCTTGGAACGACACAAGGAGAAGGTCTGGCTGGTGGATCGGAGGGCCATAGGAGATCAAAAGCCCATCCTTTACAACTAAGCCCAATTCAGGATCATTAAGCACTTCATGCGTTTCGGAATACGCCTCTCGGAGAAGTGCTTCGATCTTTCTCTGTCCAATCGCGGTCATGTTCAGCTTCCTTTCTCCGTTTCACCGAAGATGGTTTCGCGCTCCTGCTCGTTGAACAAAATTGAGGATAGGGTGTAGGTCGAGCCTTGATGCGTCGCATCGGGGATATTCTCTGCTTCGCCGGCGTCGTTGAGTATTTCCTCACAAATTTGTATCCGCTTCTCGAGGTCGTAGCCCTGTATTGATACGCTGAGACTGAGAAGCGCGCCGAGAGCCCATGTCGCACCGTACAGCCAGTCAATCGTATCAGAGCAGTCGCACACTGGGGGTTCATCACGCCACATGCCGTTTACCCCCCTTCTCCATCGCGTCGGCGAAGGCGTCGGCGGCTTGGCGCTGCCAGCCGGGGAGGGTGTGGACGTAGATGTCGGAGGTGTCGGAGACGTTGGAGTGGCCGAGGCGCTTGGAGACGACGACGATGTTCTGGCCGGTGTGCAGCATGACTGATGCGTGGAAGTGCCGCAGGCTGTGGACGGTCATTTCGGGGTGGCCGACGCGGGCTCCGATGCCCCGGTCGAGGGTGGTGAGGAGGCAGCGGAGCTCGCGCTGAGCGTGCGCCTTAGAGCCGCGCACAGTGAGGTGCTTGCGGCGCCGCTTGCCGAAGGTATCGCGTCCGAGGTCGAAGGTGAGCTCCCACGAGCCGGGGGAGCGCTGGCGGAGTGAGCCTTTCATTATTGTTCGCACCTCTTACGCACCGGCACCAATAAGGAACCCGACAACCAAAGAGCCCACAATCCGTAGTACGAAATAAGGCCCAATGAAGAACACCGGGTACTCCCACCACTTCAACGACTGCCCTCGAGCACGCCGCCTTCGTACAAACCACACCACCGCAAGAATACCTCCTACGACACCTATCAAGTCCACTATCACAATGTCACCTCACTTTCATGGTCAGTTTCCAAAGAGGGTGATTATTCCTACGACGGCAAGTCCCATGACGAAGATGACCAGCAAGGCGGTTAGCACGTGAGCCGTTGAAGAAGTAGGTCGGGTCTCCTTCTCCGGCTGCTCTGTCTCTACCCGCGCCAACGTTTCCTCTAGCTCAGCAGCCACCTTCGATGAGAGGAGCGGATGATTGATCTTCCAGAAGCGTCCGTACCCATCCACCTCATAATCTCCATCGGGCCGACGACGACGAAGCCGATTGTCGCCACCTGCTAACCGCACGTCGTTGCAATCGACGCACGTGCACTTCGGCGGGTGCTCACGGAAGTTTGCTTCCCAGTGGTTCACAGGCGTTCTCCTTTCATGGGGTGGTCACATCCCTTAGCTCACTCAAGGTTCTTTCACCTTCCATCACGGCGATGAGCATAGCTCTTGGCGTGGCGACTGCGGCACTGACGCTGCTGTCGGCGGCGTGAATGTCAGTTCCTCTTGCTTCCAACGACTCAAGGCAGACCAGCCGAAAGCCCATGTCCGCGAATCTGTCAATATCCGCGTAGAAATACTCAAGAGGCTCCTTATCACGCACATCCCATTTGAGGAACACGTATTTATACATTGGTCTCTTCTCCTTTCATTCTAGTCGCACTCCCGTGATCTCTAAGATGAGGACCTGCCCGCCCTTGCTTTGAAGGGTGAGCCGGTTGCCGGAGACCTCGAACCGCTCCATCGCAATGAGCGAGTCCTCTATGCGCTGTTCCTGCCGGAAGAGTGCCTCGGACGGGCAGCCCGCTTCCGTCCACCCCAGTTCGGTTAGGCGGAGCTTGTCGCCCCGGACGGTGTACTTCGCGGCGTAGGCGTTGCAGCCCGACCAGCCGCCGATCTCGGTCTCGGAGAACTGCACGTCGAGGTTACCCACCACCACTGTGTCGGGGCTGCCCTCCTCGCCGAGCTCGATGAGTCGCCATTGCGTATCGGCCAGCGGATTGGCGTCGCCGCAGGCGGCGAGGACGGCGAGTGCCGCGATGAGGACGGCGAGCTGGCGGAGTGAGCCTTTCATCTAGTCCGTAACATCATTCGGTATTCGGCGACCGGGTCTGCGTCTCCACCACAGTATGCCTCTTACGATCCCCAATAATGCCAAGAATATTCCGAGATATCCTAAAGCGAAGTCCGCACCGCCCTGATTCCACATGATTAAGAACACCCAAATCACGATCAGTGAGCCGATGATCCAGCGTTTCACGGGGCTAGACCAGACCGAACAAGGACAGGACAGGCATGACGACGGCCCCGACCAATATAAGACCCATCACCGTCACAGCGGCTATCACGATACCTCTTACAATCTCAAACTCAATCATGGTCATTCTCCTTTCATTGCTTACCGTCGTCTTGGTCAGGGCTGTCGATATCTGCCTTGAACGTGATGCCCCTCACCCTGAGGAAGCGAACGGCGAAGGCGATGACGGCGATGATCATCAATGCGGTGAAAAGTGCGTCCAGGAATCTGATGACGGCGTAGGTCAGCCACGGGTATCCGCCGATTGAGACTATGTCCATGTTGTTCTCCTTTCATTCGAGTCGTGTTCCCGCGATCACGAAGATGAGGACCTGCCCGCCCTCGCTGTGGAGTGTGAGCCGGTTGCCGGAGGCCTCGAACCGCTCGATGGCAATGAGCGAGTCCTGTATGCGCTGCTCCTGGCGGAAGAGCGGGTCGGTCGGGCAGCCCGCTTCCGTCCACCCCAAGTCGGCAAGTCGCAGCTCGTCCCCCCGCACGGTGTACTCTCCGCCGAAGGCATTGCAGCCCGTCCACCCGCCGACTTCGTTCTCGGAGAACTGCATGTCGACGGTGTAGCCCCCGAACGCCGCGTCGGGGTTGCCCGCGTCGCCGAGCTCGATGAGCACCCAATCCGTATCGGCCAGGGGGTTGTCCGCGTCGCTGCCGCACGCAGCGATGACGGCGAGCACCGTGAGGAGTATGGTGAGATGGCGAATGGTGGGGGTCATTGGGGGGATCATCTACTCCATAGTTGGTAAATTAGCCACCGCACGAAAACAACAACGCATATTACTACTGATATGGCTGCCGCTATGGCTGCCAAAGTGAACCACCATTGCTCGGTCAGCCATTCCCAAAATAAGTACAAAGCGCATAGTGCAGCGAGTACAGAAAATGTCTTCCAATACAGATCTTCTTGCCGTCTCATAGGTTCTCCTTTGCCATCCAGCCGTTTTGCTTGTTGAGGCGGCGGATGATGAGGGTCATTTGTCCCCAGCGCGTTCCTTGAGCATCGCGTCGGCAATCTGATATGCGAGCTCCGCCGCAATCTGGGGAGTGCCGGAAGATGTGGGGGGACAGAATGGCGAGCGCCTGCCCTGCAAGGGCTTGCCCCGCGAACCAGTCGCGGAGGGACATGCCGAAATATGCGGTCGTTCCCCCGTTGGCCGTGGGCTGTAGCCGGGCATAGGGAATGCTGGGCCTCCGTTGTCGATAGTCATGGTCGTTCTCCTTTCATTCCTTGGTCATGTTACCTAGGGAACCTCTGAACAACCTGGTTCAGGGCAGGGGGATGAGCATCAGCGAGGTTTTCGTAGATGTTTGCTCCGGTTTTGGTATGTCTAACGATACTTTGGTTGCCCTGAAGAGGTTCTTTCAGGACGGGTCGCCGCTCGTGTCCCCTAGTTTGGGCGCAATTCATCCGCTTTAGACCGACAAGTAGCCCTCTGCCGTTATCAAGTTAGTCAACCCCAGCAGCAACGTCAGTCGTAGCGTGTTCTTTGCCAGCCCACGGTAACGCACCTTGGCGTAGCCAAAGTGCCGCTTCACGTACAGGAACGGATACTCCACCTTCGCCCTGACTGACACTTTGCGCTTCTCCATGAGGGCTTCATAGCTTCCCGGCTCCAGTCGCCGTCGCCGACCAGACCTCATCGCCACCTACCAGTCCACATCCAACTTTCGATTCTCCAACCGCTTGTCGACTCCCTGATACCCCGCATCGCCCCACACCCGTTTCTCTCCACCGTGCAGCAATCGGTGCGCCTCTGTCACGTCATGCACATTCGCGGGGGTCGTCCTTAAACTATGAACCACCCCCATCTCAGCGTCCGCACCGATGTGTACCTTCATCCCAATGTGCCATTCATTCCCCTTCTTCGACTGACGCATCTCAGGGTCTCGCTCACCAGCACGATTCTTCGTCGACGATGGTGCCTCAATGATGCTCGCGTCCACGATCGTACCCTCACGGGGCCGCAATCCCTGAAACTCAAGATGCTGGTTGATCTCCTCGAACAGACTCTCGCCCAACTCGTGCTCTTCCAGCAGATGTCGGAAGTTCAGGATTGTCGTCTCGTCCGGTAGCGGGCCCGATAGCTTCAATCCTACGAACTGCCTCACCGACTCGATCTCGTAGAGCATATCCTCCATACCAGGATCACTGAGGTTGTAGAACAGCTGCACGCAGTGTATCCGCAGCATCGCAGACAACTCATAAGGCCGCCTACCCCGGCCCGCCTTGGGATAGAACGGACGGATGCGTTCTTCAAGTTGTTCCCACGGGATCGGACCATCCATGCGCTCAAGGAATATCTCTCGACGGGTCTTGCGCTTCTTGCTCTCGTACTCCAAGTCCGCAAATGTTGGCTGGTCCATCATGTCTTCACCCCTAACATCTCTGTCTTCCGTCTGGCATCGTACTATGCCACAATCCAACAGACATATTCGGACTATCCCTAAACCTACGAGTCGTCGGAACGCCTTGCGTGCTTGGAAGCCTCCTGAACCGTCCGCGACACGCTCGCCTTCAGCGCCTCGAGGAACTCTTCAGGTGTCGCGCGATAAGTGTTCACCGCGGTAGACGAGGTCGGGAACGTCTCTCCGTGCAGGAGATCCAAGGCAATGTCGTCGATGATGAGCGTCTGTGAGAATTCGTCCAACTGTCGGTACGCGGCGAGGTCTTCCCCGGACAGCAGCTCCTCGATCTCCGGCAGCGTATCGAACGGCAGTGCGCGGAGGTCACGCTCCCAGCGAACCACCAAGCCCGCCATCCAGTGCGCGTCGTTCGGGAGCGCCCCTGTTCCGTACCAATATTTCTCGAATGCCTCTTGCAGCGTGGCGTCGAGTGAGCTCAGCTTCGCCAGCGCCTCCTGTGAGAGCACCAACTCGTGATCCGGCCATTCCGTCACGATGTCTTCCGGCTGCATGTCCCGGAAGAACGGCGGGATGGCCCACAGCGGCCAGAACCCGAATTCGGGCCGGAGGTGAGAGATCAGAGGCGGGGGCTGGGAGTTCGTCACCGGCAGGAGCCCCTGCGCGAACATCCGGGAACCCTCCGGGGTGGACGCGCGCTCGATAATAGTATCCAAGAGCATGGCCCCAGATTGTTCGGTCCCCACGGTGTCCCATGCCCCCTTGCGGGCCAGATCGGCCGAGACGAACTCATCCACGAACGTCCTCAGGTTGGGAACTTCCTCAAGCGCCCTCATCGCCTCCTGCGACAGGCCGAGTTCCACCAGCGGAGGAGGGTCCAATGGCGCGGCGAGCAATGCCCGTTCCAGCTTCGCCGCGAGGTCGTCCAGCTTCTCTTCCGGGACTCTCAAATTGCGCCATTGCAGGAGGAACGCCTTGCGGATGAGCGGATCAATCTCGTCGAACTTGCGCAGCGCATCGGCCGAGAGCGCCTCTCCCACCGGCGGAAGGTGTACCTCGCCGTCCCCGAACTCCATCTCGTAGACCTGCTTCACCAGCTGCTCGAACAGCCCCTCAAGGAGTGCCTGACGCTCCGTCTCCGGGCTATCGGGGTAGAAATCTTTATCGCTAAACGTTCGGGCGTACATGTCGAGCAGGACGAAGCTCCGGTCGTCGTCGCCCAGATCGTTGAACATGTCAAGGGTCTCCGGCGGGAGCACCTCCGATACCGGCTGAACGTCGTCGGGCACTCCCTTCAGGAATTCAAGCGCCTCCTCGTGCGAAGTGAAGGACGATTGCGGATGCTGCGGCGCCTCCGCCACGTGATTGAGCGCGTCCTGGAACTCCGAGGGCAGACCTTGGAACTTGGCGAGGTCCTTGCCCTCCAGCGTCGCCTCGAACTCCGGCTCGGCTGTCGGTTCGGGCGTCGTCTGCGTCTCTGCTGGGACGGCGTTGGTCACCGGCGAGGGTTGCACCGGAGGAGAGTTCGTGCCGCAGGCCGCCACGACCACGAGCGCAGCAAGGATGAAGGTGATCCGTATGGTCATTATCCCTTTCATTTGCGTCACCTCCTTGCGCTGCCTCTCTCTAGGACGGACGGCTGAGCGGAGTGTCTACGGCCCATCGAACCACGCCTTGTATTCGTCCTCAGTCGGCGGCTTCTCGCCCGATAGTATTGCCCCATTCGCCAACTCAACTGCCTTCTCTAGGTCGCACTCGTTATTCTGTACCACGTCCAGAGAGTGCAGAACCCCAACGATCTCCGTCATCAACAGTTCGCAGACGCGCAACTCATTACGCCTTATGATTCGATCCTTGTCGGACAGTGTGTAGGCCATGTCCGAATAACCTATCATTTGAAGCGTTCGCTTTACGTCAAGGTCTGCCATTTCTTCTGTCATGCCGGAGATCAACGCCTGCCAACGGAAGAAGATCGCCACTTCAAGAACCGAAGCACGAACCTCTCCGGCCATGACCGCTTCCTCGAGGACTGCGTATCGTGCGTCAGTGCCCTCTGCCTTGGCAAACTTGTCGCCGTAGGATGGGGCCAGTTCCGCCACCTTCGCCTCGACCCAAGACACGGTATCCTCATCCTCTTTCCCCAGGACTCGCTTTAGGTTGAACTCCCGGCCGGTTCCCAGCGGCTGTATCGGAATCGCTGTGTTGCTAGGGGGAGTGTCGCTTGCGTTTGCGAACCAGTCTGGGTCGAAATCATCAAAGGTGGTGGCGTGGTAGAACTTCTGGGCCCACTCTCCGTCGGGCAACAACCTATAGGCTGCTTGGTATTCTGCAGAGAGTATTTGGACGGCCGGAGGAAGGTCGTTTGTAGCAGCTAAGGGTGTAGGGGTGGGAGTTGCAAGAACGGGCGGTTCCGTAGAGGCGGGAGTCGCCTGCGTCCCGGCCGGGCCCGCGTTGAACACCGGCGAGGGCTGCACCGGAGGAGAGGACGTCCCGCACGCCGCCACGAACACGAGCGCGGCAACGAAGAAGATGATCCGTATGGTCATTATCCCTTTCATTTCTTCACCTCCTTGCGCTGCCTGTACCGTCACTCGCTTCCCTGAAATCTCAGCTTACGCGGCCCTCCCGGCGCCTGTAATCACACGATCGTGTGAATTTGCAGACCTTGATGTGTGCGATTTAGCCATGTCGAAGGCCCGGTCGATGTCGCAACGCCCATCGACAATCGTCGTGAACGGGTCTGCGCCCGACCACTAACTCCATCAGTAGCACTCATACGCTGACCTCGTTCTCGCGCACAGCCCGCTCTTTGTCGCCGAGCTTGCCCAGGGCTTCGCTAAGTAGGGCAGGTATGCAGGAACATTCAGGGCACCATGCGATGTAGCGCAAAAGAACCACCGAACAAGCTAGGGCACATGAAGTGAGGACGGCGAAAGCCGCGACAAATATGGAGATGTTCATGGGGAGTGAGGGAATCATTGCTGGGAAAAATCATTCTGTTTTCGTCGGGCGGGTCTGCGTCTCCACCACAGTATGCCTCCCACGATCCCCAACACCGCGAGGAATATGCCGAGATATCCCAAAGCAAAGCCCGCTCCACCTTGATTCCACATGACCCAGAATATCCAGATCAAAATCACTGCACCGGCAATCCATCGTTTCATGGGGACTCCTCGCGTTGGCGCCAGGGTGGGAGCACGGCCGTCAACAATATAAGGGTGATGAGGACGGCAATCTCATCTCGGTAAATCGCCGCCGCTGTCCCGCCGACTACCGCGTATTTGAAGGCTACTTTGCTGGAACGCATGGTCATTCCTTTGCCATCCAGCCGTTTCGCTTGTTGAGACGGCGGATGCCGGGGGTATCATCGACATATCGACAGAGAGGTTGTTGGCGTTCGAGCATTGCGAGATTGATCTCCTTCAAGAGCTTGGCTGGCCGAGAGTGGCATGGGTGGCCAGCCTTACCCGCACACAGCAAGAGTGCATGGGATTCGCGGGTAAAGTAGCGGTAAAGGTACCTCCCCGATTGATGAAGTAGCAGTAAACCTTAGCCAAACTGCTAGGAATATCCCGACAGGGCCCGCTTTGGTCTACTCTTGCGAATTCGGCCAGACGCTGTCGCCACGCTATTGGACTAGGGAATGAGTTTACCCACGTTGCTTACAAATCCCTATACAGAATAGGTAGGTACGTGTTGCACTCTCCCGTCCATGGGATCCGCGGCCTGCCGGACTTTGTTGCTGGTGGAAACCGGTACCGTTAGTAGAATGGGAGCCAAGCAATGACCAAGGAGACGACCGCCCACAACGGGAGACCGCATCCCTCCGCGATTGGCGAGGCAGCGCGCCGGAAAAATGACACCTTGTCTTCAGTTCACTCCATCAAGTGAATCAAACACCATTTGATGCTAATACAAGCAAACATGCTTTGGAGCATCGGCCTGGAGTTGCATGGAGCCGTCGTCGTGGAGGATGCGGTGCATTTCCAAGATGCGGACGCCGAGCCAGCTAGAGGAAGGCTGCCATGTCGTCGCCGGAGGCTGCGCGTGTGGCTTCGATGACGGACTAGACGGCGGGGCGCTCGTCTTTGGTGGAGTTGACCCATTCGGGGTGGCCGTCCTTATCTCACGACCACCGGTCTTCTAAGCGGGCGCCAGCGGCGAGGGAGTCGGATGTGGCGTGAAAGTCGCGCGATTTGTTGAAGGGCGGGGCAGTCGCGATGAGGTGCACGATGCCGGAGTTGATGCCCCGGAGGAAGTCGAGGTTGTCGCCGTGGTAGAGTGTGCGGCTGCTGAACTTGGGCTCAGGCAAGTTGGGCCTCGGGGGAGTTGGGCCAGTCGCCCGTTAGGTGGGCGCCCGGCGACTCTGATGGCGGTTTCTATGGCGACATAGAGGCTCAAGAAGGCGAGAGCCCAAATTCCAGGAAGCGTTTGAGATAGGGCACGTTGTGCCTCCGGTGGGGAGGGCGGTTCGCGAACCGCCCATACGGGAAGGGATATTGCTGCCGGACAATCCAGAAATCGCCGTCCAGGATATCCGGAGGTTAACTTCTTGTATCGGTATCGACGGCACGAACTAGAACTATTCTTGGTCTATCTGGCGCATCTGGTAACCATGCGACACGGTATCGAACGCAATCTCCGATGGGTACCCATACCAACCCTATGAGAGATACCGCAAAGATACTCCAACCCTCCGTATCTTGTGTTAGTGGCGCTGGAACCCATAGCTTGGGCAATAGCAGTCCTAACCCCGCGCCTGCACCTAGCCAGTAGAACGGCGATGAGTTAGCACACCAAGCTTTTCTCATTGGGTACCTCTTCGCGGTAGCCGCGCTCTTCGGTGACGAGGGTGCGAATGACGTCGTCGACGGTGTCGCCGTTTTCGGCTGTGTAGTCGGCCGCCCAGATGAGCTCGTCGTCGGTCGTGGCTCGCATGGACGCGAGGGTGCCCTTCGGCATAGAGGGGAGTTGCTTGGGTTTGTGTTTGAAGGGCAAGAACATGGGTGTCCTTGCGGGTGGTTACCTGGATGCGGCGTTCAGCTCGACCTCCAGTGATCGCAGGGCATGGCGCAATGACTGCACCTGCTCTTTGGAGAGGCCGGTAATCTTGGCGGGGTCGTACCCCACTCTGCCAACTTCAAACCGAGCCCACGTGCCTTGCGAGGCCAGCTTCACGTAGTCGTTCTGCTCTTCTCCACCTAATCCATCGATTACGAATTCCATATGGCATCTCCTTGGATGGCAGTTCATTCACACATTTCAGATAGGGGATGCGGTGAACTCGGCCCTAGGGTCGATTCCGAGACCCGGCCACACACGAAAGGTAGGTACACAGAGCACGCATACCCAGGACATATTACTTGCGGGCGCGCGGGGATGGCAAGACGTTGTTGCGAGGGTGGCTCCCCCCGACAGGCTAAGGGCGAATGGTATCGCGGGAGCCGGGGGTGTAGGCGCCCTCGATCCAGCGGAAGAAATAGTGTGAGGCTTCGCGATAATTCTATTTTGTCCTCCCGCCCAGGTTGGCGTCGCGCAGGTCGCGTTCGTACAGCCTGAAGAGGCGTTCGATCCTTTTCATCGGTCTTTTTCATGGGGGCTCCTATGGGCGTGGGTAGTGGATTCCGTCGGGCCAGGCGAAGATGATTTCCGCCATGAGGAGGGCGGCGACGATGAGGACTACGCCGCAGGTTGCGAGCAGGATGACGCCGAGGCAACCCCAGAAGGCGAGGACAAGCTTGCTTGTGCGTCTCGTCCTCCGAATGCGGTCGGCCTTGCGGTGGAGGTCCTGGAGGAGCCGCTCGGCACGCTCGAGGCGGTCGTAGTCGTCCCTTGTCAGGTCTTCGTCAGATTTGTCGTTCATTGGCGGGCCGTTTCGTTGATATATTCCTGGGCGGTGACGATCTGCAGGTCGATATCGGCGCGGCGGAGGTTGTCGCGGCGGACGTTTTCGTATGCGATGAGCTGCTCGATGATGTCGGCGAGGGTGCGGCCCACGCCCATGAGCGCACTGGGCATTTCGGGGGAGATTTTCCAGTTGGCGTAGAAGGCGTCGTACTCGATGGCGTACGCGGTCTCGTCTGATTCCGCGTCGGCGGGGAAGGCAAGGGTGAGGGCGGTCCTGGACAGGCGGGTGAGTTTCGGGGTCATGAGGGTTTCCTATGTCAGCCGATGATGAAGACGGTGCGCGAGTTGCAGGCGAAGGCGACGAGGACGACAAATACGGCGACCGCTATGATGATGAGCCAGCATCCGAACTCTTTCATGGGGCGTCTCCTATTCCTGTGGGAGGATGTCGACGCTTTTGGGGGTGACGACAATGTGCTCGCCGCTATCGGTGTAGAGGGCGACGTGGTAGGTGACGATTCGCGCCCGTGCGCCACGGAAGGCGTCGTTTCTGGCGTTGCGGTTGATACGTACGCGCGTTCCCTTTCGTGGCGGCATCGCGCCTCTTTCGATGAGATCATGCAGGTTCATAGTCTTTTCCCTTTCGTGGTGTGGTGTGCTGTGCGGTTTTGCGAGTGCGGGTTCCGTTCATGTCACACGAGTCAGTAGGCCGGCGATCAGCGCGAAGGCTGTCCAGGCAGTAAAGTAGACCGCCGCGGACACCAACGTAGCCACCACTACGATCTTGGTCACTATTCATATACGGCGACCGCTATGATGATGAGCCAGCATCCGAACTCTTTCATGGGGCGTCTCCTATTCCTGTGGGAGGATGTCGACGCTTTTGGGGGTGACGACGATGTGCTCGCCGCTATCGGTGTAGAGGGCGACGTGGTAGGTGACGATTCGCGCCCGTGCGCCACGGAAGGCGTCGTTTCTGGCGTTGCGGTTGATACGTACGCGCGTTCCCTTTCGTGGCGGCATCGCGCCTCTTTCGATGAGATCATGCAGGTTCATAGTCTTTTCCCTTTCGTGGTGTGGTGTGCTGTGCGGTTTTGCGAGTGCGGGTTCCGTTCATGTCACACGAGTCAGTAGGCCGGCGATCAGCGCGAAGGCTGTCCAGGCAGTAAAGTAGACCGCCGCGGACACCAACGTAGCCACCACTACGATCTTGGTCACTATTCATACCAAGTCGTCGAACGGTATCTCAACGCCCGTGATGACGACTTCCTTTGATGCTCTTTCCTGGTCTTCCAACATGTACTCCCATTAAGTCGCTGCGAGTGTTGAATGTCCGGGTGCCGGGGCGTCGCCGGGATGAGTGACGTGCTTGTTACCGGCTGCGCCCCGACTTGATTGGGGTGAGGGTTTTCATCGACCTTGTCCGGCGACCGCCCGGATGAGCCACAAGATTGACACGAGCATCGCGGTGGCGACGATCGAGGCGAGGATGAATGCCCAGATTGCCTTGAGGAAGAACGCCGTCAGATCCCAGAATGGGATGGCTATGCCGGAGAGGGTCACCCCCCTGTCGTAGGCGGGCTCGTCGTGGTCTTCGGTCAACGTTGGAGGCCATGACCGGGGGTGTAGGGCCCCTCGACCCAGCGGAGGGAATAGTACGCTCCAGTCTTGCAATTCCACTTGGTGGTCGGGGTGAAGGCGGAGTCGTCAACCTCTTGCTTGAATCGCTCGAATAGTCGTTCGATTTCGCGGAAGGTGCGTGCGTCGGTCTTCTGCATGGTCGTTCTCCTTTCATGGTGTTCTTTGTGCGGTGAACCCTCACTCCGGCCCCCCGTATCCAGGACGGGGCAGGCTCTCTCCCACGACGGGAAAGGGGGTAGGAGCGGGAGCCGGGACGGGCCTGTGCAAGAGTGCAAGCTGAAAGGGAGGCCCGGCGCCGTCCCGGCAGGAGTGGAGGGTGAATCTCAAGTTATGGCTGCCATCGGCCGTGGCCAGGGGTGTAGTTGCCGCGTATCCAGCGGACGAAGTAGTTCGCTATCTGCCGGTATCGCACCTTCGTGGTCCCGTCGAGGTCGGCGTCGAGCAGGTCGCGCTTGTATTGCTCGAAGAGGCTTTCGATTTCGCGGAGGGTTCTTTCATCAGTCTTCTGCATGGGGGGCTCCTTGGTCGAGATATGTCTGGGCTTCGGCGATCTGCGTTTCGAGCTCGGAGACGCGGAGGTTGACGCGGATGAGGCGGTCGTAGCGGACGAGCTGCCTGACGATGTCGTCGAGGGAGCGTGCCCTGCCGGGCATGCGGTTGGAGATCGTGGAGTCGGTGGCCCACCTCTGGAGGTAGGGGTCGTATTCGATGACATAGGAGGTCTCGCCGCAGTGTTCGTCGGTGGGGAAGGTGAGGGTGCAGCCGGTGGCGGTGGTTCTTGTGAGTTTGGGGTTCATGGGTGGGTTACTCGCCTGCCTTTATTTTCTTGGCTGCCTCCAAGAGACCCCAGCCCAGTTTCTCGGCAATGTCTAAGTTGGCAGATACAATTGCTGTCGTGAGCGATCTCACATCCTCCTGGATTGGATATGGTTGAAGCGTAATTGCTACCAGAGGTTCATCCGTGATGGAAACTTCTCCAGTAGTAATATCCAGTCTGAACGACTCAATTTGAAAGAAATTACCTCTCGTCTCTATAAGACGCCGCGTGTCGTCTGGGATGTCGTCCGGTAGATTGTCGGGGTCGATTGGTCGTCCTGGAAAATCGTCTGGCATGTGAGTCTCCTTTCGATTGGCGTGTTCGGGGCCGGGGCAGTGCGCCAAGCTGCCCCGCGTTGGTCAGGCGGAGCTTTTCGTAGCTGAGGTGTCCATGCCGCGCCGCCGGCGCCCCGTCTGTGGGAGGGTGCTTCGTCGCTATGCTCCCCGCAGGCGGCGAGAACGACGAGTGCTGCGAGTAGCGTTACGAAATTGGTAACTGGTTTCATTAGGGGTATCCTGCTGGTTGGGGCAGGCTCCCGGCGCGGTGTTAGCATCGACCGCACTTGGTAAGTAGTGGTTGCCAGGAGCCTACATATTCGAGCCTGTGCATGTTGTCTCTCCTTTAGCGAGGAATGTAAATTGTGTTTGGTCGGCAGAAGTGGCAGTGGGCGATTTCGAGGTTGGTCTGCTGGGCGAAGTAGAGGGCATCTTCGATCGTGGTGAACCTACGCCACTCGCCATGTGCGGGGTTCTTCTCGCGCTGGGCGCACTGGGTGACGCGCGGGTGGCCAGGAGGTTAAGCAGGAGGGGGATGATTTTCATTGTCCTCTTCATTCGGTTGTTGGCATTACTCACAACGATGTGCGGATAAGTTTAAAGCCGGGGCGGGCGTCGCCTGGGAGAAGGTGGCGTTGCCGTGCAGGAGGGCAGTGCCCGCCTCGGGGGAGGGTTAGTCGGCGACGGTCGTGACTGCCTCGGTGCTGATGCGTCGTTCGCTCGACGGCTCCGACGTGGGAACGGGCGTCGGCGTGGTCACAGGTTGGTGGCTGTAGGAGACGGCGGTGACGTCTTCCACTTTTGTAGGCGAGTCCTTGCCGGTTCCCGAGAAGTATCCCGTGATGAGATACACCTCGCCGCCGTGAGTGGTGACGTTGTGTTCGCTGGCGAGGTCGGTGTGAGGGCTGATGGGTTCGTCGTTGAGGTAGACAGGTATGCTGTTGACTGTGAGTGCGCCGTATTTGCCGTCGACGAGAATGCGGAGGGTGTTCTTGCCGCCTGTGCGTGTATTGAGTTGGGGCACGGTACCGCTGAGGATTGTGCTCCTTCCGTCTTGTGGTTCGTAGATGTCTAGGCTCCACTCCTTCCCGGAGTCTACGATGAAGTACATGAGTGGATCATTGTCATCTTCCCCGATTCCAAACATGACACCGTAGCTGAAGGGAGTTGACGGGTTTACAAATGTGGCTGTGACCTGGAACTCGTCGTCGGTGGCCTCGAAGTCCGGCAGGGTGTAGAGCCCTATGAGGCCGTCGTCGGCGTCGTCGGGTATGGACACATCTGCTGGCCCGAATTTACTGATGGGTCCTTCGGCCCAAATGCGGAGTTTTTCTTGGATGGTGTTCTCGAGAATGGATAAGTTGATGTTTTGAGATACACCATCTCCGGGATGGTGGTTGGAGGCGAAAGTGTTCATGGCGACGACCTGGCCGTCGAGGGTGAAGAGAGGTCCCCCGCTGTTGCCGGAGCTGACGGCGGCGTCGGTCTGGACGAGCTGGGCGTCATACTTCGAGGAGTAGCGGAAGGCGGAGATCATTCCCCTGGTGACGGATGCCTCGCCGGGGACGATGACGCGAGAAAGTGTGAGGTCCCTGGGCATGGCTGTGTCGCGGGGATAGCCGATGGCGATGACATCATCCCCTGCAGAGAGGAGGTCGGAGTCGGCGAATGGGACGCTGACGAAGTTTTCGTCGCAGCAGATCTTGAGTACGGCGAGATCGCGGCGGGCGTCGAGGAAGGTGATTTCAGGTTCGTACCAGTCGGAGTCGTTGACCATGACCGCCAGTTTGGGTTCTCCCTCGACGACATGGTAGTTGGTGAGGAGGTACGCGGTCTTTTTCGTGGGGACGGTAGCGAATATAAAGCCGGAGCCTATGGCGAAAGGCTGATATCCGGGCGCTGATATCTTGACGACGGCGGGCCGGACTCGCTTGACCATCTCACTGATTGAAGAAGCGGGAAGGGGTGTCGGTGTGGATATGACGATGCTTCCATCACCGTCATCGTCCGTTTTGCAGTCGGCGGTGAGGGTGTCGTTGCCGATGGGGGAAACGACACCGCCGGAGATGCACGGGGAAGGGTCTTGTGCATAGACGACGGCCGTCGTGGCGACGGCGGCGAGTGCGATAAGTGCGATGATGTGGATGCGTTTCATGTGGTTCTCCTTATCCATACTTTGTACAAAGTCCAGCCAAAACTCCATGGTAGTTTCTCCTTCGGGCCTATTAATCGATGATGGTTTCGATGCCGTAGAGGATACGGGTGAAGGCGAAGACCCATGGGAGGAAGCCGAGGGTGAGTGCAAGTATCATTCCATCTAGGATGTAAGCTGCGAATCTGCGGAACCAGCTAGCTGGAGATTTGGTTCATGTTTACTCCTTACTCTCATGTCTGCGCGCGTGAACGTGGTCTTACTGAGGAGCCGAGTGACCAACCTGCCCATAGTAGTTGTCGCCCCAGCAGACGACCGTGGCATCGGTCTGAACTCCGCAGGTATGGGCGCCCCCGGCGTTGACTGAGGAGAAGGCACCAGCCGGAGGCGTGGCCTGGCCGACAAAAGTAACGTAGTCCACGTTATCTCCCCAGCAAACGATTGCACCGTCGGTCTTCACGCCGCAAGTGTGCTCGAATCCGGCACTGACGGCGGAGAAGGTGCCTTCTGGCGGGCTCCGGTGCACTGAAACAAGTACCGGGTCGTTCAAGGCCAACTTCTCAACCGCTTTCCCTGGAATCATGCTGTCGCTTGGCATAGGCACGGTGTATCTGAGGAGAGCATCGCCGGGCATGACGACGATCTCCTTGACAAACGACTGGATGAAGGCCCTGCGCTCGGTCAGTTCGTTGCCCTTCAGGAAGTCTCTCATCTCCTTGGCGTAAGACTCGATGGTGTTCATGTCGTCCAGGACCGACCTGCGTTGGGTCAAGATCGCCCTGGCCGCCGATGCCTCGTCTTCAAGGAGCTCCTGCCGGTCGCGAAGTTCCCTGATGTGGTTTCCGGCGTCGGCCATATCGATATTGTCGGTCTCCCCGATGAAGTGCCAGATTCGGCTAAGGTGCCGCTTCACGTCCTCAAGTTCCGCGTCTATGGTCTCCAGCCTCTTGTGCTGCTCAGCGGCCACTCTATCCATCTTCTCGTCCACGGTCTTCACCAAGTCGCGGATGTTCCCCTCTGTAAGTATGTTGGCTCGAATCTTCTCCACGACGAATTTCTCGAATCGTCGAGCGTTGAGTCTCGGGGTGTCGCAGGAGCCGCTGCCCTGCTTCATGAGGGTCTGACAGACATAGTATGGAAACTTGCCACTCTTGGCGTACTGGCCGGTCAGTGCGCGCCTGCAGGTCTTGCACTTGACCAGGCCGCTGAGAAGGAAGGGGCTTGCTACCCTACGCGGGTTGACCACCTTTGGCGCGCGTGAGCGCATCAGCTTGGCCACACGGTTGAACTGGGCCTTGGAAACTATTGCGGGGAACGCATCGTCCACCCGCACTGGGTCGGCCCCGTCCTTGGCGTTCACGCCCCAGACCAAGGCGCCGGTGTAGGTCTCGTTGATGAGGATTGCGTGGAGGGTCGTCTTGCCCCAGGGGTTTCCTCTAGGGCTGGCGATACCCTCGTCGTTGAGCGTCCGAGCGATGTCGAGAGTCGACTTTCCGGCCTCCGACATGTCGAAGATGCGACTGACGACCTGGGACGAATCAGGGTCCGGCTCCAGTCTGGGTCTCTTCTTGGGCCCATCCTGAACCATCACCCTGCTGTAGCCGAAGGGGGCCCCGCTTGACATCCAGAAACCTCTCGATGCAGCCTCCCGCATACCTCTGGTGACCTCCTGGGCGAGATTCTCCGAGTAGAATTCATCCACGCCTTCGATGATGGCTTCAAGGAGCCTGCCGGTAGCGGTATCCTCAGCCTGTTCGGTGATGGAGACAACCCTAATGCCCTTGCGCCGGAGCATGGACTTGAAGGCGACGGCATGCTCCCGCTTTCGAGTGAACCTGGAGAACTTCCAGACCAGAATCTCCCGGAAAGGGGCGTTGATTTTGGCGGCCTCGTCAATCATCCTGCGGAACTCCGGCCTGTCGGCAATTCGTCCGCTCTCTGCCTCGTCCACGTACTCGCGGACGACCATGTAGCCGTTCTTGGCGGCATGGTCCCTGAGTGCCCGCAGCTGGGCCGCCACCGACAAGTCCACGTCCTGGCGGTCGCTAGAGACTCTGGCATATAGGGCCGCGGGCGTGTAGTCAGCATTCTGGATCATCGATGCGTCCTCCTTGCTCATTCCATCTGCTTTCTGCGGGCCTCGGCCCGTTGGCGGCGCTCTCTCCGCAGCCACTCTTGTTCGTCCATGTAGAGGCGAATTGCCTCACGGAGGAACTCGCTCATGGTGCGGTCTTCCTCTTGTATGAATTGCCTGACCTGCTCGTCCATCTCCGGGGGCAGAGAGAAGGTGATGGCCTTTCTGTTTCTGGGCATGGCGTTCCCCCGAGGTCATATCGGGTCATACCCTTATCATGAACGGTGAGGGGAGTCGTTGTCAATGCCAGCGCATCTATAAAGGGGGCCCTCAAACTCGAGCAAGAATGGGGGCGTACAAGTGGTCTTGGAGAGACCCCGTGAATCCTTGAAGCAGGCGGTCCCAGGCCAACTCACATAAGGCACTGCGGACGTTGGAAGAGTGAGAGAATGGACGAGTTCTCCCATATCCAGCGACGGCACTTGCTCACAATTGGCTACGGGATGGCCTCAGGGAGTTGGGAGGGAAACATTGACGCTGCTAAGTAACAGACGTAAGTGAGCTTAACCCGTTCACGCCCGAAGAACCTGTCACCACAAGTGAACGACGATAGCTAGAGCGCGGAACCGTCCAGAACCAGCCTTTCGTCGCGCCTTCCACTCATCGGGCTGTCGTCCGGCATGGGCATGGAGTACCGGAGTAGAGCCGCCCCGGGCATGACGACGATTTCCCTGACGAACGACTCGATGAACGCCCTGCGCTCCGTGAGTTCGCTCATGTCCAGGAAGTCATTTATCTCTCTGGCGTACTCCGCGATTTCGCCGACGTCGCCCAGAGCTGACCTGTGCCTGGCGAGAATCCCTCTCGCGTTCACCGCCGCTTCCTCTAGACGCTCCTGCCTCTGCTGGTACTCCGTCATGCGGGCGGAGGTCTTGGCCACATCGACGTCGTCCCTGGTGGCTATGTAACGCCAAATGCGGTCCAGCTGCCTCTTCACATCCCCAATCTCCGACTCGATGGTCTGGACCCTCTTGCGGTGCTCGTCGACCATGCCGTCGATCTCCTCGTCCACCGCTTCTAACAGGTCGGGGATGCTGCCCACTGTGAAGATGTTGGAGCGAATCCTCTCCACGACCATCTCCTCGAAGCGCCGGGCGTTGAGCCTTGGGGCGTCGCAGGACCCCTTGCCCTGTTTCATGAGGGTCTGGCAGACGTAGTAGGTGAACTGCGCGTACTTGGAGCCCTGCCCGGTAAGCGCCCGCTTACAGGCCTTGCACTTGACGAGCCCGCTTAGGAGGAAGGGGCTTGCCACCCTGCGCGGGTTGACGACCCTGGGCGCGCGGGACCGCAGCAGTTTGCTGACGCGATTGAACTGGGCCGTGGAGATGATGGCGGAGAAGGCATTCTCCACCCGCACGGGGGCGGCCCCGTTCTTGGCGTTCACTCCCCAGGTCAGCGTGCCGGTGTAGGTCTCGTTGATGAGGATTGCGTGGACGCTCGTCTTGCCCCAGGGCTTTCCCCTGGGGCTGACGATGCCCTCGTCGTTGAGGATGCGAGCGATGTCGAGAGTCGACTTGCCGGCCTCCGACAGGTCGAACATGCGCCTGACGATGTGAGAGGAGTCGGAGTCGAGCTCCAGCCTTGGTCTCTTCTTGGGTCCGTCTTGGATCATCACCCGGTTGTAGCCCAGGGGGGCCTCGCTGGACATCCAGAAGCCCCGGGACGCGGCCTCCCGCATCCCCCTGGTGACGTCCTGGGCAAGATTCTCCGAATAGAACTCGTCGATGGTCTCGATGATGCCTTCCAGGAGCCTGCCGGCGGCGGTGTCGTCGGCCTGCTCGGTGATGGACACCACGCGGATTCCCCTGCGGCGGAGCATGGACTTATAGGCGACGGCGTGCTCTCGCTTCCGGGTAAACCTGGAGAACTTCCAAACAAGGATTTCCTCAAATGGAGCATTGGTCTTCGCCTCGTCGAGCATCGCCTGGAACCGGGGCCGGCTGTCGACTCGTCCGCTCTCAGCCTCGTCCACGAACTCGCGGACGATCACGCAGTCGTTCTTCGCAGCGTAGTCCCTAAGCGCCCGGAGTTGGGCGGCCACGGACAGGTCCACGTCCTGCCGGTCGCTGGACACCCTCGCGTAGAGCGCCACGGGTATGGGGTCGTCTCTCTCACTGGCATTCATGACTTTCTCCGTGCTACGGCTCCGGTTCGCAGCCCGGGTCCCTGCCGCCGTCCTGTTCGGCGCGGCATCCGTCCGGCGAGACACGGCGACGCGCTAAGAATGAGCGGATGGCCACCCTTGCCCAGGCGCGGTAACCTTTACGGATCATCCTGCGCTGCCGGGGGCTGTAGGAGACCGCGGACCGGACAGCGGAGTTTTCCTGCTCCTCTGGTCTGTCGTTGCGGTTGTGTGTAGTGTTATCTTCCATGTTGCGTAGTCGCGGCCAAGGCTGTGCGGGGTCACTGGGTTGCTCGTTATAGGTCTGGGATTGGGGCCGCCGGCGCGGGACGGAACTGACAAACGCCGGCGACCTTTCGTTTGCGGCTCACGCTTGGGGTGTGAGCCGGATCCGGCCCCGCCGCGCCGCCGTTGCGTGTTACGCGCGGCGGGGTGCGTCCGTCAGTCCTTGAACATGGACGTCTGGAAGCCCTCGCTCATCAGGATCGCCAGGCCGTTGGGAATGCGGGCTGCGAAGAGGTAGAGGGAGTGCATGGCTCCCCCGCACGGTTCGACGCCCCTGCGCCAGCGGTGCATCTGCTTCGGGTCCACCCCGACGGCCCTGGCGAATCCGCTCCAGGTGAGCTTGCTGGCCTCCCTGAGGCGTTCGAGACGCCTGGGGAAGTCACTGGGCAGCACCCCGGTCTGGAACTCTCGCGGCAGCTCTTCGTCGTTGGACTCGTCCATCTCCCCGTCGAAACGGGGTTCAGTGTTACTGTTCATGCTTCCTCCTCTATTTGGAATAGGTGGTGAAACTCGCTTACCCGGAGGGCCTTGAGCATCCGGCGGCGAATGCGCCCGGAGGGCGTGCGCCCGCCGTTGACCAGCATCGACACGTAACCGGGGCTGACCCCGATCTCGCGTGCTAGCCAGTTCTGGGAGCGATTCAGTCGTGAGAGCCGCTCCCAGAGAGCCGCTGTGTTGAGCCGGACAACGGTCCGTCCCCTGCGCCTCCGGGGGCCTTTGGGTCTTTGGTTGGACTGTGAAGGCATGTCATCTCCTTCTTGCCGTTATCTACTGTGGAAGCAGGGCCTGGGGAAAGTCCCATTCGTTGGGGGTGCGCCAGGCGCGGCCGAGAGGCCCGAGCTCTTCGATGGCGTCGGCGTGGGAGACCCACAGGGGGACGTTGAGGGCCCTGGCCTGCATCTCCTCCCGGGCCAGGCGCAGGAAGTGGGTGTGGGCGATCTCGTCGTCGAAGACGACCAGGACCGAGGGCCTAACGCCGTGGTCGTCGGTGGGCCTGTGAGATGAGTAGTAGCGCAGATAGGGAGCGAGGCGGGCCGACATGGTTGAGGGTCGCACGGCCCGGCGCTCCCACTCCAGGAAGAAAGGGAACGTGGTGTCGCCCTTTCTGAGCACCCCGAAGGCGTCGGGGTTGACCGAGCGCTGCCCCTCGTTGTGCCGGAAGTGTCGGGAGGCCCTTCTAGGCGGGTCGACCTGTACGACCTCCCATTCGATGAGGGCGGCCTGTACGGTCAGAGCTGCAAGGAAGACATGCACGGCGGCGGAGTGCTGGAGGTTCCTGAGCAGTTGCCGACTCCTTGCGCCGGTCACGTTCTCCCAGTCGAGGGGCGTGCCGGGGAACAGCGGAGCGGCGCTCCACCGGTTCTTCGCCATGGCCAGGGAGGTGCGGTCCCTGCGGGCCAGCAGGCCGAGGGCCCTGTCGGTGAGGGTGAGGCGTCGGGCCGCGTCCGAAGGTCTCACAACGAGATTGAAGCCCTCGAGGGGTGCGACGATCTGGGACGCCCTGGGAACGGAAACGTTCATGAGCCCTGCCAGGTCGGTGAGGGCGATCCAGGGCCAGTCGAAGATGATGTCCAGGGCCCGCTTCTCGGCCGCCCGGAGAGTTGCGGGTAGGAGGTGGTTGGGGATCTTCCAGTCCGGCCCCGCGGCGGCGAGGTCGGCGGGGAGTGAGGCATGCTGGAGCTCCTCCTCTTCCGGAATCGGGTTCCCCTCCTCTATCCGCTCTAGGATCGAACGCAACTCGACCTGCGCCTTGACGGGAGGTGGAGTCCACACCGGGTCGTCCGGCGACGCGGCGAGCGCGTCCCGCTCCAGGGCGAGGTAGTAGGGCGCAGGCGCTCCCATCAGGGACCTGCGGGCGTGCCTGAGCCGCACGTCGTCGGCTACGAGCGTGAGCACGACTCCGGGCAGGGGCTGCTGGCGCATTCGCCAGAGCCGCCTGGAGAAGACCGAGCGGTCGGAGGTGTGTCCCTGCCTTACGATGCCGACGGTCCTCCCCCCGGGGAGTTCAATGGCGGCGTCGAGGGGGATGCCCCGGTACCAGCGGAACCGCACCGGATAGGCGACGGAGGCGATTGCGGCCGCCAGCCGGTAGATGGATGCCAGGGCGTCAAGACGCTCCATGAGGATGCGCCGCCACCTCGCGGAGAGGGGCCGGTCACGTATTAACTGGTCCGTCGTTCTGACCTCCATTGCGGCCAGCCGGTTGATCCCCGCGGCCGTCAGGTGGTAGCGCAGCGTCTGGGGAAGGTGGTCGGTGACGTGGGAGACGGCGGAGACGAAGCCACCGCTCTCCAGCCTGTCGACGGCCTCGTAGACCGCGCCTTTGGAGCGTCCTGTGACGGCGACCAGATCCACGCGGTCGAGGAAGGGCATCTCCGCCAGGGCGCGGAGGGTTTCGGGTTCACATCCTTGAGGTCTCACTGTTCGGTTTCCTCGCTTTCGTTCTGCATGGCGTTGGCCCGGTCCTTGAAGTCCCGGACCTTTTTCTTGTCGTCGGCGCCGGCGTCCTCCAGGTCCTGTGCGGAGAGGGTGTACGTAGGCACCGTCTGGCGGATGCGGGACGCGACCGCTTGGTCTCCATCCTCCGGCTTTCTGACCATCATCGAGAAGGCAGGCATCCGTTCGATTCCGACGGTTGCCCTGACGTAGCAGTTGTGCACCGGGAGGGAGGTGATGTCGTCCTCGGTCACCCGCTCCTTGCCCAACTCCCAGACCAGCTGCCTCGCGTCGTTGCCGGCCACCTGGAAGACGGCGAGGCAGCCGACGTTAGCGAGCAGGGTGTCCCGCATGGTGCGGGACAGGTCATCGAGCTTGGCCAGGCTCTGGGTCGCAAGCACGAAGCTGGCGCCGAACTTGCCCAGTTCGCTGAGCATCGACTCGTAGTCCACGCCGGGCATGGACTGCATCTCGTCGACCACCACCAGCGCGCCCCGCCGTTCGCTCAGAGCCACGCTCTCCTGCTCGCGGATGACCGAGTCGACCAGGTTGAGCAGGGACGCCCCCACCAAGGCCGAAACGTCCCTGCCCACGGCTCCTTGGGCGGTGGAAACGAGAAGTATTCCGCCGCCGAGGATCGTCTCCCGCAGGTCGATGGTGGAGCGCCGCTGTCCCAGGATGGCCCTGGCCCGCTTGGAGGATGCGTAGTAGGAGAGCCGGGTCTGGACGGGGGCGAGGGCCTCGGCGCGGTACTGGTGGTGCCAGCTTCCGAAGTCGCGGGCCCACCATTCAAGGAGATAGGGGTCCTCGATACGCTTGAGCACGGCGTCGCGGAACTTGCGGTCAGAGAGGAGCTTCAGCCCATCCAGTATGGTGTGCTGGCTGCCTTCGTCGGTCTCGGGGTGCTCATTTGCCTCGTGGAGGGTCTTCACCGTCTGTTCGAGGATGGACTGCATCCTCGGCCCCCACTGTTCCCACAGGCCGCGGGCGACGCGCACCACGGAGTCAGCGGTGCGGTCCCGGTCGGAGAAGATGCGGGTGTCCAGCAGGTTGATGCCCGGCGCCCGTTTCTGGTCGGCGAGGTCGATGAGGCGCACGCGGTCCTCCAGAGACTCAGGCACGTGGCGGAGCAGCCCGGCCACCAGGTCGGCGTGGGGGTCGATGACGACGATGGCGTCTTCGTCCCTGCCCTCTGCCTTCTCGCGCATCTTGTGGGCGGCTATGTGGTGCATCAGGGTGGACTTGCCCATGCGTGTGCGCGCTACGTAGAGGTGGTGCCTCCTGAGCAGGTCTTCGGGAAATCGGATGGGGCGGGACTTGCTCGCCGTGGTGTCTCCCACGAGCGCGCCGCCCCTGACGCCCCTCGCCGAGGGGAGGAGGGCTCGCGCTCCGGACCGCTCCACGAGGGGCGTCTCGTCACCGGCTCCGGGCGGGTGCCACAGGCATGCGACCTCGCGGACACCGAGGACGCTGCGCCTGCCGAACAGCCCCGGGCCGGGTGGATGCAGGACTTCCGGGTCGGGCAACGCGGGCCGGACCTTGCCGACCTTGAACCGCGCCCCGGCGGGATTGTCGAAGTGCCGGTAGGCGGCGGCCACCGGACCCAGGAGTTCGGCCGCCCGCTGGGGCCTCGTGGCGGCGGGAAGGACGGCAACGACCTGGAGCTCGGCGTCGAAGGCGATGCGGGAGACCTTCTCCCGTATCAGGATGGGGTCCTCCACCCGGCTCCTAGCCTTCTTCCAGCGGTGCCAGGCCAGGCCGCCCGCCGCTAGGCCCAGGGCCGTGACGGTCCCGAGGGCTGCGGCTTGTAATACCTGGCCGTCCTGCACCCAGAGGTAGCCCTTGACGGCTACGAACGCCCCGATGCCCAGTACGGCCATCGTCACGCCGTCCATCTGGAGTGGCTTGGTCTGATAGGTGTATGACGGTTCCCTCGGCTCCATTCCGGGGCGCTTGTGTGCCTTGTCCATGTGGTGCTGCGACCAGTCGGGACCCAGGGAGCGCAGCATCAGCCGGGCCACGACGCGCTCGTCGTCTTCCAGCTCGGACAGGGCGCCCATCAGGGCGATGAGGGGGTCGGAGCCGGGGTCGAGCAGGTCGTCGTCCCGGAAGGTCCTGAGAGGGACGTACTCAGGGGCGTCGGCCCGCAGGGTGATGCTCCAGGCCTGCTCCCCGTCTCTGACCCAGAGTGGGTCCTCGCCGGGGTGCACCTCCTGGATGCGGGCCTGGGGGTAGTGGGCCGAGAGCTGGCCGCGCACCACCTGGTCGTCAAAGCAGCGGGCCATCAGGGTCACGCCATCCATGTCCCCTGCCAGCTCCAGGGAGAAGGGCTCGGGGACGGCGATGGACTGGAGGAAGTTCTCCACGCCGAGGATCGTCCGCTCCCCGGCCCTCGGCGGCGTCACCGCAAGCAGGATGGGGGTCCTGGCGCTCTCGTCGGCTCCGAAGAGGATTTGTCTGGGGTTCAGCCTCATGGGTCTACTCCTTTCTCTAGTGGCGTCCGGGCCGCCACTCGATGACCTCGGTCTCCTCTGGAGTGGCCTCGATGCGGACGGGGAAGCGGTGCCCCTTCGACAGGAGCAGTCCGTCTCCTCTGGGGCACGACAGCAGCCAGCGCTGGAGGTCCTCGGGGAGGTCGAAGGCGTCGCCAACGGTGCTGATGGCCGCGGCGTCCTGCTGGAGCAGGAGCTTGAAGGCGGCGTTCTGGAGGAGCGCCCTTCCCGAGTGGCCCGTGATCGCCCGGGACGAGTCCTCGGACAGGAGGTCTTGGACGTCCTGTGTAATGAATTGCAGTCCGAGCCGGTGCTTGCGCGCTCGCTTGGCCATGCTGACCATGAAAGCGGCGCCCTCAGGGTGCTGCATGATCGACCACACCTCGTCCACCACCAGCAGGCGGGGCTTTGGGTCCTGGGCTGCCGCGGCCCACACCGTCTCGGTGCAGACCATCGCGGCGGCGGGACGGAGCTCCGGCTCCAGCAGCCGCAGGTCGAAGACGGTGACCAGCGCCTCGTTGTTGAGAAGATCGTCGCCCTCGTCGGAGAGCAGGTGGCGGAGGCTGCCGGTGGCGAACGGCCTCAGCAGGCGGGCCAGGTCGGGGTCTCCCGCTTCGTCCTCCTGCAGGAACCTGTAGAAGTCGCGGAAGCCGGTGCGCTCCCGCGTGTGGGCGTAGTAGCCCGCAAGGGCGTGGTCGAGGGAGGCGCGGCGGTCGGCGCTGAGGCGCTCGCCCACCATCACCTCGATGAGCCTTCTCAGGCTGCCGATGCGCTGGAGCATCTCCTCGGAGTCGCCCTTGTCGATGACGAAGGGGTTCATCCCCTCGCCCGGAACTCCGGGGGACAGTACCCTGCCTCCCGCCGCCCTCGCCATGTCGGCGTACTCGCCCTCGGGGTCGATGACGTAGGCGGTGACGCCCCGGCACAGGCCTCTGAGAACTCCCAGCTTGGTTGCGAAGCTCTTGCCTGAGCCGGAGCGTGCGAGGACGGCGGTGTTGGCGTTGAGGTGGGTCCCGTCCCAGGGGTCGTAGACCACTGGGGAGCAGGCGCGCATGTCGATTCCGTAGAGGGTGCCGCTGCGGGTGTCCAGGTCGGGCGGCGAGAAGGGGAATAGTCTGGCAAGGCTGGAGGTGTCGAGGCTGCGCCACTCGGCGACGGCGTTGAGGGCCAGGGGCAGCGTGGAGAGCAGCCCCTCCCTCTGCCTGAAAGCCATGTTGTCGAGCTTGCCCAGTGTGGCGGCGAAGTGTCCCTTCGCCCGCTGGGTCATCTCCTTCAGGGACGCATCGTCCGAGGCGTGAAGGGTCACGGATAAGGAAGAGTGGAAGAGGCGCTCCCGGCCCCGCTGCACCTCGTCCCTGAGCCGGGTCACGTCCTCCAGTGCGATCTCCGCCTCTGGGGACATGGTGCGGCCCCGCTTGAAGGAGAGGGACTGGGCCGACTCGAAGCGGACCTTCTGCCACTCCAGGGTGCGTGCCGCCTGCTCAGCCGGAATCGGGCCCACGTGGACGGAGAGGTCCATGGGCGCCCCCGCCGCCATCAGCCCCTGTAGGAATCCGGGTGCCAGGGACCGAGGCCAGCGGCCCAGGTGCAGCGACCGCACGAGGCCGCCGCCAATCCGCATGTCTCGGCGGTTGACCTCGATATCCACGTCGGGCACTTCATCGAACTCCGCGGGCGAGCCACCGAGGAGGGCCGACACCAGGAACATGCGAAGCTGGCGTCCGATCAGCGGGTGGACGGAGAGTCCGGCTCTGGCAAGCAGGCCGCGCAGCTCGTCGATGCGGGGGGACTCGCACACGGCGTAGAAGCGCCGGTCCAGGATGCCGTCACGGGTCTCCAGATCCCCCAGGAGACGTCCCAGGGACTCGGCAGCCGCCCTCGTCTGCGGAGGGAGGTTGGTCGGCTGGGCTTCTTTCAGTTTCTCCTGCAGCCGTCCAAGGCGAGGTGGATGCTGCCTGACGAGCAGCTGTACGGGGAAGTCGAGGGCGTTGAGGGCTCCCGCGAAGGCTCCGAGCTTCGGTTCGTCGATCTCGAGTCCCATCACCTCGCACACTCCTAGTTTCACTCCGTCCAACCGCACCGGGCCGTCGTCCTCCAGGTGCGACAGCATGAAGAAGAGGGGCAACTCGGGCGGGGGCTTGGGAGCTGAAGCGGTAGCCTCCACGCCCGGTTCCGCCGGGGTGTCGCGCTTCAGCGGGGCGGCCTGCGCCACTCGCTTCGCCAGAAGTAGGACGCGCTCTCTGAACGCTGAGAGCGGAGGCGGCGCCAGGAGCAACCTGAAAAGTGGCCCGCTCTTCGCGACTGGTCCCTCAGCTGTGTCGAGCTTGTCCGGGGTCGTACGCGCCTCCCGCTTTGCGGAGCGTTTGACTCGCTCCAAAAGGGTGAAGGGCGACGGCAATGCTAGGGGCAGCCTGGATAGGAGCTTGCCGGTTGCGCCCGATACCGCGGGAGGGGCACCGGGAATGCCCGTCGAGTCTTCGTCCGGCGAAGGAAGCCCGACGCAGGGCCTTCGCCTGAACGTATCCAGCCTGCGCAGCAGATCCCTGGCCTTCCGCCTCACAATATGGAATCGTTCTTTCAATGGGGTGTCCTCCTCGGCTTAGGGGGTTGGGACTATGGGCAAGAGTCCATGGCGCAGAAGCGTGGAGAGGCCCTTGGCGGAGAGCACCAGGACCAGGCCCACGACCGCCAGGATGACGGCGGTCTTTGCGCTGCCGCCGCCCCGCTCCTGGGCGCCCTCTGCCATCAGGACGAAGCCCGCCCAGACGATGGCGAAGAAGCACAGGCCTGAGCCGGCGTAGGCCATCGCCGAAAGCACCCTGTCGAACTGCACGAGCATGGCCCGCTCCTCCGGCGTGGCCCCCATGAAGATGAAGGCCGCGCCGGTGAGAAGCAGGATGGCCGCGGCCCGCCTTACCACGGCCACTTCCACCCGAGCAGATCAAACCAGGAGCGCAGGCCGTTTGCGGGCGACTGGTCGGCGGACGGTTCCTCGGGCTCCGGTACCGGTAGGACAAGGACGGTGTAAGGGTCGTCAGATCCCACTGCGGAGGCGAGCTGCAGGGTTTCCTCGCGACTCCCTTCGATGGGCCCCCGCTCCACCACCTCGGCCTTGACGTGCTCCGGGTGGACGATGGTGATGGTCACGTCCTTCTGGATCGTCCTGGCGGGCACGTAGGCGTAGGCGTAGGCGGATACGGTGTGCTCCGTGGTTGTGCCGTCGTCGTGGGTGACGGTGATGGTCTCGCTGTCGCTGTCGGAATCGCTGGCCCCCGGGCGATACAGGCTCACCGTCTCGGTGCGCTCCTCCGTCCGCTCCGGGTGGTGGGTGAGCACGGTCAGCGGGGGAATTGGGATGTTCAGGACGGCCTCGAGGCCCACGTCCACGCTGACGGGATGGATCGCCTCGCCTGCTGGCACCGTGAGTTGGAAGCGAGTCTCGCCGTCGGGAACGAACGCGACGCTGGCGGTCGACCCGCCGGTCGCCGCCGAGACAGTTCCCGTGACCGCCGTCACCTCGGCGTCCATCAGCGACGTTAGGGTGACGCTCTCGTGCCCGGCCACGGTCTGCACCTCGACCGGGTGTTCGATGCGTGTCACGCACTCGGACTCCACCGCTCCCTCGACTGCGCCCGGCGTCCAACCCAGGGACGTAAGCCTGATGTTGCAGAGCTCGCCCTCGGCTTCGGGCAGCGGATACGGGATCTGCTCGTGCTCGACGGTGAGCGCGCCGGCCTGTCCCAGCCCGTCCTCCCACGAGACGGTGAAGGACGGTGTGGGTCCGTGCAGGGGGAACCTGTAGCGGCCGAACTCCCCCTCATCCAGCGTGTCCGATGCCCAGAAGCGCAGCCATGTGCCGTCCGGCCCTCCGAACGCCCGGAGTCGGATGTCCACATCCGTGGCCGCTCGGAGAGTGATCAGGGCGCGGTCGTCGGAGATGGTGAGCCCCTCGACGAATATCCGGCGTCCCTCCACCGGCTCGTTCAGTTCGAAATCGATCTCGTCGCGCCAGGGCTCGTGGTCGTCGGCCAGCACCACCTGGGGGACCGTCGCGGCCGCCGCCGCAAGAACGACGACGGCCACGACCGCGCTGCACCCCGTCCGGGGCTTGCGCCTTCTCATCTCAAGCGTCTCGGCCTTCCGGTCGGGAGCGCCACGGTTGGCGTCCGCCTTGCGGCGTCTCTTGCCGAACCACCTGTGGGGACGGAAGGGCATCCGCCCGTTGCGCCGGTCCTTCTGCCTGTTTCTCTTCTTGCGCAGGTTGCGGAGGGCGCGCTTCGACCTCCTCGCCATCAGCTTCAGCGGGCCTGGGCCGCTCTTGGCTGGCTGCGGCGGAGCGGGCGGCTCGGTCCGCGCCAGCTGGGACACGGGGCCGGAGTAGACCCGCGCTCCCATCCGGTACTTCAGAAGGTCGGCGGCCACCAGGGGCAGCCGCCGCCCGCCAATCTTCCCGACGACCGCGGCCAGGCCGACCAGCCCGAAGACGACGGCCAGGGCCATCCGCACCTCGGACGGGCCGACCGGAGCGTAGCGGTAGGCGCCGTAGGACAGAGCGCACACTGCGGTCATCGCCACGAGCTGCGGGAAAGTGAACCACAGCAGCACCCTGTCCTCGGCCTGCACGTGAGTCGGAACCTCGTGTTCTCTCATGTGTCTCTCCTCCTCACGTCCGTTCTATGAGCTCGGGGTTGGCTCGGGCAGGACGTCGTCGATGTCGATGCCGGGGTCCACGACGGCGTTCATCACCAGCTCCACGACGCCGTAGGCGACAAGGGCCAGGACGATGCCGGCGAGGGCGGTCATCATGGCGCTCTTGCCACGCTCCATCTGGTGCGGGGCGCCGCTGGCGGTCAGGTACAGGTACGCGCCGTAGATGAAGAAACCGACGCCGATGGCGCCAACCACCCCCAGCAGGATCCCCACCAGGTTCGATATGGTCTGAGTTAGGTCTTCCATGCCTTTCTTCTCCTCTCTGTCTCCGAGCCTTCCGCTCGTCTCTTTCGGTCGGTGTTTCCAGACTCCCGTTACCTGCACATCTCTGAGCCTCCGTTTTGGTCTTGGTTGGCGCGGTTCCTTGCCCGCGCCCGTGGATATCCCTTGTGTATGAGGGCTATTCCCCGCCGCTCCTTGGAGTTCCGCCGCCGTTACCTCCGGCCGATGGGGTCGCCATCGAGGCGGCCGAGTTGAGTCCGCCGGCCGCCGCAGAAAGCCCCGCGCTGGCCGCCATCGCCCCCACCGCCATGCCTCCCGGCCCCCCGGCGGCACCGCCGGCCATCAGCCCCATGACTTTGGCGGAGCGCACGAAAGATGCCGGCAGGTTCATGCCGAAATAGAGCATCGAGAGCCAGGAGTCGAAGGTGCCAGCGTTGCCCAGCATCGATGGCACCCGGGTCGCCATGTAGACGAAGGCCATGGACAGGAGCAGCTTCCAGATAAGGTCCTGCACGGGCTCGAAGGCGGCGATGGCCGCCACCTGGTTGAGGAAGGCGAGACCCATCGCCAGCGCGATGAGCTGGATGGCCTGTTGGAAGGTCGTGGTCATGAAGAGGCGGAGCCAGTGGCGGCCCCAGCCGGCCGTGTGGGGCAGAATCCATAGCCCCAGCGCTATGGGCGCGAGGGCGAGGAGGATGTCTATCAGGGCCAGGCGCAGGACCATCTGCACGATGACGTAGAGGACGAAGAAGCCGTAGATGAGATACAGGACCGCCAGAAGGAGGCCCATGCCCACACTCCCGGCCTCAACTGCGGTCAGCAATGTGCGGAGGGTGGAGCGGAGCATGTCGCCGGCCGTGACGTTGAGAGACGCGGCGACGAAGCCTGACACGGCGTCCGCCACGTCCAGGACTAATGCACACCACCACAGGGACGATGCGGCGGCGACGAGGCCCAACAGGAGACGGGGGACCATCTCCCGCCATCCGGCCTGCTGGCGTCCCAGGTGCTCGGACATGATCAGGGAGAGCCCCATCCAGCCAAGGATGACCACCAGTGCGCCGGAGGTGATCGCCCATACGACGATCCATGCCTGGCGCACGATGTCGTGGGCGTAAGTGAGGTCGGGGGGAGTGCCGGTGAGGATGTCGCTCATGGACCGTAGCTCCCCCGGCAGTTGGCGACGTTCTCACCGGAGGCCCGCTCCACAACACCGCAGAGGGTCCCGTGGACTCCTTCGATCACCCAGCCGGCGAAGGCCTTGGCCCAACGCGCCGGGTTGAGGGCAGCGAGGATCTTGTCCCAGATCTTCCCCGACTGGTGAACGGGGATGACGGCGTAGAAGGCGCCCCGCTTGCCGTCCTCGGCAGTCGCCAGCATGACGAGCAGGTAGGACTTGTCGGGGTCGAGGTCGGGCTGCTCGTCGAGCTTGGGGTACTCCCACGAGTACTCCCAGCCGTCTGAGCGCTTTTTCTCGCCGCCCCTGACCCGGTACATGGCCGAAATCCAGTCGCCGGTGTCGGCGTCGCGGACGGCATAGAGAAGGTCCGCGATCTTCCGGTCGAAGACGGGTCGGGCGACGAACTCGCCCTTCTTCTTGCGCTCGACGAAGTCCCGGTCGGCGTTGACCAGGACGATCTCATCGGCGGGCGGGGCCTGGGCCTGGGCGACTCCACCGGGCAGTATCGCCAGCAGCGCCGCCATGAACAGCGCGGACGCCAGGGGAATCAGTCGCCTCGCAGACCGGAGCTTCGATTTCAGCGCCAAGATGTTCACCTCTTTGCGGTTTCGTCCGATTCACCGAATCGGGCGTCTGGCGAAAGAGTGTGAACAAACGAAGTCCGTCTGAAAACTGCCTATAGGGGACGACAAAAATGTTCCCCCTTATGCAGGCCCCTTACAGGGTTCTAGGCAAACGGGACGGGTCTATGCAGTAATGGGTGTGTACAGGAAAAGGAGTGTCGTCAATAAGGCTTTCAGGGCGGGACGGTGAAGCTGAAACAGGAACAAATGGCGGGTAATACGGGCAAAAGCTGTGAACACTTTGACTTAAGTCCCCAGTCCGGTCGGGCACGACGTTCCGGAACAGAGTGGCCCACGGGACGAAAGGCGGAAATCGGGCGACATGCTCCCGTTTCCCCCTACAGGGGGTCACATGGAACCGCCAGTGAGATGTTGGGCGGCATGTGCGAGCAAGAACCGGGACGAAAGGTCAGTCAATGGAAGGAGGAGTCATGGAACCGAAGCAGGGCGTGATCGAGAAGAGCAAGTCGGTCCAGGACATGCACCACCTGCGGCTCATGTCGCTGTTGCAGGAGCTGGAGCGGGACCACGGGCGCAAGAAGGCCGCGGCCATCCTGGGGGTGGACCGCAGGACGCTGGACGCCAGCCTCGACGAGGGAGTGCTGTCAAGGCGCATCCGTAGCGCATTGGAGCGGGCTCTCCAGTCGGGCGTGGGCTCAGCCGCCCAGGAGCAGCGTGACCGCAACGACAAGCTGGCGGACAGCGTGGAGGAGCTGAAGGGCGTCGTCGAGGAACAGGGCAAGGAGATGCGGGTCAAGCACAGGGCGTTGGAGGACGCGAACCGGGGCCTGCGGGAGGAGTGGGCCGAGGTGCAGCGGAAGATGGAGCGGACGGTCGCCGGTCTGATGGCGGGCGGTGCCCAGGACGGCAAGACGGGAGCCGGGGAGTCCGGCGCCGGCGAACCCGGGTCGACGAAGAAGAAGCTCCTGCGGCGGGAGTTCCCCGACCTGTTGACGCTGGAGCCGGCGGAAGACGACGAGGAGGTCTTCGGCGAAGCGTGGCCGCTGATCGTCGAGTGGCGGGAGCTGAAGGCGACGCATCCAGACAAAGGCAATGGCCTGTCCTGGCTGCGCACCGAGGAGCGGTTCATGACGGTGGAGCTGGCGCTGCTGGAGGAGCACGGGTTGACCCTTCCCCCGGCCAGGTTTCCCCTGCGCGGCTTCGACCGCAACGGTCAGGTCAACTGGCGTCGCACAGCGCTCTCCGACACGCGGAGAGCGCTGGCCTGGCGTGAGTTGTTGCCCAGGGCCTGGCGCTCTCTGAGAGGCAGGTTTGGGCGGCAATAACCGGCCGGTCTGTGAAGCGTCCGAGCTGTTAACTTTTGTGAACGATTTGGCCTCGAAGTTGGCGAAATCGGCAAAGGGGGTCTTGCAGGGGATTTCGGGCGGGTTTCGGGCGCGGTAATAATGGTCGCACTGTTTGGCTTTTACCAAGGTTTCCAACCACAGAAACCTGGGGGCGCGATCCCTGTTGCCCGGGTCAGACCTGACGGATGATTCGCTCTCTGGAAGGTCGCCCACGAGGGAATGCTGCCGCTGCGGATCGACGTAGCTCTCCGCAAGCAGCACGGGTCGAATGGATGGGGTTGACGTAGGTCCCTCGTCCTCGGTCCACGTCCGGCGGTTGGAGTTTGACGTAGGTCCTTCTCCCGCTGGGCATCTGGCTTGGCGGTCTGGGGCTGTTCGCTCCAGTCGTCGGACACCGGGACGGAGCCCTGGGCTTCGTTCTCAGTCAGTCGGTCGGAGCGACAGACGCACTCCGACCGACTCCACATGCCTGCGGCACAACCGGCACGCGGTTGGGTCGCAGCTTCGACACGCGCCGGTCTGCAAGTTCGAGCGGGCTGGCCGCTTCACGTCATTGCAGCTTTCCCCCTGGCGGTTGTTCACCCCTGGGCGAGCTGCGTCTTCGGCAAGGCACGCAAGTCAAAGGAAGGAGGTCACGAAGGCTATGGACGAATCACGGACACAGACGGACGAAGGAGGTACCGGCATGGCTGAGCGATACGTGGGACCGAGCGCGCTACAGATAGCCAACCTGCTGTCGCAACGGGTCAGCTTCGAGCGGGGCTGGTTCTGGACGTCGACGGCGGTCTGTCACGGCGGCAAGTCGGACGGGCTGGCGTTTCGGCAGCGGCCCGACGGCAACGGCATCGACACGCGGTGTCACACGGGAGGCTGCTCGGCCGGCGTGGTGATAACCGAGCTGGAGGAGCTCGTCGGGCTGCCCATCTGGACGGCGTATGAGCCGGTCAGCGAGGCGGCGGTCAAGGCCCCCGAGAAGCGTCCCTGGTGGAAGCAGAGACGGGTGGTGGTCCCGGCGGTGGTCGTCGCAATCGTTGCGGCGCCGCTGCTGACCTTCGACCTGGAGCTCTTCTTCCTGAACCTGTTCGGCCTGGGCATCGGGGCGCTGCTGCTCAGGCGGTTCCTCGTGCGCCAGCGGCCGGCAAGGAGGTTCAGGCGCTGACCGAGCGGGCTCCGGCCCTCTCACAACCCATTCCCAACACACAGGGGTCGTCTCCATCCGGGGGCGGCCCCTCTTCTTTTGCCCGCAGGTCGGGCGCAGATCGGCAAGGCAACACAAAAGCAGATGCACTAAGGAGGTGCGTGATGACAACGGCGACATTGGTGACTCATGGACGGACGACGGACACGGAGACCGGGCGGCCCAGGCGCAGCCTCGAGGAGCTGGTGGACCAGCTCTTTGCGGCGATGGGATTCACGGACGAGACGGAGACGCAGGCGGAGGCGCCGAGCGCGACCCGTTCGATCCACGAGGCCCGGCGGATGAGGCAGTCGGGTGACGTCGACGGCGCCCTGGCGGTCCTGGGCGGCGTGGACGCGGGCAAGGCGACCGCGCGGGAGGCCCGGTGGGCCTTCTCCGAGTGGAAGCAGCTGGTGAAGCGGCGGTTCGGCGGAAGGGACACCCTGGTGTACAGCCAGGGCACGGGTCGGGCGGCCGCCCTGGTGCCCCACGGCGGCGCCGGGATGCTGGAGGCGGTGGCGGTCCTGGGGATGCGCTGGCGGCCGGGCAAGGTCGTCTCGGGACGTAGCCTGCGGGGCCTGCGGCCCCTGGCCGGAGGTGCGTGATGGTCGTCTCCAGCGTGGACATCCCGACGCTGAAGGCGCGTCACCCGCTGGGCGACACGGTCGAGGCGGCCGGAGTTCGTCTCAGGGGCAGGGGCAGGGTCCGCCAGGGCGTCTGCCCCTTCCACGACGAGGCTGAGGGCAGCTTCACGGTGTACGCCGACTCGGAGCGCTTCTACTGCTTCGGCTGCGGCCTCGGCGGGGACGTGCTGGACTTCGTGCAGAGGTCGGAGGGGCTCACGCTCACCGAGGCCATCGCGCGGCTGGACGGCAGCCCAGGGCTTGCGCCCAGGGCCGCTTTTCGTCCAGCGGGTGCGCGGCGTCCTGCGTCCGCCGCGCCGCCTCCAAGGGACCCCTCCCTGCTGACGGCGGCAGCGCGCTTCTACGCCGGTTGCCTCCGGCGTTCGACAGAAGCGCGGGAATACCTGGCCTCGCGGGGCGTCGGCCCGGTCGTCGCAGACCGCCTCTCTCTCGGCTATTCGCCGGGCGGCGGTCTGCGACAGGCCCTTGAGTCCCTGGGCTTCTCCGAGAAGCGGATACGGGACTCGGGGCTGTTCATGGAGCGGGGCTCCGAGCGGTTCGCCGGAATGATCGTCGTCCCCGACGCCTCCGGCGGCCTCGTCCGCTGGCTAAAGGGCCGGGCCCTGGACTCCGGCGCAAAGCCCCGGTTCCAGGCCCTTCCCGGCCCCAAGCCGGTTCTCGGGCTCGGCAGGCTCGGCCCCGCCCCGCCCTGGGTGGTCGTCACCGAGGGGCTGTTCGACTGGCTCCTCCTTAGCGGATGGGGCCTCCCCTCATGCGCCGCCCTGGGCACCCAGGGCGTTGAGCGGGTTGCCTCCGCCCTCCGGGGCTGCGCCCGCGTCTTCCTCGCCTTCGACGGCGACGACGCGGGCCGGGAGGCGACGGAGCGGCTTCTGACCCTGCTCGGACGCAGGGCCGCCGCGGTCACCCTCCCACCGGGCATCGGCGACGTGGGCGAGTTGGCCGCTCTGCCCCAGGGGCGCGCCGCCTTCCTGCGCCTACTCTCGCAGGCCGCCCGCTCCGCCCGCTAGCGGCTCCCCGCCGCTCTTCCAGCGGGCTCCGCTTCCCCTCCCTCACCCCACCTCCACTCTCGCCACCCAGGAGGACCTATGCCCATTTCACGACGGGCCTCGCCCGCGCACGGATTCCCGTAGAGGGAACCCGCCGATCGCTCATTCGCTACAGGAACGAACACACGGAAGGAGATACGAGATGTTCGGCAACAACGGAAAGAACAACGGCGCCGTCCACGTCAACGGGGCGGCCAAGAACGGCAACGGGCACAAGCCCGGCGCTGCCATCCCCGCAGAGCACGCGCTCGCCTGGGACGGGCTCTCGCCCGCAGTCACCCAGGCGCTCGGCCAGCCCATCGACCCCGCGCTGGTCTCCCAGCGCAAGGGGCGCGGCGGCAGGACCTTCGACTACCTCGAGGGGCATGCCGTCATCGACCAGGCCAACCGCATCTTCGGATTCGGCGGCTGGGGATACGAGCTGGTCGGCGACGTGACCCTGCGCCGGGTCGAGACGGTCGATCCCCAGACCGGGGAGATCAAGACCGCCCTCGGTTACAGCGCCCCGGTGCGGGTCACCGTGGCCGGCGCGCTGCCTCGCACCGACGTCGGCGTCCACCCGGTCACGGAGGACAACTTCGACGGGCACGACACGGCCATCAAGGGCGCGGTCACGGATGGCATGAAGCGGGCGTTCCGCAGCTTCGGGCTGCAATTCGGGAATGGCTTCTACGGAGACCAGTCCCAGTCCAACGGCTCGGCCCAGCCCCAGAGGGCGCCGGTTCCGGCGCAGGCCAGCGGCGACGGCAACCCCGCCCAGGCCCCGGCCAAGAGCCGGGAGGAGGCCCAGGCGGAGAAGCTGCGCAAGCGGCTCATGGAGCTGTGCGCCAAACAGGGCTTCGACGATGCGCAGATACAGGCCGCCATACAGAGGCAGACGGGCAAGAGCATCGACGACCTGACGGTCGACGAGCTCGGGTCGCTCATCGAGGCGGCGGCCAACAAGCTCAACCAGATGCGGCAGCCGCAGGCCGCCTAGCACGCCATCTGGCATCGACGGTTCGGAATCGAGTGGGGCGGTCTCCTTCCCGGGGGCTGCCCCGCTCTCCATCTACAGGACAAGAAAGGAAAGGTGGTAGCGACATGATGAGAACAACGATGCACACACCGTGGGGGCCTCCCCAGGACATCGAGGAGTTGGCCGAGGGCGTCCTGAGAGTCTCGACGGCGGGCCACGGCGGACTGGTCCTGACCCGCGAGCGGTGGAACGAGCTTCCCGCCGCCGTCCGCGACACGATGATGAACGCCACCTTCGCCGAGGAGGACTGCGAGGAGCCCATCGTCAGGACGCTCCTGGGCATCGGCGACGAACGGGACAGGGAGATGGCGCTGAAGGTGGCCGGCTACTTCGACAGCTACGCACCGGCCCTCCCCTACCTGCGGGACCGGGCACCTCACTACCACGTCGTCGCCCACCTGGGCGGCTACGCGACGGACCCCATCGGTCGTTTCGACACCACGGAGGAGGCCGAGGCGTTCGCGGACACCGGACAGTGGAAGGCCGTCTCGTGCGAGGCCGGCCTCCCGCTCTGCCGCGGGAAGGGATGCAGGCCATGACGAGACAGATGGACGGCACCACCAACGCTTGCCGCTATTGCGGCGGGCCCGTGGTCAGGCTGCCTAACTGCCGGTGGTGCGGGATGGTCATCTCCACTATCGGCGAGACCACGGACTTGCTGGCAGGAGAGGAGAGGACGAACTATGACGACGACGCGGGACAGGCCCCGCAGCCTTCCGAGCACCACGACTAAGCTCCAGACCGAGATGGGCAGCCTGTTCGTCACCGTCTCAACGGACGAGGACGGCGAGCCCTTCGAGGTCTTCGGCTTCCTGGGGAAGGGCGGCAGCTTCCAGCACGGCGTTACCGAGCTGGCCTGCCGGCTCATCTCCCTGCACCTGCGTAGGGGGACGCCGATTGAGGAGATTGTCGCCCAGATCCAAGGGATTCAGGAAATGGCACCCTTCTGGAACAACCTGGGCGAGGGTCGAAGCGTCCCCATCCACGGCCTCGGCGACGGCATCGCTCACATCCTCAAGGCCCACCTGAAGGCCAAGGAGGAGCGCGAGGCGGTGAAAGCTGAGGAGGAGCACGAGACGGAGGTGAAGGAGGCGGCGTGACCGCTCCTTCCCTCACCTAACGGACACAAGGAGGCAAAGACGATGACAAAGACGACAGACACTAACAGGGCGGAGGTCTTCTCCCGCCCTGCTGCACGGTTCGATGGCGACGGCAACATCGAGGTGCGGGCATCGGCGGCCCTGGGCTGCCGCCGCGCCCTCTGGTACGCCGCGACGGAGTACGAGCCGACGAACCCACCGGGCGACGA
The DNA here is from genome assembly GCA_965116655.1 of Dehalococcoidia bacterium. Taxonomy (GTDB): domain Bacteria; phylum Chloroflexota; class Dehalococcoidia; order Lucifugimonadales; family VXLM01; genus VXLM01. Next base: position 4,048,847 of record OZ220720.1, read on the forward strand.
CTCGCTGACCGCGATGGAAGCGGGCAACGCCCTGGAACCTGTGGTGGTGCGGGCGATGGATCGGGCTGGCTGGAGGGTGGACGCCGCCGATCCCCGGGACCCGAAGCAGGTGGCCGTGAGAGTCGGCCCCAACATGCTGGTCACCGGACACCCGGACGGCACGGTGCGAATGCCCCTGTCCGGGGACGATGCGCCGCCACAGATGTTCCTCTTCGATGGGGAACCGGACGGCCCCGTCTTCGGCGACGAGATGGTGGTCGAGATCAAGACGCGGGGTCCGGAGGCGTTCCGCCGGTGGCGGACGCTTGGGGCCGAGCGCAGCCATCCGGCGTCGGTGGCCCAGGCCGCCTTCTACACCCTCGGCGCCTACGGGGAGATGCGTGACGTGGTGATCGCCACGATGGACACGGGCAACCGCACCTGGGACCACGAGGTCATCCCCGCCAAACGGCTGGAGAACGCCCTGCAGGAGGCCTGCGCATGGCTCGGCGAGCTTGCCGCCCACCACGTCCAGAACGGGCCGGACCCCGACGCCCTGCCGGAGCGGGATTTCTCGGCCAACTCATGGCAGTGCAGAAGCTGCCCATTCCTGGCGGTCTGCCTGCCGGGTGGGGCGGAAGCTGAGCAGGAGACGGAAGACGAAGGAAAGGAGGTGACGGACGAGGAGGCGCGGGAAGCGGTGGCGGCCTACGCCGAGGCCCAGGACGCCGTCAAGGAGCCCGACAAGGCCAAGCGGACGGCCCTGGACACCCTGAAGGCGTGGATGCGCCGCCGGGGCGACACGAAGGCGACCGTGAACGGAAGGACGGTCAGCCTCGTGCAGTCGACGAGGTACTCCGTGAACTACCGAAAGCTCAACGAGCTGCTCGACCCGGAGGTCCGGGCCGACGTGGTGACCGAGAGCGAGTCGGAGTACGTGCGGATCACATAGACGCTCCCCGGCGGGAGCGCAGGACGAGGCCGCCCTGCCCACTAGAGCACGGACGGCCCCGCCTTCGACGAAGACGGGCGCGGGATGAACGCGCCACACCCACTAAGGAGGATAAGAAAGATGGCAAGGACGATCAATCGCGTAGAGCTGTTGGGCCGGGTCGGGACCGACCCGGAGATGAGGTACACGCCGGGCGGCACCGCCGTCACCAACCTGCGGCTGGCGACGGACCGCTACCGCAAGGACGCCGAGGACGAGACCGATTGGCACAACGTCGTGATCTGGAACGGGACCGCAGAGGCCGTGAACCAGTACGTGACGAAGGGCCAGCGAATCTACGTCGCCGGCCGCATCGTCCAGAACGTCTGGGACGGCGAGGACGGCCAGCGCCGGTACCGCACCGAGGTCCACGCCAACGAGGTGGTGTTCCTCGACGGAGGCAACGGGAACGGCAACGGCGCACAGGCGCCCGACGCCTCTCCCTTCGAGTAGGCCGAAGACGACAGCACAGCGACGCCCGCCTCGAACCGGGCGCACCAACCCACGGGGCCGCTTCCAATCTGCAGGAGGCGGCCCCGCTTTCGTTCCCAACCCCCGTACGAAGGAGGCCGACATGACAACGAACATGACCATGTGGCTGGCCACCGGGGAGCGCGGCCTGTCATCGGAGGCCATAGCCCTGACCACCCTGGGCCTGCGTCCCACCGGGCGGCGGGCGTCGTGGCCTCTCGACCCCGCCGACCTGCGCCGGTGCCTGCTGCTCCTGGAGGCGGTGCCGGAGACCCGTGAGAACGGACTCCTGGTCCTGGCGAAGCGGTGTCCCAGGTGGGCCGCGCTGGTGAAGACATGGGACCGCCTGTCGGAGACGCTGCGCTCCGAGATCGGCGAGACCCTTCAGCCAAGGGGCTCAGCGCCCCAGACCTACGAGCTGATGCAGCAGGCGCTGGACTCGGTCGGCAGCGGCTGAGCGACTCTTCGAGACGCCTGCGACACACCGCCAGCGCACAGCGACGCCCCCCTCGAACCGGGCGCACCACCCACGGGGCCGCTTCCAATCTACAGGAGGCGGCTCCGCTTCTGTTGTAACCGCTAAGCAAGGAGGCCGACGATGACAACCGCCACAGCAACCACCGCCGACACCCCTTCGACAAGCTCCCAGCTTCCCCTCTTCCACACCGAGGGACAGGCCCCCGTATCGAGTACGGGGCAGGCTCTGCTGGACGCCCTGCGCAACAACCTGAACCTCCTGGGCGAGATCGCCCTCCGCTACGGGGTGGAGACCCAGCCGGAGCGCGTGGACGACCCTCCCTCGATCACCACCCCCGGTGACGTCCACAAGCTGTTGGCGTCGGAGATGTCCGGCCTGGCCCAGGAGCAGCTGCGGGTGCTGCTGCTCAGCACCAAGAACGTGGTGGTCGGCCAGCGCGTCGTCTACCAGGGCAACGTCAACTCCTCGATGGTCAGGCCCGCCGAGGTGCTGCGCCCCGCCGTCGTCGAGTCCGTCCCCAACATCATCGTCTGTCACAACCACCCCAGCCAGGACCCAACGCCCAGCCCGGAGGACGCGGCCATCACCAGGGAGCTGGCGCAGGCGGGAAAGCTCCTGGGCGTCGAGTTGCTCGACCACGTCGTCATCGGCGGCGACCGCTTCGTCAGCCTCAAGGAGCGGGGCCTGATGGCCGCATAGGGCCGCCGGCTTCATCGGAACGGAGACCAAAGGAGAAAGGCATGACAGGAGCACGACAGATGCAATACCGGAAGTGGACCAGGAACGCCTACCGCGTGTATCGCAACGGGCGCCTGGCGGGCTACGTGTGGAAGAGCGCGTCCGGGTTCCCTCGCAACAGGTGGATGGCCCAAGCGAAGGTGAGGAACAAGCTGTGGGGGGAGTATGGACCGACACGCGACAAGGCGTTTGCCAAGGCGCTCGACAAGGGCAGGCGCCTCTCCCACAGAGGCTAGGCCACAACCGCCACGTAACCACTCGACCCCTACCGGGGCTCTAACGCAGGGGCATCGTCCCCCACGCATCGAACAACCCCACACGACGAAGGAGGTCGCAAATGCTCGCGACACATACCATACACCCCGAGGACCTGTTCACCATCTCGGCGGGCGGGTTCTCGGCCACGGTCGACGCCTTCGCCCGGGACGACCGCACCGAGGGCCTCTGGTTCGTCTCGATGGTCGGCTCCCAGACGGCGCTGAAGGCTATCTGGGCCTCGCTGCTGAAGCAGCCGCCGGACACCGCCCACATCATCAGGGGCGCCGACGGGATGGCCCTCACAGGCGGCTACCAGCGCTGCATCATCCCGTACGAGACGATCGGGACCTGGACGACCAAGATAGCCCGCCTGTCCGCCACCGGCGGCTGGCACGCGCTGGTCTACACCAAGACCGCCGAGTACCTCTACGAGAAGGACTCGTTCCTTCTCCTGGCACAGTCGGAAGGGGAGGCCCCGGCCCTCCACCACCGCTTCCTCGACAGGCGCAGCCCGCTGCCCCTGCACAGCTCCTGGGCCGGCTGGCTCTGGGAGCGGGGCATCGAGGAGGAGGAGATAGTCCCGCTGCAATGCGTAGGTATCTCCGCCTACCGGTGCTCCCCGAAGGCGAAGAGGCTCCGAGAAGACCTGTCCTACGCCGTTGCGTCGGGCAGGCTCACGCTGCCCAGGGAGGAGACCGCAGCGGCGGTAGAGGCGACGCCATGATCGGCTACCGCTACGACGACGGAGGCCGGGCGGCGGCGGGATACCGGGGCAAGACCGGTGACTGCGTCGTCCGGGCCATCGCCATATGCGCCCGTGAGGACTACCGCGCCGTCTACCGGACGATGGCCGAGCACATGAAGCGCAACGGCTATGCCGCCAGCGGCAACGCCTACGCCACACGGGAGCGCAACCGCAAAGCGCCCCGCCGCAGGGGCCAGCTCACGGCCCGGCGCGTCCAGGACCGCGTCCTCGAAGCCTACGGCTTCACGAAGGTCCGGCTGCCGGCTGGAGAGAGACCCACCTTCACCGAGGCGCACCGCCGGTACGGCGACTGCGTTGTCGGCACCGCCAAGCACGTTGCGTCCATCGTGGACGGTGCCCTCCGGGACACGTTCGACGGCCGCACCTACGAGTGGGACGTCGAGACGCGGGAGCGCAAGGCTCAGTCCGTCTGGGTGCGCCCCAGACGACGAGAGTAAGCAAGAAAGGAGACGAGAAACATGGCGACCGAACAGACCCTGTTCTTCACCTGCCCCGGCTGCGAGGAGCGGTTCTGCCGGGTGGAAGAACTCGACAGGGACCTCCACACCGGGGAGACCTACCACTGCGGCGAGTGCGGCATCCAGGTGATCTTCACCGCCGTGACGGCGGAGGACTACGTGCCGCCGCCCAGGGCGAGGAAGGACTGCACCCACTGCGGCACCTCGTCCCGCAACTGCTGCACGTTCACGACGACAGCATACAGCCAGAAAGGAGGCACGACATGAGACTCGCTGCCCAAGCGAAAGGCGGCTACTACCCGACTCCCGAGCGGGTGGTGGACCTCATCGCCGAGCTGATACACACCCCCTCCGGCTACTACTACCGGGAGCGGGAGACTGTGCGCATCCTCGACCCCTGCTGCGGGGCCGGGGACGCGCTCCAGAGGCTGGCCGAGAACCTCGACCGGCCCAACTCGATGACCATCGAGACCTACGGCGTCGAGCTTCACACGGACCGGGCCGAGAAGGCCGAGAAGCGGCTGCACCGCACCCTGGCCTCAGACCTGTTCGCCACGTCGATTGCCAACGGGGCCTTCGGCCTGCTGCTCTTGAATCCTCCCTACGATTGGGACTCGGAGGACAAGCGCGTCGAGCACGCCTTCCTGACCCACTGTGCGCCGCGTAACGCGGCATAGGATACCTAGCTCAACTAGGAGGAACTCGGAGGGAGTTCCTGGGCCAACCGACCTACCTTAAGGCGAAAGCTGAGGGGGACAACAGCATGTCGGTAAAGCGGCTACAGCCCGAAAGCGTTATACGGCTGGTTCCGCAAGGCCCGCGCGATACGGTGAAAGCTTGATTGCCTGAACCCTAGTTCTCAGTCGGTGTATGAGGACACCCGCCGGTAGAACGCTTGTAACCCGGCGCCACCCATTGCATTGGTCGGCAGTGTGGACTAACGCACCTCCGATGGGTGAACGATGACCAACTAGGTCATTCAAGGGAACGAACGGGGCACCTACAGTCGCGCTAGAACGTCCTATGTCAACGGAACGCGGGATGGCCTACGGGGGGAGACCCCTATGGTCACGGAGTCCTCATAGTAGTCCGAGCCGGGGAAAGCCCGGTACATGGCGAAGGAGGACAGGTGTCAACGACGAACAAACACAGAGAGGTATGCAAAATGCAGAACGCCGAAACTGTACTGAACGTCATACGCAAACGCGGAGAACGAGACTTGCCGCTGGAGAACATCTATCGGCTGCTTTACAACCGGAACCTTTACCTGCGGGCCTACGGTCGAATCTACTCAAACCAGGGAGCTACGACCAAAGGAGTCACCGCAGAGACCATGGACGGTATGTCACTGGCAAAAATCGACCGCATCATCGAAGCCTTGCGCTACGAGCGGTTCCGGTGGACGCCGGTGCGTCGGGTCAACATTCCTAAGCCTAACGGCACGACCCGCGCTTTGGGCATACCGACAGGGCCGGACAAGCTGCTCCAAGAGGTCATACGGATGATTCTGGAAGCCTACTACGAGCCGCAGTTTTCCGACCGCTCCCACGGCTTTCGGCCCCACCGGGGATGCCACACCGCCTTGAGCGAGGTGGCCCACACCTGGACGGGAACCCGCTGGTTTGTCGAGGGTGATATCAAAGGGTGCTTTGACAACATCGACCATGAGGTCATGCTGTCGGTACTCGGCGAGAAGCTCCACGACAACCGATTCCTACGCCTGCTCAAGTACCTTCTGACAGCAGGCTACATTGAGGACTGGAAGTATGGCCGCACGCTGAGCGGGACACCGCAAGGCGGCATCGTCAGCCCCATCCTCGCCAACATCTACCTAGACCGGTTGGACAAGTACGTCGAGACGGTGCTGATTCCAGCACACACCCGAGGCAAAGCCCGACGGCGCAGCCCCTCCTACCGCGCGTCAGCCAGGCGCGTGGCAACGGCCCGGCAAACTGGGAACCACGCTCAGGCGGCGCAACTGTTCAAACAGTTGCAACAACTTCCGTCAGGCGACCCCCACGACCCCGGATACCGCCGGTTGCGCTACGTCCGCTACGCGGACGATTTCGTCTTGGGCTTCATCGGGCCAAAGGCCGAAGCCGAGCAGATACGGGAGACCTTGGAGACATTCCTGCGCGATACACTCAAGCTGGAGCTATCCAGGGACAAGACCCTCATAACCCATGCCACCAGCCAGGCGGCCAAGTTCCTCGGCTATGAACTCGTGAACCAACAGGCCAATGACAAGCACGTCCGCCATGGACAACGCAACGCCAACGGCCGCATCGGTCTACGGGTTCCCGCCAAAGTCATCGAACAACACTGCCAAGCCTACATGCGCCACGGCAAACCGGCACACCGCAGCGTCCTTATACACGATGAGGACTACTCCATCGTGGATAGGTATCAAGCGGAGTTCCGGGGCGTCGTCCAGTACTACCTACTGGCCCAGAATGTATCCCATTTCGGGAGACTGCATGGAGTCATGCGGGAATCGCTTGTCAAGACCCTCATCGCCAAGCACAAGACCCCACGCCGGACACTGCTCCGACGCTACAAGAGCGTCGTACAGACCGAAGAGGGCGAACGGGCTTGCCTTGAGGCCGTCAAGCAGCGGGGTGCGGGACAGCATCCACTGGTGGCACGGTTCGGTGGTATATCCCTGAAGCGGAACCGGCAGGCAGTTCTAGTAGACCGACAGCCTGAACCGTACAGGTTTCACCGTAACGAGCTTGTAAAACGGCTCCTAGCGGACAAATGCGAGATGTGCGGCTCAACGGTGGATGTCGAAGTCCACCACGTCCGCGCCCTTCGCGACCTAAACGTGAAAGGCCAAGGTGAAAAGCCCAGGTGGGTACAGATTATGGCGGCACGAAAACGCAAGACCCTCGTGGTCTGCCGGACGTGTCACATGGACATCCACCACGGGCGCAAGTAATCCGCGCAAGCAACAGTTGGTAGTGTCACGACTCGGATGCTTGAGGCCCCAGCCACGAACTCCCCTAGCAGGTCAACTCACGCGGCACAGACAGGCACAGCACCCCGTTTCAACGGAACAGTTGCTGGCCTTTCTACCGTATTCTGGTAAAATACCAGCTAGCATCTCGCAAGGGGAACGGAGCATGGCTTCCAAGTCCGAGCATACGAATAGGCAACGCATCCCCCTCTAAAGGCTTACTCCGCTCCCGCAACTGCAACTAGGAGATTTCGATGTCTCGCCCAGGTTGGTTCAGAGACCATCCGACGCACTGCACGTGCGCCGATTGCAACGAGGTGAGATTGACCGGTGGCGATAACCGGCTACGTCGACAGCCTCGCGCTGCTGGTGATTATGAAGTGGATGGATACGGACGCTTTTGGCGGATCCAGCATCCTCCTCTTTCACCAAAAGCACTTGCTGAGTTAGAAGAGACGTTGGAACGAGCAGAGGCAGAGCAGGCGGAGAAAGAAAACGACCTATAACGGCATACGGGCTAACAGGCCCCCCACGTCTCAACGTCCCAAACCGCCAACACTTGCTTACACACCGCGCCCGCCCGGCACGGTGTTTGCTATCGAGGCCCAACAACGTCACCCCAGCAGGTCATTCACGCGGAATGGACCGGAACAGTACCACCGTTTTTCAACGGTAAGTAACCAACCTTCCCACCGCATTCTGGTAAAATGCCAGCTAACACCCTGCGAGGGTTGAACAGAGGTAAAGTCCCGATGGAGATTTTGTTGACGGTCGTCCATTTCGTAGGAGCATTCGGAGCGGCGTTCCTGACGTGGCGGTGGGCGAACGCGAATCGTAAGGAAATGGGATGGAATGCTTCGGCGCCTTGGGCGCTTGCGGTGATCGCGTGGATCATCGTGGGGCTGGGCGTGCAGATCATTCGGATCCTTTTCATCAACCCCTAGCGGCACACGGCATACGGACTAACAGGCTCCCACGCCTCAACGTCCCAAAGCCGCCAGCACTTGCCTACGCACCGCACCCGCCCGGCGCGGTATTTGCTTTTACTGACACTACCCACATCGACACTGGAGAGCCGGATGCGGTGAAAGCCGCACGTCCGGTTCGGAGGGGGGCCGACGGAAAAGTGCTCCGCTAACGCGGGGTAACTCGCCGGCGGCCTACCCTACGCACGCGCTACCTTGCCGAGAGCGGACTGCTGGTCTTCATCGTCCCCAGGCAGCGCCTGGCGGTCTCGGCCCGCTACCTGTCCACCCACTACGGGCGGCTGCAGTGCTGGGCCTTTCCCGACCCGGAGCGGGAGGACTTCGACCAGGTGGTCTTGATGGGCTACCGGAAGGAGGACCCCGTTCCCGACGCGGCCGCCGAGAGCATGGTCATCGAGTGGTCGATAGGGGAGCCGGAGCCGCTGCGCTCCCGGCGCGACCCCTACTCATACGGGGAGTACACCCCCGCCACGTCGCCCAGCGGCGACGTGCTGTTCACCACACGCACCGTCGACCCCGTCGCTGCGGCGACCGAGGCCAGGCGGTCGGGGCTGTGGACGAACACGGACATCACCGACACCCTCTGGCCCGCCGGGGACGCCCGGACCCGTCCGCTGATGCCCCTTCGCCTGGGCCACATAGCCATGCTGGTGGCGGCGGGCTTCCTCAACAACCTGGTCCTTGAAGGCGACGGGCGGCGCATCCTGGTCAAGGGGCGAACGTCGAAGGAGATGGAGCTGGTGGAGGACTCACCGGAAAAGGAGGTCCACCGCGAGAGGCTCATAACGACCGTCGTTGCCCTCAACCTGGACGACGGGGTGATCGAGGACATCGCCGCCTAGACCGGACGACACCCACCACATCCCACACAAGGAAAGGAAGGTGAACCAATGCAGACGCAGACCATCATGGTGATGGAACCCTGCTCGCAGTGCGGGCAGCCCATCGCCCCCGGCGAGCCCGCCATGCAGACCGCCTCGGTGGACCTGGACGACTACGGCAGGGCCTTCTCCTCGCCGGTGAAGTCCTACCACCTCAGCGGGCGCTGCTACGAGGACCACAGGGCCGCCGAGAAGGCTCGGATAGCGGCACTGAGAGCAGCATAGACGGCCCGCTCGGGGCCGCAACACGAAGCCCGCCTCCCCTGCGCTGCCTCACACGACGTGAAGAGGCAGCGCAGGGCTACTCGCCGAATCACCAACCGCATCAACGGAAGGAGTTGAACCATGCCAAGACCAACGAAGTGGGACCGTGAGGTAGCCGACGCCGTGTGGGCCAAGCTCCAGGAGCTGGCCGACGCCAACGGCCAGACATCGCCACGTGCATTCGTGGCAGCCGTCCGGAAGGACGCCACCGCCCTCGTAGAGGCACTCATCGAGGACGCCATCAAGCACCACGAAGCGAGCGCCGACGACGACGCTGTGCTGCCGCCGGAAGTCGAGCGGCAGATCGACGAAGTCCACCGGAACGACGACCTGGCGCTCCGCGACAGGGGGTGCTAGCCATGCTCATCAAGCAATGGCTCCTGTCCGCACACGCCGACCACGAGGACGGCGATACCACGGAAGGCGTCGACGACCTCGCATCGCAGCTCGAGGAGCTCTGCTCCCATTACGCGGCTGAGTACGGCCTGCGCATCTACTACGAGGACCTCGGCGAGACGCCGAACGAAGGAAGGAGTTGAACCATAGCCAGCATCACGAAGGCGCCAGGCCACCGCCCACGCCACGGCTGGGTCTGCAGCGACTGCCTCGCAGCCATCTGCCGGCAGGATGACTGCGCCGACCTGCTCCGGCGGTGACGAGCGCCGCTTCACCACGTCTGCAAGGAGGTGAACACCATGGCTGACCAGCGCTACCACTACAAGGCGGGCTACGGCCCGACCGAGTGCGGCATCGACTTCGACACCGACCACTACAAGTCGACCACCGACGTCGCCGAAGTCACCTGCCGGGAGTGCCTCGAAGGCATCTTCCGCACGATCACTGCGAACCCGAAGTTGCGAAGACGCTTCGTTATCGCAACGATCAACCCACAGGTCTACTAGACCTGCGATGTGACCCGGGGGAGCACCACCTCCCCCGGGGCGGCTCCCACGGCATCCCACATTTGCGGTCGACTCGCCACTGAGCCGCACATCCAGCGACGCAACTGCGCCTCGCTCCGCTCGGGGCCGCAACACGAGGCTCCGCCCTTCCGGCGCGGCCCCGCTCATACAACACCGCCTGGGGACGTTTCCAGGAACCCGAAGCACAGAAGCGTCCCCTCCGGGGGCGTCGTGCGTCCAGGTTCCCGGCGTCCGCCAGAGACGCAAGGAAAGGAGACGCCGATATGAACCTCGGAGAGTTCATCGACAAGTTCAAGGAAGCGATTGCCCGAAGGGTCGTCGAGTCCTATCCGCCGCTCTACCGGCCCTCGGAGAACGGCGGCACGCTCCCCCGTCTGCTCCGCAGGCCCCTGGGGGCGCAGGCCGACGCAGTCAAGGGGGCGGCCCTCTCCCTCGAAGCCCACCGGGGCACGACGGTGGTGGGAGAGATGGGGACCGGCAAGACCTTCAGTGCGCCGCGTTACGCGGCATAGGATACCCGGCTCAGTCGGGAAGAACTCGGAGAAAGTTCTTGGGCCAACCGACCTACCTTGCGGCGAAAGCCAAAGGGGACAACAGCATGTCGGTAAAGCGGCTACAGTCCCAAAGCGTTGTAGGACTGGTTCCGCAAGGCCCGCGCGATACGGTGAAAGCTTGATTGCCTGAACCCCAGTTCCCAGATGGTGTTCTTGCCACCCGCCGGTAGAACGCTTGTAACCCGGCGCTGCTCATTGCACTGGCATGATGTAGGTGCCAATGCAACTCCGATGAGTGGTCAATGACCAGTGTGGTCTATTCAAGGGAACGAACGGGGCACCTACAGTCGCGCTAGAACGTCCTATGCTGACGACAATGGGAAGGGAATACCGGTTCCACGTGGAACCACAGGCTAAGCTTCAGGGTCACGCCCCTGTTCAATCTGGGCGCGACGCAGGTCTATGGCCTCGTCCAACAGGTCGGAGTTAGTGGCGTCCAGAATTTGGATGTCAGACCGAAGAATGGGGTCGGACATTTTGACCTTGTTCTCGGCCTGCCGCTTCAGGCTCCGCAGAGGTGCTTTCGCCTTGTTTACCTCGTGCACGACTTTGTACACGACTAGGAGCACGACGGCCAACCCGACCAGGACCCAAAACTCCATCCCTGGCCCTCCTTCCAGAAGTGCCAGTGGAGTATGAAACACCCTCTCCCAGAAGTCAAACGGAACGCGGGATGGCCTACGGGGGGAGACCCCTATGGTCACGGAGTCCTCGTAGTAGTCCGAGGACGGGAAAGCCGTCCACATGGCGAAGGAGGACAGGTGGTTTCGACGGAATACAACAGGGAGGTACTCAGGATGAGAAATGCCGAAACTGTATTGAACGTCATACGCGAACGCGGAGAACGAGGATTGCCGCTGGAGAACATCTATCGGCTGCTTTACAACCGGAACCTTTACCTGCGTGCCTACGGTCGCATCTACTCCAATCAGGGAGCTACGACCAAAGGAGTCATCGCAGAGACCGTGGACGGTATGTCACTGGCGAAAATCGACCGCATCATCGAAGCCTTGCGCTACGAGCGGTTCAGGTGGACGCCGGTGCGACGGGTCAACATTCCCAAGCCCAACGGCAAGACCCGTCCCTTGGGTATACCGACGTGGACGGACAAGCTGCTGCAAGAGGTCATCCGAATGATTCTGGAAGCCTACTACGAGCCGCAGTTTTCCGACCGCTCCCACGGCTTTCGGCCCGGTCGGGGTTGTCACACCGCCTTGAGCAACGTGACCACCCACTGGACCGGTACCCGCTGGTTCGTCGAGGGCGACATCAAAGGGTGCTTTGACAACATCGACCACGATGTCCTGTTGTCGGTGCTCGGCGAGACACTCCACGACAACCGATTCCTACGCCTGCTCAAGTACCTACTGAAGGCAGGCTACGTCGAGGACTGGAAGTATGGCCGCACGCTGAGCGGAACCCCGCAAGGCGGCATAGTCAGCCCCATCCTCGCCAACGTATACCTAGACCGGTTGGACAAGTTTGTCGAGAACGTGCTGATACCAGCCCACACCCGTGGCTCAGCCCGAAGAGACAACCGCGAGTACACACGATTGCTGAACCAAGCGCTCCGCCAGAGGAAGCGGGGGAATCACGCCGAGGCCCTGCAACTGCGCAAGCAAATGCAACAACTGCCGTCAGGCGACCCCTACGACCCCGGCTATCGCAGGTTACGGTACGTGCGCTACGCGGACGACTTCGTGCTGGGATTCATCGGGCCAAAGGCCGAAGCCAAACAGGTCAAAGAGTCCTTGGAGACGTTCCTGCGCGACTCGCTCAAGCTGGAGCTATCCAGGGAGAAAACTCTCATAACCCACGCCACCAGCCAGGCGGCGCGGTTCCTCGGTTACGAATTCGTGAACCAACAGGCCAACGACCAGTTCGACCGCAACGGTCGGCGCAGGGTCAACGGCCTAATCGGGTTGCGGGTTCCCGCCGACGTCATCGAAAAACACTGCCAAGCCTACATGCGCAAAGGCAAACCGGCACACCGCAATTACCTGCTCCACGATGAAGACTTCGGAATCGTGGCACAGTACCAGTCGGAGTTCCGGGGCGTCGTCAACTACTACCTTCTGGCCTACAACGTCGCCCATTTCGGGCGACTGCAATCGGTCATGGAGATGTCGTTGACAAGAACCCTAGCGGCAAAGCACAAGTCCACCGCACGGAAGATGCGTCGCAAGTACAAGAGCGTCGTTGAAACCGAGCACGGGCCGCGCGTCTGCCTAAAGGTCGAAAAGCAGCAGGATAACGGCAAGCGCCCAAAAGTGGCGTACTTCGGTGGCATACCCCTGAAACGGCAACGGCAGGCAGTTCTCGTAGACCAACAGCCTGAACAGTACAGGGCAGGCCGCAACGAGCTTGTCAAACGGCTCCTAGCGGACACATGCGAGATGTGCGACTCAACGGTGAAAGTGGAAATCCACCACATCCGCGCACTCCGCGACCTGAACGTGAAAGGCCAACGGGCAAAGCCCAAGTGGGTACAAATCATGGCGGCGCGACGGCGTTTGACCCTCGCGGTCTGCCGACTGTGCCACATGGACATCCACTACGGGCGATCCAATCCGCAGAAACAGACATAAACCACTGGAGAGCCGGATGCGGTGAAAGCCGCACGTCCGGTTCGGATGGGGGTTGACGGAAAAGTGCTCCGATAACTCGGAGTAACTCGCCGGCTTCCTACCATACTCGGCACCGCCGCCGCGCACATGGCGGGCTTCAAGCGGGTGCTGGTGCTCTGCCCGCCCCACCTGGTGCCCAAGTGGAAGCGGGAGGTGGAGATGACCGTGCCCGGCGCCCGCGCCGCCATCGTCACCTCCATCACCGACCTGGAGAGGCTGCGCTTCTCGGTCGACACCGGCCCGCTGTTCGCGGTGATGAGCCGTGAGCGGGCCAAGCTGTCCTACCGCTGGATGCCCGCCGTGATCTACCGGTGGGCCACCTCGCGGGGGAGGCTCATCAGGATGGAGGAGACGGGGGAGCCGTTCCGGGTCCCCTGCTGCCCGACCTGCACGGCGCAGGTCGTGGACAAGGACGGGGTGCCCCTCACGGAGAAGGTGCTGAACCGCAGGAAGCACGTCTGTGCCGCCTGCGGATCGCCCCTCTGGCAGGCCGACAGGTCGGGCCCGGCCCGCTACCCATTGGCCGACTGTGCGCCGTGTGACGCGGCATAGGATACCTAGCTCAACTAGGAGGAACTCGGAGAAAGTTCCTGGGTCAACCGACTTACCTCTAGGCGAAAGCCGACGGGAACAACAGCATGTCGGTAAAGCGGTTACGGTCTGAAAGCGTTGTAAGACCGGTTCCGCAAGACCCGCGCGATACGGTGAAGGCTTGATTGCTTGAACCCTAGTCCCCAGATGGTGAATCAGGGCACCCGCCGGTAGAACGCTTGAAACCCGGCGTCACTCATTGCACCGGACGGTAGTCTGGGACGGTGCAACTCCGATGAGTGAACGATGACCAACGTGGTCTATTCAAGGGGATGAACGGGGCACCTACAGTCGCGCTAGAACGTCCTATGTCACCGAAACACGGGATGGCCTACGGGGGGAGACCCCTATGGTCACGGAGCCCTCGTAGTAGTCCGAGCCGGGGAAAGCCCGGTACATGGCGAAGGAGGGCAGGTGGTTTAGACGGAATATAACAGAGAGGTACTCGTGATGAGAACTGCCGAAACTGTACTGAACGTCATTCGAGATCGCGGAGAACGAGGATTGCCGCTGGAAGACATCTATCGGCAACTGTACAACCGGAACCTGTACCTGCGGGCCTACGGTCGTCTCTACTCAAACCAGGGGGCGATGACCAAAGGTATCACCGCAGAGACCGTGGACGGCATGTCCCTGGCAAAAATCGACCATCTCATCGACGAACTCCGTCATGAGCGGTTCCGATGGACGCCGGTGCGACGGGTCAACATCCCAAAGCCTAACGGCACGACCCGTCCTCTGGGCATACCGACATGGACGGACAAGCTGCTGCAAGAGGTCATCCGGATGATTCTGGAAGCCTACTACGAGCCGCAGTTCTCCGACCACTCTCACGGCTTCCGGCCCGACCGGGGATGCCACACCGCCCTAAGCGGTGTGGTTACTCACTGGACCGGTGTCCGCTGGTTCGTCGAGGGCGACATCAAAGGGTGCTTCGACAACATCGACCACGACGTCATGCTGTCGGTGCTCGAAGAGAGGCTCCACGACAACCGATTCCTACGCTTGCTCAAGTACCTACTGAAAGCAGGCTACATGGAGGACTGGAAGTATGGCCGCACACTGAGCGGTACACCGCAAGGTGGAGTGGTCAGCCCCATCCTCGCCAACGTCTACCTAGACCGGTTGGACAGATACGTCGAAACGGTGCTTATTCCAGCACACACCCGCGGCCAAGCGCGAAGACCTAACCCTTCATGGGCAGGACTGCAACGCCAAATGCGAACCCAACGGAATAAGGGGAACCACCAACTGGCTGTGACGCTGCGTCGTCAGATGCAGCAACTCCCGTCAGTTGACCCCCATGACCCTGGGTACCGACGGCTACGCTACGTTCGTTATGCGGACGACTTCGTGCTGGGCTTCAGCGGGCCAAAGGCCGAAGCCGAGCAGATACGAGAGTCCCTGGGAACGTTCCTGCGAGATTCACTCAAGCTGGAGCTATCCAAGGAAAAGACCCTCATAACCCATGCCACCAGCCAGGCGGCCAAGTTCCTCGGCTACGAACTCGTAAACCAGCAGGCCAACGACAAGCACGACCGTAATGGACGGCGAAAAGTCAACGGCCGCATCGCGTTGCGGGTTCCCACCAAAGTCATCGAGCAACACTGTCAAAACTACATGGCCAACGGTAAACCGGCACACCGCAACGAACTGCTAGGCGACGATGATTTCACCATCGTCGCAAAGTATCAGTCGGAGTTCCGGGGCATCGTCCAGTACTACCTACTGGCCCACAACGTCTCCCACTTCGGAAGGCTGCAATGGGTCATGGAGTGGTCGCTGGCCAAGACTCTGGCGGGCAAGCACCAGACCACATGCCGAAAAGTGTTCCGGCGCTACAAGAGCACCACACAGACTGAGCATGGGGAACGAGCTTGCCTCAAGGTCGTGGTTCAGCGGGGTGAAGGGAAACGCCCACTGGTGGCACAGTTCGGTGGCATCCCCCTGAAGCGGAAACGGCAGGCCATCATCGTAGACCAACAGCCTCAACGGTACAGGTTCAACCGCAATGAGCTGATAACACGGCTCCTAGCGGAAGAGTGCGAGTTGTGCGGGTCAACGGCGGACATCCACGTCCATCACATCCGCGCGCTCCGCGACCTGAACGTAAAAGGCCAAGGCGAAAAGCCCAAATGGATACAGGTAATGGCAGCCCGACGGCGCAAGACCCTCGTGGTCTGCCGTCCGTGCCACACCGCCATTCATGCGGGCCGCTCGACTCCGCAGAAGCAGAAATAACCACTGGAGAGCCGGATGCGGCGAAAGTCGCACGTCCGGTTCGGAGGGGGGCCGACGGAAAAGTGCTCCGGTAACTCGGGGTAACTCGCCGGCGGCCTACCCTACACGTGAAGCACCGGATGAAGGGCTTCTTCGACCTGCTGGTCGGAGACGAGGTCCACGAGTACAAGGCTCGCGGCTCGGCCCAGGGCATCGCCGCCGGCACCCTCGCGGAGGCCTGCGGCAAGTCCCTCAGCCTCACCGGGACCATGATGGGCGGGTATTCCTCGACGCTGTTCCACCTCCTGTATAGGTTCTCGCCGGAGATACGGACGGAGTTCGGGCGCTCCGACGAGCGCCGCTGGATACAGCGGTACGGCTTCGAGGAGGTCTCCATCGGCAAGGATGACGACGACGCCCTGGAGGACGGGCGCAACAGCAGGCGGCGCAGCTTCCGCAAGGTGGTCAGGGAGAAGCCGGGGCTCGTTCCCTCGGCGCTCTTCCACATCATAGGGAACACCATCTTCCTCAAGCTGGCCGACGTGGCGTCGGGGCTGCCCGACTACGACGAGCAGATCCTGGTGTCCTCGATGGACACGGAGGAGGACCACACCGGCTACTCCCAGCGCAGCGCCTACGACACGGTGTTCAAGGAGCTGAAGGCGGAGCTGTCCAAGGCCCTCAAGGCCGGGTCCAAGCGACTGCTGGCCACCTACCTGCAGACCCTATTGGCCTACCCGGACGGGTGCACCAGGGGGGAGACGGTCTTCGACCCCCGGTCGGGCGACATCATCGTCGCAGTGCCGCCGCTGACGGAGGAGAAGCTCTACCCGAAGGAGAAGGCGCTGGTGGACCTGGTGGCCGCCGAGCGCATGGCGGGACGGCGGGTGCTGGTCTACGTCACCCATACGGGGACGCGGGACATCACCGGTCGCATGGAGGACATCCTGACCCGCCACGGGTTCCGGGCGGCGGTGATGAAGGCCGACGCCGTGGCCCCCGACAGGCGGGAGGCGTGGGTGGCCGAGAAGGTCAAGCAGGGCATCGACGTGCTGGTCTGCCACCCCCGGCTGGTGCAGACGGGCCTGGACCTCATCGACTTCCCGACAATCGTGTGGGACGAGGTCGAGTCTCTTGTTTGGCAATCGACACTACATCCTCGGTCGGGATGGCGAGGGTCAGATCGACGTTGTTGCTCCCGTCGATGGTGGCCCCATCCAGAAGGAGCCGCAGCACCTCCCGGCGCTCCTCGTCGCCAAGGTCGTCCAGTCTGCCGCCAACCCGGTGCGCCCACTCGACGATGTGCTCGCCCAGCGCCCGCTTCTCAGCCTCGGCCATCTCCCTGGCCCGGTAGTCGTCCAGCTTCAATCGGAGCGTCTCCAACCGCTCGGTGATGAACCTGCGCTGTCGGTCGAGCTGCTTCTCGGTTATCTTCCCCGACACGTAGAGCCTGATGGCCCGGTCCTCTTCCATCTGCACCTTTTGCAGCTCCCGTTCCGCAATGGCGATCTCCTCGATCAACTCGCCGTTGTCCGCCCTGGAGTCCATGGCCTCGATGCCGGCGACGATCACCCCGGGGTTCTCCAGCACCTTCTTTACCTCGCTCCATACCAGCCCTTCAAGCCGCTCCGCCCTGATGTTGGGACGCTCCCGGCACTGCACGCCCTCGTTCTCCATCCCGTAGCACCTGTAGTAGCGTCGGGGTGTGTCCAGATCGTAGATGTAGTGCTTGCCGTTGCGCCGGGAGGTCTGGCGTCTCGTCCCTCTGCATCCCATGAGGTACCCGCACTCGGCGCACCTGACCAAGTGCTGGAGGAGATAGAAGAGCTTGGTGTTGCGGCCCGAACGGGTCAGACGCTTCTTCTTGGTCTCCTGTGCCTGCTCCCATATCTCATCGTCCACGATGCGGGGGAAGGGCACCCCGACCCACTCATCCTCCGGCCGGTCGTACCTTCTCATCCCGTTCTCGGTTGCGACGTGACGGCGCTTGCCGAACCACCAGGTTCCCTTGTAAGCCTCGGTACGCAGGATGCGAGTGACGGTTGCATCGTACCATCGGCCGACTGCCCTGGGCGTGGGGACACCCTCGGCGGTCAGCCGCTTGGCGATGGCCGGAGCTCCCATGCCCTCGCGCACGTACATGCGGAAGACGCGGCGGATGACCTCGGCCTCTGACTCCACGATCTCGGGCCTGCGGCCCTCGCCGAGTTCGTATCCGTAGGGCACGTTGTTGACCGGGATGCGCCCCTGCTTGGCCGAGCCCCGCTTGCCCATCGAGGCTCTCTCCCGGAAGTTGTCCAACTCTATCTTGCCAATGGCCGCCATCAGGCCGAAGGTCTTCATGTCGATGGCGTCCAGGACTGCTTCGAGCTCTATCTGGTACGCCTCGACCACCTCCATGAGGGCGGCGGCGGGGTACATGCCCCGGCTGAGCCGGTCAGACTTCCAGCAGACGATGGTGTCAAAGCGTCCCCTTCTGGAGTCTGCCAGCATCCTCTGGAACTCCGGGCGGTTCTTCGACCAACCTCTGCCCACCTCCTGGTAGCGTGCGGTGATGGTCAGACCTCTGCGCTCGCAGTAGGCCTCCATGTCGGATATCTGCTCGGAGATGGAGGTCTTGTCCTCGGTGTCCTGGCTCTTGTCCG
Source organism: Dehalococcoidia bacterium (assembly GCA_965116655.1). GTDB lineage: Bacteria > Chloroflexota > Dehalococcoidia > Lucifugimonadales > VXLM01 > VXLM01. The sequence continues at coordinate 4,067,633 of OZ220720.1, forward strand.
ACACGCGGGCGTAGATGGCTGCCCGCTTCCCTTCCATCCTCCTATCGGTTCCTGTCGTCATGTCTGCCTCCTCTCGTGTTCCCTGAAATGAATAAGACCCGCCTCCTGTCGGGAGCGGGTCTGCGAGTAGTACAATTATCTCGCATCACCTGTATCCGCAGGTGGCGCCACGGCCCGGGGTGTTACCAGCACCGCCGGGTCAACTTTCTGCTCCCATGATACCGCGTTTGGCTGGGCCAAGTCAAAGCCTATCGGTACGGTCTCGTTCCACTAGACGCATGGTATCCGAATTCCTCGTCATTGCGTGATGATGAGTATAGGAGGAAGATCATTAAGGTACTGCTGAACCCGGTCGTGAAGTTCGTTGACGGTGCCACTTCCGACAGCCTGACCGTTCGTCACGAACGTTGTCATGCCTGCACCGGAGCCGGACTACCACACACCTGTTTACTCTCAATAGCCACTCCAAACTGAGCCACTACCGGGAATTGAGGTAAACTTGGAGGGGTTGCCCGCCTGGGGCGTTGCCCTCCTTAATTCCTGTCAATGTGTGCTTCTTGAAGTGGCAGCCTTGTCTATAACATAGAGGTGGTTTGATATGTCGTTGCTTCCTCGTTCATTCATGGAATCTGTGGTGGCGTTGACCTACAGGCGCGACTCATCCAAGGGTTCCGCATCCGGATTCTTTTATGGATGCCCTGTGCCTCCAGACATGAACCTCCCTGGCCATTACTACCCGGCTCTCGTGACCAACCGCCATGTAGTCGAAGGTGCTCAGGACATTGTGGCACTCATTGAGCGTGAGGGGACTGGCTATAGGACCTCCTTGGCGGAGGGAAAATGGTTTTTCCACCCGGATCCCAAGGTAGATGTAGCAGTTTTCCCAGTGCAAGTCGAGGGTACTAAGATCTCCTGGTTCAGCGCCGACTTAGAGGTATGCTTCAGAGAAGAAGCAAAGAGCGCAGGGATCATCGAAGGGGATGAGGTGTACACACTAGGATTTCCGCTAGGGCTAATAGGTCGTAGACGCAACTACCCTATCGCTCGTCAGGGAATCATAGCCCGAATCGAAGACTGGTATGACGGTCGGTCCAACAGCTTTTTGATTGATGCGTCTATCTTTCCTGGGAACAGTGGTGGCCCAGTCATTGCTAAGCCAACATTATTCTCCAGTTCGGGAGTAAGTAGACCTCGTGCCAAACTCATCGGGATGGTAGTGGGCTACCATCCGTTCGAAGATGAAAACTCTGGGCTTGCGGAGATTGTGCCTATCGACAAAGTCCGCGAGGCATTTGAGTGCGCGCAAAGCTATGATTCTGGCAATTGACGCCCCATTTGGGCGGTATTGGGTCTGTGGTGTTATGTTGGTATGACGAGTCCCTATGAGCGATACATCGAACCCCGCGCCTCCACCACCTGCCTCGTGCGGTTGAGTTCTCCCGCCAGGAGTTCCTCGTCGGGCAGGTGGATTCTATACTCCGCCGCCAGCACGTTGTTCGGCAAGCCTTCGAGGGCGTAGTGCGCCAGAGCCTCGTCCTTTTCGGAGCAGAGGATGAGTCCCACCGGCGGGTTCTCGCCCTCACGCATCCAGTGCTCCCGCGCGTAGTTCAGGTAGAAGTGGATCTGGCCGACGTCGGCGTGCGTGAACGCCCCTATCTTCAGGTCGATGACCACAAGACATCTCAGGCCCCGGTGATAGAAAAGCAGGTCCACCCTGTACCACTGCCCTCCGACGCGGAGTCTCTTCTGCCTGCCGATAAAGCAGAAGTCGTCTCCCATCTCCATGAGGAAGGTCTCCAGGTGGCTGATGAGCGCTTCTTCCAGGTCGCTCTCGGAGTACTCGTCCTTGAGGTCGAGGAACTCCAGGACGAAGGGGTCCTTGACCTGCTCCTCGGGCCGCACGAGGTCACTGGGGCGGGGTATCCGCCCATCCGTCAGCGTGGCTGCCCTGTTCCTGGACAGGGCGGTGCGCTCGTAGAACTGGGAGCCGATTTGCCTGTCCAGTTGCCGCACCGACCACCCGCCCCGCAGTGCCTCGGTCTCGTAGAACTCGCGGGCCTGTTCATCTCTGACGGACAGGAGCCGCACGTAGGCTGACCAGGGCAGCGGAAAGGCGGTCAGCAGGTCGTCGAAGTCCACCTCGAGGGCGAGGGCTCTCAATTCTGCAGACGGTGTGTGGAGAATCCGTCGTCGAGAGGGTGAGACCAATTCTGCAGACGGTGTCTGGAGAATTCGATCGGTCGGATGGGCCAGGTAGAACAGGCGCATGTTGTAGATGTTCCGAAGTGAGAACCCGCGCCCGAACTGCGCGGTCAGGTCCTCCGCCAGCCTCTCGATGATGGCCGCCCCGTACTCGGCCCGCTCTTCACCCGCCTGCTCGAACTCGACGATGCGCCGCCCGATGAGCCAGTAGGCGGCGGTCATTGCGGCGTTCACCGAGCGGGCGGCCGACTCCCTGGCCGCGTCGATGATCTTCGACACGTCTCCGTAGACGGCTTGGTAAGGGACATCCTGGCTGAGAGCTGAACGCATCTGCGATAGCTGGTGACGATCGGGGGACGACTCGGACCGCATCAGACTTCGGCCTCCTCCAGGCGGTCGCCCACCCACCGGTCGTCCGAAGGCGAGTCCTTCTCCGGCTCGGCCCGGTTCTCCCCGGCTGGGTGTCCCAGCAGGATAGTGAAGAGACGGCGCAGCCGGTCCTCTGCGTCGGGTGCGGGCTTGGAGATGACCCTGACCACGCCGAACTCGGAGAAGGCCTCTTCGGGCATCCGTTGCCCGTTCTTCATCTTCCTATCTTCCATATCGTCCAGTTGCAGCTGTTCTACACCAGTTGCGGGTGACTTGATTACGGACCGGGCAGTTGGGCCGGCGGTACCGGCGAAATTGCGAGCCGGTCCCTGTCGCTCGAACCAGTGTGAACGCCTCCCACACCGTAGAAAACTGCCTGCAAGGCGGGACACAAATGTTGCCCCCTACCGTGGCCCGCTGTAGCCGTCCCTCGTAGGGGATTTGCAGGCGACCTTGCTTGTGATGTGATTGGAGGCGGTCTGGCGGCTCGCGTCGGGGCTTCCTAACCGGGACAGGCCGTCCAGCACGAGGCAATCGATCCCAAATCGAACACTCTCAGAGGACGCAATTGCTCCACCGGTGGCCCAGTTCGGCCCACCTGTTTGGAGGCCCAACACAGTCAACGGGCTGTACAGAGAAAAGGGACTTTGGGTAGAAGCGGACATTCTGGGCCGATCAGCTAGGAATTCAGCATGGTTTCGGGGTGCAAAGGCCGGTTTCTGTGAACACTTGGAGTTAAGGCCCCAGTCCGGTCAAAAAAGAGGGCCTCATTGAAAAACTGGACACCCCCTACAGGAGGTATCGGATGGTGAGCAGGACGGATGAGAAGAACAGCGGACCGGAGGCTGCGGCGAGGTCTGATGAACGGGACTTCAAGTGGGCCGTGGAGTGGCTGGTGAGGCAGCAGGGACAGCGCAAGACTGCGGAGATCCTGGGGGTGAACCGTAAGACGGTGGCCCTGGCCCTGCGCAGGGAGAGGCTGACGGGACGGATGAATCACGCGGTACAGACGGTCCTGGCCAACCTGGATGATCCGGCGAAGCAGGAGGTCATGCCCCTGGACCGGATCGAGTCGCAGATCGGCCTGTTGCTGGAGTCGGTGGACGAGATCGACAGGCTGGTCGAGGACCTGGTCCGGCGAGTGGAGGCGCTGGAGAACTCTCAGGCACAGGTGGAAGCGGAGGCCGATGGCGACAAGGGGGCTGCAACGCACGAGGACGAACTGGCGGAGAGCGATGGGCGGGCAGGATGACCGGCACGCTGGGGAGCCGGAGCGGGGGAGGTCGGAAGGCAGTCCGGCCGGTGAGGAGGCCACGTGTGGTAGCCGGGCAGGCGGCTGTGCAGGGAAGGCCCCCTACAGGCTTGTGAAGAGCACGACCTGTCCGCCGGGACTAACTGACGAACGGAGAACCGAACTGACGGGAATTTCATGAAGACGGGAGGCAACCGATGAATCACACAGGGCATAGCAACAATGGCAGAGGGACGGCTGCCGACATGCACCAGTTGCGGCTGATGTCGCTGCTGCAAGAGCTGGAGCGGGATCACGGGCGCAAGAAGGCCGCGAAGATGCTTGGCATCCACCGCAGAACGCTGGACGCCGGCTTGGACGAGGGGGTGCTGTCGAGGCGGATGCGGGCGGCGTTGGATAGAGCTCTCCAGTCGGGCGTGGGCTCGGCCGCCGCCGAGGAGCGGGAGCGCAGCGACAGGCTGGAGGAGCGAGCGGAGAAGCTGGCGGCCGTGATCGAGGAGATGCGCAGGGAGATGCGGGTCACTCATAGGGCGTGGGAGGATGCGTACAGGGGCCTGCGCGCGGAGTTGGCGAAGGCGCTGAAGTCCGGCTCCAAGAGGCTGCTGGCGACCTACCTGCAAACCCTTCTCGCCTACCCGGACGGCTGCACCAACGGGGAGACGGTCTTCGACCCCAGGTCGGGCGATGTCATCGTCCAGGTGCCGCCCCTCTCGGAGGAGCGACTGTACCCCAAGGAGAAGGCGCTGGTCGACCTGGTGGCTGCCGAGCGGCTGGCGGGGCGCAGGGTGCTGGTCTACGTCACCCACACCGGCACGCGGGACATCACCGGGCGGATGGAAGACATCCTCACCCGGCACGGGTTCCGGGTGGCGGTGATGAAGGCCGGAGCCGTTGAGCCCAAGCGCCGTGAGGCGTGGGTCGCCGATAGGGTCAAGCAGGGCATCGACGTTTTGGTCTGCCACCCCAGGCTGGTGCAGACCGGCCTCGACCTGATCGACTTCCCGACCATAATCTGGGGGGAGGTCGATTACAGTATCTATGTGTCACGGCAGGCTTCCCGCCGGTCGTGGCGCATCGGGCAGACCCGCCCGGTGAAGGTGGTCTACATGGCCTACCGGAACACGTTGCAGGCCGACGCCCTCAAGATGGTGGCGAAGAAGCTGCAAAGCTCCCTTGCCGTGGAGGGCGAGCTTCCCGAGGACGGGCTCGCGGCCTTTGGGGACGAAGGCGACGACATGACTATGGCCCGCAAGATCGTCAGCGGAGAGGATGAGGACGAGGCCGAGACGGTGGAGGCGGTGTTCGCCCAGGCGCGGGACGCCGAGAGCGCCGCCGAGGAGCTGCTCGTGGACGACGGCTGGAAGCCGGCGGAGGTCGAGCCGGAGACGGTTGCAGTCAACGGGAACGGCCGCCACGAGACTCTCCCTATCGGCCCTACCGTCGAGCTTGTCCCGACCAGTAGTCATAACACCAACGGGAACGGGGCCAACAGCCACCACGACGGCGAGGCGCCTGAGACGCAGCAGTCGCTGTTCTCCTGGGGCGAGTTCATGGCCGAGGAGCGGGTGAAACCGAAACGCCGCAACGGGAAGCCCCAGCCCGCGACTCTCTCAATGTTCGAGTGGGCGATGACGCTGGAGCGCGAGGCCGAGCCAGTCGGCGCGGAACGCTAGTTCGTCATATTGGGGGTAGGACACCGCAAGCGGAAGCGGTGTCCTACCCCCGCAGGCCTATATGCCGCTTTTCTTGCGTTTAAGCCCCATCGGCTGAGGGTTTCTTTTGGTTTGGGATGTCACCCTGGTGAGGGCAGAGAATAGTTCGAGAGTTACTGTGCGTGCAGTGACGTACTTCATCGGGGCGATGGCGGTGATTCTCAACCGGTCCGCCGAAGATACGTCGATATTCAGGGAGAGGCATTTTCGGCTCGTTCATTGGAAAGGGCTCTGGATTCTGGTGATGGCCTGCCTAATCACGATGAGGACTGAGGTGGAACGGGAAGTAGCAATGCGATTCGAAGGAGATAGTCCGAGCGACTTGGTTCTCACCGTTGGGGCGGGAATTGATCATGGGACATGGCTTGTTTGACGACTTGGGTTGAGAGGAACCAGGCAGAACGAGGTATGGGTCGTCAAGCACGCGAACATGGCGTCGAAGCTCAGCTCTTTTAGCAGGGTTCAGTCAAGTGGTCGTCTCAGATCGAGTATTCGGGCAATACCAGAGAGCTTCCATGTTGCGAAAACGAGCTTTGCTCTGGTCCTGTGGCTCCGAAGTATCCGGTCCAGGGTGGTAAGCACCGACCGCCGATACTTTGTACGCTAGTTTCGGCGTACCGTGTTCATCCAACCAAACATCTCCTACACCTGTTTGTGAGTTTTTCGCTTCAGCTGATGGTTCGACCGTCTTTCGCTGGGTGAATTCGCCGTGCCACGCGCAGCGTCACGCGGCGTCCACGCAATTCTTCTTCATATTCCTCGTTTCGTAGCCTCTGTTCTTCCCAGCGGCTGGGGACGAATGCCGCGTTCTCGCACATCGTTGAGCAGCGTACTCAGTCTCGTAATCCCTGCCAAAACAGACACAAATGTATCTACTAGGTAGCCGTTTATCGTAGTAGCTTCCGCATACAAGGAGATGAACCCGACTCCTCCCAGCACTAGGGATTCATAATTGCTTGGTCGCCGTGTCGATTCGTGAGGAGGAAAGAGACGGTACCGATCTGTGACTACGAGTGGACTCTTTGATTTGAATCTACTGAACGAGGCGCCCTACGGTGCCTATGCAGTCGATGTACATGGAATCATCCTTTACTGGAACAGCGGTGCCGAGCGGATTCTCGGCTACGTGGCAACTGAGGTTATGGGATTGCCATGTTGCAACGTCCTGTGGGGCCGACGCAGGAATGTATCCCCCGTCGGTTGCTTGGAAAGGTGCCCTGCGAACCAACACATGAGGACCGGGCACTTCCCATCGGTGGTCCACGTTAAGGTCCGATGCGCGTCGGGTCGATGGAAGCCGATCATGATCACTCCTCTCGTCGTTCCCCAATATCAAGGGAATCGGCGGATGCTTGTAAACATGTTCCACGAATGGATCGAGCAGCCTCAAGTCGGTTTCGCACTCGGCAAAGTTCACAGTAACCATTCGGCGGGGACCCATATGGAGGAGACGGCGAGACCGTTCTCGAATTCGGCTTTCAGCCATGGCATTACCTTGACTGCTCGTGAGATTGAGGTACTCCGCCTGATGGGCCTTGATAAGGGGACTGAACAGATCGCCGTCGAACTCGACCTTAGTTACCACACCGTCCGCAACTACATTCGCAACGCGCGGGAAAAGCTGGGAGCGAACACCAAGCTTTCCGCCGTGTTGATAGCTCAGAACAGGGGTCTCATCTAGGGACGGGTGTCCCTTCCCTTATCTCATTCTCCCGGATGTCCTCTCCAAAGACTTCCCTGCTGAATAGATACATATGTGTCTATTTCGCAATCGCTCGTCATAGTAACGTCGAAGGCAAGGTCGCCATAGACAAAGGAACAGATGAGATAAGGCTAGCGGATGAACTTGAACCGGGGCACCGGTGGGAGCGCCAATGCTCGTGTCTTCAAATGAGTTTTCCTAACACAACTCACAAAGCAAAACCGGTCAACGTGGGGAAATGTGGCGCACTTCCCCGGCCCCAACCCTTTGAAATGTCATTCCAACTGTAGGCAGTACAGTCGGAGGCACAACTTCATGAATAGACAAGACATCAAAACATTCACCATCATGGGAATGGTCATTCTCATAGGTGTGTTCCTTATCGTGCTGCCTGGACGTCTACCCGGAAAAGTGCAGGACTCGTCGTACATCGACTGGGAAGACTGCATGTCGCAAACGGGCGGAGATGAGGGTTTCTGCCGTGCGGAGGGGTTTACCCCGCCGCCCGCTCCACCGCCTCCGCCTACTCCTGCTCCACCGCCTCCGCCTGCTCCTGCTCCACCACCTCCGCCCGCTCCACCGCCGCCACCTGCGCCACCTTCCGGATCATACGTCGACTGGCAAGACTGCATGTCTCAAACGGGCGGAAATGAGGATATTTGCCGTGCGGAAGGCTTTACTCCTCCTGCTCCACCACCGCAAACGTCGGCAAACACCGCGCCAACCGTCACCATTGATATTTTGTCCCAGACGGTGAATGGAGATGAGACGATAAACCTCGCTGCCACCGGCGACGACCTCGAGGACGACGTGTTGACCTACTCGTGGTCGGGGTCCGGCTCCTTCGAAGACTCGTCTGACCCGAACACGGAATGGACTGCCTCCGCAGCGCAGTCGACGGCACAAACCTACAAGCTCACGCTCTCATCCTGACGGAACGCAAGAACGGCACGGTCGTGCCTCGGCCGGTGCAGAATCCGGGACTGGTGCGCGACTGCTCGATGCTGCTGGCGGCGAGGGACACCCTAGCGGTCGATGCCAGTCTGGACTGGAGCGCCGACACACGCATCAACTACTGGCAGGGCGTGACGGTGCATTCCACCCCGTCGCCTTTCGTCAGAGTGGTGCTGCTTACGAACCTCGGTCTGACGGTGAGTATTCCGGCTGCGCTTGGCGGACTAGAGGACGTGCGCAGGATCGATCTCGACGACAACATGCTGTCGGGCGGGATACCGCGTGAACTGGGGAGTCTTTCCGATCTAGAGTAGCTGTACCTGTTCAGCAACCGGATAACGGGAGAATTGCCTGCCGAACTGGGAGAACTGTCGAACCTGAAGACCCTGTCCTTAAGTAACAACATGCTGACGGGCAGCATACCAACCGAGTTGGGGAAGCTGAGGAATCTCAGAGAACTCCTGATTGAAGTCAACTCCCTGACGGGCGGCATACCGGCCGAACTGGGAGCGCTGCCGAACCTGTGGTCCCTGCACCTGAGCGACAACATGCTGACGGGCGGCATACCGGCCGAACTGGGGAATTTCAGGAAACTCAGGTATCTCGTACTCGAAGGCACCTCTCTAGAGGACAAGATACCCTCGCAGTTGGGAGACCTGACGCGTCTTGAGGTCGTGTACCTGAGGAACAACGGGTTTACGGGGGCGATTCGGACGAAGTGGGGAGAGTTGTCCAATCTGACGCACCTGTACATCAGCAGCGGCAACACCTTCACGGGGTGCATCCCGTCGGGACTGAGAGACGTTACCAACAACGACCTTGACGGACTGGGACTGCCTTACTGCGCATCTGAATCGCAGTAGGGGGCATCTATCTCCAACCCTTCCGTAGCTGGAAAGTGGTTCCGACAACGCTGGTCCACGGGCCGATATCCTCAAGGGAGTGAGGATATCGGCCATCCGGCATGCGAGGAAGGATTCGAGTGGGCACTAGTGTCCCGAATTGTAAGTTCCTAAGATTAATGTGATGCGTGTCTGACCTGATCTTCTTGGTTCGACAAGCTCACCACGAACGTATTTTGATTATCCCGTTCGCCCTGAGTCCATCGAAGGGCGCTCTGAATTATGTCGTGAACTTACAATTCAGGACACTAGCAGGCTGCTGAAAAGTGACTCTTGACGGATGACGGCAGTTGATTGAGCGAGTAGTAACGTCGTTTTAACTAGACTTTGTACAAAGTCTAGTGGTTCAACAACATAGTATTGAAGAGTAACAGGACTGCGACTCGGTAGGGGCGGGTTTCAAACCCGCCCTGTCGCTGTGCAACCCAATTCCGACCCCAACCGCTACCCGTCATTTCAAAGATTTCAGTCCACTAGCTTAGATATTCTCCTGGATCGCCTCTCCAAAGACTTCCCTGCCGAATAGATACATATGTGTCTATTTCGCAATCGCTCGTCATAGTAGCGTCGAAGGCGAGGGGAGCCTGACCGCCTCTCAAAACAACCAGATGACGAGGCCGTGAGGTATTCGTTATGTCACGAGAAACTATGAACACCAAGAACGTTCACCGATGGATATTCGGGGGGGTGATCGCCCTTCTCGGGGCCATGATCGTCGTCTCTGCCGTCAGCGCAGATAACCACTGGGGTTCGTACGAAGATTGCATGGATGATATCAATGACGAGGACATATGTGGCGAGGCATTTGATGTTACCCCGACGCCCAACCGTGCCCCAACGGTCACGATCAACACGTCGTCCCGAACCGTCAATGGTAGATCCTATGTATCCCTCTCGGCTACATCGTCCGACCCCGAGGGCGATTCGCTGTCCTACTCGTGGTCGGGGTCCGGAACATTTTCAAGCTCGTCCTCGGAGGATACGACCTGGAGGGCGCCGTCCGCACAGTCTACCAGCAGGTCATACACGCTGACGCTTACCGTATCGGACGGAAGCCTGTCGGATTCCGATTCCGTGTCGATGACCGTGCGTGCCAATCAACGCCCGTCCGTGTCGATAAGCACATCGCCCCAGTCCGTGGACGGTGGGGGCACCGTGTCCCTCTCAGCCATCGCGTCCGACCCCGAGGGCGATTCGTTGACCTACTCGTGGTCGGGGTCAGGCTCCTTCGCGAACTCGTCGTCCCGAAACACGACATGGACGGCGCCGGACGGGCAGTCGACCTCACAAACCTACACTCTAACGCTCACGGTCTCCGACGGGCGACTCTCGCAGTCCGATACTGTCAATATGACCGTTTTCGCTGATGTGCCGGCAAACACCGCGCCAACCGTCACCATTGACACTTCGTCACAGACGGTGAACGGAGGCGAGACGATAAACCTCGCTGCCACCGGCGACGATCTCGAAGACGACGAGCTGTCGTTCTCGTGGTCGGGGTCCGGCTCCTTCGGTAGCTCGTCCTCGGCGAACACCACCTGGACGGCGCCTGCCGCACAGTCATCCAGCAGGTCCTACACGCTGACGGTTACGGTGTCGGACGGAAGCTTGTCGAGCTCCGATTCGGTCACTATGACCGTGCGGGCCAATCGACGTCCCTCCGTGTCGATAACCACTTCGTCCCGTACCGTCAACGGCAGAGCATACGTATCACTGAATGCCACCTCGTCCGATCCCGAGGGCGATTCGCTGTCCTACTCGTGGTCGGGGTCCGGAACGTTTTCAAGTTCCTCCTCGGAGGATACGACCTGGAGGGCGCCGTCCGCACAGTCTACCAGCAGGTCATACACGCTGACGCTTACCGTATCGGACGGAAGCCTGTCGGATTCCGATACCGTGTCGATGACCGTGCGTGCCAATCAACGCCCGTCGGTGTCGATAAGCACATCGCCCCAGTCCGTGGACGGTGGGGGCACCGTGTCCCTCTCTGCCATCGCGTCCGACCCCGAGGGCGATTCGTTGTCCTACTCGTGGTCGGGGTCAGGCTCCTTCGCGAACTCGTCGTCTCGAAACACGACATGGACGGCGCCGGACGGGCAGTCGACCTCACAAACCTACACTCTAACGCTCACGGTCTCCGACGGGCGACTCTCGCAGTCGGATTCCGTCAGGATGACCGTTTTTGCTGATGTGCCGGCAAACACCGCGCCTACCGTCACCATAGATACTTCGTCACGGACGGTGAACGGAGGTGAGACGATCAACCTTGCGGCCACCGGAGATGATCTTGAGGACGACGTGTTGACCTACTCGTGGTCGGGGTCAGGCTCCTTCGGTAGCTCGTCCTCAGCGAACACCACCTGGACGGCACCTGCCGCACAGTCATCCAGCAGGTCCTACACGCTGACGGTTACGGTATCGGACGGAAGCCTGTCGAGCTCCGATACCGTGTCGATGACCGTGCGTGCCAATCAAGGCCCCTCCGTGTCGATAACCACTTCGTCCCGTACCGTCAACGGCAGAGCATACGTATCACTGAATGCCACCTCGTCCGATCCCGAGGGCGATTCGCTGTCCTACTCGTGGTCGGGGTCCGGAACCTTTTCAAGCTCGTCCTCGGAGGATACGACTTGGAGGGCGCCATCCGCGCAGTCTACCAGCAGGTCATACACGCTGACGCTTACCGTATCGGACGGAAGCCTGTCGGACTCCGATACCGTGTCGATGACCGTGCGTGCCAATCAACGCCCGTCCGTGTCGATAAGCACCTCGCCTCAGTCCGTCGACGGTGGGGGCACCGTGTCCCTCTCAGCCATCGCGTCCGACCCCGAGGGCGATTCGTTGTCCTACTCGTGGTCGGGGTCCGGCTCCTTCGCTAACTCGTCGTCTCGAAACACGACATGGACGGCGCCGGACGGGCAGTCGACCTCACAAACCTACACTCTAACGCTCACGGTCTCCGACGGGCGACTCTCGCAGTCGGATTCCGTCAGGATGACCGTTTTTGCTGATGTGCCGGCAAACACCGCGCCTACCGTCACCATAGATACTTCGTCACGGACGGTGAACGGAGGTGAGACGATCAACCTTGCGGCCACCGGAGATGATCTTGAGGACGACGTGTTGACCTACTCGTGGTCGGGGTCAGGCTCCTTCGGTAGCTCGTCCTCAGCGAACACCACCTGGACGGCACCTGCCGCACAGTCATCCAGCAGGTCCTACACGCTGACGGTTACGGTATCGGACGGAAGCCTGTCGAGCTCCGATACCGTGTCGATGACCGTGCGTGCCAATCAAGGCCCCTCCGTGTCGATAACCACTTCGTCCCGTACCGTCAACGGCAGAGCATACGTATCACTGAATGCCACCTCGTCCGATCCCGAGGGCGATTCGCTGTCCTACTCGTGGTCGGGGTCCGGAACATTTTCAAGCTCGTCCTCGGAGGATACGACTTGGAGGGCGCCGTCCGCACAGTCTACCAGCAGGTCATACACGCTGACGCTTACCGTATCGGACGGAAGCCTGTCGAGTTCCGATACCGTGTCGATGACCGTGCGTGCCAATCAACGCCCGTCGGTGTCGATAAGCACCTCGCCCCAGTCGTCCCGTACCGTCAACGGCAGAGCATACGTATCACTGAATGCGATCCCGAGGGCGATTCGCTGTCCTACTCGTGGTCGGGGTCCGGAACATTTTCAAGCTCGTCCTCGGAGGATACGACTTGGAGGGCGCCGTCCGCACAGTCTACCAGCAGGTCATACACGCTGACGCTTACCGTATCGGACGGAAGCCTGTCGAGTTCCGATACCGTGTCGATGACCGTGCGTGCCAATCAACGCCCGTCGGTGTCGATAAGCACCTCGCCCCAGTCCGTGGACGGTGGGGGCACCGTGTCCCTCTCAGCCATCGCGTCCGACCCCGAGGGCGATTCGTTGTCCTACTCGTGGTCGGGGTCCGGCTCCTTCGCTAACTCGTCGTCCCGAAACACGACCTGGACGGCGCCGGACGGGCAGTCGACCTCACAAACCTACACTCTAACGCTCACGGTCTCCGACGGACACCTCTCCCAGTCTGATACAGTCGACATGACCGTTTTTGCTGATGTGCCGGCAAACACCGCGCCTACCGTCACCATAGATATTTTGTCCCAGACGGTGAACGGAGGTGAGACGGTAAACCTCGCTGCCACCGGCGACGATCTTGAGGACGACGTGTTGACCTACTCGTGGTCGGGGTCAGGCTCCTTCAAAGACTCGTCTGACCCGAACACGGAATGGACTGCCCCCGCAGCGCAGTCGACGGCACAAACTTACAAGCTCACGCTCTCGGTCTCGGACGGGGACCTGTCGGGTTCCGATTTCGTCAACATCACGGTGCGCGCCAATCAATGCCCGTCCGTCACGATAGACACTTCGTCCAGGACCGTCAATGGCAGATCCTACGTTTCCCTGGAGGCTACCACGTCCGACCCCGAAGGCGATTCGTTGTCGTACACATGGTCAGGGTCCGGAACATTTTCGAGTCCGTCCTCGGAGGATTCGGTCTGGAGGGCGCCAGCCGCGCAGACTACGGAACAAACCTACGCGCTCAAGCTCTCGGTCTCGGACGGACGACTGACGTGTTCCGATTCCGTCGATATCATCGTGCGCGCCAATCAGCCCCCGTCCGTCACGATAACCGCTCCAACCGCTCCGATACAACCCGTCAACGGCGGGGACACCGTATCCCTGAAGGCCATCGCCTCCGACCCCGAGGGCGATTCGTTGTCCTACTTGTGGTCGGCGACTGGGAATGCTGGCTCCTTCGACAACGCCTCCTCCCGAAACACGGACTGGACGGCCCCGGATGCCCAGCCAACCAATCAGGCTTACACCCTCACGCTCACGGTCTCCGACACACGACTCTCAAAGACCGCCACTGTCGATATAACCGTTCTTGGTGTTGTTGAGCCAGCGAACACAGCGCCTGAAGTCACCATACTCACTCCGTCGCAGACGGTAGACGTGGGCGAGACAATCGACCTCGCGGCCACCGGCGACGACCTTGAGGACGACGTGTTGACGTACCTGTGGTCAGCGTCTGGAAATATAGGCTCCTTTGGAGACCCGTCCGACCCGAACACCTCTTGGACGGCGCCTCAGACGGTTCAATCGACGCTCAGCACCTACACGGTTGAACTGGAACTCACGGCAACGGACCAGGGAGATTTGACGGACACACATTCGATCACCATCACCATCAACCGCCCGCCCACCGTCACGGTAAGCGCCTCGTCCCAAGACATCAATGTTGGAGACATCGTGACCCTCCAGGCCACAGCGTCCGACCCCGACGGCAACTCGCTGTCGTACTCGTGGTCAACGTCTCCCTCAAGCTCAGGGTCATTTGACGATTCGGCTGAGAAGGACACGTCTTGGAAAGGGCCTGAAACGGTTCAATCCACTCTTTCTACCTATGAGGTTACGCTGACGCTTACGGTATCAGACAGTAGGCTGACGGGTTCCGATTCGGTCACCATCACCATCAACCGCCCACCCACCGTCACGATAACCGCTCCAACCGCTCCGGTACAACCCGTCAATGGTGGAGACACCGTGACCCTGCAGGCCACAGCATCCGACCCCGACGGCGACGCGTTAGAGTATTCATGGTCAGCGACTGACGATGCCGGCTCGTTCGGCAACGCTACTGCCCTGAACACGACATGGACTGCGCCCGACGCACATACGACGGATCAAACCTACACCATCACGCTTGCTGTCGAGGACCCGGACGACCTGGACGCCGAAGACACAGTCGAGATTACGGTGACCGGCACAGGAGAGCTATCCGTCGAGATCACAGCACCCACTAAGGAAAATATAGAAGTGGCAGGCGGAGCGGTAGTCACATTGGAGGCGACCGCAAGTGGCCCACCAAGCACACCCTTGTGGACGGCGACCGACAATGCCGGCTCGTTCGCAGACTCCGACGCCCTGAACACTACCTGGACTGCGCCTGACGCACAAGCGACGGATCAAACCTACGCCCTCACAATCACTGCGACCGCCGGAAGCGTCTCGAAGTCCGATTCTGTCAATGTCACCGTCACCGGCACACCTCCTCCGCCCGTGCCATCAGTAGAGATTTCGGCTGACGAAACTAGTGTGACAGAGGGTGATAGCATAGAATTCACAGTAACGGCGTCCCCCGCCCCGTCTTCGGACCTGACAGTAACAGTCGGTGTGACGGAGAATGGGATGTTCATCAGTGGTACTACGCCTACGGAAGCAACCATTGAGGCAGGGAAAACTGAAGGGATCTTCACTGTTCAAACAGAGAACGACGAAATCGACGAGCCGGACGGCACCGTGACGGCGAGCATTAAGCAGGGGACGGGCTATGACGAGGGAATGACTACATCAGTAGACGTGACTGTCGAGGACGACGATCCGCCCCCGTCGGCAAACCATGACCCGACCGTCTCCATAGAAACGTTGAGTCAAGATGTCCATGGTGGTCAGCGCATTACGCTTCTAGCCGAAGCTGAGGATCTTGATAACGATCACCTAAGTTATGAATGGACGGCGACCGGTGGCAGCTTTGAAGATGATGAAGTTCTTAACGCGACCTGGACTGCACCAGAGGCCCAATCCACCGACCAGACCTACACGCTCACGATAGCTGTCGACGATGGACAGGGTGGTGATCCAGTCGAGGTGAGTGTAACGATGACTGTGCTTGCCCTGTCGCTGCCCGCCCCCGATGCTCAGAATTTGTTTCTGGGCCGAGACGCGTCGTTCCCTCTACCCGCTGCGAGCGGCGGCAACCCCCCTTACCAATACAGTGTGGATGCGACGACGCTGCCAAATGACCTGATGTTCGACCAAACGACGAGAATTGTCTCCGGCGAGCCAACGGCAACGGGTGAATGGGAGGTGACGTACAGCGTCGAAGACAGTTCCTCGCCGGCGGTAACTGTTGAGCACATGTTCACAATCACCGTTGAAAGTCCCATGAGCATCGAAGTGACTGGCGCCAGCGTCACGCTGACGCATACTCCTCCAGTTCTTGAAGGCTTCGAACAACCTCACACATTCGCGCTGTATCGCCGCAACGACGACGGTATCACCTTTCCCAACACTCCTGCCTATAGTTCCCTTCCCACAACTCCCGGGCCAGGTGCAAATTCGTACACTTTCGAAAATGTCGAGAATGGCTGGTACAAGGGATGTGGAGGCAGACTACTCGAAGTGTATGAGAGGGACTGCTCGGAAGAAATAGAAGTAGATGTGCTACGTCTTCCGGATGTGGATGACCTAACGGGCACTGTCGGGGTACCCTTCACATTGAGCAATATGTTTCCCCTCGCCATCGGCAGAGATGGCTCTGAAGTCTATGAAATTGATGGACTTCCAGATGACCTGGATTTCCAATTTCAATATATCGTCGGAACTCATAGGCCTTTGCCGGTGGGGACGACGGAAGTGACATATCCTTTGATATACAAAGTGACCCAAGAATCAAGTGGCGACATTGACTCGGTGACTTTCTCCTTAACAATCTATGGAGTGGACGAAGCAAGTGCCTTGGATCCTGAATTGCGTATCAGGCTGGTGGATGGTAATGAGATGCCGTCCGGCGATGTCTACGATCGGTTACTGGATAGTGAGAGCTTCTGGCTTGTGTTCAGCAATTACGCCGTGGTAGTCATCGACCATACGAACCCGGAGCTTTCGTATGAGCCCTATGAATTCAGAATAAACGTTCCGGAAAACACTGGTGTGGATGCCGTA
Source organism: Dehalococcoidia bacterium (assembly GCA_965116655.1). GTDB lineage: Bacteria > Chloroflexota > Dehalococcoidia > Lucifugimonadales > VXLM01 > VXLM01. Next base: position 4,084,501 of record OZ220720.1, read on the forward strand.
ACCCACGATGACTCGCCATGTGAGTATCCCTCGCCACCGGGAGATAGTCATTCGGATTGGAGACTGGCACATCAGTACCACTATCTGCAGCGGTGCAGATTGGGAGACGGTTTGTCCAATATAACGGTGGATGCCCGAATTCGAGGTACCGACGACGACTTCCAGCACGATATTGCGGTAACGTTGGTTAGGGCCCCTCATCATGCGGACAACATCGCGACATACCGCATGTGTGGTGACGCCCCGGACGACGCAAACATAAACTTTGCGAACGAGATCAACAGTTCGGCTCAGGCGTGGAACCTCAGCGACTCCGGCATCTCATTCTCAGAGAGCGCCACTGCTGAATGTAACGAAAGTTCAAACGTCACTAGGATAAGACATGTTACCAGTGAAGTGATGGGCGCGATATGTCCAAGTAGAAGTGGACGCGCTTATGGTTGCGTTACTCCCGATTTGCCACTCGACGACAACGAACACTACTTGGGACTCCGTTTCCTCTACGTCTATCCAATCTACGCTGGTCAGACATGGACGGTCGCCACGGACAGATTAGATGAGAATCATATTAATGTGCAGGCCGTGATGACACACGAGTTCGGACATGTCGCTGGGTTGGGTCACTCCAAGATCGACACCGCCCTTATGAACGATGGGTATGACCATGCTGTGCTGTACATCACCGATCATGACCAGGACGGAATGCTAGCAATTTACGAAGATCATCCGACTCACTAGGGGGTTCGCGGTGGCAAGAACATCCAGCGCAATTGTCTGTTTACTGCTCATCACGTGGCTCTCCATAGGGTGTGGATGGCTGTACAAGTCGTCGAGGCCCGAGATGGCTCCGACAGGGACGATTTCCATCGTGCCCACGGAAATGCCAGACCCGACAACCACCGTCGAGGCTGCCCCGGTCGCACTGAACCAGAACTCTGCGAAAGAAGCGGTTGGTTCGATCGTGCCGACGGACGAGCCAGAGTCGGCGGCCACTGTCGAGCCTGTCCCGCCCCCACCCGCCACAGGGACTGCGGAAAAATCGGCTGAACAGTCTGTCACTGCACAAGCAGCTCCGCTGGCGCATAGCTCAGGAGTTGTGTATGAACCTACCACCCTGGAGGAACGCATTCTGAAAGCCGATGTGATTGTGCGAGCGAGGCTGCGCTCAGTTTCCCCTTCTTCAAGGTCGTTTCTAGAACCGTTTTCCAACATGACACGTTACCTCTCGTTCGTGGAATTTACGTTTGATGTCTTGGAGACACTCAAGGGCAATGCCGGCTCTACCGCTGTGGTTGAACTGAGGGCCAGACTTTATTTCGATTGGTCTCAGGGGGAAATTGGTTTCGATTCTACTGCCGCTGAGGCGGTCGCGACCGGCAGAGAATGGATTGACATGGGCTATGACTCGCAATGGGACGACAGGGAAGCGATCCTATTCCTCCGGTCAGTCTCCAATTCAAAAACCTCCTTTACCGATGGCCGTTCTTCGGCGGTACAGTTTGTGTTCCCTGGGCATCTTTTTAATGACGCAATCGTCTTGGCATACGACGAATTCTCCATAGCAAGCGATAGGAACAAGGTGTGGTTGCCCGCCACGAGTTCCACGTCAAACGCCCAGACGTTCTACCTGGACACGCCTACATCTGAGACGCCCAGCCCGCCATCCATATCCCTTCAGTCCATGAAGTCCGCCATCACGACTACAAATGCCATGGTCGATACTTCGATACCCGGCTACAGGGAGTGCCTGCAATGGAAGTTCTTTGCAGAGCGGAGTAAAAAGCCGATGTTGCCTCAGTTTATGTTTGACGAACAGACGGAAATAGATTCAGGACGGCCCGCCACCACTGCGATCATCGATATAGCTGTTGGAGGTAGTACGGAGTATTGGTACTACTACGTGGATGGACCCAACAGCGATCTCTTCGAGACAGAAACTAAAGACACCGATAGTGATCCCTTGAATGGACACAGGCGTACTGTCAATCCGGTCCGTCCACTACCGAAAGGACAGTATACTATCCACCTAGCTGACCGCCAGGAACCGATGTTGCCGTGCAATTACGTGCCGCCGTATCGAGGAAGGTGGACGCTCAATGTCGTGCCGCCCGAGGGTGTGTTGCACGAGTTATTCTTCGACCCGGTGACAGTCGATTCGGCGGTTGCCGCTGACGGCTCCAACGGCGTTCTCAAGCCCGCGTCCTTCACGGACGCCAACGGTGGGTCTGCAGCGATCGCCAGCATCTCCTATGAATCGAGCACAGTGAAGGTGGAGGTCACCCCCGACGATGCGCTTGATGACCACATCGTGGACATCATCGAGTTAGACGGTACGGTGTCGCTGTCGTTGGACGTTGCGGACGCGACGGTGGACAGCGTGAACGATACACTAAACTGGAGTGTGTCGGCCCAACCGTGGCACGACGGGGACAAGCTGATGGTGCGGATCCGCGAGGTCCCGCCGCCGCCGGTGTTCGAGTCTTCCTCCTACACGTTCGACGTGGCCGAAGACGCGGGGAACGGAACTGTGGTGGGCACGGTCTCGGCGACCGACCCCGCCATGGACACGGTGACGTACTCGATCACGTCTGGAAATGGAGACGGGAAGTTCGCAATAGATGACGGTACGGGCGAGATCACGGTGGCCGCTGAGTTGGACTACGAGAGTGTCCCGTCGTACACGCTGACCGTGGAGGCGAGCAACGAGGGAGGCGGCAGCACAACGGCGACGGTGGAGATTTCGGTGACGGACGTGTCACCTGAGGATTTGCCTCCCGCGCCGGAGGACCTGGCCGTGTCCTTAGCCGACGGGACGTTCACCATCACGTGGAGTCCTTTGACGGGGGCTGCGCGGTACGAAGCACAGCACCACAAAGTGGGTTCGATAGACGATTGGACGAGCCTGCCGGAGACGACGGGAACGAGTGCGACCTACAGTCCTACGGACGGCCCTGCTTGCGGTACGACGTACGAGTTCAGAGTGCGTGCATACGGCGACGGAACGACGTACGTCGCCGACTGGGGTGCCGAGACATCCGTCGAGTCGGTAACTACGAGTGCATGCAACCGTGCCCCGGCGTTCGGAGCGTCTACGTACTCGTTCACGATTTCAGAGAACGCTGCGGTGAATGCCTCGGTGGGCACGGTGTCGGCGAGCGACCCCGACGCCGGCGACACGGTGAGGCACACGATCACGGCAGGCAACGATGCCGGGAAGTTCACGATTGCCAGCGGAACGGGGGCGATCACTGTTGCAGGAGCTCTTGACCCCGATGCGAAGGCGTTCTACGCGCTGACGGTGGAGGCGAGCGACGGCAGAGGAGGCGTTGCTTCGGCGAGAGTGGGTATCGCTCTCATCCTGACGGAATGCAAGAACGGCACGGTCGTGCCTCGGCCGGTGCAGAATCCGGGACTGGTGCGCGACTGCTCGATGCTGCTTGCGGCGAGGGACACCCTGGCTGGCGATGCCAGTCTGGACTGGAGCGCCGACACGCGCATCAACGACTGGCAGGGCGTGACGGTGCATTCCACTCCGTCGCCTTTCGTCCGAGTGGTGCTGCTTACGAACCTCGGTTTGACGGGAAGTATTCCGGCTGCGTTCGGCGGGCTGGAGGACGTGCGCAGGATCGATCTCGACGATAACATGCTGACCGGCGGGATACCGCGTGAACTGGGGAGTCTGTACGATCTGGAGTTGCTGTACCTGTTCAACAACCGGATAACGGGAGAATTGCCTGCCGAACTGGGAGAACTGTCGAACCTGAAGACCCTGTCCTTAAGTAACAACATGCTGACGGGCAGCATACCAACCGAGTTGGGGAAGCTGAGGAATCTCAGAGAACTCCTGATTGAAGTCAACTCCCTGACGGGCGGCATACCGGCCGAACTGGGAGCGCTGCCGAACCTGTGGTCCCTGTACCTGAGCGACAACATGCTGACGGGCGGCATACCGGCCGAACTGGGGAATCTCAGGAAACTCAGGTATTTCGTACTCGAAGGCACCTCTCTAGGGGGCGAGATACCCTCGCAGCTGGGAGACCTGACGCGTCTCGAGGTCGTGTACCTGAGGAACAACGGGTTTACGGGGGCGATTCCGACAAAGTGGGGAGAGCTGTCCAACTTGACGCACCTGTACATCAGCAGCGGCAACACCTTCACGGGGTGCATCCCGTCGGGACTGAGAGAGGTTGCCAACAACGACCTCGATGGATTGGGACTGCCCTACTGCGCATCGGGATCGCAGTAGGGGGCATCTATCTCCAACCCTTTCGTCGCTGGAATGTGAATCCGACAACGCTGGTCCACGGGCCGATATCCTCACTCCCTTGAGGATATCGGCCGTCCGGCGTGCGAGGAAGGATTCGAGTGGGCACTAGCAGGCTGCTGAAGAATGACTCTTGACGGATGACGGCAGTTGCTTGAGCGAGCAGCAACGTCGTTTTAGCTAGGCTTTGTACAAAGTCTAGCTTAGATCTTCTCCTGTATCTCCTTTCCAAAGACTTCCCTGCCGAATAGATACGTTTGTGTCTATTTCGCAATCGCTAGTCGTAGTAGCGTCGAAGGCGAGAGGAGCCCGACCGCCTCTCAAAACAGCCAGATGACGAGGCCGTGAGGTATTCGTTATGTCGCGAGATACTATGAGCATCAAGAACGTTCACCGATGGATATTCGGTGGGGTGATCGCCCTATTCGGGGCCATGATCGTCGTCTCTGCCGTCAGCGCAGATAACCACTGGGGTTCGTACGAAGATTGCATGGATGATATCAATGACGAGGACATATGTGGCGAGGCATTTGATGTTACCCCGACGCCCAACCGTGCCCCAACGGTCACGATAACCACTTCATCCCGGACCGTCAATGGCAGAGCATACGTATCACTGAATGCCACATCGTCCGACCCCGACGACGATTCGCTGACCTACTCGTGGTCGGGGTCCGGAACGTTTTCAAGTTCCTCCTCCGAGGATACGACCTGGAGGGCGCCATCCGCGCAGTCTACCAGCAGGTCATACACGCTGACGCTTACCGTATCGGACGGAAGCCTGTCGGACTCCGATACCGTGTCGATGACCGTGCGTGCCAATCAACGCCCGTCCGTGTCGATAAGCACCTCGCCTCAGTCCGTCGACGGTGGGGGCACCGTGTCCCTCTCAGCCATCGCGTCCGACCCCGAGGGCGATTCGTTGTCCTACTCGTGGTCGGGGTCAGGCTCCTTCGCGAACTCGTCGTCTCGAAACACGACATGGACGGCGCCGGACGGGCAGTCGACCTCACAAACCTACACTCTAACGCTCACGGTCTCCGACGGGCGACTCTCGCAGTCGGATTCCGTCAGGATGACCGTTTTTGCTGATGTGCCGGCAAACACCGCGCCTACCGTCACCATAGATACTTCGTCACGGACGGTGAACGGAGGTGAGACGATCAACCTTGCGGCCACCGGAGATGATCTTGAGGACGACGTGTTGACCTACTCGTGGTCGGGGTCAGGCTCCTTCGGTAGCTCGTCCTCAGCGAACACCACCTGGACGGCACCTGCCGCACAGTCATCCAGCAGGTCCTACACGCTGACGGTTACGGTATCGGACGGAAGCCTGTCGAGCTCCGATACCGTGTCGATGACCGTGCGTGCCAATCAAGGCCCCTCCGTGTCGATAACCACTTCGTCCCGTACCGTCAACGGCAGAGCATACGTATCACTGAATGCCACCTCGTCCGATCCCGAGGGCGATTCGCTGTCCTACTCGTGGTCGGGGTCCGGAACCTTTTCAAGCTCGTCCTCGGAGGATACGACTTGGAGGGCGCCATCCGCGCAGTCTACCAGCAGGTCATACACGCTGACGCTTACCGTATCGGACGGAAGCCTGTCGGACTCCGATACCGTGTCGATGACCGTGCGTGCCAATCAACGCCCGTCCGTGTCGATAAGCACCTCGCCTCAGTCCGTCGACGGTGGGGGCACCGTGTCCCTCTCAGCCATCGCGTCCGACCCCGAGGGCGATTCGTTGTCCTACTCGTGGTCGGGGTCCGGCTCCTTCGCGAACTCGTCGTCTCGAAACACGACATGGACGGCGCCGGACGGGCAGTCGACCTCACAAACCTACACTCTAACGCTCACGGTCTCCGACGGGCGACTCTCGCAGTCGGATTCCGTCAGGATGACCGTTTTTGCTGATGTGCCGGCAAACACCGCGCCTACCGTCACCATAGATACTTCGTCACGGACGGTGAACGGAGGTGAGACGATCAACCTTGCGGCCACCGGAGATGATCTTGAGGACGACGTGTTGACCTACTCGTGGTCGGGGTCAGGCTCCTTCGGTAGCTCGTCCTCAGCGAACACCACCTGGACGGCACCTGCCGCACAGTCATCCAGCAGGTCCTACACGCTGACGGTTACGGTATCGGACGGAAGCCTGTCGAGCTCCGATACCGTGTCGATGACCGTGCGTGCCAATCAAGGCCCCTCCGTGTCGATAACCACTTCGTCCCGTACCGTCAACGGCAGAGCATACGTATCACTGAATGCCACCTCGTCCGATCCCGAGGGCGATTCGCTGTCCTACTCGTGGTCGGGGTCCGGAACATTTTCAAGCTCGTCCTCGGAGGATACGACTTGGAGGGCGCCGTCCGCACAGTCTACCAGCAGGTCATACACGCTGACGCTTACCGTATCGGACGGAAGCCTGTCGAGTTCCGATACCGTGTCGATGACCGTGCGTGCCAATCAACGCCCGTCGGTGTCGATAAGCACCTCGCCCCAGTCCGTGGACGGTGGGGGCACCGTGTCCCTCTCAGCCATCGCGTCCGACCCCGAGGGCGATTCGTTGTCCTACTCGTGGTCGGGGTCCGGCTCCTTCGCTAACTCGTCGTCCCGAAACACGACCTGGACGGCGCCGGACGGGCAGTCGACCTCACAAACCTACACTCTAACGCTCACGGTCTCCGACGGACACCTCTCCCAGTCTGATACAGTCGACATGACCGTTTTTGCTGATGTGCCGGCAAACACCGCGCCTACCGTCACCATAGATATTTTGTCCCAGACGGTGAACGGAGGTGAGACGGTAAACCTCGCTGCCACCGGCGACGATCTTGAGGACGACGTGTTGACCTACTCGTGGTCGGGGTCAGGCTCCTTCAAAGACTCGTCTGACCCGAACACGGAATGGACTGCCCCCGCAGCGCAGTCGACGGCACAAACTTACAAGCTCACGCTCTCGGTCTCGGACGGGGACCTGTCGGGTTCCGATTTCGTCAACATCACGGTGCGCGCCAATCAATGCCCGTCCGTCACGATAGACACTTCGTCCAGGACCGTCAATGGCAGATCCTACGTTTCCCTGGAGGCTACCACGTCCGACCCCGAAGGCGATTCGTTGTCGTACACATGGTCAGGGTCCGGAACATTTTCGAGTCCGTCCTCGGAGGATTCGGTCTGGAGGGCGCCAGCCGCGCAGACTACGGAACAAACCTACGCGCTCAAGCTCTCGGTCTCGGACGGACGACTGACGTGTTCCGATTCCGTCGATATCATCGTGCGCGCCAATCAGCCCCCGTCCGTCACGATAACCGCTCCAACCGCTCCGATACAACCCGTCAACGGCGGGGACACCGTATCCCTGAAGGCCATCGCCTCCGACCCCGAGGGCGATTCGTTGTCCTACTTGTGGTCGGCGACTGGGAATGCTGGCTCCTTCGACAACGCCTCCTCCCGAAACACGGACTGGACGGCCCCGGATGCCCAGCCAACCAATCAGGCTTACACCCTCACGCTCACGGTCTCCGACACACGACTCTCAAAGACCGCCACTGTCGATATAACCGTTCTTGGTGTTGTTGAGCCAGCGAACACAGCGCCTGAAGTCACCATACTCACTCCGTCGCAGACGGTAGACGTGGGCGAGACAATCGACCTCGCGGCCACCGGCGACGACCTTGAGGACGACGTGTTGACGTACCTGTGGTCAGCGTCTGGAAATATAGGCTCCTTTGGAGACCCGTCCGACCCGAACACCTCTTGGACGGCGCCTCAGACGGTTCAATCGACTCTTACTACCTACGAGGTTACGCTGACGGTTACGGCCACGGATCCGGGTGACCTGGAAGATTCCCATTCGATCACCATCACCATCAACCGCCCGCCCACCGTCACGGTAAGCGCCTCGTCCCAAGACATCAATGTTGGAGACATCGTGACCCTGCAGGCCACAGCGTCCGACCCCGACGGCAACTCGCTGTCGTACTCGTGGTCAACGTCTCCCTCAAGCTCAGGGTCATTTGACGATTCGGCTGAGAAGGACACGTCTTGGAACGCGCCTGAAACGGTTCAATCCACTCTTTCTACCTATGAGGTTACGCTGACGCTTACGGTATCAGACAGTAGGCTGACGGGTTCCGATTCGGTCACCATCACCATCAACCGCCCGCCCACCGTCACGATAAGCACCTCGCCACAGACCGTAGACGGTGGAACCGACGTGACCCTGCAGGCCACCGCGTCCGACCCCGACGGAGACACGCTGTCGTACTCGTGGTCGGAAGAGAACAATGCCGGCTCCTTCGACAACTCGTCCTCCCGAAACACGGACTGGACGGCTCCGGATGCCCAGCCGATCAATCAGACCTACACCCTCACGCTCACGGTCTCCGACGGGCGACTCTCAAAGACCGCCACTGTCGATATAACCGTTCTTGGTGTTGTTGAGCCAGCTAACACCGAGCCTACTGTCACCATAGATATTTTGTCGCAGACGGTAGACGTAGGCGAGTCAATCAACCTCGTGACCACCAGCGACGATCCCGAGGACGACGTGCTGACCTACCTGTGGTCAGCGTCTGGAAATATAGGCTCCTTCGGAGACCCGTCCGCCCCGAACACCTCTTGGACTGCCCCTCAGACAGTTCAATCGACTCTTACTACCTACGAGGTTACGCTGACGGTTACGGCCACAGATCCGGGTGGCCTGGAAGGTTCCGATTCGATCACCATCACCATCAACCGCCCACCCACCGTCACGATAACCGCTCCAACCGCTCCGGTTCAACCCGTCAATGTTGGAGACACCGTGACACTGCAGGCGACAGCGTCCGACCCCGACGGCAACTCGCTGACGTACTCGTGGTCAACGTCCCCCTCAAGCTCAGGGTCATTCGACGATTCGGCTGAGAAGGACACGTCTTGGACCGCGCCTGAAACGGTTCAATCCACCCTTTCTACCTATGAGGTTACGCTGACGCTTACGGTATCAGACAGTAGGCTGAGGGGTTCCGATTCGGTCACCGTCACCATCAACCGCCCACCCACCGTCACGATAAGCACCTCGCCACAGACCGTAGACGGTGGAACCGACGTGACCCTGCAGGCCACAGCATCCGACCCCGACGGCGACACACTGGAGTATTCGTGGTCGGAAGAGAACAATGCCGGCTCGTTCGATGATTCTGACGCTCTGAACACGACATGGACTGCGCCGCCGGCGCAGACGACAAACCAAACCTACATCCTGAAGCTCACCGTCGAGGACCCGGACGACCTGGACGCCGAAGACACAGTCGAGATCACGGTGCGTCCACCCGTCAATGATCCGCCCTCGTTTGTCGAAGGGGTTTCCACGAGTCGATCAGTGCCGGAGAACTCCATGCCAGGAACTGACGTTGGCTTGGCAGTCAGCGCTAACGACAGCGATAGCGACACCCTGACATACTCTCTATCGGGAACAGATGCGGGGCTGTTCGCTATCGACGACCAATCGGGACAGATCACCGTTGGGCCAGGGACGGTTCTCAATCACGAGGCCCCCGTCAATAGCTACTCGGTAACTGCCGAAGTATCCGACCGAAAAGACGCCGATGGTAATCCTGACACAGTCATCGACGACACAATCAGCGTCACCATAACCGTGACGGACGTCGACGAGGACGGCACCGTCACGCTTTCGCCGGATTCGGGCGAGGTCGGAACTGAGATCACGGCGAGTCTGGAAGACGAAGACATCCCCGTATCCAACAAGTCGTGGAGATGGGAGAGATCCACAGATGGGATGGCACCGTGGAATTCCATCTCGGGCCCTGAGTCGAGCACCTACACCCCCACGGCCGACGATGCAGGGAATTTCATTCGAGCCGTCGTTACCTACACAGACTTGCATGGAAGCGGCAAGACCGCCTCGCAAGATGTCACGGTTGTGCCCGGCAAGCTATCGCTGGCTTTGCAGTTGGAAGACCAGACGTTGGTGCTGGGTGACGAGTTGTCAATGTTTGTGCTTCCTCCTGCCAAGGATGGTACGGAGCCCTACAAATACTCGGTAAAGTCGTCCGAGCTACCGCCTGGTTTGTCGTTCAATTCCGTTACCAGAAGGATTAGTGGAGAACCGACCAAGAAGGGTTCGTGGGAAGTGTCCTATATCGTCACCGATAGTTCGGAGCCCCCGAAGATGGTTGACCCCACTCCCAAGTTCACCATCCAGATTGTTGACGCACTAACGGCCAAAGACATACCTGACGAGAGGTATTACAGGGGCGAGAGGTCTGTTAGTATATCTTTGCCCTTTGCAATGGGAGGTACTCCACCTTATAGCTACAGTGTTCCTGCTGTTTCCCCGCCGACACAAGGGCCTACTAATCCAGTTGGCCCAATCGAGGGACTCCCAGCATTCCTGACATTCAGCGAAACCCTCCTAGGGATAACGGATAATGGGGCGGGCGCATCGAGTAATGGAGAGTGGGAGGTTAGCTACATCATTACCGACAGCTCTCTTGAGCCTATCACTCTGGAAAAGAAGTTCAGGATTACGGTTAGGAATGTTCCAATAACGATTGCCCCAGAGGTATTCTTGAGGCATGTAGATGGCAAAGGGCCTAGCGATGATAAGCCTTGGCTAGACTACAACATCAAGCTGACTGAATCTCTGACCAAGACATGGAAGGTGTTGACCACCTATGAGGTGGCGTTTGTGGAGCAAGGCCTTTTCGTAGAGAAGCTTGATTTCAAGCTAATTGTCGACAAGGATACGGGAATAGACGCCGTCGGAACTTGTAGCTTTGGCTCGGAGGCCGACACAGACACAGGCTGGAGGCCAGGGGATAAGTTCTTCGTATTATCCCGCTGTAGGCTTGGCGGGGATACGTCGGCGAAGATTACTATGGCGGGTCGTCTTAGACCCAACCTCGTTACCAACCAAGCTATTCCGTCGTATACCCTCTCCGAGGAGATATCTGTGGCGGAAGCGCCGCATTACGCTGGGCAGGAAGTGACATACTATGCCTGCCGTAGCGTCCCTACGCCTACGATGCTAGACGAAGTAGACAACTTCGAGGACGTGATGCACGCTGCGGCCAAGGACTGGACAGACAGAGGGCTTGGCTTCGAGTTCGACAAGGGGTCTCCCTCGATAGCTTCTAGGTGTCCTGGAACCGCAGGGTCACTGTACGTGTTCTATAAAGACAGAGAAGACCTGACTGAGATCTGTGGTGGTGAGGCCGCGCTAGGGTGTGCAAAGCAGGTACGCGACGACAGCCACCTTACACGACACGTGGTGTACTATCTGCATCCCCAGGAAGGGGTGAAGTATTGGGTAGATGAAAAGTCCGAACTCAAAGACTCACAAGGTAACTTGATAGCCGATGCTTATTTCCTGCCTGCTGTTCTGGCTCACGAGTTTGGCCATGTGATCGGGTTGGGCCATGCAAAGACAACCGCGCTGATGCAGGGAGGCCACGATCGCAACAATACTGACATCACTAACTATGACGAGGATGCGGTAGAGGCTTTGTACGAAGATCATGAGTCTCACAATTAGGAGAAAGACGATGAAGAAAAACCGTTTGACTCCGCTCTTGCTACTAGTTAGTGTGCTTTTCCTAGGGGCATGTGGCTCTGAACTGCAAAATGACGAAACCGAGGGCGCATTGAAAGAAAGCTCTACCCCCTTGGTCTCTGAGGCTGTCGCTATGTTGGAACCTCCTGGGCCTTCCAAGGTTTCGGAAACCCAGGCTAACTCTGTCGAACAGTCGCTTGGCGAGAGGCGAGGTGTCGTAGACGCTATCGAGGCTCTTACTGAGTTGCAGTACGTTGCTGGGGAAACGTCCCTAGAGGAACGCATCCTGAGGGCTGATGCTATTGCTCTGGTGCAGCTAGAGCGTGTTGTTCCAACCTACAGGCAGTTTCTAGGCGCATGGGACGACACGAAGTACATGACATACCTCGAAGTGACTTACATGGTGGAGGAGACGCTAAAGGGGGATGCTCTGCCGGAATTGATCACTGTAGAAGTCATGATAAGCCCCTTAGGGGATCCGTCTGTGCCTGAGGATGAGCGACTTCCTGGCCATGACTCGGCGCCAGAGGCGACGGAGGCTAGCCGGACTTGGTATAACGCCAACCCGGTGTTTGACAATACGTCTATTGTGTTCCTCAAGACCCTCGCGAACTCCTCCAATCCGCTTGACGCTGTCCGTCCGACGAATGCTATACATCCTCTGTACGTGTTTCTTGGAAAAGGCGGAGGGCATGGGGATGGCAAAATTGCGCATTGGGGGGATTCCGTAACGATAAACGGGTCGAATAAAGTGGTGCTTCCGTTGTCGGGAGGCACTGGTGACTCTAGGGAGTTCTATCTCGACTCTCCGCCTGCGGTTAGTATCACTCTGCCAGACCTAAAGGCGAAGGTTACGGCTGTTGACGACATGGTAGACGACACCATAGCGGGGCATAGGGAGTGTCTTGAGCAGAAGTTCTTAGAGGAACGGAACGGAAGGCCAAAGCTACCGGAGTTTTGGCAGCGCGTCGACTACGAAGAGCAGTCTGGTCAACCTGCTGGGACTGTTCTCAATTGGCGTGATGGGCGTTCTGGTGGGTACATGCGCTACGAATTAGGGGGGCCTGACGCAGACCTTCTTTCTTGGGAAGCCTCAGACGACGACTCCGATCCCGACAATGGCTACAGGGTTGAGTTGACAAACAACAGGCCATTGCCAGCAGGCGAGTACACTTTCCACTACAGAATTCAATACGGGCACTGGAAGCCATGCGGCCACATCAGTAGGACGGCGACGCACGTGACGATGCGTATGGAGAGATCGGAAGGCATTCTGCACGAGTTATTCTTCGACCCGGTGACAGTCGGCAGCACCATTAAAGCAGATGCCTCCAACGGCGTTCTCAAGCCCACTTCCTTCACCGACGCCAACGGCGGGTCCGCGACGATCGGCAGCATCTCCTATGAATCGAGCACAGTGAAGATCGGGGTCATACCTGACGACGCTCTAGATGACCACATCGTGGACATCATCGAGCTGGACGGCACAGTGTCGCTGTCGCTGGACTTTGCGGACGCGACGCTGGATGCAGCGAACGACACGTTGAGTTGGAGTGTTTCGTCGCAGCCGTGGGAGGACGGCGACAAGCTTTTAGTGCGGGTCCGCGAGGTCCCGCCGCCGCCCGTGTTCGGGTCTTCCTCCTACACGTTCGATGTGGCCGAAGACGCGGAGAACGGAACGGTGGTGGGCACGGTCTCGGCGACCGATCCCGCCATGGACACGGTGACGTATGCGATCACGGGGGGCAACGAGACCGAGAAGTTCTCGATAGATACGAACACAGGCGCGATTACGGTTGCGGGGGCACTGGACTACGAGAGTGTCACCTCGTACACGCTGACGGTGGAGGCGAGCAACGAGGGAGGCGGCAGCGCAACGGCGACGGTGGAGATTTCGGTGACGGACGTGTCGCCAGAGAAATTGCCTCCCGCGCCGGAGGACCTGGCCGTGTCCTTAGCCGACGGGACGTTCACCATCACGTGGAGTCCTTTGACGGGGGCTGCGCGGTACGAAGCACAGCACCACAAAGTGGGTTCGATAGACGATTGGACGAGCCTGCCGGAGACGACGGGAACGAGTGCGACCTACAGTCCTACGGACGGCCCTGCTTGCGGTACGACGTACGAGTTCAGAGTGCGTGCATACGGCGACGGAACGACGTACGTCGCCGACTGGGGTGCCGAGACATCCGTCGAGTCGGTAACTACGAGTGCATGCAACCGTGCCCCGGCGTTCGGAGCGTCTACGTACTCGTTCACGATTTCAGAGAACGCTGCGGTGAATGCCTCGGTGGGCACGGTGTCGGCGAGCGACCCCGACGCCGGCGACACGGTGAGGCACACGATCACGGCAGGCAACGATGCCGGGAAGTTCACGATTGCCAGCGGAACGGGGGCGATCACTGTTGCAGGAGCTCTTGACCCCGATGCGAAGGCGTTCTACGCGCTGACGGTGGAGGCGAGCGACGGCAGAGGAGGCGTTGCTTTGGCGAGGGTAGGTATCGCTCTCATCCTGACGGAATGCAAGAACGGCACGGTCGTGCCTCGCCCGGCGCAGAATCCGGGACTGGTGCGCGACTGCTCAATGCTGCTTGCGGCGAGGGATACCCTGGCTGGCGATGCCAGTCTGGACTGGAGCGCGGACACACGCATCAATGACTGGCAGGGCGTGACGGTGCATTCCACTCCGTCGCCTTTCGTCCGAGTGGTGCTGCTTACGAACCTCGGTTTGACGGGAAGTATTCCGGCTGCGCTCGGCGGGCTGGAGGACGTGCGCAGGATCGATCTCGACGATAACATGCTGACCGGCGGGATACCGCTTGAACTGGGGAGTCTGTCCGATCTGGAGTTGCTGTACCTGTTCAACAACCGGATAACGGGAGAATTACCTGCCGAACTGGGAGAACTGTCGAACCTGAAGACTTTGTCATTAAGTAACAACATGCTGACGGGCAGCATACCAACCGAGTTGGGGAAGCTGAGGAATCTCAGAGAACTCCTGATCGAAGTCAACTCCCTGACGGGCGGCATACCTGCCGAGCTGGGAGCGCTGCCGAACCTGTGGTCCCTGTACCTGAGCGACAACATGCTGACGGGCGGCATACCGGCCGAACTGGGGAATCTCAGGAAACTCAGGTATTTCGTACTCGAAGGCACCTCTCTAGGGGGCGAGATACCCTCGCAGTTGGGAGACCTGACGCGTCTCGAGGTCGTGTACCTAAGGAACAACGGGTTTACAGGGGCGATTCCGACAAAGTGGGGAGAGCTGTCCAACTTGACGCACCTGTACATCAGCAGCGGCAACACCTTCACGGGGTGCATCCCGTCGGGACTGAGAGACGTTACCAACAACGACCTTGACGGACTGGGACTGCCTTACTGCGCATCTGAATCGCAGTAGGGGGCATCTATCTCTAACCCTTCCGTAGCTGGAAAGTGGTTCCGACAACGCTGGTCCACGGGCCGATATCCTCACTCCCTTGAGGATGTCGGCCCTCAAGCATGCGAGGAAGGTCCCTACTCGGGACTAGGATCAGTAAGTGCCTAGAGGATATCCGGCAGTTCGATGAATGCGTCGAAGCGATAGTTCATCGCACAACTTGGCTCTGAGGTCTCGCATCTGCCTTGCAGGCTCGTGGTGTGGAGATGGTGAGTAACTCGCAGGGCGCTAGTATGTGCACTGCGCGAGCCTGCAAGGGATGCAGATGGATTTACTAGTCCTTCAGACTCCTGATCGCCTACCTCATAGATCCCTTGGCCTTCCAGAAGATTGCGACTGACAGGCGTTCGAATCTGTTCGCCGTGCATTGAAGCGAAATCAACCGCGACGTTCTTCACAATGGTTCGGATCTGTCGGATCGACTACATCCCACTGGGGTCGGTCGCCCTGGTCGCGATGATGGTGGGCTTGATCGGGTCCAGTACGATCAGACCAGCGGTCGGCGATGCAAAGGACTCTGCACTGGCCAAGGGTTTCATCGGACCGACTGTCAAACTGAGGGGTGATGTTCATGATGCTCTTGTTTCCACGACGGTAGAGAGGTACACCAATTTCCCGTCGCCAAGGGCCAGACGGTGCGCCTATCATGCTCACCATTTGACAGGCATCTCAAATGAGAAAACTCCAGCGAGGAATTCCTAATTCCCTTTCGGCCTCCTCACGAAAGTTGGAAATACATAAGGATTCTCGAACTATCGACGTAGTCAAATGACTTCAAGCTCAACCGCCCAAGTATACCGAATCTTTTTGTGTTGATTGGATAACCGATATCCTGCACCATGCTCGTCATTTCCTTTTCTCGACCTGTTACGCCTAGAGCTTTCTGAATTGAGAGACCTGGGTCAGGTTATTCTGGTCGGTAGAAGTCTGTAATCGCTTTTGCAGAAGCGTCAAGGCCGGGAAAGAGATTCTCACGGGTGACGTTCAAAAGTCGCAGATCGTCGATGATATCCGGTTTGTTATTGGCCGGTATGGAAAGTTGGTAGTGAGCATAGATGGGAATGCCGGCAATCTGCCCTTCAATGTGGGCGCGCTCAAAACGTTCATGAAAGGCCGACACTAGAAAGGCCCCAGACTGAGCTCGGATTCGCTCTGAAGATTGTTGCGGCTCGACTACGAAGACTCGATACAAGTCTCTCTGGTCAATTCTCTCATCGAAATAGGGCTTTTCCTGCTGAATCGTCTGGTAGAGTCGGCGGTTGGCATCTATGTATTGGGTTGTCTCAACTTCCGCACCATGACCCGAACATTTCCGCTTACCCAATAGAATCTCTTGTTCACATCTGGAAAGCTTCGCAAAACTGGCGATAACACTGATTCTATCGCTAGTGAAGGGCTTGACCATTTCCTTTGGCACTGCAAAGGCATGAATACGACCGTCATTCATACTCTGACTCTGTTGTTCCTCTGTTTCACAAGCGTGGAACAAGGCGACCAACGGGTTCTTGGTGATATCGAGAAAGCGGGTTCTGAGGCCGTGATGCTGGGCAAGAACCCACTGAGCCAATGCCGAAGTCATCCCGTTGAACTCGTCAGGACGTCGTGACAGGAGCTCCACAAGCATGTCTCGCTCAGATGCGATGGAGCCATCCCTCATTACAGAAGGCCGCAACTCCCATCCGCATTCGAATTCTCCTCGAAAATAAAACAGAGAGTCCGAATGGTGTCCTCTGATCTCTCGAACTTCGCTTAGGAGGTCTTCAATGGTCGTGACTTGTCGCTGTATATCCGAGCCCTCTTGCGGCGATACGCCATGCGAAGATTCGAGTGTTGAGTGCCAAGGCTCTGCTCCAGCAAAGACCGCCTTCATAAGTACGGCATCCAGAAGGTTAGCGTTGGTAAGGTTCGCTCTCAGAAGGTGCGTGCGTTCAAGGTTGGCCTGTCGAAGGTCTGCGTCAGTAAGGTTGGCACCCTGTAGATCGGCACCAGCAAGATTGGCGCCTCTGAGGTCAGCATTTGTGAAGTTGACGCCTCTGAGGTCAGCGTTGGAAAGGTTAGTGCCAAAGAGTGAGGCATCGCTAAGGTCGGCATCATAGAGCGTGGCTCGGGAAAAGTCGGCGCGCTGAAGGTCTGCGCTGGTAAGGTCTGCATATGAGAGGACAGCTTCTGTGAAGTTGGCATAGCTGAAGTCAATCTTGGCCAGCGGGATCTTCTGTCCGATGTCGAATTTCCCAGCTTCAATGAAGCTAGTGAATAGGTCTGCGTTTGCGAAATCCGGTCTGAACTTGCCGTTCGCAAGGCGCAGATTCCAAAGACTAACCCACGCCACATCGGGTTCGAGCAGCCATTCAAGGTGCTGAGGATTGGCCATCCCTACTCCTACGCCTCATCTCCAAGGACACCCTCGAAGAAGGTATGCAGTTCATCTACCGACAGGAAAAAGTGGTCCAGACCAGATTCTCTCAGCTTCTGGCACCAGTTCTCACAGAATCAAGTGGACCCGTCTTGAACCTAAAGAATAACCTAGGCCACATCTCATGCTTATCATCTAGAAACCTGTAGCCGATGCTGAAAGACCGGTCAAGGCCAGAGTCATAGTCCAGCGAGTCGAAGGCTAGACAGCCTCCAAGTAAGCTCGCTGCCGCCAACTTGGCACCTCCGTCATTTGAACCTATGGCTCATCGTAGCCACTTTCTACCGACATTCTATTGCCTTTCTCATGAGCACGGCAACGCCGGAGTGTCGTAGCTCAGTCACAACCGCTCGCGGTTCCAAACTCATCCTGAGAAACAGGGCAATTGAAGGCCGCCTTCCCTTGTATTCAAGCGTCACCTCCCCGTGGAGCGCGACCGCCTCGGCAAGAGGCATCGGTAGCATGCAGATGCGGGGAGGAGTGGCATCAAGGACGAGGCCTTGCCGCCCTCCTAGTCAAAGTGCGCCGAGTATCGGGGTCCGTTGAGCCCCGCAGGTCCATCGCCTGCCTCGTCCGGTCAAGCTCCGCTGCCAGGATTTTCTCGTCCGGCAGGTTGATTCTGTACTCCGCTGCCAACACGTTGCTCGACAAGCCTTCTAGGGCATACCGTGCGAGCGCCTCGTCCTTCTCGGAGCAGAGGATAAGTCCGACGGGAGGATTCTCGCCCTCGCGCATCCAATGCTCCCGGGCGTAGTTGAGGTAGAAGTGCATCTGTCCGGCATCGGCGTGGGTGAACGCCCCGATCTTCAGGTCGACGACCGCGAGACATCGAAGGCCCCGGTGATAGAAGAGCAGGTCCACCCTGTACCACTGGCCGCCGACGCGGAGCCTTTTCTGCCTGCCGATGAAGCAGAAGTCGTCCCCCATCTCCATAAGGAACGTCTCCAGGTGACGGATGAGGGCGTCCTCCAGGTCGCTCTCGGAGTACTCGTCCTTGAGGTCGAGGAACTCCAGCACGAAGGGGTCCTTGACCTGCTCCTCCGGCCGCACAAGGTCTTCGGTTTTGGGTTTCCGTCCCTGCGTCAGCATGGCGGCCTTGTTCTTGGACAGAGCGGTACGCTCGTAGAACTGGGAGCCGATCTGACGATCCAGCTGCCGGACCGATCATCCTCCTCTCAGCGCCTCGGTCTCGTAGAAGTCGCGGGCGTGCTCGTCCCTGACGGACAGGAGACGCACGTAGGCTGACCAGGGCAGAGGAAAGGCGGTCAGCAGGTCGTCGAGGCCCACCTCGACGGCGGGGATTTCCAATTCTGCAGACGGCGTCTGGAGAATCCGTCGTCGAGGGGGTGAGACCAATTTTGCAGACGGTGTCTGGAGAATTCGGTCGGTCGGATGGGCCAGGTAGAACAGGCGCATGTTGTAGATGTTCCGAAGTGAGAAGCCACGTCCGAACTGCGCGGTCAGGTCCTCCGCCAGCCTCTCGATGAGCGCCGCTCCGTACTCGGCCCGCACATCTCCCGACTGCTCGAACTCGACGATGCGACGTCCTATCAGCCAGTAGGCGGCGGTCATGGCGGCGTTCACCGAGCGGGCGGCCGACTCCCTGGCCGCGTCGATGATCTTCGACACGTCCCCGAAGACGTCGTCGTACGGAGCGTCCTGGCTGAGAGCTGAACGCCTCGGCGATAGCTGGTGACGGTCGGGGGACGGCTCGGTCCGCATCAGGCTTCGGTCTCCAACTGGTCACCGGCGTGCCGGTCGTCCGGAGACGAATCCTTCTCCAGATCGGTCTCGTTCTCCCCGGCTGGCTGTCCCAGCAGGATTGTGAAGAGGCGGCGCAGCCTGTCCTCCGCGTCGGGGGCCGGCTTGGAGACGACCCTGACCACGCCGAACTCGGAGAAGTCCTCTTCGGGCGTCCGTTGCCCGTTCTGCCTGCTCTTGTCGTTCATCGCTCTCTTCGCCGGACTCCCGTGAGCCCGCATCGGGATGCCGGTGCCGGGCTGATTGCCGTCGAGTCTGAGGAGGTGGGGGGAGAAAAACCACGGTGCGTGAGGGGGGCACGGGCGCGTGCCCTCCTCACAGGGAATTCCACTCTGAGAGGCCGGATGTGATGTCTTACCCGCGTACAGGGATTTGCATCAGTTCCCAAAAGGGAAGTCGGGGGCTGATTCGTAGCTGAAACAGGCGGAAAAGAGGGAAGTCGGGGCCGTTGTTGCGAGCACTTTGTGGTAAGGACTGGTTCACCCGATTTGGCCGAAAGTTCCCAAAAGGGAAGTAGATAAATCGGGGCGGCGGGGCGAGCTCCTGCTAAATCGGAGCGAGCAATTTGGTGAGCGGAGCCTGATCGGGGAAGTGCGATACCCCCTACAGGACATGAGATAGAGGAGGTTCGACCATGAACGCGGCGCAGGTGAACGGGACCCAGGCCGACGAGACGCTGGAGGACGACGTTTTGGATGATGATGCCCGCGTGAGATTGCGCAAGCGGAAGCTGCGGCGCTGGGTCCTCATCCTCGGGCTGTGGCGGAAGTTGGCCGCGAAGGTAGTGGAAAGAGATCCCTCCACAGTCGTGCATTGCCTCTCCCTGGCTGGCGTGTTCCATCTTCGTATCTCTCATTCCGTCCAGTTACAACCACCCTCAGCCTGAGCATCTGACGCCGAGCACCTCTGCCCGCAGGCGATGGCGGGATGTGCAAGATCGCCGTCTGTGTTTTCGCAACCGTGAGCTCGGATTCACCCGGCGCGTTTATGGCAAGACTGCGAGCCGGTCCTGAGCCGCTCGGTTCAGTGTGAACGGCCGCCTCGCCGCTGGAAACTGCCTGGAAGGGGGGACAAGAATGTTGCCCCTTACCGTGGCCCCCTATGGCTGGCCCTCAGAGGGGATTTGCAGTCGGTCTACTTTGTGCTCTGATTTAGGGCGGTGCTGAGGGAGGCAGGCGCCTTCCGGCCCGGACACCGCCCAGCGGCGATTCCCGACAGGGATAGGCCGTCCTGGGAGGGGCAGTCAATCCCGAATCGAACACTCTCAGGGGATGAGATTGCTCCACAGGTGGCCCAGTTCGGCCCACCGAATTAAGGGCCGAATGCAGTCAGGGGGCTGTACAGGGAAAAGAGACTTTGGGTAGAAGCGGACTATCTGGGCCAATCAGCTAGGGAATCGACTTGGTTTCGGGGTGAATTAGCCGGTTTCTGTGAACACTTCGAGTTAAGTCCCCAGTCCGGTGCAAATGGGGCCCTCATTGCAAAACTGGACACCCCCTACAGGAGGTATCCGATGGCTAGCAGGACGGATGAGAAGAACGGCAGTCACCAGGCTGATGCCCGGTCCGACGAGCGGGACTTCAAGTGGGCCGTGGAGTGGCTGGTGAGGCAACAGGGACAGCGGCGGACTTCGGAGATCCTGGGTGTGAACCGCAAGACGGTGGCCTTGGCCCTGCGCAGGGAGAGGCTGACGGGACGGATGAATCACGCAGTCCAGACGCTCCTGGCCAACCTGGATGATCCGGCGAAGCAGGAGGTCATGCCCCTAGACCGGATCGAGTCGCAGATCAATCTGTTGCTGGAGTCGGTTGACGAGCTCGACAGGTCGGTCGAAGACCTGGTCCGGCGAGTGGAGGCTCTGGAGGATTTTCAGGTGCTGGCGCATGCACATGTGGAAGCGGATGGGGACAGCGACCGCGAGGCCGAGATGCACGAGGACGAAATGGCAGAGAGCGAGAGGCAAAAGGACGGACCCCCTGAGGAGCCGGAACCAGGCCAGACCGGCAGGCAGTCCGGCCGGTGGCGACGCTAGGTGCTGTAGACGGGGAGGCGGCTGTGGCAGGAAGGCCCCCTACAGGCTGTGACAAGCACGACCTGACCGACAGGGTCAACTGTCGAACGGAGAACCGAACTGACGGGAATGTCATGGAGACAGGAGGAAACCTATGAATCACACAGGGCATAGCAACAATGGCAGCGGGACGGCTGCCGACATGCACCATCTTCGCCTCATGTCGCTGCTGCAAGAGCTGGAGCGGGACCACGGGCGGAAGAAGGCCGCCGAGATGCTGGGGGTGGACCGCAGAACGCTGGACGCCGGATTGGACGACGGAGTGCTGTCGAGGCGGATGCGGTCGGCGTTGGACAGGGCTCTCCAGTCGGGCGTGGGTTCCGCCGCCGCCGAGCAGCGGGAGCGCAACGACAACCTGGAGGCCAGGATCGAGGAACTGAAGGGTCTACTTGAAGAGCGGCGCAGGGAGATGCGGATGAATCACAGGGCGTGGGAGGACGCGCACCGTAGCCTGCGCGCGGAGTGGGCCGAGGCGCAGCGCCAGCTTGACACGGTCCTAGCGCGTCGCGGTCAGGCCGGCGGGAATGCGGATCAGTCTGCGGCCGGTCCCCAGCCCGGACGGAGAGCAGCGCTGCGCCGGGAGTTCCCCGACCTGGTGACGCTGGAGCCTGCCCCGGACGACGAGGAGGTCTTCGGCGAGGTCTGGCCCCTGATCGTGGAGTGGCGTGAGTTGAAGGCTACGCACCCGAACCAGGGCAAGGGCCCGTCTTGGCTGCGCACCGAGGAGAGGTTCCTAGCGCTGGAGCTGGCCTTGCTGGAGGAGCACGGGCTGACACTTCCTCCGGCCCGGTTCCCACTGCGTGGCTTCGACCGGAACGGCCAGGTCAACTGGCGCAGGACAGCGCTCTCCGACACGCGTAGGGCGCTGCGTAAGTGGGAGCTCCTACGTCGGGCGGGACGGCTTCTCACACTCGGAAGGTGTTGGCGATAGGCGTGACCATGAGTGGTGCGGGGTTCTTGCGGGGCAGTTGATGTCCAGGCGAGGTCTTCGCGCAGGCGCGGGACGCCGAGGCGACCGCTGAGGAATTGCTGGTCGAAGACGGCTGGAAGCTGGTGGAGGTGGAGCCGGAGACTATAGCGGTCAACGGCAACGGCCATCATGACTTCATCGCCATCGGGCCGACGGTCGAGCTGGTGTTGGGCAACGGGAACGGCCACGCGCCTGCCCCGGTCAATGGAAACGGCACCAACGGCCACCACGACGAGGCCGAGGAGGCGCAGCAGTCGCTGTTCTCTCCTGGACGGAGTTCATGGTCGAGCCGGTCAAGTCTAAGGGCCGCAGCCGCAAGGCCCAGCCCGTAACCGCGTCCCTGTTCGAGTGGGCGCTGGAAATGGAGCAGGAAAGAGAGGAAAAGCCGGTCGGCTTGTCTGCCTAGTTACAGGCAGGCGTGGGACGCCGTCCGCAAGTATACGGGGAGGCCGTCGCTTAAGTGCGACGGCCTCCCCGTATGACCGTGTGTGAACCGCCTTTTGCCTTAAGGAGCAATGAAATGGAGATCGGAATCGAAACCACATGCAAGGCCAAGAGGCAGCCCTACAGGAGGTATGAAATGAATGAGATGCACTTGTTTGACGCCGAAGCCAGAGAGGAGGAACCCCTCTACAAAGCCAATGTCTCCGTCCACGACCTGACCGGCGTGGAGGACAAACTTGAGCGGTAAGTGAACGCCCTCTCCGCTCCCCACCATTTGCCACGGGTGCAGGGCTCTCTCAATCGCGCTGACGGTACTTGCAGTAACCATTGGAGTGACCGTTCTAACCTAGGTCGCATTGTGATTGAGGAAAGGATCGAGAGCAGCACGAGATGAGAGTCGAAAACCTCCTTGCCGAGATCGGCGACAAGCTGCCGTGAGACGAATGTGCTATACTGGGACTCCGCCCTTGTAGCTCAGTGGATAGAGCACCGTCTTGACAAGAACGGAGGTCATGGGTTCAAGTCCCGCCCTGGGCGCTGCACTATTTCACGCGCACGTGCGCTAGTTCATGAAATCGCGCTTGACAACGTGTCTGGCCTGCGTAAGTATGGTTGTGTCTCGTCAGGACGGCTCAGCATCCGCTGAGTGTAATTAGGAGAGGTCCCAGAGGCCTCACCGTCAGGGCCCGGCTCGCCGAGTGTACCGAGCGAGCCATATTTTTTGAAAGAGGGTACATTGCCAGATCATCAGGGACGCTCGGAGAAACCCGAAGTCAACATTTCGGGTGATGACAAAGGAAACAGTGGCATGATTAAAGAGGGGACATTAATTTGTTTCGAAGGCATTGATGGTTCTGGTAAATCCACTGTTAGCAAACGGCTGTTCAATCTACTGCGCGGCAAACACAAGAGAGTTGTGTACGTGGAAAAGCGGTCACCAAACATTTCTAATCTGCATGTCTCAAATCACATGCTGGCTTTGTCTGAAGCTTGCTGGAATTATCCCAATGACGCCTCGATATTGGAGATGGGAGAGCTACATTGGTTACATTTGATTGCGGCTTGGTTTCAGGCCCTCGACAATTGCAAAATCAAGCCTTTGATAGCATCGGGGCACACTGTGATTTTGGATAATTGGTACTATAAATTCCTTGCTAGATACTCGCTGAAGCCCAGTGTAGATCAGCGTTTGCTGGTTGACAGCTTCCGACATCTTACTAAGCCGTCCGTCACCTTTTTTTTGGATGTAGACCCCAGAGTCGCAGCATTAAGAAAAAAAGAACTTAAGTTTACTGAGGTAGGTAACATGGATGGGTTGCGAGGGATAAATGTGGAAAATTTTGTAAGGTATCAAGACCGGGTGCGAGGAGTACTTGCCGAGATGGCTGAAAAACAGAACTGGGTTACAATATCAGTTGGTCATCAAGACGAGGCCTCCACTGCTAGAAACGTGCTGTCGTATTTGTAAGGTGGTTTCTTGGTATGGACTATGTTGCAAGAAACAGGCATGCTCCTCATAGGAATCGAAAGGACAAGCCGTAATTGATTAGCGGGATTGTGCATAGGGCGTTGCGCAGAAATGAACTAATTCTTATACTTCGGTCATGTGCAGTACGGATGCTGAACACGACGAGCTAATTGCGTTGCCCAAGCGTCAGTAAGAGCAGATTGCCCAGTTGAAGACGGTCAACGGACAAGCGTCCTGACCGCAAGCCGGGTACGGGGATGTTCAGCTACCGCAAACCGCCGTCTGCCGTAGAGGTGACCGAACCGGTTGTAGGCGTGTCAGTGTCCGGGGAGACATGCTCTGGATGTGGAGGCGTTCTAGAAGATGAGGGAGAGAGTGTAGCGTACGTAACGGACATACCTGCCATTCGGCGTCCGCAGGTCAGAGCGTATCGAGTGCAGGTATGCCGTTGCCGCTCGTGCGGCAGGCGAGTATGGCGCGAGCGCCCACCGATTGGGGGAACGAGTGAAGGCAGCGGCGCACGTGCTCCACTTTGGCATGGGCATTCCTGTACGGAAGGTGCCGGGAGTTCTGAGAGCACTGACGGGTGTGGAAGTGAGCCAGGGAGCGATCAGTCAGGACGCGCTGCGTCGTGCCGTTGGCGCGGTGGGTGAAGCGTATGGGAGGTTGCGGACATCGGTAGGAGCGAGTGAGTTCGTGCACACCGACGACACGGGCTGGCGAGTGAAAGGGGAGCGGGCGTTTCTGATGGCGTTCGAGACGGAAGAGTCGACGGTGTATCAGGTCCGTGCGCGTCACCGGAACCAAGAGGTGCGAGAGGTGGTCCCCTCGGACTACGGAGGGGTGATGCTGATCGAGGTCGAAGCTACGACGCGCGGGTGCTGTCCGGGGTCAAGCAGCAGAAGTGCCTGGCGCACGTGCTGCGCTCGGTCAGTGAGGTGGTGCAGACTAAGACGGGGAGAGGGCGGAGCTTCGGCAAGTGTTTGAGTGGGCTGTTGCGAGAAGCTATGGAGTTGTGGAGGTGGTATCACCGAGGGGAGGCTTTGGACTTTGGAGTGCAGGCGGAACGGTTGAAGCAACAGTTGAGCTATCATCTCCGCGACTGCCCGATGCCGGATGCGGACAACTACCGGTTGCAGAACGAACTGGGCTGGCATGACGACCGTGGCAACCTGTGCGCTTTCTGGACGATCCACGCATAGAGCCTACCAACAACCGTGCTGAGCGAGCGCTCCGGCCTGCGGTGATCGCGCGGAAGGTATCGCACTGCTCGAAGAGCGTGAAGGGAGCCGAAGCGTTCTCGGCGTTCACCAGCATGATCAGGACGTCGGAACGTAATGGGGGTGATCAGCCTGTGGTGGACCGGCTCTGCGCCGTGTTCAATGGCACTCCAGTTCACTCCCCGTCACACTGAACCCTCTCCAAATTTGACACCACTAATCAATTAGGCTCCACACTTGACAATAGACGGTAACACTACATAGTCGTCAAATCCATTCCCGCTACAATATTGAGGGCGACAACTGATACTGTTTATGAGACACAGTTGTTCAATCCCGAACAATCCTTAACGGAACCAACGTACTGGATTTTGTCCTAGACCAGATCGGCCTGCCGAGATGATCCGAATCCAGGCTGAACACGGTCAATAGCATAGCGATCGACTCTTGTTCTGGGTCCCAATGCTCAAAATCGCTCCGGGGGACCACAATACTGAGATTGTATCCATTTTCTTCATAGTTGAACTCAACTCGGCTGCCCTTTCCAAAGTAAAGCTCTTTCCGAGTGCGGCTATTATGTTGCCATAAACAGATGAACTCACCGAAGTCGAGTAGGACTATATCCGGTTCGAAGTTTCGTTCCTTTTCGACTCTAAGGTCTAAAGCTAATCCCTCCGATAGCCACTTTAGTGACAACTCAACTGGAAGTTGTCTGTCTTCGACGTTGTTCACTAATGCTCTTACAGCCCTCCCTCCTTGCCCAAAGACAGTTAGGTTAGTTCCGTTGGACGAAACTCCAGCCCTCACGATACTACCGCCTAGTAGGTCCACCAAATCACTCAGTGGCCTTGTCGGATCTGGACAAGCGAGCAAGTCGTTCGGCGAATAGGGTGCCGGAAGCCAATATGTATAGAGGTAATAGAGTTCCCAAAGTCTGGTGTGCTCATAACGTGCTGGAAGTGACGGCAACGGATTCTGGCCAAAATAAGCCTCTAGTAGATTGCCTGCAAACAAGACACAGTCCTCGCCATCAAACTGCTCAACCAACTTGACAAAAGCCTCCCCCACGAAGCTTGGGTGCCTTGCCAGATCAAATAAATCCGCGAGAGTGCCAAGTTTTAGCAAGGGCATGGTCGGGTGTGGCAATGCCTGAAAAAAATCCCTGAAGATATGAGTACAAAGTAAGAAGACCATCATTGTATGATCAGGTATCACGAGCGGTCCTAATTCTGGCGATGGGTATTGTACCGAGTGCCTGATTAGATCATGGAAGTAGATTCGACCGTACTCAGGCAAGACCTTTGGGTTGAATACAACAGCTCCGTGTTCCGTGGTATACGCAGTAAGATCCGTCTCCTGAGGGTACTTCCAAACAGGAACGAAATCGTAGGCGTCGATAACCATATCGTCGCGGTACGACTTGGGAGAGAACAGATGCAGTGAAACGGCCTCCGCATCGTGGCGAGTGAAGCCCAACGCCGACAGTACTTCAAGGAAATGCTCCTGATTGCTACAGGCAATGTCGATGTCTCCTGAATAACGTATCGTCGCGCGATCACCCAGGAGAATATAAGGGGCAAAGCCCTTAATCGGCATCACAATTCGGTCTGATGACGAATACGCGTCGTGCAACTCTCTGAATACCTCAATCTGACGCCCGACTCCCTCCTCATCGGTCGACTGCATACTCGCCAACTCACTCACCAATTCGTCGTCAGCCCACGTCTGCGGATCCCGTTGGAGGCGGCGAAACATTCGGCCTGTGACCCGATGGACAGCGACTAATCGCAGTATCGCATCGGAATCAATGGAGTCGAACGATTCCAAAGGCACTCGAGATCCAGCTCCCCATTTAAGTGCTTCAAGTTCGCTATTCATTTGATGCCAACCTTTCTTTTGTGGAATGGATTCTCATGACCTGGAGCCGACACCCGGCTTCTTGTCGAGGTTGAGGCATCGATGGGCCCCGAACCTACCTCGCATATATGGATATTGAACTCGTCGAATTGAGGCCCAGCTCCCGAGGACAATGAGAGAGAATCCAGCGGTTCAGCCAACGTCTTCCTGACCTCAGCCGCATACGTCCCCGATGTAGATATAGAAATCCGCCACTCATTTGCCTTCGATGCGGCAAGGAGGAATCATGGTCATCGGACCTCAACTATTGACAGATGAATCTTAACGCCACTCTTTTACGTCATCAACTTTCTTCAGACGCCCGCACGTCCCCTGCCCAAAGTCTCTGCATCTCCTCCGACTCCCTTAGCAGGTCGTCCAGTTTGCCTTCCGCCTCCACACGTCCCTCTCGCAGTACTATGATCTTGTCGGCCCGCCGAAAAGCCGCCCGACGGTATGAGACGACAAGCGCCGTGATCTCCGGTAATTTGAAGAGTCGATCCCAAAGCTTTCGTTCCGTCTCAACGTCAAGAGCACTCGAGAGATCGTCAAATACCAACAGTTCGGGCTCCCTAACAAACATCCTTGCTGCGGCCGTTCGCTGCACTTGCCCCCCCGACAGGCGAACCCCTCTGGGACCAACAACTGTACTGAGGCCGTGCTCAAGCGCTCTTACGTCCTCTTCCATGACGCCGAGGTGAATAGCAGAAGCCAGTCGCCGTTCGTTGGCATCGAGACCCATTAGGATGTTCGTGCGCAATGTATCGCTAAATAGCCACGGCGCTTGGGGTGTATAGGCGGAAACAGGTGGAACGAAAGAGTTCCAAGTGTCCGCGACAGATCGGCCGTTCAGTCTGATGTCGCCCTCGCTTGCGTCCAATAGCCCGAGCAACACCTCCAGGAGGGTCGTCTTGCCTGAGCCAATCCTTCCGGTGACCACAACGAAGGACCCCCGAGGTACATGTAAATTAACATCCTCGATACCCCGACCGGATTCTGGGTGTCTGTATGTCACACCAACCAGACCAATGGACTCAAGCCGATGCTCGGTTGTTTTGGTTGTGTAGGGCTGCTCCGGAATGGGTCCCCACATATGAAGAGACCCTCCGCGAACCAGAGTCTTTGGCGGCGACTCTGGGATCAGCGAGACCAGACGCTTCAGCGATACCCTAGACCGTCTGAGGGCAGCGAGGAAGTCTCCAAGCCATTCCATAACGAAGGCCATGTAGTTTCCACCGATCATCGTGACGAAAAGCGCGAAGTCTCCTATGGTGAAGGAACCGGAACGCATCAGTGGAGCCGCCAGAGCCAAGATCACGGCTGTTGTGATGACAACGGTGCTCCGGTTCACGGAGCCGAGAAGTCCGTCCAGTATCCCCTCCTTGAGGTCGGTGCTGCGCCTCCGAGCGCTCAGCCGCTGAAAATGCTCCACGGCCCGCTCCTCCGCGTTCGCCACCTGAACAGCTTGAACGGCTCCCAGGAACTCGCCAAGGGAACTGGAGACCTTGCCTGTTGCCTCGCGGCTTCGCTGTCTTAAGGCGTCAATACGGCCCCCCAGTGCCTTTGTGAATCCGAAGATCAGTGCACCGGGGAGCAACGCAACTAGGGTAATCACCGGGTCGATCGTGGCCATTATGTAAATCGCAACGATGCCGGACACACCTACTCCAAAGATCAAGGTCAATTGGATTACCGGCTGCACCAATGCCTCCACGTCGTCTCTGAACCGGTTGAGCACGTCACCGGCTCCTATCGTGGAACCCTTTGGGCGACTCTGAAGAACCGTTTCTAGCAGATTCCTTTGGAGAGTGCCCTCAATCAGTCCTTGGAGAAACTTGGCGGATACACCGTCGAACGGTACCACGACGATTGTATGGAACCAGTTGGCGACGGTCCAAATGACAATCAGCGTCCACAAGTTTAGTCCCACTACGGCTTCGCCTGTGATTGCGTCGAAGATCGCGCGAATTATCAGCGCAGAGGGAATGACGTAGCCCCAGTTGAGCAGTGAAAGTAGGCCGGTTAGTGCGAACACTGGAGCCCCGCGCCAGGCAAGCCGAATCAGGTAGGGCATCGTATTCAAACCAGCACCTCTTCCAGCCCGGTGCGTAGCAGACCGGCGAAGCGTGAAGACGGATCGGTAGCCAACGTCTCTCTGGGACCCTCTTCTTGGACGTTTCCACCATCAATGATCAGAATTCGATCCACTTGCTGCACAGTGGACAGACGGTGTGCAATTATGATCGCGGTTCGGTGGCGAAGCAGTCTGCGTACCGCCCGCTCTATCAAGGCTTCGGTGGCAGGGTCCAGACGCGACGACGCTTCGTCGAGAATTACGCAGCCAGGATCCTTGAGAAAGACTCGTGCAAAGGCAAGCAGCTGAGCCTCGCCTGCAGAGAGCTGGCCACCACTGGCCGCCAGTTCCGTATCTAACCCGCTCGGCAACGAGCGATACCACGGGCCTAGGCCCAATTCGTCGAGCGTGGTTTCAATCTGCGCGTCCGGGATAGTCCCGTCGAAGAAAGTGAGATTGTCCCTGACGGAAGCCTGGAAAAGTTGGACATCTTGCGTCACCAACCCCACGCGGTCGCGGAGCGTCTTCAGCGGCATCCGCTTGAGGTCGGCCCCACCCAGCTGAACCTCGCCCCGTTCCGGATCGTAGAAACGGAACAATAGTCGCGACATCGTGGTCTTACCACTTCCAGTCCTGCCGAGCAGTCCCAGTGACTGTCCGGGTTCCAGACGAAAGGAGACGTCGTTCAGTACGGTTACTCCGGGCCGATAGGCAAACGAAACTCCACGGAATTCCACACCCAAGGGACCAGCCGGCAGGTCCCCGCCCTGTCCGTCCTCAACTTTCGCCTTCGTGTCCAGCAGCTCCTTGACACGGCGTATGCTGGCACCGGCCATCTGCAGGTCTTCGAACTCCCGTGAGATGGAATTGATCGGCACCCAAAGCAATTCCAAGTACTGGTAGATGAGGTAGACCGTGCCGATGGTGATGTCACCGCGCATGAATAGATATGCGCCTACCGCTAGGCCGACCGTCAGTCTGGTACTGTTAATCGCGGATACGAACCCCCACGCCAGCCAACTGACGATCGTTGCCTTCAGCCACGAAAAAAGCCTCGTTCGAAGTACCTTGTAGAACCTGGCCATCGTGAAAGCGACCGCGCCGCTCTTGTGTATGTCGCGGACTCCAGAGAGCCGCTCTCCAAGGAATCCAAAAATTTCGGCCCTTGCCTGCCCCTCCACCTGCCAGAGAGGCACGATGAAAGTTAGAAGCTTCACACGGGAGATAAGAAAGAACCCGGCGAACGCCGCTACGGACAGTCCGAATCGCCAGTCCTCAAGCCAGGTAACGACGACCAGTCCAACGAGAAGCAGCAGCGCCCCGACCAACTTTATGAAGAACTGGGAAAAGAAGTTGGTCAGTCTCTCGATGTCACCATCGATTCGCTCCAGCAGGTCACCCGGGGTCCGGGCATTATGGAAACCCATGTCGAGTCGTAGGACATGTAGCGTTAGGTCGGCCCTCAGTCGATTCGTGGCCCTCCAGGCGATGTCTCGTCCCAGATATTCGGTCACCGCCTGCAGCAAGCGTGCGGACAAGCCCGCGGCAACGAAGAGCCCGACCGCCACATAGAGGGTCTCGAGTGCCTCCTGCTCGAAGGCGCGGTCGATGAAGTGGCGAACGATCTGCGGTGCAACCAGTTGCAAACCGGTAACGCCGAAGAGCAGCAGGCCCAAGACGAGGACGAGAGCCCAATATGGCCTCAGGTACCTACCCTGAAGGGCGGTGTAAAGGCGAAGACTACCTAACAATTCCACATCCTAGAAGCTACAAACGCTTCTGCGATAGAACACTCGGGCCGTTTGGCCACTAGGTAGTGTTGACATTTCATCTTAGCCATATGAGAGCACCGACGAAATGGAGGAACCCGAGGTATCTGTTCGCCAGCTTGTCGAACCGGGAGAAGAAGCGTCTGTAATGCTTGATCTTGCCGATGAAGCATTCGACCAGATGGCGTTCTCGGTATAGATACTCGTCGTATAAGTGGGGCGCCTTCCGATAGGAGCGAGGAGGTATTACCGGAACTGCACAACTCCTGATGATCGATTCAAGGAACTGATTGGAGTCGTATGCTCGGTCTGCAATCACATACTCACTATCGAGTCCGTCTATGAGTTCCTCAGCCTGAATGATATCGTGCTCCTGCCCTCCGGTCAACTTGAATCTCAACGGGGTAACTGTTCAGAGTTGGTGAGATGAACCTAAAAGACACTGTCTCAATTTGACCCGTTGTCGATAGCGCCCGTCCGGTCGCGGAGCCACTGAATCGAATTGGCAAGCTCTTCTCCATCTCGATAGCTCAACCCCTGGTACTCGCGGTACTCAATGTGCGTGCAACCTCACGCATCTTTTCGACGATTGGCAGGTTCCAATCGTATCCATCAGGCGGGATACCTATTATCGCTATGGTTTTCCAATCTATTCCGTCTCGTATCTCGTTCGGAACCCTGCAAACAAAGTCGTCGCCCCACTTTTCGATTACCAGACAGCGCTTGCGCTTCAATAACCTCTTGGCGGCGTTTGTCGGCACGACAACCTCCAGACTTGAGATTCCGTCGAGCCGTATATATGTCGAGGGCAAGGGGTGCTTGGGACTGACGCTCGCCTTAACGGTACCTGCCGGGGGATTACGGGTCCTTGCTATTGCCCCTGCGATAAATGCGGACGGGTCGCTGTAGGATTGAGACTTGTCCCCTAGAACTTGAGGGAATGCGAAACACAGATGATCCAGCGACCCCAATTCCATCTCCAGCCGGGCTATCATTGCGTGGGCTCGGGCGATCATCTCAAACTCCTATATGACCCACTGTAGTCCCCGGGATGATCCAGTGGCAAGGTTCCCTCGCGTTCAAACCGAGACTTACCACCGCCCTATCTCGACGCGAGACGATATGGGGCGGGGCGGCGGTTGACGCCCACGAAAAGCTCGGTGTTCCCGTCTGGGTTTACCGGCTCGATGTTTGGGAAGGAATGTTCCTCCCCAATCGATGACCAGTGAATCGTTCACGTCTTGCGGGCTAAACGGCTCCGCAAGACGTCCTTGGTCCACGGCATCCCTAATGCACCGGATGGTCTGTCCTTCACGCGTTCTCATTGGACAGCTCTTGGCTCAGGGTGGGCCGAATCATTGTAGCCTCCACGTTCTCGCGCTGTGCGAAGCTCCATCGCCTGCCTCGTCCGGTCAAGCTCCCCCGCCAGCAGCTCCTCGTCCGGCAGGCTGACTCTGTACTCCGCCGCCAGCACGTTGTTCGGCAATCCTTCAAGGGCGTACCGGGCCAGCGCCTCGTCCTTCTCGGAGCATAGAATCAGTCCAACGGGCGGGTTCTCACCCTCACGCATCCAGTGCTCCCGGGCGTAGTTGAGGTAGAAGTGCATCTGTCCGGCGTCGGCGTGGGTGAACGCCCCGATCTTCAGGTCGATGACCACGAGACATCTCAGGCCCCGGTGATAGAACAGCAGGTCCACCCGGTACCACTGCCCGCCGACGCGCAGACGCTTCTGCCTGCCGATGAAGCAGAAGTCGTCTCCCATCTCCATGAGGAAGCTCTCCAGGTGGCGGATGAGCGCGTCCTCCAGATCGCTCTCGGAGTACTCGTCCTTGAGGTCGAGGAACTCCAAGACGAAGGGATCCTTGACTTGCTCCTCTGGCAGCACGACGTCATCGGCACTGGGCTTCTGGCCCTGCGTCAGCATGGCGGCTTTGTTCTTGGACAGGGCCGTCCGCTCGTAGAACTGGGAAGCGATCTGCCGGTCGAGCTGCCGCACCGACCATCCTCCCCGCAACGCCTCGGTCTCGTAGAACTCGCGGGCCTGTTCATCTCTGACGGACAGGAGCCGCACGTAGGCTGACCAGGGCAGCGGAAAGGCGGTCAGCAGGTCGTCGAAGCCCACCTCGATGGCGGGGGCTTCCAATTTTGCAGACGGTGTCTGGAGAATCCGTCGTCGAGGGGGTGAGACCAATCTTGCAGACGATGTCTGGAGAATTCGATCGGTCGGATGGGCTAGGTAGAACAGGCGCATGTTGTAGATGTTCCGAAGGGAGAAGCCGCGTCCGAACTGCGCGGTCAGGTCCTCCGCCAGCCTCTCGATGATGGCCGCTCCGTACTCGGCCCGCTCTTCCCCCGATTGCTCGGACTCGACGATGCGGCGCCCTATGAGCCAGTAGGCTGCGGTCATCGCGGCGTTGACAGAGTGGGCGGCCGACTGCCTGGCCGCGTCGATGATCTTCGACACGTCTCCGTAGACGGCCTCGTAGGGGGCGTCCTGGCTGAGGTCTGAACGCCTCGGCGATAGCCGGTGACGATCGGGGGACGACTCGGACCGCATCAGGCTTCGGCCTCCTCCAGGCGGTCGCCGACCGGTTGATCGTCCGCAGGCGAATCCTTCTCCGGCTCGGTCCGTTTCCCCCCGGCCGGCTGTCCCAGCAGGATCGTGAAGAGACGGCGCAGCCGGTCCTCTGCGTCGGGGGCGGGCCTGGAGACGACCCGCACCTCTCCGAACTCGAGGAAGTCCTCTTCGGGAGTTCGTTGCCCGTTCTCTATCTTCTTATCTTCCATATCGTCCAGATTTAGCTAGCTTCGCCCTGAGCCTCTGAGGGCTTGGACCTCTGCCCGCCGACGACAACGGCCGGGGGCGAAAGATCATCAGACGGTCTCCCGCTTAATCCGAGCCGGGTCCGGGCCTCTCGATTCAGTGTGAACGGCCTCCACACCGTTGGAAACTGTCTGGAAGGAGGGACAAGAATGTTGCCCCTTACCGTGGCCCCCTATGGCTGGCCCTCACAGGGGATTTGCAGCCGGTCTTCGTTGTGCTCTGATTTGGGGCGGTGCTGCGGGAGTCAAGCGCCTCCCGGCCCGGACACCGCCCAGCGGCGATTCCCTACAGGGAAAGGCCGTCCTGGGAGAGGCCATAAATCCCGAATCGAACACTCTCAGGGGATGAGATTGCTCCACGGGTGGCCCAGGTTGGCCCACCGGATTGAGGCCCGATTGCAGTCAGGGGGCTGTACAGGGAAAAGAGACTTTAAGTAGAAGCGGACTTTCTGGGCCAAGCGGCTAGGAAATCAGCATGGGTTCGGGGTGAATCAGCCGGTTTCTGTGAACGCTTTGAGTTAAGTCCCCAGTCCGGTGGAAATGAGGCGCTCATTGCAAATCTGGACACCCCCTGATGGCGAGCATGACGGATGAGAAGAACGACGGACCGGAGGCTGATGCGAGGTCCGAGGAGCGGGACTTCAAGTGGGCTGTGGAGTGGCTGGTGAGGCGGGAGGGACAGCGTCGGACGGCGGAGATTCTGGGGGTGAACCGCAAGACGGTGGCCGTGGCCCTGCGGCGGGAGCGGCTGACGGGAAGGATGAATCACGCGGTGCAGACGCTCCTGGCAAACCTGGACGACCCCGTGGCTCAGGAAGTGATGCCGCTGGACCGCATCGAGTCGCAGATCAGCCTGTTGCTGGA